>CAWJFE010000006.1:0-7142 GCA_963842125.1 uncultured Alphaproteobacteria bacterium | reverse complement strand
ACAGCTTCCAGTCGTCGCCGACGTCGATCAACCGCGAGTGCACGGGCTTCTTCTCGGTGAACTGTTCGTTCTCCGGGTCGATCGTTCCGGAACTGCAGTGGAGCGCGCGTGTCTCCCTCTCGGAAGGTCCGTTCCGGACGTCCGTGCTGTGGCGCCACATCTCGAGCATCGAGCAGGAGCCTCTGGACGCCACGGGCGGTAACGGTCCGGCCTTCGTCGGCAACCTGCCCGCGAGTGCCGGTGCGCTTGCCGGTCAGGCCGTCGACTTCGGCAACATCCCGGCGTACGACTACATCGACTTCTCGCTGGGTGTGGACCTGACGGACAATGCGAGCGTTTCGCTCCTCGTCTCGAACGTCTTCGACGAGGATCCGCCGCTGGTCGGTAACAACATCGGTTCGACGTCGTTCAACTCGGGTAACACCTACCCGTCGACGTACGATCCGCTGGGTCGCCGTTACAGCGTCACGGCCACGCTGACCTTCTAAGGTCGCTGAAGCCTTCCCCGAGAGGGGAGTGAAATCGGGGCGGTTCCTTCGGGAGCCGCCCTTTTCATTTGGGGACAGGGAGTGGCCACCTGATCCGGGCCCGGCGTGAGAGGCTGCGTTCGCGGGGGCGACGCTCTCGATCGGTGGGTTTGGATCAAGCGATAGGTGGCGAATTATCCGCCGTCGGGCACCCACGACCGCTCTCGCGAAGGAGTCGCCGCGATTATCGGCGAAAGGTTGCGCAGGCGTCGAAGGTTTCGTTCGCCCGCAGAGTCTGGGTTGCGACGGCGAGCGCTATGGCGTGAACGTAAGTGTATGTTCCGGCTGGCCGCTTTCCGATGTCCGAGGGGCAGTCGCGCGCCGTCTTTTGCCCTATGGGAGAAGCGGTGAGGGCAGATCTAGCGAGAGACCGAAATGACTGGCGGTCGCCTCGGCCCATAGGGCGACCTTTTCGATCTCGTCCGCGTGGAGGTCGACGGCGGATGCCTCTTCGCGCACGCGGTCGGCGGCGGCGAACTGGCTGCCGTCCTTGGAATGGCGGGTAAAGGCAGGGCCCGTGGCGATCCGCTCCGCTTCGTCCGCGTCGATGGCGATGCCGAAGTGACGATAGAGGGCGGCGACACTCTCCACCGGGCGCGCCAACAGGCTGTCGCTGTCGAGCGTGCGGATCCGGTCCGGCGCCTGCTCGGCAAGCTGGGCGAAAATGGCGTGCTGGGTCAGCCAGCCGAGGGCTGCCGCCTGCAGGTCGGTGAGTTTCAGGAGTGCCGTCGTATCGAGGCCGAAGCCGATCGCGCCATCCTGCGCGTAGCCCGCCATCAGCTCGCGTACCCATAGCCGACCCCACATGCCCTTCTTCGCGATCGAGGCGAGAAAGCCGCGCAAGGGGGCGTGAAGAAACAGCGCCTGCGCGTCCGGCCTCGCCGACAGCATGGGTCCGATCATCGGGTTCACGACGTTCGACGGTTTGACGATGACGGCCTCTCCCGCCTCGAGCGGCCGGGCGAGCATCCGCAGGCTGTCGGAAAGGACGTCGGCCACCTGCCGAGGGTCGCCGCCGCGGCGGCGCCAGCCGACCATGTCGTTAAGAACGACGGGCTCCTTCAGCCCCATGGCCTTGCCGGGCAGGTCGAAGGCGCGCGCGAGGAGCGTCGAGCAGCAATAAGCGGAATGGAAGACGAAGTGGAGCGGCGCTGGCGATGCGGCGGCGTCGAGCGCCGTCTTCCGTGGGACGGGGACCCTGTCGGCAGGCGGGAGATACTCGTCGGTCAGGAAAGTGGCGGCGCGATGCTCCTCGCGCGGGGTATGGCGAAAATGCCAGGCATCGTTCGCGGGATCGTAGCGATCGGCCAGCCAAATGCCGTCGGCTGAGATCGCGGCGGCGTCGGAAGCGGGGCTGTGGCTGGACACGGAAAGGCTCCTATTTCGGACGGACCCTTCTCCGGCGGACCAGGGCGTTTGGCAAGTTAGCGGGGGCGGCGCGCTCCGCCCGGCCAGAGGGCGCATGAAGCATGATCGGGGGTGGGCTCTGTCCCGCTTAACATTGTGTTCGTCGAAAACGACTTCCCCCGGCGGCGGTCCGTCGTTCATGATAGTCGGGCATTGATCGACCCGGGTGATTGGCGTGGCGCGACTGTCGCGATCCCGCCCGAGGCGCATTCCGGCCAGCGCGGCCGGGCCGTCGGTCGGCTCCGGAAATCGCCACTCTAGAGGCGATACGGACGAGAGGAACGATCACCTACGATCGTGCGAAGGGGGAAACGGGATGAAACTGCAGCTTCTAACCCTCGCATCGTTGGCGGTGGCTACGGTCGCGGCTCCGGCGCTTGCAAAATCGTCGCCGACACGGGCGGCGGCAGAGCGCGAGTTGAGCGCCGATGGCAGCATCAAGTGCCGCAAAATGGCCGTCACCGGCTCCTTCGTGAAGAAGGTCAAACTGTGCATGACCCCTGCGGAATGGCGCGCCCACTACGCGGCCGAAAAGCGCGAAGTGAATGCCCTGTTCGGCCATACGAACCAGGGAAGTACGAACAGTGTGCCGCCGCCGACCAACGAAGCCGGACCCTGAGCATCGCCCCTTGCGATGACAGCAGCCGTCCTTTTCAAGAACAGGTGTTCCGAACGTAGGCATGCCAAAAGCTTTCGGCGACTTAGCTTTCGAAGCACACAGATATTCAAGGGATGTTCAACAACCCATCCTTAGAGTAGAAGAATATGGCGGAAAGGGATCCATATGAAACTCAATGTCATTTTACTGGCGTCGCTCGCGGCAGCCACCATGTCGGCCCCGGCGCTGGCGCAGTCGTCCCCGACGAAAGCAGCCGCGGAACGTGAATCGAGCGCGGACGGCAAGGTCAAGTGCCGCAAACTTTCGGTAACGGGATCGCTCGTGAAGAAGGTGAAGGTCTGCAAGACCCCGGCGGAGTGGAAAGCGCACTACGCCGCCGAAAAGCGCTCGGTCAACGAGATGTGGGACCACGCGAACAAGGGAACCACGAACGGCACCTGAACGCCGTCGCCGTCGAAATTCGAGAACCCCGGTGCCGCCAGTCGCGGCGCCGGGGTTTTTCTTTTCAGCGGACGCGAAGGACCTGGATGAAGCCCGTCTTGCCATCCACCTTCATATGATAGGCGCCGAGGCCGGCCCTTTCGACGGTGACGGTCGAGCCCTCGCGCACCCAGCCGCGCAACGTGCGCTTGCTGGCCTCACGCCACATCTGGCCGTTCTCGAGGACGTAGGTGCTCTTCTGGTTGCGGTCGCGCAGTTCCTGGACGAGCGTCGACTGGACGGCGTCGGTTTCGAGGCTGGGTCGGCGGCGTCCTTCTCCGGCTTGTCCTCCTTTTCGGCATCGCGGCGGACGAGACCGAAATTCTCCTCCGCCGACTGGGCGGCGACTTCCTCCGCCTGCTGTTGCCGCGCTTCGAGCCCGGTCAGGGCGGCGTCGAAACAGGCGAGGCGCGCATCATCGGCGGCGATGGCCCCGCAGGCGGCAAAGGGCTGGACGACGGGATCCTGCGCCAGTGCCGGGGAGGCCAAGAGCGTCAGCACTGCCCCGCCGATAAATTTGCCCGTGAACCTCATACTCGCCTCCCAAGACTTACCAGCCGATAACTAGTCCGGGAACCCGGACAAGGCAAAGCCGGAGTAGGGGAGGCGCGGGCGTGAGGCCGAAGCAGGTCGACCTCGACTGCCGCCGGATTCAGGCGGCGAGACGGCGTTCGGCGGGGAGGCGAATACAGGCCTCGACCCCGCCCTCCGCGCGGCCTTTCAGGATAAGACTGCCGCCGTGCAGTTCGGCGAACTCTCGGACGAGCGACAGGCCGAGACCGATGCCGCCATAGCGCCGGGCATCGCCCTCCTCCACCTGCACGAAGGCGGTTTTCACCTCCTCGATCTTGTCGGCAGGGATGCCGATGCCGTTGTCGGCGATGACGATGTCTACATCGCCGTCGTCGCCGAGGCGGACGGCGAGCAGGACTTCCGGCTCCGACGTCACGAACTTCGCCGCATTCTCGATGAGATTGAGGACGGCCTGTCGCAGCAGGCGGCGGTCGGCCCAGATGAAAACGGCGCGATCGGGAAAGTCCTCGACGAAGCGGATGCTGCGGTCGCTCCCGCGCCCCTCGACGATGAGCCGGGCCGAGCGGATGAGCTCGCCCACGTCGATTTCGGATTCGCGCAGGGTCACGCGCCCGGTTTCGACACGCGTCAGGTCGAGAAGGTCGTCGACGATGGCGAGGAGGTGCCGACCGCTGTCGGAGATGAGGCGGGCGTAGCCGGAATGGCGCTGGGGATCCTGACGCCCGCGTTCGTGATCCTGCACGATGAGGTCGGCGAAACCGATCACGGCGTTGAGCGGGCGTGCGCAGCTCATGGCTCATCTTGGCAAGGAAGCTCGATTTCGCCTGGTTGGCGGTTTCGGCGCGATTGCGCTCGGCCACGAGGACGTCGCGCAGCGACAGGAGCTTGTTCTCCTTCTCCTTCAGTTCGGAAATGTCGACGTGGCTGACGGCAACCTGGCCGTCGGGGAGGGCGAATGCCGAACTGCGGTACCATTGATCGTCGCACTGGATCACGTCGGAAACTTCCGCGGGCCTGTTGCTGGAAAGAGCGAACATCCGCGCCTCCGGCAAGTCGTCGCAGGCCCCGGCCAGGATGGAATGGATGGTGTCGCCGACCTTTACGGTCTCTCTCGGTCTCGCCGAGCCGCGCTCGAGGAAATCGCGATAGGGTTCGTTGCAGAGGATGAGCGTTCCGGCAGGCGAGTAGAGCGCGGAAGGGGCCGTGCTGCCGGCGAAATTCTGCCAGTGCTGCTGAGCGTCGAGAAGGTCCTGCTGTGCCTGCTGTGCCTCTGCCCGCGCCTTCACCGTGTGTGTGCGGGCGTCGACCTCCGCGCGCAGGCCCAGGTGGGCGATGCGCAGGCTGAGAAGGATGACCGTGAGGAAACAGAAGCCGAGGATTACGACAAAGGTGTCGATGGCGTGCGGCATGACGAAATTGAAGGCGAGATAGGGGCCGATGCTCGCGAAGATGAAGGCAAGCGCCGCGGTCGGCACCGCGCTGAGCGTGACGGACGCCGATGCCGCCAGCGCGAAGATGATGACGGTGAGCGTGACCCGCTCGGTCGGCTCGAGGAAGAGAAGGGCGAACACCGTCGCGCCCCAGAGCGCGCCGATGATACCGGCCTGCAGCGGTTGGCCGCGCAGGAGCCGCAGCGCCCGCTCGTCGGTGAGTTCCTTGCTGCGTCCGCGCCGCCGTTCGATGACGTCGATGACGAGAAACACGCCGGCGGCAATCGCCCAGATCAGGTCGAGCTGGTAGGGCAGCCTGCCGGCGAGCATGTAGAGGGTCGCCACATAGCCCATCGTCGCGGCGACAAGGCTGAGCCAGGTCTGGCGAAGATAGAGATGGGCGAGGACCTGTGGACCGGTCGCGCCGTCGGGGGCGACGGGCGGCAGGAGGGATCGCTCTGCCGCACGCAGGCTATGGCGCATCCATGTCATCATGTGCAGCCCCCCTACGGATCGTCGACCATCGATCCGCGGGCGATGTTAGGCGGCAAGGTCAGGAATTGCCAGCGTTATCAAGCGGTCCTCCCATGGCGTCAGCTGGCGGCGTCGACCTCGAACTGCAGCGCCTGGTCGCCCTCCTCGATCCTGACCAGGCTGTCGTCCGGCACCTTGCCCGACAGGATGAGATCGGCGAGCGGGTCCTGCACATATCGCTGGATCGCGCGCTTCAGCGGCCGGGCGCCGTAGACGGGATCGTAGCCGACCCGGCCAAGCCATGCGCGAGCGCCATCCGTCAGGTCGAGCGTGATCTTGCGATCCTTCAAGAGGCTGGCGACGCGCGACAGCTGGATGTCGACGATCGGCGCCATATGCTCCTCGGCGAGGCGATGGAACAGGATGATGTCGTCGAGACGGTTGAGGAATTCGGGGCGGAAATGGCCGCGCACGACCTCCATCACCTGATCCTCCACCTCGGCCACCTTCTGATCGGCGCGAAGCTCGGACAGATATTGCGACCCGAGGTTCGACGTCAGGATGATGATCGTGTTCGAGAAGTCGACGGTGTGGCCGTGGCTGTCGGACAGGCGTCCGTCGTCGAGCAGCTGCAGGAGCACGTTGAAGACGTCGGGGTGCGCCTTTTCCACCTCGTCGAACAGGACGACCTGGTAGGGCTTGCGGCGCACCGCCTCCGTCAGGACGCCGCCCTCGTCGTAACCGACATAGCCGGGAGGCGCGCCGATCAGCCGGGCGACGGCGTGCTTTTCCATATATTCCGACATGTCGATGCGAACCATCGCGTTGTCGTCGTCGAACAGGAATTCCGCGAGCGCCTTCGTCAGTTCCGTCTTGCCGACCCCGGTGGGGCCGAGAAACAGGAAGCTGCCGAGCGGACGGTTCGGGTCCTTGAGGCCGGCGCGGGCGCGGCGCACGGCCTTGGAGACGACCTCGACCGCCTGCGACTGGCCGATGACGCGCTCGCCCAGCTTCGTCTCCATGGTGAGGAGCTTCTCGCGCTCGCCCTCCATCATGCGATCGACGGGGATGCCGGTCCAGCGCGAGACCACCGAGGCGATGTCGTCGGCGGTGACTTCCTCGCGCAGCATCGCGCCCTCGGAAGCCTCGGCGGCCTCGGCGAGCTGCTTTTCGAGGTCCGGGATGCGCCCGTAGGAGAGTTCGCCGGCCTTTTGCAGGTTACCCTCTCGCTGCGCCTGTTCGAGTTCGATACGCGCCGCGTCGAGCTGTTCCTTCAGATCCTGTTCGGCGTCGATCTTGTCGCGCTCGGCCTGCCAGCGCTGGGTCAGCGCCGCCGACTGCTCCTCGAGATCGACGAGTTCTTTGCGCAGCGTTTCGAGACGCGACTTCGATGCGTCGTCGCTCTCCTTCTCGAGCGCCAACTCCTCGATCTTCAGCTGGATGATGCGGCGATCGAGGTTTTCGATCTCCTCAGGCTTCAATTCCACCTCCATGCGGATGCGGCTCGCGGCCTCGTCCATCAGGTCGATGGCCTTGTCGGGGAGGAAGCGGTCGGAAATATAGCGGTGCGACAGCTGCGCGGCGGCCACCAGCGCGCCGTCGGCGATGCGCACGCCGTGGTGAAGTTCGTATTTCTCCTTGATGCCGCGCAGGATCGAGACCGTGTCCTCG
>CAWJFE010000005.1:2067500-2332521 GCA_963842125.1 uncultured Alphaproteobacteria bacterium | reverse complement strand
GCATGATGCGCATCGCATAGGTGCGCAGGCCGTCATGCGACGTCACGAGCCGCTCCGCAGGCGGCGCACCCTCGATGACCGCTCGGGCATCGTCGATGACGGCATCGTCGTTGATCAGGCTCGCGACTTCGGTCAGCGGCCGGCCGCGATCGCCCTCCTGTAAGGGGAAGACGCCGGAGATCGGCCGCGTGAAGCTCTGTACGGTGGCATCCCGGTCGATGACGACGAGCGCGATGGCTCGGTCGACGCCATGAAGTTGGTGATGTCGTCATTGGCGAGGCTGAGCTCGTCGACCTTGCTCTTCAACTCTTCGTTGAGCGTCGAGAGCTCCTCGTTGGCCGATTGAAGCTCCTCGTTCATCGACATCGACTCTTCGTTCGACGAGCGGAGCTCTTCGTTCGCGACCTCGAGTTCCTGGACGGTGGTGTGAAGCCGAAACCGGGTGTGGCGCAACTCCTCTTCGAGGTCGTGGAAGCGGTCGTCCGGCGCAGAGTCGTCGACGAAGTCGTCGGCGACCTCGGCCTGGAACGCGCCCGCCTCGACGAAGACGGCGAGCAGCGTTCCGTCCGACAGCGGATCGACGACGAGATCGATGGCCTGCGAGCCGAACTCGGAGCGCACCTCGACGCCGCGCGCGGCCATGCGCTTGCCCTCGCTGACCGCGCGCCGGAGCATCGGCCCGAGCGCCTCGGCCAGTCCGGGCCGGGCGAGGGACACGGCGTGCATCGTCGAATGGCTGTCGGGGAACTCCAGGAATTTGGAGAGCTTGCCGTTCGTCGAAAGGATGTTGCCGTGATCGTCCAGCACGAGGGATGCGTGGGCATAGCGCTCCAGAATGCGCTCGGTGGCCGGCGACTTCTCGCCACTGTCGGCGAAGCTGGTTGGTCGGCGCGTCGTGAGCGTCGGCGTACGCGCTCGGAGCGCGACCTGCGCATTCGCGAAACCGATCGGATAGGAAGCCTGGCCTTCCTTGCGCCTGAAGATGCGCGACACCTGATCGACGGGCTCGAAGAGTTGCTCGTGGCGGCCGATCCCTTCCGACGGCCCGAGGAAGAGCGTGCCGCCCGGTTTGAGCGCGTAGTGCATGAGCGGGATGAAGGTCGCCTGGATCTCGTCGCCCATATAGATCAGCATGTTGCGGCAGGAGACGAGATCGAGCCGCGAGAATGGCGGGTCCTTGATGACCGAATGCGCGGAGAACTGCACCATGTCGCGGATGCGCGGCGCGATCTGGAACTTGCCGTCCAACCCGATGACGTAGCGCTCCCGGAGATCGTCGGGAATGTCCTTCATCGCGGTCAGCGGATAGCGGGCCTCGCGCGCCATGTTGAGCATCTGCGGATCGATGTCGGTGGCGAAGATCTGAACGACGGGGCGCTTGTCCATCGCGGTGGCGGCCTCGGCGAAGAGCATCGCGACCGTGTAGGCTTCCTCGCCGGAGGAACAGCCCGGCACCCAGGCACGGATCGGCACGCCCGGCATGGAGGCCTCGACGAGCGGCCGGATGGCCTTCTCCTCGAGGAGGCGGAACATCTCCGGATCGCGAAAGAACTGCGTGACGTTGATGAGGAGATCCTGGAAGAGCGCGTCGCATTCGCGCTCGTCGGATCGGAGGCGGCGTACGTACTCGGCGGCTTCGGAGATCGCCAGGACCTGCATGCGCCGGTCGATGCGCCGTAGCATCGTCGCGCGCTTGTACCCGGAGAAGTCGTGTCCGACGCTCGCTCGCAAAGCGATGCAGATGTCCTCGAGATGTTCGGCGACGGGAACGCCGTCCGGCGTGTCTCCGCGCTCGGCCCTCCGCTTGAAATACCCCCACAGCTTCTCGTAGATCTGCTCGGGCGCCAGGATGAAATCGACGAGCCCGGTCCCGATCGCCGCCATCGGCATGCCGTCATAGCCCGCCGTATCGGGCTGCTGCGCCACCACGACGCCGCCGTTCTCCTTGACCGCCCGCAGGCCGGTCGAGCCGTCCGCCCCGGTGCCCGACAGCACGACGCAGGCCACGTTCGGCCCCTGGTCCTGGGCCAACGAGACGAAGAAATCGTCGATCGGGCGACGCAGTCCGCGCGGCTCGGCGAAGGGGGAGAGGCTGAGGACGCTATCCTCGATCGTCAACTGAGACCCTGGCGGGATGACGTAGACATGGTCCGCCTCGACCCGTTCTCCACCGACGATCTGGTGAACCTGCATCTGCGTGCGCCGGCCGATAAGCTCGGCCATCATCGATTCGTGGTTCGGATCGAGATGTTGGACGAGAACGAACGCCATCTCGGACTGCGGCTGCGCGGCGCCCAGGAAATCCTTGACGGCCTCGAGGCCGCCAGCCGATGCGCCGATGCCTATGATGGGGCAGGTATTGTTGTCTGACACATGAACCTTCAGGGCTGTAGAGCAAACCACGTGCTCGCCTGCCTTTGAGACGGGACCATACACGAATAGCGAATGCGGCAAACGCGCGGCTGAACCTCTCCCCCGCCGCGGCGGGACGCAGCACGGCGGACGGGGCGAGCAATGCCGTGCCAAGGTCCATAACAGCCTCTAGCCTCGCTCGACCTCGCGGATTCGGGGGGCATGGACGTGCGCGCGGACCAGGAAGGCCGCCGCAGCACCGGCGAGAAAGCCGAAGAGATGCGCCTCCCAGGAGACGCCGGGCCGGCCGGGCAGGACGCCCCAGATCATGGCACCATAGAGCAAACCGACGAGAAGCGCCGCTCCAAGCGTGATGGGCGAGCGATCGACAAGCCCCCGCGTGACCAGAAAGCCGAACCATCCGAAGACGAGCCCCGAGGCACCGACATGGATGGACGGGCTCCCCAAGAGCCAGACGAGCGCGCCCCCAGCCACGACGATGACGACGTTGACGGCGATCAGCGCGCGGGTCGCCGTCGCCGCGAGCAGCGCCCCCATCACGACGAGGGGGGGCGTATTCGACATGAGGTGCGCGAAGCTTCCATGGAGAAGCGGCATCCCGGCAATCCCGTCGAGCCCCGAGACCTCCCTCGGAATCAGTCCGAAGGCCGGGTTCAAGCGATATCCCGTAGCCCAGTTGACGGTCTGGAGCGCCCAGAGTGCGCCGAGGAAGGCCGCGAGGGCGAGAAGCCGCCGGATGAGAGTGCGCGCTGGGCCGGATCGAAACATGTTCGAGAGGATAGCCACTCATCGTGCGGCGGCAAGCGAGATCGCGGTGTCATGCATGATCGCGGCGTAGCGGCGCCCGTTGAGGTCCCGGGCGCCGGAGCGGGTAGGGGGATATCCGGTCGCCCGAAAGGAATAACGTCTCGATGGTCCTGAGCCGCATGCGCGCTAGTCTTGTCTCTGAAGACGGCTCCACCGAACTAAGACGGCGTGGGCTCGCCATCGCGCACGAAAGGATCTCCCCGCCATGCCTGCCCACCTATCACACACGACCCGCTCCGCCCTCCTCGCCGGCACCGGCCTTGCCCTGCTGACGGCCTCGGCCCTCGCGCCGGCCTCGGCGCAGGACACCAAGACCGTGACGGTGGCGATGCATTACACGCAGGAGCAGGCTGCGCCCCTCCTCGAATGCTTCGCGGCCTATGAAGAGGCGAACCCCGGAATCGCGGTCGAATACCAGCAGCTCTCCTATCGCGACTATCTCCAGACCGTGCTGACCTCGCGTCTCGGCGGGCAGGCGCCGGATGTCTATCACCTCTATTCGATCTGGGGCGCGCAGATGGTCGACAACGGTGTGCTGGCCGAGCCGCCGGCCGAGATCGCCGACTTCGTGCGCTCCGCCTACGCCGAGGGCACGGTCGATGCCGCCACCATCGATGGCACGCTCTGGGGCGTGCCGACCGAGGTCAGCGTCTACATGCTGGTCTCCAACATGGCGCTCCTGCGCGAGGCGGGCTTCGACGCCCCGCCGACCACGATGGAGGAGCTGCGCGAAGTGGCCGAAGCCGTCACGACGCGCAATGCGCAAGGGCGGATCGAGACGGCCGGCTTCGCCTTCGCCGAAAGCGGAGCGGGCTCGGTCCACCCATTCTACGTCTCGCTCTTCTCCAAGGGCGCGAACGTCTATGCCGACGATTTCTCGGCCACCAATCTCGCCTCTCCGGAGGCCGCCGAGGCGCTCGGCGAGCTCTCGTCCCTCGTCTCCGAGGGCATCACCGACAAGACCGTCGACGGCTTCGACTTTCCCGCCGGCGGCATCGGCATGATCCTGATGGCCAACTGGCTGGAAGCCGACATCCGCGCCGGCTTCGGCGATCGCTTCGAGGAGGACGTCATGGTCTCCGCGCCGCCCTTCGGGGACGACTGGCGCACCATGCAATACGCCTTCTTCTTCGGCGTCGATGCGAACTCGGACGTCGAGAGCGAAGCCTGGGACGTGATCTCCTACGTCAACGCACCGGAATCGGCACTGGTGGAGGGCGGCCCCTCCTGCATGGGCACGATGCTGGACGGGCTCGGCGCACTGACCGCCAACACCTCCGACAACGCGGCGCTGGAGAAGGCGAATGCCTTCAAGGCGCCCTTCGTTGCGGCGCTCGAGGAAGGCCGTGCGCTGACCCAGCCCAACGTCATGCAGGCCGCCGAGATCGAAGGCATGATGGCGCAGACGATCGATACCGTGCTGGCCGGCGAGGCCGAACCGGCGGCAGCGCTGGAAGACCTCGATGAGCAGGTGAGCGACATCCTGGCCGAGTTCTACTAGGCGCGCGGGTCGCCGCCCCGTGAGCGCCACGGGCACCGTAACGGTTGCGAGGTTGGAGGGCCGCAGGCGCGGTCCTCTGGCCACGCGCCTGCGCACCCTGTCCCGCTCGCGCAAGCTGGCGCCCTACGTCTTCCTGGCGCCGCTCCTCGTCTTCGCGGTCGTCTTCTTCCTGATACCGCTCGCCGCTTCGGTCTACCTCTCCTTCACGCGTTGGAACCCGTTGAGCGCGCCGCGCTGGGTAGGCCTGCGCCAATTCGAATACTTGCTGACGCGCGATCCGCAGTTCTACGACACACTGGTCAACACCTTCGTCTTCGCGGCCGGCGCGGTGGGCATCGGCGTTCCGGTGGCGCTGCTGGTCGCCTTCACCTTCTCGCAAGCGCGCGGCAAGGCCGTCTGGCGTTCGATCTACTACCTGCCGCAGGTCACCAATGTGGTGGCGATCGCCTATCTCTGGCAGTTCATCCTCGACGATCGCTACGGGCTGGTGAACCGGCTTTTGGGGCTCATGGGCCTGCCCGGTCCCAATTGGCTGACCGACCCGACTTGGGCGATGGTCTCGGTGATCATCGTGATGATCTGGTACGAGCTCGGCAAGAACATGCTCGTCCTCTCGGCCGCGCTGGAGGGTATCGACGAGAAACTCTACGAGGCGGCACGGCTGGACGGCGTGACGACGCCGCAGATCTTTCGCCACATCACCATACCGCTCATCCGCCCCGCGCTTCTTTTCGTGACGGTCACGAGCTTCATTACGTCGATGGGCTGGTTCGCACTCATCCTCGCCATGACGCGCGGAGGCCCGAGAGGCGCGACCGAAGTGACGGGCGTCTATCTCTACCAGATGGCGTTTCAGGACCTGCGCATGGGCCGTGCCTCGGCCGCCGCCCTCATCCTCTTTGCGATCATCGCCGTCCTGACCGCGATCCAACTCGCGTTCTTCCGCCGTGGTGGTGAAGAGACATGAGGAGCGCGTCATGAAACGCGGCTGGCTTCGCACGTTTCTTCTCAGCCTCGGCGCCCTGCTGATGCTGCTGCCCTTTGCCGACATGTTCGTCGGCGCGCTGCGTGGCCCGGCGGACGTCTTCGCCAACCCGCCGCGCTACTTCCCCACCGACCCGCAATGGAGCGTCTACGGCCGCGTCTTCGCCGAGCTGCCCATGGGGACCTGGTTCTTCAACTCGGTGGTGGTCACGATCACGATCACCCTTCTCCAGGTCTTCACCTCGACGACGGCCGGCTACGCGCTCGCCAAGTTCGAGTTTCCGGGGCGCGGCGCCGCCTTCCGGCTCGTGTTGGGCGCGCAGATGTTCCCGTTCTTCCTCTTCATCATCCCGATCTTCTTCATCCTGCGCTTCGCCCCGCTGGCGGGCGGCAACGACATCGCGGGCCGAGGCGGCTCCGGTTTGCTGGGCACTTACGCGGCCCTCATCCTGCCCTTCACCGTGACGTGGTACGGCGTCTTCCTAATGCGCCAGTTCTTCCTATCGGTTCCCGACGCGCTCATCGAAGCCGCCCGGCTCGACGGCGCATCCGAATACGCGATCTTCTGGCGCATCGTGCTGCCGCTCGTGCGCCCCGCACTGGTGACGCTGATCCTCTTCTCCTTCGTCTATCACTGGAACGAGTTCATCTGGACGATGACCGTCACTCGCTCCGCGCCGGAACTTCAGACCTTGCCGGTCGGCATCTTCCTCCTTGAAGGCGCCTTCAACGATCTCGACCAGAAGTCGCTGCAGCAGGCCGCCTTGGCCGTGTCGATCGCACCGGTGGTGATCCTCTTTCTCCTCCTCCAGCGCTTCTTCGTCGGCCAGAACGCCGCTTCGGGGATCGACTAGCGCGGCGCCGGTAAAGCCTGGTCCGCTCGGACAGTCGAGGCCAGTAGGAGCGGTAGCCGCCCATAAGGTGCGCGGTAGCGACAAGCGGACCGATACTGCTCCGGCCTCCTGAACGCGTTACCCTCAAAGGCAGATCTCGCCGCTGTAGCGGACCAGCCCCACCAGGTTGTCGTCGTCCTGCAGATCGACCAGGCCGAAGCTGCTGAACTGGCCGGTATAGCCCTTGAGCGTACCGCGGGTGATCTCCGGTTGGATGTCGTAGGTGATCTCGATCATGTAGCGGCCGGGTTTGCCGGGAACTTCCGTGAGGATGCCCAGATCGTTGGTCTGGAACCCGCCGCCATCACCGCGGCCGAAATAGTGTTCCATGTCCATCTCGAGGCCCGTTTCGGTTACGCGTGTCGCCGTGATCTTGCCGGCGGCCGTCTGCACGGTGCCGGTCAGCACCGCCGAGATGATCATCGGTCGGCCATCGCCTTCACCGTAGAAGTTGGCGTTGACGACGCCCCCCATCGGGATGCAGTCGGCGGTGAATGCCGCCGTGGACGACAGAGTGAGAGCCATCACGGCTCCGGCGAGTGAGATCAGTTTCATGATTGTTCCTTGGAGTTTGGTAGGGCGCAGGTCGTAGGGTTGGACGAGGCTGCGGAATGCAAGCTCGACGACATGCAAGCTCGACGACATGCGCGAAGAACGCGGCACGAGTGACGGCTACGGTTCTGGATGACGTCTATCGTGACGATCGTCCGATGCTCGAGCGCGTCGTGTCTTTACGGCAGAACCCTTCGGGGCATCCGCGACTTGCTTCGCTCGATAGGAAGAAATATAACGACCGCTATCTTTTCTACGTCAGCTGCGGCCGATGGTCAACGAGAAATATCGCGAACGTTATATTTTCTGGGAAAGGCATCGAGTCCGTGAAGAAAGGTGAGGAAACACGTGCGAGACTGGTCGCATCGGCTGGGCGAGGCTTTCGCCGGGCGGGCTTTGGCGGGATTGGCGTCGATCTGATTGCCAGCGAAGCAGGCGTGACGTCCGGCGCCTTCTACGCGCACTTGGGCTCCAAGCATGGAGCGTTTCGCGCAGCCCTGGTGTCGGGTCTCGAGGACGTCCTCGAGGCACTACCGAGATTCCGCCGGGAACACGGGGACGACTGGCCGGCCGCGTTCGCGGACTACTATCTCGGCTCCGAGCATCGCGAAGACGTGGAGACCGGATGCGCGATGGCAGGTCTCTCACCCGATGTCGTCCGGGCCGATGCCGATGTGAAGCGGGACTACGCGGAGATGATGCAGCGCATCGCGGAGGAGATCGCCGAAGGTCTGCCGCACGGCCAGGAGGGGAGGGACAGGATGGAGACGGCCTGGGGCTTTCTGTCGAGCTTGGTCGGCGGCCTGACCGTCGCGCGCGCCGCCGGCTCGGCGCCGGCTGCCACGAGCATCGCCAAAGCCGCCAAATCCGCCGCCCTCGCCATGCTCCGACCTCGCCAGTCGTAGAGATCCTCACAGGCTGTGGAAGCTTGCCTATCGCCGACACCGCCCCTATCGACGCCCTCGTCTCGTCGAGCTGCGGCGGCCCCTCATCGAGGCACTATGTCCGCTCCGCAAAGAGGGCCGACGTGCGGGGCTCTGACGCATTCAATATCGCCCGCGAGATTCAAGACGTACTCGACCGTGCTGCCGCCTCCGGCGTGAAGACATCGGCGTAGCGGTCGCGTAGGACGTTCTTCTGGACCTTGCCCATCGTGTTTCGCGGAAGGGCGTCGATAGGGAAGATGCGACGGGGTTGCTTGAACCTCGCCAGCGATCCGGCGAGCGCGGCCTCCAGCGCCTCAACATTCGGGCGGGCGCCCGCTTCGGGAACGATGACGGCGAGGACCGCTTCGCCCATATCCGGGTGCGGCACGCCGATGACGGCCGATTCGAGCACACCGGGCAGATCGTCGAGCGCCTGCTCCACCTCCTTTGGGTAGATGTTGTAGCCGCCCGAGATCACGAGGTCCTTCTGGCGGCCGACGATGGAGAGATAACCGTCGTCCGACATCACGCCGAGGTCGCCGGTCATGAACCAGCCGTCGGGTCCGAGTTCCTCGGCCGTCTTGTCGGGCAGCTTCCAATAGCCGGGGAAGACGTTGGGGCCGCGCACCTCGATCATGCCCGTCCCGCCGA
Organism: uncultured Alphaproteobacteria bacterium; assembly: GCA_963842125.1. Taxonomy (GTDB): domain Bacteria; phylum Pseudomonadota; class Alphaproteobacteria; order Rhizobiales; family CAWCWK01; genus CAWCWK01. The sequence goes on along the minus strand of CAWJFE010000005.1, from coordinate 2,323,834 downwards.
CCGGGAGGGACACGCGCTCGTCGCCCGTGATGCGGATCTCCACGCCTGGCAGCGGCTGCCCCACGGTGCCGGGGCGGCGCTCTCCGTCATAGGGGTTGGACGCGTTCATGTTCGTCTCGGTCATGCCGTAGCGCTCGAGGATGTGGTGCCCGGTGCGGGCGTGCCAGGCGCGGTGGGTCTCGGCGAGGAGGGGCGCCGAGCCCGACACGAAGAGGCGCATGTCGGACGTGGCCGCTACGGTCAGCTCCGGGTGATCGAGGAGGCGGGTGTAGAATGTCGGCACGCCCATCATCACGCTCGCTCGGGGCATCGCGGCCAGGATGGCATCGGGGTCGAAGCGGCTTTGAAAGATCATCGAGGCGCCGGCAGCCAGCGTCACGTTGGTCGCGACGAAGAGGCCATGCGTGTGGAAGAGCGGCAGCGCGTGGATCAGCACGTCGTCCGGCCCGAAGCGCCAGGCCTCCACGAGAGCTAGCGCGTTGGACAGGAGGTTGTCATGCGTCAGCATGGCGCCCTTGGAGCGCCCGGTCGTCCCGGACGTGTAGAGGATGGCGGCCAGATCGTCCGCGCCTCTCGCCGCCCGCACGGCGGGACTTGTGTCCGCCAGAGAGGCCATCAGCGCATCCAGATTCGTGACCTTGCAGCCGGCTTGCCCCGCGACTGTCGCCAGGCTCTCGGCTCGCTCGGGATCGCAGATCAGAAGGGCGGCCTCGGAATCGGTGAGGAAATGGTCGAGCTCGGCGGGCGTGTAGGCCGTGTTAAGAGGCAGGAAGACGAAGCCGCCTCTGAGAGACGCCGCGTAGAGCGTCAGCGCGTCGGGCTGCTTGGCGACCTGCACGGCGATCCGGTCGCCGCGGCTCAGACCCGCTGCCTCCAATACGGTCTGCAACCGGGCGGCGCGGTCCGCGAACGCGGCGTGGGAGAGCGTGCCGCCGTCCTCCAGGTGCAGGAACGGGCGATCGGCGACGTCGAGGCGGCCTATAAGCGCGTCGAAGGCGTGGTTCGTGGTCATCAGGCGGTCTCCAATTGGCGCCGTTCGACGTCGTATGAGGCAGCGAGGACCTCGACCGCCCGCGAGACGGCGATCTCGCCGGCATCCGCGAAGCGAGCGTGGTTCTGCGCGACCTTGGGGAGGTCGTAGAGATAGTTGACCATGGCGTGACCGGACTGTCGGCCGCCCCGCTCGGAGGTGTCTGCGCCGGCGTGGATGGCGTGCAGCGTCGCGCCGTTGCCGAGGTGAAAGCGCGCGACGGGATCGCGCGGCGCGCCGTCCCGACCCTTGGCCGAGACGAGATAGCGGGCGGCGAGCCGGCGGGCATCCTCAAGGTCGGCGAGACTATCGGTCAGCGCCCGCTCCTGGGCCCAGACGGCGAGGCCCGGGATCGGCGAGAGCGTGACGAAGGTGGTCAGCTGAGGCAGCTCGACCTGGAGGTCGCCGACGACCTGCTTGATGAGCGAGTTGCCAAACGAGATGCCGGCCAGGCCCGGCTGGCAGTTGGAGATCGAATAGAAGCAGGCCGTATCGGCTTCGGTCGCCGGCATGGGCTCGCGGCCAGGCGCTAGGATGTCCTGCACCGAGGACGGAATGCCCCGGGTCAACGCGACCTCGACGAAGATCAGCGGCTCGTCGGGCATGGCGGGGTGGAAGAAGGCGAAACAGCGCCGGTCCGGCGGATGGAGCCGACCGCGCAGATCGTGCCAGCCCGCGATGTCGTGGACGGCCTCGTACTGGATGATCTTCTCCAGCAGCGCGGCCGGCGTCTCCCAGGTGATCGGGCGCAGCACCAGAAAGCCCCGGTTGAACCAGGAGGACAGGAGGTGGCGAAAATCCTCGTCGAGCGCAGCCAGGACGTCCGAGCCCTCGCCGCCTTCGCCGACGAGGCGCAGCAGATCCTCGCGGATGCCGACGATGCGGGCGGTCGCATCCGTCACCCGGTTGACCCGCCGGATCAGCTCCTGGCGCGGCGGCTCGGCGGCGGCGGCGAAGGCGCGATAGCTCGCCTTGCCGGGTGCGTCGGCATAGGCGGTCACGGTCTCGCGAACGGCTTGCGGGTCCACGTCCATCTCGCGGGCGAGGCGGAGAAAGAGGTCGCGCTTGGCGCTATCCCCGAGCCCGCCATAGCGGTCGAGAAAGGCGGCGGCGAGCTGGCGCTGCGCATCCTCGCCGGACGCTTCCATCAGCGCGCGGGCGAGTTCGGCTGGCCCGCGTGCGTCTTCCGACGCGAGGCCGGGCGGCGGCGCGCCGAGGCGGCGGTCGAGAAGGCCCGAGAGAAGATCCGCGAGAAAGCTCATAGCGCGGCGCCCATCACCGCGTCGGGCAGCCAGGTGGCGAGGCCGGGGAAGAGGCAGAGCAGCACGATGGCCAAGACCATGCAGCCTACGAAGGGTAGCGACCCGGTCAGGATCGTCTTCAGCTTGATGTCGGGCGCGATGCCGTTGATGACATAGAGGTTGAGGCCCACGGGCGGCGAGATCAGCCCGATCTCCATGTTGATGGTCAAGATGACCGCGAACCAGATCGGATCGAATCCGGCCGTCGTGATGATCGGCAGGAGGATCGGCGCCGCCATCAGGATGACGGCCACCGGAGGCAGGAAGAAGCCGGCGATGAGGAGGAAGACGTTGACCGCCCCCATCAGGACCCAGCGGTTGACGTCGAGCGTGCCGATCCACTCCGCGATCGATTGGGTGATGAAGAGCGAGGACAGCATATAGCTGAAGACGCCCGCCGCGCCGATGATGAAGAGGATCATCACCGATTCCCGGGTCGTGTCGCGCAGCACGTCCCAGAGTTTGACGGGCGACCAGAGCTTGTAGATCACCATCGCGATGATGAGGCAGAGAAGCGCGCCGATGGCGGCCGTCTCGGACGGCGTCGCGATGCCGCCATACATGGCATAGAGCACGCCGAGGATGATCGCGATGAAGGGGAGGACGCGGGGCAGCACCTCCAGCCGCTCTCGCAAGGTGTAGACGGTGGGCGTCAGCACCGCCGCGTCGCCGGAGCGCCAGGTCGCGTAGAGCGACCAGGCCATGAAGAGGCTGACGAGGAGAATGCCGGGGATGACGCCGGCGAGGAACAGCCGCCCGATCGAGGTCTCGGTGGCGATGCCGTAGACGATCATCGTGACGGACGGCGGGATCAGGATGCCGAGCGTGCCGCCGGCGGCGATCGACCCGGCCGCGATGGCGTCCGGATAGCCGCGCTTGCGCATCTCGGGGATGCCCATCTTGCCGATGGCGGCACAGGTCGCGGGGCTCGACCCGGACATGGCGGAGAAGAGCGCGCAGGCCCCGAGGTTCGAGACGACCAAGCCGCCCGGTATGCGGGTCAGCCAGCGCTCGAGCGCCTCGTAGAGATCGGCGCCGGCCCGCGTCGAGGCGATCGAGGCGCCCATCAGGATGAACATCGGGATGGCGAGAAGGGCGAAGTTGTCGAGTTTGCCGAACAGGATCTCGGGCATCAGCTCCAGCGAACGCATCCCGTCGAAGATCACGAGGAAGGCGCCCGAGACGATCAGCAAGCCGAGCGCGACCGAGACGCCGGAGAAGAGGACCAGAATGGTGGCGGTGGCGACGAGAGCGCCCAACAGCAGCGGATCCATGCCCCTAGTCCTCCAGTCCGAAGGGCGCATCGATGCCGATGACGACGGCCACGATGTCGGCGACGAGTTGCAGGAGGAGGAGACCGAGGCCCACGACCAGCGAGAGATAGGGGATCCAGAGCCGCACACCCCAGACCGTGTCGGACCGCCAGCCCCTCGAATAGGCCATGTGCCAGAACTCGTAGGCGTAGAAGAGCATGATCGCGACGATCACCGTCGAGAGGGTCATGGTGACGTAGAACATCGCAAGCCGCGCCCCGCCTTTGAGCGCCAACGGGATCAGGTCCACATTGACGTGTCCGCGAAGCCGCTGGACGTAAGGCAGACCGATCAGCGTCGCCGCGATCATCAGGTAGACGACGGCCTCGGTCTGCCAGACGGTCGAGCCGTTCAGCACGAAGCGCACGAAGATCATCTGGCAGGTGACCGCCACCGCGGCGACGATCATGGCGGCCGCGGACCAGCCGGCGAGCGTGCTGACCCTGCCCACGGTGACGAGGAACGGGTTCCCACCGTCCCGCGCGGCCTGCGCGGACGTGGCAGTGGCCATGATGGCCTCCTAAGGATTGGGCGGCGAGAGGCGATGGAGCGGGCGCGGCTGCACCCGCTCCCGATCGATCACTCGACGGCGAGGGCGAGGTCGAGCAGGTCCTGGCCGCCCGGCGTCTCCTCGACGAAGGCCTTGTAGGACGTCTCCTGCGCGAGGGTGCGCCAGGCGTCGAACTCCTCTTGGGTCATCTCGGCGATCTCGACGCCGTTCTCGCGAAAGACCTCGGCGGACGCGGCGTCCTGCGCCTTGGCCTCTTCGAGATAGAAGGCCTCGGCCTTCCCGGCGGCTTCCATGAGCGCGGCCTGATGTTCTGCCGACAGGCCCTCGAAGGCCGTCTTGTTCATCAAGAGCGGCTGGTACATGAACCAGAGCGCATAGTCGCCGGCCGGCGTGTAGCAGGCGACCTGCTCGTAGATGCGGTAGCTGACGAAGCTCGACGACGAGGTGTTGGCGGCGTCGAGAACACCGGTCTGCATGGCATTGTAGATTTCGGACGAGGCCATCGAGGCGATCGAGGCCCCGGCACCCGCCAGCATCTGCTCGAACGCCTTGCCGGCCGCGCGGGTCTGGAGTCCGGCCATGTCGTCTGGGGCGGTGATGCAGCCCTCGCGGCCCGCGAAGCCGCCGGCCAGGTAGCCGTGGACCAGCACCATCACGTCGTCCTCGGCGAGCTTCTCCTCGATCGCCTCCATGAAGGGGCTCTCGTTGAGGCGGGCGGCGTGATCGTGGTTCTTCACCAGGCCCGGCATCAGCGTCAGGTTGAAGGCCGGCTGGCGCCCGCCCGCGTAGCTGAGCGGCAGGACCGTCATGTCGAGCTGGCCGCGCGAGAGCGGCTGATACTGCTCGCGCGCCTTGAGGAGCGAAGCGGAGGGGAAGATGCGGATCTCCAGCCCGTCCTCGGCGACCTCGTCGGCGATCATCTGCGCCACCTGATGGCGCACGTCCGATGTCGACCACTGATGCGAAAGGCGCAGCTCCTGGGCGCTGGCCGTGCCGGCGAGCGCGGCGAAGGCCATCGCGGATGCGGTGAGTTTCAACTTCATGGTTTCCTCCCTCGACGCCGGGTTGACCCGGTCAGAGCCGCATCCTGCGCAAGCTCGGTATGCGATGTCAAATTCTTTGTATGCAAGATTATCGATCTTGTGTTCATGAGGCGCTCTGATAGCGTGAGCGTATGGAGATACGCCGTGCAGAAGCCATTGCCGACGAGTTGGAGGAGATGATCCTCGCGGTCTCGTTCAAGGATGGAGAGCGCCTGGACGAGTTGAGCCTCGCCGAACGGTTCGGCGTGTCGCGAACGCCCGTCCGCGAAGCGATCCAGCGGCTGTCCCTCTCCGGCCTGGTGGAGCTTCGCCCCCGGCGCGGTGCCTTCGTGCGCCAGCCCAATGCCGTCGAACTGGTCGAGATGTTCGAGGTGATGGCCGAGTTCGAGGCCATCTGCGCCCGGCTCGCCGCCGGCTTCATCACCGACGAGGCGCTGGAGACCTTGCAAGCCGCCAATGCCGAATGCGCGGCCGCCGTCGCGGCGAACGACGCCGATGGCTACTACCGCTCCAACGAGCGCTTCCACCACATGCTCTATGCGCAGTCGGGCAACCGCTTCATGGAGGGCGAGGCCCTGCGCCTCCACCGCCGCCTCAAGCCCTACCGCCGATTGCAACTGCGGCTACGCGGTCGCATGGCGCAGTCCCTCGCCGAACATGGCAAGGTCATCGCCGCTTTGGAATCCGGCGACGGCAGCCGCGCGGCCCGCGAGATCTACGATCACGTCGTCGTCCAGGGCGAGAAATTCCGCCGCCTGATGGCCACCCTGCCGGTCGCGGCAGAGTGACGCGGTCGGAAAACTGACTGTAGCGCGCCGCGCCTAGAGTGCGCCGTGCTTCAGACGACGGCCCGACGGACCTCTGCGTCCACGGACCCTCGCGCCTTTCGCGAACGAGGGGCGACGACCTCGCCCCCCGCCGCTTGGCGGCGACGACCGGGTGGACGGTCCGAATCACCCCCGCTAAACCACTCCTCCGCCCCGCAGGACGCGCGGACGGCTCGATCACGCCAGAACGGTTTGACATATGCCAACGAGGGGACTGGCGCGCGAGGATGCGCCGGCGATGGCGGATCTCCGCCCGGGAGCACGCCACGACATGCTGCGCAGCGGTGAGATCGAGGTGATGCGGGCGCGGCTCGTGGTCGATCCGTCGGGCGCGCTCGTCTGGCCGTTGGAGCGCATGCTCCTCGTCGCCGACCTTCATCTGGAGCGCGGCGCGGCGCAAGCCCGGCGCGGGCGCATGCTGCCGCCTTACGATACGGGCGCGACGCTCGAAGCGCTCGCCGCCGTCATCGCGCGGCACGATCCGACCCGCGTCGTCTGCCTCGGCGACAGCTTCGACGACAAGGCCGGCGCGGCCGCGATGCCGGACACGGTGGCGGCGCCCTTGCGCGCGCTGATGGCGGGCCGCGACTGGCTCTGGATCGCCGGCAATCACGACGACGAGAGCGCCGGCACGCTCGGCGGCGACGTGGCGGAGGAGGCCGAGATCGGCCCCTTGGTGCTGCGCCACCACCCGCAGGCCGCGCCGGCCTATGGCGAGATCGCGGGCCATCTCCACCCCGGGGCCCGCGTCGCGCTCGGCGGGCGGAACGTACGTGTAAAATGCGTCGCCTATGATGCGACGCGCGCGATCCTGCCGGGTTTCGGCGCGCTCACCGGCGGCCTCAACGTGCGCGCCCGCGCCTTCCAAGATCTCTTCGACGGCCTGCCGCACGTGATGGCGCTGGGGCGGGACAAGGCCTATCCGGTGCCCCGCGGGCGGCTCGTCTAGGCCCCGCGGCGGCTGGTCCGAGGCAAGCGTTTCGGCCGGCCGAACATTCCCCTCGGGACAAGTGGGGGATGCCTGGGGTATAGGACGCCTCGACGCCCGCCGGTCACCCCGCCCGGCGCGGCCCCAGCGAGCCCGCCCATGAGCCTGTCCGACATCACCCCCGACATGATCGTCCAGCAGCGCAGGCTCAGGCGGCGGCTGACGCTGTGGCGCGTATTGGCCATCCTCGCGATCGTCGCGGCGCTCGCCATCCTCTTCGGCGCACTGGCGGGGAGCGACGGCGTGCGCGGCCAGCACATCGCGCGCTATTCGGTCGGCGGTCTCATCACCTCCGACCAGGGCACGCAGGAACTGCTGGACGAGATCGCGAAGGACGACGACGTCGTCGCCCTCATCCTCGACATCGACAGTCCGGGCGGCACGACGGCGGGCTCCGAGGCGCTCTATCTCGCCATTCGCGAGGTCGCCGCGCGAAAGCCCGTCGTGTCGACGGTCTCCAACACGGCGGCGTCGGGCGCCTATATCGCGGCCATGGGGTCCGACCATATCGTCGCGCGCGGCAATGCGATCGTCGGCTCGGTCGGCGTCGTCTTCCAGTGGCCGGACGTGACCGACCTGCTCGACACGCTCGGCGTCGCACTGCCGAGCGTGAAGTCCTCGCCCTTGAAGGCCGAGCCCGACTTCGTCCAGCCGACACCGCCCGAAGCCATCGCCTCGCTCGAATCGATGGTCGCCGACACGCAAGACTGGTTCACCGGCCTCGTTCGCGAGCGCCGGCCGATCGCGGACGGTCGGTTCGACCTCGTTACCTCGGGCCGTGTCTTCACCGGTCGCCAGTCGCTCGACCTCGGCCTCATCGACGCGATCGGCGGCGAGGAGACCGCACTCGCCTGGCTCGCCACGCGCGATGTCGACATCGATCTCGAGATTGCCGACCGTGAGGCGGAGGACGCGATAGGAGACGTCCCGTGGCTGCGCGCGCTCGCAAGCGACGCCCTGCGCTCCGCCGGGCTCGGCACCGTGGCCGAGGCGCTGCGCGGTGTCGGCGAGGCCCCCGGGCTTCTCTCGCTTGACGGCCTGTTGGCGGTTTGGCACCCTTCGCTTGCCCCGCCCGGTTGATGTGCCCTCAAGGGTGCGAGCCGGTGCCGGATCGCATCCGCAAAGCCAGCCTCCACCATGCCTTCTTCTGTCTGACGAGTTCGACGAGCCGCATATGATCAAGTCCGAGCTGATTCTGCGGATCGCGCGGGCCAACCCGCATCTGCGCCATCAGGACGTGGAGGCGATCGTTGGCGCGATTCTCGACGAGATCGGGAATGCCCTCGCGCGCGGCGATCGGGTGGAGCTGCGCGGCTTCGGCGCGTTTTCGACCAAGGAGCGCCCGGCCCGCACGGGCCGCAATCCGCGCACCGGCGTGCCCGTCGCGGTCGATGCGAAGCGCGTCCCCGTCTTCCGCACCGGCAAGGAGCTGCGCGAGCGGCTCAATGGTGCGGGGCACGGCGAGGAAGAGTAGGGCGAACGTGGCCGCCTCGCCGCCTCGCCTTCGACCCTCTTCCGTCCGCGCCCGTTTGCCCTATTCTAACGTCTCCGAGCCTTGCGCGATTCACCGCCCAGGCCGCCCGCCGACGAGAGCCGAGCCATGCTGCGCTTCCTGATGCTGTTGATCGCCTTCCTGATCGGGCTCGTCCTGATCGCCTTCGTGGTCGCCAACATGCATCCGGTCATGCTCTCGCTCGATCCCATCCGGGGCATAGACGAGCCGGCGATCGGCTATACGCTGCCCTTGGCGATCGTGGTGTCGCTGACCTTCATCGCGGGCACCCTCTTCGGCTGGCTCATCGCTTGGATCGGGCAGGGTTCCTGGCGGGCCGAGGCGCGCCATCAGCGCCGCCGCGCCCGCATGGAAGAGCGCGAGAAGGAGCGGCTTCGCGCCCGCCTCGGCGGCGATGAAGCGAGCGATTACGGCACCCGCATAGGCCTGCCCGCACCGCAATAGGATCGGGTAGCCCGGCCTTGATCGTCTCATGCGCGTCATAACGGCCGCCGAAATCGAGGAGGCGCTCACCTGGGCAGACCTCATCGAGGCGCTTCGCACGGCCTTCAGGGGCGGCATCGCGACCCCGCCGCGCCATCACCACACGATCCCGAGACCGGGCGGCGCCGACGCGGCCCTCCTTCTCATGCCGGCCTGGACCGACTTCGCCGCCCAGGGCCATGCCGAGACCGGCTTCGTCGGCGTGAAGGTCGTCAGCGTCTTCCCTGGCAATGCAGCGCTCGCTAGGCCGAGCGTATCGGGCGTCTATCTCCTGCTGGCGGGCCGCACGGGCGAGCCCGTCGCCGCGCTCGACGGGCGGGCGCTGACGCTCTGGCGCACGGCCGCCGCCTCCGCGCTCGCCGCCCGCTATCTGGCCCGCGAGGACGCGTCACGCCTCCTCCTCGTCGGTGCGGGAGCCCTGGCGCCCTATCTCATCCGAGCGCATGCGAGCGTGCGGCCGATCGAGGAGGTGCTCGTCTGGAACCGCACGACTGAGCGCGCCGAAGGGGTCGCCAGGAAACTGAACGCGTTCCTGAGCACCGAGGGCGGCCTCTCGCGCTGGCGCGGGCAACGCTACGCCGTCCGTGCGACGTCCGACCTCGAAGACGCCGTGCGGGGCGCGGACATCGTCTCTTGCGCGACGCTTTCCGACGAACCGCTCGTGAAGGGCGATTGGCTGAAACCGGGGGCGCATCTCGATCTCGTTGGCGCCTTCACGCCCACCATGCGCGAGACCGACGACGAGGCCCTGCGCCGGGCCCGCGTCTTCGTCGACACGCGCACCGGGGCGCTCGAGGAGGCGGGCGACATCGTCCAGGCCATCGCATCGGGCGCGATGACGGAGGGCGACATCGCCGCCGATCTCTTCGAGCTGACCGCCGGGGAGAAGGCCGGTCGGCGCTTCTACGACCAGATCACCGCCTTCAAGTCGGTGGGGGCCTCGCTGGAGGATCTGGCGGCCGCCGAACTGGTGCTGCGGCGGGTCTGAGAGCACGCCGACATGACGCCCGCACGCAGACGACGGGGCTTGCCAGACCCACGGCAATGCGCAAACGTTTCCCAGCGAATACAATAGTCGTGGCGGCGGTGCCCGGTTCGTGCAGGGCCCGCAGTCAAGCAAGACAACGCACGAGCCCGGAGGAAACCCATGACGCTGAAGTTGACGGCCGCAGCTCTGCTGGCCACCACGATCCTTGCCGCACCCGCCCTCGTGGCGCCCGCGCTGGCCGGTCCCGAGCGTGTCTCCGGCCCCGGCGCCGACCCGGCCTGCTTCGCGCCCTGGAACGAGGAGATCGACTATCTCCAGTGGGAGCCGCGCGACGGCCCGCACAAGATCGCCATCGTCAACGGCTTCGTCGGCAACACCTGGCGCATCCAGATGATCCAGACGGCCAAGGCCTATGCCGAGTTCCCCGAGGTCGCCGAGCAGATCGAGGAGCTGAAGGTCGTCTCGACCGGGACGGATGCCGCCGCGCAACTGGGCGCGATCGAGGACTTCATCAACCAGGGCTATGACGCGATCGTCACCATCGCCGTCTCACCCGACGGCTTCGACCGAGTGATTCGCCTCGCCGACCGCAACGACGTCGTCGTCGTGCCCTTCGACAACGTGCTCGACACCGACAAGGTGATGCAGGTCAATGAGGACCAGCTCGAGATGGGCCGGATGTATGGCCGCTGGATCCTCGAGCAGTTCGGCGACAAGCGCGACGGCAAGATCCTCGAAGTGCGCGGCCTGCCGGGCAACTCGGTCGATCGCGACCGCCATATCGGCTTCCGCGAGATCATGGAAGCCGAGGGTACGTTCGAGATCATCGAGGTCGTCGGCAACTGGGACGACGGGACGGCGCAGAAGGTGACGGCCGATGCCATCGCCGTCCACGAGGCCTTCGATGGCGTCGTCGTTCAGGGCGGCACGACGGGCGCAGTGCGCGCGATGCTCGATGCCGGCCATCCGCTCGTGCCGATCGCGGGCGAGGCGGAGAACGGGTTCCGGAAGCTCCTCGTCGAGTACGGGCCGCAGGGGCTCAAGGGCCAGTCGATCGGCCAGTCGCCGGGCATGGTCGCCGTCGCGATGAAGGCGGCTCTGGCCGCGCTCGACGGCGAGGTCATGCCGCAGCTCATTTCGGTGCCGATCCCGTTCTCCAACTGGGACGAGCTCGAGGCCGGCGTGAACTACTGGCCGGACCTGACGGACAACTTCTTCACGACGAACGAGTTTCCGGCCTGCGGCGTCAACATTCCGGCACCCGCCATCATGGCCCAGAGCGCGGACGACAACTGATCGTTCGCTTGGGCGCCCCAGCCTCGCGCCGGGGCGCCACCCACGATGGCGGCCCCGCCCGGAGCGTTGAGATGATCGAGACCGAAGGCGCGCCCCTGACTGGCGTGCCGACAGCCGCGGGCGTGCGCCCGCCGCACGCCGTCTTAAGCGGCATCACCAAGCGCTATGGCGGCGTCACCGCGCTTGACGGCGTCGATTTCGCCTGCGCGCTCGGCTCGATCCACGCCGTGCTGGGCGAGAACGGGGCCGGCAAGTCGACCCTCATCAAGATCCTCGCCGGCGTCGTCTCGCCGGACGAAGGCATGATGACCTTGGACGGCAAGCCCGTCGCCTTCCGCCGCCCCTCGGACGCCAATGCCGCCGGCATCGTCTGCATCTTTCAGGAACTCTCGCTCCTCCCCGACCTCTCGGTCGCCGACAATATCTCGATCAGCGATCCGCCGCGCCGCTTCGGCCTCATCGATGCACGCGCGCAGCGCCGCCGCGCAGAGGCGCTCCTCGCCCGGATCGGCTGCGAGGACATCAACCCGCTCTCCCGCGTGCGCGACCTGCCCTTGTCGCGCCGCCAGATGGTCGAGATCGCCAAGGCGCTTGGCCAGGACCCGACCGTCCTCATCCTCGACGAGGCGACCTCGGCGCTTACCTCCGCCGACGTGGACAACGTCTTTCGCGTGCTGCGGAGCTTGCGCGACGACGGCCTCTCCATCCTGACCATCTCCCACCGTATGCACGAGATCGAGGCCGTGGCCGACACCGCCTCCGTCTTTCGCAACGGCCGCCATATCGAGACCTTCCCGCAAGGCGCGCGCTCGGCCGAAGAGATCGTCGAGATGATGATCGGGCGGGAGATCTCGGCCCATTTCCCGCCGCCGCGCAGCTTTGCCGGCAACGAGCCGGCGCTCGAACTCGAGGGTTTCGGCTGGGAGAACCAGCTCCACGACATCGACCTTACGGCGCGGCGCGGAGAGATCGTCGGGCTTGGCGGTCTCGACGGGCAGGGCCAGAAGGAGCTGCTCCTCGGCCTCTTCGGCGTTTTGAAGGGCGTGCGGGGGACGGTGAAGGTCGATGGAAAGGCCGCCCGGCTGACCTCGCCCATGGCGGCCAAGGCCTCCGGCATCGACATGGCCCTCATCCCAGAGGACCGGAAGACGGAAGGTTTGCTCCTGCCCATGTCGATCGAGGACAATCTCGCCTTGGCCTCCCTCTCTCGCCTCTCCAAGGGTGGCTTCGTCGATGGCGAGGCGGTCGACGCGGCGACGAAGGACGGCGTAACGCGCATGCAGATCAAGGTCGGTAGCGTCTCCGACCCGGTCGCGACGCTGTCGGGCGGAAACCAGCAGAAGGTCGTGATCGCCAAATGGCTGATGACCGAGCCCCGCGTCGTCCTCCTCAACGACCCGACGCGCGGCATCGACGTCGGCACCAAGCAGGAAATCTACCGGCTCCTTCGCGAACTGGCAGACGAGGGCGTCACCATCCTCCTCTATTCGACCGACTACGAGGAGCTGATCGGCTGCTGCGACCGTGTGGCCGTCATGTTCGACGGGCGGATCGTCGCCGAATTGACGGGGGACGCCATCAACGAGCGCAACATCATCGCGTCCGCGCTCAACCTCGAGGCGGAGCCCGATGGCGCCGAGCGGGCCGCGGCATGAGCGATACGAGCAGATCACGCCCCCCGCGCGGCTTCCTTCCCGACGCCGCCCTGACGCTGCGCCATAACGCGCCGCTCGTCTTCGTCATTCTCTTCTTCCTCGCCTTCTGGGCCTTCTACAACGCCAATCATCCGCGCGGCTTCTCGGGCGCCGTCCTCATCCAGAACGCCAACGAGGTCTTCACGCTTGCCATGGTCGCGATGGCGCAGACCGTGCCCGTGCTCATGGGCGGGCTCGATCTCTCGGTCGGCGCGATCATGACGCTCGTCAACTGCGTCGCCTCGCTCGTCCTGGCCGGCTCGCCGCTGCAGATCGTGGCCGGCATGCTGCTCTCGCTCGGCGTCGGCGCGGCCTGCGGCTTCATCAACGGCTGCGTCGTCGTCTACGGGCGCATCCAGCCGATCATCGCGACGTTGGCTACGGGCGCGATCTTCCTCGGCATCGCGCTCTTCCTTCGCCCGACGCCTGGCGGCGACGTCGATGGCGACCTCTCCTGGGCGATGACCAACGATCTTTATGAGGTGGCCGCGACGTTCGGCTTCTTCGAGGATGGCGAGGCCGCCTGGTTCCGGCCGATCGCCTGGCTGCCGGTCCCGCTCCTCCTCATCGTCGCGGTCGCGCTTCTCGTCTGGATGCCCTTCGCGCGCTCGGTCACGGGTCGGACGGTCTATGCGGTCGGATCGGGCGAGGGCGCGGCCTTCATGTCGGGCCTCGCGACCGACCAGGCCAAGATCGCGGCCTTCACGCTAGGTGGCTTCTTTGCCGGCATAGGCGGGCTCTACCTCGCGCTCCAGACCTCGTCGGGCAATGCGGACATCCCCCAGGCCGGCGCCTATACGCTCAACTCGATCGCGGCCGTCGTCATCGGCGGAACCTCGCTTCTGGGCGGCATCGGCTCGGCCATCGGCTCGATCTTCGGCGCGCTGGTGCTGCGCACGATCTCGTTCTCCTTCCGCATCTTCGAGTTCGACCCGCTGCTGCAACCGCTCTTCGAGGGCATCGTCCTCCTCGTCGCGGTCAGCCTCGGCGCGATCGGCATCCTGCGTGTGAAGAACACGCTCAACCTGTTCCGCTGAGGCCACCGATGTCCGAGATCGCCCTCAACAAACGGCGCGCGCCCCTGATGACGGCCGAGAACAAGCCCATTGTCATCTCGTCGCTCTTCGTCCTCGTCATTCTTGCCGTCGGCACGGCCTATACGCTCGCCACGTCGGGCAACGCGACGCTGCTCGCGCCGGCCTATCTCCTCCAGCAACTCCAGGTCGGCGCCTTTCTCGGCATCATCGCGGCGGGGATGATGCTCGTCATCCTCCTTGGCCATATCGACCTCTCGATCCCCTGGACGGTCGCGGCGGCGGCGATGATGGCGACGGCGGTGGGCGGCCCGGCCGCCATCCCAGTCGGTCTCGCCATCGGCATGCTCGTCGGCCTCGTCAACGGGCTCGGCGTCGCTTACCTTCGCATCCCCTCGATGATCTTCACGCTCGGCGTCAACGCCGTCATGCGCGGGCTCATGGTCGCCTATACGGGCGGCTTCGCGCCCCAGACGCGCGCGACCGAGACGATGCAGTATCTCGCGGTGGCTAAGATCGCGGGCGTGCCGGTCGCGCTTCTCGTCTGGGCGGTGGTGTCCGTCCTCGTCGTCGTGCTCCTCAACCGCACGGCCTTCGGGCGCTATGTCTACGCGGTCGGCAATAAGGAGGGCGCGGCCTATCTGGCCGGCGTGCCGACCAAGGGCGTCATCATCGCGGCCTTCATGCTCTGCGGCATGTGCGCGGGCCTCGCCGGCACGCTGCTCGCCGGCTATTCGACCAAGGCCTATCAGGGCATGGGCGACGCCTATCTCCTGCCCGCCATCGCCGCCGTCGTCATCGGCGGCACGCATATCCTGGGCGGGCGCGGGCGCTATCTCGGCACGCTGATCGGCGTCATCCTCATCGTCTTGCTCAACTCGGTCCTCTCCATCATGCAGATGCCGGAGGGCGGGCGGCAGATCATCTACGGCGCCGTCATCATCGCCATGCTGCTCGTCTACGGGCGCAGCGACAAGATCACGCAATAGGAGGCCCGCCCCATGCTGACCGACGATTTCGAGGTCCTCGACCCGCGCTTCACCAAGCTCGCCATGCCCAACGTCCACATGGAGACGCTCCATACCGGCATGCGCTGGGCGGAGGGGCCGGCCTGGTTCGCCGCCGGACGCTATCTCCTCTGGTCCGACATACCCAACGATCGCGTGATGCGCTGGGATGCGACGGATGGCTCGGTCTCGGTCTTCGCTGAAGGGGAGGGCCATCACAACGGCCACACGGTCGACGCGCAAGGCCGCCTCGTCTCCTGCGAGCACCGGGGCCGGCGTGTCAGTCGGATCGAACCCGACGGGTCCGTCACCACGCTCGCCGACAGCTTCGAGGGCAAGCGTCTCAACTCGCCCAACGACGTCATCGTCGCCTCCGACGGCGCGGTCTGGTTCACCGACCCGACCTACGGCATCGATTCCGAATACGAGGGCGACAAGGCGGACTCCGAGATCGGCGCCTCCAACGTCTACCGCATCGACCCCTCGGGCCGCATCGCCATCGTCGCCGACGACTTCGTCAAGCCGAACGGCCTCGCCTTCTCGCCCGACGAGGGGCTCCTCTACGTCGCTGATACCGGCGCCACGCACGAGAAGGACGGCCCACGCCACATCCGCCGCTTCTTGGTCGATGGCGGTCGGCTGACGGGCGGCGACGTCTTCGCGACCTGCGACGTCGGGCTCTTCGACGGATTCCGCGTCGACACAGCCGGAAACGTCTGGACCTCTGCCGGCGACGGCGTCCATTGCTACACGCCTCATGGCGAGAAGATCGGCCAGATTGTCACCAACGAGGTCGTCGCCAATGTCGAGTTCGGCGGCCCGAAGCGCAACCGCCTCTTCATCTGCGCGACGACAACCCTGCGCGCGGTCTACCTGAACGCTCAGGGGTCGAGCCGGCCGAGCTAGAGCCCATCCGGTTCGGGTCGATCCGGGGGCGTTCCAGGTTTGGCGCCGCCCTCCTCCTGTCATCCCGGCCGCAGGCGGAGCCGAAGAGCCGGGACCTATCCCGCCGCTGAGGAGGCCGACCCTCTCCGACTTTACAAGCGGGGCAGGTCCCGGCTCTACGCTTGCGCTTCGGCCGGGATGACAGGGGAGTGAGGCGCGAAAGCCATCCAGACCGACCTGAAACGGACGGGCTCTAGATCAGTCCCAACCGCTCCCGCCGCGCCCAGCGCCAGAGCAGCAGCACCGCCACCGTCGCCAGCCCCGAAGCGAGGCCGACCCAGATGCCAAGGCCGCCCATGCCGCCCCAGAAGGCGAGCATCACGCCGAGGGGCAGGCCGATGACCCAATAGCCGAAGCCGGCGACGAGCATCGCAACCCGCGTGTCCTTGAGCCCGCGCAACGAGCCGGCAACGGCGACCTGCGCTCCGTCGACGAGCTGGAAGATGCCAGCCACCATCAGGAAGCTCGCCGCCAGCGCCGCCACCTCGGGCGAGGCGACGGGGTCGAGGAAGGCGCGCACGAAGACGCCGGGCGTCGCGATCATGAAGAAGGCCGTCAGCGACATGAAGCCGAGGACGAGGCCGATGCTCGTCCACCCCGCCACGCCGACGCCCGCGCGGTCACCGCGCCCCGCCATCAGCCCGACGCGCACCGTCGTCGCTTGGCTGAGGCCGAGCGGGACCATGAAGGTGGCCGACGCGATCTGAAGCGCGATGGCGTGCGCGGCCAGCGTCGTCTCGCCGAGATAGCCGGCGATGAGGACCGACGCGTTGAAGACGCCGACCTCGAAGAGCAGCGTCATGCTGATCGGCGAGCCGATGCGGAAGATCTCTCGAAAGCGCGGCCAGTCCGCGCGCCAGAAGCGCCCGGCAATATGATAGCGTCGCAGACGTCGGTCGATGTAGCAGTAGGCGAGGAGCGAGAAGAACATGAAGCTGTTGGCCAGCGTCGAGGAGAGCCCCGCGCCCACGAGCTCCAGCCTCGGCGCGCCGAGATTGCCGAACATGAAGACCCAGTTCGAGCCGATATTGAGCAGGATCGTCAGGAGGGTGATGACGAGCACTGCCCCCGTCCGCTCCATCGAGGAGAGGAAGGCGCGCAGCGTGATGAACCAGACGGCAGGCAGGAAGCCCCACATCATGGCGCGCATGTAGTCGCCCGCCATCGCGGCCTGTCCGGGGTCCTGAGCAAGCGCCACCAGGATGGGCTCTGTGTTCCACAGCACGAGGAGCGCAGGCAGCGAGACGAGCGTCGTCGCCCAGAAACCCTGCCGGGCCGAGCGGCGCACGTCGCGCACGCTGTTGGGATTGCCGCCCCGCACCTGGCTGACGAGCGCGCTGACAGCGACGCCGAGCCCGACGCCGAACATCAGCATCGGTACGTATAGATTGCCGGCCAGTGCCCCGGCGCCGAGCTCGCGGGGGCCGAGCCAGCCCATCATCAACGACATCGGTCGTGTTGATCGCCATCTGCGCGACCTGGCTGACGATGAGCGGCCAGCCGAGCTTCAGCGTCACCACGAACTCGCGCAGATACGCGCTGCGGGCGGGGCCGTGCGTCGTCGCGAGGGTGGACATGGGAAGCGCTCCGGAATGGGCCGCGTCCTATACGCCTTCGGCGACGGCCTGACGACCCGGCGTCGATCACAATGTCGCAGCCCCGCCGAGGCGCGCGCCCCGCCGGCCGGATGGACAGCCCCCACGCGCCCGTGCGACCAGTGCCGGATGACGCCGACCCCGGACCGGACCATCAAGATCTGCGGGCTCTCCGAGCCCGAAACGCTGCGCGCCGCGCTGACGGCGGGCGCGGACATGATCGGCTTCGTCTTCTTCCCGCCGAGCCCCCGCGCGGTGACGCCGGATCGAGCAGCCGTGCTTGCGCGGATGGTCCGCGACGAGAGCGGGGCGAAGATCGTCGCCCTCACCGTCGATGCCGACGACTCGCTTCTCTCCGCGATCACCGAGGCGGTCGCGCCCGATATCCATCAGCTGCACGGGGCGGAGAGCGTCTCGCGCGCCCTCGATGTCTCGGCCCGTTTCGGCCCGGTGATGAAGGCGCTCGCGGTGCGTTCCGCTGCAGACGTCGCCCACGCCGACCCTTTCGCCGAGGCGGGTGCCGCCATCCTCTTCGATGCGCCGCCGCCGCCCGATTCGTTGCTGCCGGGCGGCAATGGCGAGGCCTTCGACTGGACGCGCCTTGCCGCCGCCCGCACACCCTTCCTCCTCTCCGGCGGCCTCACGCCGGCCAACGCCGCCGCCGCGATGGCGGTGCCGGGCGCCATCGGCATCGACGTCTCGTCGGGCGTCGAGCGCGCGCGCGGCATCAAGGACGCCGGCCTCATCCGAGACTTCATCCGCGCCGCGCGCGACCCCGCCGGCTCGCCCCAACACCAATCCGAAAGCCTGCCCGCATGAACGAGATGCGCCCCAACTCCTTCCGCAACGGACCCGACGAGAACGGCCGCTTCGGCATCTTCGGCGGCCGTTTCGTCGCCGAGACGCTGATGCCGCTCATCCTGGAGCTGGAGACGGCCTATGATGCGGCAAAGGCCGACCCCGAATTCAAGGCGGAACTTCATACGCTCTCGACGACCTATGCCGGCCGCCCGAGCCCGCTCTATTTCGCCGAAGGCTTGACCGAGCACATCCGCAAGACCGCCGCGCCGGGCAAGGGCGCAAAGGTCTATTTCAAGCGCGACGAGCTCAACCATACGGGCTCGCACAAGATCAACAACGTGCTCGGCCAGATCCTCCTCGCCCGGCGGATGGGCAAGACGCGGATCATCGCCGAGACGGGCGCCGGCCAGCACGGCGTCGCGACCGCCACGCTCTGCGCACGCGTTTGGCCTGCCTTGCGTCGTCTACATGGGCAAGACCGACACCGAGCGGCAAAAGCCCAACGTCTTTCGCATGAACCTGCTCGGCGCCGAGGTCGTCCCCGTCACCGCCGGGGCCGGTACGCTGAAAGACGCGATGAACGAGGCGCTTGCGCGACTGGGTCACCAACGTCGCCGACACCTACTACCTCATCGGCACGGCCGCCGGCCCGCACCCCTATCCGGAGATGGTGCGCGACTTCCAATCCGTAATCGGCACCGAGGCGCGGGCGCAGATGCTGGAGGCCGAGGGCATGCTTCCCGACGTCGTGATGGCCTGCGTCGGCGGCGGCTCCAACGCGATCGGCCTCTTCCACGCCTTCCTCGATGATGCGGACGTCAAGATCGTCGGCGTCGAGGCCGGCGGGCGCGGGCTCGACGATCCCCTCGGCCACGCCGCCTCCCTCACCGGCGGCCGCCCCGGCGTCCTCCACGGCAATCGCACCTATCTCCTCCAGGACGATGACGGCCAGATCATCGAAGGCCACTCGATCTCCGCCGGCCTCGACTATCCCGGCATCGGCCCCGAACACGCCTGGCTCAAAGACGCCGGCCGCGTCCAATACATCCCCGCGACCGACGACGAGGCGATGGCCGCCTTCCAGACGCTCGCCCGGACCGAAGGCATCCTCCCCGCCCTCGAGCCCGCCCACGCGATCGCCAAGACGATCGAGATGGCGGCGGAGATGGACGAGGACCAGATCGTGCTGATGAACCTCTGCGGGCGCGGCGACAAGGACGTGCACACGGTAGCCGAGGTGCTGGGGATGGCGCTTTAGCCGCGAGATCGCGCCGTGATCCGCAGCTTCGCGGACACGCTGACGTCGCAGTTTCAGGAAGGGCGCCGCATTCCTCGGTTCGAGCCCTTTCGCCGTCAGGCCGAGCGACGTTCGCGCATTCTCGAAGCTGCAGAATCGCTCGATGACTTGCGGCGCCTTCCGAGCAATCGCTTCGAAGCCTTGCGTGGCGACCGAGCGGGCCTATTCAGTATTCGCATAAACGCGCAGTGGCGGTTATGCTTTCGATGGCCGGATGATGCGGACGGTCCAGGCGACGTAGAGATCGTGGCCTATCACTGAGGCAAGGACGATGGCGCGCACGCCCATACATTCCGGCGAGGTTCTCGAAGAAGAGCTCAGCGCTCTGGCTATGAGCGCCGCCGATCTCGCGCAGCGGCTCGACGTGCCGGCGGACGACGTCTCCGCCGTCGTCGATGGGCGCAAGGCCCCGTCGGCCGAGTTGGCCTTGCGCCTTGCGCGTTATCTGGGAACCTCGGCCGAGTTCTGGCTGAACCTCCAAAAGATCTACGAACTCGATCTGGCTCGAGAGACGCTCGGCGATACGCTGGAGCGCCTGCCGCAGCACGCGGCCTGAGCGCGTCCGGAAACGGGTGGCCCACCATGCGCCGCCGCGCGAAAGCCGACGGGTCGCATCTTCGATGAGAGAAATGCCATGCCCCACGACGCCGGCCCCGCCTTCCGCGCCCTCCACCGCCCCGGCAACCCGTTCATCCTCGCCAATGCCTGGGATATCGGCTCGGCCCGCATGCTGGCCGCGCTCGGCGCACAAGCCATCGGCACGTCGTCGGCGGCGCATGCGTTCACGCTCGGGCGGGCGGACATGGGCGTGACGCGGGACGAGGCGCTGGCGCATGCGGAAAGCCTCGTCGCGGCGACGGACCTGCCGGTGTCGGGCGATTTCGAGAACGGGTTCGGGGACGATCCGGAAACGGTGGCCGAGACGGTGCGGCTGTCTTGCGAGATCGGCCTGGCCGGGCTCTCGATCGAGGACGCGATGCCTGCCCGATGCGTCCGCCTATCCGTTCGATCTCGCCGTCGACGCGCATCCGCGCCGCCGTCGCCGCGGCGCGAGCCTGTCCGCGCGACATCGTCCTCTGCGCCCGGGCGGATGGTGTGATGAACGGGGTCTACGATCTCGACGAAGGTATTCGCCGGCTCCAGGCCTTCGAGGCGGCCGGCGCCGATTGCCTCTATCTGCCGCTGCCGCCCGACATGGACGGCCAGGCCCGCGTCTGCGCCGCGGTCTCGAAGCCGGTCAACGCGCTGGCCGCCGGGTCCTTCACGGGCGTCACGCGGGAGGCGTTCGCGAAGATCGGCGTGGCGCGCATCTCGCTCGGCGCGGCGCTCGCCCGCGCGACGCACCTTGTGATCCACGATGCGGCCAAGGCGATGTTCGAGGACGGCGACTTCTCGCTGCCTGGCGCCTCGCCGCCGGGCGCGCCGTCGATCGACGCGCTGCTGGAGAAGGGTGCGCGCTGATAGGCCAGCCGCCGCGCGAACAGGTTGCCCGCCTGCGCGGACGGGTTGCGAAGCCGCGCGAGGTCCGCGCGATGACGCGGCCCATGAGTGAATCACCCACCGCCCACGCCCGCGCACCCGCATCGCCGCTCGCTTCGAGGCGCTGGCCGCCGAAGGCCGCGCCGCGCTCGTCACCTTCGTGACGGCGGGCGATCCCGACGCCGAGACGTCGCTCGCCATCGTGAAGGCGCTGCCGCCGCCGGCGCCGACGTGATCGAGCTCGGCATGCCGTTCTCCGACCCGATGGCGGAGGGTCCGCCGATCCAGGCGTCGTCGAAACGCGCGCTCGATGCCGGCATGACGCTCAAAGGCACGCTCGATCTCGTCGCGTCGCTTCCGCGAAGGTGAAGCCGACACGCCGCATCGTGCTGATGGGCTATTACAACCCGATCTATTCCTACGGCGTCGACCGCTTCCTGGTCGATGCCAAGGCCGCCGGCGTCGACGGGCTCATCGTCGTCGACCTGCCGCCCGAGGAAGACGCCGAGCTGTGCCTGCCCGCGCTAGAACGCGGGCCTCGACTTCATCCGCCTCGCCACGCCGACGACGGATGAGGCCCGCATGCCGGCCGTTCTCGCCAACACGTCGGGCTTCGTCTACTACGTCTCGGTCGCCGGCATGACGGGGTCGGGCTCCGCCGATCCCGCCGAGGTCGGCCGCGCGGGTGGCGGCGCTGAAGGTGCGGACCGACCTTCCCATCTGTGTGGGCTTCGGCATCAGGACGCCCGCGCAGGCGCGCGCGATCGCGGCGATCGCCGATGGCGCGGTCGTCGGATCGGCCCTCGTCGAGGCGGTCCGGACAGGCATCCGAGACGGGTACCGATCCCGTCGAGGCTGTTGCATCGCTCGTGGGTGGCCTATCTGAGGGCGTGCGCAGCGCCACGCGAGAGGACTAGGCCCATGAACTGGATCACCGACGTCGTCCGCCCGAAGATCTCGGGCGGCATCTCCGGCTTCTGGCAGAAGAAGCAGACGCCCGACAATCTCTGGATCAAGTGCCCGGAGACGGGGAGATGGTCTTTCACAAGGACTTGGAAGCCAACCAGTTCGTCGTGCCCTCGAGCGGTCACCACATGCGCATCTCGGCCGGCGGGCGTCTGAAGGCGCTCTTCGACGATGGTGCCTGGGAGGAGATCGCGACTCCGGAGACGCCGGACGATCCTTTGAAGTTTCGCGACGAGCGGCGCTACGCGACCGCCTCAAGGAAGCGCGCGCGAAGACCGGATTTCGCGACGCGGTGCGCGTCGCGCATGGGCGGATGGAGGAGATGCCGATAACGGTCGGCATTCAGGACTTCTCCTTCATGGTCGGCTCGCTCGGTCTCGCCGCCGGAGAGGCGATCATCACCGGGTTCGAGACGGCCCTGGAGCGCCGGACGCCCTTCGTGATGTTCACCGCGTCGGGCGGCGCGCGGATGCAGGAGGGCATGCTCTCGCTCATGCAGCTGCCGCGCACCACCGTCGCGGTGTCGCGCCTCGGAGGCGGGGCTGCCCTATATCGTCGTCCTCACCAACCCGACGACGGGCGGCGTGACGGCGTCCTACGCCATGCTCGGCGACATCCATCTGGCCGAGCCCGGTGCGCTCATCGCGTTTGCCGGTCCGCGCGTGATCGAGCAGACGGTGCGCGAGAAGCTGCCCGAGGGCTTCCAGCGCTCCGAATATCTCCACGAACACGGCATGATCGACCAAGTCGTCCACCGCCACGATCTCAAGGCCACCATCGCCCGGCTCTGCCGCATGCTGATGAAGCAGCCTGCGCGCGCCGAGAGCCTGTCGGTCCTGCCGGCGCCCGAGAGCGAGGCCGTCCCGGCCGTCGCGCAGGCCGCCGAATAGAGCCGCCGAACGACCCCGCGAGCGACGCCCCATGATCGACGACATGCCAAGCCGCGCGGGCGATGCCCTCGCCCGCACGCTCACGCATGCCGCGCGCTGGCGGCCGGCGCCCGAGGACATGCTCGACCTCTCGCGCATCACCCGGGTCCTCGCCGCGCTCGGCGACCCGCACGAGGCGATGCCGCCCGCCATCCATATCGCGGGCACGAACGGCAAGGGCTCGACGCTCGCCTTTCTCCGTGCGGGCCTGGAGGCGGACGGACGCCGCGTCCATACCTACACATCGCCCCATCTCGTCTCGTTTCGCGAACGCATTCGGCTCGGGAGCTATCCGAAGGGCCGGCTCGCCGACGAGGCCGAGATCGTGGCGGCGATGGAGCACGTCATGTCGGTCAATGCTGGCGCGCCGCTCTCCTTCTTCGAGATCGCGACGGCGGCCGCCCTCCTTCTCTTCGCGGAGCATCCGGCGGATGCGGTGCTGCTGGAGACGGGGCTCGGCGGCCGGTTCGACGCGACCAATGTCGTGGCGCCCGCCTTGAGCGTCATCACGCCGATCGCCATGGATCACCGCGATTTCCTCGGCTCGACCTTGGAGGCGATCGCGGGCGAGAAGGCGGGCATTATCAAGCCAGGCGTCACCGTCGTCAGCGCCGAGCAGAGAAGTGAGGCGCTGCGGCCGATCGAGCGGGCGGCGGCGCGGTCCCGCGCGCGCCTCGTGCTGGGCGGGCGCGACTGGACGGTGCACGAGGAGCAGGGCCGGCTCGTCTACGAGGACGAAGAGGGCCTGGTCGATCTGCCTCAGCCGCGCCTGCCGGGCCGTCATCAACACCAGAACGCCGGGCTCGCCGTCGCGGCGCTGCGGCAGCTGACAGAGGTGCCGGTGCCCGGCTCGGCAGCGCTGGAGCGCGGAGTGGCCAATGCGGTATGGCCGGCGCGGTTGCAGCGGCTCGGCGAAGGCGACCTCGCGGCGCTCGTGGGATCAGGCGAACTCTGGCTCGACGGCGGGCACAATCCGCATGCGGCGGCGGCGCTGGCGGCGAGCCTGGCCGAGATGGAGGAGCGCATCGCCCGCCCCCTCGTCCTCGTTTGCGGCATGCTGAATACGAAAGACCCGCGCGCGTTTCTCGAGCGGTTCCAGGGTCTGGCACGCCGTCTCGTCGCGGTGCCCGTTCAGGGAACCGAAGCCGGCATTCCGGCGGAGGAGCTGGCCGCGATTGCCACGTCGCTCGGCTTCGAAGCGCATGCCGAAGCCGATCTCGCCGACGCGATCCGCCGTGCGGCCAAGGCCGATCCGGCGCCCCGCGTCCTCGTCTGCGGCTCGCTCTACCTCGCTGGCGAGGCGCTCGGCCGGAACGGTACGCCGCCCGACTGAGCGTCTGTCAGAACGGGATGATGGTGTCGAGAACCTTGTCGCCGAGCCGCGGCTTGACGACCGAGGTGAGATCGCCGCGTCCGCCATAGGAGATGCGGGCCTCCGCGATCTTGGTGGAATCGATCGTGTTGTCCGATTCGATGTCGACCGGGCGCACGATGCCGGCGATGACGAGGTCGCGCCGCTCGTAGTTCACGCGCACCTCCTGTCGGCCCTGGATGACGAGATTGCCGTTGGGCAGTGCCTGCACGACGGTCGCCGCGATCCGGGTCGTCAGCGTCTCGGACCGGTTGACCGAGCCCGAGCCAGAGCGATCCGTCGAGGCGTCGATGCCGACGAGCTTGGAAGGGTCGAACGCATTGGGCAGCGCGCGGGCAAGGCTGGTCTCGAAGCCGCCGATGTTGGAGATGCCGGCATTGCGCGCCGAATTGCGCTTCGAGGTCGTCTCGTTGTCGAAGGTCGCGCTGTCGTTGACCCGGACCTTGACCGTCAGGATGTCTCCGATCTTCGTGGCGCGCTGGTTCTTGAAGAAGGAGCGCGAGCCCGATTCCCAGAGTGCATTCGGGCCGCGCACCTCGGGCGTCGGCTGGGCGTAGGGCACGCTGACGGGCTGGTACTCGGCGACGAGGGCCGGGTTGCTGACCGCGCTCATCTGCGGGGGCGCGTTGATCTGGCTGAGCCGGCCGCCGCAAGCCGCGAGGAGCGTGCAGAGCGAGACGGCCGCGAGACGGGACAGGGTCCGACCGGTGGAGGAAGCGTGGGCGCGCATGGTGTCTATCCTTCGCCCCTGCCGGGGCCGACTTCGGGCTCTGAGAGCCCTGATGAGTGGTCTACGCACGCGACTGTTGGCCTATCGCATCGAGATGCGGGCCGGCTGCACAGTGCTGCCGAGCGCCTCGGCCTCCTGCGGACCGGTAACGCGGGCCTGCACGATGCGGCGGGACTGAGTGTTGAGAACGTCGATGATGTCGTCGATGCGCGCGGACTTGAGCGCGTTGCCGCGTGCCGTCAGCACCATCCGCCCGGTGCGGTGGACGAGCGTGACAGGCGCGCCGCGCTCCATCACGACGGGGCGCATCAGGTCGCCGGCAAGGACGGGATCGCCCGCCTTCAACGCGCGGCCGATGGCGAAGCCTATCGCCTCCTCGAAGGCCGGCACCGCTTCGCCGTGGCGGGGGCGGACGATCTTGGCGAAGGCGAGGTCAGACATCTCGAGCACCTCGCCCCGGCCCATCGGGCGTGTGAGGACGAGAGCGGGCACCTTCACGGTCACGCGGCCCGACAGGCGCTGGGTGCGGGACCCGAGCGCGACGGTGGCCTCGAAACCGTCGCCGTAGATTTCGAGATCGGCGATGCGGCCGCGCGCGTCGTCTTCGACCGCCATGTCGGCCGGTGCCTCCTCGAAGGCGATGTCGAGCGCCTCGCCGGACGAGGCGCCGAGGCGGGCGGCGAGTTCGTCCCGAAGCGCTTCTTCCGCCGTGGCGGCCTCGAACATGGTGCCGAAGCGACGCACCTCGATGGCGGCGATGCCGCGCGCGTCGACGCCGGAGAGCCCGGCCTGCATCGCGGCATCGCGCACGAGCGCGGCGTCGAGATAGCCGACGAGGCCAAGGTCGGGCGCCATGAACACGGGGGTCGAGGCGGCCACACCGGCGCCCGAGACGAGATCGCCGAGCGTGACCACGGGGCCGCGCACGACGACGCTGGGCCGAAGGCTCGCATAGGCGCCGACTTGCGGCAGGCCCGCCGCGCTGACCAGCGTGAGCGGTGCTTGTGTCCGTGGTTGGGTCTGAGCCTGCGCCATCGTCGCCGTGACGACGAAGGCGGCGAGGGAGAGCATCGCGACCCGCGCGCCGAGGCCGAGGTCGATGCGGCTCTCGCGCAGGATCGCCCGGCCGGCCGAGACGGCGCTGCCGAGACGGCGCGCCTCGGGCGTCTGCCAACGCGAAGACCCGTCCTGCCTCGTGGATACCGACATATGCGTTCGTCCCCGCCCTTTGGTCGTCTTCGTCCGGCGCCCGATCAGCGCAGGTTCGCCGTGGCGGCGAGCATCTCGTCGGATGCCTTGACGGTGCGCGAGTTCATCTCGTAGGCGCGCTGCGCCGCGATGAGGTCGGCGATCTCGGTCACGGGATTGACGTTGGCCTCTTCGAGATAGCCCTGCAGCACGTTGCCGTATCCGGCGTCTCCGGGGTTGCCGAGCTGCGGATTGCCGGAGGCTTCCGTCTCGACGAAGAGGTTGTCGCCGATGGCCTGGAGGCCGCCCTTGTTGACGAAGCGGGCGAGCTCCAGCTGGCCGAGCACCGTCTCGCCGTCCTGGCCGGGCTCCTGCACCGTCACTACGCCCTGAGACGAGATCGAGAGCGCCTGCGCGAGTTCGGGGATGACGATGCCGGGCTGCACGAGGAGCCCGTCGAGCGTGACGAGCTGGCCCTGCGCATCGCGCTCGAAACCGCCGTCGCGGGTGTAGCCGGTGCGACCGTCCGCCATCTCGATCTGGAAGAAGCCTTCGCCCCGGATCGCGACGTCCATCTGCTTCTCGGTCGGCGAGACCGAGCCTTGGCTCATGACACGCGCCGTGGCGCCGAGCTTGACGCCCGAGCCCATCTGGATCCCGGTCGGGACCCGCGTGCCGGCCTCCGACGTGGTGGTGCCCACGCGGCGCATGTCGACGTAGAGAAGGTCCTGGAACTGGGCCCGCTGGCGCTTGTAGCCGGTGGTCCGCATGTTCGCGATGTTGTTCGAGATGACCTCGACGTTCTGCTCCTGGGCGCGCATGCCCGTGGCGGCGGTATAGAGTGCTCTCATGATACGGGGCTCCCCAGCCTCTTGATTTTCGATGCGGCGCCCGTGCGGGGCCGCGCTCTGTCAGCGTCGTGTCGTAGGCGATCAGGCCAGTCGGCCGAGGCTCTCGACCGCCTTGCGGCGCATCTCGTCCTGCTTTTCCTGGATGTTGGCGAGCGACTGGTAGGACCGCTGCACGTCGATCAGCCGCGTCATCTCGATGATGCCGACGACGTTCGACCGCTCGATCTGGCCTTGGTGGATACGCGCCTGCGGATCGTCGATGCCCGCGACCTCGGAGGCGAGAAGGTTGCCTTCCTCGTGGTCGAGCTTGTGCAGCGCGTCGAAGCGGACCATGCGGACGCGGCTCTGCTCTTCCTCGCTGATGGAGACCGTGCCATCCGTCTGGATGGTGAACTGGCCGTCCTCGGGCACCGGGATCGGGCCGGCCTCCGAGAGCACCTTGTAGCCCTGGCCGGTGGCGAGGAAACCGTCGGGACTGCGTACGAAGGCGCCGTCCCGCGTATAGCGCTCGCCGCGCGGCGTATCGATGACGAAATAGCTCTGTCCGTCGATCGCGAAGTCGAGCTCGTTGCCCGTCGTCTGCATATCGCCCTGCGCCATGTCGCGAAGCGTCGCGCGGTCCCAGGTATAGGAGAGGTCGCGGTCGTAGCCCTCGAAGGTCTTGGCATCGGCCGTCGGATCGAGGAATTCCTCGAAGAGCGTCGCGCCGCGCTTGAACCCTTGCGTGTTCATGTTGGCGATGTTGTTGGAAATCACCGCAAGCTCACGGCGCAGAGCAATCTGACGCGACAAGGCGACGAGCTGGGTATTTTCCATGTCTGCCCCCGAAACGATGGCCGTCCCGGAAGGAGAGCCCGTGTTCCACTGTCCGACGCGGGACGCGCCGGTCTTGGGCCATTCATGAACGAGTAACGTTAACGGACCGTTGTCGCGTCGCTTTCGTTAACGCTTTCCTCGCGCCGTCCGACATCGGGCTACCAGAAGTCCAACTTAGAACACCTTTAAGTAGTGTTAACTCGTCCCACGAGGCGGTTCGTTCGTTGGCGAGCATTGCACCAGGCGACATGTGCAGCCGGTTCGATCACTTAGATATTTCACGAATTAACCTGCTGTTTTGGATGAAAGATTCCGGTTTTTTGCAGGTGTCTGGAATTGGGCATCCTTGATCGCGGCGATGGGAAGGCTCCCATTCCAGACGTGTCAAAGGATCAACCTGTAGGACTCCGTTCAGACCTTGCATTCAACTTGAAGTAGAAATTAGGGGATGTCCCCGGGGAGTTTTGTATGTTTGATTCACGGGCGATGAACCGGGCGCTCACGCTTCGATACGGCGTGGCGCTCGGTCTGATCGCATCGCTCTCGATCTGCGCGTTCCTGCTGATGGAGTTCCAGCTAGCCTCCAAGAACACACACGCGTCGCTGATCAATCAGAGTGGCCGGCAGCGCACGCTCAGTCTGGCGATCACGCTCGATGCCGGCGAGGTCTTCTTCGGTCGCACTGAAATCGAACGCGTGACCGGTCGGGCCAACATGGTGCGAAACCTCGGCCTCATGGAAGAGGCGCATCGCGCGCTCGTCTCGGGGGAGGGCGTCTTCCCGATACCGGACAAGATGGGTTTCGGCATCGCCGATGCGTATTTCCGCACGCCGGATGGTCTCGACAGCCAGGTCCAGGCATTCCTGAGGCTCGGGCAGGCCTTCGCTAACGATGAGCTCTCGAAGGAAGAGGCCCGCGAGGCACTCAACACCCTGGGCGAGATGGCGTCGGGTCCATTTCTCGCCAGCCTCAACGACATGGTCGATCGCTATGAAGCCTACGCGAACGCCGCCCTGGCCCGCGCGGCGACCCTCCACCGGGCCGTGTTCGTCGTGATGGCGTTGCTTCTGGTCGTCGAGGTCCTGTTCATCTTCAGACCCCTCGCCGCCCGGCTGTCCCGCCAGACCGAGGAGCTGTCCCGCATGGCGAGAGACCTTGCCGATACGGCGACCGATCTCGCGGCGATGAAGGACGAGATGGAAGGCCTCGTCACGGCCATCGCGCAGGACCTGCGAGTGCCGTCGACGGCGATCCGGGGGCTGGCCGACTGGCTCACCGACGATCTGGCCGGCAAGATCGATGATACGCAGCACGGGCTTCTCGTGCGACTGCGCGAACGCTCGCACCGCTTCGAGAGCCTGCTCGCGGACCTTCAGAGCCTGTGCCGCGACGTGGGCGGAGGGGAGCGGACCGGAATGCTCGACGTCGATACGATCGGGGACGCGGTGCTCGCCGACGTCTATGTGCCCGAAGGCTTCGACGTGACCTTCGACGGCCGTCTCCCGGGGGTCGAAGCGAGGACCGGACCCTTCATCGTCGTGCTGCGCCAGCTCCTCAGCGGGGTGCTTCGCACCATGCCGGGCGAGGAAGGCGCGATCGACGTCGTCATCGGTTGGCAGGGCAGCGTCGGCAATGACGACCTCTCGCTCCTCGTCCAGATCATCGACGAGGACGCGACGGGCGAGCCGGATGACGTAACCGCCGCCGTCCCGCCGCCGAATCCCTCCGGCATGGGCCTCTCGCTCGTCCGCAAGATCGTCACCGCGCGTGGCGGTGAGTTGAGCGTCGTCCCGCATGACGATGGCACGATGCAGCTGCGGCTCGTCTGGCCCCTCGACGGTCTGGCCGCCGACGATCGCCGGTTCGCGATGGCGGAAGCGTTGGATCGCCTCGACGACGTGATGATGCGGACCGCGCGGGGCATCGGCGCATTCGCCGGGCAGGGCAGCCGATCGGTCGCCGAGCGATCCGGCCTGGTGCCCCATCACAAGGCCGTCGCGGCGGGGGCCGGTCCGGATGGACGGCGCGGCGCAAACGAGGCGAGGCCCCGCCGGGCATCGTAAGGCCGGCGCCGCCCGCCTCTCCCGCGCCCCCTTGTATACGTCGCTCGCATGGTGAAACTAGGTGCGGCGCGGGTCAGACCTCGCGCTGCCCGGTGCCTTCAGGTTCGCGGGCCGACCCGGGACACGAGACAAGCGGCGGACCGACGTGAGCGCATCGACCGAGTTGCCCGGCTGGGCCGCCAACATCGTCCTGCCGCTCGTCAACGTCGTCGCCGCCTTTCTCATCGCTGGATTGGTCGTCCTCTTCATCGGGGAAAGCCCGGTCGAGGTCGTGCAGGTGCTGCTCTACGGCGCCTTCGGCTATGGCGAGGGCGTGGGCTTCACGCTCTACTACGCCACCAACTTTATCTTCACCGGGCTCGCCGTCGCGGTGGCTTTCCATGCCGGGCTCTTCAATATTGGCGGCGAGGGACAGGCGACCTTGGGCGGGCTCGGCGTCGCACTCGTCTGTCTCAATGTCGGCGATCTGCCCTTCCTTCTCGTCCTGCCGCTCGCGATTCTGGGCGCCGTCGTCTTCGGTGCGGCCTGGGCCTATATCCCCGCTTGGCTGCAGGCGCGACGCGGCAGCCACATCGTCATCACGACGATCATGTTCAACTTCATCGCCGCCGCGTTGATGGCCTATCTCCTCGTCGACGTGCTGAAGGAGCCGGGCTCCATGACGCCGGAGACGGCGACCTTCCCGCCCAATGCGCGCCTGCCCGCCATGCACGAGATCTTCGGTGCCATCGGCATCCCGATCCCGCGCTCGCCGCTCAACCTCTCGCTCGTCATCGCGCTCATAGCCTGCGTCCTCGTCTGGCTTCTCATCTGGCGCTCGCGGCTCGGCTACGAGATCCGCACGCTCGGCCACAACCCTACGGCGGCCGTCTATGCGGGCATCAAGGTCGAGCGTCTCATCATCATCACGATGATGATCTCAGGCGCGTTGGCCGCCGGCATGGCGCTCAACATCATCATGGGCGAGCAGCACCGCCTGCTTCTCGAATTCTCGGCCGGCTACGGCTTCGTCGGCATCGCCGTCGCGCTTATGGGCCGCTCGCACCCCGTCGGCATCGTGCTGGCGAGCCTCCTCTTCGGGGCGCTCTACCAGGGCGGGGCCGAGCTCGCCTTCGAGATCCCGGCCATCACGCGCGACATGATCGTCGTCATCCAGGGCCTCGTCATCCTCTTCGCGGGCGCGCTCGAGAACCTCTTCCGCCCGCAGCTGGTGCGCATCGTCAACGGCGCCTGGCGCCGCGGCGCGGTCCCGCCGACGCCCGCGCAGACGGAGGCCTGAGACCATGGACGCCTCGGCCTTTCTCTCCCTTCTCGATTCGACCGTGCGGCTCTCGGTGCCTCTCATCTTCGCCGGGCTCGCCGGGCTCTATTCGGAGCGGGCGGGCATCGTCGACATCGGGCTCGAGGGCAAGATGCTCGTCGCCGCCTTCGCCGCCGGCGCCGCGGCCTATGTGACGGGCTCGGCTTGGGCCGGGCTCCTCGCCGGCATCGGCGCCTCCGTCCTCTTCGCGCTCATCCACGGACTGGCGAGCATCACCTATCGCGGCAACCAGATCGTGTCGGGCGTCGCGATCAACATCCTCGCCGCCGGCATCACCGTCCTCCTCGGTATCGCGTGGTTCCAGAGGGGCGGGCGCACGCCGGCCATTCCGGGCGAAGCGCGCTTCCTCTCCTGGGAGCTGCCGTTGGCAGAGACGCTCTCAAGCGTTCCCGTCCTCGGGCCGCTCTATGCGGGCGTGGTCTCGGGCCACAACGTCCTCGTCTATCTCGCCTTCCTCGCCGTGCCGCTGACGTGGTGGATCGTCTACCGCACGCGCTTCGGCCTCCGGTTGCGCGCCGTCGGCGAGAGCCCCGAGGCGGTCGACACGGCCGGTATCTCCGTCGTGCGGCTGCGCTATTCCGCCGTCGTGATCGCCGGCGTGCTCTGCGGGTTCGCCGGCGCTTATCTCGCGATCGCGCAGTCGGCCGGCTTCCTGCCGCACATGACGGCGGGACGCGGCTTCATAGCGCTCGCCGCGCTCATCTTCGCCAAGTGGAAGCCCTGGGGCGTTCTGGGCGCCTGCCTTCTCTTCGGCTTCCTTCAGGCGCTGGAGGGCCAGATGCAGGGCGCGACCCTCCCATTCATCGGCCAGGTGCCGGTCCAGGCCGTGCAGGCGCTGCCCTACATCCTCGTCTGCGTGCTGCTCGCTGGTTTCATCGGCCGCGCCATCCCGCCCAAGGCCGCGGGCCTGCCCTACGTGAAGGAGCGCTGAGATGGCCGGTCCCGCCGACCTCTTCGAGGCTGCGCTTGCAGCGCGAGAGGCGGCCTATGCACCCTATTCGACGTTCAAGGTCGGCGCCGCGATCCGCACCGAATCCGGCGAGATCATCCTTGGCTGCAACGTCGAGAACGCGGCCTATCCGCAGGGCGCCTGCGCCGAGGCGGGCGCCATCTCGGCGATGCTGATGGCGGGCGAGCGCCGGATCGAGGAGATCTACATCGTCGGCGATCTGGCCGATGCACCAGGTGACGGCTCCGGCCCCTTGTGCACGCCCTGCGGCGGCTGCCGCCAGCGCATCCGCGAATTCGCCGCGCCCGATACGCCCGTCCATGTCGGCGGGCTCGAGGGTTGGCGGCGCAGCTTCACGCTCGACGAGTTGCTGCCCGCCTCCTTCGGCCCCGAGAACCTCGCCTGATCCCGAAAGCCTTGTCCCATGCCCCTCACCCGCGCGGACCTCTTCGCTCGCCTCGATGCGCTCGGTATCCGAACCCAGACGTATGAGCACGCGCCGGTCTTCACGGTCGCCGAATCGGACGCGCTCCACGCCACTCTTGCGGGCGCACACACGAAGAACCTCTTTCTCAAGGACAAGAAGGGCCGCATGGCCCTCGTCACCATAGAGGCGCACGCCCCCGTAGACCTCAAGGCGCTCGCGCCGCTCATCGGTCTCGGCCGCGTCTCCTTCGGCTCGCCCGACCGGCTGCGCACCCATCTCGGTATCGAGCCCGGCTCGGTGACGCCTTTCGCAATCGCCAACGACGAGGCGGGCGAGATTGCCGTCTTCCTCGACGCGCGCCTCCGGGACGCCCCGGCGATCAACGTGCATCCTCTGGAGAACACGGCGACGACGGCCATCTCTCCCGACGACCTCGTGCGCTTCATAGAGAACACCGGCCATTCGCCGGTCTGGATCGACCTGCCGGAACCCGGTTAGTCGAACGCCTCGACCTCGGTCCAGCGCCCGATCAGGAACGCGTCGGCGACATGGGCGAGGGGGGCGAGATCGACATCACTTTCGCCGGCGCGGATGAGTGCGGCGAAGCGCTCGTAGAGACGGGCATACTCGGCTTCGGATTCCTCGACCGTCCCGTCCGGCGTCGTCAGCACCGCGCCGCCCGACGACAGGGTGAAGCGGCCGGCATCCGTCTCGGCGACGATGTCCCAGGTCTGCGGCCCGGTCTGGCGCCAATCGAGCACCATGTCGACGGCCACGTCGTCGCGCGTAAGAAAGGCCAACTCGGCCGCGATCGGCGTTGCGCGGTTGGCGGGGCGGGCCAGCGTCGCCTCGCGCAGCCGGAAGGGCGGCAGGACGTGGGTCAGGATCGAGAGCGCGTTGATGCCCGGATCGAAGACGCCGAAGCCGCCCGGCTCCCAGATCCACTCCTGACCCGGGTGCCAATGCCGCACGTCTTCCTTCCAGGTCACCCGGACGGAGCGGATCGTGGTCTCGGCCAGCTTCGCGCGTAGAGCCTCGACGGCCGGCGCGTAGCGCGAATGCCAGGTCGCGAAGAGGGTGACGCTGGCTTCCCGTGCCTGCACTTCGAGGTCGTGAACCTCCGACAGGGTCGCGCCGGGTGGCTTTTCCAGCATCACGTGCCGGCCCCGCGCGATAGCCTCGCGTGCGATCGCGTAGCGCGGGCCGGGCGGGACGGCGAGGGAGACGGCCTCGATGCCGGGCTCGGCATCGAGCATGGCACCGAGATCGGCGGCATTGGTGACGCCCTCGGCAGTCGCGTGGCGGCTGGCGGCGGCCACGAGAGCGAAATCGGGCGATTGGGCGAGGGTCGGGAGATGCTGGCTGCGGGCGATGGCGCCGATGCCGACGAGGCCGAGCTTGATGGTCATGCGATGGGTCCTTC
Organism: uncultured Alphaproteobacteria bacterium; assembly: GCA_963842125.1. GTDB lineage: Bacteria > Pseudomonadota > Alphaproteobacteria > Rhizobiales > CAWCWK01 > CAWCWK01. Next base: position 2,289,653 of record CAWJFE010000005.1, on the reverse strand, counting down.
GGTAGGGTTCGAAAGCTTGGAGGGCGCCGCGCCGGCCCGCTCCAGCACCATGTCCCGCAGCCTCGCGGCGGCGGGCGAGAGCGTCTGGTTGGCCCGGCTTATCAGGGCGTAGGGTTCGACGTCGATGGCGGGCCGCAGCGGCACGCGGCGCAGGCGCGAGCCGATGGCGTGGGTAAGGACTTCCGCCACTTCGGCCGCGACCGGCGCGACCGCTTCGGCCCCGCGCAGGAGGCCAAGCGTGGCGAGGAAGGAGGTCGTATCGATGACCCGTTCCGGCAGGTCCGCGCCTTGGCGAAGGAAGGCGTCCTCCACCGCGCGGCGCAGCAGGGCCGGGCGCGGCTGCATCACCCAATCGAAGCCGGCGGCGTCCTCGAGCCCGACAGAGCGCTCCGTGGCGAGGGGATGGTCGGCGTCGCAGATGAGCTCCAACCGCTCGCCGGCCAGCGGCGTCACGTCGAAGGCGGCCGGGTCGGCAAGGGCGGGCAGGCGGGCGAGCACGGCGTCGAACCGGCCCGTCATCAGTCCCGCTAGCAGCACGTCGCTCGTCGCGACCTCGAGATGGAAGCGCAGCGCGGGCCATGTCTTCCGAAGCGCCAGCACGGCCGGCACGACGTGGCTGACGAGCGGCGCCGTCACGCTGCCGATCGAGACGTAGCCGCTTCCCCCTTGCGTCATCTCGTCGATCTCGCGAGAGGCTTGGCGCAATTCGAGTAGGATCGTGCGGGCCCGCCGGGCGAGCGCCGCGCCGACGCTGGTGAGCGCGACCCCGCGTGGCTCCCGCACGCAGACGGGCGTCGCAAGCAGCTTCTCGATCTCCGCGATCGCGCGCGAGGCCGCCGGCTGCGAGAGGCCGAGCCGGTGTGCGGCCGCACCGACCTGGCCCGTTTCCTCGAGGGCGAGCATGAGTTCCAGATGCCGCACGCGCAGCCCGCGCAGATCCATCGCCAGAGCCTCCCGATCGGCTCGTTCTGACATGCCAAGGTCGATATGTCAGGCCGGAATATTCGGACTTGTCGGTTATGGAGTGCCCGGCTACGGTCGTCTCGCCGCCGACAAGGCCCGCGATGACGGGACAGCGCGGTCCCGCATCACGATGCGGACGGAGCGAAACGCGAACGAGGGTGCCGGACGTGGTTCGAACCCTCGCGGAACATGGGAAGGTTTTCATCATGGGACACGACACCGGCAAGAAGCCGACGACGAGCATCACCCGGCGCGGCGCCGCGATGGGGCTCACGGGCGCACTGATGCTGGGCACCGCCGTCTTCGGCCTGGGCACAGCTACGCTGACCGGTACCGCCGCCGCCCAGGACAACGGCACGATCGGCATCGCCATGCCCACCAAGTCCTCCGCGCGCTGGATCTCCGACGGCGAATCCATGGTCGAGCAGTTCGAGGCGGCGGGCTACGAGGCGATCCTCCAATATGCCGAGGACGACATCCCCACACAGCTCGCCCAGATCGAGAACATGCTGACCCGCGGCGTCGATGCTCTCGTGATCGCGGCCATCGACGGCACGACCCTCGGCAACGCGCTCGAGACGGCGGCGGCGCTCGAAGTGCCGGTCATCGCCTATGACCGGCTGATCCGAGATTCGGAGAACGTCGATTATTACACCACCTTCGACAACTTCAAGGTGGGCGTGCAGCAGGCCTCGTCCCTGGTCCAGGGCCTCGAGGAGCGCTTCCCCGATGTTGAGCCGTGGAACGTCGAGCTCTTCGGTGGCAGCCCGGACGACAACAACGCCTATTTCTTCTACGATGGCGCGATGAGCGTACTGCAGCCGCTCATCGATTCCGGCAAGGTGAACGTCGCATCCGGCCAGATGGGCATGGACACCGTCGGCACGCTTCGCTGGGACGGCTCGGTCGCGCAGGCCCGCATGGACAACCTCCTGTCGGCCAACTACACGGACGCCCCCGTCCACGGCGTCCTCTCGCCCTATGACGGCCTCTCGCTCGGCATCCTCTCGTCGCTCAAGGGCATCGGCTACGGCTCGGGCGACCAGCTGATGCCGATCGTGTCGGGGCAGGACGCGGAGTTGCCGTCCGTCAAATCGATCCTGTCGGGCGAGCAATACTCGACCGTCTTCAAGGACACGCGCGAGCTGGCCCGCGTGACGGTCAAGCTCGTCGACGACGTGCTCAACGATCGCGAGCCGGAGATCAACGACACCGAGACCTACGAGAACGGCGTCAAGACCGTGCCGTCCTACCTTTTGGAGCCGGTGTCGGCCGATGCGTCCAACATCGAGGCGATGATGGTCGATTCGGGCTACTACACCGCCGATCAGATCGGGAACTGATCGCGCCAGCCTGGCCAGTCCTCGAACACCGCCCTTCTCCCCCCGGGGAAGAAGGTGCCGGCAGGCGGATGAGGGGGATCACCGAGGCCCGGATCGGTACGTCTCGGTGGTCCGATCCGACGGTCTGCAATCCCCCTCATCCGACCCTTCGGGCCACCTTCTCCACGAGGGGAGAAGGAAGGGTCGCGAGAGAGTAGGGAGCGCGCGCACGCCATGACAGCCATTCTCGAGATGCGTGCCATCACCAAGACCTTTCCGGGCGTGCGCGCGCTGGACGATGTGTCGCTGACCGTCGAGGCCGGCGAGATCCACGCCATCGTCGGCGAGAACGGGGCCGGCAAATCGACGCTTATGAAGGTCCTGTCGGGCGTCTATCCGCACGGCGCCTATGAGGGCGAGATCGTCTACGAGGGTGCGGCGCAGCAGTTTCGCGGCATCGCGGATTCCGAAGCGCGCGGCATCATCATCATCCACCAGGAGCTGGCGCTCGTGCCGCTCCTCTCGGTCGCGGAGAACATCTTCCTCGGCAACGAGCGGGCGCGCATGGGCGTCGTCGACTGGCGCGAAACGCATGCGCGCACGGCCGATCTCCTCGCCCGCGTCGGCCTCGCCGAGAGCCCGCGCACCCGGCTCGGCGATCTCGGCATGGGCAAGCAGCAACTGGTCGAGATCGCCAAGGCGCTCTCCAAGGACGTCAGGCTCCTCATCCTCGACGAGCCGACGTCGAGCCTCAACGAGGCCGACAGCCAGCGGCTCCTCGACCTCCTTAAGGAATTCCGCACGCGCGGCATCGCCTCCATCCTCATCAGCCACAAGCTCAACGAGGTCCGCGAGGTCGCCGACACGATCACGGTGCTGCGCGACGGCGCGGTCGTCTCGTCGCGCCCCGCGGCCGAGATGGACGAGGGCCGGATCATCTCGGACATGGTCGGGCGCGGCATGTCGGACCGCTATCCGCCGCGCGGCGCGCACGAGCCAGGCGCGACGCTCCTCGCCGTCGAGAACTGGCGCGTGCGCCACCCGCTCCAGTCGGAACGCATGGTGGTCGACGACGTCTCGCTTCACGTGCGCGCCGGCGAGATCGTCGGCATTGCCGGCTTGATGGGAGCGGGGCGGACCGAACTCGCCATGAGCGTCTTCGGGCGCTCCTACGGCGATTTCGTCTCGGGCACGGTGAAGGTGAGGGGCGAGATCGCCGACACTACGACGGTCTCGCGGGCGATCAAGGCGGGCCTCGCCTACGTGACCGAGGACCGCAAGCAATACGGCCTCGTCCTCGACGAGCCCATCCGGCGTAACGTGCCGCTGGCCAACCTGCCCGGCATCGCATCCGGCGGCGTCGTCGACGAGGCGAAGGAGCTCGCCGTCGCGCGCGACTATCGCGACCGGCTGCGCATCCGCTGCTCGTCCGTCGGCCAGGAGACGGTGAACCTGTCGGGCGGCAACCAGCAGAAGGTCGTGCTGTCGAAGTGGCTCTTTACCGGCCCCGACATCCTCGTTCTCGACGAGCCGACGCGCGGCATCGATGTCGGTGCGAAATACGAGATCTACACGATCATCCGCGAACTGGCGGCGCAGGGTAAGGCCGTACTCGTCATCTCCTCGGAGATGCCCGAGTTGCTCGGGCTCTGCGATCGGCTCTACGTGATGAACGAGGGCCGCTTCGTCGACGAGATGCCGGTCGCCGAGGCGAGCCAGGAGCGGATCATGTCGAGCATCGTGCGGGCCTCGCGCCCGCACGCGGCCTGAACGGGGGACATTGGGGTGAGTGATCTGGCCGAGCCGAGCGCTGGCGTGAAGAGCGAGACGGGCGAGCGCCGCCCCTTCGGCTTCCTGCGCAACCACATGCGAGAATACGGCATTCTGATCGCGCTCATCGTGATCATGCTCTTCTTCCAGGTGGTCACCGACGGCATTCTCCTCAAACCCGTCAACCTGACCAATCTCGTCCTTCAGAACAGCTACATCATCATCATGGCGCTCGGCATGCTGCTGGTGATCGTGGCCGGGCATATCGACCTATCGGTCGGCTCCGTCATGGGCTTCGTCGGCGCGCTGGCGGCCGTGATGATCGTCAACTACGACATCAACCCCATCCTGGCCTCGATCATCTGCCTCGGCGTTGGGGCCCTCATCGGCGCGGCGCAGGGCTATTGGATCGCCTATTTCCGCATCCCCTCCTTCATCGTCACGCTGGCCGGGCTCCTCGTCTTCAAGGGCGCGACGCTCTGGCTTCTGGCCGGGCAATCGATCGGGCCCTTCCCCAAGGGCTTCCAACTCCTCTCCTCGGGCTTCCTGCCGGACGTCTTCGAGGGGCGGTTCAACATGCTGTCCTTCCTCATCGGCGTCGCGATCGCCCTCCTCCTCTTCGGGCTTTCGCTGCGCTCGCGGCTTGCCAACAAGGACGGACCGGACGACGAACCCTTCGGCTTCTTCATCGCCAAGACCGTCTTCATCAGCGCGGCCATCGTCTATCTGGCCTGGCTGATGGCGAGCTTTCGCGGTCTGCCCAACGTCCTCGTCGTGATGGCGCTTCTCATCGCGATCTATTCGTTCGTCACGTCGCGCACGACGATCGGGCGACGGGTCTACGCGATCGGCGGCAACGAGAAGGCGGCCAAACTGTCGGGCATCGACACCGAGCGGCTGACCTTCCTGACCTTTGCCAACATGGGGCTCCTGGCGGCGCTGGCCGGCCTCGTCTTCGCGGCCCGGCTCAACGTCGCGACGCCCAAAGCCGGCGCCGGCTTCGAGCTCGACGTCATCGCGGCCGTCTTCATCGGCGGCGCCTCGATGTCGGGCGGGGTCGGCACCATCGTCGGCGCGGTCATCGGCGCCTTCATCATGGGTGTCCTCAACAACGGCATGTCGATCCTCGGCATCGGCATCGATTATCAGCAGATGATCAAGGGGCTGGTGCTGCTCGCCGCCGTCATCTTCGACGTGCTGAACAAGCGCAAGGCTAGCTAGAGGCTCGGCAACCAGGTCGCGAGGCCGGGGAAGAGGATGAGAAGCGCAACCACCAACAGCGAGCAACCGATGAAGGGGAAGGCGGAGACGTAGATGTCGCGCATCGTCGTCTCGGGCGGGGCCACGCCCTTCATCACGAAGAGCAACAGCCCGAAGGGCGGCGTCGTGAAGCTGATCTCGAGGGCGAGGAGCATGACGAGCCCGAACCAGACCGGATCGAAGCCGAGCGAGAGCGCGAGCGGGAAGAAGATCGGCACCGTCAGCAGCATCATCGAGATCTGCTCCATGAACATGCCAAGAAGCAGCAGCACCGCGAACATGGCGAGGAGCATGGTGATGGGCGCGAGATCGAAGCCCGTCGCCCAGCCGATGAGGCCGGTCGAGGCGCCCGAGAAGGCAAGAAGCTGGCTGAAGGTCGCCGAGCCGAAGACGATGAGATAGGCCATCAGCGTGACTTTGAGCGCGCCCTCGACCGAGCGCTTGATCGCGGTCCAGGTCAGGCAGCTAAAGACGAGGCCGAGGATGAGGACGCCGAGCGCGCCGAAGGCCGCGGCCTCCGACGGCGTCGCGATGCCGGCGAGCATCATCCAGACGATGACGACCATGACGCCGATCATCGGCACGATATCGCGCAGGACGAGGAGGAGCTTCTGAGCGCCCGAGATCGGCTCGACCTCGTAGGACGGTGCGGCCTCGGGATCGATCGTCGTCTGCAGCCAGATCATCGCGATGTAGAGGCCGGCGAGGATGAGGCCTGGAATGATGCCGGCGATGAGAAGCGCGCCGACATCAATCTTGGCGAGCGTCGCCAGCAGCACGGCTAGCGCGGAGGGGGGAATGATGATCGCGAGCCCACCCGTGCCGAGGATCGGGCCGATCGACATGTGCTTCTTGTAGCCCCGCTTCGTCATCTCCGGCACCATCAGGGAGCCCAGAAGCGCGGTGGAGCCCATCGAGGAGCCCGACAACGTCGAGAAGCCGGTGCCGCCGAGCACCGTGACATAGGCGAGACGGCCCGGCAGGCGGCCGAGCAGGCTGTCGATGGCGTTGAACATCCTGGCGCCGAGCCCGGTGTGGAAGAACAACTCGCCCATCAGGAGGAAGAGCGGGATCGGCACAAGCGCGAAGGAGGTGAGGGCGCCGAATCCGTTGTTGAGCATGAGGACAATGCCCCGCTCGCCGCCCATGAAGACCCAGGCGCCGACGATGTTGGCCGCCAGGAAGGCGAAGGCGACCGGCATCCCCACCGCCATCAGCGCCACGATGGTGCCGAGGAGAAGCGCCAGCGCGCCGTACCACTCCATCAGGCTGCCACGGCCCCGGCGCGCTCCACGCCGCACAAGGGGAACGGGCCATTCCAGCCCGCCGGCGCGAGGCGATCCCAGCCCGCCGGCGCGAGGCGATCCCAGCCCGCCGGCGCAAGGCAGGCCCAGCCCGCCGACGTGAGGCAATCAGACACTATTCATGGATGCCGGCCTCGCCCGAATGCATCAGTTCGTGGCCGAAGACGAAGCGCGCGAACTCGATCGCCATCAGGCCGAAGGCCACGGGGAAGGCGAGGGTGAGCCACCATTTCGGCGTGAAATAGGCCCGCACGTCGAAATCGTTGCGCGCGATGTTGGTCGAGACGAGATCGGCGCCCTTCCAGGCGAGGATCACGCAAACGAGAACGCAAAGACCCGCCACGATCCGGCTGAGCGCACGCCGCGCGGGGCCGGGCAGCGCGGCGGTGACGAGCTCGATATGGACGTGGCCGCGCTTTCGCACGAGCCACGGCGCGCCGAGCATGGTGATGTAGAGGAGCGCGTACTCCGTCGAGAGGAAGAGCCAGGCGAAGGGCTGTATGCCCATGTTGCGCATCGCGACGGAGGCGACGACGGAGACCATCAGCCAGACGAGGAGCAATCCCGCGACGAGGGCGAGGGTCGGAGATCACGTGGCCGAGCCAACGGTCGAGCGCGGCCACGATCGGCTAGACCTTCGACTTCGGGATCGAGACGCCCGCATCGCGCAGAACGTCGGCAAGGCGGCGATAGAGCGTCGGATGGCCGTTCGGGCGATCCTCCTCGGCGTTGACCGCGATGTGGAAGTCGTCGGCCGCGTCCGAGGTGACGTGGATCGTCTCGTCGTCGAGCCAGACGGTGATCTCGATCTTGGCGCTCTTGCTGGTGGTGTCGGTCATGGAAAACGCTCTCGGTCGGTCGTGGGTGATGTGCGGGGCCTCGAAGGCCCCGCGCGACTGTTGCGAGCTGCTGCCCGCGTCTTCTATTCGCCAGCCTTGTCGAAATCGTAGAAGAGCTCGATCAGGCGGTCATAGTTGTCGGCGCCTTGGGGGGCGGCCTCCATCTGGGTCTTCATGCGGGCCCAGGTCTCGTCGCGCGCGGCCTTGAGGTAGGCGGCCGCCGCCTCGCCTTCGAGCGTGACGACCTCCATGCCGCCTTCCTCGAGCTTGGCGAAATCGGAATCGCGCACCGCGCCCAGCTTTTCGACCGTGTCGATCTCGTGCTGGATGGCGACGTCCTGAAGGATGGTCCTCGCCTCCTCCGACAGGCTCTCCCATGTCTCGAGGTTCACGATCACGCCGAGATCGGTCGAGAAGAAGCAGGGCTCGATGCGGTAGTTGAGGAACTCGTTCCACTTGAGGTCGGGGAGACCGATCTGCGTCCAGCCGGTCGCATCGACCACGCCGCGCTCGAGGCCCGAATAGACGTCGGTCGTCGGCAGGTCGATGACCGAGGCGCCGAGGTAGTTGGTGAAGAAGGCGTTGTAGACGGCATTGCCGCGCAGCTTGATGCCGGCGAGATCGAGATTGCCGTCAGCGTCGAGCGCCGGCTCGTTCACGGTCCAGAGGTTGTAGCAGACGCCCGAATCGAACCAGCCGAGATATTTGACGCCCATCTTCTCCTGGTGGATCTCGTCGATAAGGGCGATGCCGCCATTCTCGCGCGTCTCGACGGCGGTGAGGTTGGAGGCGACGAGCGCGTCCTTCTCGGGCAACGCGCCGGCGTAGAAGGAGCCGGGCGTATAGACCATGTCGACGACGCCGTCGCGCACGGCATCGGGTTGCGCGAACATGCCGACGGCCTCAGGGCCACCCCGGACCTCGATCGCGATCACCCCTTCGCCGGCCGCGTTCACCTTCTCGACGAATTCGAGGAAGCTCTGGGTGTAGATGAGCGTGGTCGGGAAGGCGTGGACGGCGGTCAGCGTCTCCTGCGCCTCAGCTGGGGCGGTGAAGCTCAGGCCGGCGAGGGCCGTACCGACGGCGAGATTGCGGATGGTTGTCATGATTGTCTCCTCATAGGTCTTCGATGGTTCGTGTCTCGTGCTCGCCGGGGTCTTCGTGAGTCTTGGCCCCGTTCGGTCACGCGGTTGGCGAAAGGGATGCTTCGGCCGGTGGCCAGAGCCAGCGCGTATTGGCGCGGAGCGTAGCGCGGTGGTCTGCGATCGCGTGCGCGTGCGCTCGGGTCAGGTCGATATCGTCCCAACCGTTGGTCAGCTTGGTGCGCCAGACCGGGTCGAGCGCGAAGGGCACGGCGATGCCCTCGCCGGCGACGGTCTCGGCGTCGAGATCGACGGCGAGGGAGCGCGGCCCAGCGGCGAGATGCGCTAGGAGCGCGTCGGCATCGGCCTCCGAGATGCGCGCCGGCAGCAGGCCGTTATTGACGGCGTTGTTGGAGAAGATGTCGCCGAAGCTCGGTGCGAAGACGGCGCGGATGCCGAAATCGACCAGCGCGTAGACCGCCGCCTCGCGCGACGAGCCGCCCCCGAAATTGCGCCGCGTGACGAGGATCGTCGTCTCGCTGTCGGTGGGGAGGACGGTGTCGGACCGTGCCTCGCCATCCTCATCGAAGCGCAGGTCGTGAAGGAGGAAGCGTCCATACCCCGCCGAGCGCGGCGCGGACATGAAGCGGGCCGGGATGATCTGATCGGTATCGATGTTCTCGCGCGCGATCGCGTGCGCGAGCCCCTCATGCCGCGTCCAGCCGGTGTCGCTCACGGCGCACGGCCTTCGAGGAGAGGGCGGACATCCGTCAGCGTGCCGGTCACCGCCGCCGCCGCCGCCATGGCGGGCGACATCAGGTGGGTGCGCGAGCCCGGACCCTGGCGGCCGCGAAAGTTGCGGTTCGTCGTGGAGGCGCAACGCTCGCCGGGCGCGACGATGTCGCCGTTCATGCCGACGCACATCGAGCAGCCGGACGCGACCCATTCGAGGCCCGCCTCGCGGAAGATCGCATCGAGCCCCTCGTCTTCCGCGCGTGCCTTCACGAGCCCCGAGCCCGGCGAGACGAGACCCGGCACACGGGCCGTGCGGCCTTTCAGGACGGCGGCGGCGGCGCGCAGGTCCTCTATGCGCGCATTGGTGCACGAGCCGATGAAGACGCGGTCGACGGGCGTGCCCGCGAGGGGGCGGCCGGCCGCGAGGCCCATATAGTCGAGCGCCGCTTCGATGCGGGTCGCGCGGGCGGGTGTGTCGGCGCGCGCAGGATCGGGGATGGCGGCCGTGATCGGCAGCGCGTCTTCCGGGCTCGTGCCCCAGGTGACGATCGGGGCGATGTCGGCGGCGTCGATCGAGACCGTTCGCGCGAACGCGGCATCGTCGTCGCTAATCAGCGCCTGCCAGTCCGCCAGAGCCGCCTCCCGGTCGGCGTCTTGAGGGGCGTTGGGGCGGCCCTTCAGGTAGGCAAAGGTCGTCGCGTCTGGCGCGATCATGCCGCAGCGCGCGCCGCCCTCGATGGAGAGGTTGCAGAGCGTCATCCGCCCCTCCATCGACAGCGCCCGCACGGCCGACCCGGCATATTCGATGGCATGGCCGCGTGCGCCGTCGGCGCCGAGCTCCGCGATCCAGTGAAGCGCGATGTCTTTGGGTCCCACGCCGGGCCCGAGCGAGCCATCGACCGCGATACGCATCGCCTTCGGCTTCGCCTGCCACAGCGTCTGGGTAGCGAGCACATGGGCGACCTCGGTCGCGCCGATGCCGAAGGCGAGAGCTCCGAACGCCCCGTGCGTCGAGGTATGGCTGTCGCCGCAGACGATGGTGAGGCCCGGCAGCGTAAACCCCTGCTCCGGTCCGACGACATGGACGATGCCCTGGCGCGGATCGGCGAGCCCGAAGAGACGGAAGCCGTGCCGCGCCGCGTTCTCCTCGAGCGTACGGACCATGCGCGCGATGGCGGGGTCGGCGATCGCCCGGCCGCGGTTCCGCGTGGGCGCATAGTGGTCGGCGACGCCGATGGTGAGCGCGGGCTCGGCGACGGGCAGGCCGCGCGCATCGAGCTTGGCGAAGGCGTGGTGCGAGCCTTCGTGAACGAGATGCCGGTCGATCCAGAGGAGCGACGTACCATCGTCGCGGCGCAGTACCTCGTGGCGCGCCCAGATCTTGTCGAGAAGGGTCATGGGACAGGTCACGGGCGCGCTCACGCTGCATCCCCGACGACGACGGGTGACCAGTGCCGCGCGTCGCCGGCGCCGACACGCGTGAGCGCCATCTCGAAGCGGTAGCGGTCGGGCCGGTAGAGGGCTTCGAGATGCTCGACGCCGTGGCCGCCCGCATCGTGCACGATCCGGGTGAGGGAGATGAGCGCTGCGCCGGCCTCGACGCCGAGGGCCTCTGCGACGGTCGGTGTCGCCAGCGCGGCCGAGACGGTCTGCGTCGCACCCGCGATCCGCGCGCCGCCGCGCTCCAGCAACCGGAAGAGCGGCGTCGTCGCGAGGTCGGCCTCCGAATAGGCGGAGGCGAGTTCGGCCGGCACATGCGTCGTCAGATAGGAGAAGGGTGCGTCGTGGGAGGACGCGGAGAGGGAAGCGCTCAAGGAACGTACCCGCACGGCGCGCTGCACCGAGGCGCCGCCGTCGAGGCCGAGGCCGCGCGCGACCGGCTCCGGCGCCGCGACATAGGCGAAGCTGAGGAGGCGCGCCGAGGTGCGCCGGTCCATTTCCTCGAGCTGGGGCATCAGCGTGACGACGTCGGCCCGGATGGCGAGGGGATCGGCATGCGCGCCGCCGCGCACACGCGTGCCGGACCCGGCCCGCCGCTCGACGAGCCCTTCCTCCGCCAGCCGCTCCAGCGCGCGCCGCACCGTCACGCGGGCCACGCCGAGCATCTCGGCCAGCCTCGGTTCGCCGGGCAGTACGGCCCCTGCGGCACGGCGCCCGCTCTGAATGTCGTCGCGAAGTTGGAGATAGACACGCCGCGCCTTGTCAGCGCCGCCGCCGCCGACGGTCTGCCCAGGCGCGTGGGTGTCGCGGGCGTTCACGCCGCGGGTTCGAGCAGGTCTGGCGTCTGCGGTCTTCAAGCGGCCTTCGCCTTTCTCGCGCTTCGGTCCAGCAATGGTAGCGCCGCCGCGCCTCGAAGCAAGCGGCTTGTCCGCCGATGCCGCGTCGATCTGTTCTTTCGGTGCGCGATATGCTGTTCTACGACGAAGACAGCCTGTCTTCCCGAGGAGCGCCATGCCGACCGTCACCGTCCAGCTGATCGAAGGCTATGCGCCGGCCGACAAGACCCGGCTCTGCGAAGCGCTGTCCGATGCGGTCCGCCTCGTCGTGCCGGCCCCGGTCGATGCCGTGACGGTGATGCTGAACGAAGTCGCGCCCTCCGGCTACATGCGCGGGCGGACCGCGCGGGTGCCGGCCCCGGCTGCGCCCGATCCGGTTGCGCTGGTTCGAGGCTTTCTCGGCGCCATGGAGGCGCGTGATCTCGGCGCGGCACGGGGCTTCTTGGGTGATGGTTTTGCGATGACCTTTCCCGGAGGCGTGCGGATGGAGACGCTGGACGAACTCGTCGCCTTCGCCCGTCCGCGCTATCGGCGCGTGTCGAAGACCTATGACGCCTTCGACACCGGTTTGTCGGGCGACCGCACGATCGTCCATTGCCACGGCACGCTTTCGGGCGAATGGCCGGACGGCGAAACCTTTGCACACATCCGCTTTATCGACCGGTTCGAGATCGAGAACGGCAAGCTGATGCGGCAGGACGTCTGGAACGATCTGGCCGAGTCGCGGGTGCCGGCCTCGTGACGACCATCGATCCGATCACGCTCGCCGTCCTCGCCGGCCGGATGGAGCAGATCGCGGACGAGATGGACGCCACCCTCTTCCGCTCCGCCTTCAACCCCATCATCGCCGAGGCGCACGATGCGAGCCACGGTCTCTACCATGCGTCGAGCGGCGAGACGCTGGTGCAGGGCAAGTCGGGCCTGCCGATCTTCGTCGGCGTGATGGCCTTTGCGGTGAAGGCCGTCATCGACAAGGCCGCGCGGGACGAGACCTCTCGCAGCGAGAGTCTGGCCGACGGCGACATCTTCATCTTCAACGACGCCCATATCGGCGGCACGCACCTCAACGACATGCGCCTCGTGCGGCCCTTCTTCCACGAGGGCGAGGTCTTCTGCCATCTCGCCTCCGTCGGCCACTGGCACGATCTGGGCGGCGCGGTGCCCGGCAACTACAATCCGGCCGCGACCGAGGCCTTCCAGGAGGCCGTCTGCATCCCGCCCGTCAAGCTGATGCGTGGGGGCGTGCTCCAGCAGGACATCGTCGACATCCTGCTGCGCAACACCCGGCTGCCGCAGTCGGCGCTGGGCGATCTCAACGGGCAGCTCGGCGCGCTCGACCTCGGTGCGAAGCGGCTCGGCGAACTTCTCGACGAATACGGCGCCGACACCATCCGCGCAGCGCTCGACGCCCTTTCCGACCGCGCCGAGACGCTGGCGCGGGCCGAGATCGCCGGCCTGCCCGACGGACGTTGGGAGGCGACGGACTGGCTCGACAATGACGGCATCACCGACGCGGCGCTGCCGATCACCGTCGCGCTCTCCATCGCCGGCGAGCGCCTGACGCTCGACTTCACCGGCACCGCACCCGCCACGGCCGGCCCGGTCAACATCGCGCGAGGCACGGCCGTGGCCACAGCCTATGTGGCGATCAAGCACATCTTCCCGGACCTGCCGGCCAATGCGGGCGTCATGCGCCCCATCGACGTGATCGTGCCGGACGGCTGCCTCCTCGCCGCCGAGTTCCCCGCGCCGACGGGAGGCTATACCGAGACGATCCTCCGCATGATCGACGTTATCTTCAGTGCCGCCGCGAAAGCCGCGCCGGAGCGCGTCGTCGCCAACGCGTATGGGACCATCAACGCGCTCTCGATCGCGGGCAAGCGGCAGGATGGACGGCCCTATGTCATGTTCAGCTTCTATGGCGGCGGCCATGGCGGCTCGGCCACGGGCGACGGGCTCAACCACGGCAACGCGCCGATCTCGACCGCAACCATTCCGCCGGTAGAAATTCTCGAGGCCGCCTATCCCGTCCTCTTTCGCGAATGGGCGCTCCGACCCGACAGCGCCGGCGAGGGCACGCATCGCGGCGGGCTCGGCGCTACTTACGAGATCGAGTTGCTGGAAGAGCGTGCCCAGGCCTTCCTCTTCGGCGAGCGGGGGCGCCATGCGCCCAAGGGTATCGCCGGCGGCGGAGACGCTGCGATGAACCGCTTCACCTACGAGCAGGACGATGGCTGGCACGAGCCGCCCATGGCCTCGAAGATGGTCGGCATTCCCCTGAAGCGCGGCCAGCGGGTTCGGTTGGAGACGCCCGGAGGCGGCGGCTACGGCCCGGCCGATGCGCGCGACCCCGAGGCGTATGCGCGTGATGTCGCGCTCGGCTATGTCTCCGGAGAGGGTTCGTGACCGGCCGCGTTCTCGTCGGCGTCGATGTGGGCGGCACGTTCACGGACGTCTTCGCGCTCGATCAGACGACGGGCGAGGCGCGGGTGGCCAAGGTGCCGACCACGCGGCCCGATCAGTCGGGCGGCTTTCTCGCCGGCATCCGTGCGGCGACCGCGAGCCTCGCCGACCTCTCCACCGTCGTCCACGGCACGACAGCCGGCACGAACGCGCTGCTGGAGCGAAAGGGCGGACGCGTCGGCGTCATCACGACCGAGGGCTTCCGAGATGTGCTCGAGATGCGCCGGCGTGATCGGCCCCGCACCTGGGGCCTGCGCGGCGGCTTCGATCCGGTCGTACCCCGCGACCGGCGGCTCGAAGTGCCGGAGCGAACGCTCAGTGACGGAACGGTGCGCACGCCGGTCGATGTCGAGGCCGTGCGGGCAGCGGCCGAGGCGCTCCTCGCCATGGATTGCGAGGCCGCCGTCATCCTCTTCGTCAATGCTTACGCCAACCCCGAGAACGAGCGAGCTGCCGTCGCGGCCCTGCGCGCGGTCTGGCCGAATGCCCACGTCTCGGCATCGTCCGAGATCCTGCCGGAGATCCGCGAGTTCGAGCGCTTCTCGACGACCGCCCTCAACGCCTATCTCCAGCCCGAGGTATCGGGCTATCTAGGCCGGCTCGACGCCGCGCTGAAGGATGGCGGCTTCGAGGACGAGTTCCTCATCGTCCAGTCCAATGGCGGCGTGATGTCGGCGGAGACGGCGGGTCGCCTGCCGGTGCGCACCGCGCTCTCCGGGCCCGCCGCCGGCGTCATGGCGGCGGCGCACATCGCGGTCAGCGCCGGCCACCCCGACGTCATCACCGGCGATGTCGGCGGCACGAGCTTCGACGTCTCGCTGATCGCCGGGGGTACGAGCGCGCTCGCGCAGCAGACGAGCATCGACTTCGGCCTCGTGGTGCGCAGCCCGATGATCGAGATCACGACCATCGGTGCCGGCGGCGGCTCCATCGCCTGGGTCGATCGGGGTGGGCTCCTCAATATCGGGCCCGAGAGCGCCGGCTCCGATCCCGGCCCCGTCGCCTATGGTCGCGGCAATGCGCGCCCGACCGTGACCGACGCCAATATCGTCCTCGGGCGCATCGATGCCGAGCGCCCCATCGGCGGCGGCCTCGACAGGCTCGACGTCGACGCAGCCCGCGACGCTATCGCGTCCCATGTCGGTGCCCCCCTCGGGCTCGATGCCGACACGGCGGCCGAGGCGATCCTGCGGGTCGCGAACTCGGCGATGGCCGGCGCGATCCGGCTCGTCTCCATCGAGCGCGGCTTCGATCCGACCCGCTTCGCCTACATGCCCTTCGGCGGCGGCGGCGCGCTTCACGCCTGCGCGCTCATGGACGATGTCGGCCTCGCGCGGGCGCTGGTCCCGCGCTATCCGGGCGTCACCTCGGCGCTCGGCTGCGTGATCGCCGACATGCGCCAGGACTTCGTGCAGACGCTCAATACGGGGCTCGACGATCTCGACGAAGACGTCCTCGACGCAGCGCTGCAGGACCACGCCCGGCGAGGCCTTGCCCTTCTCGACGCCGCCCAATCGCGCTTCGAGGCGCGCGATATCGGCCTCACCTTCGACATGGCCTATCTCGGCCAGACCCATACGGTCGCGGTGCCTGTGCCGATGGCGTGGGACGGATCGCGCGTCGTGCCGCCCACCCGCCAGGCCATCCGCGAAACCTTCGAGACGGCCTATCGAGCCGCCTATGGCCGGCTCCTCGACAATGCGGTGCGGGTGCTCAACCTGCGCACCGCCGTCATCGGCCGACGCCCCAAATTCGATCTCGAGGCCCTTGCGCCCTCGGGCGACGATCTCTCGGACAGGCCGCGCACGTCACGTCCGGTCCGCTTCGCCGGCGCCTGGCACGACACGGCGATCCACGAGCGCCTGCGCCTACCGGTCGGGACCACGATCGACGGCCCGGCGATCCTCGAACAGCCCGATACCACCATCCTCGTCGAGCCGGGCTACCGCGCCGCCGTCGATCGGTTCGGCAATGTCATCCTGGAGCGAAGGGAGGGCCGGCCATGAGCGCGCAGCCCCGCGATCCGCGCCGAACGGCGCTTCTGACGATCGACCTGCAGAACGATTTCCTCCACCCCGAGGGCGCCTATGGCCGGGCTGGGCAGACGTCCGAGCTCATCGCCGCACTCCCCGATCGCATCGTGCCGCTCAAGGATGCCCTGAGGGGTGCGGGCGGGCTTTACGTCTCGGCCCAGTTCACACTGGTGCCGGGGGTGGGCGGCGAGCCGATCATATCGCCTCACCTCAAGGAACTGCGGCCCTTTCTCGGGCGCGGCGACTTCGAGCCCGGCGCCTTCGGCCACGATCTCGTCGATGCGTTGAAGCCCGCCGACATCACCATCGAAAAGGTCGCCTATAGCGCCTTCTACCAGACGCGGCTCGAATACGTGCTGCGCGCGCAAGGGATCGAGACGCTGATCGTCGGCGGCATCGTCACCAATGGCGGCGTCGCGAGCACCATCCGGGACGCGCACCTGCGCGACATTCCCACCATCCTCCTCTCCGACGGGGCGGCGGCCTTCGACCCGGCCGTCCATGACGCCACGCTGACATCGCTCGGCACCGTCACCCGCGTGATGACCTGCGCCGAGGCGCTCCGAGCGATCGAGGCCACATGACCACTCTTCGCGAACGTCTGGCCCAGCCCGACATCCTCGTGGCGCCTGGCATCTACGACGGGCTGACGGGTTCACTGGCCGAGCAGGCGGGCTTCGAGGCCGTCTACCTGTCGGGTGCCGCGGTCGCCTATACCCGACTCGGCCGGCCCGACATCGGCCTCACCTCGGCGACCGAGATGGCCGAGACGATGGCGCTGATCCGGGACCGGATCGCGCTCCCTGTCATCATCGACGCCGATACCGGCTTCGGCAACGCGCTCAATGCGCAGCGCACCATCCGCACCTATGAGCGGGCCGGCGCCAACGCGCTCCAGGTCGAGGACCAAACCTACCCGAAGCGCTGCGGCCACCTCTCCGACAAGTCGCTGATCCCGGCCTCCGAGATGGCCGGCAAGATCCGCGCCATGGCGGACGCGCGCCGCTCGGACGGCACGCTCATCATCGCGCGCACGGACGCCATCGCCGTCGAGGGCTTCGAAGCCGCCATCGACCGGGCCGGTACCTATCTCGATGCCGGCGCCGACGTGCTCTTCATCGAAGCGCCGCGCTCGCGCGAGCAATTGGAGGACGTGGATAGGACGTTCGGAGACCGGGTGCCGCTGATGGCCAACATGGTCGAGGGCGGCGCGACGCCGATCACGAGCGCGGACGATCTCCAGGCGCTCGGCTATTCGCTCGTCATCTTCCCCGGCGGCATCGTGCGCGCGCTCGCCCGCACCGCCGAGGCCTATTACGCGAGCCTGCGAGCCAACGGCTCCAACACGCCCTTCGCCGATCGCATGTTCGACTTCGACGCCCTCAACGCGCGCATCGGTACCGCTGATCTGTTGGCGTCCGGCGCGGGCTACGATGCAGGCGACTGAGGCGTGAGCGTCGTGCCCGTACCGGAAGAGGGCTTCGCAGTCAGCGTGGGCACGCTCGTCATCGGCGCGGGCGCCTGCGGCATGACAGCGGCGCTGGCGGCATCCGAGGCGGGCGACGACGTGTTGGTGCTCGAGGCCGACGCCGTGCCGAGCGGATCGACCGCGCTATCGGCTGGCCTCATCCCCGCTGCCGGCACACGCTTCCAGCGCGAGGCCGGCATAGCGGACGACGCCGCTCTCTTCGCCAGCGACATCCAGGCCAAGGCGGCGGACGAGTCCGATCCCGCCCTCGTCATGGCGTTGACGGAGGGCGCGGGGCCGGCCCTCGAGTGGCTTGCCGACCGCTTCGGCCTCGCCTTCTCCGTCGTCTCCGATTTCGACTATCCGGGCCATTCGCGCCGCCGGATGCATGGCTTGCCAACGCGCAGCGGCGCCGAACTCGTCGATGCCCTGCGCGGGGCCTGCGAAAGGGCAGCGATCGACATCGTCTGCGACTGCCGGGCCACAACGCTCTTCATCCACACCGATGGCCGCATCGCCGGCATCGAAGCCCTCCGGCCCGATGGCTGCGCAGAGCGGATCGGCTGCGAGCGCCTCATCCTGGCCTGCAACGGCTATGGCGGCTCGAAAGCGCATGTCGGCCGGCACATGTCCGATATCGCCGATGCGCTCTATTTCGGTCATGACGGCAATCGCGGCGAGGCGCTCGACTGGGGCGAAACCCTCGGCGCGCGAACCCGCCATCTCGGCGCCTACCAGGGCCACGGCAATGTCGCCCATCCGCACGGCATCCTCGTCACCTGGGCCGTGATCACGGAAGGCGGTGTTCAGGTGAATGCGCGTGGCCGACGCTTCTGGAACGAGGCGCAGGGCTATTCGGAGGCCGCGCGCGCCGTCCTCGCTCAGCCGGGCGGCACGGCCGTCACGATCTTCGACGCGCGCATCGCCGCCATCGCGCGACAGTTCAAGGACTTTCGAGACGCCGAGGCGCAGGGTGCAGTCAGGGTTGCCGATACGATCGAAGCGCTCGCCGAGACGTTCGCCCTCCCGGCGGACGCGTTGGCCGAGACGCTGGCCGCGGTCGAGACGTCGCGGGCCGATGGAGTCGATCCGTTCGGCCGTGTCTTTGCAGGAGAACCGCTCATACCGCCCTATCACGCGGTGCGCGTCACCGGCGCGCTCTTCCACACACAGGGCGGGCTCGACGTCGCGCCGTCCGGCCGGGTGAAGCGCGAGGCTGGCGGCATCATCCCCAATCTCTACGCAGCCGGCGGCGCAGCCTGCGGCGTGTCGGGATCGGGCGATGCGGGCTACCTTTCCGGCAACGGCCTCCTGAGCGCCGTCGTGCTGGGTCGAATCGCGGGCGCGGATCGAGGTTGGACGCGTTAGAGCGCGCCCGACCTCAGCGCCTCTACCAGCCCCTCCAGCACGCGCGTCAGCCGGCCGCGCGTCTCCTCGAACCGCGCGTTCCGCTCCAGCGTCGCCTCGTCCATGTAGAGGTCGCGGCGCAGCTCGATCTGGAGCGCGTGGTAGCCCTCCTCGGGGCGGCCGTTGGCGATGGTGAGGTCGGCGCCCTTGTAGGGCACGTTGACCGACACGCCGAAACCTTCGGTCTCGAGAAGGCGCTTGACGAGCGCCGTATAGGCCGGATCGCAGGCCGTGCCGTCTCGGTCGCCGAGAACGATGTCGGGGCGGGGCCTGCCCGCCCCCTCTTCGTGCATGGCGGTGGAGACGGACTGCATGGAGTGGCAGTCGAGATAGAAGACCCGTCCGTGCGCCTCGTGAATGCCGTCGAGAAGGTCTGCGAGCTTCCGGCGATAGGGCGTCCAATAGGTCGAAAGACGGCGCGCGACCTCCGGGCCGGGCAAGGGCGCATCGTAGAGCGGCGTCGCGCCGGCCTTGTCGTCCTCCATGCCGGGCGGTAGCGGCGGTGCGTCCATCCAGATGACGCCCTTACCGAGGCGGGCCTTGGCGCTCGGCAGTGGCACGAAGGGGAGGGGGGCGACCATCGCGTCCGGCGAGATATCGGCCAGTGCCCGGTTCACATCGACATAGACGCGTGGAAAGAGCGCCTTCAAGAGCGGGACGCCGAGCCCCGGCGCGGCGCCGAAGAGGACGTCGACGTCCATGTCCTCGGCCCGCCTGTAGCGGTCCGGCCCGACGAGGGGCGCGAAAGTCGCCCGGATAGTCGGTGCCCGAATGTGGGCTGTCGATGAGAAGGGGAATGTCGGGGTTCTCGGGCCCCTCGACGGCGATCACGCTCATGCGTCGTCCAGATTCATGCGGATTCCAAGGTCTTCGCCGACGGCGCGCCGACCTCGTCGTTGAGGTGGCAGGCCGAGACGTGGTCGGGCGCGATCTCGCGCAGGATCGGTCGCTCCACGCGGCACCGATCGAAGGCATGCGGGCAGCGCGGGTGGAAATGGCAGCCGGGCGGCGGGTTCACCGGCGCTGGGGATCTCGCCCTTGATGGCGGCGAAACTGCGCTTCCGCTGGTCGAGCCGCGGCACTTCGGCGAGGAGCGCCTGGGTGTAGGGGTGGTTGGCCCGCGCGTAGATCTCGCTCCGTCGACGCGCTCTCGACCACGCGGCCGAGATACATGATCACCACCCGGTCGGAGATGTGCTCCACCACGCCGAGATCGTGGCTGATGAAGAGATAGGTGAGGTTCAGCTCCTCGCGCAGGCGCATGAAGAGGTTGATGACCTGCGCCTGGATCGACACGTCGAGCGCGGCGACCGATTCGTCGCAGACGAGGAAGTCCGGCTTGACCGCGAGCGCCCGCGCGATGCCGATGCGCTGGCGCTGCCCGCCCGAGAACTGATGCGCGTAGCGACGCTTGTATTCGGGGTCGAGCCCGACGCGCAGCATCAGGTCGTCGAGATAGGCGTCCATCTCGCCCTTGGGGACGATCTCGTGATAGCGCGGCGCCTCGCCGACGATCTCGGAGACCCGCAGGCGCGGGTTGAGCGACGACATCGGGTCCTGGAAGATCATCTGAACCTTGAGCGCCATCTCGGCGCGTCTCGGCGCGGTCCATGTCGCCGAAGGCGAACGCCGCGAAAGAGGACCTCACCGTCGGAGGCCGCATGGATGCCGGCGACGACGCGTCCGAGCGTCGACTTTCCGCAACCCGATTCGCCGACGAGGCCGACGACCTCGCCCTCGTCGATGGTGAGCGAGACGCCGTCGACGGCGTGGACCGTCTGGTCCTTCAGCCCCGCGCCGAGGAGGTTGGCGACGCTGCTCGGCCGCATCGAGCGACTTGGTGAAGCGCTTGGAGACGTCGCGCAGCTCCATGATCGGCCCGCTCATGCCGCCGCCTCCGCTTCGATATGCGGATGGTGGCAGCGCGCGAGGGCGCCGTCGACGGGTGCAAGATCGGGCATGGTGCGGCAGATGTCGGTGGCGCGGGGGCAGCGGGGCGCGAAGGCGCAGCCGGGCGGCAGGTTGGTCATCGAAGGCGTCATGCCGGGGATCTGGGCGAGCGGCTGGCCGCGCCTGTTATGGCTCGGCACGGAGCCGATGAGGCCGACCGTATAGGGATGGCGCGGCGCGTCGAGCACCGCGTCGGTCGTACCGGTCTCGACGATCTTGCCGGCGTACATCACCGCCAGCCGGTCGGCGAGGCCGCCGACGACGGCGAGGTCGTGCGTGATCCAGATGAGCGCGGTGCCGGTCTCGGCGGCGAGCTTCTGCACCTCGAAGAGGATCTGCGCCTGGATCGTCACGTCGAGCGCCGTCGTCGGCTCGTCGGCGACGATGAGGTCCGGACCGTTCAGAAGCGCGATCGCGATGGCGACGCGCTGGCGCATGCCGCCGGAGAACTGGTGCGGATAGGCGTCCAGCCGCTCCTCCGGCGAGGGAATGCCGACGGCAGCCAGTGCATCCCGCGCGCGGGTGCGGGCGGCCTTCTTCGACACCTTCTCGTGCGCGGTCACCGCCTCGATCATCTGCGTGTCGACCCGGAGCACCGGGTTGAGCGTCATCATCGGGTCCTGGAAGATCATCGCGACCTTGTTGCCGCGGATCGCCCGCCAATCGGCCTCCTCGCGCCCGACAAGCTCCTCGCCATTGAGCTTGATGGAGCCCGACGACGATGCGGCCGGGCTCGTCGACGAGGCCCATGATCGAGAAGCCGGTGACGGACTTGCCGGACCCCGATTCGCCGACGAGGCCGAGCACCTCGCCCTTGTCGACCGTGAGGCTGACGCCGTCGACGGCCGGCACGACGCCCGCGCGGGTGAAGAAGTGGGTGCGGAGGTCGCGGACTTCGAGGACGGCGGTCATGCGCCACCTCTGAGGCAAAAGCCCCTTTCCATGAACGGTAAGGGGGTGGAGCAGGGTCGACCAACGCGGGCGCGCTTCGCGGTGAAGCCGGAGTGATCGGTCAAGGGGTGAGGATTGCGCAAGTGTCTCATCCCCAAGCGCCTTGCGGCGCTGGGACGGACCCCGTCCCGACCCTTCCCCGCCTTCGGGGGAGGGCCTTCTCCTGCGTGTCGTCGTCCGGGGGCCACCGTCATTTGCTGAGCCTCGGGTTCAGCACGTCCCGCAGCCGATCGCCGACGAGGTTGATCATCATGATCGTCAGCAGCAGCGCCACGCCGGGGAAGATGGCGATCCAGTAGGAGCCGGACAGCATGTATTCGAACCCGTTGGAGATGAGCAGGCCGAGGCTCGGCTCGGTCGGTGGCAGGCCGACGCCGAGGAAGCTGAGCGTCGCCTCCAGGGCGATCGCGTGCGCGGTCTGGACCGTGACGACGACGATGAGCGGCGCGAGGCAGTTGGGCATGATGTGGCGGAAGAGAACGCGCCGATGGGGCAGGCCAAGGCATTGCGCGGCCTCGACATATTCCTTGCGTCGTTCGACCAGCGCCGAGCCGCGCACGGTCCGGGCATAGTAGGCCCATTGCGCGATCACGAGGGCGATGATGATCTTGTCGATGCCCTTGCCGAGAAGCGCCAGCAGGATGAGCGCGATGAGGACGGCCGGCAGCGAGAGCTGCACGTCGACGATCCGCATGATGAACTGTTCGGTGCGCCCGCCGGCATAGGCCGCGATCAGCCCGACCGTCATGCCGACGATGAGCGCGATCACGGCGCTCGATATCCCGACGCTGAGCGAGATGCGCAGCCCGTAGAGGATCGCCGAATAGAGGTCGCGGCCCGCCCCGTCCGTGCCGAGCCAGAAGGTCACGCCGTCGAAGGATTCGGTGCCCGGCGGCAGGCGCGAATCCATGATCGAGACGACGGCGAGGTCGTAGGGGTTCTGCGGCGTGATGAGGGGCGCGAAGACCGCGGCGAGGACGATGAGGACGAGGACGAGCAGCGCGCCGACCGCGACCGGGCTCTCGCGATAGTCCGACCAGAACCGGCGCCACGGCGTCTCGACGGGCGGCGGAGGCGGGCGGAAGGCGTCGTCGGCGTAGAGCCCGGCGGCCTGCTCGGCGGCGTCCGCCACCGGGCGGGGCGGGGCGCTCGTGTGGGTGATATCGGCCATCAGCCTTCCTGTCCGGCGATGCGCACGCGCGGATCGAGCACGGCGTAGATGAGGTCGACGAGAAGGTTGATGATGACGAAGACGAAGACGATCAGCATCAGGTAGGCGACGATGATCGGCCGATCGAGCGTCTGGATCGACTCGATGAGGAGCTTGCCCATGCCCGGCCAGGCGAAGATCGTCTCGGTGACGACCGAGAAGGCGATGAGCGAGCCGAATTCCAGCCCCAGCACCGTCACGACCGGGATCATGATGTTCTTGAGAAGATGGACGCCGACGATGCGGCTCGGTGAGAGGCCCTTGGCGCGCGCGAACTTGATGTAGTCCATGTGGATCGCCTCCCGCACGCCCGCCCGGGTGAGGCGGATGACGAGGCTGATCTTCAAGAGCGCGAGGTTGAAGGCCGGCAGCGCGAGGTGCTTGAGCCCGTCCCAGGTGAAGAAGGAAAGCTCGAGCCCCGCGATGCTGACCGTGTCGCCCCGCCCCGTCGCCGGCAGCCAGCCGAGGAGGACCGCGAAGCCGAGGATGAGCATGATGCCGACCCAGAACGAGGGCAGCGAGAAGCCGACGATCGAACCCGTCATGATGGCCCGCGCGCCGAGGCTGTCGGGGCGTAGGCCCGCGTAGAGGCCGAGCGGGATGCCGAGGACGATGGCGAGGAAGAGAGCGGCGAAGGCGAGCTCCAGTGTCGCCGGCATGCGCTGAAGGATGAGCCCCATCGCCGGCTGTCCGAAGATGTAGGAATTGCCGAGATCGCCCGTCACCGCCCCTTGGACGAAGAGCCAGTAGCGCTCCCAGATCGGCCGGTCGAAGCCGAAGGTCTCGATGACGCGCTGGATCTCGGCGGCGTCGGCGTCGGGAGAGACGAACATATAGGTCGGATCGCCGATCGACGAGACGCCGACGAAGACGATCAGCGACATCACGACGACGACGAGAAAGGCCTGGCCGATCCGGCGGATGATGGTGACTGTCACCGTGTAGCCTCCTCTCGCCGCCAATGGAGCAAAGGTCCCTTCCCATGAGTGGGACGGGATTCAGGGATGGGCCGATGAGCGCCGCGAGGCGCTATGGCGCACCAGTCTCACGGCGCGGAATGCTTCGCCAAAGCCAGTCAAGTCAGGAGGTTGCGGCTTGGCTGCGGTTGCATCCGGCGCGATCCGCTCGTTCCACGACGCTTCCGGGCCGATCAGCCCCATTCCACCCCTTCCCCATCGTCCTGCCTCGCGCCGGAGGGCTGGCCATGGGGAAGGGCACTTTGCAGCTGGCGCCGGTGGTGCCGGCGGGGGTTAATCTCGCGTGACGTACTGCGTCAGCGTCCACTCGTCCGTGCGGGGCTCGTAGCCGAGGCCCGCCTTCATCGCCCAGGAGTTGACCTGGTAGTGGACCGGGATGATCGCGACGTCCTCGATGGCCATCTCGGTCGCCTTGGCGAGGAGATCCTGCCGCGCGGCGTCGTCGACCGTCATGAGGGCCTCGTCGATCACGGCATCGATCTCGGCATTGGAATGGCGCCCGCGATTGGACGCGCCGCCCGTCCGGATGAGCGAGCGCAAGGGGCTCGACGCCTCGCCCGAACCCGCGCCCCAACCGGCCAGGATGAGGCTGAACTCCGGCGTGTCGCCCTCGCCGCCCGTCGAGGCGCGCGAGAAGAAGACCGAACGCGGCAGCGTCTCGACCGAGGCCTCGATGCCGATGCGGTTGAGCATCTGTGCGATGGCCTCGAGATTTTTCGCGTCGTTGATGTAGCGATCGTTCGGACCGTGCAGCGTCATCTTGAAGCCGTCCGGATAGCCCGCCTCGGCCAGGAGCGCCTTGGCGCCTTCGGGATCGTAGTCGATGGCCGAGAGGTTGGGCGAGACGCCGAAGAAGCCCTCGGGCAGCAGCTGCCCGGCCGGCACCGACTGGCCCTCCATCACGCGGTCGCGGATCGCCTCGCGATTGATCGCCATGGAGATGGCGAGCCGCACCCGTTGGTCGAGGAGCGGGTTGGTGATGTCCGACCCGTCCTTGGCCGAGACGTAGGGGCTGTCCTCACGGAACTGGTCCATGTGGAGATAGATGACGCGGTTGGACGGGCCGCCCGCGATCGTGATGCTTTCGTCGCCCTCCAGGCGGGCGAGATCGGTCGTCGGCACGTCGTTGATCATGTCGACGTCGCCCGCCAGCAGCGCGGCCACGCGGGCCGGGCCGGACTTGATGGGCTTGAGGACCGCGCGGTCGAAGGCCGGCGCGTCGCCCCAATAGTCGGTATTGGCTTCCAGCACGATCCTGTCGCCGGGTACGTATTCTACGAATTTCCACGGGCCGGTGCCGAAGGCGGCCTCGCCCGAATTGAACTGCTCGGTCGTCGCGCCGCAGCCGACTTCGTCGGAGATGATCGAGATGGTCGACACGTCGTTGGCGAGAAGCGGATAGGGCTCCGCGGTCTTGATGTGGATCGTGTAGTCGTCGACCTTCTCGACCGTCTTGCCCTTGGTGTAGAGCTCGAACGAGGAGGGCGAGTTGGGTACGTTCGGCACGCGCTCGAAGGTGCACACGACGTCATCGGCGTTGAAGGGCGAGCCGTCGTGGAAGGTAACGCCCTCGCGCAGCTTGAACTCCCAGACCGTCGGGTCGTCGGTCGGCCCCCATTCAGTCGCGAGGCCCGGCAGCAGCTGCTGGCGCGCGCCCTGATTGATGAGGTTGTCGAAGATCTGCTTGCCGATCTGGCTGTTCGGCGTGAGGTTGTGGAAATGGGGGTCGATCGACGTCGCCTCGGAGGCGAGCCCGACCGTGAGCGTGTTCTCCTCGGCCAGTTCCTGCGCCTGCGCCCCCACCGTGAACGCCAGCGTCGCGGCGCCGGCGAGAAGGCCCGTTCGCATCGTCTTCAATCGCGTCATCTCTCGTCTCCCGAATGGGGCGCGGCGCCCCAGTGTTCTCAATCGTCCTCTGTCGCCTCTCGCGGGCGCGCCGTACCCCTCCATCGGCACGCCTGAGCGAACCGTCGAAGGGGAGGCTTGCGTGGAACCGTAATATTCGAATAGCGTATGTGCAACACCGAAAACGATAACGCGAACGCATAGCTTTATGCCATCAGCTTACGCGGCGCTGTCCGCCCTCCGGACCCATGGGGACGACGTGGCGGCGCCGGCCGAGGCCACACGCGCGCGCCCCTCGCTGCGCGAACTGGAAGTGCTGATCGCGGTCATCGAGACGGGCAAGACGACGGCCGCCGCGCATCGGCTCGGCATAAGCCAACCAGCCGTCAGCCGCGCGCTCCTGCAGTTGGAGACGGCCGTCGGGCGCCGCCTCTTCGAGCGCGGCGGCGGACGGTTGGCGCCCACCTCGGACGCGGTCGCGCTGGCCGACGAGGCCGGTCCGATCTTCTCGATCCTGGAGCGCATCTCGACGCGCGACTGGCGAGCGCAAGGCGCCGATTCGCTCCGCATCGTCGCGCCGCCAACCGTCGCCCACCGCTATCTCAACCGTGCCGTGCCGGCCTTCGCGGCCGATCATCCAGATACCCATATCCACATCGAGGTCGCAACCTCGTCCGACGTCGTGAGCGCAGTCGCGGACGGCCAGGCCGATGTCGGGATCGCGGACATGGGCGTCCGCCATCCGGGTGTTCGGGCGCATGGGCTCCTGAAGACGCAGGCTCGCGTGGTCGTGCGCGTCGACGATCCGCTGGCGGCGCTGCCCGTCATCGGGGTCGCCGATCTCGCCGGGCGGCCCTTCGTCGCGCTCACCCGGCGCTTCTCGGCGCGCGCGCTGGTCGAGCGGGCCTTCGAGGAGGCGCGCGTGCCGCTCGACGTCGCGGTCGAAGCAGCGACGGCGGCCATCGTCGTCCAGCTCGTCGCGGCCGGCCTCGGCGAGGGTCGCAGCGTGGGGATCGTCAATCCCTTTCCCGTCGCGCTGCGACCCGAGCCCGGCATCCGCTTCGTGCCCTTCGTGCCCGGTATCGCCTACGAGGTCGCGTTCCTCGTCTCGGCCGGGCGCCCGTCCGAGGCCGCGATGCGCTTCATGGATCACGCCCGGCGCCAGTCGCCCGTCGCGCAGCTCGCCGAGGCGGGTATCGCGGCCGAGGCGATAGGCGAGCCGGTCACCACTGCGAAACCAACTACACCCAAGCCGACGGCCTGACCCGATGCCGACCCGCCCCGCGCGCCTCTCCACCGAGGCTATCCTCGCCGTCCTCATCGGCTTCGACACGACGAGCCGCGACAGCAATCTCGCGCTCATCGCCTGGGTCGAGGACTATCTCGCCGGTCACGGCGTCGCGAGCTTTCGCGTGCCGGACGAGGCGGGCGAGAAGGCCAATCTCTTCGCCACCATCGGCCCCGACGACGTGCCGGGCGTCATCCTCTCCGGCCATACCGACACCGTGCCGGTGGACGGGCAGGACTGGGTGAGCGATCCCTATGCGATGGAAGAGCGGGACGGCCGGCTCTTCGGCCGTGGCACGGCCGACATGAAAGGCTTTCTCGCCTGCTGCCTCGCCGCCGTGCCGGACATGGCGGCGGCGGCCCTTACGCGGCCCATCCATCTCGCGTTCTCCTATGACGAGGAGGTCGGCTGCCTCGGCGTCGTCGGGCTGATCGAGCGGCTGGCGGGGCAGGGGCGGCGTTTCGAGGCCTGCATCGTCGGCGAGCCGACCTCGATGCAGGTCGTGACGGCGCATAAGACGAAACGCTCGCTACGCGCCACCTTCCACGGGCTCTCCTGCCATTCTTCGCTGGCGCCGGAGGGCGTCAACGCCGTCTCCTTTGCCGCGCGGCTTGTCGCCAAACTGGATGGCATGGCGGCCCGGCTCTCGCGACGGCCCGTCCGATCCCCTCTTCGACATGCCGGTCTCGACGGCGCATGTCGGCGTCTTCCACGGTGGTACGGCGCTCAACATCGTGCCGGATCGGGCGGAGGTGACGTTCGAGTTCCGCGTCCTCCCGACCGAGGATGCCGAGGCGCTGGTCGATGAGATCACCGGTTTCGTGCGGGACGTGCTGGAGCCCGAGATGCGGGCACGCCATTCGGGCGCCCGCGTCGATCTCGACATGCTGTCGGCCTTCCCCGGCCTCGATACGGCCGACGATGCCCACGTCGTCGCGCTCGCCAAGCGCCTTGCCCGCCGGAACGACCACGCCAAGGTGGCCTTCGGGACGGAGGGCGGGCGGTTCGCGCAAGGCCTTGGCGTGCCGACGGTCGTCGTCGGGCCGGGCGCGATCGCGCAGGCACACAAGCCCGACGAGTATATTGCCGTCTCGCAGCTGCGCGCCTGCGAAGCCTTCCTCGCCCGCCTCGTTGAGCATTGCTCGGAGCCCCTATGACGAACCCGCTGTCCAACCTCGCCAACGAATACCCGATCGAGCTGACGCCGCCCGACATCACGCCCTATGCCGAGGGCACGCACGGCGTGCCTTACGTCCATACGTTCGCCTCAGGGGTCGAAGGGCCCCACGTCGCCGTCTCGGCCATCGTTCATGGCAACGAGCCTTGCGGCGCGATCGCGCTCGATACGTTCCTGCGCGAGGGCCTGCGCCCCGTGCGCGGACGCCTCAGCTTCGCCTTCGTCAACGTCGCCGCCTACGAGGCCTTCGATCCGGCCGACCCCAACGCGTCCCGATGGGTGGACGAGGATTTCAACCGGCTCTGGTCGGCCGAGACGTTGGAGGGCGAGCGCGACAGCGTGGAGCTCGCCCGCGCCCGTGAGATCCGCCCCTGGCTCGACACGGTCGATTGCCTCTTCGACATCCACACCATGCAGCACAAGACCGCGCCGCTGATGATGGCCGGCCCCGCCGACAAGGGCCGCGCGCTCGCCCGCGCCGTCGGCATCCCCGACATCATCGTGACCGACGAGGGCCACGCCGCCGGGCCACGCATGCGCGACTACAAGGATTTCGTCGATCCGGCGTCCGAGAAAAACGCGCTTCTCGTCGAATGCGGTCAGCACTGGGAGCGCGCGGCCGGCACGCTCGCCGTCGAATCCGCGCTCCGCTTCCTCGCCGCGACCGGCGCCATCGACGATGAGAGCATCGCCGATCGTCTGACCGTTCCTGCCACGCCCCAGCGCGCGTTGCGGATCACCGACCGGGTGACGATCGGTACCGACGATTTCGCGTTCTCGGAACCCTTCGTCGGTCTCGACAATATCGCGAAGGCCGGGACCGTTATCGCCATGGACGGCGAGACGGCGGTGCGCACGCCCTATGACGACTGCATCCTCATCATGCCCTCCAAACGGCTCTGGAAGGGGCAGACGGCGGTCCGGCTGGGGCGCTTCATCGATGGCTGAGCGCACGCCCTTTCTCGATCCGGACCATCCGTGGTTCCGGAAAGCCTGGGTGCGCTACGGCACGGTCGCGCTGTGCCTCGTCTGGGCCGCGCTCGAATTTCTCGCGGGCGCCGTCATCTGGGGCTCGGTCGCCCTCGCGGCCGGGCTCTACGCGGCCTGGGTGCTGATCGTCCGGCCCCGGATACGTGGCAGTCTCTGACGCTCAATCTGCGATCGCCTCCGCCTCGATCTCGACCCGGTAGTCGCCTACAAGATCGCCCGCCGCGACGAGCGTGTTGGCGGGCCTCGTCTCGCCGAAGATGCGTCCGTGAGCGCGGCTGACGGGCTCCCAGTCGTTGATGTCCGAGAGGAGGATGCGGGTGCGCACTACGTCCTCCGGCGCGGCGCCGAGCGCGCGCAGGGCGCCGACGATCTTGTCGAGCGTATAGGTCGCCTGCGCCCCGGCATCGCCGGGGGCGATGACGTGGGAGGTGCCGTGGGTCGCGGTCGTGCCCGACACGTAGACCCGGTCTTTGACCCGCACCGCGCGGCTATAGCCGGCCAACGGCTCCCAGATGCTGCCCGACGAGACCCGCAGCCTGTCCGGGCGCCCGGGCACCGGCTCGGCCTTGAAGGCGGTCGGCAGGGCGTCGAGATGATGGCTGAGATCGCCCGATGCGGTGAGGTAAGGCGGACGCCGATACTCGTCGCCGCAATCGCCCGGAATGGGCGCCAGGCTCTCGAAGGCCGTCTCGAGAGCGGCGCGATCCGCCTCGTCGAGCGCGAACTCGAAGAGCTTCGCGTTGTCGCCGCGATGCTCCGATTCGCCCAGCCGCGCGCCGATGATGACGCCGCCGACATGGGGCTGGTCGAGCACCCAGCGCGTCGCCACGTTGGCGATCGAGACGCCGTGCCGATCGGCGATGCCGCGGGCGGCCTTCAGGACCGTCTGCAGCCCTGACCAGCCGCCGGCGGCGTCGATGAAGCGCTTGTACTTCATCCGGCTCCAGTCGCCGATGCGGGTCGGCTCCTCGGCACCCAACCACTTGTCGCTCAGGAAACCGCCGCAAAGCGTGCCATAGGCCAGGAGCTTCACGCCGCCCGCCTCGCAGACCGGCAGCAAAGCCTCGCGCGCCCGTCGATCGACGAGCGAGAACGAGACCTGGTTGGAGACGACCGGCACGCCCTCGGCCAAGGCGAGATGGAGATGGCCCGCGTCGAAATTCGTGACCCCGATCTCCCGGATCAACCCGTCCTCGCGCAGCTTCGCCAGCTCGAAGAGCGCGTCGAGCCAGGCCGGATGCTCGAAGGTCCACCAGTGAAGCTGCAGGAGATCGACCGCGTCGACGCCAAGGCGCTCCAGCCGGGCCTCGACGCCGGCGCGAACGGCCTCGGCCGTCATCGGGCCGGGCTCGGGGCACCATTTGGTGAAGGCGAGGGGCCGGGGATCGGAGCCGCGTGCGAGCAGCTTGGCCGCGATAAGCTCGGCGCTGCCATAGTGGTCGGCCATGTCGAACGTGTCGAACCCGTCCTCGGCATAGCCGGCCAGTGCATCGGCCGCCGCATCAAGGTCGAGCGCGGACGAGCGCTCGAGATCCGCCACCTGCCAGAGACCGACAAGGGCGCGGGCGGGGCGCAGCGTGGAGCCGAGGGCGAAGCGTTCGAGGGTCACGGGGGCATGGCTCCGGTAGCGAAAGGGTCTGGACATCGCGAGTAGCGCGCCTTGCGCTCGCGTTCAACTTGGATAGTTTAAGGTTGAAAGGTTCGCCGCGTCGCGAGGGCGAGCCTCAGCCGAGGGCCGAACGTGGCGAGTGATAGGCCGACAGCGGTGGTGACGGGCGGCGGGCGCGGGATCGGCCGCGCGATCGCCGCCGCGCTGACGGGTGCCGGCTGGCACGTCACCATACTCGGCCGTTCCGAGGCACCGCTGCGCGAGACCGTCGAGGCTGGCGAGGCCGGCGCCTGGCACGTCTGCGACGTGACGGACGCCGGAGCGCTGACCGCTACCCTGCGCGATCTCGGACCTCTCGACGCGCTGATCAACAATGCGGGCGGCGCCGAGACGGCGCCCTTCGCGCGGACCGACGAGGACCTGGTGCGACGGATGCTCGCCCTCAACGTCGAGAGCGTCTTTACCGCGACCCGCGCAGTGCTGCCCGCGATGATCGAGCGCGGGCGGGGGCGGATCGTCAGTATCGCCTCGACGGCGGGGCTGAAGGGCTACGCTTACGTATCCGCCTACGTGGCCGCCAAGCACGCCGTCATCGGCATGACGCGCGCGCTGGCGCTGGAGAGCGCGAAGACGGGCGTGACGGTCAACGCCGTCTGCCCCGGCTTCACCGACACCGACCTCGTACGCGGCGGCGTCGCCAATATCGTGGCCAAGACGGGCCGAAGCGAGGAAGACGCGCTTGCCAGCATGACGCGCGTCAATCCGCAAGGGCGACTGGTCGAGCCGCGCGAGGTCGCCGACGCGGTGCTCTGGCTGTGCGGCACCGGCGCCGGTGCGGTAACGGGCCAAGCCATCGCGGTCGCCGGCGGGGAGGTCTGAGATGGATCGAGGGATCGAAGACGGACCGGAGACGCCGGTGGCGGATACGGCGCCGATGGCGGTCGATGCCGAGGCGCTCTTCAACAACACCCAGGCCGACCATACCGAGCTGCGCCTTTGGCTGCGGCTCTTGACGACGACGACGCTGATCGAGACCGGCATCCGCCGCCGGCTACGCACCGAGTTCGGCGTCACCCTGCCGCGCTTCGACCTGATGGCGCAGCTGCGCCGCGAGCCCGACGGGCTGATCCTCTCGGAGATCTCGCGCCGGATGATGGTGTCGGCCGGCAACGTGACGGGGCTCATCGAGCGCCTCGTCGCATCCGGCCATGTCGAGCGCCACCCGAACCCGACCGACCGGCGCACCCAGACCGTGAGCCTGACGAGCGAGGGCCGCGAGGCGTTCGACGCGATGGCCGCCGCCCACGAGGGCTGGGTCGCCGACGTGCTGGGCGACCTCAAGCCCGACGATATGGAGCGCATCATGCTGAGACTGGCACAGGTCAAGGCGTCGGCCCGGCGCGCGTTCGCGGACGATACCCCATGAGCGCCATCGGCGACGTGACGCTGCCGCTGGCGGCCTATGAGGCGAAGCATCTCTCTCTTCGCGTGGATGGGGCGATAGCGACGCTCGGGCTCGACATCCCGGCGCGCAAGAACCCCTTCACCTTCGAGAGCTACCGGGAGATGACCGACATCTTCCTCGCCGCGGGCCGGGACGAGACGGTCCACGCCTTCGTCGTTCGAGGCTCCGGCGACAACTTCTCCTCGGGCGGCGACGTCCATGACATCATCAAGCCGCTGACCGAGATGAACACGGCCGGCCTGATGCGCTTCACGCGGATGACGGGCGATCTCGTCAAGGCGATGCGCGCCTGCCCGCAACCCATCATCGCGGCCGTGGACGGCGTCTGCGCCGGCGCCGGCGCGATCCTCGCCATGGCATCCGACATGCGGCTCGGCACGGCGCGCGCCAAGGTCGCCTTTCTCTTCAACCGGGTCGGGCTGGCGGGCTGCGACATGGGCGCCTGCGCGATCCTGCCCCGGCTGATCGGCCAGGGCCGCGCGTCCGACTTGCTCTATACCGGCCGCGCCATGGGCGGCGAGGAGGCCGAGCGTTGGGGCTTCTTCAATCGCCTCGTCGAGCCGGATGCGCTTGGCGAGGAGGCGCAAAAGCTCGCCGCCCGTCTCGTCGCCGGCCCGACCTTCGCCAATGCGATGACCAAGCGCTTGCTCCATATGGAATGGGCCATGGGCGTCGACGAGGCCATCGAGGCCGAAGCCGTCGCGCAGGCGCTCTGCATGACGACCGAGGATTTCGCTCGTGCCTATCGCGCCTTCGCGGCGAAGGAAACGCCGGTCTTCGAGGGCAATTGAGGTGGTGGGTCGTGTCCCCCCCCTTGTCCGCCCCTCCCCAAACCTCGACGCCGCACATGACGGTCCGCACCTCATTCGGAGACGATGCCGATGACTGACAGCCTCTCCACCGACCACCTTCACTGGCCCTTCTTCGAGCCGCGCCATCGCGACTGGCAGGCCAAGGTCGCGCGATTCGCCGCACGCGAGGTGCCGGGCCTCGTCGATCATCACGACATAGACGGCTCGTGCCGCGCTCTTGTTCGCGCGATGGGGCGGGCCGGTCTTCTAGATGCCGCCGTCGCGCCGGGTGAGGGCGAGCGGCTAGACGTGCGCACGCTCTGCCTCGCCCGCGAGACGCTGGCCTATGAGGACGGCCTCGCCGACTTCGCCTTCGCCATGCAAGGCCTCGGCACGGGCCCGATCTCGCTCTTCGGCACGCCCGAGCAGAAGGCCGCCTGGTTGCCCAAGGTCGCGACCGGCGAGGCGATCGCCGCCTTCGCGCTCTCCGAACCCGAGGCCGGGTCGGACGTCGCCGCCCTCGCGCTCGCCGCGACGCCGGACGGCGCGGACCATGTGCGCCTCGACGGCGAGAAGACCTGGATCTCGAATGGCGGCATTGCCGATCAATACGTCGTCTTCGCCCGCACCGGCGAGGCGCCGGGCGCGCGGGGGCTGACGGCCTTCGTCGTCGCGGCCGACACGCCCGGCCTCACCGTCGCGGACCGGTTGGAGGTGAGCGCGCCGCACCCGCTCGCGCGTCTGCGCTTCGACGGCGTGCGCGTTCCCCTCGCCAACCGGATCGGCGCGCCGGGCTCGGGCTTCAAGGTCGCCATGGCGACGCTCGACGTCTTCCGCTCCACGGTCGGCGCCGCCGCGACCGGCTTCGCGCGCCGCGCCCTCGACCTCGCGCTCGACCACGCGGCGTCGCGCAAGCTCTTTGGCGGCACGCTCTCCGACCTCCAGATCGTACAGGCCGGCATCGCCGACATGGTGGCCGATGTGGAGACGTCGGCGCTTGCCGTCTACCGCGCGGCCTGGACCAAGGACGCCGGCGCCGAGCGCGTCACCAAGGAGGCGGCGCTCGCCAAGATGCTGGCCTCGGAGAATGCGGGCCGGGTCGTCGATCGGGCCGTCCAGATCTTCGGCGGGGCAGGGATCATCTCGGGCGCCCCGGTCGAGGTGCTGACTCGCGATGTGCGGGCCTTGCGCATCTAC
Organism: uncultured Alphaproteobacteria bacterium; assembly: GCA_963842125.1. GTDB lineage: Bacteria > Pseudomonadota > Alphaproteobacteria > Rhizobiales > CAWCWK01 > CAWCWK01. The sequence goes on along the minus strand of CAWJFE010000005.1, from coordinate 2,255,281 downwards.
GAAGGCGCGACCGAAATCCAGAAGGTCGTCATCGCCCGCGCAGCGCTGAAGAATCGCGAGACGGCGCGGAGCGAGGCCGCCCCGATCCTGCAGGCAGCCGAGTGAGGCCGGGCCGATGAGCGACACCGCCACCATCCCGACCGCCCCCGTTCCCACTGCCCATGCCGACACCTTCGCGCGCGACAACCTGCCTCCGCCCGAGGCGCAGCCCGACTGGCTGCCCGTGCCGGGGCAGACCTATCCGGAGCGGCTGAACGCCGTCTCGGCGCTGCTCGACGATTGGATCGCGAAGGGCCACGGCGCGGCGCCCGCCTTCATGGCCGCCGAGACCGGGGAGGCCTGGGACTACGCCGCCCTCCACCAGACCGTGAACCGGATCGCCAACGTGCTGGTCGATCGGTTCGGGCTTGTGTCGGGCGCGCGGGTGATGCTGCGCTCCGCCAACAATCCGATGCTCGTCGCCTGCTATCTTGCCATCATGAAGGCCGGCGGCATCGTCGTGGCGACCATGCCGCTGCTGCGCGCCAAGGAGCTGCGCGCGATCGCCGACAAGGGCGAGGTCTCGATGATCGTCTCCGACGCGCGGCTCGTCGCCGAAGCGCGCGAGACGCTGGAGGCCTGTTCGAGCGTCACCACGCTTCTGACATTCGGAGGGGAGGGGGAGAGCGATCTCGGCACCCATCTCGATGCCGCCTCGCCGAGTTTCGAGGCCGTCGATACCTACGCGCACGACATCTGCCTCATAGGTTTCACATCCGGCACGACGGGCGTTCCCAAGGGGACGATGCACGCGCATCGGGATGTGCTGGCGATCTGCGACGCCTATGGCGCGCAAGTCCTGAAGGCCGAAGCGTCGGACATCTTCATCGGCTCGCCGCCGCTCGCGTTCACCTTCGGGCTCGGTGGGCTCGTGCTTTTTCCGATGCGGGTCGGTGCCTCGGCCGTGCTTTTGGAGAAGCCGGCGCCGGACGCGCTGCTGGCGGCCATCAAGGCGCACCGCCCGACCGTCTGCTTCACCGCGCCGACGGCCTACCGCGCGCTTCTTGGGCTCGCGGAGCCCGGCGACCTCGCTTCCCTGCGATCCTGCGTCTCGGCGGGCGAGGCGCTGCCGCGCGCGACCTTCGACGCCTGGATGGAGGCGACCGGCCATCCCCTCATGGACGGCATCGGCGCGACCGAAATGCTCCACATCTTCATCGCCGCACCGCGCGAGGCGATCCGCCCCGGCGCCGTCGGCCTGCCCGTACCGGGCTACGAGGCGAAGGTGATCGGCGATGACGGCGGCGAAGTGCCGGACGGCGAGACCGGACGGCTCGCCGTGCGCGGCCCGACGGGCTGTCGTTATTTGGCCGATCGGCGCCAGGCCGACTACGTGGTGGACGGCTGGAACGTGACTGGCGACACCTTCACGCGAGACGCGGATGGCTATTTCTGGTACCGCGCCCGCTCCGACGACATGATCGTCTCGTCCGGCTACAACATTGCCGGTCCCGAAGTGGAGGAGGCGCTGATGGCGCATGACGCAGTGGCCGAATGCGGCGTCGTCGGCGTGCCCGACGCCGAGCGCGGCGCCCTCGTGAAGGCCTATGTCGTCCTCAAGGATGGCTGGCGCGGGAACGCTGAGACCGTCAAGGCGCTCCAGGACCACGTCAAGGAGGCGATCGCGCCCTACAAGTATCCGCGCGCCGTCGCCTTCGTCGATGCGCTGCCACGTACCCAGACCGGCAAGCTCCAGCGCCACGCGCTGCGGGCGATGGCCGAGCGGGGAGACGGCGCATGACCGGCGCGACGAACGGGACCCGCCCGTCCCTCCACGAGATCCTCCAGCCGGACGGTTGGCCCCAGCCCAAGGGCTATGCCAACGGCGTCGCGGCGACCGGCCGCACGGTCTATACGGGCGGTCTGGTCGGTTGGGACACCGAGGGCCGCTTCCCGCCCGACTTCGCCGGTCAGCTGCGGCAGACGCTCGATAACACGCTCGCCGTCCTCGAGGCCGGCGGGGCGGGTCCCGAGCACATCGTCCGGATGACCTGGTACATCACCGACGTCGAGGACTATCTCGCCGACGCCAAGGCCGTCGGCACCGCCTGGCGCGAGACGATCGGGCGCCATTACCCGGCGATGGCCGTGGTGCAGGTCGTGCGGCTCGTCGAGCCCGAGGCGAAGGTCGAGATCGAGACGACGGCCGTTCTGCCGGCATAGGATCCTTCGATCGGCTGGTCGGGCATTCGCGCAGCGTTCACGCGACGTGGTGTCGCTTGAAGGCGCGGTCGCGATCGGTTAAGGTCGGTTTACTTTAGGTTTGAAGGATCGCGCGATCGAACGTCCCGCGCCCCTCGACGTTATCGGAATTGGCGGGCGCCCGTCCGCACCGGATCGCAAGGAGCCTGCCCCATGTCCATGCCCGCCACCGATGCGCGCCCCCATCTCGAGGTCATCGACGGCACCAAGCCGTCCGGCAAGCCCCTGAAGGAGGTCGCCGCGCCCTTCGACTGGGCCGATCCGCTGTCGCTGGAGAGCCAACTGACGGAAGAGGAGCGCATGGTCTGGGAGACGGCCAGGGGCTATGCCGAGGACAAGCTGCGCCCCCGCGTGATGTCGGCCTATTCCGAAGAACGCTTCGACCCCGAGATCATGACCGAGATGGGCGAGCTCGGTCTCTTGGGCGCGACGATCCCCGAGGAGTTCGGCGGCGCCGCGCTCGGCCACGTCGCCTACGGGCTGATCGCACGGGCCGTCGAGGCCGTCGATTCGGGCTATCGCTCGGCGATGAGCGTCCAGTCGAGCCTCGTGATGCACCCGATCAACGCCTATGGCTCCCAGGAGCAGAAGGAGCGCTGGCTGCCCGGCCTCGCCGCCGGCACGCTCATCGGCTGCTTCGGTCTGACCGAGCCCGATTCGGGCTCCGACCCGGCCTCGATGTCGACGCGCGCTAAGAAGGTCGATGGCGGCTATTCGCTCTCGGGCGCCAAGATGTGGATCACCAATTCTCCCATCGCCGACCTCGCCGTCGTCTGGGCGAAGTCCGACGCGCACGAGGGCAAGATTCGCGGCTTCGTCGTCGAGCGCGGCACCAAGGGCTTCGAGACGCCGACCATCAAGGGCAAGCTCAGCCTTCGCGCCTCCGTCACGGGCGAGATCGTCCTCGACGAGGCCGTCGTGCCGGAGGAGAACCTGCTGCCGGGCGGCGAGGGTCTCGGCGGTCCGTTCGGCTGCCTCAACAAGGCGCGCTACGGCATCTCCTGGGGCGCGATGGGTGCGGCCGAGGATTGCTGGCACAAGGCCCGCCAATACACGCTCGACCGAAAGCAGTTCGGCCGCCCGCTCGCCCAGACGCAACTCGTCCAGAAGAAGCTGGCCGACATGCAGACCGACATCGCGCTCGGCCTCCAGGGCTCGCTCCAGCTCGGCCGCCTGCTCGACGAGAAGAAGGCGCACCCGGCCGCCATCTCCCTGATGAAGCGCAACAATTGCGGCAAGGCGCTCGACGCCGCCCGCCATGCGCGCGACATGCATGGTGGCAACGGCATCTCCGAGGAATATGGCGTCATGCGCCATCTGGTGAACCTGGAGACGGTCAACACCTATGAGGGCACGCACGACGTCCACGCCCTCATCCTCGGGCGCGCCCAGACCGGGCTGCAGGCCTTTTTCTGATGCGTCGCGAGACCGGAGAAGGCGGCTATCCTCTCTGATCGGACCCGACATATGACACGCTTCGCCAACGCGCTCCTACCGGCACTCGCCGCCGCTCTCCTCACGGCCTCCACCGCGCAGGCGCTGACGCCGCTCGAGGGCGGCTGGGTCCGGCTCGACGATGCCGGGGTCGCGATCGAGGTCCCGGCGCCCTTCGCGTCCGAGTTCTCGCCGCCCTCGGTCTCCGAGGACACGCTCGGCGGCACGCGGGTGACATACGTCTCCGACATCTCCTTCGTCGAGTTCTCGGTGCAAAGCTATCCGGGTGCGCTCATCGCGCGCGAGGTCGCCGGTCTCGCCTATCCGTCCGGCGAGAGCACGGTGACCTACGAGGTCGACAAGCCCGATCTTGGCGTCGTGTCGGGCTATGTCGACGAGCGGATCTACTACAGCGCCTGCAAGCGCGTCGGCGCCCGGCTGCACTGCTTCGACCTCGTCTGGCCGCAGAGCTACCGCGCGCTCATCGACACCCATGTCGCGCGCATCCTGCGCTCGCTCGGTTGATAGCTGCCCTGGAATGACGGCCATGAAGGAACGGGACCCATGCGCGTAGCCATAATCGGCGGAGGCCCAGCCGGGCTCTACTTCTCGATCCTCCTTCGGAAGTCGCACCCCGACAGCGAGATCACCGTCTTCGAGCGCAACCGGCTGGAGGACACGTTCGGCTTCGGCGTCGTCTTCTCCGACCAGACGCTCGACAATTTCGAGGCCGCCGACCCCGAGAGCTACGCCCGCATCACCGACGAGTTCGCCTATTGGGACGATGTCGAGATCCGCTACAAGGGCGAGGTCCACCGGGTTGGCGGCAACGGGTTCTGCGGCTTCGCCCGCACGACCTTGCTGCGCATCCTCTCCGAGCGCGCGGACGAGCTCGGCGTCGAGCAGCGCTTCGAGACCGAGGTCGAGAGCGTCGACGAGCTGATGGCCACGTACGACCTCGTCGTGCTTGGGGACGGGATCAACTCCAAGGCGCGTGACGGTTTCGCCGACCATTTCCAGCCCGTCACCGACCTGCGGCCCAACAAGTTCGTCTGGGTCGGCTCCGACTGCCCGCTCGATGCCTTCACCTTCTCCTTCCGGGAAACGGAAGCCGGCATCTTCATCGCCCACGCCTACCAGTACGAGGAGGGCCGCTCGACCTGGGTGATGGAATGTACCGACGAGACCTGGCGCAAGGCCGGGCTCGACGCGATGTCGGAGGAGGAATCGAAGCGCTTTTTGGAGACCGTCTTCGCCGACGATCTGGGTGGCCACGACCTCATCACCAACCGCTCGCTCTGGCGCAACTTCCCCATGATCCGCAATGCGCGCTGGGTGAAGGACAACGCCGTCCTCCTCGGGGATGCCAAGGCGACGGCGCATTTCTCCATCGGATCGGGCACCAAGCTCGCCATGGAAGACGCGATCGCGCTCCACAAGGCCGTCGCGGGGACATCCGACCTGAAGGCCGCGCTCGAGGGCTTCGAGACCGGCCGCCGCGAGGAGGTCGAGAAAACGCAGCACGCGGCCGACGTCTCGCTCGTCTGGTTCGAGCATGTCGAGCGCTTCTGGGGCTTCGATCCCGTGCAGTTCGCCTTCGGCGTCATGACGCGTTCCAAGGCGATCACCTACGAGAACCTTCAGTTACGGGCGCCCGATTTCGTTGCCGAGGTGGACCGGCACTTCGCTGAAGGCGTACGGGACGCGGGTTTCGACGTAGATATCGAGAACCCCGCCCCGCCCATGTTCCAACCGCTGAAGCTTCGCGGCATGACGGTGACGAACCGCGCCGTCGTCTCGCCCATGTGCATGTACGCCGCCGAGAACGGGGTGCCCGGCGACTGGCACCTCATGCATTACGGCGCGCGCGGCGTCGGCGGGGCGGGGCTTCTCTTCACCGAGATGACGGTCATCTCGCCCGAGGCTCGCATCACGCCCGGCTGTACCGGGCTCTGGAACGACGAGCAGGAGGCGGGCTGGACCCGCATCGTCGATTTCGTCCACACGCATGGCGGGTCGAAGATGTGCCTTCAGGTCGGCCATGCCGGTCGCAAGGGCGCCTCCAAGCTGATGTGGGAGGGGATGGACCGGCCTCTCGATCCCGAGGGCGAGATCGCGCCCTGGGAAATCGTCTCTGCGTCCGATGGACCCTATTATCCCGAGAGTCAGGCCCCGCGCCCGCTCACCCGGGCCGACATGGAGACGATCCGCGATCAGTTCGTGGAGACGGCCATGCGCGGCGACCGCGCCGGCTTCGACATGCTGGAACTCCATTGCGCGCACGGCTACCTTCTCGCCTCCTTCCTCTCGCCGCTCACCAACACGCGCACCGACGACTATGGCGGATCGCTGGAGAACCGGCTGCGCTTCCCGCTCGAAGTCTTCGCAGCCCTGCGCGCCGCATGGCCCGCCGAAAAGCCGATGTCGGTGCGCCTCTCCGCGACGGACTGGGAGGAGGGCGGCATCACGGCCGACGACACCGTCCTCATCGCCAAGGCCTTCGCCGAGGCCGGCGTCGATCTCATTGACGTCTCGACCGGTCAGACGACGCCCCGGGCCAGGCCCATTTACGGGCGCATGTTCCAGACCGCCTTCTCCGACCAGATCCGCAACGAGGCCAAGGTCGCGACCATGGCGGTGGGCGCCGTTACGAGCGCCGATCAGATCAATACGATCCTCGCAGCCGGCCGTGCCGATCTCGTCGCCCTCGGGCGCCCGCATCTGGCCGATCCGAGCTTCGTGGCGCGGGCGGCGGGCTGGTACGGCGTCGAGATCGCGACGCCGCCGCAATATATGCCCGGCCGCGACCAGCTCCTCAGGAACGCCGCGCGCGAGCGGTCCGACCTCGAGGAATTGAAGAAGAAGGCGCGGCCGAAATCGCGCGAGCGGGCCGAGAAACGCGCCGCTCGCGTCGCACCCCACGCGGTGGCGGCGGAATAGGCGTGGACGGCGACATTCCAGCACCGGTCGCGGCGGGGGTCGAGGCGCCCCCGCGCTCCCATGCCGACGGCCTACCCTTCCGCACCGAGATCCCGGTCGAGTTCTGCGATTGCGACGATGCCGGCATCGTCTTCTACGCCAACTATTTCCGCTGGTTCGATACGGGTTTTCACCGAATGCTGCGCGCGCACAAGCTCGATCAGCGCTCCATCCGCGAGCGCTGGGACGTGCTTGGAACCCCCATCTTCGAGACGCGCGGTCGCTTCAAGCAGACCGTCACCTATGGCGAGACCATCACGCTCGAGGTGACGTTGGCGGAGTGGCGCGACAAGACCGTCCACATCGAATACCGTGGCTTCAAGGACGGTCGGCTCGCGCATGAGGGTTCTGAGGTGCGCGGTCTCGTCGGCATGCAGGATGGCCGGCTGCGCGCCCTGCCCATCGCCCGCCTCAAGGCCGTATTGTCCGAACCAGTAGACACTCAAATGCCGGAGATTTCCGCGTGAAGTGCTTCTTCGTCCAGATCAAGTCAGAGCTCGGCAAGACCTACGAGGTCGCCGCCGCATTGGTCGATCGCGAGATCGCATCGGAGGTGCATTCGACGAGCGGGACCTATGACCTTCTGGTCAAGTTCTACATCCCGGCCGCCGACGATATCGGCCTCTTCGTCGCCAACGAGGTGCAGACCATTCCGGGCATCCGCGACACGTTCACGATCATCGCCTTCAAGGCGTTCTAGCATGGTGGTCTCGGTCGAGCGGCGCGGCGCTCATGCGATCGTCTGGATCGACAATCCGCCCGTCAATGCGACGTCGCAGGCCGTGCGGGCCGCGCTCATGGACGCGTTGGCCGAGATCGAGGCGGACGACGCGGTCGAAGGCGCCGTCATCGCCTGCCGGGGCCGCACCTTCATCGCCGGCGCGGACGTCAAGGAATTCGGCCGCCCGCCGGAGCCGCCCCATCTGCCGGACGTGATCGCCGCCATCGAGGCCTGCCCAAAGCCCATCGTCGCCGCCATCCACGGAACGGCCCTCGGTGGCGGTCTCGAAGTCGCGCTCGGCTGCCACGGCCGGGTGATGGCGCGCTCCGCCAAGGCCGGTCTGCCCGAGGTGACGCTCGGCCTCATCCCCGGCGCCGGCGGCACGCAGCGCCTGCCGCGCCTTATCGGTCTGATCGAGGCGGCGCGCATGGTCACGACTGGCAAGCCGCTCGGAGCCGCGAAGGCCGAGGCGATCGGTCTGGCCGACGCCGTCTGCGCCGACGAGGCATTGATCGACGAGGCGCTCGCGCTGATCCCGTCACTCGATCCAGCCATTCGGCGCCTTTCGTCGCGCGATCTGCCGGCATTCGACGACGATGCGCTTGGAAGCCTCGAGACCGAGACCCGTCGCCGCGCGAAAGGTCAAATCGCTCCTCTCAAGGCTCTCGACGCGCTGCGTGCGGCCTGCGGCCCCTTCGCGGCCGGCCTTGCCGCCGAGCGCGCGATATTCCTTGAGCTTCGCGCCTCGCCCCAGTCCGCCGCGCTCCGCCACATCTTCTTCGCCGAGCGCGCAGCGGCCAAGGCACCGGACGCGGCGGCGACGCCCATGCCGCTCCAGACCGTCGGCGTCGTCGGAGGCGGTACGATGGGGGTCGGCATCGCGCTGGCCATGCTCGGCGGCGGGCTCGCCGTCACGCTGGTCGAGATGGGGGAGGACGCGCTGGAACGCGCCGTGGCGCGGATCGGTGATGTGCTCGACGACATGGTCGCCAAGGGCCGCCTTTCTCCGGTTGCAGCCGAATCGCGCCGCGCTTCGCTGTCCGGCAGCACGGCTCTCGAGGCATTGTCCGACACCGACCTCGTCATAGAGGCGATCTACGAGGACCTTGGCGCCAAACGCGAGCTCTTCGCCAAGCTCGGCGCCATCGTGAAGCCGGACGCGGTGCTGGCGACCAACACCTCCTATCTCGATGTCGATGCCATCGCCGAGGCCGGCGGACGCTCGGCGCAGACGCTCGGGCTGCATTTCTTCTCGCCCGCCCATATCATGAAGCTGCTGGAGATCGTGCGGGGCGCCGAGACGAGCCCCGAGGCGATCGCGACCGGGCTTGCGCTCGCCAAGCGGCTGGGCAAGCTGCCCGTCATCGCCGGCAACGCCTTCGGCTTCATCGGCAACCGCATCTTCAGCGCCTACCGCACGCAAGGCGAATATCTGGTCGAGGAGGGCGCGACGCCCGCCGATGTCGATCGTGTGATGGAGGACTGGGGCATGGCCATGGGTCCGTTCGCCGTCGCCGATCTCGCCGGTCTCGACATCGCCCGCGCCGTGCGCCGCATGTTGGCTCCGACACGAGATACAAACGCTCGGACGGCCGCGATCGCCGATGCGCTCTGCGAGGCGAACCGGCTTGGGCGCAAGACGGCCGACGTGTCGGGCGGGGGCTGGTACGATTACGAGGCCGGCCGGCGCACCGAATCGCCGCAGGTCGCCGGCATCGTCGAGGCCGAGCGCGCCGCCAAGGGCATCGCGCCCCGCGCCGTCCCAGACGATGAGATCCGTGCGCGGATGACGGCGGCCATGGTCAACGCGGCCGGCCATCTTCTGGGTGAAGGCGTCGCGGCGCGGCCGGGCGATGTCGATGTCGTTCTCGTCAACGGCTACGGCTTTCCCCGCTGGCGTGGCGGGCCGGTCTTCGATGCGCAGGCGCGAGGGTGGGACGTGGTGCGCGCCGAAGTCGCCGCCATGTGCGAGGCCAGCGGCGCGGGGTGGGTGATGGCGCCCTGGCTGACGGAGCAGGGCGCGGACTGAGCGGACGGGCGCTACCCGTCTTCGCCGCGCCACGCCTTCGCGGCAGCCGCGAAACCGGCCTCCACTACGACGAGATCGATGACCGACACCGTCAGCGCGAAGCCCTGCTCGGCACGGCGACGCGCGCCCTCGGCGTTCATCGCGAAACAGCCCGATGGAATGCCGGCGTCGCGGCAGGCGTCCCGAATGCGCAGGCAGGCCGATTCATGCGCCTCGCTGCCGGGGGCGGTGCCGAGCGACAGGGCGAGATCGCCCGTGCCGATGAAGACGAGATCGACGCCGGATCGGGCGATGGCATCGGCCGCCTCCACGCCCGCCGTCGTCTCGATCATCACGCCGGCCACGATGCCGTCATTGGCATGGCTGGCATGCGCCTCGAAGTCGCCGAGCGGGCGGATGCCGCCGCCGGAGCGATGTCCGCCAGGTGGATAGCGGCAGGCCCGTGCGGCAGCGGCGGCCTGCGCACCGGTCTCGACGAGCGGCACGAGCACGCCCTCCGCGCCAGCGTCGAGCGCTTCGCCGATGGAGGCTGCCGCATCGTCGCGGGTCCGCACGACGCCCGGCACGTCGCCGGGCAGCGCGCCGATGGCGGCCTCCATTTCGCGGCGACCGAAGAGTCCGTGCTGAAGATCGAGCACGACCGCGTCGAGCGGCGCCGTGCGGGTCGCGATCTCGATCAAGGTGGGATCGCCCAGCGTGAACCACGCCGCGCCGAGCGACTTGTCGGACCCGAGCGCGGGTTTCAGGCGGGGAGACTTCGGGTCGAACATCAGCGCTGCCCACCGGGCGCGGGGGCGCTCATCGGTCTTTCCCGAACGCTTCGGCGAACTGCCGGCGAAGGTGAGCCTTCTCGAACGCCATGCTTGCATATCCCCTCGATGCGAGAAATCTTTGCAATCGCCGGCCCTGATCATCTCATGTGCGGTTGACGGCGGGTGGTCGATCGTAGTGTCGTATGGCAGGCTCCTTCAAGCTTGAACTTTTCCGCCGGTGGCCGGCCCCAGAGGAACGAATCGCATTCATGAGTCGCACCCGATGACCGCCGCCCTACGTGCCGCCGATGCCGTGAAAGACGGCGCGAGCCTGCCCGACGCCGAAGCCTTCCTGCGCCAGCAGGTTCTCACGCTCGACATGGACAACATCGCCGACCTCGCCACCAAGGCAGGTCAACTCGAGGACGTGATCACGCTTTGGTACGGCGAGGGCGACGTCGTCACGCCGCCCTTCATTCGCGAGGCGGCGACGAAGGCGCTCGAGGCGGGGCAGACCTTCTACGTGCCCAACATGCGCGGCTATGGCCCGCTCAACGAAGCGCTCTCAAGCTATCAGACCCGCGTTCACGGCCGACCCATCGCCGTCGAGCGCTCGACGGTGACGCCGGGCGGCATGCAGGCGCTCCTCATCGCGATGGAGATGGTCTGCGACGCGGGCGACAACGTCGTCTACATCGAGCCCCAATGGCCGAACATCCGGCGCGTCATCCACCTCGTCGGCGGCGAGCCGCGCGCCGTCTCGCTCGACATCGACGGTGCCGACCTCTCCCTCGACCTCGACAAGGTGTTCGACGCTTGCGATGAGCGGACCCGCGCGATCTTCCTCTCCACGCCGTCCAATCCCTCCGGCTGGACGGCCACGCACGAGGAGTTGAAGGCACTTCTCGACTTCAGCCGCGAGCGGGGCATCTGGATCGTCTCCGATGAGGTCTACAACCGGCTCTGGTTCGGCGAGGGCCTGTCCGCGCCCTCCATGCGCGAGATCTGTACGGACGAAGACCTCGTCCTCACCATCAACACGTTCTCCAAGGCCTGGGCGATGACGGGCTGGCGGATCGGCTGGCTCGGCCACCCGATCTCGTGCGCTCCCCGGGTGGCAGCGATGACGCAGTACATGAACTCGGGCACCGCTCCCTTCGTGCAGGCCGGCGCGGCGGTGGCGCTTACCGAGGGCGAGGCCTTTGTCGAGAGCATGCGCGAGCGCTGCCGTACGGGGCGCGACGCCGCTTACGAGGCGCTCGAGCGGATCAATTCCGTCGTCATGCCGGCCAAGCCACGGGGCGGGATGTACGCCTTCTTCCGCATTGAGGGCCAGGACGACGCGCGCGAGGCGTGCGGCATGATCCTGGAGAAGGCCCGCGTCGGTCTGGCCCCCGGCTTCATGTTCGGCGATGCATCGAAGGCGTTCCTGCGGATGTGCGTCTGCCGCGACGAGGCCCAGGTGCGCGAAGCCAGCGAGAGGATCGCGCGGGCCCTCGCCTGAGGGCCGCGCTCGAAACGGGGATCAACCCCGACAGAGGAGAAGACCATGAAACGTATGATGATGGCCCTCGCGGCCACAGCGATGATGACGGGTGCCGCCGCGGCCGAGACGCTGACGGTCGGCGCCTATGCCGCCAACCCGCCCTGGGAGGTCAAGCAGACCGACGGCACGTTCACCGGCTTCGAGGTCGATCTCGTCAACGAGATCGGCAAGCGACTCGGCATGGACGTGGAGATTTCCGACCTCGGCTTCCAGGCACTCTTCGCGGCCACGGCGTCCGGCCGGATCGACATGGCGATCTCGTCGATCACCATCACCAACGATCGCCTGCAGAACCAGGACTTCACACAAGGCTATTACGACGCCGACCTCGCCGTCGGCACGCGCAAGGACAGCGACGTGAAGAGCCTCGCCGATCTCGACGGCCAACCCGTCGGCGTGCTCTCCACCTCCACCGGTGACAAGTGGGCGCAAGAGAACCAGGCCGAGTACGGCTTCTCCGAGATCAAGGGTTACAACACCCAGCAGGAGATGCTGCTCGACACGCAGGCCGGGCGCGTGGCGGCCGCGATCAGCGATATCACGGGCTTCGAGTACTCGTTCCAGACGATGACCGACCTCACCGTCGCCGAGCGCATTCCGACCGGCGACATGTACGCCATCATGCTCGGCAAGGATTCCGAACTGACCGACAAGGCGAGCGCCGTCATCTCCGAGATCAAGGAAGACGGCACGATGGCCGCGTTCTACGAGACGCATTTCGGCGTCGCGCCGGAGGCCGGCACCAGCACCGTGACCGTGCTCGACCGTCCGATGCCGCAATAGCGGTCTTCGTTTAACGCGCCTTCGAGGCCGGGCCCCGCGCCCGGCCTCTCTGTATCGAGACAAGCTAGAACGAGGTCGGCATGGGTCTTCTGGAGACCTTCTTCAACGTCGAGGTCATGCAGCGCACGCTGCCGATGCTGATACGGGGCCTTCAGAATACGCTCCTTCTCTCCATCGTCGCGATCGTGTTCGGCGTCACGCTCGGTGTCGCGCTCTGCCTCGTGCGGCTCTATGCGCCCCGGCCGATCAACTGGCTCGCGGTCTTCGTCATCGACTTCTTCCGCGCCGTGCCGATGCTGGTGGTGCTGATCCTCGTCTACTACGCGCTGCCCTTCGTTGGCATCCGGTTCAGCTCGTTCACCTCGGCCAGCGTCGCGCTCAGCGTCGTCCTGGCCGCCTTCACGGCCGAGGTTCTGCGCGCCGGCATCGAGAGCATACCCAAGGGCCAGTTCGAGGCGGCCGATGCGTTGGGCCTTCCTTTCCGCATCGTGTTGTGGAAGGTCGTGCTGCCGCAGGCCGTCAAGATCGCGGTACCGCCGCAGACGAGCAACATCGTGTCGATCGTCAAGGACACCTCGCTCGCCTCGGTCGTCGCGATGCCCGATCTCCTCAAGCAGGCGACGGATGCGCAGGCGCTCGTCGCCAACCCGTCGCCCCTGATCGCGGCGGCGCTCATCTACTTCATCATCCTCTGGCCCCTCGTCCGCCTCGTCTCCTATCTCGAGATCAGGGCACGCAAGGCGAAGATGGCCTGAGCGAACGTCGTCGAAAGAGGAGAGCGAGCCATGAAGCGTGAAGCCGTCAATCCGAGCGAACTCTATGAAGCCGTGCCCTTCGGCTTCTCCCACGCCATCGAGAGCGAAGGCGGCCGCATGCTGCATCTCGCGGGCCAAGTCGCCTGGGACGCCGAGGCCAATCTCGTCGGCGAGGGCGACATGGCGGCGCAGGCCGCACAGGCCTTTGCCAACCTGACGGCCGTTCTGGCCGCGCGGGGCGCCACGGCGGCCAATGTCGTGCGATTGCGGACCTATGTCGTCGATTATTCGCCCGACCATCTGGGTGCCATCGGCCCTGCCATCGCCGCCTTCTACGGCGACGTCACGCCGGCGGCCAACACGCTACTCGGCGTCTCGTCCCTGGCGATGCCCGGCATGATGATCGAGATCGAGGCGACCGCCGTCCTAGACTGACCGGCCAGCGTCACAGGATGGGTGGTTCAGGCCGCGAGCCAGCCGTCGTCGATCTCAGGCAGCGGGATGGCGGCCTTCAAAGCCTGAGTGTGGGGATGCTGCGGTGCGTCGAAGACGGCGGCCGTCTCTCCGGCTTCCACGATCTCACCGCCTTGCAGCACGAGAATCCGATCGCAGAGATGCCGCACCACCGAGAGGTCGTGGCTGACGAAGGCCATGGTCAGGTTCATCTCGGCGCGCAGCCGCTGGAGGAGCGCGATGACCTGCGCCTGGGTCGAGGTGTCGAGACCGGAGACGATCTCGTCGGCGAAGATGAAGCGAGGCCGTAGCGCGACGGCCCGCGCTATGCCGACGCGTTGGCGTTGACCGCCCGACAATTCGTGCGGATAGCGCCCCGCGAAGGCGGGCGAGAGGCCGACCTGGGCGAGGGCGGCCAGCGTCTGCTCGCGGATAGCGGGGCGATCGTCGCCCGGTTGGTGGAGCCGGATGGGCGCGGCGACGATCGCCCCGACGGTGCGTCGCGGATTGAGCGACGAGGCGGGGTCTTGAAAGATGACCTGCATCTCCCGCCGCAGCGGCCGCAGCCCGTCTTCGCCGAGATGCGTGATGTCGCGGCCACCGAAATGGAGCGTGCCGCCGGTCGGCTCATGGAGGCGCACCAAGGCGCGGCCGAGCGTCGATTTGCCCGACCCCGATTCGCCGACGATGCCGAGGCAGGCGCCTTTTGGGATGTCGAAGGTGAGCCCGCGAAGGATGTCGATGCGTGGCACCGGCCGGAAGGGCTTGCGAGCGTTGAAGTCCGACAGCGAGAGCCGAAGGTCGCGGGCGGAGAAGACTGGCTCGCTCATGCCCCGCGGTCCCGCAAGTAATCCGCGTCGGCCCGCGCCACGTCCTCGGCCACGGCCGCGACGACGGCGGGGTCGACGGGGCGAAGCGACTGTTCCGGCCGGTCGTAGCGCGGCACGGCGGCGAGGAGAGCTGCGGTATAGGGCGTCGTCGGGGCCGTCAGCGTGTCCGCCGTGCGGCCCTGCTCGACCGCGCGCCCGGCATAGAGGACCGTGACGCTCTGGCAGAGCTTGGCGACGACGCCGAGATCGTGCGTGACGAAGAGCATGGCCGTGCCGTGCCTGGCCTGCATCTCCGCGATGAGGCGGAGGATCTGCTTCTGGACCGTCACGTCGAGCGCCGTCGTCGGCTCGTCGGCGACGATGAGCTGGGGCTCGGCCGCGAACGCTTCGGCGATGAGTACGCGCTGGCGCATGCCGCCCGATAGTTCATGCGGATAGCTCGCCAGCACACGGGGCGCATCGCGAATGTGGACCTCATCGAGCATGGCCCGGGCACGCGCCGTCGCCTCAAGCTTCGAATGGCCGAGCGATCGGACCAGCCGATCCGTCATCTGCGGGCCGATGCGCCGCGCGGGGTTGAGCGCCGTCAGCGGATCCTGCGGGATCAGCGCCATGGTGGAGCCTACGAGCCGGCGCCGCTCGCGTTTGGGCGTGGTGAGAAGATCACGCCCGCCGACCTCGACCGTGCCGCCGATCACGCGGACGGCGCGGGGCAGGATGCCGAATACGGTCTTCCCGATCATGCTCTTGCCGGCGCCCGACTCGCCCACCAACCCGTGCACCTCGCCGGCCGCGACCTCGAGCGAGACGCCGCGCAGCAGCCGCTTCCGCGGATCGCCGCCGAGCGCGACATGGAGATCGTCGATGCGGAGATGCGCCGTCATCGCAGCACCGGGTCGAAGCGGTTCTTGAGCCCCTCGCCGAACTGGCCGAACGCGAGAACGGTGAGGAAGAGCGCGACGAGCGGGAAGACCAGTACCCACCATGCCTGATAGATCATCGTACGACCCTCCGCGATCATCCCGCCCCAGGTCGGATCGTCCGACGAGATCGAGAGGTTCACGAAGGAGAGAATGGCCTCGACGATCACGGCGATTCCCATCTCCATCGAGAGGAGGACGACGATGGCCGGCGCCACGTTGGGCAGCACCTCCGTCAGCAGCGTGCGCAGGGAGGAGAAGCCCGCCACCCGAGCGCTCTCCACATATTCCATCTGCGCCTGCTGCATCGCCTCGGCTCGCACGACGCGGCAGAACCTCGTCCAGTCGATCACGACGATGGCGATGATGACGGAATGGAGCCCCGTGCCGAGGACGGCGACGAGGAGGATCGCGAAGAGGACCGGGGGGAAGGCCATCCAGATGTCGACCACGCGCGAGATCGCCCGGTCCGTCCAGCCGCCATAATAGCCGGCGAGGAGCCCCAGCATCGAGCCCAGCAGCGCGGCCGCCGTGCCCGCGACGAACGCGACGATGAGCGCGATCCGTGCGCCGTAGATGATCCGGGAGAGGACATCGCGGCCGAGGCTGTCGGTACCCAGCCAGTAGCCGGGCTCGGCGCCGTCCATCCAGAAGGGCGGCAACTGGTTGAGAAAGAGGTCCTGATACAGCGGATCGTGCGGCGCGATGAGCGGGGCGGCGAGCGCGGCGAGGATGACGACGAGCAGCCATCCGCCCGCCAGCCAGAGGCGCGGCGCGGGGCGGCGAACCCTCTCGCGGACGTCGGACAGGCGTGCTTCGACGACCGCGGTCTCAGACATCTGCGCCCTCCACGCCGAAGTCGCTACCCATGACGGAGCCTCTATCCATGACGGAGTCTCTATCCATGACGGAGTCTTGGATTGAGCACCGCGTAAGTCATGTCGACCAGAAGGTTGATGACGACGAAGAGGACCGCGAAGAGGATGACGATACCCTGGATGAGCGGCAGGTCGCGGTTGATGACCGCGTCGATCGCCATGTTGCCGAGCCCCTCATAGGAGAAGAGCCGCTCGATGATGACCGTGCCGCCGATGAGGAAGGTGAACTGCACGCCGATGAGCGTCAGCGTCGGCAGGACGGCATTCCGGAGCGCCTCGCGCACGATCACGCTGCTCTCGGAGAAGCCGCGCGTGCGGGCGAGCATGACGTAGTCGAGATCGACCGTCTCCTTGAGCGCGGTCTTGAGGAGCTGCGCGATGACGGCGGCAAGCGGCAGCGCGAGTGCCATGGCCGGCATGATCATATGCGAGAGGAGATCGCGCACGAGATCGAAGCGCAGGCGAAGGACGGCCTCAAGCAGATAGAAATTCGTGACGAAGGGCAGGTCGAGGCGCGGCGAGACGCGGCCCGAGATATGGAAGACCGGCCAGACGACGCCCAAGAGGAGGATGAACGTCAGTCCCCAGAGGAAATCGGGCACCGAGAGCGCGATCCCGTTCGAGACGTCGACGCCGGCCTCTACGCCGGTGTCGCGAAATCGCGTGGCGAGGAAGGCCGCGCCGCCGCCGAGTACGACCGCGAAGAGGAGGGCGAGAACGCTCAGCTCCAGCGTGGCGGGCAGACGGCCGAGAACGAGGTCGAGCACGTCGGCGCGCAGGCTGATCGAGGTGCCGAAATCGCCGCGCATCACGTTGCCGAGCCAGATGACGAACTGCTCGAAGATCGACTTGTCGAGGCCGTAGAGCCCGCGCAACCGATCGATATCGGCATCCGTCGCGCCCGGCGGCAGCATCATCGCGATCGGATCACCCGGCGCGACGCGGATGACGACGAAGACGACGATGGCGACGCCGAGGAGCGTGACGGCGGTCGTGGCCAGGCGGACGAGGATGGCGTTGAGCATCTAGACCGGGATCCGCGCTGAGGTGGTCAACTCGCGACGGAACATCGTATCCCCCCTCGTCCGCCCTTCGGGCACCTTCTCCCTGCGGGGGAGAAGGCACGGTTTCGCGACCCGCGACGCGTCGTTCATTCTCTCGGATCCTCGCCAGGCGAGGACGACTGGAACGACGGTACACCAGAAGCGCTAACACTCCCTTCCCCCCTCGGAGGAAGGGGCCGGCGGGCGGATGATGGGGTCCACCGACGCCCGACCGGCCCGAACCCCTCTAGGCCGAGGGCTTCATCAGGAACGGCATCACGGCGCCCGAAACGTTCGGCGTCACCTCCACGCCCTCGGCGTGGATGATCGGTTGGACGTATTGCAGCAGCGGGATGACATAGGCGTTCTCCGCGATCATGCGGTCGACGGCCTTGTAGCCCGCGATGCGCTTCTCCTCGTCGGCCTCGCCCCAGAGCGGCGCGATGGCGTCGAAGACCTCTTGGCCGTCCCAGACCGAGTGGGGGGAGGGGCCGAACATGGCGAAGCCCGTCGAGGTCGCCGGATCGCCGACCGCATTGCCCCAGTTGTAGAAGGCGGCGGGGGCGAGCTGGTCGGCGGCGCGCAGTTCGAAATGCTTGGCGATCTCGTAGACCTCGATCTCGGCCTCGATGCCTACACGCCTCCACAGGCCGACGATGGCCTGGATCATCTCGTAGTCCTTGGGCTTGAAGCCCCGGGTCGTCTGGATGGTGAAGCGCACCGGATTGTCGGTCGAATAGCCGGATGCGGCGAGCAATTCCTTGGCCAGATCGGGATCGTAGGCGACCTCGATGGAGGGATCGTAGGCCGCGTATTCGGGCGTCTGGAGCGTGTCGATCGCAACGCCGTAGCCGCCCAGGAGACGGTCGATCAGCGTCTGCTTGTCGATGGCGTGGGCGGCGGCCTTCCGAACGTTCGGGTCCGTCATCACGTCGATGTCGTTGAGGAAGATCATCGCGATATCGGAGACGGGCGTTGCGGTGCCGACGAGGCCGTCCTTCTCCTTCAACCGGTCGAACTCCTCGTAGGGTACGTCGAAGGCAACGTCGGAGGCGCCCGATTCCACTTCCGCCACGCGGGCCGAAGCGTCGGGCACGAACTTGATCACCACCGTCTCGTAAGCCGGCGTGCCGCCCCAATAGTCGGCGTTGGCCTTGAGACGGACGAAGGCGTTGCGCTCGAACTGATCGACCATGTAGGGGCCGGTGCCGATGGGCGCCGCCTCGAAGCCTTCGGCGCCGACTTCCTCGAAATAGGCCTTGGGCAGCACATAGCCCGTGAGGAACGCCATCCACTTGAAGAGCGTCGGCTCGTATTCGACCACGTCCGCGGTGATGACGTTGCCGTCGATCGCGTAGTTGTTGACCTTGCCCCAGACGAACTGGATCGGATTGCCGCCTTCCACATCGGCCGCGCGCTCCAGCGAGAAGACGATGTCCTCGGGCGTGAACGGATCGCCATTGTGCCAGGTGACGCCCTCGCGAACGACCATGCGGATCTTCGTGTTGTCGTCCGTCCAGCCCCAATCCGTCAGGAGCGCGGGCGCGAAGGCGAGGTCGGGGTCCTGGCCGACGAACTGGTCGAAGACCGAGCGGTAGATGCCCTGAATGGTCGGATTGACGGCCGAGGTGCCGACCGTCGGGTCCCAGGAGGGGAGCGTGACGTTATAGGCGATCGTCAGTTCCGACCCTTGCGCGCTGACGTAAGCGGGCACGAGCCCGTTCGCCGCGAAGGCACCGAGCCCGAGGGCACCGTATTGCAGGACGTTGCGGCGCGTATGCGTCATGTCAGGTCTCCAGCCGTGTGGCAGAGGGCGTAGCCGCTCCGCGTTTATCGATCGTTTCCGGTGTGCGATCTTCTCCGCATGCAGCACTTGGGCTGCATCGCTTCACACTTGAAGTATATGTGATCGCAAGGATCGGACCTTGTCAATTCGTGCGACTCAGTCGCCCGCCAGCATCTTGCCCAGGAGGAAGCCCGATCCGGCACCGACGCCCGCGCCCGGCCAGGTGGACGCGCCGACCATGTGGAGGCCCTTCACCGGCGTGCGATAGCGCGCCATTCCGGGGATGGGTCTGAGGAAGAAGTTCTGGGCGAGGTGATGGCTGCCACCGAGGCTGTCGCCGCCGACGAGATTGGGGTTGGCGCGCTCCAGATCGAGCGGCGAATGGACCGTGCGGGCGAGGACGGTCTCGGCGAATCCCGGCGCATAGCGCTCGACGATACCCATGGCGCGGTCGGCATAGGCCTCCTTGATCGTATCCCAGTCGCCGGCTTCCATCTCGCCGGCCGCATCGCCCGTGGGATGGGCGGGAAGCGCACGGACCTGGATCCAGAGCGTGTGTTGGCTCGCTGGGGCGCGGGAGGGGTCGACGGTGGTGGGCTGGCCGACGACGAGTACAGGCTCGCGCGGCAGCAACCCCGCCTTCGCCTCTGCATAGGTCGCGCTCATCTGCGCCAGACTCGGTGCGAGGTGCACGTAGGCGAAATCGCGCAAGACCGGGTCGGCCGACCAATTCGGCAGATCGGAGGCCGCGATGTGGATCATCATCGTGCCGGGGCCGTGCTGGAAGGCGCGCAAGCCTTCATCGACCTTCGCCTCGCCGGTCCCATCCGGCAGGAGCTTCAGGAGGCCCGACGGTGCGACGCCCGCGATGACCGCTCTCGTCGCCTCGACGCGGGTTCCGTCCTCGAGCACGACGCCGGTCGCGCGGCCGCCCGTGCGGGTGATCTGCGCCACGCCCGCGCCCGTCGAGACGGTGCCGCCCGAGGACTCCAACGTTCGGACGAGCGCCCTGACGACCGTGTCCGCCCCGCCTTCGCCCAGCACCATGCCGAAGCTCTGATTGGCCATGGCCTCGAGATAGGGAAAGAGCGCGCCGCCGGCGGCGTCGGGCGGGAAGTCGAGATGGAGGCCCCAAGCGGCGAGGGCGGTCTTGACTTCAAGGCTCTCGAAATTGGCGTCGAGGAACTCGCGCGGCGAAGAGAGGAGGAGTTTGATCGTATCGAGCGACCAGCGCAGGCCCTTCTCCCGCCACGTCTTCCAGCCGATGCCGCTCAGCGCACGCATCGTCATCGGGGCGCCGAGGACGGCGAAGACATAAGGTGCGTCTGCGCCGAACTCGTCGACCATGGCGCGCCAGCGGGCCTCGTCCTTGGCCGAGAACGCGGCGATGCGCGCGGCCGTCGTCTCCAAATCCTTGGAAACGCCGAACCAGGTTCCGTCCGGATAGGCGGTCGCGAAGACGTGCTCGACCGGTGCGAAGGCGAGGCCGTGCTTCTGCAGCGTCTCGCCATGCGCCGCGAAGAAGGGCGAGCCGGCGAAGAGGCTGAGATTCATCGCGTAAAGATCGTGCCGAAAGCCCGGCAGCGTCGCCTCTTCGGTGCGGATCGCCCCGCCCGGCGTGTCGGCCCGCTCGAAGACGCCGACCGACCAGCCCTTGGAGGCCAGATGCACGGCGCAGGCCAGCGCGTTGTGCCCCGATCCGACGATCACCGCATCATAGCGCGCCATCCGCTTCTCCTTCGCCTACATGTCGTTTGCACGCAGTTGAGGACGATCCGCCGCGGGATTACAAGTCGGCGGGCGGCCTCCTTGGCAAAACCATTTGCATCTGCACAAGTCTCCAGCCTAGGCTCGCGCCACATCGTTCATCGAAGGAGAGACGCGGCATGGGACACGCACATCTGGACGGGCTGGCCGAGGCGCTGATGACGGGCGCGGTCGAGGTCGTCGATCTCGCGGGCACGCTCGGCCCCGACACGCCGCTCCTCAAGCTGCCGCCGGAACTGGCCGTCGACACGCCGCCGATCGAGATCCACAAGATCTCCGAATATGACGACAAGGGCCCGTTCTGGGCGTGGAACTGGCTGAAGGTGGGCGAGCATTCGGGTACCCATTTCGATGCGCCCGTGCACTGGATCACCGGCAAGGACTATGCCGACGGCACGACCGACCGCATCCCGGTCAAGAATTTCGTCGCCCCGGTCTGCGTCATCGACTGCGCGACTGAGGCGACCGAGAACCCCGACTTTCTTCTGACCGAAGACGGCGTGAAGGCCTGGGAGGCCGACCATGGCGAGATCCCGGCCGGCTCGTGGGTCGTGATGCGGACCGACTGGCACAAGCGCGCCGGGTCGGAGGCCGAGTTCCTCAACATGGACGAGAACGGGCCCCATTCGCCGGGGCCGGATGTGGATTGCATCAAGTATCTGATCGGCAAGGGCATCATCGGCTGGGGCGCCGAGACGATCGGGACCGACGCGGGCTCGGCCGGCGGCATGGACCCGCCCTTCCCGGCGCACAACCTCCTCCACGCCAACAACCGCTACGGCCTCGCCAGCCTCGCCAATCTCGACAAGCTGCCGCCCAAGGGCGCGATCCTGATCGCGGCGCCCTTGAAGATCGTCGAGGGCACCGGCAGCCCGGTGCGCGCGCTGGCGCTGGTTCCCAAGGGCTAGGCCAGGGAGCTTGGCCTCCTACGACCACATCATCGTCGGCTCCGGCATCAATGCCCTCGTCTGCGCGGCGATGCTGGGCAAACGCGGGCGCCGGGTGCTGGTGCTCGAGCGGTCCGACCGGATCGGCGGCTGCATCCGCTCGGACGCGATCACCGAGCCCGGCTTCGTCCACGACGTGATGGCAGCGACCTTCGTCCTCTTCGTCACGTCGCCGGCCTATGCGGCGCTGGGCGACGATCTCGCCCGGCATGGCCTCGCCTTCTCGCAGACCGACGCGCCGACGGGTGCGTTGATGCCGGACGGGCGCAGCGCCATCCTGCGCACCGACCGCGCCGCCAACGTCGCCGCCTTCGATGCACTCCACGCGGGCGACGGCGCGCGGCACGCCTTGGATGTCGGGGCGGTCGAGGGCAACGCCGAACTCCTCTTCGGGCTCCTCGGCGGCGGGCTCTGGTCGCGGCAGACGGCAAAGCTCGTCGCCCGGCACGCCTGGAAGAAAGGTCTGCGCGGTTTTGCGACCGAGTTGGGCCAGATGCTCGGTCACGCCAGGTCCTGGCTGGAGACGGGCTATGGCAGCGACGAGATTCGCGCCCTCCATGCGCCCTGGGGGCTCCATGCCGGCCTCGGGCCGGAGTCGGCCTTTTCCGGCCAGATGGGCCGCGTCATCGCCTTCGCCCTGGAGGCGGCCGGCGCGCCCGTCGTCACCGGCGGCGCGGGGCGTATCACGGAAGCCTTCCAGCGCCTGATCGAGGAGCAGGGCGGCACGGTCCGCATCGGCGCCGACGTCGAAGCCGTCGCGACGGAGAACGGCCGCGCAAGAGGCGTTCGTCTGGCGGGCGGCAAGACGATCGCGGCCGCCAAAGGCGTCATCTGCTCCGTCACGCCCAATCAGCTCTATGGACGGCTCTTGGAGGGCACGCCCATCCCCGACGAGGTCTCGGAGGCCACGCGAACCTATCGCTATGGCAAGGGCAACATGCAGATCCACTATGCGCTGTCGCATCCCGTGGACTGGCCGGACGCGCGCCTCGCCAATGTGCAACTCCTTCACCTCACGGGCGGTGTCGACGCCGTCTCCAAAGCCAGCAACGAGGCCGAGCGCGGCATGCTGCCCGAGACGCCGACGGTCTGCGTCGGCCAGCCGCTCGCCGCCGATCCCTCCCGCGCGCCGGAGGGGAAGGGGCTCCTCTGGATCCAGTTGCCGGAAGCACCGCGCACCATCAAGGGTGACGCCGCCGGAACCATCGCCGTGCCAGAGGACGGGCTATGGACGGACGATCTGCGCGAGGCATTCGCCGATCGCGTCGAGGCCATGATCGAGGCGCATGTGCCGGGCTTCGGAGAGACCGTGCTGAAACGCGTCAGCCAGTCGCCCGCCGACCTCGAAGCGCTCAATGTCAACCTCGTCGGCGGCGATCCCTATGGGGGCTATTGCGGCATCGACCAGTTCTTCCTCTGGCGCCCTTTCGCCCATTCGGTCAACCACGCGACGCACGTGCCGGGCCTCTTCCATATCGGCGCCTCCACCCATCCGGGGCCGGGCCTCGCCGGCGGCTCCGGCTTCCTCGCCGCCAACGCGATCGCGTGATGGCGGCGCCCGTGAGCCTTCGGCCGATCGACGAGGCGTCCCACCCCACCGTCCCGCCCGGTCGCCGACCGAGCATGGGCGAAATCGGGCTCAACCAGTTCGACCCCTACCTTCTCAACCGCATCTCGGCCCGCTGGAATGCCGATATGGCCGAGGTCGTGAAGGCGCACGACCTCACCACGGCCCGGATGCGGGCGCTCGCGGTCCTCTCCGTCGCGCCCGGGCTGACGATCAACGAGCTCTCGGTCTACGCCGTCACCGAGCAGTCGACCTTGAGCCGCAACCTCGATGCGATGGAGGAGCAAGGCCTCATTCGCCGCCGGATGCGCGCCGAGGACGGGCGGGTGCGCGAGATACACCTGACGGAGAAGGGCCGCGAGACCTTTCGCCGCCTTCTGGCCGGAGATGCATGCACTCTATACGTCGCTCTTTCGCGGCATCCCGCCCGAGGAACATCGCCAGTTCACGGGCACGCTCCATAAGATTCTCGCCAATATTCGCCATCACGACCTTTGACGGCGTGCCCGGCTTCGTGGCAGGGTCGACGTCAATTCCATGCAAATGAATAGATCGTCCGAGGAACACCATGGCCGAGCGGTCCTTCGCCAAAGAGGTCGAGCAGCTCCGTATCGGTGAGGGCGAGGAGTTTCGCGGCGAAGGCATTCTCGCCATCACCAAGGCGCTCCTCCAATGCGGCGTCGGCTATGTCGGCGGCTATCAGGGCTCGCCCATCAGCCACATCATGGACGTCCTGATGGATGCCGAGGACATCATGAAGGATCTCGGCGTCCACCTGGAGGGCTCGGCCTCCGAGGCGACGGCGGGCGCCATGCTGGCGGCCTCGGTGCACTATCCGATCCGGGGCGCCGTGGCATGGAAGTCGACCGTCGGCACCAATGTCGCGTCGGATGCCATCGCCAACCTCGCCTCGGGCGGCGTAACCGGCGGCGCCCTCATGATCGTCGGCGAGGACTATGGCGAAGGCTCCTCGATCATGCAGGAGCGCAGCCATGCCTTCGCGATGAAGAGCCAGGTCTGGCTCCTCGATCCGCGCCCCAACCTGCCGGCCATCGTGAAGGCGGTCGAGGACGGGTTCGAGCTGTCCGAGGCCTCCAACACGCCCGTCATGCTCGAAGTGCGCATCCGCTCCTGCCACATGCACGGACGCTTCACGGCCAAGGACAATATGCGCCCCGAGATGACGGTGAAGGAGGCGCTGGAGAACCCGCGCCGCGACACCAACCGCATCGTCCTGCCGCCCGCCTCCTTCCTCCACGAGCACGAGAAGATCGAGAAGCGCTGGCCGGCCGCGGTTCGGTTCATCCGCGAGCGCGGACTGAACGAGACGTTCGGGCCAGCCGCGGCCCCCATCGGCATCGTCTGCCAGGGCGGCATGTATAATGGGGTCATGCGGGCGCTGCAGCGTCTCGGGCTGGCCGATCTCTACGGCGAGACGCGACGTGCCGATCTATTGCCTCAACGTCACCTATCCGCTGATCGACGACGAGTTCCTAGAGTTCTGCGAGGGCAAGGGCGCGGTGCTCGTCGTGGAGGAGGGGCAGCCCGACTATATCGCGCAGGCGCTGGGCTCCATGCTCCACAAGGCCGGCGCATCGACCAAGCTGATCGGCAAGGATGCCGCGCACGGGCCCTTCCCGGTAGCCGGCGAGTATACCGGCGCCGTCATGCTCGCCGGCATCACGGCGTTCCTCAAGGACCATGCGGCGGATTTGCTGCCGGGCTCGGAGCGCGCGCCCAATGCGCCCGACGGAGAGCGCATCGAACTGCCCGACCTCGCCGGTGCCGTACCCGCGCGGCCCGCCGGCTTCTGCACCGGATGCCCCGAGCGGCCGATCTTCGCCGCCATGAAGCTCGTCGAGGCGGAGTTGGGCGAGCATCATGTCGCGGCCGATATCGGTTGCCACCTCTTCTCGATCCTGCCGCCCTTCGACATCGGCGCGACGACGATGGGCTACGGCCTCGGCCCCGCTTCCGCCTCGGCCTTCAACGTCGAGGCCAAGAAGAAGTCGATCGCGATCATGGGCGATGGCGGCTTCTGGCATAACGGGCTGACATCGGGCGTCGGCAACGCGGTCTACAACGCGCATGACGGCGTCATCCTCATCGTCGACAACCACTACACCGCCGCGACGGGCGGGCAGGACATCCTCTCGTCCCGCGCCGACAATGCGTCGCGCTCGACCAATCACCCGATCGAGACGGCCGTGAAGGGCATGGGCGTCGACTGGGTCCGCCGCATCGACCGGACCTACGATGTGGGCACGATGCGCGACACGCTGAAGGAGGCGCTGACCACCAAGACGCCCGGCCCCAAGGTGATCGTCGCCTCGTCCGAATGTATGCTCAACAAGCAGCGGCGCGAGAAGCCCATCGTCGCCAAGGCGATCCGGGATGCCAAGCGCGTGGTCAAGCCGCGCTTCGGCGTCGACGAGGACGTCTGCACCGGCGATCACGCGTGCATCCGGCTCTCGGGCTGCCCGTCCCTTAGCCTCAAGGCGCTCGACGATCCCTTGCGCGACGATCCGGTCGCGGCGATCGATTCGTCCTGCGTCGGCTGCGGCAATTGCGGCGAGGTCGCCGAGGCGGCCGTCCTCTGCCCGTCCTTCTACCGCGCCGACGTGGTGCACAACCCGGAGCCCTGGGAGGTGCGCATCGCGGGCTGGCGGAACGCCGTCATCGGCTGGTTGCAGCGGCGGCGGGACGCGCGGCGGCTGGTGTTCGGGTGATGGGGGTTATGTCGATTCGGCGTTCTGCCATCCCCCTCATCCGCCTGCCGGCGCCTTCTCCCCGAAGGGAGAAGAGCGAAGACGCAAGCCGGCTCAGACTACCTCCTCCCTTCTCCCCTCGGGGAGAAGGTGCCCGAAGGGGGGATGAGGGGGGTCGCCGGCGCCAGATCCGGCCTGCCCCGATGCCTCGGCGAAGACCATGAATCTCCACACCCCCCTCCTCAAGCCCGCCGGCCCCGACGCCACCCAAGGGATCGTCAAGCTCGCCATCCTCGCCGTCGGCGGCCAGGGCGGCGGCGTGGTGACGAACTGGGTCGTCGCGCTGGCGGAAAGCCAAGGCTGGTACGCGCAGGCGACCTCCGTCGCCGGGGTCGCGCAGCGGACGGGCGCGACGATCTATTATGTCGAGATGGTGCCCGATGCGGGGGCGCGAACGCCCGTCCTGTCGCTCAGCCCGGCGGCGGGCGATGTCGACATCGTGCTCGCGGCCGAGCTGATGGAGGCGGGGCGGGCCATTCAGCGCGGCTTCGTGACGCCCGATCGCACCACCCTCGTCGCCTCGTCCCACCGCGCGCTCGCCGTCGGCGAGAAGACGGTGCCGGGCAACGGCATCCTCGACAGTACACCCATTCTCGATGCCGCGCGTCAGGCGAGCCAGCGCTTTCACAGCGCGGATCTCGAAACCCTCGCCGTCTCCAACGGCTCGGTCATCTCGGCCAGCCTCTTCGGTGCGCTCGCCGGATCGGCCGCGCTCCCCTTTCCGCGCGAGGTCTATGAGGAAACGATCCGGCGCTCCGGCAAGGGCGTCGAGGCGAGCCTTCGCGCCTTCGCTGCCGGCTTCGATGCCGTGACGGGCGCGATGCCCGACGCGATCATCGAGACGACCGAGGCGGCCGAGGCGGCGCTCACCCCCGTCGAAGCCCCGCTGCCGGCGAGCCACGCGCCCGGCATCGAGGCATCGTCCGCGCAGCCCACCGATCTCACCGGTCCCGATGCCGCGATCGACGGCTATCGCAATCTCCAGGCCCGCATCGATCGCGACCTGCCGGTGGAGGCGCGAGATCTCGCCCGAGCGGGCCTGCGCAAGGTCGTCGACTTTCAGGACCTCGCCTATGGGTCCGACTATCTCGACCGGTTGAGCGCGATGGCCGCGTTCGACGATTCCGAGAAGGTTCACGCGCTGACGGCGACGGCGGCCAAGTACGTCGCCAACGCGATGGCCTATGACGATGTCATCCGGGTCGCCGACCTCAAGACCCGCGCCGCCCGCACCGCGCGCGTGAAGCGCGAGGTCGGCGTGCGCGATGGGCAGTTGATCCAGGTGACCGAATACATGCATCCGCGCATGGAAGAGGTCTGCGGCTGCCTTCCCGCCGGCCTCGGCCGTGCGATCGAGGCGCGCCCGAAGCTCTTCGCCGCGCTCGACCGGATCGTCAGCCGGGGGCGGCGGGTCCGCACCGACGGCGTGTTCTGGTTCTCCGCGCTCTACACCGTCTCGTCGCTGCGCCCGTACCGCAGGCGCCTGC
This sequence comes from uncultured Alphaproteobacteria bacterium, assembly GCA_963842125.1. Taxonomy (GTDB): domain Bacteria; phylum Pseudomonadota; class Alphaproteobacteria; order Rhizobiales; family CAWCWK01; genus CAWCWK01. The sequence continues at coordinate 2,227,595 of CAWJFE010000005.1, read as the reverse complement.
TGCGCCATGCCGTCGAGACGGCGCATCTCGACGACTGGCTCCAGACCGTCCATCGCCTCGCGCCGACGCAGTACGACCTAGCCGTCGAGGTGCTGCGCTGCCGGCGGCTCATCAAGGGCTATTCGGACACGCATGCGCGGGGTCTGTCGAAATATGACCGCGTACTGGCCGCCTTGCCGCTCCTAGAGCCCCGCGACGACGGCGCCGACTGGCTCCGCCGCCTGCGCGAAGCGGCGCTGATGGACGAGAAGGGCGCGATGCTCGACGGGGCGCTGAAGACGGTCGCGACGCTTTAGAGAACCGTTCGCACGTCCCACAATTCCGGGAAGAGCCGGATCTTCAGCACGTTCTCCAGATAGCTCACGCCGCTCGTGCCGCCCGTGCCGCGCTTGAAGCCGATGATGCGGGACACCGTCGTGACATGCGCAAAGCGCCAGGAGCGGAAGGCGTGCTCGAAATCGACGAGCTTCTCGGCGAGCTGGTAGAGGTCCCAGTACTCTTCCGGCGCGCGGTAGACGGTAAGCCAGGCGGCTTCGACATCCGCGTGGGCCGCGTAGGGGCGGGCGAGGTCTCGGCCGAGATGATCGGGCGCGATGGCGAGACCGCGTCGATCGAGCAGGCGCTGCGCCTCGTCATAGAGGCTGGGCTCGGCGATCAGCGCTTCGAGGACGGCCAGCCTCTGCGGCGCATGGGCGTGGGGGCGGAGCATGACGGGGTTCTTGTTGCCGAGAAGGAACTCGACCGCGCGGTACTGGTGCGACTGGAAACCGGACGACTTGCCGAGCGCGTCGCGGAACTGGAGATATTCGGACGGGGTGAGCGTCGCCAGCACGTCCCAGGCCTGGATGAGCTGAAGGAAGATGCGCGCCACCCGCGCCATCATCTTCTCCGCCCGGCCGAGATCGTCGCTGCGTAGCGCGGCACGGGCGGCACGCAACTCGTGAATGATCAGCGTCAGCCAGAGTTCGGTCGTCTGATGCTGAATGATGAAGAGGGGTTCGTCGTGGTGGTCCGTGATCGGATGCTGCGAGGTCAGGAGCGTGTCGAGGCCGAGATAGTCGCCATAGGACATCTCGTCCTTCATCGAGAGATGGGCGCCATCCATCTCGGCCGGATCGCGGCGCTCGGTATCGCTCACGTTACAGCACTCCGCTGGTGGAACTCCGGCACGTCCCAGGCGCGGGTGTCGAGGATGTCGGCGAGGATGGCGGCGGCGTCGAAGGCATCGGTATAGCGCGTATAGAGCGGCGTGAAGCCGAAGCGGATGATGTCGGGCGCGCGGAAATCCCCCACCACGCCCCGCGCGATGAGGGCCTGCATGACGGCGTAGGCGTCTTCGTGCCGGAACGAGACTTGGCTGCCGCGCACCGCGCCGTCGCGCGGGGAGGCAAGGGTGAGGCCGGGGCAGGTGGCCTCCACGCGCGCGATGAAGAGGTCGCAGAGCGCGACCGACTTGTCGCGCATCGCGATCATGTCGACCTCCGCCCAGAGGTCGAGCGCGGTGTCGAGCGCGACGAGGCTGAGGACGGGGGACGTGCCGGTCAGGAACCGGTTGATGCCGGGTGCGGGTCGGAAGCCCGGCTCGAAGGCAAAGGGCGCGTCGTGCGCGAACCAGCCCGAAAGCGGCTGCACCGCCTCGGCCTGATGTTTGGGCGCGCAATAGACGAAGGCCGGGCGCGCCGGGGCCGCCATTCAGATACTTGTAGCCGCAGCCGACCGCGAAATCGGCGCGCGCGCCTTCGAGATCGACGGGGAGCGCGCCGGCCGAATGGGCAAGGTCCCAGATGACGAGGATGCCGGCCGCATGCGCCGCCTCGGTGATGCCCGCCATGTCGAGCATCCGGCCGGTGCGGTAGTCGACATGCGTGAGCATGAGAACGGCGACGTCGTCGGTGAGGGCGGGCAGCAATTCGTCGTCGTGGTCGACGAGGTGAAGCCGATGCCCCTCGCCCTTCAGCGCGGCCAGCCCCTCGGCCATGTAGAGGTCGGTGGGGAAGTTGGCGCGCTCCGAGACGATGACGTGGCGCCCGGGGTTGAGCGCCAGCGCGGCGGCGAGGACCTTGAAGAGGTTGACCGACGTGGAATCGGTCACGACGACGTCGTCCGCGCCCGCCCCGATGAGCGCTGCGATCTTGGCACCCGCCTTGCGCGGCAACCCGATCCAGTCGGCGGTGTTCCAGGATGCGATGAGATCGCGGCCCCATTCCGCATCGAGACAGGCGACGACGCGCTCGCGGGCGCTGTGCGGCATGGCGCCGAGCGAGTTGCCGTCGAGATAGACGAGGCCGTCGCGTAGCACGAAGTGCTCCCGCATCGGTGCCAGCGGGTCGGCGGCGTCGAGCGCTTCGGCCTGCTGGCGTGTCGTGACGGCGAGAGGGGTCTGATCGGTCATGAGGAAGCCTTGGAGGATCGGCCGGAGACGAGCCGACGCTCGCCGAGCAGCCCGCGCGGGCGCAGGAGAAGGATGGCGCAGAGCATGACGCCGATGATCACGATCTGCAACGCCGCCGCCCGAGCCTGACTGCCCGATGGCGCCACCGCCTCGATGAGCGCCGCCGACGCCGCCCAAAGTCCCCAGACGAGGACGGCGCCCAGCACCGCGCCCCGCATGTTGCCCGAGCCGCCGACGATGAGCATGGCCCAGACCTGGAAGGTGAGGATGGGGAGATAGTTGTCGGGCGCAATGAAGCCGATGAAGTGCGCCTGCACCGCGCCGGCCAGCGCCATCACGCCGCCGCCGATCGCGAACGCCTGGAGGCGGAAGTGAAGTGCCGATTTGCCGAGCGAGAGGGCGGCCGCCTCGTCCTCGCGAATGGCGCGCAGCACGCGGCCCCAGGGGCTTTTCGCCAGTCGCTCCAGCACGAGGTAGACGCCAAGCGTGAGGCCGGCGACGAGGGCGAGGTTGGCGAGACCGAAGGCGGCGCCTTGGCCGGCCAGATCGGCGAAGGGGCGCGGGATGAAGCCGATGCCGAAGGGCCCACCCGTGACGCCCTCGAGATTGAGCGCGGCGAGTTGCGCGACGACGGCGAAGCCGAAGGTCGCAATGGCGAGATAGTCAGCCCGCAATCGGATCGTCAGCCAACCGACGGCGAGTGAGAGCGCGGCGCCGACGATCATCGCCGCGATCCAGCCGAGCGCTATCGGCCAGCCGAGGCCGCCGATGCGGCCCTCGATGGCTGGCGTGGTCAGGATCGCGGAGGCGTAGGCGCCGACGAGTACGAAGCCCGCGACGCCCACATTGAAGACGCCCGTCTGCCCCCACTGGACGTTGAGCCCCAGACAGATGATGGCATAGGTGAGCGCGATCGTGAGGAAGAAGGCGAGGTAGGCGATGAGGGGGAGCATCTAGGCGCGCCTTCCGAAGAGGCCTTGGGGGCGCACCGTCAGCACCGCGACGATGACGACGAAACCGACCGCCGCGCGCCATTCCGCGCCCACCGTCTGCGCCGCCATCGCCTCGCAGAGCCCGACGATGAGCCCGCCCAGCATCGCGCCCGGCACAGAGCCGATGCCACCAAGGATGGCGGCGGCGAAGAGGGGGAGGAGAAGGTCGAAGCCCATATAGGGCCGAACCTGCACGAGGAGCCCCGCCATGATGCCGGCGACGCAGGCCAGCGCCCCGCCCAGCAGCCAGACCGTGACGATGACGCGGTCGACGTCGATGCCCGCGACGCGCGCGAGGTCGCGGTTCTCGGCGACGGCGCGCATGGCCCGGCCGATATCGGTACGCGACAGCACGAGATGGACGGCGACGACGAGGAGACCGGCCAGCGCAAGCATGGCGAGTTGATCGGGCGTCGCGCGCAGGCCTCCGCCGAGGCGCATCGCGATCTGGAGGTCCCGCGTCAGGTAGGCCGGGCTCGACGTGAAGACGAACTCGATAAGGCTGCGCAGCGCGAGCGAGGCGCCGAAGCTCGCAATGACGAGGATGATGATGGCCGCACCCCGCCTGCGCAAGGGCTTGAAGAGGGCCGCGTCGAGGGCGAGAGCCGTCAGCCCGGTCGACGCCATGGCGAGCACGGCCGCGACGATGAGGCCCGGCCCGAAGGAGAACGGTCCCCATCCGCCCCCTGCACCTATGAGCGCACCCAGGAGGCCGGAGACGACGAGGGCGAAATAGGCGCCCGCCGTCACGAATTCGCCATGGGCGAAATTGGCGAAGCGCAGGATCGAATAGGTAAGCGTGACGCCGATGGCGCCGAGCCCGATCATTGCGCCCGCGATCAGGCCATCGATGAGAACTTGCGGGTTCATGCGGCCCTCGCGTCTGGGTCTGTGCCAGGGTTGGGGTCGGCGCCAGGGTTCGGGTCGGCACCAAGGAAGAGGGAACCGAGATCGTCGCGGCGCGCGAGCGCGTCGGCCGGTCCGTCGTGCCGGATGCGGCCCTCGACGAGGACGATGGCGCGGGATGCGACGCGCAGCGCCGCCCGGACGTTCTGCTCGACGAGGAGGATGGTGACGCCCTCGGCGTTGATGGCCGCCAGCCCTTTAAAGACTTCGGCGACGAGGCGCGGTGAGAGGCCGGCCGACGGCTCGTCCAGCATGAGGACGCGGGGGTCGGCGATAAGGGCGCGGGCAACGGCGAGCATCTGGCGCTGCCCGCCGGACAGCCGGCCGGCTGCCTCCTTGGGGCGGGCCGCGAGGTCGGGGAAACGCGCGAAGGCAGCCTCGACGGCGGGCTTGCGCTCGGGCGTCGGTAGGATGGCGGATGCGAGAGCCAGGTTCTCGGCAATCGTCAGGGTCGCGAAGATGTTCTCGGTCTGCGGCACGAAGGCGAGGCCGCGCCGGATGCGGGCGTGGGCGGGCACGGCGGAAAGGTCGTCCGGGCCCAACTTCACGCGCCCGGCATGGAGCGGCACCAGCCCCGCGATCGCCTTGACGAAGGTCGACTTGCCCGCCCCGTTCGGCCCCAGGATCGTGACGAAGTCGCCCGCCGCGACCGCCATGTCGATGCCGCGCACGATGGGAAGATCGGGTTCGTAGCCGCTTACCAGCGCCTCGGTCCGCAACGCGTCTGCGCTCACGCCCGCCGCCATCCTGCCCGTTTCACTCATGCCGCCAGCGCCGGATCGCCGAGATAGGCCTCGACTACGGCGGCGTCGCGCAGGACCTCGGCCGGCGTGCCCTCCGCCAGGCTGCGCCCCTGCGCCATCACCAGCACCCGGTCGCAAAGCCGCGAGACGACGTCCATGTTGTGCTCGATGAGAAGGATGGCGACGCCGCGCGCGTTGATCGCCTCGATTCGCCCCGAGATGAAGTCCATCAGCGCCGGGTTCACCCCCGCCGCCGGCTCGTCGAGGAGGAGGACGCGGGGCTCGGCCATCAGTACGCGCGCCAGCTCCAACAGCTTGCGCTGCCCGCCCGAGAGGACGTTGGCCGGCTCGTCTGCCAAACGGTCGAGCGAAAGGAAATCGAGGAGGTCGTGCGCCTTGTCCCTCAGCGCCCGTTCCTCCGCCGCGACACGGCCCGGCCGAAGCAAGCTCGCCAATGCGCGCTCGCCGGCCTGGCGCTGCCCGGCGACGAGCACGTTTTCCAGCACGGTCATCTGAGGAAACGGTTTCGGGATCTGAAACGTGCGTGCGAGCCCTCGCGCGATGCGCCGCTCGGCCGGATCGCGCTCGACGGCCTCGCCGCCAAGATGAATCGAGCCGCTGTCGGGCGGGAAGCTCCCAGCCAGCAGATTGAAGAGCGTCGTCTTGCCGGCCCCGTTCGGCCCGATGACGCCGAGCCGTCCGCCCTCGGGCAGTGTCAGCGAGAGATCATCGACCGCCGTCAGGCCGCCGAAGCGTTTGAGAAGGCCTCGCGCTTCAAGAGCCGGACCCGCTTCCCTCTCGCTATCGACACCCTCTGCCAACGCTATATCCGATCTTTGATCAAAGATTGCGTAACGACGGTAGACCCGCTAGTGTGGGTTTGGCAAGCGGTCTCGTTCTTGGGTTCCGCAGTTGGTTCGACCGAGGACTTCGACCCTGGCGATTCGCTCGACGACTATCGTAGCCCCGGCCAATGCATCACCTGCACTGCGCGATGGCGTCCAGCCGCGTGCTGCACTTGGATCCGGCGGGGTCGCGCATCTCGCACCCATCAAGGCGCGGACGGTCAACGCCGATGTCTACGAGGCGCTGCGGGGTGCGCTGATGCGGGGCCAGTTCGCGGCCGGCGAGGTGCTGCGCATCCAGGCCGTGGCCGATTCGCTCGCGACGAGTACGATGCCGGTGCGCGAGGCCTTTGCCCGGCTGACCTCGGAGCGCGCGCTCGAGGTGTTGCCGAACCGATCGTCCCGCATTCCCGTCATCACCCGCGCCCGGCTCGACGATCTGGCCCGCACCCGCGCCCTCATCGAGGGCGAGGCGGTCCTGCGGGCCGCCACGCGATTGACGGCGGACGATCTCGACGAGTTGCGCGATCTGACGGATCGCTACGACGCGGCTCTTCGGGAGGCGAAAGGCGCCCTGCCGAGTGCCGCCGCCGACCTCAACCATGCCTTCCACGACCGGCTCTACCGGGCGGCAGGTTCCGACGTCCTCATCCCGATCATCGAGAGCCTCTGGCTGCAGTCCGGGCCCTATGTCCGCGCGGCCGCCGACGTCTACGACGACAACTGCTCCAACTCCGCCACCGATCACCACCACGCGATCCTCGCGGCGCTGGCGGTCGGTGACGCGGAGCCCGCCCGCGCGGCGCTCGTCGCCGATATCGACTTCTCCTTCGCGCTCCTTCGCGAGCGACTGCCTATCGAGGCCCCGGCATGAGCGATGCGTTCGAACTCTACGACCTTCGCGTCGAGGTGATCGCGGAAGAGGGCGCGCCGATCTATTGCGGTGCGGAGCCCGGCGATCATTTCGAGCTGAAGGGCGAGATGCTGCATCTTCCGCCCGGCCAGGGTTTCTCGATCTATTCGCTCGCCGCCGTGCTCCCCCTCCTGGCCGCCAAGCAGCGCCCGACCCATCCCAATGACTGGATGACGACGGACGCCGACATCGCCTGCCCCGATCCCCATTGCGGCACGCGGATGCGGATCACGCGCACGGGCACCCGCCGCTTCAGCCATGCCGAGACGACGGCGGTGCCCCTCCCCACAAGTCCAGCCCCCACAAGTCCGCCCGCCGAGGACACGCCATGAAGACCGCCACGCTCGGACCCGATCACACGATCTCGCGCGTCATCCGCGGCAACTGGCAGCTGGCGGGCGGCCACGGCTCGGTGGAGGCTGAGGAGGCGATCGCCGACATGGTCGCCTTCGCCGACGCCGGCATCACGACCTTCGACTGTGCAGACATCTACACGGGCGTCGAGGAGCTGATCGGTGCGTTCCGCTCACGCTACCGCGATCTTTACGGCGCGGAGGCGCTCGACCGTATCCGGGTCCATACCAAGTACGTGCCGGACCTGACGGCGTTGGAGACGGTGACGCGATCCGACGTCACGGACGCCATCGATGGCGCGCTCCGGCGCCTGCGGACCGAGCGGCTCGATCTCGTCCAGTTCCACTGGTGGGACTACGAGAAGGCCCGCTGGCGCGATGTCGCCGGCTTGGCTGACCGAGCTGCGTGAGGCCGGCAAGATCCGCAATCTCGGCGGCACGAACTTCGACACGGCGCACGTGCGTCCGACCTCATCGAGGACGGCGTGCCGCTGCGGTCGATGCAGGTGCAGTATTCCGTGCTCGACACCCGCCCTGCCAAGGCGATGACGGCGTTGGCCGAGACCGGCGATTTTCAACTCCTCTGCTACGGATCGGTCGCCGGCGGCTTCCTCTCCGACCGGTGGCTCGGATTGCCCGAGCCGGCGGAGCCGCTCGAGAACCGCTCGCTTGTCAAGTACAAGCTCATCATCGACGATGTCGGCGGCTGGGACGCGTTCCAGACGCTTCTCGAAGCTTTGCGCACCGTGGCCGATCGGCATGGGGTCGATATCGCTACCGTATCGAGCGCATGGACGCTGGCGCAGCCGCAGGTCGCCGCCGTCATCGTCGGCGCGCGCAACCGGTCGCATCTGCCGGCCAATCTGGCCGTGGCCGAACTCGACCTGACGGCGGACGATCTCGCCGTCATCGAGACGGCCCGCGCCGACCTCGCGGCCCTCGACGGCGACGTCTACGCGCTGGAGCGAGACCGCACGAGCCGGCATGGTGCCGTGATGAAATACAACCTCAACAGGGCTGCATGATGAACGACGAACCAAGCCTCGCCGACCGCGCCGCCCGGGAGATCGTCGAGCGCCACGACGCCTTCGTCACCTGGTTCACCGGGCGGGGCGACGACAGCGTCATCGACGAGATGATGCGCTGCTTCGCACCCTCGATGGTGATGGCGGGCCCGGACGGCGAGGTCATCCCGCACGATCCCCTCATGCAGGGCCTGCGCGACGAGCGGGGTCGGCGAGAGCCGGAATTCGAGATCGCCGTCAGCGAGGTCGCGCCGCTCTGGACGTCCGACGATGCGGTGCTGATGGGCTATATCGAGCGGCAGGTCATCGGCGGCAAACGCACGGCCCGCCGCTCGACCGCCCTGATGGTTCGCGACGCCGACGCGCCCAATGGCGTCGCCTGGGCCCATGTCCACGAGACATGGCTGCCGGGCGGTGCGCCGCGTTCATCGGAATGACAGAACACGGGTCCGCCCAAGAGGCCCGCTGAGCCGAGAAGACACAACAGAGGAGAAGACTTATGACGCGTACGACATTGAAGGCCGCATTGCTGGCCTCCGCACTCACGCTGCCCGGCGCCGCATTGGCGCAGGATTGCGACATCACCGTCGGCCTCGTGCTGGAGCTGACCGGGCCTGCCGGCCAATACGGACAGGCGGGCGCGAAGTCCGTCGAGATGGCCTTCCGCGACCTCAACGAGGCGGGCGGCGTGCCCAATGGCGAGGGCGGCTCGTGCGATCTCGTGGCCGACGTGCGCGACAGCCAGAGCCAGGGCAATGTCGCGGTCGATCAGGCGACGCAGCTCGTCAACGTGCAGGGCGTCGACGTCGTCATCGGCGGCATCATCTCGTCCGTCTCCATCCCTGTGCTGACCTCGGTTACCGGCCCGGCCGGTGTCGTCCAGGTCTCGCCCGCCTCCTCCTCGCCGACGCTGACCCAGCTCGGGCGCGACGGGCAGTCGGGCGGCAAGTTCTTCCGCACCATCACCTCCGATGCGCTCCAGGGCACGGCCGCGGCGAAATACGCGATGGATAGCGGGCTGACCGAGCTCGCCATCATCCACGTCAACAACGATTTCGGCGTCAACATGATGCGCGAATTCTCGGCCGCCTACGAGAAGCTCGGCGGCACGATCACCTCGACGACGGCCTATAACGAGAAGCAGTCGAGCTATGCCTCGGAGGCGACGGCCGCGATGGAGGGTGACCCGGACGCGCTCTATCTGGTCAGCTACCCAGTCGACGGCGCCACCATCGCGCGGGCGTGGATCAGCCAGGGCGGACCGCAGAAATTCCTCCTCAACGACGGCATGAACTCCTCGGAATTCATCGAGAGCGTCGGCGCGGAGTTCCTCGACGAGGCCTACGGTACGTCGTCGGGCACCAGCCCCACGGCCTCGACCGAGTACTTCTACGAGAACTACGAGGCGTTCTCCGACGGCATCGCGCCCGACGCGCCGGCCGCCGACCGCTCCTATGATGCCGGTGCCATCGTCGGGCTCGCGATCGCCAAGGCCGCGGCCGATGGCGGCGGCGTCGATGCCGTCAATTCCGACACGATCGCCGAGGCCATCCCGGCCGTGCTGGCGACGGAAGGAACGAGCGTCTTCGCCGGCCCCGAGCAGTTCGCATCGGCTTTGGAGATGCTCCAGGCCGGCGAGCCGATCCGTTATGAAGGCGTCATCGGTCCGGTCCAGTTCGACGAATATGGCGACATCACCGGCCCCTTCCGCCTCTGGACGATCAAGGACGGCGTCGTGACGACGAGCGGCGAGATGAGCGCCGACGAGGTCGGGACCATCAAGGCCGAACTCGCCGCCCAATAGGTTGCCGGCCCTCCCTTCTCCGCATGACGGAGGGAGGGCCACGCTCCGACGCCATGCTACAAGACCCGTCGTATCCGCCGGCGCCGGCCTTTTGAAGAAAGCCTCCCATGTCTCTCGATATCGACGCCGTCCGCAGCCATTTCCCAACGCTGCAGGACGACTTCGCCTATCTCGACAACGCGGGCGGCTCGCTCGTTCTTCAGACCGTCGCCGAGCGGGTCGCCGATCATCTCCTCGCCACTCCCGTCCAGCACGGCGCGGGCTATGCGGGCTCGCAAGCCGCCACTGCGCGGTTGAGGGAGGCGCGGTCCGACATCGCCCGTTTCGTCAATGCCGATCGGCCGGAGGAGATCGTCTTCTCGTCCTCCGCCACACAGGCCATGCGCACGCTCGCCGCCGCGATGGCCTCGCAGTTCGAGCCGGGCGACGAGATCGTGCTCACCACGTTCGACCACGAATCCAATATCGGCCCCTGGCTGACGCTCGAGGAGCGCGGCGTCGTCTTCAAGTTCTGGTCGATCGACAAGGAGAGCTTCACTGTCGATCTCGACGCGCTCGATGCGCTGATGAGCCCGCGCACCAAGCTCGTCTGCGTCACGCACGTCTCCAACATTCTTGGCACCATCAACCCGATCGCCGAGATCGCGGCGCGTGTCCATACGGCGGGCGCGAAGCTCGTCGTCGATGGGGTCGCCTTCGCCCCGCACCGGCGCGTGGACGTGCATGCGCTCGGCGCCGACTACTACGTCTTCAGCTTCTACAAGACGTTCGGCCCTCATTTCACGATGCTCTGGGGCCGCTACGACCTGCTGGCCGAGCTTGACGGTCTCTATCACTATTTCTACGGACGCGATGTCGTGCCCGGCAAGCTGGAGCCCGGCAATCCGAACTATGAGCTGGCTTGGGGCGCGGCCGCGATCCCGCACTATTTCGAGGGCCTCGGCGACGGCGATCTCGATGCCGCCTTCGCAGATATCGCGATGCATGAGGAGGTCCTGTCCGAACGGCTGCTCGGCTGGCTGCGCGCGCGCAACGATGTGCGCATCATCGGTCATCGCGAGGCCGACCGCGACCGCCGCGTGCCGACGATCGCCTTCACGGTCGAGGGCCGCGACAGCGCGGACATCGTCGCCGAAACCGATCGGCACGGCCTCGGCATCCGCTTCGGCGACTTCCATTCGCGTCGCCTCGTGGAGCATCTGGGGCTTGCCGGAGGCCACGGTGTCGTGCGGGTCTCGATGGTCCACTACAATACGGTCGCGGAGGTCGATCGCCTGATCGCCGCATTGGAGATCGCGCTTGGGGCGTCTACACCGGCCTGACCGCCGCCCCGACGATTGCCTGATCCCCATGACCGCCTTGCCCCCGCGCGAGTCTTCGCACGACCCTTCGCGCGTTTCCTCAGCTCGCAAGCCAGAGCCGGGCCAGCCGCTGCGCATCGCGGTTCTCGCCCATGTGCGCCATCCCATCGGGCCGCCCTTCAAGGGGGGCATGGAAGCGCATAGCTGGGCGCTGGTGCGCGGGCTGATGGCGCGCGGGCATGAGGTCACGCTCCTGGCGAGCGGCGATAGCGACCCCGCTTTGCCGCTCCGACCCATCACGCCGCAGCACTACGAGACGACCGGCCTCAAGCCCGAGGGCCGCCTTCGCTTTCCGCTCCAGCGGCACCTCAGGGACGTATTCCGCAGGGCCGGACGGGAGATCGCGGCGGGCGACTTCGACGTGGTGCACAACAACACGCTCCACCATCGCCCGCTCTATCATGCCCTCCTCAGCCGCCAGCCGATGACGACGTCGCTGCACGTCCCCCCCTTCTGGCGCATCGGCAAGGCCGTGCCCCGGGCCGAAGCGCCCTGGCTGACCTATACGACGACTTCGCGCAGCCACCTGGCGAGCTGGTGGCCGGACGGGGCCGCGCCGCCCTCGTTTCGGGTGGTGCATAACGGGCTCGATCCCGCGCTCTGGCCCTATCGCGCCGAGGGCGATGGCTCGGCCGTCTGGGTCGGGCGGCTCTCGCATAACAAGGGTGCCGGCCCGGCCGCGCGGGCGGCGCGCCTCGCCGGCATCCGGATGGATATGATCGGCCCCATCGAGGACGACGCCTATTTCGCGCGAGAGGTCGCCCCCCATCTCGGCGAAGGTGTGCGCCATGTCGGTCTCGTGAAGGGAGCTGCGCTCTCCGAAGCCGTCGGGCGGGCGAGCGTCCTCCTCTTCACGCCGATGTGGGACGAACCCTTCGGCCTCGTCGCGATCGAGGCGATGGCCTGCGGCGTGCCGGTCGCCGCCTTCGACGCCGGGGCCGCGCGTGAGGTCGTCGGCCCCTGCGGCATCTTCGCTCGCGCCGGCGATGCGCAGGGTCTGGCCGAGGCGATCCCGAAGGCGATGGCGCTACCGCGCGAGGCGGCGCGCCAGCGTGTCATCGAGCGCTTCTCGCAAGGTGCGATGCTGGATGGATACGAGGCGGCCTACCGGGAGGCCATCGCCGGCGCCGATGCGCCGGCGCCAGAGCGTTGGGCCCGGTTTATTCGGCCGCGATGATCTGCGGCGCCGGCGCGTTCTCCTGAGTGAGACCGCCGTCCGCATCGGCGCCGGCATCATGGTCGAAACCCTCGACGATGCGGGCCTGCGAACTCGGGCTCAGCCCGTGCTCCGCCTCGAGCGCCTTCAGCACGTGATAGGAGCTGGCATAGGGCTGGTGGGATTGCTGGCGGGTCCGCGCGAACTCCGCCTCACCGGGCTCGCGAATTACGCGAAAGCCGTTCTCGTCGCTCGTCACCAGACCCATCAGGCGAAAGCAGCGCAGCCAATGACCCATCGTGTGGTGGCCCCACTTGGCGCAGAAGACCTCCGAATTGGCGACGATGCTGTGAACGTGGTGGACGGGCGGCATGTGGTGCGGGTGGTACTGATGGTAGACCCGCCCGCCCTTGCACCAGGCGATCGGGATCGCGCGGTCGGCGAGCGTGCGGCCGAAATCGGTATCCTCGCCGCCATAGCCGACATAGGCTTCGTCGAACCCGCCCGAGCGCCGGAACGTCTCGGCCGAGAGCGCGAAGTTGAGCGACCAGAAGCAGCGATAGTCCTCGCACGCCTTCAGACCCTCGGCCGGTGGTCCCTGCCGATCGGAATGCTTCACGCCGATCGCGGCGAAGGTCTCGTAGCGCCAGCCCGGTGCTGCCGCCCGCGATGGCAGGTAGAGCACCTCGCCCATGACGAGACCGTCGAAGCCGGCGAGATGCTCGGCATACTCGGCCACCAAGTCCGGCGCGGGAATGCAATCGACATCGACGAAGACGAGGTCGTCGCACTCGGCCGCCTTCGCGACGGCATTGCGCGCCTCGGCAAGCGGGATCGGCTCGCCCGGCACAAGGATCTGGTGGATAGGGAAGGGGGCGGCCGGCAGGTCCGCATAGGGCGTATCGCCCATCACGCCGATCACGAACTCGTCCGGCAGCCGCGTCTGACGGCTCAAGCCCAGGATGACGTTGTGGAGATGCGCCTCGCGGCCACGGGCGATGGTGAGGACGGAGACGGTCATTCGGCGGCTTTCGGTAGGGTAAGAACGGATGCGGAGGCGGGCGCCCAAAGGCGTGCCGCGAGGTCTTCGAGCCAGTCGGCCGCCACGCGCGCGCCGTCGCCGGCGACGAGGCGGGCCTGCGCATCGAGGTCGCAGCGCCCGGCCTCGGCAAGGGCTTCGTGCCAAGCTGCGGGGCCTGCCGGCCAGGTCTCCCGGAGCGCCGCCGCACCGACCGCGTCGAGGGCGCGGGCCTTGTGGCCCTGCTCGTCGAAGTAGCGCCATTCGGGCACGACGAGATAGGGCCGGCCGGCCGCGCAGATCATATGGACGGTCGTATTGCCGGCCGAGGCGATGACGACATCGGCGGCCGCGATCCAGTCCTCCGGGTTCTCGACCCAGCCCTGGTGGACGAGGTTGCCGACCTCGGTCTCGTGCCATTCGCGCGTTACGGGTCCGATCGTCGTCCAGAGCGCATCTGGGTGCGCCCGTGCGCCCATGGTGAGGGGCGCGAGCGGTGCGCCGGAGCCGCCACCGCCGGAGATGACGAGGACGAGTTCGCGGCTCTCGTCGAGGCCGAGCTTTCGGCGGGCCTCGGCCTTGTCCGGTCCGTCATGCGCCGTGCCGATGCCGCCGGCGTGACAGGTCTTCTCAAGCATCCAGTCCGGACGGCCGGGCTGCTCCAGCGCCTCGTGATAGGGCGCGAGGAGGCCGACGCAGCCTTCATAGGCCGCCATGTGTCCGGCGTCGTCGCGGCGTCCATGCTGCAGCACCTTCACCGCTGGCACGGAGCAAATGCGGGCGAGTTGCGCGATCTCGGCCGAAACGTCGGAGACGAAGAGTGCCGGGTCGCCCGCATCGAACCATCCCGTGATCTCGGCCATGGCGCGGCGGATGGTCGGCCAGCCGAGGGGGGCGCAGTGGAGCGCGGCCGGGGTGCGCTGAGCGTCGAGCGCTGGTGGCATCGGCCCCGGCGCCTCGAAGAGGGAGGGGATGACGCGAAGCTCGGCCCGCGCCGGCAGGTCGGGAAAGATGTCGCCGCGTGCGCAGAAGACCGTCACCGGGCGCGAAGCCGGAAGCGCGTTGAGGATCGCGGAGACGCGCTCGGCATGGCCGCGCCCTTGGTGGTGGACGAAGAAGCCGAACGGCCGCTCGACCAGATCCGATGCGGGCCTGCCGGAGTTCGCCGCGATCACGCCCGCACCTCGCTGCCAAGTGCGACACGGACGGTCTCGCGCGGGCCGTCGGGAAAGACCTTCCGTCTGACCGATGGCAGGAACTTGGCGGCGGCGAAGCGGGCAGGCTTGCCAGCCACTGCGAGGAGGCCGGCCGGAACGGTTCCGGGGCGCCAATGGTCCAGACCCTCCAACACGCCGTCCGCATGGTTCGCCGTCGTCGGATAGACGTTGGGCGCGCCTCGCAGCGGCGCCAATTCTTCGGAGTGGTTGGCCACCATCACGGCCGCCGCCGCGCTGCCGAGCATGTCGAGGTCGTTGCCGGAATCGCCGGCCGCGACGCAGGCGCTCGCGGCGATGCCATGCGTTTGCGCACACCAGGCGAGCGCGGCACCCTTGCCGGCTCCCGCGGGCAGGATATCGAGCAACGTCTCGTGCGAGGCGATCACATGGGCGGGAAGGCCAGCGTCCGCCAGCCGCGCCGCCACGACGTCCCGCATCGCGCCATCGGTGATCACGTAGCTGCGCTTGAAGGCACGCTGCTCGATCGTCGCCTGAGGGCGGATGGCGGCGTTCTCGGCCGTCAGGTCCCGCAGGACGCACTCGATCGCCTCCGGCTGCCACCCGTCCGCGATATGCGCGGCATAGCCGTCGTCGCGCTCGAGCCGACCGGACGCATCGCGGCGATAGACTTCGCTGCCGACGCTGGTGATGAAGAGTTCGGGCTCCGGTAGACCCCAGCGCGCGAGGACGACCTGCGCCTCCGACAGAGAGCGCCCCGTCGCGACAGCGAAGCGCACGCCCGTGCGCCCCGCATGCCAGCGCGCGAAGCGCTGGGCCGCGGCGCGGCACCCGGTCAGCGTATTGTCGATATCGCTGACGAGGAGCACGTCGTCGGCTCGCCTGCCGTCGCCGGTGGTGATGGGGCGAGGCCGGGCGAGGCCCTCGCAGAGATCGAGATAGCGCGCCGTATAGTCGGCCCAGCCGCCCGACGCCCCATGGCGCCGACCGTTCTCGGCCGCGCGTGTCCAGGTCACCCGGTCGGTCAGCAAGCTCTCGATAGCCTTGGCGAAGGCGCAGCCGTCGCGCGGATCGGCGAGAAATCCGTGGCCGATCTCGCCGACGATGTCGGTCGGGCCGCCTTGCGAGGTCGCGACGACCGGCAGTCCGTGGGCGGCGGCCTCGAGGAGGGTGAGGCCGAAGGGCTCGGTAAAGGCCGGATTGACGAAGACGCCGCCGGTCTTGGCCGCGAGCTCGTAGAGCGCCGCTACGTGTCCCTGGTCGTGCCGCTTGGGGTAGGCGACGGAGCCGTAGAGGTCGTGCGCGTCGATCCGCTCCAGGAGTTGGCAGAAGACGGCGCGATGCTCGTCTGGCGCGGTGTCGATCTCGTCGCGCAAGCCGGCGAGGATGACGAGGTTGGCCGTATCGCGAAGCACCGGCGATTGGGCGTAGAGATCGATGAGGCCATCGAGGTTCTTCTTGGCGACCGGGCGGGCGATGGCGAGGATGATCGGTTTGTGCGGATCGCGAAGGAACGGTGCGAGAAGGGCCCGCGCCTCCGCTTCCGGGGCCGGCGACACGAGCGCGGTCGAGCCCGGCGACATGCGGTGGATCCGTTCCGTGCGCGCGCTCGGGTAGGCCATCAACTGCCGCTCGGCCTCGTCGCGAGACGAGGCGACGATGGCATCCGCCCCGCCGATCGCGGCATCTTCCTGCGCGATGCGAACGCCGAGGGCGGCCGGGATGGCCGCGGCGTTGCGCGCCAGCGCTTCGCGCTTGTCGATGCCGAGGGAGTGGGCCGTGAAGACGACCGGTATCCCGAACCGCGCCTTGACCGCGAGCGCCGCCTCGCCCGCATCGGCGAAGTGCGCGTGGAGGATGTCCGGCCGGCGCGGCATCGCCTCGATATGGGCGAGGAGCGCCTCGGTGAAGCTGCCGAGTTCCGCCGCGAGCGCTTCCTTGGAGAGGTAGTCGGGTGAGCGGGTCGCGAGTCGCACGATCTCGGTCTTCGCATCGATCCGCTCGCGCGGCATATCGTGAACCGCGCCGAGTGCCTGATCGGTGAAGCGCCGTGTGACGACCTCTACGCTCTCGATCCGCGCGCTGCCGGCAACGGCTTTGGAGAGGCCGAGAATATAGGTGATGTGACCGCCGGTATCTTCCGTCAGGCCGAATGCAATCGGGGGTGCTTTCAGACAACCTCCAAGAGCTACATGCATCACGCGCATAGGCAAAAAATCCAAATATAAAATTATATTCATTAGTATTCGGGTCGGATGAACTGCCCGCTGTCTAAGTAACTTCGAGGCAGTCGATTCGTTGCATCCTGCGCGATGACAGTTCGTTGTGTTTCGTCTATCGGCACCGACCGGGTGATGGCGGTCCCCTCGACAGGCCGACGACGGAAAGGGATTCCACCATGGGGCGCCAACGCTATGTCTTCATCGGCGGCCTGCATCGGTCGGGAACGAGTCTTCTCGCGCAACTCCTCGCCGCGCATCCGGAGATCGCGTCCATCGAGGGCGCGCCGGTGCCGGAGAACGAAGGCGTCTATCTCCAGGGCGCGATCCCGCATACGGCGCTCTCAGGTCTACCGGGCCGCTTCGGCTTCGACGACGCACAGCACCTTACCGAGGCGAGTGCGTTCAACACGCTGGCCGTGCGCGACTACCTCACTGCCCAGTGGAACGAATGGTATGAGGAGGGGCCTGCCTGGAGACTGGAGAAATCACCCGTCAATCTCACGCGGGCGCGGCTCTATCAGCAGCTCTTCCCGACGGCGCAGTTCGTCTTCGTGACCCGGCATCCGGTCGCCGTCAGCCTCGCCACGGCGAAGTGGACGCCGCAGCCGCAGGCCGATCTCCTGCGCCATTGGGAGAGGGCGCATGAGCGGCTTTTGGCCGACCTCGCCCATCTCCATTGCTGGCAGATCGTTCGCTACGAGGACCTCACGCGCGACCCGCGTGCGACACTGGAGCGAGTCTGCGCCTTTCTGGACATCGCTGCCGTGACGCCGTCGCAAGCGGTCGCCCCCGACCTGAACACCGCCTACTTCGAGGATTGGACGACGCCGTCAGACGCGCCGAGGCTCACGCAAGCCGCCGCCTTCGGCTATGCAATCGATGGCGATGGGCGACCCTGCGTCGGGGAGATGGCCGGCCAGAGGGGACGCCACTACTTCAACGCCAGAACGCGCGAGATCGCCTGACGGGTCTCAGACCCGGCCTGCATCCGCGATCAGACGGGCAACCGCCGGCATGTCATCGACGACGATGTCGGCCTCCCCGGCCGCGATCCGCGCGCGATAGGCCGCCGTGCGGGCGTGGCTTGCGCCGACGAAGGCGATGACCGGCATGCCTGCCGCGATGGCGGCCTCGATGCCGGCGGGGCTGTCCTCGATGACGAGGCAGTCCGACGGATCGGTTCCCATCGTCTCGGCGGCCAGAAGAAAGAGATCGGGCGCAGGCTTGCCGTTGGCGACCGATGCGGCGCTGAAGACCGCATCGCCGAAGCGGGGTGCGAGGCCGGTCGTGCCGAGGGCGAGCGCCAACCGCTCGGGCAAGGAGGACGAGGCGACGCAGATGGGTTGGCGGAGCCCATTCAAGAGAGCGAACACTCCATCGACGGGGCGAAGCTCGCGGGCGAAGCGCGCGAAGAGGGCGGCGTTCATCGCCGCGACATCGCTATCCGCCAGCGTGACGTCATGGCGTGATCGCAGCGTCTCGACGACGGTCGGCAGGCTGCGCCCCTGGAATTCGGCCTGCACGGCCGCGAAGCCGAGATCGAGTCCCTTGGCGCGGAGCGCGTCGGCCAAGGCCTCGAGCGCGATCGTCTCGCTGTCGACGAGGACGCCGTCGCAATCGAAGATGATGAGGCGGGGTGTCCTGGTAAGGGCCGTGCGGTCGCGTTCGTCAGTCACGCCCGCAATATGCGCCGAGCGTCGCGGCGGTGCCATCCCTCCAGAGACTGTCGAGGGCGGCGGCGAACGCGCCGGCGAAGCGCGGGTCCGCTCCAAGGTCGCCGTAGACGTCCCGCAAGCCGAGCCAGGCGGCGGGGTCGGTGCGGGCGGCCCGGGCCGTAGCGTGAAGCCGATCCCAGTCGGGGTCGTTGGGGGCGATCGGGGCGCCGCTTTCCGTCTCGCCATAGCAATAACGGCACCACAGGGCCGAGACGAGGGCGAGGCCCGGCGCCTCTCCGGTCGCCTCCAGTCGCTCGCGCAGGGCGGGCAAGATGAATTTTGGTTGCCGGTTCGAGCCATCGAAGCAGAGCCGGCGTACGGTGTCGCCGATCTTTGGGTTGGCGAAGCGGGTCTGGATGCTGGCGAGATAGTCCAGGAGGTCCGTGTCCGGCACCGGCGGGACGTGAGGCACGATCTCGTCCCGCTCGATATGGGCGAGAAAGCCAGCGATGTGCGGGTTCGCCATCGCCTCGTGGACGAAGTGGATGTCGAGTAGTCCGGCCGGATAGGCGATGATGGCGTGGCCGCCGTTGAGGATGCGAAGCTTCATCGCCTCGAAGGGCGCTACATCGTCGACGAATTGGACGCCGACCGTCTCCAGCGGGGGGCGACCGGCACAGAAATCGTCCTCCAGCACCCATTGCACGAAGTCTTCGCAAAAGACCGGCCAGGCGTCTGCCAACCCATGGTCCCGTGCGACCATCTCGCGCTCGCGATCGGATGTCGCGGGCGTGATGCGGTCGACCATGCCGTTCGGGAACGACACGTGATCCTCGATCCAACGCGCGAGATCCGCGTCCGCGAGGCGGGCAAGACCGGTGACGGCATTGCGCGCGGCTGCGCCGTTATGGGGAAGGTTGTCGCAGGACATGACGGTGAAGGGCGGCGTGCCCGCCTCGCGCCGCGCCGCCAACCCGGCGACGATGAGGCCGAAGACGGTGGACGGCGCTTCCAGGTTCGAGGCATCGGCCGCGATCTCGGGGTGGGTGGGGTCGAAGCGGTCGGTCCGCGCATCGACGTAGTAGCCGCCCTCGGTGATCGTCAGTGAGACGATGCGGATCGCAGGGTCGGCGAGGCGCTCTAGGATGGTGGTCGTCTCGCCGGGCGCGATCATGTCGACCATCGCACCGGTGATGCGTGGCGAGGACTGGGTGGCGGACTGCTCGACGACCGTCGTCAGCCAGTCCTGGCCCTGGAGCGCGTCGCGCACCGCATTGTCGCCCGGCCGCGTGCCGACGCCGATGATGGCAAAGTCGCGGCCCTCGCCCGTGTTCATCAACGCGTCGAGATAGACGGCCTGATGGGCACGGTGGAAGTTGCCGACGCCGAAATGGAGGATGCCGGGCGTGAGGTCGGCGCGGGCATAGGCCGGTGCCGCGACGCCGGCCGCACGGATCGCCGGGAGGGTGTCGAGCGTTATCGCGAGCGCGTCGGCGATCGCATCGATGGGTGGGGTGGGGGCGGTCTGCTTCATCAACTCATCCAGTTTCCGCCGTCGACATTGTAGGTCTGCGCGACGATGTAGTCCGCCTCGCCCGAGGCGAGGAAGACGGCCATGCCTGTAAGGTCGTCCGCCGTACCCATGCGTCCGGCCGGCACGGCCTCGCCGACCTCACGCTTCTTTTGGCCGGGGGGCTTCTGCTCGTAGGCCGCGAACTTGGCGTCCACGCCGTTCCAGTGCTCGCCGTCGACCACGCCCGGCGCGATCGCGTTCACGTTGATGCCGTGCCGAACGAGGTGGAGCCCGGCCGACTGGGTGAGCGAGATGATGGCGGCCTTGGTCGCGCAATAGACCGTCACCGCCGCCTCGCCCCGCCGCCCGGCCTGGCTCGCCATGTTGATGATCTTGCCCCTCGTGTTGCCTGCGATCATCGCCCTGGCGACTGCGCGCATGAGGAAGAGCGGGCCCTTCACGTTGATGGCGAAGAGGGTATCGAAGCTCTCCTCTGTCACGTCGGTGACGGGGGCGAGGTCGAAGAGGGCGGCGTTGTTGACGAGGATGTCGATCGGGCCTTCGGCCGCGATCTCTGCGATGGTGCGATCGATGGCGGCGATGTCGGCTACGTCGAGCGTACGCGCGTTGGCGGCCGGGCCGATCCCGGCGGCGGCGGCCTCGGCGCGGGGACCGTCGATATCGAGGATGACGACATGTGCGCCCTCGGCCACATAGGCTTTCGCGAAGGCGAGACCGATACCGCGCGCGGCCCCGGTGATGACGGCGCGCTTGCCCTTCAACCGGCCGAGGCCCGGCTTCATTGCAAGGCCTGTCCGTCCGGCCCGAAGCGGTGCAGCATCTCGGGGTTGGGCGTCAGCCAGACGGCGTCGCCGGCGCGAACGGGAAACTCGCCGCTCGCACGCGCCATCACGGCCTCGCCGGTGGAGAGATTGGCCCGCACGAACGTGTCGGACCCCAGATGCTCGGTGACGCCGGCCACGGCCTGAAGCGTGCCCGGCGCCTCGACGGGTGCGGTGCTGATGGCGAGATGCTCCGGGCGGATGCCGGCCTGCGCGCTCGACTGTGCGAGGAGCCCGCCATCGAGAATGTTCATGCGCGGCGAGCCGATGAAGCCCGCGACGAAGGCGTTGGCCGGGCTTCGGTAGAGCTCCAAGGGCGAGCCCACCTGCTCGATCCGGCCGGCATTCAGAACGACGATCTTGTCGGCCATCGTCATGGCCTCGATCTGGTCGTGGGTGACGTAGATCATCGTCGTCTTCAGGGCGTTATGAAGTTCGGCGATCTCGAGCCGCATGCCGACGCGGAGCGCCGCGTCGAGGTTGGACAAAGGTTCGTCGAAGAGGAAGGCGGCCGGCTCGCGCACGATCGCACGCCCGATCGCGACCCTCTGGCGCTGACCGCCGGAGAGTTGGCCCGGCCGGCGGTCGAGATAGGGCGTAAGGTTCAGAATGTCGGCCGCATGGGCGACGCGCCTCTCGGCCTCGGCCTTGTCCATCTTCGCCATCTTCAGCGGAAAGGCGATATTGGACGCGACGCTCATGTGCGGATAGAGCGCGTAGGACTGGAAGACCATCGCGAGGCCGCGCTTGGCCGGCGGCGCCCGGGAGACGTCCCGTCCGTCGATCTCGATCGTGCCGCCCGTCACGTCCTCGAGCCCGGCGATGAGCCGCAGCAGGGTGGACTTGCCGCAACCCGACGGGCCGACGAAGACGACGAACTCGCCTTCCTCGATATCGAGGTCGAGGTCGTGGATGACCTTCGTGTCGCCGAAGGCCTTGGCGACGCCGCGCAGACTGATCGCACCCATCTTCGATGATCCTCTTCGTTGCCTCGCGCCGGCGGGCTGGTTGGGTTGGTCTGCGCTGGACTGCCCAGTAGGGACAGCCGGCAGCTACACGGTGTTCTGTCGCATCTTCGCCATCGGCGCGGACCGACGGTATCGGTCCGCGCCGGCGGGATGGATCGGTCTATTTCACGGCGCCGAAGGTCAGGCCGCGGACGAGTTGCTTCTGGCTGAACCAGCCCAGAATGAGGATGGGCGCGATCGCCATGGTCGAGGCGGCCGAGAGCTTGGCATAGAAGAGGCCTTCGGGGCTCGAATAGCTCGCGATGAAGGCCGTCAGCGGCGCCGCCTTGGCGGCCGTGAGGTTGAGCGTCCAGAAGGCCTCGTTCCAGGCGAGGATGACGTTGAGCAGCAGCGTCGAGGCGATGCCGGGCACCGCCATCGGGAGCAGCACGTAGAAGATCTCGCCCTTGAGATCGGCTCCGTCCATCCGCGCGGCCTCGAGGATGTCGCCGGGGATCTCCTTGAAATACGTATAGAGCATCCAGACGATGATCGGCAGATTGGCGAGCGCCAGCACGATCGTGAGGCCGGTGCGGGTATCGAGAAGGCCCCAGTCGCGGAAGAGAAGATAGATCGGCACGAGAACGCCGACGGCCGGCAGCATCTTCGTCGACAGCATCCACATCAGCACGTCCTTCGTGCGCCGCGTGGGCGAGAACGCCATCGCCCAGGCCGCCGGAATGGCGACGAGGAGGCCGAGGATGACCGAGCCGAAGGAGACGATGACCGAGTTCGCGAAGTGCCGGAAATAGTTCGAGCGCTCCTGCACGGTCGCGTAGTTCTCCAGCGTCCAGTCGAAGACGAAGAACTTGGGCGGCGAGGCAATCGCGTCGAGCTCGGTCTTGAAGCTCGTCAGCACCGTCCAGAGGATCGGGAAGAAGAGGAGGAGCCCGACCGTCCAGGCGGCGATGGTGACGACGGCGGTGCGGCGGGTGGAGACAGCTCTTGCCATGATCGCGGCCCTATCGGTCGAGGTTCTTGCCGATCATCCTCAAAAGGAAGATCGCGACGATGTTGGCGAGGACGACGGCGACGATGCCGCCCGCCGACGCGCCGCCGACATCGAACTGAAGGAGCGCCTGAACGTAGATGAGATAGGTAAGGTTCGTCGTCGCGAGACCCGGCCCGCCATTCGTCGTCACCAGGATCTCGGCGAAGACGGAGAGGAGGAAGATGGTCTCGATGAGGATGACGACCGTGATCGCGCGGGCGAGATGCGGCAGCGCCAAATAGACGAAGCGGTTGAACGCGTTAGCGCCGTCCATCTCGGCCGCCTCCTGCTGCTCCTGATCGAGCGACTGGAGGGCGGTGAGGAGGATGAGCGTCGCGAAGGGCAGCCATTGCCAGCCGACGATGACGATGATCGAGAAGAGCGGGTAGGTACTCAGCCAGGCAACGGGCTCGGCCCCGAAGAACTTCCAGACGGCGGCCAGCAACCCGTTGACCGGGTTCATGAACATGTTCTTCCACACCAGCGCCGAGACGGTCGGCATGACGAAGAAGGGCGCGATCATCAAGAGCCGCACGACGCCCTGGCCCCAGAAGGGCTGATCGAGCAGGAGCGCGAGCCCGATGCCGCCGCCGACGCTTATGAGGAGGACGCCGCCGACGAGGATCAGCGTGTTGGCGAGCGCGGTCAGGAAGGCCGGATCGGTGAGGAAGAAGCGATAGTTGAGGAAGCCGACGAAATCGTTCGAGCCCGGCATCAGCAGATTGTAGCGCAGCACCGAGAAATAGAGCGTCATCGACAGCGGCACGAGCATCCAGATGAGGAGCGCGATGACGGCCGGCGCCATCATGAGGCGGGCTGTGGCTTGCGTGTTCTGAGTGGCCATCGCGGGAGCGGTCCTCATGACGAGACGCACGGCGCGTACATGCGCGGGAGAGCCGATACGCAGGCCCGGATACCGAGAGTAGACGGAGACGGCGCCCTGGGAGAACGCGCGCCGTCTCTTATGCAAGCATCCCCAGGGAGACGGTCCGGCAATCGCACCGAACCGTCGGGATGGGACCCGTGGGACGCGGGCGGTGCCCTATTTCGGGTAGCCGGCCTTCTGCATCTCGCGCGTGGTCAGCGCCTGCGCGCTGGCCAAAGCCTCCTCGGCGGTCACCTGTCCGGCGAGCGCGGCGGAGAACTGCTGACCGACGGCCGTTCCGATCGCCTGGAACTCCGGAATGGCGACGAACTGGACGCCTGTGTAGGGCACCGGGTCGACGGTCGGGTTCGTCGGGTCGGCCGAGTCGATCGACATCTTCGTCATCTCGGCGAAGGCGGCAGCCTCGATATAGGCCGGGTTCTCGTAGAGCGAGGCGCGCGTGCCGGGCGGAACGTTGGCCCAGCCTTCGTTCTCCGCGACGAGCTCGGTATAGCCCTTCGACGTCGCCCAGGAGATGAACGTCTCGGCGGCTTCGGCCTTCTCGGTGCCGGCCGGGATCGCGAGCGACCATGCCCACAGCCAGTTGCTGCGCTTGCCGAGACCGTTGTCGGGGGCGAGCGCGAAGCCGACCTTGTCGGCCACCTGGCTCTCCTCGGCGTTCGTCACGAAGGAGGCCGCGACGGTGGCGTCGATCCACATGCCGCACTTGCCGGACTGGAAGAGCGCCAGGTTCTCGTTGAAGCCGTTGGACGAGGCGCCGGGAGGGCCCGCGTCGTTCATGAGGTCGAGATAGAAGTTGAGCGTCTCGGCCCATTCCGGGCTGTCGAACTGCGCGTTCCACTCCTCGTCGAACCAGCGTGCGCCGAAGGAGTTCGACATGGCGGTGATGAAGGCCGCGTTCTCGCCCCAGCCGGCCTTGCCGCGCAGGCAGATGCCGTAGATCTCGTTGTCCTTGTCGGTCACCTTGCGCGCGGCGTCCGCGATGAACTCCCAGGTCGGATCGTCCGGCATGTCGATGCCGGCGGCCTCGAAGAGGTCGGTTCGGTACATGACCATCGACGACTCGGCGTAGAACGGCGCCGCGTAGAGCGTGTCCTCATAGGAAAGGCCCGCGCGGATCGACGGCAGGAGATCGTCGACGTCGTAGTCCTCGCCCAGATTCTCGAGCGGTACGAGCCAGCCCTGCGCGGCCCAGATCGGAACCTCGTAGGTGCCGATCGTCATGACGTCGAACTGGCCGCCCTTCGTGGCGACATCCTGCGTGACGCGCTGTCGGAGCACGTTCTCCTCGAGCGTCACCCACTCGAGCTCGATATCGGGGTTCGCAGCCGTGAAATCCTCGGTCAGACCCTGCATGCGGATCATGTCGCCGTTGTTCACGGTGGCGATCGTCAACGTCTCGGCCGCAGCGAAAGACGTGAAGGCAAGCGCGGACGCACCGCCCAAGAGAAACGTTCTCAACATCTGTGTCTCCTACCCAAAAATTTGATGGACGAACATTTGCGCCGTCCTTGGGCAGATACTCGCAGACGAGGACGGATTGTCAACCGGCCCGGCCAGCCTCACGGATGGTCGGCGAGCCAGCGCGCGGTCTCCTCGTCGGTGATGAGGGTCGTCAGTCGGCGACCCCGCAGTGCCGCGCGGATCGCCTCGTGCTTGCGCTCGCCCTTGGCGAGGCCGATGACGCGGGTGCGGGCTGGGTCTGGTAGCGGCGGGCTGGCGACGCGCTGGTTGCTGGGGGCGGGGAGGAGCGCGCCGTCCCGGTCGAAGAGCCAGCCGCAGATCTCGCCGGCCGCGCCCCGCTCGCGCAGTTCGCTTAGCTTGGGCGCGGTCAGGAAGCCGTCCTCGACGAGCGGCGCGGTGTCACCGAGATCGCCGACGCCGACAAAGGCGACGTCGGCCTGGGCCGCGAGGTCGAGCGGGGCGCGGATGGCCGGCTGGGCGTGGAGGAGATCGCGCTCCTTCACATGCGATGCGAGCACCGGCATCGGCAGCGGGAAGTGCGGCGCCTTCACTCGATCGGCCATCGAGAAGATGACGTTGTAGAAGGCGGCCGAGCCGTCGGGCGCGATCGAGCCCGTCAGCGAGACGATACGGTGGTGGGGACACTCCATGGCCGGCAGATGCTCGACGACGGCCTTGAGCGTGCGGCCCGTACCAATGCCGATGATGAGCGGGTCGGTGTTTCGCAGCCAGCGCTCCAGTTCGGCCGCGCCCTCTTCGGCGAGCCCGAGCGTGTCGCTATCGACATCGCCCAGCGTCACGACCGCGCGCTCCAGCCCGTAGGTCCGCGTCAACGCGTCGGCGAGATCGAGACAGGACGCCGTCGGATGGTCGATCCGCACCCGCACCAGCCCTTCGTCGACGGCCCGCGAGACGAGCCGTTGCACCGACTGGCGCGAGAGCTTCATCCTGTCCGCAATATCGTCCTGCGTCTTGCGGGCGACGTAATAGAGCCAGGCCGCCCGCGCCGCATCATCGAGGCGCCGCGCGTCCTTCGTCTTGGCGTCCTTAGCCACGGGCGGATCTCCACACGAGTCCGCCGGCAGGTCCGGGGGCGACCCTCGGCGCTGTGAAGGGTTCGATCAGGCGCATGACGGTCCTCGATGGGTTGCGTGCTGCGCCTCTCTAGGCCGTGACGCCGCCACGCGCCATGATGGCTGTGGATGACGCCGTTCGCAGCGTCGCTTTCCACGAGGGCATCGGCTGTCTACATAGCGCCGCATGGCCCGACCCACCTCCACGACGCCGCCGCTCCTCGCGCTCGACGACATCCGCCTCACCTTCGGCGGCACACCGCTTCTGGAAGGCGCGGGGTTGGAGCTGCGTCCGCGCGAGCGCCTCTGTGTCGTCGGGCGGAACGGGTCGGGCAAATCGACGCTCCTGAAGATCGCGGCGGGCCTCGTCGAGCCCGATTCGGGCGTGCGCTTCCTTCAGCCCGGCACCACGGTCCGCTACCTCCCGCAGGAGCCCGACCTGACCGGCTACGCGACGGTGCGCGACTATGTGCTGGCCGGCCTGACGGAGGGCGACGAAGCGTATAAGGCCGACGTGCTGATGGAGGGGCTCGGTCTGACGGGCGCGGAGGGCACGGGCCGCCTCTCTGGCGGCGAGGCGCGGCGCGCCGCGCTCGCCCGCACGCTGGCGCCCGATCCCGACATCCTGATGCTCGACGAGCCGACCAACCATCTCGATCTCCCCGCGATCGAATGGCTGGAAGAGACGCTGGCGCAAACGCGCTCGGCCCTCGTCCTCATCAGCCATGACCGACGCTTTCTCGACAAGCTCTCCGAGGCCACGGTCTGGATCGACCGGGGTCTCGCGCGTCGGCTCGACCAAGGCTTCGGCGCGTTCGAAGCGTGGCGCGACGAGGTGCTCGCGCAAGAGGAGATGGAGGCGCACAAGCTCACCCAGGAGATCCGCCGCGAGGAACATTGGGTCCGCTACGGCGTGACCGCACGCCGCAAGCGCAACGTGCGCCGGATGCGTGAACTGGGCGACTTGCGCGACAACCGCTCGGCCATGAAGCAGCGCGCCCAGAAATCGCTCAGCACGCTGGAGGCACAGGCCTCGGAGGCGTCCGGCAAGAGCGTCATACGCGCCCGCAAGATATCGAAACGCTATGGTGATCGCCCGATCGTCAGCGACCTCACCATCGAGATCGACCGCGGCGATCGCCTGGGCATCGTCGGGCCGAACGGCGCGGGCAAGACGACGCTCCTCAACCTCCTCTGCGGCCAGCTCGCGCCCGACAGCGGCACGGTCAAGCTCGGCACCAATCTCGACACCATCCTCCTCGACCAGCGCCGGGCCGAGCTCGACGAGAACGACACGCTGGCGCACGTGCTGACCGATGGGCGCGGCGACACCGTGATGGTCGGCGACACGCCGCGCCACGTGATCGGCTACTTGAAGGACTTCCTCTTCACGCCCGATCAGGCCCGCCAGCCCGTCTCGGCGCTCTCCGGCGGTGAGCGGGGGCGGCTGCTGCTGGCTCGCGCCCTCGCGCGCCGCTCCAACCTCCTTCTTCTCGACGAGCCGACCAACGATCTCGACCTGGAGACGCTCGACCTCCTGCAGGAGATGCTGGCGGATTATCCCGGCACCCTCATCCTCATCAGCCACGACCGCGACTTCCTCGACCGCGTCGTCACGACGACGCTGATGCACGAAGGGCAGGGCGTATGGCGCGAATATGCGGGCGGCTATTCCGACATGATCTCCCAGCGCGGCGAGGGCATCACGGCGCAGCGCACGCATGCGTCCTACAAGCCGAAGGGCGCATCGAAGGCCAAGCAGAGACCTGCGCCGAAGCCTGTGCCCGAGCGTCCCAGGCTCGGCTTCAAGGAGTCGCACGAGCTGACGGGTCTGCCCGACAAGATCGCCGCGCTCGAAGGTAAGATCGGCCGGGTCAACGAGATCCTCGCCGATCCCGAACTCTACACCCGCGATGCAGCCCGGTTCGAGAAGGCGACGGCGGGGCTGGCGCAATTGCAGACGGAACTCGAAGCCGCCGAGATGCGGTGGCTGGCGTTGGAAGAGTTGCGCGAGGCTGGCTGAGGTGGAGGGGAGAACGCCACAACCGCAAAAGCCGTCACACTCTCGCGCCTAACCCTCCAACATCCGCTTCAAAGTCGTCACGTCGTCCGCGATCATCGTGTCGTCCTTCATCAGGCTCTCGACCTTGCGGACGGCGTGCAGCACCGTGGTATGGTCGCGCCCGCCGAAGCGGCGACCGATCTCGGGAAGGGAGCGCGGCGTGAGTTGCTTGGCGAGATACATCGCGATCTGGCGCGGGCGCACGACGGTGCGGGTGCGGCGGGCGGAGAGAAGATCGGCACGACTGACGTTGAAGTGCTTGGCGACCGTCTTCTGGATGTCCTCGATCTTCACCTTCCGGGGCTCTGACGTGTTGACGAGATCGCGAATTGTGCGCGACGCCAGCTCGACCGTGATCGGCGCGTTGGTCAGCTGATTGTGCGCGAGGAGCCGGGTGAGCGCCCCATCGAGATCGCGACCCGAGCCGTTGATCTCGGAAGCGACGTAGCTCGTCACCTCGTCGGCGATGTCGAGCTGCGGGTAGCGGGTGCGGGCGATGTCGACCTTGTGGCTCATGATCGAGCGGCGCAGGTCGAGATCGAGCGATTCGAGCTCCACCGTCAGCCCGCCGGCGAGCCGCGAGCGAACCCGCTCGTCGAGGCTGTCGAGCTTGGCCGGCGAGCGGTCGGCGGCCACCACGACCTGCCGCCCGGTATCGAGGAGCGCGTTGAGGACGTGGCCGAACTCGGCCTGCATCGTGCGCCCCTGAAGGAATTGCACGTCGTCGATCAGCAGCATGTCGATGCCGCGCAGCAGGTCCTTGAAGGCGAGCGCGGAATTGGACTGCAAGGCCGCGACGAAGCGGTACATGAAGCGCTCGGCCGTGAGGTAGAGGATGCGGCGCGGGCGCTGACCGTTGGCGACGCCGGCCTGCACCTCGTGGGCGATGGCCTGGAGGAGATGGGTCTTGCCGAGCCCCACCTGGGCATGGAGCATGAGGGGATTGTAGGCGATCTCACGGTCGGCCGCGACGCGGCGCGCTGCGGCGGCGGCCAATTCGTTGGAGCGGCCGACGCAGAAGCTTTCGAAGGTGAGGCGCGGATCGAGCGGCGAGCCGACGAGCGAATCGTCGGCCTCGGCCTCGCGTTGGCCGCCGCTGCCGGCTCCGCCTCCGCGCGGTGCGGCGTGACCGAGGGCCGTCTTCGCCGGGCCTCCGGTGCCGGTGGCGGCGATCGTGTCGGGCCTCGCGGCCAGCATCTCGGCCTCGGCGCGCTTCTCGTCCGTCGAGGGGACGGCGAAGGCGGCATTGCGAACACGCAGCTCGACGCGCAGCGCCGTCTCGTCCTGCATCCGCCAGAGTTCGATCAACCGGTCCTGATAGTGGGATGCGATCCACGATTTGAGAAACCTGGTCGGCACCGAGATCTGCACCGTGCCGCCATCGACGGCGTCGAGGTCGGCGCGCGCGAACCAGGAAGAGAAGACGTCCTCGCCGAGTTCCAGCCGCAGCCGGGTCTTCACCCGGTCCCATATCTCCTGTGGCGTGTTCGTCGCCATATCCACCGCCATGACCGCTCCTGGTCCGTCCCGTCATCGAAGGCCGAAACCCTCGTCGCATCAAGAGGCGCTAGCCTCGCATCCCCTCACCACGCCGCTATCCGTCGGGTGGTCGACGTCCCGTCATGGCTGGCTCCAGTCGAGGTCGGAGGCCCGCCAGCCGGCGATGCGGCTGCGTCGTCCCCGCTCGTCGGCCGGGCCTTCGTAGCCGTGCGCGATATTGTAGGCCGACGCGTAGCCGGCCTCCGTGGCGGCCTTGGCAGCCGAGGCCGAGCGCGCGCCGGTGCGGCAGAGGAAGAAGATGGGCGCGTCCCGATCGGGCAGGGCGGAGGTCAGCTGGTCCACGAAGGCTGCGTTGGGGCGACCCTCGGGATAGGTCTGCCACTCGATCAGCCGGGTCTCGCGGTCGAGCGTTCGAAGATCGGCGGTGCCGGTGAACTGCCATTCGGCCCGGGTGCGAACGTCGACGAGGCGCGCCGTCGGATCGCTCATCATGGCCTGCCAGACGTCGCGGGGCTCGACATCGCCGGCATATCCGTCTGCCGATACGGCTGGAACGGGCGGGGTCGATTGCGATCGTTCGGTCATTCAGCGACGCCCTCCACAGGTGGTCTCGTTCGAGTCCGGCATGGCTTATCCACCCGTTCTCCACGACCCGGTCTCTCGGCCCGGTCGGCGTTCCGTCAAACTGGCAGGCAGACGTGAGGGCCGCGTTAACGCTAAGCCGCGAGTCGGCCCGTCGCGGGTGGCGGCCGACCAAGCCCGGGGGACGGAGGGCCAAGCTAGGCCGAGTCCCGACCGGGAGCGAATCGAGTCTGGAATGGCGAAAGCCGGGCGGATCGCAGGGCTGTGAATCATCGCCGCAGGCGAGGCCCTACAAGGTCTATGAGGCGAAGGCGCGCTGTGGACAGCCTGTGGGCTACGCGCAGCGGCCAGGCGCACGAGCGTGAGATGAACCCCGCGCTGTGTCCAGCCGGCATCATCGCCTCAGACCCGCGCGTGCGAAGCTCCGCTAGGCCGAATACGACCAGCATCTTGGTCTATCGGCTCGCGATGGGAATTCGGTCTGAGCCCATCGCGGGACAGACCATCTGGGACAATCTGTCCACAAGGCGTCATGCGACCGTCATCGTGCGACATGCGGACGATCCGCCGCCCGGTCGCGCGTCAGGCGATCGACAATTCCTGGCGCTCGACGACCTCGCCCGTCTCGTCGAAACGATAGACGAGCGGCACGCCGGTCGCGATCTCGCGCTTCACGATCTCCTCGCCCGACAACCCGTCCAGCACCATGACGAGCGCGCGCAGCGAATTGCCGTGTGCGGCGACGAGGACGCGCTGGCCGGACATGACGGCGGGGCGGATCGTCTCTTCGAAATAGGGTAGCACGCGCTCGGCCGTCATCTTGAGGCTCTCGCCGCCGGGGGGCGGTGTGTCGTAGGAGCGGCGCCAGATATGGACCTGCTCCTCGCCCCACTTCTCGCGTGCGTCATCCTTGTTGAGGCCGGCGAGATCGCCGTAGTCGCGCTCGTTGAGCCGCTCATCACGGGTGATGGGCAGGCTGAGGTCCATCTCCTCCAGCATCAGATCGAGCGTCGTCTGCGCGCGCTGGAGGGCGGAGGTGTAGGCGACGTCGAAGGACAGGCCCATCGCCTTGAGGGTGCGGCCGGCGGCGCGGGCTTCCTCGACGCCGGTCTCGGTCAGGCCCGGATCGCGCCAGCCGGTGAAGAGGTTCTTGGCATTCCACTCCGACTGGCCGTGCCGCACCAGCACGAGGAGGCGTTCGTTGGCGGTCTCTGCGCTCATGGGCTGATATCCTCGGTCTGTTGATCTCGAAATGGGGCTCGCCCCGTCAGTCGTCCAGCCCGAGCACGGCGGCCATGTCGTAGAGCCCCGGCTCCCGGCCGCGCGCCCAGAGGAGTGCGCGCACGGCGCCGCCTGCGAAGATGGCGCGGCTCTCGGCCTTGTGGCTCAGCTCGACCCGCTCGTTCGGACCGGCGAGGATGACGGTGTGATCGCCGACGACGGAGCCGCCGCGCAGGCTCGCGAAGCCGATAGCGGCCTCGGCACGCGCGCCCGTCAGGCCGTCGCGGCCTCGCTCCGCAACGTCGTCGAGCACGACGCCGCGACCCTCCGCCGCCGCCTCGCCGAAGAGGAGCGCGGTGCCCGAGGGCGCATCGACCTTGTGGCGATGGTGCATTTCGACGATCTCGACGTCCCAGCCCGGCCCGAGCGACCGCGCCGCACGGCGCACGAGGCCCGCGAGGAGATTGACGCCAAGGCTCATGTTGCCGGAGAGGACGATGGGCGCGTGGCGCGCCGCGGCTTTGACGGAGGCGAGATGGTCCGGCCCCAGCCCGGTCGTCCCGATGACGTGCGGGATACGCGCCTGCGCCGCCAGCTCGACCAGCGCGACCGTGTTCTCCGGGCTCGTAAAGTCGACGACGCCCTCGCCATCGACGAAGGCGGGCAGCGCCGTCTCGGAGACCGCGACGCCGAGCGGCGCGATACCGGCGAGCGTGCCGGCGTCGGACCCGATGGCCTCGCTGCCCGACCGGTCGAGAGCGTAGGCGACGCGCGTGCCATCGGTTTCCGTCAGCGCCCGGACGAGTGTCTGGCCCATCCGGCCGCCGGCTCCGGCGACGATCACGCGCATCTCGCTCACGGCCCGTTCCCTCTAGCCCAAACCCGTTCGTTCAGGCGTCGGATTAGGGGCAAGCGATCCTATTGTCCACGACCCGTCTCGTCCTGCAGCGCGTCGATCTTCTTGGAGGCCTCGGCCTTGTTCAGCTCGGGATCGAAGGTCTCCCCGGCCTCCTCGCTCAAGGTCTTGAGGTAGGAGGCCTGCGCGCCCGTCATCGCCTCGTCGCCCGTCGTCCAGTTGTCGGGGTCCTTAACGGCGTTGCCGGTCGGCTCGGCCTTGGGCGTGTCGGATGGTGTCTCGGTCATGATGTTCTCCAGTAGGTTCGTTCACTAAATGTTCTAAATCGATCGAGGTTCCATGTCTCGTCTCTCCTTCCTTGCAACGGGTCGTTCGCCTTTGCGTGCCATCATCGGTGCGAGGCCGTTCGGCGCCGTCAGGAGAGAACCGTCATGCGACCTGTCGACCGCTGGACCCACATCGCTTCACTCTTTCGCCGGGACGAGCGCGGCGCGATCGCCATTCTCTTCGCGCTTCTCCTCGTGCCCATGCTGGCCGTGATGGGCGGCGCGCTCGATGTGGCGACGGCGCAACGCGTGAAGATCGAACTTCAGTCGATTGCCGAGCGGGCCGCCCAGGCAGGCGTTGCGGATCTCGCCGATCCCGAGCGTGGGGCGCGGCGGGTGCTGGAGAATGCTTGCGGGACCGGAGAGTGCGGCGCCGGGTCGGCGGCGGGGACGGTCACCGTTCTCTTCGATGAGGAGCCGCCACGCGTCTCGGTGCGGCTCGAGGCCGAGGTGCCGACCAATTTTCTCGGGCTGATAGGCCGCAAGACGTTTGACGTCGCGGGCGAGGGACTCGCCTTCGTGCCGGTCCGAGGCCGCCCGCTCGCCAAAGCGATGCAGTCGCCGCGCAGTCGGCGCACGCTGCGCGACATCGAGCGGGGCAAGCCGGTAAAGGCACGGGCGGTGCGAGACTTGCGGAAGAGTGCGGGCCTGCCGGATCGCTGATCCGCCTTAGCGGCCCGTCGAGCCGAACCCGCCGACGCCCCTGGCGCTTTCGTCCGGTTCGCCCTCGACCAGCCGCGCCTGGAGGAGGGGCGCGACGACGAGTTGCGCGATCCGCTCGCCACGTTGGATCGTGATCGCCTCGCTCCCGAGATTGACGAGCAGCACCTGCACCTCGCCCCGATAGTCGGCATCGACAGTGCCGGGCGCATTGAGCACCGTCAGCCCCTGCCGGAAGGCGAGGCCGGAGCGGGGGCGGACCTGGATCTCGAACCCATCGGGAATGCCGAAGACGAGCCCGGTGGGAACGCGCGCGCGCGCGCCTGGCGCGATCGTCAGCGGCGCGGCCTCGGGTAGGGCTGCCCGCACGTCGAGGCCTGCGGCGCCCGGCGTTTCGTAAGAGGGCAAGGCCAGCCCTTGGGCGTGGGGAAGGCACTTCACGGTGAGGGTGACGCTCATGATATCGTACTTGCGGGATCCGAATTGTCGGCGTCCGCGAGTTCCTCGGCGATCTGGCTGCCGAGGTGGAGCGCGACCTCCCACTTCTCCATCTCCGAGAAGGCGAGGCCGGTCGAGCCGCCGTCGGCCGTGCGTTTCAGGAGGATGATTCGATTGCGCAGGCCGCCCATGACGCCGCCCTCGACGCCGCTCGCCTCGGACACGTCGTTGGCGACGATCCAATCGGCGCCCTTTTGCGCCAGCTTGGCCTCGGCATGGGCGAGGACGTCGTCGGTCTCGGCCGCGAACCCGATGACGAGGCGCGGCCGGTTCGGCCCCTTCGCGACGGTGGCGAGAATGTCCGGGTTGCGCACGAGGGCCAGCGGCGCCGGCGCATCGTCGCCTACCTTCTTCATCTTCGACGTCGCGATATCCACGCTCCGCCAATCGGCGACGGCGGCGGCGAATACGGCGAAGTCGGCGGGGAGTGCGGCCTCGACGGCGGCCAGCATCTCCCGCGCCGTCTCGACGCGGACGACCCGCACGCCCTGGGGATCGGGGAAGTGGACCGGCCCCGAGACGAGCGTCACCTCCGCACCCCGGTTGGCTAGGGCTAACGCGATCTCAAAGCCCTGCCGTCCGGACGAGCGGTTGGCGATATAGCGTACCGGATCGATCGGCTCGTGCGTCGGCCCGGCGGTGACGATGGCATGACGGCCGGCAAGGTCGTCGGAGGAGCGCATGGGGCGATACCCGTCGTCCAGCGCGTCGTCGGGCCTATCGTCGTCGTCATGATGTGCTGCCTCGCCATCGTTCTCGCCGGGCAGCGGGATTTTCTGCGACCTGGCGAGAATGAGGCGTTCGGTCGCGGCGGCGATCTCGTCGGGCTCGGCCATCCGGCCTGGCCCGTGCTCGCCGCAGGCCATGTCGCCCACATCGGGGCCGATGAGGCGGACGCCGTCCGCCTCGAGCGTCGCCCGGTTGCGCTGCGTGGCCGGGTGGAGCCACATCCGCACGTTCATCGCCGGTGCAAGGAGGATGCGCGTGTCGGTGGCGAGGAGGAGGGTGGTCGCGAGGTCGTCTGCGAGGCCGTGGGCCATGCGCGCCATGACGTTGGCGGTCGCGGGCACGACGACGATGAGATCGGCCGCGCGGGAGAGCTCGATATGGCCCATCCGTGCCTCGGCCGTCAGATCGAGGAGTTCGGTATGGGCCGTCTCGCCGGCCAGCGCCGCAGCACTCAGCGGCGTCACGAACGCCTCTGCGCCATGGGTCAGCACCGGCACGACGCGCGCGCCGCGCTTCGTCAGTGCGCGGATCGTCTCCAGCCCCTTATAGGCCGCGATCCCGCCACCGATGACGAGGAGGACGGTCTTGCCGGCAAGTGCGCCCGTCATCCAAAGACCTCGTAGGCCGCGAGGGCCAGCAGCCCGATTCCGCCGACGATGATGGCGATGCGCATGAAGATGACCTCCCGGGCGAGGCCCCGAGCGAGCTTGTCGATCGTGTCGGCGTCGAGCCGGATGCCGCCCGTACCGTGGCTGGCGGCGAGGCGGGCGGCGGCGCCCTCGATCCGCATGACGAGTTCGGGCAACTGCGCCGCGACCTTGAGCGCATCCTGCAGCGTCGTGGCGGCCTCTCGGATGACGGCGACCGGCCCGACCCGGCCCGCCACCCATTCGGCGACGACGGGTTCGGCCGTGCGCCACATGTCGAGCTTGGGGTCGAGCGAGCGCGCGACGCCCTCCGTCACCACCATGGTCTTCTGGAGGAGGATAAGCTGCGTCTGCGTCTCCATGCCGAAGGTGGCCGTCGTCTCGAAGAGCTGGGTGAGGACCTTGCCCATCGCGATCTCGTCGGCGCGCCGGTCCTGCAGGGGCTCGCCGATGGCGCGCAAGGCCTGCGCGAAGGTCGCGACGTCCTGATCGGCCGGCACGTAGCCCGCCTCGAAGTGCACGCGGGCGACATGCAGGTAGTCGCGCCGGATGAAGCCCGACAGGATCTCGGCCAGATAGCGCTGCTCGGGCTCGCCGAGCCGCCCGACGATCCCGAAATCGACCGCGACGAGCCGGCCCGCCGCATCGACGAAGAGATTGCCCTGATGCATGTCGGCGTGGAAGACGCCGTCGCGCATCGCCATCCGAAGGAAGGAGCGGATGACGGTCTGGCCCAGCGCCGCCATGTCGTGCCCGGCCGCGCGGATCGTCTCGACCTGTCCGAGCGGGATGCCGTCGATCCAGGTCGTCGCCATGCAGCGCCGAGCGGTACGCGTCCAGTCGACCTCCGGCACGCGAAAGCCTGCGTCCTTGGCCTCGTCGCGCGCCATGTTCTCGGCGATCTCGGACGTCGCGCTCGCCTCCATGCGGAGGTCGCACTCCTGGGCGAGCGACGTGCCGAGCGTCGCCACCGTCGCCTGCGGCTTCAGTCGGCGCGAGGAGGGTACGAGCGCCTCGACGAGCCAGGCGGCCTTCGCAAAGGCACGGATGTCGCGGTCGAGCCTCGCCTCGATGCCGGGGCGGAGGATCTTGACGGCCACGTCCTCGCTGGCGCCCGGCAGGCGTGCGCGGTGGACCTGCGCGACCGAGGCGGCGGCGATGGGCGGATCGAATCGCTCGAAGAGTTCGCCCAAGGGCCGGCCGAGCTCGGCCTCCAGCACCGCGACCGCTTCGTCCTGCGGGAAGGGCGGTAGCCGGTCGCGAAGGCTCTCCAAGTCGCGTGACACATCGGCGCCGACGAGATCGGGCCGGGTGGCGAGGAACTGTCCGAGCTTGATATAGGCCGGCCCGAGCTTCTCGAGCGCCTGCGACATGCGCTGCGCGCGCGGGATGTCGGTGTCGCGGCGGCGCTCGAAGAGGCGAGCGATGCGCACGCCAAAGGCGGCGCCGGGCGGCATCTCGCCCGCGTTGAGGCCGGAAAAGACGCCCTCGCGCGCCATGCGATGCCCGGCCCGCGCCAACCGGACCAGCGCGCCGATGGTGGCGATCACCATGGGGTCGGTCTCGGAGTCGGTCTCGGGGTCGGTCTCGAGCCTGGCCTCACAGCTTCCAGCCGGAATGAATGGCCGTGATACCGCCCGAGAGGTTGGTATAGGAGACGCGCGCGAAGCCGGCGTCGCGGATCATGTCGGCGAACGTCTCCTGATCGGGGAAGCGGCGGATGGATTCGACCAGATAGCGATAGGAGTCGGCGTCGCGCGCGACGAGCTGGCCCATGCGCGGGATGACGTTGAACGAGAACGCGTCGTAGAGCGCGTCGAGGCCGGGCACGTCGACCTGCGAGAATTCGAGGCAGAGGAACCGGCCTCCGGGCTTGAGGGCGGCATAGGCCTCGCGCAATGCGAGGGGGATGTCGGGCACGTTCCGGATGCCGTAGGCGATCGTGTAGGCGTCGATGGAGGATGGCGGCACCGGCAGGGCCTCGGCATTGCCCTGCACGAAGTCGATCCGCCCGCCGAGTTTGCGCGTCTCCGCCCGGCGCGCACCCTCGCGCAGCATCGGGCCGGAAATATCGCAGACGATGGCGCGCACGTTGGGCCCCGCGCCCTTCAAGGCTCGGAACGCGATGTCGCCCGTACCGCCCGCGACGTCGAGGAGCGTGAACGCGCGCGGACCCTCCAGGCGCGGCAGCTTGGCGACGAAGATGTCCTTCCAGACCCGGTGGACGCCGAAGCTCATGACGTCGTTCATCACGTCGTAGCGCTTGGCGACGCGCGAGAAGACTTCGTCGACCCGGCCCTGCTTTTCGCTGGCGGGCACTTCGGTGAAGCCGAAGGAGCGGGTGGTGGGCTCGGTCATCGCATGTCGCTGGGCTGGATTCTCACCTCTCTCTAGCACGTCACGCGGCGCGTACCACGGGGCGTGTCGTCTCGGTTGGAGGTCTCGGTTGGAAGCGTTATTGGTGCACGCTGGCCCACGAGTCCTCCGGCGTCTACATACCCCCCGATGCCCGAGCTTCCCGAAGTCGAAACCGTTCGCCGTGGTCTGGCCCCTGCGCTCGAGGGCCGCACGATCGTGCGTGCCGACATCCGCCGGCCCGATCTGCGCTGGCCGTTCCCGGATCGCTTCGCGCAAAGCCTGACGGGCCGCCGGATCGAGCGCGTCGGCCGGCGCGCCAAGTTCCTGCTCCTCGGGCTCGACGATGGCGCGACGTGGATCGCACATCTCGGCATGACCGGCCGCTTCCAGATCGACGCGCCCGATGGCCTCCACGATCCGGGCGCCTTCTATCACGATGCGGCGCGGCTGACGGCGCACGACCACGTCGTCGTCGATCTCGATGACGGCGCGCGCCTCACCTATAACGATCCCCGCCGCTTCGGCGCGATGGACCTCGTCGCGGCCGATGCACTCGGCGCCCACCCCTGGCTCGCCTCGCTCGGCATTGAGCCGACGGGCAACGCGCTGAATGCGCCGGCCCTCGCCGCCGTGATGGCGGGCAGTCGCACGCCGCTCAAGGCCGCGCTTCTCGACCAGCGCCGCGTGGCGGGACTCGGCAACATCTATGTTTGCGAAGCGCTCAACCGGGCGCGGCTCTCGCCCTTCCGCGAGGCCCGAACGCTGGCCCGAAAGGACGGCTCGGCCGGCCGGCGAGCCGAGCGGCTGACGGGCGAGATCCGCGACGTGCTCGACGAAGCCATCACTGCCGGTGGCTCGACGTTGCGCGATTTTCGCAGCGCCGACGGCTCGTCCGGGGCCATGCAGCAACGCTTTCGCGCCTATGACCGCGAGGGCGAGCCCTGCGCCAATGCGGGCTGCCGGGGCGTGATCGCGCGGGCGGTCCAGTCCGGGCGCTCAACCTTCCATTGCCCCGTCTGCCAGCGATAGGACGCTCGACGCGGTGCGCACCGACGCTTGCCACCCGCGCGGGCCTCGGCTAGCCGTTGGGGCCCGCGCCGGCTGCGCCGCCGCACCACGTCCGGTTGGCGAAACGAGGTATTCTCATGGCCTACAACACCATCACCGCCGATACGCGCAGCCGCGCCGGCCTCATCACCCTCAATCGGCCCAAAGCGCTCAACGCGCTCAATTCGGAGCTGATGGACGAGGTCAACAGGGCGCTCGCCGCCTTCGAGGCCGACGAGAAGGTGGGGGCGGTCGTCATCACCGGGTCGGAGAAGGCGTTCGCCGCCGGCGCCGATATCAAGGAGATGCAGTCGAAGACCTTCGCCGAGGCCTATGGCTCCGATTGGCTGGCGAACTGGAACGGCGTCGCGACGGCGAGGAAGCCCATCATCGCGGCCGTCTCCGGCTATGCGCTCGGCGGCGGCTGCGAACTGGCCATGATGTGCGACATGATCTTTGCGTCCGAGACGGCCAAGTTCGGCCAGCCCGAGATCACGCTCGGCATCATTCCCGGCGCCGGCGGCACGCAGCGCCTCGTGCGCTCGGTCGGCAAGTCGGTCGCAATGGACCTCATCCTGACCGGTCGCACGATGGATGCCGAAGAAGCGCTCCGCGTCGGCCTCGTCGCCCGCGTGATGCCCTATGACAAGCTCCTCGACGGAGCCCTCAACGCCGCCAACAAGATCGCCGGCTTCTCCAACCCCTCGGTCATGATGGCCAAGGAAGCGGTCGACGCGGCTTATGAGACGACGCTGGCCCAGGGCACGCTTTTCGAGCGCCGGCTCTTCCACGCGCTCTTCGCGACCGAGGACCAGAAGGAAGGCATGAGCGCCTTCGTCGAGAAGCGCCGGCCGCAGTTCAAGGGACGGTAGTGCCGAGACGTTGATCGGGCGCCGTTCCACCATCCCGAAGCCCGCACGGACCGTTGACGATCCCCAACCGGTTTGCTATTGCGCGCGCTCACGCCGCAAGGCCCGGTCGTTGTCCGGCGCCCGTCGGTGTCATCCAATTCGCCGAACCGACAAGCGTCCTTCAGAGCGGCGCATCAGGAACACACATGCCCAATACGCCCAATGCCAAGAAGGCCGTCCGCAAGATCGCCAAGCGGACGCTCGTCAACAAGAACCGCGTCAGCCGCATGCGGACCTTCATCCGCAAGGTCGAGGAGGCCGTTGCCTCCGGCGACAAGAACGAGGCGACGGAAGCCTTCAAGGCGGCGCAGCCGGAGATCATGCGCGCCGCGCAGAAGGGCGTGATCCACAAGAACACCGCGTCCCGCAAGGTCTCGCGTCTTCACAAGACGGTCGCCGCGCTCGGCTGAGGCCGACGTCGCAGCCTGTTGATCGAATCGAGAAGGCCGCGCGCCCGGATGGGGCGGCGCGGCCTTTTTGCGTTCGGCCGACGGAGCCTTCGTCATGCCCCCGGGGCGGGGGCGCCGGCGCGGTGGATGACGACCTGCGGGTAGGGAATCGTGATGCCGGCCGCCTCGAGCGCCGCCTTGCCCGACATCGTGAGCTCCCAGCGCGTGTCCCAGAAGACCGGGTTGGCCGCCCAGGCCCGCACCTCGAGGTTGACCGACGAATCGGCCAGCGCGAGCGGCACCACCTGGACCGGCGGATCGGCGAGGACGCCTTCGTGCGCCTCGGCCAGCGCCTTCAGGATCGCGATCGCCTCGCGCGCATCGTTCTCGTAGGCGATGCCGAAAGTGATGCGCACGAGGCGCGTCGGATTGCGCGAATAGTTCGTCAGCACCGTGTTCCAGAGCTCGGAATTGGGTACGAACTTGAAGATGCCCTCCCAGGTGCGGATCTGGCTGTGGAAGAGGTTGAGCTCCTCGACCGTACCGATGACCGTCGACGTCTCGATGACGTCGCCGACCCGGAAGGGCCGTAGCCAGAGGATCATCATACCGGCCGCGATGTTCTGGAGCGTGCCCTGGAGCGCGAGGCCGATGGCGAGGCCGGCGGCGCCGAGCGCTGCGAGAATCGACGCCGTCTGCACGCCCAACTGACCGAGGACGGCGACGACGACGAGGATCGTGATGCCGTAGCGGGCGAGCGCTGCGAGGATGGGCGGCAGCGTCGTGCCGATGCGCTTGGAGCGGGTCGCCAGCTGGAAGACGGTACCGCCGACCTTCGAGGCGCTGAAGAGCCCGATCGTCAGCAACAGCAGCGCCGAGACGAGGCGCGGCACGAAGGCCTCCGCCCAGGCGAGCGCGAGCGCACCCAGCGCGCCGAGATCGAAGGATGCGGCGGTGACGACGTCGAGATCCATGGAAGGCATGTGTCCGAAAGGCGGCGTGTTGACGGTCGCCCTTATGCGCCTGCGCATGCGGCTTGTGTAGGGGCGCTAAAGCCGTTCTAGCGGAGGTGCGATAGCACCGCGGCGTAAGGAACCGCGAAAGAACAATGCGCTCTAGCCGCCGAGCCCCGTCTCCCAGCCGAGCATGGCGCGTTTGCGCGTCAGCCCCCAGTGGTAGCCGGTCAACGCGCCCGATCGCCCGATCACGCGGTGGCAGGGCACGACGAAGGAGAGCGGGTTGCGCCCCACGGCCCCGCCGACGGCGCGAGACGCTTTGGGGCGGCCGATGGCGGCCGCGACGTCCGAATAGGTGCTGGCCCGGCCGGGCGCGATGCTGAGCAGGGTCTCCCAGACGCGAATCTCGAAGTCGGATCCGATGAAGACGACGCGCAGCGGCCGATCCACCGACCAGGAAGCCGGCTCGAAGACCCGGCGTGCGAGGGCGGCGACGGCCATGTCATCGCGCGTGTAGCGCGCGGCCGGCCAGCGGCGCATCAGGTCGTCGGCAGCGGCTGCGATGCCACCCGCATCGTCGGCGAAGCCGATACCGGCGAGGCCGTGCTCCGTCGTCATGAAGATGCCGAGCCCGAACGGCGTCGCGTGGACGCCCCAGATCATGTCGAGCCCCGCGCCCCGGGCCTTGTAGGCGCCTGGCGTCATGGCGGTGTGGGTCACGAAGAGGTCGTGCAGCCGGCCGGGGCCGGAGAGACCGGTCTCGATGGCGGTGCCGAGCACGGTCTCGGCATTCTCCAGCAGCGTCTTCGCCTTGTCGAGCGTGACGGCTGAGAGGAAGGCCTTGGGCGTTAGCCCCGCCCAGCGGGTGAAGAGGGCGTGCGCCTGCGCCTCTGTCATGTCCATCACGTCGGCGACGTCGGCGAGCGAGGGCTGCGCGTCCGCCTCCTCGGTGAGGTAGCGGATCGCGCGGCGCACGCATGCATAGTCGTCGGGCGGCGCCCCCTGGACGAGTGGGGCGGGGTCGGGGCGGCTGAGGGTCGCGGAGGCTGTGGTGGCATGGGTCATGGAGGCAGGATAGGCGGGGCGAGGCGGGCCGCGCCACCCGATTTCCGGCCGACGCTAACCTTTCGCCTCCTCCAGAGCGTCCGACATCACCTTGGCGAAGGCGGTGCGCTCGTCGGGGCTGAGGGCGGCGGCGATGGGATAGAGCCGGTCGTGCAGGCGTAGACCCATCCGCGTCACGCGCCGGTCCTCGTCGCGCGAGACGACGAGGCGGGCCCAATAGGGATTGAGCTCGGCTTCCGCCTCGATCCGGCCCCTCCGGTCGTGCTGCGCGATATAGACCTTGCCATGCGTGATCCGCACGACCTCGCGCGCCTCGCCGGACGCATAGCTCCAGCGAAAGGCGAGGTAGACGAGGAGTACGTCGAGCCCGAAGAAGCCGAAGACGGGCCAGGCGCCGAGCGTGAGAAAGAGCGCGCCGGACGCGAAGCTGAGGCCGCCGAGAACGACCATGAAGACGGCAAAGCCTCGCGGGCCGAGAGACCTATGCGGCGTGATGACCGCGTCGAGGATCGGTGGAGGCGCGGCGTCCGTTATCGGGTTGGCGTCTGATGCGGCGGCGGTCATAAGCGCAGGCTTCGGCCTTGTAGGGGAGACCACCAGATGACGCGACAGGACGAAGGCGGCAATGGGGTGGATGCGCGCAGGGCCGGAGCGTCCGCGCGGACGCCGGCGCCGGCAAGGCGGCCCAAATCCCGCAAGGCCCCGCTCCCCCGCAGCCGCTGGACGCCGGCTGAGATCGAGATGGCCTTCGCGCGCTGGCGATCGGCCGAACCCGCGCCGCGCTCCGACCTCGAATATTCGAACGCCTTCACGCTCCTCGTCGCCGTCGTCCTCTCGGCGCAGGCGACGGATGCCGGCGTCAACAAGGCGACGCGCGGGCTCTTCGCCGCCGCGGACAATCCGGCCGCCATGGTCGCGCTCGGCGAGGACGCGGTGCGCGAGCACATCCGCACCATCGGCCTCTTCCGCAACAAGGCGAAGAACGTGATTCTCCTGTCGGAGGCGCTCGTAGCCAAGTATGGCGGCGCCGTGCCTGCCGATCGAGCCGGGCTCCAGGCCCTCGCGGGCGTGGGGCGCAAGACGGCGAACGTCGTTCTCAACATCGCCTTCGGGCATCCCGAGATCGCGGTCGACACGCACATCTTCCGCGTCGCAAACCGCACCGGCATGGCGCCCGGCAAGGACCCCGATCAGGTCGAGGCCAACCTGCAGAAGCGGGTACCCGGTGCCTATAAGGACCACGCCCACCACTGGCTGATCCTCCACGGCCGCTATATGTGCAAGGCGCGCTCGCCCGACTGCGGCGCCTGCCGCATCGCGGACCTATGCAAGTGGCCGGAGAAGACGAGCGACGTCGCAGCGGTCTGACGCGCTCGACCGCCGTCTCGCCTCATTCCGCGAGGGCCGCTATAGACGAGGCGAACCCTTGCCAGGAGCCTTGCCCATGTCCGACCACGCCGCCGATCCTCTTGCC
The DNA here is from genome assembly GCA_963842125.1 of uncultured Alphaproteobacteria bacterium. Lineage (GTDB taxonomy): Bacteria > Pseudomonadota > Alphaproteobacteria > Rhizobiales > CAWCWK01 > CAWCWK01. The sequence continues at coordinate 2,183,978 of CAWJFE010000005.1, read as the reverse complement.
CGCATCCACCCCGAGGAGGGCCAGGCGCTCTGGCTCGATCACATCGCCCGCGACACCAACACGGACGGCTCGCTCAAGCGGCTCGTCGAGGCGGGCCTGCGCGGCGTGACGTCGAACCCCGCCATCTTCGAGGGCTCGATCAAGGCCGGCGGACCCTATGACGCCGTCATCGCGGCGGGCGCGGGCTCGGATGCCGATACCATCGCGGAAGGCATCATGGTCGAGGACATCCGCGCGGCCTGCGACATCCTCCGCCCGGTCTACGACGCGAGCGATGCCGTCGACGGCTATGTCAGCCTCGAGGTCTCGCCGAGGCTCGCGCACGACGCGGCTGGCACGGCGGCGCAGGGGCGTACGCTCTGGCAGGCGGTCGACCGGCCGAACCTGATGATCAAGGTGCCCGCCACGGACGCCGGCATGGAGGCGATCACGGCGCTGATCGGGGAGGGCGTCAACGTCAACGTCACCCTCCTCTTCGCGCGCGCGATGTGGGCCCGGGTCGCCGAGGCGCACATGGCCGGGCTGGAGCGGCTGGCCGAGACGGGGGGCGATCTCTCGCGGGTCGCGTCCGTCGCCAGCTTCTTCATCAGCCGCATCGATGCGGCCGTCGACAAGGCGCTCGGCGGCGATCACCCGGATCTCGCCGCCAAGGCCGCTATCGCCAACGCAAAGCTCTGCTATCGCGACTGGCAGGCCCTCGTCGCCGCGCCCCGCTGGCAGGCGCTGGCGGCGAAGGGCGCGCAGGTCCAACGCCTCCTCTGGGCCTCGACCTCGACCAAGGACCCGAGCCTGCCCGACACGCTCTATCTCGACGCCCTCATCGGCCCCGACACGGTCAACACCGTCCCGCCCGCGACCTTGGATGCCTTTCGCGACCACGGCACGGTCGCGCGCACACTCGATGGAGGGCTCGATGAGGCCGAGGCCGTGATGGACGGATTGAAGACCACCGGCATCGATCTCGACGCCATCACCGACGCGCTGCTGATCGACGGGTTGCAGAAGTTCGAGACGGCCTATGGCGGCCTCCTCGACGCGGTGAGCGCGCGGGCGGCGGCGTAGTCGCTCGTGAATCAATACGATCTCCCCGCCCCGATCCGCGCCTATCTGGACGCCTATAACGCGATGGACGTCCCGGCCATGCTGGCCTGCCTCGCCGAGGGGATACGCTTCGAGAACCGGGTCGGCGGGCAGCTCTCGGCGGAGACCACCGGCAAGGCCGCCTTCGAGCGGCTGGCGCTGATGGGGGCGTCCGCGTTCTCCACGCGGACGCAGACGGTCCGGGAAGTCGAGACGCACGCAGGTAAGACGCGGCTCGAGATCGACTTCACCGCCATCGTGGCCGGCGACATGCCCAATGGCTGGACGGCCGGTCAGACGCTTGCCTTCTCCGGTCGCTCCACGTTCGATGTCGAGAACGGCCTCATCGTCCGGATCGTCGACGAGAGCTGACGGGTGCGCCCGTTTGCGCTCGCCGCGCAAGCGAATACTGTGCGCGCCGACGCAGCTTGAGACAGGCAGGACGGGCATGGCCGGACACATCATCGCACTCGACCAGGGCACGACCTCGACCCGCGCCATCGTCTTCGACGGTGAGATGCGCAGCGTCGCCTCCGTGCAGGAGGAGTTCGCGCAGCACTACCCTCGCTCCGGCTGGGTCGAGCACGAGGCGCAAGACCTTTGGGCGACGTCGGAGCGGACGCTGAAGGCCGTCGTGGAGAAGGCCGGGCTCACGGCTGCCGATATCGCTGGTATCGGCATGACCAATCAGCGCGAGACGACCGTCCTCTGGGACCGCGAGACCGGCGCGGCGCTCCACAACGCGATCGTCTGGCAGGACCGCCGGACGGCCGACATGTGCGACGCGCTGCGCCTGGAGGGTCATGCCGACGCGGTGCAACAGGCCACAGGCCTCCTGCTCGATCCCTATTTCAGCGGCACCAAGCTCGCCTGGCTCCTCGACACCGTCGAGGGCGCGCGCGAGAAGGCCGACGCCGGCCGGCTCGCCTTCGGCACCGTCGACAGCTTCCTTCTCTGGCGCCTGACGGGCGGCAAGGTGCACGCTACGGACGCGACCAATGCCTGCCGCACGCTCCTCTACGATGTCGAGGCGGGCGAATGGTCGCAGACCATGCTCGACCTGCTGCGCATCCCCCGCGCTCTCCTGCCGGAGATCAAGGACAGCGCCGCCGAATTCGGCACGACCGACATACTGGGCGCGCCGGTGCCCGTTCTCGGCATCGCGGGCGACCAGCAGGCGGCGACCATCGGTCAGGCCTGCTTCCGGCCCGGCATGGTCAAGTCGACCTATGGCACCGGCTGCTTCGCGCTCATGAACACGGGCACCACGCCGGTGCGGTCGACGAACCGGCTCCTGACCACCGTCGCCTATCAGCTCGATGGCGTGCGAACCTATGCGCTCGAAGGCGCGATCTTTGTCGCGGGCGCCGCGGTGCAATGGCTGCGCGACGAGCTGCGGATCGTCGAGAAAGCGTCGGAGACGGGGACGCTCGCCGCTGAGGCCGATCCCAATCAGGACGTCATCCTCGTCCCCGCCTTCACCGGGCTCGGCGCGCCCTATTGGGATGCGCACGCGCGGGGCGCGATGTTCGGGCTCACGCGCGGGACCGGCCGGGCCGAGATCGCCAAGGCGACGCTCCAAAGCGTCGGCTATCAGACGCGCGATCTCTGGGAGGCGATGCGCGCCGACGCCGAAGGCGCCGCCGACCTCGCGGCCGCGACGTTGCGCGTCGATGGCGGCATGGCGGCGTCGGACTGGACGATGCAGTTCCTCGCCGACATCCTGGGCGCTCCGGTGGAGCGCCCGCCGGTCTTGGAGACAACGGCGCTCGGCGCCGCCTATCTCGCCGGGCGCCAGGCCGGTCTCTACCCCGATCTCGACGCCTTCGCCGAAGCCTGGAGCGTCGAGGCCCGGTTCGAGCCCGCGATGGCGAAGGCAGAGAGCGACGCCGCCTATGCCGGCTGGCAGGACGCGGTGCGGCGCACGCTCAGCCAGCCTGACGCCTGACGGCGTCTCCAAAGGCCTCGAAGATCGCGCGGCTGAAGGGATCGCTGGCCGCCCAGTATTCGGGGTGCCACTGGAAGCCCATCGCGAAGGCGGGGGCCTTGGCGACCGAGATGGCCTCGATGGTCCCGTCCGGCGCCGTCGCCTCGATCCGCAATCCGTCCCCCAGCCTCACCGCGCCCTGGCGATGCAGGGAGTTGACCATCAAGGGCCCGGACCCGGCGATCGCTTCGAGCCGCCCGCCGGGCGCGATCGCGATCTCGTGCGCGAGGCCGAAGCGGACGTCCTGATCGGTGCTGACGGGTGCGCGGTGGTCGAAGCGGCCCTCCTCCTCATGGAGGGCCGGCGTCAGCGTGCCGCCCCAGGCGACGACCATCTCCTGAAAGCCTCGGCAGAGAGCCAGCGTGGGCAGTCCGCGTTCGATGGCGCCGCGCAGGAGAGTGAGGCTCGCCTCGTCTCGCGCCGCGTCGAACGGTCCATGCTCTTCGGTCTCCGTGGCCCCATATCGGGCGGGGTGGACGTTGGAGCGCGATCCGGTCGACACCAGGCCGTCCACGCGGCGCAGCAATCCGTCGACGTCGAGGCTGGCCAGTGATGGCACGATGATGGGCTGGACCCCTGCCACATCGGCCAGCGCGTCGAGATAGGTCTGCGCGGCGGCGTGCCATGTATATCCGTCCGCGATCCGAACGTCGGCGACGACTGCGACGAGAGGGGGCATGGTGTCTCCATCAAGACTGGAATAGATCGGTTCAAGAAGCCGTGGATGGCCTGCGGGAGTTCTCGGCGGCTTCCTCGGACTGGCGCTCGGAGACTTCGCATCTCCGCCGTCTGCCGAATGATTCACCAAGGGTGCGTTTCCCGTTGACGATACTTTAGTCGGCCTCTAGGAACGCAGCCGTGCCGCCAGCGCTGACCGCCGAAAGACGCGGATGCTAACCGGATCGGCATGAGGAATTCTAGGGAGAGAAACATGGATCGTAGATCATTCCTGCGTGCCGGCGCCGTCGGCACGACGGCCGTTGCCGCCTCCACGCTTGCCGCCCCCGCCATCGCGCAGGGAACGCAGGAGCTCAAGATGGTCACCTCGTGGCCGAAGAACTTCCCCGGTCTCGGCACCTCGGCCAACCGCGTCGCCGAGCGCATCGAGGCGCTGTCGGACGGGCGCTACACGGTCCGCGTCTTCGGCGGCGGCGAGCTCGTACCGCCGCTCAAGACCCAGGACGCCGTGCAGGAAGGCACGGCCGACATGTACCATTCGGCCGAATACTATTTCGTCGGCAAGACGCCGGCGCTCGGCTTCTTCGCGGCCGTGCCCTTCGGCTTCACCGCCAACGAGCAGAACGCCTGGCTCGACTATGGCGGCGGCCAGGAGATCTGGGACGAGGTCGCGGCGCAGTTCAACGTCAAGCCCTTCTCGGCCGCCAACACCGGCGTTCAGATGGGTGGCTGGTTCAAGAACCCGATTACCTCGATCGACGACTTCAAGGGCCTTAAGATGCGCATCCCGGGTCTGGGCGGCGACGTGTTGAACGCACTCGGCGGCACCCCGGTCGGCCTTGCCGGCGCCGAGATCCAGCCCGCCCTCCAGGCCGGCACGATCGACGCGACCGAGTGGGTCGGCCCGTGGAACGACCTCGCCTTCGGTCTCTACAAGGTCGTGAAGAACTACGGCTATCCGGGCTTCCACGAGCCGGGCACGACGCTCTCCTCGGGCATCCGCAAGGATCTGTGGGACGGCATGTCGGCCTCCGATCAGGCCATGTTCAAGGCCGTCATGGCGGCCGAGACCAGCACCTCGCTGTCCGAGTTCAACGCCAATAACGGCACCGCGCTCAACCAGCTGATCAACGACCACGGCGTCAATCTCTTCGAGATCCCCGACGACGTCTATGTCTCCATCGGCGAAGCCTCGCGCGACGTCCTGGCCACCGCGGCCGACGCCGATGCGCTGACCCGCAAGACGTACGATAGCTTCATGGCGTTCCGGAAGGACATCATCGAGTGGACGCGCCTGTCCGACCAGTCCTACGCCAACAAGCGCAGCCTCGTCGATTTCGGCTAAGCCGTCCCAAGGGCGCGGGGTCGGTCCCTCGCTCTTCACACGCCGGCTGTGCGTGATGGGATGCCATCACGAGAATGCGTGAACGGAAAGGGGCCGTGCGGTTGCCGCGCGGCCCTTTTGCTTGGTAGGCGATGGCGATGCCCGACATCCTTCCCCCCGCCGGCCATAGCTCCGCCCGCCCGCAAGGCGAGACCGGACTGCGGCGCGCCCGACAGGGGCTGATCGACGCCGCGCCCGTCATCATCGCGATCCTGCCCGTCGGCCTTCTCTTCGGAGCGCTCAGCGCCGCGCAAGGCCTGACGGTGCTCGACGCCGTCCTGATGAGCGCGACGATGTATGCCGGCGCGAGCCAGCTCGTCGCGATCGATCTCTTCGGTCAGGCGATCCCCTTCTGGGCGATCGTGTTGTCGGTCTTCGCGGTCAATTTCCGGCACATTCTCTATTCGGCCGCGCTGACGCCCATCATCCGCGGTGAGCGTTGGCCGACGAAGCTCGGCGTCTTCGCGCTCCTCGTCGATCCGCAGTTCGCGATGGCGGAGCGGCGACACGAGCAGGGGCACCCGTTCTCGAAGGCGTGGTACTTCGCCTTCGGCCTCGCGCTCTACTCGATCTGGATCGCCACCTCCTGGATCGGCGCCAGCTTCGGCCAGCTCATTCGCGATCCCGATGCGCTGGCCCTCGACATGATCTTCCCGATCTATTTTCTCGGCCTCGTGATGGGCTTCAGGAAGCGGGCCCATTGGGCGCCCGTCGTGCTGATGAGCGGTGTCGTGTCGGCTGCCGTCTTCCATGCGCCCGCCCTTGGGATCGACTGGCTGGGCGCGCCCTGGCATGTCAGTCTCGGCGGGCTGGCCGGCATCCTCGTCGCCGCGCTCCTCGCCCCGCCTGCCGATTCGGCCGTCGCGAAACCCGGACCGGCATCGCTCGCGGTGGGAGATGCACGATGAGCGAGACGGTCCTCCTCACCGACGGCTTCCTCGCGCTCTCGCTCGTCTGCGCAGCGCTCACCTTCGCTACGCGCGCGGGCGGCTATCTCCTCCTCTCGCGGTGGGAGCGCATCCCGCCGCGCGTGGATGCTGCTCTCAACGCCGTGCCGGCCGCCGTGATGACGACGCTCTTCGCGCCGGCCATCTTCTCGGGCGGCTGGATGGAGGCGAGCGCCATCGGCCTCTCCATCCTTCTCGGCCTGCGCTTCGGGCTCACCGTCACGGTCGCCGGAGGCGTGGCGGCGCTCATTCTGGCGCGGGCGCTCTTTTGACGGAACGCAAGTTCGAAGGACAGCCAGCCTGATACGGAACGCGTGATGGGGGAGGGGACTTAATCTCCCATCACCCCACAGCCGAAAAGGTTCGAGCCCATGTCCGTCGCGAAAGTCACCGAGATCACGTCCTCCTCCAAGGAGAGCTTCGACGATGCCGTCCGCAAGGGCATCAAGCGCGCCAACAAGTCGCTTCAAAACGTCGAGGGTGCCTGGGTCCAGCAGCAGACCGTGGTCTGCAAGGACGGCGAGATCGTCGAGTTCCGGGTCAACATGAAGGTGACCTTCGTCCTCAAGTAGGGCCGGTCGCCTTGGATGTCGTCGTCAGGCGTCGCTCTCGGGCGGCGCCGGCAGCGGCATCACCGCGATGCCGTCCTCCAGAAGATCCTCGACCTCCTCGCGGGATGCTTGGCCGTAGATCCCGCGTTCCTCGGCCTCGCCGTCATGAATGAGCCGCGCCTCGCGCGCGAAGCCCTTGCCGACATTCTCCGCCGTTTCGGTAACGTGCCGATGGACGGCCACCATCATCTGCCGCATCGCCGCCACCCGCATCGCGGCTCGCATCGCCTCGGGCGGCATGGCCGGCGCGGGCTTGGGTATGATCGGGGCGGGCAGACCGGGCGCCTCGGCCGTATCCGACGGCTCCGACGAGGGATCGCTACGCGCCTTGCCGCGCGCCGTCTGGACGCCGGGCGTCATCAGCGCCTTCGTGATCGTGTTGTCCGCGCAGATCGGGCAGTCGAGAAGGCCGGTCGTGGCCTGACGCTCGAATTCGCCGCTGTTGCGGAACCAGGCGTCGAAGCGATGCCGGTTGGTACAGACGAGATCGTAGCGGATCACGCGGCTTCGCCCCCCGCATAGTCCTTGGGCTCTTCGGCACGCTTGCTGATGGTCGCCATCGCCCCATTCGCCAGTACCGGCAGGCGCGCCCGCGCGTCCGCGACCTCGGCGAGGTCGAGATCGGCGACGAGGATGCCCTCGCCCTCCTCACGCTCTCCGAGGACGATCCCATCGGGCGAGACGATGAGGCTATGGCCATACGTCTCCCGCCCGTTCTCGTGCCGGCCCGCCTGCGCGGCCGCGATGACGAAGCAGCCGGTCTCGATCGCGCGGGCGCGCACCAGCGTGTGCCAGTGCTTCGCACCCGTCGTCGCGGAGAAGGCAGCCGGGATCGCGATGACGTCGGCACCGGCCTGCGCCAATGCACGGTAGAGGGCGGGGAAGCGGAGGTCGTAGCAGATCGAGAGGCCGAGCGTTGCCGGACCCGCCGGGGCCGTGACGATCTCGTGCCCGCCGGCATAGGTCCGCGATTCGCGATAGCTCTCGCCAGGGCGCGGGTCGGCGTCGAAGAGGTGGATCTTGTCATAGGTCGCCGTGACGGCGCCGGATGGCGCAATCAACACCGAACGGTTGGCGAGCCTGTCCTGGCCCGGCAGTCGAACCGCGATCGATCCGATGTGGACCGTGATGGACAACTCGCGCGCAAGGTCCCGCAGGGCGGAGACCATCGGGTCGGCCTCGAAGAGGCTGGCCTTCTCGGCCTGCGCGCGGGCGCCGGCCTCGTAGACATTGCTCATCTCCGGCGTCTGCACATAAGTGGCGCCGGCGCTGGCGGCCTCGCGAATCCGGGCGTCGAGGATCGCGAGGTTCGCCGCCGGATCGACGCCCGCGCAGGCCTGGACGCAGGCGACCCGCCAGGGACCGGCCGGGCGGTCCATCAGGCTTGGCCGAGAAGCGTGTCGAGTTCGCCGCGCCGCTCGAGCCCTGCGAGATCGTCATAGCCGCCGATATGGCGGTCGCCGACGAAGATCTGCGGGAAGGTGGAGCGCCCGCCCGCCTTTTGCACCATCTCGCTCTTGATCTCGGGCCGGTTGGCCCGGTCGATCTCGCGGAACGACGCGCCCTTCTGCTTCAGGAGGTCAAGCGCGGCTGCGCAATAACCGCAAAGGGGACGGGTGTAGATGGTGACGGACATCCGGCGGCTCCGATCAGGGTGTGCGAACCGGGCTACGGTCCGCAATCGCTCAGTGCGTTTGATCCGCCGATATGGCGCCTCCCGGCGCAGGAGACAACGCCCGTCATCCGTCGGTATCGTCGGTTCCCGTCTCGGCCGGGACCCGCGAGAAGGCAAGCACGTCCACATGGGCCGCCCCGGCGTGCAGGAGCGCCCGCGTGCAGGCGTGGATCGTCGCGCCCGTCGTGATGACGTCATCGATCAGCACCACGCGCCGGCCGGCGACGTCCGCGCGGGCCGCATCGCGTATCGCGAAGGCGCCCTCGACATTACGCCGGCGGGCGGCGCCGCTGAGCCGGATCTGCTGCCGGGTTCGCCGCGTGCGCCGCAGGGCCTGCGAGAGGGGGCGGCCGGATGCCCGGGAGACGGCCCCCGCCAGAACGTCCGACTGGTTGAAGCCCCGCCGCGCGAGGCGCAGCCAGTGGAGCGGCACAGGCACGACGACATCGGCCTTGCCGAGAAGCTCCGCGCCGGCGCGCGCCATCCAAAGGCCCATCATCGGCACCAGGTCCTGCCGGTCCTGATATTTGAGCGCATGGACGATCCGCCGCGCCGGTCCGTCATGGAGCGCGACGGCTCGCGCCCGGCCATAGGGCGGCGGCGCGGCGACGGCGGCGAGGCTGATCCCGCCCGCGTCGTGCTCGAAGGGGAGGGGAAGGCCGAGCCGGTCGCAGAGCGGCGGCGCGATCCAGGGCGTCGTCTGCCAGCAGGGCCCGCAAAGGCTCGGCTCGGTCAGCACGTCGCCGCAGGCCGGACAACGCGCCGGCATCAGGAGGTCGCGCACCATCCGCCCGGTGCCGCGCGCCCGGTTGCCGATAGCGCTGCCGAGGCGTCGAAGCCTTGGGGGCGGGGCGATCTCGTCCGACATGTCGTCCGCTGACGTCATCCTGCGTCAGGCTAGCACGGGGCGGTGCAGGATACAGGCGTCGCCTTCGCCCGCCATGCCGCCTATATGCAACCCATCCCCAGAAAAGAGGACAATCCGCCGTGCAGGCACCGCCGCGCCTTTTCGATCGTCGCCGGATCGCCCGTCAGCGCCGCCGCGTTCTTGCCCGCCCGCCGGCGCGCGATCGGCCGCCGGCGCGCTTCCTCCTCGACCACGCGATTGCTGACATCACCGACCGTCTCGGTTTCGTCAGCCGTCGTTTCGAGCACGCGCTCGATCTCGGCGCCCATGACGATACGCTGGGCGCGGCGCTCCTCGGCGGCGGTCAGGTCGACCGTGTCACGCGGATCGGCAGCCTCGCCTCCGGACCGGGCTGGGTGGAGGGGGATGAGGAGGCGCTGCCTTTCGCGCCCACCTCCTTCGACCTCGTCGTCTCGGCGCTCTCGCTCCACCTCGTCAACGACCTGCCGGGTACGTTCGTGCAGGCGCGCAGGGCGCTCAAACCCGATGGACTCTTCCTCGCGCTGCTGCCGGGGGCGGGCACGTTGGCCGAGTTGCGCGACAGCTTGGCGGCGGCCGAGGCCGAGTTGCGCGGCGGCGCGGCGATGCGCGTCGCGCCTTTCGTCGAAGTGCGGGATGCGGGTGCATTGTTGCAGCGGGCGGGCTTCGCACTGCCCGTCGCCGATCTCGACCCGTTGCGGGTGCGCTACGACACGCCTTTTGGCCTGTTGCGCGATTTGCAGGCCATGGGCGCGACGAACCCGCTCATCGAGCGCGAACCGCTGCGCCGCTCCGTCCTCGCCCGCGCGGCCGAGATCTACGCGGAGGGCGCCGACCCTGACGGGCGTGTGGGCGCGACCTTCAATCTCGTCAGCCTATCCGGCTGGGCACCGCACGAGAGCCAGCAAAAGCCGCTCCGGCCCGGCTCCGCCAAGACGCGTCTCGCCGATGCGCTGGGTGCCGTGGAGCAGCCGCTCAAGAACTGACGCTGAGTGCAGAGTTAACGCTCAGTGATTGTCGCGCGGCACCTCGGTGACGACGCGGTGATAGCTGTCCGAGCCCTTCATCACCATGCCATTGCCGAACTGGTCGACATTGTCGCGGAACATCTGCTGCCAGGGCGTCTGGCTTTCGGGAATGGCGAAGGCGGGGTGGGTGGCGCGCCGATCGGCCCACTCGGCCTCGGGTACGAGGGCGTTGCAGGTCGCATTGTCGAGATCGATCCGGATCGTGTCGCCCGTCTTCAGGTAGGCGAGCCCGCCGCCGGCCGCGGCTTCGGGCGAGGCGTTGAGAATGGAAGGGCTGCCGGATGTGCCCGACTGGCGCCCGTCTCCGATGCAGGGGAGCGCGCTGATGCCGCGTTTGAGAAGGGCGGCCGGCGGCTGCATGTTCACCACCTCCGCGCCGCCCGGATAGCCGAGCGGCCCCGTGCCCCGGATGACGAGGATGCAGTGCTCGTCGATGCCCAAGCTCTCGTCGTCGATGCGGTGGTGATAGTCCTCCGGGCCCTCGAAGACGATGGCGCGGCCCTCCATCACGTTGGGATGGGCGGGGTCGGAGAGGAAGCGGGTGCGGAACTCCTCGGAGATCACGCTCGTCTTCATCACGGCCGTGTCGAAGAGGTTGCCCGCGAGGACGAGGAAGCCTGCCGCCGTCTTCATTGGCTGATCGAAGGGCTTGATGACGTCGCGGTCCCAGGAATGGGCCTCGCGGCAATTCTCGCCCATCGTCCGGCCGTTGATCGTCATGGCGTTCTCATGGATGAGACCGGCGCCGATGAGCTCGGCCATCACGGCAGGGAGGCCGCCTGCGCGATAATACTCTTCGCCCAGATATTCGCCGGCCGGCTGCATGTTGACAAGGAGCGGCACGTCGTGGCCGACCGTCTGCCAGTCCTTCATCTCCAACTCAACGCCCACATGGCGGGCGATGGCGGTGATGTGGATGGGTGCGTTGGTGGAGCCGCCGATGGCCGAGTTGGCGCGGATGGTGTTCTCGAACGCCTCGCGGGTCATGATCTTGGAGGGCGTCAGGTCCTCATGGACGATGCCGACGGCGCGAACGCCCGTGTCGTAGGCGATCTGGCCTCGCTCGCGGTAGGGGGCGGGGATGGCGGCGCAGCCCGGCAGGCTCATGCCGAGGGCTTCGGCGAGCGCATTCATCGTCGAGGCCGTGCCCATGGTGTTGCAATGGCCGGTCGAGCGGGTGGAGGAGGCGACGAGTTCGAGGAACTGCGTGTAGTCGATCTCGCCGGCCGCGAGCTTGGCCCGCGCTTCCCAGACGATACCGCCCGAGCCCGTGCGCCGGCCTTCATGCCAGCCGTTCAGCATGGGGCCGACGGAGAGGACGATGGCGGGAAGATCGACCGTCGCCGCGGCCATCAGGAGTGCCGGCGTGGTCTTGTCGCAGCCCGCCGTGAGGACGACACCGTCGAGCGGATAGCCATGCAGGATCTCGACGAGCCCGAGATAGGCGAGGTTGCGATCGAGATTGGCGGTCGGGCGCCGGCCCGTCTCCTGAATCGGATGGACGGGGAACTCGAAGCAGAGACCGCCTGCGGCCGTGATGCCCTCCCGGGTCCGCTTGGCCAGCTCCAGGTGGTGCCGGTTGCAGGGTGAGAGGTCGGAGCCCGTCTGCGCGATGCCGATGATCGGCTTGCCCGATTGCAGCTCCTCGCGCGTCAGGCCGAAATTGAGGTAGCGCTCCAGATAGAGAGCCGTCATGCCCGGATTGTCGGGATTGTCGAACCAGAGCCGCGAGCGCAGGCCCGACCGGGCGCGGCTATGCGGGCGGTCGGGGGCTTGGTCGGGTGTCGGGTGGTCGTAGGCGTGGTCGGTCGGCGCCCCCGTTCCGTTCCTGTTTGACTGGCTCATGACGTCTCTCCCCAAAACCGTTAGTGCTTTGGGCCGGACAATGGCGCGGGCGCGCCGGGCGATCAATGGCAACGGTTGGGAAACGGATATGGACGGCGGACACGGTACGATCTCGGCGGGGCCCGCCTTCACCCGCATGGGCGAGGAGAACGCCTTCGCCGTCCTTGCCCGCGCGGCCGACCTGACGGCACAAGGGCGCGACGTCATCAATCTCGGCATCGGCCAGCCGGACTTCCCGACACCGCCGCACATCGTCGAGGCGGCGATCAAGGCGCTCAGAGACGGGGCTCACGGCTACACGCCCGCCACCGGTATTCTGCCGCTTCGGGAGGCGGTGGCTGACGATCTGAATGCGCGGCACGGCCTCAGCGAAGACACGCGGGTCGATCCGGCCTCCGTCGTCGTCGTGCCGGGCGGCAAGGTGACGATGTATGCCGCGATCGAGATGCTGGGCGGCGAGGGCGCGGAGATCCTCTATCCCGACCCCGGCTTCCCCATCTATCGCTCGATGATCGAGGCGACGGGCGCGACGCCCGTGCCCCTGGCCGCGCGGGGCCTCACGATCGATGTCGAGGAAGCGCTCTCGCTCATCACGCCGAGGACGCGGCTCGTCATCGTCAACTCGCCCTCCAACCCGACGGGCGGCGTCCTCGCCCGCGCCGAGGTCGACCGGCTCGTCGAGGGGCTGGCCGCGCACACCCATGTCGCCGTCCTCTCCGACGAAATCTACGACCGGCTGCTCTACGGCGAGGCGACCCACCGCTCGCTCCTCGCCTATCCGGAGATCCGCGACCGGCTGATTCTCCTTAACGGCGTCTCCAAGACCTATGCGATGACCGGCTGGCGGCTCGGCTACGCCGTCTGGCCGGACGCGCTGCTGGAGCCGATGCGCAAGCTCTGCGTCAACGCCTGGTCCTGTGTGAACGCAGCCACCCAGCACGCCGCCATCGCCGCCCTCAAGGGCCCGCAGGACGCGGTCGAGACCATGCGCCAGGCCTTCGACGCGCGCCGCCGCCTGACCGTCGAGACGCTGAACGCGATCCCAAACGTGACCTGCGAGACGCCCGAGGGCGCCTTCTACGCCTTCCCCGACATCGCTGCGACGGGCTGGAAGGCCAAGCCGCTGGCGACCATGCTGCTGGAGGAGGCCGGGGTCGCCCTTGTCGGTGGGCCCGATTTCGGGGTGAACGGGGAGGGGTACCTGCGGGTGTCGTATGCGAACTCGGAAGAGAACATCGCCAAGGCCCTGGATCGGGTGACGGAGGCTCTCGGCAGCAGATCACCGCGATAGCGCAATCGCTTCGTCTTACGCGTCAACCTCCCTCTCCCCGAGGGAAGGGGGGACGCATTTTGATGCTACCGCATGGGATGGACTACCCCTTACGGCTTGCCGGTCCGTCACCGTCCATGGCGCTTGCGCGCCGGTCAGCCCCATCCCAAAACCTCCCTCATCCCCTGCCTCACGCCGGCCGGCTGTGATGGAGAAGGGCTTTCGCAGTTGGCGCGGGTTGCGCTAACGGGTCTTGTATGGACGAAACAGACAAGAAGATCCTCCGCCGGCTCCAGGTCGATGCGTCCCAGCCGCTCGATCGGCTGGCGCAGACCATCGGGCTTTCGAAGACTTCCGTCTGGAACCGCATCCAGAAGATGCGCGACGAGGGACTGATCTCGCGCCAGGTCGTGCTGGTCGATCCCGACAAGGCCGGTATCCCCGAGACATTCTTCATCGCGGTGCGGACCGATCAGCACAATGCCGACTGGCTCTCGCGCTTCGCCAAGGCGATCGAGGAGAGCCCGGAGATCACCGAGGCGCATCGCATGGCGGGCGAGGTCGACTATCTCCTCAAGGTGCAGGTCGCCGACACGCGCGCCTTCGATGCCTTCTACAAACGCCTCGTCGCCAAGGTGAACCTCCACAGCGTCACCTCCATGCTTTCCATGGAGCGGATGAAGAGCGGCTCGGCACTGCCGCTCTGACGGACCGCAGGAGGCACATGGCGGCGCTTGCCCGGCGCGGGCGGCTGTCCTAACGCTGGTGCGCCGCGCAACCGACCCGGAAGACAGCCATGAACGTCGTGCCACCCTACCTCCTCTTCATCGGCGACGTACCGGACGCTCTGGCGGCCAAGACGGCGCGGGGCGTCGTCGACTGGCGGTCCGACTGGTGCCTTGGCCAGATGCGGCTGGAGGGCTGCGGTGCCGATCTCGGACTGCCGGACATGGGCATCGCGCAGGCGGTCGAGGCCGGCGCGAAGACCTTCGTCGTCGGCGCGGTCAATGCCGGCGGCGTGCTGCCCGATCACTGGGTGGAGAGCGTCGTCGCCGCCATTCGTGCTGGCATGGACGTCGCATCGGGAATGCATGTCCGCCTCGGCTCCATCCCCGTCATTGCAGAGGCCGCGGCCGAGCACGGCGCGCAGCTGCACGATCTCCGCCATCCCTCCCGCAGCTTCGCTACCGGCAAGGGCGTGAAGCGCACGGGCAAGCGCTTGCTCGCCATGGGCACGGACTGTTCGGTAGGCAAGAAATACGCGGCCCTTTGCCTCGAGCGCGATATGCGCGCGGCCGGATACGACGCCGATTTCCAGGCCACCGGCCAGACCGGCATCCTCATCTCGGGCCGGGGCGTCGCGCTCGATGCGGTCGTCGCCGACTTCATTGCGGGTGCCGCCGAATGGCTCACCCCCGATGCCCCCGAAGACCACTGGGACGTGATCGAGGGGCAGGGCAGCCTCTTTCACCCGAGCTTTGCCGGCGTCACGCTCGGCCTCCTCCACGGCAGTCAGCCCGACGCCTTCGTGGTGTGCCACGAGCCGACCCGCACCCATATGCGCGGCGTTGGAACGCCGCTCCCTTCCATCACCGACGTAATCGACCAGACGATGCGGCTCGGTCGGCTGACCAACCCCGCCATCCAGTGCGTCGGGCTCTGCGTGAACACGGCCGCACTCGAGGAGGCGGAAGCGCGCCAACTCCTCGTCGACCTTGCTGCCGACCACGCGCTGCCGGCCACCGACCCCTTGCGCTTCGGATCGGGGCCCATCGTGCGCGAGATCGCGGCGCGCTTCGGCGGCCCCGCCACGAAAGTCACCGGGACCGTCTCGTGACCCGCACGCTCAGCGTCGAGACGGAGGCGTTCGAACTCGCTCAGCCCTTTACCATCAGCCGGGGCACGCGCACCCATGCCGACGTCGTCACCGCGACCGTCACCGATAGCGACATCACGGGGCGCGGCGAGTGCACGCCCTATAAGCGCTATGGCGAAACGCTGGAGGGCGTCGCGGCCGATATCGAAGCGCAGTCGGGTGCCGTCGCCGACGGACTCGACCGGGAGGCTCTGCAACAGGCGATGAAGGCGGGCGCGGCCCGCAACGCGCTCGACTGCGCGCTCTGGGACCTCGAAGCCAAGCGCCAGTCATTGGCCAAAGACGGGCCGGGCTCCGTGCGGGCGTGGAACGTTGCGGGCCTGCCGCACCCCGAGCCCGTCCGCACCGTCTATACGATCAGTCTCGCCGACGCGGGCGCCATGAGTGCGGCGACGGCGGAGGCCGTCGCGGCCGGCAAGACGCTCCTCAAGGTCAAGCTCGGCGCCAAGGACGGGGCGGACGACGCGAGGATCGCGGCCGTTCGCGCGGCGGCGGCCGATGCGACCCTCATCGTCGATGCGAACGAGGGCTGGGCGGCGGACGAGCTGGAAGCCTATCTCGCCGCCTGCCGCGAGGCGGGCGTCGAGATGGTCGAGCAGCCGCTGCCGGTGGGCGAGGACGAAGCGCTCGATGCCGCGCGCGAGGCCGGCTGGACGCAGGGGCTGCTACTGGGCGCCGACGAGAGTGTCCACACCCGGCTCGACTTGCCCACCCTTCGCGGACGCTACGACGTCGTCAACATCAAGCTCGACAAGGCGGGCGGGTTGACGGAGGCGCTTTCGATGGCCTCGACCGCACGCACGCTCAAATTCGACGTCATGGTGGGATGCATGATGGCGACCTCGCTCTCCATGGCACCCGCCCTCCTCGTCGCGCAACGCGCCCGCTTCGTCGATCTCGACGGGCCGCTCTGGATGAAGACCGACCGCGAGCACGGCCTCCAATACGACAACCAGACCGTCCAGCCACCGGCGCCGGGCCTCTGGGGATAGGGCACACGTCGCCGCTCAGATCTGCGAGCGGCGCCCCCGGTGCGCGAAGACGACGAGGGCGAGGATGGTCACGAGCGGCGGAATCATCAGCACGATCGGGCTCGGGATGGCGAAGTAGCCAAGTTGCGCCGCCATGACGGCGAAGGCGCCGAAGGCGAGGGCCGCCACCGCCGTACCGAGGGGGCGCCGTGCGCCGAGATAGACGATGGCGAGCGCGAGATAGCCTCGGCCAGCCGTCATGTCGGCCTGGAAGAAGGTCAGGTAGCCCATGCTGAGGAAGACGCCGCCGAGGCCGGCCAGTACGCCGCTGAGACCGAGCGCGTAATATTGCATCCGGGGCACCGAAACGCCGACCTGTCGCGCCGCGACGGGGCTCTCTCCCACCGCCCGCAGCCGCAGGCCGAACGGGGTGCGATAGAAGACCCAGGCGACGAGCGCCGTGGCGGCGAAGGCGACATAGGTGAGCACGTGGTGGCCCCGCCCGCCATCGCCGTTAACGATCGATTCGACGAAGGGCACGCCTTGCGCGAAGGGCCATACGATATTGGGCAGCGGATAGCTTGCGAGCGTCGATGTCGAGCCCTTGTCGCCGATGAGCGCCGCCATCAGCAACACTGTCAGGCCGGAGGCGAGGATGTTCATGCCGACGCCGGCGACGATGAGGTCGGCGCCGAGCTCCAGATGAAAGACCGCTAGGAGCAGGCCCAGGAGCGCCCCCGCGACGACGCCCGCCGCGCAGCCGATCCACGGGTAGAGCCAGACCGGCAGACCGGGCATCCAGGCGGCGGCGAAGGCGGCTGCGATGACGCCGAAGAAAGCCGCGACGAGCATGATGCCCTCGAGCGCGATATTGACCGTGCCCGCCCTGTCGGAAACGAGGCCGCCCAGGCTCGCGAAGACGAGCGGCGTCGCGGCCCGCAACACCGCGCCGACAAGGGCGGCGGCGAAGGCGAGGACGGTCAGCACCTCGGCGCCCCAACCGCTCATGATGGACCGGCGGGTGCGGCACCCGGCCCGCGCCACCGTGCCGTCATGCGGCGCCGCAGGCCGGCGAGCGCGGGCAGCAGCCGGTCGGAGACGACGAAGAGGATCATGAGAGCCTGGACGACGAGGATCATCTCGCGCGAGACGTCGGTGGAGCGCTCCATGGCCTGCGCCCCGACGCGCAGATAGGCGTAACCGAGCGCCGCGACGACGATGCCGCGCGGATCGTTCCGCGCCAGGAGCGCCACGACGATCCCCTCGAAGCCGAGGCCTGGCGGCAGCATGGCGGGCAGCGGATTGAGGAGCGCGTTGGAGAGGTGAAAGCCGGCGAGACCGGCAAACGCACCGCCGATCGCGAAGGACAGCATGATCGATCGCCCGACGGGGATGCCGGCCTGCGCGGCGAAGGCCTCGTTCTCGCCGACGGCGCGCAGCTCGTAGCCGAGCGTGGTGCGCTCCAGAAAGCCCCAGGCGAGAAGGCAGACGGCGATGGCGACGAAGAGCATCATCGTCACGTCGGTGCGAGCGAGAAGCGGCTCCAACATCGCCGCATCCGGCAGACGGGGGGCGGAGAGGCGCGGGCTGCCGGGTTCGCGCAGCAGATGCTGGATGATGACGCGAAAGGCCTGCACGGCGATCGTGTTAAGCATTAACGTGACGACGATCTCGTTGGCCCCGAAGCGCGCCTTCAGTACGCCCGCCAGGAGACCGTAGAGAAAGGCTGTTGTCATCGCGGCGAGGCACGCAGCCGGAATGACGATGAGGCTCGGGCCCGATAGCGCCGTGCTGATGGCCGCTGCCGTGAGTGCGCCGACGAAGAGCTGCCCATCGGCGCCGAGCGAGAACTGCCGGGCGCGGAAAGGGATCGCGACGGCGAGGCCGACCAGCATCAGCGTCGTCGCGTCCTCCAAGACCGCACCGAGGCGACGCACGCGCGAGATCGCGAAGCCGCCATCCTCCCAGGTGATCGTCGGCAGGCCGCCTGTCAGGAGGGCGTGGTAGGCGGCCAGCGGTGCATCGCTGATCGCGAGCGTGAGGAGGAAGCCGACGAGGAGCGCCGCGGCTACGGCGAGGAGGACGCGGGCGATCTCGCGCAGCGCCGGCGACGCCCGCACCGTCATGCCGCCACCTCGGTGGCTTCGAAGGATCCATTCGCGCCTGCGGCCTCGCCCGTCAGCATATAGGCGCCGATCTCGTGCGGCCCTGCGCTGTCGGCGGGTATCTCCGCGACGATGCGCCCGTGATAGAGGACGAGGATGCGGTCGGCGAGTTCGAGCACCTCGTCGAGATCGGCCGAGACGAGAAGGATGCCGCAGCCCGCGTCTCGCAGCGCGACGATCTCGCCGCGCAGGAAGGCGGCGGCGGCGATGTCGACGCCGCGCGTCGGCTGGCTGACGATGAGGGCGCGGGGCCGTGCCTCGATCTCGCGGCCGACCAACACCTTTTGCATGTTGCCGCCCGACAGCGCCTTGATCGGCGTGCGCGGGCCGGGCGCCGCAACCTGAAAGCGGGCGATGAGCGCGCGCGCCATCGCCTCGATCCGCCCGCGCCTGAGGAGGCCCCAGCGCGAGAGGGGCGGGCGGCGGTAGCCGTTGGCGATGACGTTGTCGGCGATGGTCATCTCGGCGGCGAGGCCTTCGCGCAGCCGGTCCTCGGGCACGAAGGCGATGCCGAGTTCGCGAGCCGAGCGCACGCCCCGCCCGCCATAGGCCTCGCCGCCGATGCGGACTTCGCCCGTGCTCGGCGCGCGCTGGCCGGCCATGATCTGCGCAAGCTCGGTCTGCCCGTTGCCCTCGACGCCGGCTATGCCGACGATCTCGCCCGGCGCGACGCTGAGGCTCACCCGATCGACGATCGCCCGTCCGCCTTCGCCGGTCAGCGTGACGGCGTCGGCCTCGAGGCAGGGCGGCGTCGGCGGCGGTGTGGCGCGGGCGAAGATGGGCGCGGGCACATCGCGGCCGACCATCAGGCGGGCCATCTCGTCGCGCGACATGTCCGAGATCGGCGCATCGCCAACGACGCGGCCGGCCCTCAGCACGGTGACATGGTCTGCCAGCGCTTCCACCTCGTGCAGCTTGTGGGTGATGAGGACGACCGTGATCCCCGCCGCCACGAGATCGCGCACGGCGGCGAAGAGGGTGTCGGTTTCCTGCGCCGTCAGCACGGCGGTCGGCTCGTCGAGGAGGAGGAGACGGGTCTCGCGGTAGAGCATCTTGAGAATCTCGACACGCTGGCGCACGCCGACCGGCAGCGTGTCGAGCCGCGCCGCCGGATCGACCGCGAGACCGTAGCGGATGCCCAGCGCTTCGACGGTGGCTTCGGCCCGCCGATCGTCCAGCCGCCATCCGCGCTCCGGTTGCCGCTCGCCGGATCGCCCGCCTATCCGCGGCTCCTGGCCGAGGACGACGTTCTGCGCGACCGTGAAGGAGGGCACGCCCGCGAAATGCTGGGCGACGAGGCCGATGCCGGCCGCGATCGGCGGCCTGCGGTCCATCGAACGCGACGGGCGCTCCGTCGAGGAACACGCGCCCTGCCGTCGGCGTCTCCAGCCCGAAGAGGATCTTCATCACCGTCGACTTGCCGGCGCCGTTCTCTCCCACGATGGCGTGAACGCGGCCTGCACGGATGCGCAGCGACACGTCGTCATTGGCGACGATGCCGTTGCCGTATCGCTTGGTGATGCCGCGCAGTTCCGCGATGACGGGCGCGGCGCCCTCGTCCTCGATGGATCCCACGCCGTGTCCGGGCCTTAGAGCGCGCTTGGCACCGTGATGTCGCCGGCGATGATGCCGTCCCTCACGGTCTCGATCTCCTCCAGGATCGCGGCGGGCACGACGGCGCGGGTGAAGTCGTTGATGGCGAGGCCGACGCCGCCTTCTGATAGACCGAGCGCCTCCGATTCGCCGAGCGGCAGCGTGCCGGCGACGCGCTGCTCCAGGGACCGGAAGACGACGGTGTCGACATTCTTCATCATCGACGTGACGATCCGGGCCGCGAGGTCCGGGTTGGAGTCGGCGTAGATGAGCGCCTGATCGGAATCGACGCCGATCACATAGGCCTCGGCCTCGCCCGCCGCCTCGATGACGCCCAGCCCGGACGCGCCCGCGATCTGAAACACCACGGCCGCGCCCTGGTTGAATTCGGCCTGCGCGATCTCCTTGCCGGTCGCCGGGTCGGAGAAGGAATTGGTATACTGCCGCAGCAGCGTGATGTCGGGCAGCACCGATTGGGCACCCGCCTCGAAGCCGGTGATGAAGTCGTCGATGACCGGGATCGCCATGCCGCCGACCGTGCCGAGCGCCGCGTCGGGCGCGATGCCGTCGATCCCGTCCTCGATCATCCGCGCCGCCAGCACGCCGGCGAGGTAGGAACCCTCGTTCTGGCGGAAGACGGCGGAGTAGACGTTCTCGCAGGTGCAGGCTTCGTAATCGACGGCCGAGTCGAGGATGATGAAATCGATCTCCGGATAGTCCTGGCTGAGCTCCTGTACGGGGCCGGTCATGTCGTAGGTCTGTGTGACGATGACGTCGTAGTCGCCGCTATCGGCGATGTCCGCGAGGCCGTTCTCCCAGCGGGTCGGATCGTAGCCACCCTCGACGATGCGCCCCTCGATGCCGAGTTCCGCGATCGCCTTTTCCATGCCCCGCGCGGCCGAATCGAAGAACGACTTGTCGCCGAGCGTGCCGTTGAGGAAGAGCGCGGCGCGCAGGGGCTCCTGCGACTGCGCCGTCGTGGTGGCCGAGCCGAGTGCCAGCAAGGTCGAGAGCGCGAGGCCGAAGCCGGAGAAGGTCGAGCGGTTCGTCATGTCGGGTCCTGCTGTCTTGACCGGGCGAGGCTCGGTCCGGGAGAAGGGGCGCCGGGCGGACCGGCGTAGCGGATCGATCCTGACGCTACGGCCTGTACTCTCGCTGCACAAGCTTTGGCCTTGGCCAGGGCGTGATGCAATATGGGGCACGGAATGCGCATCCTAGCGCACCAGGTGGCGGGCGCCGGCCACGGTCGATGCCGTCAGCGCGTCGACGGAGGTTCGCTTCGGGCGGCGCATATAGGTCATCACGTCGGGACCGAGCGGATCGATCCAGCGCCGGGCGATGGCACCCTCGCCCTTCATGACGGCGAGGGCGCAGAGGATCTGCGCCGCGTTGCAATCGACGTCGTGGCCGGCCGCGCAGCAGATGCGCAGCGTCTCGTCGAAATCGCCGTCGGCGAACCAGAGCGCGACGACCTCGGCGGCCGCGTTCGGATAGGCGTGAATCCAGTGGTACTGGACGAGTTCGGCATCGCAGACCTCCCACGCTTCGCGCCAGTCGTTGGAAGCGCGGCAGACGGCGAGGGCGCGGTGGAGGACGCCGCCATATTCGGTCTCGGCCGGGATCATCTCGACTGCGGAGACGAGGAGGGTCCGCGCGTCGGTCTCCACGAAGGCGCGGGCCGTCAGCACGGCGTTGAAGACTTCGCCGAGAATGCCGTTGCTGGTGTGGGAGATGCAGCCGTCGAGCCACGCGAGCCGTGCGGCTTCCCGCGCGCGGCCGGGCGCGACGAGGCCGCAGACGGCACCGCGCATCTGCGCGCCGATCCATTCGTCGAACGGGTTGTCGCGCCGGCCGCTCTCGGGCGGCAGGTGTCCGCGCGAGAGATTGGTGAGCGCGACCGCCTCGGCCGACCAGGCGAAGGGCACCATCGCCGCCCATTTCGCAGCCACCGCTTCGCTCGTCAGCGCCGTGCCGGTCTCCTTGAGCGCTTCGAGGAAGGCGATCTCGTAGGTGATGTCGTCATTATAGGTGTTGGGCGGACGGACATAGTCGGTAAAGTCGCCGAAGCGCTCGGCCAGCTGCGCCGCCGTATAGCCCTCGATCGCCGTGCCGGCCGCGCCGCCGACGACCTGCCCCCACCAGCCGGCCCGCACGCGCGCCGCAAAATGGGCGTCGAGGGGCACGCGCACGTCGTCCGGCCAGGAGACGGCGGCCTCGAGTTCGGACCATTCGGAATAGACCGGACCCCGGTCGACGCCCTCCACCCGCCCGGCCCGCCAGGCCGCCCGCAGCGCTGCCCAAAGGCGCATGTGCGCGACGTGGAGCCGCTCCATGTCGTCTGCCTCGATCGCGGCCAGACCCTCGTCGAAGATCGGCTCGGCCCCCTCGACGCGAAAGCCCTGGTTCTCCAGCGACTGGACGGCGGCGAAGGCGAGGCAATCGGGCGCGCCGGAGCCTGGAACGGTGCTCTTCCAGAACGTCTTGGCCGCGGCATCGGCCGCCCCGCCCGTCGCGGCGGCGTCCTCCTCCCAGGCCTGATCCTCCTCGGCGACGACAACCGGCCGTGCGCTGCGAAAGAGGTCGCGCGCGCGCTCCCAGGCGGCCTGTACGGTTCGGGTGTCGTCGACGTGTCGTCGGACATGGTGGCTCTCCTCGGTGGGTTTCGTCCGACGATGCCACGACGCCCGGGGCGCGAACAACCGCCGCACCCGCTCCCCTCAGGAGAAGAGCGTGCCGCCGTTGATGTCGATATTCGTGCCCGTCAGGAAAGCCGCTTCGCCGGACGCGAGATAGGCAACGAGGGCGGCGACGTCCTCCGGCTGGCCCTCGCGCTTCAGGGGCGTGTTGCCGGCCACGGTCCTGCGGACCTCGGTTTTGGTGAAGACGTTGTGGAAATCGGTATCGATCATGCCGGGGCAGACGCCGTTGACGCGAATGCCCGGCCCGACCTCCTTGGCGAGCGCGCGGGTGAGCGTCATGACGGCGCCTTTGGCGGCGGCATAGGCCGCGGCGCCCGCGCCTCCGCCGTCGCGCCCGGCCTGGCTGGCGATATTCACGATCGCGCCGCCGGGACGCAGGTGGGCGAGGCTCGCGTTGATGAGAAGGAAGGCCGAGGTGAGGTTGAGGTCCATCACGGTGCGCCAGTGGTCGAGCGACATGTCCGCGATCGCGCGCCGCGCGACGAGGCCGCCCGTGTTGTTGACGAGGATGTCGAGCCCGCCGAACTCGGACACCGTGCGTTCCACGAGCACGGCGACGGCATCGGGGTCGGTCATGTCGCCCTGCATGGCGAAGGCCCGCCCGCCCGCACTCTCGATCGCGGCGACGGCGGCTTCGGCGCCCTCCGCGCTCGCGTGGTAGTTGATCGCGACCGCCGCGCCGTCTGCGGCCAGCCGCTCGGCGCAGGCTCGGCCGATGTCTCGCCCGCCGCCCGTCACGATCGCCACCTTGCCTTCGAGCGTGGTCTGGTGGGTCATCATATCCATCCTGTGTCGGGTTCGGGGGCGGGCGACATCTCCCGCGGTGCTATTCGCCGGACCGTAGCCCCCGCCGCGGGTGATTGGAAAGGCGGGCGGCGGCCCTCATACGATGCCACCGCCCGCGCCCGACACCTCCGGGCGGATGGCAGCGACTTGGCCGCGATAGTCTGATGCCCGATAGGCCGCGATCGGGTCGGCTGCGCCGCCGTTCGCGATGCGCCACTGGGCGAGGAGCGGCTCGACATCCGTCGTGAAGGCGGCCTTCAGCGTGCGGGACGCCATCAGCGCGTCGTTCGCCTCCTGATAGCGCCCCAGAGCATCGCGATCGACGAGGAGGGCCTGCACATAGGCGCGCTGGACCTCCATGGTGCTGGAGAGGAGGCTCTCGATCGGGTCGGTGACGTTGTGCGACTGGTCGAGCATGTAGGCGGGCGCGAAGTCGGGATCGCGCCGCTGTGCCTCGACGAGTTCGTTGAAGACGAGGAAGAGTTGGTACGGCGCGATGGCGCCGGTATCGAGATCGTCGTCGCCATATTTCGAATCGTTGAAGTGGAAGCCGCCGAGCTTGCCGGCAAAAGCGAGCCGGGCGACGACCATCTCGATGTTCACGTTGGGCGCATGATGGCCGAGATCGACGAGGCACTGCGCCTGGTCGCCGAGCGCGGCGGCGGCGAGATAGCTCGATCCCCAGTCCTGGATCACGGTCGCGTAGAAGGCCGGCTCGAAGATCTTGTGCTCGAGGAAGAGCGTCCAGTCGTCCGGCAGCGCGGCGTAGACCTCGCGCATGGACCCGATATAGCGCTCGAACGCGCGGGCCATGTCGGACTGGCCCGGAAAGTTCGCGCCGTCGCCAATCCAGACCGTCAGCGCCTTGGAGCCGAGCGCCCGGCCGTTCTCGATGCAGTCGACATTGTGCGCGATCGCCTGCTCGCGCACCGCCCGGTCGGTGTGGGTGAGGGAGCCGAACTTGTAGGAATGGACCTGACCGGGCTGGTCCTGGAAGGTGTTGGAGTTGACCGCGTCGAAGGCGAGCCCGAGCGCATCGGCATGCTCGCGCACGGCGGCCAAGTCGTCGGTCACGTCCCAGGGGAAGTGTGGGGAGACGCTCGGTGCGGATCGGGTGAGCGCCTGGACGACGGCGCAATCGTCGAGCTTGTCGAAGATATGACGCGGCTCGCCCTTGCCCGGGAAGCGCGCGAAGCGGGTGCCGCCCGTGCCGGTGCCCCAGGATGGGAGTGCGACGGCGAGCGCGTCGAGCCCGGTCAGCGCCGCATCGACGTCGAGTCCGCGCCGCTGGAGCCGTTCGCGCAGGGCGTCCGCGTCGCCCTGGTCGTTCTTGGCCGTGCGGGCGTTGGCGTCGGCGATGATCTGGGGATCGAGAGGCTGGGTCATGGTCGTGTCTCCAGTGCGTCGGGGCTGTCGGCCGGGAGCCGGGGCTGGGTCAGCGCGTGAAGGACTGCACGTTGCCGCCGTCGACGTTGAGGATGTTGCCGGTCGATTTGGCGCTGTCTTCGCCCGCGAAGAAGGCGACGCCCTCGGCGATGTCCTCGGGGTAGACGCTCCGCTTCAGCAAGGAGCGCTGGCGGTAGTGGTCGTCGAGATCGCCGGGCGCGAGCCCGTAGGCCTCTGCCCGCTCGGCGCGGCGCGCGTCATCCCACATGCGCGACCCCTTGAGGACGCCGTCGGGGTTGACCGTGTTGACGCGGATGCCGTGCGGCGCGCCCTCCAGGGCGAGGCAGCGCGCGAGGTGGATCTCGGCGCCTTTCGCCGTGCAATAGGCCGCCGCGTTGGGGGAGGCGGCGAGGCCGTTCTTCGAGGCGATGAAGACCATTGCGCCGCCCGTGCCCTGGCGCGTCATCTGGCGGAAGGTCTCGCGCGCGGTGAGGAAATAGCCCGTCACCAGCACGTCCATGTTGAGCTGCCAGGTGGCCAGGTCCGTCTCCTCGACCGAGGCGCCCGTGACGATGCCGGCATTGGAGACGAGGATGTCGACGCCGCCGAACTGCGTGGCCGCGAACGCGAGCGCGGCCGTGACGGACGCTTCGTCGGTCACGTCCATCGGCGTGCTGGCGACGAGATCGGCACCGACCGAGGCCGCCAGATCGTCCGTCACCTTGGCGACCACGTCGCCGTCTCGATCGGTGAGGAGGACGCAGGCGCCGTCGGCCGCGAGCCGCGCCGCCGTCGCCGAGCCGATGCCGCCGGCCGCGCCCGTCACGAGCGCCACCCGGCCGGCGAGCGCCCTGGGTCTCGGCATCCGCTGCAGCTTGGCCTCCTCGAGCAGCCAGTACTCGATGTCGAAGGCCTCCTGCTCGTCGAGCCCCCGATAGGTCGAGACGCCGGACGCGCCGCGCATGACGTTGATCGCGTTCGTGTAGAACTCGCCGGCGATCCGCGCCGTCGCCTTGTCCTTGGCGAAGGTGATCATGCCGACGCCCGGCACCAGGTAGACGACCGCGTTTGGGTCGCGCATGGGTGGACTGTCGGTACGCTTGCAGCGCTCGTAATAGGCGGCGTAGCGCTCGCGATAGTCCGCGATCTGCTGCGGCAGCGCGTCGATCACCGCGCCGAGATCGCCCTCCGCGCCGTCGATGACGAGGGGTGCGATCTTGGTACGCAGGAAGTGGTCGGGGCAGGAGGTGCCGAGCGGCGCGAGGTCGGGGAGGGCGTTCGACCCGACGAACTGGAGTACCGTCTCGCTATCGTCGAAATGGCCGACCTTGTGGTTGCCCTCGTGGATGAGGCCGCGAATGACCGGCATCAGCCGCGCGGCGGCGGCGCGGCGGGCGTCAGGGCCAAGTGCAGGCTTCGCCTCGCCGCCGAAGGCCGGCGTGGCCGCGTTGGCGGCGAGCCAGTCGATGGCGGTGTTGATGGTCCGGATGGTGCGCTCGTAGACTTCGCCGGCGCCCGCCCCCCAGGTGAAGAGCCCGTGACTGCCGAGAATGACGCCTATCGCGGCCGGGTTCTCGGCAACGAAGCGCTCCAGCCAGAGGCCGAGTTCGAAGCCTGGCCGGCGCCAGGGAAGCCAGCCGATCGCATCGCCGAAGATCTCGCGCGTCAGCCGCTCCCCGTCCTCGGCCGCCGCGATGGCGATGATCGCGTCGGGGTGGACGTGATCGACATGCGCGTGGGGCACGTAGGCGTGGAGCGGCGTGTCGATGGAGGCCGCGCGGGTGTTGAGATCGAAGGTCGCGTGCGGCAGGTAGCCGACCATCTCGTCCTCGTGGTCAAGGCCGCGGTAGAGATGCTTGAGGCCGCGCAGCTTGTCCATGTAGAGGGTCGCGAAGCCGTCCATGGCGATCGAGCCGATATCGCCGCCCGAGCCCTTCACCCAGAGGACCTCCACGGCCTCCCCGGTCAGTGGATCGGTCTCCGTGACCTTGGCCGAGGTGTTGCCGCCGCCATAGTTGGTCACGCGCTTGTCGGAGCCGAGGAGGTTGGAGCGGTAGAGCAAACGCTCAGCTTCGCTCATCCCGGCGGCCCGGCCTTCGTCCCAAAGATTCGGCAGGTGTGCGGCGTCTGAGGCGGACATGTCGGGCTTCCGGTCTGGCGTGGGTCGCTCCAGCGATAGGCGCTCCGAAGCCTCATCGTCAACTCGAAACGTGCGTGATCGATCATGCTGCGGCGCGGCGTGATCGAAAATGATCGAATACGCTTGACAGTGTCATGGGCTTGCGCTTGTCTCGCACCATGCATGAACGCGAACGCCATCGGATCATTCTGAGCGCAGTGTCGGACCGCCCGGTCGCGACCGTGCAGGAGATCGTCGATTGGACGGGCGCTTCGGAGGCGACCGTGCGGCGGGACATCGCGACCCTCCATCTCGAGGGCCGGCTGCGCCGCGTGCGGGGCGGAGCCGAGGCGCTGCATCCGCCGCAGTCGAGCGGGCTCGTGGGGCGGCCCTACGCCATCAACTCAGGCGTCAACGTCGCGGCCAAGCGCGCCATCGCGGATGCCGCCGTGGCGCTTTGCGAGGATGGCGACGCGATCATCATCAACGGCGGCACGACGACCTATCAGATGGTGCACGGCCTCGCCGCGCGCCGCTGCACGGTGATGACCAATTCCTGGCCGATCGCCGAGACGCTGCTGAAGACGAGCCGCAACACGGTCACGCTGCCCGGCGGCACCGTCTACCGCGACCAGCAGATCATCCTCTCGCCCTTCGACGAGGACGCGACGCGCACCTTCGCCGCGCGGCGCTTCTTCATGGGTGCGCAAGGGGTGGGGCCGCTCGGCGTGATGGAGGGCGACCCTCTCATCATCCGCGCCGAGCAGAAGCTGATCGGGCAGGCCGAGGAACTGGTCGTCATGGTGACGTCCGACAAGCTCGCCCGTCGATCGAGCCTCATCTGCTGCCCGCTGGATCGCGTCCACACGCTCATCACCGATGCCGCGCTTCGCGACGAGGACCGCGCGATGCTGGAGGATGCGGGCATCGCCATTCATATCGCCGAGGCCGACGCCTCGGTCACCAGGGCTTCCGCGTCGGCCGCCTAGGCGGCCGGGCGAGGAGAGACGATTGCAACATACGATCGGCGGGACGAACCCGGCCGACATCTGGAGGAAGACCCCTATGCTGAACCGACGCCACCTTCTCGCCGCCACCGCCGCCGTCTCGATGGCGCTCGGCGTTCTCGCCGCCCCGACGCTCGCCCTCGCGCAGGACGCGACCCGCATCGCGCTGGTGCCCAAGGCCCTTGGCATCGGCTTCTTCGAGGCCGCCGCGAAGGGCGCCGAGGAGGCCGCCGCCGAGATCGGCAATGTCGAGATCATCTACACCGGCCCGACCGACACGACGGCCGAGGGCCAGATCGAGATCGTCAACTCGCTCATCGCCCAGCGCGTCGACGCGATCGCGATCTCGGCCAACGATCCCGACGCGCTCGTACCCGCCCTCAAGAAGGCGATGGACCGGGGCATCGTCGTCATCTCGCTGGGATTCGGGCGTCGCGCCCGAGGGCCGGATGATGCATCTCAACCCGTCCTCCAACGCGCTCATCGGGCGAATGAACGTCCAGCTCGCCGCCGATGCGATGCCGGAGGGCAAGACCGAGGCCGCCATCCTCTCGGCCGCGCCGACGGCGACCAATCAGAACATCTGGATCGAGGAGATGGAGAAGGTCGTCGACGACTTCGAGACCGTCACGCTCGTCGACACCGTCTATGGCGACGACCTCTCCGATAAGTCCTACCGCGAGGCCCAGGCCCTGATGCAGAACCACCCCGATCTCGGCGTCATCATCGCGCCAACGACGGTGGGCATCCTTGCCGCCTCGCGCGCCGTCGAGGACGAGGGCCGGATCGGCGAGGTCTTCGTCACCGGGCTCGGCCTGCCGTCCGAGATGCAGGGCGCGGTCGAGTCGGGCGCGACGAAGAGCTTCGCGATCTGGAACCCGATCGATCTTGGCTACGCGGCGGCGACGCTCGCCTACAACCTCGTCGAGGACGGATCGCTCGCCGAGGCCGGCACCGTGCCGATGGGCCGGATGGGCGAGGCGATGCTCGACGAGAACGGCGAGGCGGCGATGTCCGATCCCTTCACCTACGACGCGTCCAACGTCGCCGAGTTCGCCGAGATCTTCTAGGCGGACCGAGCGCGATACGATCGCACAGCGCGGGGGCCGAGCGCCCCCGCGTACCCATTCGCCGCCCTCCCCACCCATCCGCGGACGCGCATGATGACGGCCGACGCCACAGACCCGCCCGTCCTCGCGCTGCGCGATGTCGGCAAGACGTTTCCCGGTGTGCGGGCGCTCGACGGCGTGGCGCTGGAGTTGCGCGCGGGCCGCGTCACCGCCCTCATCGGCGAGAACGGCGCGGGCAAGTCGACGCTCGTCAAAATCATGACCGGCGTCTACCAGCCCGATGGCGGCACGATCCTCCTCGACGGCGAGCCCGTCATCTTCCCGACCGCAAGCCAGGCGACGGATGCGGGCGTCTCGGCAATCCACCAGGAAACCGTGCTCTTCGACGAGTTGAGCGTCGGCGAGAACATCTGCCTCGGCCATGCGCCCCGCACCCGGCTCGGCCTCGTCGACTGGACGGCGCTCCGCGCGAAGGCGAGGGAGGCGCTGGCCGGCATCAACGCGCGCATCGACCCCGACACCCGCCTCAAGGACCTCGGCATCGCGCAGAAGCACCTCGTCGCGATCGCCCGCGCACTCTCGACCGACGCGCGCGTCGTGATCATGGACGAGCCGACGGCGGCGCTCAGCCAAGCCGAGGTCGAGGAGCTCTACGCCATTGTCGAGCGGTTGAAGGCGGACGGCAAGGCGATCCTCTTCATCAGTCACAAGTTCGACGAGGTCTTCCGCATCGCGGACGATTACACCGTCTTTCGCGACGGGCGAATGGTCGGCGCGGGCCGCATCGCCGAGACCGACACCGACACGCTCGTCAAGCTGATGGTGGGCCGCGAGGTCGCCGATGCCTTTCCCAAACGTGATGTGGCGATCGGCCGGACGGTGCTCTCGGTCGACGGCCTCTCGCACCCGACCGAGTTCGCCGACATCTCGTTCGATTTGCGCGAGGGCGAGATCCTCGGCTTCTATGCGCTCGTCGGCTCCGGGCGCTCCGAGGTCTGCCAAGCGCTCTTCGGCGCCACGCATCCGAACGGCGGCACGATCACGTTGGAGGGCCGCACGCTCCAGCTCGGCCACCCGTCGGACGCGATCGGCGCAGGCCTCGTCTACGTGCCCGAGGAGCGGGCGCGGCAGGGCGCGATCCTCGATCTGCCGATCGCGCAGAATATCGGCCTTCCATCGCTGAGGCGAACGGCGAAGTCGGGCCTGCTGCGCGCAGCGGAAGAGTTCGCGCTCGCCCGCGACTATGCCGCCCGGCTCGACCTAAGGGCCGCCCATCTCAGCCAGCCCGTCGGCACGCTGTCGGGCGGCAATCAGCAGAAGGTCGTGATCGGCAAATGGCTGGCGACCCGGCCCAAGGTCGTCATCGTCGACGAGCCGACGAAGGGCATCGACATCGGCTCCAAGGCCGCCGTCCACGACTTTCTCGGCGAGCTGGCCGCGCAGGGGCTCGCCGTCATCATGGTCTCGTCCGAACTGCCCGAAATCCTCGGCATGGCCGACAACGCGATCGTGATGCGCGACGGGCGGATCGCGGCGCGCTTCACGCGCGACCAGATGTCGGCCGAAGCCCTCGTCAACGCCGCGACCGGCAATCTCGCGCCGCCGCTGGAGGCGGCGGCATGATCGCGCGCGCCTTGAAGAGCCGGGATGCGATCCTCCTCGCCATCCTCGTCGCGCTCACGCTCGCCATCGCGACGCGCTCGGCGGGTTTCGCCAGCCCGTCCAATCTCGCCAGCGTCTACAACGACACCGCCATCCTCATCATCCTCGCGCTCGGGCAGGCCGCCGTCATCCTCACGCGCGGCATCGATCTCTCCGTCGCCGCCAATCTCGCGCTGACGGGCATGGTCGTCGCGATGCTGAACGAGGCCTATCCGGCGCTACCGCTCGTTGTCCTCGTCGGGCTGGCCGGCCTCCTCGGGCTCGTCCTCGGGTCGATCAACGGGCTCCTCGTCTGGAAGGCGCGCATTCCGCCCATCGTCGTCACGCTCGGCACGCTCGCCATCTATCGCGGGCTCGTCTTCGTCCTGTCGGGCGGGCAGTGGGTGAACGCGCACGAGTTGACCGACACCTTCATCGACGTGCCGCGCACGGTCGTCCTCGGCCTGCCGCTCCTCGGCTGGTTCTCCATCCTCGTCGTCGCGGCCGCCGCCCTCGTCCTCACCCGCACGACGATGGGCCGGGGCTTCTATGCGGCCGGCGGCAATCCGGTGGCGGCGCACTATGTCGGCATCGATGTCGGCCGTGCGCAGTTCCACGCCTTTGCGCTGTCGGGCACGCTGGCGGGCTTGTGCGGCTATCTCTGGGTCTCGCGCTATGCGGTCGCCTATGTCGACATCGCGTCCGGCTTCGAGCTCGACGTCATCGCGGCCTGCGTCATCGGGGGCGTCTCGATCGCGGGCGGTGTCGGGACGGTTGCGGGCGTGGTGCTGGGCGCGCTCTTCCTCGGGCTCGTCAAGAACGCGCTGCCCCTCATCGGCATCTCGCCCTTCTGGCAGCTGGCGATCTCGGGCACCGTCATCATCCTCGCCGTCGTCGTCAACGCCCGCCAGACCCGCTCCAAGGGCCGGCTGATCCTGCGGGAGACGCATGTATGAAGGACGTGGGCCGATGACCGATACGGACGGTCACACCGCGCGCCATCTCCCCGACCGGGGCGAGGGCGCCTTCGCCCGCCTCGTCTGGCGCTGGGAGACGCTGCTCGTCTTCGTCTTCTGCCTCGTCTTCGTCGCCAACAGCCTGGCGAGCCCCTATTTCCTCGACCCCTGGAACCTGTCGGACGCGACGTTCAACATCACCGAGAAAGCGATGATCGCCTTTGCGATGACGCTCGTCATCGTGTCGGGCGAGATCGATCTCTCGGTCGCCTCCATCATCGCGCTCGCCTCGGTCGCTATGGGGGCGGCGGCGGAAGCCGGGGCCGGCGTTCCGCTCCTCGTCCTCACCGGCCTCGCGACCGGGCTCGTGGCCGGCGCCTTCAACGGAGCGCTGGTGGCGGGGCTGGGATTGCCGTCCATCGTCGTGACGATCGGCACGCTCAGCCTCTACCGCGGGATCGCCTACATCGTGCTCGGCGACGGGGTCTACAAAGCCTATCCGCCCGAGTTCGCGGTCTTCGGGCAGGGCTATGTCTGGTGGGTCGTCACGTGGGAGATGGTCGCCTTCGTCGTCATCGCCTGCCTCTTCGGCTTCCTCCTCCACGCGACGGTCTTCGGGCGTTGGGTGACGGCGATCGGCAACAATCCGGTCGGCGCGCGCTTCTCCGGCATCCGGGTCGAGCGGGTCAAGTTCCTCCTCTTCCTGATGACGGGCGCGATGTCGGGCGTGGCGGCCGTCTTCCTCACCTCGCGTCTCGGCTCGACCCGCCCCTCGATCGGCTTCGGCTGGGAGCTGGAGATCGTGACGATGGTGGTGCTGGGCGGCGTCAACATCCTCGGCGGCTCGGGCACCGTTCTCGGCGTCGTCATCGCGGCGCTGGTGATGGGGCTGATCACCTTCGGGCTCGGGCTTCTCAACGTACCGGGTATCGTGATGTCGATCTTCGTCGGCCTCCTCCTCATCTGCGTCATCGCGGCGCCCAACCTTCTGGCCACGCTGAGGCGCCGTCGGTGACCGAGCGCTACGCCTTTCGCATGCGTCTCAACGCCGGCACCCGCGCCGAATACGAGGCGCGCCACGACGCGATCTGGCCGGAACTCGTCGCGCTCCTGAAGGAGGCCGGCGTCTCCGACTACGCGATCTGGCTCGACGAGGAGACGAGCTGCCTCTTCGGCCATCTCACCCGCACGGTCGATCACGGCATGGACGCGCTGCCCGACCACCCGGTCATGCGCCGCTGGTGGGCGATGATGGCCGACCTGATGGAGACGCATCCCGGCGGCGAGCCCATCACCGTACCGCTCATTCGCGTCTTCCAGATGGACTGACGGATGACGGAGCGACCCGACCTCGTCGTCGTCTTCGACGTCGGCAAGACCAACGCCAAGCTGACGGCCTTCGCCGTCGACGATCTCCGCATCGTTGGCACGCTCTCGACCCCCAACGCGCCTCTGGCCGGGCCGCCCTTCGATAGGGTCGACACAGCCCGCCTCTGGGCCTTCCTGACCGACGGGCTGGCCGAGCTCGGCCGCGCGGGGCGCATTCGCGACATCGTGCCTACGACCCACGCCTGCGCCGCGGCGCTCGTCGATGCGGATGGCCTCGTCCTCCCGATCATGGACTACGAATGGGAGGGACTGAACGCGTGGGCCGAGCGATATGCCCCCCACCGCCCGCCCTTCGCGGAGACGGGCTCTCCCGCGTTGCCGCTCGGCCTCAACCTCGGCCGTCAACTCTTTGCGCTGGAGGCGATGGAGGCTGAGGCCTTCGCGCGGGCCGGCGCCATCCTGCCCTATCCGCAATACTGGGCCTGGCGGCTGTGCGGGCGAACACCAGAAAGCCGCGCGAGCGACGTTTCCTCGCTCGGCTGCCATAGCGACCTCTGGGCGCCGCACGATGCAGGTTTCTCCTCGCTCGCACAGGCGCGGGGCTGGGACCGGTTGATCGCGCCGGTGCGCCCCTCCGCCAACAGCGCCGGTCGGCTCGATCCGGCCCTCGTCGCCGATCTCGGCCTGGACGAGCCGCCGAGGGTGCGCGTCGGCATCCACGACAGCAACGCGGCGCTGCTGCCCTTTCTCGGCGACGATGGCGAGGCCTTCGCCTACGTCTCGAGCGGCACCTGGGCCATCGCCTTCGCCGTCGGCGGATCGGGCGGGCCGCTCGATGAGGCGCGCGATTGCCTTCTCAACGTCGATGTGCGGGGGCGGCCCGTGCCGAGCGGCCGGACGATGGCCGGCCGGGAGTACGCGCTCCTCACCGACGGCATCGCGGAGGACGTCGCGGCGACGCTCGACGACGCCGCTCGCGTGATGGCGGCCGGCATGATGGTCCTTCCCGCCGTGGTGCCGGGCGTCGGCCCGCATCCGGCCCACGTGTCGCGCACGCTTGGCCCGCCCGCCGCCGATCCGGCGTCGCGCCGCGCGGGGGCCTCGCTCTATACCGCGCTCATGCTGCGCGACGTGCTCACGCTCATCGGAGCCGCCGGACCGGTCTTGCTCGACGGACATCTCGGCTGCGATCCGATCGTCGCGCCGGTGCTCTCGGCCGTGCTTGGTAGGCCCGTCCTGTCGACCGAGGCCGATACCTCGCGCGGAGCCGCGACGCTGGCCGTGCCGCAGGCCATGCCCGCTCCGGCTCGAGCCGCCGAGCCGTTGGCGCCGGCGCTCGCCGACCTCGCCCATCGCCATGCAGCGCTATGGGACGCGTTGCTTCGCGATTAGTCCGCCTCGTCCGCGTCGCGCAGCACATAGACCGAACAATGCGCGTGGCGGACGACATGGGCCGCGACCGAGCCGAAGAGATGCGTCGTCCCGTGCGGATCACGAGAGGCGATGACGATGAGGTCGACATCTTCCGCCTTCGCATGGCGCAGGATCTCCTGCGCCGGCCTTCCGAAGAGGCCGACCACCTCCGCCTGGACCGGAAGATCTAGCCCCGCGATGAGGCCACGCAGCCGATCCGTCGCCGTTCGGCGCGTCGCGTCGAGAAGGTCGGGCGGCAGCTGTGCCCTGACATATTCGGGGATCGCCGCCTGCACCGTCAGGACGATGAGACGCCCCTGATGCTGGGCCGCGAGGGCGGCGGCGGTCTCGATATGGCCGACGAGATGGGCGTCGTGCTCGAGATCGACGGGGACGAGGGTCGTGTGGGACATCGTCTTCCTCCGGTAGCTGGAACCGGAGGTTAGGCCGCCCGACGGCCGGCGGCGTTGATCGACATCAAGGCGTAGCGCGGCGCCGTCCGCCGCGAGGCTTCCTGGGGCCCCGGCCCCCTAGACAGGGAGCCGGGCCTTCGCCTCAGGCGGCCAAGGACACGTCGGGGTCCGCGGCCAGGTCGAAGCGGTCGGCGTTCATCACCTTGGTCCAGGCGGCGACGAAGCTCTCGACGAAGGTCTCCTTGGCGTCGTCGCTGCCATAGACCTCGGAGAGGGCGCGCAGCTGCGAGTTGGAGCCGAAGACGAGATCGACGCGCGTGCCCGTCCAGAGGACTTCATCTGTGTCGCGGTCGCGAGCCTCGAAGATGCCCTCCTCCCCCTCCTTCGCCTTCCACGCGGTGCGCATGTCGAGGAGGTTGACGAAGAAGTCGTTGGTCAGCTGGCCGGGCCGATCGGTGAAGACGCCGTGCTTGGCGCCGTGCGTGTTGGCGCCCAGCACCCGCAGACCGCCCACCAGCACCGTCATCTCGGGCGCCGACAGGGTGAGGAGCTGCGCGCGGTCGATGAGAAGGCGCTCCACGGGAACCTTGTAGTCGACCGCCTGGAAGTTGCGGAAACCATCGACCGTCGGCTCCAGCACGTCGAAGGATTCGGCGTCCGTCTGCGCATCGCGTGGCGTCCGTGCGGCCGGGGGCGAAGGGCACGGCGATGTCGTGGCCCGCATCCTTGGCCGCCTTCTCGACGGCGGCCGAGCCGGCGAGCACGATGAGGTCGGCGATCGAGACGCGCTTGCCGGAACCGTTCTGCCCGGCGTCGAACTCGGCCTTGATGCTATCGAGTACGCCCAGCACGCGAGCGAGCTCGGCCGGATCGTTCGCCTCCCAGTCCTTCTGGGGCGCGAGGCGTACGCGGGCGCCGTTGGCCCCGCCCCGCTTGTCGGAGCCGCGGAAGGTCGACGCCGAGGCCCAGGCCGCGCGCACAAGTTCCGCGATCGTGAGGCCGGAGCCGAGGATCTTCGCTTTCAGCGACGCGATATCGGCTTCGTCGACGAGCGGATGATCGACAGCCGGGACCGGGTCCTGCCAGATCAGCTCCTCGTCCGGTACTTCCGGTCCGAGATAGCGAACCTTCGGCCCCATGTCGCGATGGCAGAGCTTGAACCAGGCGCGGGCGAAGGCATCGTGGAAGGCGTCGGGGTCGGCCTGGAAGCGGCGCGAGATTGCTTCATAGGCCGGGTCGGTCTTCATGGCGATGTCGGATGTCGCCATCATGGGCGGATTGAACTTGCCCTTCACATGCGCGTCGGGGACGAGCGTGCGGGCGGCGGGGTCCTTCGGGTTCCACTGCCAGGCGCCGGCCGGGCTCTTCACGAGCTCCCACTCGTAGCCGAAGAGCATGTCCCAATAGCCCTGGTCCCAACGCGTCGGGTGGGGCGTCCAGGCGCCCTCCAGGCCGGACGAGATGGTGTGCTCGCCATGGCCGAGGCCGTGGCCGGAGCGCCAGCCGAGGCCCTGCTCGACGATGTCGGCACCCTCGGGCTCGGCCGTCACGTGTTCGGGATCGCCCGCGCCGTGGCACTTGCCGAAGGTGTGGCCGCCGGCGACGAGCGCGACCGTCTCCTCGTCGTTCATCGCCATCCGGCCGAAGGTCTCGCGGATGTCGCGCGCGGAGGCGGCCGGGTCGGGCTTGCCGTTGGGGCCCTCAGGGTTGACGTAGATGAGGCCCATCTGCACGGCGGCGAGCGGGTTCTCCAGCATGCGGTCGCCGCTATAGCGCCCGTCGGCCAGCCACTCCTCCTCCGTGCCCCAGTAGATATCCTGCTCGGGCTCGAAGATGTCCTCGCGCCCGCCGCCGAAGCCGAAGGTCTTGAAGCCCATCGATTCGAGCGCGACGTTGCCGGTCAGGATCATCAGGTCGGCCCAGGAGAGGGCGCGCCCGTATTTCTGCTTGATCGGCCAGAGCAGCCGGCGCGCCTTGTCGAGATTGACGTTGTCGGGCCAGGAGTTGAGCGGTGCGAAGCGCTGCGAGCCCGAGGTCGACCCGCCCCGCCCGTCGCCCGTGCGATAAGTGCCGGCCGAGTGCCAGGCCATGCGGATGAAGAAGGGTCCGTAATGGCCCCAGTCGGCCGGCCACCAGGGTTGGCTGTCGGTCATCAGCGCATGGAGCTCGGCCTTGACGGCGGGCAGATCGAGACCCTTGAAGGCCTTGGCGTAGTCGAAGGACTTCGCGGCCGGC
The DNA here is from genome assembly GCA_963842125.1 of uncultured Alphaproteobacteria bacterium. Taxonomy (GTDB): domain Bacteria; phylum Pseudomonadota; class Alphaproteobacteria; order Rhizobiales; family CAWCWK01; genus CAWCWK01. The sequence goes on along the minus strand of CAWJFE010000005.1, from coordinate 2,146,928 downwards.
TTCATATAAGGGTCGCCGAGAGGCGGGTTCTGGTGGAGGATCGCGAGATTGAGCTGCTCGGGCCACCAGTCGCGCGTCGAGCGACCGCTGCGCGCGACGGTGTGGTGCATGACGGGGCAGCCCGAGGGCGCGGCGCCGTCCATCGCTCCGGGTCCGGTCATCGTTTCGTCAAGCATGGTCTCGCCTCTCGCGGATGGTCGGCCGGGCGGACCGCGCCCGGCTCTCGGTATGGCGGCAGACTAGCCCGCGCGCGCGGCAAACGAAACCATCGCCGTCTCGTATCCCGGTCATGAGAGGCCGAATTCGGCGCGGCCTCGTGCCGCGTCGTCCCTGCCGGGTTCGCCAGAGAAGACTTGTGGGCTGACCTTGCGCGGAAAACGCCGTAGGAACGCCCGCGACACTCCCTTCGAGCCCCCGTGAGGGGCCGCTGCGAGCCGGTCCAGCCGGCGAAGGACACCATGACCGACGCGACATCTCCGACCGACGCGACATCTCCGACCGACGCTCCATCCGCGCCCGATGCCCTTGCGCGTCGTTTTCCCACAGACTTCGTCTTCGGCGTCGCCACGGCCGCCTACCAGATCGAGGGCGCGACGCGCGCCGACGGCCGTGGCCCATCGATCTGGGACGCGTTCGCCAACATGCCGGGCCGGGTCTACCGCGAGCACAATGGCGACGTGGCCTGCGACCACTACAATCGCTGGAACGCCGATCTCGACCTCGTCAAGTCGCTCGGCGTCGATGCCTATCGCTTCTCTATCGCCTGGCCGCGCGTCGTGCCGCTCGGCCGGGGCGCGGTGAACGAGGCCGGGCTCGACTTCTACGACCGGCTGATCGACGGGCTCGTGGCGCGCGGCATCAAGGTCTTCCCGACGCTCTACCACTGGGATCTGCCGCTGGCGCTCTCCGGTTATGGCGGCTGGACGGACCGGGACACGGCCGGGGCCTTCGCCGACTACACCTCGATCGTCGTGCGCCGCCTCGGCGATCGGATCGATGCGCTGGCGACCTTCAACGAGCCGTGGTGTTCGACCTATCTCGGCCACTGGACGGGCAAGCACGCGCCGGGCGAGCGCAGCATCGATGCCGCCCTGGCCGCCGTCCACGTCACCAATCTCGCGCATGGGCTCGGCGTGCAGGCTGCGCGGGCCGAGCGGGCCGACATCCCGATGGGCATCGTCCTCAACGTCCAATCGACCTACGCCGCGAGCGAAAGGCCGCAGGACGTCGCCGCTGCCGAGCGCTTCCACCAGTTCCACAACGGCGTCTTCCTCGGTCCGATCTTCGCTGGCGCCTACGATGCCGAATTCGAAGCCGCGCTCGGCGACAAGTTGCGGATGCAGGAAGGCGACCTCGCCGTCATCCGCCAGCCGCTCGACTGGTGGGGCTTCAACTACTACTACCCCGCGACCGTCGCCCATGCCGACACGCCGGACGAGCGCACGGCGGACGACGCGGCCTTCGCGTTCCTGACGTCGAAGCTGGTCGATTCGACCCCATCCGACGTGCGCACCGATATCGGCTGGGAAATCAAGGCCGAGGGCATCGCCCACCTCCTCCACACCGTCTACGCGCGCTACGATCTGCCGCCCGTCTACATCACCGAGAACGGCGCGGCCTACAATATGGGGCCGGACGCCGAAGGCGTCGTCGACGACGCGCCACGGCTCCACTATCTCGACGCCCACCTCACCGCGCTTGCCGGCGCGCTCGACGATGGCATCCCGCTCAAGGGCTATTTCGCCTGGAGCCTGATGGACAATTACGAGTGGGCCGAGGGCTACAAGATGCGCTTCGGCCTCGTTCACGTCGACTACGACACCCAGGTCCGCACGGTGAAGCGGAGCGGCGGCTGGTATCGCGACCTCGCACGCGCCCACCGCGAAGGTGAAAGCGTCGCCTAGCGGCAAAAGCCGTCTTTTCGAACGGCGGCTCGACCTACCACCCGTCATCCTCGGGCACCGACCCGCAGATCGAGAGCGTCGACGATGTCGCCCTGATCGTACGAAGCTGTCGACAGTCGTTCGATCGGACGGGAGGCGAGACACGGGTGCTGCCTATCGCGCCTCGATTCTCGGGTCGGCGCCCGAGAACGACAGCTTGGCTGAAGCTCACCGTCCATACCGAGCTCTGCCGGAGCCGCGCTTGCCATCCCTTGCAGATTTATGAACGGCGTTCCTCGCGAGATATGCAGATCGCGCAGGGTTGGGTTGGCCGAAACGGACCTGCTCTGAACCGATTCATTCGCTTATCTCTCAGTCAGACGGGAAGGCCGGTCCGAACGGGCCATCGAGAGATCAAAGCCTCTCCCGCAGCAACGCCAACCTCCCATCGAAAGGGATAGCGACATGACCATTCTCCGCTCCATCCGCACCTGGTGGGCCGCTCGTCAGATCGAACGAGAGCTCGCACAGCTCGGCGACCGTGAACTCAACGATGCCGGCATCGCCCGCTGGAACGTCGCCGCCATCGCACGCGGCGCGCAGCCCTCGATGGCTCAGGTCATCTGATCCGAACGAGGGCGGTTCGACGTCCGGGGTCGCGGTCGAGGGTTCGATCCGTCTCCCCGCCGACAGGACTGACGAGAGAAGGCCGGGGCGCAGAAGAGCGTTTCGGCCCTTTTTCGTTCATGCGGCAGAGCATGGACACGAGCCGTTCGCGCGCTCGCTCTGAATCGATTTTTGTTGAGGAGCCGCTTCGGCCCCTTGACTTGCGGCGATGAGGCACGTCTCTATTCCAAACCTTTTAGATGGGCCTGAACAACAGGTGCCGTCAGTCATGGTACTTTGGGAGGAGACCACATGACACGATTTCTCGCAGGCGCGAGCTTGATTGCGCTCGCCTCGTTGATCGCCGCGCCGGCGTCCGCTCAGGATCTGACCTTCCCGGTCGGCGAGGGCGAGTTCACCTGGGACAGCTATAGCGAATTCGCCGAATCGCACGACTATTCGGGCCAGTCGCTGAACATCAGCGGCCCATGGACCGGTGTCGATGCCGGCTTCGTCGAGAGCGTCATCGCCTATTTCGAGGAAGCAACGGGCGCAGACGTCAACTATAACGGCTCCGACAGCTTCGAGAGCGACTTCGTCATCTCCGCCGAGGCCGGCAGTGCCCCCGACCTCGCCGCCTTCCCGCAGCCGGGCCTGATCGCCGACATGGCCGCGCGTGGCTTCCTCAAACCGATCGGCGACGAGGCCTCCAACTGGCTGCGTGAGAACTACGCGGCGGGCGAGTCATGGGTTTCGCTCGGCAGCGCCGCCGGCCCCGACGGCGCCGATGCGCTCTACGGCTTTCCCTACAAGACCGACGTGAAGTCGCTCGTCTGGTACTCGCCCGAGAACTTCGACGATGCGGGCTACGAGATTCCCGAGTCCATGGAGGACCTCAAGGCCCTTACCGACCAGATCGTCGCCGATGGCGGCACGCCCTGGTGCATCGGCCTCGGTTCCGGTGCCGCGACCGGCTGGCCGGCGACCGACTGGGTCGAGGACATGATGCTGCGCACGGCGTCGCCCGAGACCTACGACCAGTGGGTGTCGCACGAGATCCCGTTCGACGATCCGGCCGTCATCAAGGCTATCGAGGAGTTCGGGTATTTCGCCAAGAACGACGATTACGTGAACGGCGGTTCGGGCGCGGTGGCCAACACCGACTTCCGCGACAGTCCGGCGGGCCTCTTCAACTTCCCGCCCGAGTGCTACATGCACCGTCAGGCATCGTTCATCCCGAGCTTCTTCCCCGAGGGAACCGAGGTCGGTGCCGATGTCGACTTCTTCTACTTCCCGTCCTACGCGGGTGAAGATCTCGGCCAGCCGGTTCTGGGCGCCGGCACCATGTTCTCCATGACGACGGACAGCGAAGTCGCGCGCGGCTTCATCGAGTACCTCCAGACGCCGATCGCGCACGAAATCTGGATGGCGCAGTCGGGCTTCCTGACACCGTTCACCGGAGTTAACACGGCCGTCTTCCCGTCCGACACGCAGCGGGCGCTCAACGAGGTGCTGCTGAACGCGACCACGTTCCGCTTCGACGCCTCGGACCTGATGCCGGGCGAAGTCGGCGCCGGTGCCTTCTGGACCGGTATGGTCGACTACGTGTCCGGCACCTCCGCCGAAGACGCGGCCGCGGCCATAGAGGATCGCTGGAACCAGATCCAGTAGAGCCTACCGGCGGCCGGCTCGCCCGGCCGCCGTCTCCACCGGGGCGCTCCACGCGCCTCGATCGACCGTGGTTCGAAGGCCGCTCCAAGACGGCCGGACCGCGCGGGCAGGCGCCGCATCAGACGGCGTCACCCGCTTCCCAGGGAGGGAACATTCGTGGCCATCACAGACGATAGCGCCGGCGCCGTGCCGCCGAGCAACGATGCGGGGGGCGGCCTCAGCTGGGGCCTCATCGCGATTGGCATCGCGTTCGCAGCGCTCCTGCTTCTCGGGGTCACCGGCGTCCTGCCGACCATCATGGTGCAGGGTCTCATCACGATCCTCATCGGTGTTGGCGGCTGCATTCTCTACTTCTGGGGCTCCAATCTCGTCCTCGACAAGGTCATCTTCCCCGCCAAGGGCGAGAATGCCGGCCAGAACATCAACCGCGCCAATCAGGTCCGGCCCTGGCTCTTCCTGCTGCCGGCCATCGTCGCGCTCGGCCTCTACCTCGTCTATCCGGTCGTCGCGTCCTTCATCCGCTCGCTCTACAATCGCTCGGGCGAGGACTTCATCGGTCTGTCCAACTATATCCGCCTCATGGGCGCCGAGGACTTCCGCACGGCCCTCTTCAACAATGCGCTCTGGGTGCTCTTCGTGCCGGCAGCCGCGACCTTCCTCGGGCTCGTCGCGGCGCAGCTGACGGACAAGCTAAGCTGGGGCAACATCGCCAAGTCGCTCATCTTCATGCCCATGGCGATCAGCTTCGTCGGCGCCTCGCTCATCTGGAAGTTCGTCTACGCCTACGATGCCGATATCGGCATGATCAACGCGATCCGTGAAGGTGTCTTCGGCGCCGGCCCCGTCGATCCGGTGCAGCTCCCGTTCTGGAACAACTTCTTCCTCATGATCATCCTCGTCTGGATCCAGACCGGGTTCGCGATGGTCATCCTCTCGGCCGCGCTGCGCGGCATCCCGGAGGAGACGATCGAGGCCGCGATCATCGACGGCGCGTCACCGCTCCAGGTCTTCTTCAAGATCAAGGTGCCGCAGATCATGGGCACGATCGTCGTGGTGTGGACGACCATCACCATCCTCGTCCTCAAGGTCTTCGACATCGTCTACACGATGACGGGCGGCAATTTCGATACCGAGATCCTGCCCAGTTACATGATGAAATACATGTTCCGAGACGATGGCGTCGCGACCGCCGTCGCCTTCGTCATCATGCTCATCGTCACCCCGGTCATGGTCTGGAACATCGTCCAGGCCCGCAGAGAAATGCGCTGAGGAGGGCGGGACCATGGACAATATCGCAGGACAGAAAAGCGGACTGCAGTGGGTCACCCACCTCTCCGTTCTCACCCTCGTCATCCTCTGGCTGATCCCGACGGTCGGGCTCTTCGTCAGCTCCTTCCGCGATCGCGACCAGATCAGCGCGTCGGGCTGGTGGGAGACGCCGTTCGCGGCCGAGCAGGTGGCGCGCACCGACAGGCTCGATGACGACAATGCCGTCGAGGCGAACGGGGCGTACACCGTCAGCGGCAACATCTTCGCGGACGGCATCGCCACCGTCGAGGGCACCGTGACGGCCTTCGGCGACTCGGGCCGCGCGCCAACGCAATACGCCGCCGGCGAGGTGGCCGATATCGGCAACGGGCAGACGCTCGTCGTGGAGGCGAACGGCGACTACGTCTACACGTCGGCAACCGAGATCGATCGCACGCCGCGCATCTTCTATGCGGCCGAGATCCCGCCCTCCTTCAGTACCGATAACTACGAGACGGTGCTCTTTGCGGACGGCATGGACAAGGCCTTCATCAATACGCTGACCGTGACGATCCCGGCCACGATCATCCCCATCCTCATCGCGGCGTTCGCGGCCTATGCGCTGGCCTGGATGGACTTTCCGGGGCGCGGCCTCCTCATCGCAGCCGTCGTCGGGCTTCTCGTCGTGCCCTTGCAGTTGGCGCTCGTGCCGATGCTGCGGCTTCATCAACAGATCGGGGTTGGCCAGAGCTTCTTCGGCATCTGGATGGCGCATACCGGCTTCGGACTTCCACTCGCGATCTACTTGTTGCGAAACTACATGGTCGGACTGCCACGCGACATCATCGAGAGCGCCAAGGTGGACGGGGCGACCGACTTCCAGGTCTTCACCAAGATCGTGCTGCCCTTGAGCTTCCCGGCGCTCGCCGCCTTCGCGATCTTCCAGTTCCTGTGGACTTGGAACGATCTTCTCGTCGCCAAGGTCTTCCTGCCGTCGGGCAGCGACGCGGCCGTCATGACGGTCAAGATCGCCGACGACCTCTTGGGTAGCCGGGGCGGCGACTGGGGCATTCTCGCAGGTGCGGCCTTCGTGTCGCTCGCCGTGCCGCTCCTCGTCTTCTTCACGATGCAACGCTTCCTCGTCCGCGGCCTCCTGGCCGGGTCGGTCAAATAAACGATAAGAGGGGACGAGACCTATGGCCGACGTCAAGCTGACAGATGTAAACAAGACCTATGGCGGCACCGTCGAGGTGCTCAAATCGATCGATCTCGATATCCAGCAGGGCGAGCTCGTCGTCTTCGTCGGACCGTCCGGCTGCGGAAAGTCGACCTTGCTCCGCATGATCGCCGGTCTGGAGAAGATCACCGGCGGCACGCTGGAGATCGACGGGCGGGTGGTGAACAACATGCCCCCCGCCGAGCGCGGCATCGCCATGGTCTTCCAATCCTACGCGCTCTATCCGCACATGACGGTGCGGGACAACATGACCTTCGCCCTCAAGCTGGCAAAGAAGAGCAAGGCGGAGATCGACGAGGCGGTGAACAACGCGGCGCGGAAGCTCCAGCTGGAGCCCTTCCTGGACCGGCTGCCCAAGGCGCTCTCGGGCGGTCAGCGCCAGCGTGTCGCCATCGGCCGCTCGATCGTGCGCGATCCGAAAGTCTATCTCTTCGACGAGCCGCTCTCCAACCTCGACGCCGCGCTGCGCGCCGCGACCCGGATCGAGATCGCGCAGCTGAAGGAGTCGATGCCAGATTCGACGATGATCTACGTGACCCACGATCAGGTCGAGGCGATGACGCTGGCCTCGCGCATCGTCGTGCTGGCCAACAAGGGCATCGCCCAGGTCGGGACGCCGCTGCAGCTTTACGAGAGGCCGGAGAACGAGTTCGTCGCCCAGTTCATCGGCTCGCCCGCCATGAACCTCCTTCCCGGAGAGATCATCGGTACGGGCGCGCAGACGACGGTACGGATGGACGGCGGCGGCACTGCCGTCTCGGCCGCGCCCAGCACCGACGCGATGATGGGCCGCAAGGTCAATGTCGGCGTGCGCCCCGAGGACATGATCGCGAGCGAAGGCGACTATCTCTTCGAGGGCAATGTCGGCATCACCGAAGCGCTCGGCGAAGTCACGATCCTCTACATGGATCGCCCCGATGGCGGCGATGCCGTCATCGCCAAGCTTCCCGGCATCCACAAGGATCTGCGCGGCAACGCCGTCCGCCTGAGCGCACCGCCGGAGAAGGTCCAGATCTTCGCCAACGGAAAGTCGCTCTATTACAACTAGGACCGGCCCTGCAAAGGTCGGGCAGTCCGTGCGTCACCGGTAGCCGTCGTTCTCGGGCGTTAGCCCGAGATCCGAGCGGTGCGGCCCGACGTTGCCTCGAACCTCGGAGCCGATTTCTTCCGGGCCGTCGCCAAGCAAGGCATTGCCAGCAAGACCCGGTTGGCTTTCGACTGAACTTCAAGCCGTCATTTTCAGGCACCGCCCCGGGGATCCAGGGCGCAACGGCGCTACCCGCGTTCGGCCGTCCTACCGACCGCAGGCCCTGCGGCTCCATTCCGATCAGCGCACCACGATCGCCGCTCTGGATCCGCGGACCTGCGCCCGAGGAGGACGGGGCGGAGAGGTCGGCGGCCAAGCCGACGTTGGCCGATGCGGCTGTAGAGGCGCTTCGATAAGCACGCGATCGGCATGTTTGCCCGCGGCCGATCGATGCTCGTGCCGATGGCGATAGTCAGTGGGCCGGCCGCCTACGATCCTTCGTGGAAGTGGTCGTAGATCGCCTTGGCCATCGTGGCACTCACGCCCGGCACGCCCTGCAGGTCTTCGAGCGCGGCGCGGCTGACGCCTTTGGCGGTGCCGAAATGGTGCATCAGGGCGCGTTTGCGGGTCGGGCCGATGCCCGCGATCTCGTCGAGCGGATTGACGCCCATCGCCTTCTTGCGCTTGGCGCGGTGTGTGCCGATGGCGAAGCGGTGGCTTTCGTCGCGCAGTCGCTGGATGAAGTAGAGCACCGGATCGCGTGGCGGCAGCATGAAGGGCGTGCGGCCCGGCATGTGGAACTGCTCGCGCCCCGCATCCCGGTCCGGCCCCTTGGCGATGCCGATGACGGGCTGATCCTCGATGCCGAGTTCTTTGAGCACCTCGCGCGCGACCGAAAGCTGGCCCGCGCCGCCATCGACGAAGACGACGTCGGGCCAAGCCGGCATCTCGTCGTCGGCCGCGTCGCCGTCGCCCGGCTCCGTGCGCGGCGTCTCGTCCTTGACGAGGCGCTGGAAGCGGCGTGTCAGCATCTCGCGCATCATCGCGTAGTCGTCGCCGGGCGTCGTCGCCTCGTCCTTGAAGTTGTACTTGCGGTACTGATTCTTGGCGAAGCCCTCGCGCCCCGCCACGATCATCGCGCCGACGGCGTTGGTACCCATGATGTGGGAGTTGTCGTAGATCTCCACGCGCCGGGGCGGATGGGCGAGGTCGAACGCCTCGGCGAGCCCGGCCAGGAGGCGCGACTGACTGCCGGTCTCCGCCAGTCGCCGGCCCAGCGCCTCCCGCGCGTTCTGGAGCGCGTAGTCGACGATCTGGCGGCGCTCGCCGCGCTGCGGGCGCAGGATTTCGACCTTGTGGCCGCTCACCTCGCCGAAAGCCTGGGAGAGGACGTCCGGATCCTCGACGGCATGGCTCGTCAGTACGAGGCGCGGGGCAGGTGCGTCCTCGTAGAACTGGCCGAGAAAGCCGGTGAGGAGTTCCTCGGGCTCCATATCGGCGTCGGCTTTCGGGAAGACCGCGCGGTTGCCCCAGTTCTGACCCATGCGGAAGAAGAAGACCTGGACGCAGGTCTGCCCGCCGTCCTGATGGACCGCGAAGACGTCCGCCTCATCGATGCCGCGCGGGTTGATCCCCTGATGGCTCTGGATCATCGAGAGCGCCTGCAATCGGTCGCGGTAGACGGCCGCCGTCTCGAAATCCATCCGCTCGGCCGCGATTTCCATCTGCATCGCCATGGCCTCGCGGACCTTGTGGCTTTTGCCATCCAGGAACGCGACCGTCTCGTCGACGAGCGCACGATAGCCTTCGGGGTCGATCTCGCCGGTGCATGGCGCGGCGCAGCGCTTGATCTGATAGAGGAGGCAGGGCCGCGTGCGGCTCTCGTAGACGCTATCCGTGCAGGTGCGCAGCAGGAAGGCGCGCTGGAGCGAGGAGACCGTGCGGTTGACGGCCCCCGTATTGGCGAAGGGCCCGAAATAGTCGCCCCGCTTGCCCCGCGCGCCCCGGTGCTTGACGATCTGCGGCGCCTCGTGGTCGCGCCGGATGAGGATGTAGGGGAACGACTTGTCGTCGCGCAGCAGCACGTTGAAGCGGGGCTTCAGACGCTTGATGAGGTTGGATTCGAGAAGGAGCGCCTCGGTCTCCGTCTTGGTGACGACGAACTCCATGGCGCGCGTGAGGTTGATCATCCGCGTGATGCGGTTGGCGTGACCCTTGCCGCGCGCATAGGACGAAACGCGCGCCTTGAGGTTCTTCGCCTTGCCGACGTAGAGCACGGTCTCCTTGTCGCCGATCATCCGATAGACGCCCGGCCGCTCCGGCAGCCGTGTGACGTGGTCGGCGATGAGCGCGCGCCCCGTCAGCGCCGGACCATCGACGGTCGACTCATGGGCGGCGGTGTCGGCGGCGGTGCGGATCGAGGCGCTCATCGGCTCCGGAACGGTCGGATAATCGGGATCGGGCGATCAACATAGGCGGAGCGGACTCGTGGGAACAGGGGCTCCTTCGATCGGAAAGGCACCGTTCACCACGGGTTTCAGCCCCGATCTTGGTTAACAAGGCGTAAACGAGGCGGGTGCGTCTGTGGTTTCGAAGTCACAGGTCTGGCTTAAGCGCGGTGGACGACGCGAAACGCCGATCCTTTCACACGCCACGTCGTTTATGTTGCGCCAGTCTCGCTCGACCCGACACGTCGTTAGCGCGAAGGCCCGAACAGCCGTCCAGGGGTGGACGCCAGGGTCCGAGCACGATGGGGGAGCCGATCCGGAGTATGCGGATCGGTGGGGGGAGCGACGGGCTGGGGCCCAATGGCGCTCAACCGGCCAAACACGGCCGGAGCGCCCATCTTTGGAGTATAACGAGATGAAGACACTTCTCCTCGCCGGCGTCGCCGCCGCCGCTTTCGCCTTCACCGGTGTCGCCGCCCAGGCCGCCGATCTGCCTGACATCCAGGAGCCCGTCTACGCGCCCATCGCGCCGGTCTTCAACTTCTCCGGCTTCTACGTCGGTGCCAATGTCGGCTACATCAACGCCGATCTCGACGCCGACCTCAACAACCCGGCGACCGGCCAGAACCTGATCTCCTTCGGTGGCGACAGCAACGGCGGCATCCTCGGCGGCGTCCAGGCCGGTGCCAACGCCCAGTTCGATCGCTTCGTCTTCGGTGTCGAGGGTGACATCTCAGCCGTCAGCTTCGAGCTTGGCGACGACAACACGCTCATCGACACTGCGCCGGCCATTCTCGCGGCCGCTGGCGGTATCGCAGGTGGTGGCATAGTCGGCAATCTCGACGTCGATGTCGATTATCTCGCTACGTTGCGGGCACGCGCCGGTATCGCCGTCGACCGCTTCATGGTCTACGGCACGGGCGGTTTCGCGTTCACGAGCGTCGATGTCGACTACTCGGTTCCGGGCGCCGTCTTCGACGTTCGCAGCGACGACGACGTGCAGGTCGGTTATGCCGTCGGCGCCGGCGTCGAGGGTCTGATCACGCAGAACCTCACCGCGAAGCTCGAGTACGTCTACACCGACTTCGAGGAGCAGACGATCGACTTCACGATCCCCGCGACCGGTGTCAGCCGTTCGATCGAGGCCGATCTCGACGCGCACATCGTCCGCGCCGGCATCAACTACAAGTTCGGCGGCTTCTAGCCTTCGGCAGGATTGCAGATCGTGGCCGGCACGTCCGGTCGCATCGGAGAAGGGGGCCTCGCGGCCCCCTTTTTCTTGGCCGCAGCCGAAGATCGGTGTGGTTAGCGAGGCTTGAAGGGATCGCGAAGACTTGTCGGCCGAATCGCTACTCAGCCGTTAGACGTGCGCGTTAGGTTGGCTGTAGACAGAGACCTTCGAGATGCCCGAGCCCCATTTATGTTCGTCACCCTGAAGCACTTCCTGATTGTCGGCGCGGCCTACGCGCCCGGAGCGCCCGCCTTCGACGGCATGCGCCCCGAAGCCCTCGATCGGCCCCTCCAGCAGATGCACGATGCGCTGCACGACGTCTTCACGGACGGCTACGTCATGGTCGACCGCTTCTTGAGCAACCCCCAGAACGTCCCCGGCCTCGGCAACATCGTCCAGGCCTTCGCCGACATCGTCTAGAGGCTCGCCAGTCGCTCGCTGAGGAGCGCGAAGAAGCCGTCCGCATCCACGTCCCGCAGCACATGGGCGTTGGCCGCACGTTCGGGCCAGACGTTCCACCAATCGACGACCGTCGCGCCGAGGCAGAGCGGGCTTTCCGTCTCGACGGCGACGAAGCAGTCCTTGCCCGTGAAGAGATCGGGCCGCAGCAGCCAGGCGATGACGCAAGGGTCGTGGAGCGGCCCGCCCGATCCACCGTATTTCTCCACGTCGAACCGCTCGTAGAACCCGAGCATACCGGCCGACGCGAGGCCGACCGGCGTGCCGAGGGCAGCCAGTCCCTCCACGAAGCTCCGCGGCATCAGCGCCTTATGCGTCACGTCGAGCGGAGCCATGACGATGCGCGCGCCGGACCGGAACACCTGGTCGGCAGCGTGCGGATCGACATAGATGTTGAACTCCGCCATGGGCGTGATGTTGCCGCCCTCGAAATAGCCCCCGCCCATCAGCACGATCCGCTCCAGCCGCGCGGCAAGGCCCGGCTCGATCTCCATCGCGCGCGCGACATTGGTGAGGGGGCCGAGCGGGCAAAGCGTGATCGTGCCGGCAGGCGCGTCCATGACGGTGCGGGCGATCCATTCGGCGGCGTCCGTGCCGGCCAACGCGATCTCGGGATCGTCCGGCCAGTTCCAGCCGTCGAGGCCGGTCTTGCCGTGTACGTGCTCGGCCGTCACGAGCGGGCGGAGGAGCGGCGCTTCGGCGCCGCAGCGGATCGGAACATCGCCGCGCCCGGCCAGGTCGAGCAGGCGCCGCGCGTTGAGCGTCGTCAGCGGCAGCGGCACGTTGCCGGCCACCGTCGTGATGCCCAGCACATGGAGCTCGGGCGAGGCGAGGGCGAGCAGGATCGCGATCGCGTCGTCCTGGCCGGGGTCGGTATCGATGATGATCTGCATGACTGGGTCTTTCTAGCCCGGCGCGGGCATGATCAGGTCGCCCTGCTGGCAGCCACGTCGGTCGACCTCGGGGCAGGCGCGGAAGTCGAGGCGTTTGGTGAGGCAGATGCGGACTTCCTCGACGCGGCCGGAGGCGCAGCGCACCGACATCATCTCGCGCCGCAATCCCCGATTGGCGGACACGAAGGCGGCCTCTAGAGCGGATGCCGAGACGCGGATGTCGCGTCGGGGGTCCTGCAACGGGCGGGGCATCGCGATGCGCTCATAGGCGTCTCGGACGGTGTCGAAATAGGCGGTCTGGTTGAGCCCCGAGCAGGTGCCGTGCTTGCGCCACTGGCGAAAGACGAGGTTCCGGCTCGGCATGAGGTCGGCCATCCCGTCGGCAAGGCTTTCGGGCACCCAGTCGTCGGCCACGGGGCAATACTCCGGAAAGCCCCGCTCGTATTGCGGCCAGAGACCGTGGACGACGAAGCTGTGATCGGCGCCCCGTCCACATTGCTGTCGGTCGTCGCGCCCGTCCGTCTCGCAATAGGTCGGCGACCAGGAAAGGGCGAGCACGTAGAAGTCGAAATCCCCCGCTCGATCCTGCGCGAATGCGGACGGCGCCATGACGAGGGATGCGAGGACGAAACAGGCCGCGAGGGCGAGCGTCATCGGGCGAAGAAGGGTCGGGCGGGGCATGGTCGGTCCGGATGGGGTGTGGCAGGTCTCCAGAGACCCGATGCAAGCGCCCCGCACAAGCCCCGCACGGTGGCGCACCGCGCGCCTATACGACCCGGCCGCGATCCGTTTGCCCCGTCGGGCCGGAACGGTTCCAGTAACGCTCGCCCGGCCCCGATCACCCGTGCGGTGCGGGCGACCTTTCTCAACCTTGCGGCGCGAGCGAAGCCTGCCAGCCTCGCGGCGGGAGCGACGCCAAAGGACAGGGGGATTCGCTGAAGGACCAGGAGGTGTTGTTGAGGACCATCTCGCAGCGCGCCAGGCGCCCGTTCATGCAGACGGCATCGCCAAGGCCGATATCCTGACCGCGATAGCGACACGTGCAGGGCACAGATGGCGGCGCGATCGCGAGATCGGGGCGCTCGGCGTTGACCGGGAGGGGAAGCGGCGCGCGGATCGGCTCATCGGCAAGGACGATCGACGGAAGGCAGATCAAGGCAGCCAGAACGGCCGTCACGACACGCATGACGCTACGCTAGCAGGCGCGCTCCATCCGTCAAGCCGAAACGCGCTACCGCGCCGTCCAGCCGCCATCGACGAGGAGGCTCGTGCCCGTCACCGATCCGCTGGCGGGGGAGGCGAGGTAGAGGGTGGCGGCGGCGACGTCGTCCTGGGTGGCGAGGCGCTTCATCGGGATCATGCCCATCACGAAATCGCGAAACTCGGGCTTGTCCAGCATCGGCTTGGTCAACGGCGTCTCCACGAAGGTCGGCGCGACGGTGTTGACCCGGATGCCGGCCTCGGCGAGTTCGACCGCCATCGCCTTCGTCAGCCCCTCGACGGCGTGCTTGGTGAGGCAATAGACGGTGCGGCCCGGCGAGCCGACATGGCCCATCTGGGACGACATGTTGACGATCGAGCCGCCGCGTTCATTGCGCAGCATCACCCGGGTGGCGGCCTGCGCGGTCTTGAAGAGGGCGCGCACGTTGAGCGCCAGCATCATATCGAGGTTCTCGTCGCTGACCTCTTCCACGGGCTGCGGGCGGTTGATGCCGGCATTGTTGACGAGGATGTCGAGGGAGCCGAGCGCCTCGATTCGGGCGTAGAACGCGGGGTCGGCCACGTCGGCCACCCAGGGCTCGATGGCATCCGATCCGATCGCCAGCGCGTCGAGGTCCGCCTCGGTGCGGGCGACGGCGATGACCTGCGCGCCGGCCTCGGCGAAGGCGAGCGCGATGGCGCGGCCAAGGCCTCGCCCGGCTCCGGTGACGAGCGCGGTCCGCCCGTCTAGCCTGAACCTGTCGAGAACGCTCATCGCGGCACCTCCGGCAAAGCGCCCGGTCCCGCCAGCACGCGCGGCAGCCCGGCCACCAGCAGCATGTCGGCCGCGTGGGGCGAGAGCGCCATCGGCACGTCGTAGACGGTCGCGAGCCGGGTGAGCGCCTTCACGTCCACGTCGTGCGGCATGGGCGAGAGCGCATCGATGAAGAAGACGAGCGCGCCGACCTCGCCCTCCGCGATGAGCGCCCCGATCTGCTGATCGCCGCCGAGCGGGCCGGACTTGACCCGCCGCACGTCGAGCGAGGGCAGCGCGTCGGCGATCCGCCCGCCCGTGGTGCCGGTCGAGACGATGGGGATGCCGACGAACGCGTCCGCGTGCCGGCCGACCCAGGCGACGATGTCGTCCTTCTTGTCATCGTGCGCGATCAGGGCGATGGCGCGGGGAGGGGTGGTCATGGGCGTGCCGGATCGTGGAAGCTGGAATGCGGATGGTTATACGAACTCGTCCTCCAACCTCAATGTCGCCCGGTGGCCGAGCGCGGCGAAGTTCTCGGCCAGCCAGGCGACCGCGGCGTCTCGGCCGACATCGCGCAGCGCCGTCAGCGTGCGCCAGTCCGACGAGAGCTTGGTGCCGGCGGGGTAGGCGGCAAGCGCATCCGCGCCATCGATGCGGTGCATCCGCACGTCGTGATAGGCGTTGCGATCGAGCTTGCCCTCCGCGATGAGGCGCTTGACGAAGGCGACGGCGCGCATCTCTCGCAGCAGGGTCGCGTTGAAGGTGATCTCGTTGAGCCGGTCCATGATCTCGCGGCTGGTGCGCGGCACGCCGACCCGCTTCACCGGGTTGATCTGGACGAGGAGAAGATCCTCCGAGACCATGCCCTCGAAGAGTGGAAAGAGGGCCGGATTGCCCATGTAGCCACCGTCCCAATAGGCATGCCCGTCGATCTCGACGGCCTGGAAGAGCGTCGGCAGGCACGCCGAGGCCATCACGGCGTCGGGTGTGATGTCGCTACCGGTGAAGACGCGGATCTTGCCGGTCTCGACATCCGTCGCGCTCACGTGGAGGCGGATGTCGCGGCAGGCCTTCACGGCGTCGAAATCGATCGTCTCGGCCAGGAGATCGCGCAAGGGGTTCACGTTGAGCGGGTTGAGCTCATAGGGGCTGAAGGCGCGCGACAGCGTCTCGCCCCAGGCGGCGGGCGAGAAGAGCCGGCTCGCCTTCGGCAGGAACGGATTGTGCCAGCCGAGACCGGAGGAGGCGCCGGGCACGCCGAAACCCGAGAGCCAGCGCTCGGTGGCCTCGCTGCGCCAGGGCGTCGCCTGGTGCGAGATGGCGCGCCAGAACGTCTCCAGCGCGCGGCGTGCGCCGTCCGCCCCGCACTTCATCCAGCCGTCGGCCATCACCACCGCGTTGACCGCGCCGGCCGAGGTGCCCGAGATCGCCTCGAAGCCGATCCGGCCATCCTCCAGCAATCCGTCGAGCACGCCCCAGGTGAAGGCGCCGAGCGCGCCGCCGCCCTGAAGCGCCAGATTGACGCTGCGCACGGGCGCGGGCGGTGCCGGCTCGGCCTTGGGCGCACCCCGATCTGAGGTCTGGGACGTCATTGCGATCCGATCGGGAACAGGAACAGAGGTAAGAGCAGAGGCGGGGGCGAAGACCTGGAAGGGTGGGCGGCGGATACGAAAAAGGCTTCAGCCTGCATTCATCTGCGGGAACATAGACCCTTCGTCGAGGGTTCAACAGGTGCACGACCCTCCCCGGCAGACCTTTAGGCGCTGGACGCGATCCGACGCCATTGCCCGGATGCCGGAATGGTCGCTCACGTCTTTTCGCAACAGTTGGCCTGCGATCGCCTGCCGTACCCCGCGCCGCACGATGCGAAGGAGCACCGTGAGCGCCCCCCGTCTCCTCCTTCAGGACCGATGCTTCGATGACCCTGTTCCGCTCCCCCTCCTCGTCTTCGCCGGCTTCGTCTCCGCTGGCCTCCCTGCGCGCGCTGCTGCTGGCGGGTGCCGCCGGCGCGGCGCTCCTGCCGGCTGCCGCCCTCGCGCAGGACGCTCCGGCCGTCGATTGCACGATCGATGCGACGCAGCTCGGCTGCGAAGGCTTCGTCGCGCCCGCGCCTGCGATGCCGGCCGGCGAGGCGCCCGTAACCGAAGCGCCCACCGAACTGGTGCCCGCGCCGGTCGAGACGCCGCCGGCCGAGGTTGCGCCGGTCGAAGCTGCCCCCATCGAGACCGCCCCCGTCGAACTTGCCCCGGCCGAACTTGCCCCGGCCGAGCCTGCGCCTGTCGAACTCGCGCCGGCCCCCGAAGCACCGGTCGAAGTCGCTCCCGAGCCGATGCCGGAAGCCACGCCCGAACTCGCTCCGGTGCCCGAACTCGTCCCGGCACCCGAACCTGCTCCCGTCGAGGCCCCCGTCGAGGTGGCTCCGACCGAACTCGCGCCCGTCGAGATGGCCCCGGTCGAGCCCGTCGCGCCAGACGCCGCGCCCGAGCCAATGCCGGCCGTGGAGCCCGCTCCCGCAGCGCCCGTCATCGAACCTGCGCCCGTGGCCGAACCCGCACCCGTGCAGGATCTCGCACCCGTGACGCCCCCTGCGCCCGTCGCGCAGCCGGACGTCATTCCACCCACACCCATGCCGCAGCCCGAAGCACTGACACCGGCCCTGCCCGAAGCCCTCGCGCCCGTGCAACCGGCCGAGACGGCGCCGCCCACACCGCCGATCGCGCCCGCCTCGTCTGACGCGAACGAGTTGGCACCGGCGCCCGCCATGCCTGTCGGCGACGCGCCCGCCGTGCAGCCGCTTCTCGAGGCGAACGAGCTTCGCGCCGCGCAGGAGGCCTCCGCGCTCCAGGCGGCCGAGGCGGCGCTCGCGGCCGAGCAGGCGCGCGTGCAGCAGCTGACCGAAGCCCAGCGGCAGGACGATTTCGACGAGCGTCGGCGCATTCTGGGTGCAGCGGCGGCGGGTGCCGTCGTCGGTGCCGCGATCCCGCTCCTCGGTGGACGTCTCCTCGGCCAGCAGGACGACCGGATCATCATCGAGCGCGGCGGCGAACTCGTCGTGCGCTCCGACCCCAACGAGCGGCTCTACGGCGACGGCGTGACGATCGACACCGAGGATCTGGCCGAAGGGCGCAGCCGCACCCGCATCGTGCGGCCGGACGGCTCGGAAATCGTTACGCTCTATGATGGGGGCGGCTATCCGCTACGCCGCACGCGCATCCTGCCCAATGGCGACGAATACGTCCTCTTCGACGCCGAGGCCGACTACATCGACGGCCAGCCTTTCGTCGTCGTCGGCGAGGCCGATCTGGAGCCGATCGAGCTTACGATCCCTTACGACGAGTATGTCGTGGAGACCGAGAGCGCGACACAGGTCGAGCTGCGCGTCGCGCTGACGGCGCCGGCCGTTCGCGAGATCGAGCGGGTCTACACCGTCGCCGAGGTCACCAACTCGGAGCCCTTGCGCGAATCCGTCCGCCGGGTCGATCTCGACACGATCACCTTCGCGACCGGCAGCGCGGAAGTCTCGCTCGACCAAGCCAGAGCGCTTGGTGCCTTGGGCCGCGCGATGTCGGAGATCATCGCGTCCAACCCGCGCGAGCTCTACCTCGTCGAGGGCCACACCGATGCCGTCGGCTCCGACATCTCGAACCTCGCCCTGTCGGACCGGCGCGCCTCGTCGGTCGCCAGCCTCTTGAGCGACCTTTACGGGGTGCCGGCCGAGAACCTCATCACCCAGGGCTATGGCGAGCAGTACCTCAAGGTCCCGACACTAGGGAACGAGCGGGCCAACCGCCGCGTGACCCTGCGGCGCATCACGCCGCTGGTCAGCGCCGTCCAGTAGCCGCGAAACGCCCTCTTCCCTTCCGGGGAGAGGGCTTTTTCTTGGGGCTCACCTTTTCGCGAAGGCCGCCCCGCTACATCGCCGTCCAGCCGCCATCGATGGTCAGCGCGTGGCCGGTCATCTGGCGGGCGTGGTCGGAGCACAGGAAGACGACGGTCCCGCCGAGGCCCTCCGTCGTCACGAACTCCTTCGTGGGCTGGCGCTCCAGCATGACCTGCTCGATCACTTCGTCCTTCGTCATCCCGTGCGCCTTCATCTGATCGGGGATCTGCGATTCGACCAACGGGGTGAGCACATAGCCCGGGCAGACCGCGTTGCAGGTGATGTCGCCGGCGCGCGCGAGCTCGAGCGCCACCGTCTTCGTCAGCCCGATCACGCCGTGCTTGGCCGTCACGTAGGCGGACTTGTAGGGCGAGGCCGTCAGCCCGTGGACGGAGGCGATGTTGATGATCCGGCCTTCGCCTGCCGCCTTCATACCCGGCACGGCCGCGCGGATGGTGTGGAAGGCCGACGACATGTTGATCGCGATGATCGCGTCCCATTTGGAGGCCGGGAACTCCTCGATGGGCGCGACGTGCTGGATGCCCGCATTGTTGACCAGCACCTTGACCGTACCGAAGGCCGCCTCGGCCTTCTCGACCAGCCCCGCACAGGCCGCCCCGTCCGACATGTCGGCCGACACGTAGAGCGCCTTCACGCCGTGCCGTTCCGCGATCCCGGCCGCGATCTCGCGATCCTCGTCCCGGTCCGTATAGGAGTTCAGCACCACATTCGCCCCCGCCGCCGCAAGCGCTTCCGCGACCCCGAGGCCGATGCCGGAGGTGGAGCCGGTGATGACGGCGCAAGATTCACGAAGGTTCATAAGGGGCTCCCAAGATCGAACTGTTGCGCGGCAACCTAGCTCCCTTGATTTTGGTTGCAATGCACAAACGCCCGGAAGGGAGCGCGACACGACGGCTCCGGGCAAAAGCCGCTTCCAATGAACGGGAAGGGGTGGGGGGGCTCGATCCTGGGAGATCGCCCATCAGGGCGCGCCGCCCCTCAACCGCCCGGCCAGGCACCTTCTCCCACGAGGGGAGAAGGGCTGGTCGCCAATCGGTCGCGACCTGCGAAAGGGCTCGTTGCGTTCGGACCCTAGAGCGCGTCCGGTTGATATCCATTCACCGAACGCGCTCTAGCTCACTGTTTTTGCGCGGTTCCCTTCGCTGCGGTGCTATCGCACCGCCGCTGGAACGGCTCTAGTTCCCGTCGGCGGTGTTCATCCGGTTGCGGTTCTCGTCGTTGATCGAGCCGGTGCTGGGGTCCGTGTCCTGGAAGAAGGAGAGCGGCATGCGGAAGGTGCGGCCTCGGCGGTCGCGGACGAGGACCATGTCGCCGTCCATGCCGACCATACGAAGGTCGCCCGTGTTCATGCGGGACCGGTTCTCATCGTTGATGGAGCCCGTGCTCGGGTCGGTGTCGTTGCCCTGAGCGTAAACCGGGGTGGTGACGAGGAAGGCAAGCATTGTCGCAGCAACAAGTGTTTTCATCTTAAAGTATCCTCTGTAGTTTTTGCTCTCGTTCCACCGTTATTGGCGGGAGATGCACTACGAGTATTCGCGCCTCCTGCGTTGGAACTCAAATAAACACGGATAGACGTTTCGGTGATTGGGAGCCCACGGGCCGGTGTTCGATAACGACGTTTTCTCAAATCGCCGTGAGTTACGCGCGAGCGGTCGTACGTCTTCGGAAAAAAGGATGAGCGGGCCGGCTGGTTCAACAAAGGTGGATTTTCCAAGGCTCGTCCTGCGCTATCTCGAGCCTACTCCGCCCCCACGAGGCACGCGATTCCGGAACCGGGGATTCGTTGGGGGAGGGGATGCGGCGCCCGCGCCCGGTTCGTTCGGTTCGGACCGGTCCCGGGGGGACGCTGAGCCAATCCGCCCGTCCGGCACTGGAGGGGCGCGCCTGGGGGCTGACGCCTTCAGGATCGCGCCTCGTTGAAGGAGACGACCGGGCCGTCCGCCTTCGGGGGTTCCCCCCCGGAGGTTCGGGCTTAAGGCGCCCCATGCCGTTCGGGTCTCGATCCCGAGCCGCTGGGGGCCGAAGCGCGGGGCTCTGGCGTACGGACAGCGCAGCTGTCGCGAAGTCGCCGCGTAGGGAGCGGTCGGGGATCGTCGCTACACACACAAGAGGCCCGGTCACGCCGGGCACGCGGTCACCGGCCGCTCCCACGCCTCACCCGAGGCGGTCGTCTCTCTCGCAAACCTCGCGGGCCTTCGCCCGGCGGGACGCTTCGTGCTGCGCGACGCCCTCCACCCACAAGGGGACGGCATGGCAGCGGTGTGGCTCGAGGACGCCTTGCCTCTCACGCGTCAGCCCGTTGACAGGTCCGCACCGCGCTGCCACCTCCCGAGGCGAAGAACACGACCCTTCGGAGTTCCGTCGCATGAGCCCGCTCGCATGACCGCCCAACCGCTTCGGCCCGAATTCCCGCACGAGCTGATGGCGCGGCGACGCTCGGTCGGGGTCGATGTCGGCGGCGTGATGGTCGGCGGCGGCGCGCCGGTCGTCGTCCAGTCGATGACGAATACGGATACGGCCGATATCGAGGGTACGGTCCGCCAGGTCGCTGCGCTGGCGCGCGCCGGATCGGAGGTCGTGCGGATCACCGTCGATCGCGACGAGGCGGCCGCGGCTGTCCCTGAGATCCGCGACCGGCTGGAGAAGCGCGGCACCTTCGTGCCTCTCGTCGGCGACTTTCACTATATCGGGCATAAGCTTCTGGCCGATCACCCGGCCTGCGCCGAGGCGCTGGCGAAATGGCGGATCAACCCCGGCAACGTCGGCTTTCGCGAGAAGCGGGACCGGCAGTTCGGCCAGATCATCGAGATGGCGGCGCGGCACCGGAAGGCGGTGCGGATCGGCGTCAACTGGGGCTCGCTCGATCAGGAGCTGCTGACGCACCTGATGGACGAGAACGCCGCATCGGACACGCCGAGCGACGCCCGCGCGGTGATGCACGAGGCGATGATCCGCTCCGCGCTCCTCTCGGCCGAGCGGGCCGAGGAGATCGGGCTCGGGCGCGACAAGATCGTCATCTCCGCCAAGGTGTCGGCCGTGCAGGACCTCGTCTCGGTCTATTCGCTGCTCGCCGCGCGCTGCGACTACGCGCTCCATCTGGGGCTGACGGAAGCCGGCATGGGCTCGAAGGGCATCGTGGCGAGCGCGGCCGCGATGGGCATCCTCCTCCAGCGCGGCATCGGCGACACCATCCGCGTCTCGCTCACGCCGGAGCCCGGCGGCGACCGGACGAAGGAGGTCAAGGTGGCGCAGGAGATCCTCCAGGCGGTGGGCCTTCGCACCTTCAAGCCCGTCGTCGCCGCCTGCCCCGGCTGCGGGCGCACGACCTCCACGACCTTCCAGGAACTCGCCCAGGACATCGAGGGCTTCCTCCACAGCTCGATGCCCGAGTGGAAGACGCGCTATCCGGGCGTCGAGGCGCTCAACGTCGCCGTCATGGGCTGCATCGTGAACGGGCCGGGCGAATCGAAGCACGCCGATATCGGCATCTCGCTGCCGGGCACGGGCGAAAGCCCGGCCGCGCCCGTCTTCATAGACGGCAAGAAGGCCGTCACGCTGCGCGGCGCCGGCATCGCGGACGAGTTCAAGGGCCTCGTCGTCGATTATATCGAACGGCGCTACGGCGCGAAGGCCGACGCCGCCGAATAGGATGAGGGGCGCCGAAGCGCCCCTGACCCGTCAGCGGTTATAGGCCGCGATACCGCGCTGGATATCGACGCTGCTGAGGCGGCCGACGGCGCTGAACTGATTGCTGGCGCGCTCTTCGTCGCTCGAGGACAGCGCATCGACCTTGTCGCCGCGCCGCGTCTCGTTCTTCGGGTCCGTGTCGGCGCGGGCCGCCTCGCGGCGCTCGCGGATCTCGGCCCGCTTCTCGGCGGCCTCGGTCAGCGCGTCGGCCAGCGCCCGGTTCGGCGTCCAGGAGGTGAGGATGCTGAAGGCGGCCTTGTCGGTCGTCTCGGCCGGCTTGGCCTCGTTCACCGGCGCGGCGCTCGATCCGCCCGACGGCGCGGCGACCGAAGTCACCGTTCTATCGGCTTCGGACGCGATGCCGCGAACCGGTTCGTTCTCGTTCGCGGGCTGCGCGACGGAGTTGGCCGTGACGGAGTTCGCCGGCGGCGCGTCTTCGCCAACCTGAGGCTGGGTCGCCACGGTCTTGTCGGCGACGGTCTGGGTCGTCGTCGGCGTGGACGTACCCTCGTCGTCTCCACCTGCGACCACAGGCTTGTCGGACGCGTCGCGAACAAATTCCTCGACCGGGATGCCGGTCTGCGTAGTCGACGTCTTGTCGTTCGGGGCAGTCTCTTTGGCTGTGCCGCTCTCGACGGCCGGGGCCGGCCGCGACTGTTCGGCGAGAACGGTGCCGCTCGCCGTCGTGAGGTCGCCCTTGTCGGTGATCGTCGCCGTTACGCCGCCGTCGAACCGGAAGCTCTCGCCCCCCGAGACGGTGATGCGCGTCTCGGGATCGGTGCGCGAGGTGGCGGTGACAGTCCCGTCCTTCACGGTGAAGGTGAAATCGTCGGCCTTGCCGCGAATGCGGACCGTGTCGTTGCCCTCGCCGAGGTCGATGCGCTTCTCGCCTGCGCCGTTGACGACCACGCGGTCGTTGCCTGCGCCGGTCGAGACCCGGTCGTTGCCGGAACCCGTGCGGACGATATCGTTGCCGGCATCCGTGCGGACGCGGTCATTTCCGGTGCCCGCATTCACGACCGCATCGCCGCCGCGGACGATGACGACATCGTCTCCCGTGCCCGCGTTGATCCGGTTGCCATCGCCTTGCGCGACCAGCCGGTCGCTGCCCTCGCCACCATTGAGGCGATTGTCGTTGCCGTGTGCCACGACGACATCGTCGCCGCTGCCACCGTTGAGGCGATTGCGATCGCCGGTCGCGACCACACGATCCTCGCTGCGTCCGCCGCCGACGCGATTGTCGTCGCCCCGCGCGACCACACGGTCGTCTCCGGCTCCGCCGCGAACGCTGTTGCGGTCTCCGATGCCGACCACGACGTCGTCTCCGGCGCCGCCATTGGCGCGGCTGTCATTGCCACGAACGACGGCGCGATCGTCTCCGGCTCCGCCGCTCGCGACGTTGCGGTCACCGATGGCGACGGTGCGGTCATTGCCGCGTCCGCCTTCGGCGCGGCCGTCGTCGCCACGAATGACGGTCACGTCGTCGCCCGATCCGCCACGCGCGAGGCCGTTGTCGCCCTCGACGACGACGCGGTCATCGCCTACGCCGCCGGATGCGGTCACGTCGCGGCCGGTGGCGCGAACGACGTCGTCGCCGGCCTTGGCGGAGACCTTCGCCCCGTCCTCTTTGACGACGAGCCCGTCGGCCTCTTTGGTGCCCTTGACCTGCGTCGTATCGACGACCTTCCGAGCCTCACCGGAAAGCGTGACGCGAGTGGCCGGGCTATCGCCGCCTTTGGCCTTCCCGGCCGCAGCGGTTTTGGCTTCGGCCTGTGCGCCGCTCTTCTCGGAAGCGGCGGCGTTCGGTTGGGCGGCATTGTCGCGGAAGGACTGTGCGCCGACGGAGAAATTCATGTTCGTCTGACCCCTGCTGCCGGCCGGGCACTCTGCGGCGCCTCGAACCGGACCGTTCTGGTTGGGCTCGCGGGCCTCATGCCGCACGAGATGACCGACCATTGCAGCGGGATCGGAAAATCGGCTGAAGGATGGACCGACAATGCCCGATCCGACCTTCACCTTTCGTTAGGCAGACAGGTTGTCAGGAACGCCGATCGCGCACGTGGAAGGCGAGAGCGCGAAGGATATTGGCCTCAGGGCCGAAGGTAGCTAACGCGTCCCGCGCGGCCTCCACCGTTTCGTCGAGGCGCGCGCGGGCGCCGTCGAGGCCGAGAAGGTCGACGAGCGTCGCCTTGCCGGCTTCGCCATCCTTCGCGGTCGCCTTGCCCATCTCCTCGGCGCTGGCGGTCGCGTCGAGCACGTCGTCGGCGATCTGGAAGGCGTAGCCGAACTGGTCGGCATAGGTGCGAAGCGCGGCGCGCCTCTCGTCGGACGCCTGTCCGAGGATGGCGCCCGCCTCGCAGGCGAAGCCGAAGAGCGCGCCCGTCTTCATGGCCTGCACACGGCGAACGTGCGGCTCGTCGCGCGCGCCTGATGGTGCGCCGAAGCGGCCTTCGGCCTCGAGGTCGAGCATCTGACCGCCGCACATGCCGCGCAATCCCGACGCTTGGGCGAGATGCCGGGTGAGGGCAATCCGGATCGCGGGATCGGGATGGGTCGCTTCATCGGCGACGGTCTCGAAGGCCAGCGTGAGGAGCGCGTCGCCGGTGAGGATCGCGGTGGCCTCGTCGAAGGCGATATGGGCGGTGGGTTTGCCGCGCCTGCAGGTCGTCATCGTCCATGGCCGGCAGATCGTCGTGGACGAGGCTGTAGCCGTGGACGAGTTCGAGCGCCGCGCCCGCCCGCAGCGACTGATCCGTGGGCACGCCGAAGAGCGCGCCGGTCTGCGCCACGAGGAAGGGGCGCAAACGCTTGCCGCCTCCCAGGATCGCATAGCGCATCGCCGCGAGGAGCCGGGTCGGTGCGCGGTGCGGTCCGGTCTCGGCGAGAGCCGGCGTGAGAAGCGCTTCCAGCACGCCCTCGATCGCCTCGCCGGTCTCGGTCAAGGCTGCGGCCAAAGCCGTGGCCGTGGTGGGGTTCGGGTGTGCCGTCATGTCGTCCTCTCGCTGCGGGTCCTCGAAAGCAGAGCGGGCGACGGGGCGCAAGGCGACAGGGCGTCTTCGGTGGTGTTGTCCCGGACTTCGCAAGCCCTTGCCGGCATGGCCGGGCTTTGCGAGGGTCCGCGCGATCGCGGGCGCCCCGCTCACTATCGAGAGACCGATTTGCCGAACGCGAAGCCGACACCTGCGCGACCATCGAAGCGTTCGGCCCGGATCGCCTCGCGGGTGGGGCCCGCACTTCTCGTCGCGCTGGCGCTGCTCGTTCTCGCGCCGAGCGTGGTCGGCCTTGCCTATCGTTGGCTCGATCCTGTTTCGGCGCCGATGGCCGCGCGCTGGCTGACGGGCGCGCCGGTCGTTCGCGAATGGCGCGATCTCGATGCGATGGCGCCCGATCTCGCGCGGTCCGTCGTGATGTCGGAAGACGGCCGGTTCTGCGCACACCGAGGTGTCGACTGGGGCGAGCTTCGCGCCCTCATGAGGGCGCCCGACGGGCCGACGCGGGGCGGTAGCACGATCGCGATGCAGACGGCCCGCAACCTCTTCCTCTGGCGCGACGCGTCCTATGTTCGCAAAGCTCTGGAGATACCGATCGCGCTGATGCTCGACCGCGTGCTCGGCAAGCGGCGGCTGATGGAGGTCTATCTCAACATCGCCGAATGGGATGAGGGCGGCGTCTTCGGCGCTGGTGCGGGCGCGCGCTCGCAGTTGGGGCGGGATGTCGGCGCGCTCTCCCGGTCAGAGGCGGCGCGGATGGTGGCGGTGCTGCCCAACCCCATCGCATTCGACGCCGCGCGAGGCCGGCGGACCGCGCGCGTGGCCGGCATCATCGAGGCCCGTGTGCGTGGCTCGGGCGCCTACACGGCCTGTCTCTTCGACGAAGGCTAGCGAGGTTGCATGAGCCTCTAGCCAACCCGGCCCGATGCCACTATAACGCCCGGCGATCCCGACATGACACGAACCCTGGCCGGGTTCTGTCGGCCGCGCCCGATCGGCATGGCCTCCCTGTCGGACCCCTACACACGCTCCCCGTCGCGGGGTTGCTCGAAGAGCGAGACACGTACGATGGCTGTCCCGAAGCGCAAGACCACCCCGTCCAAGCGCGGCATGCGCCGCTCCCACGATTCGCTGAAGGCGCAGGCCTATGTCGAAGACAAGGATTCGGGCGAGCTTCGCCGCCCGCATCATATCGACCTCAAGTCCGGCATGTATCGCGGTCGTCAGGTTCTGACGGCGCAGGAAGACTAGCCGAGCCTTGTGCTGCGGGCTCCACCGCGGCGCTTGCCGACAGTCGCGTATGATGGCTCGTGCCTGGCTCTCCGGGCGCGGGCTTTCGCGTGTCCGGACGAAGGAGTATCGGCATGGCGGCGTTCACCGGGTTCGGCGAGAAGGGACTGCCCTTCCTCAAGGCAATCGGCTTCCATCAGAGCCGTGAGTGGTTCGCCGAGAACAAGGCACTCTACGACGCGGAGTTGAAGGCGCCTTTGGCCGCGCTGCTCGAGGACGTGTCCGCGCGGATAAAGGCGGCCGACATTCCGCTCTCCGGCACTGCGAAAGCCTCGACCTTCCGCATCAACCGCGACGTGCGCTTCACCAAGGAGAAGCACCCTTACAACACGCATGTCTCGGCGGTGCTGACGCGGACGGGGAACAAGAAGGACATGGGCGGCCTCTACGTCCACGTCTCGCCCGGCAACACCTACCTCGCCTCCGGCATATGGCACCCGACAGCGCCTATGCTGCGCGCCCTGCGCGAGGACATCGTCGCGCGGCCGAAGACGCTACTGGAGCTCGAAGCCGATCTGGCGACGCACGGCCTCGCCTTCGGAACCGACGAGATGCTCGTCAACGGCCCTGCAGGCTTCAGGGGCGACCATGGCGACGACGTGCGCCGGCTGCTGCGTCACAAGTCCTTCGTGGTACATCAGCCGCTCGATGACGCGATCGTCACAACGTCCGACTTGTCTGGTGCGATGGTCGCGCTCGCCCAGCGCGCCATGCCGCTTCTCACCTATGGCTGGCGCATCACCGATCCGTTGCGTGAGACCGATCCCAAAGGCGCTGACGACAGGCGCCGGCGGCGGTAGGGCCTAGGCGGGGCCTGTGGTATCGAGCCTGCGCGAGCCGAGCGTGGCGCAGGCGATCTCGAGATGCGGGCGGCCTCGGCCGGTCGCCATCTCGCGCGCTGCAATCCGCACCGTGCCGGGCGTCCACTCGGCGGTGGAGGCGATGCGCGAGAGGTCGCCATTGCGGTATGCCCAGCTGATGCCGTCGTCGAAGACCGTTTCGGTCTCAGACCGCCCAGTCTGGCCGGCGAAGAGCGTCAGTGCGATCGTTTCGGCGTCGTGCGGCGCGAGTGAGGGCCACGTCTGCGCCAGAGGTAGGATCGCGCCATCGCGAACGAGGACGGGCAGTCTCGACAACGGCGCCTCGATCGTCGCCATCCGCCCGCCGTCAAAATGCGCGCCCGTCGCGAGATCGTGCCAGCCGCCCTCGACATCCGGCAGGTAGGCCTCGAGGGATGTCGCTCCGGGCTCGACGACCGGCAGCGCGAGAACGCCCGGTCCGACGAGGAAAGCGTCCGTATCGTCCCGCGCCTGGGTGTCGTCGTAGTGATAGAAGAGCGGTGCGATGATCGGCTCGCCCGTTTGGTGCGCCTGGTGGGCGCGGTCGTAGAGATAGGGCAGCAAACGGTACCGCAGTCGCAAAGCCTCGCGCAGATGCGGCGTCGCCTCGGCGTGGAGCCAGGGAAGGGTGGCGCAATCGGCCTCGGTGGACGCCGTGCCCTCGGCAAGGAGTTGCGGCTTCCATGAATTCATCACGCAACGCGGGTGAAGCGCCATCATCTGCGCCCAGCGGATGAGAAGTTCGGGGCCGGGCCGCGGACCGTCGAAGCCGCCGATGTCGTGGCCGGTGAAAGGCATGCCGGACAGGCTCATCGAGAGGGCTTGCGAGAGGTTCCAGCGCAGCGTCTTCCAGGAGGTGCGGTTGTCGCCCGTCCAGGTCTCGGCATAGCGCGCGAGGCCGATGGGGCCGGCGCGGGTGATGGTGTAGGGGCGCTCATGGGGCCGCGCGTCGCGCGTGGCCTCGAAGGTGGCGCGGGTCATGAGGAGGGCGTGGAGCGGGCGCGCCTCGATCGCGGGGAGGGTGCGGCTGAAACCATCGACCATCGCCGTCTCGTCCCAGAGTTCGGCCTCGTTGTTGTCGTTCCAGCCGGCGGTGAAGCCGGCGTCGAGGATCTGCGCCGTCAGGCTCGCCTGCCACCAGGCGATCGTGTCGGGGTTGGTGAAGTCGAGCTGGCTTCCGGGCCCGCCCCAGAACATCTCGACGGCAGGCGTGCCGTCGGCGCGCTTGACGAACCGGCCATGCGCGGCGCCCTCCTCGTAGCTCGGATGCTCGGTCAAGAGGACGGGCTTGACGTTGGCGGCCGAGCGCAGGCCGAGCGCGGCCAAATGCGTGAAGAAGCCGTCGCGATCGGGAAAGCGCGTGTCGGACCAATGGAAGACGTAGCGCCGCCCATCGCCGCGCCGCGTGTAGCCGGAGCCGGAGTGGAGGGCGCTCAAGGGGATGTCCTCGGCGCGGGCGCGGTCGACGAAGCGCGTCATCACGGCCTGCGCGTCGGGCGCGTCGGCGTGGTGCATGGTCGTGAAGGCAAAGCCCATCGACCAGCGCGGCGGAAAGTGCGGACGACCGGTGAGTGCGTGGAGGCGGGGAACGATATCGCGCACACGCGGCCCGTCGACCACGTAGAGCACCATGCCGGGCTCCGTGCCTTCCATGATCCGGTAGTGCGGATGGTAGTTCGAATGCTCCGCGCCGAGGTCGAAGGTCGTCTCGGCCAGCGTGTCGTAGAGAAGGCCGACGGCGCCCCGCTCCGGATGATCGACGATGACCCATGGGCGCGTGCTTGTAGAGGGGATCGGTGGTCTCGGCGTCGTAGCCGAGCGAATCGGTCTGTAGGCAGCGCAGGCGGCGGCCGGTGCGGTCGAGCCGGCCGGTCTTGTCGCCGAGGCCGTAATGGCGGTCGGCGAGGTCGCGCGCCTGGTAGTGGCGGAAGCGGCGGCGCTTGGCCAGCCATTGGTAGGCGCCCGTCGCGCGGTCTGCGAGGAGCGGCCTCCCAGCCGTCGATGGTGCGTCGCTCGATCTGGAGGGCGAGAGGGCCGTGTATCGCCGGGCAGTCCGGCGCGGAGGCGCAGGCTCTCGCCGGTCAGCCATCCGTCTTCGCGCGTCGCGGGCGGGCAGGCGAAGCCATCGATCGAGAGCCTGTCGCGGCCTTCCCAGGGCGCGTCGTCACCGGGGCGCGATCGGTCCAGGTGCGATCGACGGAGAAGCCGGCGGCGGGGACGATGGCGATGCGAAGGAGCCAGGTGTCGAGATGGTCGATGCGGAGGATGAAGCCTGCGGTGAGCGGCAGGGTCGCTGACCGGACGGGGTCAGGCGAGCGCGCCGGCAGCGCGAGAGCACTGGTCATCGCTCCGGCGCGGGCGAGGCGCTTGCGCTTCGGGCCGACTGGTTGCCGGCGATCGAAGAACGGGCCATGAATGCGGTCGAGATCAGGATGGCCACCGCAAGCCCTTCACCACGTCGACGACGTCCCTCTCACCGGAAACCGGCGACGGCGCCGTTGTCCGCGTAGCCGCTCACGGCCGCCTCGCCGATCACGAGGCGTTTGAGGGCCTAACCGTCCTTGCCGAAGGCGTGGGCGTGGTCGGGGCGGTAGGTGGCGAAGCCGGTGTCGCCGCGTCTGAGGGCGGTCTGGCCGGGCATGTGGGCGGTCAGGCGGGCAGCCTCGCCCTCGCGCGCGGCGCCTCGCTCGCAATAGAGATAGCTCTCGCCGCCCAACTGCTCGATCGCGCCGACGGTGACGGGGATCGCACCGCCCGGATCGTGCGGCTCCACGCGGATGTGCTCGGGGCGGATGCCGAGCGTGACGGCGTCTCCGGGGTTGAGGAGATCGCCCGCGACGGCGGCTTCCAGTCGCTGCCCGCCGGCCTCCTCCAGGACGACGCCGATCGGTCCACCTTCGACCAGCTTCGTCTCGATGAAGTTCATGCGGGGGCTGCCGATGAAGCCGGCGACGAAGCGGTTGGCGGGCGTGTTGTAGAGATCGAGGGGCGTGCCCGACTGCTCGATCACTCCGGCGCGCAGCACGACGATCATGTCGGCCATCGTCATCGCCTCGACCTGGTCGTGCGTGACGTAGATCATCGTGTTGCGGATGCGCCGATGAAGGTCGGCGATCTCGGCACGCATGAAGACGCGCAGCTCTGCGTCGAGATTGGACAGGGGCTCGTCGAAGAGGAAGACGCGGGGCTCGCGCACCACGGCGCGCCCGATCGCGACGCGCTGGCGCTGACCGCCCGAAAGCTGCGCCGGGCGCCGGTCCAAGAGTTCCTCGATCTGGAGCATGCGCGCGGCTTCGGCCACGCGGGCGCGGATCTCGTCCCGGGGGGTTGATAGGTTCTCCAGACCGAACGCGAGGTTCTGGCGCACCGTCATGTGCGGGTAGAGCGCGTAGGTCTGGAAGACCATGGCGAGCCCCCGCTCGGCCGCGCGCTGGTCGTTGACCCGGTCGCCATCAATGAGGAGGTCGCCGCCCGAGATCTCCTCCAGCCCCGCGATCATCCTGAGCAGGGTCGACTTCCCGCAGCCGGAAGGGCCGACGAAGACGGTGAACGCGCCGTCGGGGATCTCGAGATCGACGCCGTGAATGGCGCGGACGTCGCCATAGTCTTTGACGAGAGATTGGAGGGTTACGGTGGCCATCAGATTAGTCCTTTAAATCATCTGTCGGCCACGGCGCCAAGTATCGATTGCAATAATCCTCCCGAGTTAGTTTTGAACTCTGTGCTAAGCGAGTTAATGGCTTCTTGAAGCGATTCTTCTTGATCTTCTATCCGGCGTTTCTGCCGAGTCATAAACTGTCTCGTGGCTGAGAAGCAATCGTCTGAAAGGGCTCGCACTCCCTCACATTCCCTCACAAGATCGTCTATTTCGAACGGCTCCGCGATGTACGGATTTGTCCTGATGACGCTTTCTTCATCTTATATAGATCTTGCGAGGTGCCAGACTGCCTACGTCCAAAGGTAAGTGGATGTAAAAATTACGTTTCCGAAAACATTTCTTAATCTCTTTCAATAACTCAGATAGTCGCAATTTCCTCAGAATTGAGACTTTCATTGAATTCGAGCATCCGGAGTCTGACGCTTCTTTGCTGGTCAACGTTGCCAAAATAAGAAAAGAGCGCGGCAGCTTTAGCTGATGGAATCTCAAAAACATGAAGAAAAATTGAGCCTATAGCGACCTCAAGCATGCCCCAACGACCAACATATAGTCCGAGGGCTTTTTGCAGATTTTCATCTTCGTCAATGGGGTTAGCCATAGAAAGTCACTTCACCCCCGTCTGCGCGATCCCGGCCGTAATATACTTCTGCAACACCACGAACACCAATGTGATCGGCAGCAGCGTCAGCATCGTCATGGCGAGGAGGTTGGTCCACTGGGTTTGCAACTCGCCCTGGAAGGCGTTGAGGGCGAGCTGCAAGGTGAACTCCTCGGAGCGGTTGAGGACGATGAGAGGCCAGAGGAACTCGTTCCAGCGCCACATGACGGAGAAGATGACGAGGACCGCGATGGCCGGCGCGGCGAGCGGCAGGACGATGCGCCAATAGACCTTCCACTCCGAGGCGTTGTCCATGCGCGCGGCGTCGAGGAGGTCGTCGGGAATGGTGAGCATGTATTGGCGCAGCAGGAAGACGCCCGTCGGCGTCGCCACGGCCGGCCAGATGACGCCCCAGGGCGAGTTCACGAGCCCGAGGGCCGAGACGACCGTATAGATCGGCACGAGACTGATGGTCGGCGGGATCATCAAGGTCGCGATAATGAGAACGAAGACCATGGTGCGGCCGCGGAACTTGTACTTCGCGAGCGCGAAGGCGGCCATGGAGTTGAAGAGGACGGTGATGATCGTCGCGACGATGGTGATGAAGGTCGAGTTCCAGAAATAGCGCATGAAGTCGAAGCGCTCGAAGAGCTCGGTATAGTTCTCGAAGGCCGGCGAGAAGCTCCTGACCGGCTCGCGATCGGCGATGTTGACATCGAGTCGCTCGCCGGGCGCTGCCGGGATCGACCATCTGCGCGTTGAGCCCGATGCGGCGGATCTGCGCCAGCGTGCGGCCTTCGTAGTCGCCGCCGGTGACGCGTGTAGAGCGGCAGGGGCTCCTCGTAGCCCTCCACGACGACGGTCTCGGCCGCGAGCGGCAGCAGCGTCGGCGGGTACTCGGCAATGCCGGCCTCGGTCTTGAAGCTGGACAGCGCGATCCAGATGACGGGGCCGAACATGAGCACGACGCCCAGCGCGAGATAGGCCCAGGTGATCCAGTCGGTCACGTCGGCCTTCCTGCGGCCCCGGCGGCGGGTGAGGAAGGCGAGGAGGCCGGTGCGGGGCTGTGTCGTGGCGGTCATCAGCCCTCCTCCGCCTTCGACCGGCTCGCCCAGAGCTGCAACAACGTCAGCACGATGAGGACCGAGGCCATCAGGATAGAGGCCGCGGCGGCGAGGCCGAAGAGTTGCGGGCGCGTCGAGAAGCCGGTCTCGTAAATGTACTGGAGGATGAGCGTCGTCGCCGTGCCGGGGCCGCCACCCGTCAGGACGAAGATCTCATCGAACGCCTGCACGGCGCGGATGAGGCTGAGGACGAGGACGACCGTCATCGTCGGCATCAGAAGTGGCAGCGTGATGCGGCGGAAGGTGCGCCAATGCGACGTGCCGTCCATCTCGGCGGCCTCGTAGACATCGGACGGGATGGCCTGGAGGCCGGCGAGGAGGATGAGGGTGTAGAAGCCCATATGCGCCCAGATCGACACGAAGACGATCCAGAAGAACGCCCAGTCGGCCCGCACCAGCCAGTTGACCGTGTCCATGCCGACGGCATCGAGCCCCGCGTTGAGGATGCCGTAGCGTTGCAGCACCCATTTCCAGATGAGCGCGACGACGACGGGCGACAGGAGCACGGGGTAGAAGAAGACGGCGCGAAAGAATCCGCGCGCCGGGATGTTCCGATTGAGAATCAGCGCCGTGACGAGCGCGAAGAAGACCATGAAGCCGACTTGCAGGACGACGAACCAGGCCGTGTTGTGGACGGCCCGCAGGAAGACGTCGCGGCGGCAGGAGTTGGGGTCGAAGAAGCTCTCGCAATCGAGAAGGGAGGCGAAGTTCTCGGTGCCCACATAGGGGCGGTCGGCGAGGAGTATGCGGTCCGACCCCGTCAGCGCGTAGGCGAAGTTGAGGATGATCGGCAGGAACGTGAAGAGGCCGAAGATAACGAGGTTGGGCAAGAGGAACGCCCAGGCGATGCGCTGCACGCCTGTCATCGTCTGGATGGCGCGCATCGGCCATTCGAGAAGGTTGAACGCGCCGCGATAGACGAAGCCGCCGACCGACGAGACGAGCGCGGCGAGGGGCGCGGCGGGCGACGTCATCGCGAGTGCCTCGTCATGCGATCGAACCGGTTGCGGCGGTGAAGTAGCGCAGTTCCAGCATCGTGCAGCCATTCGTCGTCGCGAAGGGCCCGTGGACGGCGCCGGGCGGGCGGCAGGCATAGGTCGGGGCGTGGAAGGTCTCGCGGCCCGCCGGGTCCGTTCCAACGGTGAGGTCGCCCTCGAGAAGATAGACCTCTTCCCAATAGTCGTGCGCGACGGGCTCGTCCGTTCGGCCTCCGGGCGCGAAGCGAAGAAGGCGAGTATAGCTCCCCCGACCGGCCGCCTCGTCGAAATCGCTGGCGAGGATGCGCTCCTCGGCGACGATCGTGGGCGGATAGCCGGGCGCTGGCGCCCAGCCTTCCGCATCGCTCAACTGCCGAAACTCGATATGGGGCTTGCCCGTCATGTCATCGGACCCGTCATCCGGCCGCGCGCGGAAGCCACGCGGCCGGTCGAGGCCTACTCGGCCGCCGCGACGGCTTCGGCCACGTCTTCGTCGACGCGGGCAAGCGCCTCGTCGACCGTCGATTCGCCGACGATGGCTTGGGTTACGCGCGCGACGGTGGCGTTCATGATCGCACGGTTGTTCTTGTAGCCCTGGAAGGCGAAGGCTTCGGGCGCGAAGCCGAGCAGCGACTTCGAGAACGTCGCGAGCGCCGCCTTCTCCGAATCGGTCGCATCCTCGTACTCGACGCCGGCGGCCTGGACGCCACGATGGGCAGGGATCGATTTGGTGCGGGCGGCGTAGCGGGTCGCGATGTCTTCCTGCGCGAGGAAGTCCATTACCTTGGCGACGGCCTCGGGGTGCTCGGTGACCTTGAGGCCGACAATGGCCGCGCCGCCCGGAATGCCGGTGCAGACGCCGGCCGGACCGCAGGCGGCTGGGACGGCCTGCCAATCGAACGCATCACCGATATCGCGGCCCATGCGGCCGATCTGCCAGGAGCCGGAGAGGTAGTAGACGAGGCCGCCATTGATGAACTCGGCCGCCGCATCCTGATAGGTCGCACCGCCGGCACCGGCCCAGACGTCCTCGGCGATCGTGCCATCCTGGTTCCAGGTCACGAACTGCTCGGTCCAGGCCTTGAAGCCATCGTCGACGACGATCGGGTCGCCGTTCTCGTCGAAGAGCTTGGCGCCGTAGGAGATGGCGGGGCCGGCATAGCGGTGGCCGGAGCGGTCGACCGCCATGGGAAAGTCGACGCCCGTCGCCTCGGCGACCTCGCGGGCGGCGTTCGCCCAGTCCTCATAGGTCGCGCCGGCGCCCGGCATCTCTACGCCGGCCTGCTCGAAGAGCGTGGCGTTGACGTAAGGTCCGGTCGCCGTCAGTGCGTCGGATAGGGCGTAGATGCCCATATCGCCTTCGCCGTTGACGCGGGTCCAGGCGAGGGTCGGTCCGTAGGCTTCCTCCCAATAGGCGGCGTCGACGTAAGACGAGATGTCGAGCATGTATTGCGCCAGACCGCCGAGATCGGTGACGCGGGCGAGATCCGGGCCCTCACCGCTGCTGAGCTGAACGGGCAGACTTTCCAGGATCGCCTGATAGGGCACCACGTCGACGGTGACGGTGATGCCCTCATTGGCCGCCTCGAACTCGTCGAGGAGCGCATCGATCGTGTCGCACTCGGCGCCGTCCTGATAGCACTGGAAGCGCAGCTCCTGCGCCGACGCGGCGTTGAGACTGAGGGCGAGGGCCGCAGACGCGGCCGTGGCGAGAAGTGTGGTCTTGGTCATTCGGTGTCCTCCGAGGTGGCCGGTTGTTGCTCCCGGCTCTCCCATGCTGTTTCGTCCGCGGATCGCGCGGCGTGCGGCACGATGGCGCGAATCTTCGAGCAATTCAACCGGGTCTTCCGTTGGGGGCGCGCGGGCGGCGTTTGCTCGTGTTCGCGAAGCGTTCTACACCGCTCCGACCACCTCGATACGGACCATCGCCTTGAAGTTCTCCCCCCAGCAGGACGACGCGCTCTCGGCCGTCAACACGTGGATGGTATCGGGCGCCGATCCCATCTTCCGGCTCTTCGGCTATGCCGGCACCGGCAAGACGACGCTCGCGCGGCACATCGCGGAAGGCGTGGAGGGCGAGGTGCTCTTCGGCGCCTTCACCGGCAAGGCGGCGCAGGTGCTGAGGGAGAAGGGCGCCGACAACGCGCGCACCATCCACTCGATGATCTACCGGCCCAAGGTGCGGGACGACGACGAGGACGACGACGAGACCGAGGCGAAGGGCGATTCGCCCGAGTTCACGCTCAACCGCTCCTCGCCTGTCGGCAAGGCGAGGCTCATCGTCATCGACGAGTGTTCGATGGTGGACGAAGCGCTCGGCAAGGACCTCCTCAGCTTCGGCACGCCCATCCTCGTGCTCGGCGATCCGGGGCAGCTGCCGCCGGTCTCGGGCGGCGGCTACTTCACCGATGCCGAGCCCGACGTTCTCCTCACCGACATCCACCGTCAGGCCGCCGACAATCCGATCATCCGGATGGCGAGCACCGTGCGCGCGGGCGAGCGGCTGGAGGCGGGAGATTATGGCTCGAGCCGGATCATCTCCAAGCGCGACCTCTCGACGGAGGACGTCGAGGCGTCCGACCAGGTCCTCGTCGGCATCAACCGAACGCGTGCGCGCTACAACGCGCGGCTGCGCGAGCTGGCCGGCTTCGAGGGCACCGAGCCCGTCGCTGGCGATCGGCTCGTCTGCCTAAGGAACAACGCAAAGAAGGGGCTCCTCAACGGCTCCCTCTGGGACGTGACCCACGCCGCCCGCCCCAAGGGCCCGGCCATGACGCTGCTCGTCAAGTCGGCCGACGAGACCACCAAGGGCACCATCAAGGCGAAGGTCCTGCGCGACGCGTTCACGGGCGAGGCCGGCGACGTACCCTGGCGGGTGCAGCGCAATTACGACGCCTTCGACTACGGCTACGCCCTCACCGTCCACAAGGCACAGGGCTCGCAATGGGACGACGTCGTCCTCTTCGACGAGAGCTACGCCTTCAAGGAGCACCGCGAGCGTTGGCTCTATACGGCGATCACGCGGGCCGCGGAGCGGGTGACGGTGGTGCGCTAGATCACGACAGCAGGAGCAGCCAACTCGTATAGGCCACGTAGAGCCCCACGAAGACGCCGCCCTCCCACCGCGCGATCTGCCGCCCGGTGGTCGCGAAGACGAGGAGAAGGAGGGTCGCCGCCGCCATCACCCAGATGTCGAGCGATGCGATCTGCGGCGGCACCGCGAGCGGCGAGACGACGGCCGTGATGCCGAGAATGCCGAGCACGTTGTAGATGTTGGAGCCGATGACGTTGCCGAAGGCGATGTCGGACTGGCGCCGGAGCGCGGCCATGACGGAGGTCACGAGCTCGGGCATCGACGTGCCGACCGCGACGATGGTGAGCCCGATCGCCGCTTCGGACAGACCGAAGGCGCGCGCGACGTCGATCGCGCCATCGACGAGCAGCTTCGCCCCGAGGATCGTGATGGCGATGCCGCCGATGGCGAGCGCGAGCGAGCGCCGGAGCGGTATTGTCGGCGTGGTATCGATGTCAGGCTCGGCGCTAGGTACGCGGCGCTCTCCGAGATAGCTCAGCACGAGATAGCCGGCGAGACCGAGCATCAGCGCGACGCCCATCACGCGACCGACCTCGCCGAGAAGAACGGCGACAACGCAGAGGGCCGTCGCAGTCGCCAGCGCCGCGCCATCGCGCCGGAAGGTCTCGCGCGCGACCGCGATCGGGGTGATGAGGGCGCCGATGCCGAGGATGAGAAGGATGTTGGCCGTGTTGGAGCCGACGACGTTGCCGATCGCGATGCCGGGCGAGCCGATCAGCGCCGCGTTGAGACTTGTGACGAGCTCGGGCGTCGATGTGCCGAAGCCGACGACGGTCAGGCCGATGAGGAGCGGCGACACGCCGAGGCGCCCGGCCAGCGCGACCGCTCCCCGCACCAGCGCTTCACCGCCGATGACGAGGAGCGCGAGACCGACCACGACGAGCAGGAAGGCCATGACGTTCGGGATGCCTCACGCCTGCGTCGCGGCGCGACAGGGTCAGGCAGAGTGCATATGGAAAATGGCAAAGGTTGCTACAATGGGCGTGCGGTCGGGGCCGAAACAATATTCGCCGCCGCGAGCGTTCGGCCGGTCAGCGAAGGCAACCGATCGCTGCCTTGATCTCTTCCACCGTCCGACGGGACGTGCAGACGTTCTCGCAAGGAATACCGTCATTGTCCCCGTCGGCGCGTGGATGGTTTCCCGCGCACCAATTGCGGACGGCCTGCTCGCAGGTCGAATAGTCCGTGCAACGCGCAGCATCGGCCGGCGTCGTCCAGGCGATCCCGGTCAGCGCGGCCATGAAGGCGAGCCGATGCGTTGTCGTCATGGCGTTTCAGGCCTCCCCAGCCGCGTGGTCGCTCGTGCAATTCTAGCGTGTTTCCGCAGGCCGGTCGAACGGGCGCTTGGCACTTCCCGTCGCGGCGCCTATCTCATCCTCTGACAACGGGTCGCCCGGAGTGAAGTCCCATGCCTTCGAAGTTTCGCGTTCTCGCGCTCGCATTGCTGCTGCCCCTCCTCGCCGGTTGCGGCGTCAATACGATCCCGACCTTCGAGGAATCGGCGCGAGCGTCCTGGGCGCAGGTGCAGAACCAGTATCAAAGGCGCGCCGACCTCATCCCGAACCTCGTGGAGAGCGTCCAGGCCTATGCCGATCAGGAGCGCGACGTGCTCGTTGCCGTCACCGAGGCGCGGGCGAGGGCGACGCAGGCCAACGTGACGGTCGATCCGACCGACCAGGCGTCGATCGCGCAATATGCCGAAGCGCAGGGCGCCCTCTCCTCGGCGCTCGGGCGGCTTCTGGTCGTCTCGGAGCGCTATCCCGACCTCAAGTCCAACCAGAACTTCCTCGCACTCCAGTCGCAACTGGAGGGCACCGAGAACCGGATCGCCATCGCGCGGCGCGACTACATCGAGGCCGTGCGGGTCTATAACACCGAATTGAAGACCTTCCCCGGCCGCATCTGGGCGTCCACGCTCTATTCCGGCAGCACGCCGATGGTCCCTTTCGAGGCTGCGGCCGAGGATCAGACCGCGCCCCGCGTCGATTTCGACCGGCCGGGCGAAACGGTCGGCGCGCCGGCCAATGAGAACGCGCCCGCCGGGCAGGACGCGGTGGCGAACTGACCGGGCGGGACGGTCAGGCGATGATGCCGCCCTGGTGCCTATTCCGGGCTGAGAGAGCCTTGCGCGCGCTTGCCGGAGCGTTGCTGCTCACCCTGGCCTTGCTTCAGCCGGCGATCGCGCAGGATTTTCCCGAGCTGACCGGCCGAGTGGTCGACGAGGCGAATATCCTATCGCCCGCCACCGAGGAACGGCTCGCCGACATGTCCCGCGCCCACGAGGCGGAGACGACGAACCAGATCGTCGTGGTGACGCTGTCGAGCCTGCGCGGGCTGGAGATCGAGGACTACGGCTATCGCCTCGGCCGGGCGTGGGCCATCGGTCAGAGCGAGGCAGGTGCGCGAGCCTCCGACGTGCCACTCGACACGATCGGCGGCGTGCAGCTTGGCGAGGATGGCAACCCGCAGACGTCTCGCGCGGATACTGCGTTCGACGGCGAGGACACCGATAACGGCGTCCTCCTCATCATCGCGCCAAACGAGCGCAAGGTGCGGATAGAGGTCGGCTACGGGCTCGAGGGCGTACTGACGGACGCGATCTCGGCCACCATCATCCAGGGGTCCATCCTTCCCCCCTTCCGCTCCGGCGATCTGGAAACGGGTGTCGTACGCGGGATGGAGGACATCGTGACGGTGCTCGGCGGCGATGCGTCCGACTTCGTCCGGCGCATCCCCGAGCGCGTCTCGGCCGACGACGTGATCGGGTCGTTCGTCTCGGCCGGCTTCATCACGCTTCTCATCCTCTTCATGGTCATCGGCGCGTTCCGGCGGCGTCTCGGCGGCGGGCGGCGGCGCCATCGCAGCCGCGCTAAGGGGCGCAGGCGAAGGCGCGGCGGCATCGTCGTGGTGCCGGGCGGCGGCTGGTCCGGCGGCGGCGGATGGGGCGGCGGCTCCAGCGGGGGCAGTTTCGGCGGCGGCGGCAGTTTCGGCGGCGGGGGCGGGTTCTCCGGTGGTGGATTTTCCGGCGGAGGCGGTAGCTTCGGCGGCGGCGGCGCGAGCGGGAGCTGGTAGATGAGCGACGCACCCCTCCCGAACCCCGGCCTTCTCTCGCCAGCCGAACACGAGCGTATCGCCGCCGCCATCCGGGCGGCCGAGGCGAAGACGGCGGGCGAGATATTCGCCGTCGTCGCGCGCTCCAGCGACGACTATCGCTTCATCCCGCTCCTCTGGGCCGCACTCGCGACGCTGGTCGGCGGCACGCTCGCCGCTTTCGTATGGCCGCTCGCCTCCACGGCGCTGATCGATGGCGGAGAATGGGGCGGTGAGGGTGGTACGTTGTCGGCGCAGGCTCTTGCGATTGGCCAGATCGCGGTCTTCGTCTGCCTCGCGCTTCTCACTCTCGTGCCGGCCGTTCGGCTGGCTTTGGTACCGAAACCCATCCAGTTCGCCCGCTGCCGGCGCCACGCGACCGAACAGTTCCTCGCCCACAACCTCCACGTGACGCGAGAGCGGACGGGCGTACTCATCTTCGTCTCGATGCGCGAGCATTTCGCGACCATTCTCGCCGACGAGGGGATCGCCGAGCACGTCGATGACGCGGTCTGGGCCGACATCGTCGAGAATCTCATCGCGCGCATCGTCGCAGACGACCTCGCCGGGGGCTTCGAAGCAGCAATCATGGCCTGCGGCGCAGTCCTCGCAGGGCATGTGCCGCCAGCCGCCACGTCCGAGAACGAATTGCCCGATCGCCTCGTGGAGATCTGAGGCGAAGACGCTAGATTAGTGACACGCCCCCAGAGGAGCCTTATCCATGTCCGACAAGAAAACACCTACCGACGCTCTGCCGCAGAGCCCCGCCATCCAGGGCGCATTGGCCGCGGCCGGCCAGATCGCCGGAGAGGTTCGCGGCAATGTCGGGGCCATGCAGGCCAACGCCATGGCCTATCTCGACAAGGCGCTGACGGCGCTGCGCGATCTTGGCCTCACGCCGCAATCGGGCGAGGAGGCACCGATCAACGCGCTGCTCGAGCAGATCACCGATCTCGACCCCGACCGCGTCACCCTCATCGCCCGCACGCTCGGCCAGGCCGCGACGTTCAACGACATCGTGCGCCGCGAGATCGAGGCCGTCTCGATCGGCCAGCGCTACGAGGACCTCGCCAAGGGGTTCGACTCGATCCGCAAGGATGCAAAAGGTCTCGTCGACCAGCTCGACGATGGCCAGATCGATATCCTGGAGCGTGCCTCCAATACGTGGATGAAGATGACGCGCGGCGACATTTCCGACCGCTTCGACGCCATTCGCGACACCTATCAGGAGGTCGCGCGCGACACGAAGGACCAGATCAACCGCGAGACGACGATCCTGGAGGCCTATCGCGACTTCCGGGGCGCGCTGAAGCAGGCCGAGGTGCTGGCACTCGAAGTGCTGCAAAAGGCGTCCGCCAGCCTTGAGGTCGAGCAGGCCCGCCTGAAGGAGACGTCCGAACTCGTCGGCAATTTCTCCGGCGCCGAGGCCGCCGAGCGCGCGCGGCTGGAGATGGCGCGGGACGAGCAGTTGCGCCGCACGCAAGCCGAAGACAAGCGCTACCAGATCGCCAAGGACCTCGCCGACAACCTGACCGTCTCCTACAACACGTCCGAGGTCGTCATGGCCCGGCTTCTCCAGATGACGAACGCCAAGGAGCGGATCTACGCGCAATCCGTCAGCTTCTTCACGACCAACG
Source organism: uncultured Alphaproteobacteria bacterium (assembly GCA_963842125.1). Lineage (GTDB taxonomy): Bacteria > Pseudomonadota > Alphaproteobacteria > Rhizobiales > CAWCWK01 > CAWCWK01. The sequence goes on along the minus strand of CAWJFE010000005.1, from coordinate 2,105,384 downwards.
ATGTCGTGCTGACGGCGCTCAAGGCCTCGTTCACCGGCATGTTCGGCCTGCACGAATCGACGCAGACGCTGGAAGTGATGAAGGAGGGGCTGTCGAAGTCGCTCGAAACGCTGGCCGAGGTCGGCGATCAGGTCGGCGAGGCTGCCGTTCGTGCGGGTTATGGTCCGACCATTCGCGCCGACGCCGTCAAGACGCTGGTCGACAGCGTCGTGACCTTCCAGGAGCGCAGCCTCGAGATCGCGTCCGAGATGCGGGCGCTCTCGACCAAGAACGCCGAGGAGATCCGCGACGCGGTCGAGGCCGGCAAGTCGCGCATCGCCAAGCTCGTCGCCGAGGGCAAGGCCTTGCCCGTCGATATGCCGCCGGCTCGAGGATAGCGGAGACCGAAGTGGCCGAACCCGCCAGAAGCGCCCCCCTCGACGACGTCATGATGGCCATGGATGTCGTCGACGGCATCCGACACGACGAGCGCCTTGCGCTGCGTGAGCTCGACGAGGAGGCGCGGCGCGAGGAACTCGTCACGCGCCTGCGCCGTATCTACGATGCGCAAGGGATCGCGGTCCCCGACAGCGTGATCGCGGAGGGTGTGGCGGCGCTCGACGAACAGCGCTTCGTCCATACGCCCGCTCCGCTGACCTGGCGGACGCTGCTGGCGCGGGCGTGGATCTGGCGGGCGCGTATTGCGGCCGGGGTGGCCGTCCTCCTCATCGCCCTCGGCACCGGCTGGTTCGCCTATGATGCGAGCGTCCTCGGCCCCCGCCGTGCGATCGTCGAGGAGGCGCAGGCGACCTTCACCGCGATCACGGGCGGGGAGGTGACACCGGAGGCGGCGGCGCGGGCGCAGGGTATCGTAGGAGCCGTCGAGGCGGCGCTCGCGCGCGGCGACACGGATGCAGCCCGCACTGGCCTCGCCGAACTGGTGGCGCTGCGGGCCAATCTGCCGCTCGTCTACGAGCTGCGCATCGTCGAGGCGATCTCGCAGGCCCGGGCGAACGCACCCCATATCCGCGACCACGCCTTCGTCGTCGAGGCCATCGGTGCGGATGGCGGCCCCGTGACCGTCACGATCACGGATGCGGATGGCGCAACGCGGGGCGCCTCCCGCTTCGCGCTGCCCGTCTCGCAGGACACCTACACCGCCATCCAGCGCGACGAGCGGGGCAGCGGCACGCTCGCCGACGTCGCACCCCTCGCCGTCAAGCGCGCGGGCGAGCCGGCGCCCGACTACCGCGTGCCGGTCACGGGTGCCCCGATGGCACCGAGGGAGGGCTGATGAGCGACCGACAGACAGGGCGACAAGGCGGAGGAAGCGTCTTCGGCAACGCGGTGTCGGCCGCCGAGCGCGATGAGGAGGTCGGTCTCGCCGCCCCGACCGACCTGGCCGAGCGCGAGGCGATGGCCGCACGTGCGGAAGCGCAGGCCGAGGCCGCCGAGGCGGAGCGCGCGGACAAGCGCGGACCCTACGAGGCCGACCCGCTCTTCCTCTACCTCTGGCGACGTGGCTACGGAACGTCGGCCTATCGAGGCTCCGGCTTCGTGCGGCGCATGGACCGATGGGTCGCGCAGCTTATCGACTTCGAGGCCGCGCGCGCGAACTATCACATCCTGACGACCTTGCCCGACCGCCTCCACGCCCATGCCGCCCGCCTGCGGAGCGGTGAGATGGCGGCTTAAAGACCTATCTGCAAACCTCGGTTCGACCGCAGCCCTCTCCTCCGCGTCATCCCCGGGCACCGACCCGAGGATCCGGAGCGGCGGTCGAGTCTGCCCGGCTAGCCAGCCACTCGCAACGCGGCGAAGAGGTCGAGATAGCGCGCGACCACGGCGTCTTTCGAATAGTGCGCCGCGTGGGTCTCGCGGCCCTTCGCCGCGAGCCGGTCGCCGAGACCGGGATCGGCGGCGAGGCGCTGGAAGGCGCTGGCGAGACTGTCGGCGTCGTCTATGGGCACGAGAAGCCCGTCCTCGTCATCGGTCACCAGCCAGCCCGGCCCTTCGGAGCGCGTCGCCACGAGGGGGGTGCCTGACGCCCAGGCCTCCACGACGACGTTGCCGAAGGGTTCGGAGCGCGACGGCACGCACACGACGTCGGCGGCGGCGAGAAGGGCGGCCTGATCGTCGCGCCAGCCGAGAAAGCGGACGCGGTCGGCGATGCCGAGTTCGGCCGCGAGCGCGTGCAACGCCTCGTTCTCCGCGCCGGCGCCGGCCAGCCAGAGATAGTGGTCCGGCACCTGGACGAGTGCGAGAAGCAGCGTGTCGAATCCCTTCTTTTCGACCAGCCGCCCGAGCGCCAGGACGAGCGGAGCCCCTTCCGGCGTATCGAGCGGCTCTCGCGATGCGGCGGCCATGGGTGTCAGCCCGCCGAAGTTGACGCAGACGTGGACTCGGTCGGCGGCGACGCCCTTGTCGGCGACATACGTCGCGAGGTCCGGCGTATTGACGATGACATGGTCCGCCCGTCCGGCCTGCTTCAGCCCGAAATAGCCGCCATAGCGAACGCAGTTGATGTGGGCATCCACGCCGGAGCGCTGCGGCAGGCGCTTTGCCGAGCGCCCCATCCAAGCGAGAACGATATCGGGCCGAAAGTCCCGGACCGAGCGGGCGAGTGCGCGCCGGGCGAACGGTTCGCGCAGGCCACCGAACGCGATCGGCGCGACGTCGAGGCCGTCGCTCCGCGCCTCCGCCTCCCAGGGGAGGCCCGGCTCGACGACGAGGCGCTGCGGCACGCCCCGCGTATCCATGGCGCGGGCGAGCTTCATGAAGAAGCGCTCGGCGCCGCCCTGCTCCTTGGAAAGCATGAGATGCATCAGGCGGGGGAGGGGCTCGTCTCTCGGCATGCCGTGCGGCATAGCCTCATCCTGCAACGGGCGAAAGCGCGGCGTCGCCCTGAAGGAACCGCGTGACGACCTCGGCAAAGGGGCCGGGCGCGTCGAGGTTCATGATGTGGCCGGCATCGCCGATGACGCCGCGCTTCGCCCCTGCGATTCCGTCTCCCAGATGGTCGGCATGGGCGATGAGCGTGTCGGTTTCCGCGTCGCCCGTCAGCACCAGCGTCGGCGCGGAGATGCGCGAGAGATCGACGCCCTTGTTGCGGTAGACCGCGCGCAGCACCTTGACGTATTCGGCGCGGCTCATGCCCCGGGCGAGGTCCATGAGGAAGGCGCGCGTTTCGGGGTTCGTCGACATCCACCCTTGCCCGCGCACCATGCGGATGAGCGCGAGCGACAGCCTTGCGAAGGGGATGGGGCCGATCGCGCGCAGGGTGAGGCTTGGCGAGATGAACGGAAAATAGGTCGCCGCGCGGTCCATCGCGGTGAGGTCGTGGCGGACCATGGTCGAGCCGAGGACGAGACGGTCGACCCGTGCACCGTGCCCGGCCGCCAGATGCTGCGCGACGATGCCGCCAAGCGAGAGACCGAGCACGTGCGCGCGCCGGATGTCGAGCGCGTCGAGCAGCTGGACGAGGTCGCGTGCGAAGAGGTCGCCCGAATAGACCGCATATCCCGATGGCCCCGTCTCGCCATGGCCGCGCAGATCGTAGTGCGTGACGCGGAAGTCGGCGGCCAACCGGGCGGGCAGATCGCCCCACATCCGCCGATCGGCAAAGCCGCCATGGATGAGGACGAGATCGGGGCCCTCGCCCATCCGCTCGTAGGCGACGTCGAGATCGCCGGCCTTGATCGTCGCCATGAAGCCTCGTCGAAGATGCGAACCGTGTCGGTCAACGCGGCAAACGGGCGAAGGTGCCAGACTCCGTGCGAAATTGAGCGGGTGATGGGCGATGAAACAAGAATTGTGACCGGGAAGCCATCGCGTTCACGAATCGAAGGCGCTACGCTGTACTCGTTCGAGGCGCTACGCTGTACCGGTTCAAAGCTGCGAAGAGGAAGATCCGTACGTTGGGCACCGCTCATCCTGTCAGACGCGAAAGCCCGTTCCCGGACGGCCTGCTGCCGCCGGTCGTGCCGCGCGACGTCTCGGGGAGCTGGCGGCTGGTTCACTGGGTCACGCGGTCCGACGTCGTCGATTACGAGGGGTTGGAGATCGTCTTCGACCTCCACCTCCATCAGGCACAGCCGATCGGCTCTGTCCCGACGCCGGTCTGGGGACGGGGGACGAAGATCCGGGTCTCCGGCCTCGCCGCCTCGCCGGAAGAGCGCTCCGTCATCCATGTCGAGGGCGACCTCTCCGGGAAGGCCCTGCGTCTGGTTCTGCGCGAGAGCGTGGCAGGCCGCGATCGCATCATCGTCGGAGAGATCACGCTCATCGTTTCATCGCCTTGGTTAATGCGGGGCACGTTCTCGACCAGTGCCGCCGATTCCAAGGGCGTTTCCATCGCAATGCGCGAGCCGTCCTCGGTTCCCGATCTCGATGGCGCGGGCTTCTCCGTCGAACGATAGTCGCCGTTCCGACTTGTCTTCCCTGAAGGGCGCCGATCAGTGCGGCGCCGGGCTGTCGGGGAAAACGATGCGATTCAGGAATACGGCGCATGGCGTCTCGTTTGCGGTACTTTGCACGATGATCGCGGGCGGGCTCACGACCTCCCAGGCACGGGCCGAAACGCTCGACGCGGCCGCCATCAACGGGGCGGGCCTCGACGCCGCGATGGTCGACGGCCCGAGCGCGACGATGATCCGCCTGCAGGTCATGCTCGATCGCGCGGGCATCTCGCCCGGAGTCATCGACGGCTATCAGGGCGACAACGTCTCCAAGGCACTCGAAGCCTACGAGGCTCGGGAAGGCTTCGAGCCCAACGGCCAGCTCGACGACGACGTCTGGGCGGCCCTGACGGGTGACGGCGCGCCGGTCGCGAAGACCTATACGATCACCGAAGAGGACCTCGGCGTCGACTTCGTCGAGCCGACACCGGACGATTACGCCGAGATGGCGGAGATGGAGCGGGTCGTCTACCAAACGCCACTCGAGATGTTCGCCGAACGCTTCCACATGGACCAGGACCTCTTGGAGGGCCTCAACCCCGAGGCCGATTTCGCCAAGGCCGGAACGGAGATCCTCGTCGTCGACACGGGCGACGATATCGCGGGAACGGCTGCGCAGATCACGGCCGATAAAGGCAAGGCGGCTCTCGAAGTCTACGATGCGGACGGGCGTCTCATCGCCTTCTATCCCGCTACCATCGGGTCGTCGGAGACGCCCTCGCCAACGGGCGATCACGCCGTACGCGCCGTCGCGCCGGACGCGGCCTACTACTACAATCCGGGCGTCAACTTCCAGCAGGGTGACAATGCCGAGCCGCTCGAGATCCCGCCCGGTCCGAACAACCCCGTCGGCGGCATCTGGATCGATCTTGACAAGGAGACCTACGGCATCCACGGCACCCCCGACCCGGCCTCGGTGTCGAAGACCGCATCACACGGCTGCGTGCGTCTGACGAACTGGGACGCGGCCGAACTGGCCGCGATGGTGTCGGGCGGCGTTCCCATCTCCTTCGTGGAATAGGCGAATGCGGCGGTATTGGCTGACGATTGCGATCCTGGGGTTTTGGCTCACGCCGGCCTTCTCGCAGGATCTCGTGCCGCTACCGCCGCAACTGGCACCCTCAGAGGACGGTGCGGACGAGGTCGGGCCGCTCGACGAAGCCGCGCCCTCCCTCGGCGGTGCGTTGCCGGAGCCCCGTCCCGACGATCTCGAAGGCGAGCCGGCGGACGCAGACACCGAGGATCTGGTGACCCGTAGTCCTCTGGCGGAGGCTGACAATCCCACGTGTGCGGCCCGGCTGGAGGCTCTGGACGTCACGTTCGAGAGACGTGATCCGATCGCTGGCGAGGGCGGCTGCGGGCTGATTCGCCCCTTCGTCGTCAGTGCGATCGACGGCGTCGCGCTGGAGGGTCCGGCAACCCTCAACTGCGCGACGGCGGAAGCGCTGGCAGTCCTGATGCGCGACCATATCAAGCCCGCCGCTGAGACGCATCTTCAATCCGAGCCCAGCGCGATCGGCATCGGCTCGTCCTATGTCTGCCGGGGGCGCAACGGGCGGCCGGGCGCAAAGCTCTCCGAGCACGCGACGGGCAACGGCGTCGACATCATGGCCATCACCTTCGAGGACCGCGAACGCATCGTCGTCGCGGCCGGCGATCCGGATGGGCCGGAAGCGCGCGTGCTGGCCGCGATCCGGGCCGGCGCCTGCGAACTCTTCACCACCGTGCTCGGGCCGGGTGCGGACGCGGCCCACGCCAACCATTTCCATCTCGACTTGCGGGTCCGCAAGAACGACTATCGCATCTGCCAATAGGTAGAGGACCGCGAGAGGCCGTGATGATGGAACCCGATAACGACGCCGTGCCCGGCGATGGTCCCGATGACGGAGAGTTCGTCTTCGCGCCGCCGGGCCCGACCATCGTGCCCTATTTCGGCTACCGCGACGCGGCGGCGGCGATCACCTTTCTGACCGAGGTCCTCGGCTTCGAGGTCTTGTCGCGCTACGAAGGGCCGAACGGACAGGTGATGCATGCCGAGCTCAGCATCGGCGACGGCATCATCATGCTCGGCTCGCTACCTGCCGACGCCCCAGACGACCTCCTGCCCGGCGCCATGGGTACCTATGTCGCCATCGACGATGTGGAGACCCACCACGCCGATGCCCTCGTGGCGGGGCTGGAGGCGGCGGGCGGCGCGCTCGTCTACGGACCGCAGGATACCGAGTTCGGCACCCGCCGATACCGCGTGCGCGACCCGGAAGGCTTCGAATGGAGTTTCGGCACCTACAGGCCGACCTTCACCGTCTAGCGGCGCGAACGGGCGGCTGGCTAAAACGCATGCCGGATGCGGACGTTTTTCGGTCTCTTTGGTGGGGCATGCTGGTCGGCGGGGTGCACGGTCGTCTATGACGGGTGACATCGCGCCTTCGAGGGTGCCCGTTTTGCGGTCTTCGGGCCGGGGAGCGCAGAAGCCACGCCGTTCGTAGAGCCACCATGTCCGCAGAGCCCCTATGCCCGCCTCGATGACCTCGCTGCCGAACCTTCTGACCTACGGCCGCATCCTGGCGGTGCCGGCGGTGATCGCGTGCTTCTATGTCGATGGCCTCTGGGGGCGCTGGCTCGCGCTCGCGATCTTCATCGCCGCGGCCATCACCGATTATTTCGATGGCTACCTCGCCCGTCTGTGGAACGAGCAGTCCTCGCTCGGCCGGATGCTCGATCCGATCGCCGACAAGCTCCTTGTCTCCGCGACGCTCCTCATTCTTGCGGCCGATGGAACGCTCGGCTGGGTCAGCATCGTCGCAGCCCTCGTCATACTGTGCCGAGAGATCTTGGTGTCGGGCCTGCGCGAATATCTTGCCGAGCTGAAGGTCGTGGTCAGCGTGACCTGGCTTGCCAAATGGAAGACGACGCTGCAACTCGTCGCCCTCGGTTTCCTGATCGCGGGGCCTGCCGGCGACCTCGTGCTGCCTGGTACGACGATGATCGGCACGGCCCTCCTCTGGCTGGCTGCCGCGCTGACGCTCTACACGGGCTTCGACTATTTCAGAGCCGCCAGCGTCCATCTGGCCGACTGAACCGCTGCGTCGCACGCGCTCTGACCCGTGGCGAACAGCCCGTACGTGACCTATATTCAGAGGCCGCACCACAGCTTCTAGGCACCCATGTCGCGCCATACGATCGGTCCCGAGATCGACCGCCTGATCCAGCTTCTCGCCAAGCTCCCCGGTCTCGGCCCCCGCTCCGCGCGCCGGGCGGCGCTGCACCTCATCAAACGCCGCGAGCAGATGCTGGAGCCGCTCGGAGAAGCGCTGGCCAACGCCCATGCCGCCGTTCGGGTCTGCACGACCTGCGGGAACATCGACACGAGCGATCCTTGCGGCATTTGCCGTGATCCCGGCCGCGATAGCGCGACGCTCGTCGTGGTGGAGACGGTGGACGATCTCTGGGCGCTGGAGCGGGCGGGGGCGGTGTCGGGCCGCTATCACGTCCTCGGCGGAACCCTTTCGCCGCTCGACGGCATCGGCCCGGACGAGCTCAACGTCGCGCCCCTCCTCGCGCGTGTGGACGAAACGGTGAAGGAGGTCGTGCTGGCGCTCAACGCGACCGTCGATGGTCAGACGACGGCCCACTACATCACCGACCTGATGGAAGCGAAGCCCGTGCGGATCTCCCGCCTGGCCTATGGCGTGCCGGTCGGCGGCGAGCTCGACTATCTCGACGAAGGCACGCTCGCGGCCGCCATGCGTGCGAGAACCTCGCTCGGCGGTTGACCCGAGCTCGTCGTCAGGTTCCGCTACTCCGCCATATGGGCGGCCGTAGATGTCACTAATCTATCGCGCTTAAGACGACCTTCCTGCTAGAACGAAGCATGTTCGGTACGGCGGCCGACGATGGCGGTGAGGGATCTCCCCTTCCCGACAGTGCCATTTCGGTACGGCTATTGGGGTGGTATAGAGAGTGGTTGCTCACAACATTCTCGTCGTCGAGGACGACCCATTCCTGTCGCTTCACATGGAAACGATCCTGATGGACGCTGGCTTCGACGCGGTGGAGGTCGTCCATAGCGTCGAGGAAGCGATCTCCGCCTTGGAGGATCTGCAACCGGCCCTCGCCATCCTCGACGTCAATTTGCGCGGGACCTACGTCTTTCCCGTGGCGGAGCGTTTGAAGGCGCGTGAGATTCCCTTCGCCTTCGTGTCGGCCTATGCCGACGATCCCGCCGTCTTTCCCGAGCATCTGCGCGAGGTCCCGCGCCATGTGAAGCCGATCGACGAACTGGCGCTGGTCGAGACCGTCCGCGCGCTCCTGGCGTAACGCTGCGTCAGCCGCCAACGGTCTCACGGATGAAGGCGATGGCGTCGTCATAGGCGCCGTCGGTGAGGAGCGACTGGTGCGTGCCGCCCTCGACTTCGAGAAAGCCGCCGGGGTTGGGCGCCGTCTCGTAGAGAAGGGCGCCCGATGTGGCAGGCGTCTGCAGGTCGGCCGTTCCGTGCATCACGAAAACGGGTTCCTCGACGCTCTCGATGGCGTCGATCGGGTCGATGCCACCCTCGATCAGCGGCGCTACGAGAGCGGGCACGAGGAACCAGTAGCGCTCCGATGCTGCCGCCGCGATGTCGTGGAATGGCGCTTCGAGGACGAGAGCCGCAGCTTCGACTTCGGCTGCCAGCGCCGTCGCCGGCATGGCGCCGAGCGAGAAGCCGTGAAGGACGATCCGCTCCGCCGGAATGCCGCGATCGAGCGCGAAGCGATAGGCGCTGCGGGCATCCTCGATGATGCCGTCGAGCGAAGGCTCGCCGGTGCTGCGCCCATAACCGCGATAGTCGATGGCGAGAACGCCGAAGCCGGCGTTCAGATAGGCGTTGATGCGATCGGCATAGTCGGGCAGCGCGCCCTTGTTGCCGTGGAAGAAGAGGACGATCGGGTTCGCGCCGCCGGGCGCCCGGTACCAGCCCGTGAGAACCTGGCCGTCCGATGTCGTCACCTGGCTCTCGGCTGCGAAGACGCCGGCCGTACCGGGATCGCCGCCATCACCCGGCTCGAAGATGAGCGCGTTCTGGTTCGCCGCCATGTAACCGAGCACGCCGGCATAGGCGGCACCGGCAAGCACGATCAGGACGGCGACGATGATAAGCGGCCACGGACGCCGCCGGGGTGCCCTGTCCTGATCCGTCATGCCCGTCCCCGTCCGTCGTCCCTACAGTCCTGCCCGCGTCGCCCTAAAGCGACTTGACGATGTTCTCGACCATCTTCTTCGCATCGCCGAAGAGCATCATGGTGTTGTCGCGGAAGAAGAGCTCGTTCTGGACCCCCGCATAGCCCGCGCCGAGCGAGCGCTTGAGGAAGAGGACCGTGCCGGCCTTCTCCACGTCGAGGATCGGCATACCGAAGATGGGGGAAGCGGGGTCGGTCTTGGCGGCCGGGTTGGTCACGTCGTTGGCGCCGATGACGAAGGCGACGTCGGCCTGCGCGAACTCGCTGTTGATGTCTTCAAGCTCGAAGACCTCGTCATAGGGCACGTTGGCCTCGGCGAGGAGGACGTTCATGTGGCCGGGCATGCGGCCGGCAACGGGATGGATGGCGTATTTGACCTCCACCCCTTCCTCCTTGAGCTTGTCGGCCATCTCGCGCAGCGTGTGCTGTGCCTGCGCGACGGCCATGCCGTAGCCGGGCACGATGATGACCTTGCCGGCGTTCTTCATGATGAAGGCCGCATCGTCCGCCGACCCGCGCTTGACGGGACGATCCTCTTCGCCGCCGGCCGCCGAGGCCGCCGCGTCATCGCCGCCGAAGCCGCCTAGGATGACCGAGATGAAGCTGCGGTTCATCCCCTTGCACATGATGTAGGAGAGGATCGCACCCGACGAGCCGACGAGCGCGCCGGTGATGATGAGCGCCGTGTTCTCCAGCGTGAAGCCGATGCCGGCTGCCGCCCAACCCGAATAGGAGTTCAGCATCGACACGACGACGGGCATGTCCGCCCCGCCGATCGGCACGATGAGGAGGACGCCCAGGGCGAAGGCGACGAGGACGATGGGCCAGAACCAGACCGTCGAGGCCGTCAGCACGAAGAGGACGACGAGGACGAGGAGAAGGACGGCCAGCCCGATATTGATGAGGTGCCGGCTCGGCAGCATGATCGGCTTGCCGGACATCCGCCCGTCGAGCTTGGCGAATGCGATGATGGAGCCGGTGAAGGTGAGGGCGCCGATGGCGGCGCCGACGCTCATCTCGATGAGACTGAGCCCGTGGATCTCGCCCGGTATGCCGATGCCGAAGGATTGCGGCGCGTAGAGCGCGGCGGCAGCGACCAGAACGGCGGCGAGACCGACGAGGCTGTGAAAGGCCGCGACGAGCTGGGGCATCGACGTCATCGGGATGCGTCGCGCGATGACGGCGCCAATGCCGCCGCCGAGGCCTAGGCCCGCGATGACGAGGAGCCAGCCCGAGAAGGACGGCGTAGCCAGCGCAAGCGTCGTCACGACGGCGAGCGCCATGCCGATCATGCCGAAGCGGTTGCCCTGCTGCGAGGTCGTCGGGTGGCTGAGCCCCCGCAGCGCGAGAATGAAGAGGACGCCCGAGACCAGATAGAGGAAGGCGGCGAGTGTGGCGGACATGCTGGCCTACTTCTTCTTGTACATGGCCAGCATGCGCTGGGTGACGAGGAATCCGCCGAAGATGTTGATGCTCGCCAGAACGAGAGCGATGAAGCCGAAGAGCTTGGAGAGGCCCGTGCCACCCATATCGGCCTCAGCGACGAGGCCCGCGTCGGGCGCGACGAGCATGACGTCGACAGCCTCGGCCCCGACCGCGAGGAGTGCGCCGACGACGATGACCGAGGAGATCGCGTTGGTCACGCTCATCAGCGGCGTATGGAGCGCCGGCGTAACCGACCAGACGACATAGTAGCCGACGAAGCAGGCGAGGACGAAGATGGCCAGCCGGAAGACGGTCGGATCGACCCCGGCCTGCGCAGCGACGACCTCGGTCAACCCGGTCACGACCGCGTTCTCAGATCCCGAAGCCAGCTCGGCCGCTTCGGCGGCGGCGGCGGTGGCCTGCGCCGCGGCGAGGCGCGCGGCTTCGGCAGCCTCGACCGCGCGCGCGGCCAGACGTTCCAACTCGTTCATGCGGCGTCTCCGGCGGGCTTTGCCGTCTTATCCGACGTTTCGTTCTGCGGCGCGTCTTGCGGCTTGAAGCGCGGATGGACGATGGCGCCGCCCTCGGTGAGGAGGGTCGCCGCGACGATCTCGTCGCTCGTGTCGACCTTCAGCGTCCCGTCCTCGATCAGCGGTGTGAGGTAAGCGAGGAGGTTCTTGGCGTAGAGCTGCGAAGCCGTCGCAGCGATGCGGCCGGGCATGTTGGGATAGCGCAACACGGTGACGCCACCAGTCTCGACGACGTCTCCGTCGCCTTCGACCTCGACATTGCCGCCGCGCTCGGCTGCGAGGTCAGCGATGACGGAGCCGGGCTTCATGGCTGCGACCATGGCTTTCGAGACGAGTTTGGGTGCCGGGCGGCCAGGAATGAGGGCCGTCGTGATGACGATGTCCTGCTTGGCGATGTGGCCCGCGACGAGATCGGCCTGCGCCTTCCTTTCGTCCTCGGTCAGCTCTCGGGCATAGCCGCCTTCGCCGGAGGCATCCTTGAGGCTCTCGTGCATGATGAACTTCGCGCCGAGCGATTCGACCTGTTCGCCGGCAGCGGCGCGCACGTCGGTCGCCGTCACGATCGCGCCGAGGCGACGGGCGGTCGCGATGGCCTGAAGACCGGCGACGCCGGCGCCCATGACGAAGACCTTCGCGGCGGGAACCGTTCCGGCGGCCGTCATCATCATCGGCAGCGCGCGCTGGAAGGCGTCGGCGGCATCGATGACGGCACGGTAGCCGGCCAAGTTCGCCTGTGAGGAGAGGACGTCCATGGTCTGCGCGCGGGTAATGCGCGGCAGGAGGTCCATGGAGACGGCGCGGAGGTTCGCGCCGGCCAGAGCCTCAAGCGCCTCGGTATCGTCATAAGGGTTCATCAGGCCGACGAGAAGGGCGCCCGATCTCGCGTTGAGCCCCTCAATGTCAGGGCGGCGCACGCAGAGGACGATGTCGGCATCGAGCACGATCTCGCCCCGTCCCGCCACGCTTGCGCCCGCTTCTTTAAAGGTCGCATCGGGCAGGCCGGCAGCCTCCCCGGCACCGGCCTCGACCGAGACGGTGGCGCCAAGGCCGATCAGCCGCTTCACGGTGTCGGGGGTCGCTGCGACGCGAGGCTCGGCTTCGCTCTCGCGCAGGACGGCGATCTTGAAGGTCATCGCCTAGAGAACCACCAGGAGCCAGATGAGGAACGACACGACGGCGATGAACGTCACCGGCTTCCACTGCGACGCGCCCGCGACGGCCGCGACCAGCGTGAAGAGGAAGAGCACGACGGCCGTGATCGCGAAGAAGAGCCCTTCGCTGAACGAGAATATCATCAGCTGGAAGATGGCGGCGAGGGCCGCGACGATGACGACCTTCGAGCGCTCGATGAAGTGACTATATGTGCTGACGTGCTCGGCCGGCTCCATGGTCTCCGACCAGGCCTTCTCGTCGAACGCTTCGTGCTGTGCCTCGGCCATCGTATCCGCCAGCCCCATTTCGTATCGTGAATCCGGCCAACAACGCGGCCCGCGAAGCCTGCGGTATATCACGCTTCTGGAAGACGGCAACGTCGTCGGGGTGCCTTTACCGCTCCTCTATCGACCGGTTTTGCGTGGTCTCGCGTCGTTGGCGGTCAGGCGACGCCGGCGCGCAGTAGGTCGTGCAGATGAACGATGCCGATGGGGTGGGCTTCGTCGACGACGAGGAGTGCGCTGACCTTGCGCATCTCGAGGATCGCCAACGCCTCGGAGAGGAGCGTGTCGGCCGACACCGTGATCGGGTCGGGCGACATGATGGCGTCGACGGTGCGCGTCATGAGGTCGGCGGCCATGTGGCGACCGAGATCGCCGTCGGTGACGATGCCGCGAAGGGCGCCGCCCTCGTCCGTCACCGCGACGCAGCCAAAACCCTTGCGGGAGAGTTCGATGATCGCTTCGGCGAGCGGCGTGCCGGTCCGCGTAACGGGTATCCGGTCGTCGCGATGCATGATCTCGGCGATGCGTTTCAGCCCGGCGCCGAGCTTTCCGCCCGGATGGAAGCGCCCGAAATCGGACGCAGTGAAGCCGCGCGATTCGAGCAGCGCGACGCCGAGCGCATCGCCGAGCGCGAGTTGCATCGTCGTCGAGCTCGTAGGCGCGAGGCCCATCGGGCAGGCTTCCGGTGCCTGCGGCAACACGAGCGGCACGCTGGCCGCGCGACCGAGCGCCGAATCCGCCCGCGAGGTGAAGGCGACGAGGGGCACCGCGAACCGGTGGCAATAGTCGATCACGTCCCGCAGTTCGGCGCTCTCCCCCGACCAGGAAAGGGCGAGCACCGCATCGGCCGGCGTGATCATGCCGAGATCGCCGTGGCTTGCCTCCGATGCGTGAACGAAGGAGGCCGGCGTTCCCGTCGAGGCGAGGGTGGCGGCGATCTTGCGTCCGATATGACCGCTCTTTCCGACGCCGGTCACCATCAGCCGGCCGCGCAAAGCGAGGATGGTCTCGATTGCGATGGCGAACGTTTGCCCAAGCGGTCCATCGAGCGCCGCATCGAGAATGCCGAGCGCACGAACCTCGTGCTCAATGACGCGGCGCGCGCTGGCGATCGATGGCGCCGTCCGGGCTGACGATGGCGGCGCTGACGGCGGCTCGGCCGCTGGAGCGAGGGGATCGGCCCGCATGCGGGGCTCCATCGGGTCGTTGAGGGTCGAGCCAGGATAGCAATGCAATGGTCCACCAATGTGGCGCTGTCCGTGGGGCGGCACCGGCCGTCTCGATTCGGAACACGAGGAGGGCGAATTCAACCAAGCGTTAACCATGCCGCTCCAGGATCGGGACGCGCACCGGCGATCGGCCGCGCGGGTTCGAGGACGGCAAACGTGGGTCGCACCACCGGGTTGCGGGATAAGGTCCGGACTGCGGTCCGAGATGGAAGTGGCGGGGGGCGACGGAAGTCCGACGGCCGAACGCTTCCGCACGTCTGTCTCCTGTCCTTCGCCATTCTCGGCCTCGCTGCACCGAATGCGGTCGCGCAGACGGCCAACAGCTTTTGGCGCACGTCCTTGTCCGACCAGGCCGACGAGCCGGGCTTCGCGCCCGCCGCGATCGATGCGCTCAATGCGGCGGAAGCGCCCGCTCCCGCCCGGCGCCCCGCTGGACGGGCCGTCGGGCAACCGGAACAGGCCGATCTGGTGCGCAGCACGGCCGAGGGAGCCCAGCCTGGTGCACCCCGCCCCACAGTCAATACCCCTCGGCAACCCACCGCTGCGGCGAACGATCCACGTCTCGTCCGAGTGATAGACGTCGCCGACCAATCGGGCGAAGCGCTGGAGGCGCCCGAGACCCTGGCGAGAACCCGCACACGCGGCGGTGCGGCGGTGCGGGCGGCTCAGCCGCGCCTGACCGACCCGCGGCCCCGCCCGCGCGCTGTCGCTGACGATCCCTTCGCGGCTCCGGGGCTGCGTCTCGGCGGTCTGCGTCTCTCGCCCTCGCTCGGCGTCTTCGGCGGCGCGACCGTGCCGGATGCCGGCGAGACCGAGACCTTCACCGAGATCGAACCCGAACTGGTCGTGACGACGGACTGGCGCAGACACGAGATCGAGGCGCGTCTGCGCGCGCGCGCTCGGATCGGCGAGGACGGCGATGTTCTCGATACCTACGACTACGACGCGCGTTTGAGCGCCCGGCTGGATATCGGGCCGACTGCGCTCGGGACCGGTACGACCGTAACGCTCCAATTGGGCGCGACGGGGCAGGAGGGAGAGACGCTCGTCTCGGCCCTCCCGGGCGACCTCGCCCGCACCGCACCGGGAGCGGGGATCGCGGATGGTCTGATCGGCGATGTGACGCCGCTTGACCCTCAGGCAGAGGACGAACAGGAACGCGCGCTCGTCGGCTCGCTCGACATCGCGCACGCACTCGGCCGGCTCGATCTCGGCCTCACCGGCGAGGCGGAGCGGAGCGACACGAGCGAGCGGGAGCAGGCGACGACCTATCGCCTCCGCGCGCGTGCCGGCTTCGAGGGTGCACAGGCCTCGCCTTTTATCGAAGCCAGTGCGGCGCGAACCCTGTTCTGCGAGACCTGCGGCGGCGATTTCGACGCGATCGGCGGCCTCGCGGGCCTGCGCCTTCGCGACGACCGGCGGCTGAGCGGCGAGATCGGCCTCGGCTACGAGCGTCGCCTCGACGAAGGCGGGGCCGATACGGAAACAGGCCTCGTCTGGCGCGGCGCGCTTGCCTACGAGATGACGCCCCTCGTCACGCTCGACCTCGCGACACAGGCGAGCCTCGGCGATGTCGATGACGGATCGAGCCGCGCCGTGACGTTCGGCGTGACCTACCTGCCGCGGCGCTGGCTGACGCTGACGGGCGGGCTCGCGGCCACCTGGGAGGAGTTCGAGACGCTCATCGGCGCCGAGCCGGTGTCGGGCACGATCCGCACCCTCACGGCCAGCCTCGGCGCCGAATACCGCATCAACCGCTTCGCCTCGATCGAGGCTGACGCTACGCAGCAGCGCTCCACCGATGGCGTGACCGGCACGGATTCCGTCGAGAGCACCGTCCGCGTCGGTATCGTGCTGAGACGATAGGAGAAGTCGATGTGAGGGGACACCATATCGGCGCCGTCGCCATTCTGGTGCGGGACTATGACGAGGCCATCGCGTTCTACCGCGACGCCCTCGGCTTCGTGCTCGTCGAGGATACGCCGCTTGGCGATACCAAGCGCTGGGTCCGTGTCGCACCGCGCGCCGAGGGTGCGACCGCGATCCTCCTCGCCAAGGCCGTCGGCGAGGCGCAGGAGGCGCGCGTCGGGGACCAGGGCGGCGGCCGGGTCATGTTCTTTCTGGAGACCGACGATTTCGCACGCGACCAAGCCGCGATGCAGAGGCGCGGCGTGCGATTTCGCGAGGCGCCGCGCAGGGAAAGCTATGGCACCGTTGCCGTCTTCGAGGACCTCTACGGTACCCTCTGGGACCTCGTGGAGCCGGCCTGTGCCGGCGATCACGATACGCCTCGTTAACCATCGCCGCCACATCTTCGCCACAAGACGGCATCAGCCTTCGAGGTGCTGAGGGGCGCGACACAACTCGATTGAGGCGCGCCATGATCACCACCCCCGACATTCGACGAGACGTCGCCTACCGCCGTCCGCATGCCCGCGGTCCGGCCTGTTGGGGACCCTCCGGCCGCGATCCGTCGCTTGCGCACGGCTGACGCCGGACGTCAGCCCATCGACCCCGACACATCCTATTCGAGAGCGTGAGCCTCAAGGCTTGCCGGAGCGCGTTCGCGCGCCCGCTCTCGCCCCGGCTTCGGCGTGCCCCCACGCCGAGGAAACGGGCGCACCCTTTGTGCCGCCGGCTGCAACCGGCGGCTTGGGCGCGCCCTCAACCCGAGGACCATGCCCCCCAACGATACAGGGTGGTCCTCACGTCAAATGGAGAGAAGCATGAAGAACCTCGTCCTAGCAACCACGGCCGTTCTGATGGCCGCCCCGGTCATCATCGTCTCGACCTTCGCGCAGAGCGACTTGGCCGATGTCGACACCGATGGCTCGGGCACCGTGTCCTTCACGGAAGCGAGCGCCGCCATCAGCGGACTGACGGAGGACATGTATTCGGCCGCCGACGCCGATCAGGATGGCGAGCTGTCGGCCGATGAATATGCGGCCATGGTCGCAACCATTACGCAGTAGTCGTCGAAGCCTCCTGAAGTCGACTGACTGCGGGGCGCGCCCGGCCGAGAGGCCGGGCGCGCCTTTGTCGTTCAAAGGCCGAGAAGCGCGCGCGCCTCGGCGCGCAGTTCGTCGGCAAGTTCGGGACGCTCCAGACCGAAGGCGAGGTTGGCGATCAGAAAGCCGATCTTGGAGCCGGTATCGAAGGTGCGGCCCTCGAAGGCGTAGGACCAGAAGTCCTGATCCTCCATCAGCCGATGCATGGCGTCCGTGACCTGGATCTCTCCGCCGGCGCCGGTCTCGTGGCGCGACAGATGGCCGAATATCTCGGGCTGCAGGATATAGCGCCCGGAAATATAGAGGTTGGAGGGCGCATCCTCGCGCTTGGGCTTCTCGACCATGCCCGTGATGCGGGCAACGCCGTCGCCCTTGTCGTCACCCTCACCCTTGCCGAGCGCGACGACGCCGTAGCTCGATACGTCCTCCCAGGGCACTTCCTCGACCGCGATCATGTTGCCGCCAAGCTCGCCGTGCCGCGCCATCATGCGCGTCAGGCAACCGCCACTGTCCGACGTCATGATCATATCGGGCAGCATCAGCGCGAAAGGCTCGTCGCCGATGATGTCGCGTGCGCACCACACGGCGTGACCGAGCCCGAGCGGCGCTTGCTGGCGAACGAAGCTGACACGGCCCGCCTCGGGCAGTTCCTTGCGCAACTGCTCCAGCGGTCCGGTCTTGCCACGCGCTTCGAGCGTGTCTTCCAGTTCGGGGTTGCGGTCGAAATGATCCTCGATCACGCCCTTGCCGCGACCAGTCACGAAGCAGACGTGCTCGATGCCGGCCTCCCAGGCCTCGTCGACGACGTATTGAAGCGCCGGACGATCGACGATCGTCAGCATCTCCTTGGCAAGCACTTTGGTCGCCGGTAGGAAACGGGTGCCGAGCCCCGCGACCGGAATGACGGCCTTGCGGACGCGCTTGCTCGTGTTCGCCATATGGAATTCTCCCTCTTCGTCTCGACTCTTACCCGGTCCAGCCCGTTCGTTCGGTTTGCCCGGCGCACGCGCGGCGTGCAAGGGGCAAGCGAGCGGACAAGCGAGCGGGCAGGCGAGGGGGCAGGCGAGGGGCATCCGATGGGCGCACTGGTTGCGAGGCGGCGACGCGGGTGCCGGCGGGCGTGTACGATCGCGTTGACCATTCGTTACGAAAACCCTGCGACCTTGCGGCTTCCAGCACGTTGCGTAGAGGCTCAGCATGTCCGTTCTCGTCACCGGAGGCGCCGGCTATATCGGCAGTCACATGGTTCTCGAACTCCTCGATGCGGGCCGCGACGTCGTCGTGGTGGACAATCTCGTCACCGGCTTTCGCGCGGCGGTGCCGGACCCAGTGCCCTTCGTCGAGGCCGATATCGCCGATGTGGGCGCGATGCGGGGCGCGATCGCGGCGCATGGCGTAACGGCGATCATCCACTTCGCCGGCTCCGTCGTGGTGCCCGATTCGGTCGCCGATCCGCTCGGCTACTACCTCAACAACACCGTGAAGAGCCGCACCCTGATGGAGACGGCCGTCGAGACGGGCATCAAGGCCTTCATCTTCTCCTCGACCGCCGCCGTCTACGGCATGGCCGAGACCTGCCCCGTGTCGGAAGACGCGCCGCTCAGCCCGATGTCGCCCTATGGCGCGTCGAAGCTGATGACGGAGACTATGCTGCGGGACGCGTCGGCCGCCCACGGTCTCGCCTACGCTGCACTGCGCTATTTCAACGTCGCGGGCGCGGACCCCAAGGGCCGGGCCGGGCAGTGCACGGTCGGCGCGACCCACCTCGTCAAGGTCGCCTGCGAGGCGGCGACCGGCCAGCGCCAAGGCCTCAGCGTCTACGGCACCGACTACGAGACGGCGGACGGCACCTGCGTGCGCGACTACATCCACGTCGCCGATCTCGCCCGCGCTCACGCACTCGCGCTCGACCACCTCGAGACCGGCGGCGAGAGCATCACGATGAACTGCGGCTATGGCGAGGGTTATTCGGTCCTCGAGGTCGTCGAAGCGGTCAAACGCGCGTCTGGCGAGGACTTCCCCGTCTCGTTGGAGGACCGCCGCCCCGGCGATCCGGCCGCCATCGTCGCCGACGCAACGCGGCTCAAGACCACGCTCGGCTGGGAGCCGTGCCATGCGGACCTAGACGGCATCGTCGCCGACGCGCTCGGCTGGCAGCGCCTTCTCGACGAGCACAAGGCTCGGATCGCCGCCTGACGGTCGCTCGCCGGCCCGGACCGATGGAGGTGTCGGATCGCTCTCCAGCGAGACGACGGCGAAGACATAGGCCGCCTCCATCTCCGCTAGGCGGACCTCGAGGGCGTGGTTGAGCCTCGTGAACGTGGTCTGACGCGCCTTCTCCGAGACGAAGCAGAGAAGGGCCAGGCTGAGGAGAATGAGCGAGCAGGCCAGATAACGCACGACCGCTGGAGGGGTCTGTAGCCTCTCGATGGCAGCGGCCGTCAACTCAGGCCCGCCAAGGGCGAGGGGGAGGACGGCCAATCCGATGAGGCTGCGTCGCAGGCAGCGCCATCTCTCGAACCTGCCACGGGCCGTGCTGGCCGCCCGCGCGATCGTCTGCGTGGCGGCCCAATAGTCGTCCTGCAGCGTGCTTCGGGTTCTGCGCCGTGGCCTGGGGCGACCTATGGTTTGGTACGTTTCGTCCGGGGGAGCTGCTAGGTATCCTACCGTCATCGAACTGATCCCTGAAGAGGGCCCCCCTCTCCCGACATCGCCGCTCGCTCGTGCCGAGCGCCGCGGCTTCGGAGGGAAACTACACGGGATGTCGCATCAGACTTATAAACGCGAATGCGAGAGTTTTAGCGATCCATCCGATTGCGGGGCCTTCTCCCCGCTTTCAAGCCATCGGCGAAACCCCCGCCTTCAGTTGCCCCTGACGTGCGAGCGGCGGGTGTTGGTCAGGTTCGTCGCTGAATTCACGAGCCCGATATGGCTGAAAGCCTGGGGGAAGTTGCCGAGCTGGCGCTTCTCGCCCGGATGATACTCTTCAGCGAGCAACCCGAGATCGTTGCGCAGCCCCAGAAGTCGGTCGAACATCTCGGTCGCCTCGTCCGTGCGGCCGATGATGGTGAGCGCATCGACCATCCAGAACGAGCAGACCAGGAAGGTGCCCTCCTCGCCCTCCAGCCCGTCATGGCCGTGATCGGTCTTGTAGCGGAGGATCAGGCCGTCTTCCGACAACTCGTCGCGGATGCGCAGCACGGTGCTGACGATGCGCGGATCGTCGTGGTCGAGAAAGCCGACGATCGGCATCATGAGGAGTGAGGCGTCGAGCGTCTCGCCGCCATAGTACTGGACGAAGCTCTTCTTCTTGTCCGACCAGCCGTTCTGAAGGATGTCCGCCTTGATCGTGTCGCGCATGCCGCGCCACTTGTCGACCGGACCCTTCAGCCCGTAGCCCTCGACCGCCTTGACCGCGCGGTCATAGGCGACCCAGGCCATGAGGCGAGAATGGGTGAAGTCGCGCACGCCGCCGCGAACCTCCCAGATGCCTTCGTCCTGCGCGTTCCAGATGCCCTCCAGGTGTTCCATCAGCACGCGCTGGAGGTTCCAGGCGTCGTCGTGCAACTCGAGCTTGAACTCGCGCGCGAGATGCAGCGCGTCCATCAACTCGCCATAGACGTCGATCTGCATCTGATCGTAGGCGCCGTTGCCGATACGGACGGGCTTGGAATTCTCGTAGCCGGGCAACCAATCGAGCTCGTATTCCGTCAGTCGGCGCTCGCCGGCGATGCCGTACATGATCTGAAGCTGGTCGGGCTTGCCGGCCGCCGCACGCAACAGCCATTCGCGCCATTGCCGGGCCTCGTCCTTGTAGCCGGCGTTGAGGAGTGCGTAGAGCGTCAGCGTCGCATCGCGGATCCAGCAATAGCGATAGTCCCAGTTGCGGTGACCGCCCAGGGTTTCCGGAAGGCTGGTCGTCGGCGCAGCGACGATGCCACCCGTCGGCTGGAAGGTCAGCGCCTTCAGCGTCAGGAGGGAGCGGCGCACGGGCTTGTCCCAATCGCCGTGATGGCCCTCGCCGTGGAATTCGCAGGACTGCGACCATTCGCGCCAATAGGCCTCCGTCTCGCGCAGGGCCGTGTGGCAGTCGCGCCCGAAGCTCGGGTGGCGGTGAGAGGGGTGGTAGGCGAGCGTGAAGGGCACGGTCTTGCCGGCCTCGACGACGAACTCGCCGACGGTGTGCATGTTCTCGCCGTGGAGCGCGATCGGCGCCCTCAGATCGAGCGCGTCCGGCCCCGCGACCGCCGAGATGCCGTAGGCGCGGCGCCGCACCCACGGAATGGTGCGGCCGTAGTCGAAGCGAATGACGAGGTCCGAGCGCATCCGCACCGAGCCCTCGACCCCGACGACCATGCGCACCAGCTCGACATGACGCTCGTCCTTGGAGAGCGGCATGAAATCGATGACGGTGACCTTGCCGTTGGCGGTCGTGAAGGTCGTCTCGAGCACCATCGTGCCGGTGCGATAGCGGCGCGTGGTCTCCAGCACCTCCTCGTCGGGCGCGACCTTCCAGCGGCCGTTCTCCTCGGTCCCCAAGAGCGCAGCGAAGCAGGCGGACGAATCGAAGCGCGGCAGGCAAAGCCAGTCGATCGAGCCGTCCTTGCAGACGAGCGCGCAGGAAAACATGTTGGAAATGAAGCCGTAATCCTCGATCGGCTTCGAGGTGCGCTTGCCTTCCAAAGCCTTCATCGTCGTGTCTGCTGCGGCGGAGGCGCCACTGAGGTCTTGCAGCATGTCGGTGTCCTTGACTGTCCGGCACGGGCCGGGCGGGCCCTCGAGAGGTACGATGCGCTGTCCCTCAGGATGCAGACGCTCATATTGTCGAAGCGTTAGGAGCGGAGGCGCCGGGACGTGTTCCGCCAGCGGCGTTGCTCAGCCGCCACCCCGGAACTCGGGGTAGAGCTGCATTCCGCCGTCGACGAACAGCGTCTCGCCGTTGACGTAATCGGAGAGATCGGACGCGAGGTAGAGCGCGGCGGCGGCGATGTCGTCGGGCTCGCCGATCCGGCCGTAGGGCATCAGTTTCTTGAGCGCGTCGAGCGCTTCCGGCGTCGACCAGGCCTTCTCGTTGATCGGCGTGCGGATGGCGCCGGGCGCGATGGCGTTGACGCGGATCTTCTCGCACGCGAGCTCCTGCGAGATGGATTGCATCATCAGCATCACACCGCCCTTGGACGCGGCGTAGTTCACCTCGAAGGCCCAAGGAATGACCTGGTGGACCGAAGACATGCAGACGATCTTGCCGAGCGCCCGGCTGACCTTGGGCTCCATGCCCCGGCGCTGAAACTCGCGCACGGCGGCGCGGGCGCACAGGAACTGGCCGGTCAGGTTGACGCCGATCACGCGGTTCCACTGGTCGAGCGTCATCTCGGCGAAGGGCGCGCCGGACTGGACGCCCGAATTGGCAATGAGCGCATGGACCGTGCCGAAATGATCGACGGCCGACGCGAACATCGCCTCGACCTCGTCTTCCGACGAGACGTCCGCCATCCCCAACATCGCCGTGCCGCCAGCGCTCTCGATCGCATGCGCGACCTCCTCGGCCTCCTCGCGCGACGAGGGCTTGTCGCGCCCGTTGACGACCACCTTCGCGCCTGCTTCGCCAAACGCGATGGCGCAAGCCCGGCCGATACCCGATGTCGAGCCGGTCACCAGAACGACCTGCCCCTCCAGACCCATCGCGCGATAGGCCCGCGCGTGGTCCATCGCCTGATCGGGCCCGCCATCCTCGGAGGCTCCGCCGGACCGGTCGAGGATGTCGGTTTGATTCGGTTCAGTCACGGGACGCTCCGATCGTCTTGCGGGTCGTTGTGCGCGTTTAGTGACATGTAGGTTCCGGGGCAAGAACGTTTCCCGTTCCGCCGGCGGCGCCTGACATGCTGTAGGTGAATCCCAAAATGTCATCCCGGACGCCGAAGGCGAGCCGGAACCTATGCGTCCGACGCTTCACTCCAACCCTGCGTCAGATCCCGCCGCGTCGGGTTGTCCGTCTCGAACAGCGCGAACTTCCAATCCCGCCGCCGGCGCTTGATGCGTTTCTCCCGCAGGATGGCCGCATCGATGTCGGCGAGGTGCTCGAACCAGACGCGCCGCCCAACCCGATAGCGCAGTGCATGGCCATTTCCCGTACCTTGCTGATACTTGGACACGCGTCGCGTCGGATCGTTGGTGACATCAGTATAAGGTGCGGCCCCCGGTTTGCTGGCGAGACTATAGACGGAGTAGTCGTGCGAACGGCGCATGTTGTGTCTATGCGGCATAGGTCCCGGCATGCCTTCGGCATTCGGGCTGACAGGACAGGGGAAATCTCGGGCTCGACCTGTCGTCGCTACCGTTTGGCGCCGTCGATCCAATCAGAACGGCATCTTGAACCCAGGCGGCAGCGACAACCCGCCGGTAATGCCTTGCATCTTCTCCTGCGCCACGGCCTCGGCCTTGGTGCGCGCGTCGTTGAAGGCGGCCATGACGAGGTCTTCCAGGATCTCGACCTCGTCGGCTTTGGCGAGGCTCGGATCGATCTTGAGGCTCTTGATGGCACCCTTGGCGGTCGCCTCGACGGTGACGAGGCCGGCGCCCGACGAGCCTTCCACGGTGATGCTCTCCAACTCGGTCTGCATCTCGCCGACCTTGGCCTGCATCTCCTGGGCCTTCTTCATCAGGTTCATGATGTCCATGGCAACCGCCTCCTCAATCGCGTGTCTTCCGACCACTTAAGCCGTGATCCGCGCCGAAGCGAGCCCGTCAGGCCGCGTCTTCGTCATCGCCGTCGAGAACCGCCTCGACTTCCGCGCCCGGAAAGGCGCTGAGGACGGCGGCGACGTTGGGGTCGGACTTCACCGCCTCGATCTCGGCCAGCCGCCGCGCCTCGTCGCGCTCCTTCAGCGTGGGCGCGTCGGCGCTCTCCACCGGCTCGATGGTCCAGACCTCGCCTGTCCAATCCTTCATGCGGGCCTGGAGGTCACGGGCGAGGTCGTCTGAGAGGCCGGCGATCTTGAGGTGGTGTCCATCCGCCTCCGCCAGTCGCCCATCCGACCAGAGCGTCTGCGCGAGGCGGATGTTCTTGGCGGCGTTGGCGTGGTCGTAAAGCGGGCGGAGGTCGAGGAGGGGGGCGCTTTCGTCGCGCGGCGCCGATCCCTGCGGTGTGGCATCGGTGGGCGCGTGCATGGGCGGCGCGTGCTCGTCAGATGAGTTCGCGGCGCCGGCGAGATCGGGCAGCGTTTCGCCCTGAAGGACTTTCAACGCATCCTCGGGCGTCGGCAGCGTGGAGGCATGGGCGAGGCGCACGAGGAGCATGTCGGCGGCGTCGAGGGGGTTGGGTGCGGCGCGGACCTCGTCGAGACCTTTCAAGAGCATCTGCCAGGCGCGCGTGAGCATGCCGATATTGATCGCGTCCGCGAGCGCACCGCCACGCTCGCGCTCGTCCTGCGTCAGCGAGAGGTCGTCGCGCGCGCCCGGTACCGTCTTCAGCCGGGTGACGAGATGGGCGATGTCGAGCAGGTCGGCGATGACGACGCCGGGGTCTGCGCCGAGATCGTGTTGCGCGCGCATCTCTCGCAACGCGCCGGCGATATCGCCCTTGGCGACCAGATCGAAGAGCGCGATCGTGCGGCCCCGGTCGGCCAGGCCGAGCATGTCGCGCACGGCCTCTTCCGCGACGCCGCCTTCCGAATAGGCGATGGCCTGATCGAGCAGCGAGAGCGAATCGCGCATCGAGCCCTCGCCGGCCCGCGCGATGAGGGCGAGCGCCGCCGTCTCGGCCTCGACGTCCTCCTTCGCGCAGACGTCGCCCAGATAGGAGACGACCTCCTCGCCGCCGATGCGCCGCAGATCGAAGCGCTGGCAGCGCGAGAGGATGGTGACGGGGACCTTCCGGATCTCGGTCGTCGCGAATATGAACTTGACGTGCTCGGGTGGCTCTTCGAGCGTTTTGAGGAGGCTGTTGAAGGCCTCCTTTGTGAGCATATGGACCTCATCGATAATGAAGACCTTGATGCGCGCCTCGATCGGGCGGTACTGCGCGTTGCCGATGATCTCGCGCACATTGTCGATGCCGCGATTGGAGGCGGCGTCCATTTCGAGCACGTCCGGATGACGTGATTCCATGATGGCCTGGCAGTGCCGGCCGAGGACCGGCATGTCGAGCGTCGGCTCGTCGATCGTGTCGGTCTCGTAGTTGAGCGCGCGGGCGATGATGCGCGCCGTCGTCGTCTTGCCGACCCCGCGCACGCCAGTGAGCATGTAGCCCTGCGCGATCCGCCCCGTCGCGAACGCGTTCCGCAGCGTGCGGACCATCGCCTCCTGCCCGACGAGATCGGCGAAGGATGACGGGCGATATTTCCGGGCGAGAACGCGATAGCCTTGCGATGCGGTACTGCTGTCGGTGACCACGACCGCTCCGGGCTTTGCGTCAGGGGAGAGGCGGAAGATCGGATGACGACCCGTGACGGACCCGTTGGGGCTGCTTCCTTCCGGATCTGACCCGATTGGCGAGGGCCACGTCCGCCACCGACCTTCCTGGAAGGAGATATAGGCGATGTCGGGCGGAAGGGGAAGCGGGCACGGCGCGCCCGTTGACGCCGCCCGCGTGGCGGCCGATCAAGCGAGCCCAATCGTCCATCGCCCAACTGACCAAGCTCGATGAGGAGCGCTCCCGTGATCGCCGACGAACCCTCCGCCCGCACCGGCTTCGCGGGCAACACCCTCACGCGCAACGAAGCCATGCGGACCGACACGGCGCTGGCCGAGGCGCTGGCGGACCCCGCGACGCAGGTCCTCGTCTTCGAGGGCGCGAACGTCGCGTCCGCCGAGGAGGGCGCGCCCGTCCGGCGGCTGACCGACGTGGATCGCACAGCCGCCGTAGCGGGACCCGTCCTTCTCGGCCGGCGCGGCGACACCGCGATGGTGGCGCTGCGGATGCCGGAACGGCTCGACGCCGACGATCAGCCCCTCGGCACGCCGCTGCGCACGCTCGGCATCGTGACGCCCGACCTCGTCGATGGCGAGACGCTGGGCGCGCTGGCGCAGGCGGGCAGCCTTCTCGCCTGGCACGTCTCGCACCGCTTCTGCGGGCGCTGCGGCACGGAAGGGAGGGAGGCGGCGGCCGGCTGGCGGCGCGATTGCCCAGGCTGTGGTCTGCAGGTCTTTCCGCGCACCGACCCGGTGGTCATCATGATGGTGGTGCGCGAGACGGCGGAGGGTCCGCGCGTCCTGGTCGGTCGTCAGCCGCGCTTTCCGCCCGGCAACTATTCCTGCCTCGCTGGCTTCCTGGAGCCCGGCGAGACAGCCGAGATGGCGGTGCGCCGCGAGGTCATGGAGGAGGCGGGCATCGCGGTCGGCCGTGTGCGCTACCATGCCTCCCAGCCTTGGCCGATGCCGCATTCGCTGATGATCGGCTGCTATGGCGAGGCCCTGTCGGACGAGATCGTGCCCGACGAGGACGAGTTGGAGGATGTGCGCTGGGTGACGCGCGGCGAACTCCTTGCCATGACCGATCGCACGCATCCGGATGGAATGCACACGCCGCCCAAAGGCACGATCGCGCGCCTGCTCTTCGACGATTGGCTGGCTGGCGGCGCGCCGTTCTAGCCGGCGTCGACGAAGGCTTCGCGGCGATAGCCCTGGAGGAAGAGCAGCGCGGTGAGGTCGCCGTGATCGATGCCGGCATCGGCGGCTGCGGCCGTCGCGGGCTTGGCGCGGAAGGCGACCCCGAGGCCGGCCGCGCCGATCATCGCAAGATCGTTCGCGCCGTCACCCACTGCGAGCGCCTCGGCCATCGCGATGTCCCGTTCGGTGCAGATCTCTCGCAGGCGCGCCAGCTTGGCGTCCCGCCCGAGGATCGGGTCCGCGACCGTGCCGCTCAGCCGCTCGCCCTCCGCCTCCAGCACGTTGGCGCGGTGCTCGTCGAAGCCGAGAGCGGCGGCGACCTTCTCGGTAAAGACGGTGAAACCGCCGGAGACGAGCGCGGTGTAGGCGCCCTTCGCCTTCATCGTCGCGAGGAGCGTGCGGCCGCCGGGCGTGAAGGTGATGTGTCGCTCATAGGTGTCGGCGATGACGGTCAATGGGAGGTCGGCCAGCATCGCGACACGCTCTTTGAGGGCCGATTCGAAATCGAGCTCTCCGCGCATCGCGCGCTCGGTGATGGCGGAGACCTCGGCCTTCAGCCCGGCGAAATCGGCCAGCTCGTCGATGCATTCCTGCGCGATCATGGTCGAGTCCATGTCGGCGATGAGAAGGCGCTTCTCGCGGTGGAGGAGGGGGACGAGGGCGACGTCCACAGGGCGGTGTGCGATAGCGGCCTTCGCGTTCGCCAGCGTGTCGTCGGTCGGTACGAGACGCCGCTCGGCGGCCTCGCCTTCGGACAACCACACCCAGTCCGCCTTGTCATCCGGCGCCGCCGCTGTCAGGTCGGCGGTCGTGAGGGCGCCCGGAACGGCGACGAGGACGAGGGCGTGGCTGTTGGCCGACATGGAGACTTCCAGCTTTGATAGGGACGGAGGAGGGGGCGAGATCGTCCTTATCGCGGGACCCACCGCGAGCGGCAAGTCGGCCCTTACCCTCCGCTTGGCCGAGCGTCTGGACGCGACGATCGTCAATGCAGACGCGATGCAGGTCTATGATGGCCTGCGCGTCCTTACCGCCCGACCGGACGCCGTGGACGAAGCCGCCGCGCCGCATCGCCTTTATGGGCATGTCGATCCGGCGAGGACGTATAGCGTGGCCGATTGGCTGGGCGACATGCGGGCCGAGCTGGCGCAGCCCGGCGCGAAGATCGTCGTCGGCGGTACGGGTCTCTACGTTTCGGCATTGACGCGAGGACTGTCCGACATGCCGCCGGTCCCGGATACGGTCCGCGAGCATTGGCGCGCACGGGCGATCGCGGAGGGGCCGGAAGCGCTTCACGCGATCCTGACGACGCGCGATCCCGCCATGGCGACCCGCCTGAGGCCGAGCGACCCGCAGCGCCTCGCCCGCGCGCTCGAAGTCCTCGACGCGACGGGGCGCTCGCTGCTCGACTGGCAGGGTCAGCGCTCGTCGCCACTCATCGGCCCGGACGCGCGCCGCCTCGTTCTCGCGCCTGACCGCGCCTGGCTCCATGCGCGCATCAAGGCGCGATTGCGCGTCATGGTGGGGGAGGGGGCGGTCGAGGAGGCCGCCGCGCTTGTCGCGCGAGGTCTCGCGGCCGACAGGCCCGCCCTCAAGGCCCTCGGCGTCGCCGCCTTCGCCGCTGCGGCGCGAGGTGCAATGCCGCTTGATCGCGCCTTGGAGCTGACCGCGCGGGACACGCGCCGCTTTGCCAAACGGCAGGAGACCTGGTTCCGCAACCAGTTTGCCGGCTGGCCCCGTGCCGCGCCCGATGAGGAACCGGTGGATGCGATCGTTGCGCGCGTGCTCTGCGCGTGACGCGCCAGATGCTCGAATGGTCGTGATCGACAGAAAGAGCTTGACCGCCTTCTTTCCCGGCGGCATCCTCGTTTCATGACCAACATGCTCGTAGTAATTCGATGGCACGCCCCGATCGCGGAGAGGTAACTCTTCCCCGCGACGATCGGTGCGTGCGACAGGCCCCTAGAGGGCCTTTTTTATTGCCTTGATGGCAGCGAGCGAAACCCACGGCCGAGATGGCCCGAACGGTGGACGGAACGATGGACCAGACGACGAAGACAGCCGACGACCGCACGATGACCGGCGCCGACATCGTCGTGCAGGCGCTCGCCGACCAGGGCGTCACCGATATCTTCGGCTATCCGGGCGGCGCGGTCCTGCCGATCTACGACGCGATGTTCGGGCGCAACGACCTCAAGCACATCCTGGTGCGGCACGAGCAGGGCGCGGTCCACTCGGCCGAGGGCTATGCGCGCTCGTCGGGTAAGGTCGGCGTCGTCCTCGTCACCTCGGGCCCTGGCGCCACCAACGCGGTGACGGGGCTGACGGACGCGCTCCTCGATTCCATCCCGCTCGTCTGCATCACCGGGCAGGTGCCCACCCATCTCATCGGGACGGATGCCTTCCAGGAATGCGATACGGTCGGCATCACGCGCCACTGCACCAAGCACAACTATCTGGTCAAGGACGTCGCCGACCTGCCGCGCATCCTCCACGAGGCCTTCTACGTCGCGCGGTCGGGGCGGCCTGGGCCGGTCGTTGTCGACATCCCCAAGGACGTTCAGTTCGCGACCGGCGTCTATTCCGGCCCCGAGCATAGCGAGCATCGCACCTATCGCCCGCAGGTGAAGGCGAAGGCGAGCGCCGTCGAGCAGATGGTCGAGATGATGGCCAAGGCCAAGCGCCCGGTCTTCTACACGGGCGGCGGCGTCATCAACGCCGGTCCCGAAGCCTCGCAACGCCTCCGCGAACTCGTCGCCAAGACCGGCTTCCCCGTCACCTCGACGCTGATGGGTCTGGGCGCCTATCCGGCGTCCGGCGACAACTGGCTCGGCATGCTCGGCATGCACGGCACCTACGAAGCCAATATGGCCATGCACGGCTGCGACCTGATGATCAATATCGGCGCGCGCTTCGACGACCGGATCACCGGCCGGGTCGATGCCTTCTCGCCCGATTCGGCCAAGATCCACGTCGATATCGACCCGTCGAGCTTCAACAAGACGGTGCGGGTCGATCTCCCCGTCCTCGGCGATTGCGGATCGGTGCTGGAAGACGTCCTCAAGGCCTGGGGCCGGCGCAAGCCCGATACGGAGGCGCTCAAGGACTGGTGGCGCACGATCAAGGGCTGGCAGGCGAAGGATTCGCTCGGCTTCACCCAAACGGGATCGGTCATCCGGCCGCAATATGCCGTCAGCCGGCTCTACGAGCTCACGAAGGGTCGCGACACCTATATTACGACGGAGGTCGGCCAGCACCAGATGTGGGCTGCCCAGTATTACGGCTTCGAGGAGCCCAACCGTTGGATGACGTCGGGCGGCCTCGGGACCATGGGCTACGGCCTGCCGGCCGCCATCGGCGTCCAGCGCGCGCATCCGGACAGCCTCGTCATCGACATCGCGGGCGAGGCGTCGATCCTGATGAACATGCAGGAGATGTCGACGGCCGTGCAGTACCGCCTGCCGGTCAAGGTCTTCATCCTCAACAACGAATACATGGGCATGGTGCGCCAATGGCAGCAGCTCCTGCATGGCAGCCGCTATTCGGAGAGCTATTCGGAGGCGCTTCCCGACTTCGTGAAGCTCGCCGAGGCCTATGGCGGCAAGGGCATCCGCTGCACCGATCCCGACGCGCTCGACGACGCTATCGGCGAGATGCTCGCTTATGATGGCCCAGTCCTCTTCGACTGCTGCGTGGCCAAGGAGGAGAACTGCTTCCCGATGATCCCGTCCGGCAAGGCTCATAACGAGATGATCCTCGCCGCCGAGACAAGCGCGGAGGAGATCGATCGGGCGATCGATGCGGAAGGCAAGATGCTGGTGTAAGCCGTGAAGGCGCTGGTCCTGCCGGCGCCACTACGCCTCCTCGTCGCCCCCTTCCCGGCCCCACGCACGATTGCGCCTCCAACAGGACCACCCCCTTCGATGAACGCCCAACCCGGCTCCGCCTACACCATCCGCACCGACCATCCGCCTGTCGAGCGGCATACGCTCTCCATCCTCGTCGACAATGAGCCAGGCGTGCTGGCGCGCGTCATCGGCCTCTTCGCGGGGCGGGGGTACAATATCGACTCGCTCACCGTGTCGGAGACCGAGCACGAGAAGCACCTCAGCCGCATCACGATCGTCACCCAGGGCACGCCCGACGTGATCGACCAGATCACGGCGCAGGTCGAGCGGCTGGTGCCGGTACACAAGGTGGTCGATCTCTCCGAGATCGGCGAGGCGGTCGAGCTGGAACTCGCGCTCATCAAGGTCGTCGGGCGCGGCGAGAGCCGGCTGGAGGCGCTGCGCCTCGCGCAGGCCTTCGATGCCGAGACCATCGACGCCTCGCTCGACCATTTCATCTTCGAGATCCGGGGTCGCACACGCGAGGTCGACCGCTTCATCGATCTGATGACCGGTGTGGGCCTGTCGGAGGTTTCCCGAACCGGCGCCGCCGCCATGGCGCGCGGGCCGGAGGGCATCATGGCCGACGAGATCGAGGCGGTGTCGCAAGACTGACGTCTGGTACCAGACCTACCGGAAGAGCCCGAGCACACCCTGGTCGGAGCGCGTGGCCATCAGCAGCGCCTCGCTCGAGAACTGCATCCGCGTCTGCGAGGCGAGGAGCCGGGCCCCCTCCGCATTGGTGTCCGCCAGCACGAGCTTGTCAGCACCGCCCTGTAGGGTGGAGATGAGGCTGTCGTTGAAATCCTTGCGGATCTGGAGGACGGCCAAGTCGTTCGCGGTCGCCGCGGAGTGGGATTCGAGCGCCCGCCTTGCCTCCGTGATGGCCGCGTCGACCTTGTCGAAATCGGAGAGCCAGTCGATCTGGGTGAGCTTTTCGAGGCCGAGGCCGATTGAGGTTACAGGTTTCGTAGTCAATTCGAGCCGGGTGCCGCGCTCGTTGAGCGCGACGTTGACCTGATCGCCTTCGCCGACCGTACGTCCGAGATAGGACGAATCGGACACAAGGTCGTTCAGCTGGCTTTGAAGGCCGAGCGCGCGGTCGTAATATTCCGTCGAGGGTGCCTCGCCGGCGATGGTCGGGATGAGATCGCCGGCGATGGGAATGTCGTTGCCACCCTGATCCTTGAGGCTGAGGAAAACCGCTTCCTGGCCGCCATTCTCCCAATAGATCATGCGGAAGCTCTGAGGGCCGGGCGGGGCCGAGATGGCATAGTTGCGCAGCGTCGGAGCCGTGTTCGCATCGTGGAGCGCAACCTGCGTGCCGCCCACGCGCACTTCGAAGCCGTCGTCGGAATAGACGTCGAAGCCCTGCGCGCCGCCGGCGGGAATGGTGATGGTGCCTTCGATCACGAAGACCATACGGTTGACGACCGGACCGTTCGGGTTCGGATCGCCCAACGAGTCGACGAAGTCGCTGCCGTCCGGTCCGACGAAAGAGCGCATCCGCCCGTTCTGCGAGTTCGCGCCGCCGCCCGTGGGATA
The DNA here is from genome assembly GCA_963842125.1 of uncultured Alphaproteobacteria bacterium. Lineage (GTDB taxonomy): Bacteria > Pseudomonadota > Alphaproteobacteria > Rhizobiales > CAWCWK01 > CAWCWK01. Next base: position 2,073,065 of record CAWJFE010000005.1, on the reverse strand, counting down.
GTCGATCGACGTGGTCTGGAACTCGCCAAGATAGGTGCCGCCCGTTACGACGGCTTCGGCCTGCGCGAGGTTCCCGATGCCGCCGCCGCTCTGGTAGACCTTGACGTTGAGGCCACTCGAGCCTTCCGTTCCGCCCAGCGTCATGGCCAGCTTGCCCGCGCCGTCGAGATCGATCTTGCCCGTCGTGGCGTTGAAGCTCGCCGTCACGCCGTTCGCCGCGCCGTTGATGGTATTGATGAGGTCTTGGACGGTCCCGCCATCGGTCGAGAATTTGTGCGTCACCGGCGTTTCGCCCGGTGCCCAGATGGTCAGGTAGGGCTTCTCGCCCGCCAGGCTCGGCACGGTCTGGATCGAGTCGGTCGCAGCTGTGAAGCTGTGCGAGAGTATGGCCTTGCTGATCTTGTCGGGCGGCGGAGCGTTCTTGCGGGCTTCGTCGGCCACGACCTCTAGCTGTTCGAGCAACTTGAGGGTCTGCTTCGTCGCGTTCGCATCGGCTTCGAGCGTCTTGATGGCGTTGGTGAAGCCGTCGCTCAGCTGATTGAGTTCCGCCGCCCGAGCGTTGAGGCCGCGCGAGGTGAAGAAGTTCGTCGCATCGTCGAGTGCGGAGTTGACCCGGAGCCCGGTGCTGAGGCGCATCGTCGTCTCGTTGGCGGCCGCCGTCGTCAGACGCAGGCTCTCCAGCGAGGCGCGGGTTCCGAGGGTGAGTGCGATGGAGGACATGGGAGCCAGGCATCAGGAATGGGAGCCTAGATGTACCTCGTCGGCCTCGCCTCCATCGTTAATGGCCCCATACCCGGTGCGGACGTGGTGAAGAAAGCGTTCGTGACACGCGTCAAGGTGGGATGCCGTCCGCTATGATAAGAAGACCTCTATCCGAAGAGATCGAAGATAGGGTCGCGCGTTCCCTGGAGGCCGGCGATGACGGTTGCGGCGAGATCGACGCGGGTCTGGGCGGCGAGCGCCCGGGCGCCCTCCTCGTTCGGGTCTGCCAGCGTGAGGATGTCCCGTCCGTCCTGAAGGATCTTGATGGTACGGGCGTTGAAGGCTTCCCGGCTGGTCAGGATATCGGCGCTCGCGGCCCGGTGGATATCATGGACCTCCAACTCCGTGCGCGCCGCGGCGAGAGTTTCGCGAAGGCCGGCGAGGTCCGTGGTGTCCGCGCCGCGCAGTCCGAGACCGGCGGTGTCGATGGCGCCGAATCGCATGCCGAGCTCGACGCCGCGTTCATCGAGAAGGGTATCGAGCGTGTCGCCGAGCGCTGTATTCGTGCCGAGGAAGCGTGCATCCGCGGCCAGTGCATCGATCTGGCTGAGGATCTCTCCGTAGCGGGCGGCGTCGAGGGCCGACGACGCCGCAGGGCCGTAGACCGGATCGTCCGCCGACTGGAGAAGGTTGCCGCCAAGAAAACCGCCGCCGGAGAGGCTCGACGTGACTTCGAGCGCTTCGCCGCCACCACGCTCCCAGTATCTGAGACGGACGTGGTGCAGGCCTTCGCCTAGAGTGACGCCCGCGCCGCCCGTCGTGGTCGTGCTCGGGCCGCGCGGGTTGAGGAACTCGATCGCGGTCGCACCATCGATCTCCAGCTTGAAGCCGTCGTCAGAGCGCACGGCGAAGCTTTGCGTTCCGCCGGCCGGCACGTCGAGATAGCCTTCGATGACGAAGACCATGTTTTGCATCGCCGCGGACCCCGTCGCCGGATCGCTCAAGGACGCCGCATCGGCGCCGAGGAAATTGGCGAGGTTGCCGTTGGCGCTGACGGCACCTTGCGGGTAGTCGAGCGTCGTGGCGGTAAAGGTCGCGAAAGTCGGGTTGGCGGCAGCGAAAGCTTCGGCGGCGGGAAGGTTCGGGAGGTCGCCGACCGAGTTGTAGATGCGCCCCTGCCATCCGGTCTGGAGGCTCGTCTGTCCGGACTGGACGTCGACCCTGCCGCCGGCATCCGCCGTCAGCTGTAGCCGTCCGTCGCCGTCGAGGCTCGCCGTCACGCCGTTGGCGGACCCATTGATCGTGTTCATGAGATCGCCGACGGTCCATCCATCGCGTGCGAACCGGTGGAGGGATGCCGGCTGGCCGTCCGCCGAGACGAACGTGTAGTGGTCGGCCGCGGCGCCGAGTCCCAGGGAGCGAACGTCGCTCGAGGCGGTCAGGCCCGTGGCGTCCAGAAGGGTCGCGGAGGTCGGATCGACCGACCCTGCCGCCGCCTCGGCTACACCGACGAGCGTTTCGAGCTCATCCACGAGGCGGCTGATGGCGTTTGCGGCCGTGTCGGCGGTTTGGAGCGTCTGACGGGCCTCGCCGATGCCGTCCATCAAACGTTCGAGCGCACTGGCACGACTGTCGAGGCCCCGCGCGGTGAAGAAAGCGCTCGGGCCGTCGAGGGCGGTCTCGACCTTGAGACCGCTGGCGAGCCGCGCCTGCGCCTGCGTGGCCTGCGCCCGATGCGCCTGCTGCGCGAGGAGCAGGCCGCGGGTGTGCCCCGAGACCCGACCGACGCTGTTCAACACTATCGACATGCCGCTCCGACCCTTCATTCTGGTCCCTGACGCCCGATCCTCGAACGCAGGGCGGAATCTGGGCGTGCAGTTGTCGGCATGGGTAAAGAGACGCGGTAAAACGGTGAGTAGGCACACCGATGGATGGCGGGGCCTACCGGCATTTTAAAGGATCACGACAGGAAGTGGTCACATCTCCCTCGACAAACCGTCTTCCTTCCCAGCTGCGAAAAGCGTAGGGCGCTGCAGACTGCCATCTCCCTGGCGCCCGTTCGCCTCGGTTTCGCCAAGGCCTTCGATGTCCGCCCTTCTCCGCCATTTCGCCGGCTTGCTGCGCAGCGCGCCGACCCGCGCGGTCGCCTTCGTCTTCTTTGCCAACGGGTTCGTCTTCGCCAACTGGGTGGTGCGCATTCCCTCGGTCAAGGCCGAGCTCGGCATAGGGGAGGGGGCGCTCGGGCTGGCGCTACTCTTCATGGCGATCGGAGGCATCACGGCGATGCCGATCGGCGGCGCGCTCGTTGCCAGGATCGGCAGCGCGAGGGTCTCGATCGTCGTCGGGCTCGCTTACTGCCTTCTCTACTGGTTGCCGGGTGCGGCACAGAGTGCGATCTGGCTCGGTGCCGCGCTCCTCGTCGTCGGAGCCTGCAACGGCATGATGGACGTCGCGATGAATGCCCAGGCCGACGCTGTCGAGCGCCGGACGGGGCTCCGGCTGATGTCGTTCTGCCACGCGATGTTCAGCCTAGGCCTCGCGGGCGGGACGATCCCTGCCGGCATCCTCGCAGCTCGGGGGATCGATCCGGGCCTCCACCTCTTTCTCGTCGGCGCGCCGATGGCGATCGGGCTCCTCTTCGCCGCGCGGCACACCGTCGCCGACCCGGAGAGCGCGGAAGCCGACGCGCCCGCCTTCGCGTTCCCACGCGGACCCCTCCTCGCGCTCGGTCTGATCTGCTTTTGCGGTGCGATCGCGGAAGGCGCGATGAACGACTGGATCACGGTCTACGTGCAATCGAGCCTCGCGCTCGGCGCCGTCACGGCCGCCATCGCCTTTGGCGCCTTCTCGACCGCCATGCTGCTGGCGCGGCTTCTCGGCGATGTCGTCACCGACCGGTTCGGCTCCGTCCTTGCCGTGCGCGGCGGCTTGATCGTGGCCGCCCTCGGCGTCGCGCTCGCGATGACGGGTTGGATGCCGGCCTTCATGCTCGGCTTTGCCTTCGTGGGACTTGGCGTGGCCGGCGTCTTCCCCGCCGTCTTTCGCGCGGCGGGGCGTGTGCCTGGGCATCCGCCGGGGCCGAGCATGGCAGCCGCCGTCACGCTCGGCTATGCGGGCTTTCTGCTCGGACCCCCCGTTATCGGCTTCATCGCGGAAGCGGTCGGGCTCGGCCTCGCTCTCGGGGTTCTCATACCCCTTTGCCTCATCGGCGCGGCGCTTGCAGGCGCCCTTCGCGTCGCGGACGATTGAGGCGCGCATCGTCGGGGCTTGACTCGGGGCTTGAGTAGCCAAGCCCGCGCCCGTAAAGACGGACCACCGTTTTCCAGCCTCCTCTTCATCCCGACAGACGAGACAAACCAAGGAAGGGCTCCCTCATGCGGGTCTATTACGATCGCGATGCCGACATCAATCTCATCAAGGGCAAGAACGTCGCCGTCGTCGGCTTCGGCAGTCAGGGCCACGCCCATGCGCTGAACATGAAGGATTCGGGCGTCGGCGATGTGCGCATCGCCCTTCGTGAAGGCTCCGGCTCCGCGCCCAAGGCCGAGGCACAGGGCTTTCAGGTCATGTCGGTGCCCGAGGCCGCCAAATGGGCCGACGTCGTCATGATGCTGACCCCGGACGAGCTCCAGGCCGACATCTATAACGACCACCTCCATGCCAACATGAAGGAGGGCGCCGCACTTCTCTTCGCGCACGGCCTCAACGTCCACTTCAATCTCATCGACCCGAGAAAGGACCTCGACGTCCTCATGGTCGCGCCCAAGGGGCCGGGCCACACGGTTCGCTCCGAATATCAGCGCGGCGGCGGTGTTCCCACCCTCATCGCCATCGACCAGGACGCATCCGGCAACGCGCACGATCTCGGCCTCTCCTATGCCTCAGCCATCGGCGGTGGCCGCGCGGGCGTCATCGAGACGACCTTCAAGGAAGAGTGTGAAACGGACCTCTTCGGTGAGCAGGTCGTTCTTTGCGGTGGTCTAGTCGAGCTCATCCGCGCCGGCTTCGAGGTTCTCGTCGAGGCTGGCTACGCTCCCGAGATGGCCTACTTCGAGTGCCTCCACGAGGTGAAGCTTATTGTCGACCTCATCTACGAGGGCGGCATCGCCAACATGAACTACTCGATCTCCAACACGGCCGAGTACGGTGAGTACGTCACGGGGCCGCGCATCATTACGGCGGAGACCAAGGCCGAGATGAAGCGCGTGCTGACCGACATCCAGTCGGGCAAGTTCACCCGCGACTGGATGCTGGAGAACAAGGTCGCTCAAACGAGCTTCAAAGCGACCCGTGCCATTAACGACGCCCATCAGATCGAGGAGGTCGGTGCCAAGCTGCGCGAGATGATGCCGTGGATCCACGAAAAGGCCATGGTCGACAAAGCGAAGAACTGACCCCTTCCCAATCGACGATCTCCGGCGCCCCATTTTGTCGAAAAAATTGGGGCGTCTCGTATTGTGCTGCATCCGGTTTTTCGGCCGAACGCACTGTCTTCACTCGCCTTTTGTGTCTCCTCAACCGTCGTCATCCGAGCTTCATATTTCGTGTTGACAGGGAAAGGCGAGGGGTCCTATAACCCGCTCATCGACGGGGCGCCGCGGTTCACCGCTTCGCTCTCGTTCGATGCTCCAACTTCGCGGTTCGACACTGTAGGGTCCTCAGGGAACTGAGGATCAAATAGTCGTCTTCGCTTCGTCTGTTGGTGTGTCGCGCTCATTGACAAGTTCATACGAGGAATGGGGAGCGTAGACGGCGGTGTCTGCGCGGGGCGCTTTAGGGTGTTTCGCGGAATGATTTGCTTGCTGTTTTACGTTTCTCGTACAAGGAGTTTGCCGCGCGCCTGGTTTTTTTCTGGGTGTTGTG
>CAWJFE010000005.1:0-2065000 GCA_963842125.1 uncultured Alphaproteobacteria bacterium | reverse complement strand
TAGTAGTGGCGAGCGAACGGGGGCCAGGCCAGTGGCTATGTGTAGTAAACCGGAACCGTCTGGAAAGTCGGGCCTTAGCGGGTGATAGCCCCGTACGGGTAAGAAGCACATAGTCCTCGAGTAGGGCGGGACACGTGAAATCCTGTCTGAACGTGGGGGGACCACCCTCCAAGCCTAAGTACTCCTCAGCGACCGATAGCGTACAAGTACCGTGAGGGAAAGGTGAAAAGCACCCCGACAAGGGGAGTGAAACAGTTCCTGAAACCGGATGCCTACAAACAGCGAGAGCCCGGAAGGGTGATCGCGTACCTTTTGTATAATGGGTCAGTGACTTCGTCTTGCATGCAAGCTTAAGCCGGTAGGTGTAGGCGCAGCGAAAGCGAGTCTGAAATGGGCGCTTTAGTATGCAGGATGAGACCCGAAACCAAGTGATCTATCCATGGGCAGGTTGAAGGTGCAGTAACATGCACTGAAGGACCGAACCCACTCCTGTTGAAAAAGGACGGGATGACCTGTGGATAGGGGTGAAAGGCCAATCAAACTTGGAAATAGCTGGTTCTCCGCGAAATCTATTTAGGTAGAGCGTCGACCGAATACCCTCGGGGGTAGAGCACTGGATGGGTGATGGGGGCTTACCGCCTTACTGATCCTAACCAAACTCCGAATACCGAGGAGTACTAGTCGGCAGACACACTGCGGGTGCTAACGTCCGTAGTGGAGAGGGAAACAACCCTGAACGCCAATTAAGGTCCCCAAGTCATGGCTAAGTGGGAAAGGATGTGGGAATACATAGACAACCAGGAGGTTGGCTTAGAAGCAGCCATCCTTTAAAGAAAGCGTAACAGCTCACTGGTCAAGTGTTCCTGCGCCGAAGATGTACCGGGGCTCAAGCCATGCACCGAAATTGCGTGCTTTCCGCAAGGGAAGCGGTAGCGGAGCGTTCCGTAGGCCTGTGAAGGGCGACCTGTGAGGGCGCCTGGAGGTATCGGAAGTGCGAATGCTGACATGAGTAGCGACAAAGAGTGTGAGAGACACTCTCGCCGAAAGTCCAAGGGTTCCTGCGTAAAGCTAATCTGCGCAGGGTTAGCCGGCCCCTAAGTCGAGGTCGAGAGACGTAGACGATGGGAATCAGGTGAATATTCCTGAGCCAGTGGATGGTGACGGATGGCGGATGTAGTCAGGCCTTATCGGATTGGTCTGGCTGCCAAGCTGTCCCTGGAAATAGCCTCCACATGAGACCGTACCCTAAACCGACACAGGTGGACTGGTAGAGAATACCAAGGCGCTTGAGAGAACGATGTTGAAGGAACTCGGCAAAATACTCCCGTAAGTTCGCGAGAAGGGAGACCTCGGCTTGGGCAACCAGGTCGGGGTGGCACAGACCAGGGGGTGGCGACTGTTTACTAAAAACACAGGGCTCTGCGAAGTCGAAAGACGACGTATAGGGTCTGACGCCTGCCCGGTGCCGGAAGGTTAAAAGGAGGGGTGAGAGCTCTGAATTGAAGCCCCGGTAAACGGCGGCCGTAACTATAACGGTCCTAAGGTAGCGAAATTCCTTGTCGGGTAAGTTCCGACCTGCACGAATGGCGTAACGACTTCCCCGCTGTCTCCAACATCGACTCAGCGAAATTGAATTCCCCGTGAAGATGCGGGGTTCCTGCGGTTAGACGGAAAGACCCCGTGCACCTTTACTGCAGCTTTACACTGGCATTCGTGTCATCATGTGCAGGATAGGCGGAAGACTTTGAAGCGTGGGCGTCAGCTCATGTGGAGTCACCCTTGAGATACCGCCCTTGATCACATGGATGTCTAACCGCGGCCCGTTATCCGGGTCCGAGACAGTGTATGGCAGGCAGTTTGACTGGGGCGGTCGCCTCCCAAATCGTAACGGAGGCGCGCGATGGTGAGCTCAGAGCGGTCGGAAATCGCTCGTTGAGTGCAATGGCATAAGCTCGCCTGACTGTGAGGCCGACAGGCCAAGCAGAGACGAAAGTCGGTCATAGTGATCCGGTGGTCCCTCGTGGATGGGCCATCGCTCAACGGATAAAAGGTACGCCGGGGATAACAGGCTGATACTGCCCAAGAGTCCATATCGACGGCAGTGTTTGGCACCTCGATGTCGGCTCATCACATCCTGGGGCTGGAGCAGGTCCCAAGGGTTTGGCTGTTCGCCAATTAAAGTGGTACGTGAGCTGGGTTTAGAACGTCGTGAGACAGTTCGGTCCCTATCTGCCGTAGGTGTTCGAGACTTGAGAGGATCTGTCCCTAGTACGAGAGGACCGGGATGGACGAACCTCTGGTGGACCTGTTGTGGCGCCAGCCGCATAGCAGGGTAGCTAAGTTCGGAAGGGATAACCGCTGAAAGCATCTAAGCGGGAAGCCTACCTCGAAACGAGGTCTCGCATGAGAGCCGTGGAAGACCACCACGTCGATAGGTCGGGTGTGGACGCGCAGCAATGCGTGAAGCTTACCGATACTAATAGCTCGATCGACTTGATCACCCTCATTTGCCAATGCCCATCACATCACCGGCCAAGGCCGGTGATGATCGTCTTGCCTCGCGCCGGCGGGCTGGAATGACGTGCCGACGCACGCATGCCAGTAGCCGCCAGCCCGATAGGCAAGCGACGGCAAATGACGAAACATCATCAGACCAACTGCCAACAAACCCGCGCGAAGCACATCCCAGCCCGCCGGCGCAAGGCAATAATGCTTCATCTAACTGTTGCTCGTCAGCCTGGTGGCTATGGCGGGGGACCCCCACCCGATCCCATCCCGAACTCGGCCGTGAAAACCCCCAGCGCCGATGGTACTCCGTCTCAAGACGCGGGAGAGTAGGTCGCCGCCAGGCCCACAAGCAACAGAACACCCTCGCAATACAACACACACAACGCCCGGCATGGATGAAACCACGCCGGGCGTAACTGCATTCGAACATAAAGAACGGCGCACGCTACCTGGAAACGTCCGGTCATAGCGAGACCGTACCAACGCTTGCGCCGCCGCAGACATAAAGCACCTGGCCTGTGGTGAAGCCCGACCCTCCGTCGAGGAAGAACCTGACCGGGCGCACGACATCGTCGACCTCGCCTAGCCGGCGGACGGGGAGGGCGTCGGCAAGACGGGCCTCCCGGTCGGAGCCTTTGTCGATAATGCCCCAGAAGTTATCGGTGCGGATCGGACCCGGCGCGACGGCATTGGCCGTGATGCCCTTGGGGCCGAGTTCCAAGGCCCAAGTGCGCAACATCCCATGGACTGCGGACTTGCTCGCCGAATAGGCTGTGCGTGTCGGTACACCGAGCGCGGCGCGAGACGTCACGAAAACGATCCGACCGAATCCTTCGGCCTCCATCGCTGGCAGAACGGCTTGGGTCAGAACCATCGGTGCGGTGACATGGAGTTGCATAAGGCCGGCGACATCATCCTCAGTGACGCTCTCCAACAAGTTCGGCCAGACGAGACCCGCATTGTGGACGATACGGGTGACGGCGAACTTCGCGGCGACCTCGGCGGCGGCTTCGGCTGTCGCGATGCGGTCGAGGAGATCGACTGCAATATTCGTCAATCGGGGGTGTCTCGTCGGATGCGGACGCCGCGACAGATTGATGACGTGGTGGCCGTCGGCCAGCAGACTTTCGCAGAGCGCGGCGCCGATCCCCGAACTGCCTCCGGTGACCAGCGTGGTCGGGGAACTTGTCATGATACGTTCCTACTTGCCGACGGCGTTGAAGAGGTGAGCGCGAGAACGCGGGACGGGCTGCCCGATCCCGCCTCGATCTTGAGCGGTGCTGCGATGAGTATGGCGCCGGCCGCGGGCAGACAGTCGAGGCCGGCGAGGCATTGCAGACCAAACCTACCCGCGCCGTGCAGCCTATCGTGCGCCGGGTATGGCGGCTCAAGATAGGCGGCCTGGCCGGCATCGGTACCCACCGTTTCCGTCCCGAAGCCGAGAATATTGCGTTGCTCGACGAGAAAGCGGATCGCATCTCCATCAGGGCCGGGCGAGTGCGCCCCATCGTTCCGCATGCCGAGATAGGCGTCCGTGCCGACCTTGGCGGACCAGCCGGTGCGTAGCAGCACCCAGGCACGGGACGGTATTGCCCCGTGAACGACCTCCCAGGCATCGATGTCGGCGCGCGTCATCAGCGCGTCCGGGTTCTTTGCGGCGCGCTCGGAGATATCGATCACGCATGCGGGGCCGATGAGGTCGGCGGGCGCGATGGCATCGACGGTGTTGGCCGGGAGGTCGCGACCGGAGATCCAGTGTGCCGGCGCATCGAAATGCGTGCCGGCGTGTTCTGACATCGAGATGTCGTTCCAGTACCATGCGGGGCCTCGCTCGTCGTAGCGCGCGACCTCCTCGCGGCGAAACGGGCGGCACTGGCCGAACTCGGGCGGTAGCACGATGACGGGGAAATCCGGTCTCAGCGTATGGGTGAGATCGACGACGGTGATGGTACCGGACGCGATGCCGGCGGCGAAATCTGCGAGCAGCGCGCCACTCATGCCCCCACCTCCTTGGCAAACGCGGCCGGGTCTTCGCTCCAGCGTGCGTGTAGCGCCCTAGCGAGATCGCCGACGATGACCTCCTCCAGACCGTTCTGCAACCCGGAAACGATCGCACGCGTCGAGCGCGTTCGGCGTCACCTTCGGCGGCGGTAGGGGTTGGCGCCAGTCGTCGTCCACCGGGCCGGTGAGAACCGTCACGACCCGTACGCCACCAGTCCGCATCTCGGTCCGCAGGGCTTGCGCGAGCGAGAGCGCGGCGGCGTGGCTCGCGTCGTAAACCGCGAAGGCGGATGACGGGATGAGCGCCTCGATGGGATGGACCGTCACGAAGGCGGCGGCGCTGTCGTCGCCATCGGCGCCCCGGCTTCGCATGGCGCGGCCAAAGGTCTGCGCCAGCCGCATGAGGCCGAGTGTATTGGTGGCAAAGGCGTCCTGTGCGGCGGCGATACCATCGCGGTCGATGAGGGCGGTGGGGCGTACGTGGTCGGCTGTGTTGACGAGGATGTCGGTCTTCCCACCATACGTACCGGCCAGCGCCTCGACCGAGCGCGTGTCTGTGACATCGAGTGGGACGATTTCGATGCCTTCCGTTTGCGCCAACGCGTCCTGGCCGTCGAAGGGAAGCCAGGGGCGGGCGATACCGACGTGGACGCTCGCCGCGCCGGCTTTCAGTAGCGCGTGGGCGATGGCTTGGCCGAACGGCGTGCGGCCATCGGTGACGAGGCAACGGCGATGCTTCGGATCGGCGGTGAATTCGCGCAACTGTCTGTCGTCGCTCATATCGGGCGTGTCCTCGCGCGGCAGGGCGATCATGGCGGCATTGCCGGCTTTGTCGAGCTTGACCGCGAGGCGTACGGCATCGCCATCCTGCCCCGCATCGCCGTGCCGATGGGCGATGATGGACGGGCCGGCGTCGAGGCGGACGGTACAGACCTCCCAGGGCGTGCGCTCGCGAAAATAGGGATCGATCGAGCTGCGCACCGTGCTGCGGGCGACGATGGTGCCGAGCGGGGAGACGGGGCGCCAGGGAAGGTCGGTGGATAGGCATGCCCGGCAGGCGTCGCGGGGCGGATATTGAACGGTGCCGCAATCCGAGCAGGTCTGGAGCCGGAACGCGCCGCGTGCGGCGACCCCGGCGAGCGCGTGCGCCGCGCGGCTGCGCGGGGAGGGGGGCACGAGCGGGGTCCGCGTGCGCCGTTGCGGGTCTTTCTTCGGTGGCGGGCCAAGAGGCGTCGTCATGCCGGGCCACCCTGCAAGATTGCGGCGGCGGTGCACACGCCCCGATCGTAGTTGATGATGCCGAAGCCAGAGACGAGCGCGGTGCGGGCACCCTCGACCTGTGTGCCGAGCGCTTGGGCCGTGATCTGTCGCAGACCTTCTACGAGGCCGAGATAGCCACCCGCCGCGCCGGCCTGCCCGACGGAGAGCTGCCCGCCGCTCGTGTTATGGGGAAAGGTGCCGGCGCAGGTGAGGTCGTGGGCGCGGACGAAAGCGGCGGCTTCGCCCTTGGCGCAGAAGCCGAGGTCTTCAAGCTGCATCAACACGATGACCGGATAGTCGTCATAGGTCTCCACGACGTCGATGTCGTGCGGGCCAAGTCCGGCCATCGCGTAGAACTCGTCGGCGTCGAGCGCCCAGCCGCCGCGATATTGCACGGCATCGTCCGGATAGGCGTTGTGTCGCTCTATGGTCGAGAGGGGGCGGGCATAGGCGAGGCCAAGCTCTTCGGCGGTCTCGATATCGGTAACGAGAAAGGCCTCGGCTCCGGCGCAGGGCATGACGCAGTCGTAGAGGTGGATCGGATCGGAGATCGGTCGCGCATCGAGATAGTCTTCCATCGTCAGCGGCGTCTTCATGAGGGCGTGCGGGAAGGCGAGCGCATTGGCGCGTTGGGAGACGGCGATCCGGCCGAAATCGATGCGCTCGACGCCATAGGCGCGCATATAATAGTCGGTGAGGAAGGCGAAGCTCGTATTGGGTCCGCCCGCGCCATAGGGGTAGCTGGCATCCTGCGCGAAGCGGGAGAAGCCCTCCAACGTCCGGCGGAACGTGTCGGGCGCATTGGTGTCGCCGGCCACGCAAGCGACGAGGCGTGCGTCGCCGGCCTCAACCGCTCGTGCCGCCCGTCGGAGCGCCATCACGCCGCTCGCTCCCCCTGTCGGGATATGGTCGAGCCAGCGCAGGCCGAGCCCGAGATGTTGCGTCAGGCCGACCGCCGTATCGGGCGCGAGCGTGAAGCTCGACGCGCAGAGCCCGTCGAGGTCGGGCGGGGCGATGCCGGCTTCGTCGCAGAGGCTACGCAGGGCACGGGCGATCCACCAATGGGCGGTCTTGGTCGAGAAACGCTCGTAGGGAATGGTGACCGGACAGGCGACGGCGACGCCCTCATAAGGCGCTCGCCTCGAAGGCCGCGGCCGCAGCCGCGTCACGCGGTCCGCTTCTTCATCGTACGCAGATCGATCGCCCGGCCGCTTTCGAGGAGATCGGCGGCGAGCGTCTTGAGGGCGCCGCGCTGGACCTTGTTGGTCGAGGTGACGGGCAGGGTCTCGACGAAGGCGATGTAGCCCGGCGCCTTGTAATAGGCCATGCGCTCCAGCGCCCAGGCCGCGATCGCGCGCGCTTTCCGGTCAGCGTCCGCCGGCATGGTTTTGGGCAGGATGCAGACGAAGACCTCGTCGCCGCGCACATCGTCCGGCACGGGCGTGACGGCGACATCGGCGACGTCTTCGTGCTGGCGCAACGCCGCCTCGACCTCGGCCGAGGCGATGTTCTCGCCCGAGCGGCGGATGACGTTCTTCTTCCGATCAATGAAGCGGAGGTAGCCGGCGGCGTCGCGGGTTACGATATCGCCGGTGTGGAACCAGCCGCCGGCCCAGGCTTCTTCGGTTGCGGCCGGGTCCTTGAGGTATTCGCGAAAGAAGCCGTAGCGCGGGTCGGGGCCGAAGCGGCGCACGAAGAGCTCGCCCGGCTCGCCGGCGTCGGCGTCGCTGCCGTCGTCGCGCACTACGCGGGCTTCGACGGCGCCGGCCTCGGGCTTGCCGAAACAGGCAGTGCCGACGAAGCGCGGCTCGAACTGACCCATCACGAGGCCGCCGGCGCCTGTCTCCGTCATCGCCCAGGTCTCGCACAAGGGAAAGCCGAAGCGGTCCTCGAAGGGCGCATGGAGTTGCGGCGGCACGCCGGCGCCGAAGCCGAAGCGAACGGCGTGGTCTCTATCGGCCTCGCTGGGAGGCGCGCTCATCAGCATGGGCGGCATGACGCCGAGATAGTGGATGCAGGTCGCTCGCGCGGCCCGCACGCTTTCCCACCAGGTGCGCGGGTGAAAGCGGTCGAGAACGGTGAGGCAGCCGCCCGTCGTCAGCATGGCCATGACCGAGCAGGCCAGCGCGTTCATGTGAAAGAGCGGCAGCGGCGTCAGCATCCGCTCTTCGCCGTTCCGAAGCGTGCAGTGGCCGCCCATGGTGCGATACCAGAGGCCGATCTGCAGGAAATAGGTATTGGTAAGGACGCAGCCCTTGGGCGCTCCCGTGGTGCCGGACGTGTAGAGAATGGCGGCCTCGGCTTCGCGCCCCGTATCGGCCGCCTCGGCGGGTATGGCGGGGGCGGGTATCGCGTCCTCGGGCCCGATCGTCGGCATGGCGGATCCGACCGCCTCGGCCGCCGCTCGCAAATCGGGGTGCCGCGCCGGAACCGCGATGGCGAGCGCCATCTCCGAATGGCGGACGAGATATTCGAGTTCCTTCGCCCTCAGGTCCGGATTGATCGGCACGATGGATGCGCCGAGGCCGTTAAGGGCGAAGAAGTGGAAGAGGAAATCCGGCCGGTTCTCGAGCAGGAGCCCGACGCGGTGCCCGGTGCCCCAGCCGGCGGCCTCGTAGGCCACGCGCAGAGCGTCGACCTTCGCGAGCGCGGCCGCATAGCCGATCTCGCCGGCGTCGATGCCGTAGGCCGCAGCCGTCTCTCCAAGGACGTGGAGGACGGGCAGTTCCGGCACGCGCCGCGCGGTCGCGACCAAGGTCTCGTAGACATTGGCGGGCGCATCGTCGCGCGAGGGGTGGGGCGAGGACGTCATCGGGGTCACATGAAGAGCTGGATGTTGCCGAAGGGCGCGTCGAAGTTGACGAGATCGACGCGCTTCAGCCGGATCTTCAACGCGCCGTCGACGCGGCACAGTTCGTGCCGTGCCCAGCCGGCGTAGAAGGTCTGCTCGTCCATACGGACCTCGGCGTAGTGAAAGGGCGTGTAGGTGCGATAGAGGCCGGCCTCATCGTCGAGTTCGTCCACCTGCGGCGTCTGGAGCAAGTGCTGCGCGCGGCTCTTCGGCTTCTGGCTGAACGTGCGCTCGCCCGTCAGGCGCTCGACGCGGACGGTGAGGAGGAGCTTGTCCTCGTACATCAGCGAGGCCTGGAGGCGCGGGTCGGTCTGGCGCCATTCGGCTGGCATCCAGTAGTGCCCGTCCTCAGCGAAGAGGTCGAGCCAGGCCTCGTAGTCGAGTTCGTCGAGAAGGCGCGCCTCGCGGACGACGAAATCGATCAGTTCCTGTGGCTGCGTCCGGTTCACTCGGCCGCGTCCAGCATTTCGGGGGACGGCGTCATCGAGGCGAGCATATAGGTCTTCCACGCGCGGAACTGGTTGCGCATCTGGCGTTCGGTCGTACCGTTGTCGACGGCGACGGCGTCGTTCTCCTCGCCGGGCTCGTAGAGCCGCTGGACGTTGACCCACTCGTAGCCGTCGGCGTGGAGGCCCTCCTGCGCGCGTTCGTACATCTCCAGATCGTCGTGCCCGACGATGGAGGTCGGCGCGTTGATGAGCCGGTTGTACATGAGCGTGCGCTCGAAGAGGATGTCAGGCGCGCCGACGAGGCGGAAGGTGAAGGATTCGACCAAGGTTCGGTCCGCCGCCAGCGGTTTGAAGACGCGCAGCGTCTGGACCGGGCCCTTGACCATGATGTTGGGGAAATAGACCGTGTTGTGCCGGTTGGTGGAAAGGATGAGCATGGCCCGATCCTCGCCATAAGCCGCGCGCATGGCCTCCTCGTAGCCCTCGACTTCCGAATAGTCGGCGTGGATGGAGGTGGTCACGCCCGTGTGCCCGTGCCCGTTCGGCCAGATGCGCATGCCCATGCGCTCGAAGAACTCGTAAGGAGCCATGAAGGGCGCGTAGACCTGCACCGCCATCGGGGTCTTACGGTCCTTCGATCCCTCCCGCTCCCACACCTTCACGGCCGTGCCGGCGGACGATTCGTGTGCCACCATGGGGTGGCAGGTATCGGTCTGGTTCTCGACCAGCATCTTCCAATTGCATTTGTGCATGTAGCGCGACGGAGCGCCTTCCAGCACGAGGCGGCCTTCGGGCGAGCGGTCGATCATGTTGTCGATCGAGGACAGGGATTCGCCGAAGAACGCTTCGAAGCCGACGCCATCGTCGGCCAACCGCACGAAGACGAACTCGCGATAGTCCCGCATCGCCGCCACGGGCGTGAGGCCGCGCTCGGCATGGCTGCCCTCGAAGCCCGTGTCCTCGTAGCCCTTGCGCAGGGGAATGGAGTGGAGCGCCCCGTCCGTGCGGAAGGTCCAGGCGTGGTAGGGGCAGCGGAAATGCTTGCCCGCATGGCCACAGGTCTCCGCCGTCAGCCGCGTCCCCTTGTGGGGGCAGCGATTGTAGAAGACGCGGACCGCCCCGTCCTCGCCCCGCACCATCAGAAGCGGCTGACCGGCGATCGTATCGGTGACATAGTCGCCCGGGTTCGGGCACTGGCTCGCATGGCCGAGATACATCCAGACGTTCCGGAAGAGATGCCGGTTCTCGGCCTCGTAGACGGCTTGGCTCGTGTAGATATCGCGGTGGACTTCCGCATCGCGCACGAGGCCGGCAATGGCGCGGGGATCGGAATAGTCTCTAGTTGCTCGCGCCGCAGGGCTGATATCCGCTCGCGCCATTGGGCTGCGATCTGCCATCGGATCCCTCCTCACAAGTCGAGCACGAGGCAGGGTGTCCTCGCGCGGGAGACGCAGGCCTGCATGGCGGTACCGGCCGCGCGCTCGCGGCGGCTCAGGATGACGTCGCGGTGATCGGGCTCGCCCTCGAGGACGGTAACGCGGCACATGCCGCAGCCGCCGCGCTCGCAATCCGACTCGCAAGCGACGCCCGCCTCGCGCAGGACGGCCAGGAGGCTCCTGTCGGCCGGCACGGTCAGCGTGTGGCCGCTGCGGGCGAGGGTGACTTCGAAAGGCGTGTCGACGGTTTCCGTCTCTGGCGCTGCAAAAAGCTCGAAATGGATATGCGTCGGCGCCCATCCCCGTGCATCGGCGAGCGTCCGCGCGGCCTCGATCATGCCGGCCGGCCCGCAGACGTAGAGATGGCCGGCCGGATCGGCCGCATCGAGCGCGGCGGCGATGTCGAGGCGGGTCTCGGGCTCATCGTCATAGTGCTCGCGAAGACGTGCACCGCAGATCGACCGCAGGGGTTCGAGGAAGGCCAGCGCACCACGCCGCCGCCCGGCATAGTGGAGCGCGAAGTCGCGTCCCTGGCGTGCCATCCGGGCCGCCATGGACAGAAGCGGCGTGATGCCGATGCCGCCGGCGATGAGGAGCGCCGGCGCCTCGTCCGGAGCGAGCGGAAAGCTCTGTCGCGGCCCATCAACCCAGATCTTGTCGCCCCGGGTGAGGTTGTGCATGAAGCGCGACCCGCCTTTGGAGTGCGCATCAAGCCGGACGCCGAGCACGTAGTGGTGCCCGTCCGCGCGGCCGGGCAGATCGACGAGCGAATAGTGCCGGTCGTCATAATCGCCCGGCAGGCGCACACGGAGGTGCGCGCCGGGCTCAGCCTCGGGCAACGGGCCGCCATCGATCGCGGCCAGCACGAGACCGCGCACGAGCGGCGTTTCCTCGAAGACGTCGTCGACGAGAAGGCGCATGTCGGCGCCCATCCCTCGAACGCCTTCGGCCTCCGCTCGGACACTGGCATCGACGTTGGCTTGGACGCTGGCCTGCACGGGCGAGGGACCTCTCAAGCGGCGCAGAACGGTGCTGGACAACGCCCTGCGTTCCTGTAGCTTCACACTTAAAGGATCGGCCTGTCAACGCGGCGAGACCCGTGTTCCGGATGTGGTCGTCCCTTGGAAACGACGCGCTATCGAGGGTGATCGGCACGAAGATCGTCCCCTCGCCAGAGGAGAGCCGACATGACCTTTCGTACCTGGACTACCCCGCTGAAAGCCGCCGGCCTCGCCGCGCTTCTCGTCTCCGCCACCGGCGTCGCCTCCGCCGAGGAGACGCTGCGCATGGCCAACTGGCTCCCGCCGAGCCATCCCCTCGTCAGCGACGTGATGGTGCCCTACGCCGCCGCGATCGAAGAGGCGACGGAGGGACGCGTCACGGTCGATATCCTCGACGCACCGCTCGGCCCGCCGCCGGCCCATTACGAGTTCGCCGTCAACGGCGTCGCCGACATCACCTATGGCGTCCACGGCTACAACCCCGGCCGGTTCAAGACCGTCGCGCTCGCCGAGATGCCCTTCCTCGGCGACAGCGCGGAGGCGATCTCGGTCGGCTACTGGAACGTCTACGAGGACATGCTGGCCGATGTCGGCGAGCAGGACGACGTGAAGGTGCTTGGCGTCTTCGCGCACGGGCCGGGACAGATCTTCACCAAGGGGCGCGACCTCTCGAGCGACGCGCCCATCGACGGCGCGAAGATGCGGGTCGGCGGCGGTATCGCGAGCGCGGTCGCCGGTGCCCTGGGCGCCGCGCCGGTCCAGGCGCCGTCCTCGAAGGCCTATGAGCTTCTGTCGGGCGGCGTGGCCGATGGCATCCTCTTTCCCTTCGAGTCGGTTGGCTTCTTCAAGCTCGACGAGATCCTCGACCAGGGCCTCGTCGTGCCGGGCGGACTCTACAACACGTCCTTCTTCGTCGTCATGAACAAGGCGCGCTGGGATGGGCTCTCCGATGCCGACAAGGCGGCGATCGACGGAGTCTCGGGCGAAGCGCTCGCCCGGCTCGCCGGTCAGGCCTGGGACGCCGCCGACGCCGCCGGCCGCGAGGGCATGGCAGGCAAGGTGACGTTGACCGATGCGACCCCCGAACAGATCGCCGCCTTCGAGGCCGCGCTGGAGCCGGTGATCGCCGAGAAGCTGGCCGAGGTCGCCTCGACCGGCATTGATGCGCAGGCCGCGCTCGACGCGCTGAAGGCCGCGATCGCGGCAGCCGGGAACTAGAAGGCCGGGCGGGGATGCCGGCGTGAGCGTCGGGGACGGCATCCCCGACCCTACGCTTGCCGCTGACACACCCATGCCCACGTCCTCGCCCACGTCCTCGCCCATGTCCGCGCCCGCGCCCGTCCTTCCACGGGTGCGGCTCGCCCTTGCGGCAGTCTGCGCGCTTCTCCTCTTCGCGCTGATGGGCGTCACGGTCGTCGACGTCGTCGGCCGCTATCTTCTCGGCCGGCCGCTCTTCGGGGCGTCGGAGATGACCGAGCTGCTGCTCGCGGCCATCGTCTTCGCGGGACTGCCGGCCGTCTGTCTCGACGATGGCCACGTGACGGTCGATCTCGTCACGTCGCGCCTCTCCGCGCGTGGTCGGCGGCTGCAACTGCTGACCGCGCGGCTGATCACAGCAGGGGCGCTCGGTCTCATCGGCTGGCGGCTCGCGATCCAGGGCGGCCGCGTGGCGAGCTATGGCGAGGTCAGCGTCTATCTACGCCTGCCCGTCGCGCCGGTCGCCTATGCCGTCGCCGCGCTCTGCCTTCTCGGCGCCCTCCTCACCGCGGCGCTCATCGTGATGCGGGCCGAGGAGGGCGGTCTGCGCCGTCCCGCACGCTTCCCGGAAGGCGCCTGAACCGATGGACTGGCCGATCGGCATGGCGCTTCTCGTCGCGCTCATGATGGCAGGCGTGCCGATCGCCTTCGCGATGATGCTGGTGGGCCTTGGCGGCGTCGCCTCGATCATCGGCTGGGAGCCGGCGCTTTCGCTTCTCGCCCAGACCTATTTCGACAACGCGCGCAACTACTCCCTCTCCGTGCTGCCGCTCTTCCTGATGATGGGCAATTTCGTCATGCAGTCGGGCATCGCGGAGGACCTCTTCGCCGCCGCCAATGCTTGGCTGCGGCATCGAAGGGGCGGGCTCGCCATGGCGACCGTCGTCGCTTGCGGCGGCTTCTCGTCGGTCTGTGGCTCCTCCCTTGCGACGGCCGCGACGATGACGCGGATCGCGCTCCCCTCCATGCGCCGCTACGGCTATCCGGACGCGCTCGCGACGGCGTCCATCGCGGCCGGCGGCACGCTCGGTATCCTCATTCCGCCCTCCGTCATCCTCGTCTTCTACGGCATCATGACGAGCCAGGACATCGGCAAGCTCTTCCTCGCCGGCGTCGTGCCCGGCCTCATCGGGGTTCTCGGCTACGTGCTGGCCGTGCGTCTCTCACTCATCCGCCGCCCGCTCGACGTAGCCCGCGAGGCGAAGCTACCCTTGCGCGAGCGTATCCTCGCGCTCCGAGGCATCACGGGCGCGCTCATCCTCTTCGCCTTCGTGATGGGCGGCATCTATCTCGGCGTCTTCACCGTCACGGAGGCCGCGGGCTGCGGAGCGGCAGGCGCCTTTCTTCTCACCCTCCTGCGCGGGCGGCTCGGCGCGTCGGAGACCTTCCGGACGCTCTTCGACACCGCCAAGATGACGGCGACCATGTTCTTCATCCTCTTCGGCGCGCTCACCTTCGCCAACTATGTGAATCTCTCGGGCATGACGCGCGACCTCCAGGGCGGGCTCGCCCTTCTCGGCGACAATCCCCTTGCCATCATCGCCGCGATGTTCCTCATCTACCTCGTTCTTGGCTGCGTGCTGGAGAGTTTGTCGATGATCGTCCTGACGGTCCCGATCTTCTACCCCGTCGCGCAGGCGGCCGGGTTCGATCTCATCTGGTTCGGCATCTTCGTCGTCATGGCGACCGAGATCAGCTACATCACTCCGCCGGTGGGCATGAACGCCTTCGTCCTCAAATCGGTGGTGAAGGATCTGCGGGTCGAGACCGTGTTTCGTGGCCTCGTACCCTTCGTCCTCGTCGATGTCGTGCGTGTGATCCTCCTCATCGCCGTCCCCTCCCTCGCTCTCTTCCTTCCCCGATCGATGTAAGGCCGCCCATGCCCCGCTGGCAGGACCTGACGACCAAGGATTTTGCGGCGCTCGACTTGGAGCGCACCGTCGTGCTTCAGCCCGTCGGCGCGATCGAGCAGCACGGGCCGCATTTGCCGGTCTCGACCGACGCCGTGATCGCCGAGGCTATGGCCGAGGCCGCACTGGCTGCGCTGGGCGACGATGCGCCCGTCCTCCTGCTCCCGACGCAGTCGATCGGCAAGTCGGTCGAACATATCGACTATCCCGGCACCGTGACGCTCGAGGCCGAGACCTTGATACGGGTCTGGACGGAAATCGGACGCAGTGTCGCGCGGGCGGGCGTCCGCCGCATCGTCTTCCTCAACGCCCATGGCGGGCAGCCACAGGTGATGGAGATCGTGGCGCGCGAACTGCGCATCCACCAGAAGATGCTTGCCGTGACCTGCGGCTGGTGGTCGGTCGGCCTGCCGGACGGGCTCTATGCGGCCGAGGAGCTGCGCACCGGCATCCATGGCGGCGACTTGGAGACGTCGGTCATGCTCGCGCTCACACCCGAACGCGTTCGGATGGACGAAGCGCGCGACTTCCGGCCGCGCAATGCCGAGGTCGAGCGGGACTACGAGGTGTTGCGTACGATAGGACCCGTCGGCATGGGCTGGCAGGCGCAAGATCTCCATCCCGAAGGCGTGGCGGGCGACGCGACGAAGGCGACGGCCGAGAAGGGCCGCGCGACCATCCACCACTGCGCCCGGCGCCTCGCGCAGCTTTTAGGGGAGACGTCGGCCTATCCGCTCTCGGATCTCGCATCGGGGCCGCTCGGAAAGCCATCGCCGCAAAACTGAGCAACTGACATCGCTCTGCCTCTAGGGAAGGCATGGCAGTCGGGCGATTGCTGCGTCCTTGAGCAGTTTTTGATGGCCTCGCGCTTGCGTCTCCCCACAAACGGGAAAGAATGCGACAGTTCTCGAACGGGTTCGCGCATGGCTGCGGGCCCCATCTCTGGCGCCCGGACCGACGGCGCATCCGAAGGAGCCTTTCCATGTCGTATCGCCTGTCAGCCGCCGTCCTCGCGTCCCTCGCTTTTGCCGGCCCCGCCGCTGCGCAGGATCTCACGCCCTTCACCTTCGCGACCAACTGGTACCCGCAGGCCGAGCACGGCGGCTACTATCAGGCCCTTGCCGACGGCACCTACGAAGCCTGCGGGCTGGACGTGACGATCGAGCCCGGCGGGCCGCAGGTGAACGGGCGCGCGCAGCTCATCGCGGGCCGCATCGACGCCTATATGGGGGGCAACCTCCTCCAGTCCTTCTCGGCCGTGCGCGAGGGGATCCCATCTCTCGTCGTGGCCGCGCATTTCCAGAAGGAGCCGCAGGTGGTGATGAGCCATCCGGGGCAGGGACTCGACACGTTCGAGAGCCTGACGGAGGCTTCCGCCTTCATCATCGGCGACAACGGCTTTCAGAGCTTCTTCCAGTGGATGGTGTCCGAGCACGGCTTCGATGCTTCGAAGCGCCAGCCCTACACCTTCAACCCTGCCGCCTTCATCGCCGATCCGATGTCGGTGCAGCAGGGCTATCTGACGTCTGAGCCCTTCGCGATCGCGAGCGATGGCGGCTTCACTCCCAACGTCTTCCTCCTCGCCGATTTCGGCTTCGACACCTACGCGACGACCGTCGAGATGATGGCGCCCCGGGTCGAGGCCGAGCCCGAAATCGTCCAGTGCTTCGTCGACGGTTCCGCCATCGGCTGGACCAACTATCTCTACGGCGACAATTCGGGCGGCAACGCGCTCATCCAGGAGGCCAACCCCGAGATGACTTCGGAGCAGCTCGCCTATAGCCGCGAGAAGCTGATCGAATATGGCATCGTCGATTCCGGCGAGGCGTTGACGGACGGCATCGGCGCCATGACGGCCGAGCGCGTCGAGGGCTTCTACGCCAACATGGTCGAAGCCGGCGTCATCGAGGACGATATCGACGTCACGAAGGTCTATACGCTCGATTTCGTCAACAAGGGCGTGGGCCTCGACGAGAAGGCGGCGCTCGGCCAATAGCTCTCCAAGCACACGCTATGAACGCCCCCGTTCCAGCCTCGGCCGTCTCCGCCGCCGCGAGCGTGCCCGCCGCGGTGCGCCTCGATGGCGTCGGCAAGACCTTCGCCAATGGAACGGAGGCGCTGCGGGGCGTCGATCTCGGTATCGAAAAGGGCAGCTTCGTCAGCCTTCTCGGCCCGTCGGGCTGCGGCAAGTCGACGGTGTTGCGTCTCGTGTCCGACCTCGCGCACCCGACGACGGGGCGCATCACCTATCCGGCGAGCGGTGCGGACGCGAAGGGCCGTGCGCGCCGCCCCGAGATCGGCTTCGTCTTCCAGGAGCCGACGCTGATGCCCTGGGCGACTGTGTCGGGCAATGTCCGCCTGCCGTTGCGGATCAAGGGCACTCCGAAAGCGGAGACGCGCGACCTCATCGCGGATGCGCTGGAGCGGGTCGGGCTCGCCGACTTCGCCCACGTCTATCCGCGCGAGCTCTCGGGCGGCATGAAGATGCGGGTCTCGATCGCCCGCGCTCTCGTCACCCGGCCCGACATCCTTCTGATGGACGAGCCCTTCGCCGCGCTCGACGAGATCACGCGGTTCCGGCTCAACGACGATCTCCTCCAGCTTTGGCGGGATACCGGCTGGACGGTGCTCTTCGTGACCCATTCGGTCTTCGAATCCGTCTATCTCTCGGAGCGCATCGTCGTGATGGCGCCGCGACCGGGGCGGATCGCAGCCGATATCGCGGTCGAGACGGACCATGTCCGCGACGGCACGTTCCGCACCTCGACCGACTACAACGCCTATTGCCGCGAGACCTCGGCCGCGCTGCACGATGCGATGGGGGAGGGGCATAACGCGGCCATGGGGGTGACTGGCCGATGAGCAGCATCTCCGACGCCGGCGTCGCCCACGCCTCGCCCGCCGTCACCGACATCCTGCCCGACCCCGAGGAGGCGCGCCGCGCGCGGGCCGACCGAACCTACCGGATCGCCAGGGTCGCGCTTCCCGTCATCGCCCTCGTTGCGGCCGTGCTCGGCTGGGAAGCCTTCTCCAATGCCGACCCGATGCGGGCCATCCTGCTGCCGCCGCCCTCCCGGGTCTTCGCGACTCTCATCGCGGAAGGCGCCAGCCTCTTCGGCTCGCTCCTCGTCACGCTTCGCCTCACGCTGACGGCGCTCCTCGTCGCGATCATCGGCGGGGTGGGCCTCGCGATCCTTTTCTCCCAGAGCCGCATCGTCGAGGCGACCTTCTTTCCCTTCGCCGTCGTGCTGCAGGTCACGCCGATCATCGCGGTCGCGCCCCTCATCATCATCTATGCCGACAGCGCCTTCACGGCCGCCCTCATCTGCGCCTGGATCGTCGCGTTCTTCCCGATCCTCTCCAACACGACGCTGGGCCTCAACAGCGCCGATCACGGGCTCCTCAACCTCTTCAAGCTCTACGGCGCCAATCGCTGGCAGACGATGTGGCTCCTGAAGCTCCCCTCCGCCTTGCCCTATTTCCTCGGCGGCCTGCGGATTGCGGGCGGACTGGCGCTTATCGGCGCCGTCGTCGCCGAGTTCGTCATCGGCGTGAACGGGGCGGGGCTCGGGCTCGCGTCCCGCATCCTGGAAGCGGGCTACCGCCTGCAATACCCCAAGATGTTCGCCGCCCTCATCCTCATCATGGTGGCCGGCATCGTCATCTTCCTCGCCTTCACCGCGCTGTCGCACCTGATGCTGCGCAAATGGCACGAAAGCGCCTTGAAGCGGGAGACATGATGCAAACCGCCTCCATCGCCACCGGTATCGCCAAAGGGGTAAGGCGCCGATGACGCCCTGGCTCGACCTCGCGGATGCGGGCACGCTGCGCAATGCGACCCTGCCCTCTCTGCCTCGCTCCCGGCCTGGCTGTCGAGGCCGATTCCGACGGTCTCGCGCGCGTCGACATCGCGCTGGGCGCCGGCCGGACCGCCGCCATCACGCCGACCGATCCCTCGCGGCCGGGGCGGGGGACCGATCTCGACGGCGGTATGGTCTGGCCCTGCCCGGTCGACATCCACACCCATCTCGACAAGGGTCATATCTGGCCGCGCCGCGCCAATCCCGACGGCACGTTCATGGGGGCGCTGACGGCCGTCGGTGCGGATCGGGAGGCGAACTGGTCGGCCGAGGACGTGAGCGCCCGCATGGAGTTCGCCCTGCGCTGCGCCTACGCCCATGGCACGAGCGCCATCCGCACCCATCTCGATTCCCTTCCGCCGCAGCACCGCATCTCTTTCCCCGTCTTCGCCGAGTTGCGCGAACGCTGGGCGGGCCGGATCGCGCTCCAGGGCGTCGCCCTCTTCTCCATCGACCGCGCCCTCGTGCCGCACGAGCTCGACGACATCGCGCGCGTCGCCGCCGAGCATGGCGGCGTGCTCGGCCCCGTCTCCTACCCGATCGATCGGCTGGACGAAGCGCTCGACCGCGCCTTCGAGGCGGCCGCACGCTATGGTCTCGACCTCGACCTTCATGTCGACGAGACGCAGGATCCGGCGAGCCGGACGCTCCTTGCCGTTGCCGAGGCGACCATCCGCCATGGCTATGAGGGCCGCGTCCTCGCCGGCCATTGCTGCTCGCTCGGCGTTCAGGACGACGCACTGCAGGCGCGTATCATCGACAAGGTGGCAGAGGCGCAGGTCGCCATCGTCAGCCTGCCGCTTTGCAACATGTATCTGCAGGACCGCCATCGGCAGGACTGGGATGGCGCGGGCTTCGACGCTTCGACCGGCATCGCCACCCCCGCCCGCACTCCCCGCTGGCGGGGCGTCACGCCGCTGCACGAGTTGAAAGCGGCCGGCGTGTCCATCTGCGCCGCTTCCGACAACACGCGCGATCCCTTCTACGCCTATGGCGATCTCGACATGGTCGAAGTCCACCGCGAGGCGACCCGTATCGCCCATCTCGACCACCCGATCGGCGATTGGCCAAGCGCGTTCACCACCACCCCCGCCGACATCATGGGGCTGCCGGGTCACGGCCGGATCGCGGTCGGCGGACCGGCTGACCTCGTCGTCTTCCGCGCCCGGAACTGGTCCGAGCTCCTCGCCCGTCCGCAATCCGACCGCGCGGTCCTGCGCGCCGGCCGTGCCATCGACACGGACCTGCCCGACTACCGCGAGCTCGACGGCCTCTTGCGAGGCTCGCCATGACGGCCCGAATGCTCGGGTCTGCACCGGTGCTCCCCGTCGCCGATATGATGGCCTCGCTTACCTATTGGCGCGACCGGCTCGGCTTTCGCGCCGGCGTTCATGGCGACCCCGCCGATTTCGCGATCCTCGCGCGGGACGACGTGCGGTTCATGATCGCGCAAGTGCCGGACGGCGCCGTGCCGGTGCCGAACTGGCGGCTGAAGTCCGGCCTTTGGAACGCCTATGTCTGGGTGGACGACGCCCGCGCCCTCTTCGAGGAGTTCCGCGCAGCCGGCGCCCATATCGACTACGAGCTGCACGAGAAGCCCTACGGAGTCCTGGAGTTCGGCATCCAGGATCTCGACGACCATGACATCGCGTTCGGGCAGGACCTGTCGCGCGCCCCGGAGACCGCATGACCGACGCCGCCCCCCGCTACGACATCGAAGCTTTGAAGGCCGATCTCGGACCCATCCGCACCGAGGAACACCCAAAGCTCGTCCAGCAGAAGAGCCGCGATTTCTACTGGTACTCACCCGTTCTCAAGCGCCAGCTCGAAGACGTGACGGGCGATATCGTCGTCTCGCCGAAAAGCGAGGCGGAGGTCATCGCCGTTGTCGGCGCGGCCTATGCGCACGATATCCCGGTGACCGTGCGCGGCTCCGGCACCGGCAATTACGGGCAGGCCATGCCGCTCTCCGGCGGGGTCGTCCTCGACGTCTCGAGGCTCGACGAGATCGAGGCGGTGGATGCGGGGGCCGTCGCGGTCGGCGCGGGCGCGATTCTCTCGCGGATCGACGAGGCGACGAAGCGCGACCGCTCGATGGAACTCCGCATGCATCCCTCGACCTACAAGACCGCCTCGATCGGCGGCTTCGTCGCCGGCGGCTCAGGGGGCGTCGGGTCGATCAATTGGGGCGGCCTGCGCGATCTCGGCAATGTGCTGCGCCTCTCCGTCGTCACGATGGAGGCGACCCCGCGCGTGCTCGATCTATCGGGCGAAGACCTTCACAAGGCCATCCACGCCTATGGCGTCAACGGCGTCATCACGAAGGTCGAGATGCCGCTGACGGCGGCCTATGACTGGATCGATGTGCTGGTCGGCTTCGATGGGCCGGCGGGCTTCGTCGACGCGGCGCGCTATGGCGACGCGCTCGGCAATCAGGACGGCATCCTGACGAAGAACATCTGCCCCGTCGCGGCGCCCGTGCCGCACGACTATTTCCTGCGCCACGCAAAGTTCATTCCGACCCGCGAGACGAGCATCTGCGCCGTCATGGTCGCGCCGCACGCCATGGATGCCTTCCTGACGCTGACCGCGCGGGAGAAGGGCACCGTCCTCTACCGCACCGACACGGCGACGGACGAGGAGTCCCGCGGTCTGCCGCCGGCCTATGAGCTCGGCTGGAACCACACGACGCTTCGCGCGCTCCGCGTCGATCCCGCCATCACCTACCTCCAGGTCCTCTATCCCTATCCCCACCATCTCGAGAAGGTTGCCCGCATGGCCTCGCTCTTCGGCGACGTGGAGGGCGGGCCGGAGGTGATGGGGCATCTCGAATTCGTGCGCTTCGACGGCAAGATCACCTGTTTCGGATTGCCGCTGGTACGGTTCACCACCGAGGAGCGGCTCGACGCGATCATCCGGACCTTCGAGGACGAAGGCTGCCCGGTCTTCAACCCGCACCGCTACACGCTGGAGGAAGGCGGCATGAAGCAGACCGACGCCGTTCAGCTCGCCTTCAAGCGTGAGGCCGACCCCAAGGGGCTGCTCAACCCGGGAAAGATGATCGCCTGGGACCGGCCGGATTTCGACTTCTCCGGCCAGACCTACCTCTTCCCAGGCCTGAAAGCCGCCTCTTGAGGGTCCTCGTCCTCTACGCGCACCCGGTCGAGGACAGCTTCTGCGCGGCCCTCCACCGCACGGTCGTGGCGGGACTGGAGGCGGGTGGGCACGCGGTCGACGATTGCGATCTCTACGCCGAGGGTTTCGATCCGGTGCTGAGCAGGGAGGGGCGCTGCGACTATCACGACACGAACGCCAACCGCGCCGGGGTCGAGCCCTATGTCGATCGGCTTCTGTCGGCCGAGGCGCTGGTGCTCGTCCACCCGGTCTGGAACTTCGGCATGCCGGCCATCCTCAAGGGCTTCCTCGACCGGGTCTTTCTGCCAGGCGTCTCCTTCGGCTTGGTCGAGGGGCAAGTGCGCCCGGCGCTGCACAACATCACCCGGCTCGGCGTCGCGACCACCTATGGCGCCACGCGCTGGCGGGCCGCGATCCTTGGCGATCCGCCGCGCAAGATCGCCAAGCGCATGCTGCGGGCCGTCATCAAGCCCGGCGCGCCGGTGGACTATCTCGCGCTCTACGATATGAACAATGCCGGTGTGCCGGAGCGCGGCGCGTTCCTCACCCGCGTCGAAACAGGGTTCAAAGCATGGTGATCGCGCGCGTCGGAAAGCGCTGAAGGTCCTGATGCGCACCCTCGTCGTCTACTGCCACCCCCGCCCCGACAGCTTCTGCGCCGCCGTGCGCGATGCGGTCGTCGCCGCGCAGGAAGGGGCCGGGCACGAGGTTCAGATTGTGGACCTCCATGCCGAAGGGTTCGATCCCGTGCTCGGCGAGGACGAGCATCGCAACTATCAGGACGAGGCGATCAACCAGCGGCCCGTCGCGCGCGAGGTCGAGCGTCTGCGCTGGGCCGAGAGCCTCGTCTTCGTCTACCCGACCTGGACCTACGGCCTGCCCGCCATGCTCAAGGGTTGGCTCGACCGGGTCATGGTGCCGGGCGTCGCCTTTCGGATGCCGGCCAGGGAGGGGGAGACCATCCGCCCCAACCTCCAGCACATCCGCAAGATCGCCGCCATCTCGACCTGCGGCGCCTCGTGGTGGCTTACCACGCTCGTCGGCAGCCCCGGCCGCAAGACGCTCCTGCGCGGCGTGCGCGCGACCACCCATCCGCGAACCAAGACGCTCTGGATGGCGCATTACCTCATGGACAGCTCGACGCCCGCCTCGCGCGGCACCTATCTCGCCAAGGTCTCCAAGGCGATGACTGCGTTCTAGAGCCGTTCCAACGGAGGTGCGATAGCACCGCAGCGTAGGGAACCGCGCAGAAACAATGCGCTAGAGGGCGTTCGGTGAATGGATATGAACCGGACGCGCTCTAGGTAGGCTCACCCCGCCGCGCGCCGCTGCACGGGCTCGGCGACCCGCCCGCTCGCGACCGCCATGCGGATGACGGCGCGCCGCTGGCCCTCTGGCGGCGTGATGCGCAGCGCAGCGATGCGGTTGCGGTCGCGCCGGAGGACGCGAAAGGCCATGCCGTGGAATGTGAAGGCCTGGCCCGCCTCCGGGATCGTGCGCGCCTCGTGGATGACGAGGCCGGCCACCGTCGTCACCTCGTCGTCGGGCAGGTGCCAGTCGAGGAGACGGTTGAGATCGCGGATCGGCACGCCTCCGTCGACGATGACGGTGCCGTCGGGCTGCGGGCGCACGCCCTCCATCTCGACATCGTGCTCATCGGCGATCTCGCCGACGATCTCTTCCAGAATGTCTTCAAGCGTGACGAGACCCATCACGGCTCCGTATTCGTCGACGACGATGGCGAAGTGGGACTTGCGCCGCAGGAAGGCCTGGAGCTGCGCGTCGAGCGAGGTCGTGTCCGGCACGAACCAGGGCTCGGACGTCACGCTCATCACGTCGAGATCGGCGACCGAGCCGGCCGCCTGCACGGCGCGCAGGAGGTCCTTGGCGTGAAGGACGCCGACGATGTTCTCATGGCTTCCACGCCAGAGCGGCAGCCGCGTATAGGGGCTCGCCAGCGCGTCGGCGACGAGCGTTTCGGACGGATCGTCGGCATTGAGCATCCGCATGGCGGTGCGGTGCACCATGACGTCCGACACCTCCATCTCGCGAAGGTCGAGGAGGCCGCCCAACCGGTCACGGTCGTCCTTCACCACGCCGCCCTCCTGGTGAAGGAGATCGACGGCGCCACGCAGTTCCTCGTGCGGGCTGAGCATCGGATCGTCCGCCTCGATGCCGGCACCCAGCATCTTCAGGATACGGCGCACGATGGCCTCGACGCCGAGGACGACCGGGCCGAGCACCCGCGTGAGGAGGTCGACGGCGCGGCTGACGCTCAGCGCCATCTTGTCCGCATTGTTGATCGCGTAGGTCTTGGGCAGCACCTCGGCGAAGACGAGGACGAGCGCCGTCATGACGAGGGTCGCGTAGACGACGCCCGCATCGCCGAAGAGCCGCAGGAAGAGGCTCGTGGCAAGGGCCGAGGCGAGAATGTTGACGAGATTGTTGCCGAGGAGGAGCGCGCCGATGAGTCGCTCGCGCGACTGCAGCAGCCGCGCGACGATGCCCGCGCGCGGATCGCCCGAGCGCTCGATCTGGTGCATTCGCGCGCGGGAGGCCGCTGTCAGCGCCGTCTCTGAGCCGGAGAAGAAGCCCGACATGGCCAGGAGGGCGAGAATGGCGAGGGCCGTGAGGAGAAGGGCGATGTCC
This sequence comes from uncultured Alphaproteobacteria bacterium, assembly GCA_963842125.1. Classification (GTDB taxonomy): domain Bacteria; phylum Pseudomonadota; class Alphaproteobacteria; order Rhizobiales; family CAWCWK01; genus CAWCWK01. The sequence continues at coordinate 2,040,683 of CAWJFE010000005.1, read as the reverse complement.
ATGGAATCGCTGGAACGTCTTTCGTGATGAGGGAAAAGGTCAGGCCGCGCGGGCGGGCGCGAGGCTGTCGGTCAGGAAGGCGCGAACGTCCGCCTCGCCGATGTCGCGCGCGACGAAGGCTTGGCCGATGCCGCGCGTGAGAATGAAGGTGAGCGTACCGCGCTCCACCTTCTTGTCCTGCCCGATATGGTGCAGCAGATCGTCGACCGCCAGCGCCGGGCCGGGGATATCGGCGATCGCGGTCGGCAGTCCGAGACCGGCGAGATGCGCCTCGGCCCGGGCGGCGTCTGCGTCGGGCGCGAGGCCGAGGCGTGCCGAGAAGCGGTGGGCGAGGACCATTCCGATGCTGACACCCTCGCCATGGAGGAGCCGGCCCGAATAGCCCGTCGCGGCCTCAAGCGCGTGGCCGAACGTGTGGCCGAGATTGAGCAAGGCGCGGGCGCCGCCCTCGCGCTCGTCGGCCGCGACGACGCGCGCCTTGGCCTCGCAGGCCGCCGCGATGGCGTGCGCGCGGGCCGCGGCATCGCCGGCGACGACGGTAGCGCCGTTCTCCTCCAGCCAGGCGAAGAAGTCCGCGTCGTCGATGAGGCCGTACTTGGCGACCTCGGCATAGCCCGCGCGCACCTGCCGGGGGTCGAGCGTATCGAGCACGTCCGGATCGATGAGGACGAGGGCGGGCTGGTGGAAGGCGCCGATGAGGTTCTTGCCCTGGGGGGCGTTTATGCCGGTCTTGCCGCCGACGGACGAATCGACCTGCGCGAGAAGCGAGGTCGGCGCCTGCACCAGCCGCACGCCACGCCGAAGGATCGCGGCCGCGAACCCGGCGAGATCGCCCACCACGCCGCCTCCGAGCGCCAGCACGACGTCGCCGCGCTCGATACGGGCGTCTAGGAGGTCGGAGACGACGCGCTCCAGCATCGCCATTCGCTTCGTCGCCTCGCCGGGTGGAACGGTGATGGTAGTCGGTATAAGACCGGCCCCGCGGAGCGCAGCTTCGACCGGCTGGCGATAGGTCTCCGCGACGGTATCGTCGGTGACGAGCCCGACCTGCGCGCCGGGCGCGATGCCGGCGATCCGCGTGCCGATCTCGGTCAGCGCGCCCTGTTGGATGACGATCTCGTAGGACCGCTCCGCCAATTCGACGCGAACGATGCGGCTCAGAGGAGTTTCGCCCTCATGCCGGGAGGCTGGTCCCTCGCGCCGCGCGGTTGAACTACTCAAGACGCCTCTCCCGAAAGATAGGCGCCGAGGGAGGCGACGACGTCGGCGACGACCTCTTCGTGTGGACCTTCCCGCGAGATGACGATGACGGGCGCGTGGGCGTAGACGGGCTCGCGCGCATCCAGGAGACGGCGCATCACGGCTTCGGGATCGGCATCGCGGAGAAGCGGTCGGTTGGCGCGCTTTCGAACGCGGGTCATCAGGACTTCGAGATCGGCCTTCAGCCAGATCGCAAGACCTGCCTCCGCAATCGCGGACCGCGTCTCGGCATCCATGAAGGCGCCGCCGCCGGTGGCCAGCACGCGGGGTCCCTGGGTCAGGAGACGCGCGATGACGGCCCGCTCGCCGCGGCGGAACTCTTCCTCGCCATGTGCCTCGAAGATCTCGGGAATCGTCATGCCGGCGGCGCGCTCGATCTCGGCGTCGGCGTCGAGGAACTCGAGCGCCAGCCGTTTGGCGAGCCGTCGGCCGATCGTGCTCTTGCCCGCCCCCATCATGCCGATGAGGACGAGACTGCGGCCACCGAGCCGGGCCTTCATCGCGGCCCCGTCCAGCCCTGCAGCAAGCGGTGGCGGGGAGGGTTCGGGCACCGGCTCCATATCGTCGCCTACCAGCGAGGCGGGTGGTTCGTGTCTCATGGCGCCCGTGATAGCACAAAGGGGAGCGGCGAGAACGGGGGAACGACGCCCGCAATGCCGTTTCCTGGTCATCATCGTGCCGCTTGGGCAAAGCGTGTCCTACGGCTCACCTTTTCCCGCCCGCCCGATTGCCCTATCACCGCCCGAGACGGGGTGCGGAGCGTTCGGCGGGCTCGCGCGTTGTCATGTCGAGAACCGGGGTCTCACGGTCCCAAACCGCGCTGGAGCCATCGTGCCGAGTATCGTTCGTTTTCTGGTCTTTCTTCTCGTCATCGGTGGGCTCGGCTTCGCGGCCGTCTTCGCGCTCGCGACCTTCGTCGAGCCGGAGCCGCGCGAGGTGACGATCAGCGTGCCCTCCAGTCGGCTGACGCTCGACTAGGGTCCCAGCTCGTCATGGACGGCATCGAGACCTTTCTGGAGATGATGGCGGCTGAGCGCGGGGCGGCCGACAATACGCTGGCCGCGTATTCGCGCGATCTCGGAGACTATTGCGAATTCCTGGGGCCGACCGCGCCGGAGCGCGCGACGGCCGACGACGTGCGCGCCTATCTCTCCGATCTCGCCCGGCGCGGCCTCGGCGCCCGCACGGCGGCCCGCCGACTGTCGGCGCTGCGGCAATTCCATCGTTTCCAGGCCGAAGAGGGCCTGCGCCGCGACGATCCGACAAGCGCCATCACAGGTCCGGCCGCCCCGCCCCCGCTGCCCAAGACGCTGAGCGCCGACAAGGTCGATGCCCTGCTGGAGCGGGCTCGGGCGGAAGCGTTGGGTATCGACGAAGCGTTGGACGGCCGTCCGCTCCCATCGAGGGAGCAGGACGTCGAAGCCGCCAACCAGACCTCTGAGACCCAGCCCGCCGGCGCGAGGCAGAAAAATTCCTTGCGGCTTCATGCGCTCGTCGAGCTTCTTTATGCGACGGGGCTGCGCGTCTCCGAGCTGGTCGCACTGCCCCGCAACGCGGCGCGGGACGGCGCGCCGACACTGCTGGTGAAGGGCAAGGGCGGGCGCGAGCGGTTGGTGCCGATCGGTGGGCCGGCGCGGGAGGCGATGCGGCTGCACCGGGCGGCGCTGGCGCAACGGAAGGCAGCCTCGAACTGGCTCTTTCCGGCCGACAGCGCGTCGGGCCATCTCACCCGGCAGGCCTTCGCGCGTGATCTGAAGGCGCTCGGTGGACGGGTCGGGATCGCGCCCGCCGCCCTGTCGCCGCATGTGCTGCGCCACGCTTTCGCGAGCCATCTCCTGGAGCGCGGGGCGGACTTGCGCGTCGTGCAGCAGCTCCTTGGCCACGCCGACATCGCAACGACGCAGATCTACACGCATGTGATGGACGAGCGGCTGCAAGGGCTCGTCGAGGCGGCGCATCCTCTGTCGAGGAAGCGCGGGTGAGGGCTCTCGCACGGACCGGTCATGCTTGCGCGGCGCGGCCCTCCTCTCTAGGTGAGCCGATACGCGCCCTCTTCGCACGGCGCCGCGGACGCATGCGCAGAGGCCACCGGTGAACACCTATCTCGACTTCGAAAAGCCCATCGCCGATCTCGAAGCCAAGGTGCGCGAGTTGCGCGCGCTGGAGGATGGCGCAGGCGGCGTCGATATCGAGGAGGAGGTCGCCCGTCTGCAGGCGAAGGCCGACCAGGCGCTCAAGGACACCTATGCCAAGCTGACGCCCTGGCAGAAGACGCAGGTCGCCCGCCATCCCCAACGCCCGCACTGCTTGGACTATATCGCCGGCCTCATCGAGGAGTTCGAACCTCTGGCGGGAGACCGGCTCTACGCCGAGGACCATGCGGTGCCGGGCGGGCTCGGCCGGTTCCGGGGGCAGCCCGTCGTCGTGCTCGGCCAGGAGAAGGGGTCGGACACGGGCGCGCGGATCAAGCACAATTTCGGCATGGCCCGGCCAGAAGGCTACCGGAAGGCGCAGCGACTGATCGCGATGGCCGGGCGCTTCCGGCTGCCCGTCCTCACGCTCATCGACACGCCAGGCGCCTATCCGGGCATCGGCGCCGAGGAGCGCGGGCAGGCCGAGGCCATCGCACGCTGCACCCAGGCCTGCCTGGACGCCGAAGTGCCGCTCATCTCCCTCGTCATCGGCGAGGGCGGCTCGGGCGGTGCGATCGCGCTCGCCACCGCCAATACGGTCTTGATGATGGAGCACGCCATCTATTCGGTCATCTCCCCCGAGGGCGCGTCCTCGATCCTGTGGAAGGATGCGACGCGTGCGCAGGACGCGGCGACGAGCATGAAGATCACGGCGCAGGATCAGCTACAGATCGGTCTCGTCGACGCGGTCGTGCCCGAGCCCCTCGGCGGGGCGCATCGCGACCACGCGACCGCCATCGCCAGCGCCGGCGAGGCGATCGAACGCGCACTCCAGCCCTTGGTCGACATGGCCCCCGTGGCGCTACGCGATGCGCGGCGGGAGAAGTTCCTCGCCATGGGACGTAGCTGAGTTGGGACGTAGCTGGGTTGGGACGTCGCTGGGTCGCGAGACGGCTAAGCCGGACTTGCCGAGAGCGATCACGATTCGCGTGATCGACGAATCTCTTCAGTAGGGTTAACGGCGCGTTGGCTGTTGGCGAACCTCGCGCTCAGTACCGAAATCGTTGCGCAGACGCCACATCCGGCGCGCTTTTGCCACAACTAGGCCGGTTCCGCCCCATCTGTGGCCGCCTCCGCCTTGAGGCCGCCGCATGGGTTGCTAACACATCGTCAACGTCATTGGAGGACTGTCGGGTACGCCCTTAAGGACCACGGCCATCTGGGGGGATGGACGAAGGACCGGGTATCCCGAACACGAGCGTTGGGTGGATGATATGGTCGAGCTTCGTACGCGCCGGACTGACAAGGGCCGCAGCCGCAAGGCACTCCTGGGAGCCCTGCTGCTGGGCTCCACGCTCGCACTCGCCGGCTGCAACGACGTCGCCAAGCACCTCAAGCCGCTCTCGATGACCACCGTCACCCAGCTGAAGGCCAAGGGCATGACGGCGCAGGACCCGATCATGGTCCGCATCTACAAGGAAAGTTCGGACCTCGAGGTCTGGAAGTTCCATCAGGCGTCCAACTCGTACAAACTCTTCAAGTCGTGGAAGATCTGCGCCTGGTCCGGCGAACTCGGGCCGAAGCACCGGGAAGGCGACCGCCAGAGCCCCGAGGGCTTCTATACGGTCACGCCGGGCCTGATGAACCCGAACTCCTCCTATCACCTCGCCTTCAACACCGGCTATCCCAACCAGTTCGACCGCGCGCACGGCCGCACCGGCTCGGCCCTCATGGTCCACGGCGCCTGCTCCTCACGCGGCTGCTATGCGATGACGGACGAGCAGGTGCAGGAAATCTACGCACTGGCGCGCGACGCCTTCAAGGGCGGCCAGAAGGGCTTCCAGGTCCAGATCCTGCCCTTCCGCATGACGCCGGAGAACATCGCCCGCCACCACGACAACCCGAACATGCCGTTCTGGAAGATGCTCAAAGAGGGCGTCGACCATTTCGAGGTGACCGGCAAGCCGCCCAAGGTCGGCGTCTGCGGGCGTAAATACGTCTTCAACTACGGCATCGATGGGCTCAACCCCGTCGCGTCCTGCCCGACCGACCTCGAGGTCGCGCCCGAGATCCAGATGCTGGTGGCCGAGAAGGCGACGAAGGACGAGATCCGCCTCGCGGCGCTCCTCGGCGACAACAGCTCGGACCGCATCAAGGGCTGGAACCCGTTCGACAAGGACGAGCCGGCCGCGACCGTTCCAGGCGGCTCGATGCCGGGCACGCTGATGGCCGAAGCCGAGGGCGGCGTTCTGCCCGCGTCCGTGTCGAGCTTCGCGGCCCTGCCGGCCGAGCGCAGCCTCGACGAATACGTCAACAAGCTCGTCTCTGCACCCGCCTCCGCACCCTTCTCCGGCGACGTCGCCGTACTGCCCCGCGCACGCATGGACAGCGAGATCGCTCGAATGGGCCCGGTCGGCGGGGTCGATCAGTTCGCCCCCACGGCCACGGTACCCGCCGCGCAGATGGCGGGGAAGCGCGGCTTCGGCGATCGGTTGAGGGGTCTCTTCGGCCGCTGAAGGTCGATCTCAGGCTACCAGCTGATCGAAATCCGCGCGTTCCGGGTGCCGTGACGCTTCACGAGATCGAAGAGCCGCTTCGCGTTCGACGTCTGCAGCCGCACGCAGCCATGGCTGGCCGTGCGGCCGAGCTTAGAGACGTGGTTGGTGCCGTGCACCGCATAGCCGCCTCGGAAGAAGATTGAATAGGGCATAGGCGACATGTTGTATTTCCGGCTGTGCCACATGGTGTGCATGCGCTTCGGGCTGTAGGTGCCGGTCGGCGTCGTATATCCTTTCCGACCCGTGGAAACGGGCCAGGAATAGGCCTGGCGTCCATTGACGTAGACCCGCATACGCTGCTCGGAGAGATCGACCTTGGCAACGACGCCGGCCTCGGCCGTCGCGACGAGGCCCGGCACATGTCCGAGCCCGAGGAGAAGCGCGAGGGCCAATGCCGCGCGGCGCAAACCGGCCGCAAGGCCGTTGGCGGACAATGGTCTGGTGTGCTGAACCCGGCGGTGAATCGACCTCATCGTGAACCCCTCGTATTGTCCGGCTGTCTGTCGCCATCTGCTCCTGCTGGGTCGCCTGTGCGCCGCCTCGCGCAAGGACCCGGTGATCGCGCCCGATATCCCGATCGGCCACGAATCGGTAGAAGGCTATCGCAGCGGCAGTAATGCGCCAAAATGCTTGCCTCCCGTAGCGGCTTTCAAAAATGCGTGACTCGGTGAGTCTAAGGGAACGATGCCCCTTCAGGGCCCGCATTTCCTCGGCTTCGTCTTGAGCTCGCCGTCGGTCTGGCTTTGCCGGCCTGTGCATAAACCGGGACCGTCGCCCATCGTCCGGCCCGTTCGGGAACGCGCGACGGCTCTACGCGCTTGATCCTGCGTGTCCGAACTCGCCCTTACCGACGCTCCTGCAGTCGCGCCCAGCGCGCCCTCGCTGCCGCCCCCGATCGCGGACTGGTTCTCGGCGAGGGGCTGGGCTCCACGCGCGCATCAGCTCGCCTTGCTGGAGAAGGCGCAGGGCGGCCGCTCGACCCTCCTCATCGCACCTACGGGGGCTGGCAAGACGCTGGCCGGTTTCCTGCCGAGCCTGGTCGATCTTCATGACCGGCCGCGCGCGAAACCCGGCGAGCCCGCGCCCGGCATCCACACGCTCTACCTCTCTCCGCTGAAAGCGCTTGCCGTCGACGTGGCGCGGAACGTCGTCGGTCCGGCCGAGGAGATGGGTCTCGGGCTGCGTATCGAGACCCGCACCGGCGATACGCCGACCGCGAAGCGCCAGCGCCAATCGACCTCGCCGCCCGACATCCTGATGACGACGCCGGAGCAACTTGCCCTCCTCATCAGCAATCCGCGCGCCAAGGAGATGTTCGGCAACCTCCGCCGCGTCGTCATCGACGAGCTCCACGCCCTCGTTACGACGAAGCGCGGCGAACTCCTCGCCCTCGGCCTCGCCCGATTGCGCAAACTATCCCCGGGCGTGACGATGACCGGCCTCTCGGCCACCGTCGCCCACCCCGATGCGCTGCGCGCTTGGCTAACTCCGCGCTACACAGCGGATGGCGAGGAGGGACCGCTCGCCGATCTCGTCACGACGCCGCCCGTCGCCCGGCCCGACGTGACCGTGCTCGCCTCCGACAGCCGCATCCCCTGGTCCGGCCATTCGGCACGCTATGCCGTCGACGAGGTAATGGATGCGATTCGGGCGCACAAGCTCGTCATCGTCTTCGTCAACACGCGCTCCCAGGCCGAATCGACCTTCCAGGGGCTCTGGATGGCGAATGACGAGGCGTTGCCCATCGCGCTCCATCACGGCTCGCTCGACGTGGCGCAGCGCCGGCGTGTCGAGGCGGCGATGGCGGAGGGCAAGCTGCGGGCCGTCGTGGCGACCGCGACGCTCGATCTCGGCATCGACTGGGGCGATGTCGATCTCGTCGTCCATGTCGGTGCGCCCAAGGGGGCGTCCCGCCTCGCGCAGCGGATCGGGCGCGCCAACCACCGGCTGGACGAGCCGAGCCGCGCCATCCTGGTGCCCGCCAACCGCTTCGAAATCATGGAATGCGAGGCCGCCGCCGAGGCGCTGGAGCGCGGCGCGCAGGATTCGGAGAAGCCCCGGTCCGGCGGCCTCGACGTTCTGGCGCAGCACGTCCTGGGCTGCGCGGTTGCCGACCCCTTCGATGCCGACGACCTCTACCGCGAGATCGTCTCCGCCGCCCCGTTTCAGGACGTCACCAGAACGGACTTCGACCGCGTCATCGATTTCGTCGCCACGGGCGGCTATGCGCTCAGGGTCTACGAGCAGTACGCCAAGATCCGCCTAGGTGACGACGGCCTGTGGCGCATCTCGAAGCCCATCGTCGCGCGCCAGTACCGGATGAACGTCGGCACGATCGTCGCCGACGGCATGCTGAAGGTCCGCCTCGCCGGACGGCGCACCGCGTCCGGGATGGCGCGGGGCGGGCGCGTGATGGGTGAGATCGAGGAGTGGTATGTCGAGCAACTCACGCCGGGCGAGACCTTCGTCTTCGGCGGTGAGGTGCTGCGCTTCGAGGGCCTGCGCGAAATGGAGGCGCTGGTCACCAAGTCGAAGTCCGACGTCTTCAAGGTGCCGAGCTATCGGGGTTCGCGCTTTCCGATGACGACCTTCATCTCGGCGGAAGTACGCGCCATCGTCGCCGACCCCGCGCGGTGGAAGGCGCTGCCCGACCAGCTCGTCGAATGGCTGGAGATCCAGGCCAAGCGCTCCGCGATACCGGGCGCGAACGATCTCCTCGTCGAGACCTTCCCGCACAACAAGCGCTCCTACATCGTCGCCTATCCCTTCGAGGGACGCCCGGCGCACCAGACGCTCGGCATGCTCCTCACCCGCCGTCTCGACCGCTATGGTGCAAGTCCGGCCGGCTTCATGGGCAACGACTACGCGCTCTCGATCTGGTGCCGCGAGGATATCGGACAGATGATCGAGGATGGTGTCTTCGCGCTCGACGATCTCTTCGACGAAGACATATTGGGCGACGATCTCGAGGCCTGGATGCAGGAATCGAGCCTGATGAAGCGCACCTTCCGCAACTGCGCCGTCATCTCCGGCCTCATCGAGCGGCGCCATCCGGGGCAGGAGAAGTCTGGCCGGCAGGTCACGGTCTCGACCGACCTCGTCTACGACGTGCTGCGCTCCCACCAGCCCGACCACATCCTCTTGGAGGCTGCCCGGCAGGACGCGGCGCGCGGCCTACTCGATGTCAGCCGCATCGCCGAGACGCTGGCCCGCGTGAAGGGCCATATCCGCTACATGCCGCTTTCCAGGGTCTCGCCGCTAGCCGTCCCGATCATCCTCGAATACGGCCGTGAATTCATGCAGGGCGCGGGGGGTGCGCAGGCTTTGGAAGATGCCAGCCAGGAGCTCCTGATGGAGGCGATGGCGGAGCTCTAGAAGCCCGCCCCGAGACCTCATCGGTCCGGCTCCCCGATCCTCACCGATAGCTCTGCGGGCTGCCGAGCTTCCGGATGACGAGGGCTTCGATGGCCTCGTTGTCGGCGATCGAGGGCAGCCGGCCTGCGTTGAGAAGGCGCGAGGCCCCATGGACGATCGACCAGGCGCCGCCCACATCGAGCCAGTGGTCGCCCGGAACAGTCCGGCCGCTGCGGGCCGCCTTCGTGACGGCGCCTGTGAAGATCTCGAACGCTCAGCAGGCCTGGGGCCTCGCCCGCAATTTCGAGATCGGACTGCACCCACCGGCGAAGGCCGGCCTCGTCTGGGGATTGGGCCTGACACTGCCGCTCACGCTCGTGCCGGCCTTCACGCTCTCGTCGGGCCTCGGCCATCACATCGTCGAGCCGTTCGCTCGTGGAGTCCGGGGCTCGGATGCCGAAGGCCTCCTCCTCTTCGGTTGGTCGCGAGAGGCTGGCGATCCGCGAGCCGCCCACGTCCTCGCCACCCATACGATGCACGCCGTGCCGCTCTTCGCCCGCACCGTCTGGGCGATAGCTGGTTGTGCCCGGCCCTGGGCGTGGGGTGGTGCGGCGGTATGGGTGACCCTCGTCGCGATCGCCTTCGCGACGGGGTTGATGGCTCGTCCGTTGGTTTGAAACCCGACGGGGGGCGTGATCCGTTCTCGCAGTCGTCCAGCCCTTCCACGCCTCGAAGGTCCGAGCGATTGCCGCCGCCGCCGGTCTATCGAGCGACTCGGCGGTCCGCCATCAGACGCTTACGTGCCAAGCCGTCGCCACACGTCCATCTCCGACCAATCCGCGAGAAAGCCGTAAGGGTACGCCGGGAGGCCCGTGGACGACGCCTTGGTGAGCGCATCGAGGTCGGCCTCGTCGAGGAAGAGGTCTACGGCTGCGAGGTTGGCTTCGAGCTGTTCCACCGTCCGGGCACCGAGGAGGATGGACGAGACGCCGGGCCGCGAGGCCAGCCATGCCAGCGCGACATGGGCCGGCGGACGCTCGTAGCGGGTGGAGACCGAGCGAAGCTCGGTGAGGATCGCGTGCGTGCGGTCGGTATTGCGCACGTCATAGGCCTCGACGCCGCGACCGGGGTCTTCTCCGAGCCGGGTCGTGCCGCTCGGGCGGGCGTCGGCCGCGTATTTGCCGGTTAGCCAGCCTCCACCCAGAGGTGACCACGGCGTCAGGCCGATCCCCGTTTCGAGGGCACAGGGCAGTACCTCGATCTCGATGCCGCGTTCCAACAGATTGTATTGCGGCTGCAGGGCGATCGGCATCGGCAAGCGATGTGCGCTGGCGGTCGAGACGATCCGCTGCAGCTGCCATCCGGCCACGTTCGACCAGGCGATGTCATGGATCTTGCCGTGGCTCACGAGATCGCCCAGCGCGCCAAGCGTATCGGCGATGTCGGTATCGCGATCCCAGCCGTGCACGAAGTAGACATCGATTGCCTCGACTTGAAGGCGTTTCAGGCTCGCCTCCACCGAGCGAACGAGGCTGCGGCGAGACGCACCGGCGCTCCCCTTCGGCGGGGCGAAACGACCCTTGGTGGCGATGACGAGATCGTCCGACCCGCCGCGCCGCCGGGTCCACCGCCCGACGATCTCCTCGGAGAGGCCGGCGCTATAGACGTCGGCCGTGTCGATATAGGTGCCGCCGCGATCGACGAACGCGTCGAGCTGACGGTGCGCCTCCGCCTCGTCGGTCTCGGCGCCGAACGTCATCGTGCCGAGGGCCAGTGCGGAGACCGTCGGTCCGGCCTTGCCCAGTCGGTTCATCGGCATCCCGGGGTGCGTGTCCCGTTTCGTCATCGTGCGGCTCCATTCGAGCGAGGTGTCCGAGGAGAGGCTAGACGTGTCCGATGGTGTGTGGAACGACATGATGCGAAAGGGTCGTTTCATGGGTGAAACAGGCGAAGTGAGCGGTGAAGCTTCGATGCGCTGGGATGATCTCGCGGCCTTCCTCGCGATCGGGCGGACGGGCGGGCTCTCCGCGGCGGCTCGGGAGATCGGCTCGAGCGCGCCGACGCTGGGGCGGCGAATGCGGGCGCTCGAACGCACGCTCGGCCGGGAGCTCTTCATTCGGCGCACGCATGGCTACGACCTCACCGAGGCGGGCCAGGCGATGCTGAGCGAACTCGAAGCCGTCGCTGGCCGGATCGACCGGATCACCGCCGCGCCCTCAAGCGACGCCTTACCGCTCGTGAAGGTATCGGCGGGGACATGGACGACGCTCGCCCTCGTTCGGCGGCTCGGTGACGTGGCCGGAGAGCCCGCCGATGTTCGCCTGCGGTTCGTGTCGTCCGAGGCGATCTTGAGCATCAACAGGCGCGAGGCCGTCATCGGAGTGCGCAACCGGCGCCCGACCGAGGCCGGGCTTGCGGGTCGCCGAATCGGCCAGGTCGCGTTCGCCGCCTACGCCGTAGCCGATGCGCCGGATGCGTGGATCGGCGTCGCCGCCGATACGCCCTCGGCCCGGTGGATCGCAGCGCGGCACGGCGGCGCTACGATGCACGAGGTCAGCAATCCGCGTCTGGCCCTCGACATGGCATTGGCTGGGGCAGGCCGCGTGCTGCTGCCCACTTTCGTCGGCGATGCGGAGCCGGGTCTGAGCCGGATCGGGCCTTCGATAGCGGAGCTCGTCCACGACCAGTGGCTGGTCAGTCATGACGACGACCGCATGCTGCCCGAGGTGCGCCGGACGCTCGATCGCATTGCGGCGGTTCTCACCTGACGACTGGCCGGCTCCGCCGACGTCAGTCCAGGTGCGACACGATGGGCACAAGCGAGGGGCTGGTCCCGCCGGCTCTCTCGACCATCTACGGACGGCCGGTGAACTTAACTCGCCGTCTCGCCCTCCGATCGATTGGCTCGCCGTGTCCCTTTCTCTCCTCCTCGCGGCCAGCGAGACGCCCGACCAGCAGGCATCGCGCCGCGAACGGAGTGGTCAGGCCTCGCATGAGACCTTCGCGGATGCGCTCCACCGTCTCGCGCCCGGCTGCACGATCGCGGAGGCGTCGTGCGTCGACGGAACGGGCGCACCTTCGCAGGACCGGCTGCGGGGCTTCGACGGCATCGTCTTTCCCGGCTCGCCGATTCAGATGTACGAGGAGACGAAGGAGGTGCGCTCGGCGGCGGCGTTCATGGCGGCGGTCTACGCGTCCGGCACGCCGTCCTTCGGGTCTTGCGCTGGGCTCCAGATCGCGGCCGTGGGCGCCGGAGGTACGGTCAAGCCTCGCGAAGGCGTGATGGAGGCGGGGCTGGCGCGTGGCATCGTCGCGACGGACGCGGGCCGCGGGCACGCGCTGCTGCGAGGCCGCGAAGGGAGCTGGGACGCGTTGGCCATGCACTCCACCGTGGTCGATCGCGTGCCCGGCGGCGCGACCGTGCTCGCCAGCGCGCGGGGCACGCCCGTGGAGGCGGCCGAGATCCGTCATGCCGACGGCGTCTTCTGGGGCGTGCAGTACCACCCTGAGGTCACGATGGGCGAGATCGCCGATGCCTTGCGCGCACAGCAAAAGGAATTGGTGGACGACGATCTGGCCGAGAACGGGGAGGCCGTCGAGCGCTACGCCGGTGTGCTCGACACTCTCGACGCCCACCCGGATCGCCGCGATCTCGCATGGCAGATCGGCGTCGACGACGAGGTAACGGATTTCGCGAAGCGGACGGTCGAGATTCGGAATTTCCTCGACTACATCGGCCAACGTCGCAGCTGAAACGGACCCGGTAACGTAGGAGGTCGGCGGCCGCAGCGAAGCTTTCCCGAGTGCCGATCCACCCTCTACCCCCGCGCCTTGTCGAGGAGATCAAGGAGTTCGAGAAATTTGGCGCGTTGATCGGCAGGGTTGCCGCTCTCGACGGCCGTCTCTATGCAGGTCCGGGCATGGTCGTCTATGACAAGCTTCTCGACGGCCTTGAGCGCTGAGTGGATGGCTGCTGTCTGGTTGAGGATGTCGACGCAATAGCGGCCCTCGTCCACCATCCGCGCTACACCGCGCACCTGCCCTTCGAGCCGCGCCAGCCGCTTTTGTATCGCCGGTTTGTTGTGCGCTTCCTCCATGGCTCTTCCCTCCGCCATCCGGATACCATCCGTCTTGAAATTGTACCCCCAAGGGGTATATAAGAGTTTCGATGTCGCGGTGTAGAAGAGAGCTCGCCCATGACGCTTACAGATAGCCAGACCGGTGCGGCTTCGGCAACGTCGACTGCCGTTCTTTACCGAATGGTCACGCCGCAGCACACGTGCCCGTTCGGTCTGAGAGCGCTGCATCTCCTGCGCTCGAATGGCTATGAGGTCGAGGACCGCCCGCTGCGCTCGCGAGCCGAGCAGGAGGCCTTCAAGGCGAAGCATGACGTGAAGACGACGCCGCAGGTCTTCATCGACGGCGCGCGTGTGGGCGGCCACGACGATCTGCGCCGCCATCTCGGGCTTGCGGTCAAGGACAAGAGCGCGACGACCTACGCGCCTATCCTCGCGATCTTCGGCACGACGGCGCTGATGGCGGCTGCGCTTCTCTGGAGCCTCTATCCCGGATTCGAGCCCCTGCGCTGGGCCGAGTGGTTCGTAGCCTTCTCGATGTGCGCACTCGCCATCCAGAAGCTGCGCGATGTGAACGGCTTCGCCAATGGCTTCCTCGGCTACGACCTTCTGGCGCAGAGATATGTACCTTACGCCTCCATCTACCCCTTTGCTGAAGCCTTCGCGGGGATCGGCATGATCGCCGTCCTCGGCGCTGGCACGGCCACATGGTTCGTATGGCCGGTCGCGTTGGTCGCCCTCTTCATCGGTTCCATCGGCGCCGTCTCGGTCATTAAAGCGGTCTACATCGACAAGCGCGATCTCAAATGCGCCTGCGTGGGCGGCGACTCCAACGTCCCGCTCGGCGCGATCTCGCTGACCGAGAACGTGATGATGGCGGTGATGTCGCTTTGGATGATCGGCAAGGCGGTGATCTAGAGCGCGTCCGGTTCCTATCCATTCACCGAACGCGCTCCAGCGCATTGTCTTTTCGCGGTTCCTTACGCTGCGGTGCTATCGCACCTCCGCTGGAACGGCTCTAGATCGCATCGTCGGGACGAAGCAGATCCCGGTAGGGCTCCCACTTCGCCTCGTTGTCGAGGATGAAGTCGTAATAGTCTCGCCGGGCCAGCGCAGCAGCGGCCTCCGTGTCGAGGACGACGATGCAGGCGTTGTGGAACTGGATGGCGGAGGCGCTGACGGCCGCCGTCACGGGACCCTCGATGGCGCTCGCGACGACGTCGGCCTTGGCGCTCCCGCAGGCGAGCATGAGAAGCGCGCGCGAATCGAGGATCGTGCCTACGCCCATCGTGAGGGCGCGGGCGGGCACCAGCGCTGGGTCACCGCCGAACATCGCCGCGTTCTGGGCCCGCGTCTCGGGCGCCAAGAGCTTGTCGCGCGTGCGTGAGCGAAGCGACGAGGTCGGCTCGTTGAAGCCGATATGGCCGGTCTCGCCGATGCCGAGAAGCTGGAGGTCGATTCCGCCGGCCGATGCGATGCGGTCTTCGTAGTCCTGCGCTTCCGCCTCGAGGTCGGCCGCGCCGCCATCAGGCACATGCGTGCGGGCGGGATCGATATCGACCCGGTCGAAGAGATGGGTCCGCATGTAGGTGGCGTAGCTATTGGGATCACTCTGCGGCAGGCCGACATATTCGTCGAGATTGAAGGTGGTGATGTCGCGAAACGACAGGTCCCTCGCCGTGAGGTCGGCATAGACGGCTTCCATCGTGCGGCCGGTCGCGAGGCCAAGCACGCTTGAGGGTCTTGCCGCGATCTGCGCCGCGATGAGGCGGGCCGTGAGGCCGACGGCGGCCGCGCGGCTCGGACAGACAACGATCTCCATTCAGATATCCTTCCCGGCGATCAGCACGCGGTCGATGTCGAGGGCTTCGGTCAGGACGACTAGGTCGGCGTGGGCGCCGATCTCGATACGCCCGATGTCGGTTTCGCCGAGCCAATCGGCCGGAATGGTCGAGAGCCGGCACGCAGCCTCCGCGATCGGCAGGCCGATGGAGACGAGGTTGCGCAGCGCCTGATCCATCGTGAGGGCCGAGCCGGCCAGCGTGCCGTCGGGCAGACGCATGGCGCCATCGGCCTTGGTGGCGACCAGACGGCCGAGAGGATAGTCGCCATCGGGCGCGCCGGCGCCGGCCGTCGCGTCGGTGACGCCGTAGAGATTGGGGATCGCGCGGCGCGCGGCGAGGATGGCGCCGGGCTCGACGTGGATGAGGTCGGGTACGATCTCGGCATAGTCGGCATGGGCGAGCGCCGCGCCCACGATACCGTTACCCCGATGGGTAAGGCCGCTCATAGCGTTGAAGAGATGCGTGACACCGCAACCGGCCGCGAGGCAGCCCTGTGCGCGCGCGTAGTCGCACAGCGCGTGTCCGATCTGCACGCGCGCACCGGCAGCGACGAGGAGGTCGCGCAGCGCATCGTCGGGATCGGCCTCCGGCGCGTAGGTGACGACCCGAACCGGTCCCCGATCCAGCCAGCTTGCCATAAGCGCGACATCGGCAGCCTGCGCGAAGGGGGGCTGCGCGCCGAGCTTGTCCGGATTGATGAAGGGCCCCTCGAGATGCGCGCCGAGCACGCGGGCCCGGCTGTGATCCGCGTGGGTGGTAAGCGTCGCGACGGCGTCGAGGAAAGCGGCCGTCTCGTCGCTGGGCGCCGTTACGGAGGTGGCGAGAAGGGCGGTCGTTCCATGCCGGGCGTGAAGCGCTGCGGCCTTCGCGATGGCCTCGGTGCCGTCCATCATGTCCGCGCCGCCGCCGCCGTGAACGTGGAGGTCGATGAAACCGGGCAGGATGTATGGCGCGGCGGGCGTCTTGGTCGGACCGCCCGCGAGCGTCTCGATGCGGGCGGCCGCCGTGACCGCGCCGCGCACCCAGCCGGTGGGGGTGAGAATGCTGCCCTCGATCGTCGTCATGACAACTCCGCCACGAAATCCCAGCGGTCGCCTCGGAAGGTGGATCGGGTGAACTCCACCGCACGCCCGTCCTCCGCGAAACCGACCCGGGTGATGAGAAGGCCGGGCGCGCCGGGTGCGACGTCGAGGAGTTCGGCGGCGCGGGCCTCGATCGCGATCGCGGTCAGGCGCTGTACGGCGCGCACGGGGCGAAGGTCGTGCGCGGCCATGGTGGCGTAGAGCGAGCCATCGATGAGTTCCGGCGTTGGCAACGCATCCTGGATGACTGTCGAGGCCTCGATGGCGAGGGGCTGGCCATCGGCGCTGCGCAGACGTGTGATCCGCGTCACTGGGGTGCCCGGCGGCAGGCCGAGACCGATGACCTCCTCGGGGCTCGCGGTGCCCGTTCCGCTCGTCACCAGCCGCTGCTCGGCCAGAAGACCGCGCGCCGCGACATCCTCGGAGAAGCTCGTGAGGACGGAGAGGGGCTGCGAGACGCGGTCCGTCACATAGGTGCCGGACCCACGGCGCTGATCGACCAGTCCTTCGCGGGCAAGATGCTTGATGGCGCTGCGAATGGTGACCCGACTGACGCCGAAATCCTCTGCGAGTTGTCGCTCCGGCGGTAGCGCCGCGCCGGGCGCGAGTTCTCCCGACGCGATCTGCCGCGAGAGCGCTTCGGCGAGCACACGGTAGCGCGGGCGCCGGGCGCCGTCGGTCAGGCTGTCCGTTTCGACCATGCGTCTCGAAACCCGCCATTGCGTTTGAAATCCTCGCCGCTCCAGCCGTGCGCTGCGAGGAGGGCCAGACCGTCGAGCCCGTTCCCTTCGGCGGGCACGAGCCGTGCTTGTACGGCGCCGGAGAGGCGAGACGTGATCGTCGACGCGAGGCCGCCCAGAACCGCGACCGGTCCATCGGGAGCGACGGCGTGGAGCGCCAGTTCGACCTCGGCGGCGGCATCGCGCACGATCCGGTCGGCGAGCGGGTCACCGGCATCTGCGGCCGTTACGATGAGGGGTGCGAGGTGGGCAAATTGCGTCGCGGTGGCGGCGCCGAGCCATGTCTGGATCGCGCCGTAGTCGGCCCCGACCGTATCGGCCAACGCATCCAGCATCGC
The DNA here is from genome assembly GCA_963842125.1 of uncultured Alphaproteobacteria bacterium. Lineage (GTDB taxonomy): Bacteria > Pseudomonadota > Alphaproteobacteria > Rhizobiales > CAWCWK01 > CAWCWK01. The sequence goes on along the minus strand of CAWJFE010000005.1, from coordinate 2,023,299 downwards.
GCCGCGCCGCGTGATACGTCCGTCGATCGCGCGGGTGAGCATCGAGACGCCGGTGCGCCCGATCCAGGCCCCGCCGCCTTCGTCACCGACGGTGAGCCCCCAACCGCTCGCCGCCAGAACATCGCCCGCCGGCGTCAACGCCTGCGCCGCGACCCCGGTGCCGAGCGCGAGGACCGCGCCCGGTCGGCCGCCATGCGCACCGATGAGAGCTGAAAGACCGTCCGTCATCGCCGCGATGCGGCGGCACCCGAGCGGATCGGCCTCGCGAAAGGTGTTTATCACTCCGGGCGCTCCAGCCCCCGCAAAGCCGCCCCAGAGAGACAGACCGCGTAAGGCTGCAGCGTCCAGTCCCGCCTCTGTGGCAGCCTTGTTCGCAGCGTCCTCGACGTGACGCCATGCAGCCGCGATGCCATAGCAGAGATTGGCGGGTCCGGCGGACCCGGTTCCGATCGTACGCCCGCTACGCAGCAGTCGAACGCGCGTACCCGTGCCCCCGCCATCGACGAGGAGCGCCAATGCATCCCGTTCGCTTGTACTGCTTGCCAACGCTGTGACCTCGGCCTGATCGCTTAACGTCGACATAGGAGAGTTTGCGGGCACTTTTCAATACCGAAAGTCAGTCGGTCCTATTTTTATAAAAATTGGTCTTGATTTTGGTATCTAGATAGGAAAGTGTCCGGCGAAATCGAGACGGGGTGCTTCGTTGTGGATACCGAGGATGTCAGTGCGCGATATGCCGGGTTGGACGCGTGGCCGACCATTGACGTATCCATCGCCATCCTCGACAGCCAATTGGGCGCAGCCGCGATCGCTCGGGCGTCAGCGGCGGAGATGGCCGGTGCCGTCGACGCGGCCGTTCAGCGGCTGGAGACTGGGCGGGGACGTCTGGTCTACGCCGGCGCCGGCGCATCCGGGCGGCTCGCCGTTCAGGACGGCGTGGAGCTCTATCCGACCTATGGTTGGCCGCATGAGCGATTGGTTTACCTGATCGCCGGCGGCGAAGAAGCGCTCGTCAAATCCGTCGAGGGTGCCGAGGACGACGGCGACGGCGTCAAGGACCGGATCGAGGCGCTCTCACTGGGGCCGGACGACGTGCTGATCTCGGTCGCAGCCAGTGGGCGGACGCCGTGGGCGGTCTCGGCCGCGCTGACCGCCCGGCGCGCCGGCGCGCTCGTGATCGGCATCGCCAACAATGCCGACACGCCCCTAATGGACGCGGCCGACCACGCCATCGCGCTGCCGACGGGCGCCGAGGTCGTCGCGGGCTCCACGCGGCTGGCGGCCGGCACCGCGCAGAAGATCGCGCTCAACGTGATCTCGACAGCCGTCATGGTGCGGCTCGACGGGACCTATTCGAATCTTATGGTCGGGCTTGCCTCGACCAACATCAAGCTCAACGCCCGCCGCCTCGCAATCCTGCGAAGGATCGTGCCGGCGGACGAGATGGCCGCCGCCGAAGCCCTCGAGCGCACCGGCCAGGACATTCGTGCCGCCGCCCTCGTGCTCGGCGGCCAGACGCCGGACAAGGCGGCCGAACTCCTTCGACGTCATCGCGGACGCTTGCATGCTGCGATGGCCGAGATAGGCTTTACCCCGTCGGGGCCAGAGCGTCGGCCTTGACGATACGACAACGAAGAAGCCGACCAAGCGCTTCCTGCAGTCAACACCAAGCAGTCAACACAGAGTCGAACGACCGAAAAGGGATGGATATGATACGACTTCTCACCACCACCGCCGCGATCGCGCTTCTGGCCGGCCCGGCCATCGCGCAGAGCACGACGCTGACCATCGAGAGCTGGCGCTCCGAGGATCAGGCGATCTGGGACGATGTGCTGCTCCCCGCCTTCGAGGCCGAGTATCCCGACATCAACGTCGAGTTCCGCCCGACGGCACCGACCGAGTACAACGCGGCCCTCAACGCCCGCCTCGATGGCGGCACGGCCGGCGATCTCGTCGTCTGCCGCCCGTTCGACGGCTCGCTCGCGCTCTACGAGAAGGGCCAGCTGGCGGACATCTCGGACCTCGAAGGCCTCGACAACTTCCCCGACTTCGCCAAGTCCGCCTGGCAGACCGATGACGCGGCGGCGACGTTCTGCGTGCCGATGGCGAGCGTCATCCACGGCTTCATCTACAATGCCGACGCCTTCGAAGAGCTCGGCATCGCAGTGCCGGAGACCGAGGAGGAGTTCTTCGCCGCTCTCGATACCATCAAGGAAGACGGCACCTATACGCCGCTCGCCATGGGCACAGCCGATCAGTGGGAATCGGCCACGATGGGCTACACGAATATCGGCGTGAACTACTGGAACGGCGAAGAGGGCCGTCAGGCGCTCATCTCCGGCGAGGCCAAACTCTCCGACGCGCCCTATGCCGAGGCCTACGAGACGCTGTCCCGCTGGTCGGACTACATGGGCCGCGCCTATCAGGCGCAGGGCTATACCGACAGCCAGAACCTCTTCACCCTCGGCCGCGCCGCCATCTATCCGGCTGGGTCCTGGGAGATCACGGGCTTCAACCAGAACGCCGATTTCGAGATGGGCGCCTTCAAGGTTCCGGTCCGCAACGCTGGCGACCAGTGCTACATCTCCGACCATACCGATATCGGCATGGGCATGAATGCAGCTTCGGAGAACAAGGAGGCCGCGCGCACCTTCCTCAACTGGGTCGCATCCGACGAGTTCGCCGAGCTCTACACCAACGCGGCGCCCGGCTTCTTCGCGCTGGCCGATGCCGAGTTCGAGGTCGAAGATCCGTTGGCCAAGGAGTTCCTGTCCTGGCGCCAGGAGTGCGAATCGACCATCCGCGTCGCGCACCAGATCCTCAGCCGCGGCGAGCCGAACACGTGGAACAACATGTGGACGGTTTCATCCAACGTACTCAACGGCACGACCGAGCCGGCGGCGGCCGCCGAGGAACTCCAGACGGGCCTCGCCAACTGGTACGAGCCCCAGCAATAGGCTGAACCCGGTCCCCGGCGGCTCGGCCGCCGGGGGTCTTCGTCGATAGGGGGCCCCGATGTCAGACAATGCCGAGAGCCATCCGACCCGCAGGGGCCGTGTGCGTCCTGCCGTCCGCTGGCACATCCTCGTCTTTCTGGCGCCGGCCTTCCTCATCTACACGATCTTCTCGATCTACCCGCTGGCGGAGAGCCTGCGGCTCTCGCTCTTCGACGGACAGCCGGACGGGTCGGCCGTCTGGGCGGGGCTCGACAACTACCGGACCCTCCTCTTCGACGATATCTGGGCGACCCAGTTCTGGCGGGCGCTCTGGAACAACCTCGTCCTCTTCTTCATCCACATGGTGGTGCAGAACCCGCTCGGCCTGCTGCTGGCGGCGCTCTTGAGCCTCGCGCCCCGTTTCGGCGCCGCCTATCGCACGCTCATCTTCGTGCCGACGCTCCTCTCCGTCGTCATCGTCGGCTTCATATGGGAACTGATCCTGTCGCCGCTCTGGGGCGTGGCGGAAACGCTGCTCGGCCTCGTCGGTTTGGCCGGGCTCTATCAACCCTGGCTGGGCCTGGAGAGTTCGGCGCTCATCACGGTCTCGCTGATCTCCGTCTGGCAATATGTCGGCATCCCGATGATGCTCATCTACGCCGCGCTTCTCTCGATCCCCGACGAGCTTCTCGACGCCGCCCGCGTCGACGGTCTCAACGGCTGGTGGATCTTCTGGAAGGTCAAGCTGCCGCTCATCCTGCCGACGCTCGGGATCGTCGCGATCCTCACCTATATCGGCAACTTCACGGCGAGCTTCGACCTCATCTACTCGATCAAGGGTGCGCTCGGCGCGCCCAACTATTCGACCGACGTGATGGGCACGCTCCTCTTCCGCACCTTCTTCGGCCAGCAGCTCCAGATCGGCGACACCTATATGGGCGCGACCGTCGCGAGCATGATGTTCTTCATCATCCTCGTCGGCGTCACGATCTATCTCGTCGGCGTGCAGCGCCGCCTGACACGCTACGAGGTCTAGCGATGACCGATACGACACCAAGCGAGGCGCGCGGACGGCTTCGCAGCCGCTCATCGGCCGCCGGCGTTCACATCGTCCTCGCCGGCTACACGCTCGTCGCGCTCTTTCCGGTCTTTCTCGTCGTTCTCAACAGCTTCAAGAACCGGCGCGGCATCTTCGGCGATCCGCTCGGCCTGCCGGACGAGCGCTCCGGCAGCCTGGAGGGCTACGCGACGGTCCTCACGCAGGGCGATTTCGGCGTCTACTATTCGAACTCGCTCATCGTCACCGTCGTCTCCCTCTTCCTCATCCTGCTGCTGGGCGCGATGGCGGCGCATGCGCTGGCGGAATATCGCTTCCGTTTCAACACGCTCCTCGGCATCTACATGATCCTCGGCATCATGGTGCCGATCCGGCTCGGCACGGTCGCGATCCTCGAAATGATGGTCGATCTCAACCTCGTCAACACGCTCATCGCGCTCATCCTCGTCTACACGGCGTCCGGTCTGCCGGTGGCGGTCTTCATCCTCTCCGAGTTCATGCGAACGCTTTCGCGCGACATCAAGGACTGCGCGCGAGTGGACGGCCTGTCCGAATACCGCATCTTCTTCGAGGTCGTGCTCCCGCTCATCCGCCCCGTGCTGGCAACCGTCGCGGTCTTCTCGATGATCCCCATCTGGAACGACCTCTGGTTCCCGCTCATCCTCGCCTCCAGCGACGAGACGAAGACGGTGACGCTCGGCGTGCAGCAGTTCATCGGCCAGTTCACCGTCAACTGGAGCGCCGTATTGGCCGCGCTCTCCATCGCGATCCTGCCGGTGCTCGTTCTCTACGCGGTCTTCTCGCGCCAACTTATCGCCGGCATCACCGCCGGCGCGGTCAAGGGGTAGTTGTCATGGCCGGTCTGGTCCTCAGGGATGTCCGCAAGAGTTATGGCGCGACGCGCGTCATCCACGGTGTCGATCTCGATGTGAAGGACGGCGAGTTCGTCGTCTTCGTCGGCCCGTCGGGCTGCGGAAAATCGACGCTGCTGCGCATGGTGGCGGGGTTGGAGACGCTGTCGGGGGGCGACGTCGAAATCGGCGGATCGCGGGTCAACGCGCTCGCCCCGTCGGAGCGCGGCATCGCGATGGTCTTCCAGTCCTACGCGCTCTATCCGCACAAGGACGTCTACGGTAACATGGCCTTCGCCCTGCGCCATGCCGGGGCCGACAAGGCGCTGATCGAGGAGCGGGTCTCGAAGGCCGCGCGCATTCTCGGCCTCGAGGACTTGCTGAAGCGCCGCCCTAAGGAGCTGTCCGGCGGCCAGCGCCAGCGCGTCGCGATCGGCCGCGCCATCGTGCGCGACCCCGAAATCTTCCTCTTCGACGAGCCCTTGTCCAACCTCGACGCCGCACTGCGCGTTCAGATGCGCGTCGAGATCCTTCGCCTTCACCAGCAGCTCGGCGCGACGATGATCTACGTCACGCATGACCAGGTCGAGGCGATGACGCTGGCCGACCGCATCGTCGTGCTGCGCGCCGGACTGATCGAGCAGGTCGGAACGCCGCTCGAACTCTACCACCACCCGGCCAACCTCTTCGTCGCCGGTTTCATCGGCAGCCCCAAGATGAACGTCCTCGACGCCGAGGTGACGGGTGCGGGCGACGGCTGGGTCGGCGTCCGTACGCAAGGCTCGGCGGAGATGCGCGTGCCGGTCGAGGGTGCGCCCTCGGCCGGATCGAAGGTTTCGCTCGGTCTGCGCCCCGAGCATGTCGCGATTGCCGCGCCCGGCGCCGGCGTCCTCGATGGCGAGGTTCAGCTGGCCGAGCGGCTTGGCGGCGAAACCTTCCTCCATGTCGGCCTCGGCGACGGCACCACCCTCCTCGTCAAGACCGACGGCTTTGCGACCGAACGCCCCGGCACACCCGTCGGCCTCGACATGCCCTCGTCACGCCTCCACCTCTTCGACGCTGACGGTGCGGCCTTCGCGCAGACCGTCCGCAACCCGCTCTTGACGGAAGCGGCGTAGTACCGGTCCTGCAAACACTGGCTCGACGCTTCCCACTCTCGCCTTCGTCATCCTCGGGCACCGACCCGAGGATCCTGAGCACCAAACGCATTACTCAGACCGCGGCAAACCTTCGCACGTCGCTTAGTCGGGACGTCGGACGTGGGTCCTGCCTATTGCGCCCTGGATTCTCGGGTCGGTGCTCTAGAATGACCGGGAGGAACGGCATCGTTTCAGCCAACGTTTGCGGGAGCCGCATTAGACATCCGCGATCGGCTTGCAGATCCGCCCCCCGACGACGGCGTGGCGCGCGCCGGTCGTGCTCGGGAAACTGTTCGGAAGGGCACGCATCGTCCGCGCTGCTAGCAGCGCGAAGGCCTCCGCCTCGATCGCATCGCCGCGCAGCCCGAGCGCGTCGGCGTCGGTGATCGTCAGACCGGTCCGGCGTGCCATCTCGCGCATCAGGGTTGGGTTCCGCCGCCCGCCGCCACTCACGATCATCGCGTCCGGGCGCGACGGCAGCAGTGCCAGCCCACGCGCGACGGTCGCGGCCGTGAACGCTGTCAGCGTCGCCGCCCCGTCTTCGAGCGAGAGTCCGTCCGCCATACTGGCCATGAAGTCGAACCGGTCGAGCGATTTGGGGTAGGGCGCCGCGAGGTAGGGATGGTCGAGCAACTGCGCCAGTCGGGCCTCGTCGATCGTACCGGCAGCGGCGAGCGCCCCGTCCCGGTCCATCTCCGCGCCCGTGTGTTGGCGGACCCAGTCGTTGATCGGCGCGTTGCCGGGGCCGGTGTCGAAGGCGATGAGCGCATCGTCGCCTGCCCAGGTGATGTTGCCGACCCCGCCGAGGTTGAGGCAGGCCGCCGTTCCCGTGCGCCCGAGCGTCGCCAGGAGCGCCCGGTGGTAGACGGCCGCGAGCGGCGCGCCTTGCCCGCCCGCCGCCATGTCGGCCGAGCGCAGATCGACGACGACGGGCACCCCGAGCGCGTCCGCCATGCGCTGCCCGTCGCCAAGCTGGCGGGTCTGTCCGAGCCGGTCGGCCGTCGGCGCGCGGTGGAGGACGGTCTGGCCGTGGAACCCGACGACGTCGATGTCGGCCATTCGCATGCCATTCGTCTCGACGACCTGCCGTACGGCCGAGGACTGCGCCTCCGTCAGCGCGCGCTCGGCTTCCCCGAAGACGGCAGGCTCGTCCTTCGCGAACTGCCACTCCTGCGCCGCCGCGAGGGCGTCTTCGAGCATGGCGAGGACCTGCGGCTCGTAGCGCACGAGCGCCCATGGGCCGAACGCCTGCACCGCCTCGCCGTCCGTACGCAGCAATGCGACGTCGATATTCCCGTCGAGCACCGTGCCCGTCATCAACCCGACGCTCCACCCGCCTACGCTCATCCTCGGTCCCTCGTCGCCGGCCGTGTCCATGCCGCGTTCGGGGACCACCATAGCCGTGAAGCAGAGCCGCGCGAACTGGTATTATAGTGGGTTGGTTCAACGTTTCGTCTGCTGCCGTTTGGCGGTAGTCGTAGCGGCTATCGCCGGCGATGGACGATCGAGAATGGGGCCGTGGACAATGAACGAGGGTATCGCTGAAGAAGTCGACCACCTGTCTGTCGAGAACCCCGGGCCTCCACGCTCCGGCCTCACGATATCCGCCATCGAAACGATCCGCGTCGCCGAGCGGCCCAACCTCATCTGGGTCCGCGTCGAGACGAACGACGGCATCGCCGGCCTTGGCGAGACGTTCTTCGGGGCGGGTGCCGTCGAGGCGGACGTTCACGAACGCATCGCACCGCTCCTCATCGGACGTGATCCGCTGGCGATCGACGCGGTGTCGCGCGATCTCGTCGGCTATCTCGGCCACCGCTCGACGGGCGTGGAGATGCGCGCCAACTCGGCCATCGACATCGCGCTCTGGGACCTCTGGGGCCGCGCGACCGACCAGCCGATCGCGCAATTGCTCGGCGGCTTCACCCGCGACAGCATCCGCACCTACAATACCTGTGCGGGCCCCGGCTACGTCGCCGATACGCGCGGGCAGGTGACGGCCAACTATGGCGCCGGCGCCGCCGAGCCGCATCCGCTCGACGATCTCGACGCCTTCCTCCACCGCGCGGACGAGCTGGCCGAAGACCTTCTCTCGGAAGGCATCCGAGCGATGAAGATCTGGCCCTTCGATGCAGCGGCCGAGCGCACCCATGGGCGGGACATCTCGCCCGCCGACCTCAAAGCGGCGCTGGAGCCCTTCGAGAAGATCCGCCGCGCCGTCGGTGACCGGATGGACATCATGGTCGAGTTTCACTCGATGTGGCAGCTGCTGCCGGCCATGCGAATCGCAAAGGCCTTGGAACCCTACGGGACCTATTGGCACGAGGACCCGATCCGCATGGATAGCCTCGCGAGCCTCCGTCGCTACGCAGCCGTCAGCGCGGCGCCGATCTGCGCGTCGGAGACGTTGGGGTCACGCTGGGCGTTTCGGGACTTGCTTGAGACCGACGCGGCCGGCGTCGTCATGCTCGATCTCTCCTGGTGCGGCGGGCTCTCGGAGGCGCGCAAGATCGCCGCCATGGCCGAGGCGTGGCACCTGCCGGTCGGCCCGCACGACTGCACCGGCCCGGTCGTCCTCACCGCCTCGACGCACCTGTCGCTCAATGCGCCGAACGCGCTCGTGCAGGAAAGCGTGCGTGCCTTCCTGCGGACCTGGTATCGCGATCTCGTCACGGCATTGCCGCCCGTTGCGAACGGCCAGATCACCGTGCCGCCGGGCGCCGGACTCGGTACCGAACTCCACCCCGACCTCGACAAGCGCTGGACGGTGTCGCGGCGACGCACGACGGCCGCCGACCTATAGACCGAAGCGCTGCGCTCCTATCGTACGCCGAGGCCTGCCGTGAGTGCGCCGTCGATCCTGTGATCGGAACCCGTGATGAAGCTGGCCCTATCGGAGGCGAGGAAGGCGATGAGATCGGCGACCTCTTCGGGCTCGCCGATGCGGCCGAGGGGGTGCGCGGCGCCAAAGCGGGCGAAGGCTTCATCGATGTCGGCGTCGGGGCCGTCGAAGGTCCGCGCGGCCAGCTCCAGGATCGGCGTTCGCACCGAGCCGGGGCTCACCGAGACGACGCGGATCTGGTCTGCGGCGAAGTCGAGCGCCATCGCGCGGGTTAGCGCATGGATCGCGCCTTTGGAGGCGACATAGGCCGCGACCCCGGCCTGGCAGGCATGGCCCTGCACGCTCGACACGTTGACGATCGCGCCCCCCGCCTTGCCCTTCCGCATCAGCGGCACGCCGAAATGGGCGAGGAGGTGGATGGAACCCACGTTGACCGCGAGGCAGCGCTGGAAGGTGGCCGCGTCGGTCTCGACGGCATCCCCATAGGGATGAATGGCGGCGGCGTTGACGATGACGTCAAGGCGCCCGAAGCGCTCGCGTAGCTCGTCGATGGCGGCTTCGACGTCGACGGGATCGGACACGTCGGTGCGCCGCACCGCGATGCCGTCGGCTGCGAGGGCGGCGTTGCCGGCCTCGTCGATGCCGAGCGCCATCACATCGGCACCGTCGTCGCGCAGGCGCAGCGCCGTCGTGCGGCCGATGCCGGTCGTACCGGTGATGAGGGCGGCCTTGCCCGTAAACGCGCTCATCGCAGGCGCTCCAGCATGTAGTTGAAGAGGACGGCGCCGAGGATCAACGCCCCGCGCACCACGTATTGCCAGTATTCCGACACGTTGAGCAGCGTCATGCCGTTGACGACGAAGCCGAGGAAGAGGACGCCGATGAAGGTGCCCCAGATCCGCCCCTTGCCGCCGAAGAGCGAGGTGCCGCCTATGATGACGGCGGCGATGACGTCGAGCTCCCAGCCCGCGGCGGCCGTCGCGTTTCCGGACCCGATCTGCGCCGCGATGAGGATACCCGCGACGCCCGTGAGCGCCCCGGTGATGCCGAGCGCGAGCGCCTTCACCTTCCAGATGTCGATACCCGACAGGCGGGCCGCTTCGGGGTTGCCGCCCACCGCATAGACGGCGCGGCCGAAGCGCGTGTAGTTCATCAGGAAGTGTATGGCGGCGAAGGTGACGGCGAAGACGTAGACCGGGATCGGCACGCCGAGAAAGAAGCCAGAGCCCAGCGTGTTGAACCATCGCGGGAACGTGGCGAGCGGGAAGCCGCCGGTAATGAGGTTCGCCGCACCCCGCACCATGGTGAGGAGGGCGAGCGTGGTGATGAAGGTCGGCACGTTGAACCACTGGCGGATGCGGCCGGTGAAGATGCCGAGCGAGAACTGCACCGTGATAGCGATCGCGCCGCCGATGATGACGGCGGCGAGCGCGCCGATATCGTCGGTATAGACGCCGCAGAACCAGGCGATGATGCAGCCGGCCAGCGCGACGCCGGAGCCGACCGACAAGTCGATCTCGCCTGAGATGATGACCATCGTCATGCCGAAGGCGATGATGCCCTGCATGGTGATGTTGCGCAGCACGTTGAGCTGGTTGCCGAGGCTGAAGAAGCCCGGCGCCGAGAGGCTGAGATAGACGTAGAGGAGAACGAGGATGATCTCCATCGGATAGCGGGTCAGGAAGCCCCGCGCGGAACCGGCCATTATCTATCCTCGGTGGGAAGCGCGTGTATCATTGGTGGGTCGCCATCGCTTCGGCGTGGCGGGTGATCGCATCGTCGGCATCCTCGGCGGCCTTGGGCTCCATGCAGAGCGCGTAGAGCTCGGCGATGCTGGTCTCGTGCGGCAGAACCTCCTCGACGATCCGCCCGCCGCGCATGACGAGGATGCGATCGCAGACCTCGAGCAGTTCCTCCGCCTCGGTCGAGACGAAGATGGAGGAGATGCCGGCCTCGGCCTCGCGCCACATGATCTCGAAGATCTGCTGCTTGGCCTGCACGTCTATGCCGCGGCTCGGTTCGTCGAAGAACATGACCTTCGGCTCGGTGTTGAGCCAGTTGCCAATGACGATCTTTTGCTGATTGCCGCCAGATAGGGTCGAGGCCGGCTGCATCGGGTCGGCGACCTTGATCGCAAGATCCTCGATCTGGCGGGAGACGTAGGGCGCTTCGGCCGCGCGGGTGACGATGCCCGAGGGCGCGATGCGGCGCATGCTCGCCATGCAGAGGTTGTCGTGGACGGGGAGGGGCTGGACGAGGCCGACCTCCTTGCGGTTTTCGGGCGTATAGCCGACGCCGCGCGCCTTCATCGTGACGGGTGTCGGATCCGTTACCGTCTCGCCGTCCAGCACGATGGTGCCGGAATCGAAGGGATCGGCGCCGAATATGGCGCGCAGCACCTCGGTGCGTCCAGCGCCGAGCATGCCGGCAAAACCGAGGATCTCGCCCCGTTTGAGGTCGAACGAGACGTCCTCGAACGCGCCCTTTCGGCTGAGCCCGCGTACTTCGAGAACGGCCGGTGCCGCCGCGCTTAGCGTGTCGGATGGCGGGCGGACGGCGCGGGCCACATCGCCGAACATCATCTCGACGATGCCCTCCGGCGTCGCATCCGCCATCTCGATCGAGCCGACGAGGCGCCCGTCTCGCAGGACGGTGCAGGTGTCGGCCACGTCGAAGAGCTCGGACATGCGGTGAGTGATGTAGACCATCGTCACACCGCGGGCCCTCAACCGCTCGACGAGCGCGAAGAGGTGCTCGACCTCCGCTTGCGCGAGGGCCGATGTCGGCTCGTCGAGGAGGAGGATCGTCGGATCGAAGGACATCGCCTTGGCGATCTCGATCACCTGCTGACGGCCGACGGAGAAGGAGGAGACCTGCCGGCGCGGATCGACGTCGAGGCCCATGTCGTCGAGAAGCGCCGTTGCATCGGCCCGTACCCGGCCCCAATCGATGCGGGGCAGGCCCTTCGTATAGGGCAGGCGGCCGAGATAGATGTTCTCGGCGACGGAGAGTTCGGCGACGAGCGAGAGTTCCTGGTGGACCGTGACGATCCGGTTGGCGAGCGCGTCGGCAGGGGAGGCGAGGGTGACGGCGCGGCCGTTGACGCGGATCGTGCCGGCGTCGGGCTGAACCGCGCCCGCGAGCAGTTTCACGAGCGTCGATTTGCCCGACCCGTTCTTGCCCATCAGCGCGTGGACGCGGCCGGGGGCGAACGTATGGGTGACGTCGTCCAGAGCCACGGTCGGCCCATAGGCCTTGCGCAACCCGGCGACCTCGATCAGTCCGGCCGTCATGGAAAGTCCTGGTGGGGGCTAGGCTAGAGGAGGCCGGCGCCCCGTGTGAGAGGGCGCCGGAGGCTGGAGGCTAGAGGCTGTCCTTGAACGCCTGCACGGCATCGGGATCGTTGCGGTTGAGACCGAGCGCCGGAACGACGACTTCCGGCTCGACCGCGTTCCCATCGAGGCTGTCGAGCGCGGCCTTGACCGCCATCGAGCCCATCTCGAAGGGCGACTGCGCGGTGACCGCCTGGAGCACGTTGTCCTCGTCCATCAGGAAATCGGCGAGCTGCTCCGAGCCGTCGATGCCGAAGACGTAGATCTGGCCTTCCTTGCCCGCATTGCGCACCGCCTGAACCGCGCCGACCGTGCCGCCTTCGTTGGCGGCGTAGATGATGTTGAGTTCGGGGTTCGCCGTGATGATGTCGCCGGCGACGGAGACGGCCTTCTCGGCCAGCCAGGCGTCCTGCTGGCTGACGACCTCGATGCTCGCACCGCCCGCTTCGACGGCCTCGATGAAGCCATCGACGCGATCGCCAGAGACTTCGGGCAGCAGCGCCTTGAAGCCCAGCGTCGCGACCTTGGCCGATCCGCCGAGCGTGTCGTTGATGAACTCGGCCGCCGCCGCACCCGTCGTGGCGCCGAGGTCGCGCTGCGAAGAATTGAGGTAGGAAACCGGAATGTCGCCTTCGACGGCCGAGTTGTAGGTCACGATGGTGACGCCGGCATCCTTGGCGCGCTGCAGGGCGGGCGCCGAGGCCGTCGCGCTGATCGGCGAGATGACGATGGCGTCGACGCCGCGCGTCACGAACGTATCGATAAGCTGGACTTCCTTCTCGGGCTTCGATTCCGAATTGCCCTGGAGAAGCGTCGCGCCGGCCTCCTCGGCGGCGGCCTCCATGCCCATCTGAATGGTGCGGAAGAACTGGTCCTGCTGGAAGACGATGCCGGCGATGGTGCGGTCCTGCGCCATGGCGGGGGCCGACATGGCCGTCGTGGCCAGGAATGCGGTCGCCGTGAGGGCGAGAAGCGTGCGTCTGTTCATGATGATCCTCCCTAGATCTCGTCTGTGTCGATGCCGGGGGCGGCCCCGGCCTTGAGCGGCGCACGTTTCGCCGCCGCCTGTTTCGCCGCCGCGCGTGACGGACCCTTGCCGGGCCTCTTGATCGTCTTGGTGCCATGCGCCCGTGCAGGCCGCTCGGGCGGAATGAATTCGAGCCCGGCGTCGAGATGCCGGCTCATGTGATAGGCGAAGGCCAGCCGATCCTCGGCATGGAGCGCTTCGAGGATGGCGGCATGTTCGGTCGAGGCCGCATCGAGCGCGCGGCGCTCGGTCTTGCCCGTCTCCATTACGCGCTGCACGACGGGTTTTAGCATGGCGTACATCTCGGAGAGCGTGCGATTGCCCGCCGCGTCGATGAGAGCCTTGTGAAACGCGTAGTCGAGCCGCGCGGCCTCCAAGGGATCGGTCGCTACGGCCATCTGATCGTTGACGCCCGCCATGTCCGCCAACGTCTCGGCTGGTATCTTTCCGACGATGATCTCGCCGAGGTTCATCTCGATCAACCGGCGAAAGCCCTGCACGTCGCGAAACGTCTCGGCCGACAGGTCGATCGCGAAGGAGAACGCGTCCATGATCGCCGCCTGGCGCCGATCGGTCAGGACCGCGCCGACCTTCTGGCGGCTCTCGACGACCCCATAGGCCTTGAGGATGCGAATGGCCTCGCGAACCGTGTTGCGGCTCGAACCGAGCCGGGCCGCGAGATCGACTTCGCTTGGAAGCACATCGCCGACACTCAGACCGCCCTCGCGGATGAGCGTTCGCAGGCTTTCGACCACCTGATCGACGGCCGAACCAACGCCCATATCGGGCGCTCCGTCCTCGGCGATCTCAGCGGGGTCTGCCAGCATGGCGCGCGGTCTCCTCAAGCTCAGCGATAGCAAAGCCTGAGGAGCCGGGCAACCGTATTGTTGGTCTTTAAGTCGAGAACCGCAAGACAAGCTGGTTGTGGCGCTGCTTTTAGGATGATATCAGGCTCTATAATCTAGTTTTGTAGGACAAGAGCGGTGGAGCTAGGATGAGAGAGACGTGGCGCTGGTTCGGTCCCGACGATCCTGTTCCGCTGACGCATGTTCGTCAAACGGGAGCTGCAGGTGTCGTCACGGCCCTCCACCATATCTACGACGGCCGCGCCTGGGGTAGCGACGATGTGACGGCCCGCAAGGTCGAGATCGAGAAGGCCGGGCTGACGTGGGACGTCTGCGAATCCATACCGGTCACGAGTGCCCTGAAGCGCCGTGATGGCGATTGGCGCGCGGACCTCGATGCGTGGAAAGCCTCGTTGCGCGCGCTGGGCGAGGCAGGGGTGCCGGTCGTCTGCTACAACTTCATGCCCGTGGTCGACTGGACCCGCACGCGTCTTCGCCATCCCATGCCCTCGACAGGCCTCGCGCTACGCTTCGACACGGCCGACTTCGTCGCTTACGACGCCTTCGTACTCCGAAGAGCCGGTGCCGAGGACGACTACGATCCGGACCTCCTCGCCGCCGGCCAGGCGCGTCTCGATGAATTGTCCGAAGCCGAGATCGAGACGCTGGAGACGACGATCATCGCCGGCCTGCCGGGCGGGGAGGACTCCTACGATCGCGCGGGCATCGCGGCCCGTATCGCGACCTTTTCCGGCATGACGCCCGACGATCTGCGCGCCAGTCTGGCCGCGTTTCTCCAGGAGGTCGTGCCGGTCGCGGAGGAGTTGGGCGTGCGCCTCGCGATCCATCCCGACGATCCGCCTCGCTCCCTCTTCGGCCTGCCGCGCGTCGTCTCGTCGATGGCGGATGCACAGGCCGTGCTCGACGCCGTCGATAGCCCCGCCAATGGCCTCACGCTCTGTGCCGGATCCTACGGCTCGCGCGCTGACAACGACGTCGTCGCGATGGCGAAGGCGTTCGGCCCTCGCATCCACTTCGTCCACCTGCGCAACGTCGCGCGCGACGCGGATGGCAGCTTCACCGAGTCCGACCATCTCGACGGAGACGTCGACATGATCGCGCTCATCGCCGCGCTGCGGGCCGAGGAGCGCCGCCGCGAAGGGGAGGGTGCGCCGCCCCATTCGATTCCGATGCGTCCGGACCATGGACACCTCCTCGGCCCCGATCTCGAAGGTCGCTCCAACCCCGGCTATTCCTATGTCGGCCGGCTTCGCGGTCTGGCCGAGCTGCGCGGCGTTGCCCGCGCCGTCGACGCGATGACCGACGCGCAATGAAGATCGGCCTCGGCCTCTACCGGTCGTCCCTCACAGACGACAATTTGCGCTTTGCGCTCCAGGCCGGCGCAACGCATGTCGTCGCCCACCTGACCGACTATTTCCGTGGCCGCGACCCCGTCCTCGCACGTGGGGACGATGCAGACGGGTGGGGCGATTGCCGCGAGGACCGACTCTGGACGTTCGAGGATCTAAGCGCGCTTGTCGGACAGGTGCGCGGGGCCGGGCTCGAACTGGCGGCGCTCGAGAATTTCTCGCCCGCCTTCTGGTCGGACGTCCTTTTGGATGGACCGGCCCGGCCCGCACAGATGGATGGGCTGAAACGTCTCGTGCGCGATGCCGGCCGCGCGGGCATTCCCTGCATCGGCTACAACTTCTCCCTCGCCGGCGTTTGGGGCTGGTCGCGTGGGCCGACGGGGCGGGGCGGGGCGGTGTCGATCGGCTTCGACGAAGACGCCATCGACCCCGAAATTCCCATACCCGATGGCATGGTATGGAACATGCGCGTGCGCGACGGCTCGCGGGACGCCGCCCCCATCATCGTCTCGCACGACGAACTCTGGCAGCGGCTCGCATGGTTCCTGACCGAACTCGTACCCGTGGCGGAGGAGGCGGGCGTCAAGCTCGCCGCACACCCCGACGATCCGCCGATGGATGCGTTGCGCGGCACGGCGCGTCTCGTCAACCGGGTCGAGAAATACGACCGGCTCCTCGCCCTCGCGCCGTCGCCGGCCAACGGGCTGGAGCTCTGTCTCGGCTCGCTTCAGGAGATGCCGGGCGGGCCGATCTACGACGCCGTCCACCGCTTCGCGAAAGGCGGGCATATCGGCTACGTTCACTTCCGGAACGTGCGCGGCAAGGTGCCCAAATACCGCGAGACCTTCGTCGATGAGGGTGACCTCGACATGGCCGAGATCGTCCGCGTGCTGCGTGATGGCGGCTTCGACGGCGTGCTGGTGCCCGACCACACGCCGGAGCTGACCTGCGCTGCGCCGTGGCACGCCGGCATGGCCTTCGCCCTCGGCTATATGCGCGCGCTGGTGCAGAATGCCGACCGGTTGGGTGAGGCGGGCCAGCCGCACTCGGCCAGAGACCGGGAGACGATTGCGTGAGCGAAACTAAGACCGATAATGTCCGCTGCCTCTTCCCGAGCGGCGACCGCTGCGGCGAGGGCGCGGTGTGGGACGCAGAGGCGGGCGCCGTCTATTGGACGGACATCAACCGCTTCCTCATACGGCGGCACCACCTCGAGAGTGGCGCGACGCATGCGTGGTTCTTCGACGAACCCGTCGTTGCGCTTGCGTTGACGATGCGGGCCGACACGCTGCTCGTGGCGCTCGCCTCGAAGATCATACTCTGGAGCCCATCGGACGACACGCGCACCGACCACGGCTTCGCTCTCGACGGTTTCCCGCAGGTCCGTCTCAACGATGGGCGCGCAAGTCCCTGCGGTGACTTCTGGATCGGTTCGATGAAGAACAACGTCAACCCGGACGGGACCGCCGGCGAAGTCGCGCCCGGGCTCGGCAAGCTCTTCAGGCTTCATGCCGGTGGACGCGTCGAGACCCTGCTCGAGGGGCTAGGCATCGCCAATACGCTCTGCTGGAGTCCGGATCGCACGCGCTTCTACTTCGCCGACACGATGGCCAACCGGCTCGAGGCCTACCCCTATGATGCCGAGACAGGCGCGATCGGAGCGCCGACGCCGCATCTCGTCGATCACCCGCGCGGTGTGCCCGACGGGTCCGCCATCGACGCGGAGGGCCATGTCTGGAACTGCCGCTACGACGGCGGCTGCATCATCAAGATCGCGCCGGACGGCACCGTGGCAGACATCGTCGAGATGCCGGCGACCAACATCACCACCTGCGTTTTCGGCGGGCCGGACCTCAAGACGCTGATCGTCACGACGGCGGGTGCCGGCGCTCCCGACGAAGAGCGGCTGGCGGGCGGCCTCTTCGCGCTCGACGTCGACGTTCCGGGCCTGCCGGAGAACCGCGTCCGCCTCTGACATCCACGACCCAAGGACAAGCCTCGTGACCACCCGCCCCCGCCTGCGCACCCCGCTCACCGCCGAGCAGACCGACATCATCACGAACCGGCTGCACACGGCCGTTCTCGGCGATGTGCTCGACCAGATGGGGCACCGCGCCCAGTTCCTCGACCCTGCCATCCGCCCGCTCGATCCCACGCGCCGCCTTGTCGGCCGCGCGATGACGGTGCTTGAGGAGGACACGGGAGACGTCGAGACCAACTTCGGACTCATGTTCGAGGCACTCGACCAGATCGGGCCGGGCGAGATCTATCTTGCCGCTGGTGGCTCTCCGACCTACGCGATGTGGGGCGAGCTCATGAGCCGCACGGCGAAGGCGAGGGGCGGCGTCGGCACCGTTCTGGCCGGCTACATGCGCGATACGCCACAAGTGCGCGAGATGGGCTACCCGGTCTTCTCGCTCGGCTCCTACGCGCAGGACCAGCGCGGGCGCGGCCACGTGACGGACTATCGCTGCCCGCTGACGATCGGCTCCGTCACCGTTCATGATGGCGACGTGGTGGTGGGCGACGAGGACGGCGTCCTCATCATCCCGGCCGACGCGCTCGACGACTGTCTGGAACGCTCCGTCACCAAGCTCGGCATCGAGGACGAAATCGGCGAACGCCTCGCTGCCGGTGCGGATTCGAAGGCGATGTTCGAGGAGTATGGGGTGATGTAACGGCGTGTGGGCTCGGGCGGGGAGGGGCGTGTGCTAGCGCTCTCCCGGTCTATCCCGTGCGATCCGCATGTGGCTCAAGGTGTGCCCGAGGAACCCGGTCTTCGTCGCACGGCCGCTTCCCAGAGAACATCGGCTCGACCCTTGCCATCTCCTCTTCGTTGTCCTCGGGCGGCGCGCCCGAGGTTCAGAGCGTCGACCGCGTCGCTTGGTTTTTGCGATCCATCGCGATGTGCGCCGTCGGCTGGAAGGTCGGAGATAGGTCCTGCCCCAGTACGCCCCCGGATCCTCGGATCGGTGCCCGAGAATGACGGATGGAGACAAGGTTACCGCCTGGGTCAGCGCTGCGGTTGACGTAGGCGCTGCGTGTCGAGGGTGACACGCCTGCGCCGCACTCTCCATATCAGCATGTCGCCTTCTGCGTTAGCGCTTGCCATGTGGCCACCCCGTAGGCATCAGCGCGGGATGATCACCTATCTCCAACGCACCGCACAGCGTGGCCTCGCACTCTTCTGGACGCTGGCGAAGATCATGGTACCGGTCATGGTCGCGGTACGACTGGCGGACGTGCTGGGGCTCGTCGATGGGTTGGGCGCGCTCGTCGGGCCGCTGATGGTGCCGGTCGGCCTGCCGCCCGAAGTCGGGCTAGCCTGGGTCGCCTGCCTTCTCATCGGCCCACCGGCCGGCATCGCTGCGATGGCGCTCCTCGCGGACCCCCTGACCACGGCGCAAGTGTCGGTCTTCGCCACCATGATGCTGATCGGGCACGCGCTGCCGCTCGAAAGCGCGATCGTCGCCCGGGCGGGCGGATCGTTCTGGGCCAATGTCGCGTTGCGCGCCGGCGGCGCCTACGTGTTCGGCGTGCTCGCCAACCTCGTATTCCTCGCGACGGGCTGGCTGTCCGACCCGGTCGATCTCTCGGGTCTCGGCGGCGCGGGCGATGCCGAGTGGACCGACTGGCTCGTCGCGTCGGCCTGGCTTCTAGGCTCCGTCTTCGCCATCATCCTCGTGCTGCTCGTCCTTCTCGACGTCATGGAGCGGACGGGCGTGACGGCACTCTTCACCCGCGCGCTTCGCCCCATCCTGCGCGGTGCCGGCATGACCGAGCAGACGACGCCGCTCGTCACCATTGGCATGCTCCTCGGGCTCACCTACGGCGCCGGCCTCATCATCGCGGAGATCGAGGAAAAAGGCATCCCGCCCCGCGCCAAGGCGCTTGCGCTCTCATGGCTGTCGCTCTGCCACTCGATCATCGAGGATACGGGGCTCGTCCTCATCATCGGGGCGAGCCTCTGGGTCGTCGTGGTCGGCCGCGTGCTCTTCGCTCTCGTAGCGGTCCGCCTCATCGCACTCGT
The DNA here is from genome assembly GCA_963842125.1 of uncultured Alphaproteobacteria bacterium. Classification (GTDB taxonomy): domain Bacteria; phylum Pseudomonadota; class Alphaproteobacteria; order Rhizobiales; family CAWCWK01; genus CAWCWK01. The sequence continues at coordinate 2,003,870 of CAWJFE010000005.1, read as the reverse complement.
GCGCGACCTGCGGGGGATGGACACGGAAGAGCTCGCCCGGCGAGGCTAGGGCGCCGCGAGCTCGATCGCGATGCCTTGGCCGACGCCGATGCACATCGCCGCCAACGCGCGGTCTTGCCCCTGCCGCGCCATCTCCAGCGCCGCCGTTCCGGTGATGCGGGCGCCCGACGCGCCGAGGGGATGGCCGAGCGCGATCGCGCCGCCATTCGGATTCACGCGGGCGTCGTCATCGGCGAGGCCGAGGCCGCGCGTCGTCGCAAGCGCTTGGCTGGCGAAGGCTTCGTTGAGCTCGATCGTGCCGTAGGCATCGATATCGGTCCCCGTCCGCGCCATCAGCTTCTGCGCGGCGTAGAGCGGCCCGATGCCCATGATGCGGGGTGAGACACCGGCCGTCGCGGTGGCGACCACGCGGGCGATCGGGGTGAGGCCATGCCGCTTCGCCGCCGCTTCCGACGCGACGATGAGGGCGGCGGCACCGTCGTTGACGCCCGACGCGTTGCCCGCCGTCGACGGTGCCGCCCGCGCGAAACGGCGTGGAGAGCTTCGCCAGAGCCTCCACCGTCGTGTCGGCGCGCGGATGCTCGTCGGTATCGACGACGATCGGCTCGCCCTTGCGCCGGGGGATCGTCACCGGGGCGATCTCCTCGGCGAGGCGCCCGTCCTCCATCGCCGCCGCCGCCCGCTGCTGGCTGCGAAGGGCGAAGGCGTCCTGGTCCGCGCGCGAGATATCGTAGTCCTCGGCGACGTTCTCTCCGGTCTCCGGCATAGACTCGATCCCGTGCCGCGCCTTCATGAGCGGATTGACGAAGCGCCAGCCGATGGTCGTGTCGTGCATCTCGGCCTGCATTCGGGAGAAGGCGCTCGTCGCCTTCGGGATCACGAAGGGTGCGCGAGACATGCTCTCGACGCCGCCCGCGATACCCATCTCCATCTCGCCCGCCTTGATGGCCCGGGCGATATAGGCGACGGCATCCATGCCCGAGCCGCACAGCCGGTTGATCGTGGTGCCGGGCACCGTCTCCGGCAGGCCGGCGAGGAGGGCGCACATGCGGGCGACGTTGCGATTGTCCTCGCCGGCCTGGTTGGCGCAGCCATAGGCGACCTCGTCGACAGCGTTCCAATCGACCGACGCGTGCCGCTCCATGAGGGCCGTGATCGGTACGGCGCCGAGATCGTCCGTGCGGATCGACGAGAGCGCGCCGCCATAGCGCCCGATGGGGGTGCGGACATAGGCACAGATGAAGGCGTCTGGCATCGAGGCGACCTTTCGGAACGAGGGTGTCGGCGCGGGCGAGGGTGCCTCAACAGGCAAGGCGGCCATCGCGGGGCTGTGGGGATGGGCTTATCCGGTCCCGTCCACGACCCGCAAGACCGAGTGAAGCCCGCCTTCCGGCCGCCGCCTTGCCAAATCGTCGGGCTTGGCGGAATGTCGCACCGGACCCGCGTCGTCAGATGGCGGGCCACGGCGATTCCTTCGCCCAAGATTCGCAAGGCGATTCCATCGCCCAGGATTTACGAGGAAACCCATATGACGAAACGATCCACGATCTCGCTATCCGTCGCGGGCGCCGCGATGGCCGGCTCCATCGCCTTCGCGCCCGTCGCATCGGCGCAGCAGCAGTTCTTTACCATCGGCACCGGCGGCCAGACGGGCGTCTACTACGTCGTCGGCCAGTCCATCTGCCGGCTCGTCAACCGTGACAGCGACCTGAAGTGCACGGCGCCTTCCACCGGTGGCTCGATCGCGAACATCAACGCGATCAAGGCCGGCGACATGGAAATGGGCGTCGCCCAGTCCGACTGGCAGTACCACGCCTATAACGGCACCTCGGAGTTCGAGGGCAACCAGTTCGAGGACCTGCGGGCCATCTTCTCGGTCCACGCCGAGCCCTTCAACGTCATCGCGCGGACCGATAGCGGCATCGAATCGTTCGACGACCTCAAGGGCAAGCGCGTCAACGTCGGCAACCCGGGCTCCGGCCAGCTCGCCACGATGGAAGTCGTGATGGAGGCCAAGGGCTGGACGATGGACGACTTCGCGCTCGCCTCACAGCTCAAGCCCGCCGAGCAGTCGGCGGCTTTGGGCGACAACAAGGTCGATGCGATCATCTACACCGTCGGCAACCCCAACGGTTCCATCCAGGAGGCGACGACGACCGTCGACGCCAAGCTGATCAACGTCGACGGCCCGGAGATCCAGGCCCTCATCGACGAGAACCCCTATTATGCCGCCGCCACGATCCCGGGCGGCATGTATAACGGCAATGCCGACGATGTGCAGACCTTCGGCGTCAAGGCGACCTTCGTCTCGGCCGCCAGCGTCGACGACGAGGTCGTCTATCAGACTGTCAAGGCCGTCTTCGAGAACTTCGACCGGTTCAAGAAGCTGCACCCGGCCTTCGAGACCCTGACCAAGGAAGACATGGTCTCCACCGGTCTCTCGGCCCCGCTGCACCCCGGTGCGGAGCGCTATTACAGGGAGGCGGGCCTGCTCTAGCAGCCAGCCGACAGGGCCCGGACCGGACCTCCGGTTCGGGCCTCTTTTTCTCGAAAGCGCAGCGGAGTACGGCCATGACCGATAGGCCCGAACACGAGCATGTTCCCGGCACGAGCCTCGACGATGTCGAGCCGCGCCGCATCGACGAGGTCGATGTCCGCTCCGCGACCAACAAGGGCGAGGACCTCGACAGCCTCGTCGCCTCGTCGGACACCGGCGGGCGCTCTCCGGGCCGCACGGTCGCCTATCTGATTGCGGGCACGGCGCTCGTCTGGTCGCTCTTCCAGCTCTGGTTCGCCTCGCCCTTCCCCTTCACCTTCCGCTTCGGCGTCTTCAACGATACCGAAGCGCGCTCGATCCACCTCGCCTTCGCGGTCTTCCTCGCCTATCTCGCCTTCCCGCCGGAGCGAACCAAGTTCCAGGTCGTCCTCGGCGTCGCCGTGCCGATCGTTCTCGGCATCCTCTTCATGACGGGCGCGACGGGCGTGCTGCCGATCTGGTACGTGCCGCTCATCACCATCGTCATGGTCGTCTGCGTGGTGCTGCCGTCCTATAACGACCGGGTGCCGCTGCAGGACTGGTTCCTCGCGGCCGTCGGCACCGTCTGCGCGCTCTACCTCTTCCTCAACTACGAAGCGATCTCGGGGCGCGTCGGTGCGCCCAACCAGCTCGACTTCATGGTCGGCACCATCGGCCTGATGGTGCTGCTCGAGGCCGCCCGCCGCTCGCTCGGCCCCGCGCTGATGCTCGTCGCGACGGTCTTCCTCGTCTACACGTTCCTCGGCGCCTACATGCCGTCCATCATCGCCCATAAGGGCAATTCGCTCTCCGAGGTCATCAACCACCAGTGGATCACGACCGAGGGCGTCTTCGGCATCGCGCTTGGCGTGTCGACCTCCTTCGTCTTCCTCTTCGTCCTTTTCGGCTCGCTCTTGGACAAGGCCGGCGCCGGCGCCTACTTCATCAACGTCGCCTTCTCTCTGATGGGCCACATGCGCGGCGGGCCCGCCAAGGCCGCCGTCATCTCCTCGGCCATGACGGGTCTCATCTCAGGATCGTCGATCGCCAACGTCGTCACGACCGGTACCTTCACCATTCCGCTGATGAAGAAGGTCGGCTTCTCCGCCGAGAAGGCCGGCGCCGTCGAGGTGGCCTCCTCGGTCAACGGCCAGATCATGCCGCCCGTCATGGGCGCCGCTGCCTTCCTGATGGTCGAATATGTCGGCATCTCCTATTTCGACGTCGTGCGCCACGCCTTCCTGCCGGCCGTCATCTCCTACATCGCGCTTGTCTACATCGTGCATCTGGAAGCCTCGAAGGCCGGCCTCGAGGGTCTGCCGCGCGCCTATGAGCCGGGGCCCTGGCTACAGTGGCTGGTCGGCCTGGCTTTCGGCATCGCGGCGCTCTGCGCGCTCTCCTTCGCGGTCTATTACGGCATGGGCTGGATCCGCCCGATGTTCGGCGACGCCGCGTTCTGGGTCGTCTTTGGATGCCTTGTCGCGGTCTATATCGGCCTCGTCGCCGTCGCCGCGCGCCACGAGGCGCCGGACATGGGGGCGGACGACGAGATCGTCGCGTTGCCGCTGCCGGGGCCGACGGTGAAGTCCGGCCTCCACTTCCTCCTCCCCGTCATAGTGCTGATCTGGGCGCTGATGGTCGACCGGTTGTCGCCCGGCCTGTCGGCCTTCTGGGCGTCGGCCTTCATGATCTTCATCCTTCTCACCCAACGCCCGCTTCTTGCCCTCTTCCGCAAGACAGGCACGCTCGGTGCCGCCTTCTACGCGGGCTTCCTCGATCTCATCGAGGGGCTGGTGGCCGGTGCGCGCAACATGATCGGCATCGGCATCGCGACCGCCGCCGCCGGTATCATCGTCGGTGCTGTCAGCCAGACGGGCGTCGGCTCGGCGCTGGCCGACGTGGTGGAAGTGCTGTCGGGCGGCAACATCCTCGCCATCCTCTTCCTCACCGCGGTGCTCTCGCTCATCCTCGGCATGGGCCTTCCGACGACGGCGAACTACATTGTCGTCTCGGCGCTCCTCGCGCCCGTCATCGTGGCGCTCGGACAGCAGAACGGTCTGATCGTGCCGCTGATCGCGGTCCATCTCTTCGTCTTCTACTTCGGCATCATGGCGGACGTTACGCCGCCTGTGGGCCTCGCGTCCTTCGCGGCGGCAGCCGTGTCGGGCGGCGATCCGATCAAGACGGGCGTCGTCGCCTTCTTCTATTCGCTGCGCACGGCGGCGCTGCCCTTCCTCTTCATCTTCAACACGGAGTTGCTGCTCATCGGCGTCACCTGGGCGCAAGGGATTTTCGTCTTCATCGTCGCAACGGTGGCGATGCTGCTCTTCGCGGCGGCGACGCAAGGCTGGTTCCTCACCCGCAACCGGATCTGGGAGAGCGTGGCGCTCCTTCTCATCGCCTTCACGCTCTTCCGGCCCGGCTTCTGGATGGACATGATCTCACCGCCCTATCTCGACCGCGAACCCGCCGCACTGGCCGAGGCGGCCGAAGCGACGCCGCTGGGAGATGATCTGCGCATCCGCGTAGACGGTCTCGATGCGCTGGGCGATCCGGTCTCCTTCGTGGCGCTCGTGCCCATCTTGGAGGGCGCGTCAGGCGCGGAGCGGTTGGAAGCCGCCGGCATCACCATCGTCGAGGACGGCGACCGCGTGGTCATCGACGACGTGGCCTTCGGCTCCGCGGCCGAGGAGGCTGGCCTCGACTGGGACCAGGAGATCGTGAACGTCCTCCAGCCGACGGCGCAGCCGTCCAAATACTGGATGTTCATCCCGGCGCTGGCCTTGCTCGCACTCATCGTCTGGCTGCAGCGCGGTCGGGCGGCGTCCGCGCCGCCGGCGCCTCGCCGCGAGGCCGAGCCGGTTCCCGCCTGACACCTGCCGGAGCGCCGAGCATGGACGGATCTCACGTCTTTCCCCGCCATACCAAGGCGAAGCTGCCCACCGTCGCGCGCGGGGAGGGCTGCTACCTCTTCGACACCGAGGGGCAGCGCTATTTCGACGGCTCGGGCGGTGCCGCCGTCTCCTGCCTCGGGCATGGCGATGCCGAGGTGACCGATGCGATCAAGGCGCAGCTCGACCGCGTGGCCTTCGCCCATACCGGCTTCTTCACGTCGGAGCCCGCCGAGGCCTTGGCCGATCTCCTGATCGAACACGCGCCCGGGCGACTCGACCGTGTCTATTTCGTCTCCGGCGGTTCGGAGGCGATGGAGGCGGCGCTGAAGCTCGCCCGGCAGTACTATGTCGAGACCGGTGAGCCGCAGCGCCGGCACGTCATCGCGCGCAGGCAGTCCTATCACGGCAATACGCTCGGCGCGCTGGCGGCGGGCGGCAATGCGTGGCGCCGCGCGCCTTTTGCCCCCCTCCTCGTCGAGACGACCCATATTGCGCCCTGCTACGCCTACCGCGGGCAGACGGAGGATGAGAGCGCCGAGGCCTACGGCCTACGTGTGGCCGACGAGTTGGAGGCCGAGATCGAACGGCTCGGCCCCGAGACCGTCATGGCCTTCGTCGCCGAGCCCGTCGTCGGCGCGACGCTTGGCGCCGTGCCGGCCGTGCCCGGCTACTTCAAGCGCATCCGCGAGATCTGCGACCGGCACGGCGTCCTCCTCGTCCTCGACGAGGTGATGTGCGGCATGGGCCGGACGGGCCATCTCTTTGCCTGCGAGGCGGACGGGGTCGCGCCCGACATCCTCGCCATCGCCAAGGGGCTCGGCGCCGGCTACCAGCCCGTCGGCGCCACGCTCTGCACCGACACGATCTACGCCGCGATCGAGAACGGCTCCGGCCTCTTCCAGCACGGCCACACCTATATCGGCCACCCGGCCGCCTGCGCCGGTGCGCTCTCCGTGGTGCGCGCGCTAATCGACCGCGATCTCGTCGCGCGAGCGGCTTCGCTCGGCGATCGGCTGGACGAGGCCCTGCGCGATCGCCTCGGCGACCACCCCCATGTCGGCGACATTCGCGGACGGGGGCTCTTCCGGGGCGTGGAGATCGTCGCGGACCGGGCGAGCAAGACCCCGTTCGATGCGGCGCATGGCGTCGCAGCGGCCCTCAAGCGCACGGCCTTCGAGAGCGGCCTCATCTGCTACCCGATGGGCGGCACGGTCGATGGGCGATCGGGCGATCACGTCCTCCTCGCGCCACCCTTCATCATGCACGAGGACCAGATCGAGGAGATCGTCGGCCCGCTCGCCGCCGCGATCGATACCGTCACCGGGCGCCTCGGAGCGGCACGGGGCCGGGCGGCCTGACCGGATGCCGCGACTGCCGCATCTCATGGTCGCGCCAAACGGAGCGCGACTGACGAAGGCCGACCACCCGGCGCTGCCAATCACTGTCGGCGAGGTCGTGGAGACCGCGCGCGCTTGCGCCGACGCAGGCGCCGATGGCCTCCACGCCCATGTGCGCGACGGCGAGGGCCGACACGTCCTGGACGCCGGTCTCTACCGCGACCTTCTTACCGAATGCGAGGCGGTCCGGCCGGGCTTCGCCGTGCAGATCACCACCGAGGCGGTGGGACGCTATACGCCGGCCGAGCAGCGTGCCTTGGTCGAAGCCGTTCGGCCGCGCGCGGTCTCTGTCGCCTTTCGCGAGATGTGGCCGGAGGATGCCTCCAAGACGGAGGCCGGCCGGGCGCGCGCGTTCTATAGCGACTGCGCCGCCGAGGCGATCGCGGTGCAGCACATCTTCTACTCGCCGGAGGACATCTCGCGCTTCGCCCGCGCGATGGAGTTCGCGGATCGACCGAGCACGGAGCTACAAGTGCTCTATGTCCTCGGCCGCTACGCCGCCGATCGACGCTCCACGCCGGACGACCTCGCCCCGTTCCTCGCCGCCGCCGGCAAAGTCGGTCTCGGCGACGCCGACTGGGCGGTCTGTGCCTTCGGTCCCGACGAGACCGCCTGCCTCGTCCACGCGGCCAGCCTTGGAGGCAAGGTCCGGGTGGGCTTCGAGAACAACTGGCTGATGGCGTCCGGTGCCGTAGCCTCGTCGAACGCCGAACGCGTGGCGGAGGTGCGCGCCGAACTCGACCGGCTACGCTGACCGTCAGACCGGGTCGAGACCGTCGCGAAAGTCGTTGAGGTCGGCCTCGACGGACGAGGGCGCGTCGATCCAGCGGTCCATCGCCTCTCCGGAGACCGGGTCGCGGGTCGGAATGGGCAGCATCATGATGCGTTTGGCGGCCGCGCGGCGGACCTCTTCGGTGATGTGCTCTTCCTGGATGTTGTCCCAATCGCGACCCTCGGGGTAGCCGCCGACCATGAGGATATCGTCCGAATGGCCGACCATGGCGTGGGAGACGCCGGCCGGCATGACGACCACATCGCCGGTCTCGAGACGGACCCGCGTTCCGCCCCGCCCGAAGAGCTCGAGCTCCATCCAGCCCGCCGCGCAGCCGAGGCATTCATGTGTCGTCGAGTGGAAATGGCCGTAGGTGTAGATGCCGGGATAGTCCCAGTTGTTCAGCCAACCATGCTTGCGAAAGAGCGCCCGGACCGCCTCCGCGCCACCGCCCGGCACGGCGCCCCTATGAACGAGAAGCGGGAATCGGCTGTTGGGCAGCATGTCCTTCGGACGCGAGTTGTATTCTTCGGTCGACACGGACATCGGTTCACTCTCCCTGAGACGTCAGCCGCACGTGTCGTGACGTCGATTCCGCCTGATGTGGGCTAACGCCCCCACTAACAGTCGTCGCTATAGAGCCTGTCTGGCGGGGTGAAGTCTAGCCGGCGCGGTGCTTTCGGTCGATGCGGTCCAGTGCGCGAGGTGAACGGCCTCTTCACGTCGGGTTCAGTTTATGTTTGGCTTATTGGATGGCAAAACGGCCGGTGAGTCTCCTTAATCGGAGCCGCCGAGATCCGTAGAAGACTTGAGGCGAACTTTGCAGCGAGCGGCGAATACCGCCGGAGATTGCATTCAGTTCTGCGTCGATGCCACGAGGAGGGGCGAAATGCGTGCGTTCGTTTTGGCGTCTACCGTTTGCCTGGCCGCCTGCGGTCTAGCGGCTGCGCCAGCGCTGGCGGAGACGCGTGCCCTTCTCGTCGGCATCGGCGACTACGAGGATGACGGCGCGATCGCCGACCTCGCCGGACCGGCCAATGATGTCGCCCTTATGCGGGACGCCTTGAGCGAGCGCGGCATCACCGACCTTAGGATCATTACCGACCTGACGGCAGGAGCGGCTGGAGCCATCGCGCCCACCCGCATGAACATTCTCGCCGCGCTTGCGGCGCTGGCCGAGGATAGCGGGCCGGGCGATCTCGCCATCGTCCACATCTCCGGCCACGGCACCCAGCAGCCCGATACCGACGGCGACGAGCCCGATGGCTATGACGAAGTCCTTCTCCCCTCCGACACGCGGCGCGCAGCGCCTGGCGAGCGGACGATTCCCAACGCGATCACGGATGACGAAATCGGCCGCGCCATCGATGCGATCCGCGATCGGGGCGCTGACGTCTGGCTGATCGTCGATGCCTGCCATTCCGGCACGGCGGTCCGAGCGGCTGGCACGGCGGTGCGGGCGCGGCGGGTCGATCCGATCGCGCTCTTCCCCCATCCTTTCGCATCCGGCAAACCTTCGCGTCCGGAGCCCGGTCTGGCCGGTGAGGCCGTCAGTGAACCTCGGATATCCGAAGTCGCCGCGAGCGATCGGGGCGGCCTGATGGCTTTCTACGCCGCGCAATCGTCCGAACTCGCGCGGGAGATCGATTTCGCGCAGGTCGCTGGCATTTCAAGCGCTCATGACGGCACGAAGTCTGCCGAGAGTGCCTGGTACGGCTTCTTCACCGCGACGCTCGCCGAGCGCCTGCGCGATGCCGACGACATCAGCTATCACCGCCTCTTCCAAGCCGTCCTCGCGGACATGAATGCGGCGCAGCTGCCCGCCGGCGCCGCGCGGCAGACGCCCTATTGGGAAGGCGATCTGCGCGACGCGCCAGTGCTCGGCGGTTCAGGCGCCGGCAGCGCGCGCCAGTATCGGATCGCCAGTGGGAGTTTGCAGGCTGGGCTCGTGCAGGGCCTACAGGTCGGGACGGTGCTGGCGCTCTACGACGACCCGGCCGCTCCCGATGCGCCGGGCGCTCCTCTGGCGCAGATCACGGAACTCTCGGCGCTCAGCGCGCGGCTGGAAGCGGTCGGACCGGATTGTGTCGCAGCCGGTGAGACGCTCTGCGCGGCGATGGGACAGATCAGGTCGGCCACCTTCGCCCGCGTCGTCTCGGAGCCGGCGCCGCAAACGACCGGATTGGCGGTGCCACTAGATCTGACCGGCGACGCGCCGTCCGAGATGGACGAGAGCGCTATCGACAACGACCCCCTTTTGACGGAACTTCGAGCCGTGCTCGCTAGCGACGAGCAGCTCGGTTCGTCCTTTGCATTCGCCGCGGCCGCGCCCGATCTCGATATCGGCGTCAGGAACGGACGCCTTTATGTCGGAGAGACGGTCTGGGTTGGCGGCCAGCCGGCAGGCCTTTCCTGGGCGCCGTCCGACGGGGTGGACCTCGCCGTTCTTCTTCGCCGTCTTGCGGCCGCGCGGCGGTGGTTGGGCGTCGCGGAGGCGGTCGCTCGAGAGCGAGGCCTGCGCCGCAACCCTATCACCGTCGAGACGATGCTCGTGAGCGGAGATCCTGGCGGTCTGGCGCCTGAGGCATCTCTCGATCCCACGGCCGAATGCGACGCGCTCCTCGCAGCCGATCGCTACGCCGAGCCCCGCGCCCTCCAGGCCGGCGAAGCGCTCAAGCAGTGCGACATGGTCGTGCCAAGCGTGAGCACGACGGGCGGGCAGGCCTACGATGTCAACCATATCTACATCGATGCCGAGGGCTGCGTCTGGGCCGACCATCTGCGGATCCCGGGGCGCGCCGACGCCGTGCCGCTCCTTCCCGCGCCGCTGACTCTCTGCTCGGACTGCGGCGGCGAGCGCCCTAGCGCAGGCGTCGAGACGGCACTCGTTCTTGTGACCGAAGCGCGCGACAACGCCGATCAGGTCAATCTCGTCGGTCGCATCGAGACCTGCGGCGGTGCGCCGACCCGCGGTCTGGCCGAGGCTTCGACCATCGAAGGCCCGATCGGCGACTTTCTAGACGACATGCTAGACGCCGCCGCCCCCACGCGCGGTCGGCTACGCCGGAGCCTTCCGGCCAACGCTTGGATCGAGCGCATCGACTGGACGATCCAGCCCCGCGCGGCCGCCCTGGGCACGCTACCGATCCCGGCCGAAACGCCCGGCGGCGGATGAAACCGACGCCCATGCCCCACATACGATGAAGGAGAGACCAATGATCGATGCCCAGCTCAACGACCCCAAGCGTTCCCGGCCAAAGGCGACGCTGGCAGCCTGCCTTGCGATCGGCAGTGCCCTGACCTCCGCCGTGCTCATCTCTAGCGCCTCGGCGCAGGACGGTCTTGCCGGCAAGGCGGACCCGGAGCCGCTGGCGATGGCGTCCGCCGCGGACCCGAACAACCCGGCCGGAGCGCCGGTCCCTTCCGTCTATGTGCCGGCGGAGAAGGCGACCGAGGGCGGCATCGAGGTCGGCACGTCCGACGGGACGCGCGTCTTCGGCGGTCGGCCGGCGGCGGAGGGCGCCTACCCCTGGCAGGTGGCCCTGATGACCGCGGCGGGTCTCGATCAGAATGACCCCGACAGCCGCTTCAACGCGCAGTTCTGCGGCGCCACGTTGCTGACACGCGAATGGGTCCTGACGGCCGCCCACTGTCTCATGGACCGCGAAGGCAACCGGACGGCGCCGGCCGACACGCTCGTCCTCACCGGTACGACCGATCTGCGCGAGGGCGGAGACTTTCGCGAGATCGCCGAGATCGTCATTCACGAGGGCTACGACCCGATCCTCATCGAGAACGATATCGCGCTCATTCGCCTCACGCAGCCGATCGGCCAGTCGGCCGGCCCGGTCGGCGCCATCCGCATCGCGACCTCTGCCGATCAGGTCCGCGAGGGCAGCGCGCTCCTCGTCGGCTGGGGTCGCACGGAGGAAGGCACCTTCCCCTTCGAGCTTCTCGAGACCGATCTCGATCTCGTCAGCAACGAGGTCTGCAATACCGGCCTGCGCTCCCTCTTCGAGGACGAGCTGGCACAGATGATCGTCCGTCTCGGCGGCGGCAACAGGGTACCCGAGGATGCGATGCAGCAGGCCTACGACCTCCTCGTCAACAGCCAGGGCAACGCGGTGCCCGACACGCAGCTTTGTGCGGGCGTGGCGAGCGGCGAGCGCTCGTCCTGCAACGGCGATAGCGGCGGGCCGCTCCTGCTGCGCAACGCGGATGGGCGCCTGGTGCAGGTCGGGATCGTGAGCTGGGGCCGCGTGCCGCTCTCCGCCGACGGTTCGTGCGGGCACCAGAACCTCTACACCTCCTACACCCGTATCCCGAGCTATTTCGACTGGATCTCCCGTCATGTTCAGCGCTGATCGTCTGAGTCGCGATGCGCGGCCGAAGTTCGGGCGGAGGCCATCGATATCGGTCGCCTTCGCCGTTGCGGGTGTCCTCTCGCTAGGAGTCTCGGGGGGCGCGGTCGCGCAATCCGGTTTCCTTTTCGAGGATGGCGGCACCTTCGGAACGGGCGGCAGTACGCCTCCCCCGCGAACGCGGACCGGAGGCGGCGGCTCCGGAGACGGCTTTCTATTCGACAGCGATTTCGGGGGCGGAACGGACGTTCCCGAGACCCCGCCGCGCACATCCAACGACGATGACGGCTTCTTCGCAGACGATGACTTCGCAGCCAGCGGCGGCGCCGCCGGCGGCGGGGGCGGCGGCAGCGCGGCGACCCCGCCCCGACCCGAAGGTGGCGGCCTCTTCGACGATGGTTTCGTAGCCGATGGTCCGGGCGGCACCACCCCCGACACCGCACCCGCCGAAGGCGGCTTCACCCCCGGTGGGGACGACGATTTCGAGGACCTCAACCAGCCGCCCGAAACGATCGTGGCGACGCCACCGGAGCGCCGTGAGGAGCGGCCGCCAGCGGACCTTGGAGGCGACACCCAGCCACCCGACGATCCGGCCTACGCCTTCGAGTCGCAGGATTTCGGCGTCGCGCCGACCGACCAGCTTCACCAGGGCGCGCCGCATGGGCCGACGCCGACGACCATCCCCGGCGGCCTCGTCGTCGATACCGCCGTCCTGGCGCAAGTCGTCAACGGGCGGCAGGCCATCCTGATCGACGTACTCGGCGGTCTGACGACGATCCAGGGCGCGCTCGATGCCGCCGGCATGGGCGGTCCAGGCAGCTATCAGGACGGTCTTCAGCAGCAGGCGACGAGCTTCCTGGCGCAGACGACGCAGAACAACCCCGACGCCGCGATCGTCTTCTTCTGCTCCGATCCGATGTGCTGGCTGAGCTACAACGCGGCGCTGAGGGCCATCAATGCAGGCTATCGAAACGTGATCTGGTATCGCGGCGGGATCGCGGCTTGGCAGATGGCCGGTGGCCAGCTGGTGTCCCGATGATCCGGCTCGGAGGCATGGCGGCACTTGGCGCCGGGCTCGTCACCCTGATGCTCCCGGCAGCACTTGGGGCGGCCGAGAGCCGCTCCTCCCCCCCGCCTCTCAGAATGACGCAGCACACGATCGTCGATCGGCAAGGCTATGGTGGACCGATCGAGGCGTTGGGACTGCTGGTGCCTAGCGGTTGGGAGACCCAGAGCGACGTTCGCTGGGCCAAGCCGTGCAGCGGCGGTGACCTTTACGATATCCGCCTGAGAACCCGCGCAAGCGATGGCCGGACGGGGCTCCAATACCTGCCGGCACTCAAGTTCGAGACCTTGGCGGCCCGCGTTACCGGCGGCTGGGACGGACTGGGCGTGCCCCCGCAGGAGGGCGTCGCGCTCTTCGCGCAGCAGCAGCAACAGATCGCCGCTTCGTTTCAGGGCACAAATTGCCACGCGTTCCTGCCAAGAACGCCGCGCGAGATCGTCGAGAGGATCGTAATGCCGTCGCGGCCGCCGGATGCTCGCATCGTCGAGGTCGAGGACCTGCCGGAGGTCGCGCAGGCGAGGCTCGCGGCACTGCGGCAGATTCAAGCGACGGGCGGATCGCAACCTGGTGACACTCTTGTGGCGCAGGCCGGCATCGTAAAGATCCGCTATGGTGGCAAAGGCGGGATGCTCGAGGAGGCTTTCTTCGTCGCCTTCGGAGGGTTTCACTCCGTCACACCGATGACGCCGGGCCTTGTCGTCGATCGGTCCTTCGTTATCAGCGATCCGCTAGTCTCCTTTTGGGCGCCGCAAGGCGAGCTCGAACCGCATGCCGAGCTCTTTCGCTCCGTCCTCAACTCCGTTCGTGCGAACCCGCGCTGGGAAAGCGCCAATGCGCAGGTGAGGCGCAACATCGCCGAGATTAACCGTCGAGGTGCGGCGGCGCGGCAAAAGATCTTCCAGCAAGCCCAGCAGGAGATCTCGGATTCGCAGATGGAGTCCTGGCGGCGGCGGGACGCATCGTCGGATTACATCCATCAGGAATTTATGGAGACCGTCAACGAGACCGAGCGACTGGAGGACCCGTCCGGTGGGATCGTCGAGATGCCCTCGCATTACGACGACTACTATACGAACGGCACGGGGGACTATGTCGGCATGCCCGCCGGGGTCGATCCGGCCGATCTCTACCCGGATTCCGTCTGGACCGAGATGCCACGCTACCAGGGGCCGAACTAGCGGTGTCATGGTGGCGGGTTTGAACTGGACGATGCACAGGAAATCGTGGCTCGCCGGGGCCCTCGTGGCAGGCGCCCTTACCTTCCTGCCGATGTCGGTCCTGGCCGACGCCGCCCCCATCCGTCCGCCTGAGGGCGTGCCGGACATTCCCTACGACCCGCTCGCCTGGGAATGGAGCGCCCTCGTCGCGAGCCTCGACGAAGCGGCGGGACGCGGGGCTCTCGTGACGGCGATCGATCGCGGCCGGGCGGCGCTCGCCCTCTCGGAGCGATCCTTTCCGTCGCTCGACGGGCGCCGCGCGGGCAGCCACTACCTCCTCGGCCTCGTGCTCTCCGCCAGCGGTGTCTTCGCTGAGGCCGAGGGGCATTTTCGGGAGGCGATCCGGATTGCCGAGATCGCGAGCCGGCCCCAGAACCCCACGCTCGCGCCGGTCTGGGAAGGGCTTGGCCATGTCTACGCGATGTCGAACCGCCAGGGCGAGGCCGCCTCGGCTTTCGCAGCCGCCGAAGCGATCGCCAAGGCAACGCCTCGCGTCGACATGGCTCTCGTCGAGCGACTGGGTGCGAGGCGGCAACGCGCCGAGGGTATCGCGGCATTTCTCAGTGGTCGGGACGAGGTTCTCGATCTCTACCACGCGGGCCATCTCAGCGCTGCTATGACGCGCGCCGAAGAGGTCGCCCAAACCGTCGAAGAGGCGCTCGGGGCGCAGGACGCCTATGTCGGCATGGCGCTTGGCCAACTCGCCATGGTGCAGGAGGAGTCGGGCGCGCTTCGCAAGGCGGAGGCGACGCTGATCCAGTCGCTCGACATTCTGAGCGATGCCTTTGGCCCGGTCGCGGACGTTCTGACCCCGACCATCGACCGGCTCGCCGACCTCGGCGCTGCGTATGCCGAGGCGGGCGAGGCGATGCCGGCGGTCGATATCTACAGACGGGTCGTCGCAGAGCGAACCGCGCTTGTAGGCGAGGGTGCCGAGCCGACGACGATCGCGCGTAACGATCTCGCCAACGCGCTGTCGGGCGCCGGGCGGCCTAGCGAGGCCGCGCCGCTCTATGAATCCGTGCTGAAAGCGTGGACGCTGCGCTACGGCCCGGAACATCCCGAGACCGCATCCGCGATGGGCAATCTCGCGGCCAACCTTCGAGAGCGCGGTCTCTATACCGAGGCCGACGAACTCCTGACGCGCTCCGTCACCTTGCTGGAAGCCGGGCTCGGAGCCGGCCATCCGCAGACGGTGTCGACCATGGCGAACCTCGCGATCCTTCGCGAGCAGATGGGGGAGTTGCGCTCGGCGCGCGATCTGGCCGAGCGCGTGCTCTCCCGAACGCAGGAGACCTTCGGCCCCGACGATCCGCAGACGGCGCGGGCGATGGGCATCCTCGCCGGGATTCTCGCGACGTCCGGCGCCTTTGCCGAGGCCGCCGAACTCGATGCGGCCGTGCTCGCCATCCTGACCGAGACGCTCGGCCCTGATCATCCGACCACCGCGCGCGCCCTCAACGAGAGCGGCAAGACCCTCTCTCTCCAGGGGCGCGTGGCGCAGGCCGAGCCGCGCTTTCGCGCCGCCCTGGCGGTCCTGAGCGAACGGTTCGGGAATGATCACCCCGAGACCATCGGAGCGATGACCAATCTCGCCGGCGCACTCGCCGATCGCGGCGCGACGGCGCAGGCCGAGATCCTGGCCCGCACTGCGATGGCGCGCGGTATGGCGGCCCTCGGCGTGAACCATCCATCGCTTGCCCCCTCGCTCACGCTCTTGGGCGAACTCTCCGAGGCGCGGGGCGATCTCGTGCGTGCCGAGCCACTCTACAGGCGCGCGCTCGCCCTCAAGGCGGCCGTGCTACCGCCCGGCCATCCCGATCTCGGCCTCACGCGCACTTATCTGGGCCTTCTCCTCCAGACTACCGGACGTCTGCCCGAGGCCGAGGCCATGTTGCGCCAGACCGTTCTGGAGACCGAACGGGCGCTCGGGGCGGCACATCCGAGTCTCGCCGTCAGTCTCGGCAATCTGGCCGGTGTGCTGGAATCGTCGGGTGCGTTTGGCGATGCCGATCAAATGTACAGACGGGCGGAGACGATCGCCGAGGCGTCGCTGGGCCCGACCAGTCCGCTCCTCGCGACGCTCCTTAACAACCGAGGCTTCCTCGCGGCCCGCGCCGGTGACCAAGCGGCCGCGGAGCGTCTCTTCAGTCGCGCGGTCATCATCCGCGAAGCCAATCTCGGCGAGACCCACCCCAGCCTCGCGGGTGCGCTCGACAATCTGGGTGCCACGCTGCTCGCGCAGGGGCGCGCGTCGGAGGCGAGGCCGATCTACGAGCGTGCGCTGGCGATCCTGGCGCCGCTGCCGGCGAGCGACGACCGTGACGCGCTCTTTGCGCGGGCTGCCGTCTCGAGGCTGGCCGCCGGCGATGCCGAAGGCGCCTTTCTGGCGTCGCAGGAGCTCGCGCGGGGCGGTGCCGGGATGGGGCTTGCGGCATCCGCACGCCGCTTTGCTGCGACAAATGCTGATATTCGTGGCGTGCTTCGCGAGCGGCAGGACCTCGCCGCCCGGCTGGAGCGTTTGAACGATGCAGTGTCCGACGCCTATGGCCGCGCCGCGCCGGCGAGGGCTGCCGCTTTGCAGGACGAGGCCGATGCAGGTGGGGCGGCGCTCCAAGCTCTCGACCGCCGTCTCAAAGCGGCCTTGGGGGATGCGGCGCCGTCCGGCAGCCTGTCGTCCATGGCCGCAGCCGGGCATTTGCGGCCCGGCGAACTCCTCGTCCTCGCGCAGTCCGGCTTCGAGACGGAGACGGGCGCCGAAGTTCCCGGCCTCGTCTTCGCGCTCGATGCGCACGGTGGGCTGACGGCCGCTACGCTGGAAGCCGGCGAGGGCTATGTGACGGACGCACGCCGGCTCATCTGCGCCGCCGCCAAACGCAGCGACGGGCTGTGTGCAACGGTAGTACCGGACCGACGCGGCGCAGTCGCGCCATTCGATCGAGGGACGCGCGGTGCCCTTCGGCCGCGCACGACTTCGGCCGGGGGCTTCGACACCGACCTTGCCTACGACCTCTATCGACGGCTTCTAGGCCCGGTCGCCCAGGCTCTGGCGGGCGCAGACGACATCGTTTTCGTCGGCGTCGGCGCACTGGCCGAGATGCCGATCCATCTTCTGGCCACCGAACGCTCGGCACCGGACGTGAGCAGGGCAGATACGCTCCGAAGCGTGCCATGGCTCATCCGGCGACACGCAATCACATCGCTGCCCGACGTCGCATCGCTCGAAGGGCTGCGCGGCCGGGCGGCGCGCGCGAGCGGTGCCAGCAAGGCGTTTCTCGGTATCGGCGATCCCGTCATCGGAACGGCGCCGGCCATGCGGTGCGGCAATGGCGAAGCGATCGCGGGGCTGACGCGGTCCGGCACCGACTCGGCGACGAGCGATCTCCTCGCCGCCGGATCCGTCTCGGTCGCCGGGCTCGATACCCGGCTCGCCGACCCCGACACGGTGCGCGGTCTCGCCAGGCTGCCCGACACGCGCTGCGAGCTGGAGCGGATCGCCCGCACCGTCGGGTCGGCCGATCTCCTCCTCGATGCCCGTGCGACGGAGGACCGATTGAAGGGGCTCGACGAGAAGGGTCGGCTGTCCGACTACCGCGTCATCAGCTTCGCGACACACGGCCTGCGCGCGGGTGAAGCGGGCGGCGAGCCCGCGCTCGTGCTCACCCCACCGACGACCGCAACGGCGCGGGACGACGGGCTCCTGACGGCCAGCGAGGTGTCCGCGCTCGATCTCGATGCGGACTGGGTCATTCTCTCGGCCTGCAACACGGCATCCGCTGGGTCGGAGAGGGGCCAGGCGCTGACGGGCCTTGCCCAGGCTTTCTTCTATGCCGGTGCGCGCAGCGTTCTCGTGTCGCGCTGGCCGGTCGCGTCACCCGCCGCCGTTCGCCTGACGACCGAGGCCTTCGCGGCGATGGAGCGGGAGCCAGGCCTCTCGCGCGGTGCGGCCCTGCGCCTGGCGATGCTCGCCATTCTCGACGATCCGAGGAGCGGGGCCGCCGAACTCGACCCCTTCTATTGGGCACCGTTCTCGCTGGTCGGCGAAGGCGGCGCCTGATCGGTCGCTATACGGCGTCGGGCTCGACGGTCAGCTCTGTGCGAGGCTTTCCTGGATGCGTGTCCGGTTGACCCGCATGATCGTGTCGAGCCGGCCGATATCGGCGACGCGCAGGCGCGTCCGCGCCAGCGGCATGACGACGTCTTCCTCCCACGCGATATGCCGGCGCTGGCTCTCGAAATAGCCCCGCAGGACATAGCCCGCGATATCGGGTTCGCGCTCCGGTCCCACATCGTCCGCAAGCGCCTGCAGGGTTTCGAGGACTTCCGGCAGAAGCGCTTCGTCCTCGGCGTGCTCGATCGAGAGACGGTCGAGAACGGCGTCGATCCCGTCGCCGGGCGCCGTACGCTGTCGGAGGAGCGGGAAGAGGCCAGCCTCTTCGTCGGCGTGGTGAAGTGGCATGTCGACGGTCAGGATGTCGAGCAGCCGCAGGCAGACGAGCCGCGAGGGCGGGCGGGGGAGGGCGTCGGCGATGCGCTCCAGGATATCGCATACGCGCAGTTGCCGTGCGTGAACGTCGTCCAGGCGGCTGAGCGGCGTCAATGCATTCCAGCGCTCGGTGTCGTTGAGGATCGAGGAGGGAAGCGCCGCGCTCCGTAATGGCCGGCGCGATCCACCCGATCGGCACGGACGGGAGCGGCGATCGTTGAGGGGGTGTCCGGCAGACAACATGGCAGCGTTCCTTCGCACGTGTATTCCGCCGCGTTTGCAGCCCGCTGGTGCGTGCGCGGCGCGCCATCGTCCGAGCAATGTCGCCAGCGGAGCGGTCCGCCACCACTGCCAGACCTTCGCCGTCTCCACCTTGATCTGTGTCAACGCGCCACTTCGCCCGACCGCCTAGCAGAGGGGAAGGGCCGCACGGCCTCGAGAACAGAGCGTCGTGGCCACCGGCATCCGTGGTCACGCAAGGGTGTGGGGGAATGACATGAACACGGTCGCCAGCGGGGTGGTCTACGCCGTCCTCGCGTTCGTCTTCGTCATCCTCGCGGCGCTCGCGCAGGACGACATCTTCGGCTTCCACGCCTGGTTGATGGTCGCGGTGATGGGCGGCCTGTCGCTGATGACGCTCGCCTCGATGACATGGGACGACGCCGGCCGGCTCATCCGCCCGGAGCGCGATCTCTCCGGCTATCAGGACGACGTCATCCGCATCGGCGTCATCGCGACGATGTTCTGGGGGATGGTCGGCTTCACGGTCGGCGTCCTCATCGCCGCCCAGCTCGCTTGGCCGGTCCTCAACATCGAGCCGTGGTTCAACTTCGGCCGGCTACGCCCGCTCCACACCTCCGCCGTCATCTTCGCCTTCGGCGGCAACGCGCTCCTCGCGACATCCTTCCACGTCGTGCAGCGCACCTGCCGGGCGCGGCTCTTCGGCGGCGATCTCGTCTGGTTCGTCTTCTGGGGCTACCAGCTCTTCATCGTGCTGGCCGCGACGAGCTACCTCCTAGGCGGCTCGACCTCCAAGGAATACGCCGAGCCCGAATGGTATATCGACCTCTGGCTGACCGTCGTCTGGGTCGCCTATCTCGTCGTCTTCCTCGGCACGATCGTGAAGCGCAAAGAGCCGCACATCTATGTGGCCAACTGGTTCTTCCTCGCCTTCATCGTCACGGTGGCGATGCTTCACATCGTCAACAACCTCGCCGTTCCCGTCTCGCTGACAGGCTCCAAGAGCTACAGCCTCTTCGCCGGCGTGCAGGACGCGCTGACCCAGTGGTGGTACGGCCACAACGCCGTCGGCTTCTTCCTCACCGCCGGCTTCCTGGGGATGATGTACTACTACATCCCGAAGCGGGCGAACCGGCCGGTCTATTCCTACCGATTGTCGATCATCCACTTCTGGTCGCTGATCTTCCTCTACATCTGGGCCGGCCCGCACCACCTTCACTACACGGCGCTGCCCGACTGGGCGCAGACGCTCGGCATGACCTTCTCGATCATGCTCTGGATGCCGTCCTGGGGCGGCGCGATCAACGGGCTGATGACGCTGTCGGGCGCCTGGGACAAGCTGCGGACCGACCCCGTGCTGCGCATGATGGTGCTGGCCGTCGCCTTCTACGCCATGGCGACATTCGAGGGGCCGGTGCTCTCGATCAAGGCCGTCAACTCGCTGTCGCATTACACGGACTGGACGATCGGGCACGTGCACTCGGGCGCGCTCGGCTGGAACGGGATGATCACGTTCGGCGCGATCTACTATCTGGTGCCGGTGCTCTGGAACAAGCGTGAGCTCTATTCGCTCCGCCTCGTCGACTGGCACTTCTGGCTGGCGACCATCGGCATCGTCCTCTACGCGGCCTCGATGTGGGTCTCGGGCATCACGCAGGGCCTCATGTGGCGCGAATACGATGCCGACGGCTTCCTCGTCTATTCGTTCGCCGAAAGCGTTGCCGCGCTCTTTCCCTACTACGTCATCCGCACAGCCGGCGGCGCGCTCTACCTCGTCGGTGCCGGCCTGATGGTGGTCAACCTCTGGCGCACCATCCGGGGCGACGTCCCCTACGCCGAGCGCGAGGGCCTGCCGGTCGACAGGCCGGCCGCCGCCACCTTACAGCCCGCCGAATGACGCCAGCCACAGGACACGACACATGAGCGTCTGGACGCAACTCAAGGCCTTCAATCACGGCAAGATCGAGCGGAACGTCACGCTGCTGCTCGTCCTGTCGCTGATCACGGTCGCCATAGGCGGGCTGGTGCAGATCACGCCCCTCTTCTACCTCGAGAACACGATCGAGAAGGTGGAGGGCGTGCGCCCCTATACGCCGCTCGAACTGGCGGGGCGCAACATCTACCAGCGCGAGGGCTGCTACACCTGCCACAGCCAGATGATCCGCCCGTTCCGCGACGAGGTGGAGCGCTATGGCCATTACAGCCTCGCGGCCGAATCCATGTACGATCATCCCTTTCAATGGGGATCGAAGCGGACCGGGCCGGATCTCGCTCGCGTCGGCGGGCGCTATTCCGACGCCTGGCACGTCCAGCACCTCATCGATCCGCGCTCGGTCGTCCCCGAGAGCATCATGCCGACCTACGCCTGGTTGCTCGACGCGCGGCTCGACGTCGGGGACATGAGCAGCCATCTCGCCGCGCAGCGCGCCGTCGGCGTGCCCTATACGGACGAGATGATCGCCGAGGCCATGCGCGACGCCCGTGCCCAGGCCGACGCGAACGCCGATGGGGACGGCCTCGTCGCGCGCTACGCCGAGGACTTCAACAGCCGCGTCCAGCAGCGCGATTTCGACGGGCAGCCGCGTCGCCTGACCGAGATGGACGCCCTCGTCGCCTACCTTCAGATGCTTGGAACGCTGGTCGACCTGACCGAGTTCGAGCCCGCCACAGGGGGGCGCTGAGCGATGGACTACGAAACCCTTCGCCACTTCGCCGATAGCTGGGCGCTTCTCGTCCTCTTCGCGATCTTCCTCTTCGTCGTCGTCTTCATCTTCCGGCGAGGTTCGAGCGAGCGCTACCGCGAGGCAGCGAGCATTCCCCTCAACGACAGCAGACCAGACGAGCGGAGCAAGCCGTGACCGACCACGATCAGGCCCCGGCCTCCGATGAGGGCCGAGCGTCCGACGAGACGCTGGTGGACCACATCACCGGCAAGCCCATCGACCGCGCGACCGGCACACCGACGACGGGTCACGAGTGGGACGGCATCCGCGAACTCGACACGCCCATGCCGCGCTGGTGGCTCTGGACGCTCTACGCCACGATCGCCTGGTCGCTCGTCTACTACGTCCTCTACCCGGCGATACCCTTGGTCAACGAGGCGACCGCCGGGCTGCTCGGCTATTCTAGCCGGCAGGAGGTCGAGGACGAGATCGCGCGCGTCGATGTGAGCCGGGCCGATATCGACGCCGCCATCGCTGCGGCGCCGCTCGATGAGATCGCCGCGACGCCACAGCTCGCCTCTTTCGCGCAGCGCGGCGGCGCGTCGGCTTTCAAGCTCGTCTGTGTGCAGTGCCACGGATCGGGCGCGCAAGGCTTTCCGGGCTATCCCAACCTTAACGACGACGACTGGCTCTGGGGCGGCACGCTCGACGAGATCCACGCCTCGATCCGCCACGGCATCCGCAACGATGACGATGCGAACGCGCACGTCTCCATCATGCCCGCCTTTGGCGCCGACGGCATTCTCGACCGGACCGAGATCGACCAAGTGGCCGAGCACGTTCTCGCCATCTCCGGTCAGGACCACGACGCGGCCCGAGCCGCCGAGGGCGCCGCCATCTTCCAGCAGCAATGCGTCTCCTGCCATGGTGCGGACGGGCGGGGCGACGATACGCAAGGTGCGCCCAACCTCACCGATCCGATCTGGCTCTACGGCGGCGACAAGGCCTCCCTGGTCGCGCAGCTTCGCCAACCGAAGCACGGCGCCATGCCGCCCTGGGCCGACTATTTCGACGAGGCCACGGTGAAGAAGCTCGCCGTCTACGTCCATTCGCTCGGCGGCGGCGTACGCGAGCCCGGCACGCCCACCATCGAGGCCCCCGCAGCCATCGTCGTGCCGGCCGAACCAGGCGCGAACCAATAGCGGAACGCCGTCCCATCCTCCTCCCTTCTACCTTCGCGGGAGAAGGTGCCGACAGGCGGATGAGCGGGGTATCGACCCCACACGAGCGCTCGCCGAGACGCACCGCGCCCTCACCTCAACCCATTCTTACGATGGCAGAGGGGGCGCTGAAGGCGAGCGTCGCATTCCAACACGCACCGCTGTCCTTGACGCAGATCAACGCCCGCCGCCGCGCGCCCTCGTAGAACCGGACCCATGACCATCACCGTCATCGACGCCTATCGCGAGCGAGTTCTGGCCAGCGTCGCCGAGCCGAGCGCGGGCGACGCCGTGAACGCGGCCGGCGTTCGGCAATACGACGCCGAGCCCGTCAACGAGGCGAAGAAGCCCAAACTCTTCCAAGGTCGCGAGCCGATCTATCCGCGCCGTGTCTCCGGTGTCTTCCGCCGCCTCAAGTGGTGGATCATGGCGCTGACGCTGACGGTCTACTACGTCACGCCCTGGCTGCGCTGGGACCGGGGGCCCTACGCGCCCGACCAGGCCGTCCTCATCGACATGCCGGCCCGGCGCTTCTACTTCTTCTGGATCGAGATCTGGCCGCAGGAGTTCTTCTACGTCGCCGGGCTCCTCATCATGGCCGGCCTCGGGCTCTTTCTCGTCACCTCCGCCGTCGGGCGCGCCTGGTGCGGCTATGCCTGTCCGCAGACGGTCTGGACGGACCTCTTCATCTGGGTCGAGCGCTTCGTCGAGGGCGACCGCAATGCGCGCGTTAAGCTCGATGCGGCGCCGTGGACGGGCGGGAAGATCGCCAAGAAGGTCACCGTCCACACCACCTGGCTGCTGATCGCGCTCGCGACGGGCGGTGCCTGGATCTTCTACTTCGCCGACGCGCCGACCTTGCTCGGACAGTTCCTGCGCGGCGACGCGCCGGGCGTCGCCTACACGACCGTCGCCGTCCTCACCTTCACGACCTACGTTTTCGGCGGGCTCATGCGGGAGCAGGTCTGCACCTACATGTGCCCGTGGCCGCGCGTGCAGGCGGCGATGATGGACAAGCATTCCCTCACCGTCACCTACAACGACTGGCGCGGCGAGCCGCGTTCCCGCCACCGGAAGCGGGCGCTGAAGGAAGGCCTCGATGTCGGAGACTGCGTCGATTGCAACGCGTGCGTCGCCGTCTGCCCGACCGGCATCGACATCCGCAACGGCCAGCAGCTCCCCTGCATCACCTGCGCGCTCTGCATCGACGCCTGCGACGAGGTGATGGAGAAGACGGGTCGCCCGAAGGGCCTCATCTCCTACACGACCCTCGAACACTACGAGGAGAACGCCGAGAGGGCGTCCATCGCCGGCCGGGCGGACGCGACGGCGCGGCAGATCCTGCCGGGCTGGCGGGACGTGCTGCGTCCGCGCACGGCGCTTTACTTCGCACTCTGGTCAGGCATCGGGCTCGGCATGGTCTACGCCGTCACGGTGCGTGATCGGCTGGATGTGAACGTCCTCCACGATCGCAACCCGCAATTCGTCCAACTCTCCTCGGGAGACGTTCGCAATGGCTACACGCTCAAGATCCTCAACATGACGCCGCGCCCCCGCGATTTCGACGTCGGTCTCGTCGGGCTGCCCGGAGCCGCTATGTGGACGCCTGGCAGCGCGCTCGACCCCGCGCGCCGCTTCACCGTCTCCGCCGAACCGGATAGCGTCCGCGAGTTGCGCGTCTTCGTGCAGGCCGACCCGGACCAACTCGGCACCGACAATGACAAGTTCGCCTTCGAGGTCTTCGAAGTCGGAGGCCGTGAGAGTGCCGCAGTCGAAACGCGCTTCTCGGGACCGCAGCGATGAGCGCGCTTCGTGCACCGCGCGAACTCACCGGCCGCCACGTCGCCCTCATCCTCGCGGCCTTCTTCGCCACCACCCTCCTCGTGAACCTGTCGATGGCGTTTCTCGCCAACCGAACCTGGTCGGGCCTTCTCGTCGCCAACTCCTATGTCGAGAGCCAGCGCTACAACGCCGTCATCGCCAAGGGGCGAGCCGACAAGGCGCTCGGCTGGCAGGTCGAGGCGTCCGCCCGGCGGGGCCGGCTCGAACTCGTGCTCACCGATGCTGCCGGCGAGCACCTCTACCCGACCGCCTTGACCGCCGTGGCACGCCGGGCTGTCAACGAGGTCGAGGACACGCCTCTTACGTTCGCCCGCGTGGACGGCTCGACCTACCGCGCCGAGCAGCCGCTCGATCCCGGGGCGTGGAACGTATCGATCGAAGTCTCGCGAGGGCCGGAGACGGCGACCATGCGCATTCGCCTCGTCGTAGACGCCGGGCCATGACCTGCTGCGGCACCTCCGCCGATCCGCACCGGCCCGACCTGCGCGATCTCGGCTATTGGGTCGTCGAGCACGCGCCCGGCCGTTTCCATCTCGACCTGCTGGTACCGGACGTGCGCTGCGCAGCCTGCATCGCGGCGGTGGAGGGCGCCGTCGGCGCTTTGCCGGGCCTCTCGAAGGCCCGCGTCAACCTCACGACCCGCCGCCTCAGCGCCGAGTGGGAGGGCGAGCGGGACCCGGCTGATATTCTCGAAGCCGTCGCCGCGCTCGGCTATCACCCCACGCCCGTCGATGCCGCCGCGCTCGACGAGGCCGATGACGCGCGGGGCCGCGAACTGGTGCGGGCGCTCGCCGTCACGGGCTTCGCGGCGGCCAACGTGATGCTCCTCTCGGTCTCCGTCTGGTCTGGTGCGGACGGGGCGACGCGCGATCTCTTTCATTGGCTCTCGGCGCTGATCGCTCTGCCGGCCATCCTCTATGGCGGGCGCCCCTTCTTTCGCTCGGCCTGGGGCGCGCTGCGCTCGGGCCGGGTCAACATGGACGTGCCGATCGCGCTCGCGGTCGTCCTCGCGGCCGGGGTGAGCCTGGGCGAGACATGGCTCGGTAACGAGCACGCCTACTTCGACGCCGCCGTCTCCCTCCTGTTCTTCCTCCTCCTCGGGCGCGTGCTGGACCACCAGATGCGAGCGCGCGCGCGCACAGCGGCCAGCCAGCTCCTCGCCCGCATGGCCCGCGCCGTCACCGTACGAGAGCCGGACGGGACGCTCACCTACCGTCCGATCGAAAGCATTCGCGTTGGCGAGATCATCCTTCTCGCGGCCGGCGAGCATGTGCCGCTCGACGGAGTCGCGCTGGAGGGAATGGGAGCCGTGGATGCCTCCGTCGCGACGGGCGAAGCGGCACCGGTGACGGTGTGCGAGAACGACCCCGTTCTCTCCGGCATGGTCAACGCCGGCGGCCCGCTCGCCGTTCGCGTCACGGCGGCGGCGCAGGACAGCTTCCTCGCCCGCATGATCGCGATGATGGAGCGCGCCGAAACGGGACGGGCGGGCTACGAGCGCCTGGCCGACCGGATCGCGCGGCTCTACGCCCCGGTCGTTCACGGGCTTGCCCTCGCGACCTTCCTCGGCTGGCTGGCACTCGGCCATGGCTGGCACCCGGCGATGATGGCGGCGGTCGCGACGCTCATCATCACCTGCCCTTGCGCGCTCGGCCTCGCCGTCCCCGTGGTCCAGGTCGTCGCGTCCGATATGCTCTTTCGCGAGGGGGTGATGGTGAAGGACGCGGCGGCACTCGAAACGCTGGCTGGTGTAGACGCCGCCGTCTTCGACAAGACGGGAACGCTGACATCGGGCGACATGCGTCTGGCCGGTACCACCCCCGACAATACGCTTGCGCTCGCCGTCGGCCTCGCTGCGGCGAGCACGCATCCCATGTCCCGCGCCCTGGTACGCGAGGCGAGGCGTCGCGGGTTGCAATCGGCGACGATGACGGAGATCCGCGAGGAAGCCGGGCGCGGTCTCGAGGGTATCCATGAGGGGCGAGCCGTGCGCCTCGGTAGCGCGGATTGGTCCGGGGCGACGGATGAGTTGGACGACGGCGCTGCGCTGCCCTCCGTCTTTCTCGCCGTAGATGGGGTCACCGCACGTGTTTCGTTCACCGATACGCCTCGCGAAGGTGCGGCGGAGGCACTGAGGGCTCTGGGGTTTGCCGGTCTGACCTGCGAGATGTTGAGCGGTGATCGGGAAGCCTCGGTGGCAGCGCTAGCGGCACGGGTCGGTCTCTCCACATGGCGAAGCGGCTGCACGCCGGCCGACAAGGTCTCGCGGATCGAGGCGCTCAAGACGGCCGGGCGGCGCGTCCTCTTCGTCGGCGACGGCCTCAACGACGGTCCGGCCCTTCGCGCGGCCGATGTCGCGATAGCGCCGGCCTCGGCGGTCGATATCGGACGTGCGGCCGCGGATGTGGTGTTCCTGCGGGAAGACCTTCGCGCCGTGCCGCGCACGCTTCTCGTGGCGAGGCGCGCGATGCGGCATGTCCGCCAGAACGTCGGCCTGGCCATCGCGTACAATCTGATCGCGGTCCCGCTGGCAATGACGGGCCAGGTGACGCCCCTCGTCGCGGCGCTTGCCATGTCGGGCTCGTCGATCCTCGTGACGGCCAACGCGCTGCGGCTTCGCTGGGCGCGTTATGCGCGAACGGCCCCCTCGGTGAGCCACGGCGCGGTCACTCGCCCGCGTCTCGTGGTGGATCGCGCAGCGTGAACGTCCTCCTCTTCCTCGTCCCGGCCGCGCTTCTTCTGGGGCTCGGTGGGCTAGCAGCGTTTCTCTGGTCGGTGCGGACACGGCAGTACGAGGACCTCGAAGGGGCGGGGCAGCGCGTGCTCGACGACGATCGCCCGGCCGGCGGTCGGGAAACCCTGAGCGGCCCATAGTCCTCCGCCGATGACCGTCGGCCTATAATTCTGCGGCTTCCTTCCCTATCATGACGGCTTGTCGCATTTGATTGAGATCAACCCGGTCAGGGGTGTCTGAGCGCATGACCATGTTGCAGCGCACGCAAACCGCGTATCGCACAGCCACCCGGCGTCCCATGTCCTGCCTCGAATGCCCGATCCGCAATCACAGCCTCTGCTCGGCCCTGTCCGACAAGGAACTGTCGGCCCTCAACGCGATCTCGCAGCGCCGACATGTCGACGCCGGCGAGGTGATCGCCATCGAGGGCGACGAGATCACGGCCTTCGGCAATATTGTGGGCGGCGTCGCCAAGCTGACGCGCGGCCTCGACGACGGGCGAGAGCAGATCGTCGGCCTCCTCTTCCCGTCCGACTTCATGGGACGTGCGCTGGGACAGGCGGATGCCACCGTCCCCTACACGATCGAGGCGGCGACGGACGTCGAGCTCTGCGTCTTTCCCTCGATTGCCTTCGAGAGCATCCGCACGCAATATCCGAGCCTGACGGAGAAGCTCCTGGAGCGGACGCTGGACGAACTCGACGCCGCGCGGGAGTGGATGCTCCTCCTCGGGCGCAAGACCGCTTCGGAGCGGGTCGCGACATTCCTCCATCATATCGCCAAGCGCTGCGGCAGCGCGGGTTGCGTGCCGGGCGACGGTTTCGACCTGCCGCTGACCCGGCGCGAGATGGCGGACGTGATCGGCCTGACGATCGAGACCGTCAGCCGTCAGATCACGAAGTTGCGCCGCGACGACGTCATCGTCATCGAAGGCGCGCGGCGGGTGGTGAAGATCGACATGCCGGCATTGGCGGAGCGCGCGAACCTTTACTGACACGGGTTGGCGAAAGGTCGACTGGAACGCGTCCGGTTCCTATCCTTTCACCGAACGCGCTCTAGCGCATTGTTGTTGCGCGGTTCTTCACGCTGCGGTGCTGTCGCACCTGCGCTGGACCGGCTCTAGTGTTCCGGTCCAGCCGGCGCACCGACGATCCAAGCCCGCTCCGGCCGTAGCGTCAAGGTGTCGCCGGGATCGGCGCGGTGGTCCGCATAGGTCATCAGGGTCTGGCCATCCGCCAACGTGCCGGTGACGACGAACCGCTCGCCCCGGTAGACGCAGTCGGTCACCCGCACCGGCAGGCCAGCAGCGGGATCCCCGACGGCATGGACGTGTTCCGGCCTTATGAGAAGCTGGCGGTGCGTTCGCCGGTCCGATGCCGTCTCGGCAATCGCAGCCAGGATGCCAGGCGCGTCCAGCGCGGGGCCCGCGCCGATAGGAACGCTGGCGCTAATCATGCTTCGGTTGCCGATGAGGCGAGCGACGGCCTCCTCGGCTGGGCGTTCGTAAATGGCCTGCGGGGTGTCGCACTGGACGAGGCGACCTTCGTCGAGGACTGCGATGCGGTCCGAGAGGGCCATGGCCTCGGCCTGATCGTGGGTCACGTAGATCATGCTCGCGCCGATGCGGCGGTGGAAGGCGCGGAAGGTCTCTTCCATCGCGGCCTTGAGGTGACGGTCGAGATTGGCAAGCGGCTCGTCGAGAAGGATGACATCGGGTTCCATGACGAGGCAGCGCCCGAGCGCGACGCGCTGACGCTGGCCGCCCGAGAGGTCTTTGGGCGAACGATCGCGGAAGGGCGTGAGCTCGACGGCGTCTAGCGCATCCCGCGTGCGGCGCTCCAGGTCGGCGCCGCGCAGGCCCGCGACCTTGAGAGGATAGGCGACGTTGCCGGCCACCGTCATGTGCGGCCAGAGGGCGTAGGACTGGAAGACCATGCCCATGGCACGCTTCTCCGGCGCGACGTGAATGTCGGGACCGGCGAGGACCACGTCGTCCTTGCGGATGCGGCCCTCGGTTACCGTCTCGAAGCCGGCGAGCATGCGAAGGATCGTCGACTTGCCGCAGCCCGAGGGTCCGAGGAGTGAGACGAACTCGCCCGGCGCGACATCGAGCGTCACGTCGCGCACGACCATCGGGCCGTCATCATAGCGCTTCGAGACGGCGTCGAGCCGAATGCGGCCCCGGCTCATGGGTGGGGCCTTCCATCGGCAGACCTCAGGTGTGCCACGGCACGACCCCTTTCGGCAGGCGTTTGGCAATCACCTCCAGCAGCATCATCAGCGCGAGAACGAGGCCCACCACGACGACGGAGAGGGCGGAGGCCATGGCCGTCTCGCCGCCGTCGTCGAGATTGAAGATCATCACGCCGATGGTCTCGTTGCCGCCCGACCAGAGGAGCGCGGAGACGGTCAACTCGTTGACCGCGATGAGGAAGACGAGGATGCAGCTCGCGGCTGCGGCCGGCGCTAGGATGGGCAGGATGACGTCCCGCATCCGGCGCAACCAGCCGGCGCCGGCATTCTGCGCGGCTTCCTCGAGCGCGGGGTCCATCTGCGCCATGCCGCTCTCCAAGGGCTTGAAGCTGACCGAGAGAAAGCGGGCGAGATAGGCGAAGAGGATGATGCCGAGCGTGCCGTAGAGCGAGACGTCGATCACGGGCAGGGGGCGCAGGAAGAGCAGGATGCAGGCGACAGCCAGCACGACGCCCGGCAGCGCGTAGGGCAGATCGGCCAGCGCCGCGAGCGACTTGATCCAGGCGCTGCGCGACCGCGCGACGAGATAGGCCATCGGCAGCGCGACGGCGAGAAGGATGATCGCAGCGGCCATCGCGAGGAGGGTGCTGTTGACGAGCGCGCGGGCCGTTGCGGCCTGCCGGAGCAGGACCTCAGAGTAGGCGGCCGTGCTCGCCGTCTCGACCGTCAGCCGCACGCCATAGGTCGGCACCAGCGACGCCGCGATGAGTGCGAGGAGGGGCGCGACGAGGATGACGAGGATGACGGCCCAGAGGAGCGTCTCGACAAGCGACCGACGGCGCCCGAGCGAGAAGGCCAGCGGCGCGCTCGCCAGTCCGGCGAGGCTGAACCGGCGCCGGCGCGCGAGAAGGTGCTGGACGAGTAGACCGAGGATCGCGACGAGCGCGATGATGACCGAGAGCGCCGCGACGTCCGCAATGACTTGCGTGCCGAAATTTGCCATGCGCTGATAGATGAGCGTCGGCAGGACGTAATAGCCCTCCCGGATGCCGAGGAAGGCCGGGATGCCGAAATTGCCGATCGCGGAGACGAAGGCGATGGCGCCGCCGGCGATGAGACCGGGCGCGCTCAAGGGCAGGACGATGTCGCGCCAGACGCGCAGCGACCCGGCACCCGACAGCCGGGCCGCTTCCACCGTCTCCCGGGGGAGGGCGATAAGGCTGGCGCGCAGCGCGAGGAAAACCATCGGCGCATGCTGAACACCCAGAAGAAGCGCGATGCCCTCGCCCGAGTACAGCGGATTGGTGGCGCCGAGCCCGGGCGCGACGCCGAACGCGCGCAAGATCGCGCTTGACGGGCCGGTCAGTTGCAGCCACGCCAAGGCCGTGACCTGCGGCGGGATCATCATGGGCAGCATGAAAAGGAAGACGAGGAGCCCCTTGGCGCGAACGTTCGTCAGCCCGAGGGTGAAGCCGAAGCCGGCGCCGAGCAGGATCGCGATGAGCGTGCCCAGCCCGCAGGTGTAGAGCGAGTTGCGCAGCGCGTTCCATGTCGCGGGGTTGGTCAGCGTGCGCCCGAGGGCGGACTCGATGCCCAGCCCAAGATCGGTGAAGGCGCGCGTCAGCAGCGTCGCCATCGGGAGGACGCTGAGGGCGAGGATGGCGAGGACGAGAAAGCCGAGAAGGCCGAAGAACAGCGAGAGCGGCATCCCGCCCGCCAACCACGGGCGCGACCGCGCCGGTACGGCTCGTGGCTCGGCTGCGGAGACGATGCTCACAAGCAAAAGTCCGCATCGATGCGGCGTCCGGGTCGGCGCGCAAGACGCCCGGCATCCTGTCCGCAGGATGGGTGGGTCCGCGCCGTCGCGGACCCCTGTCGCCGGCGCAAGCGCCGCTGCCTGGAGGCCGGTATCCGCTACTGCGCGCCGAAGATGCGCTCGAAGGCGGCCTTGTTTTCGTCGGCCGTGTCGAGCGCGACGGCGGGGTCGAACGTCATCAGCTTGAGCGCGTCGCGGGAGGGGAAACCCTCGGGCGAGGCGAGGCCGTCACGCGCCGGGATGTAGCCCTGGCTGACGACGAGCTGCTGGCCCTCCTCGGAGAGGAGGAAGTCGACGAAGGTCTGCGCGGCCTCCATGTCGTCCGCACCCGCCATGATCGCGACCGGCTCGGTAACGTAGGAGACGCCCTCCTCGGGGAAGACGAAGCCGACCGGCGCACCGTCCGCCATGGCGCGCAACGCCAGGAACTCGACGATCACGCCATAGCCCTCTTCGCCCGACGCCACGGCCTTGTAGGAGCCACCATTGCCGGTGCTGTTGACCGCGCCGCCGGCCTTGAGAGCCTCGTAATAGGAGAGATCGTAGCCGTTTTGCAGCAGCGTCGACATGTGGATGAGTGCCGCGCCCGAATAGAGCGGGGAGGGCATGATGGTCAGGCTGGCGAGCTCGGGATCCGCCAGATCGGCATAGCTCGCCGGCTGCATCTCGACCTGCTGGTTGTAGACGATGCCGGTCGTGATGAGCTTGGTGGAGTGATAGCCGCCTTCGGCATCGTAAAGGGCCGCATCGTAGTTCGCCGCCTCGGGCGACTGGTACATGGCGAGGTGGCCGTCCCGCTTCATCTGCTCCAGAGTGACGGTGTCGGCGATGAGGAGAACGTCGGGCTGCGGATCGCCGGCTTCTATTTCGGCGTTGAGCTTCGTCATCAGGCTCGTCGTGCCGTCGCGGATCCAATCGACCTCGATGTCGGGATGGGCGGCGGTGAAGGCATCGACGGTCGCCTGCGCGTCGGCGTTCGGCTGGCTCGTGTAGAGCGTCAGCTTGCCGTCCGCGAATGCTGGCGCGGCGGTGAGGACGAGGAGGGAAGTGCCGAAGGCGGCCTTGGCAATCTTGGACATCGGAAGCCTGTGCGAAACGGGGTGGGGAAAGCTCAGCGCCGGGTTCGAGCCGGCGGCCGGGTGACCGTTCTATAGGGCCGCATTGCTACAGCCCCATGACACGGCCCCGTTACGAGGCCGCGTCCCCACTGATGACGCCGTTCGCTGCGACAGGCAACCCGCCGGACGGGAATTCGACGCTAGGTGCGAGGCGGGCCGCCGGCTCGCACGTCGACCGACGGACGGGATCGTCGTCTTCGAAACCGTCAGGCCGCTCGCAAGCTCTCAAGGGTCGCGGCCATGCGCGCTTCGAGGTCGCTCGCGTGCCGGCCGAGCGTGTCGGCGGCCGTCAGCACGTCGCCGGCCGAGGCCTCGTTCGTCTGGGCCGACGCGTCGATGGCGCCGATCTGCTCGCTCACGGCTTCGGTTCCATCGGCCGCATCGTGCATGTTCTGGCTGATCGAGCGGGTGGTCGCGCCCTGTTCCTCGACGGCGGCCGCGATCGCGTGCGTGATCTGATCGACCTCGCCGACGGTCGTACCGATGGCCTGGATGGCCTGGGTCGCGACGCGTGTCGCATCCTGCATGGCCTTGATGCGGTCGCTGATGTCCTGCGTGGCGCGGGCGGTCTGACCGGCCAGCGTCTTGACCTCGTTGGCCACGACGGTGAAGCCGCGACCCGCCTCTCCGGCGCGGCTCGCCTCGATCGTCGCGTTGAGCGCCAGGAGATTGGTCTGTTCGGCGATGGTCGAGATCAGATCGACGACCTCGGCGATGCTGATGCCGGCCTTCGACAACGTCTCGACGCCTTCATCGGCTTCCCGCGCCCGCATGACCGCGCCCTGGACGACCTCGGACGAGCGGGCTGCGCGCCCGCCGATCTCGTCGATCGATCGGCTCAGTTCCTCGGCCGCCGCCGCGACGGTGCCGACATTCTTATGGGTCTGATCGGCGGCGCTGGCCGCGACCGTTGCGCGCTCGCTGACGTTGCGGGTGCCGGCCTTCATGCTTTGCGCGGTCTCGCGCAGGGCACTCGCCGTATGGGAGACGGCTTCGATGACGCCGGCGACCGAGCGCTCGAGATCGTCCGCGACGGCGCGGGTGGCGGCACGGCGCTCTTCGGCTGTCTCGGCCAGTCTCGCGGCTTCCGCGTTGCGAAGTCGCTCCGCATCGCGGGCGTTGTCACGGAAGACCGCGAGGGCCCTCGCCATGCTCCCGATCTCGTCGCGCCGGTCCGCGGCCGGGATCGTGGTGTCGAGCTTGCCGGCGGAGATGTCGCCCATCGCGCCGTTGATCTTGGCCAACGGGGTCGTGATACCCCTCGCGATCAACGTGCCGACGAGGAGGAGGGCCAGGATCGAGAAGGCCGAGCCGTAGAGGATCAGCGTCTCGGTCGCCTCCATCGTCTGCTGCCGCTTCAGCGCCACTTCGGCCTGAAGGTTGTCGAACAGCGTCAGATTGTCGTTGAGAAGCGCAACGAGCGTCTCGCGCCCTTCATCGAGGTTCGCAAGGTGTTTGGAGCGACTGGTCTCCGTCTTCGTCAGCGCGGTGAACTCGGCGTTATATGCATTCAGC
This sequence comes from uncultured Alphaproteobacteria bacterium, assembly GCA_963842125.1. Classification (GTDB taxonomy): domain Bacteria; phylum Pseudomonadota; class Alphaproteobacteria; order Rhizobiales; family CAWCWK01; genus CAWCWK01. The sequence continues at coordinate 1,969,821 of CAWJFE010000005.1, read as the reverse complement.
TGACCCCTGACCGTCCGGTCGACTTCCGCATCGAGGTTCGCGTTGTAAAGATGGTCTATCATCGTCGCCATCGCGGCTTCGAAGCGGGGTAGGTATTTGTCAGCGTCGCTGCCAAGGAGGAAGTCCTTCTCGTGCCGCCGCAGCGACAACATATCGCGCTGCAGCGTGCGGATGCCGCCCAACTGAAAGGCGAGCGCTTCGCTCTCCGCCTTCGTCAGCAGTTCCTCGACGGCATGTACCGCTGCTCGCAGCCTGCCACGTGCGCCCTCGTTTTCGCTAAGCCCGATCTTGTTAGTAATCGACACGAGGATGCGGAGATCCATAGTATAGTCGGTCACGCCGGCGACCAGGGGGCCGGCCTGGAAATCCAACAGGCCTCCTGGCCAGGCGGCGGAATAGGCATCGATCGTCGTGAGACGATCCTGCATGAGTGCGTCGAGCGAATCGAGGATCTCGATCACGGCCTCGTCTGGCATCTCTTTTACGCCAACGAGCTGTATCTCCCGCAGCGATCCGACCGCCTCGCCGACATCGGTCATCAGATCTCGCATCGTATTGAGCGTTTCCGCGCGAAGATTAGCGGTTTCGACACGCGTCTCTCCAACGAGATAGAGCCCGAGGATGCCCAACTGTCCGACGACGGCGAGGACGACGAGGCTGCCGACGCGCTTCGAGATCGAGAAGGCGGGCCAGCGCCATCCGCTGACATCGGCAGGCTTCGTGTTGGATGTCTTTGAGGAGCGTTGCGCCGAGGGGCGCTTTGTCGGGGCGAGCCGTGTCATCGGACCATTCCTTGATCGAAGTCGCGTCACCTTAGGTCGCAAGTTCCTTCCGAACTTTTAACCTTGGTCGCCTCAGAGGAGGTCGGGCGCGCGTGGGCTGCGCGTTGACGGCCCTTGATGGCGCCCATACCGTGACGCGCGATCGACGATAAGGCCGCGGTGTCTCCCAGGGACGCCAGGCTCAGCGGTTGGAGCCGCCCCATGCTGACACCCTTTCCCGGTGCGAAATCTGCCGCGAAGGCCACCGCGAACTCCGCTCCCTCGAGCGAGACGAGAACGCCCGGAGGCCATGAGCGGAACCCCGGTATGGCGCTCGATCTCGGCATCGTCCGCGCCGTCCGCGTCAACGCGAGCGCGACCGCGCGCCGGGCCGCCACGATCCCCGCGCGGCGCTCCGTCAAGAAGGCGCATCAGGCGGCGTGGTTGCTGAAGGCGATCACCTGCATCGACCTGACGACGCTCTCCGGCGACGATACGGCGCTGCGTGTTCGTCGGCTCTGCGCGAAGGCCCGCCGCCCGCTCGACGATGCGCTTCTCGACGCGCTCGGCATGGCGGAGCGGTCCGTCACCTGCGGTGCCGTCTGTGTCTATCACACCTACGTCGCCGAGGCCGTGGAGGCGCTCGCCGGCACCGGCATCCCGGTCGCTGCCGTGTCGACGGGTTTTCCGGCCGGCCTGACACCGCACGATCTGAAACTGAAGGAGATCGAGCGCTCGGTCGCCGACGGGGCCGCCGAAATCGATGTCGTCGTCACCCGATCGCACGTTCTGCGCGGCGACTGGGAGGCACTCTACGCCGAAGTGAAGGACTTTCGCGAGGCCTGCGGCGACGCGCATCTCAAAGTGATCCTCGCCACCGGCGAACTCGGCACGCTTCGCGCCGTCGCCCGCGCCTCCGTCGTCTCGATGATGGCCGGCGCCGACTTCATCAAGACTTCGACCGGCAAGGAAGGCGTCAACGCGACCCTGCCCGTCGCCCTCACGATGGCGCGCACGATCCGCCATTACGAGGCGTCGACCGGCTTCAAGGTCGGCTTCAAGCCGGCCGGCGGGATCTCGAACGCCAAGACCGCGCTCGCCTTCCAGACGCTGATGCTGGAAGAACTTGGCCTCCCATGGCTCCAGCCCGACCTCTTCCGCTTCGGGGCATCGAGCCTCCTCGGCGACATCGAGCGCCAGTTGGAGCATCACGTGACGGGCCGCTATTCCGCCGCCCACCGCCACGCCATTTCCTGAAGGAACGCGCCATGTCGGTCGCAGAACTCTTCGACGCCCTCGGCGACGGCTCCGCCTCGCCCTATGGCCCCGCGCCCGAAGCCGACGGGGAGGCCCGCGCGTGGCTGGACCGCCATCAGAACCGTTTCGGCGCCTTCATCGGCGGCGATTGGCGCGAGATCGGATCGCAGACCTTCGCCGTCACCGCGCCGGCCTCGGGCAACACCCTCGCCACCGTCTCCAACTCCGGCGAAGCCGCGGTGGACGCCGCCGTCGATGCTGCCCGCAAGGCCCAAGCGGAATGGGCCGCATTGCCGGGGCACGCCCGCGCGCGCCATCTCTACGCGCTGGCGCGCACCATCCAGCGCAATGCCCGCCTCCTCGCCGTCGTCGAGGCGATGGACAACGGCAAGCCGATCCGCGAGACGCGCGACATCGATATTCCGCTCGCCGCCCGGCATTTCTACCACCATGCCGGCTGGGCGCAGCTGCAGGAAACGGAGTTCGCCGGCTATCGCCCCTACGGCGTCGTCGGCCAGATCATCCCGTGGAACTTCCCGCTGCTGATGCTCGCCTGGAAGGTCGCGCCCGCGCTCGCTCTCGGCAATACCGTCGTGCTGAAGCCGGCCGAGCAGACGCCGCTGACCGCACTCCTCTTCGCCGAGCTCGCGCGCGATGCCGGCCTGCCGCCTGGCGTCCTCAACGTCGTGCCGGGCCTCGGTGAGACGGGCGCGCTCATTGCCGGCCATGACGGGATCGACAAGGTCGCCTTCACCGGCTCCACGGATGTCGGCCGCCTCATCCGCGAGGCGACGGCCGGGTCGGGCAAGGGACTGACGCTGGAACTGGGCGGCAAGTCGCCCTTCATCGTCTTCGACGACGCCGATATCGACGGTGCCGTCGAGGGCGTGGTCGATGCGATCTGGTTCAACCAGGGCGAGGTCTGCTGTGCGGGCTCGCGACTTCTCGTTCAGGAAGGCGTCGCCGACACGTTCCGCAGCGCGCTTCTCGCCCGGATGGAGACATTGCGCGTCGGCGATCCGCTCGACAAGAGCGTCGATATGGGCGCGATGGTGAGCCGGGCGGATGCCGAGCGCGTGACGGCGCTCGTCGCGCGCGGTGTCGAGGACGGCGCGACGCTGCATCAGCCGAGCTGGGCCGATAGGATGGAGGGCGCCTACCTGCCGCCGACACTGCTGACGGACGTATCGACCGCCGATCATGTGGCGCGCGAGGAGATCTTCGGCCCCGTCGCCGTGATGATGACCTTCCGCACGCCCGACGAAGCCGTTCAGCTCGCCAACAATTCGCGCTACGGGCTCGCCGCCTCCGTCTGGTCGGAGACGATCGGTCAGGCGCTCGATCTCGCGCCGCGCCTCGAGGCCGGCATCGTCTGGGTGAACGCAACGAACCTGATGGACGCCGGTGCGCCCTTTGGCGGCGTGCGCGAGTCGGGCTATGGCCGCGAGGGCGGCGTCGAGGGCGCCTACGAGTACCTGAAGCCGGTGGCATGGGACGATGCCGGAACGCCGACGCCTTCGCGTACGAGCGATGTCCCCAAAGCCATGCCCGTTCAGGTCGACCGCACGCCGAAACTCTATATCGGCGGCAAGCAGAAGCGGCCCGACGGGGGCTATAGCCGGCCCGTCGCAGGCCGTAGCGGTGCCGGTCTCGGCGAAGTCGCAGAGGCCAACCGCAAGGACGTGCGCGACGCCGTCGAGGCCGCGCGCAAAGCCTCCGGCTGGTCTGCGGCGACGCCCCACTTGCGCGCGCAAGTGCTCTACTATCTGGCCGAGAACCTCGCCGCCCGCCGCGACGAGATCGCCGCGCGCCTCGATGCGCAGATCGAGACCGACGGCGCGCTCGAAGTCGATCTCGCCGTCCGACGGCTCTTCACCTACGCCGCTTGGAGCGACAAGTATGACGGGCGCGTTCAGGTGCCGCCGCTCGGGCACCCGGGGCTCGCCCTCGCCTTGACGGAGCCGGTCGGCGTCGTTGGCGTGCTGGCCCCGAGCGAGGCGCCGCTTCTGGGGCTCGTCAGCCTCGCCGCGCCGCTCATCGCGATGGGCAACCGGGTCGTCCTGGTCGCATCGGAGGCGGCGCCGCTGGTGGCGCAGGATCTCTACCAGACTCTCGACACGTCGGACGTGCCGGCGGGCGTTCTCAACATCCTCACGGGCAACCACGCCGCGCTCGCCGCGACGATGGGCGACCATCTCGACATCGACGCCGTCTGGTGCTTCGGCCCCGCCGCCGAGGCTGTCGAGCGCGCGTCGAGCGGCAACATGAAGCGGACCTTCACCGGTCTCAAGAAGCGGATCGACTGGTTCGATGACGCGGCCGAGGGGCGCCCGTTCCTGCGCGAGGCGACACGGGTGAAGACGGTGTGGATTCCCTACGGGGCGTGAGCGCCGCCGCGACGCCCGACGGGCCGCTCCTCGTGCTCGACTCCGGCCTGGGCGGTCTGACGGTTCTTCGCGAACTCCGTGCGGTCATGCCCACACGCCGCTTCGTCTACATCGCAGACGACGCGGCCTTTCCCTATGGCGGATGGGATGAAAGTGTCCTGCTCGACCATCTGGTCGGTCTCCTCGGGCACTTGGTGGATCTGCACCGGCCTTGCGGGGTCGTCATCGCCTGCAACACCGCGTCGACGCTTGCGCTTGCGCGCCTCCGCGAACGCTTCCCCGCCACGCCGTTCATTGGCACCGTGCCCGCCATCAAGCCTGCCCTGGAGCGGACGGCTTCGGGTGTCGTCGCAGTGCTCGCGACGCCCGGAACGGTGAAGCGCGAGTACACACGCCAACTGATCGCGCGTTTCGCGGCGGGCCGGACCGTCCAGCTCGTCGGCTCGATCCGGCTGGCGACGATGGCGGAGGCGCATTTGCGCGGCGAAGTGCCGGACCTCGACGCGATGCGAGCCGAGATCGCCCCCTCTTTTGTCGCGGTGGAAGGGCGGCGAACGGACATCGTCGTCCTCGCCTGCACGCACTATCCCCTTCTCGCCAATCTCTTTCGTCGGGTTGCCCCATGGCCGGTGGACTGGCTCGACCCGGCAGAAGCCATCGCACGCCGTGCGGCCGACGTACTGCCGCCGGCGCCGCGAAGCCTTATCCAGGGCGAGCCCGACAGCGCGGAGTTCACCAGCCGGACCGTCGATCCGGCGACCGCGCACATCGTGCGCGGTTTCGGCCTGCGTCTGGGCTCGTAGGGTCTCGGATGCCCCCACGAGCCCGGACCGGTGTCAGTCTCCGAGAACGACACCCTCGCGGCGCGGATCGGCGCCGCCGGTCAGGCTGCCGTCCTCCTCGATCAGGATGGCGTGGAGGCCGGAGTTGAGGTCGCGCACGTTCACCTCGTGGCCGATCGCGACGAGGGCCTCTTCGAAGTCGGCGGCCTCTGTGCCTGCCTCGAGATCGGTCCCGCCGTTCCGGTTGACGACATGGCCCATGTCCACGGCCTCCTGCGGCGTCATGCCGAAGTCGACGATGCCGATGATGGCCTGCGCGACGTAGGCGATGATGCGGCTGCCGCCGGGCGATCCGATGAGGAGCATCGGCTCCTCGTCATCCAACACGACGGTCGGCGCCATCGAGGAGCGCGGGCGCTTGCCGGGCTCGATGCGGTTGGCGATCGGGCGCCCGTCCTCACCTACGGAGCGGAAGGAGAAGTCGGTCAGCTCGTTGTTGAGGAGGAACCCGCCGACCATGACGCGGCTGCCGAAGCCGGTCTCGATCGTCGTCGTCATCGAGATGCCGTTACCCTCGCCATCGACGATCGAGAAATGCGACGTGCCGGGGCGCTCGGCTTGCAGATCCGGCGACATCAGCATTGCGTCGTCCCAGGGCGGGTTGCCGGCCTCGACGTCCTCCATCGCCGCGTTCCGGTCGATCATCTGCGCGCGGAGCGTCATGTAGGTGTCGTCGAGAAGGCCGTCGGTCGGCATGCGAACGAAATCGCTATCGGCCATGTAGAGGCCTCGGTCGGCATAGGCGAGCTTGCCGGCCTCGGCGAAGAGATGCGCGAAATCGGCGCCGTAGCCCATCGTCTCAAGGTCGAAATGACCGAGGAGTTCGAGGATCTGGCCGACCGTCAGAGCGCCGGACGACGGTGGGCCCATGCCGCAGATGTCGAGGCCGCGATACTCGGCGCAGACGGGCTCGCGCTCGACGATCTCGTAGGCCGCGAGATCGTCCATCGTCATGACGCCGGGATTGATCTCGGTCTTGATCGCCTCGACGATACTGGCCGCGATGTCGCCCGTATAGAACGCATCGACACCGGCCTGGACGGCGCGCAGCGTCTCGGCGAACTCGGGGTTCGTCAGCTGTGTGCCGGCGGCTTTGGCCGTGCCGTCAGCCTCGAAGAAATAGCGCCGCGCGGTATCGAATGCGTCGAGGCCGCGCTCCTGGCTACCGGCGATGGATGCGGAGAGGCGCGGGCTGATCGCAAAGCCGGCCTCGGCTTGCGCGATGACGGGCTCCAGAAGCGTCTCCCAGGGCTGCGAACCGTGCGCGGCGTGGACCTCATAGAGAAGCTTCAGCGTGCCGGGCACGCCGACCGAGCCGCCACCCGTCACCGCCTCGAAGAAGGGCTTGGGTTCGCCATCCTCGCCGAGGAAATAGTCGGGCGTCACGGCCATCGGGGCCTTTTCACGCCCGTCATAGCTCGTCAGGCCGTCCTCCGCGTCATAATAGAGAAGGAAGGCGCCGCCGCCGATGCCGGAGGATTGGGGCTCGACGAGGTTCAGCATTAGCTGGACGGCCACCATCGCGTCGACCGCGTTGCCACCATTGGCGAGCACATCGTAGCCCGCCTGCGCGGCGATCGGGTTCGCCGCCGCAACCATGTAGTCATCCGCGCCCGAGACCGCGTCGGGCGAGGGTGCGGCCAGCGGCGTGGCCACTTCCGGCTCGACCGCGTCCGTCGCTTGCTGGGCGAGCGCCGGCGTCGTGAGGGCCGTCGTGAGGGCGAGGGCAGCGAGAATGCGAGGCATGGGCATGGCCTTCCGTGGAGGGGTACGGCCAGAGAGTGAAACGAAAGACGGACGTTCGGCAAGGGCGGAGAGCGCTCTAGATCCAGCCACCGAGTTCCCGACGAACGACATGTTCGATCACCCGCATGCCCTCTGCCGAGTCGTTCAGGCATGGGATGGCCGCGAAATGCTCGCCGCCATGTTCGTGGAAAATCTCGCCATTCTCGCCGGCGATCTCCTCCAGCGTCTCCACGCAGTCCGACACGAAGCCCGGGCAGACGACGGCGAGGCGCTTGACGCCTTCCTTGGCCAGCCGCTCGACCGTCTTGTCAGTGTATGGTTGCAGCCATTCTGCCGGCCCGAAGCGGCTCTGGAACGTGTTGAGGAGATAGTCCTCCGACCACCCGAGCCGCTCGCGCATCAGCCGCGCCGTCTTGTGGCAGTGGCAATGGTAGGGATCGCCCTTGTCGAGATACTCTTTCGGCACGCCGTGAAAGGACGCAATGACCTTCTCGGGCTCGAAGTCGAGCGCCTCGATATGGCCGACCAGGCTCTCGCAGAGCGCATCGATATAGACCGGATCGTCATGATAGGCCGGCACGGTGCGCACGGCCGGCTGGCGGCGCATCTTTTTCAAGGCGTCGAAGGCCTTGTCGTTGACGGTCGCGGTCGTGGCCGCCGCGTATTGCGGATAGAGCGGGAAGAGGAGGATGCGCTCGGCGCCCGCCTCGGTCAGCGCATCGAGCCGCGACTTGATCGACGGATTGCCGTAGCGCATCGCCCAGTCGACGATGATGTCGGGATGCTCGGCAAACGTCGCTGCCATCTTGTCGGACTGCGACCGCGTGATGGTCCGCAGCGGGCTCTCGTCGAGCTCGGTATTCCAGATCGTGTCGTAGTTGGCGCCCGACTTCTTCGGCCGCGTCTGGAGGATGATGCCGTGGAGGATCGGCCACCAGAGGGCGCGCGGCGTCTCGATGACGCGCCGGTCCATCAGGAACTCTTCGAGATACCGCCGCATCGACCAATAGGACGTATCGTCCGGCGTGCCCAAGTTGATGAGCAGCACGCCGATCTTCTTGGCCTTCACTGCCGGGTGGTCGGCGGGCAGGCGAACGGCGCTCGGATCGTCGAGGTCGTGGAAGGCCTGCGTGGGTTGATGGACGGTCATGGCCGGGTCTCTTCGGGATCGGGAAGGCGCCGACCGTCTCATGGCGGCACGGCGGCATTGTCCCGGAATATAGACCGCATCGGCGAGAAACTAGGGGTCCACGGGGTCGCGCCGCGCGGACCCGAGCCGACCGGAGGCGCCGCATGACGAAGCCGAGCAGATACGCGCCCGACACGCGCCGGGCCCACGGGCAGGCGCTGCTCTGCATCGTCGTCGCCCTCGTCGTCGCCTACCACCTCACCGATCTCCTCATCGTCCTCATCGAGGGCGAGGTCACGCTGGCGATGCGTTCGGGCCAGCGGACGCTGACGGGCGCTGGCGCCTTTCTCTACGCAGGCGCCATCATGTCCGGCCTCGCTGCGTTTCGCGCCATCGTGATGCGACCCGCTCCAGGCGGCGCCCGGTCGGTGCACCTCATCGCGCTGTCTGCGGCCTTGATGCTCGGCGCGCTCATCGTCTGAGCCAGGAGCGCGGGAGTGGCGGCCCGGCCCCCGTTGCGTCACGCTCCGAGCCTGATATGGAAAAGCGTGCCCTGATATCCTGCGGGGCAATGCCACCCTTCGGAGCTCCCCCATGAATCGTCTCCTCCTCTCCGCCTCTGTGACCGCACTCGTCGCCGGATCCGCACTCGCCCCGATCGCCCTCGCGCAGGATGCGCAGACTGTCACCGTCACCATGATCGCGGTCAGCGACATCGAGAAGATCGACCCGGTCGATCGCGGCGGCTTCGCGCGACTGGCCTCGGCCATCAAGGCGGAGCGCGAGGCGAACGAGAACGTCGTCGTGCTGCATGCCGGCGATTCGATCTCGCCCTCGCTGCTGGCCGGCATCGACCAGGGTGAGCACATCATCCAGCTATTGAACGCCGTCGGCGTCGACGTGATGGTGCCCGGCAACCACGAGTTCGACTTCGGCCCCGAGATCTTCCGCACCCGCATGGGCGAGCTCGACGTGACCAAGGTCGCGGCGAACCTGCGGGAGGCCGACGGTTCCGAGCTTGCCGGGTTCACCGATACGGCGACGTTGGAGTTCGGCCCGATCCAGGTCGGCGTCATCGGCCTGTCCTCTGCGGATGCGATCCAGAAGTCGAGCCCCGGCGACGTGCAGTTCCTCGACCTTATGGACACGCTCGAGGAGGAAGCGACCGCGTTGCGGGAAGCCGGCGCAGACGCCATCGTCGCGCTCACCCATGCGGGGCGTGCCGAGGACATGGCGATGTTCTCGAGCGGGATCGCCGACTTCGTCTTCTCGGGCGACGATCACATCCTCACCACGCTCTATGATGGCGATGTCGGCCTGGTGGAGGCGCGCGAGCAGGCGCAGTACCTGCCGGTCGTCGACGTCACCTTCACCATCGAAGGCGAGGGCGACGCGCAGGAGATCGAGGTCGATCCGAGCTTCCGCATCATCGATACGGCCGACTTCGAGCCCGACGCCGACATCCAGGCCATGCTCGACGGCTACAACGAGACGCTCGACACCGAGCTCAACGTCGAGATCGGCACCACGACGACGGCCCTCGACAGCCGCCGCGCGTCGGTCCGCACGCAGGAGACGGCGATGGGCAACCTCATCGTCGATGCGATGCGCGAGGCGGTCGAGGCCGATATCGGCATCACCAATGGCGGCGGCATTCGCGGCGACAAGGAATACGAGGCCGGCACCGCGCTCACCCGCCGGGACGTGCTGACCGAGCTGCCCTTCGGCAACAAGACGGTGTCCTATGAGCTGACTGGCGCTCAGGTCATGGCGCTATTGGAGAACGGTTTCTCGGCAGTCGAGGATCGGGCCGGCAAGTTCCCGCACGTCTCGGGGCTCACCGTAGAGGTCGATACTGCGGCGGCGGCTGGCAGCCGGGTCACCTGCCGTCATGGTCGGCGACGCACCCCTCGACAGGGATGCGACCTATCTTGTTGCGACCAACGACTTCATGGCGCGAGGCGGCGACGGCTATGTGGCCTTCACCGAGGGCACGCCGGTCAAGGACGCGACGACGGGTTCCTTGATGGCCAACGATGTGATGGCCTTCATCCGTTCGGCCGGCGAGATCTCGCCTGCGCCCGAAGGGCGCATCACGCTGAACTAGCGACGAGCGGTGCGCGCATGAGGTTCGCGCCGATTTATTCGGTTCAACCGCCCCTGTGGCGGTTGAACCACACCGTGCCCCTGTTATAACCCGCGCGCCCCGCCTGGCCCGTCCAGGCCCCTCCATCTCCACGCGTCAGAGTCGTCGGCTCCGCGTAGAGGCGCCGGGACCGTCGGTCGATCGACGGGGTCCATTGCGGAATCCCCGACCCGAAGGGCAGTCATGAACATCCACGAGTATCAGGCCAAGGAACTTCTGAAGTCCTTCGGAGCCCCCGTCGCCGCCGGCATCGCGGTCAAGTCCGCCAGTGATGCGAAGGCGGCGGCCGAGAAACTCGGCGGGCCCCTCTGGGTGGTCAAGAGCCAGATCCACGCGGGCGGCCGCGGCAAGGGCACGTTCAAGGAAAGCTCCGCCGGTAGCAAGGGCGGCGTGCGCCTCGCCAAGTCGCCCGACGAGGTCGCGGAGAACGTCGAGCAGATGCTCGGCGCGACGCTCGTGACAAAGCAGACCGGGCCCGAGGGCAAGCAGGTCAACACGATCTACATCGAGGACGGCGCCGACATCGCGCGCGAGCTCTACCTCTCCATGCTCGTCGACCGCACCGTCGGCCAGATCGCCTTCGTCGTCTCGACCGAGGGCGGCATGGACATCGAGGCCGTCGCCGAGGAGACGCCCGACAAGATCGTCACCGTCGCGGTCGATCCCATGGAGGGTGTGACCGATGCCGTGACGGCGCGGATCGCCGATGCCATCGAGCTCGAAGAGCCGGCGCGCGGCGAGATGGCCACGCTCGCTCGCCAGCTCTACGAGGCGTTCACGTCGAAGGACATGGCGCTCCTCGAGATCAACCCGCTCATCGTAATGCCGAGCGGCCATATCCGCGTCCTCGACGCCAAGGTCTCCTTCGACGGCAACGCGCTCGAGCGCCATGACGACATCATGTCCCTGCGCGACCTCACCGAGGAGGACGAGAAGGAGATCGAGGCGTCCAAGTACGACCTCGCCTACGTCGCCCTCGACGGCGATATCGGCTGCATGGTCAACGGCGCCGGCCTCGCCATGGCGACGATGGACATCATCAAGCTCTACGGCGCCGAGCCCGCCAACTTCCTCGACGTCGGCGGCGGCGCTTCGAAGGAGAAGGTGACGGCCGCCTTCAAGATCATCACCGCCGACCCGAACGTGAAGGGCATCCTCGTCAACATCTTCGGCGGCATCATGCGCTGCGACGTGATCGCGGAGGGCGTGCTGGCCGCGGTGCAGGAGGTCGGGCTGACCGTGCCCCTCGTCGTGCGCCTCGAGGGCACCAAGGTCGCCGAGGGCAAGGCCATCATCGACGGCTCGGACCTCGACGTGATCTCGGCCGACGATCTGGACGACGCCGCGCAGAAGATCGTCAAGGCGGTGAAGGGTTAGGGCGGTGAACCGCAGAGAGGCGTTTGCCCTCCTCGGCTATGCCATGGACAACGACCGCACAGACTGGACAGCCAAGAGCGAAACTGGCGTCTGTCTGGCGATGTGGTCTGCCGAGATGTTGGGGGATCCTCTTCGCTACGGAAGCAACGTTCTCGATCCTACGAGCCCTTTGGTCGATTCCCGGGCCGGGAACGCCAAGCGTCGTATGCACCTAGGTTGTGTGCTGGCAGCAGGCGCCAGACAATAGGTTCATCGACGTAGTTCTAATGGACGGCGATCCTGCTGAAGGTGCCAGGAATGCCGACTGCGCTCCCTGGTGGGTCGATGGTCGAGACAACGCTCCAAACCGCACCGTTCGCCCCGGGCGGTGGAAACTAGAGAAGTTCGATAACGGGACCGGAGAGTATCTCGCGGTTGTTGTGCCGAACGCCGTCTAAGCTAAATGCACACCGGATTAGGAAGCTCATGTCCATCCTCGTCGACAAGAACACCAAGGTCATCGTTCAGGGCCTGACCGGTAAGACCGGCACGTTCCACACCAACCAGGCGCTGGCCTATCACGGCACCCAGATGGTTGCGGGCGTTCACCCGAAGAAGGGCGGCTCCGAGTGGGAAGGCGAGGGCGGTCAGAAGCTTCCCATCTATGCCACCACCGGCGAAGCCCGCGAAGCGACGGGCGCGAACGCTTCCGTCATCTACGTGCCCCCGAGCGGCGCGGGCGCGGCGATCATCGAGGCGATCGATGCCGAGGTGCCGCTCATCATCTGCATCACCGAGGGTATCCCGGTGCTCGACATGGTGAAGGTGAAGGCGCGCCTCGACGCGTCCTCCTCCCGTCTCATCGGCCCGAACTGCCCGGGCGTGATGACGCCGAACGAGTGCAAGATCGGCATCATGCCGGGCTCGATCTTCTCGGACGGCTCGGTCGGCATCGTCTCGCGGTCCGGCACGCTCACCTACGAGGCCGTCTTCCAGACGACCAACGAAGGGCTTGGCCAGACGACGGCCGTCGGCATTGGCGGTGACCCGGTCAAGGGGACCGAATTCATCGACATGCTGGAGATGTTCCTGGCCGACGACGAGACCAAGTCGATCGTCATGATCGGCGAGATCGGCGGCTCGGCCGAGGAAGAGGCCGCGCAGTTCCTGGCCGACGAGGCCAGGAAGGGCCGCGCCAAGCCGACCGTCGGCTTCATCGCCGGCCGCACGGCGCCTCCGGGGCGCACGATGGGCCACGCGGGCGCGGTCATCTCGGGCGGCAAGGGCGGCGCGGACGACAAGATCGCGGCCATGGAAGCTGCCGGCATCCGCGTCTCACCCTCGCCGGCACAACTGGGCAAGACGCTCGTCGAGCTCCTGAAGGGCTGACGCGCGCCGCGCCAAGCGCGATCCGAATAAGGCTTTCGCTCAGGGCTGAGCGTACTATGTTGACGCCATAGGTGGCGTAAGAACGGAGCGGGTCCGAACCGGCCCGGATGAGTCCATGGATCGGCAAGACGGCGGCGCAGGCCAAGGCAGTCAGAACGAGGAGTTCTCGCGCACCTCGTTCCTCTACGGCGGGAACGCCACCTATATCGAGACGCTCCGCAGCGCCTACGATGCCGATCCCGGAAACGTCTCGGACGAGTGGCGCGAATACTTCGCCAGCTTGAACGAGCCGGCCGAGCGCGGCCCGTCCTGGGCTCGCAGCGACTGGCCGCTGACGCCCGCCGGCGAAATGGTTGCCGCTCTTACAGGCGAGTGGGACGAACCGGACGCGAAGTCGCCGAAGGACGCGGCCAGGCGCGTGGAGACCAAGGTCGCGGCGCAGGCCACGGCGGCCGGCGTCACGCTCGACGAAGCCGCACTTCGGCGCGCGACGACCGATTCGATCCGTGCCATTCAGATGATCCGCGCCTACCGTGTGCGCGGTCATCTGGCGGCCGATCTCGATCCGCTCAAGATCCACGAGCGCCCGACGCAGCCGGAGCTCGACCCGAAGACCTATGGCTTCGAGCCAGCCGACTACGATCGCAAGATCTTCATCGACAACTATCTCGGGCTGGAGCTCGCGACCGTCGCGGAGATGGTGGCGATCCTGCAGCGGACCTATTGCTCGACCATCGGCGTCGAGTTCACCCACATCTCGGACCCGGGCGAGAAGGGCTGGCTGCAACAGCGCATCGAGGGGCCGGACAAGGAGGTCGCCTTCACGCACGAGGGCAAGAAGGCGATCCTCAACAAGCTGATCGAAGCCGAGGGCTTCGAGAAGTTCCTCGACGTGAAGTATACCGGCACCAAGCGCTTCGGGCTCGATGGCGGCGAGAGCCTGTTGCCGGCGCTGGAGCAGATCATCAAGCGCGGCGGCGCGCTGGGCGTGCGCGACATCGTGCTCGGCATGGCCCATCGCGGTCGCCTCAACGTTCTAAGCCAGGTGATGGGCAAGCCGCCCCGCGCCATATTCGCCGAGTTCAAGGGCGCGTCCTTCAAGCCGGACGACGTGCAGGGTTCGGGCGACGTGAAGTACCACCTCGGTGCCTCGTCCGACCGCGCCTTCGACGGCAACAACGTCCACCTGTCGCTGACGGCCAACCCCTCGCATCTCGAGATCGTCGATCCGGTCGTCCTCGGCAAGGCACGCGCCAAGCAGGACCAGTATGGCGACCGCCCGGGTCGCCGCTCGGTCATGCCGCTGCTGCTCCACGGCGATGCGGCCTTCGCGGGTCAAGGCGTCGTGGCGGAATGCCTCGGCCTGTCGGGCCTCAAGGGCCATCGCACGGGCGGCTCGCTGCACTTCATCATCAACAATCAGATCGGCTTCACGACCGATCCCCGGAACTCGCGCTCCTCGCCCTATCCAAGCGACATCGCCAAGATGGTTGAGGCGCCCATCCTCCATTGCAACGGCGACGACCCCGAAGCCGTGGTCTACTGCGCCAAGATCGCGACCGAGTTCCGCCAGAAGTTCGGCAAGCCCGTCGTCGTCGACATGTTCTGCTATCGCCGCTACGGCCATAACGAAGGCGACGAGCCGAGCTTCACCCAGCCGCTGATGTACAAGGTCATCCGCAAGCATCCGCTCGTGACCGAGATTTACGCCAAGCGCCTGGAAGACGAGGGCGTGCTCAAATCCGGCGAGCTCGAAGAGATGCGCGCCGCCATGCGTGCGCATTTCGACGAGGAGTTCGACGCCGCGCAGTCCTACGCGCCCAACAAGGCGGACTGGCTGGACGGGCGCTGGGCGGACCTCGAGCAGGCCGATGACGAGATGAACCCGCGCCGCGGCGAGACGGGCGTGCCGATCGATCGGCTGCGCGAACTCCAGCGCAAGATGACGAAGCTGCCGAAGGGTTTTACACCCCACCGCACCGTCAAGCGCGTCCTCGACAGCCGATTGAAGACCGTCGAGGCCGGTGAGGGGCTCGATTGGGCGACGGGCGAGCAACTCGCCTTCGCCTCGCTTCTCGATGAGGGATTCCCCGTCCGGCTCTCGGGTCAGGACGTCGAGCGCGGCACGTTCTCGCAGCGCCATTCAGTCGTCATCGATCAGGACACCGAGAAGCGCTGGACCCCGCTCAACCACATGCCGCCGGGCGGCAAGGCCGAGAACGCGACCTATGAGGTCATCAACTCGATGCTCTCCGAAGAGGCCGTGCTCGGCTTCGAATACGGCTATTCGCTCGCCGAACCCAAAGCGCTGACCCTCTGGGAGGCCCAGTTCGGCGATTTCGCCAACGGCGCGCAGGTCGTCATCGACCAGTTCCTCGCGCCCGGCGAGCGCAAATGGCTGCGCATGTCCGGCCTCGTGCTGCTACTGCCGCACGGCTATGAGGGGCAGGGCCCCGAGCATTCGTCGGCGCGGCCGGAGCGCTATCTTCAGCTTTGCGCAGAAGACAACATGCAGGTCGCCTACCCGACGACGCCGGCCAATTACTTCCACATCCTGCGCCGCCAGCTCAACCGGTCGTTCCGCAAGCCCTTGGTGCTGATGACGCCCAAATCGATGCTTCGGAACAAGCTCGCGACCTCAAAGCTGGAGGAGTTCGCCGAAGGCACCTACTTCCACCGCCTCCTCTGGGACGGCGCGCAATCGGGCGAGCTCGATTTCGAGTTGAAGCCGGATGATCAGATCCGCCGCGTCATCATGTGCACCGGCAAGGTCTACTACGACCTCGTCGAGGAACGTGAGCGTCTGGGTGCGTCCGATATCTACATTCTTCGGGTCGAGCAGCTCTATCCGTTCCCGCACCGGGCACTGGCGCAGGAACTGGCGCGCTTCACGCAGGCCGACATGGTCTGGTGCCAGGAAGAGCACCGCAACATGGGCGCCTACAGCTTCGTCGAGAGCCGTATCGAGTGGGCGCTCGCGCAGGCCGAGGCGCGCATTCGCCGACCGCGCTATGTCGGCCGTGCCGCCGCCGCCGCGCCCGCGACGGGGCTCATGTCCAAGCATCTCGCCCAGCTTCGTGCCTTCCTCGACGATGCCTTTTCCGAGGGTGAAGTCGAATTCCGCGTTGCGGCGGAGT
The DNA here is from genome assembly GCA_963842125.1 of uncultured Alphaproteobacteria bacterium. Lineage (GTDB taxonomy): Bacteria > Pseudomonadota > Alphaproteobacteria > Rhizobiales > CAWCWK01 > CAWCWK01. The sequence continues at coordinate 1,953,671 of CAWJFE010000005.1, read as the reverse complement.
AGGCGGGCCGCCGGGTCGATCCGTTGATTATTGGCGCGCTGCGGCGTGCCGCATATTTCCTGCGGAGGCTGCTGTCGCCCCGCGAACCGTTGAGAGCGAGAGACATGGCTTCTGAGATCCGAGTGCCGACCCTGGGCGAATCCGTCACCGAGGCGACGGTCGCGCAGTGGTTCAAGAAGCCGGGCGACAGGGTCGAGGCGGACGAGGCGCTGGTGGAGCTGGAGACCGACAAGGTCTCCGTCGAAGTGCCCGCGCCCGAGGCCGGCACGCTCCTCGAGATCGTCGCCAAGGACGGTGAGACGGTCGAAGTCGGCGCCTTGCTGGGGTCCCTCGGATCGGGAGACGGCGCTGGGGCCGCTCCTGCGCCGAGCGACAGCCAGAACGAGGGCGCGGGCGCCACGGTCGTCCAGGCTGCCGCGTCGGCACCATCGTCCAGCCCGGAGCGCGATGCGCCGGTAGAGGCCATCGCGGACACCGATGGTGACGACGCCGACATGGTCGACATCATCGCGCCCTCCGCGGGCGAGTCCGTCTCCGAGGCCGATGTCGCGGAGTGGATGGTCAAGGTCGGTGACGAGGTCACGCTCGACCAGGATCTCGTCGTTCTGGAAACCGACAAGGCTAGCCAGGAACTGCCCGCCCCAGCCGCCGGCGTGATGGCCGAAATCCTGCACGAAGCGGGCGCGACCGTATCGCCGGGCGACATTCTCGGGCGCATCAAGGTCGGCGCGCACGCGGCGTCTTCGGCCGCCGTCAAGGCGTCGGAGCCTGCCGCCGCCGCGCCCCAGCCGGAGCGCAGCGACGATGTGCAGGCCCCGTCCGTTCGCCGCATCGCGGCCGAGACCGGCATCGATCCGAATAGCGTGTCGGGTACCGGCAAGGATGGCCGCGTGACGAAAGGCGACATGCTGAGCGCGCAATCGAGCGCCGACGCTACGGCCGCCCCCGCCGTGCCAGCCAGCCCGGCTCCGTCCGCCTCGACGCCGGACGAGGGCGCACGCGAGGAGCGGGTCAAGATGTCCCGCCTGCGCCAGACTATCGCCCGGCGCCTCAAGGACGCGCAGAACACGGCCGCGATGCTCACCACCTTCAACGAGGTGGACATGACCGAGGTCATGGCGACGCGCTCCAAGTACAAGGAACTCTTCGAGAAGAAGCACGGCCAGAAGCTCGGCTTCATGAGCTTCTTCACCAAGGCCGTCATCCAGGCGCTGAAGGACGTGCCGGCCGTCAACGCCGAGATCGACGGCACCGACATCGTCTACAAGAACTACTACAACATCGCCGTCGCCGTCGGCACCGATAAGGGCCTCGTCGTTCCCGTCGTGCGCGACGCGGATGCGATGAACATGGCCGAGATCGAGAAGGAGATCGGTCGCCTCGGCCGGAAGGCGCGCGACGGCGACCTCGCCATCAGCGACATGCAGGGCGGTACGTTCACCATCTCCAATGGCGGCGTCTACGGCTCGCTGATGTCCATGCCAATCCTGAATGCGCCGCAGTCGGGCATTCTCGGCATGCACAAGATCGAGCAGCGCCCGATCGTGATGCCGGACGGCAGCATCGTGGCTCGGCCGATGATGTATCTCGCGCTCAGTTACGACCACCGCGTCGTGGACGGCAAGGAGGCGGTGACGTTCCTGGTCCGGGTCAAGGAAAGCCTGGAAGATCCGGCCCGGATGGTGCTCGACCTCTGATCGCCTGCCTTCGCGTCGCGTACCAACACTGGAACCATCATGTCTGATCAATACGATGTCGTCGTCATCGGCACCGGCCCCGGCGGCTATGTCTGCGCCATCCGCGCGGCGCAGTTAGGCCTTCGAACGGCGGTGGTCGAGAAGCGCGCCACGCACGGCGGCACCTGCCTCAATGTCGGGTGCATCCCGTCCAAGGCGCTGCTGCACGCCTCCGAGATGTATGAGGATGCGCATGGGCACTTCACGGACATGGGCATCGACGTCGGCACGCCTAAGATCGACATCGAGAAGCTGCAGGCCTTCAAGCAGACCGGCGTCGACGGCAATGTGAAGGGCGTCGAGTTCCTGCTGAAGAAGAACAAGGTCGATGTCTTCTTCGGCACCGGTCGCATCGACGGGCACAACGCCGTCGTGGTGACGGGAGAGGATGGCGAGACGCGGGTCGAGACGAAGAACATCGTCATCGCGACCGGGTCCGACGTCGCGACCTTGCCCGGTATCGCGATCGACGAGGACAAGGTGCTCTCATCCACCGGCGCCCTCGAGTTGACGGCGGTGCCGGAGCACATGGTCGTCGTCGGCGGCGGCTATATCGGACTGGAGATGGGATCGGTCTGGCGCCGGCTCGGCTCCAAGGTGACGGTCGTCGAATATCTCGACCGCATCACGCCCGGCATGGATGCCGAAGTCTCCAAGCAGTTTCTCCGGCTCCTCAAGAAGCAGGGCATCGCCTTCGAGCTCGGCCACAAGGTGACCGGCGTCGAGACGACCGACAGCGGCGTGTCGGTGACCGTGGAGCCGGCCGCCGGCGGCGACGCGAAGACGATCGAGGCGGACTGCGTGCTGATGTCGATCGGCCGCACGCCCTATACGGAAGGCCTCGGGCTGGAGAGCGTCGACATCGGCGTCGAGAAGCGCGGGCAGGTGATCGTCGACGACCACTTCCGCACGTCCGTGCCCAATATCTACGCGATCGGCGACGTGGTGCGCGGGCCCATGCTCGCCCACAAGGCCGAGGACGAGGGCATGGCGGTGGCCGAGATCATCGCCGGCAAGCCCGGCCACGTGAACTACGACGTCATTCCGGGCGTCGTCTACACCTACCCGGAGGTCGCCTCGGTAGGGCGGACCGAAGAGGACCTGAAGGATGCCGGCACGGACTACAAGGTCGGCAAGTTCCCCTTCACCGCCAATGGCCGCGCGAAGGTGAACCACCAGACGGATGGGTTCGTGAAGATCCTCGCCGATGCGTCCAACGACCGCGTCCTCGGCGTACACATCATCGGGCCGGAGGCCGGCAATCTCATTGCCGAAGCCGCCGTCGCGATGGAGTTCGGGGCTTCGTCGGAAGATATCGCCCGCACCTGCCACGCCCACCCGACGGTCACCGAGGCGGTGAAGGAAGCGGCGCTCGCCGTCGAGGGCCGCGCGATCCACATGTAGCGCGGCGCCGGGCCTCTTCCTATGGACCGGGTTCGGGGGCATCGCCCTCGGCATGGGGTCGCGGAGCTACGCGGGGCGCTGACGGCGGTCGCGTGCGGCCTCGTATTGTTGGCCGTGTCCGCCTTCGTGGACCGCACGTTCCCGCCGCTCGATGCGTTCCGCACGCTCTGGCCACAACTATCGGCCGCGATGATCGTCTGCGGGGTCGTGCTTCTTGCGCTTCGAGCCCGCCGTCGCGGTGCGCTGACGTTGTTTGCGGCCATCATCTTCGGGTTGCTGGTGGTGCGTGCGGCGTATTGGACGGCGCTGCCGATCGTGGCGGCGCCCGCCAACGCCCAAACCCTTCGCGTCCTGACGCTCAACGCGCTCGTCAACAATTCGCGCCCGGACGCGATGGCGCGGGCGATCAGGTCTGGCGGCTATGACGTGGTCGCGATACAGGAAGGGGCGGCGCTGGAAGCACACTACGCGAAGATGGCTGCCGAACTGCCCTATCAGACCGGATGCGCCGCCGACCAGCCTTGCGATCTCGTCGTCCTTTCCCGCTATCCGCTCGATGATGTCCGCTGGACGCCGTTCGAGACCCGCGCGAGTCGGTCGACGACAGCGACGGTCACCGTCGATGACCGAACGGTGGGTCTCCTCGCAATCCATCTCACCAAACCGCATCACGACGGAAACCAGCGCTTCGAGGTCTATCGGACGATCCGCGTACAGGAGGCGCTGCCGGAGGACGCCTTCGTTCTTGGCGACTTCAACGCCGCACCCTGGTCGGGACTTCTTGGCTGGTTTCGCGGGGCGACGGGATTCGCGCATCCGGCGGGCTATCGGCCGACCGCGCCGGCGCGGGTGGGGGCGCTGGGCGTGGCGATCGATCAGGTGATGACGCGGGGGCGGATCGGGGTGTCGGAGATCGGCGTGCTGCCGAATGCGCTGGGCTCGAACCATTTTGGGGTCGAGGCCACGCTCTTTCTCTCGTCGTCGGCGCCAGATCCGTGAGGCCGATGCTACCCCCCGTCTATGCGTGCGCCAGTCTCGGTATCGAAGAGATGGATGGCCGCCGGATCCACAGAGAAGCGTAGGGTCGCGGCCTCACTGTCATGACGGTGAACGCCCGGCAGGCTGGCGACGAATGGTTCCGCCATATCGGCCAGGCGTCCGTGGAGAATGGTGTTGGCGCCAAGCGGCTCCGCCATCGTCGTCTGGAAGACGAGCGGACCGTCCGGCTCGACGCGAAGATGCTCGGGCCGAATGCCGAGCGTCAGCGGACCGGAGGCGCCGGACGCGATGGGCAGCGCGGTGCCGTTCGCGAGCCGCACCGTGCCGTTCTCCGCCACGCCGCTCAGGATGTTCATGGCCGGGCTGCCGATGAACTGGGCGGCGAAGAGCGTCTGTGGGCGCTCGTAGACGTCGAGCGGCGCGCCGACCTGCTCGGCTCGGCCGGCGTTCATGACGATCATCCGGTCTGCCATCGTCATCGCTTCGACCTGATCGTGCGTCACGTAGAGCGCGGTGATGCCGAGCTTGGCTTGTAGCTCCTTGATCTCCAGCCGCATGGCCACGCGCAGCTTTGCGTCGAGATTGGAGAGCGGCTCGTCGAAGAGGAAGACGGCCGGTTCGCGCACGATGGCGCGCCCCATCGCGACGCGCTGACGCTGACCGCCGGAGAGCTGGCGCGGGCGCCGGTCGAGATAAGGGTCGAGCTGGAGAAGGCGGGCGGCCTCGGCCACGCGCGCTTCGATCTCGGGCTTCGGCGTGCCGGCAATCTTGAGCCCATAGGCCATGTTCTGCCGCACGCTCATATGCGGATAGAGCGCGTAGTTCTGGAAGACCATCGCGATGTCGCGGTCCATCGGCTCGGTCTCGTTGACCCGCCGCCCGCCTATGCGGATCTCGCCTTCCGTGATCGTCTCCAGCCCCGCCACCATGCGCAGCAGCGTCGATTTTCCGCAGCCCGACGGACCGACGATGACGACGAACTCGCCATCCTCGATATCGACGCTGACGCCGTGGACGACCTGGGTCGCGCCGAAGCGCTTCTTGACGTCGTCGAGTTCGACCGTCGCCATAAATCTATTTCTCGCTGTCGAGGAGGCCGCGGATGAAGAGCTTCTGCATCGCGACGACGACGATGACGGGAGGCAGCATCGCGAGGATGGAGGTCGCCATGATGACCGGCCAGTCGGCGGTGTCGTCGCCCGACGGGAACATCTGCTTGATGCCCATGACGATGGTGTTCATCGACGGGTCGGTCGTGATGAGGAGTGGCCAGAGATACTGGTTCCAGCCGTAGATGAAGAGGATGACGAAGAGCGCGGCGATGCTGGTGCGGCTCATCGGCAGGAGGATGTCGAAGAAGAAGCGCATCGGCCGGGCACCGTCCACCCGCGCCGCTTCGGCCAGCTCATCGGGGATGGTCATGAAGAATTGGCGGAAGAGGAAGGTCGCGGTGGCGGACGCGATGAGGGGAAAGATGAGCCCGGAATAGCTATTGAGGAGCCCGAAGCCCGCGACGACCTCATAGGTCGGCACGATGCGGACCTCGACCGGCAGCATGAGCGTCAGGAAGATCATCCAGAAGAAGACGTTGCGGCCAGGGAACTTGAAATAGACGATCGCGAAGGCGGACAGCAGCGAGATGACGATCTTGCCGAAGGCGATGCCGAGCGCCATCACCGCCGAGTTGAAGAGCATGGTGAGGACAGGCGCGTTGACGCCGGAGAAGAGCGCGCGGCGGTAGTTCTCGACGAGCTGATCGCCCGGCCAGAGCGGCATGGGCGGTCGAACGATATCGGTTTGGCTGACCGTCGAGGCGACGAAGGCGAGCCAGATCGGGAAGACGATGACGAGGACGCCGAGGATGAGGAGGGCGTGCGTCAGCCACAGGCCGGCGCCGCGCGTCTCGACCATGCCGTCGCGTGTCTCGATGCGCCGGTTCGTCTCGGGCCGGGGGCGGGCGGTCTCGGCTAGGGCATCGCGGGCCGTCATCAGTAGTGCACCCTGCGCTCGATGAACTTGAACTGTGCGACCGTGAGGAGGCCGACGACGATGAGAAGGATGACCGACTGCGCGGCCGACGAGCCGAGGTCCTGGCCGACGAAGCCGTCCGAATAGACCTTGTAGACGAGGATCGTCGTCGCCTGCTGCGGGCCGCCCGACGTGATGGTGTGGATGACGCCGAAGGTCTCGAAGAAGGCGTAGACGATGTTGACGACGAGGAGGAAGAAGGTCGTCGGCGAGAGAAGCGGGAAGACGATCGTCCAGAACCGGCGTGCGAAACGCGCGCCATCGATGGCCGCCGCCTCGATGACGGATTTCGGGATCGCCTGCAGGCCCGCGAGGAAGAAGAGGAAGTTGTAGCTGATCCGGCTCCAGGAGGATGCGAGCACGACGAGCGTCATCGCCTCGGCTTCGTTGAGGACGTGGTTCCAGTCGTAGCCAAGGAGCCCGAGATACCACGCGACGACGCCGACGCGGGTGTTGAACATGAAGAGCCAGAGCACGCCCGCCACGGCCGGCGCGACGGCATAGGGCCAGATGAGGAGAGTGCGATAGGTGCCCGCGCCCTTGATCAGGCGGTCGGCCAGAACGGCAAGGAAGAGCGCCACACCCATCGAGACGACCGTGACGAGACCGGAGAAGACGGCCGTCGTCGTGAAGGAGGCGCGATAGTAGGGATCGCCTAAGAGGAACTCGAAATTGCCGAGACCGACGAATTGCGATTTGAGCCCGAACGGGTCGGGGATGAAGAGCGACTGCCAGATCGCCTGGCCAGCCGGGTAGAAGAAGAAGACGAGCGAGATCAGGATCTGCGGCGCGATCAGCAACGCCGGTATCAGCCAGCCCTTGAAGGTGACGCGCTTTTCCAAGACAGCCGCTCGCGTTCAGGCAAGATGGTGCGGCGGACCTGAGGGTCCGCCGCGCGACGTCGGCTGGTTAGCCGTTGGCCTGCTCGAAGCGGCGCAGAAGCTGGTCGCCCCGCTCCTTTGCGCTGTCGAGGGCGGCCTTGGCGTCCTTGTCGCCGGCCCAGACGGCTTCCAGCTCCTCGTCGATGATGCCCCGAATCTGATCGAAGCTGCCGAGGCGGAGGCCCTTGGAATTGGCCGTCGGCTCCTTGGCGGTCATCTGGTTGCCCGCGACTTCGGTGCCGGGGTTTTCGTCATAGAAGCCCGACGCCGCGGTTGCCTCGGCGGCAGCGGACGTGATCGGCAGATAGCCCGTGTCCTGGTGCCACTTGGCCTGGATGTCGGAGGTGGACAGGAAGTTGAGGAAGTCCGCGACGCCCTTGTACTCCTCGTCCTCATGGCCGGAGAGGACCCAGAGCGAAGCGCCGCCGATGATCGTGTTCTGCGGCGCGGCCTCGACGCTGGCGTGATAGGGCAGGGGCCGGATTTCGAAGTCGAACTCGGCTTCCGACTTCACGCCCGCATAGCCGGCGGACAACTCGGTGAAGAGCGCGCATTCGCCGCCGCGAAAGTTCGCGCCGCCCTCGTTGCGCCGGCCCGTATAGGTGAACTTGCCGTCCTTGGCCCACTCGCCGAGCATGGCGATATGGGCGGTCTGAACGTCGCCGTTGAGCGCGAGTTCGGTGCCGAGACCGGCGAAGCCGTTGTCTTCGGTCGCAAACGGCGTGTCGTGGTAGGCGGAGAGATTCTCGAGGTGGATCCAGCTCTGCCAGGCTGTGACGAGGCCGCACTCGACCCCGCCGGCCTGTAGCGCGGTCAGCGCCTCGCCGACATTCTCCCAGGTCGAGAGGTCCATGTCGGGGTCGACGCCGGCTTCCTCGAACTTGTCGCGGTTCACGTAGAGGACCGGGGTCGACGAGTTGTAGGGGAGCGATAGCATCTGGCCGTCGGTCGTGGTGTAATATCCCTTCACGGCGCCGATATAGGCGTCGGCGTCGAACTCGGCGCCGGCGTCGGCCATCACCTCGTAGACGGGCTTGATCGCGCCCTCGGCAGCCATCATCGTAGCGGTGCCGACTTCGAAGACTTGCAGAATATGCGGCTGCTCGCCGGCGCGGAAGGCGGCGATGCCGGCGTTCAGCGTTTCGGAATAGTTGCCCTTGTGGGTGGCGACGACTTCGTAGTCGTCCTGCGATTCGTTGAAGGTCGAGACCTGCTCGGCCAGAAGGTCGCCGAGGCGACCGGTAAAGGCGTGCCAGAACTGAACTTCGGTCGCCGCGAGCGCGGGGCCGGTGGCGGCGGTGAGGATGGTGGCGAGGGCAGTGCCCAGGGCGAGGCGTTTCATCAATGTCTTCTCCCGAATATCGGAACGGTCGGCCCGCTTGGATCGCAGGCTCTGTCCGTGTCGCACGTGGCAGAAGACAGGTTTATGAAGCGGACTTCAAGCTACCGCTCGGAAAACTCTGCGAAGGGCCGAGACCTCAGGCGCTCGGAGCGTAATCGCTGCCGTCGAGCGTGTCTGGGCGACCGGTGAGCTCCAACGATGCGGCACGGCGCGGCGTGGTCGCGATCGTGCGCCCGCCTTTGATCACGCGAAGCCGATTCGCCCGAAGACGGATGGCCTCTATGGGATCGCGCGCTTGAAGAAGGACCATGTCGGCCTTGCAGCCGGGCGCGATGCCGTAGCCTTCGAGCCCCATGATCGCGGCCGGAACCTCGGTGACGGCGCGAAACGCCTCGCGCATCCCGTCCCGGCTCGTTGTCAGCGCGACGTGAAGGCCCATCGAGGCGACCTCCAGCATGTCGGCCTGTCCGAGCGGATACCAGGGGTCCAGGACGCAATCGTGCCCGAAGGCGACGGGGATGCCGTGGTCGCGCATCTCCGGCACCCGCGTCATGCCGCGCCGTTTGGGATAGGTGTCGTGCCGGCCCTGAATGGTGATGTTGATGAGCGGGTTGGCGATGGCCGCCACGCCCGCCTCCGTCATCAAGGGCAGCAGCTTGGAGACGTAATAGTCGTCCATCGAATGCATGGACGTCAGATGCGAGCCGGCCACGCGGCCCGCCATCCCCAGGCGTTGGGTCTCGTAGGTCAGCGTCTCGACATGGCGCGAGAGCGGATCGTCCGTCTCGTCGCAATGCATGTCGACCATCAGGCCACGGTCTTCGGCGATCTCGCAAAGCGCTCGGACTGAGGCGGCGCCGTCGGCCATCGTACGCTCGAAATGCGGGATGCCGCCGACGATATCGACGCCTTTGTCGAGTGCGCGTTCGAGGTTCGCGACTGCCGTTCGCGAGCGGTAGTAGCCATCCTGCGGGAAAGCGACGAGTTGGAGGTCGAGATAGGGTTTGACGCGTTCGCGCACGTCGAGGAGCGCGTCGACGGCGAGCAGGCGGTCGTCGCACACGTCGACATGGGAGCGGATCGCGAGCAGACCCTGCGAAACCGCGAGGTCGCAATAGCGCAGCGCCCGCTCGACCACGGCGTCGTGCGTCAGATGCGGCTTCAACTCGCCCCAAAGCTGGATGCCTTCGAGGAGGGTGCCGCTCTCATTGAGGCGCGGTTGGCCGAGTGAAAGCGTGGCATCCATGTGGAAATGACAATCGACGAAGGGCGGCGAGACGAGGAGGCCGTCCGCGTCGATCGTCTCCCCGGCCTCGGCGTCGATGCCGGGTTCGACGGCGGTGATGCGACCGTTCTCGACGGCGATATCCTGGCCCGTTCGCCCATCGGTAAGGGCCGCATTGCGGATGAGGAGGTCCATCAGCGGTCGCCTTTGACGTACGGGGTGAGGAGGGCGCGAGGATAGTCGGCACGGCGCGCGACGAGGACGAGCGCGAGGATCGACAGGAGGTATGGCAGCATCAGGAAGATCTCGCCGGGGATGCGGGCGCCGGCCTGCGTCTGGAGGCGGACCTGGAAAGCGTCGAAGGCGCCGAAGAGCAAGGCGCCGAGGACCGCGCGACCCGGTCTCCACGAAGCGAAGACGACGAGCGCGATGCAGATCCAGCCGCGCCCGTTGACCATGCCGAAGTAGAAGGCGTCGAAGGCCGAGATGGTGAGAAACGCGCCGCCGAGCGCCATCAGCATGGAGCCCGCGACGACGGCGCCGGTGCGCAGACCGCGTACCGAGAGCCCCTGCGCCTCGACGGCCGCCGCGCTGTCGCCAACGGCCTTGATGGAGAGGCCGAGGGGCGTGCGGGCGAGGACGTAGGCGATGGCGAGCGCGAGGGCGAAGGCGAGGAGGGTCATCGCCGTCTGCTGCTCGAGCACGGGAGAGACGTAGGTCTCGATCGTGGGGCCGATCGCCGGCAGGGTCTCCAGAGCGTCGAGCGACACCGGTTTGAAGGGCGTCACGCGCGGCGGTGAGGACACGTCGGGGAGGGCGGTGCGATAGGCGAAATAGCTCGCGCTCGTTGCGAAGAGTGTGATGGCGAGGCCGGAGACGTGCTGCGAAAGGGCGAGCCAGACCGTCAGCCAGGCATGGACGAGCCCGAACGCCCCACCGATGGCGAGGGCCGCCAACACACCGCCCCAGGGGCCGGCGCCGAGGTAGACCGCCATCCAGCCGGCAAACGCGCCGGCGACGAAGATGCCTTCGATACCGAGATTGAGGACGCCGGCCCGCTCGCAAAGGAGCGCACCCAGGACGCCGAAGAGGAGCGGCGTCGCGATGCGCAGGGTGGCGGCGGCAAAGTTGGCCGAGAGGACGAGATCGCCCAATGCGCCGAAGTCGGCGACATCGCCCAAGCCGGCGAAAAGCGTTGCCAGCGTTGCCAGCCCATAGCTCCACCACTCGGTCAGCATCGCCCCATCCATCAGCGTAGCCCCGCCGAGCGGCGCGAGATGACCTCGCCGAGGAGAATCGTGACGAGCGCCATCGCGACGATGAGATCGGCGAGGTAGGAGGAGACGCCGAGCGCCCGGCTCATCGAATCCGCGCCGACATAGATGGCCGCGATGAAGACCGCCGAGACGACGCTGCCGATCGGCGACAGTCCGGCCAGCATGGCGACGACGATGCCCGAATAGCCGAAGCCCGGCGAGATGTCGGCGGTCAGATAGCCCTTCAGCCCTGCAACCTCGCCAACGCCCGCGAGGCCGGCGAGTGCGCCCGATATGAGGCCGACCTTGACGAGGGTGCCCGGGACCGACAGCCCGGCGTAGCGCGCAGCGGATGCGTTCTCACCGACGGCGCGCAGGCGGAAACCGAACGTCGTTCGCTTGACGACGAAGGCGAGGACGAGCGCTGCGGCGAGGCCGATGAGGAGGCCGGCATGGAGACGCGTGCGGTCCCAGATCGCGGGCAGCTCAGCCGCCTCGACGACCTCTGCCGATTGCGGCCAGCCCATGCCGAGCGGATCTTTCAGCGGCCCGTTGAGCATCATCTGGACGAAGAGGAGGACGACGAAATTGAGAAGGAGCGTCGTGACGACCTCATCGACGCCGAAGCGGACCTTGAGCAGCGTCGGGCCCAGCATCATCAGCGCGCCCGCCGCCGCGCCGGCCACGAGCACTGCGGGGAGAACCAGCCAGGTCGGCGAGGTGATGAGGCCGGTGCCGACGACCGCAGTCGCCAGCGCGCCGGCATAGAGCTGGCCCTCCAGCCCGATGTTCCAGAGCCGGGCGCGGAAGGCGATCGCGGCGGCGAGGCCGGTTAGGATGAGCGGGGCGGCGCGTGTCAGCGTCTCGGAGATCGCGAACGCGGAACCGAGGGCGCCCGTCACCATCAGCCGGTAGGCTTCGCCGATCGGCGCACCTGTCGCGAGGAGCGGGAGCGCGGCCAGGAGGAGCGCTGTGATCGCAGCGAGAACGCGAACGAGAACGCCGCGCCAACGGCCCCGCCTCGGCGACGGCGTCGGGGCGGTCGGCTCCGCCGGGGCTATGGCGACGCTCATGCCGCCTTGTCCCAACTCGCCTTCGGAGTCTCGCCGGACATCATGAGGCCGACCTGCGTGCGGTCGATGAAATCGATGCGGCCGGCCTCGGTGAGGTGCCCGTCATGGAGGACGACGATGCGGTCGCAAATCGAGAGAAGTTCGTCGAGATCCTCGGAGATAATGAGGACGCCGGCGCTGTCCTTCGTCGCCGCCTCGTCGAGCCGTCGGCGGACCTCGGCCGAGGCGCCGATGTCGAGGCCGCGCGTGGGCTGGTTGGCGAGGATGAAGGCGGGCTCGCGGCCGAGCGTGCGCGCGAGGATGAGCTTCTGGATGTTGCCGCCGGAGAGCAGCCGCGTCGGCGTTTCCGGACCCTGGCAGCGGATGTCGTAGGCCTCGATGAGACGCTCTGCGTTGCGGCGCATCCGGGCGGGGCGAAGGAGGCCATGGCCCGACACGCCGAGCTCGCGCAGCGTCTCCAGCGACAGGTTCTCCGCCACCGACATGGTGCCGACCACGCCGTCGCGGTGGCGGTCTTCGGGGATGCGCGCGACGCCGCGTTTCGCGAGCCGGGTATTGTCGCGCCGACGGACGGGTTCGCCGAGGATCTTCGCGGTCCCCTTCGTCGGTACGGCCAGACCTTCGAGAAGCGCGGCGAGCGCCGCCTGCCCGTTGCCGGAAACGCCCGCGACACCGACGACCTCGCGGTGGCGGACTTTCAGCGTAACGTTTCGCAGAGGCGGCCCCGTTGAGCCTTCGACCGTCACGCCTTCGAGAAGCACGGCCTCGCCGCGCGGGATGCGCAGGGTACGCTCTGGCTGGGCGACATCTTCGCCGACCATCAGGTTGGCGAGGCGCGCAGCGTCAGCGTCCTTCGTCGCGACTTCCGCGACCTTCACGCCATGGCGCAGCACGGCGATCCGGTCGGTCGCAGCCAGGACTTCGCCGAGCTTGTGGCTGATCAGGACAATGGCGAGACCTTTTGCCGTCAGTGCCCCCAACGTCTCGAAGAGGCGCTCGGCGTCCTGCGGGGTGAGGACGGCCGTCGGCTCGTCGAGGACGAGAACGCGGGCCTTCCGGTAAAGCGCCTTCAGGATCTCGATCCGCTGGCGCTCGCCGACCGACAGGCGGTCCACGCGCTTGTCGAGCGGGACGGCGAGGCCACTTTCCTCCATCAGCGCGGTCACGCGTCGGCGAGCCCCGCGCGTGCCGAGACCGGGCGCGAAGAGGGAGCGCGTGCCGAGGACGATGTTCTGCAGGCCCGTCAGGTTCTCCGCCAGCGTGAAGTGCTGGTGGACCATCGCAATGCCCGCGCGCAATGCCGCCGAAGGCGAGCCCGGCTCCAGCGGTTGGAGCGCGTCGCCGCGCGCGACGCGCACGCGCCCTTCGTCGGCGCGGTAGCGGCCGAAGAGCACGTTCATAAGCGTCGTCTTGCCGGCCCCGTTCTCGCCGAGGAGCGCGACGACCTCACCCTCGTGGAGGGAAAGGTCGATCGCGTCGTTGGCCGTCAGAGGACCGAAGCGCTTGGTGATACCTTCGAGAACGAGGACGGGCGCGGGCCGGCCCGCGCCGTCTGCCGGACGCTCGCTCACATCGTGGACGACGGCTCGCTGTCGTCGATCTCGATCTCGACCGAGCCGTCCATGATGCCGGCCTGCTTGGCCGTCACCATCTCCGCGATCTCGTTGGGAACGAGCGCCTCGTCATAAACGAGCGAGCCACCGCCGACGCCCATGTAGGAGTACTGCCCATAGTCCTCGGCGGCGAAGGAGCCGGATTTCACGGCCTCGAGCGCGGCTGCGATGGTCGGCTCCATGTGCCAGATAGCGGAGGCGAGGATGGTGCCCGGATAGTCGGTCGCCGTATCGATGACGTTGCCGATCGCCTTCACGTCGCGCTCGGCGGCTGCGTCCGACACGCCGAAGCGCTCGGCATACATCACGTCGGCGCCGCTATCTATCATCGCGAAGGCGGCTTCCTTGGCTTTCGGCGGATCGTACCAGGAGTTGATGAAGGTGACGAGGAACTCGACCTCGGGGTTCGTCTCCTTGGCGCCCGCCATGAAGGCATGCATCAATCGGTTGACCTCGGGGATGGCGTAGCCGCCGACCATGCCGATGACGTTGGATTCGGACTCGGCGCCCGCGATCATGCCCGTAAGGTAGGCCGGCTCCTGAATGTAGTTGTCGAAGACCGAGAAGTTCGGCTCCTGCGGCGTGCCGGACGAGCCCATCAGGAAGGCGGTCTCCGGGTAGTCCTCCGCCACGTCGCGCGCAGCCTTCTCGACGGCGAAGCTCTCGCCGACGACGAGGTCCTTGCCGCCCTCGGCATACTCGCGCATCACGCGCTCGTAGTCTGCGTTGGAGACGTTCTCGGAGTAGACGTAGGTGATCTCGCCCCGCTCCTCGGCCGCGCTAAGTGCGCGGTGGATGCGGCTGACCCATTGCTGCTCGACCGGCACGGTGTAGATCGCGGCGACCTCGAGCGCGTCCTGCGCGGCGGCGGGCGTCAGCGCGGGCATCGCGGCGAGGAGCGGCAGCGCGGCGGCGAAGGCGAGCAGATGTCTGCGGGTCGTCATGGGCGAATCTCCGAATGGGGTCCGATCGGACAGGCCTTAAGGGAAGCTACGCGGGCTGGGTGATGTCAAGGCGGGCAGGAGGCAGCGCTGCAAAATCTGTGGGCAGCGACCCTACCCCGCCAGCCATGCGTGGTCCGGGTGATTGACGAAGCGCCAGGCGCGGCGTGGGCCGGCCATCACGTTGAGATAATAGAGCCGATAGCCGTGCGGCGCGGCGCAGGGGTGATGGCCACGCGGCACGAGCGTCACGTCGCCGTCGTGCACCGTCATCGTTTCGTCGAGCGATCCGTCCTCGGTGAAAACGCGCTGGTGAGCATAGCCCTGCGGCGGGTCGAGCCGATGGTAGTAGGTTTCTTCGAGATACGTGACGCGAGGGAAATCGTTCTCGTCGTGTCTATGCGGTGGGTAGGACGACCAGTGGCCGGGCGGGGTGAAGACCTCGGTGACAAGGAGGGAGTCGGCGACATCCGATTCCTCCATCGCGATGGGGTGGATGTGCCGCTCGTTGGTACCGGTGCCGCGGGAGACGCGCTTCACATCGCCGGGGCCGATCACTCGCGCGCCGTGCCCGCCCCGACCGGGCGCGGAGCAGACCGCGAGGGTGCAGTCGGTCGTCGCGGTGGCTGACCAGTCGGAGCCATTAGGGACGTAGAGGCTGTGCGGCTTGCCCCCCCATGGGCTCATCCGCTCTCCGAGTTCGCCGAAATCCTCCGCGCCGCTCGCAAGGCGCGCCTTACCTTCGACGAGGACCAAGAGCACCTCGCGATCACCTGTCGGTGCGGAAACCGTCTCGCCGGCTTTCAGCGCATGAACGGCGAAGCCGACATAGGCCCAGTCCGGCGAGAGCGGCGTGCGTGCATTGTCGACCGTGATGTCGTGCACGAGACCGTGCGTGCCGCACGGGTGGATGAGGAGATCGTTAGCCACCGTTTCGCTCTCCTGTGAAGGTCGCGCGCTGTGCCTGCCGGTTCTCCTCATAGGCTTCGCGAGCGGCATATACCTCGGAGCGGTCCGAGACGGCCGGGACGGCGACCTCCCACCACGTGCCGCCGGCCTCCGTCGAGGGGCCGGGGTCGGTGTCGATGACGAGCACGCGGGGCCGTGTCCCGGCCGGCTCGTTCAACGCATCCTCCAGCGCGTCGATCGATGAGACGTGAAGGCTGTCGGCGCCCAGTGCGGCGGCATGGGCGGCGAAGTCGATGGGGATGTCGGCCGCGCGGACGGTGTCCTCGAAGAGATTGTTGAAGGGCGCCCCGCCCGTCGCCTTCTGGAGACGGTTGATGCAACCGAACCCCCGGTTGTCGGTGAGAACGACGGTGAAAGCGACGCCCAGGGCGGCGGCGGTGGCGAGTTCGGAGTTGGCCATCAGGTAGGACCCGTCGCCGACCATCGCGATCACGTCGGCGTCGGGCCGTGCCATCTTGATGCCGAGCGCGCCGGCGATCTCGTAGCCCATGCAGGAAAACCCGTACTCCATGTGGTAGCCGCCGACTGCGGTGGAGGACCAGAGCTTGTGCAACTCTCCGGGCATCGTCCCGGCTGCACCCATCACGATCGTCTCCGGTCCAGAGCTACGCTGGACGGCGCCGACGACCTCCATGTCGGTCGGGAGCGAATTGGCATCGGGGTCGGGCGCGGCGGTGATGTTGGCGACCGAGGTGTGCCAGTCATCCATGAGCGTCACGTCCCAATCGGGCCCGCGCCAGTCTCCGCTTTCGCGCCAGATCGCTTCCAACCCGCGCTTGGCATCTGCGACGAGGGGGAGGGCGCCGCGCTTCGTCGCGTCATAGGGCTGTACGTTGAGGCCGATGATGTGCAGGGCCGGGTTCTGGAAGAGACCCCAGGAGCCGGTGCTGAAATCCTGCAACCGCGTCCCGACGGCGAGGATCACGTCGGCTTCTGCGGCCAGCGTGTTCGCCGCCGTCCCGCCGGTGACGCCCAAGGGGCCGACGAGGTTCGGGTGATCCCCCGGCAGCGCCGATTTGCCGGCCTGCGTCTCGGCCACCGGCAGATTGTAGGTCTCCGCGAAGTCCTTGAGCGTCGCGCAGGCGCCCGCGTAGTGAACGCCGCCACCGGCGATCACGAGGGGGCGCTTCGCCGTTGTCAGGGCGGAGATGGCGGCTGCCAACTCGTCACGGTCCGGCTCGATCCGGCGTTGACGACGCTCTCGAATGGCGAAGAACGCCAACGGAAAGTCGTAGGCCACGGCCTGCGCGTCCTGGCAGAAGGCAAGGGTGGCGGGGCCGCAACCGGCGGGGTCGAGCATCGCGTCGAAGGCCCGGGGGAGGGCCGTCAGCAGCTGTTCGGGCCGCCCGATCCGGTCAAAATAGCGAGAGACCGGGCGGAAGCAGTCATTGGCCGAGATGGTGCCGTCGGCGAAATCCTCGACCTGTTGCAACACCGGATCGGGGCGGCGGTTGGCGAAGACGTCTCCGGGTACGAGAAGGACCGGCAATCGATTGACATGTGCGAGGGCGGCGGCGGTGACGAGATTGGTCGCACCCGGCCCGATAGACGTCGTGACCATCATCGCCCGGCGGCGCTGCATGGCTTTGGCGTAGGCGATGGCGGTGTGCGCCATGCTCTGCTCGTTGTGGCCACGCCATGTGGTCAGCTTGTCCCGCGCGCCCTCGAGCGCCTCGCCGAGCCCCGCCACGTTGCCATGCCCGAAGATCGCCCAGCAGCCGGCGAGGAAAGGCACGCGCTCCCCGTCCACTTCGACCATCTGCGCCGCGCAATAGCGCACCAGGGCCTGCGCACCGGTCAGTCGGACGGTGTCGTTCATGTCGATGCTCCCGCGTGTCTCGCGTCGTTCCAGATATCGCACAGCCGA
Organism: uncultured Alphaproteobacteria bacterium; assembly: GCA_963842125.1. GTDB lineage: Bacteria > Pseudomonadota > Alphaproteobacteria > Rhizobiales > CAWCWK01 > CAWCWK01. The sequence continues at coordinate 1,936,337 of CAWJFE010000005.1, read as the reverse complement.
TCGTAGCGCGTGGCCATGTCGGCGATGGCGGCCTCGTCGTCCATCGAGCCCGAGAGCCAGGCGCGGGCGGCAGGACCGAAAATGGTTCGGCCGATCGCGAAGCCCTTGACCGCTTCGTGGCGGGCCGCGCGGACGAGGCCACCGCGCAGCGTATCCTCGTCGGTATCGAGGCCGAGAACGAGGATGCCCCGGCAATGCGGATCATGCTCGTCTATGCGTGCGCAGACTGCGTCCCACGCGGTGTCGGTCGCGAGGGCTTCGAGCTTCCACCAGTCGGGACGCAGGCCTTCGGCGTAGAGGCGGTGGATGAGGCGGGCGACGGTCGTGTCGTCGACGGGGCCGGCCTTGGACGGGATCGGCTCCATCAGCCAGTCGAGAGCGTTGCTTCGCGCGGCGTCCTGGAGGCGCAGAAGCGTCTCCGTCTGTGCGTGCCAGCTCGCGTCGTCATCGTCGGGGTGAATGACGCATAGCACCTTCACGACGTGCTCGGCCGGCCATTCGCGCAGCGCGCTACCATAGTCGCGGCCGATCTCCAGCGTCAGCGGACGCGTGCCCGGCGCCTCGACGGGGCGTCCGATCCAGAGGCCGGAGCCGGCGGCTGCGTGGAGGGCGCGTGTGCCGAGCCGGTCGTCGCAGAGAATGCCGAAACCGTCCGGTCCGCCGCGCGCTTCGGCTACGCGCAGGGTCGCGGCGAGGCAGAGGTCCTTGAAGGCGGCGATGCTTGCGGCGTCCGCGCCGACCTCGTCCGCCAGCGCTTCCAACTGCGCACGGTGGTCGAAAGCGAAGGCTACGAGTTCGGGATGCTCACGGTGCCGGTTGGTCGCATGGTGGAGATGTTCTAGCGCGGCGTCTTTCCGAAGCGCCCGCTCAGACGAGCCGTCGCGCAGGTAGGTCGAGAGTTCTTCCCAGGATGGATAGGCCGGCGCGCAGCCATGCCGGGAGACGGCGAAGGCGCCGCAGGCATTGGCGTAGGTCGAGGCTCGTCTCCCAGTCCTCACCGGCAGCCAACCGCGCAGCAGTCCGGCCATGAAGCCGTCGCCCGCGCCCAGCACGTTGAAGACCTCGATCGGAAAGCCCGGTCCCGAGCGGCCTTCATCCAGCGTGTCGGGATCGCGCCCTCAAACGCCGCCGCGCCCATCGGGCCGCGTTTGCAGACGAGCGTAGCCGGCGTGACCTCGCGCACCCGGCGCAGGGCCGGCGATGTATCGGTGTGCCGCCGGCGATGTGAAATTCTTCCTCGGTCCCGACGATGAGATCGAACAGTGCAGGGTCGACTGCAGCTTGGCGCTGACCTTGCGTCGCTCGCGACGAAGCGGCCTCGCCCTCGCCATGGCCGGCGAGGCCCCAGAGATTCGGGCGGTAATCGATATCGAGCGCGGTTCGGGCGCCGGTCTCGCGCGCGAGCGGAGCGCCTTGAGGACGGCGGCCTCGGTCGCGGGATGGACAAATGCGTGCCCGTCGCAGTCACGCAGGCGCGCGCGTGCCGATGAGGTCCGCATCGATATCGTCGGTCCCGAGCGCCATGTCGGCGCAGTTCTCGCGGTAGAAGATGAGCGGGAAGGTGTCCTCGTCGCGAATGCCGAGGAGAACGAGCGCCGTCAGTCGCTCGGGATCGGTCGCGACGCCGCTCACATCGACGCCCTCGGCCATCAACTGCTCGCGGATGAAGCGCCCCATATGCTCGTCGCCCACGCGGGTGATCAGCCCTGCCTTCAGGCCGAGCCGCGCCGCGCCGATGGCGATATTGGTGGGCGAGCCCCCGACATATTTCGCGAACGAGCGCATGTCCTCAAGCCGCCCGCCAACCTGCTGGCCGTAGAGATCGACCGAGGAGCGGCCGATGGTGAGGACGTCGAGCACCTTGTCCATCAGTGCGCGGCCTGAATGTCCGCGACGTTGACGCGCCGCCCCTCGCGAATGGACAGAAGCGCGGCCTCCGCGAGGGTGAGGGCGGCGAGACCATCTGCGCCGCTCGGATCCGGCGCCTTGCCCGACGCAACGACCTCGACGAAGGCCGCGATCTCGGCCTCGTAGGCACCCGCATAGCGGGTCATGAAGAAGTCGTGGAGCGGCGGACGCAAATAGCCCTCCGACCCCGCGACCGTGATGTCGCTCGGGCGCTGATTGGCGAGGCTGGCGCAGCCCTTGGAGCCGTGCACCTCGACGCGTTGGTCGTATCCATAGGCGGCGCGGCGCGAGTTGGTGATGACGGCTTGGCGCCCGCTCAGCGTCTCCAGAACGACGGAGGCCGTATCGACGTCCCCGGCCTCCCCTATGGCGGGATCGACCAGCACGCTGCCATGGGCCGACACCGTCTTCGGCTCCTCGCCCAGCAGCCAGCGGGCTATGTCGAAGTCATGGATCATCATGTCCTTGAAGAGCCCGCCCGAGCGCCGGACGTAGTCGATGGGCGGCGGACCGGGGTCGCGGCTGGTGATCTGGACGAGCTCGGGCGTGCCTACCCGGCCCTCCACTATGGCGTCGCGCAGCGCGCGGAACTGCGTGTCGAAGCGCCGGTTGAAGCCCAGCATCAGGCGTGCGCCTGTGTCCTCTACTACAGCTAGGCAGGCGCGTGTGCGCGGCAGGTCGAGCGCGATCGGCTTCTCGCAGAAGATCGCCTTGCCGGCGCGGGAGAGCGCTTCGATGAGGTCGGCATGCGTGTCGGTCGGCGTGCAGACGAGAACGGCATCGATATCGTCGGCCTGGACGATGGCGTCGCTGGAGCGAACCTCCGTGCGCGCCTCGGCAGTGTGGGTGTTCGCCAGCGCTCGCGCAGCCTCGTCCACCGCGTCCGACACCGCGACCAGCCGCGCCCCGGCGACCTTCGCGATGGCCGCGCCGTGTACTTGTCCGATCCGCCCTGCGCCGAGGAGCCCGAGACGCACCGATCGATCCGCATTCGCCATCGACATTCGTCCTCATCCATCCCGAAGCCGCACGGACTTCGATCGCGAAACGACCTTGTCGGCGTGGAATATTCATTCCAACTATAGCGGGCTTACTGTCAAGGCTCGCGGGCGTCGAGCGACGAGACAGTGCGGGGGGAGGACGATGACGCGCTCATCCGACAAGGCGCAGCGAGCGGCCCACGGCGCGATGGCGGCAGCCAGACCACGCCCGGTGGGCGAGGCGCCGACGAGCGTGCCCGCGCTGATGGAGCGCGTGCGCGCGCGCTATCCGGGGCTGCCGACCCGGCTGCGCCAATGCGCCGATCTCGTCCTCGTCGCTCCGCGCAAGGTCGCCGTCTCGACTGTCGCGGTCTTTGCGGCCGAGGCCGGCGTCCAGCCCTCGGCCGTCATTCGTTTCTGCCGGGAACTCGGCTATCCCGGCTTCTCCTCGATGCAGCGCGTGCTTCGCGAGGACTACGCGCAAGACTGGCCGGACTACGCCGATCGCCTCGCCGAACTGCGGGCCACGGGCGGAGGTGACGCCGCGAGCCTTCTCGGTGCTTTCGCCGAAGCCGGGCGCGATTCGATCGCCAATCTCGCGCGCTCGCTCGACGCCGAGGCCCTGGCGGGCGCGGTCGACATCCTTACCGAGGCCCGCACAGTCCACATCGCCGGCTATCGCCGAGCTCACGCCGTCGCGGCGAACCTCGCCTACACGTTCGAGAAGATGGACATTCCGAGCGTCCTCCACGCCAATGTCGCCCTCATCACCAACCTCTCCGTCCTCGCACCCGGCGATGCGCTGATCGCGGTCTCGTTCGCCCCCTACATGCCGGAGATCGTCGCCCTCAGCGATGCGGCGCGCGAACGGGGGCTCGCCATCGTCGCGATCACGGATGACGAGCGGGGGCCGCTTGGCGGCGCCGATATCGTGCTGCGGGTCGTGGATATCGACGTCGGAGCCTTCCGCACATTGGCGGCGGCACAGACGCTGGCCCTGACGCTCAGCGTCGCCGTCGGTTCCGCAAGGGAGAGAAAGCGCTTGCAATTCGCGCCCGTGGAATGAATATTCTTCTCGAGCGCCGCGCTAAGCGGCGTCGCCCTGTGTATCCCCGCTGGCCGAAGAGCCGTCTGCAATCTGGGGAACCGAATGGAGGAAATGCCATGAAGAAGATGATGATGGCGCTCGCCGCCACGACCGTATTGACCTTCGGCGCCGCCGCGCCGGCCCTCTCGCAGGATGCCGCCACGATCATCGTGGTCAGCCACGGCCAGGCGTCGGACCCGTTCTGGTCGGTCGTCAAGAACGGCGTCAGCCAGGCCGCCGAGGACTTCGGTGCCAATGTCGAGTACCGCGCCCCCGAGACCTTCGACATGACGGCGATGAGCCAGCTCATCGACGCCGCCGTGAACCAGGAGCCGGATGGCATCGTCGTCTCGATCCCGGATGCGGACGCGCTCGGCCCGTCCATCGAGAAGGCCGTCGCCGCCGGCATCTCGGTCATCTCGATGAACTCCGGCTCCGACGTCTCCAAGGGCCTCGGCGCGCTGCTGCACGTTGGCCAGGAAGAGCGTGACGCGGGCGTCGCCGCCGGCGAAGAGCTCGCAGCCATGGGCGGCACCAAGGGCATCTGCATCAACCACGAAGTCGGAAACGTATCGCTCGACCTGCGCTGCGAGGGCTTCGAGGAAGGTTTCGGCGGCGAAGTGACCGTGCTGCCGACGACCAACGATCCGACCGAGATCGAGGCCAAGGTCTCCGCCGCGCTAGACAGCGACCCGGACGTCGATACCGTCATGGCGCTGGGGGCCTCGCTCGCCGGCGAGCCGGCCTTGCGTGCCGCCGCGACCTCGGGCCGTGACATCAACGTCGCGACCTTCGACATGTCGGCCGGATTCCTCCAGTCCGTCGCCGATGGCGAGGCCGCCTTCGCGATCGACCAGCAGCAGTACCTGCAGGGCTACCTACCGGTCGCCTTCCTCGCACTTCAGAAGAGCTACGGTCTGATGCCCGGTGGCAACGTGCCGTCGGGCCCGAACCTCATCACGGCCGACAAGGCCGCGCAGGTGGTCGACCTCTCCGCGCAGGGCATTCGCTAGCCGAATGGCCGGGGCGGGCGGCGAGGCCGCCTGCCCGATCTTCAGCCGCCCGACCTCGCGCCGGGCGGCCCTTATCCGCAGTCACATTCCAAAGACGAGGTTGGTGCGATGGCGACCGTAGAAGGAGCGCCGACGACGACCGCGAAAGGCGCGGCCAGACAGGACGAGCGTATCCGGGAGGCGAGCTTCGTGACGAAGCTGCTACGACGCCCGGAACTCGGCGCGATCGCCGGCCTCGTCGTCGTCACGATCTTCTTCCTCATCGCGGCCAGCAACACGATGTTCACGCTGTCGGGCGTCATGAACTTCATGGCACCGGCCGCTCAGCTCGGCATTCTCGCCGTCGGCGCGGCACTCCTCATGGTGGCCGGCGAATTCGACCTTTCGGTCGGATCGATGGTCGCTTTCGCCGGCTTCGCCTTCGCGGCGGCGCTGACGGTGATGCAGTTTCCCCTCATCATCGCGATCCTCTTCGCCCTCATCGTCGCGGTCGGCGTCGGGTTGGTGAATGGGCAGATCGTCCTGCGGACCGGGCTACCCTCCTTCATCGTCACGCTCGCCTTCCTCTTCATCCTTCGCGGCGCGGCGTTGGTCGGCCTGAAATGGGCAACGGGCGGCGCGACGCAGCTGCGCGGCGTGCGTGAGGCCGCCGCCGATTCCCCGACCGATGCCTTCTTCTACGAAGTCTTCTCCGGCGAGGTCTTCGAGGGGCTCTTCCTCTGGGCGGCCAATGCCGGGCTGACCGACACGTTCGGCAACGGGACGCCCAAAGTGACCGGCATGCCGGTCGAGATCGTCTGGTTCGTCGTCATCGCCCTCGTCGGCGCCTACGTCCTCAACAAGACCCGCTTCGGCAACTGGATCTTCGCCGTCGGCGGCGATTCCAACGCGGCGCGGAACTCCGGCGTGCCCGTTCGCCGGGTCAAGCTGACGCTCTTTATCGTCACTGCCCTCTGCGCGACGCTGGTCGCCATCTTGACCGTGCTTGACGCCGGCTCGACCGACGCCCGTCGTGGTTTCCAGAAGGAGTTCGAGGCGATCATCGCGGCCGTCATCGGCGGCTGCCTCCTGACCGGCGGCTACGGCTCGGTGATCGGCGCGGCCATCGGCGCGGTCATCTTCGGCATGGTCCTCATCGGCCTCGCCTATACGACGATCGATCAGGACTGGTACCTCGTCTTCCTCGGCGGCATGCTGCTGGCCGCCGTCCTCTTCAACAACGTCATTCGACGCCGTGTCACGGGAGAGCGGTGATGGCCGAGACCGCAACGCTGGAGCGCCCCGTGGCCGCAACGGGCACCCCGCTGATCGAGGTGCGCGAGGTCGTCAAGCATTTCGGCTCGGTCATCGCGCTCGCCGGCGTCTCGATGCAGGTAAACGCTGGCGAGGTACTCTGCCTTCTCGGCGACAATGGCGCGGGGAAGTCGACGCTCATCAAGACGCTGTCCGGCGTGCATCAGCCGACCTCGGGGGAGATCCTCGTCGACGGCCGGCCGGTGACGTTCGATAGCCCGCGCGACGCGCAGGAGGCCGGCATCGCGACGGTCTATCAGGACCTCGCGATGATCCCGCTGATGTCGATCACGCGGAACTTCTTCATGGGGCAGGAGCCGCTCAAAGGTCGCTGGCCGCTCCAGCGCTTCGATCTCGACTTCGCGGATCGCGTGACGCGTGAGGAGATGGCCAAGATCGGCATCGACATCCGCGATCCGCACCAAGCCGTCGGCACGCTGTCGGGCGGCGAGCGCCAGACGGTCGCCATTGCCCGCGCCGTCTACTTCGGCGCCAAGGTCCTCATTCTCGACGAGCCGACCTCGGCGCTCGGCGTCGCGCAGACGTCGATGGTTCTGCGCTATGTCGATCAGGTGAGGAAGCAGGGTCTTGGCGTCGTCTTCATCACCCACAACGTCCGCCACGCCTACGCCGTCGGCGACCGCTTCACGGTGCTCAACCGCGGCCAGACGCTCGGCCAGCATCCGAAATCGGACATCACGATGGACGAGCTGCAGAACCTGATGGCCGGCGGGAGAGAATTGCAGGAACTGTCGGGCGATCTCGGCGGGACGGTCTAGAGCCGTTCGAGCGGAGGTGCGATAGCACTGCAGCGTAGGGAACCGCGCAAAAACAATGCGCTAGAGCGCGTTCGGTGAATGGGTAGGAACCGGACACGCTCTAGGAGTCGGCCCAGGATCGTGCAGCCCGTCCTTCTCCCCCCGGGGAGAAGGGAGTGTCGATCCTATGTCATGAGGGACGGCGGCCTCGCGTCCACCCAGCCGCCTTCCGCCCGCGCTGAGGCGACGGCGGCATGGATAGCAGCGACGGAGCGCAGGCCATCCTCGCCCGTGGGCGCCAGCATCGCGGCCGGGTCGGGCGTGCGGCCGGTCTTGCGGGCGCCGATCTGTTCGGCGAGGTCGGCGTAGAGGTTGGCGAAGGCGAGGGGCATTCCCTCGGCATGGCCGATGGTGACGCGGTTGGCGCGGTCGTGTTCGGGCGAGAGGTCGGCTTCGCCGCGTTCGATGATCGTCGTGCGCCCGCCGACGGGCGTCCAGCGCAACTGGTTGGGCTGCTCCTGCGCCCAGGCGAGGCCGCCGAGTTCGCCGAAGACCTGGATCGCCAGCCCATGCATCCGCCCGGCCGCAATGGCGCTCGTCCAGAGCCGGCCGACCGCGCCGCCGTCGAATCGGAGGTTGGCCTGCGCGTCGTCCTCTAGCGTACGGCTTTCGATGCCCGAGATGAAGTCGGCGGAGAGGCGCTCGACGTTCTGGCCGATGATGAAGGACGCCATGTGGAGCGCGTGGATGCCGCAGTCGGCGAACTGGGCGGAGACGCCCATCTGTGCGGGATCGTAGCGCCAGCGCACGCGCGGATTGTCGGCCTGGGCCGCATCGGCATGGTGGCCGTGGGCGTGTTCGGTGACGACAAGGCGGATGCGGCCGAGGTCGCCCCGCGCCACCATCGCACGCGCATGGCGCACCAGCGGATAGCCCGTATAGCCATAGTTGACGCTCAAGGTGACCCCGCTCGCTGCGGCGGCTGCTACAAGCGCTTCGCCCTCCTCGACCGTCATCGTCATCGGCTTCTCGAGGAAGACGTCGAAGCCGGCTTCGAGGAAGGCGAGGGCGATGGGCGCGTGGGTCGCGTTGGGTGTCGCGATTGTGACGAGGTCGACCCGGTCGTCGCGCCCGCGTTCACCGTCCAGCATCTCGCGCCAGTCGCCGTAGGCGCGGGCGGGGTCGAGGCCGAGGCGGGCGCCGTAGTCGCGGCCCCGAGCGGCATTGGCATCGAGCGCGCCGGCGGCGAAGGTGAGGAGACCGTCCAACCCGGCGCCCAGCCGATGGGCGGGCCCGATCTGGCTGCCCTCACCGCCACCGACCATGCCCCAGCGCAAGCGTTTCATACGGTCATTCCTTCGACTTTGGCCCAGCCGCCGGCCCCATGGGAGGCGAAGACGGCCTCGGTGATCTCCGCGACGGCGAGACCGTCTGCGAATGTGCTCGGCGCCGCCGTGCCGGTCTCGATCGCGTGGAGAAAGTCCCGCGCCTCGATGGTGATCTGGTCGTTATAGCCCGTGCCGTGGCCTGGCCCTTCGCAGAAAGCGGCCATGTCGGGATGGTCCGGACCGGTCAGGATGCGCGTGAAGCCACGCTGTCTTTGCGGATCGGACGTGCGGTACAAATGGAGGCTGTTCTGGTCTTCCTGATCGAAGCGAAGTGAGCCCTCGGTGCCGATCACCTCGTAGGTATAGCCCATCTTCGCCCCCGTCGCGACGCGCGAGACGTGGAGATTGCCCTGAACGCCCGACGCAAAACGGAGGATCATGTCGACCTGATCTTCCGTATCCACGGCCTCACCCCCGCGCTCCGGAAATACCGTCTCGAAATGCGTCAGCACCGCCTCTATCGGGCCGCCGAGCCCGAGGACGAGGTTGATCGCATGGGACGCGAGGTCACCAAGCACGCCGTTGAGGCGGCCATGGCCGCGCCAGCTTGCCGGGCGGGACGGATCGGCGAAATAGTCTTCCCGATAGGTCGCGCGAATGTGGATGATCCGGCCGAGCGCACCCGATGCGATGAGGCGGCGGGCCTCCTGCGTGGCGGGGGTGCGGATATAGTTGAAAGCCGTCATGTCGGCGGCGCTGGAGCCCGTGGCAGCGTGCACCATCGCGCGCGCGTTCTCGATCGTGTCGGCGAGCGGCTTTTCGCAGAGGACGGCCTTGCCGAGCGCGAGAGCGGCCTCGGCGATCTCGCGGTGGGTGTCCGGGTAGGTCGTGACGATGACGGCGTCGACATCGGGGTCTGCGACGAGGGCCTGCCAGCCGTCCGCCGCCCGGTCGAACCCGAAGCGGTCGCGGTGACGCTCCGCGCTCGTGAGCGAGGTCGCGGCGACGGATACAAGGCGAGGTCGAAGGGCCGTCTCGAAGGTCGGGTGGACGGCACTCATCGCGACGGCGTGGCGCTTGCCCATATAGCCGCCGCCGACGATGCCGATACCGATGTCTGGCATCCGCCTTTCCTCCCAAAAACGCCCACGCACGCTTGGTCGCGCAGCTTTCGCCATGCTATGCCGGAGGCCGAAGCGGCGAGCAAGAGACGGCCGGTGTCAGAGCCGTCCCTCCCCGCTCCGACTGGTGTCCGAATGGGGAGGACCGCCAATGTTGGACAGACCGAGACCACAGGTGCGTCCGCCGGTATGGATCGACGAGATCGACCAGAGTATTGAGGCGCTGACGGCGAAGCTCGACCGCCATACGGATGCGCGCGACGTGCCGAACGCGATAGAGGTCGTCCGCGAGATCCCCATCTATGACGGGGCGCATATCGCGACGCTGCCACGCCGCCTGATCGAAGGCGAGTTCGCTCGCGTGCTGCGGGACGGGGCGGGTGTCTTCGCCGTGCGCGGTGCCATTCGCGACCGTGCGCTTCTGGACGATGTGACCGCCGTTCTAACAGGGCTGATCGAGGTCGAAACGGCGGACGGCGGCGGCGGCGACCATTTCGCGGCCGCCGGCAACAATGCACGGCTGTGGAACGCGCACGAGAAGCTCTGCCTCGCCGCGCCCGAACTCTACGCCCGCTATATCGCCTGCGAGACCATCCGGCTGGCATCCGAAGCCTGGCTCGGCCCATGCTATCAGGTGACGGCGCAGGTGAACCTCGTTCGCCCCGGCGGCGCGGCGCAGACGGGGCACCGGGACTATCACCTCGGCTTCCAGGCCGCGGAACGCCTGGACGAATACCCGGTGCACGTCCACGCGATGTCGGCCTTGCTGACCTTGCAGGGGGCGATCGCGCATTCCGACATGCCGCTGGAGAGCGGTCCGACCAAGCTGCTGCCCTTCTCGCAGACCTTCGAGGCTGGCTACGCCGCGATCCACCGCGAGGACGTCCGTGCGCTCTTCGAAGAGCGGCATGTCCAGATCCCCCTTGAGGCTGGCGATGCGGTCTTCTTCTCGCCCGCGCTCTTCCACGCCGCCGGCGAGAACCGCACGCCCGACCACCACCGTTTTGCAAACCTCCTCCAGATCGGCTCGGCCTTCGGGCGTATGATGGAGGCGCTGGATCGGGCGGCCATGTGCCGGGCCGTCTACCCGGCGCTATTGGATGGCGGTCTGTCCGGGCGGGCCGTCGAGGCCGTCATCGCGGCGACGGCGGAAGGCTACCCGTTCCCGACCGATCTCGACCGCGACCCGCCGGTAAGTGGCCTCGCGCCGCAGTCACAGGCCGATCTCCTACGCGTGGCTTTGGCGGAGCGGATCACGCCCAAAACGTTCGACCGGCAGTTGGCCGGGCATTCCACGCGCCGCCGGCTGTCATGACGCAGGCGCCCTTCGTCGCACGCGGCGACGGTCCGCATCTCGTCCTTGGCCGCGCCGGGCTCGACCTCTATGCCGAGCCGCCGGGCACCGCTGTGGAGGACGCCGAGACGTTCCGCGCGGCCCTTGGGGGATCGTCCGCAAACATCGCTGTCGCGATCGCCCGGGCGGGCGGTGCGGTCGCACTGGTCACCTGCGTATCGGACGACGCGATCGGGCGTGGCTGCGTGCGGCGGCTGGCGGAGTACGGCGTAGAGACCGGTTTCGTCCGCGCGGTCGGGGACGAGCGGCGCAACTCGCTGGCCGTCGTCGAATCTCGCGTCGAGGGCTTCCAGTCGATCATCTATCGCCACCACGCGGCCGACTTCGCGATGGAGGCGGCGGACGTTGAGGCGCTGCCCTATGGCACGGCGGCGAGCCTCGTTCTCACCGGCACCGTCCTTGCGGCGGAGCCCTCGCGCGGCGCCGCCTTCGCCGCGATGGCGCGGGCTAGGGCCGCAGACCTCCCCATCGTCTTCGATCTCGACTATCGGCCCTATTCCTGGCCCTCGGCGGAGGAAGCCCGCACCGTTCTCGCCCGCGCGGCCGACAGTGCCGCCTTCGTCGTCGGCAACGACGAGGAATGGGACTGGATGGCCGGCGGAGACGGGCGCGCGCTCGCCGAACGCATGGTCGACGGTGGCAGGCGGACGATCATCTATAAGCGCGGACCGCAGGGCAGCGACACCCTCACCGCCGACGACACGTTCGAGACCCCGCCGACCTCGATCGAAGCGCTGAAGCCCGTCGGCGCGGGCGATGCGTTTCTCGGCAACATCCTGGCCAGTGTCTCAGCTGGCCTATCCCTTCGCGAGGCTGTCGCGCGTGGCAGCGCCGCCGCCGCGCTCGTCGTCAGCCGTTTCGGCTGCGCGCCGGCGATGCCAACCCCGGGCGAACTCGACGCCTTCCTTCAGGAGCACGCCTGACCCATGCACATCCTACCCCACGACAACGCCAACCGCGCCATCGTCGACGCCGACGACGCGCACGTGCCTCTCAACTACTTCAACATCGTAAAGCTGAAGCGCGACCAGGCCTTCGACTATGCCGTGCCCGGCTACGAGACCTGCATCGTTCCGGCGACCGGCAGCGTCGATATCGAGATCGAAGGCGAGCGCTTTGAGGGCATCGGCCAGCGCGAAGAGGATGTCTGGGACGGCGAGCCCGAAGGCGTCTATGTGCCGAGCGGGGCCAAGGCGCACATGGTTTGCACGTCCGACGCCGCCGAGGTCTTCGTCGCGGGTGCCAGGTTCGACCGGGTGCTCGATCCCTTCGCGGTCCGGGCTGATGCCATCGACCGCGTTCAGTACGGGTCCGACGACACCAAGACGCACCGAAAGATCAAGCATATCCTCGGGCAGAAGCAGGGCGACAAGGTCGGCCGGCTGCTCGTCTCGGAACTCTTCACGGTAGGCGCCGGTGGCTGGTCCGGCTTCCCGCCGCACAAGCACGATACCGACCGCCTGCCGGACGAGACGCGCCACGACGAGACCTACAATTTCCGCTTCCGCCCCAAGCACGGTTTCGGGCTGCATCTGCTGCAACAGGAAGGCCAAGCAGTCGGCGAGGCATTCCACCTCATCGACGGATCGACCTTCTGCATCCCGTCCGGTTACCACCCCTGCGTGGCGGCCCCGGGCTACGAGATGTACTATTTCACGATCCTGGGCGGCCTTTCGCAGCGCCCGTTGGTGCAGTATTTCCAACCCGACCACGCCTATCAGATCGAGACGATCCCGGGCATCAAGGACATGGTGGCGAAGTTCAAGTGACGCGGTTCGATTGACGTGCCGCTAGCCACGCTCCGAGGCGTCCTTCCCGAGGCCAATGCGGACGGCCACGCCGTCGCCGGCCTGGTCGTTCTCGGTTGGGAGGATGCACGCGCCTATGTCGAGGCCGCGGAAGGCGAAAAGGCGCCCGTCATCCTTCAGGCGGGGCCGGGTGCGCGGGCGCACATGCCGATCGCGCTCTGGGCGGCGATGTTCCGCCATCTCGGCGAGCGTGCAAGCGTGCCGGTCGTCGCACATCTCGACCACGGCCGCAGTCGCGCCGAGTGTGAGGAGGCGATCGCGGCCGGCTTCACGTCCGTCATGTTCGACGGCTCGCGCCTGCCGCTCGAGGAGAACATCGCCGAGACCCGCGCGGTCGCCGAAATGGCCCATGAGGCGGGCCTTTCCTGCGAGGGCGAGATCGGCTTCGTCGGCTACGACGAGGGCGCCATCTCGAAGCCGACCGATCCGGTCGAGGCCGCCCGGTTCGCACGTGAGACGGGCGTGGACGCGATGGCCGTCTCGATCGGCAACGTTCATCTGCAGACCGAGGCGAAAGCCGAGATCGACCTCGTCGCGCTGCGGGAGATCGCCGCGCGCACGGATTGCCCGCTCGTCCTCCATGGTGCATCCGGCATCCCGTCTAACACCCGCGCGATCCTCGCCCGCGACTGGCCGATCGCAAAGTTCAACCTCGGGACGGAGCTTCGACAAGCCTTCGGGCGAGCTCTCCGAGCGACCCTCGACGACGACCCGGCGACCTTCGACCGTATCGCCATCCTCTCCGCTACCGAGCCGGCCTTGCGCGACGCGGCCGCTCGCGCCATTCGAGCGCTTCGACCCAGCCAGACGAGTTCCGCCTCATGACGATCCGCATTGCCAACGCGCCCTGCTCCTGGGGCGTCGAGTTCGCCGACGATCCGCGCAATCCGCTCTGGATGCAGGTGCTCGATGACTGCGTTGCAGCCGGCTATACCGGCATCGAGCTCGGCCCCGTCGGCTATATGCCCGAGGATGCGAGCGTCTTGAGCGATGCCCTCGCGTCGCGCGGTCTGACTCTCGTTGCCGGCGTCGTCTTCCGCGCCTTTCACGATCCCGCCCAGTGGGACGACGTGCTCGACGGCGCCCGCCGGACGGCCAAGGCGCTGACGGCGCATGGGGCCAAGCACATGGTGCTCATCGACTCGATCTCGCCGCGCCGCGCGCCGACGGCCGGGCGCCCCGCCGAGGCCGAGCGGATGGATGCAGACGAATGGCACGCCTTCGCCGGCCGCTTTCGCGACGTGGCCAAGCTCGGCTCGGAAGAATACGGCCTCGACGTCTCTCTCCACCCCCACGCCGCCGGCTTCATGGACTTCGAGGAGGAGACCGAGCGACTGCTGGGCGAGATCGACCCCGCCCACCTCAAGCTCTGCTTCGACACGGGCCATGCGGCCTATGCCGGCTACGATCCGGTCGACTTCATGCGTCGCCATATCGACCGTATTTCCTACATGCACTTCAAGGACATAGACCCGGCGGTGAAGGCGGACGCCATCGCCAACCGCACCGGCTTCTACGACGCCTGCGCACAAGGCATCTTCTGCAATCTCGGCGACGGCGAGGTCGATTTCCCGGCCGTGCGCGAACTCCTTGTCGGAAGCGGCTTCGAGGGCTGGTGCACGGTCGAGCAGGATTGCGACCCCGAGGGCGACACCTCACCGGTCTCGGACGCCCGGGCGAATCGCGACTACCTCAAGACGGTCGGTTTCTGAGGCCGGACGCTCCGACGCCGAGCGCAGCGCACGAGCGAACGCTTGCCAGCGCGCGCGGGCTGTCGCTAGGGTGTGAACGTCAGAATCCGAAAGAGGTTCGGCGTCACTCAGGGAGGAATCATCCATGACCGTTCGTACCGGCGCGACCCTTGTCGCGACCTTGGCCGCCACCGCCAGTCTCCTCGTTCTCTCGCAGGCCGCGATGGCCGGCGAGACCGACCTAAAGTGGGCGCACGTCTACGAGACGTCCGAGCCCTATCACACCTGCGCCGTCGATGCCGGTGCCCTTCTCGAGACCGCGACCGATGGGCGCTACGGCATCGAGGTCTTCCCGGCGTCCTCGCTCGGCAAGGAGACCGACATCAACGAGGGCCTCGGCCTCGGGACCGTCGACATCATCTACACCGGCCAGCTCTTTGCCGGACGCTCCTACGGCCCGATCTCGATCGGCGGCGTGCCCTACATGTTCCGCGACTACGCGCACTGGGACGCCTATCGGAATTCCGATCTCTTCAGCGAACTCAGCCAGGGCTATACCGACGCCACCGGCAACCACATCGCCGCGATGACCTATTACGGCCAGCGCCACGTGACCTCCAACAAACCGGTGCTCACGCCCGCCGATATGGACGGCATGAAGATCCGCGTGCCGAACGCGCCGCTCTACATGATGTTTCCGGAGGCCGTGAACGCGAACCCGACACCCATCGCCTTCGCCGAGGTCTATCTCGCGCTCCAGCAGGGCACGGTGGACGCGCAGGAGAACCCGCTGCCGACGATCCAGGCCAAGAAGTTCTACGAGGTACAGTCGGACATCAATCTCACCGGCCACATCACCGACGCGCTTCTCACCATCGTGGGCGGCCCCGCCTGGGGCGCGATGGACGAGGCCGACCGGGAAGCCCTCGCCGGCGTTCTCACCGAGACGGCCGAATGCGCCGGCTCGCAGATCCAGGAGAACGAGGCCAATCTGGCCGAATTCTTCCGGGGCGAGGGCGTGAACGTGAACGAGGTCGACATCACCCCGTTCCGCGAGGCCACCATGGCGCGCCATAACGGGCCGGACGCGACCTGGGATCAGGAGACCTACGACCGGCTCCAGGCAGTCCAGTAGCCAGATCGACGCCCGGCGGCCTCGGTCGCCGGGATGCTCGCCATGGCGACGCCCCATGACGATATCGTCCCGGTCCTCATCACCGAGGACGAGATCGACCTGTCCGACCAGCGCTGGACGGATGGACCGGTCCTCGTCGTCTTCTGGGGGCTCGCCTTCGTCGTCTTTCTCCAGTTCTTCACACGCTACGTACTGAACGATTCGCTCGGCTGGACGGAGGAGATCGCGCGCTATCTCCTCATCACCGTCACCTTCCTCGGCAGCATCATGGCCGTCCGGAAGCAGAGCCATATCGCGGTCGAGATCTTCTACCGATACATGCCGAAGCCGATGCGCCGCGTGCTGCAATTCGTGGTCGACATCGGCTCGGCGATCTTCTTCGGCGCGCTCGCCTTCTGGTGTACGCAGCTTGCCGGACGCACGGGGCAGATGATGGTCTCGATCGACGTGCCCAAGGCCTGGCTCTACTGGCTCGTCTTCCTCTGCCTTGCCGTCATGACGGTGCTGCAGGCCTGGGTGACGGTGAAGCATGTGCGCACGGGCACGAGCCGGCTCATCGACCCCGATGCCGGCATCGAAGGCGGGGTGAACCTGTGATGCTATCCATCCGAGAGGAAGGTTGCCGTCGATGCTGATCGGCCTCCTCTTTGTACTCCTCTTCGGGATGATCATCATCGGCGTGCCGGTCGGGATTGCGCTTGCCGGCGCGTCGGCGATCTTCATCATCGTCTCGGGACAGGTCCCGGAGATGGTCGTCATCCACCGGATGGTGAACGGCGTTGACAGCTTCCCGCTGTTGGCCGTCCCCTTCTTCATCCTCGCCGGCAACCTGATGAACACGGCCGGTATCACCGAGCGCATCTTCGGCTTCGCGCGCGCGCTCGTGGGGTGGATGCGGGGCGGGCTCGGCCATGTGAACATCGGCGCCAGTGTCATCTTCGCCGGCATGTCGGGCGCCGCCGTCGCCGATGCGGGCGGGCTCGGCGCCATCGAGATCAAGGCCATGCGCGACGCCGGATACGAGCCCGGTTTCGCCGTCGGCATCACGGCCGCGTCCTCAACCATCGGTCCCATCATTCCGCCCTCGCTGCCGATGGTGATCTATGGCGTCATTTCCGGCGCCTCGATCGGGCAGCTCTTCGCAGCTGGTTTCCTGCCCGGCCTCGCGATGGCGCTCGCACTGATGGTGATGGTGGCGTGGTTCGCCCGCCGGCGGGGCTTCCCGCGCGATCAGCCCTTCGCGCTCGGCCGTCTCTGGACGAGTTTCGTCTCGGCCTTCCTCTCGCTCCTTACCCCGATCATCATCGTCGGCGGCATCCTCTTCGGCGTCTTCACGCCGACGGAAGCCGCCATCGCGGCCTGCGCCTACGCGCTCTTCCTAGGCCTCGTCGTCTACCGCACGCTGACGCTGAAACGGTTCCTTCGCGTCTCGTTCGATACGATCGAGACGACCGCCGTCGTCCTCTTCATCGTCGCCGCCGCGTCGATCTTCGCCTGGATCCTGACGTCCAACAGGGTGACCGAGCAGTTCGCGAGCCTCATTCTAACGATCACCGAGAACCCGATCCTGGTTCTCCTCCTCGTCAACGTCATCCTTCTCATCGCCGGCTGCTTCCTGGAGACGGTCGCGGCCATCACGATCCTCGTGCCGGTGCTGCTGCCGATCGTGGTCAAGGTCGGGGTCGATCCGGTCCATTTCGGCGTCATCATGGTGCTCAACCTGATGATCGGGCTCCTCACACCGCCTATCGGCATGGTTCTCTACGTCCTCAGCCGGGTCAGTCAGGTCCCCTTCGAGCGCTGCGTGGCGGCGACCGCGCCGTTCCTCATTCCGCTCTTCGCGGTCCTCCTCCTCGTCACCTACGTGCCCTCGATCGTGATGTGGCTGCCGACGCTGATCTATCGATGACGCAGTAAGGGACGGAGCAAGACGTCCTTCGACGGACTCTACGGGATCGAAATGCGTCTGGGCCGGGGCCGGCCGCGCGAGACCCAGTCGGCGCCGAAGATCGACGGGCTGAGGCCGCGTTCTATCCATTCCCTTTCTGTCTTCCCGACGGGAAAAGGAGGGGCGGCGCAAGCCGCTCGGGTCGGCTACATCACCGCGCCGATGTGCCAAGGCACGAACTCGGCGTCGCCATAGCCTAGCTCTTCGGACTTCGTGCGCTCCCCGGACGCGACCCGCAGCACGGTCTCGAAGATTTCGCGGCCCTTATCCTCCAGGCTTCGGCCCGAGAGGACGTCGCCGCAGTCGATGTCCATGTCTTCGCGCATCCGCTCGTACATCGGCGTGTTGGTGGCGAGCTTGATGGAGGGTGTCGGCTTGTTGCCATAGGCCGAGCCGCGCCCGGTGGTGAAGCAGAGGACGTTGGCGCCGCCGGCCACCTGACCCGTTGCGGAGACGGGGTCATAGCCGGGTGTGTCCATGAAGACGAAACCCTTCTCCGTCGCGCGCTCGGCGTATTCGTAGACGGCGCGAAGCGTCGTCGAGCCGCCCTTTGCGCTGGCGCCGAGGCTCTTCTCGAGGATGGTCGTCAGGCCGCCCGCCTTGTTGCCGGGCGAGGGGTTGTTGTTCATTTCCATGTCGGAGCGCGCGGTATAATCCTCCCACCAGCGGATGCGGCTGACGAGTTTCTCGCCAACCTCGCGCGTGGCCGCGCGGCGCGTCAGAAGGTGTTCGGCGCCGTAGATCTCGGGGGTCTCGGCCAGCATCGCCGTTCCGCCGTGAGCGACGAGGATGTCGGCGGCGATACCGAGTGCGGGATTGGCCGTGATACCCGAATAGCCGTCCGAGCCGCCACATTGGAGCGCGAGGGTGATCTCGGACGCGGGCATCGTCTCGCGCCGTACGGCGCCGACGCGCGGCAGCATCTCCTTTACGATGGCGAGGCCCGCCGCGACCGTGGCGCGCGTGCCTCCCTCGTCCTGGATGACGAGCGAGCGGAAGCCGTCGCCTTCCTCCAGGCCGTACGTCTTCTTCCAGCGTGGGATCTGGAAGACCTCGCAGCCGAGGCCGACCATTAAAACGCCGCCCATGTTGGGGTTCGTCGCATAGCCCCAGAGCGTGCGCTTCAGGACGTCATAGGCGTCGCCCTTGGTATCGATCGCGCAGCCCGTGCCGTGCGTGAGGGGAATGACGCCGTCGATCGCGGGATAGTCGTCGAGGAGGCCCGAGCGCTCGACCTCGCGCGCGATCATCCGCGCGACCGTCGCCGAGCAGTTCACCGAGGTGAGAATGCCCACATAGTTGCGCGTGCCGACCTTGCCGTCCGGTCGGCGATAGCCCTCGAATGTCGCGCGCTCGGCCTCGGGCAGGAGGTCGGGTGGCAGGGCCGCTTCCGCAAAGGCGTAATCGGCGCTGTGGTCGCTCATGCCGACATTGTGCTCGTGCACCCATTCGCCGGGTGCGATATCGACCGTCGCCGCCCCGATGATCTGGCCGAATTTCAGGATCGGCTCGCCTTGCCGGATCGGCCGCGCCGCGATCTTGTGTCCGCGCGGTACGCGTTGGCTCGTCATGACGCCGAGCGCATCCGCGCCCGCTGCGACCTGATCGACGGCGATGACGACGTTGTCGTCCGGGTGAAGACGGATGATGCGGGCGGCGGGGGTATCGAGCATATCGGCGTCGTTCCAGTGGAGAGGGGGCGGAGCGTGCTTCCGCAAGCGCGTATCGTCAAGCGAACCGATCGGCCCCGCCGAAGAGGCTATCAAACGGTCGCACCGGCGCTACTATGGTCCCATGTACCGAATCCTGCTCGACACCGCCGACACGAGTGCTTGGGCACGCTGGCTGCCGACAGGCCTCTTCGCTGGCCTCACGACTAACCCGACATTGCTCAAGCGTGCAGGTGAGCCCTGCACGCTCGCCAATCTGGAAAGGCTCGCAAGAAAGGCGTTCGATGGCGGCGCGGGGGAGTTCCAGGCGCAGGCTTGGGGCGGAGAGGCGGATGCGCTTTTGGAGACCGGACGGGCGCTCGCGGCCGTCGACCCGCGGGTGGTCGTCAAGGTGCCGATCACGGAGAGCGGCATTCGCGCCGCCCGCATCCTGCGCGACGAGATGGTGCGGCTGACGATGACGGCGGTCTACGCGCCGCATCAGGTCCTGACCGCCTGCGCCCTCGGCGCGGACTATGTCGCGCCCTACTACGGCCGGATCGGCGATCTCGGGCAGGACGCCGACTCTATTCTCGCGGACATGCAGGACATCGCCGCGACCACCCGGATCGACGAGGCCGGCACGCGCGTCCTCGTCGCCAGCCTGCGCAGCGCCGCCGACGTTGCCAAGCTCGCCGCCCTCGGCTGCGATACGTTCACGATCTCGCCGGTCGTCGCGGCCGAGCTCGTCGCCGACGAGAACACGGCGACGGCGGCGGGCGTCTTCGAGGCGGATGCGCTGGCCTAGCCGCGATCACATAAAGGCGTTGCAGGAACGCCTATTCCGGATGGCAACTCAACCTCCCGCCGTCATTCTTGCGCACCGACCCGAGAATCCAGGGGCGCGATCCGTAGGATCTGCGTCCGCCGTCCAGGCCGACCGCCCGACTTGCGACGGTTTGCTTGCAATCACGGCGATGCAATCGACGCTCTGGATCCTCGGGTCGGTGCCCGAGGATGACGCAAGGGAGGGGGCGACGGTTTGGTCAACGATTGCAGGAACGGCGCTAATCCTTGGCGTGCGAGACGCCGTTGACGCCGGCGATGTAGTCCGAGATCTGCGGCAGGTTCTCGTCGCCCCGCCCGTCCGCCTCGGCCGCCGCATAGGTGTTCCGGACGGCGGCGCCGATCGGGTTGACGGCGCCGATGTCGTTGGCGAGCGCGGCGAGGTAGCGCATGTCCTTGGCCGCGTTCCGGAGCGCGAACTGGTGCGCGTTCACGTCCCGCTCGATCACATAGCGCATGAATGTGTCGTAGAAGCCGTTGCGCAGACGGCCGGCCCCGATGACGGCGTGGAACGTATCGGAGCTCACGCCGGCCTTCGCGCCGACGGCGAGGGCTTCGGAATAGAGCGCTCCGTAGCCCATGGCGATGAAGTTGTTGAGAAGCTTCATCGTATGTCCCGTCCCCACGTCGCCGGTCCGGACGATGACGCCGGCCCAGGTCTTGAGCACCGGCTCGATGATGGCGAAGGTCTCGTCGTCGGCTCCCACCATGGCGTCGAGCGTGCCGGCCTCGGCTTCCTTGGGCGTGCGGCCGAGCGGGGCGTCGGCATAGCGCGCACCCTTGGCGGCGAGCGCCTCGGCGATGCGGATCGTGGAGGGGGGCTGCGAGGTCGACGTATCGATGATCGTGTGGCGCGCTTCGGCATGGGCGAGGAGCCCGTCCGGCCCGAGCACGATCGCTTCGACCTGGGGCGAGCCGGTAACGCAGAGATGAATGATGTCGGCCTCAGCCGCCATTTCGGCCGGCGATCCGACCTCCTTCGCACCGCGAGAGACGAGATCGTCGACCGGTGCGCGGTTGCGGTGACCCATCACGACGAGCGGATAGCCCTTCTCGGCGATGTTCTTGGCCATGCCGTGCCCCATCAGCCCGACGCCGATAAAGCCGATGGTGGGTGTCTCGCTCATGTCGCTCTCCGTGATGTGTCGGGCGGACCCTAGCGCTTTCCCGGTGCCGAGGCACGCGCGCTTGACAGTCTTCGCCTGCCGATCCCACTCTCCGCTCCGTTCGATCCGCACATCAGATGCGGCGAACGTGAACGGGGGGAGGTCGCCAATGCCCAAGATGCTCGATCCGAATTTTAGCGCGGACGTTCTCTACCCGTTGCGGGCGACAGGACCGCGTTCGCAAGCCCGCCGCGTTCCGAGATCGAAGCCCTGGCGGCGAGGCATAGGAGACGACGCATGAAGACCCGCACGCTCACCACCCGCATGGGCGCCGCGCTCGATCTGACGGAGCTCGGCTTCGGCGGGGCGCCGCTCGGCAACATGCTCAAAGCGCTGCCCGAAGAGCAGGCGCAGGAGACGCTCGACGCGGCGTTCGCGGCCGGTGTCCGCTATTTCGATACCGCTCCGCTCTACGGCCTCGGCCTCTCCGAGGAGCGCTTCGGCTCGGCCTTCGAGCGCTTCGGCAAGGGCGCCGCCGTCCTCTCGACGAAGATCGGCCGGGTGCTGCGCGAGCCGACCGGGCCGGACGATGACCCGTCCGGCATCTTCGTCGATGTTCCTCGCCGCTCCTTCGACTACGACTACAGCTATGACGGCGTGATGCGCTCCTACGAGCAAAGCCTCGCGCGGCTGAAGGTCGAGCGCATCGATATCCTCTACATCCACGATGTCGACATCTGGACGCACGGCTCGAAGGAGGCGTCCGACGCCCGCCTCGCGGAGGTCATGGGTACCGGCCACAAGGGCGAGCGGACGGCGGGCTACCGTGCGATGGAGGAGCTGCGCAAGTCGGGCGACGTGAAGGCCATCGGCGCCGGCGTCAATGAATGGGAGATCTGCGACTGGCTGATGAAGCGCGGCGACTTCGACGCCTTCCTGCTGGCCGGGCGCTATTCCCTATTGGAGCAGGGTGCGCAGGAGAGCTTCCTGCCGGATTGCGCGGCGCGCGGAATCGGCATCGTGCTCGGCGGCCCGTACAATTCCGGCATCCTCGCCACGGGAGCCAAACCCGGCGCGACCTACAACTACCACCCCGCGCCCGACGATATCCTGGAGCGCGTGCGCGGCATCGAGGCGATCTGCAACGCGCATGAGACGCCGATCGCCATCGCGGCCCTGCACTTCGTGCTGGCGCACCCGGTGATGGTCTCCGTCATCCCGGGCGCGGTGACGCCGGACGAGGTGTCGCGCAATGTCGATTCGCTGAACACCCCTGTGCCGGTAGAGCTTTGGGCCGCGCTGAAGGATGCGGGCTATGTCCGCGAGGATGCGCCCGTGCCGACCTGAGGGTCAGGAACCCGCCAGCCAGTCGGCCAGTTGCAGGCGCTCCGCCTCCGTGATGCCCGTGATGTTACCGGGCGGCATGGCGCGTGAGAGGACGACGTGGCGGGCGATGCGGCTGGCTTCGCGCAGGATGTCGTTCTCGGTCTCCAGCACGACGCCGAGCGGGGGATGGTCCATCCCGTCCCATGTCGGGGTGTCGGCGTGGCACATCGAGCAGCGCGACAGGATGACGTTCTGCGCGTCGAGAAAGCCCGGCGCGGCGGCGAGTTCGTGCATGTCGTCGGTACGGGCGTCGAAGGGCACTCCAGCGGCGCTTTCCTCGGGCGCCTCGCGGAAGGCCGGGTAGGTCGAGAGGGCGACGATGACGAGGAAGAGTGCGACCGTGACGCCCCACGTCCACATCGGCTTCTCGCCCGTCCTATGCTTGGTGTTGAAGAAATGCCGGATGACGGCGCCCATCACCAGAACGACCATGATGATCGCCCAGGACCAGCGCGTCGAGGTCGCCAGCGGGTAGTGGTTGGCAAGGAAGAGGAAGATGACGGGCAGGGTCAGGTAGTTGTTGTGCAAGCTCCGCTGCTTGGCGATCTGCCCGTATTTCGCATCCGGCCGGCGACCGGCGAAGAGATCCGCAACCACGACCTTCTGGTTCGGGATGATGACCATGGCGACGTTGGCCGCCATGATCGTCGCCGTCATCGCGCCGACATGGACGAAGGCCCCGCGCCCCGAGAAGACGTGCGTGAGGACATAGCCCGACAGCGACAGGAAGATGAAGAGAACGACGAAGAGTGCCGTGTCGGAGCGCCACCACGTGGGCTCGGCGTTCGTCTTGGTGAGGAACGCCTTGCAGAACGCGTCGTAGAGGAACCAGCCGGCGAAGATGAAGACAAGGCTGATGCCGATGGCCTGCCATCGATTGAGCGGCATGACCTCGTGATCGATGAGGTAGAGATTGGCGCCCGCGTAGTACATGACGGCCAGCAGCGCGAAGCCCGACGTCCAGGTCGTGTAGGCCTCCCACTTATGCCAGGTCAGGTCCTCGGGCATATGCTCGGGCGCGACGCCGTATTTCTGAATGTGGTAGAAGCCGCCGCCATGGACCTGCCACTCCTCACCCAGCACGCCCTTCGGCGCGTGGGTCGCCTTCTTCAGCCCGAGGTCGACGGCGATGAAGTAGAAGCTGGAGCCGATCCACGCGATCGCTGCGACGACATGGAGCCAGCGCAACGCGAACATCGACCATTCCCAAAGGTATTCCAGCCCCATCCGTAGGTCCCGTTCCTGCCACTAGACGGGCCGGACGGTAGAACATTTCGCGGCGCACACAAGACGCGACAGATAGGGTGCCGTCGCCTGGAAGCTGTTATCGACCTTGGCGACGGTTTGCGTTGGACGAGCCAAGATCGGCTCGGTAGGAGCGAAGCGCAGGCACGACTTCGATCTTGGCCAGTCTTCGCGACGTACCGGATGGCTTGGTTCGTCCAATCCTCCGGGCTGCTCTCACCTACTCGCGGAGCAGCACACGCCATCGCCAAGATCCATAACAGCCTCTAGATGGTCCACGTTCGGTACCGGGGAGAGCGACAGGATGAGCAGGGTTTTGGGAGCCGCGCGCAGCGCCTTCATTGCGCGGTTCGGCGGCGTCTACGAGCATTCGCCATGGATCGTGGAACGAGCTTGGGATGCCGACGCGGGCGCGATCGAGGAGGGGGATGCCGTCGGCATCGCGCAGGCTCTGTCGGCCCAGTTCCACGCAGCCAGTCATGCCGAACGGCTCGGCGTGCTGCGAGCCCACCCCGACCTCGCGGGCAAGCTGGCAGCCGCAAAGCGCCTGACAGCCGATTCGGCCGCCGAGCAGGCCGCAGCGGGGCTCGATGCACTGACGGACGAGGAGCGCGACCGCTTCCAACGCCTCAACGCTGCCTATACCGAGCGCTTCGGCCACCCGTTCATCATCGCGGTGCGGGACAACACGAAGGCGCAGATTCTCGCGGCTTTCGAGGCGCGGCTGGCCAACACTGCCGCGAAGGAGTTCGAGACCGCCTGCGCGCAGGTCGACCGGATCGCGCGATTGCGGCTCGATGCGCTGGCGGGCAAGGCCTCCACGCGTCGCTATCACTCGCCCGCCGGGGGATTGCCCGGACAGTCGCAGCTCATGACCGGCCGCGCGATCTTCACCGAGGCCTATGCCGTGCTGCCCGGCGGCACGATGCGCGACATCACGGCGAGCCGGCTCCCGTACTGGACCGACACGCGCTGCTGGGTCCTCGCCCGCCCGATGACCGGGTTCGCGGAGACCTTCTCGCAATACGCCATGGAAGTGGAACCCGGCGGCGGTTCGGACCATCCGGAAACGGACCCCGAGGCCGAAGGCGTACTCTTCGTGACGGACGGTGCGCTGACGCTCACCATCGATGGCGGCGCGCACGAGATTGAGGCCGGCGGCCTCGCCTACATCCCGCCCGGTGCGGACTGGACGGTGCGCGCCGACGGCTCGTCGCCCGCGCGCTTCCAATGGATTCGCAAGCGCTACCAGCCGGTCGACGGCCTGCCAACGCCCGCTTTCTTCACGGCGCACGATCGGGACGTCGAGCCGATCAGCATGCCGGATACCCAAGATCGCTGGGCCACGTCGCGCTTCATGGACCCGGACGATCTTTCGCACGACATGCATGTCAATATCGTCACGTTCGAGCCAGGCGGCGTGATCCCGTTCGAGGAGACGCATGTGATGGAACACGGCCTCTACGTGCTGGAGGGGAAGGCCGTCTACAAGCTCAATGCGGATTGGGTGGAGGTCGAGGCCGGGGACTTCCTGTGGCTGCGCGCCTTCTGCCCGCAGGCCTGCTATGCCGGCGGGCCGGGGCCGTTCCGCTATCTGCTTTACAAGGACGTGAACCGTCACGCGGGACTGTCATTGTGAGCGATCGCGCCATCCGCCCCGTTCCGCTGACGCGCGACGCGTTCGCGCCCTTCGGCGAGGTCATGGACATCGCGACCGCCGAGCAACGCCCGATCAACGCCGGCACTTGCACGCGCTTTCACGCGCTCACCCATATCGATGTCGTGGGGGAGGGCGCGCGCGTAGTCGTCAATCTCTTCCGTGCCAAGCCGTTCGCTATGCCGCTCGCATTGCGGATGATGGAGCGGCACCCCTTGGGTGCGCAGGCCTTCTGGCCGCTTTCGGGGCGAGATTGGTTGGCCGCCGTCGCACCGGACGAGAACGGGCGTCCCGGCCGGCCTATCCTCTTCGAGGTTCCGGCCGAGAAGGGCGTCAGCTATGCCCCCAACATCTGGCACCACCCGCTGCTCGTGTTGGGCGGGGCGTGCGATTTCCTCGTCGTCGATCGCGACGGTCCAGGGGTCAATCTAGAGGAGGCCGACTACGCCGAACCCTGGAGCGCCGTGCTTTAGCCGTCAGCTAGCAACGCGTTCGCGGTCACCTCGTCGGTAATCAGCGTCGTCGGGGCGAGGGAGGTGAGGGCGGCCTTTAGGACGGCGACCTTGTCCGGCCCGCCCGAGACCAAGACCCGGGACGGCACCTTGGCTAGCCGGTCGAGATCGGCGGAAACGGTGCGGCGGTTGATCGGATGGTCGATGACGGCACCGGACGCATCGACGAAATTGTAGAGGATATCGCCCACCGCTCCGGCCTCGATCAGCGAGCGGCGGTCCTCCTCCGAGACGTGGCCCGTGCGGTAGGCCGTGTTGAAGGTCGAGATGCCGCCGGCGCTGAGGAGGACCATGTCGAGGCTCTCCACCTGCGCGAAGACCTCGCTGATCCCGCAGTTCTCGAAGAGCGCCTTGCGCGTTTGCGGGCTGTCGACGATGGCGGGGGCGGGTACGAGGAACCCCTCGCCCTGGAAGAGCTCGGTAAAGCGCCAGGCGAACTCGGCCGGATTGAAGCGGCGCGCCTCGGCGATGCCGCCGAGGAGCGAGACTACGCGGACGCCCTCCAGCGTAGCGCCAACGGTGAAAGGCAGGCTCGAATAGAGCGTGCGGCCCCAGCCGACACCGATCTGGATGTTGGGCCGCATCATCTCGGAGATGAACGCCCCCGCCGCAGCCGCGATGACCTGGGTCGGATCGTCCTCCGGAACGGTGTGTGGTGCGACGATGGCGCGCTGCACGCCATAGCGCATCTCCAGCCCGCGCTCGACGCCCGTCAGCTCCGCCAGCGGTGCCTCGATCTGAATGCGCACCTCGCGCCGCTTGCGCGCATCGGCCAGGAGACGAACGACGGTGACGCGGCCGATATCGAGGATCGTCGCGATCTCGCTTTGCGTGCGTCCTTCGACGAAGTAGAGCCAGGCCGCGCGTACCCGCAGCCGTTGGCTGGCATCGGGCAGGCTCGTCAGCTTGGCACCGCTCTCGGAGCGGGGCTGGCCGCGCGTGCTGCGTCGTGATCGATCTTCGGCCAAAGCCAACTCCCCTCGACGGCGTCTGCAGGACGCCCGTCTCCCACCTAAGGACCGGAGCGCGGCTTGGCCAGACTGAAGGCCTATCTCGGCGTGCGTTGCGCCTTCAGAATGTCGGCGACCATCGCCGGCGCTTCCAGTTGCGGGAGATGCCCGACGCCCGGCAGGAGATGCAACGCGACCCGGCCCGACGCACGCAGCGCATGGCGCCACGGCACGATCGCGTCGTCGCGGCCCCAGACGATGCGGGTGGGCACGCCAATGCGTCCCAAGCTGTCCGTCAGATCGAAGCTCTGGGTGTCGTCGGGCAGAAGCCTCGCGATCATCCGCGTCTGCGTCTCGCGAAGGCGCATGTCCGCGCGGGCCAGCATGGCGGCCCTGGCGTAGTCCCATCCGATCGTATCGGTATCGGATACGAGCCGCTTGAGCCATGGCGCGAGGCTGTCGACCTGCGAGGCCTTGGAAATGCCGCGCAGCACCGCGCCCTCGATCTCGGCGCCTAGGCCGGCCGGCGCCAGTAGCGTTAGCGACGCGACTGCGCGCGGCCTCTGATCGGCCAGCACAAGTGCAAGCGCGCCGCCGAGCGAATGGCCGACGAGGTGAGCGTTCGCAATGCCCTCCGCGTCGAAGGTTTCGAGGACCATCCTGGCGACGTCGTCGAAGGCGGCGA
This sequence comes from uncultured Alphaproteobacteria bacterium, assembly GCA_963842125.1. Classification (GTDB taxonomy): domain Bacteria; phylum Pseudomonadota; class Alphaproteobacteria; order Rhizobiales; family CAWCWK01; genus CAWCWK01. The sequence continues at coordinate 1,908,877 of CAWJFE010000005.1, read as the reverse complement.
TCTCGTGATGGGCCGATCGGCCGTGGCCCGGCAGGTCGATCTTGATGCGGGGCGCATCGCCGAGGTGCCGCTCCAGGCGGGTCCACCCGGTGGAATCACCTGTGAGGCCGTGCAGGAATACGAATGGTCGCGAGTCGATCGATCCGGTTCGGTGAACGACGAGGCCGTCAGCCCGTGATGTCGGCCTGTCGTTCTGCCCGGAAACCGCGGGTGCGGGTTCGCTAGGCTGGGTCTTCAGCGCCGCCTCGACGTCTACGCGCGAGATGCGACCTCCCGGGCCCGAGCCCTTGATGTCGGACAAGGCAAGTTCGTGCTGCCGCGCAAGCCGGCGGGCGAGCGGTGTAGCACGGGGCTTCTCGCCAGAGTTGGCCTGTGCCGGTACCGGGGCTCGTTCGATCGGCGCCAGCGTGTCGGGCTCGTCGTCCACCGGCTTCGGCGCAGTATCCTTCGCGAGCGGCGCTGCGATCTCCTCGCCCTCGGCGTAGACCCAGGCGACCGTCTTGCCGATGGCGACGTCATCCCCCACCGAGGCCGTGACGCTGCCGAGCTTGCCGGTCGCAGGGCTCTCGACCTCCATGGCGGCCTTGTCGGTCTCGATGTCGAAGAGGGGGTCGCCCTCCCGTACCTCGGCGCCCTCCTCGACGTGCCATACGGATATCCGCCCGGTCTCCATGTCCATGTCGACCTTGGGCATGATGACTTCGGTCGGCATGTCAGACGGCTCCGCGCACGAGATCGCGGGTGGTGCGGACGATGTCGGGCGTCTGTGGGACGGCGGCTTTCTCCAACTCCGGATTGTAGGGAATGGGCGCTTCCGCACCGCCAAGCCGCATGATGGGCGCGTCGAGATAGTCGAACGCCTCGCTCTCGGCGATCATCGCGCTGATCTCGGCGCCGACGCCGAGCGTCTTCACGCCCTCGTAGACGCAGACGAGGCGGCTCGTCTTCTTCACGCTCTCGATGATCGTCGCGCTGTCGATGGGCCGAATGGAGCGCAGGTCGATCACTTCCGCGTCGATGCCATCGGCCGCCAGTTCCTCGGCCGCGGCGAGCGCGCGGTGGACCATGATGGCGGAGGCGACGATCGTCACGCCCGTCCCCTCGCGGCGGATGGCGGCCTTGCCGATGGGGACGGTGTAGCGACCCTCCGGTACCTCGCCTTTCATCTTGTAGAGGAGTTTGTGCTCGAAGATCATCACCGGGTCGGGATCGTCGAGCGCGGCGAGGAGCATGCCCTTGGCGTCGTGCGGGGTGGAGGGTTGGATGACCTTGAGGCCCGGCACATGCCCGAACCAAGCTTCCAGGCTTTGGCTGTGCTGCGCGGCCGCGCCGGTGCCGGAGCCGCAGGGAAAGCGCATCACGACGGGCACGGAGGCGTTGCCGCCCAGCATGAAGCGGAGCTTGGCCGCCTGATTGACGATCTGCTCCATGGCGAGCGTCGCGAAGTCGGAGAACTGGAACTCGAAGATCGGCCGCAGGCCCGTCAACGCGGCGCCGACGGCGACGCCCGCGCCGCCCAGTTCCGAGATCGGAGTATCGATGACCCGCTCCTCGCCGAAGCGATGGACGAGATCGCCCGTCACCTGGAAGGCACCGCCATAGACACCGATATCCTCGCCCATGAGGATGACCCGTTCGTCCTCCTCCAAGGCGATGGCCATCGCCTCGCGGATCGCCTCGGCGGTGCTGAGCTCGCGTATGTCGGTCATGCGGCGGCGGGCGTATAGACGTCGCGGGTCAGGTCGGCGACATCGGGATCGCGGCTGTCCTTGGCGAAGGCGATGGCGGCCTCGATCTCGTGCTTCACCCCGGCCTCGATCTCGTCCATGCCGCCTTCATCCAAGATGCCATGATCGACCAGCGTATCGGCGAAGCGCCGGATCGGGTCGCGCTCGATCCAGCCGTCGATCTCTTCCTTGGTGCGATAGCGGTTGCGGTCGGACTTGGAATGGCCGCGCCAGCGATAGGTCAGGTTCTCGATCAACGTTGGCCCGTCTCCGGCACGCGCCCGGGCGAGGGCGGTATCGGAAGCCTCGGCGACCGCGGAGAGATCGTTGCCGTCCACCGTCACGCCCGGCATGTCATAGGCCGAGGCGCGGTCGGCGACGTTGGGCACGGCGGTCGAGCGCTCGGTCGAGGTCGACATGCCGTATTTGTTGTTCTCGCAGACGAAGACGACGGGCAGGGCCCAGATAGAGGCCATGTTGAGCGCCTCGTGAAAGGCGCCCTCGTTGTTGGCACCATCGCCGAAGAAGCAGACGGTCACGGCGTCCGTCTTCAGCCGCTTGGCGGTCAGCGCCGAGCCGACCGCGATGGGCAGGCCGCCGCCGACGATGCCGTTGGCGCCGAGATTGCCGGCCTCGACATCGGCGATGTGCATCGAGCCGCCCCGGCCCTTGCAGTAGCCCGTTTCCTTGCCGAAGAACTCGGCGAACATGCGCTTCACGTCCGCGCCCTTGGCGATGCAGTGGCCGTGGCCCCGATGGGTGGAGGTGATCTTGTCGTCGGGCTCCATCGGCAGGCAGATGCCCATGGCGGAGGCCTCCTGGCCGATCGAGAGATGCATCGTGCCGTGGATCAGCCCGCGCGTGTAGCTGTCCTCTGCGCCCTCCTCGAAGCGGCGGATGAGGACCATCTTGCGCAGCGCCTCCCGCAGTGTTTCGGGCGCGAAGCGGCGGATGGCGAAGGGTGTGTTGTCGACGTCATCCATGGGGACCGGCTCCCTCGCCGTAGAAGAGCGCATCCTGGCGAGCGCGAAGGGCCGCGATCTGCGAGCCCTGGGCGACGGCGGCGTTGTCGTAGGTCAGGAGTTCGCCCTTGCGGATCGGTCGGGACACCGTGCCGCCCTCCAGAAGTCCGCACGGGATGGCCTTGCCCTCGCGCGCCATGTTGGCCCGCATGGTCCAGGCGCGATAGGCGAACTCGCCGATGGCGTCGAGCGTCTCGCCGGGCTTTAGGTCGCGCTTGGCGACGGCGCAGACTTCCGCCACGGGCCGGTCGAGAGGCACCATGTCGGGTTTGCCGTAGAGCGCGACGCGGGCGCAGGTGAGCGGCACTTCGAGCGAGGTGAGGTGGTAGGGGCGGATGAAGGTGTAGTACGGACCCTCGCCCATCTTGAGATCGTTCATCCGCAGCCGAACGCGGGGATGCTCCATCTCGGCGACGACGAACACGCCGGGCGCGACGCCCTTGCCGATCGTGTAGTCGACGCGGCCCGTCCCCTCCAGCACGCCGCCTTCGCTGCGCGGGATCAGCACCTTGGCGAGGTCGTCCACACCGGCGGACGGTCCGTGCATGCCCGGCTGGTCGGGCACGAGACCGGTCGCGTTGGCGATGGCGGCCATCTCGACCATCGTCTTCGAGCCGTCGACGAACTCGACGAGCATGCGCGGGTTGAGGCCACGCCGGTTCGCCTCTTCCTCGTAGTCGGGGGGCGTGGCGTCGATGTTGAGCGGGTTGTTCTTGCCCTTGCCGGCGCAGACGATGGTATGGCCCATCGCGGAGACGAACTCGATCAGCTCCATGCAGGACGACGGCTCGTCGCCGGCGCCCAGCGAATAGACGACGCCAAGCCGCCTGGCCTCGGCCGCGAGATAGGCGCCGATGGTGACGTCGGCCTCGACGTTCATCATCACGAGGTGCTTGCCACGTTCCATCGCCTTGAGACCGATGGCCGCGCCGACGGCCGGAACGCCCGTCGCATCGACCACGACGTCGATCTGGCCGGCCTCCAGGATGAGGCTCGCATCGGTCGTCACGCCGATCCGCCCGGCCTCCATCGCGTCGGAGAGCTGGCTCGCCTTCGAGACCTCGGTGGAGTGTCCGCCCTCGCCGAACGCCGTCTCGACGGCCTTGTGCGCCGCCGGTACGTTCAGTTCCGCGATGCCGCCGATCCGCAGCCCGCGCATATGCGCGACGCGGGTGATGATGTCCGATCCCATCTCGCCGCAGCCGACCAGGCCGATGGTGATGGGGTGCCCCGTGTCGGCCCTTGCGAGCAGGTCCTTCGCCAGGCCGATGGGAGCGATGTTGAGGGGCAAGGCGAGCTACCGTCCGCGGCTGACAGGCACCGATCCGACGAACGGATGGCGCGAAAGGGGTTGACGAGTGCGATTCAACGTATGCAACATGTGTTCCGAGGTCAACGCAGATGTTCAGTTCGACGCTCTGAAAGGATCGACGGTGAACATCTGTATGTAGAGGACGGAAAGAGAACAGGTTAGCGAAGGGCCTGCGAAGTCCTGTCGGACTAGGTGAGACTGTTGCACCTGTCGAGGGCAACTAAACCGTTTGCAATCGCTGTGACAGGCGGACAAAAAGGCAGCACGCGCTACGCCGCGCGGCTCGCTGATACAAAAAACGGCGTACCGATCCTTTTGGATATGGAGGAAACAGATGTTCAAGATGAATCCGCCAACCCCGCGCATCGGTGGTGGGCTCACCCGCCGCTCACTTCTCGCGACATCGGCCGCAGCCGCCGGCACGACGCTCGTCGCGCCGAGCATCGTCCGCGCCGCAGCTCATTCCGATCTGCCCGACCCGCAATCGGTGCTCGATAAGATTTCCGTGCGCGACTATGTGCGCGAGGACTATCGCGAGCTCTATTCCATGTCGGACGAGCCCCTCTGGGACCCGGCGCGCGACTGGATCCGCACCGTCGATTGGGAGGCCGTGCGCGAGGCGCAGGCCGGCAAGACCGTCCGCTTCGCCATCGGCGCCGCCGACCAGGAATCGGCCGCCGAGGGTCTCGCACCCTTCGAAGCGCTGTCCGGCATCAAGGTCGAGCTCGTCCCGATCCCCGACGACAGCTTCTACGACAAGGCGATTGCGGAGTTCATCTCCGGCAACGCCTCGTTCGACGCGCTGCAGTTCTTCTCGCCCTGGCTGGGTGATTTCGCCGGCCCCGGCTACCTCGCCAAGCTCGACGACTACGCCGAGAAGTGGGGCCTGCCGCTCGATGATTTCTACGACACCTATCGCCTGAACTACGGCTATTTCGGTGACAAAGGGCTCTACGGCATCCCGTTCGACTGCGACATCCAGATGGTGCATCTGAGGAAGTCGATGGCCGAGCAGGTGCTGGGCGGCGGCGTCGACATCTGGAACTCCGTCGAGACCTATGACGACCTGCTGCGCATTTCGGGCGAGATGAACAATATCGAGCCGGGCGTGTCGGGCATCGGCATGATGGCCGCGCGCGGCTTCTGGTCGACCTACACCTGGGAGCATGTCGCGGCCCAGTACGGTGTCGATCTCTTCGACGCCGACTGGAACCCGATCTTCAACGGGGACGCCGGCGTGAAGGCGCTGGAGATGATCCTCGCGCTCTCAGCCAACGCGGCCGAAGGCTATGCCGGGGCCGGCTGGCCGGAGAACCGCGCGGCGTGGCTTGGCGGGCAGGTCGCCTCCAACATCTCGTGGCAGGATTCGGGTACGCAGGCCATGCGCCCCGACCAGAGCCAGATCGTCGGCGACTTCGTCACGATCTACGAGCCGCGCGCCAACATCGAGGGTGCACGCTTCGCGCCGCCGAATATCGCCGGCTCGACGTCCTGCGTCGCCGCGACGTCGCAGAACCCCGAGGGCGCGTTCCTGATGCTCGCCTTCCTGACGACCGCGTCCATCATGTCGATGAACGAGGCCAACGCGAACGGCGTGGCGCCGGGCTACAAGTCGGTGCTGACGAACCCCCGTCTTCAGGCCGTCTCGCAGCCCGCCGCCGTCTGGGCCGAGAGCCTGGAGCACGCGTGGTGCGCGCCGCGCATCCCCGGCATGTTCGAGATGGAGCAGGCGCTCGGCAACGAGATCAACCGGGCCGTCGTCGGCGACATCACGGCCAAGGAGGCGCTCGACAACGGCGTCGCCGCCTGGCAGCGCATCCTGCGCCGCAACGGCTTCGGCACGGCACGCCAGCCCTTCGACTATGCCGCCGTCGAGGCCGGAACCTGGGTCGGGCGCGGCAAGCCGAGCCCGGTTCCGGGCTAAGGCCGGGTCGTAAGACATGACCGACACGTCCATATCGGGGCGTGATGCAGGCACCGGGGCGGCTCTAGCCCCGGTCGCCGCCACCGCCGCGCCGCGAAGGCGTCGGCGCAAGAGCCGCTGGATGCCCTACCTTCTGGTCGCGCCGGCGGTCATCTACCTGCTTGGAATCACGCTCTATCCCGGCATCTATGCCATCGTGCAGGGATTCTATTATGTCGAGCGCTCGGGCGAGTGGATCTGGGAAGGCGGCTACAACTATCAGCGCCTTCTGGAGGATCGCGAGTTCTGGGCCGCGCTTGGCAACACCGCGATCATCGGCGGCATCGCACTCGTCATCCAGGTCGCACTCGCGCTGCTGCTGGCCTATTACGCCTATCGCGACCCCTTCGTGCGCGGCTGGCGGCTCGTCTTTCTCCTCCCGATGCTCTTCATGCCCTCGGCCGTCGCCTTCATCTGGAAGCTCGCCTTCGCCGATGGCCGCGTGATCTCCGACCTCCTGATGCGGCTCGGCCTCATCGACGGGAACATCGACTGGCTCGGCTATGTCTGGAACGCGCGCGCCATGCTGATCGTCGCCGACGTGTGGCAGTGGACGCCTTTCCTCTTCATCATCTTCGTCGCCGGCCTGCAGGCGCAGGATCAGGAGATCGAGGAGGCCGCCCGGCTCGACGGCGCATCCTGGCCCGCGATCTTCTGGAACATCTCGCTGCCGATGATGGCGCCGATAATCGCCGTCGCGGTCATCCTCCGCGGAATCGACATCACCACGATGTTCACCAACGTCTTCATCATGACGCAAGGCACGCCCGGCGGTGCGACGGAGACGATCAGCTTCTTCATCTACCGGAACGGCTTTCGCATGTTCGACTTTGGCTACGCGTCGGCGGCCTCCGCGATCATGCTCGTCCTCACCATCCTGACGGCGCAGCTTCTCCTCAAGCGCTTCTTCCGCCCGGCCGCCGCGTCATGACCGACGCCGCGACGCCCGTCGCTCCCACCGCGCCGCCGCGTCCGAAACGGCGCAAGAAGGGCGACAGTCTCGTCCTCCGCTATCTGGTGCTGGGGGCGTGGGCGCTCGTTTGCGTCGTGCCGATCCTCTGGTTCCTCTCCATCGGCTTTCGCCCGCGCACCGAGATCATCACCCCGCAGCCGATCTACTGGCCGACCTGGTCGCTCGACGCCTGGCACATGATCTGGTCGGACTGGCCGATGGCGCATTACCTGCGCAACTCCATCCTCGCCATCTTCGGCTCCGTCGTCATCGACCTCGCGCTCGGCATCCCCGCCGCCTATTCGCTCTCGCGCTACCGCTACCGGGGTCGGGACGATATCGGCTTCTACATCCTCTCGACACGCATGATGGCGCCTGCGATCGTCGCCATTCCAATCTTCTTCCTCTTCCGCAATATGGGCCTCCTGGACACGCTCTGGGCCTTGATGCTCATCTACGCCGCGATCAACCTCTCGATCGTGACGTGGATCATTCGCTCCTACATGCTGGAAGTGCCGAAGGAACTGGAGGATGCCGCCCGCACGGATGGCGCGTCGGATCTGCGCATTCTCTGGGAGATCATCATCCCCGTCTGTTTGCCCGGCATCATCACGGCGGCCGTCATTGCGGCCATCTTCGCGATCAACGAGTTCCTCTTCACCCTCCTCATCGCGTCGACCAAGGACGCCTATACGATGTCGGTCGCGCTCGCCAATTTTACCGGCGGCTCGGACGGCAAGATCTACAACGCCATCGCCCTCGTCGCCTTCCTCGCCTTCGTGCCGATCTTCATCCTCGTGATGCTGGTCCAGAAGCATCTGAGCCGGGGTCTGACGATGGGTGCCATGAAGGGCTGACAGGCCTTCGCTTAGAACACCGACAGGTTAGGGACGACACGTGGCCGAGATCGAGCTTCGCGGCATCAAGAAGCAATGGGGGGACGTGGTCGGGGTCGAGAAGGTCGACCTCACCATCGCCGACGAGGAATTCGTCGTCCTCCTGGGCCCCTCCGGCTGTGGCAAGACCACGACCATGCGCATGATCGCAGGGCTGGAGGAGCCGTCCGAGGGCGACGTCATCGTGGGCGGCGAGCGGATGAACGACATCGACGTTCGCGACCGCGACGTCGCCATGGTCTTCCAGGGCTACGCGCTCTACCCGAACATGACGATCTACGAGAACATCCGCTTCCCGCTGCGGATGCGAAACGTCGCCAAGGCCGATCAGGACGCCCTCGTGCGCCGCGCCGCCGAAATGGTGGAGATGGGCGAACTTCTCGACCGGAAGCCTTCCGCGCTCTCCGGTGGCCAGCGCCAGCGCGCCGCCCTCGCGCGGGCGGTGGTGCGCCAGCCGCAGGTCTTCCTGATGGACGAGCCCCTGTCCAACCTCGACGCCAAGCTGCGCTCGGCCATGCGGGTGCAGATCAAGCACCTTCAGCACGAGTTGAAGATCACGACCGTCTACGTCACGCACGACCAGATCGAGGCGATGACGCTGGCCGACCGGATCGTAATCATGAACCACGGCGCGATCCAGCAGATCGGCACGCCCGACGAGATCTATGCGAACCCGGCCAATACATTCGTCGCCGGCTTCATCGGATCGCCGCCGATGAACCTCGTCCGGGGCGCCGTCGAGAACGGCGCCTTCATCGCACCCGGCATCCGCATCGAGGACGCGACCCGCCAGCTCGGCGACATTGCCGACCGGCGCGCGATCACCCTCGGCATCCGCCCCGAAGACTGCCATGTCGAGGGCGCCCCTACCCATCTGACCGGCACCGTCTACGGCATCGAGCCGACGGGCGACCAGACCTTCCTGACTGTCCGGGTGGAGGGTGGCCCCCGCTTCGAGATCAAGGCCGACCGCGACTACCGCTCTCCCTTGGACGCCCCGCTGAACGCCAGCTTCGACCTGACGCGGGCGTATTTCTTCGACGGGGAGACGGGGGAACGGCTGCGCTAGACGACGCCTGGCGGCGCAAATCCCCTTTTCCCCCCGGGGAGAAGGTGCCCAAAGGGCGGATGAGGGGGATTGCAGACTATGCGATCGACCCGCCGCCGCCCGATCCAAACAAGGGGATACCCCCTCATCCGGCTGCCGCCACCTTCTCTCCGAGTGGAGAAGGAAGACAATGCGAGGGGCATCGCCTTCGAGATATCATTGCAGCATTGTAGACCCGATCATCGCTCAAGATCGGTAGTACCGCCACTACATCTAGGTCCCCCATGCCCCGCTTCGACTACACCTCCATCGGCTTCCACACCTTCGACTGCCTCGCCCGTCCGGTGACCGAAATTCCCCCTGGCGGCGATACCTATTTCGTCGAGGACTTCACCCTCGCCGTCTCCGGCGCCGCCGGCAGCGCGGTCATAGTCGCGGCCAAGCACGGCCTGTCGGCGCAGGCGGTGGGCGGCGTCGGTGACGACGACATGGGCGCCTGGGTGCTCGGGAAGATGGGCGCCTTCGGTATCGACACGGAGCTGATGCAGGTCTGCCCCGGCGTCGCGACCTCCTCGTCCATCGTCACGACCCGCCCCGACGGTCGCCGCCCCGCCTTGCACAAGAAGGGCGCGACGGGTGCCTTCACGCTCTCCGACGCGGAGGTCGAGCGCGCCACCGACAGCGCCATCGTCCATCTCGGGGGCGTCGGCCTCATGGACGCGATGGACGGTGCGCCGAACGTCGCCTTGATGAAACGCGCCAAGGCTCGTGGCTGCACCACGACCCTCGACGTCTTCGCCTCGACGCCCGCCGACATGCCGCTGATCGAAGGTCTGCTGCCCCATACGGACTACTTCATGCCGTCCGAAGAGGAGGCGATGGCGCTTACCGGCCTCACCGATTTCGACGCTATCGCCCAAGTGCTGCTCGACAAGGGTGTCGGCTGCGTCATCCTCACCCTCGGGGCGGACGGTGCGCTCTATCGCCACTCCGATGGCACGCGCCTTCACGTGCCCGCCTTCGCGATCGACGTCGTGTGCACTTGCGGCTGCGGCGACTGCTTCAATGCGGGGTTCGCCACCGGCCTTCATCATGGCCTGACCGCCGAAGACTGCGTGCGGATGGGGCAGGCCGCTTCGGCGCAGAATGCGATGGGCCTCGGCAGCCAAGCCGTGGTAAAGTCGCTGGAGGACACGCAGGCCTTCATGGCCCGCACGCCCACACGCCCGTCCGCCTTCGCCTGAGGCGACGCCGAGGAAACGGATGTCGGATCGACTACGCCATGCCAGCGCCGGCCTTCGCGCCCGCCCAGCGGTCCTGTCGCTGAAGGATACGCTGCGTCTGCTGCGCCATTCCGTGCGACGTGGGCGAGGGCTCATCGACACCGCGCCCGATGCGATCCCGGCGCCGCTCGGCTCGGTCGCCCGAGGGGTGCTGGCCGATTTCGACCAGATCGCCGATCAGGTGAACGGGTTCGCGGGTCGCCTTTCGCACCGCTTCCTCGACGCGCACATGCCGGAAGGCCCCTGGGACGACCTTACCCTCGCGCAGATCGAAACGCTCGACGCCGCCGAGATGGCCTTCGCCCACTCCGCCTACCGCACGCTGTCTCGGTCGCTGCGCACGCTCGGCGCCGACGCCGCGCTCATCAGCGAGCTCCGTGCCGCAGAGGCGTTCAAGGCGTCGATCCAGGAGGCCGAGGGCGATCGCTTCAAGCAGGCAGCGCACCTCGTCCTCGCCATGAACGCGCGGGGCGTCGTGCGAGGTGCCGGCGAGCCGATCGCGAAGGGTTCCGCATCTCGTGCCGAGATCGCGACGCTGGCGCTCGCCCTCTGGCTGATAGCGGACAGGGATGACGAGCTAGACGGCGCCGAGGAGCTGCTCGACGCCTGCACCGCCATGGCCCGCGCCCTCGCGCCCGACCTCGCCCAGGTGCTCGCCCGCGAGGACGGCACGATTCGCGAGAAGGTGCTGGGTCGCCTCATCGCAGACTATTCCGACAATATCTGAGGGACGGACGCTCATGGCCCGCACCCGCGCCGGTACGGCATATCGGACACAGGGCCGGCGCCCCCCGGTCGACGTCATCGATCACGCCCCGCCGGCCGGCAGCGCGATGGAGGCCGGATCGGTACGACAGGCCGTGCAGCGGCTGCGCTGGTTCCGACGGTCCTTCATGGATCAGGTTCGCGACCTCTCGGCGAAATCGGGCGTCGATCTCGTCGTCGAGGATGAGAAGCTGGCCGAAGTCTTCGTCTCCTGGCTGCGCAAGTTCGAGGCGCAAAAGCCCACCGACCCAGATGCGCGCCATGCCTATACGCGCTTCTCGTCCGGCCTCATGCTTCGCGAGATGCTTCGTATCGACCCGCTTCACGTCAGCTCCAAGCCGAACGTTCGCGACCGTCGGGACCCGGCGCATTTTTGGCCCGAAGGCCATGCCTACGCGGTCTACTGCGTGAATGTTCGGGCCGCCGTGATGCGCCAGGAGTTCGACGAGACGCTGACCCTCTCCGACTGGTGGCACGACATCGAGGCCTGGTGGTCGTTCAGGGAAAACGTGCGCGAGGATCCGCCTCTGGCGATCCCGTTCCTCGACCTCTTCTGCGGCGAGACGCCGAACTGGGCCTTCCCGAACGTCTTCACACCCGAGCCGCCGGCCACGGATGTCCTCAGCGCCGCACCGATCCAGCTGCCGAGACACGACAGCTCGCCGGACTGAACGCGCAGCCGCAAAGCCCGAAACGGACCGCGACACGCCGAGATATGTAAAAGGAAATGGTTGCGGGGGCAGGATTTGAACCTGCGACCTTCAGGTTATGAGCCTGACGAGCTACCGGGCTGCTCCACCCCGCGACAGGGCCTGTCAGTGACCGGGCCGATGGGCTCTGGTCGCTGCGGTGAGTGTGAGTTAAGGGGTCGGGCCGGCTGCGTCAAGCAGTCGGGTGCGGTTTCATGACTTCGGCCGCGAAAAACATGGTCGAGCGCCATCGAGGCTCGGCACAACCCGAAACCTCGAAAGGTCGAAGCGCCGCGATGGTCCAGACGATCCTGTGCATGAAGTGGGGCACGCGCTATGGCGCGGACTACGTCAACCGGCTTTGGGGCATGATCGGGCGGCACACGGCACGGCCTACCCGTCTCGTCTGCTATACCGATGATCCCACGGGGATCGATCAGGCCGTCGAGATCGAGGCGCTTCTCCCGATCGAGCTGCCGGAGGCGATCCGATGGAAGCCGTGGCGCAAGCTCGCCCTTTGGCACGACAAGTTGCCGGGCGCAGAGGGCGATGTACTCTTTCTCGACCTCGACGTCGTCATTACGGGTTCGCTCGATCCCTTCTTCGATCATGAGCCGGGGCGGTTTTGCGTGATCCGCAACTGGACGCAGGACGATGGCGTGGGCAACACATCGTGCTTTCGGTTCCGGGTCGGGCAAGCGCCGCATCTCGTCATGCGGATGGAGGCGGACGGAGCGGCGATCCGCAAGGCCTACGTGAACGAACAGATCTTCGTGACGCGCGAGATCGGGGTCGATCCGGTGTTCTGGCCGGAAGACTGGTGCGTCAGCTTCAAGCACAGTCTGATGCCGCGCTGGCCGATGAACTTTTTGCGCCCGGCCGCCTTGCCACCGAGCGCGCGGGTCGTGGTCTTCACCGGAAAGCCCGACCCGGACGAGGCGCGGGATGGCATATGGCCGGCGCCGCTCTGGAAGCGGACCTACAAGCATGTTCGCCCCACGCCATGGATAACGGAACATTGGCGCGCGTGACACGGCCTGGGTTTCCCTGAGACACATCGGATCGGTGTGGCTCACACTCTGTCAAGGCTCTGGCGGTATGCTGTGCGGGTTATGACTGCCCTTCTGACACCCTCTTCGCGCCAAGCGCCGGTCCAGCGGCTTCGCTCCGAGTTGGTTCGGATCATCCAACTGGCGCGTCATGTGTCGAAGGCGCCAAAGGTTTGCCTCCACGTGGTCTGCGAGGGCGCGCAGAGCGAGATCGGCGAGGACGGTCAGGTCGCGTCGAAGCCGCTCAGCACCTCTTGGAGCGCGGTCGCGCAGGCTGGCGGACGAACCTGCATCACGCTGTCGGACAACGACAACCACGACGGTGGCGACACCCGCTGCGTCGCCGTCCCGGTAAGGTCGGGCGGCGTCTTGCTCGGCGCGCTCATGGTCACGCTCGATTCCGAAGAGGATCTTGACGGCAAGGCCCGTGATGCGCTCGAAGGCTTGGCCGGCTTGGCGGGATACGTCCTCGGTGTGGAGGCGCGTTCGGTCGAGGGTGACGGCGGCGCGTTCTCCGCCCCTGCGACGAACAGTCCCCAGTCCTCCCTGCCGGACGATATTCTCTGGCAGATGGATGCCGATTTCCGGTTCACGCACGTCTCCTCGATCTCGGGCATTCCGGCCGATTGGCTGGTCGGCCGCCGTTGGGAAGACGTCATCAAGCCGAGTGGCGACGACGAAACCGCCTTTCACGCCCATCGGGAAACGCTGCTGAGCCAGCGGCCCTATCAGGACTTCGTCTACGAGACGCAGATCATGGGCAAGACGGCCCGGGTGGTGACGAGTGGCTATCCCGTCTTCGACACCGACGGTGCGTTCGAGGGCTATCGCGGTGTGGCGCGCGAGGTGTCGCCGCAGGTCTCCGCCATAGGTGCGAAGACGACGCGGTTCGATCCCGTTACCGGCCTCCTCAACCGCTCCGGCTGGTACCATGCCCTTCGCCGCGTCCTCCCGGGCGATCAGCCCTACACGGCGCAGATGGGGCTGATCCTCATCGACATCGATCACTTCAAGGCGTTCAACCAGCGTTTGGGCCATGCCGCAGCCGATGAGGTCCTCAAGGCCGTCGCGCGCCGTCTGGAAGAGACGATCCGGGTCCACGACCGACTGGCGCGGATCGGCAGCGACGAGTTCTCGATCATCGCCGGGGACATATCGGAGCCGCGCGACGTATCCGACCTGGCGGACCGGCTCGGCGAAGCCTTCCTCCTCCCGCTCGAGACACCCGTTGGCGATGTCGACGTCTCGATCACGATAGGCATGGCGCTGGCACCCGACGACGGCCGGATGGCGGACGACCTGATCTCGAGCGCCGGCCTCGCGTTGGCGCGGGCCAAGGCGGAATGCCGGGGGCAGGCGCGGTTCTATTCCAAGGACATGCGCCAGCAAATGCGCAATCGCGTCATCCTCGACAACGACCTGCAGAAGGCCGTGGCGGCGCACGAGTTCGAACTCTTCTATCAGCCGCAGCTTCGCCTGAGCGACAACAAGGTCATCGGCGCCGAGGCGTTGCTGCGCTGGCGCCATCCCGAGCGCGGCATTCTGACACCTTACCACTTCCTCGATGCGCTGGAGCAAAGCGACTACGCGCTCTCGGTGGGCAATTGGGTCGTGAAGGAAGGCGCCCGCAAGGCCAAGGCCTGGTTCGACGAAGGCTTTCCCGTTCGGGTGGGCGTCAACATGTCGACCGCGCATTTCCGCTCCGCCGATATCGTCGACCTGGTTGCAGAGACGATCGCGGAGACGCAGCTCGACCCCGGGCTTCTCGAACTCGAGGTCACGGAGAACGTCGTCTTGCAAAGCGGTGAGGACGGGCGCTGCCTGATCGCCAAACTGAGAGAACTCGGCGTCAACGTCTCCTTTGACGATTTCGGTACCGGCTACGGCTCGCTGAGCGATCTGCGCTCCATCCCCGTGGATCGCATCAAGATCGATCGCAGCTTCATCACCGACAGCCTGTCGTCGGCCAACGACGCCTCGATCGTCCGCGCCATCATCTCTCTCGCCAAGAGCCTCGGACTTCAGACGATCGCCGAGGGTGTGGAAGACGTGTCGCAGGAAGCCCTGTTGCGCCTTTTCGGCTGCGACGAAGTGCAGGGCTACCTCTATTCCCGGCCCATTCCTGCCGCCGCCTTCGACAAGCTCTTGCGCGACGATGCGCAGCAGCGGGCCGAGGACGCGCGCGAGGCCGTTCGCCTGACCAACTGACGACCCGCTGCTCCGGCCCACCCCCGCCTTGACCTCGCCCCTCTGCGGCGCGAGGTAGACGCGGCCATGGCACTCCTCGACATTTCACCCTCCACCGATCACGGACCGACGCTCGACCACGCGCGCGTGGTGATGTCTCGCGTCTTCGGTTTCGCCGACTTCCGGGCGGGGCAGGACGAGGTCGTCCAGGCGGTGCTCGAAGGGCGCGACGTGCTCGCCGTCATGCCGACGGGCGCGGGCAAGTCGCTGACCTATCAGCTGCCGGCCATCGTCGACGATGCGCTGACCGTCGTCGTCTCGCCGCTGATCGCGTTGATGCGCGATCAGGTCTCCGCGCTTCGCGCCTTTGGGGTCGAGGCCGGCGCCCTCAACTCGTCGAACACGCCCGAGGAGACGGAGCGGGTCCACGCTTCGCTTCGCGCGGGCACGATGCGGCTCCTCTACGTCGCGCCTGAGCGGCTGATGATGGGGGCCACCATCGAAATGCTGGGACGTGCCGGTATGCGGCGCCTCGCGGTCGATGAGGCGCATTGCGTCAGCCAGTGGGGGCACGATTTCCGGCCCGACTACCTCCAATTGGCGGACGTTCGCCATCGGCTCGCCGACAGCCTGCCGCACGGCCTGCAGACCCTCGCGCTGACCGCCACCGCCGACGCCGCGACGCGCGACGAGATCGCCGGCCGGCTCTTCGACGATGCACCGCGGATCTTCGTCCACGGATTCGACCGGCCGAACATCCGGCTCGGCATGGAAGCCAAGGGATCGGGCGGGCGCAAGCAGCTGATGCGCTTCATCGACGCGCATCGCGGCTCCAGCGGCATCGTCTACTGCATGTCGCGGAAGGGTACGATGGAGCTGGCCGAACGGCTGCGCGACGCGGGTTACGACGCCGTCGCCTACCATGCCGGGCTCGCGCCGGAAGACCGCTCCGCGGCGCAGGACCGGTTCCTGCAGGAGGACGGCGTCATCGTCTGCGCCACGGTCGCCTTCGGCATGGGGATCGACAAGCCGGATGTCCGCTTCGTCGCCCACGCCGATCTGCCAAAGACGATCGAGGCCTACTATCAGGAGATCGGGCGCGCGGGCCGCGACGGGTTGCCGGCCGAGGCGTTCACCCTCTACGGCCTCTCCGACATCCGCATCCGCCGGCTACAGATCGACGACGGCGATGCCCCCGATGCCCAGAAGCGCGTCGAGCGCCAGCGCCTCAATGCACTGATGGCGCTGGCGGAGGCGCCGACCTGCCGGCGGCAGACGCTGCTCGCCTATTTCGGCGAGCCCTCCGAGGCCTGCGGCAATTGCGACCTTTGCTTATCGGGGGTCGAGGCGGTGGACGGCACGCTGGAGGCCAAGAAGGCGGTGTCCGCGATCCTTCGTACCGGAGAGCGCTTCGGGCTGGAGCATCTCGTGAGCGTTCTCGTCGGTGATGAGACCGAGCAGATCCGGCGCTTCGGCCACGAGACGCTGAAGACGTTCGGCTGCGGTGCCGACCGCTCGGCGAACACGTGGCGCTCGATCTTCCGCCAGATGTATGCGGCCGGCCTCATCCAGATCGACATCGTCAACCACGGCCGCTGGCTCGCGACGGACGAGGGCGTGGCCGTCATGAAGGGCGAGAAGCCGTTCTCGATGCGCGCCGAGGCGCTGCGCGAGAAGCGCTCGCGAAAGTCGCGTAGCACGATGGTCGCGCCGGAGGTGGAGGATGTCGACGCCGACCTCCTCGCCGCCCTCAAGGTACGCCGGACGGAACTCGCGCGCGCCAACAAGGTGCCCGCCTACGTCATCTTCCCCGACCGCACCCTCATCCAGATCGCCGCAAGCCGCCCCGAAACGCTTGACGACATGGGCGGCATTCACGGCGTGGGCGAGAAGAAGCTCGAGAAATACGGCCAGGCATTTCTGGATGTGGTGACGAGCGCCTAGGGCGGCACTAGGCCGCCTCCTCCGCCATCAGGCAGACGCCGGCTTGAAGTCGAGAGCCGTACCGTTAATGCAGTGGATCGGCCCGTTGATAGAAACGAGGTGGCCGAGATGGCTGCCGCAGCGACGGCAGTGCAGTTCGATGAGCGGCTGCTCGCTTGGAACTTCCTGCATATCCGGATTGCCGGCATAGGGCGAACCGAGATCGAGATCGGTCATCACGGTGTTGGGGATCGCGTGGTCGAAGAAGACCCAGCCCTTGTCGAGCGGCACCTTCCACTCGGACGGGTAGACGAGAAGATCACAGCCCTTGCAATGATAGTTGCCCGCGCGTTCCTCGTTCCACAAGGGGCTCGATTTCGGCGGCTCGGTCCCTGTCTCGCGGAGGATATAGTACTCGTTATCGTCGAGCATCGCGCGCCACTCGGCCTCGGTGCGCGTGACCTCGTAGTCGAAGTCGATACCCATCTCTTGCGACCCGAGGCGTACGGCCTGCTGCGCCTGGGCCGAGATCGGCATGGCGGCGGCCATGGCTGCGCCGGAGAAGGCGGCGGTCTTCAGGAACGTGCGGCGGGTGGTATCGGTCATGACGCATGGCCTCCGGGGGTGGGTGGTGGCCGGACCCTAAGACGGAGGAGGAGGCCGCACCACCCGACTTCACGGCAAAGTTAGCGCAGCGTGAGCGCCCATCGTCATTCCTCGTCGCTTGCACGAAGCGTCGCGAAGCCGACGACGGCGGCGAGTGCGGCCAGTGCCGAACAGGCGACGGCGACGAAGGCAAAGCCCCGGATCATGCCGGCGATATAGGCCGATGCCGCGCTTGACGGTTCGCCGAAGGACCCGCTCGCACCCGTCGCGGCGAAGCCGGCCTGCGCAACGAGGCCGAAGGCCGCGACGGCGATGAGGCCGGCCGCGCGCGAGACCGCATTATTGATGCCGGACGCCGTGCCGGCCTTCTCGTCTGGGACCGCGTTCATGATCGTCGTCGAGAGCGGCGCGACGGTGATACCCATACCGATGCCGAGAAGCGCCATCGCCGGGACCACCGCCGTCCAGAAGCCGCCATCGATGCGCGACCCAGACGAGCGCCGCGAAGGCGAGGGCGACGATGGCCGGGCCGACGGTAAGGGGTAGCCGGGCGCCTGTTCGGTCGACGAAGCCGCCGGCGAATTTGGAGAGCGCGCCGACGAGAATCGTGAAAGGCAGCATGGCGAGCCCGGCACGCGTAGCGCTGTAGCCGTGCGCGTCGATCAACGTCATCGGCATCAGAAAGAGCGCACCGGTGAGCGCGGCGTAGAGGAGAAAGGTGAGAGCGTTCGCCCCGGAGAAAGGCAGGCTCTCGAAAAGGTTCAGCGGCATCATCGGCTCCGACGCCGTCTTCTGCTGCCAGAGGAAGAGCGCGCAGAGAGCGAGACCCGCCGCCCCGAGCCCGACGACGAGCGGCGATGGGCCATCACCGGCCACCGTCAGAGCGTAGGCGAGGGCACCGAGGCCGGCGCAGGCGAGGATCCCGCCGATCCAGTCCATATGGGCGCCCTCGGCCCGGCTTTCAGGCACGCCGCGCCAGGCGATGAGGAAGGTGACGACGCCGAAGGGTACGGTGAGGAGGAGGGCGGGGCGCCACCCGAACCCATCGATGAGCGTGCCGCCGAGGATCGGCCCGATCGCGGTAGAAGCCGCACCGGCCGCCGCCCATAGGCCGATGGCCGCGCCGCGCTTCTCTTTGGGCACGTTGACGGTGATGAGGGCGAGACTGGCTGGGATCATGAAAGCTCCGCCGACCCCCTCCACCACGCGGGCAAGAATCAGCTCCGGCCCCGATCGCGCGAGGCCGCACCAGAGGCTGGCCAGCGTGTAGACAGCGACGCCGACGAGAAAGACGCGCTTGCGACCGAAGACGTCTCCGGCGGAACCGGCGGGCAGGATGAAGGCGGCCAGCATCAGCGCGTAGCCATTCACCACCCACTGCATCTCCATCAACGACGCGCCCAGCCCCTCCCGGATGGAGGGGAGGGCGACCGAGACGATGGAGCCGTCGATAAAGGCGATCGAAGAGCCGAGGATCGCTGCCGCCATGATGGCCCGGTAACGCTTCTGCGAGCACTCGGCCGGGTCGTCAGGCGCTTCATGAGCCTGGAGGGGACGTTCGCATGGGGCCGGGCGCAAGGTCATCCATCGCCCTTAACCCGAACCGATGAACGGTGCCAATCAGCGCACCGTCCATCCGTCGTCGTCAGGCGCCGTAGACGGCCTCTCGCGCGATGTCGGAGAGCTGGTAGCGGCTCATGCCGAGATCGTTGAGCTCGGCCTCCGTGAGGAGCGACAATTCCGCGTACGTGTTCCGATAGCGGCGGTGGAGGGCGTAGGCGCTCATCCAGCCGCGAACGGTCCGGGTGACGGTCTCGCGAAGGGTGTAAGGCGCGGCGGTGTAGGTCGTGGTGTTCGTGTTCATTGATCCGGTGTCCCGTATTGCCGGGGGCGAAAGGCCCCCGTCCCAAGCGGGTAGATCGTCCCTACAACGCAGTTGCACAATCAACGAGGCCGCCGCGCTGCATTGCAGCATTGGCATGGCTGCACGCGCAACGATTCATCGATCGTAAATGTCTCGGTGCCGGCTCTCGCGCGCCTACCGATACACGACGGGCTCTTCGTGAAGATGCACGTTGCCGGGCTTCGGCGCAGCGTCGAGCACGGCTCGATCGACATAAGGCTCGAAGGGCTCGAAGTTTTTCAAGAAGAGCGCCGCGACCCGCACGACCTGCGCATCGAACGCCTCGCGGTCCTCCCAGGTGCGGCGGGGGTCGAGCACGACGTCCTCGACGCCGTCGACCTTGAGCGGCACGTCGTGGCCGAAGACGGGGGCGTGCCGAACGGGCACGTCGTCCAGCTCACCCGCTAGCGCAGCCGAGAGAAGCCGGCGCGTGGTGCGCAGGCTCATCCGCGATCCGACGCCATAGGGCCCGCCGGACCAGCCGGTGTTGACCAGCCAGCACTTTGCTCCCGACTCAGCGATGCGCTTTCGCAGCAGATTGCCGTAGACGCTGGGGTGGAGCGGCATGAAGGGCGCGCCGAAGCAGGCCGAGAACGTCGCTTGCGGCTCACTCACCCCGCGCTCGGTGCCCGCGACCTTGGCCGTGTAGCCGGACAGAAAATGGTACATCGCCTGATCGGGGTTCAGCTTGGCGATGGGCGGCAGGACGCCGAAGCTGTCGCAGGTCAGGAAGACGATGTTGCGCGGCGTGCCGGCTCGGCCCGTCTCGCTCGCATTGGGGATCGCCTCCAACGGGTAGGCGACGCGCGTGTTGGGCGTCTTCGAATCGTCGTCGAAGTCCGGGAGGCGCGTCTCCGGATCGACGATCACGTTCTCCAGCACCGACCCGAACCGATGGGCCGCGTCCCAGATCTCGGGCTCGCCGTCCTTCGAGAGCCGAATCGTCTTGGCGTAGCAACCGCCCTCGAAGTTGAAGACGCCTTCGTCCGACCAGCCGTGTTCGTCGTCGCCGATGAGCGTGCGCTCCGGGTCCGCCGACAGCGTCGTCTTGCCGGTGCCCGAGAGGCCGAAGAAGACGGCGGCGTCGCTTCGTCCGTCGGCCTTCGACGCATTGGCCGAGCAGTGCATCGGCATTACGTCCTTCTCGGGCAGATGGTAGTTGAGCACCGAGAAGACCGACTTCTTCATCTCGCCCGCATAGGCCGTGCCGCCGATGAGGACGATGCCGCGGTCGAGATCGAGCGCGATGACGGTCTCCGACTTCGTGCCGTGACGAGCGGGATCGGACTTGAAGGACGGAAGATCGACGACGGTGAGATCGGCCGTGATGTCGGCAAGCTCGGCCCGCTCCGGCCGCCGGAGCATGTGGCGAATGAAGAGCGCGTGCCACGCATATTCGTTGACGACCGAGACATTCAGCCGGTGCGCGGGGTCGGCACCGGCGTAGAGCGTCTGCGTGTAGAGGACCTTGCCGCCCGCGTGGGCCTGCATGTCGGCCAGAAGCGTGTCGAAGTGATCGCGGCTCATCATCTGGTTGTTGTCCTTCCAGATGCGCTCCTCCGTCTTCGGCGACGATACGACGAACTTGTCGCCGGGGCTGCGTCCGGTGAACTGGCCGGTCTCCACGAGGAGCGCCCCGCCTTGCACGATCGATCCCGGCGAGAACGGGCATCCGAGCGCGCTCTGATAGAGCCGTGCCTCCGGCCAGTCCGCGCGTCGCTCCTTGGCGACGCTCGTGTCGAACAGGGCGGAGGATGACGTGGCCATTGCGGGAAGTCCTTCAAAGTTGAAGCGGGCCGCGCAACGATGCTGCGCTGCAAAATCGGTAAGTCCACAGGGTCGTACGAGAGCGAACCGCGCGACGCAACAGGTGAGATGGCGCTCTCTTCCTTGAACCGATTTTCTTGATCGCTTGGTCAAAAAGCCCGCCGGTCGGGTCTTTCTCCCGATGCGAGTTCGTGGACTTGCGCTATGCTCCGGGCACTAGGCTCCGCAACTTGCGCACTACGTTCGGCGGGCGAGCTCGAATGACCGACCGAGGAGTGCATCACCCCCCAGATGAGTTCCCGCTAGGTCAGCGCCCGGCACGTCCTCAATTTCCACAGCCCTTGGCGATTGGCGCGACATGTGGCATTGCAGCCACAGCGACGGCGTCGTCCTTCGGGGCACGCGACCGAGTCCTTGTGCGTGCGGAGCCTTAAGCGAGGCGTCCGGGAGACGATC
This sequence comes from uncultured Alphaproteobacteria bacterium, assembly GCA_963842125.1. Lineage (GTDB taxonomy): Bacteria > Pseudomonadota > Alphaproteobacteria > Rhizobiales > CAWCWK01 > CAWCWK01. The sequence goes on along the minus strand of CAWJFE010000005.1, from coordinate 1,887,329 downwards.
AGATGGCTACTATCGCCCTTGTCGATGACGACCGGAATATCCTGACCTCGGTCTCGATCGCACTCGAAAGCGAAGGTTATACGGTTCAGACCTATACGGACGGTGCATCCGCCCTGGACGGTTTGCAGATCAACCCGCCCGACATCGCGATCTTCGATATCAAGATGCCGCGGATGGACGGCATGGAGCTGCTGCGCCGTCTGCGCCAGCACTCCGAGCTTCCCGTCATCTTCCTGACGTCGAAGGACGAGGAGATCGACGAGCTTTTCGGCTTCAAGATGGGTGCCGACGATTTCATCCGAAAGCCGTTCTCGCAACGCCTCCTCGTCGAGCGCGTCCGCGCCGTCCTCAAGCGGGCGAACGGGCGTGACATCCTCGGTACAGGCGGGGGAGGGGGCGGAGCCCCAGCCGTACCGGGCGCAGCGGGAGGGCACGACGACCGCCGCCGACGTGATGGAGCGCGGCCTCCTCAAGATGGACTCCGAGCGCCATACCTGCACCTGGGACGGAAAGCCGGTCACGCTGACCGTGACCGAGTTCCTCATCCTCCACGCGCTCGCCCAGCGCCCCGGCGTGGTCAAGAGCCGCAACGCGCTCATGGATGCGGCCTATGACGATCAGGTCTATGTCGACGACCGCACGATCGACAGCCACATCAAGCGCCTGCGCAAGAAGTTCAAGCAGGTCGACGATGACTTCGACATGATCGAAACGCTTTATGGCGTCGGCTATCGCTTCCGCGAACTCTGAAGCGCCGAAGCAGACCTCCGGCGTCGTCGCCCGCCCGCTTGTGATCGGTAGGATCACGGCGTGTGCGGGCTCTAGCTCGGTTTTGCGGCGATGGCGCGTTCCGCGTCGTTCACGGCGTCGGGGGTGCCGACATGCATCCACAGGCCACCCATGGGGGTGCCGAGGAGGGCGCGTTCGGTGAGTGCCGCGTCGAACATTCGGTTGAGGGACCAGCGGCCGTCCGGCATGTCGCGGAAGGCGGCGGCGCTGGTGAGGAGCGTGCCGGGATAGGCGAAGGGCGCGGGCTCGCCGGGGGCAGGGCGTTCGAGATGGCCCTCGTCGTCGCGATGGAAGTCGCCGCGACCGTCGAAGCCGAGAGACCCGGTAGTGGGAGCGAGGAGAACACGCGCTCGGAGGTCGCCCAGCGGGTCGACCGTGAGCCGATCGAGGTTCGGCAGACCGCCCTCGATCCAGAGCGAATCGACATTGGTCACGAAGAACGGATCATCCCCGAGCTGCGGCAGCGCCGCCTTTACGCCGCCGCCGGTCTCGAGGATCTCGGCGCGTTCGTCCGAGACGAGGATCTCGACGGAGTGCTCGCCCAAAGCCGACAGCATGGAACGCGTCGGTCCCGCCAGATGGGCTTCGACCATGTCGGCCATGTAGTGAACGTTGACGACGACCCGCGTCACGCCCGCCCGCACCAGGCGCAGGACCGCGTGATCTAGGAGCGTGCGACCCGCGACCGCGACGAGCGCCTTGGGGCGGTCGTCCGTCAGGGGTCGCATCCGCGTGCCGAAGCCCGCGGCGAGGACGATACCGGACGACGGGGTCACGAAGCGTCGCTGCCCAGATCGTCCGCTGTGAGCGAACCCGCTCGGTCGAGCCCGACGCCATCATAATAGGGCCGAAGCCCGGCCAGCGCCGGCTTCGCGAGGCAGCGACGAAGGTGGGCGGCGACACGGGAGAGGTGGGAGAGATAGCCGGGCTTCTCGGCATCGACGGCGAGGCGCACGAAAGCGCCCAGCACCTTGGTCGCCCGCTGCGCGCCCATCAGCCAGTAGGCATTCTCGAACGTATCAGCGTCGAAGCCCGGTTCCGAAGCGCGCGATGTGAGATAGCGGTGGAGGAGCGCGTCCGACAGACCGTCCTCCATGTCGGTCCGCGCATCCTGCGCGAGCGATGCGACGTCGTAGGCCGCTGGCCCGATCAGTGCGTCCTGGAAGTCTAGGATGCCGATCCGGTCGAGGTCGCTGCGACCTGCGCGCCACATCAGGTTCGGCGCGTGGTAGTCGCGCAGGACCCAGCTCATCTCGCAGCTCTCCAGCACCGGAGCGAGCGCCGCCTGCCAGGCGGTCAGAAAGTCGACCGGATCGCCCCATCCGCCATGCCTCGGGACGAACCAGGCATGGAACTGCGCGAGTTCGGCCGTGAATGCGTCGAGGTCGTAGGTAGGCAGCGTGTGCGACGCGCCTTCGAAGACGACGGTCTGCGGCCAAGCCTCGCGGTGGACGCTTGCCAGACGGTCCATCGCGACGCCGTAGCGCTCCGGAACGGCCTGGCCGTCCTCCGCTATACTGACGCTGCCGAGGTCTTCGAGGAGCGCCGATTGTCCGGCGGGGTCGTTGGCGAGGATTGCGGGCGTTCCGAAGCCCCGGGCGTGCAGCATCTGGCCGATCGCGAGAAAGGCCGAGAGTTTCGGCGCCAGCCCGACCGTCGCGGCATAGTCCGGCGAGCCGGGACGCGGCGGATTGGCGAGGTCGACCGCGCGGCGCTCTCCGGCGGGTGCGGTCACCGCCTCCGGGGCGTCCATCAGGATTGCGTGCGCTTCGCCCCTCATCAATCGTTCGTAGCGCCGGGTCGAGGCGTCGCCGATGACGTGACAGCGGTGCGCGGACGCCCAGCCGGCCTCCTCCAGGAAGGCCTCGACTTCGAAAAGGCGAGCGATCCTATCGGCGAACCCCCCGTCGGCGCTCAGAGTGTAGATCCGGTGGTCGGGATCATCGGCGATGCTCTCGATCGCAATTGTGAGGCGGGCATCTGCGCGCGGCAGTGCCGCCTCGGCTCGCGATGGCCATTCGACCAGTACGGCACCCATCTCGAGGCTGTCGGCAAGATCGAGTTCGTCGACTTCGTACGGATCGGCGACGCGGTAGAGATCGACATGTAGGATCGGTAGCCGAACGGCGTAGGGCTGGACGAGTGTGAACGTCGGGCTCGGCACGTCGAGATGCGCGTCGCCGGCCAGAGCCCGGATCAGGGCACGGGCGAGGTGGGATTTCCCAGCTCCGATCTCGCCATCGAGAAGGACGAGGTCGCCCGACTGAAGACGCGCCGCCAACGCCTCCGCGAGGATGCCCGCCTCATAGGCATCGAGGCGACGTGACCAGTGTGCGGGCACGGGCACCGCCTCCTCCGGCCAGGGCGCCACGCTTGCGACGTTCGCGGTCATGCCGACGCCCGATCGTCGGCGAGGTCCGCTAGTTCGGACGCTGTATCGATCGCCATAGCATCGGCCGCAGAGGTCGGGACCGATCCATCGGACTGGCTCTCGACTGCCTCGACGCTCTGCCGACTGGCGGGAAGCGTGACGCTGACGGTGGTGCCGACGCCGGGAGTGCTCGTCGCGTCGATGCGCCCACCATGGAGGTCGACGAAGCTCTGGACGATGGAGAGGCCGAGCCCCGCGCCGCGGTGCCGACCGCGTTTGGGACCGGTCTCGAACCGGTCGAAGACGCGCTTGAGGTCGGCTTGGTCCAGCCCTGGCCCATCGTCCGAAATCGCGAAGCGGATGGCGTTGTCTTCTCGCGACACATCGACCGCCACGTGCCCACCCGGATCGGAGACGCCGACGGCGTTGGACAGGAGGTTGAAGAGGATCTGCGTAAGGCGATTGGAATCGGCTGCCACCGTGCCGACATCGGGCGCGATGGAGAGGTCGAGCCTGATCTCGTTCTCGCGGATGCGGTCGGCGAGACCTTCGGCGGCGATCTCGACGGCTTCGCGAACGTCGAGATCGTCGATCTCCAACTCCATCGCGCCCGCATCGATGGTCGCGAGGTCGAGTATGTGGTCGATGATCGTCATGAGCGCGTCGGACGACGTGTAGATGTCGTCGGCATATTCGCGCTGCTTGTCGTTGAGTACGCCGAACTGCTCGGACGCGAGGACTTCCGAGAACCCGATGATGTGCGTCAGCGGCGTGCGAAGCTCGTAGGAGACGTGGCTGACGAAGGCGTTCTTCAACTCGTCCGCCGCGACGAGCGCCTGATTGCGCTCCTGGAGTGCCGTCGCGGCCGAGAGACTGTCGGTCATATCGCCGAAGGTGACGAGGGTGGCGCCGTCCGGCAGAGGCTGGACGAGATAGTCGAGCGTCTTGCCATCCGAGCGCGTCATCCGGCCGCCGGTCGATTCGCGGGTGTCGATCTCCGTGACCATCGCCTTGATGCGCTTCCAGTCGGGCGCGGTGTCGAAGCCCGAAGCAGCACCGATGATCTCGTCGATATGCGGCTCGTCCATCGCGACGCCGGCGCCGAGGCCCCACATCTCGGCAAAGCTCGGATTGCAGAGCGACAGGCGGCCGTTGGATGCGAAGACGGCGACACCTTCCCTCAGGTTGTCGAGCGTCTCGCCCTGTACGCGGCCAAGCGTGTCGAGACGGCTTTCGAGGTCGAGCTTCTCGGTATGGTCCTCGTAGAAGTAGATGACGCCGCCCTCGGCGCCCGGCGTCGCGACGACGCGGAGCATCTGCCCGTCCGGCATCGGCCACCAGTCCTCGCGCGGCTCGAGGGCGCGGTAGATCTCGAGGGTCTGGCGTTTCCACGCACGGAAATCGGTTTGCTCGGGTACCCGGCCGATCTCGCGCAGGCGCTCGAGGATCTCGGCGTCGAGCGGCGCGGTGAGGAGCCAGGCATGGTCGAGGCCGAGAAGTTCGCGATAGGCCTCGTTGTGGAAGAGGAGGCGCTTGTCCGGCCCGAAGATCGCGACGGCGGTGTGCAGCTGGTCGAGCGTGCGGGCGTGGCTCTCGATATGGCGCTGAAGCTCGGCCTTGGCGTCCTCCGCCTCGGTCGCATCGAACGCGATACCGACGGCACCGTCCTCGACCGGGACCTCGCAGACGTCGAGCGTGCGCCGTTCGCCCGCCATCACCGCGTTGGTGCGGGCGCGGAAGATGTCGCCTTCGAGGCGGGAAATCGCCATCGCACGGCGTGCGCTCTCCGACAGAAGCTCTTCTACCCCCGGCTCGGCGTCCTTCGCCTGCCGATGGGGCGCCTTCGCCCCGGCAATCGCGGGGCGGGAGACGGCAGCGGAGTAGGCAGCGTTGGTCCAGGAGACCTGGCCTTTCGGATCCCGCTGCCAGACGGGTACGGGGACGGCTTCGAGAAGCGTCCGCAGTGCCTTGGCCTGTGCCTCGGCGGTCTCGCGCGCGGCTTCTGCGACCGCGCGGCTTTCGGCCTCCTCCGTCTCGTCGCGCAGCCGCAACAGTGCCGCAGCGTCCCGAACTTCACCCGTCGCGAGGAGGGCGTGGCCGGAGCGGCCCTTCAGTGGAACGCTCAGCCGGAAGCTCTCCCCCGTCTCACGCAGCCGGGTGACCGCGTGCTCGAGCCGAGCGGCACCGGAGGGCGCGGCCCAGGTGCCGAACGCCGCGATCCGGTGAAGGCCGCCCAGTTGCTCCATGAGTTCGGCGTTGCCGAAGACGTCCGGGCGTCGCCCGCCCATCCAGGTGATCGCGATCTGGGGCTCCGCCTCGAGGATGGTCCGTGCGCGCTCCAGGCTTTCCCGGATGTCCTCGGCCCTGGTGGCCTCGGAACTCCGCATGCGTCGGCCATACCATTCGCGGTAGGCGATGATGCCGATGAGCGTGATCTGGACGATGACGAGACCGCCGACGAACAGCGGCAGGGCGTTCGATCTGGTTCCCGCAATGGGACTGTTCGACGGATGGAGATGCCAGGCGATGAGGAGGCCGCCCAGCGTCAGCGTCAGCGTGGCGAGGGCCGTCAGGACGAGGCCGAGGGGGAAGTCCGGTCGGGATCGCGCCGGTGTCGACAGGAGTGGCGATGCGTCATGCGCGTCCTCGCCATCCGTCGTCTCGGGTTCGACGATACGATCTCGCGCAGCGGCAAAACCCGTTGCCGGGCGGTCGTTTTCGTCCGATGCGGCCACAGGCGCGTCGTCCACTCGTCTCGACAATCCGCGCAACGGCATGCCCGTCCCTCGACTCGAACCAACGGAGATCGACGGGCGAGGATGAGTGTCGACAGGCCCCCCCGGACCCGTCGACCAGCGCACCCGCCTCTCCGAACGATGAGCGTACTATGAAGGAAGAGGGTGAAAGAAGGCGTACCGAATCACTGCGTCGGAGCGTGGGGTGTCCGTGCTTCCGACGCCACAGAACGGGCGGTGAACATCCCGGTGGACCGCCGCCGGGATGCCATCGCGATCAGTAGCGGTACTGGTCGGACTTGAACGGCCCTGACTTCTCCAGCCCGAGATAGCCGGCCTGATCGTCGGAAAGCTCGGTCAGCTTGGCGCCGAGCTTGTCGAGATGGAGGCGCGCGACCTTCTCGTCGAGATGCTTGGGCAGCACGAAGACGCGGTTCTCATAGGCATCGCCGTTCTGCCAAAGCTCCATCTGCGCCAGCACCTGATTAGCGAAGGACGCCGACATGACGAAGCTGGGGTGCCCGGTCGCGTTGCCCAGGTTCACGAGACGGCCTTCCGAGAGGAGGATCATGCGCTTGCCGTCCGGAAACTCGATCAGATCGACCTGCGGCTTCACGTTGCGCCACTTCATGTTGCGCACCGCATCGACCTGAATCTCGTTGTCGAAATGACCGATATTGCAGACGATCGCCATGTCCTTCATCGAGCGCATGTGGTCGGCGGTGATGACGTCCTTGTTGCCGGTGGCCGTCACGAAGACGTCTGCCGTCTTTGCAGCGTCGTCCATGGTCTGAACCTCGTAGCCGTCCATGGCGGCCTGGAGGGCGCAGATCGGGTCGATCTCGGTCACGACGACGCGCGCGCCGGCACCTGCCAGCGACTGCGCCGAACCCTTGCCGACATCGCCATAGCCCGCGACGACGGCGACCTTGCCCGCCAGCATCACGTCCGTCGCGCGGCGGATGCCGTCGACCAAGCTTTCGCGAGTGCCGTATTTGTTGTCGAACTTCGACTTCGTGACGCTGTCGTTGACGTTGATCGCCGGGAACGGCAGTTCGCCCTTCTCCTGCATTTGATAAAGGCGCATCACGCCCGTCGTCGTCTCCTCGGACACGCCCTTGATCGCATCGCGAACCTTGGCGAAGAAGCCGGGCGACTGCTCGATGCGGCGGCGGATGACCTTGTAGAACTCGGTCTCTTCCTCGTTCTTCGGCTCCGGCAGGGCGGTGCCTCCTTCGGTGCGCGCGCCGAGGAGGATCAGCATCGTGGCGTCGCCGCCATCGTCGAGGATCATGTTGGCGGTCTCGCCGTTCCCCCAGTCGAAGATCTTGTCGACGAAGTCCCAGTACTCGGCCAGCGTCTCGCCCTTGTGGGCGAAGACCGGGACGCCAGCGGCGGCGATGGCGGCGGCGGCGTGGTCCTGCGTCGAGAAGATGTTGCACGACGCCCAGCGGCACTCGGCGCCCAAGGCGACCAGCGTCTCGATGAGGACGGCCGTCTGTATCGTCATGTGAAGGCACCCGGCGATGCGCGCGCCCTTCAAGGGCTGGCTCGCGCCGAACTCTTCGCGGATGGCCATCAGGCCCGGCATCTCGGTCTCGGCGATCTCGATCTCGAGGCGGCCGTAGTCGGCCTGGGACATGTCGCGGACGGCGTAGTCGGTCATTGGAATGCTTTCGGTCGTGAGGGTGCGGGCCGCGTGACGGGCGGGCCGGATCGCGCGCACGTATAGAGCCTGCGCGCCCGAGTCACAACGCGTTCGCGGCCTTCGCGGGCCGAAGACCTACTCTTCCTCTTCGAACCGGTTGCCGACGAGGCAGGCTATGGCGTCGAGCGCCCGCTCAGCGTCCGGGCCGGTTGCCGCAACGTCGATCTCGGTGCCGGGCGCTGCGGCGAGCATCATCAGCCCCATGATCGAATGACCCGGTACGCTGGTGCCCTCCCGCGAGACCCAGACGCGCGCATCGAACGTCTCCACGAGCTTGACGAGCTTCGCCGAAGCCCTGGCGTGGAGGCCGCGTCGGTTGAGGATCGGAATCGTGCGGGTCAGGGCGCCCGCGGGCGGGGTTTCGGAGCTCGTAATGTCGTCGTCCGACGTCATCGTCATCGCTCCGCCCGCTTATTTGCCGGCCAGCACATGGCTGGCCACGCTGATGTATTTGCGCCCCGCCTCGGCGGCCTGCGCGACGGCCTCCGCCAACGGCTTCGTGCGGCGCAGGCGGGCCAGCTTGACGAGCATGGGAAGGTTGAGGCCGGCAAGAACCTCGATATGGCCCTCGTCCATGATGGAGATCGCGAGGTTGGAGGGCGTGCCGCCGAACATGTCTGTCAGGACTGCGACACCGGAGCCCGCCTCCACCGAGCGGACGACTTCGAGGATCTCCGAGCGGCGCATCTCGTCGTCGTCATCGGGTGCGATGGCCACGCAGGCCAAGCCGCCTTCGACGCCCACGACATGTTCGAGCGCTTGGCGAAACTCCTCGCAGAGCCGCCCGTGCGTCACGAGAACGATACCGATGGGCAGGTATTGGACCGTATTCAACGCGCCAGAGTCCTTCGTGCCCGACGGACGGGCGCCAGCAGGGCGACCGAATGTCCGCCGCCGCGACCGAAATCTTCTGTGCCGAGGTTCCTGCCCATTGTCACCCCACCAGTCCTGTCCACAGGCGCGATTACCCACGCCTGCCGAAGCGAAACGATGACAGATGCACGGGGTTCCCGCTAGCACCGCGTCGTCGCAAGCCGGGTTTGGTGGACGGCCTGTGTCGTCCAGGACGCGGTGGACGGAGCGCCGAGGACGTCGTCGGGAGGATGGTGACGGGATGCCGCAGGCCGAGAACCCGTCGAACCGATGTTCGGATTGCGGACCTCTTTGCGCCGAGAACGACGATATGATCGAGCGTCGATGAGACCGCGACGACGGAGCGCCTGGGGGTGCGTTCGCGGGGCATGCAAAGGCCCCGATATCGCGGTAGGCCGCCGAGCGGGGTGTCGGGTGGCGCAAGCTCTACCCGCATGCCTCGCCGTGTCAGCTTTACCCGATCGTCCGAGACGAGGCGGACCGTGCCGGGCGGGTGGCCGCGCTGGATGATCGCCGCGAGGCGCGTCTTGCCCGCGCCGCCACCGCCCCGGATCAGGATGCCCCGCCAACCGATCCCCGGCACATGAAACGCTACGGCCGTCGCGTGGATCGTGACGCTCGTCTCAGGCACCGGCCGGAGCGTGCCTCGGCAAGCGGATGATGAAGCGTGCGCCGAGGCGCCGGGGCCCTTCGGGACCTTCGCCCATGTGATTCTCGGCCCAGATGCGGCCGCCATAGGCCTCGACGATCTGGCGCGAGATCGACAGACCGAGGCCGGAATTGTTGCCGAAGGCGTGGGCGCCCGGGCGGTCGGTGTAGAAGCGCTCGAAGACCCGTCCGAGATTTTCGGGTGGTATGCCCGGCCCGTCGTCTTCCACCAGGATCTCGACCTCACGGCGCAGCCCGCGCAGCTTGACGCGCACCTGACCATCGGCTGGTGAGAAGGATCGAGCGTTGCCAATGAGGTTGGTGATGACCTGTAGAAGGCGCCCGGATTGCGCGACGACGAGGAGCGGTTCGGTTCGGTCGCCGCTTAGCTCCAGCGGTACGTCCTTCGCCGCGCGGCGCTCTTCGTCGAGCGTCATGATGGTGCGTAGCATCTCCGAGACGTCGATGATCTCGCCCTCGCCGCGCTGCAATTCGGCATCGAGGCGCGAGGAGGCCGAGATGTCGGTGATGAGCCGGTCGAGCCGCTGCACGTCGTGCTGGACGACCTCGATGAGGCGGGCGCGCTGCTCCGACGTGCGTGCCAGCGGCAGGGTCTCGACCGCGGAGCGCAGCGAGGTGAGCGGATTCTTCAACTCGTGCGCGACGTCAGCGGCAAAACTCTCGATCGCGTCCAAACGCTCGAAGAGCGCGGCGGTCATGTCGCGGAGTGCGCCCGAGAGATTGCCGATCTCGTCGTTGCGGTGCGTGTAGTCCGGAATTTCCTCGCGCGCGTGAACACCGTGCCGAACGCGCTCGGCCGCTTCCGCCAGCCGACGCATCGGCCCCGCGATCGTGCTGGCGAGGATGAGCGACAGGACCGTCGTGACGGCCGCCGCCACGGTGAAGACCCGCAGCATCGCGTTGCGCTCTGCCTTGAGGATGCTATCGATATCGCCGCCCTGCGTGGAGAGCAGGAGCGCGCCCAATACCGCACGAAAGCGCTGGACGGGGACGGCGACCGAGACGATGAGCTCGCCTTGCGTATTGACGCGCTCGACCGCCGCCGAGGTGCCCGACAGCGCCGCCGCGACCTCCGCATAGTCGCGCCCGTTCGCAGGACCTGTCTCTTCGTAGAGTGGTCGGTCACCGGCCTGGAGCCAGACCGTCGTGCGGCGCCAGAGGCTGGAAAAGCTGAACGCGGTCTCCGCATCGGCCGGTGGCGCGAGGTCGTAGCGCAGGACTTGGCCGCGCGTGAGGAGGTGACGCGAATCGAGAATGAGGATGCCGTCCCGATCGTAGATGCGCGCCTGCGTTCGGGTCGGCGAGATAAGCTGGCGCAGCACCGGTGCAACCCGTTCGGGATCGATGGGAAACTCCAGCAGCGCGAGGCTGTCCGCCGTCGGCTGCAGGCTCTGTCCGGTCTCCAACTCGACGAGCTGTTCCGGCTCCAGCGTCACGCCGCTTGTTTCGGAGGCGGCGGAGGCGGCGATGGCGCCGGCGATGATCTCCCCCTGCACGAGCAGGCTGCGCACCCGCGCGTCGATCAGGCCCTGCCGGAACTGATTGAGGTAGAGGATGCCGGAGAGGAGGACGAGAAGCGCGACCAGGTTGAGGAAAAGGATACGCCGCGTGAGGCTCGACCGGCCCGTTTGCCGCAACGACTGGAGCGGCTCGGCGTTCGCGAAACGCCAGGTCCTGCCGGTCTCGATCTTGTCGGACTGGCCGCCGGACACCGCACGCGCGTCTTCATCGCCCGCTTGGGCGGCGCGGCGTGCCGCTTCCGGGGCGGCCTCTATGGTGATGTCGCGCGCGCTCATTTGCGTCCGCTACGGCCCCGCCTCTCGCTCGCCGCGTCCGGCTTTGCGAGGCCGGCACGACCGCGACATGCTATCGATAGATCAGGCGAAGGCCAACCGATGTCGCCATCGTGCCGCAGCCTGGCCGTGCCTGCCAATCCGGCCGGGGCCACGGCTTGACGCCATTCCGGTTTCGTTCCCATGTTGGCTCCTGCCGCGCATCCCCGGATGTCGCGCCGTCCCGTCCTTCTATTGGCTCGCCATGCCCCGCCCCGCCGGTCGTCTCGTCACGGTCCCGATCGCGACGCCGTTCCTTCCATCGCTCGTAGACGCCGTCCGCGAGGGGGCGTTCTGGCCGGACGTGCGGGCGGACGAGCCGATCTCGTTGACCCGCGCGACGGTCTACGTCCCCGGTCGCCGCGCCGCGCGCGAGTTGCGACGCGCGTTCCTGCAAGCGGCCGGCGGCGCCACGCTCCTCCCGCGCATCCTTGCCATTGCCGATGTCGATGAGGACGCGGGTTTCTTTGCGGACGAGCCCGACGAGACGGTCGTCGGGAGGGCGGAAGACACGGACGATGCGGCTTTGGGCGGCCTGCGCAGACAGTTGGCCGTCATGCGATTGATGGAGGATTGGCCGCGTTTCGACACGCCGGACCGTGTCGACGGCAGCGGTGTCATCCTGCCCTGCTCGAGAGCCGATGCCGCTCATCTCGCTTCCGATCTCATACGTCTGATGGACGAGGTCGGGCGGGAACGGGCGGATTGGGGACGGCTCGATGGCGTCGTCGAGGACGCGCTCACGCAATATTGGGCCGTGGCCCGCGATTTCCTCAAGGTCGCGACAGAGGCATGGCCGGACCATCTCGAACGCCTGTCTTCCGTAGATCAGGCGCAACAGCGCGACCGGTTGATCGGACAGGAGGCGGAGCGGATCCGGCAGGGTTCCGGACCCGTTCTCGCCATTGCCAGCCCGAGCTACGTGCCGGCGTCGGCCGACCTCATGGCTGCGATCCATGCGCGCGAAGGCGGCGTCGTTCTGCTACCGGGGCTCGATATGCGCTGCGACGCGGACACTTGGGCGCATGTGAAGGGCATCGCGCCGGCGGGACCGGACTTCGGTCATGCGCAGAGCGGCCTTTGCCACCTTCTCGAACATCTGCGCGTGCCACGAGAGGACGTCGAATGCCTCGGCGCGTCGGGCCCGGGCCGCGCGGCCCGAGACGTGCTTCTCAGCGAGGCGCTTCGCCCTGCCGAGACGACCGAGCGATGGGCCGATCCCGCGACACGCCTCGGGCGGGGCACGGTCCGGTCTGCCTTGACGAACGTGACGCTGATGGAGGCGGCGAACGAGCGCGAGGAGGCACTCGCCGTAGCCGTCGCGTTGCGCGCGGCGTTGGAGGAGGGCGAGAAGCGGATCGCGCTGGTGACGCCGGACCGGACGCTCGCCCGCCGTGTCGAGGCCGAGTTGAAGCGCTGGGACCTTCATGTGGACGATTCGGGCGGTCGCCCGCTCGGTACGACCCCGCCGGCCGTCTTCGCGCGTCTGATGGTCGAGGCCGTCGAAGCGCGTTTCGCACCGATCCCGCTCCTCGCACTCCTCAAACACCCACTCGCTCATCCCCAAGAGTACGATGCCGAGGCGCGCTATCGCAGCGACGTGCGGGCACTGGAGCGTATCGCCCTGCGCGGTCTCGCGCCCGACCCCGGTCTCGCCGGCATCGCCCGGCGGCTCGATGAGGATGACGAAGCCCTGCTGGTGGCGAAGAAGGACCCGAGGACGGCATCCGCGCGGCGCGCGTTGGCCTCGCTGGATAGTGCGACGGTGGAACTCCGCCAGCGCTTCGACGCGGCGCAGGACGTGTCGCTCAGTGAACTCGCGACGATCCATCGCGACGCCTGCCTCGCTCTCTCGGGCGACGTCCTCTGGGCGCAGGAGGATGGCGAGGCTCTGAGGGCGGTCTTCGACGGGTTGATGGGCGATGATGACCTCATGCTCGAGCCGCGCGAATACCCGTCCCTCTTCGTCGCGCTGATGCGCGGCAGCGCGGTCCGCAATCGGCGGCCGAGCCACCCCAAGATCGCGATCCTCGGCCTTCTCGAAGCGCGTCAGCTCTCGTTCGATACCTGCATCCTCGCCGGGCTCAACGAAGGCGTTTGGCCGGGGCAGCAGCGCAACGATGCTTGGCTCTCGCGGCCGATGCGTACAGGTATCGGCCTGCCGCCGCCCGAGAAGCGGCTGGGCGAAGCGGCGCATGACTTCGCGCAAGGCTTCGCCTCGACCCGCGTCATCCTCTCGCGCGCCGTCCGCTTCGGCGGCGCCCCCACCATCCGGGCGCGATGGCTGCAACGGCTCGATGCCGTGGCGGGCGACGCGATGAACGATGTGAAACGCGAGGGCGATGCGTTGCTCGCATCGGCGCGAACGCTCGATGCCGTACCGCCCGCGCCGCCGATCGGAAGGCCGGAGCCGAAACCGCCGGTCGCCACGCGCCCGAGCCGCCTGCCGGTCACGCAGATCGAGACCTGGGTCCGCGACCCCTATTCGATCTACGCGGCGCACATCCTGAAGCTCCGCCCGCTCGATGCGCTCGACGAGCCGCCCGGCCCGCGCGAGCGCGGCCTCGTCATCCACGCCGCGCTCGATGCATGGAGTGGACACGATCCCTTCGCGCCTGACGCCGCCGAGACGCTGCGGGCGGCGATGGACCGCGCGCTCAAACCCTATCTCGGCCGCCCCGAGGTCGCATCGCTCTGGCGGCGGCAGATGCACGCCATCGCCGACTGGGTCGTTGAGTGGGAACGCGGGCGGCGTGAGGGCCTTAGCGTCCACGCCGAGGTGTCCGGCGAGTGGCGCGTTCCTGGAACCGGTGACGCGGCCTTCGTTCTGACGGGGCGTGCCGATCGGATCGAGATCAGGGGGGACGGGCGGTTCGGTCTGGTGGATTGGAAGACCGGAAACGTACCCACGCCACCGCAGATGGCGAGCGGCCTTGCCTCGCAGCTCGCGCTCGGCGCCGCGATGGCGGCGGGGGGCGCGTTCGATGGCGATCTCGTCAAGGGCGGCGCGAAACCTCTGTCGGGCGCCGCCGTCGAACACCTGACCTATGTCGAATTGAAAGGCACGCGCGACGGAGATCGCGAGAAGCCCTACAAGGCGGGCAACAAGCTGCCCGAGGTCGAAGACTTGGTCGCGCAGACCGTCGCCGGGCTCGCCAGCCTCATCGCCGCCTATGACGACCCGAACCAGGGTTATCCCTCGATGCCGCGTCCGCAATGGCGCCTAAGCTATGGGCGCTATGACCATCTCGCGCGCGTGCGCGAATGGGCGCTGGCCGATGATATTGCCGGGGGCGAGGCATGAGCCGGGGGAGGGGCGCGGACGCGCTCGTCATCCCACAAGCGCTGCGCGATCGGCAGGGCCTGGCATCCAACCCGGAACTGTCGGCCTGGGTGTCGGCGAATGCGGGAGCGGGCAAGACCTATGTCCTCACGCGCCGCGTCACCCGCCTTCTGCTGGGCGGTGCCGAGCCGTCCCGCATCCTCTGTCTCACCTTCACCAAGGCCGCGGCCGCCAATATGGCGAACCGCGTCTTTGGCGATCTCGAGGCTTGGGCGAAGGCGAGCGACGAGGAGCTGCGCGCCAGCCTCTCGCCGTTCATCCTCGACCCGGACGCACAAGACCTCGCCCGCGCCCGCCGCCTCTTCGCTCGCGCGATCGAAACGCCGGGCGGGCTGAAGGTGCAGACCATCCACGCCTTCTGCGAAGGGCTGCTGCAGGCCTTCCCGTTCGAGGCGAACGTGCCGGCCAGTTTTCAAGTCATGGACGAGGTCCAGACGCGCGAGATGCTGGCCCGCGCCCGAGACGCGGTCATGACGCGGACGGACGTGACGGAGGACGCCTTCGCCGAAGCTCTGCAGGCGCTCGCCATGGAGCGGGCGCCAGGGTCGCTGGCCGAACATCTCGACGCAGCCGTCGCGACCCGGCGCGGTCTTGCCGGATGGCTGGGCTCCGACGATCCCGCAGGGCGGCTCCGGCAGGGGCTCGGTCTCGATGGGGCGGCGTCGCGCGAGGCGCTGCTCGGACGGTTGGAGACATCGGAGGCGCTGCCCGTCGCGCTGTGGCGGGAGGCGGGCGCGTTGCTGAACGCCGGCAGTAAGACGCTTCAGACGATGGCGGGTCAACTTGGCGCCGCGTTGGACGCCACCGGCGATGCCCGGATGGCCGCCTACACGGATGTCTTCCTCACCAAGACCACGCGAACCGTCCCCGCGCGCTTCCTCACCAAGGATTTTCGGGCGGCCTACCCTGAATGGGCCGACCGGCTGGAGCGTGAGGCGCAGCATGCGCTGGAACTCCACGGTCTCGACAACGCGATCGCATTGGCCGAGCGCTCCCAGGCCCTCTTCACGCTGGCTGGCGGCATCATCGCCGTCTTCGAGCGAGAGAAGGCCCGGCGCGGGCTGATGGAGTTCCAAGATCTCATCGATCACGCGGGAGCGCTCCTCGCGCCCGAGGGCAATCGCTGGGTCCTCTACAAGCTCGACGGTGGGCTCGATCACGTCCTCCTCGACGAGGCGCAGGATACGAGCCCCGCGCAGTGGACGATCATCAAGAACCTCACCGACGAGTTCTTCGGTGCGGAAGCCGAGGCAAGCGCCGCCGCCGGCGGACAGCCGGGACGAGGGCGCACCCTCTTCGCGGTGGGCGACGAGAAGCAGTCGATCTTCTCGTTCCAAGGCGCGAGGCCCGCGACCTTCGAGACCGAGCGGGCGCGGATCGCGCAGGCGGCCGAGGCCGCGAGACATCGCTTCGAGACGGTGCCGATCGAGACCTCCTTCCGCTCGGCTCCCAACATCCTCAAGGCCGTCGATGCCGTGTTCGCGGCCGACGAGATGCACGCCGACCTCACGGCGAAAGGCGTAGCGCCGCACCACGAGTCGGCTCGGCCGAACGCGCCGAGTTTTGTCGAGCTCTGGGCCCCGGCCTTGCCGAGCGAGAATCCAGCGGAGCAGGCGTGGGACGCGCCGCTCGACCAGCGGGGACCGGGCGAGCCGTCTGACGTGATGGCCACGCGCATCGCATCCCAGATCGCAGCGCTGATCGCGGGCGGAATGCCGGCGGGCGAGATCCTCGTCCTTGTACGCGGGCGCAACCGGGCGTTCGAGGCCGTCATCCGCGCGCTTCGGGCCGCGCATGTGCCGGTGGCGGGTGCGGATCGTCTGAAGCTCTTGGAGCAGATCGCGGTTCTCGACTGCCTGGCGCTCGCCGACGCGCTCCTTCTCCCTGACGACGATCTCGCGCTTGCGACGGTCCTCAAGAGCCCGCTCTTCGACTTCGCCGACGCAGAGATGGATGCGGAGACGCGGCTCTTTCACCTCGCGCATGGACGAGACGGGCGTCTCTGGAATGCGCTCGTCGCCCGCGCGGAGACCGATGCCGTCTGCGCACGGGCCTTGGCACGGCTGGATGCTTGGGCAAGCCGCGCGGCCTATGCCCGCCCCTTCGAGTTCTTCGCCGAGGTGTTGGGCGCGGGCGGCGGGCGGCGGGCATTCCTCGCGCGGCTCGGCCTCGAGGCGGGCGATGCGCTCGACGAGTTCCTCAGCCTAGCCCTTGCCTTCGAGGAGCGTGCGACGCCCACGCTCCAGGCCTTCGTACACGATCTGCGAAAGACCGAGCGCGAGGTAAAGCGCGAGCTATCCGAAGCCGGCGAGACCGTGCGCGTGATGACCGTGCACAACGCGAAGGGGCTGGAGGCCGAGGCGGTCTTCCTCGTCTGCGCTGGCCAGAAGATCATGGACGGCTCCAAGGACCCCGACATCTTCGCGCTGGACGATGCGCCCGATGCGCCACTCGTCTACGCTCCGTCGGCCCAGCAGGACCCCGCACCCATCGCCGCCATCCGCCATGCCCACCGGCAGGCCCGCGCGGCGGAGGAGCGGCGTCTGCTCTACGTCGCGATGACGCGGGCGAAGAATTATCTCTACGTCGCCGCCTGCCGAAGCGGCAAAGCGCCGAAGGACGCCGAGCCCACCCTGATGCCGGACGGGGAGACGTGGCACGGCATGGTCGCGCGGGCGCTTGGCGAGACGGCCGTCGAGGGTGAATGCGAAGGTGGCGGCCAGTCGAATTGGGTTTGGCCGTCCCGGCCGGCCGAGCGGCCCGAAGCGTGGCGCGCACGCACGCCTGAACCGATAAAGGTCGATGAAGACGCCGAGGCGCCGTGGCTGACCGCGCGGGTTTCGACGGAGGTCCGTCTGCGCGAGACCACGCCGACCGGCATCCCCTATGCCGGAAAACGCCATGATGCGCGCGCGCCTTCAGTCTCCCCCTCTGCCAGCCCGGCGATACCCGGTCTCGATCCGTTGTTGCGCGGTACGCTACTACATCGCCTGTTGCAAAGCCTGCCATCACTCGCACCTGATGCACGACCGGGTGCGGCGCATACCTATCTGGCGGCGCGGGCGCCGGACATCGAAGAGACCGCACGGAGCACACTCCTTGCGGAGGCCGCGGCGGTCATCGACCATGTCGATCTCGCCGACGCATTCAGTCCCGAGGCTACCGCCGAAGTCGATATCGTCGGCCATGTCGTGCGGCGCAGGGAGACGCTGCTCGTCAACGGCCGCATCGACAGGCTGGTCGTCCTGCCGGATCGGGTGGTCATCATCGATTTCAAGACGGATGCTTTTCCGGCGGAGACGGCCGAGACCGTCGCCCCGACCTATCTCGCGCAGCTTGCCGCCTATCGCGATCTGATGCGGCAGACATACCCCGATCGCGCCATCGAATGCCGGCTGGTCTGGACGGTAGGGACGCGCGTGATGACGATCCCCGACAGGTTGCTGGACGATGCCGCCGGCGAGGCCGAGAGCCGCGCCGCGTGACGGCCACGCTCACGCACCGCTCTCCTCATCGTGTCGGGGATAGGCCGTAGGGCGGCCTTGACGCGTCCCGGTCTCGTCCATAGGTCCGATGACCCCACCGGGGCCGTGACCGGTCCCACCGCAGGAGAAGTCCCATGGCCACGCACACCGCTACCGACGCAAGCTTCGACGCCGACGTTCTGAAGTCCGACACGCCCGTGCTCGTCGATTTTTGGGCGGAGTGGTGCGGGCCCTGCAAGCAGCTCGCGCCGTCGCTCGATGCGATCTCCGAGGAGATGGCCGGCAAGGTGAAGGTGGTAAAGGTCAATATCGACGAGAACCCCAACACGCCGGGTCAATACGGCGTGCGTGCGATCCCGACGTTGATGCTCTTCAAGGACGGCGCGCTCATCGACACCGCGACCGGCGTTCGTCCCAAGGGCGCACTGGTCGACTGGGTCAACACGCAGGTCGCCTGAGCGACGAAGGGGGGGGGCGGTTCAGCTGCCCCGCAGCGTCTTCACATAGTCCGCGTTGGACGCGGCTTCGGCGCCGGAGAGGTGCCGGGCCGCGACGTGCTCGGCTTCCTCGGTGCGCCCCTGGAGGCCGAGGACGAGCGCCAGGTTCTGCCAGACGCGCGGATCGTCGCTTAGCTGCGAAGCCCGGCGAAGCATGGCCTCGGCTTGGTCAAGGTCCTTGGTCAGCGCGAGCGACAGGCCGTAATTGCTGAGAATGCGCGGCTCGTTCGGCGCGATCTTGAGGGCCCGCTCATACACGGCCTGCGCTTGCGCGTGGCTCCCCATCTGATCGAGCGAGACGCCTTGCGCGGAGAGCACTTTCCAGTCCGGCGCCTCCGGCGTATCGGCCTTCGAGAGAACTTGCAGCGCCTGGTCCGACCGGCCGACCTTGTTGAGCGCCTTGCCATAGGAGGCGAGGAGCGTGCGGTCCTTCGGGTTGCGCATCGCGGCCTGCTCGAGAACCGCGACGGCCGTATCTTCCTGGCCGAGCTGGTCGAGCGCCGCCGCGTAGTTGAGCGCGGCCTTGGTGTCGGTCTTGTCCTTGGTGAAGCGCTTGCCCCACGCATCGGCGATCTGCCGCATCCGCGCGTCGCTGGCCGGGGCTTGCGAGTAGTTCACCTGCGCCGTTGGTGTCGGCCGATCGAACGGCCCCACGCAGGCCGCCATCAGTCCGGCGGTTGCCACGAGGGTAAGGGCAATGGCGGGTCGTGATCGAGGCATATATCTCTCCCGTCCCGTTTACAAAGCCTTTGGACGTCTTGGCGTTATCTCTCGTTAGGGATAATCCTCGACTAAGATCGGCGTCCCGGATCGGGGCACTCGTCGCGTTTCCCATGGAAAGTCCCATCCCCGCATGACGCATTTCGCTCCGCACGACAGCCCGGCCACGATCGTTCACGCGGTGCTGGCCGACGATCTCGCATCTCTGCTCGATGCCCTTGGCGGTGCCGCTAAACGGTGGGCCGAGGCGTCCGGTTTCGCCGAGGCAAAGCGCGGAACGCTGCTCGTACCCGGGGAAGGGGGGGCGGGGTTGGACGCCGTCCTCCACGTCGCCGAACTCGCGGACCCATTCTGGCCGGCAGTCCTGCGCCCGGCCTTGCCGGCTGGCGACTACGTGCTTGGGCAGCCGCTGGCGGACGAGGAGACGGGTCTCCTCGCCTGGGCTCTCGCCGCCTATCGCTTCGAGCGCTACCGCGATGCGCCTCCGCAGCCTGAGACCCGCCTCGTCCTCCCGCCTTCGGCCGATGCAGATCGCCTCCAACGCCTGGCGGACGGCGTCACCCTCGCGCGCGATCTCGTCAACACGCCCGCCAACGATATGGGTCCCGACGAGCTGGAAGCCCACGCGAAGGGGCTGGCCCGCACCCATTCCGCCACGGTCACGGTCGTCAAGGGCGAGGCGCTGGAGGGTGGCTTCCCGATGATCCACGCCGTCGGCCGCGCCAGCCCCCGCGCGCCGCGCCTGATCGATCTGATCTGGGGTGCGGAGGATGCCCCGAAGGTCACGCTCGTCGGCAAGGGCGTGGTCTTCGACACGGGCGGGCTCGACATCAAGCCGGCCAGCGCGATGCGCAATATGAAGAAGGACATGGGCGGCGCGGCCAATGCCCTGGCGCTCGCGCAGATGATCATGGCGGCCGGTCTGGCCGTACGCCTGCGTGTTCTCGTTCCCGCCGTCGAGAACGCCATCGACGGGTCCGCCTTTCGCCCCGGAGACGTGCTGCGCTCGCGCAAGGGCCTGTCCGTCGAGATCGGCAATACGGATGCGGAAGGTCGGCTCGTTCTCGCCGACGCGCTCGACCTCGCCTGCGAGGAGGAACCAGACCTTCTCGCCGATCTCGCGACGCTGACGGGCGCGGCCCGCGTAGCGCTCGGCCCCGAAGTCATGCCGTTCTATACCGATGACGAGAGCCTGCGCGCCGACCTTTCGCGTCATGCTGCAACGGTCTGCGATCCGCTCTGGCCGATGCCGCTCTGGGCCGGCTACGAGCCCTGGCTGACGAGCAAGGTCGCCGACATCAGTCACATCTCCTCGCAACCCTTCGCCGGCTCCGTTACCGCCGCCCTCTTTCTCAAGCGCTTCGTCGGCGGTGCGAAATCCTGGGTCCATCTCGATATCTTCGGCTGGAACGCCACCGCCCGCCCCGGCCGCCCCGAAGGCGGCGAGGCGCAGGGCATCCGCGCGCTCTATGCGCTGATCGAAGAGCGGTATGGCCGCGCCGGCGCGTGATCGGGGCTTTTCCGACCGACAGACGTCTTCGCGCCGCCCGACCGGACCTCGCGGACATACGCCTGCGCGGAGAGGCCGATGCGGAGAGGTTCGTAGCGCCGCGGGCCATGCAGATCGTCTCGCCGTCGGTTCCACTGCGCGGACGTGCCGACGCTGGCGTGGGCTCCGACACGGAACTGCTCTTCGGCGAGCCTGTCGAAGTCTTCGAGATTGCGCGGGGCTGGGCCTGGCTGCGCTCGGAGCGGGATGGGTATGTCGGCTACGTCGACGCCGCCGCTGTCACGGATCGCGGTCCTGATGCGACCCACGTCGTGACGGCGCTCGCGACCCATCTCTACCCCGAGACCGGCACGACGGATGTCCCTGCGACGAGCATGAAGCCACCGCCGATACTGCGCCTTACCTACGGCGCGCGGGTTTGCGTCATCGGTGACGCGGTTTCTTTGAGCGGTGCGACGGGCGATGCCTTGCCTGTGGTGGGCGGCGGCTACGTCTATGCGCGGCACGTCGCGCCGATAGATCGGCCGGTCCGCGATCACGCCGCCGTAGCCAGGACGTTCCTCGGGGTGCCCTATCTTTGGGGCGGCCGGTCGAGCGATGGGCTCGATTGCTCCGCCCTCGTCCAGTTCGGTCTCGAAGCGGCCGGGAAGGCTTGTCCACGCGATACGGACATGCAGGAGGGGCGTGTGGATGGCGTAGCAGCTGTCGGCACCGCTATCAGCGAAGACGATCTGCAGCATGGCGATCTCGTCTTCTGGCCGGGCCATATCGGCATCATGCTCGATGAGGTGCGGCTGCTGCACGCCAACGCGCATCACATGGCGGTCGCTATCGAACCCCTGGCTGAAACGGTTGGCCGGCTGGAGCTAGGGGGCACGTTCGTCTCCAGCTATCGCAGACCCTGACGCTCAATAGCCGCGTGCCCGGTCGACGGGATGCTCAGGCCCTTCGCCTCCCTCCATGTGCGCGACCTGTCGCAGCACATAGGCGGCCAGTGCCTCCGGCGCGCTGGTCGCCGAGACGTGGGGCGTAATCCGCACCCGGGGGTGGTGCCAGAGCGGATTGGCTGGCGGCAGGGGCTCCGGCTCGAAGACGTCGAGCGTCGCGAAGTCGAGCGTGCCGTCATCGAGCGCGGCGAGAATGTCCGCTTCGACCTGGAGCCCGCCCCGCCCGACATTGATGAGGGACGGCGCATGGTCCGGGGATCTGCGCAGTTCGGCGAAGAGGTCCGCGCCGAGAATGCCGCGCGTCTCGGCCGTCAACGGCAGCAGCGCGACGAGGATGTCGGTTCGCGCGAGGAATGCGGCGCGTTCCGCCTCGCCGGCATAGCTCTCGACGCCCGCGATCTCACGCCGACTGCGCGACCAGCCGACGACGTCGAAGCCAAGCGAGAGAAGCGGTTTCGTACACGCTTCGGCCAGTGTGCCGAGACCGAGGAGGCCGACGCAGACATCCGACGCCGCCCGCGAGAGGCGTGGCCTCCACGTCGCATCACGCTGCGCCGCCGCGTCCGCCGCGACGTCACGAACGTGGGCAAGGCAGTGCAGCGTGACGTACTCAGCCATTCGCGCGCTGAGATCGGGATCGACGCAGCGTGCGATGGGCACGTCCGGCACGAGCGGGTCGGACATCAGCGCATCGACCCCCGCGCCTAGGTTGACGATGCCTTCGAGGTTCGGCAGCTGTGGCCAGAGTGCCTGCGGCGGCTTCCACGTCAGCGCGTATCGCACGTCCTCTGGGCGGGGGATGTCGGGCCACACCTGAATGTCGCGGTCGGGTGCGAGCGCGCGCAACGCACGGAGCCAATAGTCCTGATCCCACTCCGGCGCGACGAGGGCGAGTGACATCGCTCGCCTAACTCCACGCCCGGCGCAGGCTGGCGTGCTGGCGAGAGAAGGCCATAAGCGCAAGCAGCGCGTGGGCGTTGCGGAACCGGCCCGCGAACGCGGCTTCGATCGCCTCGTCGGCAGGGACGGCGAAGGGCCGGATGATCTCGGTTTCCGAAGCGAGACCGGCCTGTGCGGGCAGCGCGGATACGTCGACATGCGCGACATAAGTGAACGTGCGCTCGGTCAAGACGCCGGCTGCGGGAAGGGACTCGACGAGAAAATGCAGCGCAGATGCCGTCAGACCGACCTCTTCGCCAAGCTCGCGCCGTGCGGCGGCCTCCACCGACTCGCCCGGATCGACGAGGCCGGCGACGGTCT
Source organism: uncultured Alphaproteobacteria bacterium (assembly GCA_963842125.1). Classification (GTDB taxonomy): domain Bacteria; phylum Pseudomonadota; class Alphaproteobacteria; order Rhizobiales; family CAWCWK01; genus CAWCWK01. Next base: position 1,864,590 of record CAWJFE010000005.1, on the reverse strand, counting down.
CGATGAGATCACCCGCACCCGTCGCGATCTGGGCCGCGTGGCGGTATTGGCGCAGGAGCACCACCTCGTCACGCACCGGATCGTAGGGCAGGACGACCGCGACCTTCCCGACATCAAGCACCTCGCGCGTGAAGCGAACGTCGCCTGAGGGATCCCGCAGCGTAACGTCTGCCTTGAAGACGTGCCAAAAGCCGCCCGACAGCGTCTCCTCGCTGTGGACGACGATGTCGGCCGCGCGATCTTCGAGCGTCTCGCTCACTGCGCGACGGCCAGCTCGGCCTCGTCTATGTCGGCGGCGGCCATGTCGAAGGCGGCGGCCATGAGGGCCTTGGTATAGTCGGTCTGCGGGTTCTCGAAGATCTCCTTTGCCGTGCCCTGCTCGACCACTTTACCGAGCCGCATGACGATGACCTCGTTGGCGAGCGCGCGGACGACCTTGAGATCGTGGCTGATGAAGAGGTAGGCGAGGCGGTGCTTGTCCTGAAGCGCGCGCAGCAGATCGACGATCTGTGCCTGGACCGACATGTCGAGCGCGGAGGTCGGTTCGTCCAGCATCACGAATTTCGGGTTGAGCACCATGGCGCGCGCGATGGCGATGCGCTGGCGTTGGCCGCCGGAGAACTCGTGCGGATAGCGATCCTGAGCGGACGGATCGAGCCCGACCTCCGTCAGCGCCTGTGCGACGCGCGCGCGGCGATCGGCTCGGCTCATATCGGGATTGAGCTGAAGCAACCCTTCCTCGACGATGCCGCTGATCGAAAGGCGCGGGGAGAGCGAACCGTAAGGGTCCTGGAAGACCACCTGCATGTCGCGGCGAAGCGGGCGCATCTCCTTGAAACTCTTCTCGTCGATCCGTTGACCGAGATAGACGATCGGTCCCTCCGACGAGATGAGGCGGAGGATGGCGAGCCCTAGCGTGGTCTTGCCCGACCCCGATTCTCCGACCACGCCAAGGGTCTGGCCCTCGCGCAATGTGAGCGAGATGCCGTCGACGGCCTTCACGTAGTCGGTCGTGCGCCTGAGGAAGCCCGTCTTGATCGGGAACCAGACCTTGAGGTCGTCGGTCGAGACGATCTCGGCCGCGGTCAGGTCGGCCTCGGGCGGATCGCCCTTCGGTTCGGCCGCGAGGAGATGGCGTGTGTAGGCGTGCTGCGGGTCGGTGAAGATCCTCTCCGTCGGCCCATGTTCCACGATCTCGCCATCCGTCATCACGCAGACGCGGTCGGCGACCTTCCGCACGATGCCGAGATCATGCGTGATGAGGAGGACGGCCATCCCGAACTTGACCTGCAGATCTTTGAGCAGTTCGAGGATCTGCGCCTGGACCGTGACATCGAGCGCCGTCGTCGGCTCGTCGGCGATGAGGAGATCGGGTTCGTTGGCGAGCGCGAGCGCGATCATCACACGCTGCCTTTGCCCGCCCGACAGCTGATGCGGGTAGGACCCAAGCCGCTTTTCAGGCTCGCGAATGCCGACGGCGTGGAGGAGTTCGAGCGTGCGCTCGCGCGCGGCCGATTTCGACAGCCCCCGATGGATGTCCAGCACTTCGCCGATCTGCCGCTCGATCGTATGAAGCGGGTTGAGCGAAGTCATCGGCTCTTGGAAGATGATCGAGATCTTGTTGCCGCGCACCTTGCGCATCGCCTTCTCATCGAGGGCGATGAGGTCCTGGCCCTCGAAGCGCACCTCACCCGAGGGGTGGAAGGCGGACGGGTAGGGCAGAAGCTTGAGGATCGAGAGAGCCGACACGGACTTGCCCGACCCGGACTCACCGACGAGCGCCAGCGTCTCGCCCTTGTCGATATGGAAATCGATGCCCTTGACGGCGATCGTCTCCTCGCCGGCCTGGCGGAAGCCGACGGCGAGGTTCTTCACGTCCAAGAGACTCATGTGAACGTCTTCCTCGGGTCGAACGCATCGCGGACGGCTTCGCCGACGAAGATGAGAAGGCTCAGCATGATGGCGATGACGAAGAAGCCGGTCAGCCCGAGCCAGGGAGCCTGGAGGTTCGACTTGCCCTGCGCGAGCAATTCGCCCAGCGAGGGAGAGCCCGGGGGCAGGCCGAAGCCGAGGAAGTCGAGGCTGGTCAGCGTCGTGATCGAGCCGTTGAGGATGAAGGGCATGAAGGTGAGGGTTGCGACCATGGCGTTGGGCAGGATGTGCTTCCACATGATCTGGCGGTCGGTGAGCCCAAGCGCGCGGGCGGCGCGGACGTATTCGAAATTGCGGCCTCTCAGGAACTCGGCCCGCACGACGCCGACGAGCGCCACCCACGAGAAGAGCAAGAGGATGCCGAGCAATATCCAGAACGTGGGCTCGATGACGGCGGCGACGATGATGAGGAGGTAGAGCGTCGGGATGGACGTCCAGACCTCGATGAAGCGCTGGAAGACGAGATCGACCCAGCCGCCGAAATAGCCCTGCACCGCGCCCGCCGCGACGCCGACGACTGAGGAGAGGATGGTGAGGATCAGCCCGAAGAGGACGGAGATGCGGAAGCCGTAGATGAGACGGGCGGCGACGTCGCGGCCCTGATCGTCCGTGCCGAGCCAGTTCTTGTTGCCGAGCACGCAGTTCGGATCGTCGGCGCCTTCCATATAGGCGATGCAGACCACGCCCTCGTCGAGCAGCCAGTAAGGCGCGGACGGGGCGGGGGTCGGCAGGTCGGCGTTGATGGTGTCGTAGGAATAGCGGATCGGCGGCCAGAGCATCCAGCCGTTCTCCTCGATCAACTCCTGCACGAAGGGGTCGCGGTACTCTGCCTCCGTCTCGAAGTCGCCGCCGAACTCGGTCTCCGCATAGGAGACGAAGACGGGGAAGTAGAGATTGCCGTCGAAGCGCGCGACGAGGGGCTTGTCGTTGGCAATGAACTCCGCACCGAGCGTGACGAAGAAGAGGATGAGGAAGAGCCAGAGCGACCAGTAGCCGCGCCCGTTCGCCCGAAAGCTGTCCCAGCGGCGCCGGTTGATCGGCGAGAGGGTGAAGCGCTCGCGCTTTGCCGGCGGCTCGATCTGACCGGGGAGCGGCGTTTGCGTGTCGAGGGGCGCGGCATCGCGGCCCAAGCCTTCGCGGATGATGTCGTCGTTCACGCGCTGATCCATCAGACCTGCCTCGACTCGAAATCGATGCGGGGATCGATCCAGGTATAGGTGAGGTCGGATATGAGATTCACGACGAGGCCGAGCAGCGAGAAGATGTAGAGCGTGGCGAAGACGACCGGATAGTCCCGGTTGACGATGCTCTCGAAGCCGAGAAGCCCCAGCCCGTCGAGCGAGAAGATCGTCTCGATGAGGAGCGAGCCGGCGAAGAAGGCCGAGATGAACGCGCCCGGGAACCCGGCGATGATGATGAGCATCGCGTTCCGGAAGACGTGGCCGTAGAGGACCTGCCGCTCGGTCAGACCCTTGGAGCGGGCGGTGAGGACGTATTGTTTGCGGATCTCGTCGAGGAACGAGTTCTTGGTCAGCAGCGTCGTCGTAGCGAAGGCCCCGATGGCCATGGCGGTGATCGGCAGGGCGAGATGCCACGCGTAGTCGAGCGCCTTTTCGAACCAGTTGAGGCTGTCCCAGTTGTCGGACGTTAGGCCGCGCAAGGGGAAGATGTCCCAGAAGGAGCCGCCGGCGAAGAGGACGATGAGAAGGATCGCGAAGAGGAAGCCCGGGATCGCGTAGCCGACGATGACGACGGCGGACGTCCAAACGTCGAAGCGCGAGCCGTCACGCACCGCCTTGGCGATGCCGAGGGGTATGGAGATGCCGTAGCTGAGGATCGTCATCCAGAGCCCGAGCGAGATCGACACCGGCATCTTCTCGACGATGAGATCGATGACCGAGATGTCCCGGAAGTAGCTCTCGCCGAAATCGAAGGTCAGGTAGTTGCCGAGCATGAGGGCGAAGCGCTCATAGGCCGGCTTGTCGAAGCCGAACTGGCGCTCCAACTCGGCGATGAATTCGGGGTCGAGCCCCTGGGCGCCTCTATAGGACGAGCCACCCTCGCCGCCGCCGGGGTCGGACTGCGTATCGCCGCCGCCTCCGCCGCCTATGCGCGCGGTCGCATCGACATCGGTACCCTGCACCTGCGCGATGATGCGCTCGATCGGGCCACCCGGTGCGAACTGCACGATGGCAAAGCTGATGAGCATGATCCCGAGCACGGTCGGGATCATCAACAGCAGGCGTCGGAGTATGTAGGCGCCCACGTATCAGTTCCCGTCCGCAGCTGCGGCGTCGCCCGGCTGCTCGTCGGGACCGAAGACCACTTCGGGCAGATTGTCCATGCCGCCTTCGTCATACCACCAGGTCGAGATCGCGACGCCCAAGGCGCCGGTCAATGCGAAGGGGGGCGCATTCGGCGGACGCTCGAACTCATCCCACAGGGCGATGAAGTGCGAGGGCTTGTACCATTGCGGTATCCAGTACCGCCCCGCGCGGTGGACGCGGTCGATGGCCCGCGCGGCCACTTGCTGCTCGGCCAGCGTCTCAGCTTCGAGCGCGACATCGATCAGCGCGTCGATGACGGGGTCGCGCACGCCCGCGAAATTGCGGTTGCCGGGTGCATTCGCACCCTCCGAGCCCAGTACGCGCCGGAAGCTTTCCGGCAGCGTGACGCCGAAGGCGAGGCGGCTGCTGACGACATCGTAATCGTAATCGTTGGTCAGCGCTTGGTACTGCGCGGCATCGACCTGTCGCAGGGTCGCATCGATGCCCAACGTCTCGAGGTTCCTGATGATAGGATTGATGATCCGGTCGAAGGTGGAGCCGGATCGGTCCAGAAACTCGATCGTGAAGGGCTCGCCATCGGGCGTGCGGCGGACCCCATCCACAACCCTATAGCCGGCGTCGTCGAGTAGCCGCGTCGCCTGGCGCAGGATGCTGCGATCGGCGCCCGAGCCGTTGGAGACAGGAGGCACGTAAGGCGCGCCGAACACTTCGTCGGGCAGTTGGTCACGGTAGGGCTCCAGCAGTGCCAACTCCTCCTCGGAGGGCGCGCCGAACGCCATCATGTCAGAGCTCTGGAAGTAGGAGTGATTGCGCTCGTAGAGGCCGTAGAAGAGGTTCTTGTTCGTCCACTCGAAGTCGAAGGCCAGGCCGATGGCCTCCCGGACACGAGGGTCGGAGAACTTTTCGCGGCGGGTGTTCATGAACCAGCCCTGGCCGCCGGCGGGGCTCTCGTCGGGCAGGACCATGCGGATGACCCGTCCGTCCTTCACGGCCGGAAAATCATAGCCCGTCGCCCACTGGCGCGAGGTGAACTCTTCGTTGACGCGCTGCTCTCCGGCCTTGAAGCCCTCGAAGCGCACGTTTCGGTCGCGGTAGAATTCGAGACGGATGGTATCGAAGTTCCAGCGGCCCTTTTGGACGGGCAAATCGGTAGCCCAATGGTCGGCAACCCGGTCGTATTCGATGAAGCGCCCTTGCGCGAGCTCGCCGACCCTATAGAGCCCCGAGCCGAGCGGCGGGGTCAGCGTGGAGGCGTCGAACTCGCGCGCCTCGAAATAGGCCTTGGAAAATATCGGCAGCGCCGCGACGGACTGGACGAGATCCTTCGACTGATTGCCGGTGAACGTAACGACGAATTCCTGCGGCGCCCGCGCCTCGACCCTCTCCACTTGTGCCAGCAGACCGCGAAGAACGGGGTGACCTTCGGTCTTCAGGATGTCGAGGGAGAACGCGACATCCTCGGCCGTCAAAGGAGACCCGTCGTGGAAGACGGCCTCGGGGCGGAGCGCGAAGATGGCGCTGTCTCCGTCCTCTGCCACGTCGACCGTCTCGGCGACATAGCCGTAGAGCGTTGCCGGCTCGTCCGCCGCGGCGACCATGAGCGTCGCGAACGTCAGGTCGATCATCGGCGGGGCGTCGCCGCGCAGCACGAAGCCGTTCAGCGTGTTGAACGTGTTGAAGTTCTGATTGAAGCCCGTCACCCAGGGCGCAAGGGCGATGCGGCCGCCCTTGGGGGCGTCGGGGTTCACATAGTCGAAGTGCTCGAAGTCCGGCCCATATTTCACGTCGCCGAAGAGCGAAAGCGCATGGCTTGGCTCGGCGATGGCCGGTGCCGAGAGGGCGAGCATCCCGGCGAGGATGGTTGCGTAGAGCGCTCTCATTTCGCCGCCTCGGTGAGGGCAGCGGCCTCTTCATCATACCACCAGATGGTCGGGAAGCCGGGCGTATAGGCGGGTAGCGGCTCGGGATGGTCGAACCGGTCCCAATGCAGAATACGATCGACCGGAGAGCGGAATTGCGGAACGACGTACTCGTTATGCAAGAGGACCCGGTCCATCGCCTTCGTGGCCGCGACCAGCGTATCGCGATCGTCGGCGAAGACGATGCGCTGGATCAGCGCGTCGATGGCCGGGTTCTTGATGCCGCCATAGTTGCGCGACGCGCTGCGGTCGGCGGCCTCGCTCCCCCAATACTCGTTCTGCTCGTTGCCCGGCGACAGGCTCTGGCCCCAGACGAAGATCGCCATCTCGAAATCGCGGTCCTGCGCGCGGCGAATGTACTGCGCCGTATCGACCTGCCGGATCGAAACGTCGATGCCGAGGCGGTCGAGATCCTGCTTGTAGGCCAGGGGACCGCGCGCTGCGCCGCCGGCCGACTGAAGGAGAAATTCCACGGTCAGTGGCTCGCCGGTCTCGGCGTTCACGCGGACGCCATCGCGGATGACGTAGCCCGCCTCTTCCAGAAGCTGGCTCGCCTCACGCAGGTTCGCGCGAACGGCGCGAGAGTCGCCGCCGACGGACGGCTCGTAGGGCGTCGTGAAGACGGAGTCCGGAATACCCTCGCCGCCAACCTCGGTTCGCACGGTCTCCAGGATTTCCAACTCCTCGCCCTCGGGCAGGCCATCGGAGGCGAGCTCAGTCCCGGCGAAATAGGAGCGGATCCGCTCGTTCAACCCGAACGAGATACGCTTGTTGGCCGACTCGAAGTCGTAGGCCAGGTGGATGGCGCGGCGTACGCGCGGGTCTTGGAACTTCGGATTGCGCAGGTTGAAGACATAGCCCTGCATCCGCCCCGAGCCGACATCCTCGAACTCGAACTTCTTGATGACGCCCTTCTCGATCTGCGGAATGTCCCACTGGGTGGCCCAGCGATTGGCCGATAGCTCGTCGTACCAGTCGTAGGCGTCGGCCTTGAAAGCCTCACGCGCGACGTCCGCATCGCGGAAGTATTCGTAGCGGATGGTGTCGAAGTTGTTCGAGCCGACGTTCACCGGCAGATCGGCGGCCCAATAGTCCTCGACACGCTCATAGGTGATCGTGCGGCCGGGGACGACGCGCGCGACGCGGTAGGCACCGGAGCCTAGCGGGGCGTCGAGTGTCGAGGCCGTCACGTCGCGGCCCTCGGCCGTCCAGTAGTGCTTGGGCAATACGATGAGCTGGCCGACGATCTTGGGCAGTTCGCGGTTGCCTGCCTCGTCGAACGTGAAGGTCACCTCGTTGGGCCCCGACACCTCGGCCGTCTCGACATGGCGATAGTAGAAGGCCTGGCCGGGATTGTGTTCCGTCAGCACCTCGAACGACCAGACGACATCCTCCGGCGTGATCGGCTCGCCATCGTGCCATCGTGCCTCCTCGCGCAAGCGATAGGTCACCGACGAGAAATCATCGGGGAACCGCACGGCTTCCGCGATCAGACCGTATTCGGCCGAGATCGAAACCTCGTCGAGCGCCGAGGTCATCAGCGTGTCGTAGATGAGGCCAAGCCCATCGGCCAGATCGCCGCGCCGAGGCACGAAGTTGAGGTTGTCGAAGGTGCCGGTGCTCGAGAGGCGCGCCTCTCCGCCCTTCGGCGCATCGGGGTTCACGTAGTCGAAATGAGGGAAGTCGGCCGGGTATTTCGGCTCGCCGGACAAGGCCGTCGCGTGCTGCCAATCCTCCGCGGCGAATGCCGGCACGGCTATCGCGAGCGCGCCCAGCAGAGCCAGGGCGGAGGTCGTCAAACGGATCGGCATACGCGGCATCGATGGCACATCCTTGAGTTAGGAACGTCGCTCAAGAGCCTGCGGTGACAACCGAACCGGGCGCCGCAGGACTATCGTGCCGATAACTATGAGCATTTGTGTCGTCGAGGAAAGGGCAGGACGGCCTTGGAGAATGAAACCTTGGTCATCTCCCATGCGGCAGGACGCCGCTTGCAGATCTGATGGGGCGGGCCGCCGCTCGCAGGCACCCCGCCGATCACCACAACGAACGCCCCGCTTCGTCTCGCCCTACTCGGTGGGGGTAATGGGTACGATGATGACCTTGGGCTCCTGCGTCGTGACGGTGACGTTCGGCGCCGCGCTCTCGATCGTCACGTTCGCCGCGGGCGCCTCGGTCACGGCCGGTGTCGTCGCGTCGGCGCCCGATACGGCCTCGACCGTCTCCTCGACGACGGCCGGCTGACCACCCGCGTCCGGCGTCGCCGCGCCGCTCAAGTCCTCGACCTCTACGCCGGGCGAGGGGCCAGGCTGCGCTGCGGCGGGTGAAAAGCCCTCCGCGCCGGAGCGCTCGACGGCGTCTGCGGGATTGGCCAGCGTGCCGGGCTGCGCCGCGTTCGGTATGGCGGGCGTCGTCGCTTGGGCGGGAACGGCGACCGGGTCGGCCGTCTGGTCGATCTCGACATCGACGGCCGCGCCGTCCTGCGAGGTGCTGTCGATGATCGGAGCTTCGGGCGCGATCTCGGTCTCGTCGCCCGTCAGGACGCCCTCGTTCGCCTCGATCGCGATATCCTCGCCCGTGACGACGGGGTTGATCTCGCTGGCTGGCGTCGGCGTCTCCGCCGCGCCGCCCTCGATCTTCACCTCGGCGGAATCGTCGGCCAGGCCCGCTTCGGTCTCGACGGCCTCGTCCAGCTCCACGCCATCGCCGGATTGGGCCGCCTCGAAGGCAGCCTGCGCCTCGGCGAGGATGACGGCGGCCTCCTCCTCGGTCGGCAGCGTCTCCGGGCTCGCGGACAGGGAGTTCAGGTAGGCCAGCACGTTGGCGCGGTCGGTCTCGCGGCGGATACCGGCATAGCCCATGGTCGTACCGGGGGCCCAACCGCGCGGGTTCTCGAGGAACCCGTCCATGTTCTCGAAGTTCCAGGGCTCGCCAGCCTTCGCCGTCAAAGCGTCGGAATATCCGAAGTCAGGGAGCGCGGCGATCTGACGATCGTGGACGCCGTAGAGCGCCGGACCGACCTTGTTGGGCTCGCCCTCGCCGAAGTTGTGGCACGACGCGCAGGCCCGCACGAAGCTCTCGCCGTCCGCGATGGAAGCCGAGGCCAACAGCACCGGAAGCGGCGTGACGAACGCGACCTCTTCGACGACGCCCTCCTCGGGGACTTCGACGATAAAGCCAGGCGTCTCCGGCGGATGATCCTCGAAGAGAATGTCGGAGAAGACGAGGACGCCGACGAACAGTGTCAAAGCGCCCAGAAGCGCACCCAAAACCTTGTTAAACTCAAAGGAGTCCATGGAAGCCGTGCCCGATCGTCCGTCAATCTGTCCGTATGAACGCGAACCGCCTGACGGGGCCGAATGTCCCTCTGGGACTCGACCACGACGAGCGGTTCCGGTCGGCGCGGACACTACTGCCCTTGCCGCCCGTCACGCAACACGTATAGAGCGTTTTGCGCATCTCTATTGCATGTGTCGAAGGTCGCAGGCGGCATTTTCGCCCACGGTACCTCGGCGCCTGATCGACGAGGGGTGACACGATTGGCACGGTCCGGGCCTTTGCGACGGCCCCTTCAAGCGTCGAGGATGAGGTCAGACATGGACGACGTCCTCACGCTCATTCCCGCCCGAATGGCGGCGAACCGGTTGCCTGGCAAGCCGCTTGCACCGATCGCGGGGCGCCCGATGATCGTTCATGTTTGGGAGCGGGCCATCGAGGCGGGGCTTCGGCGGGTGGTCGTCGCGACCGATGACGCGGACGTCTTGCGCGCCTGCGAGGCGGCGGGCGCCGAAGCGGTGATGACGCGAGCCGATCATCCGAGCGGGTCCGACCGGATCTGGGAGGCGGCGAGCGCGCTCGATCCTGACGGTCGGTTCGGCACCATCCTCAACCTCCAAGGCGACCTGCCGACGCTGGAGCCTGGGCTTCCCAGCGCCTGCCTCGCCCCACTGGCGGATCCGGCCGTCGACATCGCGACACTTGGCGTCGCGATCGCGGAGGCCAGCGAGGCGACGAACCCGAACGTCGTGAAGATCGTCGGAACGCCGGTCGCGAACGATCCAGCTCGCCTTCGTGCCCTCTATTTCACGCGGGCTACGGCGCCCTATGGCGACGGCCCGCTCTACCACCACGTCGGCATCTACGCCTATCGCCGGGCGGCGCTCCAGCGCTTCGTCGGCCTGCCGCCCTCTACGCTGGAAAAGCGCGAGCGGTTGGAGCAATTGCGTGCCTTGGAAGCGGGCCTGCGGATAGACGCGACCATCGTTTCGGCCTCGCCCCTCGGCGTCGATACACCGCAGGACCTCGCCAAGGCCCGCGCCATTCTGGAGCCAGCATGACTACGAACGCGATTTCCTTCCAGGGAGAGCTCGGCGCGAACTCCCATACGGCCTGCCTCGAGGCCTACCCGGATATGACGTCGCTCCCTTGCCCGACCTTCGAGGATGCGTTCGCGGCCGTCGTCGATGGTGAGGCCGACCTGGCGATGATTCCGATCGAGAACTCGCTCGCGGGCCGCGTCGCCGACATCCACCAGCTTCTACCCTCGTCCGGCCTTCATATCGTCGCCGAGCATTTCCTCCGCATTCGCCATACGCTGATGGCGCTGCCGGGCGTGGCGCTCGACGAGTTGCGGACTGTTCAAAGCCATGTGCAGGCGCTCGACCAGTGCCGAGGGTCGATCCGCAAGCTCGGCCTTGCCCGCATCGTGGGCGCCGATACGGCCGGCTCGGCGCGGCAGGTGGCCGAACGCGGAGACCGCACGGCAGCGGCTATCGCGCCCCCGCTGGCAGCCGACATCTACAAGCTCGATGTGCTTGCGGAGAATCTTGAGGACGAGTCGCACAACGCTACACGGTTCGTCGTCCTCTCCACGACGGCGGACCGCCCGGTGGCGGGCGGCGAGGTCGTCACCAGTTTCCTCTTCCGCGTGCGCAACATCCCGGCCGCGCTCTACAAGGGGCTGGGCGGTTTTGCGACCAATGGCGTCAACATGACGAAACTGGAGAGCTATCAGACGGGTGGGCGCTTCTTCGCGTCGCAGTTCTACGCCGAGGTGGATGGCCACCCGGACGATGAGCCGCTCGCGCAGGCGCTGGAAGAGCTCGGCTTCTTCTCCGCCGAACTCAACATTCTCGGCGTCTACCCCGCCTCGCCCATGCGCGCGACGCTGCGAGAAGGTGCGGCGTCTGGCGCTGGCTAGTCGAGGCGAAGGGCCACGAAGCGCATGTCGCCGCCATTGCCGGAAACGAGGAGGAGTGCGCTGCGTCGGTCGTCGGCACGCAGCGCCTCGACCCGGTCGGCGAATTCCTGAGGCGTGCTGACGGGCTCCTGGCTGACCTCGGTTACGACATCGCCGGCTACGAGGCCCTTTTCGGCTCCGTTGCTGTCAGGGTCGACGGCGGTGATGACGACGCCGGCGAGATCATCGTCGAGCCCGTATTCTTCGCGCGTGTCATCATCGATGTCCGCCAACGTCAGGCCGAGAACGACGCTACCCTCGGCAATGGGGGCGTCGTCGGCGTCGTCGGCGCGGCCACCGTCCTCTTCGAGTAGTCCGACGGCGACCGCAATCGTGGTCTCCTCTCCGTCTCGCAGGACGAGGACATCGACGGTCGCTTCGGCCGGTGTGTCGGCGACGATGCGGGGGAGTTCGCGCATCTCGTTGACGCGCTTTCCGTCGAATTCCAGCACCACGTCACCCGCCTGCAAACCAGCCGCTTCGGCAGGTCCTTCCGGCGTCACGCCCGCGATGAGCGCGCCCATGGCCCGCTCCATACCGAGCGATTCGGCGATCTCGTCGGAAACCGACTGGATGCGGACGCCAAGCCAGCCGCGCCGGGTCTCGCCGAACTCGCGCAACTGCGCGATGACGGGCACCGCCACCGCCGCCGGCACCGCAAATCCGATGCCGACCGAGCCGCCGAAGGGCGAGATGATAGCCGTGTTGATGCCGATCACGCGGCCGTCCATGTCGAAGAGCGGACCGCCCGAGTTCCCCCGGTTGATCGACGCGTCGGTCTGGATGAAATCGTCGTAGGGACCCGCGTTGATATCGCGGTTGGTGGCCGAGATGATGCCGGCCGTGACGGTTCCGCCAAGGCCGAACGGATTGCCGATCGCCAGCACCCATTCGCCGATCCGCAAATTGTCCGAATCGCCGAAGTCGACGTGAGCGAGGGCGCCTTCCGGCTCGACCTTGAGGACGGCGAGGTCGGTCTTCGCGTCGACGCCGAGCACGGTCGCCTCGAGTTCGGAACCGTCGGTGAAGTTCACGATGATCGTATCGGCGTCGGCGATGACGTGGTTGTTGGTGATCACGATGCCGGTCGGATCGATGACGAAGCCGGAGCCGAGCGAATTGACGTTCCGGCTCTGCGGTGCATCGTTCTCACCATCGAAGAAGTCTTCGAAGAGATCCTCGAAGGGGGAGCCTTCGGGCACCTGCACACGGGGCCGCTCGCGCCCACGGCGCGCGACGGCCTGCGTGGTGGAGATGTTGACGACGGCGTCGAGCGATTGCTCCGCGATGTCGGTCACCGCCTCCGGTCCACGGGACGCCGCACCGGCGGATGTCACCCATCCGACCGCCGCGATGAGGACGGCCCCAGCCAACCCGAAGACCGTGCGCCTTAGCGTGAGCGGAACGTAAAGGGGAGCGGTAGCGGCTTGGCGGCGGGCTCGCGTCATTCATCGGCTCCGTGCGTCGGTCTCTAGAAAGGCGGCAAGGCGCAGCCCTTCGGCAGTGTCATGCTTGAACTGTTGCACGACCATCTGGCCGCGTGCCAGTGACGATCCGGTAACGCGGCCGCATCGGGCCGTGACCAATGCGCGCTGAACTACCCTCGCGCGAGCCAGACGATGACGAGACCGATGACGGCCAGCGCCAACCCGCTCTGGCGCATCATCGCTTCTCCCGCCGCGAAGGCGCGCTCCATGAGGGCGCGCATCTGAGCGGGAAAGAGTGCGTAGACTATGCCCTCGAGAACGAGAGCCAGCCCCAGAGCGGCGATGAAATCGGTCACGGACCGGTCCCGAAGCGGGCTCTACCGGCGCTACTGCACTACCGGCGTTTCGGCCTCGAGAGGAGCGAGCGGGATTTCGATCGTCTCCGTGCTGTCGAGCTCTCTTGGACCCTCGTCTACGAGCGGCGCATCCTCGACGACAGGCTCTTCGACGACCGGCTCCTGAACCGCTGCCGGCGTTTCGGCAGTGCCGTCGACAGGTTCGATTACCGGAGCCGCGGTCCCGTCCGCCGCACTCGCATCGGGGGAGACGGTGGTGGGCTCAGCATCCGCCGCCGGGACAGGCGCCGGATCGGGAACCGTGACGGCAGCCGGCTGCAGCCCCTGATTGCTGACCAGCGTACCGCCACTCAGGTCGTTGAAGTAGCGGAAGAAGTCGCTGTCGGGAGAGAGGACCATGCGGGTGCCCTGACCGCCGAGCGCGTTCTCATAGGCCTGCATCGAGCGGTAGAAGGCGAAGAAGTCCGGATCCTGGCTGAAGGCCTGGGCGAAGATCGAGTTTCGGGTGGCATCGCCTTCGCCGCGAATGCGCTGCGAATCGCGCTCCGCGTCGGCGACGATGACCGTGGCCTCACGCTCCGAATTGGCGCGGATGCGGCGGGCCGCCTCGTCGCCCCGGGCGCGGATCTGCGTCGCCTCCTGATCGCGCTGGGCGCGCATACGATCGAAGACGCGCTGCGAGTTCTGCTGTGGCAGGTCGGCGCGGCGAAGGCGCACGTCGATGACTTCGAGGCCGAAGCGGGCGCTCGCCTCGGGTGTCACCTGCTGCTCGATCAACGTCATCAGCGCATCGCGGTCATCGCGGACGATGTCCTCGAAGGACGAGCCGCCGACGACGCGGCGCACGGCCGAGTTGAGGATGGTGCCAAGGCGAGACGCCGCGACCTCCTCGGTACCGACGGCCTGATAGAACTGGACCGGATTGACGATGCGATAGCGTGCGAAGGCATCGACGACGAGCCGTTCTTGACCGGCCGCGATGACCTCCTGCGGCGGCAGATCCAGCGGCAGGATACGCTTGTCGAGATAGACGACGTTGTCGATGAAGGGCACCTTGAAGTGCAGCCCTTCCTCGTCACGCGCATCGCCCTGGATCTGGCCGAAGCGCAGGACCAGCGCTTGGTCGGTTTCCGAGACGGTGAAGAGGCTCGACACCAGGACGACGAGCAGCACGATGACGGCGATGATCGTCGCGATGGCGCGAGTTCCGAGATTGCCCATTATATGGCGTCCTTATTGGGTGTCGGCGCGATTGCGCTGCACCTGATCGAGCGGGAGGTAGGGGACGACGCCCGTACCGCCGATGTCGTTGTCGATGATCGTCTTGTCCATGTCGGCGAAGACGCGCTCCATAGTCTCGAGGAAGAGACGCTGACGCGTCACCTGCGGTGCGAGCCGGTACTCCTCGTAGATCGAAAGGAAACGGTCGGCCTGACCGGAGGCTTCCGCCACCGTCTGTTCGCGATAGGCCTCGGCGGCCTGGAGGAGGCGGGCGGCCTCACCGCGGGCTTCGGGAACGATCCGGTTGGCGATGGCGCGGGCTTCGTCCTGCACGCGCTCCTGGTCCTGCACGGCGGCCTGTACGTCGCGGAAGGCGTCGACGACCTCCGTCGGCGGGCCGACATCCTGCAACTGGACCTGCGTGATCTCGATGCCGGCATTGTAGGAGTTCAGAGTCTCCTGAATGAGCGCCTGCACCGATTCCTCGATCGGACCGCGATTCTCGGTCAGGATGGGCTGGAGGGTCGATTCGCCGATCACCTCGCGCATGGCGCTTTCGGCCACGGCGCGGACTGTCGAGTCGGGCTCGGCGATATTGAAGAGATATTTGGACGCGCCATCGCCATCGCGCTGGATCTTCCAGAGCACGGTGAACTCGATGTCGACGATGTTCTCGTCGCCCGTCAGCATCAGGCTCTCTTCGGGGACGTCGCGCTCGCCATTGCGACCGGCGCCCTCGCGCAGACCGACGTCGATGCGGCGAATGCCCTCGACATTGACCGTCTCGACCTCACCGATCGGGGCCGGCCAGTGATAGGCCAGGCCCGCGCCGGTCGCGGACGTATAGTCGCCGAAGGTCAGCTCGACGCCCTGGAAACCTTCCTGAACGCGGTAGATGCCGGTCGCGAGCCAGATGAGCGCGAGTACGACGAGGCCGAGCGCGATGCTCTTCGGCCCGAGCGATCCGCCCGGGATGGAGGTGCGCAGGCGATCCTGGCTCCGACGAAGCAAGTCTTCGAGGTTCGGCGGCTGCTGGCCACCGCCGAAACCGCCGCCTCCGCCGCCATTGCCGCGCGGGGGCTGGGGCGGTTGGCCCCAGGGGCCCCCGCCGCCATTTCCGTTACCGCCGCCCTTCCAGCCGCCACCGCTCTGGTCGTTCCAGGGCATTCGCACATCCTTGTCGCTTGAGGTCCGCCGACGGCGCAGGGCGCCGTGGCGGTCACGTGATCTCGTGGGTGACCCTTCCGACGCGGAGCCGCCCATTGCAAGTGTTTATAAGAACCGATGCACTCGCTTTCAACGCGCGGGTGCCGAATGGTCGCGCGGTCGGTCGGGTCGGTGCGGTGCCGATCAGGCGCTCCGGTCGGCACGGCGGTAGGTGAGAAAGCTCATCGCGTGATCGTCCCGCTCGCTGGCATCGACGGCCGTCCGCTCGGTCTCGGACCAGTCGTCGCCAAGATCCGGGAAGGTCGCGTCGCCGTCGATCTCGGCGTGAATGCGCGTCAGATGGACGGTGTCCACGTCCGGTAGCGACTGCGTATAGATCTGCGCGCCGCCAATCACGCAAGCTTCATCGAGCCCGTCCCGCCGCGCGAGCGACTTCGCGAGATCGAGTGCGGCGTCGAGCGTGCGCGTGAGGTAGACGCCCTCCGGCGGCGTCCATCCGCCGCGCGAAACGACGATCGAGGTCCGGCCTGGCAGCGGCTTGCCGATCGAGGCAAACGTGTGGCGTCCCATGACGACGGGCTTGCCCATCGTCAGGCGGCGAAAGCGGGCCATGTCGGTCGGCTGGCGCCAGGGCATAGCGTCGTCGGCGCCGATGACGCCGTTCTCCGCCGCAGCGACCACGATCATGAGTTCGGTCATACCGCGACCTCACCCTTGATCGCGGGGTGGGGGTCGTAGCCCTCGATCACGATGTCTTTGATCGTGAACGCATCGATATCGCGGACCTCGGGGTTGAGAGCGAGGCGGGGGAGGGGGCGTGGCTCGCGGGTGAGTTGCAGGCGCGCCTGGTCGAGATGGTTGGTGTAGAGATGCGCGTCGCCGAGCGTGTGGATGAAATCGCCGACGTCGAGATCGCAGACCTGCGCCATCATGTGCGTGAGGAGAGCGTATGACGCGATGTTGAAGGGAACACCGAGAAAGGCGTCCCCGGAGCGTTGGTAGAGCTGGCACGACAATCGGCCGCGCCCCCCATCCCGCCCCGGGGCAACCGAGAACTGGAAGAGGAGATGACAGGGCGGCAGTGCCATCCGATCGAGCTCACCCACGTTCCAGGCGTTGACGATAAGGCGGCGCGAGGACGGGTTGCGGCGGATCTCGTCGCGCACGCGGGCGATCTGGTCGATGGCCGTGCCGTCGGCCGCTCCCCAGCCACGCCATTGCTTGCCATAGATGGGGCCGAGATCACCGTCCTCGCCGGCCCATTCGTCCCAGATGCGTACCTTCTTCGCTTGCAACTCGCGCGCGTCCGTCGAGCCGCGCAGGAACCACAGCAGTTCCTCGACGATGCCGCGCGTGAAGACCTTCTTGGTCGTCACGAGGGGGAACCCGTCTGCCAGCCGATAGCGCGACTGGTGGCCGAAGACCGACACCGTACCAACGCCCGTCCGGTCGTCCTGTCGAACGCCCTCGTCGAGGATGCGCTCAAGAAGTTCGTGATACTGACGCATGCGACAATCCGGCGGGTCGAGACATCGAACGGTTGCGCCCGGGGGCGGCGGATGCAGATAAGGCTCTCCCGCACCCTGAGTCGACCCACGGCCAGGACCGTCCACAGCGAGAGCGAGCCGAGAACCGCGAATGCCCCGCTACAAGCTGACCATCGAGTATGACGGCACGCCCTTCGTCGGATGGCAGCGCCAGCGCGAGGGCGCGTCCGTGCAAGGCGCGCTGGAGGTGGCGACGGAGGCGTGCGGCAACGGGCCGACGCGTGTTCAGGGCGCGGGGCGTACGGATGCGGGCGTTCACGCGACGGGGCAGGTCGCGCATTGCGACATGGACGCCGTATGGGCGCCGGAGCGGTTGGCGGGGGCGCTCAACGCGCATCTGAGGCCGCACCCTATCTCGGTCCTGCGGATCGAGGCCGTGGCGGACGACTTTCACGCGCGCTTCGACGCGACGCATAGGGCCTACCGCTATCGCATCCTCAACCGCCGGGCCGGGCCGGCATTGGAGCATGATCGCGTCTGGTGGATCGCCCGCGACCTCGATGCGGACGCGATGCACCGAGGGGCGGAACGCCTTCTGGGGCAGCATGACTTCACGACCTTCCGCGCTGTCGCCTGTCAGGCCAAATCACCGGTCAAGACGCTCGATACGTTGATCGTTCGGCGCGATGGGGATCACGTCCTCATCGAAGCGCGGGCGCGCTCTTTTCTCCACAACCAGATCCGCTCCATCGCCGGGACGCTGAAGCTCGTCGGGGAGGGGCGCTGGACGCCGGACGACGTTTCGAGCGCGCTGCAAGCACGAGATCGGGCGCGCTGCGGCGCGCTGGCACCCCCGGCCGGCCTTTATCTGACTGAGGTCCGCTACGACGGCGCTAGAGGATGAGCCGCTCGATCATCCCGATGAGGACGAGACTGAGGACGAGGTCGAAGAGGGCGATCCCAAAGGCGGTGAGGCGCCCGACCTCCAATGCGACGCGTGCGATGAACCAGCGATAGCGCATCACGATGCCGAGGAGGACGAGCGTCGCGAAGGCCGCCAGATCGGCCGATATCAGCTCCAGACCGAGGAGCAGCATCGGTGCGCAGAGGAGCGCGTAGGCGATGACGCTGCCCCAGTTGTAGGCGACGATGAACGGCACGTAGGTCCGGCCGAGACCGAGCAACAGCGCCAGCCCGAGCATGGCGAGCGGCATGTCGACCCAGTCGACGGCGAGGCCGAGCCAGCGCAAAGCGCCGGGGACGACATCGGGATTGCCGGCCGCGTCGGACACCGCATGCTCGGCCGCGAGATAGGCGACGAAGACGGGCAGGATCGCGAGGATCGCGCCGAAGGAGTGCCAGAAACCGGTAATCGTCAGATCGAAGCGGCGCATGCCGTCGGCCCGGCCGACGAGGAGCGCGCCGGCGCCGCGAAGGCTCTCCGTGGCTTCGGTCAGGAAGTCGGAGGCGGGACGGGGTGGTGCCGGATGGCTCATCGGATGCCTTTCCTTCCCCCTCGTATCCCCGAGAAACGCTAGTCGCGCAGCACGCGGCGCAAGATGCCGGCATAGACGTCGCGCAGCATGACCACGTCGTCGAGCCGGGCCCGTTCGTCGATCTGATGCATGGTCTGACCGACGCCGCCGAACTCCAAGACTGGGCAATAGTCCTTGATAAACCGTGCATCGGACGTGCCGCCGGCGGTCGAAAGCTCCGGCTTCCGTCCCGTGACACGCTCGACCTCCTCAGCGACTGTCGCCACGAACTCGGGCGCGTCAGCCAGAAACGACTCGCTGCCGCCCGGCTTCATCGCGAGCGTATAGGGCTCCGATACGGCGTCCAGCACGGCGCGGACGCTGGCTTCGAGGCTGGACAACGTGTGCGCGTCGTTGAAGCGGACGTTGAAGCGTGCGAATGCGTCGGCCGGGATGACGTTGTCGGCCGGATTGCCCACATCGACGCTGACGATTTCGAGATTGGAAGGTTGGAAACGCTCCGTGCCTTCATCGAGGACGACGCCGTCGAGCGCCGTCAGCAGGCGCACGAGGCGCGGCACCGGATTGTCTGCGAGATGCGGATAGGCGACGTGGCCTTGCGTGCCCCGCACCGTGATCGTGCCCGACGACGACCCGCGCCGACCGACCTTGATGGCCTCGCCCATCTCGGACGCGTTCGTCGGCTCGCCGAGGATGCAGGCGTCGAAGCGGTGGCCGCGCTCATCGGCCCAGGCCATCAGCTTGGCGGTGCCGTTGATGGCGGGACCTTCCTCGTCTCCCGTTATGGCGAAGGCTATGGAGCCCTTTAGGCTGCCTTCGCTGACCACCTCGGCGCAGGCGGCAAGAAACGAGGCGACGCCGCCCTTCATATCGACCGCACCACGACCCCAGATCTGGCCGTCGTCGATTGCGCCAGAGAAGGGTGGATGCGTCCAAGAAGCTTCGTCGCCGGTCGGGACGACGTCGGTGTGGCCGGCGAAGAGGAGGCCGGGCGCGGTGTTGCCGAGCCGGGCGAAGAGGTTCTCGACGTCGGGCGTGTGGTTGTCGCTAAACGTCGGGCGCTCGACGGCGAAGCCGAGCGCGATCAACTCGCGCTCCAGGTAGTCGAGTGCGCCGCCCTCGTTCGGCGTGACCGAAGGGCAGCGGATGAGCGCCTGAAGATGCGCGACGGGGTCCGTGGGATCCATGCCCCCCGTCTAGTGCGGATCGGCAGGCAAACTCAAGGTGGAGGCGCTAGAGGTCCCGCGTCTCGTCGCGCCGGACCGGATCGACGGCGAGCGGATCGGTGCGAACCTCGCTGGCGCCCGTCATCCGGCTCGGACCGGTGGCGACGGCATCGCCGACGGCGGCCTGGCCATAGGTGTTCGTGCCGCTCTCACCCGGGATGAAACCGAGCGCGATGATCCAAAGCGTGCCGATGAACGGGATGAAGGCGATGAGCGCGAGCCAGCCCGTCTTGCCGAAGTCGTGGCACCGCTTGATCATGACCGCGAGGCCGACAAGCGTGATCACGAACCGCGCGATTATACCGACGAGACCGCCGCCGAAGAGAGCGTAGGACAGGAAGCTGAGGACGAGGAGAACCCCGATGCCGATCCAATAGGGCCGACGCCCGATGCGACCCTCGGTGCTCGTGAAGAGGTAGTTCCAGTCAATGTTCATCGGTGCCGTCCTCGCTGCTGAGGACTTAATGATGGGGATGGAGGACGGTTCCCGCCAGTCTGTCGGCCCGATCTAATCGCGCAGCAGCTCGTTGATCGACGTCTTGGAGCGCGTGCGGGCGTCCACCGTCTTGACGATGACGGCACAGGCGAGACTGGGGCCGGGCGAGCCGTCGGGCAGGGCCTTGCCGGGAAGGGCGCCGGGCACGACGACGGAATAAGGCGGCACGCGGCCGACATGGACCTCGCCGGTCTGGCGGTCCACGATCTTGGTCGAGGCGCCGAGGAAGACACCCATCGAAAGGACGGCGCCGGAGCCGACGACCACGCCCTCGGCCACCTCCGAGCGAGCACCGATGAAGCAGTCGTCCTCGATGATGACGGGCGCGGCCTGCAACGGCTCCAGAACGCCGCCAATGCCGGTGCCGCCTGAGATGTGGACGTTCCGCCCGATCTGGGCGCACGACCCGACCGTCGCCCAGGTATCGATCATGCTGTTTTCGCCCACGTAGGCCCCGAGATTGACGAAGGACGGCATCAGCACGACGCCCTTCGCGATATGGGCCGAGCGTCGCACGATGGCGCCCGGCACGGCGCGGAAACCCGCATCGCGAAAGCGGTTGTCGCCCCAGCCCTCGAACTTGGAGGGCACCTTGTCCCACCATTTCGCGCCGCCAGGGCCGCCCTCGATGGTCGTCATGTCGTTGAGGCGGAATGAGAGAAGGACGGCTTGCTTGGCCCACTCGTTCACCGTCCAGCCGTCGGCGCCCGGCGCGGCCACGCGCAGCGTTCCGGAATCGAGAAGGTCGAGCGTCTCGTCCACGGCGTCCCGAACCGGCCCTTGCGTCGCACCCGAGATGGAGTTCGCGATCCTCGAAGGCTTGCGTGATCGTCGTGCGGAGGGCGTCGAGGCGGGCGGCGTCTTGCGGCATGGAAACTCTCGTGCGGGGTGGCGTCGGGTGCGAAAGGAGGCTCTAGCCTATGCGCCCGACCTGTCAACGTCGCCGGGGGGCGGCGCCGGGAGCGTGGCGGAACGCGCCGGCCGGCAGGCGCGCGTGGGAACGGTCGGGCCGTCTCTAGCGTTCGCCTTCATTAACCTATCGAGGTCTTCGCCCATGTCCGCAGCGCCCATGCCTCTTCGAGAGGCAGCCGGTAGCGAGGCGGGCCTCGCCGCTCCTCAGGCTCCCGAGGCCGACGAAGCATCGCCGGATAAGCTCGCGACGAAGCCGAATTGGGCGACCATCGGGACGTTCCTCATCCTCTTGATGGGAGCGGTCTACTTCGCGCAGGACGTCATCGTCCCCTGCATTCTCGCCTTCTTCCTCGCGCTCGTCCTCAGTCCCGTCCTACGGTTCGCGTCACGCAATGGCATTCCGGCCGGCGTGACGGCCGGCGTCCTTGTCATCGCCGCCGCCGCGATGATCGCGGGCGCGGCCTTCATGATAAGCGGGCCCGTCACCGACCTCATCAAGTCCGGTCCGCGTATCGTCGCGGATGTCGAGGAGAAGTTCGCCGCTTTCCGTGAGCCGGTCGAGGACGCGATGGCGGCTAGCGAGGAGGTCGCCGAGGCGAGCGGAACGGTCGAAGAGGTCGCGCCTGGTGATACGCCGCGAGTGCAGGAAGTCGTCGTCAAGGAGCCGGGGCTCCTGACCAGCGCGGCCTATGGCGCGCCCGAGGTCCTGGCCAAGGTGGTCCTCAGCCTCGCCCTCCTGTTCTTCCTGCTGGCGTCGGGCGATCTCTTCTACGAAAAACTGGTTCGGGTGATCCCGAAGTTTCGCGACAAGAAGCGCGCGATCAAGATCGCCTACACGGTCGAGCGAACCCTCTCACGCTATCTCCTCACGATCACGGCCATCAATGCAGGGCTCGGCGTTGCTGTCGGCGTCGTCATGTGGGGGATGGGAATGCCGAACCCGCTCGTCTGGGGTTTGCTCGCGTTCGCGATGAACTTCATACCCTATGTCGGCGCGATCGTCGGCGTCGCCTTCGCGGGCCTCGTCGCGCTCGTGACGTTCGACGACGTGTCCTACGCCGTGCTCATCCCGCTCGCCTATCTCGCCTGCACGACGTTGGAGGGCCAGTTCATCACGCCGGCCGTCGTCGGCCAGCGGTTACGGATGAACGCCGTGGCGATCTTCGTCGGCGTCGCGTTCTGGGGCTGGATGTGGGGCGTGGTCGGCATGTTGATCGCCGTGCCGATGATGGTCGCGCTGAAGATCCTGGCGGACAATATCCCGGGCCTCGGCGGCCTAGCGGAATTCCTCAGCGGGCGACACCTGCCGGACGAAGACACCGATGAGGCTCCAGCGACGGTCTGACGCGACGAGGCCTGGAGCAAGGCCCTAGTTCTGTATCGCCCTAGTTCTTCTTGCGAAACGCATCGAGCGAGACGACCTCGGCGGACCCGGCTTCTTCACCGTCGCTCCCCTCGTCACCTTCGGCCGCCGTGTCCTCCGCAGGCTCGGCGGTCGTGAGCGCGCGAGGTTGCGACAATGCGGGCAATGCCGACACGTTGGCGGCCTCGCCACTCTCGGCGTCAGTATCAACGGCCTTCAGCTCGACCTTCTCCGCGCCTTGAACCTCGAATTGTAGCCCGAACTGAACGCTCGGGTCGAAGAACCCCTTGAGGGCTTCGAACGGCACCAGCAGGCGCTCCGGCACGTTGCCGAAGGAAAGGCCGACCTCGAAGGTCGTCTCGGTCACGTTGAGGTCCCAGAACTGATGCTGGAGGACGATCGTCATCTCTTCGGGGTGCTTCTCGCGCAGCCGGTCCGAGATGCGGACGCCCGGGTGACGCGTGTCGAAGGCGATGAAGAAATGGTGCTCGCCGGGAAGGCCTTCCTTGCCGGCGTCGATGAGGATCCGGCGCACCACGCCGCGCAAGGCCTCCTGCGCCAAAACGTCGTAGCGGATCAGATCTTCGGCCATGCGCGTCGCCAGTACCAGATAGGGAGCGGGCCGCGAGGAAGCGGCCTTTCCACCAACATAGAACGTCGTACGCCCGATCCCAAGGGGCTGGGTATGAAGGCATGAACGAAACATACCGATACCTGCCCGCACGGACGCTCTACCGGTATGCGAACGACAGAGAGACCAAACTGGGGAAACGGAAGTGGAGGCTTCTGTTGCCAGGTGCCTCCGAACCCCGCCCAGAGGTCTGACCCCCCGGGACTTAAGTGTGGATTAACCGCACCGCTTACGCAGCGACGGCATAACCCTCAGCATAGTTGTCATTCGCAACTACAAGTTTGGCCCGATGTCGGTGGTACCATGCCGAGCAAAGAAACGCTCTTTACACCCTCGTCGATCCTATTTCGCCCCCGCCGGGCCGCACCGGGACGGCTGTCCTGGGTGAGGCCGGGTGGAGGCGCCGGGTACCGCCCCCGGGTCCGATAGGCTTATTGCAACGCTCGTTTATCGCCATAGCCGGGATATCTCCCGGCAAACCCAATATAGGCGATATCGAGGGGCATTTGAAGAGGGTAGTCGCTACCCGATCCGGGTGCCGGCTGGGACGGGACGCCCGCGCAGATACTCGTCCGCCGCCATAGGCCCACGGCCAGCCGGCTGAATGCGCGAGAGGCTCACGGCACCCTTGCCGCAGGCGATGCGCAGATCGCCGTCGAGCGCCGAACCCGCCGGGCCCGAGCCGTCCGCCACGCGCGACCCGAGAAGCTTGACCCGCGCGCCATCGATCTTCGTCCAGGCGCCGGGGAAGGGGGAGAGGCCGCGAATAGTGCGATCGATCTCCGAGGCCGGGCGCGTCCAGTCGATGCGGGCTTCGGTCTTGTCGATCTTGTCGGCGTAGACGACGCCGTGCCCTGGCTGTGTCTCGCACGCGAGGTCGCCCGCTTCGAGGGCGGCGAGCGCTGGAACAATGAGCTTGGCCGAGAGCGCCGACAAGCTGTCGTGCAGCGTGGCGGCCGTCTCTTCCGGGCCGATGGGGATCGCCTCGCTTAGACAGACGGGTCCGGTGTCGAGCCCGGCCTCCATCCGCATCACGCAGACGCCGGTTTCGTCGTCGCCCGCCATGATCGCGCGCTGTATCGGCGCTGCGCCCCGCCAGCGGGGGAGGAGGGAGGCGTGGAGGTTGAGGCAACCGTGCGCGGGCGCAGCGAGGATCGCTCTCGGTAGGATCAGCCCATAGGCGACGACGACCGCGACATCGAGCGCCAGCGCTGCAAACGCGTCCTTCTCGTCCTGCCCTTTCAGCGAGACGGGATGCCGGACCGGAAGGCCCAGCGCCTCCGCACGCGTCTGCACCGGCGAAGGCGTCAACGCCATCCCGCGCCCAGCCTTCCGAGGCGGCTGCGTGTACACGGCTGCCACCTCGTGCCCAGCCTCCACGAGCGCGTCGAGGACGGGAACGGAGAACGCTGGCGTTCCCATAAAGGCAAGGCGAAGGGTCAATGCGCTCTCAAGCCGCCCGTTTCGCCTTGACGAACTTCTTCGTCACCCGTTCGCGCTTGAGGCGGGAGATGTGGTCGATGAAGAGGATGCCGTCGAGATGGTCGATCTCGTGCTGCAGGCAGGTCGCGAGAAGGCCGTCGGCTTCGATCTCGCGCTGAGTACCGTCCTCGTCGAGGTAGCGCACGCGAACGGCGGTCGGGCGCTCGACCTCCTCGTAGTAGTCGGGGATCGAGAGGCAGCCTTCCTCATAGAGCGACATGTCGTCGGAGGCCCATACGATCTCTGGGTTCACCAACTTGAGCGGCGTCGGCTCGGCCGGCATCTCCTCGCCGCCTTCCGATGCGCTGCGCTCGGCGACGTCCAAGACCACGAGGCGCTGCGACACGCCGATCTGCGGCGCCGCGAGGCCGATGCCGGGTGCATCGTACATCGTCGCCAGCATGTCATCGAGAAGTGCGCGTACGGCATCGTCCACCACCGCGACCGGATCTGCGGCTTGCTTCAGGATAGGGTCCGGTATGGTGAGGATGGGCAAGAGGGCCATGGATCTTCAGGTCGTCCGTCAGGTCGCGAGCGTCGAGAGGCGAGATAGGGGAGGCGGCCGAGGGGGTCAAATGGGAAGGTCGCGACCGCCTCGTGTGGGTCGGTGATAAACCGGTCGAACAAGCTGTGGATATCTTAACTCTGTTCACTCTTCATTCCACGTGCCACCCTAGGGCTGTCGGAGCCGACGAACGCCTGACCGGAGTCTGACCATGACCGACCCCATACTTCTTTTGGCGGGCGCGATCGCGCTCGGGCTGGCCGTGCTCGTGGTTCTGATGCTGCGGCAGGGCTCGGCGCTTCATTCGGTCGCGCAGAGCGCCCACGCCGCACAGGCCGGGCACCACGCGCTTCAGGGCCATATCGACGGGATGGCACGCGCGCAGACCGAGGTGATGCGGGCGCAGTCCGAACTGACCTCTCGGGTGCAGACCGTCACCGAGGTGTTCGCCGGTCGGCAGGACGAGTTGACGCGGATGCTCAACGAACGGCTCGACGGCATGACGCAGCGCGTCGGGCAGGGGTTGGAGGCGCAGACCAAGTCGCAGACCGACACGCTCGCCAAGCTGTCCGAGCGGTTGGCTGTCATCGACCGGGCGCAAGCCAACATCACCGAACTGTCGAGCCAGGTCGTCGGGCTGCAGGATATCCTCGCCAACAAGCAGGCGCGCGGTGCCTTCGGGCAAGGGCGAATGGAGCAGATCATCGCCGATGGACTGCCCAAGGGCGTCTACACCTTCCAGCACACGCTCTCCAACGGGCGTCGCCCCGACTGCGCCGTGCGCCTGCCGAACCAGGCCGGCATGATGATCATCGACGCCAAGTTCCCCTTGGAAGCCTTCAACGCGCTGCGTGACGCCGACGGGCCGGAGGCGTTGAAGACGGCCCATGCCCGGGTCCGGCAGGACATCACGAAGCACATCACCGACATCGCGGACCGCTACTTCATTCCAGGCGAAACGCAGGAGACGGCTCTTCTCTTCGTGCCGTCCGAAGCTCTCTACGCCGAGCTGCACGATCGCTTCGAAGACCTCATCCAACGCGCCTACAAAGCCCGCGTGGTCATCGTCAGCCCGACGCTTCTCATGCTCTCGATCCACGTGATGCAGGCGACGATGCGGGATGTGCGCATGCGCGAGCAGGCCCATCTCATCCAGCGCGAGGTGGGCACGCTTATCCTCGATACGAGCCGTCTGAAGGACAGGGTCGATAAGCTCTCCACCCATTTCGACCAGACGCGGCGGGATATCGACCAGATCGTGATCTCGGCCGACAAGATCGAGAAGCGCGGCTCGAAGATCGTGGAACTCGAGACCGACGAGGACGCGGCGACCGCGGCGATGTTGCCGGGCCTCAACGGCGAGCGCCCCCACCTCGACGCCTGAGCGGCGCGCGCTAGGTCTGGGGCATGCCAGCCGACCCGATCATCCTCACGCTGCAGCTCGACGAAGCCAGCGCCGGCTTCTTCCAGCGCCAGCGCGACGCCTATTTTCCGCCTGCGCTCAATCGCGTCCCGGCCCATGTGACCCTTTTCCATAAGCTGCCGGGCGAAGAGGAGCGGGCGGTGGTAGAGGCTGTCGCCGGCGTCTGCGCGGGACGGCAGGCCTTTCCGGTCTCCGTTACCGGTCTACGCGCACTCGGGCGCGGCACGGCCTACACGCTTCAATCGCGCGAGCTCGACACGGTCCGAGCCGATCTCGCCCGCAGCTTCCGCCCCTGGCTGACTGGGCAGGACCGGGAGGGGTTTCGGCCGCACGTCACGGTGCAGAACAAGGTTTCGCCACGCGAGGCAAAGGAAACCTATGCGGAGCTCTCGAGCGTCTTCGGAGCCTTCGAGGCCCGCGCGGAGGGTCTGCAACTCTGGCACTACCGGGGCGGCCCGTGGTCGCCGGCCGGTGCGATCGCTTTCGGCTAGGCCGGTACCGCCACAAGGGACCGCCGTCGCCAGACGAGACCGATGAGAGCGAGCACGACAATGGGCAGCACGACGATGTTGATCCGCTCCCAGCCGAAGGCATCGAGAAGCTGGCCGGAGGAGAGCGACGCGACCGCGACTGTACCGAAGACGAGAAACTCGCTGAGCGCCTGAACCTTGCCTTGCTCGGCCGCTGAGTGGAGACGCGCGATCATCGTCGTGGCACCGATGAAGCCGAAGTTCCAGCCGAGCCCCAGCAGCACGAGCGCACCCCAGAACTGCGCGAGCTCCAACCCCGTAAGCGCGAGAATGGCGCTGGCGCCGAGGAGGATGAAGCCGAGACCCGTGATCCGCTCCACGCCGTAACGCGTGATGAGCGAGCCGGTGAAGAAGCTCGGCCCGAACATCGCGATGACGTGCCACTGAATGCCGAGAAGGGCCTCCGTCGTCGAATGGCCGCAGCCGACCATCGCGATGGGCGCCGCCGTCATGACGAGACTCATGAGGCCGTAAGCGGCCATCCCGCAGAGTGCCGCGACGATGAAGGCCGGCGTCTGCACGATTTCCGAGAGCGGGCGCCCGGAGTCGCGCACCGTCTCCACCTTGCGCGGCGGCACCTTCAGCCAGAGGAGGATGCCGCAGGCAACGAGGGCGAGAAGTCCTTGCGCCAGATAGGTCGCCGCGAAGGGGTGCGCCGCGTCGAGCGCCTGCGTGTGGATGACCGTCTGCGGACCGATGACGCCAGCCAGCACACCGCCGGCGAGCACCCACGAGATCGCCTTCGGCTTGAAGGCCGGGCTCGCGGTATCGGCTGCCGCGAAGCGGTATTGCTGCACGAAGGCGCCATAGCCGCCCGCTATGAAGGCGGCGAAGCAGAAGAGGGCGAAGGTGCCCGAGCGCATCGCCAACGCACCGATGAGGCCGGCAATCAGCCCCAGTGCGCCGCCGACGAGAAATCCGTCCCGCCGCCCGATCCGCTTCATCAGGAGGGCGGCCGGTGCGGACGCTGCTGCCGTGCCGACGACGAAGCTCGTGACCGGCAGCGTCGCGAGGCCGGGGTCGGGTGCCAGCATCATGCCGACGAGCCCGGACGACCCGATCATGATCGACGCGTTCGCTCCGCCCACCGCACTCGCGGCCGCAAGCACGAAGGCGTTGCGGCGCGCGAGGCCGTCATCATAGGTCGGGGGCGCCGTGGCGGCTGGTACGTCGGCTGCGTGCGTCATTGCCCCTGACTATCAGAGCGGATCACACGGCGAAACGACAAAGCGGTGCCTAGGCCGCTTTCGCGACGCTCAGCATGTGGGGAGCCGACGAGACGTCGACATCGCCGGGCGAGTCCTCGACTTCGAGGGCGATCACGGTGCCGTCATCGACGATCATCGCATAGCGCTTGGAGCGTGTGCCCATACCGAAGCCGGACATGTCGACGTCGAGCCCGACCGCCTTCATGAATGCCGCCGCGCCGTCGGCGAGGAACTCGATGCCCTCCGCATCGCTCGCCTTCGACCAGGCGTCGAGGACGAAGATGTCGTTGGCCGACGTGCACATGATCGCCTCGACACCCGCCGCCTTGAAGTCGGCCGCGTGCCGCACATAGCCCGGCAGGTGATTGACGTGGCAGGACGGCGTGAAGGCGCCCGGGACCGCGAAGAGCACGACCTTGCGCCCACCGAAGACTTCCGCCGTGCTTCGCTTGTCGGGGCCATCCCCCGTCATGACGATGAAGGTGGCATCGGGGAGCTTGTCGCCGGTCTTGATGGGCATGAGCGTATGTCCTGGCTTAAACGGGAGAGCGCCCGTATGCGGGCCGCGTCACGCTCATGTAGGTCGGGGATCGGCGCTAGTCGAGCCGCATCTCGTAGGCGTCGGCTCCGGCAATGACGGTCAGGACGATAGGCCGCGCCTCGCCCATACGCCCAGCAAGCGCGATGCTGCGA
This sequence comes from uncultured Alphaproteobacteria bacterium, assembly GCA_963842125.1. GTDB lineage: Bacteria > Pseudomonadota > Alphaproteobacteria > Rhizobiales > CAWCWK01 > CAWCWK01. Next base: position 1,835,589 of record CAWJFE010000005.1, on the reverse strand, counting down.
TGAGTGCCCGAACCCGCGGACAGGCCGTTGGCGACGTCGTGTCCGAAGGCGAAGACGTCATCGATCTTGGAGGGTAGGACGAGATCGAGCGTCATCCCGTCCGCGCTTCGCTTGCTCTCGATGGCATCGGCCTCCGCCACTGTCGCGGCGCGCGGTACGCGGTCGAGATGCCGTTCGATGCGCCCGCCGGACGCCTCAGGGTCGAGCGTCGCCGTCAGATCGACGTCGAGCGGCACGCAAACCTTCTCGCAAACGCCGATGAGGCCCGTCACCGACAATCGCACCATCTCGTCCGCGTCGGTAGGCTCCACCTCCAGGGGCAGGATGACCCGCTGCGTGTAGCCGATGGAATCTCCATAGGCGTCCTCGAGCCGCAACGGCGCGGGCCAGAGGACCTCGACGGATGCCACGTTCTCGGAGCCGGACCAATCGAAGCCGGGCGGCAGCCCACCCTTGCCCGGCATGCGCCAATAGGTCTTCCAACCCGGGTCGAGATCGATCTCGAGGCCGGCGAGATACGTCCCATCGTCGCGCAGCCCGCCGTCGAGTAGGCGAACCGACGACCCGAGACCCTGGGCCGATGCAGGCGCCGTGAGGAGCAGCCCCGAGAGTGCTGCAGCGGCGAGGGCTGGGTAGGAGGGATGCATGGGGCGGTATCCAATCGGTGGAAACGGGCGCGATCTCTCGCCAGAGTTCGCGCCATGGGGGCCGCGAGGCAAGTCCGACCTCCTCACGTTTCCGTCAGCGAAGGACTAGGTGCCGCATCCTATCGCGCTCAAAGACCGCTTTCAGGGCTTCACAAGGGGAATTGCGCGGTTAACATCGAAGTCATGGATATCCTGCGCCGCATTGCCGGAGAACTCGCCGAACGGTCGACGCACTATGCCGACACGTCTCCGAGCGTGGACGAGGACGCGCTGACGTCTCTGGCCGGCCAGTTCCTCGTGGCCATGCCGGGGCTGGACGACACGCCGTTCTCGCGAGCCGTCATCTACCTTTGCGCCCACTCGGACGACGGCGCGATGGGGCTGATCGTCAATCACGTCTCGGAGGGCATCAAGCTCTCGAACCTTCTGATGCAACTCGATGTGATCGAGGACCGCTCGGCGCTCGAAGCCGAATTTCGCGATGCGGACGTCCGTCAGGGCGGCCCGGTCGAGACGGGGCGCGGTTTCGTCCTCCACTCGCCGGACTACGAGGCCGATAGCGCGACGCTGCGGATCGACGACGCCGTCTCGTTGACCGCCACGCTCGACATTCTCAAGGCGATCGCCAGAGGCGGCGGGCCGGAGCGCCAGATGTTGGCGCTCGGCTATGCGGGATGGTCGGCCGGACAGCTTGAAGACGAGATTGCCTCCAATAGCTGGCTAACGCTGCGCGGCCCGACGGACCTGATCTTCGGCGAGGCCGCCAGCGCCTACGACCGCGCCCTCGGTGGCATGGGTGTCACGGCGATGCATCTCGTAGCGGATGCCGGCCACGCCTGAGGCAGATGGTGCATGTCCGGCCGTCGACGCACCACAGACCCTTTTAACTATCCGAGGTTTATTCCGCCGCGTCGCGGTGCGCCCCGTCATTGTCCGCCGTCGCGGCAGCGCGCCGAGGTGCAATGCGCGATTGATCGAGCAGCGCCTTCAAGGCTTCCTCGACCGACATCGGCGTGCCGAAGATGAAGCCTTGCGCGTATTCGCAGCCGAGATCGTGCAACTCATTCACTTCGTCGAGCGTCTCGGCACCCTCGGCGACGACGTCGAGGCCGAGATCATGGGCGAGGCCCACGATGGAGCGGAGTAGAACGTCGCGTTTCGGTCCGTTGCGCTGCACGAAGGACCGGTCGATCTTCAGCGTCTGGAACGGGAAGCGCTGAAGATAGGCGAGCGAGGAATAACCCGTCCCGAAGTCGTCGAGGGACAGGCTCGCCCCGAGATCCCGCATCTGGTGGAGCAGTCCGGCCGAGAACTCCGGGTTCTGCATCACGAGGGATTCCGTTACTTCGAGACGCAATGCGCCTTCCGGCAACCCGTTGCGAACGATGGCGTTCTTGACGTCGTTGACGAGTTCGCGGCTCAACAGCTGGCGGCTCGACACGTTGACGCTGCCGAAGACGAACCGCCCGCCGGCCTTCGTCTGCCAATCGGCGATATTCTTGGCCGTCTGCTGCAGGGCGAAGAGGCCGAGGGGTGCGATGAGGTCGGTCTCCTCGGCGAGCGCGAGAAAATCGCCCGGGGTCAGGCGGCCCAACTTGGGGTGGTCCCAGCGCATGAGCGCTTCGAAGCCGGCGACCGTGTTGTCGCTGAGATCGACGATCGGCTGATAGAGGATCGTGATTTCCTGGCGGTCCAGAGCGCGGCGCAGGTCCGCCTCCAAAGTCAGCCGGTCGACGCTGTCGCCGCGCATGGCTGGCGTGAAGGCCTCGATCCGGTCCATGCCCTGGCGCTTGGCAGCGCGCATCGCGGTCTCGGCATCGCGCACGAGATCGGTCGCGTCCTCGTGCCGCTTGTCCATAGCCGCGATCCCGACCGAGGCCGTCAGCACGATCTCGCGGTTGCCGAAGGTCACAGGCTGGCGGACGGCGCGCCGCAGACCCTCCGAGATCTTCGCGATCTTGGCCGGCTCGGTCTCCGAGAGGAGGACGATGCCGAACATGTCGCCCGACAGTCTACCCAGCGTATCTTGCGGCTTGAGAACGCGCTGCAGCCGGCGTGCGACGGTGAGGAGGACCGAATCGGCGACCGAATGTCCGAAGGCCTCGTTCACCTTCACGAAGCGGTCGATATCGACGACGAGTGCCGTCGGGCGGGCGAGGTTCTCGATCCGTGCACGCTCCATCGCGCGGCCGAGCCGGTCGGCGAAGAGTTCGCGGTTGGGCAGGCCGGTCAGGTTGTCGTGGACGGCGTCGTGTAGAAGGCGCTCGTAACCTTCGCGCTCGCTCGTCACGTCCGCTAGCGTGCCGACACAGCGCAGCACTTCGCCGTCGCCGCCCACGATCGGGCGGGCGCGCAGGCGCATCCAGCGATAGTGGTCGGCCCCCGTGCGCATCCGAAAATCCTGAATGCAGCGACCCCGGCGCCGGTCGATGAGCGTGTCGAGCGTCGCGCGAAAGCGGTCCCGGTCGTTGGGGTGGAGGAAAGGCAGCCATTTGCGCGCTGCGCTCTGAAGGGCGCCCCGCTCGACGCCGAGCGTCGTCTCGATCTCCGACGAGACATAGATGCGATCGCGGCCCACATCCCAATCCCAGATCGCATCGCCCGACCCCATGAGCGCGAGGGCCTTGCGCTCGCCGTCCGAAATGAGGCCTTCGACGAGCGCGCCGCCGGCGAACGCGTGCTGCATGACGGTAAAGCCGATCAGCAGGACGATCAGCGTCAGACCGCCGGCAAGCGCGGGCGCGGCGAGATCGCCGGTCACCTGCCCACGGAGCGCCAGTCCCATTGCCGTCATCCAGAGGCCGAGCAGGAGCCAGGTCGGCGCAAGCATGATCGCGCGATCATAGGCGCGGATGGAGAGGTAGAGAATGCCGAGGAGCCCGAGGCCTGCCGTTGCGATGGCGGAGCCGCGCGCGATGCCGGCAGCAAGCGACGGGTCGCGCACGAGAATGACGCCGACGCCTACGAGCCCCGCCAGCCAGGCGAGACCGAGCCAGTTAAGCCGAGCATGCCAGCGTCCGAGTGCGAGATAGGCGTAGAGGAAAATGATGATCGTCGCCGCCAGGACGATCTCCGTCCCCGCGCGCCATGTCGGCAGATTCTCGGGCGGCAGGCCGGCAATGTCGGACCAGAAACCGAAATCGATGAGAAGATAGGCCAGTACGGCCCAGGCGAGTACGGCTGCCGCCGGGAACATGACGGCGCCCTTGACCACGAAGATGATCGTGAGGACGACGGCGAGCAGACCGGCGATGCCGAGCACGATGCCGTGGTAGAGCGAGAGCGCGTTCGACGTGTCCTTGTAGGCGTCGGTCTCCCAGAGATAGAGTTGCGGAAGGTCGGGACCCGTCAACTCTCCGACGAAGGTGACGGTCGCGCCGGGGTCGAGCGTGATGAGGAAACCGTCCTCGCCCGCTGCATCGCGATTGTCGGGGCGAATGCCCTGGCTCGGGGTCAGCGCGATCAGACGCTCCTGGCCGAGATCGGGTCGGAAAATCCCGGAGCCGACGAGCCGATAGTGCGGGGCGACGAGGAGGCGGTCTATCTGGCGATCACCGGCGTTCGTGAGTGCGAAGACGACCCAGTGATAGGCGTCCGGCCCTCCGGCCGCACCAGGATCGATGGCCTCGGCGCGCTGGCTCAGAACCTCGATACGCCGGACTAGCCCTTCTTCGTCGAGCGCCGTCGAGACCTGAATGCTCTGACCGTCCGTCGTGCGATAATCGACCTCGCCGGTCAGATCGAGGGCGGTGTCCTCTTCCGTGATCGGAATGGCTTCGAGCGTCTGCGCGGAGGCCGAGAGTGGGGCGATCGTCAGGGCCCAAAGGGCAGCGAGAGTGAGAGCGAGGGCGCGGATCATGGACGCGGTCCCTCTTGCGGTGCCTGCTTGAGATCGTCCTTCAGAAGCGCGAAAAGGAGGTGGTCGCGCCACGCACCGTTGATGCAGAGGTAGCGCCGCGCCAAGCCTTCGTGCTGAAAGCCGACGCGCTGGAGAAGGCGGACGGAGGCGGCGTTGTCCGGCAGGCAGGCGGCTTCGAGCCGATGGAGGTCGAGGCCATCGAAGACGTAGCCGGCGACCGCGCGGACGGCGGACGCCATGTAGCCCTGGCCGGCATGGGGGGCGCCCATCCAGTAGCCTAGCGAGCTCGATTGCGTGACGCCGCGCCGAATGTTGGAGAGCGTCAGCCCGCCGACGAGGGCGCCGTCTTCGTCGCGAAAGATGAAGAAGGGATAGGCCTGACCTTCGGCGATGTCGCGCATGTAGCGCTTGATGCGACGGCGAAACGCGGTGCGGGTCAGGTCGTCGGCCGGCCAGGTCGGCTCCCAGGGGGCGAGGAAGTCGCGGCTGCGGGCGCGAAGCTCGGCCCACTCCGCGAAATCGGACGATTGCGGCGTGCGAAGGCGTATGCCGGCGCCGACCACGGTCGGCAGTTCATCCGGTTCGGGTGTGCTGCGCAGGAAGGACATCGTCGTCAGGCCGCCATCCGAGAGGCCGTGCCGGTGAGAATGTCGCCGGCCGAGCGGACGGGTCCGACAGTCGCGATGGCGCGGCGGCCATCGCCGAGCGCGTCCGCCAAGGCCTCGCGACAAGCCCGCGCGGTGACCTGGCCGATCTCGTCAAGCGATTCCGCGATCGGAACGATGCGGCCTAACTGCAGGAGCTGCCGCGCGGCGCGCTCGGCGCAGGCCATCGGGCTCTCCAGGCTCATCGCAAGGCCAGCGCGGGCACCGGCGACGGCACGCGCGACCTCGGCATCGGTCAGATCGTCGGCTGCGCGAGCGATCTCGTCCATGAGATGCTCGGCCAGCTCTTCGGCCTGCGCCTCGTCGGTCGCCGCCTCGAAGCCGATCAGGCCCGTATCGGCGAAGGCCCAGTGGAAGGCAGAGACGTCGTAAGCGAGGCCCCGATCCTCACGGATCGCCTGGAAGAGCCGCGAGGAGAGACCACCGCCCAGGGCGGACGCGAGGATGGCGTGGACGTAGGCGCCGCTCTCGCCCAAGGCCGCGCCTGGCAAGGCGAAGGTAAGGTGCGCCTGGTCGCCGGTGCCACGCTCGGCCCGGACCGAGCCGGTGAACCCGGCCGGTGAGGCCGCCGGTGAAGGTGCGTCCGAGAGATCGGCAAGGAGCGCTTCCGCCTGTGCAACGAGCGCATCGTGATCGACGCGACCGGCCGCCGAGAGAACCAAATTCGGCCCGGTCTGTTGCCGTGCGACGAAGCCGCTGAGATCGCCAGCGTCGATGAAGCGAACGCTCGCCGGTGTGCCGAGAATGGCGCGGCCGAGCGAATGATCGCCGAATGCGGCTTCCTGCAGGAGATCGGTGACCCGGTCGTCGGGATCATCGAGCGCGGCGGCGAGTTCCTGCAATACGACGTTCTTCTCGAGCGCGATGTCATCGGTGTCGAACCGGGCTGCGCGAAGGATGTCCGTCAGCACGTCGAGGGCGAGAGGCACGTCCTCGGCCATGATGCGGGCGTGATAGCCGGTCGTCTCGAGGCCCGTGCCCGCGTTAATGTCGCCGCCAACGTCCTCGATCGTCTCGGCGATGGCGCGGGCGGAGCGGGTGGCCGTGCCCTTGAACGCCATATGTTCGAGGAAGTGCGCCAGACCTTGACGATCGGCCGGTTCATGCCGACTGCCGGCGCCGACCCAGAGGCCGACCGCCGCCGTGTGAAGATGCGGCAGCGTGCGCGTTACGACACGGAGACCGTTCGCCAGCACGCTCACGCGCGGCTCGTCCAGCCCTTCGGCCCCGGCGGGAACGGTCTTCATGCCGCCGCCTTGGCCTCGCGCGATTGCGCGAAAACGTAGTCGGCGACCTGATCGGCATCGTTCGCCATACGGACCATCCGTTCAGGGCGCTCGTAGAGATCGGCCAGATGCGGCGGCAAAGCGGGGCGTACGCCGGACGCTGCCTCGACCGCATCGGGGAACTTCGCAGGGTGGGCCGTGCCGAGTGTGACGATCGGATGGCCCCGAAGGGCCGGGTCGTGGTCCGCCGCCGCGACGCCTACGGCGGTGTGCGGATCAAGGAGATAGCCTGTGTCCTCATGCACACGCGCGATGGCCGCGCGGGTGGCGTCCTCGTCTGTGCGATGCGCGGAGAAGAGAGCCCGGATGCGCGACAAAGCCGGCTCCTCGATCGTGAAGCGCCGCTCGGCCTTGAACTGTGCCATCAGCTTCGTGACCGTCTTGGCATCGCGATCATGCGTCTCGTAGAGCAGACGCTCGAAGTTGGACGAGACCTGGATGTCCATGCTCGGACTCTGCGTGGCGACCACGCCCCGCGCTTCGTAGACGCCCGTCTCCAGGCAACGCGTGAGGATGTCGTTGACGTTCGTCGCGACCATCAGCCGAGCGATAGGCAGGCCCATACGGGCAGCCGCGTAACCCGCGAGCACATCACCGAAATTACCGGTCGGGACCGAGAACGCTACGGCGCGGTGCGGCGCGCCGAGGGTGGCGGCGGCGGTGAAATAGTAGACGACCTGCGCCGCGATCCGCGCCCAATTGATCGAATTGACGGCCGACAGGCGCACGCCTTCTCGAAAATCGTCGCGCGCGAAGAGGGCCTTCACGATGTCCTGGCAGTCGTCGAACGTACCGTCGATCGCGACGGCGTGGACGTTGGGCGCGTCGACCGTCGTCATCTGGCGGCGTTGCACTTCGCTGACGCGCCCTTGCGGAAAGAGTGTGACGACATCGATGGCGTCGAGATCCTTGAACGCGTCCTGCGCGGCGGCACCGGTATCGCCTGACGTCGCGGCAAGAATTGTCGCGCGCCGGCCGCGGGCTTTGAGCGCATCGTCCATCAGCCGCGCCAGCATCCGCATGGCGAAGTCCTTGAAGGCGAGCGTCGGACCGCGAAAGAGTTCGAGAACGAAGTGATCGGCCGCGATCTGAACCAGAGGCGCGGTCGCCGGATGGGTGAAGCCGGCATAGACCTCATCGCAGGTGCGCCGCAGCGTCGCGCGGTCGATCTCGGGCGCGAAGGCGTGAAGGATGCGCGCGGCGACCTCGGCATAGGGCCGCCCGGCAAAGCCCGCGATCTCGTCCGCGCCGATCTGCGGCCAGCTCTCCGGCACGTAGAGGCCCCCGTCGGACGCCAGCCCGGTCAGGAGTGCGTCGGTGAAATCGAGGCGCGGGGCGTGGCCTCGCGTGCTGACATAGTACAACGGAGCGACTCGACGTTTGTGTGCGCCGCGCTGGGCACGGCGTGTGGAGATGCGGGAACGCAAGGTCCGGCCGCGAGGTTTGCCATGGAGGTTATGCAGCGAAAGAAGGCGTACGCAAGGAGTCGTTAGGGATGATGGTTTCCATCCCCAGCCGACGCGTGGCATGGCAGGATTTGCGCACGAATAGCGTGAAGGAAGGCGGCAAGACGATGGTGGACGATCTTTGGGACGACGAGGACGAGGCCGCACCCGAACTCGCCGAACTCTATCCGGGTTTCGAGGCGCGGACCTTCTCCTGCGACGGCGCGCGCATCTTCGCGCGGATCGGCGGGGAGGGGCCGCCACTCGTCTGCCTCCACGGCTTTCCGCAGAGCCACGTGATGTGGCATCGCCTCGCGCCCGCCCTAGCTCGGCACTACACGCTCGTCCTGTTGGATCTGCGCGGCTATGGCTGGTCGTCAGTGCCCGATGACGACGGGGCGCGGCACGAGACCTATTCGAAGCGTGCGATGGGCCGCGATGTCGTCGAGGTCATGAGCGATCTCGGCCATGCGCGCTTCCATTGCCTCGCGCACGACCGGGGCGCGCGGGTGGCCTATCGCCTTGGGCTCGATCAACCCGCCCGGCTGGAAAGCCTCGTCCTCCTCGACATCGTGCCGACGATTGCGATGTGGACGCGTATCGAGAGCGATCCAGCGTTCGCCGAGACGGCGGCACATTGGAGGCGCCTTTCCGCCCCGGCACCTGGCCCGGAAAACGAGATCCTTGCCGATCCGGAGGCCTTCCTCGACGGCCTGTTGAAACGCTGGTCCGCCACGGGGCTCGACGCGTTCGATCCCGCCGCGCTCGAACACTACCGCCGCCCCCTCGCTGTGCCCGACCGGGTCCACGCGATGTGCGAGGACTACCGCGCGGGTGCGACGCTTGACCGCGAGGCGGATGCAAGCGATCTCGCCGCGGGGCGCAAGATCACCTGTCCGGTCCGCGTGATATGGGGCGAAGAGGGTTTCCCTGCCGCCTCCGAGGCGCCGCTCGACGCGTGGAAGCCTTTCGCGGACGATCTCGCCGGAGAGGCGGTGCCGGGCGGACATTTCCTCCCCGAGGAAGCACCGCAACCCACGCTCGATGCCATCGGTCGTGCGCTCGGCCGCGATTTCGGAGCGCTCTAGATGCGGCTCGGTCTTGCCCTCGGCGGCGGTGCCGCGCGCGGTCTCGCGCATATTCCGGTCCTCGAGGCCGTCGAGGAGCTTGGCATACGTCCCGTAGGGCTCTCGGGCGCATCGATCGGTGCGATGATGGCGGCGGGCTACGCGGCCAATCTCGACGCGAAGGCGTTGCGAGACCACGCCGCCTTCCTCTTCACCGACAAGGCCCGCGCCGTGCTGCGTTTTGCCGGCACACGACAGGGCAACGTGCTGCGGCACGGGCTCGTCGGGGGCACGAGCTTCGATCCCATCAAGCTGATGCGGGTCGGCATGTCCGCCATCCCCGAGACCTTCGAGGAACTGGCCGTACCCGTCGCCGTCGTCGCGGCCGATTATTATACGCGAGAGACCGTCGTCATGCGCTCGGGCTCGCTCATCGATGCGATCGCGGCCTCGGCTGCCATTCCGGGCATCATCCGGCCCGTCCTTCGGTCGGGGCGCGTTCTCGTCGACGGGTGCCTGGTCGATCCGCTCCCCTTTACGCATGTGCCGGGCAATCCCGACGTGATCCTCGCCTGCGACGTCACGGGGTCTCCGACGGGGCGACCGCCGGAAATTCCGACACCGATCCAGGCAATCTTCGCCGCGAGCCAGATCATGATGAGCACGATCATCGACGGTAGGCTGCGGGAGTCGCGGCCCGACATTCTCGTTCGGCCGGACCTCACGAACTACCGCGCGCTCGATTTTCTGAAGGCGCCCGAAATCCTTCGAGCGGCGGCGCCGCTGAAGGAGGAGGTGAAGCGCGCGCTCCATGCCGTGTTGGAGACGGCCTAATCGCGCCTCGCAGCGAAGAAGTCTCGCAGCAGGTCGGCGGACGCCGTCTCCGCAATGCCGCCATAGACCTCGGGCGCGTGATGGCATGTCGGATGCTGAAAGACCCTCGCGCCATGGTCCACTCCGCCGCCTTTCGGATCGGACGCGCCGAAATAGAGCCGGCGGATCCGGGCGTGCGAGATAGCGCCCGCGCACATGGCGCAGGGCTCTAGCGTGACGTAAAGATCGCAGTCGCCCAAGCGCGCCACCCCCAAATGTGCGGCTGCACGGCGTAGCGCGACGATCTCGGCGTGAGCCGTCGGATCGAAGGTGATGCGCGTCAGGTTGTGGCCGGATGCGATGACCTCGCCGCCTCGCACCACCACGGCGCCGACCGGGACCTCGCCGATCTCGGCCGCCGCGCGGGCCTCGGCGAGGGCGAGCTCCATGAAGGTAGGCGGCGCGGGGTTCGGCATCGGGCCAGACATTAGCGGCTGGGTCCGTTCCGTCGAGCCTTCACGGACAAATCCGTGGAGGCCGACCGGCGCTCTATCGGCGATGATTGCGCTGTCCCCGGCCTCCGACTATGTTGTCTGTCAATTCCCCTCAGATTCGAGGTTGCCTGCCCACCCCGCCAGACCGGCTGGGCGGCGCACAAAGGAGAGCTTTGCCATGGCCGCGACGCAGACCAAGACCGGACCGTCCAATGTGCCCCTGATGCCAAAGGCGACCGCCGTATGGCTGGTCGACAACACGGCGCTGACCTTTCGCCAGATCGCCGAGTTCTGCGAGTTGCACGAACTCGAGGTCAAGGCGATCGCGGATGGCGACGCGGCGCAAGGCATTCGCGGCATGGACCCGATCACGAACGGGCAGCTGACCCGCGAGGAGATCAAGCGCGCCGAGGAGAACGCAGCGCACAAGATCAAGCTGGCTGCACCAAAGGTGAAGGCGCCCGAGATCAAGCGCCGCAAGGCTCCGAAATATACGCCCGTCGCACGCCGGCAGGAGAAGCCGAACGCGATCCTCTGGCTGGTGCGCAACCATCCGGAGATCAAGGACGCCGCCATCGTCAAGCTGATCGGCACGACCAAGACGACGATCGGCGCCATTCGCGATCGCTCACACTGGAACATCAATCAGATGCAGCCGGTCGATCCGGTCGCCGTCGGCCTCTGCACGCAGGCCGCGCTCGACGAGGAGGTTCGCAAGGCCGCCCTCTCCGCACCCCTGCCGACGGCCGAGGAAGCTGCGGCCGCATCGGCCGGCGAGACGCTCATGCCCGTCGAGGAAAGCATTGGCGGCGTCCAGGGTACGGACCCGATGGCCGACGACAATGCCGCCGTCGACGCCGAAGCCGTCTTCGCGAAGCTCGGCGGTACTGCTGTGCCGAAGGACGAGGGCGAAGAAGAGTAGGCGCGAGCGGAGCCTCGTCCGGCAAGCGCCAGCTCAGCTCTTCGTCTCAGCTCCGGCGTCATCCTCGGGCACCGACCCGAGGGTCCAGAGCGGTGATCGCGTCCCCTCGGTCGGAGGCGAACCCCTGCAAGTCCTGCGTCGGCCGTGAGGTCGAATAGCGGTCCCGACTACGACGTTCCTGGATTCCCGGATCGGTGCGCAAGAAAGACGGCCGGAGGTGAGGTCGCCGCCCGACCAAAGCTTCCCAGAAGTCGCCTTAGATTGTCGGACCGATCCTTTGCGATGCTGGGTACATCCGAGGTTGCACGCCGGATTGCGTTTGCCGAGTGCCGCTTCCAACCGAGAAACCCAAACGGGATTTGCGCTACTCGGAACGTCCGGTCATCAAAACCGGACCGATCTACTTCTCAGGGTTGCCGGATCATACTTGGTTAAGGCTATTCTGCCACTCTCCAAGAGCACACACTGGTTGTGTTCTTGGGAGCGGTCTTGTGCAATCCGTCGCGTTTGGCATCTGTTTTGCGCTCTGCCTGGCGCCTGCCGCACTACTCCCGGCCCTCATGCCGACGGACGGCGACCGCGTTGGCGTTGTCGTCATGCCGTGGATGACGACTGTCTCCGCTACCGAGCTGATCGCTTCCGCTGGCGGGCGCTTTCTCAGCATCGGTGATCGCTGGATCGTCGCCGACGGCGCACCCGGCTTCGTCTCCCGTCTCTATGCCGTTGGACTGATCCACGCCGTTTCCGCCGACGCGGTTACCTGCGTCCTCGATCCGTTTCGGCCGAAACGGTCCAGCTTCGGCGCTACCGAGCAAGCCTTCTCCACCCAAGGATCTCCTACGTCATGAGTCACACATCGTCCCCCGATCCGACCGCAGCTATGGAGGGCGTATCTGGGTCCGGACTATCCCTCGACGACACCCGTGCCATGACGGCGCGCTGGCTGGTGCGACTGCTTTGGATCAATGCGGGTCTCGCCATCGGGGCCGCGTGGCTGAACGGCTTTCACGTGGTTCCCATTGCCATCATCGCCGTACTTATTGGCGGGATCGGAACGGTATTTCACCTGAAGGACGGTCACGGACCGATGGCCCGGCAGGTCATCTCCGTGTCGGCCATGGCGCTGGTTCTTCTGATGATCGCAGCGGCATCCGGCTCGGCCTACCAGATCGACATGCACATGTACGTCTTCGCGACGATGGCCGTGCTCGCGGCGTGGTGCGATTGGCGCGTCTTCCCGGCGACGGTTGTCCTCGTTGCCGTCCATCACCTCGGGCTCAACGTTGCCTATCCCGCAGCCGTCTTCCCGGATGGGGTCAACTATCTCCGCGTTCTCCTTCACGCCGTCATCGTGCTCGTCGAGGCCGGCGCACTGATTGCGTTGAGCTATCAGCTGGAAGGCGCTGCGCAGAGTTCGGCCACCCGGGTCGAACGCCTCGACGCCGACGCCCGTGTCGCGGCCGAACGCCTCTCGACTAGCGCGACTGCCGAGCGCGAGCGCGCTGCGAAGGTCACGGAGTCCATCGCAAGCTTCGACGGTCAGGTCAGGCGCCTTCTCGCCGATGTCATCGGGCGCACCAAGGAGATGGACGAGGCTGCCGCAGCGCTGAGCGCGGTCGCGCGCACCAATGACGACCAGTCCGCCGCCGCGCGCGCCGCCTCCATTAACGCGGTTGCGCGCATCGAGGCCGCCGCGAGTGCCTCCGAGCAGTTGGCGCAGGCCACGCAGGAGATCGGCGAGCGCACGCAGCAGGCCGCCCGCCTCGCCTCCGACGCGACGGCGAGCGCCGCCTCGACCGACGAAAGCGTTGCCGCACTCTCCACGGCTTCGCAGGAGGTGAGCGAAATCGTCGAGCTGATCCGCAACGTCGCCGAGCAGACCAATCTCCTCGCGCTCAACGCGACCATCGAAGCGGCCCGTGCCGGGGAGGCCGGGAAGGGCTTTGCCGTCGTCGCGTCCGAAGTGAAGGCCCTCGCCGATCAGACCGCGAGCGCGACGCAGAGCATCTCGACCAAGATCGGCGTCATGCAGACGTCGACCGAGCGAACGGTCGGGGCCATCGGAACGATCGGCAAGATCGTTCAGGAAGTCAGCCATGTCAGCACGACGATCGCCGCTGCCATCGAGCAGCAGGACGCCGCGACGCGTCAGATGAGCGAAGGCGTCAGGCATGCTGCGCGCGACATGGAAGGCACGGCCGGCCATCTCTCCGCGCTTGGCGATGGCGTGACGGCCACCACCGATGCGTCCGCGACCGTGCTGGGTGCCTCGCGCGGCGTCGCCGGCCTGGCGGGCGATCTCGAGGGCGAGATCACACGCTTCCTCGACCGCGTTCGCGCGGCCTGAAGCTGTTCCAGTAGAGCTTGGTTCGGTACGCGACCCGACCTCCAGCCGTCATTCTCAGGCACCGACCCGAGAATCCAGGGGCGCAGCAGGCAAGACTTCCGGTTGATCGCCCTCGACCGATCGCACCTTCTGCGACAGTCACCTACAAACAGAGCGAGGCGGTCGACGCTCGGATCCTCGGGTCGGTGCCCGAGGATGAGGAAGGGGGAGGGCGTTGGGCCCATGTCGATGCGTACAGGAACCACTCCCCCCTACTCGGCAGCGGGGCGGTTTCGCTGCCGCTCGGCGCGGATGCGGGCGAGGACGCTGCCGGCGGCTTCCAGGACGTTCGTCCCCGGTCCGAAGACTTCCGCCACACCGGCTTCGTGCAGCGCCTGGTAGTCCTCGCGCGGGATGACGCCGCCGACGACGACGACGATGTCGGGGCGGCCTTGCTGGCGTAGGGCGTCGATCATGGCGGGGACGAGCGTCATGTGGCCCGCCGCGAGCGAGGAGACGCCGATGACATTGGCGTCGGCCTCTACGGCCTGGCGGGCCACATCCTCCGGGCCTTCGAAGAGCGCGCCCATATCGACCGCGTATCCGATGTCGCCAAAGGCGCCGGCAATGACCTTCGCCCCGCGATCATGCCCATCCTGCCCCATCTTGGCGAGGAAGAGCCGGGGTGGCGCACCGGTCTCGGCCATGAAGCGCTCAACATCGTCGGTGATGCGGCCGAAGGTAGGGTCGCCCTCGTAGGCAGCGCGGAAGACACCGCTGACGACCTTCGTCTCGGCCTTGTGACGGCCGCCGAACGCGCGCTCCAACGCTTTGCTGATCTCGCCAAGGCTCGCCCGCGCCCGTGCGGCGTCAACGGCGAGAGCTAGCGCATTTCCATCGTCTCGCGCGCCGTCCTCGAGCGCTTGGATACTGGCCTCGACGGCGCCTTCATCCCGGTCGGCCCTGACCTGCTTCAGCCGCGCGATCTGGCTGCGGCGAACCTCGGCGTTGTCGATCGTGAGGATGTCGATCGGGTCTTCCTTGGCGAGGCGGTACTTGTTGACGCCGACGATGACGTCCTCGCCCCGGTCGATCCGCGCCTGCCGCCGCGCCGCGCTGATCTCGATGCGCTCCTTGGGTAGGCCGTCCGCGACGGCCTTCGTCATCCCGCCCATCGCCTCCACCTCGTCGATGAGCGCATGCGCCTTGTCGATCATTTGGTCGGTCAGGCTCTCGACATAGTAGGAGCCGCCGAGCGGATCGACGACGTCCGTGAGCCCGGTCTCGTGCTGGAGGATCAGCTGCGTGTTGCGGGCCACGCGCGCCGACGTCTCGGTCGGGAGGGCTATGGCCTCGTCGAACGCGTTGGTGTGGAGCGACTGGGTGCCGCCGAGCGTGGCCGCCAGCGCCTCGACGGTCGTGCGGATGACGTTATTCATCGGATCGGCCTCGGTGAGGCTGGCGCCCGACGTCTGGCAATGGGTGCGTAGCATGAGGCTTCGCGGGTCCTTTGCGCCGAAATCCTCCATGATCCGCGCCCACATGGTGCGCGCCGCGCGCAGCTTGGCGACCTCGGCGAAGAGGTCCATGCCGATGCAGAAGAAGAAGGAGAGCCGGGGCGCGAAGGCGTCTATATCGAGCCCACGCGCCTGCGCCGCGCGCACGTATTCCATGCCGTCGGCCAGCGTGTAGGCCAGCTCCTGCACCGGCGTCGCGCCGGCTTCCTGCATGTGGTAGCCGCTGATCGAGATCGAATTGAAGCGCGGCATCTCGGCCGCCGTGAATGCGATGATGTCCGCGACGAGCCGCATGGAGGGCTCGGGGTCGTAGATATAGGTGTTGCGGACCATGAACTCCTTGAGGATGTCGTTCTGGATGGTCCCCGAGAGCTTCGCGGCCGGAACGCCCTGCTCCTCGCCAGCGACGATGAACATGGCCAGCACCGGGATCACGGCGCCGTTCATCGTCATCGATACCGACATCGTGTCGAGCGGAATGCCGTCGAAGAGGATCTTCATGTCCTCGACGGTGTCGATCGCGACGCCCGCCTTGCCGACATCGCCGACCACTTCTGCCGCGTCGCTGTCATAGCCGCGATGGGTGGCGAGATCGAAGGCGACGGAGAGGCCCTTCTGCCCGGCTTCGAGATTGCGCCTATAGAAGGCGTTGGAGGCTTCGGCCGTCGAGAAGCCGGCATATTGGCGGATCGTCCAGGGGCGCCCGGCATACATCGTCGCGCGGATGCCTCGGGTGAAGGGCACGGCGCCGGGTATCGCGTCGGCGGCCTCCGTCGGCACGTCGTCCGCGCCGTAGAGCGGTTTGCGGTCGAGGTCGCCGCGCGTGACGACGAGGTCGTCCGGCGAGCGGCCCTTCAGTTCCTTTGCGGCGAGGGCGTCCCAGTCGTCAGCCATCCGTGTCTCCTCCGGCGAACTCCATGATGACGGCGTCGACGGCGAGCACGTCTCCGGGCGCCGCGTTGATAGAGGCGACGATGGCATCGCGCTCGGCCAGCAGCACGTTTTCCATCTTCATCGCTTCGATCATGGCCAGCCGTTCGCCGGCCTTGACGGACTGACCTTCCGCTACGGCGATCGAGACGAGCGTGCCGGGCATCGGGCAGAGGAGGAGGCGCGACGTATCGGGCGGCTCCCTCACCGGCATCAGCGCAAGGAGCTCGGCCACGCGCGGGCGCAGCACCGTCGTCTCGACGGCCCGGCCACGATAGCGCAGGACGCCGCCTCGATGCTGCATCGCGACCGGCTCGCCATTGATGAGCCCGCGCCAGACAGGATCGCTCGCATCCCAAGCAGACTGGACTTTCATCGGATCTCCGTCGCCGATGCGCACGACCACGTCGAGCGGGAAGGCGCCGCCGCCGCGCAGGAGCTCGGCGTCCAAGCTCGCGGCGCCGAGGTGGACGGTCCAGCGGGTGCGGGTGCCGCCATGATGCGGGCGCATCCGGCCCGTCAGGTGGTCGAGGCGATGCGAGCGCCGCAGTTCCATCGCGAGTGCAACGGCGGCCATCCGCTCGGCGTCGGCACCCTCCGGCTCCGGTGCCGCGAAACCGTCGGGGTACTCCTCGGCGATGAAGGCCGTCGTCATGTCGCCGGAGCGGAATCGCCGGTGCCTGTAGATGTCGGCGAGGAAGGCGAGGTTGGGCGACAGGCCCTCTATCGCATAGGCATCGAGCGCCGCCGTCTGCGCGTCGATGGCCTCGATCCGGGTCGGGGCGTGAGTGACGAGCTTGGCGATCATCGGGTCGTAGAAGACCGAGATCTCGGAGCCCTCGACCACGCCGTCATCGACGCGCGTCGTGATCTTGCCCTCGACCCCCGTCGCCGGCGGACGGTACGTGGTGAGCCGACCGGTGGAGGGGAGGAAGCCGCGCGACGGATCCTCCGCATAGACGCGGCTCTCCATCGCCCAGCCGGTGAGGGTCACGTCGTCCTGCGCGAAGCCGAGGGGCTCGCCCTGTGCGATGCGGATCATGTCGGCGACGAGATCGCGGCCCGTCACCAACTCCGTGACCGGATGCTCGACCTGGAGTCGGGTGTTCATTTCGAGGAAGTAGAAGTTGCGGTCCCCATCGACGATGAACTCGACAGTGCCGGCGCTGCGATAGCCCACGGCCTTCGCCAACCGCACCGACTGCTCCCCCATCGCCGCGCGCGTCGCCTCGTCGAGGAAGGGGGAGGGCGCCTCCTCGACGACCTTCTGGTTGCGCCGCTGAATCGAGCACTCGCGCTCGCCGAGATAGACGCAGTCGCCATGCGCGTCGGCAAGGACCTGGATCTCGATATGGCGGGGGCTGGTGACGAACTTCTCAACGAAGACCCGATCGTCGCCGAACGACGACGCGGCCTCCGATTGGGAACGCGCGAAGCCCTCCGCGACTTCGCCCGCCGCCCAGGCGATGCGCATGCCCTTGCCGCCGCCCCCGGCGGTGGCCTTGATCATGACAGGATAGCCGATCTCGTCGGCGATGCGGACCGCCTCCTCGGGCGTGTCGATGAGGCCCATGTAGCCCGGCACGGTCGAGACGCCGGCCTCGGCCGCGATCTTTTTCGACGTGATCTTGTCGCCCATCCGCGCGATGGCCGAGGCGGGCGGGCCTACGAAGACGATTCCGGCGGCCTCGCAGGCCAGCGCGAAGCTCTCGCGTTCAGAGAGGAAGCCGTAGCCGGGATGGATCGCGCCCGCGCCCGTCTGCCGCGCGGCCTCGAGGATCGCGTCCTCGCGCAGGTAGCTCTCGGATGCGGCGGCGGGGCCGATCCGTATCGCCTCGTCGGCCAGGCGCACGTGCGGCGTCATCGCGTCGGCATCGGAATGGACCGCGACGGTGCGCAGACCCATCGCCTTCGCCGTGCGGATGATCCGGCAGGCGATCTCGCCCCGGTTGGCGATGAGGAGGGTATCGAACTTGGTCATAGCGGGATGTTGTCGTGCTTCTTCCAGGGGTTGGACAGCGTCTTGGTCTTCAGCAGCGCCAGCGCGCGGGCCACGCGGCGGCGGGTGGAGTGGGGGAGGATGACCTCATCGACATAGCCGCGCTCGGCCGCGACGAAGGGCGAGAGGAAGCGATCTTCGTAGGCCTTGGTATGAGCGGCCATCCGGTCGGCATCGCCGGCATCCTTGCGGTGGATGATCTCTGCGGCGCCCGAGGCGCCCATCACGGCGATCTGAGCAGTCGGCCAGGCGTAGTTGATATCGCCCCGGAGATGCTTCGACGCCATCACGTCGTAGGCGCCGCCAAAGGCCTTTCGCGTGATGACCGTCACCTTCGGCACGGTCGCCTCGCCATAGGCGAAGAGGAGCTTTGCGCCGTGCTTGATGAGCCCACCATATTCCTGCGCCGTGCCCGGAAGGAAGCCCGGCACGTCCACGAGTGTGATAAGCGGGATCGAGAATGCGTCGCAGAACCGCACGAACCGCGCCGCCTTGCGGGATGCGTCAGAATCGAGCACGCCGGCCAGCACGAGCGGCTGGTTGGCGACGATCCCGACGGTGCGCCCCTCGATCCGCCCGAAGCCGGTCACGATATTGCGCGCGAACGCCTCCTGGATCTCGAAGAAATCGGCCTCGTCCACCGTCTTCAGGATCAGTTCCTTGATGTCGTAGGGCTGCGTCGCGCTGGCGGGAACGAGCGTGTCGAGGCTTTCGTCCACCGCATCGACCGGCTGACGGGTCGGGACTTCCGGCACGTCCGCCGTGTTGGAGGCCGGAAGAAGATCGACGAGGTCGCGCACGGCCAAGAGGGCCTCGACATCATTATCATAGGCGCCGTCGGCGATGGACGATTTCGTGGTGTGGACCGATGCGCCGCCCAATTCTTCGTGAGTGACCGTCTCGTTGGTGACGGTCTTCACCACATCGGGGCCTGTCACGTACATGTAGGACGTGTCGCGCACCATGAAGATGAAATCGGTCATGGCCGGCGAATAGACGTCGCCGCCTGCGCAGGGGCCCATGATGACGCTGATCTGCGGGATGACGCCCGATGCCAGGACGTTGCGCTGGAATACCTCCGCATAGCCGCCCAGCGCCGCGACGCCCTCCTGGATGCGCGCGCCGCCCGCGTCCATCAGCCCGATGATCGGCGCGCGGTTGCGCAGCGCCATGTCCTGCACCTTGCAGATCTTCTCGGCATGCGCTTCACCGAGCGAGCCGCCCAGCACCGTGAAGTCCTTGGCGTAGACGTAGACGACCCGGCCATTGATCGTACCCCAGCCCGTCACCACGCCGTCGCCGGGCACCCGGCTCTCTGCCATGCCGAAATCGACGGCCCGGTGCAGCTTGAACATGTCGAACTCCTCGAAGGAGTTTTCGTCCAGCAGCACCTCCAGCCGCTCGCGCGCCGTCAGTTTGCCGCGCGCGTGCTGACGCGCGATCCGGGCCTCGCCGCCGCCCAGGCGCGCTTCGGCCCGGCGTGCCTCCAACTCCTCGATCACATTCGACATCCGCTGCTCCCACCCGACGATCTACCGGCTTTTCGCACGACCAGTCGGTGCGCAGCAATGCGGTCCTGATCGCCGTCACTGAACGCCTCTACGTTTACCGGAGGGACCCCTCCGCTACGTGATTCCGCCTGCGCGATTGTCAGGGCGGCCGCGATTTGCCATCCCTCCTCGCGAAGACGGATCGGGGAGAGACCTAATGGACGTACGCGCAGCCGTGGCGATGGAAGCCGGAAAGCCGCTGGAGGTCACGACGGTCCAGCTGGAGGGGCCCCGCGATGGCGAGGTACTGGTCGAGATCATGGCGACCGGCATCTGCCATACAGACGAGTTCACGCGGTCAGGCGCCGATCCGGAAGGCCTGTTCCCGGCCATTCTGGGCCATGAGGGCGCGGGCATCGTCCGCGAGGTGGGGGCGGGCGTGACGTCGGTGAAGCCAGGCGATCATGTCATACCGCTCTACACGCCCGAATGCCGGGAGTGCGAGTACTGCCTCAACCCGAAGACCAACCTCTGCCAGAAGATCCGCTCGACGCAAGGGCAGGGCTTGATGCCGGACGGCACGTCGCGCTTTTCGCTCAAGGGCGCGCCGCTCTACCACTATATGGGCACCTCGACCTTCGCCAACTTCACGGTGCTGCCCGAAATCGCCGTCGCCAAGGTTCGCGAAGACGCTCCGTTCGAGAAGATCTGCTATATCGGTTGCGGCGTGACGACGGGCATTGGCGCCGTCATCAACACGGCAAAGGTGGAGCCGGGTTCCACGGTCGCCGTCTTCGGCCTCGGTGGCATCGGGCTCAACGTCATTCAGGGCGCGCGGATGGTGGGCGCCGACAAGATCATCGGCGTCGACATCAACCCGGGCAAGGTCGAGCTCGCGACGAAGTTCGGCATGACAGACTTCGTCAACCCCAAGGAGATCGGCAACGACAAGGTCGTCGAGGCCATCGTCGATCTGACGAATGGCGGCGTCGACTATTCCTTCGAATGCATCGGCAACACGACGCTGATGCGTCAGGCATTGGAGTGCTGCCACAAGGGCTGGGGCGAATCGACAATCATCGGCGTCGCGCCGGCCGGTGCGGAAATTTCCACGCGGCCGTTCCAACTCGTGACAGGCCGCGTCTGGCGCGGTTCTGCCTTCGGTGGCGCGAGGGGGCGGACCGATGTGCCCAAGATCGTCGATTGGTACATGGACGGCAAGATCGACATCGACAGCCTGATCACCCACACCATGCCGCTCGACGACATCAACAAGGGGTTCGACCTCATGCATTCGGGCGAGAGCATCCGCTCGGTCGTGATCTATTGACGCCATGACCGTCTATGTGGACGCGGACGCCTGCCCGGTAAAAGCCGAGGTCGCCAAGGCCGCGGGGCGGCACGGCTGGCAGGTTGTCATGGTCGCCGACGGGGGGCTGCGACCCTCGCGGGAGGCGCATGTGACGGTGAAGTTCGTGTCGCAGGGGCCGGACGCCGCCGACGACTGGATCGCGGAGAAGGCCGGCGCGGGGGATGTCGTCGTCACGGCCGACATTCCGCTCGCCGCGCGTGCCATCGCCAATGGTGCCGTCGTCATCGACCATCGCGGCAAGCTGCTGACCGAGGACAGCATCGGCATGGCGCTGGCCTCGCGCAACCTCAACACCGAGCTTCGCGAAGCCGGCCTCCTGATGGAAGGCGGGCGCAGCTATTCGCGCCAGGACCGCTCGGACTTCAACAACGGCATCGAACGCGCCATCCGCGCGGCCAAGCGGAAGTCGACGGGATGATCGGTGCAATTGCGGGGTCGTCGTGAACGGCATCGCAAGGCGGCGGTGTCGAACTGTGCGCAAGCCTTCCACCGGGTGAAACTCCCCGCGCCGGATGGCGTTGAAAGGGTCCCACCGCGTGGGGCTCGTCCCGCGCGCATTCCCATTCCAAGCGGAGCCCATCATGCATACGACGAAGCACAGCCTCCCCAAGCAGACCCGGCAGGCCATGGTCGCGCTTCTCAACCAGAACCTCGCCGATTGCCTAGACCTCGCCTACCAGGTCAAGCAGGCGCATTGGAACCTGAAGGGCATGAACTTCATCGGTCTGCACAAGCTCTTCGACGAGCTGCACGAATCGACGGAGGCTTATGTCGACACGATGGCCGAGCGGCTCACGGCACTGGGCGGACAAGCGCACGGAACGATCGTTGCAGCGGCCAAGAACTCGCGCCTGCCGGAATACGATCTCGAAGCCAATACGGCTCAGAACCATCTCGAGCTTCTGACCACGGCCTACGCGCAGTTCAGCAAGGACCTGCGCGCCGCGATCGACGATTCGGGTGAGGCCGGCGATGAGGCGACATCGGACCTCTTCACCGAGGTGATCCGGGGCATCGACGAGTCGCTCTACTTCCTCGAGGCGCATCTGCAGGGACCGGACGGGACCTATGACAACGACGAAGCCGAGGACTGACGCCTCATCAGCTAAGAGGATCCGCGCCTTTCTCTCTCCTTGATGGCGCGTCGCGCAGGCGCGCCATCATGTAGCTGTCGACCAGCATGCCATCCCGCAGGATGCTCGCGCGCGACAGGCCCTCGCGCTCGAAGCCGAAACGCTCGTAAAGGCGGATGGCCGGCGTATTGTCGATGTTGACGCCGAGTTCGACGCGAACGAGACCGAGCCAGTTGTCGGCCAGATCGAGCAGCGCCGCCATCATCGCTGCACCGATGCCTTGGCCTGCGCGATCATCCGCCACCGCGACGAACAAGTCGGCAACGTGGGACTGTCGCCCGCTCATGCGAATGAGCCCGCCTTGGGCGACGAGCCGGCCCTCCTCCTCAGCAACGAGAAGATGCGCGTTCGGGCCGCGCTCGGCGATGCGCCGGCGGGCGAACTCGACCGTGGTAAAGGGTATTCGCAGCGTTCCGTGGCGTACGCCCGGCATGTTGTAGAGCGCGGTCAGCGCGGCCGCGTCGTCGGGCTCCGGCGCTCGAATGATAAGATCGGTCATCTCGCCATCATCGCAAAGCGGGGGAGGTGCCGCCAGTCCTCGACGCTTGGCCCCCCGGCTGATAGAGCGCGGGTCCGAACCCCGGCGGCCCGACGCGTTGGCTCGCGGGGCGAATGGAAATGACATGACCGCAGACGACATCATCCTCAGCGTGCGCGACCTCGTGAAGGTCTACGGCGGCGGCGAAAAGGCGTTCCGCGCCCTCGACGGCGTCTCGCTCGACATCCGGCGCGGCGAGATTCTCGCGCTGCTGGGGCCGAACGGCGCTGGCAAGACGACGCTTATCTCAACCATTTGCGGCATCGCGACGCCGACCTCCGGTACGGTTTCTGTCGATGGGTTCGACACGGCGCGGGACTACCGAAAGGCCCGCGCGCTCATCGGCCTCGTGCCGCAGGAAATCGCGCTCGAGCCTTTCGTCAGCGTCGCGAACACGGTCGCCTTCTCGCGGGGCCTCTTCGGCAAACCGCGCGATGATGCGCGCCTCGAAGCGATCCTCCGCTCGCTGTCGCTTTGGGACAAGCGCACCAGCCCGATCCGCGAGCTATCGGGCGGCATGAAACGGCGCGTACTCATCGCGAAGGCGCTGGCGCACGACCCCGTCATTCTCTTCCTCGACGAGCCAACGGCCGGCGTCGATGTCGAACTGCGGCGCGATATGTGGAAGGTCGTCGAGGGCTTGCGCGAATCCGGCGTCACGACCATCCTGACGACGCACTACATCGAGGAAGCCGAGGCGATCGCCGATCGGATCGCCGTCATACAGGCGGGCCGCATTCTCCTTGTCGAGGAGAAGGACACGCTGATGACGCGGATGGGCCGGCGCGAGCTTCGTATCGACCTCGCCCAACCCGTCACCGCGATCCCGCCCGAGCTTCAGACCTTCGACCTGGCGCTCGAAGACGAGGGCGCAACGCTGCTCTACGCCTACGACACCAGCGCCGAGCGCACCGGCATTACCGCGCTTCTCTCCGCCCTCAACGCGGCGGGCCTTCGCCTGCGCGATCTGCGCACGCGGCAGAGTTCGCTGGAGGAAATCTTCGTCGCCCTCACGCACAAAGACGCCGCCAAGAGGGAGGATGCGGCATGAACCTGACCGCGATTTGGGCCATCTACTCCTACGAGATGGCCCGCGCCTTCCGCACGACACTCCAGTCGATCGTCGCGCCGGTCGTCTCGACCATCCTCTATTTCGTCGTCTTCGGCTCAGCCATCGGTAGCCGGATCGAGGAGGTCGAGGGCGTATCCTATGGGGCGTTCATCGTGCCCGGGCTCATCATGCTGACGGTCCTTACGCAAAGCGTCTCCAACGCTGCGTTCGGCATCTACTTCCCGAAATTCATCGGCTCGATCGACGAGATATTGTCGGCGCCGATCTCGTTCATCGAGGTCGTCATCGGCTATGTCGGCGCGGCGGCGACCAAGTCGCTTCTCGTCGGCGTCGTGGTGCTCGCGACCTCCTTCGTCTTCGTCGACGTCTCGATCGCGCACCCCGTGTGGATGTCCGTCATCCTCGTGACGACCTGCATCACCTTCGCGCTTCTCGGCTTCATCGTCGGCATCTGGGCGGACAATTTCGAGCAGTTGCAGCTCGTGCCGCTCCTCGTCGTCACCCCGCTCGTCTTTCTCGGCGGCTCGTTCTACTCGGTCTCGATGCTGCCGCCGCTCTGGCAGACGGTCACGCTCTTCAATCCGGTCGTCTATCTCATCTCGGGCTTTCGCTGGGCCTTCTTCGGCGAGACCGACATCGCGCTCGGCCTCTCGCTCTTCATGACCGTGGCCTTTCTCGCCGCTGGCCTCGCTGCGGTCTGGTGGATCTTCCGGACCGGCTGGCGTTTGCGGGACTGATTAGCCTTGAGGGACGACGAGGACCGTCGGCTCGTCCGGCATCGTCTCGGTCGAGATGACGAATTCCGGCCCGTCGCTGATCTCGAGCGTGTGCGTGTCCTGCATGACGAGGAGGAACTCCTGCAGCGTCCGTTCGCCGAAATAGTGCATCGGCAACACGAGCCGGGCGCGGATGACGCCGAGGGTCTCCGCTACCGCCTGCCGAGACATCGTATAGCGCCCATCGACCGCGACCATCACGATGTCGAGCTGTCCGAGAACCGTCAGATCCTCCTGGTTGAGGACCTGATGCAGATGGCCGAGATGGCCGATGCAGAGGCCGGCCGTCTCGAAGACGAAGATCGAGTTGCCCGCGGCGACCCGGCCCTCGCGGAAGCCGCGAATGTCGGTCGGGAGCGAGCGGATGACGACATCGCGCACGCGCAGGAAGTGGTCCGCCGGCCCGCCGGTCTCGCCCCACCCCGGTAGGACCGTGCCGATGGCGGGGTTCGGGCTTGCGGTCCAGTGCGACGAATGGGCCCGGTTCATGGTCACGACGTCGGGAATGACCGCCTGCCCATCCTGCTGACCGGCCCAGCCGGCATAATCGGTCGCGATCCGCAGCCCCTCAGGGCTCTCGATGAGATAGGTCGAGTGGCCGACGAAGCGGATGCGGACGCTCTCCGCTTTGCCCTGTGCCGGCGTGTAGGCGGCGGGCTGAATGAGCGGAGAGAGCGAGGCGTACTGGATCCCCGGCGCGGCCTGCGCGAGGGCGAGGCATTTGCTGGCTGGACGCTGCGTGTCCTGCGCGGATGCGGGACTGGTCGCTACGCCGATCGCGCAGAACGCCGCGGCGAAAACGGTGGTGAGGAGCGGTCGCATTGGGCCTCCGTCTGGCAGCAGGGCGGGAGTGATCTCCTCGACCCTAGCCGCCGGCTCGAAACCTGACCATGCGGCAAACGCTCAAATCGCGAGCAGCGTCCCAAACGAAAAGCGGCCCGGGCGCAGAACGCCCAGGCCGTGAAGTTCGGGAGGAAACTGCATGGGACCGGCAGCCGAGCGGCCGGTCCCGTCGTCGTCAGATACGGCCGGCACCGGTGCCGAACTCAGGGTAGGCTTCGACGCCCACTTCCGTCCGGTCGAGGCCGAGGGCTTCGTCCTCGGCGCCGACACGAATACCGACGGTCGCCTTGAGGATACCCCAGACGATGAACGAGGCGATCATCACGAAGGCGCCGATCGAGACCACGCCGAGCGCCTGGATGGCGTAGGACGCATCGCCGTTCGAGGCGGGGACGATCATCGTGCCCCAGATGCCGGCGAAGAGGTGGACCGGAATGGCGCCCACGACATCGTCGATCTTCAGCTTGTCGAGCAGCGGCACCGTGAAGACCACGATGAGACCACCGACGGCGCCGATGAGGATGGAACCGAAGACGGTCGGCGCCAACGGCTCGGCCGTGATGGAGACGAGACCGGCGAGCGCGCCATTGAGCGCCATCGTCAGATCGACCTTCTTGTACATGATCTGCGTGACCACGATCGCCGTCACGACACCGCCGGCCGCGGCCATGTTGGTGTTGACGAAGATGCGCGACACGTCGGCGACATCACCCACCGTGCCCATCGCAAGCTGCGATGCGCCGTTGAAGCCGAACCAGCCGAGCCACAGGATAAACGTGCCGAGCGTGGCGAGCGGCATGGAGGAGCCTGGCATGGCGTGGGCCATACCGTCGGCGCCATAGCGGCCGGCACGCGCACCAAGGAGGATGGCACCGGCGAGAGCCGCCCAGCCGCCGACCGAATGGACCAGCGTCGAGCCCGCGAAGTCGGAGAAGCCGAGACCGTCCAGCCAGCCCGCGCCCCACTCCCAGGACCCGGTGATCGGGTAGATGAAGCCCGTCAGCACGACGACGAAGGCGAAGAACGGCCAGAGCTTGATACGCTCGGCCAGCGTGCCCGACACGATCGAAGCCGTGGTGGCGCAGAAGACCATCTGGAAGAACCAGTCGGACGCGATCGAGTACTGGCCGCCATCCGTCGCGGTCGCGCCGCCGACGGGGTCCATGGCGTAGGGGCCGAAGGAGCCGAAGTAGGCGCCGTCGACGCCGGTGTACATCAGGTTGTAGCCGGTGACCCAGAACATCAGGCCGGCGATCGAATAGAGGCCGATATTCTTGAGGCACTGCATGGAGACGTTCTTCGTCCGCACCATGCCGGCTTCGAGCATGGCGAAGCCCGCCGCCATCCACATGACGAGGAAGCCGCCGATGAGGAAGAGAAGCGTGTTGAGGATGAACTGGACGTCGTTGTTGGCGCCGGCCGCGACGGCGACCGCTTCGGCCTCCTCGACGACGACGACCGCGTCCTGCGCGAAGCCAAGGGTCGGCAGCGCGATCAACGCTCCGGCTCCGGCCAGTGAAAGATAGGTTGTAGGCTTCATCGGATGTGGTCCCCTTCGACCCCTGAATGCAAATATCATGGCTATGGAGGCGGCGTCAGAGCGCCATCGCGTCGACTTCGCCGGTGCGGATGCGCACGGCCTGCTCGACGGGTGTGACGAAGATCTTGCCGTCGCCGATCTGGCCGGTCTTGGCCGCAGCGGAGATCGCCTCGATCACCTGATCGACGGACTCGGTGGGCACCGCGACCTCGATCTTCAGCTTGGGCAGAAAGGACACCGCGTACTCGGTGCCTCGATAGATCTCGGTGTGGCCCTTCTGGCGTCCGTATCCCTTCACCTCTGTGACGGTGAGGCCCTGGATACCAATGCGGGTCAGGCTCTCGCGGACCTCATCGAGCTTGAACGGCTTGATGACGGCTGTGACGAATTTCATGAAGTGGGTTCCCCAACATCGACGTGGCAAAATCGCGTGTGAGTTCTCCCGTCCGGGAGGTTCACCGTTTTGTGCGATGCACAGTCGAGATGGGGTAGGTCGTGGTGGCGCGGGAATAGGCAGGATGGGCGCGCCCTCCTGCCTAAATCCTCATCGGCAGACCAAACTTTATGCAGGTGCACGGTAGGCCGAAGGCATGCCTACGCTGCGCGCGCGGCCTCGCCTGGCTCATAGGCAAGGATCGGCGAAAGCCAGCGCTCGGTTTCCTCCAGCGTCAGGCCCTTTCGCGTCGCATAGTCCGCGACTTGATCGGGCCCGATCTTGCCGACACCGAAATAGCGCGCCTCAGGGTGCGCGAAGTAAAGCCCGGAGACGCTGGCGCCGGGCCACATCGCGTAAGACGACGTCAATTCGACACCGATGGTCTCGGGTTCCAGTAGCCGGAAAAGGGTCGCCTTCTCCGTATGGTCGGGCTGCGCCGGATAGCCGGGGGCGGGGCGGATGCCGCGATAGATCTCGGCGATGAGGTCGGCCGGGCTAAGCGCCTCCTCGGGCGCGAAACCCCAGTGCTCGCGGCGAACCTCCTCGTGCAGCCGCTCGGCGTAGGCTTCGGCGAACCGATCGGCGAGGGCTTTCAGCATGATCGCGCCATAGTCGTCGCCGGCGTTCTCGAACACCTTCGCCGCATCGTCCTCACCGATGCCGGCGGTCACGCAGAAGCCGCCGAGCCAGTCCGGTTTCTCGGGCGCGACGAAGTCCGAGAGCGCGATATTGGGCCGGCCGGTGCGCTTTTCCTGCTGCTGGCGAAGCGCATGGAAGGTGGCCATGTGCGCACCGCGCGTCTCGTCAGCGAAGAGGCGGATGTCGTCGGCAACGGCATTGGCTGGCCAGAAGCCGAACCGGGCCTTCGCGGTGATGAGCCGGTCGGCGACGATGCGATCGAGCATCTCCCGTGCATCGGCATAAAGCTGGGTCGCCGCCTCGCCGACGCGCTCATCGTCGAGGATGGCCGGGTAGCGGCCGTGGAGGTCCCAGGATGCGAAGAAGGGCGTCCAGTCGATGTAGGGCACGAGCGTCTCGAGCGCGATCTCATGCGTTCGGACGCCCGTGAAACTCGGGCGCGGCGGCAGGTAGGTGCCCCATTCGAAGCGGGGCGCATTGGCCCTTGCAGCCGCGATGGGCAGGCGCTTCGACGACGATTGCGCGCGAGCGTGCGCGGCGCGGGCGCGCTCGTAGTCCGCGCGAACCTCTGCGACCGTCTCGTCGTACCTCGTGCCGACGAGGTTGGAGACGACGCCGACGGCGCGGCTGGCGTCGAGCACGTGGACGGTCTGGCCCTTGGTGTAGCCGGGATCGATCTTGACGGCCGTATGGATCTTCGAGGTCGTCGCCCCGCCGATCAAGAGCGGCACGTGAAAGTCCTGTCGCTCCATCTCGCGCGCGACATGCACCATCTCATCGAGCGACGGGGTGATGAGGCCGGACAGGCCGATGACGTCGACCTTGTGCTCCTTCGCCTTCGCGAGGATCTCCTGCGCCGGCACCATGACGCCGAGGTCGATCACCTCGTAGCCGTTGCAGGCCAGCACGACGCCGACGATATTCTTGCCGATGTCGTGAACGTCGCCCTTCACCGTCGCCATCAACACCTTGGTATTGGCCTTCTCGACCCCGCCGGCGGCGAGGAGGGCGGCCTTCTCCTCCTCCATGTAGGGTTCGAGATAGGCAACGGCGCGCTTCATCACGCGGGCCGACTTGACGACCTGCGGCAGGAACATCTTGCCCGACCCGAAGAGGTCGCCGACCACGTTCATGCCGGCCATCAGCGGGCCCTCGATGACGTCGAGCGGGCGCCCGAGTTCGGCTCTCGCAGCCTCGGCATCCTCCTCGGCATAGTCGGCGATGCCGTTGACGAGCGAGTGTTCGAGCCGTTGGGCGACCGGCCATTCGCGCCAGCTCAGGTCCTTTTCGGCCTTCGCACCGCCGCCCTTATAGGCCTGCGCGAGTTCCAGCAGCCGCTCGCCGGCACCGGGGTCGCGGTTGAGGATGACGTCTTCGCAGACCTGACGGAGATCGTCGGGCACCTGATCGTAGACGCCGAGCTGACCGGCATTGACGATGCCGAAATCCATGCCCACCCGGCCGGCGTGATAGAGAAAGACGGTGTGCATCGCCTCCCTGACCTTCTCGAACCCGCGAAAGGAGAAGGAGAGGTTCGAGATGCCGCCCGAGATATGTGCGTGCGGCAGTTGCTCGGAGATGAAGCGCGTGGCCTCGATGAAGGCCGTGCCGTAGGCGTCGTGCTCGGAGAGGCCGGTGGCGAGCGCGAAGACGTTGGGGTCGAAGATGATGTCTTCGGGCGGGAAGCCGTGCTTCGTGAGGAGCGTGTACGCCCTCTCGCAGATCGCGACCTTGCGCTCGTAGGTGTCGGCCTGACCTTCCTCGTCGAAGGCCATCACGACGATGGCGGCGCCGTAATCACGCGCGAGGCCGGCTTGGTGGAGGAAGGTCTCCTCGCCTTCCTTCAGCGAGATCGAGTTCACGATCCCCTTGCCCTGGAGGCATTTGAGACCGGCTTCGATGACCTCCCATTTCGAGGAATCGACCATCACCGGCACCCGCGCCACGTCGGGCTCGGCGGCGATGAGGTTGAGGAAGGTGACCATTGCCTTCTCGGCATCGAGAAGGCCTTCGTCCATGTTGACGTCGATGACCTGCGCACCGTTCTCGACCTGTTGGCGCGCCACCTCGACCGCTTCGTCGTAGCGGTCTTCCTTGATGAGCTTCTTGAACTTGGCCGACCCGGTCACGTTGGTGCGTTCGCCCACGTTGACGAAGTTCGTCGCCTTGGTGACCACGAAGGGCTCCAGCCCCGAGAGGCGCATATGGACCGGCACGGACGGCACCGTCCGCGACGGCTTGCCTGCCACCGCGCCCCTCAACGCCGCGATATGCTCCGGCGTCGTGCCGCAACAGCCGCCGACGATGTTGACGAGGCCTTCGTCGACGAAACCCTCCAGATAGCGTGCCGTCTCGTCCGGGCCCTCGTCATAGGCGCCGAAGGCGTTGGGCAGGCCTGCATTCGGATAGGCCAGCGTGAACGTATCGGCGACGCCGGAGATCTCCGCGATATGCGGGCGCATCTCCTCGGCGCCGAGCGCGCAGTTGAGGCCGACGGCGAAGAGGTCGGCATGGCGGATCGAGTTCCAGAACGCGGTCGGAGTCTGACCCGACAGCGTGCGGCCCGACTTGTCGGTGATCGTACCCGATACGAGAACGGGGACGGCGCGTCCCGCTCGCCGCATCGCACGCTTCACCGCCATCAGCGCGGCCTTGGCGTTGAGCGTGTCGAAGACGGTCTCGATGAGGAAGAAGTCGGCGCCACCCTCCAGGAGCCCGGTCGCGGCGTCCTCGTAGGCTTCGCGTAGATCGTCGAACGTGACGGCCCGGTAGCCGGGGTCGGTCACGTCCGGCGAGATGGAGGCGGTGCGGTTCGTGGGCCCGAGCGCGCCGGCGACGAAGCAGGCGCGGTCGTCCTCTCGCTCGACGGCATCGGCCGCCGCACGGGCGAGGCGCGCGCCCTCGCGGTTGATCTCGCGCGTCAGGTCCTCGGTCGCGTAGTCGGCCTGCGCAATGGACGTCGCGTTGAACGTATTGGTCGACACGATGTCGGCGCCGGCTTTCAGGTAGCGCCGGTGGATGGCTTCGATCGCGTCCGGCTGGGTGAGAACGAGCAGATCGTTGTTGCCGCGCAAGTCCGACGGGTGATCGACGAAGCGGTCGGCACGAAAATCCTCTTCCGTCAGTTCCAACGCCTGTATCTGCGTGCCCATCGCGCCATCCATCAGCGCGATGCGGGTGCGGCAGATTTCGGCGAGACGGTCGGCGGCGGTCGCGCTCATGCCGCGACCCTCTCGCGCGCAGCCGGCGTCAGGCCAAGAAGCTGGCAGATGGCGTAGGTGAGGAGCGACCGGTTCATCGTGTAGAAGTGGAGCTCGTCCACACCGCGCTCGACGAGATCGTTGACCTGTTCCGCAGCGATGGCGGCCGAGACGAGCCGGCGCGTCTCCGGTTCGTCCTCCAGGCCTGCGAAGCGCGCGCCGAGCCATTCCGGCACCGTGGCGCCGCAGCGTTCGGCAAAGCTCTTGGTTTGCTTGAAGTTGAGGACGGGTGCGATGCCCGGCAAGATCGGAATGTCGATCCCGGCCGCGCGCACGCGCTCGACATAGGCTTCGAAAAGGTCGTTCTCGAAGAAGAACTGCGTGATCGCACGCGTCGCGCCCGCATCGACCTTGCGTTTCAGGTGATCGATGTCCGTCGCCCAGTTGCCTGACTCGGGGTGCTGCTCCGGGTAAGCCGCGACCGTGACCTCGAAGTCGCCGATCCGTTTCAGTCCCGCGACCAGCGCGGCTGCGTTCTCATAGCCCTCGGGATGGGGCGTATAGGCGGTGCCGGCGCCCTCGGCCGGATCGCCGCGCAAGGCTACGATATGGCGCACCCCCGTCGCCCAGTAGTCGCGGGCGACGGCGTCGACCTCGTCGCGTGTGGCATCGACGCAGGTGAGGTGCGCGGCCGGCGTCAGGTCGGTCTCGGCGACGAGGCGCTGGAGCGTCGCGTGCGTGCGCTCCCGCGTCGAGCCGCCGGCGCCATAGGTCACGGAGACGAATTGCGGATCGATCGGTGCGAGGCGCTCGATCGAGGTCCAGAGCGTCTCCTCCATCTGTGCCGACTTGGGCGGGAAGAACTCGAAGGAAACGCGCGGGCGGGTACCGCCGACATCGGACATGGAAGACATGGCTCAGGCGGCCTCGTGATGGGATGGGCGGGTGGCTTCTATAGGGTGGGCGGGCTTCGTCATCCGCCAGAGAACGACGGTGATGCGGCCGTCCCCACCGGGCTCGAGAGCGGTGCGATCGCCCAGAACGAGCCCGGCGTCGCGAGCCCAGCCTTCGACTTCGTCGTCGGCGAGGCCGAGGCGCTGGTGGTGGTGCTCGGTCTTCAAGAATGTGAGGTCGTGCGGCGCGAAATCGACGACGAGGAGTGGGGCGCCGGGTGCCATCAGCCGCGCGGCCTCGGCCAGCACACGGCCGGGCCGATCGATATGGCGCAGTACCTGGTGGATGACGACGGCATCGAAGCCGCCCTCCGGCATCTCGTCGGCCGTCAGCGGGTCGATGGCCCGCGCGTCGGCGCGTCGCACGCGGACATGGCGCAGGTCGCGCTGCTCGGGGCACCGGTCGGACTTTGCCTGCGTGGCCTGGTCGATGCGGGTGCGCGCCATGCGCAGCATCTCGGGACTGGTGTCGAGGCCGAGGCCGCGCTCGAACCGATCGGCTAGCAGTTCCAGCATCCGCCCGGTCCCTGTGCCGATGTCTAGCAAGGCGCCGTAGGGGCCGGGAAGGGCACGGCGCACCGCCGCCTCGACGCGCTCCAGGGGAGCGTGCTGGCTGCGCAATCGATCCCAATGCTCGGCCTGCGCAGCGAAATATTCTTCCCGCTCTTCCTCGCGCCTCGTGCGAAGAGCGAACAGCGCCGCCTCGTCGCGGGAGCGCCAGATATCCTTAGCGTCGAGGGTCGTCAGGACCGTCTCGAGAAGCACGCTTTCCAACAGTCGGAAATACGCAAACGCGCCTTCAGAACTACGAGAGGCAAGCCCGGCTTCGCAAAGGAGTTTGAGATGACGGGACAATCGCGGTTGGCTCTGCCCCAACACATCTACGAGATCGCTGACCGTCAATTCGCTCTCGTGGAGCAAAGCCACGATCCGAAGCCGCGTCGGATCGGACAGGGCCTTGAGCGCTACGGTCATCTGATCAAGAGATAGCATCATAAAGATATCTTTATATGTGCTAAGAAGCATTGTAAACGTTTTTCGCATCAATGCGTGCTAGTCTCTCGTCTCGGTATCCGACGATAGGAGCTCCGGTGTTTCGTCTCTCACGCATCGCGCTCGTTCTAGTCGGTCTGCTGGGCGGGCTAGTCGCTTCGCAGGCGCCGGAATTTTCGCAGCAATATCGCCAACGCTTGAACGGCGCGCTCGATGAGTTGAGCCGTATCGTAGCGCGCTTCGACGCGGACGCTGCTGCCGAAGGGCTCGACCGAGACGCTGCGCTGGCCGCCTATGACGGCGTGGCGTCTTCATTCCTTCAGCGCCGCGGCGAGAGCGTGCGGCTCGATCTGGTGCGACTGGAATCGCTCTCCCGCCACGCCGCCGATTTGGAGACGACGGACCCGCTCTGGCGTCCCCTTATCGTCGCGCGAGAGGCGGATAAGCCGCTATTGCGCGGGACGTGGGGGCAATACGTGCCGGCGGTGCCGATAGACGTCGCGGGTGCCCTTTACGCAGGGCTTGGGTTTCTGGCATCTGTCTTGGCCGGCGTCCTCGGCCTGCGCACGCTCCGCATAGGCCGCCGACCACAACCGCGCCCCCGGCTTCAGCCGCGATAAAGCCAGTCGTATTGGTCCGTCAGCCGCCCGCCCGCAATCCTGAGCGCTAGGTCCCGCCCGCGGTCGAACGGGGCGGGCAGGTGGTAGTTGCGCCCGACCCTTCGGCTGGCCGAGACGAGGCGGGCCGCGCGGGGCTGCCGCTTCGCCTCGAACGTCCGCATCGTCGCAACTGGATCGTCGTTGCCGAGTAAGGCGTTTGCAAGAGGCTTGGCGAGCGCCGCTGCATCCTCCAAAGCCATCGCACCGCCTTGTGCGAGGAAGGGCAAGGCCGGATGCGCCGCA
This sequence comes from uncultured Alphaproteobacteria bacterium, assembly GCA_963842125.1. GTDB lineage: Bacteria > Pseudomonadota > Alphaproteobacteria > Rhizobiales > CAWCWK01 > CAWCWK01. Next base: position 1,801,732 of record CAWJFE010000005.1, on the reverse strand, counting down.
TCTCCGATGAGCGTCACAGGCCCCTCCATTGGTCTTGGGCGATGGCCCCAGTGGGTGGTCGGCGTGCGATCGAGTAGCGGCCAGCGGCGCCATTCCTCGCCAGCGTCGAGAAGTGGGGCGAGGGACGGGGGCGGTCCTCCACCGAACCGCGCGAGCAAGGTGGCAGGCGTTCCCGGCGTGGACCAACCTCGATGGTCCGCCCCTGCCGTCTCTACGGGAAGGATGACGACGACGTTCATCGCCCGTCCACCGCTTACCGGATAGTGAACCGAATGGCCGCCTCTGGGCGCGAAGGTCAGCCCGACGGCGACTTCCGTCGGCATCGGTAAACGGTCCACTGGTACAAGGGTGCGCCAGGCTTCGAGACCATGGGCGGCGAGCGGCTCGGCGCCGAGACAAGCGTTCGCGACCTGAGATCGAAGCCCGTCCGCGCCGATCAGCACGCGCCCGGAGAACGCCTCTCCAGCTGCGGCGATGAGCCCGACGCCGGCGTCATTGATGGAGATGTCCGCAATCCGCGCACCGTCGCGCAGCGTGACGCAGTCCAACGTTTCCGCCCGCCGCCTCAGTGCCGTCCAAAGATCGCCGCGATGCGCCACGCGGTACGGCGCGCCATAGCGGGCTTCGAAGGGCTGCCCTAACGGTTTGCGCAGGAGAGTTCGCCCGCGCGCGTCGCGAATGACGAGCGTCTCGGGCGACACCGCGCCCGGCACGGTATCGACACCGAGCGTCGCGAGCGCCCTCATGGCGTTGGGGCCGAGTTGCAGGCCGGCGCCTATCGGGGCGGGATCGTCGGCGGCTTCGAGGACCGTGCACGCGATGCCCGCCTGCCCCAGCCCGCAAGCCAGCGCCAATCCCGCGATCCCGCCGCCGACGATAAGGGCGGGCGTCATTGCGGCCTCAGTCTAACGATCGGTCTCGCGGTAGACGCAGATTTCGGGGTCCGCGCTGGCGGCGGCTATGTCGGCGCGGTGGCGATAGAGCGTCGAGCAATAGGGGCAGAGCACTTCGGTGTCGGACCCCATGTCGAGGAAGACGTGGGGATGGTCGAAGGGCGGGCGGGCGCCGATGCATTGGAGCTCGCGCACCCCGACATGGATGACCTCGACACCGGGGTCGTTGTGGAAATGGGGCACCACCTTTTCGGCCATGCGTGGGCGTCCTTCGTCCGGGTCTCGTCGTCTCGCGCGCACCTTAGCCACGAAGGGCCGGGAGGCAAGCGCCCGCCGCGCGGCGTTGCGTGATACCGGCGCATCATGGTCTACGCCAGATCCGAAGCGGAGGCTTGAGAGATGACCACCCCCGAGACGTTCGATTCCGACGGCATGCGCATCGCCTACTACACCTTTGGCACGGAGGATGCGACGGATGCGCCGCCCGTGCTTCTCATTCACGGCTTCGGCTCCAACGCGCATGTGAACTGGATCGGCACGTCCTGGACGACCGCCCTCGTGGCCGAAGGACGCCGCGTGATCGCGATGGACGATCTCGGCCACGGTGCGTCCGACGCGCCCCACACGTCCGAGCGCTATACCACCGATGCCATGGCGGGTGACGCGGTACGGCTCCTCGACCATCTTGGCATCCGCAGCGCCGATGTCGTGGGCTATTCGATGGGCGCGCGAATCACGGCGAGGCTGACCCTCGACCATCCCGCACGCGTCGATCACGCAGTGTTGTCCGGCCTCGGCATCAACATGGTGCGCGGCATAGGCGGCACGGAAGCCATCGCCGATGCACTCGAGGCGCCTTCGCTCGACGACGTGACCGACCCCGCCGCGCGCCCATTCCGCGTCTTCGCCGATCAGACCGGATCGGACCGTTTGGCGCTTGCGGCCTGCATACGCGCGTCCCGTGGCACCATTCCGGCGGCGGAGTTGGCCGGAATGCGCGTGCCCACTCTCGTCGCGGTCGGCACGAAGGACGGCGTGGCGGGCTCGGGCGCGGAACTCGCGGCCCTCATTCCGGGCGCGCGGCATCTCGAGATTCCGGACCGCGATCACATGCGTGCCGTCGGCGACCCCGTTCACAAACGCGGAGTCATCGCCTACCTCAATGGAACCCTCTGATCGCGGAGCGACGCCGTGTCCCAATCTTCCCTCTCTCGCCCGGACGCCTTGCCGACCGCACCGGACGTCGCGCCCGTCCGGCTCGATCCCGTTTGGACGCGTGTGCGCGAGGATGCCAGCCGCGCGGCATCCGGCGAGCCGGCCCTGTCCTCGCTCTTCACGTCGACGATCCTCAACCAGCCTTCGCTCGAAGCCGCCGTCACGCACCGCGTCGCGTCGCGGTTGGGGAGCCCGGAGGTCGGCGCCGACCTTTTGCGGCAGACCTTCCTCCAGGCGATCGATGCCGATCCGGAGATCAGCCAGGCGATCCGGGCGGATCTCGTCGCCGTTCACGAGCGCGATCCGGCCTGCGAGCGCTTCCTCGACGCCGTCCTCTACTTCAAGGGCTATCAGGCGCTGCAAGCGCACCGCTTCGCGCATCAACTTCTGCTGGATGGGCGGCGCGACATGGCGCTTCACGTCCAGAGCCGCTCCTCGTCGGTCTTCGGCGTCGATATCAACCCTGCGGCCCGTATCGGGCGCGGCATCATGATCGACCATGCGACGGGCATCGTCGTCGGCGAGACGGCGACCATCGGCGATGGCGCCTCGATCATGCAGGGCGTGACGCTCGGCGGCACCGGCAAGGTCGGCGGCGACAGGCATCCCAAGATAGGGCCCGGCGTCCTCATCGGAGCGGGCGCGAAGGTGCTCGGCAACATCACGGTCGGCCGCTGCTCTCGCATCGCATCGGGCTCCGTGGTCCTCAAGGACGTTCCGCCCTGCACGACGGTGGCCGGTGTGCCAGCCCGAGTCGTCGGCGAGGCCGGATGCGCCGAGCCGGCGCGGAGCATGGACCACAGTCTGCGGGACCCGGCCATGGGTGGGGAAACCGCGGCGCCGCCGCAGGGCGAATAGCGGCCGTCGGGGCTGTACGGTCGCCATGGGCGGCACGGTGGAACCCGTCGGGCCCCGGCGCACTTGCTCGTGACGTCTTGACTGACGAAAGACGTCGGCCCAAGCCGAGCCCTATAGTCCAGTGCCACCCAGAAGCCGACGGAGCCGAACAGCCGTGACCCCCGACGAGATCGACGCGCTGGAGCGCTACCTGCGCCGTACATTCACCAATGACCGCTTCGAAGTGCGACAGACCAAGAAGGACGGCACGGTCGATGTCACCATCGCTGGCGTGCCGGTCGGCAAGATCGTGCGCGACGACGAGGACGAAGATCTCAGCTACAACTTCTCGATGACGCTGCCGCAGGGCAACGAGTTGGAACCGACGCTGCGCATGGTGCTGGGGCACAACGGCCTCGTGGCCCGCGAGCGAACGGTGAAGGACGGCTCGGTCGAGATCTATCTCGACGACGAGTTCGTTGGTGTGGTCTCGCAGAACGACGGGCTCTACGAATTCGACATGGCGATCCTCGACTACGATCTCGAAGGCTGAGGCGCCCGCTCGATGCCGGTCTATTCCCTTGAAGGCACCGCCCCGGAGATCGAGGCGACCGCCTGGACCGCACCGGCCGCGCAGGTGATGGGCCGGGTGCGGATCGGGGCCGAATCAAGTGTCTGGTACGGCGCGGTCCTTCGCGGCGACAATGCCTGGATCGAGATCGGTCCGCGCAGCAACGTGCAGGACCTGAGCGTCCTTCACACCGACGACGACTATCCGATGACCATCGGCGCCGACGTAACGATCGGCCACCGCGCCATCCTCCACGGCTGCAAAATCGAAGACGCCTGCCTCATCGGCATGGGCGCGACCGTGATGAACGGTGCGGTGATCGGCTCCGGCAGTCTCGTCGGGGCGGGCGCCCTCGTGACGGAGGGTACGGTCGTGCCACCCCGCAGCCTCGTCCTCGGTGCGCCGGGCAAAGTCGTTCGCACCATCGACGACGCGGCCGCGAAGCAGATCCTCGCCTCGGCCGGCCACTATGTCGAGCAGACCCGGCGGCATCGGGACGGTCTCGTCGAGATCGGCTGAACGGACACCGGTAACCAAGTGTCTCAACGCCTCGCTTACGACGCTTCTCCACCCATCGTAAGCGGTTCTTCTTCACACTGGCACGAAGCGCCGAGGGTTGGCGCAGGTCGCGTGAAATGGGGCTCCTACGATGACATCCGACAAGCAGGCGAGGGCGGGGCGCGTCCTCTGGATCACGAATGGTCTGCGCGGATTGGCGCTCGCCGGCATGGCCGCCGCGACCTTCGCCTTCATGGTGCCAGAGCCAGCCATCGCGTTGCCGACGGCCAAGCAGACCTACCGGTCCGCACAGCCCGTCGCACCGTCCGCGCGTCGCGCCGTCCGTCCGCAGCAACGTGCCCAGCAGCCGAGGCGCACCCAGCGCGCTGTCACGGCGGCACCTCGCCCAGCAGCCGTTTCGGGATCGTTCCAGCGGCAGACCGTGCCGTATTCGGGCGGGGAAGCGGCCGGCACGATCATCATCGACACTTCGTCGCGCCATCTCTTTCTCGTTCGCTCGGGCGGTCAGGCCATCCGCTACGGCGTCGGCGTCGGGCGGGCCGGTTTCGGCTGGTCGGGCTCGGCCAAGATCGGCCGCAAGGCGCAGTGGCCCCGCTGGACGCCGCCCTCCTCAATGATCAAGCGCCAGCCGGAACTCGCCAAATGGGCCGGCGGCATGCCCGGCGGCGTCGACAATCCGCTTGGCGCCCGCGCGCTCTATCTCTATCGCGGCGGGCGGGACACGCTCTACCGCATACACGGGACGAACGAGCCGTGGTCGATCGGCCGGGCGATGTCGTCGGGTTGCATCAGGATGCTGAACGACGACGTGACCCATCTTTACGGCCTCGCCAAGGTCGGCGCCAAAGTCGTCGTCCGCTAGTCGATCGCAGCAATCGTGCCGGGCGGAGCCTCCGCCCGGTAACCAAGCCTTAAGCATAACCCCGCATGGTAAGGCCCGATCAACGGAGTCTTAACCATGCTCGGTCGCGCCCTTCTTGGCCTCGCCATCCTTACGCCTGCCTCCGCCCTCGCCGCCGACCCGATGGGTGGCTTCGGCGAGGTGCCGCCGGTCATTCCCTTCATCGAGGCGGCCGACCCGATGGCCGATCTGACGGGAGCCTATGTCGGCGGTTCCCTCGGCTACGGCTTCGAGCTCAACCACGGTGTCGTGACGACGGGAACGGCCGGCTTCCTCGGCCTCGCGCCGGCGATCACGCCCAGCGAGATCATGACCGACGGGGAGGGCGGCTTCACCGGCACGCTCCACGCCGGCGTCAATGTCGGCATCTCGCAGGGCTTCGTGCTCGGCGGCGAGGTCGATCTGACGATCGGGCAACTCGATACCGAAGCCTCCTTCACCGGCCAGCCCGTGCTCGGTACGGCCGGTCTGCGCACCTCGGCCGATCTCGACGTCGATTGGCTCGGCACCGCTCGCGTCAAGGCCGGCGTCATGCTCTTCGACGACCTTCTCGTGTACGGCACCGCCGGCCTCGCCTTCGGCAAGGTCGGCATCGACGCCGAAGTCGTCGCGATCAACGACCCGACCCTTGCCTGGAGGGGCGAGACGGACGAGTTGGAAACCGGCTACGCGGTCGGCCTCGGTGGCGAGTTCGCCGTCACGCCGAACGTCTCGGTCCGGGCCGACTACCTCTACTACAATCTCGGTGACGCGAACTTCGCGGCGACCGGCAATCCGACCGTCCGCACGGTCGGCGGCCTCAACGGCGTCGATTACGAAGGCGAGGCCGAGATCGACGGTCACCTCATCAAGGCCGGCCTCAACATCCGTCTCGGCAGCCTCTTCTAGGGTCGTTGCAGCGAAGGTTGGTCCGGCAGGTGGCCTCACCTCGAGCCGTCATCCTCGGGCACCGACCCGAGAATCGAGGGGCGCAATAGGCAGGACCCGCGTCCAGTTTCCCAGCGGCCGTCATCAAAGCGACGGCTCGTTCTTCGTCAAACGCAGCGATCGCCGCTCTGGATCCTCGGGTCAGTGCCCGACGATGACGTGGAAGAAAGGGCGAAGGTTTAGCCAGCGTTTGCAGGCACGGCCTTGAGCGCATTCGGCTGAGGGTTCCGCCATCAGCCGCCGAAGAGCCTCTTGGGTGTCGTCACGAAGACGGCCTCGTGATGCTCGGGCGGTATCCACCCTGCCACCGTATCGAGCAGCGCTGCGTCGTCGGGCTTATCGTCCGGCGCGTTGAGGAGATGGGGCCAGTTCGAGCCCCAGATCACGCGGTCAGGGCGATGGGCCACGAAGGCTTGGCTGATATCCGCTACGTCCGCGAAGTCGGGGCCTCCATCGACCGACCATTCGTAGGGCGCCGCGAATTTCACCACGCAGCCACCATCCATCAGCCGCCTCACCGAATCGACATCGCCCTCGCCGATCCCGGAGAGGAACTTGCCGTGATGGTCGAGGACCCACTCGCCCTCGATCGCCGAGAGCAGTGGTTCGTACGTCCGGATCGATGATCCGTCGAACTGGACGACGAGCCGCCAGCCGAGGGGCTTGATCATGGCGGCGACATCGGAAAGTTGGCTCAGCGGCACAGCGCCACCACCCAGGTCCATGATGCGCGCCCCCCTCACGCCAGCCGCATGCAGTCGTTCGAGTTCCGCCATCGACGTGCCGGGCACGACTGCGGCGACACCCCGCGCGCCGTCTCCCAAAGTCTCGAGGGTCGCGACGAGCGCGTCGTTATTCGCCTGATAGGCGTTGGGCTGCACGACGATCGGTCGCGCGATCCCCAGCCGGTCCATGACCGCGCGATAGTCTCCGAGCGCGACCGCACCTTGCGGGACGGGCGGGCCGTTGGCGTCGGACGGGTAACCGGGCGGGAAGATGTGGAGATGGCAGTCCCACGCGCCGGCGGGGAGTTTCGTCGCGGGCCGACTCATGCGGCGTAGGCCTTCAATACGTCGCGGTCGACGGTGATGCCGAGTCCCGGTTTGTCCGGCACCGCGACCACGCCGCTCTCGTGCGAGATCGGCTCGTTCAGCACGGCCATCCGATAGGGGTTGGGCGTTTGGTCGAACTCGAGCCAGGGGGCGCGCTCGGTGTGGCGACCGGGTTGAGGTGGGAGTGTCGCCAGAATGTGGAGCGAGGCGGCGACGGCGACGCCGGTGCCCCAAACATGCGGTACCACGCGAATGCCGGCCGTCTCGGCCTGCGCCGCGATCTTGCGCATCTCGGTAATGCCGCCGCAACCGGCGACATCGGGCTGGAGGATATCGACGGCGCCGGCTTCGATGGCTTGCGCGTGTGCGAGGCGGCCATGCCACGTCTCCCCGCCCGCCACGGGGATCGGCTGGTTGGCGCGAACCCGCGCATAGGACGCCAATTGCTCGGGCACGACCGGCTCCTCGAACCAGTCGATGCCGTAGTCCGCGACATGGCGGCCGAGCGCGATGGCCTCGATGGCATCATAACCATGGTTGGCGTCGATCATCAGATGTGCATCGCCGATAGCCTCGCGAACGGCGGCGATGCAACGGGTATCGTCGGCAACGCCGAAGCCGATCTTGATCTTGGTCGCGGAGAAGCCCTGCGCGACGTAGCCCGCCGTCTCTTCTGCCAGCGCGTCCGCCCGATCGCGTCCGTGCGGGCGAAAGCCACCCGTCGCGTAGGCCGGTATCGCCATGCGATGCGCGCCGCCCAGGAGGCGGTAGACGGGGAGGCCGACCGACTGGCCGAGAACGTCCCAGAGCGCGATGTCGATGCCGGACTGCGCCGTCATCGTCGCGCCGCGCTGGCCCTGGTCGCGCCAGGTCGAATAGAGATCGAACCAGATCGGCTCGATATCCCTCGGGTCGCGGCCGACGATCGCGTCCCCCATCTCCCGCACGATCGCCGCATTGACGCGCGATGGCCCCAGGCACTCGCCCCAGCCCGTCAGTCCCTCGTCGGTCTCGATCTCGACGAGGCAGGCCCAGCGATCGAAAAAGGTCGAGAAGGCGCTGTCGAACCGCTCCTCTGGCGTCAGCGTGTGCCGCAGGACATGGGGGCGGACGGCGGTAATCTTCATCGCGCGGACCTACTCGGCGGCTTGCTGGTGAGTGTCCGCGCCGCTGACGGCGTCGATGAGGCCGCGAAGGGTCTCGCGCTCCTCCGCTGTCGGATCGACCAGCGGGGGCCGCACGCCGCCTGGCGTTCGCCCGATCAGCTCGACGCCGGCCTTGACGAGGCTGACGGCATAGCCGGGCTTCCGGTCGCGCAACTTGGCGAAGGGGAAGAAGAAGACGTCGAGGAGGTGCTCCATCGTCGCCTTGTCGCCGGACTGCAGCGCGGCGTGGAAGCTGAGGGCCATCTCGGGCACGAAGTTGAAGACGGCCGAGGAATAGGTCGTCACGCCCGTCCCGTTATAGGCCTCGGCGAAGAGTTCGTGCGTTGGCATGCCGCCGATATAGGCCAGCCGATCGCCGAGCCGCGCGGTGATCTCCCGTACGGTCTGGATGTCGCCGGAGCCGTCCTTGAAGCCGATGAGGTTCGGACAGTCGTCTGCAAGGCGCGCGAGGGTCTCCGCATTGATGATCGAGTTGTCGCGATTGTAGACGATGACGCCGAGGTCCGTTCCCCCGCAAACCGCGCGCACATGCGCCGCGATGCCCTCCTGCGGGGCGCCTACGAGATAGTGGGGGAGGAGGAGAAGCCCATCCGCACCGGCCCGCTCCGCCTCACCCGCAAACTCCAGCGCGAGCGCCGTGCCGTAGCCGCATCCGGCTACGATCGGAACATCACCTGCCGTGCTCTTGGCCGCGCGAACGGTCTCGCCAACCTCGCCGGGGCTCAGTGCGTGGAACTCGCCCGTGCCGCCGGCGGCGAAGAGAACGGCGGCTGGATAGTTCGATAGCCAGCCGACGTGATCCGCATAGCTGTCGAGGTTGAGGCTGCCATCGGCATGCATGTGGGTGACGGGGAACGAGAGCAGGCCCCGGCCGATCGCGTCCTTCAAGGCTTCCGGTGTCATGACAATCCCCGTCAAATTCATCTGATGAATTGAGTGTCATGCGTGGGTGAAACTGTCAATCGGGCAGGCCAGTCAACTCGGCGGAATCAGCTTTCTGTAGCGCGCCATGCTGCCGATGAGATGCTCGCGCATGGCGCCTCGCGCCGCTTCGCCATCGGCTGCAAGGATCGCGGTCACGATGGCGCGGTGCTCGGCGTGGAGTTCCTCATCACGAGACGGTAAGCGGTCGGGGCCGACGGCAGCGACGATCTTGACGCGGGGAATGGTGCGGGCGCCGAGATGGGCGAGAAACGCCTTGAACCGACGATTGTTCGTGGCCGACGCGATGGCGAGGTGGAAGGCGTAGTCGACGCCTTCGGTGGAGGTGCCTGCGGTAGCGGCGTCACCAAAGGCCCGATGCCCCAGTTGTATCTCCGCCTGCTGCGCCGGCGATGCGCGTTCCGCCGCGAGCCCGGCGGCCTCGATCTCCACGGCGGCGCGGAGTTCCAGTTCTTCGATCACGTCGGCGATGGTCGCCGCTTCATCGGTGAGGAGGGCGAGCGGCGGTACTTCCTGCCGCTTCAGGACGAAAACACCGGCGCCTTGCCGGGATGCTAGCAGGCCGTCCGCCCGAAGCGCGGAGACGGCCTCGCGCAGGACGCTGCGGCTGACGCCGAGCTGCTTCGTCAGCTCCGCCTCGGTCGGCAACCGATCCCCTACGGCGTAACGACCGGACGCAATGCTTTCCCGAAGGAGCGAAACGATCGTGCCTACGCGCGATGGCGCACGCCGACTTGGTTTAGCCTCGTCTGTTGCCGCGACTGTCATAACCATCTTCTGCCATGTCGGCTTGCGGACGCCAACGAGAAATCCGACCACCGGTTGACGCACGCGCTAAATTCGTATGATAAATTTCGAGCGACTCCCCAACGGGGCGCCCTAGGAGAGGAACCGAGATGACCCTGACGCAGATCGTGAAGGCGGGCACGCTTGCCGCCATTCTGACAGCCTCCACCAGCGTGGCTGCACTGAGCGCCGATTGGCGCGGCTGGAACATCCACCCCGAAGGCTACCCGAACACGGTCGCGCTCGAGCAGTTTGCCGACGAAGTCGAGGCATCGACGGAGGGCCGCGTGACGGCCGAGGTCTTCAATGGCGGCGTACTGGGTTCGCAGGCCGACGCGATCGACCAGTTGCAAGCCGGTGCGCTCGACTTCGCCAATTTCAACATGGGCCCGATGGGGCCGGTCGTGCCACTGGCCAACGTTCTCTCGCTACCCTTCCTCTTCGCGTCCATCGACCAGATGTTCGAGGCGATGGACGGCGAGATCGGCGAGCGGTTTGCTGCCGCGATGGAAGAGAAGGGCATCGTGCCGCTCTCTTGGTTCGATAGCGGTTCGCGCTCGTTCTACAATAGTCAGCGACCTATCGAGACGCCGGCCGATCTCGAGGGTCTGAAGTTTCGCGTGATGGGCAATCAGCTCTATGTCGACATGGTCGATCAGCTAGGCGGCAACGCTACGCCAATGGCATTCAGCGAAGTCTTCCAGTCCCTGAAGACCGGCGTCATTGATGGGGCGGAGAACAACTATCCGTCCTACGAGTCGACCAACCACTTCGAGGTCGCCGGCTTCTATTCGATCACCGATCACCTCATCCTGCCGGAGTGCCTCTGCGTATCGAAGACGGCGTGGGATGCGCTGTCGGAAGAGGATCAGGCGGCGGTGCGTGCGGCGGCGGAGAGCGCGGCCATGCGTCAGCGCGAACTCTGGACCGAGCGTTCGGGCGCCAGCCGCGAGGCCGTCGAGGCAGCTGGCGTGAAGATCAACGAGGTCGCCGACAAGGCTCCGTTCCAGGACGCGATGGGTCCTCTCTACGAGGCCTTCATCGCCGAGAACCCGGATGCCGCTTCGCTGATCGAAGAGATTCGCGCAATGTAATTTGATGTAAGGAGGGGCGCTCTACGGCGCCTCTCCCGCCCATCATCAAAAGCATGGGCCGGGGGATCGCGTCAGCGCGCGCCTCCGCCTTTTCCTCGTCGCGACGCGAACAGGTTCCCCACCCTTGGCCCCATCCCCTCCGATCGACCGACCGCCGAACCCACACGATCTCGCGACGCCTGTCATCTCCGCCGGATCGCTCGATCGGACCGCTCGAGTGTCGTGGTTCGACCGGCTGGCTTCGGTCTGCATGGCCGTCAGCGGCGCCATGCTCGTCCTCCTCATCGTGATCTTCGGATGGCTCGTCTTCGGGCGCTACGTGCTCAACGACACGCCGACCTGGGTGGAACAGTTGTCTCTGCTGCTCGTCGTGTGGATCACTTTCCTGGGTGCCGCCGTCGGCGTGCAGCGCGACACACATCTCAGCGTCGACTTCATTCGCGAGAGCATGCCCACCACCGTGCGCGGCGTGATGCGCGTCGGCGCCGACCTGATGGTTCTCATCTTCGGCATCCTCATGGCATGGCAAGGCTGGGTGCTGGCCGAGCGCGGCCTTGCGCGGGCGGTGCCGATGCTGGGCGTGTCGGAGGTCTGGCGCGGGGCGCCCGTCGTCGTCTGCGGCGTCCTCATCGTCTTGTTCGTCGGTGGCCGGCTGGTTCTGCGGATTCGCTCGCTGAAGACGGCGGGGACCGCCTGATGGGACTTCTCCTCCTCTTCGGCCTCTTCTTCGCGGGCCTTCTCTTCGGTGCGCCCGTAGCATTTAGCCTCGGGCTCGCATCCGTCGTCACCTTTCTCTACGAAGGTCTACCGCTTTCGATCGCCTTTCAGCGGATCGTCTCCGGCATCTCCATCTTCTCGCTTCTCGCCATCCCCTTCTTCATCTTCGCCGGCGAGTTGATGCTACAGGGCGGGATCGCGGCGCGGCTGGTGCGGCTGGCGGCGGCGGCGGTCGGCTCCGTCCGGGGCGGGCTCGGCGTCGTCAACGTCACCTCGTCGATGCTCTTCGGCGGCATCTCGGGTTCCGCCGTTGCCGACACCTCCGCACTCGGATCGATCCTCATACCGGTGATGAAGGAGAAGGGCTACGACGCCGACTATGCGGTCAACGTCACGGTCACGTCGTCGGTGGCCGGCATCGTCATTCCGCCCAGCCACAACATGATCCTCTATACGGTCGCGGCCGGCGGCGGCATCTCGATCTCGTCGCTCTTCCTGGCCGGCATCGTACCGGGCATCCTCATGTGCCTCTTCCTCGCGATCGCCGCCTATGTGGTGGCCGTACGGCGCGGCTACGAAGGCGAAATGTTCCCGGGATGGCGTCCTCTTCTTTGGGCCTTCATCGTCTCGCTGCCCGGACTGGTAACGGCGATCATCATCGTCGGAGGGGTCCTCTCCGGCCTCTTCACCGTCACCGAGTCGGGAGCCTTTGGAGCGATCTACGCGGTCCTCGTCACGACGCTCGTCTATCGCGAGCTCGACTGGGCAGGCTTCAAGCTGGCGGTCCTCAACGCGGTGCGCACGACATCGCTCGTGATGATCCTCGTCGCCTGCGCCAACGCTTTCGCCTTCCTCCTCACGATCTACCGGGTGCCGGAAGGGTTGACGGGTGTCCTCTCGCAGGTCTCCGACAATCCGCTCGTCATCCTCTTGATGCTCAACCTCATCCTCCTCGTCCTCGGGATGATCATGGACATGGCCGCGCTCATTCTGATCACCACGCCGATCTTCCTGCCGGTCGCGATCGGCCTCGGTATGGACCCGGTCCATTTCGGCATCATGATGATGATGAATCTCGGCCTCGGGCTCTGCACGCCGCCGGTGGGCGCATGCCTCTTCGTCGGCTGCGTGATCGGCGATATCGGGATCGAGAAGGCCGTGCGGTCGATCTGGCCCTTCTATCTCGCCATCCTCGCCGCGCTCCTCCTCGTCACCTACGTGCCGGCGGTCTCCATGGGCCTGCCGAACCTCCTCTCCTGAACGGACCAGAACGACCGTGCCCCACGCCCAGATTCCACACGCCGCCGCCATCGATCGACCCTATGTGAGCCGCCTCGTCGTCACCGGCGCGGCGGGCGGGCTCTGCACCATGCTGCGCGGTCGGCTCGGTCACGTCGCCGACGAAGTCGTCCTCTCCGACCTTGCCGACGTCGAGACCGCGGACGGCGAGGTTTCGCGCCCCTGCGATCTCACCGATCTCGACGCGGTGATGGCGCTGCTGGAGGGCGGCGGCGATGTCCTCCACTTCGGCGGTCAGTCCATCGAAGCGCCCTTCGAGCGTATTCGCGATGCCAACCTCACGGGCACTTACAATCTCTATGAGGCGGCCCGGCTCCGCGGCGTGCGCCGCATCCTCTTCGCGTCGTCCAACCACACCATCGGCTTTCATGCCCGCGAAACGCGTCTCGACGCCGACAGTCCGGTGAGGCCGGACAGCCTCTACGGCGTCTCCAAGGTCTTCGGCGAAGGGCTCGCCCGGCTCTACTGGGACAAGTTCGGCATCGAAAGCCTCATCGTCCGCATCGGCTCCTGCTTTCCGGAACCGCGCGACCTTCGCCAACTCGCGACATGGCTGAGCCCCGACGACATGGTCCGCCTCATCGAGCGCATGGTCGGCGCGCCCCATCTCGGCTGCCCGATCGTCTACGGCGCCTCCAACAACACGGAAAGCTGGTGGGACAACGGCAAGACAGGCTATCTCGGATGGCGCCCGCAAGATTCGGCCGAAAGCTATCGTTCCGCCCTGGAGGCGAAGCTCGACAGACCGGATCCACTCTCGGGCGATGTCGCCCTCCAGGGCGGCGCCTTCGCGACGATCCCGCACCCTAGCGATCAGGACTGACAGCATGGACCAATCGACCACGACCGGCCTCGGCAACCTCATCGAGGGGGCTTGGACGGGGAGCGATGGCACGTTCTCGAACGATCCGATCTCCGGCGCCGCAACCGATTTCCCGCGCGGCACGCCGGACCTCGTCGATCGCGCAGCCCGCGCGGCCGAGGCGGCGTTCCCAGCCTATTCGCAAACCAGCCGCGCCGACCGTGCGACCTTCCTCCGGCGCATCGCGGACGAGATCGAAGCGCGGGGCGCCGACATCACCGCCATGGGGACGGCCGAGACCGGACTGCCCGCCGCGCGCCTCGAAGGCGAGCGCGGGCGCACCTGCGGCCAGCTGCGCCTCTTCGCCGACCATATCGAGGCTGGGGACTATCTCGACCGTCGACACGATGGCGCGTTGCCCGACCGCGCGCCGCTGCCCCGGCCGGACCTTCGCCTCATCCAGCGTCCGATCGGGCCTGTCGCCGTCTTCGGTGCGTCGAACTTCCCGCTCGCCTTCTCGACGGCGGGCGGCGATACGGCCTCCGCCCTCGCCGCGGGCTGCACCGTCGTCGTGAAGGGCCATCCGGGGCATCCGGGAACGAGTGAGGTCGTGGCAGACGCCATTCGGGCCGCCATCGAGGCCTGCGGTATGCCGGCCGGCACGTTCGGGCTCGTTCAGGATGCCGGACCGGGCCGAGATGGGGCCGACAGCCGCGAGGTCGGCGCCGCGCTTGTCGGCCATCCGGCCATCAAGGCGGTCGGTTTCACCGGATCGCTCAAGGGTGGTCGTGCCCTCTTCGACATTGCCAGCCGCCGCGACGAGCCAATCCCGTTCTACGGCGAACTGGGTTCGATCAACCCCGTCTTCGTCATGCCGGCCGCCGCATCCGACAGGGGCGCGGCCATCGCATCGGCCTGGGTGGGGTCGCTGACGATGGGGGCCGGTCAGTTCTGCACCAACCCCGGCGTCGTCGTCGTGCCGGCCGCGTCGGCTGAAGCCTTCGCCAAGTCCACAGAGGATGCGCTCGCGGATGCCGGTGAGCAGACCATGCTGACACGCGGCATCGCCTCGGCCTACGGCTCCGGCGTTGCCAAGGTGACCGGACAGGATGGCGTGCGGCGGCTCGTGGCCGGCGCGGCCAGCGAACGGGGCGCGACTCCGGCGGTCTTCCTCGTATCTGGGGAGACGTGGTTGGCCAATCCCGACCTCGCGCATGAAGTCTTCGGCCCTGCCGGCATCATTATCGAGGCCGCCTCCGAAGAGGAGATGCTCGCGATCGCCGCGGCCCTCGACGGCCAGCTCACCGCGACGCTGCAACTCGACGATCGCGACCACGCCTCCGCCGCGCCGTTGGTGGCGGTGCTGGAACGGAAGGCCGGTCGCATCCTCGCCAACGGCTTCCCGACTGGCGTCGAGGTCGCGGACGCGATGATGCATGGCGGGCCCTGGCCGGCCTCGACCAACGCCTCGACGACATCCGTCGGTACGCTCGCCATCCGTCGCTTTCTCCGTCCGATCTCCTACCAGAACATGCCGGACGCGCTGCTGCCGGCGGATCTGCGGGGCTAAATCGGATCCTGCAAAGCTTGGTACAGGAGACGACCGCGGTTCCGGCCGTCATTCTCGGGCGCCGACCCGAGAATCGAAGGGCGGAACGGATAGGGCGTCGGCCAGATCTCCAAACCGAGCGCTGGCTATGGGCTCGTTCGCTTACGATCAAAGCACCGTGATTGTCGCCCTGGATCGTCAGGTTGGTGCCCGGGGAGGACGAGGAGAGGTAGGGGGCGATCCAACGGTTCCCTCAGCGTCAGACCCTGCGCAGCGCCGGTTCCGCATCCGCCTGATGCGCGGCGAGGATGTCGGAGAGAATCGAGATCGCGAGAACGCGCGGATCGCGCGCCTTGCCGATGAGGCCGATCGTGCCGCGGACCCGGGCGACGGCGTTCTCGTCCTGGCCGGCCGCGCGCAGCTTCATCAATCGCTCGGCATGGGTGACGGCGCTGCCGACGGCGCCGACGTAGAAGGCGGGCGTTCCGAGCGCCGCGGCGAGGAGCATTGGCTCCCATTCGTGGTCGTGGAAGGCGAGGATGATTGCCGTCCCGACATCGTCGTCGAATATCAGCGGATCGCGTACCGACATCAGTTGCGTCGTCTCGGCGCCAAGCCTGCGGCAAACGTCGAGCGCCTCGCTTTCCGGGCTGAGCGCGTGGACGCGATAGCCGAGCGCGCGGGCGGTGGCGACAAGATTGGTGAGGTCGGGGCCGCGTCCTGCGATGCGGAACCTGAGTTCTGGTCGAAAGATGCGGAGGATCGTACCGGGTCGATCGCTGTCCAGTTCGAGACTGGGCGTCGCTTCGGTCTGGAAGGCGAGCGTATATGTTTCGCGCGCCTCGGACCGGCGCAGCGCTTCGCGAACAAGCGCATCGGGTACTCGACCCTCGAAGAACACATCGAGACCGCTTCCGCAGGGGAGGGTGACGTCGATGAAAGGCGAATCCTTGCCGTAGCGAAGGCTGCGCGTGCCCTCTGCCTCCAGCGTCGCAAGCGCGTCGGCGGCGATGGCGCTTTCGGCGCAACCGCTCGTGATTTGCCCGACATGCGCGCCATCCTCGCGCACCGCGATCATCGCGCCGACGGGGCGGGGCGAGCGACCGTCGACATCCGTGAGGACGGCCAGACCGACCCGCTGCCCGGCCGCGATGGCATCGGCCGCGAAGGACCACAGACGCTGGTCGTCCCCTCCGGGTTCTGCCCAGAGCGTGGACGAAGCGTCGGGGAGCGAATGGGACAGGGTGTCGTGTGAAAGCGCCATCGGGAGACTTTGCGCCAGGGTCGGCCGCGTCTCAAGGGTCGCCGCGCGCGCACGTGCCCGAGGGTCGGATAATGTCTGCGGGCGTGACGCCGGGCTTACGCGTGTGCGACACCATCGTGCAAGGTGATGGCAACGGTTTCGGGAAGGATGACAGATGACGGATACGGCGATCATCACCGGCGGGGCGCAGGGCATCGGGCTGGCGGTGGCCAAGGCGCTGCGTGCGAAGGGCTCGCGCGTCGCGCTCTGGGACATGGACCCGGACGCGATGGCCGCCGCCGCCGCGGCGCTGGGCGGCGAGACGGTCACCTGCCAGGTCGATGTCAGCGATGCGGCCGGCGTGGAGGCGGCCGCAGAAGAGACGCTGGCGGCCCTCGGCAAGATCGACGCGCTCGTCCACTCGGCCGGTATCGCGGGGGCGAACGCGCCGGTGGTCGACTACCCTCTCGAAGAGTGGCGACGCGTCGTCGATATCGATCTCAACGGAACGTTCTACGTCAATCGTGTGGTCGCCAGGTCTATGATCGCTGCTGGCTATGGGCGCATCTGCAACATCGCCTCCGTCGCCGGCAAGGAGGGCAATCCGAACGCCTCGGCCTATTCCGCCGCCAAGGCCGGCGTCATCGCGCTCACGAAGAGCCTTGGCAAGGAACTGGCCGGCCACGACATCGCCGTCAATTGCGTCACCCCCGCCGCCGCCCGCACGCGCATCTTCGATCAGATGAGCCAGGAGCACATCGACTACATGCTGTCCAAGATCCCGCGCGGGCGCTTTCTCGAGGTCGAGGAAGCCGCCGAGATGATCGTATGGATCGTCAGCCGCGAGAACACGTTCACGACGAGCGCCACATTCGACCTCTCGGGCGGACGGGCGACGTTCTAGGCAACCGTCGCTCCGACATGCGCCGAGAGCGCCGAGCAGGAATGACAGAGAGTGGTTGCCGTTTCCCCCTCCGCGCTTCAAAATGAACGCGGGCAGGGGCGAGTATGGGCGTTGAATTCCTCGTTGGCGTGAGCCGGATGTCGAACGCTCGAGCTGGCGGCCGCTCGGCGATAACGGACGCGATCGTGTGCTGAGCGCCGAGAGGCTCGCGCTTCAGGCCGAGATCGGCCGGGACCATCTCGGTCCCGTGGTCCACCGCTGGCTGTTGGGGCTGCACCAGTATCTCTGCTATTTCGGTGATGACGACACGACGGTCCTCTACTGCGCGCGGGCCGGCGTGCGGATCGAGCGGCTCTATCGAACGTTCCTCGCCGGTTGGTCGGGCGGCGCACCTGTAGGAGACGTCTTCTGGGTCTCGCGGGTGCTGGCGGCGAAGGGGCTTATGCGGCGCAGCCGCGAGAGCGCCGCTACGCTCATCGCGCGGGAATATCGCCATCAGCCGATCAGCGACCTGATCGCCGGTCTGCTTCGACACCATCCCGATCGACTGGCCGGCCTCGACCTCGGCCGCGATGAGCACAAGGCCCACGGCGCCGTCTTTCCCGGCTGGCTGGACGGGCCGACGCCCGAGGCGGCGGCGCTGCGCGACTATCTCGGCGCCTGCTCCTCAGCGTTCGAGACCTATGTGAACGACCTGCTGTGCGAGCGTCGGCGCGTCGTCCTCGTCGATAGCGGCTGGCAGGGGACGATGCAGGGGCTTCTCGCCGACGCCTATCCGGAGCGCGACTGGCACGGCCTCTATTTCGGCCGCATCCTCTCGCCCGAAGCCGACGAGGCGGTCGCCGACAGGGCCGTCGGGCTCCTGTTCCAAGCCGAGACCTACGATCCGGCGCGGCCGGAGACCGCCTTCACCCTCCATCGGCACCTGATCGAGACTCTGCTGGAGCCGAACGGGCCGTCTGTCGAGGAAGTCCCATCGGGCGCTTTTGCGGAGGTGGCCGCGCCGCTGGTGGCCGCCAATACGGCCGATGCGCTCGGGTCGGAGGACGCACTCTACGCGCATGTGTGGCGGTATCTGTCGAACAACGCCGCGCTCGGTGCCGCCGAGATCGTCGCCCGCCATCAGGCGGCGATGCCGACACTCGCGCGCATTCTCGCGGCCCCGACGCGAGCCGAAGCACTGGCGCTGGCTGGCAAGGATCGCTCTGCGGACTTCGGGAAGATCCTCGACGTTCCAGTCCTGCTTCCGACCGACCACGCGCAATACCAGGACACCGATGCGCGTTTGACGCATGCGCTTTGGGCGGGCGGGCAGGTCTCGCTCGAATACGAGGGCAGCGTCGCGCGTGATCTGCAGGCGCGGGCGGCGGGGTTGAGCAGGCCGGCTGCGCTTGCGGTCTCGAAGCCCGCTCTGCCCGTCGCTGAGCCAAAGCGGAGACCATCCGTTGCGATCGTCACGCGCACGAAGAACCGCCCGCTGCTCCTCGAACGCGCCGCCTCGTCCGTCGCGGGCCAGACCTATGCCGACTACGTGTGGGTGATCGTCAACGATGGCGGCGACGAAGCTCCCGTTCGCGAGATCGTAGAGGCTGGCGGCGTCGATCGCCGCCGGATACAGCTGGTGAGCAATGCGCGCAGTCTCGGCATGGAGGCCGCATCCAACGCTGGCATTCGCTCCGTCGAGAGCGACTACGTCCTCATTCATGACGATGACGACGCGCTGCACCCCGACTTCCTCGACCGAACCGTCGCCTTCCTCGAAGGCGACGGTTCGCACTATGACGGGGTCATCACGCACTCCGTCTACGTATCGGAGGAGATCCGGAACGGCGCGGTCATCGAGCACGCACGGTCGGGCTATCAGGACTGGGTGCGGGGCGTGCATCTGGCGGAGATGGCCGTCGGCAATTTCTTCCCGCCGATCGCCTTTCTCTACCGCCGCGCGATCTATGACGATGTCGGCGGCTATGACGAGGCGCTGCCGGTCCTCGGCGATTGGAACTTCAACCTCGAATTCCTATTGCGGGCGGATATCGGCGTCGTCCCGAGCCCGCTCGCTTACTACCATCACCGCGACCGGGGCGACGCAGCCCGCTTCGGTGTCTACGCCAACTCGGTCATCGGCGGGGTCTCCAAGCACGAGGAGTATCAGCCGATTCTGAGGAACCGGTTCGTGCGCCGGAACATGGCCCAATTCCCGGCCGCCATCGTCGTCATGACCGGCTACCTGACACGCGCGCTGCGCGACGAGGGCGATCGCATACGGCGGACGGTGGAGGACGGCCGAACCGAGACGGCCGGACCCGCCGGGGAAGCCCCCCGGCTGGCGGAGGACCCCGATCGTGTCCATCTCGTCGATCTCCTCAACGCGCGGATCCATCAGATCGGTGTCCAGAACCAACAGATCCTGCCGCTGGTATCCGCTTCGGATCGAATACCGGAACTGATAGCCGTCGCGCGAAAGCTCCGACAGGCGATACACCCGCCGACAGATTTCGACGAAGACGCCTATCTCACGGACCGGCCGGACGTTCGGGAAGACCTTGAAGCCGGCCTCTTCACATCCGGCTTCGAGCACTACCTGCGCTATGGCCGCTATGACGATCGGCCCCGCCCGACGAGAAATCCCAGCTAGCCGTACTGAAGCCACGCCTGCTCTGGAAGACGACCTCACATCCTGCCGTCATTCTCGGCCTCCGACCCGAGAATCCAGGAGCGCAATGGACAAAAGCCCTCCGTCCAATCTTCCGACCGATTGAGCGACCCGCGATCATTTGCCGACGATCGGAACATTGCGACTGCCGCTCTGGATCCTCGGGTCGGTGCCCGAGGATGACGAGGAGGAGAGGGCTAGGGCCGAACCAACGTTTGCGGGAACGGCTCTAGACGACGTCCAAACCGTAGCCATAGCCGAAGGTCTGGAAATCGTCCGCATAGATCGCTCGGACGAGCGCGATCTCCTCGGCGCCGAAATAGTCGCGGATGCGTCGCCCCGCACCGGTAGCATGCGCCGTCCCTTTCGCCACGCCGTCGGCCGGCACGCCGATCGTCCGGCAGACCTGCGTGAAGTGGTCGGCGAAATTTTCGAACCGCCCGAGATAGTCGTAGGCGATCCGGTCGGGCCGAAGCAGTGCGGTCTGAGACGCCCAATGGATCTCCCAGGCGTCGGGCGACTGGGCGTGGATGGCGGCGAGATAGGTTCGGAAATCAGGCGTCTCGTCCGGCAGCCCGAGTTCGGGCGCGAGGCGGGCGCGTTCGCTCGGGTTGTCGACGAACTTGTCGAGATAGCAGGAGAGTGCCCTTGTGTAGGGGTTGCGAACGAAGGCGAACGTGAAGATGTCCGTTGCGCCAAGCGCCGCCAGATACCAGGCCGCATCTTCGCCGGGCCGTGCGAGCGCCGAGATATCTCGGTCGTGAACGTTTCGCGCAGCAGGGTGCAATGCGCCGGGCTCGCCGTCCTGCAGCACCCGCTTGATCGTCGTGCAGGCGACTTTCGGCACCTCGATATAGATGTAGCGCCGTGCCCGGCTGTGGTGGCTCAGGTAATTGATCTGCTCGAACGGCGCGGCGAATGCGCGACCGATGGCTTCGATTGCGGTTGAGGTCTCACGCTCCGTCGCACCAAGGCTCGACATGGCCTCCATCACAGACATCCACACCCCATGCACCGAACGATCGACCCAACTTAACATAGCTTGTCGGCGGGCCCGCCCGCCTTGGGATAGATCAGACGCTCTCGATTCGCCCCCGGATCTCACCAAGGCCGAAGGATAGACGATGAGCGACGCGACACCCAACCTCTCCCTGCCCTATATCCTGCCCGACCAGGCGCAAAAACACGTCACCCATAACGAGGCGATCCTCGCCTTGGACGCGTTGGTGCATCTGAGCGTAGGCGCGCTTGGCGTGACCGAGCCGCCGACTGGCGCAGGCAATGGCGAGCGCTTCATCGTCGGTGAAGCGGCGACGGGCGCCTTTGCCGGGCACGATGGCCGGGTCGCGCAGGCGCAGGACGGCGGATGGCGGTTCCTGATGCCTCGGACCGGCTGGATCGCGCATGATGCGAGCGGTGGCGGACTCGTCGTCTTCGACGGCACGAACTGGACGCAGGTCGGATCGGGCGCCCCCGATAGCCTCGACCGGCTCGGCATCAACACGTCGGCGGACGTCAACAGCCGGCTCAGCATCAACGCCGACAGCACGCTTCTCAGTCACGAGGGCGGGGGCCACCGCCTGACAGTCAACAAAGCGGGGCCTGCGGAGACCGCCAGCCTCCTTTATCAGAGCGATTGGTCGGGCCGCGCTGAAATGGGTCTCACCGGGTCCGACGACTTCGTCGTCAAGACGAGCGCCGATGGCGCGCTCTGGACCGACGCCCTTCGCGTGGAGGCCGCGAGCGCGCGCGTCACGCTGCCGGCCGGGCTCACGACAGGCGGTGAGTTCTACGCGCGCAAGCTTTCCATGACGTCGAATGAGTTCCCGTACTATGGGCTCACGATCAACAACGACCACCCGAGCGCCGTCACCATCGCGCTCGAATTTCTCATCGGCACCGTTCGGCGCTGTTCGTTCGGCGTGAACGAGAATATGAACGGATTCGGTCTGACGATGTTCGACCCCTCCGGTGCCTGGCGCGGATCGCCCATCGTGGTCGCCTATGCCGGCGCGGAGAACATGAACAATGCGCTCTATATCGCCGCAAACAGCAACATCGGCATCAACCGAAGCGATCCCGCCACCACGCTCGATATCAACGGCGTCATGCGGCTGGAGCCGATTGCGAAGGCGAGTCTGCCGGTGCCGGACAAGGCCGGCATGGTCGGCTTCGCGTCCGATGCGGCGGGCGGAGCGCAACTCGTCTATTGCGACGGCACCTCCTGGCTGAAGGTGCGGGACGGCTTGGCGGCCTAGAGGGCCTTCGGTTCATATTCATTCACCGAACGCGTTCTAGCGCATCGATATGGTGCGGTTTCTTACCCTGTGGTGCTATCGCACCTTCGCTGGAACGGCTCTAGCCCGGCACAGCGATATCGCTGTCGAGCCCGTGTTCGCGCAGGTGCGATAGCGTGGCGATGTGGTCGGCGCGGCGCGCGCTGATGCGGGCGGCGGGTACTGGCAGATGGAGGGCGCGCCATCCGCGCGCCTTCGGCTGGCGAAAATCGCCGTGCAGGGAATCGCCTACGTGGCAGATATCATCGGGTCCGGCGCTCAAGCGGTCCTCCGCGATGGCGAAAACGCCGCCTGACGCCTTGGAGAGCTTGGTGTCCGCGCTCGATATCAGCGTGTCGTAGAGGTCGTCGGTCACACCGATGGCGCGAAGCAGGGCGGCGATCTGCTCTGCGTGCATATACATGTCGCTAAGTAGGAGGACCCTGCCGCCGCGCGCGCGATGGCGGCCGGCATAGTCGAGGAGGAACGGGTTCGGCGTAAGGCGTGCGGTTTCGTAGCCGAGCTCGGCATCGATGAACGCCCCTGCAAGAGCATCCGATTCGGTGAGGATGCGGCTTGCGGTTCGGTGGATCTCCGTCAGCGAGCCCTCCCGGACGCCGTCGACCGGCGTCGACGCGCGATAGCTCGCCCTGGTGCCGAGATCGCGGGCTACGAAGGCGTCGAGGGCACTCGGGCGATGGGTCGGATGGTTCGCCGCGACGATCTCGGCCATGCGCGCTCCGATCTCCACGAACCGTGTCAACTCACTCACGTCGTCGCGAATGACGAGCGTGTCGAAGACATCGAGGGAGAGGATGCCACTCGGCGATACGAGCGCGTCAAGCCGCTCCGTCAGTGCGATCCGGTTCGCGTCATTCGCCAGCCAGCCTGCCCAGGATGACGCCTCGGTAAGGCCGCTCTCAATCGCGTCGAAGCGGTGAACGGTCGTGACTGCGGGATCGTGCGCCTCCATCGCTGTCACCCCTCGTTCAACTGACGCAAGACGATGTCGGCCATGTCTTCGGTCGTGCCTTTCATCGTATCGAGCACGAGTTCGGCGTTCTCCGGCGTCTCGTATGGCGCGCTGATGCCGGTGAAGTTGGTGATCTCGCCGGCCTGCGCCTTGGCGTAGAGCCCCTTCACGTCGCGGCGGATGCACTCCTCCAAGGGCGTGTCGACGAAGACCTCGACGAACTCGCCCGCCTCGAAGAGCGAGCGCGCGAACTGGCGCTCGGCCCGGTAGGGGCTGATGAACGACACGAGGACGATCAGGCCGGCATCCACCATCAGCCTGGCCACCTCCGACACGCGCCGGATGTTCTCCACCCGGTCCTCCTCCTTGAAGCCGAGGTCGCGGTTGAGGCCGAGGCGCACGTTGTCGCCGTCCAACAGGTAGGTGTGATGGCCGCTGGCGTGGAGGCGCGTCTCGACCGCGTTGGCGATCGTCGACTTGCCCGAGCCCGACAGGCCGGTGAACCACAGGACCCGCGGTCGCTGACCCTTCGCCCGGCCGCGCGCGGCCTTGTCGACCGTCGTCGCCTGGGTGTGGACGTTGTCGGCGCGCCGAAGGCCATGCACGATCATGCCGGCGCCCAGCGTCGCGTTGGTGAACCGGTCGATGAGGATGAAGCCCCCCATCTCGCGGCTCGTACCATAGGGCGCGTAAGGCACGCCTTGAGCGGTCGACACGTTCACCACGCCGATATCGTTCAGCTCCAGCGTCGTCGCGGCCAGATGCCGGCGGGTGTTGACGTCGATGGCGTGCTTGAGCGCCGTCACCGAGGCCGGGACGGTGCGCGCGCCGATCTTGAGGAGGTACTGCCGCCCCGGCTGCAGCGCCTCGTCGCCCGTCCAGATGAGGTTGGCCATGAACTGGTCGGTCACGTCCGGCCGGTCTTTCGCCGCGCACAGCACGTCGCCCCGGCTGACGTCGATCTCCGCGTCGAGCGTCAGCGTGACGGCGTCGCCGGCCTCCGCCTCGCCGAGATCGCCGGCCATCGTGACGATCCGCGTCACGTTCGCCCCCCGGCCCGAGGATGCCGCCACGACGGCATCGCCCGGGCGCACCGATCCGGCCAGCACCGTGCCGGAGAAGCCCCGGAAGTCGAGATGGGGCCGGTTCACCCATTGGACCCCGAAGCGAAAGCCCTGGGTCGAGGCCGGCGGCGTCGCGTCGAGCTCTTCCAGATGACCGAGCAGCGTCGGGCCGCCATACCAGCCCATATGGGCCGACGGCTCCACCACGTTGTCGCCCTCGCGCGCCGAGACCGGGATCGGGGTGACGGTGTCGAACGCGATCGGCCCGTCCCCTTCGGGATCTTCGGCGAGGAAAGCCCGGTAGTCCGCCACGATCCGATCGAAGGTCGCCTCGTCGTAGCCGACCAGATCCATCTTGTTGATCGCCAGCACCACGTGCCGCACGCCCATCAGACCGAGGATGATCGAATGGCGCCGCGTCTGGCGCAGCACGCCCTGGCGCGCGTCGATCAGGATGATCGCGGCCTCGGCCGTCGAGGCGGCGGTCGCCATGTTGCGCGTGTACTGCTCGTGGCCGGGCCCGTCCGCCACGATAAAGGCGCGTTTGGGCGTCGCGAAGAAGCGGTAGGCCGCGTCGATCGTGATGCCCTGCTCGCGCTCGGCCTCCAGGCCATCGAGAAGGAGCGAGACGTCGATGCCGCTCGCGTCCACATTGCCCGACTTCGCGCTCTCCCGGCGCAGCGCCTCCATCTGGTCGTCCGCCAGCATCGCGCCGGCGAACAAGAGCCGTCCGATCAGCGTCGACTTGCCGTCATCGACCGAGCCGCAGGTGACGACGCGAAGGAGGGAGCGCTGCGCGATGGGATCGAGGCCGGAGGCGGCGGCGGGCGGCGGGGTGTGCGCGGTCATGGCTAGAAATACCCCTCGCGCTTCTTCTTCTCCATCGAGGCGGACGAGTCCCGGTCGATCACCCGGCCCTGGCGCTCTGAGACAGTCGAGGCCCGCATCTCCGCTATGATGCCGTCGAGGTCCGTCGCCTCGCTCGCAACCGCCCCCGTCAAGGGATAGCAGCCCAGCGTGCGGAAGCGGACCATGCGGGTCTCTGGCACCTCGCCGGGCTCCAGCGGCATGCGGTCGTCGTCCACCATGATGAGACCGCCGTCGCGTTCAACCACCGGGCGCGGGGCGGCGAAGTAGAGGGGCACCACCTCGATCGCTTCGGCGCGGATGTAGTCCCACACGTCTTCCTCCGTCCAGTTCGACAGCGGGAAGACGCGGATGCTCTCACCCGGCGAAAGGCGCGTGTTGTAGAGGTGCCAGAACTCCGGGCGCTGGGCCTTGGGGTCCCACGCGTGGTGCGCGTTGCGAAACGAGAACACCCGCTCCTTCGCGCGAGACTTCTCCTCGTCGCGCCGCGCCCCGCCAAACGCCGCGTCATAGCGCCCGGCGTCGAGCGCCTGGCGCAGCGCCTGCGTCTTCATCACGTCGGTATGCAGGGCCGAGCCCGACGCGAAGGGGTTGATGCCCCGCGCCACACCCTCCTGATTGGTGTGCACGATCAGCTCGATGCCGAGCTCCGCCGCGATCCGGTCCCGAAACGCGATCATCTCCCGAAACTTCCACGTCGTGTCGACATGCAAAAACGGAAAAGGCGGCTTCGACGGATAGAACGCCTTCAGCGCCAGATGCAGCATCACGCTGCTGTCCTTGCCGATCGAGTAGAGCATCACAGGACGCTCGAACGCGCTAGCCACCTCCCGCATCACATGAATGCTCTCAGCCTCCAAACGCGCAAGATGAGGTGGGAGGGCGGAGGTCTGTGCGGCGACCTTGGCCGTCGTGGCGGTCATGATGCGTTCGTCTCTTTGCGATGCCAGACAGCGGCGGTCTCTATGATGGTGTCGAGCGAGGAGCGGGTGGCGGTGAAGCCAAGCTCGTCCCGCGCGGCGCTTGGGTCGGCGACGAGGCTCGGCAGGTCGCCGGCACGGCGGGGGCCGAAGCTGACGGGCACGTTGGAGCCAAGGGCCCGGCCGACCGCGCCGACGATCTCCAACACCGAATGCCCCGCGCCCGTGCCGACATTATAGGCCGGCCGCGCCGCCGCCCCGCCCGCCAGCAGCCGCTCGATGGCGCGGACATGGGCTTCGGCCAGGTCCTCGACATGGATGTAGTCACGAACCGCCGAGCCGTCATCGGTCGCATAGTCGGTGCCGAAGATCGCGAAGTCGTCGAGTTGGCCGAGCGCGGCGAGGATCGCGCGCGGCACGAGATGCGTCTCGTCGGCGTGCCGCTCGCCGATCTCGCCGACACGGCTGGCGCCCGATGCGTTGAAGTAGCGCAGCGCGATCGAGCGCAGGCCGTAGGCGGCACCGTAGTCGGCGAGAGCCTGCTCGATCATCAGCTTGGTGCGGCCGTAGGGGCTGACGGGACCGGTCGGCGTATCCTCCGCGATCGGCATCGTCTCGGGCGCTGCGTAGACGGCGCAGGTCGAGGAGAAGACGAGCGCACCCACGTCCGCCTCGCGCAAGGCGGCCAGCAGCGAGAGCGTGCCGCCGACATTGTTCTCGTAGTACATCTGCGGATCGCTGACCGATTCGCCGACCTGCGAGCGCGCCGCGAAATGGATGACGCCGTCGGGCCGATGCTCCGCCAGAGCCGCCGTCAGGGCGGCGCCGTCGCGCAAATCCGCCTCCACCAGCGGGCCCCACCGCACGAAGTCCGCATGGCCCGTCGAGAGGTTGTCGAGCACGACCGGCCGATGCCCCACCTCGGACAGCGCCTTCGCCGTGTGACTGCCGATATAGCCGGCCCCGCCGGTCACCAGGATCGTCGCCATGCTGGACCTCTCTCGCTCGGCGCGGAAGTCCCACGAAAGATGGGGGGGCGCGACGGACGGTGTTCGCGCGGATGGCTATATCAGCGTTCGCCGTTCGACAATGGAGGATGCGGCCCGAAGGGCGCGTGATCTCGCCTAGATTCCCTTTATTGTTTGCACTGCAACACGCGCACGACTACGTAGGGGCCATACGCGCTCGCGAGCGCGCGACTCCTGACATTCGAAAGACGACGCCCATGTCCGCCTCCGCTCCGAGCGCAAGCCATCCGCGCGCCCTGCGCAACGTAGCGATCATCGCCCATGTCGACCACGGCAAGACCTCGCTGATCGACGTTCTCCTGCGCCAGTCCGGCATGTTCCGCGACAATCAGCGCATCGCCGAGCGCGCGATGGACTCGAACGACCTGGAGAAGGAGCGGGGTATCACCATCCTCGCCAAGGTCACGAGCGTCGAGTGGGAATCTAAGAAGACGCCCCGCACCCGCATCAACATCGTCGACACGCCTGGGCACGCCGATTTCGGCGGCGAGGTGGAGCGCATCCTCAACATGGTCGACGGCGCGGTCATCCTCGTCGATGCGGCCGAGGGGCCGATGCCGCAGACGAAGTTCGTGCTCGCCAAGGCGCTGAAGATGGGCCTGAAGCCCATTGTCGCGATCAACAAGATCGACAAGCCGGAAGAGCGCCATGACGCAGTCGTCAACGAGGTCTTCGACCTCTTCGATGCGCTGGGCGCCAACGAAGAGCAGCTCGACTTTCCCGTTCTCTACGGCTCGGCCAAGCAGGGCTGGATGAGCACCGAACCAATCGCCGGCTCGTCCGACGACATGGCGCCGCTTCTCGACCTCATCGTCGAGCATACGCCGGAGCCCACCGTCGAGGAGGGCGACTTCGCCATGCTCGCGACCACGATCGAGGCCGATCCCTATCTCGGGCGCATCCTCACCGGCCGGATCACGTCTGGCACGGTGTCGCCCAATCAGACGGTGAAGGCGCTGCATATCGACGGCAACGTCGTCGAGATGGGCCGGATATCGAAGGTTCTCGCCTTCCGCGGCCTGGAGCGCACGCCGATCGAGGAGGGCCGCGCGGGCGACATCATCGCGCTGGCCGGCCTGACCAAGGCGACGGTGGCCGACACCATCGGCACGCCGGCCCTCACGCAGCCGATCAAGGCGCAGCCGATCGATCCGCCGACGCTGGCCATGACGTTCCGCGTGAACGATTCGCCGCTGGCCGGCACCGAGGGCGACAAGGTTCAGTCGCGCGTCATCCGCGAGCGCTTGCTGCGCGAGGCCGAGGGTAACGTCGCTTTGAAAGTGACCGAGACCCCGGAGGGCGATGCCTACGAGGTCGCGGGCCGGGGCGAATTGCAGCTCGGCATTCTCATCGAGACCATGCGGCGCGAAGGGTTCGAGCTCGGCGTCTCGCGTCCGCGCGTCGTCATGCGCGAGGACGGTGGGCAGACGCTCGAGCCGTTGGAGGAAGTCGTCATCGACGTCGACGACGAGCACACCGGCACGATCATCTCCAAGCTCTCGGAGCGCAAGGCCGATCTCGTCTCGATGACGCCGTCGGGTGCCGGCCGCTCGCGCCTCGTGCTGCACGCGCCGACGCGCGGTCTCATCGGCTATCAGGGCGAGCTCCTGTCCGACACGCGCGGATCGGGTATCATGAACCGGGTCTTCCACGAATACGTGCCGCACAAGGGCCACATCCCTGTCCGCCACACCGGCGTCCTCCTCTCCAACGGGGACGGCGACGCGGTGGCCTACGCGATGTGGAACCTCGAAGATCGCGGCCCGATGTTCATCGATCCGGGCGTCAAGGTCTATCGGGGCATGATCATCGGCGAGCACACGCGCGGCAACGATCTCGAGGTCAACGTCCTCAAGGGCAAGCAGCTGACCAACATGCGCGCGTCCGGCAAGGACGAGGCGGTGAAGCTGACCACGCCGATCAAGATGAGCCTCGAGCGCGCGCTCAGCTACATTACCGATTTCGAACTCGTCGAGGTCACGCCGCAGAACATTCGCCTTCGCAAGGTCCATCTCGACCCGCACGAGCGCAAGCGGGCCGAACGCGCTGCTGAGGCCGCTTAGTCCAACCCCAACGCGGCTCGCTGGCGCTTGGTCAGTGACGCCGCCGCGAGCCTGTGGCTCGTGGCGAGATGATGCGCCAGCGTCTCGTCGTCGATCGCGCTGGGATGCGATACGCTGAGCCATCCACCCGACCGCAGATGCGGCGCTGCGTCGATGCCGTCCAGCTCCATCAAGATGGGGTGTATGTCCAGACTCACCTTGAGGGTGATCCGGCAGGCGGCGTCCTCCGTGCCGTCCGACGGGACGCCGATGGCGAAGACCTTGAACGCCGCCGCGGCACCCACCTTCCAGACGTGCGCGCCGCGCCATTGGATGGTCTTGAACGCAACCGGCAGGGCGGCGCAGGCCTCGTTGTACCGCATCAGTTTCATGTCACGCTGCCTCCGGCGCAGAGCGAATGCGCCGCGTATCTCGGGGTGGCCGAGAGACGATTATAGATCGTCCATGATGTCGCGCCTATCGGACCCGGCCGCCTGCCACCGTATTTTCGACACGCTGATGGGCATTTTCCCAACCTCTCGCCGCACGCTGAGCGTGCGCGGCGTGCTTTCATGATGGCGGGGATTGCGGGGGCGATCTGACGGGCAGGAGGCCCTCAAACCATGGCGACAGTGATTGGAACCGAAGGACCCGACCGCCTTATCGCGACCGACGAGGGCGAGTTCATCTTCCCCTATGGAGGCGATGATTTCGTCGCAGGGAATGGCGGCAACGACCGCATCTACGGTGAGGCGGGCGCGGACACGCTGTTCGGTGGCGCGGGCGTCGACATCGTCGAAGGTGGGGACGGCAACGATCTTCTCTTCGGCGGCAACACGGCCGAGAACGACACGCTGCGCGGAGATGCCGGCAACGATTCCCTCTATGCCGGCGCCGGCAACGACGTCGCCAACGGCGGCACGGGCGACGATGTCGTCGGTGGCGGGGCCGGTGTGGACGCCCTCGGGGGCGGCGATGGCAACGACACGATGTTCGGCGGCACGAGCAGCGATGTCATCAGCGGCGATCAGGGCGACGATCTCATCTTCGGTGGCGCCGATGCCGACAACGTCGCGGGCGCCATCGGCGCGGACACGGTCGGCGGCGGTGCGGGCGCCGACAATGTCTCGGGCGGCAGCGGCAACGACGTTCTCTATGGCGGCACCGGCGACGACATCTTGAACGGCGGTGACGACGACGACACGATCTGGGGCGGCGCCGGCGACGACAGGATGACCGGCGGATTCAGAAAGGGGCAGGCCGACGTCTTCGCCTTCGACGAAGGCCACGGCAACGACACGGTCTTCGATTTCGAGGAGGGTATCGACAAGGTCGATCTTCGCGAAGTCGCCGGGGCGAGCCTGGCTACCATCTCGATCACCGCCGCGGCCGGCAATTCCGGTACGGTCATCACCTATGATGGCGGGGCCAGTTCCATCGTCCTCAATAGCGTGACGCTCTCGGAGTTCCAGACGAGCGACCTCATCTTCGCGTGAGATCCGTCGCCCGTCCGGATCGCCGCGTCGACCGGCTCAAACCAGCCGGTCGAGCCGCCGCTGCGGGTCGTGCGGGCGCATCTCCCGGCTGTCGACCATGTTCATGGCGGCCTTCACGTTGTCCTGCACGACGCCCTTGACGGCGTCGTCGGCCTCGACCTGCGTCTTCGTCAGGCGCAGCGTCATGGCTGCGCGCAGCGCGGCTGCACCGAGAGCGGCGGCGGACTTGTCGATGATGGCCATGAAGATCTCCTCGCATGCAGTCCCCAACTGACCGCATGGTGCCGCGACCGTGTAAACCTTTCCGCAATACTCCGTGCCAGAACGAGACGAGGCCAGGGCAAACCGACCATCGCGGTTAACGGGGGGCTGAGACGTTCGAGGATAGTCTACGCGCCTCGTAAAGCGTTTGGAGACATCATGGATACCGCCCAACTCGCCGGTCAGGCCATGGCCATGCAGGCCTCGCAGACCCAGATTGCCCTGTCCGCCGCCACCATGAAGATCGCGCAGCAGGCCGATCAGGCGCTCGTCGCCCTCCTGACGGACAGCGCGCAGGCCGCGAAGATGCAGGCCGCCGTCGCCAATCAGTCCAAAGGCGGCATCGTCGCTTAGACAGGCTCGGCGGTTACCAATGGGCCGCACACTTCACAGCCGACGCCATCGCCGCTAACCCTTCGCGCAAACAGCGAAGGGAGACGCAGCCATGGCCGCCATCTATACAGATCTCGAAGGACAAGGCATCCTGATCACCGGCGGTGCCTCCGGCATCGGCGCCGAGATCGTCCGCCATTTCGTGGCGCAGAAGGCCAAGGTCGCCTTCCTGGATAGGGACGAGGCAGCCGCCGAGGCGCTTGTCGAGGAGCTCGGCGGCGCGCCTCATTTCGAGAAGGCCGATCTGACCGACATCGCGGCGACTCAAGCCGCCATCGCGGCGAGCGCCGACGTCATTGGGCCCATCCGCGTTCTCGTCAACAACGCCGCGCACGATCAGCGCCACGCCATCGAGGACGTGACCTCCGACTACTGGGACGACCGCATCGCGGTGAACCTCAAGCATCAGTTCTTCTGCGCACAGGCCGTCGCGCCAGGCATGAAGGCGGCAGGCGGCGGCGTCATCGTCTGCATGGGCTCGACCTCGTGGATGATCGGGATGGGTGGAATGCCCGTCTACACGACGGCGAAATCCGCCGTGGCGGGCCTGACCCGTTCGCTCGCCCGCGATCTCGGGCCCGACAATATCCGCGTCCTCGCGGTAGCGCCCGGATGGATCATGACGGAGCGTCAGATGGAACTCTGGCTGACCCCGGAGAGCGAGCGCGACCTTCTCAAGAGCCAGTGTTTGAAGCGCAAGCTCGTCCCGGCCGACATCGCCAAGACCATCACCTTCTTCGCGTCCGAGGAGGCGGGAGCGATGACGAACCAGACTTACGTCGTCGACGGCGGCTGGAGCTGAGCGCGCGGTTCAATCGCCCGCCGCCAGCACCTCGATCTCGACGACGAACGCCTCGCGTGTGAACCCCGAGACGATCATCAGCGTGCTGGCCGGAGGAACCGGCAGGCCGGCGATCGCCCGGTCACGCGCGCGCATATAGCCGGCCATGTGTTCGCGCGCCGAAACGTAGGCGTTGATCCGCACGACGTTCGCCATCGCCATGCCGGCGCTGGCGAGGATCTCCGCGATGTTCGCGAAGCAGAGATCGGTCTGCGCCTCGGCGCCGTCCGGGACGGTGTCGTCCGGATGGACGCCCAACTGACCGGAACAGACGAGGAGCCGCGCACCCGGCGGGACCTCCACGGCGTGCGAATAGTTGGCGAATGGCGGGCGGATCGTCTTCGGGGTGTGGGCCTTCATACGCGCTCCTCCACCTCCTTCTAGAGAAACACCATCGCGCCGATGACCGCCGCGACCACGACCGTCGCCACGATGGCGGCGCTCGTCTTGTGATCGTGCCAGAACGTCTCGGCCTTGTCGCCCACCGCCCAGACGAGCGCCGCAAGCCCGAAATAGCGCAGGCCCCGCGCGATGCCGGCGGCGACGACGAACCAGACGATCGGATAGCCCGCCGCTCCCGCCGCCAGCATGCCGACCTGGAAGGGGATCGGGATGATGCCGACCGCGATGACCGCCCAGAAGCCCCACTCGGCGAAGAGCGCGCGGAACTGGTCCATGCCCGCCGTCCACCCCATCGCGTCGATGAGGCCTCGGCCAAGCGTATCGAAGAAGAAGAAGCCTATGCCGTAGCCGATGACCGCCGCGGCCAGGCAACCGAGCGTGACGACGCCCGCGATGAGCCAGATGCGGTGCCGATTCGTTGCCATGAACGGGATGAGGATGACCTCGATCGGGATTGGCACGACCAGCGTCTCCGCGAACGACGCCCAGAAGAGCACCCAGAGCGCCTTCTTCGACTGGCTGAGGCGACCGAGCCACCGCGCGACCCGCTTGGAAGTTGCCGGCTTGTCGCCGGCCGCTGGGGTCGCGGTCATCGTCATCTCCGGCACAGGTTCGCGGCAGACCTAGCGCGCTCGGAACGCGATGGCGAGCCGGACGGCGGCGGCGAACATTTGCGCAGAGCTGCCTATCTCGCGAGCATCTCTACGACGATGGTCGCATATTGATCATGCTACGCACGCCGTGACAGTCTCGCATCACGCCACACTCGCTACGATAGAGTTGAAGAGGTCTCCACCTGATGACACGTTCGATCAAGACCCTCGCGCTCGGCTTTGCCGCCACACTCACATTCGCCGTCACGGCCTCCGCGCAAGGCACCGACCTCAAGTTTGCTCTCGACTGGAAATTCGAAGGGCCGAGCGCACCCTACCTTCTCGCCGCCGAGAACGGGTATTACGCCGATGCCGGCCTCAACGTCACGATCGACAGTGGCCAGGGCTCGCTGGAGGCCATTCCGCGCGTCGCGTCCGGCACCTATCAGATGGGCTTCGCCGACATCAACTCGCTCATCAAGTTCAAGGATCAGAACCCCGACCTCGACGTGAAGGCCGTGATGATGGTCTACAACGCGCCGCCTTTCGCAATCATCTCGTTGAAGGATAGCGGCATCGCGAGTCCGAAGGACCTGGAAGGCAAGATCCTCGGCGCGCCCGCGCCCGACGGCGCCTACGCCCAGTGGGCCGCCTTCGTGAAGGCCAACGACATCGACGCCTCGACCGTGACCATCGAGAATGTCGGCTTTCCGGTACGCGAGCCGATGCTGGCCTCGGGTCAGGTAGATGCCATCACCGGCTTCTCCTTCTCTTCCTTCCTCAACCTCAAGAATGCGGGCGTGGCCGACGAGGATATCTCGGTCATGCTCCTTACCGATAACGGCCTCGACCTCTACGGCAATGCGATCATCGTTAACCCCGAATTCGCGGCCGAGAACCCCGAGGCCGTCACCGCCTTCCTCGCAGCCACCATCAAAGGCCTTGAGGACGCCATCGCCGACCCGGCCGCTGGCGCCGCCGCCGTCGTCGCGCGCAACGACGTCGCCCGCCCCGAGATCGAGCAGCAGCGGTTGGAGATGGCGATCAGGGACAACTTCGTCACGCCGGAAGTGCGCGCGAACGGCTTCGGTGGAATCGACGAGGCTAGGCTTCGCCAAATCGATCGAACAGATTGCCGACACCTACGAGTTTCAGACCGAGGTGACGGTGGCGGACGTGTTCACGTCGAGTTCCTGCCGCCGACGGAGGAGCGGATGGTGGAGTGACGGCCTGGTCCGACGGTCCTAACCGAATACGCGCCAACAGACGTCGTCTCGCGGATCGGTATCGCCGCTGCGATAGCTGCCGCACTCTCGTGCGGCCGCCGGTCGTGACGGCCGCTCCGACGCCGATGACCTTGCGCTTTGGCTGCGTCACCCTCAGGGCCAGAGCCGCCCAGCGTGAGGCACCAACCCCGTAGCGCGAGCCGCCCAGCCGGGCCGACAGCACCTTCTCCAACGACAGGGGAAGGTGCATTTGCGCGCCCATCTGGATTTGGTTCGGTTCGGCGTCTTGCGTTGTTCGACTGCCCGCTAATCGCATTCTCAAAGTTTATACAACCGAACGTCGATGCCATGTCCGTCCCCGTATCGCTCACCGACATCACGCTCACCTATGGCGGTGACGGCGGCGTGAAGGCGCTGGAAGGGTTGTCGCTCGATGTGGCGCCCGGCGAGTTCGCGGCCGTGGTGGGACCGTCGGGCTGTGGGAAGTCGACGTTGATGAAGCTCGCGACCGGGCTCCATCGGGCGCAGGCCGGGTCGTGCAAGGTGAATGGCGAAGAGGTCACCAAGCCGCTCAAGATCGCCGGCATGGCCTTCCAAAACCCCGTGATGCTTCCGTGGCGCAAGACGATCGACAACGTGCTGATCCCGATGGAGGTCGTCGAGCCGCACAGGAAACGCATCCGCTTCAACCGCGCGGAGTACAGGGAGAAGGCCGAGGCCCTGCTCGCGACAGTCGGGCTCGCGGGCTTTGGCGATCGCTACCCCTGGCAGCTCTCAGGCGGGATGCAACAGCGCGCCTCGCTCTGCCGTGCGCTGATCCACGAGCCCGATCTCCTGATGCTCGACGAGCCCTTCGGCGCGCTCGATGCCTTCACCCGCGAGGAATTGTGGTGCGTGCTGCGCGATCTCTACGAGGCGCGGCGCTTCACCTGCATTCTCGTCACGCACGACTTGCGTGAGGCGGTCTTCCTCGCCGACAAGGTCCATGTCCTCTCGAACCGGCCCGCCCGGGTGATCGACACGCTGGATGTGCCCTTCGAACGCCCGCGCGACATCGCAATCACATACGATCCGCAGTTCGCCGAAATCGTCGGCCATCTGCGCTCCGAGATTGCCGATGCGCGCGCACAACCCGCCGCCGCGGTGGAGGCAGCATGACCGATACCGCCCTCCAGCCCGGCACCAGGGCGGGCCGATTTCGTATGCCCCGAACGCAGGCCGAGCGGCAGAAGGCGTTCGAACTCGCCGCGCCCTGGCTTTTCACGATCGGCTTCTTCGTCCTTTGGGAAATCTACTGCCGTGTCTCCGGCATCGCGCGCTTCGTGCTGCCGGCGCCGAGCGTCGTCTTTCACGCGGCGTACGAGTTCTGGTGGGCGCTCTTGAAGAACTCCGGCATCACGCTCTGGCGCACGCTCGCGGGCTTCGCGCTCGCCGTCGGGTTCGGGCTGCTTCTAGGCCTCGTGATCGGGTCCAGCCGGGTGATCTACAAGGGCCTCTACCCCGTCCTCATCGGCTTCAATGCAGTGCCCAAGGTCGCCGTCGTTCCCATCCTCGTCCTCTGGTACGGCATCGGCGACGTGCCGGCCGTGCTGACGGCCTTCCTCATCTCCTTCTTCCCCATCGTCGTGAATGTCGCGACCGGGTTGGCGACCATCGAGCCCGAGGTGGAGGACGTGCTGCGCGCGCTCGGAGCGTCGAAGCGCGATATCCTTATCAAGGTCGGCCTGCCGCGCGCGATGCCCTATTTCTTCGGCTCGCTCAAAGTCGCGATCACGCTAGCTTTCGTCGGCACCGTCATCTCGGAGACGTTGGCCGCCAATGAAGGGCTCGGCCAGATGATCCTGACGGCGCAGGCCAATTTCGAGGTGCCGCTCGTCTTCGCCGTCCTCATCGCCTTGGCCATCGAGGGGATCGTCATGTACGCGATCTTCGCCCTCATCGAGCAGCGCATGGTCGGCTGGGCGTTCCGCGGATCGAACGCCGGCTGAGCGGACACGAAAAAGCCCGGCGCGCTCTCGCGGCCGGGCCTTTCTACGCCGCGGTGGATTCCGGATCAGACGACCGGGTTGGCCCGTACGATGACGCGGGTGCCGACCTTGGCGCGCTCGTAGAGATCGACCACGTCGTGGTTGAACATCCGAATGCAGCCCGAGGACATCGACCGGCCGATCGTGGTCGGCGCGTTGGTGCCGTGAATACGGTAGATCGTGTCGCGGCCGCCCTTGTAGAGGTAGAGCGCGCGGGCGCCCAGCGGGTTGCCCGGACCACCCGGCATGCCGGCCGCCCACTTGGCCGCTTCGGGATCGCGCTTCTGCATGGAGACAGGCGGGGTCCAGCCCGGCCATTGCGACTTGCGGCCGATCTTCACATCGCCCGACCAGCCGAAGCCGTCACGGCCGACGCCGATTCCGTAGCGCATCGCACGGCCTTCGCCGAGCACGTAGTAGAGGTGGTGGTCGGTCGTATCGATGACGATCGTACCGGCCCGCTCCTGGCCGTTATAGCGCACTTCCTGGCGAAGGAATTGCGGGCTTACGCGGCGCGTGTTCATGGCGCGGAGGCGGTGGGCGCCCGCATCCATGTCGCCATACATACGGCGGACCTGCAGGCTCGATCCATCGAGCGGTGCGTCTGCGACCATGCTCGTGCAGGCGGCGAGAGGCAGCGCGGCGAGGCCGAGCAGTACGCCGCGACGGTTCATCCCGGAACCGATCATATCTGAATTGGACATGGCTATGCCCCCCTTCTCTGTCATCCCTAACGCAAGGTATAACATGACGGTTAATCGCCGGTTGCGGCGCAACGTGCCGGTTCGGGCATGTTGTTGCCAAGCTGTGCCTCTGAGGACACGCCCGCGGACCTCGCCACGCGGCGTCGAATCAATCGGTATCGCGCATCATGGGCGGCGAACTGGAGGGCGCGAGCGCGTCATCGAGCGCCCATCTGACAGATGGGAAAGCGATATCGTCTTGAGGGATCTCGCTTCTCTCGAACAGCGCGACCTCCAAGCTCTCGACGCCCGCCGCAATGGCCGGATCGATCAGCGTCGCCCGGTGCATGATCTGGACCTGCGAGAGATGCCGAATCGTATAGACCGCGAGGATGCCGGAGATCGCGATGCGCGCTCGGGCTTCCTCCCACGCTTCGCGAACGGCGCCCTCGAGGGGCGTTTCGCCGAGTTCGAGATAACCGGCCGGCAAGGTCCAGAGGCCGTACCCCGGCTCGATCGCCCGGCGGCACATCAGGATGCGGCCGTCCTCGGCGGTAACGACGGAGCCGACGACGATCTTCGGGTTCTGGTAGTCTACGAACCCGCAGCTGTCGCAGACGGAGCGTTCGAGATCGTCCCCATCCGGGATGCGGCGGCTGAAGGCGGACGTCACCGGCCGGCGCGCTCGAGCGCGCGGCGCAGGCGGCGGTGATCCGCGACGACCCATAGGACGAGGCCGAGAAGTGTCAGCCCGCTCGCGGCGAAGGCAGCGATGATGAAAGGTGCATGTGGGTCCATCAGACCGCGTCCTTGTCGGGAGCGCTGAGGATCGCCCGGGCGGGCCGAGCTCGAGCATTGCGCCTTTGCAGCCCGCGCAGGCGCCGAGCCAGGACGATATTGCGGGTCGCGGCCGTGTGGATCGCTGCGAAGAAGACCGTGTGCGCCAGCGCCATCACGAGAAGCGGCCAGAGAATCGAAGGGTGAATGGTCGGCCCGTCCAGCCGGAAGACGGAGGCCGGTTGGTGCAGCGTCGACCACCAGTCGACCGAGAACTTGATGATCGGCACATTGACCGCTCCGACCAGCGTCAGGACGGCGACGGGTCGCGCGGCGCGGGCGGGATCGTCCATCGCGGCGCGCAGACCTATCAGGCCGCAATAGATGAGGAAGAGGACGAGGACGGAGGTCAGCCGCGCGTCCCACACCCACCAGGTCCCCCACATCGGCTTGCCCCAGACGGCACCGGTGAAGAGCGCGACGGCGGTGAACGCCGCGCCGATGGGCGCCGCCGCCTGCGCCGCCGCATCGGCTAGCGGATGGCGCCAGACGAGGACGCCGAGACTGGCGATCACCATGGTCGAATAGGTCGCCATCGCGAGCCACGCTGCCGGCACGTGCACATACATGATCCAGGCGGTATAACCCTGCTGATAGTCGGCCGGCGCGTTCACGACCATCCAGCCGCCGATGGCGAAGAGAATCGCGGCCAACGCCCACACATAAGGTAGCACGCGGTCCGCCAGGCCGACGAAGCGCGTCGGATTGGCGAGGGACGGCCGTGCCGGGGGCGTCGCGGCTCTGTCGTCGGCGATGGTCATGGCAGCGGGACGTGCAGCTCGGTGTGTGCGTCGATCGGGTGCGCCGCCATTCTAGCCCGATCCACGGCGGGGACAAAGGCGGCCGAGCGCATTGCACCAGTCCTACCAGCGGCGTGTCGTCGCGATATAGGCATCCGCGTCCAGCCCGAACGCCGCAAGCAACGCCGCTTCCTCCCCCGCGATGAAGCGGCGCGTGATGATCCACGGAAAGGCGAAGGCGAGCACAAGGGCTGAGAGGGCGCCGAGGATGAGGCCCGCGCCGATGAGGACCAGCGCCATTCCGGTATAGATCGGGTTGCGGTTCACGCGGAACGGGCCTTCGACTATCAAGGTCCTCGGCGTGTCGCGTGGCTCTATCGTCGTCTTCTTGCGGGCGAACCAGAGGGCCGCCCAGATCGCGAGGCCGAGGCCGGCGGCGACGAAGAGCCAGCCGACAGCGTCCACCCAGCCGCCATCGAGGCGCAGGATCGGTAGCCATTCGGCCGCCACCCACTGCGCCGCGAGCGTGCCCGCCGCCCAGACGGGGGGAAGGTCCGGAAAATCGCGGCGGATGGACATCGCGTTCGTCGCCGTTCTTCCCGCTGCCCTAAGCGGCCCTCGCCTTCGCCTCGATCCGGCGTGCGTGGAGGATCGGCTCGGTGTAACCGGAGGGCTGCTCGCGGCCCTTGAGAACGAGATCGAGCGCGGCCTGGAAGGCGACGGAGGCGTCGTAGTCGGCCGACATGGCGGTGTAAGCCGGGTCGGACGCGTTCTGTTCGTCGACCGTCTTGGCCATGCGCTTCATGGTCTCGACGACCTGGGTCTCTTTCACGACGCCGTGGCGCAGCCAATTGGCGATGTGTTGGGCGGAGATCCGAAGCGTCGCACGGTCCTCCATGAGGCCGACATCGTGGATGTCCGGCACCTTGGAGCAGCCGACGCCGTGCTCGACCCAGCGCACGACGTAGCCGAGAATGCCCTGCGCGTTGTTGTCGAGCTCGGCCTGGATGTCCGCCGGCGACCAGTTGGGTCGCTCCGCGACCGGAATGGTGAGAATATCCTCGACCGAGGCCATCGGGCGCGAGGCCAGCGCATCCTGCCGCTCGGCGACGTCGATCTGGTGGTAGTGCGTGGCATGCAGCGTCGCGCCGGTCGGGGAGGGGACCCAGGCCGTGCTCGCGCCGGATTTCGGATGGCCGACCTTCTGCTCCAGCATCGCGGCCATAAGATCCGGCATCGCCCACATGCCCTTGCCGATCTGCGCGCGGCCCCGGAGGCCGGTGGCGAGGCCCACGTCGACGTTCCGGTCCTCATACGCCTGGATCCAGGTCGACTGCTTCATGTCACCTTTCCGTATCATCGGTCCGGCTTCCATCGCGGTGTGCATCTCGTCGCCCGTGCGGTCGAGGAAGCCGGTGTTGATGAAGACGACGCGCGACTTCGCGGCCCGGATGCACTCGGCCAAATTGACCGTCGTGCGGCGCTCCTCGTCCATGATGCCCATCTTGAGCGTGTTGGGCTCCAGTCCCAACACCTCCTCGATGCGCCCGAAGAGCTCGTTGGAGAACGCGACCTCGTCCGGTCCGTGCATCTTCGGCTTGACGATGTAGACCGAGCCCTCGCGGGAGTTCATCCGCCGCCCGCCGCCATTGGGGCCGCCCGTACCGACGTCGTGCATGGCGCAGAGCGCGGTCAGTAGACCGTCGAGCTGACCCTCGAAGACGGGATCGCCATCGGGGCCGAGCACGGCGTCGATCGTCATCAGGTGCCCGACATTTCGGACGAGCATCAGGCTACGGCCCTTGAGCGTCACGTCCGATCCGTCGGGCGCGGTGAAGACAAGGTCGTCGTTGAGCTTGCGGGTGACCGTCCGCCCGCCCTTGTCGAAGCTCTCTTCGAGCGTGCCGTCCATCAAGCCGAGCCAGTTGCCGTAGACGATCGCCTTGTCCTCGGCGTCGACGGCGGCGACCGAATCCTCGCAGTCCATGATGGTGGAGACGGCCGATTCGAGCACGACGTCGGCGATGCCGGCCTTGTCCGTCGAGCCGATCTGATGGTCCCGGTCGACCTTGACGAGGACATGGAGACCATTGTTGACGAGCGCGATATCGGTCGGCGCGGCGGCGTCACCCTTATAGCCGACAAGCATGCCCACGCCCTCGAGGCGCGCCGAGCGACCATCCTCGGTCGGCATCACCAGTACGCCATTCTCGATTGCAAGGCCGGTGACGGCGTTCCAGTCCTTGTTGGACAAGGGGAAGGTGCGATTCAGGAAATCGCGCGCCCACGCGATGACCTTGGCGCCGCGTTCGGGGTCGTAGCCCTTTCTGGGGGCATCGTCCTGCGGAATGGCATCGGTGCCATAGAGGGCGTCGTAGAGTGAGCCCCAGCGCGCGTTGGCCGCATTGAGCGCGTAGCGGGCGTTCATGACCGGCACGACGAGCTGCGGGCCGGCGACGCTCGCGATCTCGGGGTCGACATGGGCCGTCTCGACCGTGAAGTCCGGGCCTCGCGGAACGAGATAGCCGATCTCCTCGA
This sequence comes from uncultured Alphaproteobacteria bacterium, assembly GCA_963842125.1. Lineage (GTDB taxonomy): Bacteria > Pseudomonadota > Alphaproteobacteria > Rhizobiales > CAWCWK01 > CAWCWK01. The sequence continues at coordinate 1,760,455 of CAWJFE010000005.1, read as the reverse complement.
GGAAGGCCTTTTGCGCACCGACATCGGTCGGCTTGTCGCTGTTGTCGCGATACCAGCCGTCGATCTTCGACTGAAGATCGTCGCGGATGGTGAGGAGTTCGGCATTGCGCGGACCGAAATCGCGCACGATGCCGGCGAAGCCCTCCCAGACCGCGCCGGGTTCGACATCGAGGCCATCGCAGGCGCGCTCGACGAGGTCGATCAACGGACTCGCGACCTTGAGGCCGGCGATCTCCACGCGATCCTGATGGGTGTCCGACATGACATGCGCCTCTCGAATGATGTTCGAAGCGCTTATGAAGCGTCCGATCAGCAGCGACAAGCGGGCTAGCGAGGGGGACGTCGGCACGATGCGATGGTGCGCCGCAGCGCAAATCGATTCAAATCGTGGCCGCAAACGCATCTCCGGCGCCAAGGCAAAAAAAAGGCCGTCCGGGTTACGAACGGCCCAAGTCTAGGGAGGAAACGCCCTGTGAAGGGCATGCGAGCCGAGAACCAAATCTCCATCTCGCACTGCAACAATTGGGGAGTTTGACCGGAGAGTCAAGGATACGGCCTCTGGATGGGCTCGCTATCGCCCGCGCGTTCGCAGCTTTCGGGCTCTACCTGCGACATTCGGGCGCTCGAACCCGCCTCGATAGACCGCGGAAACACTCGGCTCTCGGAAAATCTGTTGCGCCTGCGTCACGGCTGGGAGATACGAGCTATGCGCAAACCGGGACGCTGACCGATATGACGTATTCAATGCTGAACGACCCGGAGATGAGGCGGATCGAACCCTTCCTCCGCGAGCTCGCGACTGTGGCGGCGGACACCGTTTTGCCGCTCTATCGGACGGCGCTCACGGTCGACAACAAGCGGCCCGCCGACTTCGACCCGGTGACCGAGGCCGACCGCACGTGCGAGGTAGCGTTGCGCCGCAGCATCGAGGCGTTCGACCCGGCTGCGGGGATCGTCGGCGAGGAGTATGGCGAGACGAACGCGGATGCGCGGGATGTTTGGGTTCTCGATCCGATCGACGGGACGCGAGCCTTCATTGCCGGCATTCCGGTTTGGGGCGTGCTGGCCGGGCTTCGCCGCGAGGGGCGGGCCGTGGCCGGATTGATGCACCAGCCGTTCACGGGCGAGACGTTCATCGGCCTCCACGGGGCTGGCGGGTCGATCGCGCGGTACGAGCGGAGCGGGGCGGCGATGGATCTGCGCACCCGGTCCTGCGCGGACCTCGAACACGCCTATGCCATGACGACGGCGCCTGAACTCGTGACCGAGCAATCGGGCAGCGTGCTCTCGGCGGCCCGACACGTGCGCTATGGCGGCGACTGCTACGCCTTTTGCATGCTGGCGATGGGGCAGGTCGATCTCGTGCTGGAGACCGGCCTTCAACCCTATGACATCATGGCGCTCATCCCCATCATCGAAGCGGCGGGCGGCGTCGTGACGACCTTCGACGGGGGGCGCCCGGAAGAGGGCGGAGACGTCATCGCAGCCGGCGATCCGTCCCTGCACGCGAAGGCACTCGAACGGCTCGGACGCTAGAGGGCTTCGCCGGGAATGAAGGCGTCGAAGGCTGCCCAGAACTGATTGCGCAGTGCATCGCGCTCCATCAGGATCTCGTGCTTCGCGCCCGGGATCATGACGTAGGAACCGGATCGCATCCGCTGTGCGAGCATCTCGGTGGCTCTCGTGTCGACGACCGTATCCTTCGCCGCGCCGACGAAGAGGACGGGGACCTGCACGCGGCGCGGGAAGGCAAGGTCGAAGCAGGCATCCATCGCGCGAGAGGCTGCGTTGACCCAGCCGACGGTAGGCGGACCGACGGTAAGGCTCGGAACGGCGTCGATCATGTCCTGCGCGGCGGCGAATCGGTCAGGATCGCTCGTCAGGCAGTTCTCGCGAAAATCGACCTCCGCCCCCGCGCGCGCCGGCACGCGCCCGAGTGGTAGCCGCGAGAGCCCGGTGAGCGCCAGCGTGCCCGACAGGGTGCGAAGGCCGCGCGGACCGATCATGCCGAGCGGCAGGCGCAGCATTGGCGCGCACAGCACCATCCGCTCGAACCAGAACGGCCGTCGCTTCGCCGCCGCCAGCAGCATGATCGGCCCCGACATGGAGTGCGAGAGCGCGAAATGCGGCCCCGGGCAGAGCGGGTAGACGATCTGGCGCATGAAGGCCGAGAGGTCGGCGACGTAGTCTGCGAAGCTCGCGACGTAACCGTAGGAGCGCTCGTCCGTCGGGCTCGCCTGGCGCGCGCGGGTCGAGCCGCCCTGTCCGCGCCAGTCCATCGTAGCGACGGTAAAACCGCGATCGAGCAAGTCTTGGATCGTCTCGTAATATTTCTCGATGAACTCGGTGCGGCCGTGGAAGAGGCACACGGTACCCTTGCGCGAGATCTCCGGCCGCCAGATCGCCCAGCGGATGTGAACCACCTTCGGTCCGAGCCGAAACCCCTGGCGCCTTACCGGAATGATGCCGGACCGCCCGCCCGGTGGCGGTGCCTGTCCCGGCAGCGTGATCAGATCGCCGAAGGGCGGTCTGACCGTGCGTTCGGCAAGCGGAGGTTCTTGGGGGTTGATGGCGTCCATTGCTGCGAATGTGGGCGCTGCGGCCCGCGTCGTCCAGATGCGCGGGCCGCCGGCACGCCAATAACCCGATGTCCGCTAATGCCCGCGACGGTAGCGCTGGACGCGCGGGTCATGGCGGCGGCCGACATAGCGCACGACGATGGGCCTGCCCGACCGCGCGTCGACCCGGATACGCACCCGATCACCGCGATGATCCCGCGCTGTCACGGCATAGGCGGCGCGGTTCGGAATGTAGCGAAGACCCCGGAAGTCGCCATAGCCCTGCCGCCCCAGCCGCCGGACGATCTGCTGCGGATCGAGCACGCTGCGGCGGTAGTCGCGCTGGTGATCGCGGCGACGCTCATAGGTCGGGCGATGACCGTTGCCGATGGTGAGCGAGCCGTTCGGCCCGTTGAGCTCGATCCCGAAACGTACGTCGCGCGCCTCGGCCGGTCCTTGTGCCGACAGGCCCAAGGGGAGGGCGACGAGGGCGGTGAGGGCGAGGCCGCGAAGGGCGGTCATAGCGGTCATGGCGGATGTCCTTGAGTGGGTGAGGGTGCTGCCTTGTCCCTTGTCTAGGCGCTGCCGGCTGAACGCCTGCGGACCGCCTCGTTCATCGCCCGTTCAACCGTTCTCGCGTGCGTATCGACAGACCCGCCTGACCCTCTTGAACGCCCGATTTCGTCTTCCTACCTCTTCTCATGCACGGGCCGAATGGACGTGCTCCGGCGCTGCCCGATCACGGGGGTGCTGCGACATCAACCTGTCACGTTGCTTTGAAAAGGACTGACCGAAATGCGTTTGGATCTGACCCCGCTCTATCGTTCCACCGTTGGCTTCGACCGGATGTTCCGGCTGCTTGACGCCATGCCCTCCGGTGATGCCGCGCAGAGCTATCCCCCTTACAATATCGAGCGCCTTGCCGAGAACGCCTACCGCGTCTCGATGGCCGTCGCCGGCTTTGCCGAGGATGACCTGACCATCGAGGTGAAGGAAGGCACTCTTGCCATTCGCGGCGACCGCCAGGGCGAGGACAAGGACGCCGAGGTGCTGTTCCGCGGCATCGCGTCTCGCGGTTTCGAGCGCCGCTTCCACCTTGCCGACCATGTCGAGGTGAAGGGTGCGACGTTGAAGAACGGCCTTCTCCACGTCGAGCTCGTCCGCGAGATCCCCGAGGCGATGAAGCCCCGCACGATCGCCATCAACGGTGGCGCGGCCTCGAAGCCGAAGGCTATCGAGGACGGCGCGATCGAGGGCGAGGCCGTCGAGGTATCTAAAGCCGCCTGATCCGTCTGGTACAATTCGAGACATGGACGGGCGTCCCGGCTCTGGCTGGGGCGCCCTTTCTCTGCGTGCGCGTAGGCGGGATGGTTGGTCGGCGGACACTACGAGCCGTCGCGTCCCCACGTCGCCACATGTCGCGCTTGGCGTGCCACGATTGATCCCGTAAAGGGGATTTCCGGTCGTGCGACGGCGCGACCTTCCAGACCGTGGGTCGCGAAGCGTGCCGGACGAGCGTCCGACGCACCTTTCCGCGCGGCCCAGGGTGCCATTACGAGAAAGGTGACCCCATGACCCAGCCGCTGCACGAGACGCCCGCAAAGCGTCCCGCGACGACGCTGATCGCGGATGGTCGCCGTCTCGCCAATCCCGACATGCCGGTAGCGCAGGGTCTCTATCGCCCGGAGAAGGAACGCGATTCTTGCGGCGTCGGCTTCATCGCCAACATGAAGGGCATCAAGTCCCGCCGCGTGGTCGAGGACGGGTTGCAGATCCTTCACAACCTCACCCATCGCGGCGCCGTGGGCGCCGATCCGCTCGTTGGCGACGGCGCGGGCCTGCTCGTGCAGATCCCGCACGAATTCTTTCGCACCGCCTGCGCGCGCGAGGGCATCGCGCTGCCCGAAGAGGGCGCCTATGGCGTCGGCCAATGGTTCATGCCGAAGGACCCCGAGGGGCGGCGCATCGTCGGCAACCTCGTCGAGCAGATCTGCATCGACGAGGGCCAGCTCTTCCTCGGCTGGCGCAATGTGCCGGTGAACAACGAAGGACTGGGCGAGGAGGTGCTGGCCGCCGAGCCGGTCCACCGGCAGTGCTTCATCCAGGCGGCCGATGGCCTCTCGGGCGACGATTTCGAGCGCAAGCTCTACCTCATCCGCAAGCGCGTCTCGAACGAGGCGTTGAGGCTCGACGATGCGCGCACGCTCGGCCAGTACCCGGTCTCGCTCTCCAGCCGCACGATCATCTACAAGGGCATGTTCCTCGCCGAGCAGTTGGGGCCCTACTATCTCGACCTTGCCGACGAGCGCTTCACGTCGGCGCTCGCCCTCGTCCACCAGCGCTTTTCGACCAACACGTTTCCGTCCTGGCGTCTCGCCCATCCCTACCGGATGGTCGCGCACAATGGCGAAATCAACACGATGCGCGGCAACGTGAACTGGATGGCTGCGCGCCAGGCCAACTGTACGTCCGAGAAGTTCGACGACATCTCGCAGCTCTGGCCGATCTCCTATGAGGGCCAGTCCGACACCGCCTGCTTCGACAACGCGCTCGAATTCCTCATCCAGGGCGGCTACTCGATGGCGCACGCCGTCATGATGATGGTGCCCGAGGCGTGGTCCGGCAACCCGCTGATGGGCGAGGACCGGCGCGCGTTCTACGAGTATCACGCCGCGCTGATGGAGCCGTGGGACGGTCCCGCCGCCATCGCCTTCACCGACGGTCGCCAGATCGGCGCCACGCTCGACCGGAACGGCCTGCGCCCCGCGCGCTATCTCGTGACGGACGATGGCTTCGTCGTCATGGCCTCCGAGATGGGCGTGTTGCCGATCGACGAGTCGACCATCGTCGAGAAGTGGCGCCTTCAGCCCGGCAAGATGTTGCTTATCGATCTGGAAGAAGGCCGTATCCTTCCCGACGAGGAGATCAAGGCCCGCCTGGCGGCCAAGAACCCCTATGAGGCGTGGGTCAAGGACACGCAGCTCGTCCTCGAGGACTCGCCGCCGACCGGCGTGCAAGCCCCGGCCGCCGAGGCGCCGTTGCTCGATCGCCAGCAGGCCTTCGGCTATACGACCGAGGACCTGAAGACCCTGATGGCACCGATGGCGGCTACGGGCCAGGAAGCCATCGGATCGATGGGCGCCGACACGCCGATATCGGCACTCTCCATGAAGCCGAAGCTGCTCTATACCTATTTCAAGCAGAACTTCGCACAGGTCACCAACCCGCCGATCGACCCGATCCGCGAGGAGCTGGTGATGAGCCTCGTCTCGTTCATCGGCCCGCGCCCGAACCTCTTCGACCTTCAAGGCCTCTCCGAGCACAAGCGGCTCGAAGTGCGCCAGCCCATCCTGTCGAACGCGGACTTGGAGAAAGTGCGAGCCATCGGCGAAGCGCCGAACGGCTTCTCCGCCCTCACGCTCGACATGACCTATCTTGCCGCGCAGGGTGCGGGCGGTCTGCGCGCCGCGCTCACGACGCTTTGCCTCGCCGCCGAGGCTGCGGTCGAGGCCGGGCACAACATCGTGATCCTGTCGGACCGCACGGTCTCGGCCTCGCGTGTCGCCATCCCGGCACTCTTGGCGACGTCCGCCGTCCACCATCACCTCATTCGCAAGGGGAAGCGCACATCCGTGGGCCTCGTTATCGAATCGGGCGAGCCGCGCGAGGTTCATCACTTCGCGACGCTGGCCGGCTACGGCGCCGAGGCGATCAACCCTTATCTGGCCTTCGAGACGCTGGTCTCGATGCGCGAGGACATTCCCGAGGACGTGACCGACGACGAGATCGTCAAGCGCTACATCAAGTCCGTCGACAAGGGCCTCCTCAAGGTCATGTCGAAGATGGGCATCTCGACCTACCAGTCCTATTGCGGCGCCCAGATCTTCGACGCGGTCGGCCTTTCCAGCGAACTCGTCAACGAGTTCTTCTTCGGCACCGCTACGGTGATCGAGGGCGTCGGTCTCGACGGCATCGCCGAGGAGACCTTCCGCCGGCACCAGCTCGCCTTTTCCGACGTCCACGTGTTGCGCGACCGGCTCGATGTCGGCGGCGAATATGCCTACCGGGTGCGCGGCGAGGACCATATGTGGACGCCCGATAGCGTCGCGAAGCTCCAGCACGCGGTTCGCATCGACGACGCCGAAGTCTCCGCCTCGTCCTACGCCGAGTATGCAGAGATGCTGAACGAGGGGGAGACGCGCGCCCGCACTATCCGTGGCCTCTTCCGCATCCGCGAAGCCGAAGAGATGGGTAGGAGCACGGTCGCGCTCGACGAGGTCGAGCCGGCCGTCGAGATCGTCAAGCGTTTCTCCACGGGAGCGATGTCCTTCGGGTCGATCAGCCCAGAGGCGCACGAGACGCTCGCGTTGGCGATGAACCAGATCGGCGGGCGCTCCAACACGGGTGAGGGCGGCGAACAGCGCGAGCGCTTCACCCCGCTGCCCGACGGCCGCTCCAAGCGCTCTGCCATCAAGCAGGTCGCGTCCGGCCGTTTCGGCGTGACGACCGACTATCTCGTCAACGCCGACATGATCCAGATAAAGGTCGCGCAGGGTGCCAAGCCTGGCGAGGGCGGGCAGCTGCCAGGCCACAAGGTCGATGCCGTCATCGCCAAGGTGCGCCATTCGACGCCTGGTGTCGGCCTTATCTCGCCGCCGCCACATCACGACATCTATTCGATCGAGGATCTGGCCCAGCTGATCTTCGACCTGAAGAACGTCAATCCGGCGGCGGACATCTCCGTCAAGCTGGTCTCGGAGGTCGGCGTCGGCACGGTCGCGGCGGGTGTCGCCAAGGCGAAAGCCGACCACATCACGATCTCCGGCTACGATGGCGGCACGGGCGCCTCGCCGCTCACGTCGATCAAGCATGCCGGCTCCCCGTGGGAGCTGGGGCTGGCGGAGACGCACCAGACGCTTGTCATGAACCGCCTGCGCGGCCGCGTTGCCCTTCAGGTCGACGGCGGGCTCCGCACGGGCCGCGATGCGCTCATCGGTGCGTTGCTGGGCGCCGACCAGTTCGGCTTTTCGACGGCGCCCTTGATCGCCGCCGGCTGCATCATGATGCGCAAGTGCCACCTCAACACCTGCCCCGTCGGCGTCGCGACGCAGGACCCCGTCTTGCGCAAGCGCTTCAAGGGCACGCCGGAGCACGTCATCAACTTCATGTTCCTCGTCGCCGAGGAGATGCGCGGGCTGATGGCGTCGATGGGTGTGCGCTCCATCTCCGACCTGGTCGGGCGGACAGAGTATCTCGACACATACGCTCTCGAAGACCATTGGAAGGCGCGCGGCCTCGACGTCACGCCACTCTTCCACAAGCCGGTGGTGCCCGACAGCGTGAAGACCTGGCACGCCGAGGTGCAGCACCATGAGATCGACGACGTTCTCGACCGCCGGCTCATCGCCGGGGCGAAGGACGCCATCGATACGGCGACGCCCGTGCGGCTCGAGGCAACGATCCACAACTACGATCGCTCGGCCGGCGCCATGCTCTCCGGGGCAGTCGCCATGGCGCACGGTCACAAGGGTCTCAAGGACGACACCATCCACGTCTCGCTGACCGGTACGGCCGGACAGAGTTTCGGCGCGTGGCTCGCCAAGGGGATCACCTTCGATCTCGTCGGCGAGGCCAACGACTATGTCGGCAAGGGTCTTTCTGGTGGCAAGCTGATCGTGCGCCCGCCGGCCGAATCGCAGATCGTGCCCGAGCGCTCGATCATCGTCGGCAACACGTCGCTCTACGGGGCTATCGCCGGCGAGTGCTACTTCCGCGGCGTCGCGGGCGAGCGGTTCGCGGTTCGGAACTCTGGCGCCGTCGCCGTCGTCGAGGGCACAGGCGACCATGGCTGCGAGTACATGACGGGCGGCGTCGTCGTCGTTCTCGGGCAGACGGGGCGGAACTTCGCGGCCGGCATGTCGGGTGGTATCGCGTACGTTCTCGACGAAAGCGACGACTTCGAAGCGCGTTGCAACATGTCGATGGTCGACATCGAGCACGTACCGGCCGAAGACGAATTGCTGGAGCGACTTCACCATCATGGCGGCGACCTGGAGCACAAGGGCCGCGTCGATCTCGGCGATATGACGCGCTTCGACGACGAGCGTTTGCGCCAGCTCATCCAGAACCACGTCCACTACACCGGCTCCACCCGCGCGCAGACCATTCTCGACGAGTGGGAAACCTACCGCCCGAAATTCGTGAAGGTCATGCCGACCGAATATCGCCGCGCTCTGGAGGAGATGGAACGCCAGCGGATGGGGCATGGGCAAGCCGTCATCGCGGCCGAATAGGATGTCGGTGAACGGTGCCGAGGGCGCCACCGACCGCAGGACCGGGTCCGTGGCGCAGTCGGGGCCCCGACCCGTCCAGGCGGCTCCGCAGCGTCCGACCCGGCGGAACCAGCCGTCCGGGGAAGACGGGTGGCCGCGCGCGATTCCGGATGCGATGCGGGTCGGGCGCTTCGTGTGGCCGGATCGCGCCCGCGAGTACGCTGCGGACGTGGCCGTCCACGCCGCCTGGTTCGCGCTGCCGGTGGCGGCGCTCATCTACTTCCTCATGCAGCCGAAGCTCTCGGCCTCGCTCGTCGTCTACGCGGTCTGCCTTTTCGCTGTCGTCGCGGCCTCGACGGCGAACAACATGGCGCCGCTCGGCCGTGTGCGAACATGGCTGAGCCGGATCGACCGGGCGGTCATCTACCCGTTCATCGCCGCCACGGTCGGCGCGGTGCTGAGCGCGGGTGGGCTGACGACCTACCGGGCCGCCGTCCTCGCTGCGGTCTGGGTGGCGGCCGGGGTCGGCGTTATCCTCAAGCTCGGTTTTCCGGGGCGCTTCCACAAGATCGGCATCGGCCTTTATCTCGGTCTCGGTTGGATCGCGGTCCTGGGTATCGCGGGCGTGGCCGATCGGCTTGGATGGTCGGGGTTGGCACTCCTGGGCGCGGGCGGGCTCCTCTACACGATCGGCGTGCCGGTCTATCTCAAGGACGATCTCCCCTTCCGCGCCGCCATCTGGCACGGCCTCTGCCTCGCGGCGGGCGCTTGCCACCTCGGCGCGATCCTGATCGCCAACGCTTAGGCGCGGCCACGCCTAGACTTTAGGCAACACCCGGCCGGCTGCGACGGCAACGGGTCTTTATTTCTGCGCGATCGGCGGGCAAAGAGGCGTCTTACGAACATTCGCAGATCCATGCACGCGCCGCCGTTCCGGCCGCGCTGCCGAGATGATGATGGGCCGCATATGGGCAAGGTAACGGCATTTCTGGAGATCGACCGGCAGGAGCAGCGCTACCAGCCCGCAGCCGACCGCGTGCGCCATTTCCGCGAATTCACCGTGCCGCTGCCCGAGACGGAGGTGCAGCGTCAGGCGTCGCGTTGCATGGATTGCGGTATCCCGTTCTGCCATACCGGCTGCCCGGTCAACAACCAGATTCCCGATTGGAACGACCTCGTCCACGAAGGCGATTGGGAGGAGGCTGCGCGCAACCTCCATACGACGAACAACTTCCCCGAGTTCACCGGCCGCGTGTGCCCCGCGCCGTGCGAGGAGGCTTGCACGCTCAATCTCGAAGACGTGCCCGTCACCATCAAGACGATCGAGCAGGCCATCGCCGACCGTGCCTTCCAGGAAGGCTGGGTCGTCCCCGAGATCGCCGAGGAGAAGACCGGCAAGCGCATCGCGATCATCGGCGCCGGTTCGGCCGGCATGGCGGCGGCGCAGCAACTGGCGCGCGTCGGCCACGAGGTACACGTCTACGAGCGCGAGCCCCGCGCGGGCGGGCTCCTTCGCTACGGCATTCCCGACTTCAAGATGGAAAAGCATCTCATCGACCGCCGGGTCGAGCAGATGGAAGCCGAAGGCGTGACCTTCCACTACGATCATGAGGTCACGCACGGCAATTCCGATGCGCTCATCGGTGGTCACGACGCCGTTCTCGTCACGGTCGGCGCCGAAGCGCCGCGGAACCCCGAACTGCCGGGCCAGGATCTCGCCGGCGTTCACTATGCGATGCCGTTCCTCACGCAGCAGAACAAGCGCTTGTCGGGCGATCCCATCCACGATGCCCCGCTCGTGGCGCAGGGCAAGCATGTCGTCGTCATCGGCGGCGGCGATACGGCGTCCGACTGCATCGGTACGTCCTTCCGCCAGGGGGCCGTGCAGGTCACGCAGCTCGACATCCGTCCGGAGCCGCCGGCTCATGAGGACAAGATGACGATTTGGCCCTACTGGCCGATCAAGATGCGTACTTCGTCCAGTCAGGCGGAAGGTGTCGAGCGCGAGTTCAGTGCCGTCACGCTTGGCGTCGTGGGCGAGGACGGGCACGTAACGGGCGTTCAGTGCGCACGCGCCGACGAGAAGCGGCGCCCCATCGAGGGCTCCGAGTTCGTCATTCCGGCGGAGCTCGTCCTGATGGCGATCGGCTTTGCCGGCCCGAAGAGCGAAGGTCTGCTCGACGCGCTCGGGCTGGAGCACGGCCATCGCGGGGTCATCAAGGCGAACACGATCGACTACCGCACGTCCAACCCGAAGATCTGGGCGGCGGGCGATGTGCGGCGCGGGCAGTCGCTGATCGTCTGGGCGATCCGCGAAGGGCGTCAGGCGGCGCGCGCGATCGACGAGGCACTGATGGGGCAGACGACGCTGCCTCGCTGATGCCACAGGGGTGAACCCTGCGGAGGTCTGGATCGTTATCCCGTCTCAGGCGCCCCTCCGGCGCTGACCGGGAGAACATGATGATCAGGTTTTGCACGACGGCGGCGCTCTGTTGCGCTGCTTCTATCGCCATCGCCCAAGAGCCGACCGCGTCGGCAAGCCTGTCGGGGCTCGACGGCGCCAGCCACGGCTCCGTCACGCTGACCCAGACGCCGAACGGGATCCTCCTGCGCGCCGAGATCGAAGGCGTTCCCGCCGGCGCCCACGGTTTTCACATCCACGAGACCGGCGCTTGCGATGCCACCGAGGGCTTCATGTCGGCGGGCGGACACTTCGCCGGTGTTAGCGATACGCACGGCATTCTTGTACCCGGCGGCCCGCATTCCGGTGACATGCCGAACATTCATGTGCCCGAAAGCGGAGCGCTGACCGCCGAGGTGCTGAACACGCTCGTATCGCTCGACGAAGACGGTGACGGGTATCTGATGGACGAGGACGGCTCAGCGATCCTCATTCATGCCGGCGCGGACGACTATGTGAGCCAGCCCAGCGGCGCGGCCGGCGATCGGATCGCGTGCGGCGTTATCGAGATGAACTGACGCGTAGGGGCGGGGGGCGAACGGTACGTCGCCCTCAGCCCCGCCTTCGCGACTCGTTAGAGGACGGCGATGGCCGCCGTGTCGTCTACGTAGAGCACCACCGTCGGCTCTGACACCGGCAGCTTGCCGATCAGCGCGTGGGCCGGCGCGAAGGCAGGGCCTACGAAGAAGATCGCCGCGATTGCGAGTGTCCGCAACATATGGCCGCTCGTGGTTCGTGTCCGCTAAAGCCCGTTCGCCTACGGGCCTCACGTTACGAAAACACGGCGGCGGTGTGTTGGTTCCACGATCCAGGATTGTCGATCGCGGGGCCTCTTCACTCCGCTGCCGCGGCCCGGGCCTGCTCGGCCCGGGTGGGGGCAGGCTTCAGTCGGACGAGGAAGAACACGCCCACCGCGATCGCGATGCCGCCGAGATCCGTCAGCCAGCCACCCTCGATCATCAGCAGCGCCGCTGCGATGAGGAGGATGCGGGCGAGCGCGCCGGCTGGGCGCGCGGCGAACCAGGCCTGCACGCCGGCGGAGAGGAGATAGACGCCGACGACGGCTGTCACGAGTGCGCGCGCGATCTCCAGACCATCGCCCTGCATGAGGAGGGCGGAGTTGTAGAAGAACATGAAGGGCACGATGAACGCGGCCAGTCCGATCTTGAAGGACGCGACAGACGTTCCCATCGGGTCGGCGCCCGAAATGCCGGCCGCTGCGTAGGATGCGAGCGCGACCGGTGGGGTGATGGCCGAAACGACGGCGAAGTAGAAGACGAAGAAATGGGCCGTCAACGGCTCGATACCAAGCTGGATAAGGCCTGGTGCGACGACCGAGGCGGCGACGGCATAGGCGGCCGTTGTCGGCATGCCCATGCCGAGGAGGATCGAGATCCCCATGGCGAAGATCATGGCGAGGAGCTGGCTCTGCTCGGCAAGCCCGAGGAGCAGCGACGAGAAGCGCGCGCCGACGCCGGTCAGCGAGATGACGCCGACGATGATGCCGGCGCAGGCGCAGACCGTGATGATCTGGATCGACATGCGCCCGGCGAGCTCGAGCGCGCGGAAGATCTCCTTCGGCCCCATTCGGTGCGGCGAGAGCCAGGAGATGACGGCGGCGGCGGCTGTGGCCAGCGTCCCGGCGCGGATGACCGAATAGCCGACGAAGAGCGCGTAGATGAGAATGATGATCGGCAGGAAGAGATAGACCCGCTTCACCAGCACGGCGAACTTCGGCAACTCGTCCTCGCGCATGCCGCGCATGCCCATCCGGGCGGCCTCGAAGTCGACCATGAAGAGAATGGAGGCGAAGTAGAGAACAGCGGGGATGAGGGCCGCGATCGTGATCTCGGTATAGGGAATACCCGTGATCTCGGCCATGATGAAGGCGCCGGCGCCCATGATCGGCGGCATGATCTGGCCGCCCGTCGAGGCGGCTGCCTCGATAGCGCCGGCCGATCGGGGGTGATAGCCGACCTTCTTCATCAACGGAATGGTGAGCGAGCCGGTCGCGACGACGTTGCCCGCCGACGTGCCGTTGATCATTCCCATCAGGCCCGACGCAAAGACCGCGACCTTGGCCGGCCCGCCCCGAGCCCGGCCGGCGGCGGCGAAGGCGAAGTTGACGAAATAGTCGCCGACCTTCGAGGCCTGGAGGAAGCCGGCGAAGATGATGAATAGGATGATGTAGGTCGACGAGACGGCCGTCGTCGGGCCGAGAATGCCGGCGTCGGTGTAGACCTGGCTGAAGAAACGCTGAACGGTGAGGCCGGGATAGTTGAGGAATCCGGGCAGGCTCGACCCGATGAACACATAGCTGAGAAAGACGCCCGAGATGACGACGAGCGCGAGACCCGCCACCCGCCGCGTCAACTCCAGAATGAGTGCGACGCCGGCGATCGCGGCCCAGGAGATCCCGGCCGGCGCGAAGGCCGTGCCCGTGCTCATGCGTGCCGAGGTGCCGTAGATGAGGATGAGATACCACGCGACGGCGACCGCACAAAGCACGAGCACCACGTCCGCCATCGGCAGTCGCCGCTCGGAGCCTCTATCGATCCAGGAGAGGACGATGGCGAGGAAGGTCGCGGCCATCAGCGGGTAGCCGAAGTGGTAGGTCTCGACTTCGGGCGCGATGCGCTGCGCCCCGCCGGCAAGCTCGGCCTGCATGAGGCCGACCTGCACGAGCGCGTAGAGTACCGGTGCGAGGAGCACGATGCCCGCAATCCGCGTCGGGCTAGAGATCGTCTTGTCGCGATCGATGAAGCCGCGCGCGTCGAAGAGGATGAAGCCGAGGAGCAGCGCGCCGGCGATGTGGATGAGGCGGAAATTCCACGTCTCGAGCGGAAAGACGTTGAGCACGATGAGGTGAAAGCTGGCGTAGATCGCAGCGATAGCCGCGAACGCGATGGCGCGCGGCCCGATGAACGCCCGTTCGTTCGACACACGAGGCTCGTCGTCCACGCCCTCCGCGATGACGGGGCCTTCGTCCGACTGCGTGCTGAGCGATGCGCCGGTGGCAAGCGGGTTGACGTTGCGCGGATCGCTCGGAGCTAGGCGTTCGTCGTCGGGGCTCTTGTCGGTCACCGGCTGTCATCTCCCAAGGCATCCTTGTCGGGCGCGGTCTCTTCACCGCATGAACCGACAAGCCGATTCCTACACAAAAAAGGGCCGGAAGACATCTGTCCCCCGGCCCTCGTTCCGTTCAACCCAACACGACTAGCCGCCGTAGACCATGTCGGCCGCGATCTCGAAGCCGTTCTCGGTGAACCACTTGGCCGCGCCCGGATGCCAGGGCAGGACGGTGTTCTTGTCGAAGTTCTCGGGAACCGTGGTGCGCGAAGCCTTGTGGATCTCCAGCATACGGTCGTTGTTCTCCATCACGGCCTTCGTCGCGCCGTAGACGAAGTCCTCGGAGAGGTCGCAATTGGCGATGGCGAAGTTCCACATGGAGACCGCGCGCAGATCGCCCTGCTGGCTGGCATAGGTACCGTCGGCGATCGTGAAGTTCGCGACCGGGTAGGCGTCCATGATGGTGGCCTGCTCGTCCTCGGTGAACTCGACGAAGTTCACGTCGACCTGCGCGTCGACCTGACTGACCGCCGGGACAGGGATGCCGGCCGCGAAGGCGACGACGTCGAGCAGTCCGTCCTGTAGCTGGCTACCGAGATCGGTCCACGAACCGTTGCGGCGCTCGTAGTTGACACCGAGCGTGTCGAGCATGGCGGGGAAGTAGGTGTCGGACGTGGAGCCGGCAGGGCCGAAGCCGATGCGGGCACCGTCCGGAATGTCGGAGATCGCGGCGATCCCCGACGAGGTGAGCGACGTGATCGAGAACGGCGTCTCGTACATCGGGAACATGGCGCAAACCTTGTCGAACGCGACGCCGGGCGCGATCGGGCTCTCACCGTCGAGTGCAGTGCGGGCCGGGCCCATCGTCGTCATGCCGAACTCGTTCTCGCCCGTCTGCACGTTGGCCAGGTTCTGGTTCGGGCCGCCGGTGATCTCGCCGCCGCCGGTGATGCCGAGCTCTTCGCCGACGAGGTTCGCCCAGCCGGAGCCGTAGGTGAAGTAGGTGCCGCCCTGGCTCGCGGTGCCGACGGTGAAGCTGGCCGGCATGTCCTGCGCGGAGGCGGCCGTGGCGGCGAGCACCAGCGCTGAGCTGGCGAGAAGTGTCCTGATCATGTCTCTTCCCTCTGATGAGTCTGCCGACGCCTCTGAAACGTCGGTCCGCTTCCCTTACCTGAGAAACTTGCGCCCGTGATTAGAGGCGAGATGCGCGAGGCGCAACAGGGGCTTGGCGTCGCGCTGCCGAAAAGCGCGTTCAATCTGCGCACGAGGGTGGCGCGAACCCACATGGCAAGCATTGGCGATCTGGCGGCTTGCGGCAAACTTTCGCCCCAGCCGTGTCGGAAGGTCACCCGGCCCGCACGACGCGGCTCCACACGAGGACGAGCAGACCGATGACCACGCGCCACGCTTCGAATGCGATCCGCCTGACCGCGATGGGGCTGGCCGCATCCCTTCTCGCCGCCTGCCAGACGGTCTCGCTGCCCGGCGGTGGCGGCCCGTTCGACGGTCGCTGGGCCTCAACCGATGGCGTCTTCGTCGCCAGCTTCGCCGATGGGGCGTTCACGTCGCGTGCGACGGCCCGTCCCGACGTCGTCCTCGCGCAGGGCAGTCTGACGGTGATGGGGCCGGGGACCGTCCAACTGAACTGGTTCTCCCAGTCGCAGAACGCCAACCTCTCGGCCACCTGCGTGGCAGCCGGGCGCGGTGCGCTCGACTGCACGCCGAGCCGGGGCACCGCGTTCCGATTGACGCGCCAGGCCGTCGGTTGAACGTGAGCGCGGTGGCCGTATTGACATTCGCGGCCATCGACCCGAGATAGGGTCAGCGACAGCGCAAGGCGTGGCCACGAGCCCGCCCGGTCGCCTCATACGACTTTTCCGCACCCGCCACCGCGCTTGGCCGCTGCGGGACGCCTATGCGTCCGCAGGCCTGCTTGTCCCGCATTCCGTGGGGCGGGGCCGTGCGTGCGCGTCGGCGCGTGATTGGAACACGCTTTGACCGAATTGACGAACACCGCCTCCTTCGAGCGCGGATCAGAACCCCTGAACGATGGCCGGATGGCCGACCAGACCCCTCGCGACGACGCGAAACGCCCTTCCGGCTTCGATGGCTTCGGCCTCGCCAAGCCGATCCTGCGCGCGCTTGCCGACCAGGATTTCACCACACCCACACCGATACAGCAGCAGACGATCCCGGCGCAGATGCAGGGACGTGACGTGATGGGCCTCGCCCAGACCGGCACCGGTAAGACGGCCGCCTTCGGTCTGCCGCTCGTACACCATCTCGACGAAGAAGGTGCTCGGCCGCAGCCGAAGCGTCCGCGCGCGCTTATCCTCGCCCCGACACGCGAGCTCGCCGTTCAGATCGACGAAAACCTGCGCGGATTCGCGCGGCATATCCGCTTCTCCACGACGCTGGTTCTCGGCGGCGTGCCCAAGCCGCGTCAGATCAAGGCGCTGGCGCGCGGCGTCGACGTGCTCGTCGCCACGCCTGGCCGGCTCATCGACCTCATGAATGACGGCCACGTCATTCTCGACAGCGCGCACTACCTCGTCGTCGACGAGGCCGACCGGATGCTCGACATGGGCTTCGTTCGCGACATGCGCCGCATCCTCGGTCGCCTGCCGAAGGACCGGCAGTCGCTGATGTTCTCGGCGACGATGCCGCGCGAGGTCGAGGATCTCGCGGCCGAGTTCCTGCACGAGCCGATCCGCGTCGAGGTCGCGCCGCAATCGACGACGGCCGAGAAGATCGAGCAGCGCGTCGATGAGATGCCGTCCGCAGACAAGCGCGCGCATCTCGCCCGCCTCTTCAGCGACCCGGGCTTCGAGCGCGTCATCGTCTTCACGCGGACGAAGCACGGTGCCAACAAGGTCGCCAAGAACCTGACGCTGGACGGCGTTCCGGCGGAGGCGATCCACGGCAACAAGAGCCAGGCCGCCCGTCAGCGCGCGCTCGGTCTCTTCCGCACAGGCGAGGCGCGCGTGCTGGTGGCGACCGATATCGCCGCGCGCGGTATCGACGTGCCCGAGATCACGCATGTCATCAACTACGAGCTGCCCGACGAGCCGGAGGCTTATGTCCACCGCATCGGCCGCACGGCTCGCGCCGGCCGGACGGGCATGGCGATCACGCTCTACGATCCGCGCGAGGAGCGCGGCAAGATGCGCGATGTCGAGAAGGTGATCCGCCGGAGCCTTGTCGACCATCCGGCCGGCGCGCCCCGCAAGGGTGAGGACGAAGGTCCGAAAGGCGGTTCGCGCGGTCGCCCGATGCACAAGCGCGGTGGCGGTGGTGGCGGTGGCGGCGGTGGTCGCGCCGAAGGCCAGCGTCCGCCCCGCAACCGTGGTCCGCGCCCCGATGGTGACGCCAGGCCCGCGCGCCGTGGCGGACGCAGCTCAGGCGGCGGTCGCTAGCGCGGCCTCGCGCAGCGCTTTTCTCGAAAGCCGCAGGGAAACCGGGCGCAGCTCAGCGCAGGTTTTCCCTGCAGCCGATGGCGGCTTGAAGGGTCCGGCGAGTAGCCGGGCTCGACGCCGTAAAGAGATCGGCCGGGATCACGTTGTATTCCGACCTCGATATCTCGCCGTCATTCGTGACGACGACATATCCACATGCGACCCCGCCGTCGTTCGTTTGCCCCACATGATCGACGGCGATGAACCGACCGTTCGGCGTGTCGTAGACGGTCGTTTTTGCGAATCGGCGCTTTGGAGCTGCGGCCCGACCAATGGTCAGCGTCCGAAAATCGTTCAACGACATTTGGGACGTCATGGACGGCGCGAAGCGTGCGTACGCCGCCGCCTCTCTGCCTTGATCTTGATCGTCGAGGAAGGCTCTCGCTACTCCTACGGCGTCGTCTCGGGACACTCCCTCGGCGCCCGCCGTGGTGGGTTAGGCGAGGCTGCAAAGCAGTCCGACGAGGGCGATCGCGGTCCCGCGACCTCTCACGCCGCCTCGGCCGCTCGCCCCTCCGCGACCGCATGGCACGCCACGTGTCCGCCTCCGGCGGGGAGAAACGCCGGCTCCTCCCTCGGGCAACGCTCGAAGGCGAGCGGGCAGCGGGGGTGGAAGGTACAACCGGAGGGCGGATCGATCGGGTTTGGGATCTCACCGGCGATCGGCTCTCGCGCGACCTGATCGACGGCCTCGAGCTTCGGAATCGCAGCCAGCAGCATCCGCGTATAGGGGTGCTTCGGGTCGGTGAAGAGCTCGGCCGCCGGCGCTTCCTCGTAGAGATGGCCGAGATAGAGAACGCCGATGCGCGTCGCCATGTGGCGCACGACGCCGAGATCGTGGCTGATGATGAGATAGGTCAAGCCTAGCCTGTCCTGCAGGTCGCGCATCAGATTGAGGATCTGCGCCTGGACCGAGACATCGAGCGCCGAGGTCGGCTCGTCGCAAACGATGAACTCCGGATTGCTGGACAGCGCCCGGGCGATGGCGATGCGCTGGCGCTGGCCGCCGGAGAACTCGTGCGGATATTTCGTGCCGTCCTTGGGGTCGAGGCCGACGAGGCTGAGCAGTTCCGCGACACGTTGCCCGACCTCACGGCCCGACAGGATATCGAAGGTCCGGATCGGCTCGGCCACGATATCGGCAACGCGCCAGCGCGGATTGAGGCTCGCATAGGGATCTTGAAAGATCATCTGGAACCGCTTGCGCAAATCGCGCTGCGTATTGGCGTCCGCCGCCCAAAGATCGGTGCCGCCGATGGCGATGCTGCCCGACGTTGGTGGCAGCAGGCCGACCATCATCTTGGCAATGGTCGACTTGCCCGACCCCGATTCGCCGACGAGCGCGAATGTCTCACCCTGTCCGATCTCGAACGTCACGTCCGACGCGGCCGTCAGAATGCGCTTCTCTTCGCGTTCGATGACCCGGTTGAGCCAGGGCTTGGAGACGTCGAAGCGGCGGGTGAGGTTTTTGACCTCTACGAGGGAGGCATTCATGCCGCCGCTCCTGCGATCTTGGTCTCGTCGTAGAGCCAGCAGCCGACGCGCGTCTTGCCGACGGGGATCGGGTCGGGGCGGAGCGTGTCGCAGGGCTCGAAGCGTTTCTCGCAGCGCGGATGGAATGGGCAGCCGGGTGGAATGGCGTTGATGCGTGGCATGGAACCCGGGATCTGAACGAGGCGGTCGATATCGGCGCCGAGCTTGGGGATCGAGCCCATCAGGCCAATCGTGTAGGGATGCTTCGGCGCGTGGATGACCTCCTGCGCGGCGCCGTCCTCCATCACGCGGCCGGAATAGAGCACCATCACGCGGTCGGCCGCCTCCGCGATGACGCCCATGTCGTGCGTGATCAGCATCACGGCAGTGCCGCGCTCCTCGCAGAGCTTCTTGAGGACGCCGATCACCTGCGCCTGGACCGAAACGTCTAACGCCGTCGTCGGCTCGTCCGCGATGATGAGCTCGGGCTCGGCGCAGAGGGCGAGTGCGATGACGACCCGCTGACGCATACCGCCCGAGAACTGATGCGGGTAGGCATCCATCCGACTTTCGGCGGCTGGAATGCCCACCTCGGTGAGGAGGGCCAACGCGCGCGCTTCGGCGTCCGCAACGCTCATGTCGCTATGGGTCTGGATCGTTTCCACGAGCTGGCGGCGGACGGTATAGAGCGGGTTGAGCGAGGTGAGGGGGTCTTGGAAGACCATGCCGATCCGGCTGCCCCGGATGCGGCGCATCTCCTCGCGATCGAACTGATCGATCCGCATCCCGTCGAGCCAGACCTCGCCCGACGCGATGCGGCCCGGGCTTTCCAGCAGCCCGATGATCGCACGGCCCGTCAGCGACTTGCCGGCCCCCGATTCGCCGACCACGCCAAGCGTCTCGCCGCGGTGGATGTCGAAGGAGATGTCGTCGACCGCCGTCAGCGTGCCGCGCCGGGTGGGGAACTGGATGGTGAGGTTGCGAACGGAGAGGAGAGGCGTGTCGGACATCGTCTAGCGCAGCTTCGGATTGAGGGCGTCACGCAGCCAGTCGCCGAGAAGGTTCACGGCAAGGGCGAGGGCGAGGAGCGTGGCGGCGGGGAAGGTGAGGATCCACCACTCTCCGGAGAAGAGGAAGCCCTGGCCGATGCGGATGAGGGTGCCGAGCGACGGCTGTGTCGGCGGCACGCCGACGCCGAGGAAGGACAGCGTCGCCTCCGCGATGATTGCGAGGGCGAGGCCGATCGTGGCGATGACGAGGACGGGACCGAGCGTGTTGGGCAGGATATGCCGGACCATGATCCGCCATGGCTTCACGCCGATGAGGCGGGCAGCGGCGACATATTCCTTCGACTTCTCGACCATCACGGTGCCGCGGACCGTCCGCGCGTATTGCACCCAGTCGGACAAGCCGATGGCGACGATGAGCACCCACATCGCCATGTCCTCGCGATAGGCGGGCGGGATGAAGCCGCGCGCGATGCCGAAGACGAGGAGAGCGATGAGGATGGACGGGAAGGAGAGCTGCACGTCGGCGACGCGCATGATCGCGGTATCGACCCAGCCGCCGACATAGCCCGCCAACAGACCGAGCCCGACACCGAGAACGAGTGCGAACCCGACCGCCATGAAGCCGACGAAGAGCGAGATGCGTGCGCCGTAGAGAATGGCCGAGAAGACGTCTCGACCCTGATCGTCCGTGCCGAGCCAATAGGTGTTGCCCGTAAAGACGTTGGCCTCGCCCGGCGGCGTGAAGCCGTCCATGAGGTTGAGGCTGGCCGGGTTGAACGGATCGTAGGGCGCGATGAGCGGCGCGAAGACGGCCATCAGGATGATGATCGAAGCGACGATCGCGGCCACGATCGCGATGGGAGAGCGCGAGAACGAATAGGCGATGTCGCTGTCGAGCGCCCGGCCGAGCCGGTGGCGGATCGAGAGCTTGGGCGCCTCGGTAACGGCGGGCAGGTCGTGCGCGACGTTGTCGATCATGCTGTCGCCCTCTCGGCTCTCAGTCGCGGATCGACGACGTAATAGAGCACGTCGACGATAAGGTTGATGACGACGAACATGAACGCGATGAGAAGGAGATAAGCCGACATCACGGGGATATCGACGAACTGGATCGCGTTGATGAAGAGGAGACCGACGCCCGGCCACTGGAAGACTGTCTCGGTGATGATCGCGAAGGCGATGATGCTGCCGACCTGCAGACCGGTGATCGTGATGACCGGCACGAGCGTGTTCTTCAGCGCATGGCCGAAGTTGATGGCGCGTTCCGACAGTCCGCGCGCGCGGGCGAAGGTGATGTAGTCGGTTCGCATCACCTCCATCATCTCGGCCCGCACAAGCCGCATGATGAGGGTGAGCTGATAGAGCCCGAGCGTGATGGCCGGGAGGATGAGGGACTTGAGGCCCGACCCGGTGAGGAAGCCCGTCGTCCAGCCTCCGATCTGCACCACCTCGCCGCGCCCGAACGAGGGCAGCCATCTAAGCTCGACGGCGAAGACCCAGATGAGAAGGATGCCGATGAGAAAGGTCGGCAGGCTGACGCCGATGAGGGAGCCCGACATGATGATGTTGGAGAGAACGCCGCGCGGGCGCAGCGCCGTATAGACGCCGAGCCCCACGCCTCCGATCAGCGCCATCAGGCCGGAGACGAAGGCGAGCTCGAGCGTCGCCGGCAGCCGCTGCGCGATGATCTCGGAGACGGGACGGCTGAGGCGATACGAGATGCCGAACTCACCCTGGACCGCGCCCCACATGAAGCGGGCGTATTGGGTGACGATCGAATCGTTGAGACCGAGGCGTTCGCGCAGGTTTTCGATGTCCTGCACGGTGCGTTCCTGGCCGAGCAGGTTCTCGATCGGATCGCCGACGAAGCGGAACATCACGAAGGCGACGAGGCCGACGACGGCCATGACGACCATCGCCTGGATCAGTCTGCGTAGGATGAAGGCTATCAAGACCGTTTACCCCGTGGTCTGCGCGTTCGCGGACGCCTGATGGCGCCCGCTCGAATACCAGTCGAGCCTATTCGGCTTTGGTGACCCAGCGCAGGATGAAGAAATCGTCCGGACGCTGGACGAGCTCTACGCTCTCCTGCGCACCCCAGATGAGCGGCTGGACATAGAGGGGCACGTAGGCCGTCTCCGTCTGCGTCGTCTTGACGACTTCGTCGACCATGCCCTGGCGGATCTCGGCGTCGATCTCCGACTGGATGAGCGGCAAAAGCTCATCGACGCGATCGTTCGAATAGCCGCCGAAATTCCAAGAGCCGAGACCCGTGTCGGCGTTGGGCGTCGCGAGGAGGAAACGGATGGGATGCTCGGCGTCGAACGTGCCCGGCGACCAGCCGAGAAGGTAGAGGTCGGAGACGTTCTCGCGCATCTCGGTGAAGTAGTTGCGAACCGGCATCGTCTCGAGATTGGCCGTGATGCCGGCCTGCGCGAGCATGCCCGTCACCGCCTGGCAAACGGCTTCGTCGTTGAGATAGCGGTCGTTCGGGCACTTGAAGCTGATCTCGAGACCCTCGGCGCCAGCCTCGGCGAGAAGCGTCTTGGCAGCCGCCGCGTCCGTATCGGGCCGCGTGTCGAAGGCGTCCGAATAGCCGTTCATGCCGGGGCCGACGAGCTGGTAGACCGGCTGTGCATTGCCGCGCATGACGACCTGAACGATGGCCGGCACGTTGACCGCGCGGGCGACGGCCTCGCGCAGGCGGGGATCGGCGAAGGTGTCGGTCTCCTCGTTCTGGTCGAAGCCGAGCATGATCACGCGGGCTTCGATGCCGGGGATGACCTTGACGCCGTCGGCGGCCGCGACCCGCTCGGCATCCTGCACGGGCACGGGGTTGATCATATCGATCTCGCCCGAGAGAAGCGCGGCCACGCGGGTGGCGTCGTTCTCGATCGGGCGGAAGATGCCGCGGGTGACGTTGTGGCTCGCCTCGTCCCACCAACTCTCGAAGGGCTCCAGCACCGTCTGGATGCCCGGCTGGCGGTCGGTCATCATGAAGGCGCCGGTACCGTTGGTGGTCTGGTTGGCGAAGTTGTCGCCATCCTGCGTCGGGCGGGTCGTGCCGTTCGCCTCGGCCCATCCCGCGTCCATGATCATCCAGTTGGCGATCGAATTGGGGAAGAGGGGCTGCGGGTTCGTCGTGAAGACGTCGATGGTGAAGTCGTCGACCTTCTCCATGCGATCGACGGTCGCGAACCAGGATTTGGTATCGGCTTCCTCCGACGAAGCGCGCTCGTAGGAGAAGATCACGTCGTCGGCGTCGAAGGTCTCGCCGCCGTGGAAGGTGACGCCCTCGCGAAGCGTGAACCTCCAGCCGCCCTTGCCATCCTCGCCGATAGGCTCCCAAGACGTGGCGAGCGCCGGTTCGATCGACATGTCCTCGCCGCGCCGAACGAGCCCCTCGTAGACGTTGTTGAGGAAGCCGAGAACGGGCGCCGCGTTGACGGCGTGTGGGTCCATGGTCTGCGGGTCGGTCGTGCCGGCCCAGGTGAACTCGGCGGCGTTCGCGGCGCAGGTCAGGCCGGCGAGAAGAGCCAGCGTGGAAGCGGTGCGGAGGATCATGGGGGGTCTCTTCAAGTTCGCTCGTGTGAGGTGCGCATGCGGCACGATAGACGAACGGCCGATCCGCGCCAGCCCGAAGGCCGGGCGAAGCGGCCGCCCGTCAACTCACGATCAGTTGAAC
The DNA here is from genome assembly GCA_963842125.1 of uncultured Alphaproteobacteria bacterium. GTDB lineage: Bacteria > Pseudomonadota > Alphaproteobacteria > Rhizobiales > CAWCWK01 > CAWCWK01. The sequence goes on along the minus strand of CAWJFE010000005.1, from coordinate 1,736,472 downwards.
GTCATGAACTTGAAGTGCGGCTGATCCTCCGGCTGCACGTCGAAGTCGATCCCGTCCTTCATGCCCCAGTTGAGCACCTGATGGTGAACCGGCAGGTAGATCGTCTCGTCCTGCACGGTCTGCCAGATCTCGGCGATCGTCGCGTTCCGCGCATCGACATCCGTGTTGGAAGCGAGGCTCACGATCTTCTCGTCGAGTTCAGGGCTGGAGTAGCCGGTGTTGTTCCAGCTGCCCAGCTCGTCGCCGCGCGTGTGAACGAGGAAGTTGAAGACGTACTCCGAATCGAAGGTCGGGACGCCCCAGCCGAGCATGTAGAACTCGGTCTCGCCGTTCTGGATGAGCGGGAAGTGCTGCGCCTTGGGCTTGGCGTCGAGCGCGACCGTGATGCCGATCTGGCCGAGCATGCCGACGGCGGCCTGGCAGATCGCCTCATCGTTGACGTAGCGATCGTTCGGGCAGTTGAGGCTGACGGAGAACCCGTCCGCATAACCGGCTTCTTCCATCAAGGCCTTTGCCGCCTCGATGTCGACGTCCGGATAAGCGTCGAGCGCTTCCGTCCAGCCGTTGACGAAGGGCGGCATGATCACGCCCGTGGGGGTCGACTGGTCGCGCATGACGACCTGCTTGATGGCATCCCGGTTGAGCGCCATGTTCATGGCCTGGCGCACCTTCACGTCCGCGAAGGGATTCTTGCCGTCGACGTCGTCGCTGTCGAGATCATCCTTGGAGACGTTCATGCCGAAGAAGATGGTGCGGTTCTGCGGCGCGGTGACGACCTTGAGCGCCTCATCGGAATCGACGCGGCCGAGGTCCTGAACCGGCACGTCCTGGATGAAGTCGACCTCGCCCGACAGCAGCGCGGCGACGCGGGTCGCGGGGCTCTGGATCGGGGTGAAGACGATCTCGGTCACTTCGAGCGGGAACTCGTCCTTGCCCCAGTAATTCTCGTTCTGAGTGAGGACGGTGCGGGCGTCGGGCTCGCGGCTCGTCACGACGAAGGCGCCGGTGCCGTTGGCGTTGGAGGCCGCATAGTTGGTCTCGCCGTTGGCGATGTCCTGCGGCTCCAGCACATCGTTGGCCTCGGCCCAGCCGCTGTCCATGACGAAGAGGTTGGTGAAGTTCACCGGCAGGAGCGGGTTCGGACCCTTGGTGGTGAAGCGGACGGTGTAGTCGTCGACAGCCTCGACCGATTCGATGGAGTTGAGAAGCTCCTTCATCGCCGAGGTCGGCTTCAGGGCGCGCTCGAAGGAGAAGACGACGTCCTCGGCGGTGAATTCCTCGCCGCCATGGAAGGTGACGCCCTCGCGGAGCTTGAACTCCCACACGTTCGGATCGTCCGTCACGGACCACTCGGTGGCCAGCGCCGGAATGATCTCGCCGGCCATGTCGCGCTGCAGCAGCGGCTCGTAGACCTGGTGGGCGAGGGTGTGGGTCGGGCCTTCGTTCTGGGCATGCGGATCGAGCGTCAGGCTGTCGCCGGCGCGGGCCCAGCGCAGCGTCTCGGCATTGGCGAGGCTGACCATCGCGGTCGAGGCCATCAGCGCGAGCGCGAGAGGCGTTGTGTAGCGGTTCATGTCGTTTCCCTAAGTGCTTTTCGCGTTGTTCGACCGCCAGCCCCGCCGAGGCGAGGCAGCGATCTGCGCGGGACACTAGCCTCGTCGCCAACGGGTGTCACGGGGCGTATGCACACCCGTGAGGCAACGATTTCAGGGATGATGAACCTTTGTGCGCCAGCCTGGCGATCAGTTCCGGATACGACCATCTCGCGCCGCGGCGACGAGTTCGCGATGCTCGCGCCGGCGGCGGCCCTGCGCGATCACGATGATTGCATGGGCGGAGCAGATCAGCATCAGGCCGAACGACGCGCCCGGTAGCAGCACGGTGGCCAGAAATGCGATCACGAGCAGCACGACCCAAAGGACCGCGTTCAGGATCGCATGAAAGACGTGGCCCTCGATGAGGAGGGCGAGCGGCGGCAGGAAGAAGGCGAGAACATAGATCATCGGTCGGTCGTTCACTCCGGTTGCGGGATGGCGTGTAAAGGAGAGATAGGAAGCCGAAGCGGGCTTCGCGAGAGTGTTCGTCCGTGACACCGCATTCACGTTGCCTCCACCGTCCTGTTGCCTGGCCACGCCGACGATGCCAAACCTGGGCGCAACGACCGGCCAGAGGTGCCGGAAGCAGGGAGACGTCGATGGCCTTCGTTCAGGGCGCCAGGCTGAGCCTCGTCGCGGATGTCGGCGGAACGAACGCTCGCTTCGCGCTCGCATTGCTGCGCCCGCACGGCTCCGGCTCGCGCTGCGATCTCCATGCGGTCACGAATCTCGCCGCGGCCGACTATCCCTCGCTTGCCGCCGCCGGCCGCGCCTATCTCGATGAGATCGTGCCGGCGATGGCGCTCGACGAGGTCATCGCCAAACGCATCGGTAATCCGCCGAGGCCGAAGATGGCGGCCTTCGCCATCGCCGGGCCTATCCTCGGCGAAGAGGTCCGGTTCACGAACTCGCCCTGGTCCTTCAACACGGTCGAGCTGGCCGACGCGTTGCGCGTCCACAAGCTGATGATTCTCAACGATTTCGAGGCGTTGGCGAACGGCCTGCCCTTCCTGAAGGCCGAGGAGTGCCATCGTATTGGCGGCGGCGAGGCGACCGAGGATGGCGCGATCTCGGTTGTCGGGCCGGGCACCGGGCTCGGCGTCGGCAGCATCGTGCCCATTACCACGCCGGCGGGGCGTATCTGGCACGCGCTGCCGGCGGAGGGCGGGCATGTCGATCTCGCCGCGAGGACACCGCGCGAGTTTGCGATCGTGCAGCATATGCGGGCGTCTGGCGGGCGCGTGTCGGCCGAGCGGGCGCTGTCGGGACCGGGGCTCGAAGCGGTCCATGCCGCGATTCTCGCCGTCGATGGCCATGATGCCGCGAAGGCGACGGCGGCCGAGATCACCGAGCGGGCTCTGGCCGGCAATGACGCTGTGGCGGAGGAGACGCTTCACCTATTCGTCACATGGCTTGGCCGGCTGTCGGGAGACGTGGCGCTGACGGTAGGGGCGCGGGGTGGGGTCTTCATCGGCGGTGGCATCTGTCCGCGCATCCTGCCGCTACTGGAACGGTTCGGCTTTCGCGCGGCGTTCGAGGACAAGGGGCGGCTCAGCCCGTTCGTCGAGGCGGTGCCGACGCAGGTCATCCTGTCGAACAAGGCGGCTCTGACGGGCGCTGGCGCCGCCCTTGCGCAGGCGCAAGGGGTCTAGCGGTGAGCGAAGTCGCCACGCAGCGCCGGGCACGGCTTGCACGCCTTATGGCCTCCGTCGGCGCCGGCGACCGTGAGGCGCTGCGCGAAGTCTATATGCTCACCAACGCGAAGCTCTTCGGCATCGTGCGCCGTGTCCTGCCCGACGAGGCCGAAGCGGAAGAGGTGTTGCAGGAGACCTATATTACGGTCTGGAAGCGGGCCGACCGGTTCGACGCCGGCCGCGCATCGCCCATCACCTGGCTTGCCACCATAGCGCGCAACAAGGCCATCGACCGCCTTCGCGCCGGGCGGACGTCGCTGGCGGAGCGATCCTCTGGAAGATGCGCCCGAACTCGTCGATCACGGCCCGGCACCCGGAGATGCGCTCGACGAAGCGCAGCGCATAGAGCGCCTCAACCTCTGCCTCGAAGGTCTCGACCCCGAGAATGCGGCCATCGTGCGCGAAGCCTTTTTCGGCGACCACACGTATCTCCAACTGGCCGAGCGCGACGGCGTGCCGCTGGGCACGGTGAAGAGCCGTATTCGCCGCTCCCTCCTTCGGCTGCGCGACTGCCTGGGTTCGGATGTCTAGGCGCGAAGGGCCGGCGGAAACGGCATCGGCAACGAATGAACGATCGGTGGGGCGCCGTGCGGCGTGTCGATCCGGTTTGGGCAACAGGGCGGGGCTTCATGTCTGACGAAAGCCGTGACATGGGCGAGGCTGCGAGCGAACTCTCGCGCGCGGATCTGGACGAGCTGCTGGCCGCGGAATACGTCCTCCGCCTCCTCGATCCTAACGAGCAGGCCGAGGCGGAGCGCCGCCTGGCAGAGGATGCGGGGTTTCGCGCGCAGGTCGGGGCGTGGTCGAGCCGGCTTGCGCCGCTGCTCGCCGAACCGCGCGATCAGGCTGCGCGGTCCGGGCTGCTGCGGTCCATCGAGCGCGAGCTCGGACTATCCCCCGTGCGCGGCGCCAGCGTCGTGCAGCGTGAAGACGACGTGCGCCGCGAGCAGCGCGAACGGGCGCAGGCGAGCAAGCGGGCCGCGAAGCAGGCGGTCAATGCCCGTCCGGCCAAGGTTCGTGAGAGGCGGGGGCTGTGGAACAGTCTGATCTTCTGGCGCGGCATCAGCGTCGTCGCGCTTGCGAGTTGCGCCGCACTGGCCGTCGCGGTCGTCACCGAGCAGGATCTGCGGCGCTATTACGATCCGGTATTGGAGCCGATCGCCCAGCGTCTCGGCCTCGAGGTTCCGCGTGGCCCGCTCCTGGCTGCGCTCGGACCGGCGGACACATCCGACGTCTTCCTCCTCTCCTACCATTCGGGTCGGCTGACCGCGCATACGGTGAGCGTCGCGACGGAGACGCGGGTGCCGGAGCTCTGGCTCGTGCCGGACGATGGTTCCGCGCCGCGCTCGCTCGGCATCCTACCGCCACCCGGCGAGGCGATCGGTCTCGACGTGCCGATGCCGTCGGACTTGCGCGAGTTGAACGACGGGACCGTACTCGCCGTCTCGTTGGAGCCGCCGGGCGGTGCGCCGGAAGGCGTCGCGACCGGACCCATCATCGCGCAGGGCCGCCTCATCCGTCCGTAACGCACCGGAACGCCGTTCATGATCCGCCACATCGTCTTCGATATCGGCCACGTCCTCATTCGCTGGGATCCCGAGATCCCCTACCGCCGGCTGATACCCGATGCGGAGGAACGCCGCTGGTTCCTCGCCAACGTCTGCACCCCGGCCTGGAACCGCGAGCAGGATCGCGGGCGGGACTGGACGGAGGCCGAAGACCTTCTCATTGCCGACTACCCCGACCGGGCCGACCTCATTCGGGCCTACCGGACCTATTGGTCCGAGATGGTGCCGGGCGACGTGCCGGGCACCTTCGAGATCATGCGAGCCCTGCAAGCCGACGGGCAGGACGTGACGCTCCTGACGAACTTCCATCAGGACACGTTCAAGGAAGCGCAGGCGATGTTTCCCGCCCTCGCGGGCACGCGCGGCGTGACCGTCTCGGGAGAGGTGCGGATGCTGAAGCCCGACCGGGCGATCTACGACCGTCACGCGGAGACCTTCGATCTCGACCCGGCCGCATGCCTTTTCTTCGACGATACGGCGGCGAATGTCGACGGCGCCCGGGCGGCCGGGTGGCAAGCGGAGGTATTTACGGACGCCGCTCGAATGCGTTCGGACCTAAAAAACCACGGTGTTGTCCGCGCCTGAAATAAAAAATTTAGAAATTCATGCATCCGGCGTCAGCGCGACGTCGTAGCTCCAAGCATAACCTCGGCGTTCGGTGTTCGGAGACGGGGGAAATTGGAGATGATCATGACTATCAGAACGACTATACTCGCCACGACTGCCGCTATCGCGCTCTTCGCTGCGCCTGCACTGGCCCAGGACAATCCTACTGTTGGCGGCGCGGCGATGATGGCCGACCAGCCGATCGCGGTCAACGCATCCAATGCACCGAACCTGACCACGCTCGTCGCGGCCGTCACGGCCGCCGGTCTCGTCGAGACGCTGGCCGGCGAGGGTCCATTCACCGTCTTCGCGCCCACGAACGAGGCGTTCGAGAAGCTGCCCGCCGGCACCGTTGAGACGCTTCTGAAGCCCGAGAACAAGGATCAGCTGACCAAGGTCCTGCTGTCGCACGTGGTCCCCGGCAACGTGATGGCCGAGGCAGCCATGTCCATGGTCGCCGATGACGGTGGGCGTCACAATGTGGAGACCGCGTCCGGCGACACGATCACGCTCGGAATGGTCGGCGACGACCTCGTCGTATACGACGAGAGCGGCGGCGCTGCGACGGTGATCACGGCCGATGTGCGCCAAGCCAATGGCGTCGTTCACGTCATCGACGATGTGCTGCTTCCGAAGTAGCAGACGACGCAGGCGGGCCGCGTCGGCGGCCCGCCTGCGACATTTCGGCAAGATTAAGAAATCGTGCATCTAGTCAGCGGCGCGTTCGTATCTATCCACGTCAACGCAGCCGGGCACTCCCCCCAACTTCCGCTCGGCTCTGACTCTCAAGGGAGCCAATCATGACCTTCAAGACCACTCTTCTCGCCGCCTCCGCCGGCGTCGTCGCCCTCACCGGTGTTGCCTTCGCCGCCGCCCACATGGAAGGCACGATTGCAAACCTCGCCTCCAAAACCGAGTCCCTCTCCACCCTCTACACCGCCGTCGGCGCCGCCGATCTGGCCACGACGCTCGAGGGCGAGGGTCCGTTCACGGTCTTCGCGCCGACCAACGACGCTTTCGCCGCACTGCCGGACGGCACCGTCGAGACGCTGCTCGAGCCGGCCAATAAGGATCAGCTGGCAGGTATCCTCACCTATCACGTCGTCCCGGCTAGCGTGATGGCCGCCGATGTCGTCGGCATGATCGAGAGCGACGGCGGCGAGCACGTCGTCGAGACCGTGAACGGCGCGACCTTCACCGTCTCCCTCGATGGCGACAACGTCATCATCACGGACGCGGCCGGCAACACGGCCACCGTAGTGGAGACGGACATCGAGGCGACGAACGGCGTCATCCACGTCATCGACGGCGTCCTGATGCCGATGTAAGCTTCGGCTTAATCCTTCGGTCTCGGCCGGAGCGAACAAGGCGCCCGGGAGCGATCCTGCGGCGCCTTTTTTCGTCCAGGGTCCGCGTTCCTCAGAGCTGCGTCATCTTGATGGCCGCAGGGCCGAGGATGACGATGAAGAGTGAGGGCATGAAGAAGAGGATCATCGGAACGGTGAGTTTGGGCGGCAGAGCAGCCGCCTTCTTCTCTGCCTCGTTCATCCGCATGTCGCGCGTCTCCTGCGCGAGGACGCGTAGGCTGACGCTGACGGGCGTACCGTAGCGCTCGGCTTGGATGAGGGCCGCGCAGACAGCCTTCACGCCCTCGACATCGGTGCGCTTGCCAAGGTTTTCGTAGGCCTTGCGGCGCTCGGAGAGGTAGGAGAGTTCGGCCGTCGTGAGAGCCATTTCCTCCGCCAGCGCGATCGACTGGATGCCGATCTCCTCCGACACCTTGCGAAAAGCGGCTTCGATGGAGGCGCCCGATTCCACGCAGATCCGCAGGAGGTCGAGCGCGTCCGGCCAGGCGCGGCGGATGGACAGCTGACGCTTGGAGGTCGCGTTCGAGATCCAGATGTTGGGCGCGTAGTGACCGATATAGGCGATGACGAGTACGGCGCCGACCGAGACCAGCACCGGGTAGCCGCTCAGTAAGCCGGTCGTGAAGATGTAGAACGCCGAGGCGAAGCCGAGCACGACCGGCATGACCACGCGGGCGAAGAGATAGGTGATGACGTGGGAATCGGCGCGGTAGCCGGCGCCGATGAGCTTGTCGCGCGTGTCGGCGCCCATCAGCTTGTCGCGCAGATTGAACTCGTCGACGACGCGTTTCATGTAGGCGCGCGGCTCGCTCCGCAAGCTGATCGGCTTGTGGTTCTTTTCCATCCGGCCGCGCTCGCGTTCGCGGATGCGGGCCCGCTCGACGGACACGGCCTTCATGCGCTGCTGGAGCTTGTCGCGGGTGAGAAGCGGCGCGGCCAGTATGAAGACGAGCGACGCGACGCAGACCATCACGAGTATGAAGAGAATGCCTTGATTGTCGCCAAGGCCTTGGAGGAACACCATGGTTTGCCTTTCGCGGCGGCGACCAAGAGCGCCGAGGCACCCGGGCCGCCGGCCGAAGCCCTAGAAGTCGAAGTTGATCATGCCCTTCATGACGAAGACGCCGATCATCATCCACACGCCCGCGCCGGCGAGAAGGATGTTGCCGAGAGGTTCGACGAAAAGCGTCACCATGTAGTCTGGTGCCACGATGTAGACGAGGCTCATCACGACGATGGGCAAAGAGCCGATGACGCCGGCCGAGGCCTTGGCCTCCATCGACATCGCCTGGATCTTGCCCCGCATCTTCTTGCGGTCGCGTAGCACGCCGGAGAGATTGCCGAGCGCTTCGGACATCGAGCCGCCGGCCTTCGACTGCAAGGTAATGACGATGGAGAGAAAGTTCGTCTCGGCCAGCGGAACGCGGTAGTACATGCGCTCGACGGCAGCAGGAATGGTGATGCCGGCAGACTGCGCCTCGACGACCTTGGCGAACTCGCTGCGCACCGGCTCGGCCGATTCTCTCGAGACGATGTGGATGCAGTCGTTGAGCGGCAGGCCCGCCTTGATGCCGCGCACGATGACGTCGACCGCGTTCGGCAACTCGTTGAGGAAGGCCGCGATCCGCTTCTTGCGGCAGCGGTTCACGTAGAGGCGCGGCAGCACGAGGAAGCCACCCACGACAGCGATGAGCGCGACGACGAAACCACCGCCGGCCGCCAGCACACAGGCGCCCGCGACGAGACCGCAGACGATGCTGACCAACGCGTACATCGTCTTCGACCACTCGAGACCAGCCTGCTGCAACCGGCGCTCGAAGGTCAGCTTGCCTTCGCTCTTCTGCTGCTTCTCGATGCCTTCTACGGCCGACTGGATCTTGCTGCGGCGATCCTTCTTCTGGTTCGCGCCGCTGGCAGCTTTGGGCGCTGTCTTGCGGATCGTGCCGAGCCGTTTCTCGCGCGTGCTCTCCGTCGAGATCCGGTCGTAGAGAAGTCCATAGGCGAGGCCGCCCATGCAGAGCGCCGCGAGGCCGGCGATGATGATCGTATTGGACTCCATCGTTCGCCCTCCTAGCGGTCGTCGGCGATTTCGGCGGCGTCGAGCGCGGCGCCGAGGGCTTCGGCTTCACCGAAATACCGTGCGCGCTCGGCGAAGCGGGGCTGACCGATTCCTGTCGAGCGATGCCGGCCGAGAATGTTCCCGTCGTCGTCCTCGCCGTACATGTCGTAGAGGAAGACGTCCTGCGTCGTGACCACCTCGCCCTCCATGCCGATGACTTCGGTCACGTGGGTGATACGCCGAGAGCCGTCGCGCAGGCGGGCCGCCTGGATGATGACGTCGATCGACCCGACGATCATCTCGCGGATCGTCTTGGCGGGCAGAGAATAGCCACCCATCGTGATCATCGATTCGAGGCGCGAGATGGCCTCGCGCGGGCTGTTGGCGTGGACCGTACCCATCGAGCCGTCGTGGCCGGTGTTCATGGCCTGGAGGAGATCGAACGCCTCCGGGCCGCGAACCTCGCCGACGATGATCCGCTCGGGCCGCATACGCAGGCAGTTCTTGACGAGATCGCGCATCGTGATCTCGCCCTCGCCTTCGAGGTTGGCAGGGCGGGTCTCCAGCCGGACGACGTGCGGCTGCTGCAGCTGAAGCTCGGCCGCGTCCTCGCAGGTGATGATTCGCTCGGTCGAGTCGATGCTCGCCGTCATGCAGTTGAGAAGCGTCGTCTTGCCCGAACCGGTACCCCCCGAGATCAGCACATTGCAGCGCGCTTTGCCGATGATGCGCAGCACCTCTGAGCCCTCGGCCGAGATGGAACCGTACTTGACGAGCTGCTCGAGCGTCAGCTTGTCCTTCTTGAACTTGCGGATGGTCAGCGTCGGCCCGTCGATGGCGAGCGGCGGCGCGATGACGTTGACGCGCGAGCCGTCGGGCAGGCGCGCGTCGCAGATCGGCGAGCTTTCATCGACCCGGCGGCCGACCTGGCTGACGATGCGCTGGCAGATGTTCATCAGTTGCGCATTGTCGCGAAAGCGCACGCCCGTCTGGCGCATCTTGCCGTCGACCTCGATGTAGACGGTGTCGGCACCGTTCACCATCACGTCGGCAATGTCGTCCCGCGCCAGCAGAGGCTCCAGCGGGCCGTAGCCCAGAACGTCGTTGCAGATGTCGGCGAGCAGTTCTTCCTGCTCCGCGATAGACAGAGCGATGTTCTTGTAGCCGATGATCTCGCCGACGATGTCGCGAATTTCCTCGCGCGCCGCCTCGGCGTCCAGCCGGGCGAGCTGGCTGAGATCGATGGCTTCGAGAAGGGTGCCGAAGATCGTCGTCTTCGTCTCGTAATAGTCGGCCGACTTCTTTCTCTCCGGCGGCTCCTCGATCGCGATGGGGCGCTTCGCCGCCTCAGGCTTCGGCGCGGCCTTCGGCGAAGGCTTTGGCGCGGCGGCGGCTTCGGGCGCGGGCTTCGGCGCCGGAGGTTTGGACGGCGAGGGCGCGTCGATAGTCTTCAACGCATTGGAGACGACCTTCGGGGCCGGGGGAGGCGGCGTATCGCTCGTTGGTCCGCGTTTTCCGAACATGGCGCTCGTTTCCGATCAGGTGTCTGGTCTCGTTGAGCGGCCGGCTCGGGCCACCCGATGGCGTGGTGGGTCGGCCGACGCGTCGCTAGGACTTGCGAAGCGTGAAGCGGGAGAGGATCGGCGAGAGGCTGCTCTTGCGCGACTTCTTCACCTCGGCCTTGCCAAGAAGCGTACGGGAGAGGTCGGCGAAGGTCTCCGCGTGGGGAGCGTTGGCCTGCACTTCCGCGATCATCTGGCCGTTGTTGGCGGCCGTTCCGAAGAGCGCGGCGTCGAAGGGCAAGACGGCGAAGGGCTCCAGCCCGACGGCTGCCTTGAAGTCGCTAGGCTTGATCTCCGGCCGCTTCGCGAGCCCGAAACCGTTCAGCAGCAGACGCGCAGGGGCGTCGTTGGGCCGGCCGGCGGTAAGCACGTCGACGAGGTTCTTCGCGTTGCGCAGGTTCGCCAGGTCGGGCGCCGCGACGACGACCACCTCGTCCGCGGCGGCGAGCACGCTTTGCGTCCACGCATTCCACACATGAGGCACGTCGAGGACGATGCAGGGCACGGTGGCGCGGAGGAGATCGAAGAGACCTTCGAAGCCCGATTCGTCGATGTCGTAGGGACGGTCGAGTGTCGCCGGGGATGCCAGGAGGCTGAGGCGTTCGGAGCATTTCGACAGCAGGCGGTCCAGCAGCACGTCGTCCAGACGATCCGGTGAGAACACGGCCTCGGCCACGCCCTGCGGGGGGTCCTGGTTGAAGTCGAGGCCGGCCGTGCCGAAGGGCAGGTCGAGATCGACGATGATGGTATCGAGTTCGAGATCGTTCGAGATCGTCCAAGCGCAATTGTGCGCGATCGTGGACGCCCCGACGCCTCCCTTGGCACCGACGAAGGCGATCACCCGGCCGAGCGGTGCGGCGTTCTCCTTGTTGAAAAGACCGGATAGCGCGCCGAGCATCGGGATCGTATCGATGGGTGCGACGAGATACTCGCTCACGCCACGCCGCGTCAGCTCGCGATAGAGGGGAATGTCGTTGGTGTGACCGATGACGACGACCTGCGTGCCGGCATCGCAGCACTCGGCCAGCGTTTCGAGATCACCGAGGAGCGCGCCGGCATTCGCCTGGCTCTCGATGATGATGACGTTGGGCGTCGGCGCGCTCTCGTAGAACTCGATCGCCGCCTTGATCCCACCCATGTGGGACTGGAAATGCGTCTTGTTCATCCGCCGGTCGCGGGACACCTCCTCGAGGCCGGCCGAGACTTCGGCCGTCTCGCAGAAGGCCTGAATGGAGACCCGGGGGAGAGGCGCGATCAGGGCGGCGGCGTCTTCGGCCAAGTCCGGAGCAAGCGCGTGTGCGTTCATCAGTGGGATCCCCCGAGGGTCGGCGTCGGTACGGGCGTCGGCATCAGTTGCCGACGCTGCTCGCGCTGACTTGGTTCGATGTGTCGTAGGCCGTCGTGGTTGCTTCGGCCTTACCGTACTTGGTCAGAACGTCCACGCGGCGGGTCGCGCTGGTGTGCCCAAGGGCACGGGGACGCTGGAGATCGTGCGGATTGGCGACCATGGCGGCGAAGTTGCGCTGCGTCGCGCAGCCGAAATTGTGGTAGGACCGGTTGGATACGTTGCCGGTGATCGCGGCGTCCGCCGGCCACCGCCCGCAGCTGTCCACTCGCGCACCCACGGCGTAGTAGGTAAGGGAGAGCGAGGACGCACCGTGGCGCCCGGCGTCGACATGCTGGATGTCGACATAGCCGACGCCGGCCTTGGCGAGCGTCGCGTGAACGCTTTGCGCCGCATGGTCGAGCGCAACGGCGTTGCCGGCACCCGCGGGGACCGAGAGCACCATCGGACCGGAGCCGCTGCTGCGGTAGCCGCGCGCGAAGGCGTGAACCGACGAGACCTGCTCGGAGGTCAACCCCTTGGCGCCGTTGTGGATGTCGAGCGCAAGCGTCAGCGGTGCCGGCGCGACCTTGATGGGGTGGCGCAGCCGGTAATCGTCGGCGGCGGCGGCCTCGAAACTCGCGACCGAGTTATGCGCCGTGTTGCAGCCAGCGAGCGTAAGGCCGATGGCAGCGAGCACGACGAGCCGGCTTGGGCGGAGAGGGCCGGTCCGGTCGGCTGGCAGGAAGGACTCGAACATGTCAGCGTGCTCCGGAGAGTTGGCGTACGGAAGGGCAGGCGAGGGCGGCGAAGCGAACATCGATCTCGCGCCTCACCTAGTCGTTGATGAAGCCGAAATGGCCGCGATAGGGACCGGACGGCGCGGCGGTCGTGCCGTAGACCTTGTGCAGGCGACCGAGGAAGATCGACTCGGCATCGCCGGCGATCTCCAACCCGTCGTCCGGCTGCGAGAACGCCTCGCGCGAGTTGTGCTGGGCGATGAACGGCGTCACGAGGATCACGAGCTCGCTCTGGCCGCGCTGATACTGACGGCTCTGGAAGAGGGAGCCGAGGATCGGCAGCTTCATCACGCCTGGGATACCCGAGATGACCTGCTTGACGTTGTCCTGCAGCAAGCCGGCCAGCGCGATGGTGCCGCCGCTCGGCAGCTCCACCGTCGAATCGGCCCGGCGCACGTTGAGGCCCGGAATGCTGACGCCCTGCGCGACGAAGATCGATCCGTCCTCGGTCAACTCCGAGACTTCGGTCGTGACCTTGAGGCTGATGAGCCCTTCGCCCAGCACGATCGGCGTCATGGAGAGGCTGACGCCGTAGGATTTGAACTCGATCGAGATCTTGCCGTCTTCGAAGCCGGCCGCGACGGGAAACTCGCCGCCGACGAGGAAGCTCGCCGATTCGCCGGAGACAGCCGTCAGTGTCGGCTCGGCCAGAGTTCGCAGCAGCCCGGATTCCTCGAGCGCCCGAACCGTGGTGTCGAGGAAGGAACATCCGACCTGGCCGATGCCGCCGATGGCGCCGGCGACGATGCTGCAACCTTTGTCGGCGAGGAGGTTGGCGCTGCTCGTCGGCAGCTTGTTGGTGTTGAAGGGCGGCGTGTGATTGTAGCCAAGTACCGTATTGCCGATCGAGAGCTGGCCACCGAGATTGATTCCGAGCTGCTTGACGGTGGTGCGCTCCACCTCGGCGATGGTGACCTTCACCATCACCTGCTCGCCCGCGCGAATCGTGAGCATGTTGACCACGCTCGTCGGGTCAGGCGCTCCGTCGCTGCTCATGAAGGCGGCGGCCAGATCGACGGCCCGCTTGGCCTCGCTCGCGTCCGACACTTCGCCATAGAGCGCCAGGCCCTTGTTCATGCCCTCAATACGCACATCGGCGTTGGGGAGAAGGCGGTCCATGGTGAGTTGTAGCGTCTCGAAGTCGGGCTCGACCGAGATGTTCAGCGTCAGCACCGGATCTCCAACGGCGTCGAAGAAGAAGACATTCGTCTGGCCGATCTCGCCGCCGATGATGAAGGCCTTGCGGGTCGACTTCAGCACCGCGTCGGCGACGCTCGGCCCGGAGACGAGTACGTCCTTCACATCCACCGGCAGATCGACGACCAGCGACTTGTTGACCGCGAGGCGGATGTCGCGGATCGCGCCGAGTTCGTGCATGTCGAGCGAGACGATGTCGTCATAGCCTTGGGCGACGGCGATCGCGGGCGCCGCGGCGTCGAGCCCACCGGCGGCCAGCGCGAGCGCGAGGACGGCGACGGTGGCACGAAGGCCACGTTGGCGAGAGCGGGGTGTAGAGCGAGGTGTCATGGCGACGGAATCCTTGTTCACTGGTCCGCTCCTTCTTCCATCGTGACGTCCGCGATGGGGACCTCGATCACGGCCGGGCTAGCGGCTGGCTGGACGGGGCGCGCGGACTGACCCTTCGGCTGGCGCGCGGTCACCTGTACGGCACGTCCAAAGCGGACCATGGTCACGGTGTCGGAGCCACCCGAGGCGAGGCGGGGACCGGAGCCGAGCGGGCCGTTGGAATCGGCAAGGCTTCGAAGGGCGAGCTGCAACTGCCCGATCTCGGACGCGCTCGAAAGCGCTTCGGCTTGGCTGCGATCGAGCTCCACGGTCGCCGTCTCGCCGATCACGACTTTATCGCCGTCGCCGCTGTCCTCGACCGACTGGTCGATGGCGAGCACGCGCACGTTCTCGAGGATGGTGCGACTGACGTAGTCGGGGCCGCCATCGTCGCTGTCGGAGGACTGGGTGAGGATGATGTCGACGCGGTCGTTCGGCAGCACGAAGCCGCCGGCACTGCGCGTCGGATCGATGTCGATGGCGACGGCGAGCATGCCGCGGGGCAGGATCGCAGACATGTAGCCCGACCCGTCGGCCCGAACGATCTTCTGCTCGCGAATCGGCTCGCCCATATAGAAGGGCGTGCGGACGATCGCGCGCTCGATATCCTCGATCGCGCCTGGCGATGCGGACCGGGTGATGAACTGGGAGGCGGCTTCGCGGGGCCATTCCTTCCAGGTCAGGTCCACGGAGGTGAGGGTGCGGCCTACACCGATGTCACCGGCGGCGACGAGCACTTGCTCTGTCTCCAGCTGCGGCGCGGCTTCGACGATAACTTGCTGGGGAGCGTCTTCGCCGCCCGTCGCCAGCAAGAGCGCGACGCCTGCGCCAGAGACCAGCGCCACGCCAAAGACCGCCATCTGCATCGTTCTCATGGCATTCACCCCAGCCCGTTCCCACGCACCGCCGGATAGGCCCGCGAACCATCTGCAAAGAGCGGACGGACGCGTTGGCGGCGCGTTAACCAAGCCGATTAAGACGTGAGAAACCTCAAAACGCCGTTAACGGGTGGTACGAAATCTGCGGGTATGGGATGTTTCACTTTGAAATCGCGACGGAATGCCGAGCAACCGCGCCGGGTTTTCTTCGACTAGGATGCGAACGCAATCGTCATCCAGGCCGTGTGAGGCAGCGCGGCGATGGCGCCGAACGCGATGGCGGCGCCGTAGGGGATGCCGTTCGCCTTATCGTGTAGAGCACCGAGCCAACCGACCGAGGCGACCGGGAGGGGCATTGCGCGATAGACGAGGATGACGAGGCAGAGCATGCCGCCGGCCATGCCCATGGCGAGGGCATAGACCGCGATACCATCCAGACCGAACCAGAGCGCCCCGGCCGCGAACAGCTTCGCGTCCCCGCCGCCGACATAGCCGAACTGAAAGAGCGTGAAGCCGACGAGCAGCGCGGCGAAGCCGATGCCGATATGTTGGCCGATGGCCGCCATGCCGAGTCCAGATAGCGGCGCTGCCACGGCGAAGGCCGCGATAAGAGCGATGCTGATCCAATTGGGAATCGTGTAGCGAGCGAGGTCGCTCATCGCCGCCGTCAACATGAGGATCGGGAGTGAATAGAGGACCACTATCGACAGCATGACGAATTCCTACAGGAACGAGAGAGCCTTCTGAAAGCGTACCGCGAACCGCCCTTAGGCAGTCTTAAACGGAGGGGCCAAGGCATTCACAAACGACAACGGGCAACCACTTCGACAAGCGGCTGCCCGTTGAAAGAAGACCGAGCGCCACAGTGCGGGGCGCCCGGTTGCCGGAGGCGTTTCGCCTTAGGTGGCGCTGCCCACCGTGGTGTTGAGACCGCCGTTGATGGCCTGGAACACGTCCTCAAGCTTGCCACCGATGGCAGTGACCGCGCCGATGATCAGGAGGGCGATCAGGGAGGCCATAAGGCCGTACTCGATCGCCGTCGCACCAGATTCGTCACGGATGAAGTTCTTGATCATGGTCATTTTGACTCTCCACGCTTTACTAGTTTGAGGTCGGCCGCGGCTCTTCATACACCGCGCAGGCCACCTGGCCTCAGGTGTGCCCCGAAGCTCCATGCCACACTGCCGTTGCCGGGTTGCGCGGGACCTAAGGAACGCCGTGAACGAAGTCTTGAGTGGATAGTACAGGGATTCACCGTCCTGCTTTCCGGCGAGAAAAACGCTAGAGATCAACCACATAGCGCGATAGTGCCGGTCTTTCGAGAGCGTTAACCACAGTGCTCCATAGTATCCGCGACCTAGGTTTTCTTCGCCCGACCCCATCGAATCGCGCGGTCAGGTACTCTTACAGGCCGGAGACAGACGCTCCATGACGCTTCCGCTCATTTCGACGATACGCGCGGCGGCGCGCATTTCTCTCTCGGCCTTGTTCCTAGGCGCGGTGGCGGTGCTGCCGCTCCCGGGTGGGGGTGCGGGCGTGGCACAAGCCGCCGGCGCGGTCGCCCTCGCTATCGATCAGGCGACCGTCCTTCGCCTGTCGCGTCCGGCAGGAACGATCATACTCGGCAATCCCCTCATCGCGGACGCGTCCGTTCAGGATGCCGAGACGCTCATTCTGACCGGCCGCAGCTTCGGCATCACCAACATCATCGTGCTCGATACGAACGGCCACGAAGTGCTCAACACGCAGCTGACCGTCCAGTCGAGCGTGACGGCCCCTCATATCGTGACGATGCATCGCTCGACCGCGCGCACCTCCTATTCCTGCACGCCCGACTGCGAGAAGGCGCCGATCCTCGGCGACGATACGGAGAGCTTCTCGCGCATCGCGGGCCAGATCGGCGAGCGTATCGGTCTGTCGACCTCGGAATAGAGCGCCCTCAGCCTAGGCCGGCCGCGGCTTGGCAGGCATCGCTGCGTATCGATTCGAATCCCGTAAGCCGCCTTTAAGCTCTTCGTCCTAGGCTCCCGGAGTGAAACGGTGTTCTGGGGTTCTATCATGCCGCTGTCGCTAAGCAGCGTCGCGCAGAAATCGCCCATTGTAGCGAGCGACGCCACCCGTAGCCGTCGTCGCGGCGGGTTCAGCATCGCCGCGCTGAGACCATTCCGGCGCGACGAAAACGGTGCGACCGCCATCGAGATGGGGTTCATCGCAGGCCCCTTCCTCTTCGGTCTCCTTGCCCTCTTCGAAGTCGCACTCACCTTTCTCAGCAATCAATCCATGCAGCTCGCCATGGACAACGTCTCCCGCCAGATCCGGACCGGAGAGGTGAAGGCGCCCGGCTCGTCGATGGGCTCGAAGGCCGGCTTCATCGACGCGCTCTGCAAGGAAGCCGTCCTTCTTTACGACTGCGCCAATGCGCTGCATGTCGATATTCGAACCTACCCGACATTCGAATCCATAGACCCGCCTCCACCTCTCGACGAGGACGGAGACTACAATACCGACATGCAATACGACGTCGGCGGGGCTTCATCGATCATCGTCGCGCGCACGTTCTACAAGCGTAAGCCGATAGCGCCGGTGTTCACCGAATCTCCTGCGCGCCTGACCGATGGATCGCTCCTCCTGACATCCGCTCTCGTCTTCCAGAACGAGCCCTACGAATGACCGATCGCTTCTCAGGCCAAGGCTGGGTCGCGCGCATGACGCGGTCGCTAGCCGAACCGTCCTCCACTGTGCCGACCGGCGGCGTTTTCCGCCCCCTTCGTCGCTTCCTCGCCGACCGGCGCGGTGTCGCCGCTATCGAGTTCGGCATGATCATGCCCGTCATGGTCACGCTCTGGTTGGGGA
Organism: uncultured Alphaproteobacteria bacterium; assembly: GCA_963842125.1. Taxonomy (GTDB): domain Bacteria; phylum Pseudomonadota; class Alphaproteobacteria; order Rhizobiales; family CAWCWK01; genus CAWCWK01. The sequence goes on along the minus strand of CAWJFE010000005.1, from coordinate 1,718,600 downwards.
CGACCGAGCTGACCTTCGCCAGCGCGTCGGACCGCCGCGTCGCGATCGCGGCCAACTCCATCGCCGATCTCGTCGCACGGCAGCGCAAGGTGACGAAAGAAGTCGTAGAGGGCATCTTCAAGGGCGGCATGGCGATCACCTACCCGGACGGGCAAGGCACGAAACTCAAGATGCTCGTCACCAGTGTCGAGATCGACGACAAGGGTAACTCGACGGTCGTCTGGAGCCAGGGACACAACAAGGCCGCTCCGGCGGACGGTGAATCGTTTACCATCGATCCGGATCTCATCGTCGCCGATCAGGCCGGTTGCGCCGTCGTCGCGACCGTCACGCTCAAGAAGGAGGTCATGTTCCTTACCGAGATCTTCGACACGACGCGAACGCTGGAACACACCTTCGCCTATCGCCCCCGCTCTGCGCTCTGCGTCGAGAAGGTCAGCTAGCCAACGGGTGTGACGGGGCCGGGCGGCACGGCCGCGGCGCCGTCCGGTTGCGGGCCGGGTTGGGCCGCGCTATTCGCCACCCGATGCGCCCCGCTGCCGGGGCCCGCCTAGCCCGAGGCCGCCGCCGTGGACAACCTGCCGTTTCTCGCCGCGAACATCGTGCCGATCGTCTTCGCGATCTTCGTGATCATCGTCCTCCTCGCCGGCATCAAGACGGTGCCGCAGGGCTACAACTATACGGTCGAACGTTTCCGCCGCTATCGGCGCAGCCTCAAGCCGGGTCTCAACCTCGTCGTACCGTTTCTCGACCGCGTGGGCGCGCGGGTCTCGATGATGGAGCAGGTGCTGGACGTGCCCTCCCAGGAGGTCATCACCCGCGACAATGCGACCATCACGGTAGACGGCGTCGTCTTCTACCAGGTCCTCGACGCCGCCAAGGCCGCCTACGAGGTGATGGGGCTCGAGAACGCGATCCTCAACCTCACGATGACGAATATCCGCACGGTCATGGGATCGATGGATCTCGACGAACTGCTTTCCAACCGCGACGTCATCAACCATCGCCTCCTCGCCGTCGTCGACGATGCGACGCAGCCCTGGGGCGTGAAGATGACGCGCATCGAGATCAAGGACATCGAGCCGCCGCGCGATCTCGTCCAGTCCATGGGCCGGCAAATGAAGGCCGAGCGCGAGAAGCGCGCCTCGATCCTCGAATCGGAGGGCATGCGCCAGTCGGAGATCCTCAAAGCCGAGGGATTGAAGCAGGCCCGTATCCTCGAAGCCGAGGGTCTGCGCGAGGCCGCCTTTCGCGAGGCCGAGGCGCGCGAGCGCAAGGCCGAGGCCGACGCCAAGTCGACCATCGTACTCTCCGAGGCGATCGGGAAGGGCGGCAGTCAGGCGGTGAACTATTTCGTTGCCGAGAAATATCTCGATGCGCTGCAGGCGCTCGCGAGCGCGCCGAACCAGAAGGTCCTTATCATGCCGCTCGACGCCTCCGCCGCCATGGGCGCGCTATCCGGCGTTGCCGAGATCGCGCGTGAGGCCTTCTCGGGTGGCGGGTCGTCCCAACCTACGCCGCCAGCGCAGCCCACATTGCCAACGCCATCGGCCTCCTCCACCACGTCGGAGATGGCCGCGCTCGGCACCGCCGTGCGTCCCGCCGGAACCGTTCCGCCCATCTCTCCGAGCGGGGCGCTCTGACGAACGATGGATGCGCTCTCCGATCTCTTCGCCTTGGGCCCATGGGCCTGGATTGTCCTCGGGCTCGTTCTGGTGGCGTTGGAGATCGTGGTTCCGGGCGCGTTCATGCTGTGGTTCGGCCTGGCCGCGCTGGCGACGGGCGCTCTGACCTTCGTCGTGGCGATGCCGTGGGCGGGTCAGATCGTCGTATTCGCGGTCCTCGCGGCCGTTGCCGCCTATGAAGCCCGCCGCCGCTTCGCTGGCGACGAGGAGAGCGACGACCCCACGCTGAACACCGGCGCGCAGCGCCTCGTTGGCACTCGCTACACGCTGGAGGAACCGATCATAGGTGGCCGAGGGCGCCTGCGAATCGGTGACGGATCCTGGGCCGTGGACGGCCCAGATCTGCCGGCAGGCGCTACCGTCGAAGTCGTTGCCGTCGAGGGAACGCGCCTGCGCGTCGCCCCCGTCTGACGTCACGCCACGTCGTCATCTTGGATAGGCCTCACAAGACGCAAAAAAACCGATCACTCAGACGTGGTCGGCTTGCGCCGCCTCCACGGAGGCTTCGTGGCGGGCGAGGTGCCGCTGGTCGACGGAGCCGCCGAAGCGCTAACCGACCATCTTGGCGGCGACGGCATCCAGTTCGTCCTGCTCGGCCTTTGCGTCTTCCTTCGCGGTGCGATCCGCATCGCGGCCTTCGAGAAGCTCGACCTTCTTGAGCTCCTCGAACGCCTCGGCAAGGGACGCGCGCGCTGCGGCGAGCTGAGCGTCGAGATCGGCGAGGCTGGTGCGAAGGTTGTCGCGCCGCGTCATCGCCGCCTTGGCGAAGGTCGGGTAGGCGAAATGGGTCACGTCGTGAATGCCGACGCGGTCCTGCTCGCTGACGATCTGGTTGTCGAGGTCGTCGATCATCCGCTTGAAGTCGTCGATCATCGTCTCGATCTGAACGACCTGCCGGCGCCGTTCGTCGACCTGGAACTTGTGTAGCCGTGTGAGGCTCCCGCGAGACTTCATGGTTGTCACTCCCCTAACGCAACACGTGTGCGGCACCCCGGCGGGGCGTACCGTCAACCAGCATGATTATTAGGCCGCGGACTCTTTCGTATTGGTTTCCGATGTTTCCACAGGCTGTATCAACGCGCGCAAAGCGTCGAACATGGCCTCGGGTTCAGTCGCCACATCGGGGGACTGCGCGAGCAGGGCCTCGAAACCGGGGTTGAGGCGGATCGATTCGTCGACCTCGGGGCTTGAGCCCTTCTTGTAGGCGCCGATGCGGATCATCTCTTCCATGTCTGCAAAGCAGGCCATGATGGCCTTGGCGCGTTGCACGTCCGGCCAGCGCGCTGCCGGAATGCAGCCTGGCATGGTGCGGCTGACGGATTTGAGGACGTTGATCGCCGGATAGCGCCCGCGCTCGGCGATGGCGCGCTCCATGACGATATGACCGTCGAGCGTGCCCCGCGCGGCGTCGGCCACCGGCTCGTTCATGTCGTCGCCATCGACGAGGACGCTGAAGAGCCCGGTGATCGAGCCCGTGCCGATCGGGCCGGGGCCTGCGCGCTCGACGAGCTGCGCGAGCTCGGAGAAGACCGAGGGCGTATAGCCTTTCGCCGTTGGCGGCTCGCCGCAGGCCAGGCCGATCTCGCGCTGTGCCTGCGCAAAGCGGGTCAGGCTGTCCATGAGGAGGAGCACGTCCTTGCCCTCGTCGCGAAAATGTTCGGCGATTGCCATGGCCATATGGCTCGCGCGTCGGCGGGCGAGGGCGGGCTCATCCGACGTGGCGACGATGACGACGGATCGGGCGAGGCCGTCCGCACCGAGCGTCTCCTCGATGAACTCGCGCACCTCGCGTCCGCGCTCGCCGATGAGACCGAGCACGATGACGTCGGCCTTGGCGTTTCGCGCCAGCATGGAGAGAAGGACGGACTTGCCGACCCCCGAACCGGCGAAGATGCCGAGGCGCTGGCCCCTGCAGCAGGCGGCGAAGACGTCGAGCGCGGCGACGCCGAGCGTGAGGCGCTCTCCGAGGCGGCCTCTCGACTGGGCGGGCGGGGGAGGGGTTCGCAGCGGCTGGTGAACCGGTCCGGCTCGGAGCGGTCCCTTGCCATCGGTCGGTCTGCCTTGCGCGTCGATCACGCGGCCGAGCCACGAATCGTGCGGCGCGATGCGGGCCGACTGGTCGGACCCGAATATGGCGTCCGCACCGATGCTGATGCCCTCCAGCGGGGTGATGGGGAGACAGACGGCGCGGCCCTTGTCGAAGCCCACGACCTCACAGACCGCGTCTTCCTCGTCTCCGGGTAGCTCGATCCGGCTGCCGAGCCGCAGCTTGGAAAGCGGCCCGACGATCTCGACCCTTGCGCCGCGAATGGCGGCGACGCGGCCGAAGGACCGCGCTGTAGGGATACCGGCGATCTCGTCCGTCAGTGCTGAAAGCCGAGAGGTCCGGCGCGCCTCTGGGCGTATCATGACTGTTCCCCACTCCCACGCGGCCGAGAGGTGACCGTGTTGGCCTACGCTATCGAGTCCGCTTTAACGGGTGGTAAACCATGGCGCCGACAACCTGCGGATGAGTAGCCTAACCCGAATCACTCTCGCTGGGCGCTACAATTTGCTCGAACGAAACTGATAAAGCAGAAAATAGCTTATTTCCTACAGTGGTTTGAAAGATCGTTCTTAGTTCGGCCTCAGAGGTTGAGGATTCGTTTACCGTTAAGGCCTTACCTTGTCAGTCGATGAACGTGGGTTCGTGAAGGCCGTACGCTTTCGCCTAGCCGCGACGCAGTTTGCTAATCGGACCCGCTGCGGGTCCGGCGCTGGGAAGGGCCGTCATGCGGGTATTGCTGATTGAGGACGATTCGGCGGTAGCTCAGTCGATTGAGCTGATGCTGAAATCGGAGAGCTTGAACGTCTATGTGACGGACCTTGGCGAGGAAGGGATCGATCTCGGCAAGCTCTACGACTACGACATCATCCTTCTGGACCTGAACCTTCCGGACATGTCGGGCTACGAGGTCCTCAAGTCCCTTCGCCGGGCCAAGATCGAGACGCCGATCCTGATTCTGTCGGGCATGGCGGGCATCGAGGACAAGGTGCGGGGGCTGGGCTTCGGCGCGGACGACTATCTCACCAAGCCCTTTCACAAGGACGAGCTGATCGCGCGGATCAACGCGATCGTTCGGCGCTCGAAGGGCCATGCGCAGTCGATCATCCAGACGGGCGAGCTGAAGGTGAACCTCGACACCAAGACGGTGGAGGTTCAAGGCGCGCGGGTGCATCTGACGGGCAAGGAGTACCAGATGCTGGAGCTTCTGAGCCTGCGCAAGGGCACGACGCTGACCAAGGAGATGTTCCTCAACCATCTCTATGGCGGGATGGACGAGCCGGAGCTGAAGATCATCGACGTCTTCATCTGCAAGCTCCGTAAGAAGCTCTCGGCCGCCACAGGCGGACAGAACTACATCGAAACCGTCTGGGGACGGGGGTACGTCTTGCGCGAACTCACTGCCGCCGAGATCGAATCCGCCGCCTAGATCCGTCCCAGCGGAGGTGCGATAGCACCGCAGCGTAAGGAACCGCGCAAAAACGAAGCGCTAGTGCGCGTTCGGTGAATGGATAGGAACCGGACACGCCCTAGTCGCTACGACACGATCGTCCGGACGACCAAAAGCCCCACCATGAGCGGGGCTTTTTCGTTACGGGACCCAGTTTGGGCCGTTCGCGCAAACGTCGGATCGGCCTTCGCCCTTTCCGCCCCCTTCTCCTCGTGCACCGGCCCGAGGATCGAGAGCGACAATCGCCGCAAGCCGTGCGGTTGGTCAGCAGGTCGGACCTGCCACTCTCCCATCGCGCCCCTGGATTCTCGGGCCGAAGCCCGAGAATGACGGCCCGGGAAGTAAGTCGCTCAGCACATCGAACCTCGCTCCGGCCACTCGAGCTCAAGCTGCCAGAAGGGCGTTCGCAAGACCGAGACGGCGCAGCTGTCCATCCACCGTCTCCCGCGTGAAGGGCTTCATGAGAACCCCGTTCGCGCCGCAGCGGCGAGAGCGGGAGCGAAGCGCAATGCTGTTGGCTGACGTACAGATGAGGATCGTCGGCACGTTGCCGTCGGGCAGATCGCGAATGCGCTGGACGAGGCCGAGCCCATCCTCGTCGCCGAACGTTTCGGCCACGATCACGAGGTCGGGCATGTTGGCGCGGCAGGTCGCGATCATGTCGCGCACCGTTTCGGGCGCCTCGACGTGATACTTGTTGAGCTTCAAGATGCGCGCCGCGACCTTGCGCACGATGGGCGCATCATCGGCGATGAGGCAGATCTTCATTCCAGGCTCCGCTGTCGGACGACGAATATCCGACAGCTTCGCGCAAAACGATTTCGCGACGCTTAAGCGGCCTCGGCGGAGAACCGCACAGCATCGCCCTGATGGTCGATCGAGAGCCGCATCCCTTCCTCGTCGCCGAGGGTCCGGGCGAAGTAAGGCTGGACGTTGTGCGCCGTCACCTCGACCATGCCGCTGCCGAACGCCTCTGCGATATCGTCGGGCACGCGGGCGTGACTGCCGGCCGCGATGACGGAGAAGCTCGGTGCGTCGGGATCGACGGTCACCTTCACGTCGCCGCCACGCGGAATGCAGTTCGTCGAGAGCATGATGAGGTTCAAGAGCAGCTTGACCGCGTTCTTCGGCATCTGCGCGGGCGGGCCGACCCATTCGAGATTGAGCTTCTCGCCGGAGACGACGCCGCGCGCGGCCTCTTCGGCATCGCGCAGGTCGATCATCGATCCGGTCGAGCCTGAAGCACCGAAGGCAAGGCGGGCGAACTTCAGTTTCGCTGCGGCCTGGTTGGCGCTCTTGCGGATGAGGTCCATGGCGAATTCGCGCATCTGCGGATCGTCGTCCGCGTCCATCACCTCCAACCCGTTGGCGATCGCGCCGACTGGGCTGATGACGTCGTGGCAGACCCGGCTGCAAAGATAGGACGCGAGGTCGAGCGCGCCGACCTCGACCCGGCTTCCGCCCGGTGACGTGTCGGTGGCGGGCGGCGTGGACGTATCGGACATGGAGGGGGCTCCCGGGCGGGCGATGGCGGTGGCGGACGAGTTGCGTCCTTGTTACACGCACGAATCAACGTGTGAAGAACGATGCGGTGCCGCACGCCGCCATGAGGCAAGGGGTGATGAGTGTGAGCAACGCTTCCTACGGCCTGTCGACGGAACGGGCGGCCGATCTCGATATCGCCATCCGCGCCGCCCTCGCCGGCGCGCGCGCCATCGCGCCGATTGCCGCCGGCCCGCGGACGGCCGAAACCAAGGGCGACGGCTCCCCCGTCAGCGCAGCAGACCTCGCCGCCGACCGGGCGATCAGAACGGTTCTGACGAGCGCGCCCGTGTCCTACCCGATCGTGTCCGAGGAGGTTGCGGCGTCCGGCTGGTCCGGTCCCATCGTCTGGATGGTCGATCCGCTCGATGGAACGAAGGAGTTCATCGCGGGTCGGCCGGACTATACCGTCAACGTCGCGCTCATCGAAGACGATCGGCCGGTGCTCGGCGTCGTCGTTCAACCGGAGGCGGGCACGCTCTATGCCGGCGTCGCCGGTGACGGAGCGTTCAGCGCGACGATCGACGGGGACGCGCTCGTCGACGTGTCGCCGCTGTCCTGTCGCGGGGAGGGGGATGCGCTCGTCGCAGTCGCCAGTCGATCGCATCGCGATGCGCGCACCGATGCCTTTCTCGCGGCCAACGGCATAGCGGAGACGAGGAGCTTCGGGTCTTCGCTGAAATTCTGCCGGGTTGCGGCCGGCGAGGCGGATGTCTATCCCCGCCTCGCCCCGACCATGGCGTGGGACACGGCGGCCGCGCACGCCGTCCTGCTTGGTGCGGGCGGCGTGGTGATCGTCGAGGGCGGCGCCCCGCTCACCTATGCGGCGGACCGGCTGCGCAACCCATATTTCGTGGCGGTCAGTTCGGCGGACCTGGCCCGCCGGCTCGATATGTCCGCGATCGGGTCTTAGCGAAGCGCGAGTGTACGGCTGAGCTTGCTCCAGCGCTTTGCGGCCCTGGTCTCGATGCGCGAACCCTCGGCCTGGAAGGCGTAGAGGTTGTCGGCGCTGTTGAAGAGGTGCAGCTCGCCGTCCGCGACCGTCCAGATGAGCGGGTTGCCGCGCGCAACGAACCCATCCGCAATCGCCGTCGCGTCGTGCCCGCCATATTCGGGTGCGTAGACGTCGGGGTTCGCGATGAAGGCGTCCCGGTTGCCGGCGCTGCGGAATTGCCAGACCACGCCGCCCCAGTGGGCCTGATAGGAGTCCCGCCCCGGAACGGCCTGGCGCTCCACGAAATAGGCGACCGGATCGTAACCCGATATTGCGATACCGGTCTGCCAGTCGGTCACGATGCGCTCGTTCGCGTTGGCAGTATCCTTGGAGACCGTGAGGCTGAGCGCGCACATGGCCGTGAGGGCGAGGGCGATACGCTTGCGGTTGCGCCGCGGTTCGGTGCCGAGCGTGGTCGCGGTGATGGTCGAGTTCGTCATAGGCTTCGATCCGTCCTGTCGTTTGATGCCGCCATCGGCGCGTCCCGGCGCGTCCGGCGTCCCGTTGCATGCGGAGGCTTCTCGCTCATCGGACGGACCTTGCGGCCAGCCCCCGGCACCTCTCGCCGAACAGAGATGACACGGGCCCTGTAAAGGCTGGCGAAAGGAGATTGGTAGAAAGTGATGCAAATCCCCCGGATCCAGGATTTGCCCGGCGTTTCGCCCCCGATCGCCCTCGAATTTCTTCTCCCCTGGGTTCCCAACGCGCGAAAGGACTTCACTCATGCGCGCAGCCAACCCTCTCAAGGCGCTCCTCGCCGGCGCCGCCCTCCTCGCGACCGGTGCCGCCGCATCGGCGCAGACCTATGGCTATCCGGCGGCGAACGCCCCGGTAGGCCTCGCTCCTCCGACCACCATCCAGCCGCCCGGCAATCTCTACGCGCCTACGCAGAACGCCGCGCCGCAAGCGGCCTACGGCGCGCCCCGGTCCTTCTCGCCGGAGCAGATCGTCGGGATCGGTCATCAGTATTTCGGTGCCGCAGCGCAGGGCGTCGCCAAAGCGCTCGAACAGGCCTTCGCGCAATACGGCCAGCCCAATGGCTACATTCTCGGCCAGGAAGCGGGCGGCGCCTTCATCGGCGGCGTCCGCTATGGGGAAGGCCGACTGGAGACGCTCGATCTCGGCAGTTTCCCGATATACTGGCAGGGCCCGTCGCTCGGCTACGATTTCGGAGCCGATGGCGCGCGGACGATGGTGCTGCTCTATAACCTGCCTCGCGTGGAGGCCGCCTACGGCCGCTTCGGCGGCGTGTCGGGTTCGGTCTATCTCGTCGGCGGCATCGGCATGACGGCTCTCGCGGCCGGACCCGTTGTCGCAGTGCCGATCCGGGTCGGTGTCGGCGCGCGGTTCGGCGCCAATGTCGGCTACCTGAAGTTCACCGCCAAGCCGACCTGGAACCCCTTCTAGGCGGCGCGGCGCGCAAAGCGCTTTCTGACGGCGGACCGATCGGCTAAGAGCGGACGCGATGATTGAAGCGCTTATGTTCTTTGCCCTCGGCTTCCTGATGGCCGTCGGGCTGGCCTTGACGGTCATGCCGCTCGTGTGGCGCTGGGCGTCGCGCTATACGCGGCGACGCGTGACGTCGGAGATGCCGGTCTCGCTCGCGCAGATCCGTGCCGGCCGCGATCAGGTGCGCGCGGAATACGCGATGCGCGTGCGCGAGTTGGAGATGGGCATCGACGATGCCAAGCGCCGCGTCTCCCGACAGGTGATGGAAATCGGCCGGCGAACCGAGACGACGGCCAATCTGCGCCTCGCCATGGAAGACCTCGAGGCGCGGCTCGAAGCCGTCGAAGCCGACCTCGCGACCGAGCGCGAGGACCACGAAGCGACCCGTGACGATCTGCGCGAGACCGAGACCAAGCTCTCGACCATCACCGCGCTTCAGGTCGAGACCGAAACCGCCCTTACCGATACGAGAACGCGCGCCGGTGAGGCCGATGCGCTCGTGGAGCATCGCGACAGGCTGTTGAAGGAGCGCGACGAGCAGATTGCTGCCCTGCGAGACGAGATCGCCGAGTTCGACACCGCCATCGCCTCGGCCCGCGAGACCGCCGACGAAGCCGCGACGCTGCGCGAAGGCTCGAACGAGGCTCTGCAGGAAGCGCTTTCTCAGAACGAGGAACTGCATCAGGAACTCGAAGAGGGCGAGCGCCAATACGAAATCCTGCTCGACAGGCTCCGCGCCGTCGAGGCGGACCGTGACGACGCGGCCAGCGCACGCGACGCAGCTCGCCAGGCGCAGCGCAGCGCCGCGGACGCTGCCGAACGTAGCGCCTCCACGGTCGCGGAGCAGGAGGCGGCCATCGACGACCTTCGCGAACGACTGACCCGGTTGCGGACCGAGAACGAGCAGTTCCGCGCCGACGGAGACGAAGCGAGAGCGGCCTTCGAAGCCTACCGCAGCAGCGCCCGTGCCGAGATCGAACGGCTCCAGTCAGAGCGCCGCCGCGAGGCGCGGCCGGTGGCTGAGGTTTGAGGAAGGTCCTTCGTCACGCGTGGAGATCGCTCAGACGCGCGATCCAGTTTCGGACCCGACCTCCCGCCGTCATTCTCGGGCACCGATCCGAGAATCGAGGGCGCACTCCGTATTCTCGGCGTTCGAAGTGCTGGCCGACAGGCCTCTCCGCGACGATTTGCTTCTGATCAGAGGCACGTGATCGCTGCTCTGGATCCTTGGGTCGGTACCCGAGAGTGACGGAGAGGAGAGGACTGAGTTCGAAGAAATGAATACAGGTACGGCTCTATTCGACAGCATTTGCCGTGAGTCCATCCACGACCCGCAGACGGCGTGGGTCATCCTCTAAAACGTCCACCAATAGCGGTTCGGCGGCCTTGTAGGCGGCGAGCGCGTCCTCGGGCTGGTCCAGGACCTCATACGCGTTGGCGAGCCTTAGCCATCCGTCGAGATCGTCCGGGCTCGCCTCCAGGCGGGCGGCGAGGCCGTCGACCATCGACCGGATGAACGCCTCGCGGTCCGCATCCGTCATGGCACCGGCGGCTTCGACGGCTGCGGCGTCGGGTGCAGGCGGCAGGACCATCCGGTCGCGGAGCGCATCGCGGTAGGATTGGAGCGTCACGAGCGCTTCGCCCTCTGCGCCGACGGCTAGGCGCGTTTCGACGAGTGCAAGTGCTTCGGCGTAACGCGCCTCCTGCTCGAAGGCGACGGCGCGGTAGTAGGTCGCGCGGGGGTCCGGCGCGATGGCGAGCGCGCGGTCTAGTACGGCGATGGCCTCGTTGGAAACGCTGCCGCCGGAGGTGACGACCAACAGTTCGCCATAGCGGGCCAGACCATCGGCGGTGACGTCCGCGCGGTCCGCAACGCGCGCATAGGCGTCGAGGGCCTGGGCCGCATCTCCCATGCCGGCATAGGTGCGGGCGAGGAGGAGCCAGCCTTCCGTGGCGCCTTCGCCATCGGCTTCGAGTCGCGCGCGAACCTGCGCTGCGAGGTCCGCGATGTCGGAGGATTCCGCCGTCCGGTCCGTACCGATCGCGAGAGTTCGTCCCGCCGGATCGCTGATCGCGACGTAAAGGCCGAGCCCCGCCATGGGGACGAGGACTGCGAGGCCGATGAGGGTTTTCCCCCCCGTGCGGGTCGCTCCAACCGTCTTCCGCTGGCGAACCCGGTCCGCGGCCAACATGCGGCGCTTGATCTCGGTCCGCGCCGCCTCGGCTTCCGCATCGGAGATGAGGTTGCGGGTTTCGTCGCGGTCGATCTCTTCCAACTGGTCCGCGAAGATGGCGAGAGCGGCGTCTTCCCGATTTGCGGCGTCCGAAGTCGGCGCGCGGGCGGAGATGAGGAGGGCGGCTCCCGTCAAAATCAAGAGACCGAGCCCGAATATGATGAGGAGCGGGTCAATCATCCCGTCGATCCCGCAACGTTTCGAACGCTTCTGCCTCCTCGGCCGTCAGCGCGGCTGTCGCCGTCTGACGACCGCGCCGCCGCAGCGCGAAAACGACGGCGAGGCTGCCGAAGCCGACGATGAGGAACGGTCCGACCCAGAGGATGTAGGTCGAGGGCTGCCAGGGCGGGCTGAAGAGGACGAAGTCGCCATAGCGTGCGCGCAGGAACTCGTAGACCTCGGCATCCTGATCGCCGGCTACGAGGCGCTCGCGCACGAGGAGCCGAAGGTCGCGGGCGACGGGCGCGTTGGACGCGTCGATCGAGGCATTCTGGCAGACCACGCAGCGAACCTTGGCGGAGATCTGCCGGGCGCGCTCCTCCAACGCGGGGTCGCGAAGGACCTCGTCGGGCTGAACGGCGAGGGACGGCAGGCTCGATCCGACGATCAGGGCGAGCGTCATCAGAAGCGCGCGGATCACGGCGCCATTCCTGCATCGCGCAGTGCTGCGAGTATCGCGGCCTCGGCTTCAGGAGATGCGATCGGGCCGACATGGCGCATCAGGACGGTTCCGCCAGCGTCCACGACGAAGGTCTCCGGCACGCCGACGACGCCCCATTCGATGCCGGCCCGGCCGGAAACATCGGAGCCGACGCGCTCATACGGGTTGCCGACTTCAGCCAGCCAGTCCCGCGCAGCGTCGGGCGCGTCCTTGTAGTTGAGACCGAAAAGGCGGACGCCGTGCTGGCGCACCATCCGCACGAGCACGGGATGCTCGACCCGGCAAGGAAAGCACCAGGAAGCGAAGACGTTGACGAGGGCGGGGCCGTCCATGCCGAGGAGATCGGCCCGCGCCAGACCCGGCACACCCACGCCTTCGATCGGGGGCAGGTCGAAGGCCGGCACCGGCTTGTCGACGAGAACGGAGGGTAGAACGGACGGGTCGCGCGCCGGATCGAGCCCCCAGGCGAGGAAGCCGCCTATGCCGACCGCGATGGCCAACGGCGCGAGGAAGACCAGCCGGTTCATCGGTCCTACTCGGCCGGTGCGAGAACGGGTGCAGCCGCGCGGGCGGCCTTCCTCGGCGCGCCGACCCGTAGGCGCCTGTCGCTGAGAGAGAACCCGGCGCCGATGACGAGCAGGATGGTGCCGAGCCAGATGAAGTTCACCAAAGGCTCGAAGAGGATGCGCAGCGTCCAGCGGTCGGAGGATCCGATCGTGAGGTCCGGTTCGGCGATGGTCGCGAAGAGATCGCCGGCGATCGTGTTGTAGATCGCGGCCTCGGTCGTCGTCATGCGGGCGAGAGGGTAATTCCGCCGCTCGGGGTAGAGCGTGGTGATGGGTTCGCCGTCGCGCTCGACCGTCAGTTCGCCCATGAGCGAGGTGTAGTTCGGCCCCTCGACCTCCCGCACGCCGCTAAACTGGACGTCGTAGCCGCCGATCTCGATGACGGCGCCGGGCTCGATGAACGTGACGGATTCGCTCTTCCACGCGGTCGAGCCGACGATGCCCATCACGCAGATTGCGATTCCGGCATGGGCCAGCGCCATACCGTGTGCGGCGCGGGGAAGACCGCCGATTCGCCGCAGCGTCTGGCGCAGCGACTCGCGGCCGAGTTTGACGCGCGTCGCCCAGTCCTGGACCGTCGCCAGCAGCAGCCACGTCGCCAGCCCGAACGCAAGGACGGCAAGGATCGGGCCGCGCGTCTCTGCGTACCAGACGGCGGCCATGACGAGGAGAACGGCGAGGCCGACCCAGGTCAGCCGGCTGAGCGCGCCGCCGAGATCGGCTCGCTTCCACGAGAGAAACGGTCCGATCCCCATCGCTAGGAGCAGCGGCAGCATCAGGGGCGTGAACGTCGCGTTGAAGAAGGGCGGACCGACCGAGATCTTCTCGCCCGTGATCGCTTCGAGGAAGAGCGGATAGAGCGTGCCGAAGAGGACGGTCGCCGTCGCCGTCGCCAAAAGGAGGTTGTTGATGAGAAGCCCCGCCTCACGGCTGACGGGCGCAAAGAGGCCGCCGCCCTCCATAGCCGGCGCGCGCCACGCGTAGAGCGCGAGCGAGCCGCCGATGGAGATGGCGAGGAGCAGCAGGATGTAGACCCCACGCTCCGGGTCGACCGCGAAAGCATGGACAGACGTGAGGAGCCCCGAGCGGACGATGAACGTGCCGAGAAGGCTGAGCGAGAAGGTGAGGATCGCGAGGAGGATCGTCCACGATTTAAACGTATCGCGCTTCTCCGTGACGATCGCCGAATGGAGGAGCGCGGTGCCGAGCAACCACGGCATGAACGACACGTTCTCCACCGGATCCCAGAACCACCAGCCGCCCCAGCCGAGCTCGTAATACGCCCACCACGAGCCGAGACCGATGCCGGCCGTCAGCGAGCCCCACGCCGCCAGCGTCCACGGGCGCACCCACCGCGCCCAGGCCGGATCGACCCGCCCCTCGATCAGCGCCGCGACGGCGAAGGAGAAGACGATCGAGAAGCCGACATAGCCGAGATAGAGAAGCGGCGGATGGAGCGCGAGGCCGACATCCTGCAGCAGTGGGTTGAGATCGCGGCCATCGAGCGGCGGCGGGAAGACGCGGTCGAACGGGTTCGAAGTGAAAAGGAGGAACGAGAGAAAGCCGACACTGACCCAGGCCTGCACGCTCAAGGTCCGCGCTTTCAGTCCAGCCGGAATGTTGCCCGCGAACGTGCCGACCGCGGCGCCGAAGAGCGCGAGAATGAGCACCCACAGCAGCAACGAGCCCTCATGGCTGCCCCAGGTGCCGGCCACCTTGTAGAGCATCGGCTTGGCGAGACTTGAGTTCGCGACGACGTTGGACACCGTGAAATCGCTCGTCACGAAGGCGTGCATCAGCGCGGCGAAGGCGACGGCGACGAGGCCGAACTGGAGGACGCTCGTCATGGCCGCGCTGCGCATCCACACGATGTCGCCCCGCGCCGCACCGACGATCGGCAGCACCGACTGTACCACCGCGACGATCAGCGCGAGGCTCAACGCCAGTTGGCCCAGTTCGGCTAGCATCGGGATCGGGTCTCGCGGTTCGTATCGGGTACGGCGTGTCAGGCCATGCGGGCATGCGTGCGGTCAAGCCGGCCACGCGTCGCAGTCAGTCCACGTCTTGGGTCGAATGACACGGCAAAGGCGCCGACAGAATGACCTGTGTCAACTCGCTGCGGATCTGCGGCATCGTCCCGGACCATGCGACCCCTCGCTTCCGTCCGCGAGGGGCGATATGGTAACGCGCCGGCGCTGCTTCGGACCGCGCCAACGGGAGACACGAGTGCCGACGACGACATTGCTCGACAATCTGCCGGAGGGTCTGCGCAACGCAACCCCGCCAAGCTTGCGCCCGTCGCCCGCGGACCGCGAGATGCCGGTCGGCGCGCCGATGATCGATCCGTTCGGGCGGCACGTTACCTATCTGCGCCTTTCCGTCACCGACCGCTGCGACCTGCGCTGCACCTATTGCATGGCGGAGGACATGACGTTCCTGCCGAAGCGGGAGGTGCTGTCGCTCGAGGAACTCGACCGGTTGGCGAGCGCCTTCGTCATGCGAGGCGTGCGCAAGCTGCGGCTCACGGGTGGCGAGCCGCTGGTGCGGCGCGGCATCATGGACCTCGTGCGCGACCTCTCGCGTCACTTGAAGTCCGGCCGGCTAGACGAGCTGACGCTGACGACGAACGCTACGCAATTGACGAAATACGCGGACGACCTCGCCTCGGCCGGCGTGAAGCGCATCAACGTCTCGATCGACAGCCTCGACCCCGATACCTATGCCCGCGTCACGCGCGGCGGGAGCCTCGCCAAGGTGATGGAAGGGCTCGATGCGGCGACCGAGGCGGGGATCAGGGTCAAGCTCAACGCGGTCCTCCTAGCCGACGACAATGCCGCCACCCTACCCGACCTCATCGCCTGGGCGCATGGGCGCGGGCACGACATGACGGTCATCGAGGCGATGCCGATGGGCGATACGGGCGAGGAGCGCTTCGACCAGTACGCGCCGCTCTCGGAATTCCGCGCCGGCCTCGCCGGGCGCTGGACGCTGACGGACCTGCCGCTGCGCACCGGTGGCCCGGCCCGCTATGTTCGCGTCGAGGAGACGGGCGGCACGCTCGGTTTCATCACCCCACTGACGCACAATTTCTGCGAAAGTTGCAATCGCGTGCGGGTGACATGCACCGGCCGCATCTATCTCTGCCTCGGTCAGGAGGCGAGCGTCGATCTTCGGGCGCCGATGCGCGACCATGTCGGCGACGAAGCGCTGCACGCGGCCATCGACCGCGCCATCGGTATCAAGCCGAAGGGCCACGACTTCGTCATGGAACGTCGCGGACAGGCACCCGCCAGCCCGCGCCATATGTCGGTGACGGGAGGCTAGGGCGATGGCCCGTGTCGTCGGCCTGACCGCAATCGCACTGTGCGCGACGCTTCTGCTGGCCGCATGCACCGCAACGGCGACATCCGACCGGCCGCTCTACCGCGACTCGGCGAGGGCCAACACGCTGCCTAATGTCGATGTCGATCCCGACGACATTCTGGATCTGAACGATGACAATCACCGCTGAACCCGCCGTCGAGACGACCGTACGGGTCACCTTTTGGGGGCCGCTGACGGATGCCGTGTCCGTTCCGGAACGCACGGTCTCGCTCACGAATGGCGCGACCGCACGCGATATCGCCGACCAACTCGGGCAGGGCGATACTGTCCTCGGCGAAGCGCTTTGCGCGAAAGGCGTGGTGGTGATGGCCGACGACGAGATGATCGCGTGGGATGCGGATGTCTCGAACGCCCGCGAAGTCGCCTTCATGTCGCCGATGAGCGGCGGATGACGGCGGTCAGCGTGCATGTGGGTGCAGCGCCCTTCGATCCGGCTGCGGAAGCGGAGCGGGTGAGGGTGGCCGGTCGTGGGGCCGGCGCTATTGTCACGTTCACCGGCCTCGTTCGCGGTGAGGGCGATGCCGTCGAGGGGCTGGAGCTACGCCATCACCCAACGTTTACGGTAAAGGAGATCGAGCGGTTGACGGCGCGGGTTGCGGAGCGTTGGAGCTTGAGCGCGCTCCACGTCGTCCACCGGGTCGGCGTCATGGCGCCGGGGGAGGCCATCGTCTTCGTAGGCGCCGCCTCTGCGCATCGGCGCGACGCGTTCGAGGCTGCCGACTGTCTGATGGACGACCTCAAGACCCGCGCGCCTTTCTGGAAACGCGAGCACGGGCCCGATGGGGCTCGCTGGATCGAGCCGCGCGCTGAGGACTACGCCGACGCCGACCGCTGGGCCGGCGCGGCCTGACGGGAGACGAGACCCATGTCCACGAGTGCTCCCAAGACCGTCGAGGTCCCCCCGCCGCGTGAGGACGGCTTCGTACCGCTCGGCGTCGCGATCCTCTCCGTCTCCGACACGCGAACGCTGGAGACCGACACGTCCGGCCGCACGCTGGCGGAACGGGCCGAGACCGCAGGCCACCGGATCGCGCACCGCGACGTGGTGACCGACGATATCGCGGTCATCCAGGCTCGCGTTCGCGAGTGGGCGAGCGATCCGCGGGTGCATGCCATCATCACGACGGGCGGCACGGGCCTGACGGGCCGCGACGTGACGCCCGATGCGATCGCACCGCTTCTCGACAAGGTGATCGACGGCTTCTCCGTCGTCTTCCACATGGTCAGCCACAAGTCGGTCGGTCTCTCGACGATCCAATCGCGCGCGCTGGCCGGCATTCTCAACAGGACCTACGTCTTCGTCCTGCCCGGGTCGTCCGGCGCGGTGAAGGACGGCTGGGATCATGCCATCGCCCCTCAGCTCGACGCGCGAAACCGGCCCTGCAACCTCGTTCAGATCATGCCCCGGCTCGGCGAGGGCGCGTGAACGAACTGACGCATTTCGACGGCGATGGGCGCGCACGCATGGTCGACGTGTCGGCCAAGTCCGAGACGCAGCGCCATGCAACCGCGCGTGGCTGCGTCCGCATGACCGGCGCGACGCTCGAGACCGTCGAGGGGCGCCGCGCCAAGAAGGGCGACGTCATCACCGTCGCCGAACTCGCCGGCATACAAGGCGCGAAACGCACCGCCGACCTCATTCCGCTCTGCCATCCGCTACCGCTCGATGCGGTCGAGATCGACATCGTCGCCGATCGCGACCTTCCCGGTCTCGTGGTGACCGCGACGGCACGGACGTTCGGCCGCACCGGCGTTGAGATGGAGGCGATGACGGCAGTGGGCGCAGCCTGCCTCACCGTCTATGACATGCTGAAGGCCATTGATCGCGGCATGACGATCGAGGCGATCGAACTGGTCGAGAAAGCCGGCGGCCGGTCGGGTCTCTGGCAGCGGGAAGATGGCGCGTCGTGAGCGGATTGCTGAGCGTCTCCGACGCGCGCCAACGCCTGCTGAAGGGCGCCGAGGCTCTGCCGGCGGAGACCGTTCCCATCCAACTCGCGCGAGGGCGCGTGCTGGCGGCGGACGTCGTCGCGCGCCGCCGCCAGCCGCTCCACGACATGTCGGCGATGGACGGCTACGCTGTCTCCCATGCCACTCCGGTCGGGGAAGCCGAGTTCGCGATCGTGGGCACGGCCCCGGCCGGCGAGCGGCATCCGCGAGCGCTCGCGGCCAGCGAGACGCTGCGCATCTATACCGGCGGCATCGTGCCCGAGGGCGCGCGGGTCGTCGTGCAGGAGCAAGCGGTCCGCGACGGCGATAGCGTCCGCCTTACGTTGCTGGAGGGCGACGCCGACCACGTTCGCCCCGCCGGTGGAGATTTTGCGGCCGGCGATGTGCTGCTGGCGGCAGGCGAGCGGGTGCACGGCGCGCGGCTGGCCCTTCTCGCCGCAGCCGATCGGCCGACGGTCGAGGTCGCACGCGCACCCCGCGTCCTCCTCCTCGCGTCGGGGGATGAGCTCGTCTGGCCGGGCGAAGGCGACGAGACGCGGGGCGTCGTCAATTCGGCCGCGTTTGGCGTCGCGGGGCTTGTGGAGGACTGGGGCGGCGAGGCGCGCTTCGGGCCTATCCTGCCGGACGTTCTCGATGACGCAACCGATAGGTTGCGAAACGCGCTCGAGGGCGACGCCGATCTCATCGTCACCATCGGCGGAGCCTCCGTAGGCGATCGCGACGTGCTGAGAGAGGCCGCGATGGCGGCTGGATACACGATCGACTTCGCTGGCGTCGCCGTGCGGCCGGGCAAGCCGGTCTGGTCGGCTACGCGGGCGGGGCATCCCCGGATCATCGGCCTGCCGGGCAATCCGGCATCCGCCCTCGTCACCTCCCGTCTCTTTCTCGTGCCGTTGCTAGCGCGAATGCTGGGGCAGGATGCGGACCGGGTGCTGACGCCGTTCCCCGCCCGGCTCGGTCTCGCGGTCGAGGCGAACGGGTTTCGCGAGAGCTACCTGCGGGCCCGGATGACGGCCGAAGGCGATGGCGAACTGGTCGTCTGGCCCGCCGATTCGCAGGATAGCTCGCGGATGACGCCCTTCGTCGAGGGTGCCGTTCTCGTTCATCGCGGTTCGAATGCCGCCGGCGAAGACGCGGGCGCAACGGTCTCGGCGCTCGCCATGCAGCCGGACGCTCTTCGGCCGAAAGCATGAAGCTTCCAGCGCTCTCCGACAGCGAGCGCGAGCGCTATGCGCGCCAGATCGTACTGCCGGGTTTTGGCGAAGATCACCAGCGCGCGCTCAAGGCGTCGCGGGTTCTCGTCGTGGGCGCGGGCGGGCTCGGCTCGCCGTGTCTGACGGCCCTCGCGGCAGCCGGCATCGGCACGCTCGGGATCATCGACGACGACCGGGTCGCGCTCTCCAACTTAGCACGCCAGACCATTCACGACACCGGTGCGGTCGGCCACGACAAGGTCGAAAGTGCCGCGCGCAGCCTCGGGCGCATCAACCCGCATGTCGCGATCGAACCGCTTCGACTTCGACTGAAGGCGGAGAACGCAGACGAACTCGTCGCCGGCTATGACGTGATCGCGGATGCCACCGACAGCTTCGCCTCCCGGATCGCGCTCGCCGATGCCTGCGAGCGAACACACCGTCCGCTCGTCTCCGCGGCCGTCTCACGCTTCGAGGGGCATCTGACGACGTTCATGCCCTATAGCGACGACAATCCGTGCTTCCAGTCCCTCTACCCCGACCCGCCATCCTCTTGGGAGCGAGGCTGCGCCGAAGACGGCGTGCTGGGCGCCGTGACGCAAATGCTGGGTGCCATGCAGGCGGCGGAGGTCATCAAGCTCGTTCTCGCACAAGGCGGAATGGCGCTCGGACAGACGCTGGTCGGGCGGCTGTTCATCGTGGATACGCTTTCCTGGCGCTCGCGGACGATTGCCTACAGGCGGCGGGCCGCATGATGCGGCTTGGCGTCCTCTTCGCTAGTCTCCTCGCCCTGGCAATGCCGACGACGGTGAGGGCAGCGGAGGTCACCGTCTTCGCCGCCGCTTCGCTAAAGTCCTCTCTTGACGCGATCGCGCGCGACTGGGAGCAGGAGACGGGCCATCGCGTCCTCCTCTCCTATGCCGGAACGTCGGTCCTGGCGCGCCAGATCCAGCAGGGCGCGGAGGCGGACCTCTTCATGTCGGCGAACCCCGAGTGGATGGATGTCATAGACGTCGACGGCTTGGTGGAGGCAGGAACGCGGCGTGATCTGCTGCGAAACACGCTCGTTCTCGTAGCTCACGACCCGCCCGAACTGGCCGTCGATGTCCTGCTAACTGCCGAGCACGTTCGAACGCTGATCGCGGCCGAGACCGCGCCCTGGCTCGCTATGGCATTCGTCGATGCGGTGCCGGCCGGTCTCTACGGCAAGGCCGCGCTGGAGAGCTTCGGCCTCTGGTCGATGGTCGAGCCCGGTGTTGTGCAGGCGGAGAACGTTCGCGCGGCCCTCACCTTCGTCGAGCGCGGGGAGGTGCCCTACGGCATCGTCTACGGCACCGATGCGGCCGCGAGCACAAAGGTCACCGTCGTGGGGACCTTCCCGGCGGAGACCCATCCGCCCATCGTCTATCCGATGGCGGTCCTCACCGACGCATCGGATGCCGGGCGCGCTTTTCACAGCCATCTTGGCGGCGCGGAAGCGCGGGCGGTCTTCGAAGCCGCAGGCTTCCAGACTGCGGACTGACACGGAATGGACGGCTGGCTCTCCGAGCAGGAATGGCAGGCCGTCGCCCTATCCTTGAGGGTGGCGACGGTCGCGACCGTCGTCAGTCTGCCGTTCGGGATTGGAATCGCATGGCTGCTCGCGAGAGGCCGCTTCTACGGCCACGGGCTGTTGAACGCAGCTGTACACCTGCCGCTCGTCCTACCGCCCGTCGTCACAGGCTATGCTCTCCTCGTCTTCTTCGGGCGGCGAGGGATTGTCGGTGCGTTCCTCGAATCGCAGCTTGGCATCGTCCTCGCCTTTCGCTGGACCGGGGCCGCATTGGCGGGCGCGGTGATGGCGTTTCCACTGATGGTGCGCGCCATCCGTCTCGGGATCGAAGCCGTCGATCCGCGCCTCGAAGCGGCGGCCGGTACCCTCGGGGCCAACCGATGGCAGGTCTTCGTTCGCGTGACGCTGCCGCTCATCGCACCCTCCATCCTTGCCGGCGCGGTCCTTGCCTTCGCCAAGGCGATGGGGGAGTTCGGCGCGACGATTACCTTCGCGTCGAGCATTCCCGGCCGGACGCAGACCGTTCCCTCGGCCATCTACGCCCTCCTCCAGACACCGGGCGGGGAGGCCGGAGCGCTGCGCCTCGTCATCGTTTCGGTCGTCGTCGCGGTCGGCGCGTTGGCCGTGTCGGAATGGCTCGCCCACCGCATGAAGCGGCAAGGCCGACATGAGTGAAGGCCCCAGCCTCGACATCCGCCTGAAGCACGGCTTCCCCGGCGCCACCTTCGCGCTCGACATCGCGTTCGAGGCGCCGCCGGGCGTGACGGCGCTGTTCGGTCCGTCCGGCTCGGGCAAGACGAGCGTTGTCGAAGCCATCGCCGGACTGCTGACGGTGCAGACGGGGCGTATCGCTGTCGATGGCGACGTCCTCTTCGACACCGAAACCAGCGTGAACCGTCCGCTGCACAAGCGGCGTATCGGGATGGTCTTTCAGGACGCCCGGCTCTTTCCGCATCGGACCGTGCGCCAGAACCTCCTCTTCGGCGCACGCTACGCGCACGGCGCGGTGCCTGACCTCGACGGTACCGTCGATACGCTCGGCATCGCACATCTCCACGATCGCTACCCGGCGACGCTCTCGGGCGGCGAGGCGCAGCGCGTGGCCATCGGGCGGGCGATGCTTTGCGCGCCCCGCATCCTCCTCCTCGACGAGCCGCTGGCCGCGCTCGATGGCGCTCGCAAGGACGAGTTGCTCCCCTATCTCGATCGGCTGGCCCGAGAGACGCAGCTGCCGATCGTCTATGTCAGCCACGACGTTGCTGAGGTCGCGCGACTGGCGCGGACCGTGGTGCTGTTGCGCGAGGGCCGCGTCGTGCGCGTCGCGCCGACGGCGGAACTGCTCGCCGACGCGGGGACCCCGCTCGGGCTCGGCGCGCGGGATCGAGGCGGGCTCATTCATGGCGTCGTGTCGCGGCACGATGCGAACGACGCGCTAACGGAGGTTCGCGTCGGGTCGGACACCGTCTTCCTACCCAAGTTCGAGGCTGCGGCCGGCGAGCGCGTTCGTATCCGGGTGAGTGCGCAGGACGTGATCCTTTCGCGGTCGCGGCCGGAGGGACTGAGCGCGCTCAACGTCCTGTCTGCGGGCATCGTCGAGATCCGCGAAGGAGGGGGCGGCGCATCGATCAGCCTCGCCATCGGCGAAGACAGGCTGCTCGCGCGCGTCACTCTGCGATCGCTGCGCGCACTCGACTTGCACGAGGGCGAGCCGTGCTTCGCGATCGTGAAGGCGAGCGGCGTCGAGGGGCGCGATGTCGGTCTGACGGGCTGACGCGTCGCACTGCCCTGATGGGTCGCGGCCCCTATCTTCTCTGGTACAGGAGACGCCGCCCATGCCCAGCCTCGCCGCCAGTCCGCCGGCCCGCACGATCCCGCCCTTCGTACCGCCCCACCCGACGCCGCCGACGCGCGAGATGGGGACGGTGCAGCTTCTGAAGACGCTCTATCGCAATCCGCTCGAACTCTGGGGCAGCCTGTCCTACGAGCGGCCGGTGCTCGACACGACGTGGTGGGGCATTCGCACCGTCGTCGTGAACGACCCGAAGCTGATCCGGCACGTGCTCGTCACGAAGGCGGAGAACTATCCGTTCAGCCAGGTGCGCCAGCGCATCCTCCGCCCGATCCTGCGGGACGGGCTGCTGACGGCCGAGGGCGATGTCTGGAAGCGTGCGCGGAAGGCGATGGCCTCGCTCTTCACGCCCGCCAGCATCCGCCGGCTGACGGAGCCGATGTTGGCCCGCAGCCTCGCGTTCTCGGATGCCTATGGCGAGGGCGGTCGCACCGACGTCGCGCAGGACATGACGACCCTGACCTACGACATCCTCGCCGCGACGCTGTTCTCCGACGAGATCGCGGGCGAGCCCGGCCGCTTCGCCGCCGAGATCGAGACGCTGTTCGACTCGATGGGCAGAACCGATCCGCTCGACATCTTCGGCGTGCCCGACTGGGTGCCGCGCCCCGGCAAGCGACGAGGGGCTAAGACGCTCGACTTCTTCCGCGAGATTGTCGGCGAGACCATCGATGGCCGGCGCGCACGCATGGCCTCCGGCGATGCGCCGCCGAGGGATTTCCTCACCCTCCTTCTCGAAGCGGAGGCGGCGGGCTCGTTGTCGGCCGGCGAGGTGGAGGACAATATCATCACCTTCATCGGTGCTGGCCACGAGACTACCGCGCGCGCCCTGGCCTGGACGCTCTATTGCCTCGCCGAATCGGAGTGGGACCGCGATCTCGTGGAGGAAGAGATCGATGCGGCCTGGGAGACGCTCGGCGATCCCGATGGCTGGCTCGATGCGCTGCCGCGCACCCGCGCCGCGTTCGAGGAGGCAATGCGGCTCTATCCGCCTGCGCCGACGCTCTCGCGGCAAGCGACGGAGGTCGATCGGCTCGGCGACGTCGCCGTCACGCCCGGGACCAACATCCAGATCATGCCCTGGACGCTGCACCGCCATCGCCAGCTTTGGGAGGCGCCGAACGCCTTCCGGCCCGAGCGTTTCTGGCCCGAGAACCGGTCGGCGATCGACCGCTTTCAATACCTGCCCTTCGGCGCAGGGCCACGCGTCTGCATCGGGCAGACCTTCGCGATGAAGGAGGGCGTGATCGCGCTTGCCGTTCTCCTGCGGCACAACCGGTTCGATACCATCCGCCACCGACGCCCCTGGCCCGTGCAGCGCCTGACGACGCAGCCGGACGGGGGGCTGCCGATGCAGGTGACGCGCCGGCGCTAGAGAACGTGCGGCTCACGTTCGCTCATCGAACGCCCTCTAGCGCTTCTACTCGTCGCGGTTCCTTACGCTGCGGTGCTATCGCACCTCCGCTGGAACGGCTCTAGAACAGCGTCAGGCCAGTACGTCCGGCATGCGCGACTGGCGAACCACGACGCGCGCGCCATTCTCGACGCGCTCGTAGAGGTCGATCACGTCCTGGTTGATGAGCCGGATGCAGCCCGACGAGAGCGCCTTGCCGATGGAGGTCGGGACGTTCGTTCCGTGCAGCCGGTAAAGCGTGTCGACGCCGTTGTCGAAGAGATAGAGCGCGCGGGCGCCGAGCGCGTTGTCGAGCCCGGGCTGCTGGCCGCCATTGGCCGCCGAGTATTTCTCCAGCGTCGGATCGCGCGCGATCATCTCGGCCGGGGGCGTCCAGGTCGGCCATTTGCGCTTGAAGGCGATGGTGGCGTTGCCGGCCCACTCGAAGCCGGCCCGGCCGACGCCGACGCCATAGCGCATCGCCGTGCCGCCCGGCTCGACAAGGTAGAGGAACTTCGCCTCCGGATCGACGACGACCGTGCCCGGCGCCTCGCCCGTCGGATCGCTGACCCTCTGGCGCCAGAACTGCGGGTCGGGCACCTGGCTTGGCGATAGCCCGGGGATGGGAAAGCGCTCGTCCGGTATCGGACCGTAAATGGCCGGCACCGTTCGCGGCGCGGCTTCGAGCTGGACGTTAGGCGGAGTCGTCGTCGTGCAGCCGGCGAGAGCCGTCGCTGCAAGGAGGACGCCGCCACCAGCGAAACTGCGTCTGGTTAGCATGTTGAAAAGTCCATCGTCTTGGTCAGAGGGTCGTCACGGGCTGCGAGCTAGACGGGTTTGGGCGGCGCTTGAGGAACCCCGATACCGTAGGCTACGGCGAGCCGCGATACGATGTGCCATCTTGTGCGCGTACTCCCCGCCTGTTGTGCGGATGGCATCGCGATCTGGAGCGTGACGTCGGGCTTACAGAGCGGCGCGCTGGACCGTGGGAGATCGCCACAGCAATGAGCCGGCAGCCAGACCTCGCCAGCCATCATCGCCCCGTCTCCGGCGGAAGCGGCGTCGAAGACGGCGTGCGCCATCGTCGGCCCGTTCATCGGAACGAGCGCATCGGGCACGATCAGCACGAGCGCCGCGAGAAGGATGGCCAGAAGGACTTTCACCTCATACGCCTAGCTGCCGTTCGCCACCGCGCTCAAGGGTCTACACGCAGAGTTGAAGCCTGCAGCCGAGTGTTCCACAGGTAGGACGATCAGAGTGTGACTTCAGTGTCGCTCGCTGCGGCCCTCGCCATGGCCTCCACGACGGCCAGTGCGCGCAGACCGTCCTCGACCGAAACGAGCGGTTCCCCCTCGCCGGCAATCAAGGCCGCGAAGTGCTCGATCTGGCGAACGAGCGGGTCGCCCCGGGGTGTCGGCGCGATGGTGCGGGTAATGGGCGCCATCCAGGACGCCTCCTCGGGATGACTCCAGACCGCTCCGCTCGGCAGATCGAGGGCGCCCCTCGTCCCGGCGATCCGGTAGCAGCCCTCGGAGGTTCGCGGATAGGCCGGGTTCTCGCCGGCCGTCATCTCCCAGCTCCAAGGCGAGACCGCCGCGTCGGAGACGGAAAGCGTGCCGAGCGCGCCGCTCTCGAAGCGGACGACGGCGACGGCGGTGTCCTCGTTCGCGAAGCCCCGCGCGTGGTTGGACTGGTAGGCTCGCACGCCGACGATGGGGCCGCAGAGGTGCTGCAAGAGGTCGATGTCGTGGATGAGGTTGACCAGGACCGGTCCCGCACCCGGCTCGCGTCGCCAAGCGACGTCGAAATAGTCGTCCGGCTTGAGGAACCAGCACTGCGCGTGGACGGCAACGATGCGGCCGAGGTCACCGGCCGTAATCCGGGCTTTCGCCGCCGCCACCAGTGGATTGTGTCGCCTATGGTGACCGACGAGGGCCGGAACGCCGCCAGCCGAGACCGCTGCCGCGATCCGCCGTGCCGAGGCGACATCCGTCGAGATCGGTTTCTCGATCAGCACCGGTACGCCGGCGGCGATACACGCCAGTGCACCGGCCTCGTGAGCCGCATTGGGTGTGGCGAGCACGACGCCGTCCGGCCGCAAGGCCAAGCCGTCGGCAAGAGAAGAAACGCATCCGTAGCCCATCTCGCGGGCGAACGCGTCCGCCGCCTCCGACGGGTCGGCCAGTGCGCAGACATGTGCCGCGTCGCTCCGCTCGATGGCTTCGACATGGCGCTGGCCGATGACACCGGCTCCGACGACGAGAATTGCCCGACTGGGACCGCGCTCGTGCGTCGGCGTCTCGGCTCGTTGCATTGTGGGTCCTCTTCGCCAAACGTCACGATTGACGCCGCTCTTCCATTCGCCCTAGCGTCTACGTCCACAAGAGACGCCGCAGCAAGCGCGTCGCGCCGCCGTCAGAGCGGCATCCGGGAGAGAACGATATGAAGACGATAACGAAGACCCTGTTGGCCGTCGGCCTGAGCGCGACCATGTTCGCCGCCACGCAGTTCGCCACGACCGATGCGGTGGCGCAGGACAAGGTACAGTTGCGCTTCTCGACGCCCGCGACGGCGACGGACCTGCGCACGGCCGGCCTTGAGGAAGTGTTCGCCCCCGCCGTCTCGGAGTTCGCCTCCTACGAGCCGAGCTACAACGCAACGCTCTTCAAGCAGGGCACCGAGCTCGTCGCACAGGCGCGCGGAAACCTCGAAATGTCGATCACCTCGGCGCAGGAGCTCGCCAAGCTCATTCCGGACTGGTCGGTCTTCACCGCCGGCTACCTGCTGCGCGACGCCGATCACCAGCGCAAGGTCTTCGACGAGTCGGAGATCGGCGAGGAGATGTACGCGCTCGTCGAGGAGAAGCTCGACGTGAAGCTCCTCTGCGTAATGTATTTCGGCAAGCGTCACCTCAACCTACGCGGCGACAAGGAGATCATGACGCCCGAGGATATGGCCGGCGTCAAGCTGCGCATGCCCGGCACCGACGCCTGGCAGTTCCTCGGCAGCGCGCTGGGCGCCTCGCCCACGCCCATGGCCTTCACCGAGGTCTACACGGGTCTGCAGACCGGTGCGATCGACGGGCAGGACAACCCGTTGCCCACCAACAAGGATAAGAAGTTCAACGAGGTCACCGACCAGATCGTCCTCACCGGCCACCTCGCAGACATGAACTTCCTCGCGATCTCACTCAGCGCCTACAACGCCTTCGATGCCGATCAGCAGGCCATCGTCGATCAGGCGGCCGATGACGCATGCCTCAAGATCTCGAACGATGTCGAGGCCAACGAGGCCGAGCTTGTCGCCTTCTTCGAGGGCGAGGGCCTTAAGGTCTACGAGCCTGACGTCGATGCCTTTCGCACCGCCGTTCAGGCCGCCTATGAAGGATCCGAGTTTGCCGCCGACTGGCCGGAAGGCATGGTCGAGCGCGTGAACGCCGTCCAGTAGCGCTTACGCAACCGCGCCCCGTGCGGCGCATCGCCAAGATCGCCCACGCCGTCGCGGACGGTGTGGGCGTGCTGCTGCTGACGGGCATGTTCGGCGCGTTCATCCTGCAAATCGTGTTCCGCTACGTGGTGCGCGATCCGCTGCCCTGGACGCTCGAGGCCTGCCTCATCGCGTGGCTCTGGACCGTGTTCTGGGGCGCGGCCTTCCTCGTGCCTGAGCGCGATCACGTACGCTTCGACATTCTCTATACGAGCGCGGGCCCGCGTGTGCGGCGCGTCTTCGCGCTGCTCTCGGCGCTAGCCATAGCGGGCGTCTTCGCCGTCTCGCTGCCGCGCGTGTGGGACTATATCTCGTTCATGAGCATCGAGTCGTCGTCCTCGCTCCATATCCGCCTCGACCGACTGTTCTTCGTCTACATGATCTTCGCAGTCGCCATCATCGTGCGCTACGCTTGGCGGGCGGTTCGGCTGATAAAGGGCGCCGATCCCGACGCGCTGGATGGCCCACGCCCGGCGACCGACGCTTCGTGAGCATCGCCTTCCTTCTAATGCTGGCCGTCCTCTTCGGCCTCGCCGCCATGGGCGCGCCGATCGCGCTTGCGATGATCGTCGGCGCGACCCTCTATCTCGCCGCCGCCGGGCAAGACATGGGGCTGGCTGCGGAGCAGATCATCCAGGGGCTCTACGACAGCTTCATTCTCCTTGCCGTTCCGCTCTTCATCGTCGCGGCCAACATCATGAATGCCGGCACGATCTCGGATCGGATGCTCGCCTTCTGCGTCGCCGTGGTCGGTCGGTTTCGGGGCGGGCTGGCGCATGTGAACGTCGTGGCATCGCTCATCTTCTCCGGCATGTCGGGCTCCGCCATCGCGGACGCTGCCGGCATTGGGCGCGTAGTCATCCAGATGATGGTGAAGTCCGGCCACTACACACCCGCCTTCGCCGCTGCGCTCACCGCTGCATCCGCCACCATCGGGCCCATCATTCCGCCCTCGATCCCGATGGTGATGTACGCGCTCGTCTCCGACGCCTCCATCGGCTACCTCTTCCTCGCCGGTATTCTGCCCGGACTGCTGATGGGGGGCGCGCTGATGGCGATGAACCTCGTCCTCGCCCACCGCCGAGGCTTCGAGGCCGAGGAGGCCGTGCCGCTACGCGAACTTCCACGCACGACCGCACGGGCTTTCCCGGCGCTCTTGATGCCGGTCATCCTCCTCTGGGGCATCTACGGCGGCGCGACGACGCCGACTGAGGCGGCGGCCGTAGCGGCGGCCTACGCGCTCATTCTCGCGGCCTTCTTCTACCGCGCGCTGAGCTGGCGCACGCTCTATCGCATCATGTCGGATTCGGCCCGCGCCAGCGCATCCGTCGGTCTCGTCATCGGTGCCGCGCTCATCCTCAACTATGTCGTCGCGGCGGAGAACATTCCCTCGGCCGTCGCCGGCGCGCTCGAAGGGCTCGACATCGGGCGCGTCGGCTTTCTCGCCATGGTCATGGTGCTGTTGCTGCTGCTCGGCTGCGTGCTCGATGCGACGACGATCATCCTCGTCATCGTACCGCTCTTCATCCCGGCCGCGCGGGCGCTCGAAGTCGATCTCGTCCACTTCGGCGTCGTCGTCGTCGTCAACACGATGCTGGGGCTCATCACGCCGCCCTATGGCATCCTCCTCTTCGTCATCAACGCCGTGACGGGCATACCGCTGCGCGACATCATCCGTGAGGTGCTGCCGTTTCTCGCGGTCCTCATCGTCGCGCTCGGCGTAATGGTGATGGCGCCCGACCTCGTCCTCTGGCTTCCGCGCCAGTTCGGCTATCCCTGAAGGATCGACAGATGCCCCTCGTTCAGTTCGGCGCAGCCCTGCCGACACCTTCGACGCCGGACGGTGCCGTCGATTGGGACCGCTTCACGACCCATGCCCGTGCGATGCTGGACGCCGGCTGCGATACGCTCGTGCCCTTCGGCACGACGGGGGAGGGCGCGTCGATCCCCCGCGCCGTGCGCGCCGAAGTGTTCGCACGTTTCGTCGCCGCTGGTGTTCCGGCCGAAGCGCTCGTGCCCTGTATTTACGGCACAGCCGCCGCCGACGCGGCCGCCGAGATGGTCGAGGCCGCACAAGGCGGTGCGAAAGGTGTTCTGCTCGTACCGCCCTTCTACTTCAAGGACGCGAGCGAGGACGGCCTCTTCGCCTGGTTCTCGAAAGTCTTCGAGGTTGCGGGGGACGCGGCGCTGCCGACGCTTCTCTACCACATCCCCGGCGTCACCGGGACGCCGGTTTCCGTTGCCCTCGTCGGCCGATTGCGAAAGGCATTCCCGGCGCTGGTGGCCGGCGTGAAGGATTCGAGTGGAGACGAGCCGCACACGAAGGCGCTCCTCGCCGAGCATCGCGACCTCACCATTCTCGTCGGCGCGGAACCCCTGCTCGCTCGGGCCGTGCAAGAAGGTGCGAGTGGTGCGATCTCGGGCTGTATTAACGTGGTACCCGAACTCGTGAGCGGGCTCGTGCGCGGCCTGGACGACCGGCGGATCGATGCTCTGGTCTCCTGGGTCCTCGACGGACCGGTCGTACCGAATCTCAAGGCGCTGATGGCGGCGCGAACGGGCGATCCGGCCTGGGCGACCCCCTTCGCCCCGCTCTCGCCCATCGCGCGCGACGTTCCCCCCACGATCATCGAACTCCTACGGTGACCAGGTCCGGCTGATCGAGGCAAATGCCATCGCCTATCCAATCGATCACGTACGCGAGAGAACATCCTCAGCGTGCTGGTTTAGTGCGCGCGATGGCTTAAGTCCCGACGCGAACCAGCGAGGACGCCCATGACCGATTCGACCGACTACACCCCGCCCGCCGTCTGGACCTGGGAGCCGGGCAATGGCGGCGAGTTCGCCAGCATCAACCGACCGATCGCGGGCGCGACGCACGAGAAGGAGCTGCCCGTCGGCCGGCACCCCTTCCAGCTCTATTCGCTCGCCACACCCAATGGCGTGAAGGTGACGGTGCTGCTGGAAGAGCTGCTCGCGGCCGGTCATGCGGGCGCCGAGTACGATGCTTGGCTCATCAAGATCGGCGATGGCGATCAGTTCTCGAGCGGCTTCGTCGCCGTCAATCCGAACTCTAAGATCCCGGCGTTGATGGACCATTCCGCCACGCCCCCGCAGCGTGTCTTCGAATCGGGCGCGATCCTGCTCTATCTCGCAGAGCGGTTCGGCGCCTTCCTGCCGAGCGAGCCGGCCGCGCGGACCGAGTGCCTCTCCTGGCTCTTCTGGCAGATGGGCAGTGCGCCCTATCTCGGCGGTGGCTTCGGCCATTTCTACGCCTACGCGCCGGCCAAGTTCGAATACCCGATCGACCGCTTCACGATGGAGACGAAGCGCCAGCTCGACGTGCTCGACAAACGTCTGGCGGACAACGCCTACCTGTCTGGAGACGACTATACGATCGTCGATATCGCGGTGTGGGCCTGGTACGGACAGCTCGTCCTCGGCCGTCTCTACGGCGCGGCTGAATTCCTCGACGTAGCGTCCTACGAGAACGTCACGCGCTGGGCGAAGACCATCGACGCACGTCCGGCCGTGAAGCGCGGACGGATGGTGAACAGGGCGCAAGGAGAGCCAGAAACGCAGCTCCACGAGCGGCACGAGGCCAGCGACTTCGAGACGAAGACGCAGGACAAGATTGGCGCCGACGCCTAGACGATCTCCACTTCGAGCGAGCCGAGGCCGGCGATGGCGGCGACCATCGTCTGGCCCCGGCGCACGGGACCGACGCCGGCGGGCGTGCCCGTCATGATACAATCGCCCGACCGGAGCGCGAAGAGCGTGGAGAGGTTCGCGATGACCTCCGGCAGCGTCCAGATCATCTGATCGAGATCGCCGCTCTGGCGTCGTTCGCCATCAATGTCGAGCGTGATGGGGCCGCTCGACGGGTGGCCGATCGCGGTTGCCGGATGAACGGGCGCGCACGGCATCGATCCCTCGAACGCCTTGCCGGCCTCCCAAGGCCGGCCGGCCTTCTTGGCCTCTCCCTGCCGGTCGCGCCGGGTCATATCGAGCCCGATCGCGTAGCCGAAGACGTGATCGAGCGCCGTCGCAGCGGGAATGTCCGTCCCTCCGGTCCCGAGGATGGCGACGAGTTCGACCTCGTGATGGAGGTCCGCCGTCGCCGGCGGGTAGGGAACTTCGGTTCCTATCACGATGGCCCCAGGCGGCTTCATGAAGAAGAACGGCAGTTCCCGGTCCGGGTCGTGCCCCATCTCGATGGCGTGGTCCGCGTAGTTGCGCCCGACGCAGAAGATGCGATTCACCGGCACGGCCGCCGAGCCATCGCGCAGAGGGAGCAGAACTCGGCGGTGCGGGGCGAATGCGAGGCGGGGCTCATCGGGGTTCGTCATGGCGGCGTCCGGTCCGAAGGGAGGGGCCGACGATCTATAGGACGTAGCGCACCAGAGAAAACCTCCCTCAATTCGCGCCCTACCCATAGACGGGTCTCGCGAGCGCGCCATATCGCGGTTCAAGGTTGCCGGAGCCGTCCGGCAAGACGACCGGGAAAGCTCATGACTGCCGATATCACGACCGTTCGAACCACGCTGACCGTCAATGGAAGCCAACACGTCGTCGATGCCGACCCGCGCACGACGCTGCTCGACGCGCTACGCCATCATCTCGATCTGACGGGTACGAAGAAGGGCTGCGACCACGGCCAATGCGGCGCCTGCACGGTGCTCGTGGACGGCCGGCGGATCAACGCCTGCCTCGCGCTGGCCTGCATGCATGACGGCGACGAGATCACGACGGTCGAGGGGCTGGGGCGCCCGGGTGCCCTCTCACCGCTGCAGGACGCCTTCGTGCGGCATGATGGCTACCAGTGCGGCTACTGCACACCGGGCCAAGTCGTCTCCGCGACCGGGATGCTGGACGAGGCCGAGAAAGGCTGGCCGTCCTACGTGTCTGAGAGCCTCGACGGGCAGGGGGCGCTGAACCGCGCGGAGATCTCGGAGCGGATGAGCGGCAATCTCTGCCGGTGTTCTGCCTATCACGGCATCGTCGAGGCAATCGGCGAAGTCGCCGCGTCCGGGAAAGGAGCCGGCCGATGAGACCCTTTACCTACGCCCGCGCCGAGGCCACGGCCGACGCGACGCGCAACGCCGCCACCGCAGGCGCCGCCATCATCGCCGGCGGTACAAACCTCCTCGACCTCATGAAGCTTCAGGTCGAGACGCCCGCCACCCTAGTCGACGTGACGCGGCTCGACCTGCGCGCCATCACGCCGACCGATGAGGGCGGGCTTCGCATCGGCGCGCTCGTCACCAACTCTGACCTTGCGGCCGACGAGACCGTCCGGCGCGACTACGCGGTTCTGTCTCGCGCGCTGCTCTCCGGCGCCACGGGCCAGCTTCGCAACAAGGCGACGACCGGCGGCAACCTCCTCCAGCGCACCCGTTGCTACTACTTTCAGGACACGAACGCCCGCTGCAACAAGCGCGAGCCGGGATCGGGCTGCGATGCCCTCGAAGGGCTGAACCGTATCCACGCGATCCTGGGCGGCTCCGAGCATTGCATCGCGACGCACCCGTCCGACATGGCCGTTGCCATGCTCGCACTCGGGGCTGACGTCGAGATCGAGGGCGTCGGCGGTGCGCGCCGGACGGTGCCGCTCGCCGACTTCCACGTTCTGCCAGGCGACACGCCGCATATCGAGACGGTGCTGGACGCGGGCGATCTCATCACGGCGGTGTTCCTGCCCAAGCCGGTTTCCGGGTCGTTCCAGACCTATAGAAAGGCGCGCGACCGTGCCTCCTACGCGTTTGCACTGTGCTCGATCGCGGTGGTTGCGACGATGGAGAACGGCAAGTTCTCGCACATCGCGCTCGCGTTCGGCGGCCTTGCGCCGAAGCCATGGCGCCCACACGCCGTGGAGATGCTGCTGACGGGTGAGGCGCCGTCCGACGCGCTTTTCGCGCGCGCGGCCGATGCGCTTCTCGCCGATGCCGAGGGCCATGGCCATAACGACTTCAAGATACCGCTCACCCGCCGCACGCTGATTGCGGTGCTGCGCGATGCCAGCCAAGCCGGAGCCTGATCGATGGATCTTTCAAGCCTCAACCCCTTCGCGTCCGATCCCTACGAGGACGGACACATGAAGATGGATGCGCCGGCTACCGATCGTCGGCTCGACGATATGGTGCAGGGCGTCGTGGGCAAGCCGGTCAACCGCCCGGACGGACCGCTCAAGGTCTCCGGCACCGCGACCTACGCGGCCGAATACACGGCGGCGAACCTCGCGACCGGCGTTCTCGTCCCCGCCTCCATCGCCAAGGGCCGCGTGAAGGCGATCGACGAGGCGGCTGCGCTCGCGATGCCGGGCGTGCTCGGCGTCTTCTCCGGTAAACACTTCATCCGCAACCCGGCACAGGGTGGAGCCGGCGCAGCGCCGGTGCAGCCCGATGGCGAGATCAGCTATCTCGGCCAGCCCATCGCCCTTGTCGTCGCCGAGACGTTCGAGGCCGCGCGTGACGCGGCGATGAACCTGCGCGTCGAATATGAGGACGACGGCGACGGCATCTTCGACCCCGATCAGGCCGAAGCGGAGCGTCCGCGCCGCAAGCAGACCGAGCAGGGCGACGTCGATGCGGCCATGGCGGCGGCACATGCGAGCGTAGATGTGCGCTACACGACGCCCGTGCAATCGAGCGCGCCGATGGAGCCTCATGCCGGGCTGGCCGAATGGGACGGCGACAAGCTCACCCTTCACGGCGCCTACCAGATGCTGAAATACAACCGCGCTGAGATTGCCGATGCGCTCGGCATCGACGAGAAGAACGTTCGGGTTCTCGCGCCCTACGTCGGCGGCGGGTTCGGCTCCAAGCTCGGCCTTTCGCAAGAAAGCGTCACGGCGGCTCTCGCGGCCAGGGCGCTCGGTCGACCTGTGCGCGTGGTGATGAGCCGCCGTACGGTCTTCGAGGCGACGATGCGGCGGACGGAGACCCGGCAGCGCATGCGCCTCGGCGCCGATGCCGACGGACGTATCACCGCGCTTGCACACGAAGCGCGCGTCTCCAACCTCGAGGACGAAGGGTTCTCCGAGCCGGTCGCGCAGGCCACGCACTTCCTCTATGCCGGCGAGAACCGCGCCTACGTGCACGAAATCGCGCGCGTGAACCTCACTTGTGCCGGCTCCGTCCGGGCGCCGGGCGAGGCGGTGGGCATGCTCGGGCTCGAGAACGCGATGGACGAGCTGGCGCATGAACTGGGTCTGGACCCTGTGGAACTTCGTCTGCGCAACGTGCCGGAGCGTCATCCGGAGAAGGACATACCCTTCTCGGCCCACGCGCTGGCGCAATGCCTGCGGGAAGGTGCCGAGGCGTTTGGATGGTCGGACCGCAAGGCGGCGCCGGCGTCGAGACGTGAAGGCGAGTGGTGGATCGGCATGGGTGTCGCGTCCGCCGCCCGAAGCAACATCCTCGGCGCGTCTAAGGCGCGCGTGACGCTCCGCACAGACGGAACGGCGCTCGTCGAGACCGACATGACGGATATCGGCACCGGCACCTATACGATCCTCGGCCAGATCACGGCCGAGATGCTCGGCCTGCCGTTCGATGCCGTCGAGGTTCGCCTCGGCGATACCGATCTGCCGCCCAGCGCCGGCTCCGGCGGCTCCTGGGGTGCGCAGTCGGCCGGGTCGTCCGTATACCTTGCCTGTGAGGCGATCCGGACGAAGCTCGCCGGTGCGCTCGGCTGCGATCGAGGCGAACTGACGCTGAAGGACGGCGTCGCCACGGGCGGCAACCACCGCAAACCGATCACCGATCTCATCGACGAACCGCTGGCCGAAGAAGGCCATATCGAGCCGGGCAAGACCATGAAGGAGTTCTCGCAGGCCGGCTACGGCGCGCACTTCGCCGAGGTTGCGGTCAACGCCGTCACCGGCGAGACGCGTGTGCGGCGGATGTTGGGCGCGTTCGGTGCGGGCCGCATTCTCAACGAGCAAACCGCTCGTTCGCAGGCCTATGGCGGCATGATCTGGGGAATTGGAACAGCGCTCCACGAAGAGCTGCATCACGACCACCGCGACGGCCACATGGTCAACGGCGACCTCGCCGAGTACCACATCCCGGTGAACCTCGACGTGCCCAAGCTCGACGTTCGGTTCATCGACGAGCGAGACGATGCGGCCAACCCGATCCAGGCCAAGGGCATCGGCGAACTCGGCATCTCGGGCGCGGGCGCTGCGATCACCAACGCGATCTTCAATGCGTGCGGCGTGCGGGTGCGTGACTACCCAGCGACGCTCGACAAGATCATCCCGCACCTGCCGGACTGATCTCCGACGCGCATTGCCTCCGCCCCGCGTTCCTGCCATCACCCGGCGATGTTCGGAATACGCGATGCGGAGATGATGCGCGAGGTGGCGCGCAGCGGCGGCTTCAGGGCCGCCGCGCAGGCGCTGAATCTCTCT
The DNA here is from genome assembly GCA_963842125.1 of uncultured Alphaproteobacteria bacterium. GTDB lineage: Bacteria > Pseudomonadota > Alphaproteobacteria > Rhizobiales > CAWCWK01 > CAWCWK01. Next base: position 1,682,755 of record CAWJFE010000005.1, on the reverse strand, counting down.
CAATCGGCGGTCTCCAACCGGATCGCGACGCTGGAGCGCAAGCTCGGCGTCCTCCTGTTCGATCGCTCCAAGCGGCAGGTCCGCCTGACCTCGCAGGGGCGGCGCTTTCTCGAAGAGATCGAGCGTCTCGTCGCCCTGCGCGATCAGATCGCTGAGAGCTTCGCCGGTAAGGATCGCTCCCACGGCACGCTGCGCCTAGGCGTGGCGGAGACGATCGTCCACACCCGCATGGCTGCCATCATGAAAGCGCTGCAGGACGCGGCGCCGGGTCTTCGGATCGAGCTTGCCGTCGACACATCCGCGCGCCTCGCCGAAAAGCTGGTGGCGGATGAACTCGATGTCGCGGCGCTGATGAAGCAGTTCATGCCGCCAAGGGCCATCGGGCGCGCGATCGGCCGGTTTGATCTCGACTGGTACGCGGCGCCGGCACTCGGACTAAGCGGACGGCTAAGCCTGGCCGACATCGCCGCTCATCCGGTCGTCACATTCTCCAAGGAGACGTTGCCGTTTCGCGAGGTCGAGCGGCTCTTCGCACGGCCCGATATCGCGGTGCCTCTTCTCCACGGTAGCGCGTCGCTCGCCACCGTGATGAACCTCGTCGCGGACGGTGTCGGCATCGGGACGTTGCCCCGATCGATGGCCACGGACGCAGTCGCGGCTGGACGGATCGTCGCACTCGACGTCGACGAGGACGCGAAGCTTTCGCCGCTCGAGTTCACGCTGTGCCGGGTGCAAGACTTCGGCGCGGACGTCGATGCCGCCTTCGCCGCCCTCGATTGATCCTTCCAGAAGATCGGTGGACCGCCAATAATATCTCTTGACAGCATCGGACGTGACGGTGAGGGTTGCGGTATGTCCCTGGCCGCACCTCTCCCGTTGCCGTCCGAGGAGCCGGCCTTCGGCTCGTCGATGGCTTTGCGCGCCGCCGCGCGGACGGGTGCCTTCACCGGTCAGACGTCCGGCCACGCGCCTGGGATGCTGCAGGCAAATCTGGTCATCCTTCCGGAGAATGCGGCGAACGACTTTTTTCGGTTCTGCGCCCGCAATCCGAAACCCTGCCCCCTCGTCGGGGTGAGCGAACCGGGCGATCCGTCGCTTCCCGCCCTCGCGCACGACCTCGACATCCGCACCGATGTGCCGCGCTACCGCATATTTCGCGATGGCGAAGAGGCCGATGAAATGACGGACATTCGCGATCTCTGGCGCGGTGATCTCGTCACGTTCGCGCTCGGCTGCTCGTTCTCCTTCGAGGAGAGCCTGCTGGCCGAAGACTTGCCTGTCCGACATATCGCAGCCGGCCGCAACGTGCCCATGTACGTGACCGACCGCAAGACGAGCCCGTCCGGCCCCTTCTCCGGGGCCCTCGTCGTCACGCTGCGCGCGATGCCGGCCGAAGCCGCGATCCGCGCCGTCGTCCTCTCCGACCGTCAACCGTTGGCACACGGCGCACCTGTCCACATCGGCGATCCGGCGACCCTCGGCATCCGCGATATCGCCGCGCCGGAGTTCGGGGATCCGCCGGTCATCGAGCCCGGTGACATCCTCGTCTTCTGGGCCTGCGGGGTCACGCCCCAGATGGCCTTGCGTCAGGCGCGTCTCCCCTTCGCGATCACGCACGCGCCCGGCCACATGCTGGTCTGCGACGTGAAGGCCGCCGGCCTGACGACGTTTCCGACCGAACCGCTTTTTCAAGAGAGCCCGCCGCCAAAGAAGCGGGCCGACAACCGTCTCTCAGAGGAGAATGAACGATGAAGACACTGGCTACCCTCCTGCTCGCCACCACCGCCATCGCGGCGTCGGCACCTGCCATCGCACAGACCATCGAGCCCGTCGAACTCGCCGTCGTCGGCTCCTGGTCGAGCCTTCCGCTCTACAAGCAGTTCGAGACGCCGTTCTGGACCGAGACCCTGCCGGCCGCTTCCGGCGGTGCGATCACCGTCAACCTCACGACCTTCGATCAGATGGGCGTGGCCGGCGGCGATGTCTTCCGTCTCCTCGATGATGGCGTCTTCGACGTCGGAGCGACGGTGGCCGACTATACGGTCGGCGATGCGCCCGAGCTCGAAGGGCTCGACGTACCGCTCGTCGCGACCTCCGCCGCCGAAGCGCGGATGATGGTCGATGCGGCGCGGCCCATGGTGGAAGACATCATGGCCGAGCGCTTCGGCTCCAAGCTTCTGGCCATCGCGCCCTACCCCCCGCAGGTCGTCTTCTGCAACGCGGAGATCGCGAGCCTCGACGATCTGGCCGGCAAGAAGGTGCGCGGATCGGGCCGTATGACGACCCTCTTCCTCGAGGCGCTCGGTGCCGAGGGCGTCAACGTCGCCTTCTCCGAGGTTCCGGGTGCGTTGGAGCGCGGCGTCATCGACTGCGCCATCACTGGCTCTGGCTCCGGCTACTCCGCCGGCTGGTGGGAGAGCTCGACCCATCTGATGACGCTGCCGCTCGGCGGCTGGGACGCCGTCGTGACGGCTATGAACATGGAGAAGTGGGACTCGCTGCCGGAGGCGACGCAGACCCTCATTTCCTCCGAGATCGCCTCCGGCCTCGAAGGCCCCGCCTGGGACGCGGCCGGCGACGCGCTCGCCAACGACATCGCTTGCCTTACGGGCAGCGGCACCTGCAACTCCGGCGAGCCGCCTCGATGACGTTGGTCGAGCCCTCCGAGGCGGACACAGCGCGCGCCGAGACGGTCCTCAAGGAGCAGGTGCTGCCTGACTGGGCCGAGCGCGCTGGCGAAGCCTATGCGACCCGCTGGAACGAGACCGTCGGCGCGACCGTCGGCGTTCAGGTCCAGTAGCGTGTCAACGCACACCGGAGGCGGCGCCCGGCGCGCCGTCTCCATCCTTGCCCGGATCAATCGCGGCATCGCTATCGTCTGCGGCGTCGTCCTTCTTGGGACGGCCGCCCTCATCCTCATCGAGGTCACGCTGCGGCGCACGGTGGGCGGCATTCTCGGCGGCACGGACGAGATCTCCGGCTACGTCATGGCGGGCATCGCCGCCTGGGGCTTCGCCTACGCGCTGCTGGAGCGTGCGCATGTGCGGATCGACCTCCTCCACGGCCGGCTCGGCTCTCCGATGCGCGCGGGCCTCGACATCCTTTCCATGGGCGCTCTCGCCGCCGTCGCGACGCTCGTCGCGTGGCACGGCTGGCGCGTCCTCCTCGTGACGCTCGATCGGGGCTCGCGCGCCAACACGCCGTTAGAGACGCCGCTCTGGATTCCGCAGGGTGTTTGGGTTCTCGGCTGGACGTGGTTCGCACTTTGCGCCATCGCGCTCGTCGTCATCGGTACACTCTTCATGGTGCGCGGGCAGCGCGATCTGGCAGAGGGCGCCATCGGCCTTCGCGGTGAGTTGGAGTCGGTTTCGTGATCGCCGGTGTGACCGCCGCCCTTTTCGGGCTCCTCGCCCTGTCGCTGCCGGTGGGCGTCGTGCTCTTCGTCCTCGGCATCGGTATCGATGTCTTCGTGTCGCCCTTCCCGCTCATTCGTGGGCTTGGCCAGGTCGTCTGGTCGGCGATGAACGCCTCGCTCCTCATCGCAATCCCGTTCTTCGTCCTTTTGGGCGAAGTGCTGGTGCGCGCGGGGATTGCGGAGCGCACCTACAAGGCCCTCGACGCTTGGCTTTCCTGGCTGCCCGGCGGCCTCATCCATGCGAATATCGGCACTGCGACGCTCTTCTCAGCGACCTCCGGGTCGTCCGTCGCGACGGCGGCTACGGTGGCGACCGTAGCGATGCCGCAGGCCGAGCGGCTGAACTACGATCCTCGCCTCTTCTCCGGCGCTATCGCGGCCGGTGGAACGCTCGGCATCATGATCCCGCCGTCGATCAACCTCATCGTGTACGGCTTCCTGACCGAGACCTCGATCCCACGCCTCTTCCTTGCCGGCCTGGTGCCCGGATTGCTGATGGCGCTCGGCTTCATGGTCGTCACGGTCCTCCTTTGCAAATGGCGTCCCAGCCTCGGAGGGCCGACACGCACGGCCGACTGGTCTGAGCGGATTTCAGGTCTTTCCTCTCTCATTCCCATCGCCATTCTCTTCCTCGTCGTCGTGGGCTCGATCTATCTCGGCTGGGCGACGCCGACGGAGAGCGCGGCCCTGGGTGTCGCGATGGCCTTCGTGATCGCACAGGTGCAAAGCGGCATCCGGCTCGGCTGGGTCGTCGAGGCGCTGTTGGGGACGATGCGGATCACCGCAATGATCATCCTCGTCATCTCGGCGGCCTATTTCCTCAACTACTGTCTCGCATCCGCCGGACTCGGTCGTCAGTTGCAGAGCCTTCTCACCGGCCTCGACATGAGCCCTCTCGCGACGCTGCTGATTATCGTGGGCCTCTATATCGTTCTCGGCTTCTTCATCGAGACGCTGTCGCTAATGGTCGCGACGATCCCGATCGTCGTGCCGATCGTCGCAGGGCTCGGCTATGACAAGGTCTGGTTCGGGATCCTCCTCATCCTTCTCATCGAGATGGCGCTCATCACGCCCCCCGTCGGCCTCAACCTCTACGTCGTGCAGGCTGCGCGGAAGACCGGGCGAATGAGCGAGGTCATGGTCGGCGCCGCGCCGTTCGTCGGCGTGATGCTGCTGATGGCCGCCGCGCTGATAGCTGTGCCGGGTCTCGCCCTGTGGTTGGGCGGATGAGGAGCCGACGATGACACTGACCTTCGCCCTGGACGACACGCCCATCGACATCGCGCCCACCAGCACGGTCGTCGCGGGCTGGACCGGGCGTGACGCCGGCGCCGTACGGCACCACATCGACGAACTCGCCGCCATCGGCGTCGCGCCGCCGAGCACGGTGCCGCTCTACTACCGTGTGGCGACGAGCCTCCTGATGCAAGCAGGGTCTATCGAAGTCGTGGGCAAGGAAACCTCCGGCGAAGCCGAGCCATTCCTGATCGACGGCCCGGACGGTCTGTTGATCGGTCTTGCGTCGGACCACACCGACCGCGCGCTCGAAGCCCACTCCGTCGCGCTCTCCAAGCAGGCCTGCGCAAAGCCGATCGCACGCTACGCCTGGACTTACGCATCCGTATGCGATCGCCTGGAAGACCTTCGCCTGCGCTCTTGGATCGCGAACGCGACGGGTGAATGGACGCTCTATCAGGATGGCACTCTCGGGCAGATGCGCCCGCTCGACGAACTGCTGACCGGTGCGCGAGACGCGACGGCCGTCGGCCCGTCGGGCCCGCTCGCCGTCCTTTGCGGCACGGTCCCGACCGTCACCGGTGCCATACTGCCCGCCGCGCGGTTCCGCTGCCGGCTCGAAGACTCGCACACCGATCGTACGATCGAACTCGAATACGCGATCCGCACGCTGCCCAACGTCAGCTAGATCCGTCCTTCACTGTCTGCATCGCAACATAGGTCGACGTGCTGGCGACGTGCGGCAGCGCGGAGATGCGCTCGCCCAGCACGCGTCGGTAAGCGGCGATGTCGCGCGTTCGGACCTTCAACAAATAGTCGAACGCCCCTGCGATCATGTGACAACTCTCGATCTCGGGGACCATGGCAACCGCATCGTTGAAGGCGCTCAGGGCTGCCTCCCGCGTGTCGGTCAGCTTGACCTCCGCGAAGGCGACATGGTCGCGATCGAGTAGCGCGTGGTTCACGACGGCTCGAAAGCCGAGGATCACGCCCCGCTCCTGCAATCGCTTCAGCCGCGCCTGCGTCGGCGTCTTGCTGAGGCCGATCCGCTCCGCCAGCGCCGTGGCCGACACTCGTCCCTCGACGGCCAGAATCGCAAGGATGCGGCGGTCGAACGGGTCGAGATCGATCGATCTTGCGGCGCCATCGCCGGATACACCCATTGGATTCAGCCAAATTGCCTGTCAACGACCCGTCATAGGTCGAATGACCCATGCCGACAATGATAGGCTGTCAGCAGTCTTGCCGAGGGAACGACCGATGAGCCTGTTCGCCGCCAATCAACCCGCAACCCTCGACGCGCTTCGCGAGCGCATACGGGATCACACTCGCGCGCCAGAGGATGCGCTCGTCCGCTCGCTCATCAAGAGCGCAGATCTCTCGTCTGCCGACCGTGCGCGCATTGGCCACCAGGCGGCGCGGTTCGTGACGGACTTGCGGGAGGCGAGCGAGCCTGGGTTGATGGAGGTGTTCCTCGCCGAGTATGGCCTCTCCACCGACGAAGGCCTGGCCCTCATGTGCCTCGCCGAGGCCCTGCTTCGTGTGCCGGATGCGGAGACCGTCGATGCCCTGATCGAGGACAAGATCGCGCCCGGGGCCTGGCTCTCGCATTTCGGCCATTCTGCCTCGGCCCTCGTCAACGCCTCCACCCTAGGCCTCGCTCTCACAGGTCGTGTGCTGGCGAAGAGCGAGGCGGGCAGCCTCCTCGGCAACGCTGCGCGGCGTCTCGGGGAGCCGGTGATCCGCAAGGCCGTCACGCGTGCCATGCGGGAGATGGGCCGCCAGTTCGTCCTAGGCCAGTCGATCGAGGAGGCCGCCGAGCGGGCCGCGAAGCTGGAGCGCGACGGCTTTACCCATTCCTACGATATGTTGGGCGAAGCCGCGATGACGGCGGCCGATGCCGACGCCTTTCTCGCCTCCTACCGACATGCGATCGCCACCCTCGCCGTGCGTGCGACATCCGACGACATTCGCGACAACCCGGGCATCTCGATCAAGCTGTCGGCGCTGCACCCGCGCTATGAAGAGAGCCAGCGCGATAGGGTGATGGCCGAACTCGTCCCGCGCGTCCTCGGCCTCGCCGAAGCTGCTAAGTCGGCCGGCATCGGGCTTAATGTGGACGCGGAAGAGGCCGACCGTCTCGAACTCTCACTCGACGTGATCGCCGCCGTCCTCGCGGAGCCGGACCTCGCAGGCTGGGACGGATTCGGCGTCGTCGTCCAGGGCTACGGCAAGCGCGCCGCCTTCGTCATCGATTGGCTGCATGCCCTTGCCGAGGACCTCGATCGGCGCATCATGGTGCGGCTGGTGAAGGGCGCCTATTGGGATGCGGAGATCAAACGCGCGCAAGTGGAGGGCCTGCCGGGCTTCCCCGTGTTCACCCGCAAGGCGGCGACGGACGTCTCCTATATCGCGTGCGCCGCACAACTGCTCGCCAAGACGGATCGCATCTACCCCCAATTCGCGACCCACAATGCCCACACCGTCGCCGCGATCCTCGACATCGCGGACGGGCGGGCCGCCGCGTTCGAGTTCCAGCGTCTGCACGGAATGGGCGAAGCGCTGCACGCCAACGTCGCGAAGAAATACGGCACCCGCTGCCGCATCTACGCACCCGTCGGCCGGCACCGCGAGCTTCTGGCCTATCTGGTCCGGCGACTGCTGGAGAACGGCGCGAACTCGTCCTTCGTCAATCAGGTCGTCGACGAATCGGTCCCGGCCGAAGCGGTGGTCGCCGACCCGTTCGAGAGCGCGTTGGAGCCCGCACGGGCCATCGCAGCCCCGGCCGACCTCTTCGAGCCGCGCCGGAACTCGCGCGGCTTCGATCTCAGTGACCCGAACGATCTCGCCATTATCGATGCCGCTAGGACGCCCTATCGAGCGACGCGTTGGAAGGCGGGTCCAATTCTCGCCATTGATCGCATCGGCGGCGAAACCCTCACGGCGACAAATCCGGCGGACCCGTCCGACATCGTAGGCGAGGTGCAGAACGCCACCGTCGAGCACGTCGATCTCGCCTACGATGCTGCAGCCGTGTGGGATGTATCGGAGAGCGAGCGCGCCGGCATCCTTCGGGCCGCCGCCGACCTTTACGAAGTCGAGTTCGGCGAGATTTTCGCCCTTCTGACCCGGGAAGCCGGGAAGACGGTCGCGGATGCCATTGCCGAACTGCGCGAAGCCGTCGACTTCCTGCGCTTCTATGCCGATGAGGCGGAACGGCTGAGGCCCATGACGCCATGCGGTCGGTTCGTCTCGATCAGCCCGTGGAACTTTCCTCTCGCGATCTTCACCGGACAGGTCGCCGCCGGGCTCGCCGCGGGCAATGCCGTGTTGGCGAAGCCGGCCGAGGAGACGCCGCTCATCGCCGCTCTCGCAGTAGGCCTGCTGCACGAAGCGGGCGTACCGCGCTCCGCGTTGCAGCTTCTGCCCGGCGCCGGCGAAGTCGTGGGCGCGGCGCTGACGAGCGATGCCCGGTTGGACGGAGTCTGCTTCACGGGCTCCACCCAGACCGCGCAAGCTATCAACCGCACAATGGCGGCCTCCGCGTCGCCCGCAGCGCCACTCATCGCCGAGACGGGTGGGCTCAACGCGATGATCGTCGATTCGACGGCGTTGCCCGAGCAAGCCGTTCGCGACATCGTCGCCTCGGCCTTTCAGTCCGCCGGGCAACGCTGCTCGGCCCTTCGGATCCTCTACATTCAAGAGGACGTGTTTGAGCCTCTGACGACAATGCTCTACGGCGCGATGGATGCGCTGCGGCTAGGCGATCCCTGGATGCTGTCGACGGATGTCGGGCCGGTCATCGATGCGGGTGCGCACGAGGCTTTCCGAGCCTATGTCGATGCCTCCGCCGCGCAGGGGCGGTTGCTGAAGCGGCTCTCCGACATCGGGCCGGGCTACGGCTTCGGTCCTTCGGTCGTGCGCGTCCAGGGCATCGAAGACATGGCCGAGGAGGTCTTCGGTCCGATTCTTCACATCGCGACCTTCCCGGCCGACGGAATAGACCGAGTGGTGGATGCCATCAACGCTCGCGGCTACGGCCTGACTTTCGGGCTTCACACCCGGATCACAGCCCGCGCCGAGCGGATCGCGCGGCGCATTCGGGTCGGAAACGCATACGTGAACCGCAACCAGATCGGCGCGATCGTCGGGAGCCAGCCGTTCGGCGGTGAGGGTCTGTCGGGCACCGGGCCGAAGGCTGGCGGTCCGCACTATGTGGCGCGGTTTGCCAGGCAGGACTACGAACCCGGACACCGCCCTACAGGTCGTCCTATCACGCTTGAGGACCTGCAGGCCAAGATCGACGGGCTGCCGGAGGCGCGTGACACGATCCTCGACACTACCATCCTTCCCGGGCCGACAGGGGAGCTGAACGTGCTGTCGACCCACCCCAGAGGCGTCGTCCTGTGTCTTGGACCATCGCAAGCGGATGCGAAGGCGCAGGCGCATGGCGCGATGGCGGCGGGCTGTCCGGCCGTTCTCGTCAGCGACGAGGCAGCTACCGCGAGCGCGCTGGTCGGCATCGTCGCGCCTGAGACGTTGACGGCCATGTCGGGCGTCGCAGCCATCGCCTTCTGGGGCGATAGGGAAACCAGCGGTGCCTATCGCATGGCGCTGGCAGCGCGCGCGGGGCCTCTCATTCCCCTCCTCACGGGCCGGGATATCGCTTCGTTTTGCATCCTCGAGCGCCATGTCTGCACGGATACGACGGCGGCCGGTGGCAATGCCTCGCTGATCGCCTCCGCCTCATGAGGCAGCTGACGACTGGCGAAGTCTTTGTGCTGACGGGTATGTCCGACTAGACAGATCGCCTTCGCCAGGTTTGTACAAGGAAGCCCGCCCGTGAGGTCGACAGACGCCGAGCCCGACGGTCGGGACGCTGGCCCTGCGTCGCTATTCGATCCAGCGACGACCGTCGCCGTTCTCGTAACCTTCGAGCCGGACATCGCCCGGCTCGAGGCGGTGTTCGTCGCACTCTCCACTCAGCAGATCGGTCTCGTTCTCGTCGAGAACGGATCGATGGAAGCCGCGGCGGTCACGGCTCTGGCCTCGCGCACCTTCGGCGGACGCGATGCCGCCCTCGACATCGTGCCGTTGGCGGACAATGTCGGTTTGGCCGCCGCCCAGAATATCGGGGTCGGTGCCGCGCGCGGGCAGCGTGCGACGGCCGTCCTGCTCCTCGATCAAGATACGGTCCTGCCGCCGGGCGCGGTCACCGCGCTCTGCCGGGCGAGAAATGCCGTCGAAGCCAGTGGCGCGAAAGTCGGTGCCGTCGGACCCGTGTACTTCGACGCGACGAGCGAGCGCTATTCGGGCGCGTGGCAGGCGCGCGGCTGGCGGATCGGTAGGGGCGCATTCACGCCCCTCGCCGAGTTCGAAGTCGCTCCAGCCGACTTCGTCATCGCGTCCGGCGCGCTTATCGCATTGAACGCGTGGGACGCCGTCGGCGGAATGGAGGCGCCGCTCTTCATCGACCTCGTCGACGTCGAATGGGGCCTTCGCGCGCAGGCTCTTGGATATGTAAGCTACCAAGTCGCCGACGTCGTAATCGATCATAGGATCGGGGAGGGACGGGTTCGGATCGGCCCGATCACCGCACCGAAGCACGGACCGGTGCGGAACTACTACTGGGTGCGCAATGCGTTGGTACTTGCGCGGCGATCCTCGCTACCGAAGGCCTGGCGGCTTTATTTCCTGACCCGCAGCCTCGCCTATACGGCCTTCTACCCGCTCTTCGGCGACCGGCGATGGGTACGAACGCGCCACATCGCCCGTGGGGTCCGAGATGGGCTTCTCGGCCGGCTGGGCTAGGCTTCCATCGCATCCACCTGTGCATCGAGCTGCGCGACCAGAGCCTGCGGCAGAGCAAGGCGACCGGCGAGATCGCGCAGATAGGCCACCTCAGCGGCATCCGGCTCGGCGATGACGATGCGCGAGGCGAGGTAGACTTCCGACGCCGCCTCGACGCCCTCCACATCGCGCACGACCGCCGCGACATCCAGTGGCGCGCGCAGCTCGTCCATCATGAATGCCTTGTCGTCGCTATCGAGATCGAGCATGTCGACCGCGTCGAAGAGTTTGGTCTGCTCTTCGGCATCGACATGGCCGTCGGCCTTGGCCGCTGCGATCATGGCGCGCAGGATGACGCGGGCGCGGTCCTGCTCGGCCGGCGCGGTCTGCGGCAGGAAGGCGGGGTCGGAGGGCGGCGCGATCGCCGCCGACGCTGGGGCGGCCGCCCTCGGCGCACCGGCCTGCGACTGCTGGTAGTCCTGATAGGCGCGGTAGGCGAGGCCGGCCACGAGTGCCAGACCGCCCATCTTGACGGCCGATCCGACCATCTTCTTCGGTTTGCGCCCGCCCTTCAGGAGGAGACCGGCAAGCCCAGCCGCGATGGCGCCTTTGCCGAGCCCACCGCCCAGCGCACCACCGAGACCGCCTCCGCCGGCGCCACCTAGTGCACCGCCAAGCCCGCCGCGCATCATGCCCTCCAGCCCGCGCCCACCGAGCGCGCCTTGCAGGAGCCCGGCCAAATCATTCTCGCGCCCGCTACGAGGAGCGAGCCCGCCGCCACTGCTGCCGGTGCCGAGGAACTGATCGAGAAGGCGCTTGGTATCGAGCATCGAAAAGACCTGTCGTTGGATTCACTCGCTGTCAGATAGGCATTCGCGCGCCAAGTGCCACCGAAGTCGATCGAGAAGAGTACGGGCTGGTTTGCGGCTTCACACGCAGATGTCATCCGGGGCGAACGGGCAGCACCTTGAACCGCCTTTTTTGCGGAACGGCATGCCCTGTAGAGGTTCATCGGATCTCGAAGAGCAGCGTTCGTCAGGTGGGATCCCCGGATCGGTGCCCGAGCGTTGCGGGACGGAGATCGCGAAGGACGCGATGGCCTTTAGACGAAAGTCTCCACAGGTTCGATAGGAAGTCGCCCGGGTCCTCTGCTGTCCGCGACCTTGTCGGCCTCTTGCGCCGACCCCGCATTTACCCCTACCGGAGAGAATGTCCTCTCCCCAACGCCCGCCAGCCAAGCCGCTCGGCGTACCCGAGTTCGTCGGCTTGATGGCGTCTATGGTTTCGATCGTAGCGCTCTCGACAGATATCATGCTGCCGGCGCTCGACGAGATCGGCCGCGATCTCGGCCTGGCGGATGCGAACGACGCGCAGTTCATCGTCACATCGCTCTTCATCGGCTTCGGGGCCGGGCAACTCATCGCCGGGCCGCTATCGGACAGGTTCGGGCGTAAGCCGGTCATCTATGTCGGCTATGTCGTCTTCATCGTCGGATGCCTGTTCTCGATGTTCGCCGAGGAGTTCTGGGTGATGCTGGTGGGCCGGGTGCTGCAGGGGCTCGGGGCCGCCGCGCCGCGCATCGTCACCGTCGCGATCGTGCGCGATGGCTATGAGGGACGCGCGATGGCACGGATCATGTCCATCGTGATGGCCGTCTTCATTCTCGTGCCGGCCATCGCTCCGGCCATCGGGCAGGGGGTGGTCGCGCTCTCGGGCTGGCGGGCGACGTTCGGCGTCCTGCTGATGCTGGCGGCGACGGGATCGGTCTGGTTCGCGCTGCGTCAACCGGAAACGCTACCGCCCGGGGCACGCAAACCCGTAACCGTTCGGACGCTGGCGGACGGTTTCCGCCATGTCATCGGCGAACGCGTCACGGTGGGTTACACGATTGCCGCCGGTTTCATATTTGGAGGCTTCCTCGGCTATCTCAGCTCGGTGCAGCAGATCTACCAGACCACCTATGAGGTCGGTACGCTCTTCCCGCTCTACTTCGGCATCGTCGCGCTGGCGATCGGCGCGGCGTCGATCGTGAACGCGCGGCTCGTCATGCGACTCGGCATGCGGGTGCTGACGGGTTATGCCCTGATGGTCCTGACTGGCGCATCGCTCGCCTTCCTGGCCGTCGTGCTGGCGACGGACGGCGTGCCGAGCTTCGCGCTCTTCGTCGCTTGGCAACTCTTGGCGTTCGGATGCATCGGTCTCCTCTTCGGCAATCTCAACGCGTTGGCGATGGGGCCACTAGGGCCGATCGCCGGCCTTGGCGCCGCGATCACCGGGGCCGTCACGACGCTGATGTCGCTTCCACTGGGGACGCTGGTGGGGCGTCTCTATTCGGGGGGAATCACGCCGCTGGTCGGGGGTTTCGCACTGTTCGGTCTAGCCAGCCTCGTCGCGATGCTCGTCACCGAACGCGCGCCGCCCTGGCGCCTCGAAGGAGCGCCGCGTGACGCGGCCGTCTGAGTTCGACGCCATCGTCCTCGGTGCTGGCGGAGCGGGGCTCTTCTGCGCCTTCACCGCCGGTCAGATGGGCCGCCGGGTGGTCGTCCTCGACCATGCGGATCGACCGGGCAAGAAGATCCTCATCTCCGGGGGCGGGCGGTGCAATTTCACCAATACCGGCGCCGACGCCTCCCGCTTCCTCAGCCGAAACCCCCATTTCGCGAAATCCGCCCTCAAGCGCTACACGGCGCAGGACTTCGTCGATCTCGTCGAGCGCCACGGCATCGCCTGGCACCACAAGACGCTCGGCCAGCTCTTTTGCGACGGGTCGGCCAAGGCGATCGTGAAGATGCTGCTCGACGAGTGCGAAGCCGGCGGCGTGGAGGTAAAGCTTCAGTCCGCTATCGATGCCGTCGATCACGCCGACGCGACGTTCACCGTCCAGGCAGGCGGGAAGACGTATCGCGCCCCGGCCCTCGTGATCGCGACGGGTGGGCCGTCGATCCCGAAGATGGGCGCAACGGGTTTGGCTTACGAACTCGCGCGCCAGTTCGGCTGCAAGATCGTGGAACCTCGCCCCGCGCTCGTGCCCTTCACGCTGCCGGGCACGGAGGCGCTCTTCCGCGAACTTTCGGGTGTGGCGGCGGAGGCTGTCGTGCGGGTCGGTCGGACCGCGTTTCGCGAGGCGATGCTGCTTACGCACAAGGGGCTGTCCGGTCCGGCCATCCTCCAAGCGTCGAGCTATTGGCGACATGGCGAAGCGATCGGCGTCGACTTTCTGCCCGACCTGCCGGCCAACCATCTTCTGGATGCCAAGGCCGAACGGCCGAACACGACGATGACGCAGGCCCTCAGCGCGCACCTGCCGGCACGGCTCGCCGATGCGCTCGTCCAACGGCTTGGCTACGCCGGTCCGCTGGGCGGCATCAAGGATGCGGCCTTGCGCGCGAGCGAAACCGCGTTGCACGACTGGACCTTTCACCCGAACGGGACCGAAGGATTCGCGAAGGCGGAGGTGACGGTCGGCGGCATCTCGACGGCCGAGCTCTCTTCGCGAACGATGGAGGCCGCCCGCGTTCCCGGGCTCTACGCCATCGGCGAAGCGGTCGACGTTACGGGTTGGCTAGGCGGCTACAATTTCCAGTGGGCCTGGGCGAGCGGATATGCCGCGGGGCAGGCCATCGGCGAGCGCGGCTAATCCCAATCCACATCGAACGTGGTGACGACCCGCTGAATCTGATCGGGAGAGAGAACGCGGGGCGAGAGGCCGCGGGTGAGCAGGGCGAGCTTCGACGTCTCCTCCAATTCTTCGATAGCCGCGACCGTCGCCTCGATGTCCCGTCCCGCAACGACGGGGCCGTGATGGGCCAGCACAACGGCGCTACGACGGCCGGCCAGCCCCCGGATCGCATCGCCCATGGCGGCGTCCCCCGGTACGAAGAACGGCAGCAGCATCACCTTGCCGAGCCGCATGACGGCGTAGGCCGTCAACGGGGGCAGGAGGTCGTCGGGATCGACATCGGGCAGCGTCGACCAGGCGACCGAATGCGTCGAGTGGAGGTGCACGACGGCTCCGGCCGCCCGGCGTGTTTCGTAGAAGGCCTGATGAAGCGGCATCTCCTTGGTCGGCTTGTCGCCCCCGATGAGTTGTCCCTGCGCGTCGAACCGGCTGAGCCGTGCCGGGTCCAGCCGCCCGAACGAGGCGCCTGTCGGGGAGACAAGCAGACCGCCATCGTCGGTGCGGGCCGAGACGTTGCCGGTCGCGCCGTGGGTGAGGCCGCGCTCGAAGAGGGAGCGCGAGAGCTCGCACATTTCGTCGCGCAGCCGGACCTCGGCGCTCACGCCTCGCCGCCGAGCACGCGGATCGCGTCGGCGAAGAAGGTCTCTGCGCCGAAATTACCGGACTTCAAGGTAAGCCAGAGCGGTTGACCGGTCGCCTTCAGCGCCGGCACGCCGGCCGCGATCTCGGGGCCGATCTCGAGCGTCGTCAGCGACAGGCCTTCGACCACGGCACCGGACGTCTCGCCGCCCGCCACCACGAGGCGTCGCACGCCGTTGGCGACGAGTGATCTGGCGAGCGCGGCGAACGTCTCCTCGATCGCACCCGCAAGCGCGCTGCCGTGCTTCGCCTGCGCCACGCGAACGACATCGGGCTCTGCGGAGGAATAGAGAAGCGCGGGACCGGACTGTGCCAACGCCCAGCCGGCAAGCGCATCGACATCGAGCGTGCCCGCCATGATCGCATCGGGATCGATCTCCCGTGCAGCGCCCGAGGCCTTATGGGCGGCGACCTGCGCCCGCGTCATGTTCGAGCAGGAGCCGGAGAGGAGGACGGCCGGGCCGTCATCGCCTGTCCAGTCGTCAGACGCGGCCGCATCGTCGGACGCATCGCGAAAGTTGGCCGGCAGTCCGAGCGCGATGCCGGAGCCGCCGGTGATGAGCGGCATGCCGCGCACCGCCTCGCCGATAATGAGGAGATCCTCGTCCCTGATCGCATCGACGACGATGATGGGCCGACCCGCCGCCACTTCGCCCCCGATACCGGCCCGAAGCGCTTCCGCCCCCGCGACGACGGTCTGTGCCGGCACATGTCCGACCTTCGACTTCGTCTGCGGTGCAAGCCAGCGACGGATGTCGGGATCGGTCATCGGGGTCAGCGGGTGGTTCTCCATGCCGCTTTCGCTGAGCAGCCGGTCGCCCACGAAGAGATGGCCCTGATAGAGGCTTCGCCCCGTCGCCGGAAAGGCCGGGCAGACGATCGTCCGATCGGTGGCCAGCACCTCCATCAGCGCATCGATGACGGGACCGATATTGCCCTCTGGTGTCGAGTCGAATGTCGAGCAGTACTTGAAGAAGATCTGTTGGCAGCCCTGCGCCCGCAACCATTCGAGGGCGGCGAGCGACTGCGAGACGGCGTCGGCGACTGGAATGGTACGCGACTTCAGCGCGACGATACCGGCCTCTACATCGGGCGCGGCAGGCTCGGACGGGACGCCGGAATACTGGACCGTCCGTAGGCCGCGCTCGGCCCGGTTGGCCAGCGTGTTGGCGAGGTCGGACGAACCCGTGAAGTCGTCTCCGATACAACCAAGCCGCATCAGGCCGACCCCGCCGTGTCGCCCATCTCGTCTTCGAGATAGACGCGGATGATCTCGTCGAACGTGGTCTCTGCGGTGAAACCGAGTTCGCGTGCTCGGGTCGCAACGAAGCCGGGCGCCCAGTTCTTCACGATGTTCATGATCGTCTCGTTCGGCTCGCGCCGGATGAGCGCCGTGGCTTCGGGTCCGATGACACGCTCCAGCGCTGCTATCTCCTCGCCCACCGTCGCCGAAAGGCCGGGCATGTCGAGATTGCGATGCGGGCCGACGGCCTCCCCATCGAGCCCTGCGGCGTGTACGAAGAACGCGACGGCGCTGCGCGGGCTGGCGAACCAGTGGCGAACGCTCTCCGGAACCGGCAGCACCGCCTCCTGCCCGTTGATCGGCTCGCGCAGGATGTTGGAGAAGAAGCTCGACGCGGCGAGGTTCGGCTTGCCGGGGCGGATGGTGATGGTGGGGAGACGGATGCCGATGCCATCCATGAACCCGCGCCGCGTGTAGTCGGCCAGCAGCAGTTCCGATATGGCCTTTTGGGTCCCGTAGGAGGTGAGCGGTGTCAGGTTGAAGGCGTCGGGGATCGTGTCGGGGAAGGGCGCGCCGAATACGGCGATCGATGAGGCGAAGACGACGCGCGGGCAGTAGCCGTCAGCGTCATGCGCCATCCGGATGGCGTCGAAGAGGTCGCGCGTGCCGTCGAGGTTGATACGGTAGCCCTTGTCGAAATCGGCTTCGGCTTCGCCGGATACGATGGCGGCGAGGTGGAAGATGACGTCGGGCCGATCGGCAATCAGCTTCTCGGCCGCGCCCTCGTCGGTCAGATCGACAGCGTCCGCTCGGATATCGATCGCACCCGGCGTCGGGGTCGTGGGGGCGACGACGTCGACGAGCGTCATACGCTCGATCGCCTTGCCGGCGACGGTGGCCTCGTCGGCCAACCGGCGAGCGAGCTTGGCGCCGATCATTCCGGCAGCTCCGATGATCAAGACATGCATGGACGCGAATCCTCCGTTTCGTGCGAGCGTAGGACGCAGAGACGCCGAGGACTAGATGGATGTTGGGATCGACAGCCGCTGAGTGCCCGCACCAAAACTCCGTCGGTTGGTTTGACGGTCGGTTCGACCGCCCGCGTCGTTGCCAATCCTCGCCGATGCTGCCGGCATCGGCTGCGTTTGGCGCCTCGCGGATCGGCCGAACCGCCTCGCCAACCCTCCGCCGCAGAGTTCCCCTATGGGCTCTGACGGCGATCGACATCGCTTCAGGCGAAGCACGGAAGGGATGACGGACATGGCGAGCGACACCGCGAGCGGCGAAGACGACGTGGCCATCCTACTCCTCGCCGCAGGTCTTTCGCGCCGCTTCGACGCCGGACCGAAGCTCCACGCGGCGTTTGGCGGCATTCCGCTTCTTGCCGCGACCGCACGACGCCTGCGGGCCGTTAAAGCGGCGGAGCATCTCTGCGTCGTGCCAGCGGGTGACGATGAGCTCGCCGATATGGTGGCGGCGGAGGGCTTTCGCGCCGTGGTCAATCCGGAGCCGGTGCGGGGCATGGGATCGTCCCTGGCGGTGGGTGCCGGCGTGGCAGGTGAGGGCCGTGCGGTCCTCGTCTGCCTCGCCGATATGCCGCTGATCTCGCCCGCGCACCTCCGTACCCTCCTGCGGCGAAGGCAGTCGGCTGGGCCGGGCGCAGCGGCGACGACGCTGTTCGAAGATCGCCGCCAGCCACCGACGGTCTTCGGGCCGCATCTGCTGCCTTACCTGCGCGCCCTCGATGGCGACCAGGGTGCGAAGCCGGTCTTCGATCGGGCGACGCAGGTCGACGTGATCGAAGGTCGGGCCGAGGAAATGGGCGACGTCGACACGACGGCGGACCTTGCCCGGCTTGTCGAGGCGGCCACACGGGTGGAGTGAGACATCGTGGCCCACCGGCCTACCGTTGTTCTCGGGCGAGACCCTCCTAGCTCTCCTCGTAAGCCCCGCGTCACGAAGGATCGCTCGATGAAACGCTCCACGTCCCTCCTCGCCCTCACCATCGCCATCACGGCGCCGCTCTCGCTTGCACAGGCGCAAGAGGCATTTTCCGTCACCGGCAGTGCAGGAACCGAGCTTCGCCTGACGGCCTATGACGGGTTCGCGCAGCCCTGGGCGATGACATTCCTGCCGGACGGGCGCCTTCTCGTATCGGAGAAGGTCGGCAACCTCGTCCTCGTCTCCGCCGATGGCAGCAAGCTCGGTGAGATCGACGGCGTGCCGGCCGTGATCCCGCAAGGCCAGGGCGGGCTGGGCGACATCGTCCTTCACCCGGACTATGCGGAGAACGGTCTCGTCTACCTCTCTTATGTCGAGCGCGATGCGAGCGACGTCGCCCTTTCCGGCGCGGTCGTCATTCGCGCAAAGCTCGACCTCACGGCGGACGATGGCTCACTCAGCGATATCGAGCGTATCTGGGAGCAGACGCCAAAGGTGACCGGCAACGGCCACTACAGCCACCGAATCGCGTTCGCACCGGACGGCCACCTCTTCATCACCTCGGGCGATCGCCAGAAGCTCGACCCCGCGCAGGAGATGGAAGTCAACCTCGGCAAGATCATCCGCCTGACGGACGATGGCAGCGTGCCGGACGGCAACCCGTTCGCGGACGATGGCGGGATCAGCGAGCAGTTTTGGTCGATAGGGCACCGGAACCCGCTCGGCATCCATTTCGACGCATCCGGCCAGCTGTGGTCGCACGAGATGGGGCCGCGCGGGGGCGACGAGATCAACCGGATCGAGCCCGCCAACAATTACGGCTGGCCCCGCGTGTCCGACGGTCGGCACTATTCCGGACTCCCCATTCCCGACCACGCGACGGACACGTCGTTCGACGCGCCCGCCATCTCCTGGGTGCCGAGCATCTCGCCGGCCGGCTTCGTCATCTATGATGGCGACGTCTTCGCCGACTGGCAGGGGCAGGCAATTCTCGGCGGGCTGAGCAGCGAGGCGGTCATCCGCGTCGTCCTCGGCGATGCGGCGGAGGAGGCGGAGCGCTACAGCTGGAGCCAACGCATCCGCGAGATCGAGCAGGGGCCGGACGGCCGTATCTGGGTGCTCGAGGACGGCGAGGGCGGGCGTCTCGTGTCGCTGGAGCCGGCCAAATAGCGCGTCACATCAGGCTCCCTGGTCAGGCGGCGTCGAGCGCTTCGAGCCAATCGAGTTGCGCCGTCTCGTTTTCCGCTGCCAGCTCGGTCTGCCGTTCCTCGAAGCCCGATAGCGTGGCGCCGAGGAGGCGGACGCCCTTTCGGGAAGGGAAGAGCGGGGCAAGCAGCGCGTCGATGGCCGTGCGAATGTCGGGCGCGTCGGTAACGGGGCGGGGCAGCGTCGTTCGCCGGGTGATTTGCTCGAAGTCGGCGTACTTGACCTTCAGCGTGACGGTGCGGCCGGGCCGCCCGTCAAGGCCGGCGCGCTCCGCCACTTTCTCGATGATCGGGGTCAGAGCCTCTCGCGCGGCCTCGATCTCGGTCAGGTCTGCGGAGAACGTCCGCTCGGCGCCGATCGACTTGCGGATGCGGTTGGCGCGGACGGGGCGCTCGTCGATGCCGCGCGCGATGCCGTAATAGTAGGGGCCGGACGAGCGAAAGTTCGCGTCGAGGAATTCGCGGGGCTTCGCGCGAAGGTCCGCCCCGGTGCGAATGCCGAGCCGGTGCATCTTCGCCTCCGTCGCGGGGCCGACGCCGTGGAAGTCGCCGATCTTCAGCCTCTCCACAAAGGCCGGCCCCGTCTTCGGCGTGATGACGAAGAGGCCGTCCGGCTTGTCGTAGTCGGACGCGAGCTTCGCGAGGAACTTGTTGTAGGAGACACCGGCCGACGCGTTCAGCCCCGTCGCCTCGCGAATGCCGACCTTGATTTCACGCGCGATGTCGGTCGCCAGCTTCGAGCTGCCGTGGTGCGAGACGTCGAGATAGGCTTCGTCGAGCGACAGTGGCTCGATAAGATCGGTGTACTGCGCGAAGACCGTGCGGATCTGCTGGCTGACCGTCTTGTAGACCTCGAAGCGCGGGCTGACGAAGATCAGGTCCGGGCATTTGCGTTTTGCGGTGACGGACGGCATGGCCGAGCGCACGCCGTAGGTCCGTGCCTCGTAGCTGGCCGCCGCCACGACGCCGCGCGCCTTCGATCCCCCGACCGCGACCGGCTTGCCCCGCAGGGCAGGGTCGTCGCGTTGCTCGACCGACGCGTAGAACGCGTCCATGTCGATATGGATGATCTTGCGCTGCATCGTGCCGTCATTCTAGCCGATTCGTTCTCGCATTTCCCAATCGTCTTGCGCGCCTGTCTTCGCTGTGGAGGACTGCCGGCAAAGCAACAAAGGATAATGCCATGACCGACAAGCCGACCCGCTGGTCGATCCACCACGTCAACCTGCCGGCAACCGACGTGCGCGCGTCGGCCAAGTTCTACGCGGAGGTGCTCGGTCTGATGGAGGACACGTGGACCTTTCCGCCATCGGAACAGATTGGGCATCTCTCCAACGATCCGGCGAAGCTGACGCTCTTTCCAGCAGATACCGCGAGCGAGGGCGCCAATAGCGGGCTCCATATCATTCGCCCGGAGCCCGAGTTCGCCCGCCTGAACGAGCTCGATCACAACCCGTCGATCGGCGGGCACGTCGCCATTCAGGTCGACGATCTCGATGCTGTAATGGAGCGGCTAAAGGCGGCCGGCATCGCGTTTTCCTACGCGCCGACCTTCGCGATACCGCATATGCGGCACGTCTACGTCTACGATCCCGCCATGAACCTGCTGGAGATCAATGAAATCGTGAAAGGGTGAGAGATGGTGGAGCCAAGGGGAGTCGAACCCCTGACCTCTTGCATGCCATGCAAGCGCTCTCCCAACTGAGCTATGGCCCCACTCGTCTCTCGCTCGCCGACGGTTTGGGCTCTGTCGGCGAGGGCGGAAGCTAGTCGGCGCCGATCGGGTGCGCAACCCCAAAAAAGCAGCCGTCGTCCGCATTCGCGCGAAGGCCGTCCTTTGCCGCCGTCAGCTGTCGTCGTCGTCGTCGTCGGCCGTCTCCACGAGCGCCGTCACGTCGTCGTCGTCGTCCTCGATGAGCGCGGTCGTCGTATCGTCGGCCGCATCGGTGTCGTCTTCCTCGGCCTCTTCCAGCGAGACGAGGTCTGCATCCTCGGCGGCGATCTCGCCCTCGTCCTCTTCCTCGTCGGGCTTCGGCTTGGTGGGCTCGACGACCTTCTTGGGAACCTCCTTGGCGGCCGGTGCCTCCACGATCTCGAACATCGTGCCGCAGTTCGGGCATGGCGCAGGCATGCGGCCAAGGTCGTAGAATTTGGTGCTGCAGTTCAGGCACACGCGCTTGGTGCCGAGTTCCGGTCTTGCCATGCTCGTTCGTCCATCGAAGTCTTGAAGGTCGCGACCCCTTACGGGGCGACTGCGGCGGTGTAAAGCAGCGCGTCGATTTAAGCCGACCTCGGCGGTTGCATCGGGCAGCGGCCTATCGCGGCAATGCGTGACGGAACGGTGGTATGGCGTGGCCGAGCCGTGCTATGGCGCGCCCGCCCGGTCCCCTCTCGCAATACGTGACATCATGAGCGCCCACGCTACCCCTCGAACCGCCACATCCCGCCGCTCCGGAGCGCTACGCGGTCGCGTCCGCCTGCCGGGTGACAAGTCGATTTCGCACCGCGCACTTCTCTTCGGGGCGCTGGCGGTGGGCGAGACGACGGTGCGTGGCCTCCTCGAAGGCGAAGACGTACTGGCCACGGCCGCCGCGATGCAGGCCATGGGCGCGACGATCACACGTGATGACGACGGGACCTGGCACGTCCACGGCGTCGGCCTCGGGGCGTTGCAGGAGCCGGAGGGCGTGATCGACTACGGCAATGCCGGCACGGGCGTGCGGCTCTGCATGGGGCTCGTCGCGGGGCATCCGATCGCGGCGACCTTCGTCGGCGATGCGTCCCTCTCGGGCCGTCCCATGGGACGGGTACTCGACCCCCTACGATTGATGGGCGCGGAAGCGATCTCGCGAAAGGGGGGGCGTCTCCCGCTCACCATTCGCGGGGCGGAGACGGCGGCGCCGATCGACTACACGCTGCCCATGCCCTCCGCGCAGGTGAAGTCCGCCGTCCTCCTCGCCGGCCTCAACGCACCCGGCATCACGACCGTCCGCGAGCCGATCCCCGTTCGCGACCATACCGAGCGGATGCTGCACGGTTTCGGCGCCACCCTCGAGATCGAGCCCGATGGGAAGGGTGGGCGCGTCATCCACCTCCACGGCCAGCCGACGCTGACGCCCCAGCACATCGACGTTCCCGCCGACCCCTCATCCGCCGGCTTCCCGATAGTCGCCGCGCTCATCACGCCCGGCTCCGATATCACGCTGGAGGGCGTGATGCTGAACGAGACGCGCACCGGCCTCATGACCACGCTGATCGAAATGGGCGGTGATATCACTGTCGAGAACCGGCGGGAGACAGGCGGCGAGGAGGTCGGCGACATTCGCGTTCGCGCGAGCGAATTGCGTGGCATCGACGTGCCGGCCGAGCGGGCGCCGTCGATGATCGACGAGTATCCTGTCCTCGCCATTGCCGCCGCCTGCGCCGAGGGCGTGACCCGGATGACCGGCTTGGAGGAGTTGCGCGTCAAGGAAAGCGACCGTCTCTCCGCCGTCGTCGCGGGTCTGCGTGCCAACGGCATCGACTGCGAAGAGGGGGAGAGTTCGCTGACGGTCACCGGCGCGAACACGCCGGGCGGCGGCATGGTCGTCACGCATCTCGACCACCGGATCGCGATGGCCTTCCTGACGCTCGGCCTCGTGTCGGATGCACCGGTCACCGTCGACGACGCCGCGCCGATCGCGACGAGCTTTCCGGAGTTCGTCGGGCTGATGAACGGGCTGGGCGGCGCCATAGAGGTGGCATCGTGATCGTCGCGATCGACGGGCCGGCAGCCTCCGGCAAGGGCACCCTTGCGCGCCAGATCGCGGCGCAGCTCGGCCTGCGCTATCTCGACACCGGCTCGATCTATCGCGCCGTTGCCCTGGCCTGCCTTAAGGACGGCATCTCCCCAGATGACGGCGCGTCGGCCTCGCGCGTGGCGGACAGTCTCGACGCCGCACAACTTGATGATCCCGCGTTGCGTGATCCGGGCGTCGGGGAGGCTGCATCGATCGTCTCGGCCCACCCGGGCGTGCGCGAAGCGCTCCTCGGCTGGCAGCGCCGTTTCGCGGCCGTGGCGCCGGGCGCCGTGCTCGACGGGCGCGACATCGCCACCGTCGTCTGCCCGCAAGCCGACGCCAAGCTCTTCGTCACGGCCTCGCCCGAGATACGCGCCGCCCGCCGCGCGTCCGAGATGCGCAGCAAGGGGCACGACGTCACGGATCGTGAGGTGCTCGACGACATTCTGAGGCGTGACGCGCGCGACGAGGCGCGGGCTTCGGCTCCGCTACGGAAAGCGGATGATGCGGTCTTGCTAGACACGACCGATTTGAGTATAGAGGCGGCGTTCCAAGCGGCTTTGGGGATCGTAACGCGCGAGCGCTGACAGGCGTTCGGCGATCGTTCTGCTCAAGCTGCTTTTGTCGTTTCCGTTGCGGAAGCGGCGTCGGAACCCCGTTCGGTGATCCGTTCGCGACCGCCAGAGATGGTGTCGGCCTGCCCTCGGCGACGAGAGCGGCGGCGGTCCGCGATGCAGCGCACGGGCAATCCCACGAAAGCCGCCGACGCCAAGGACAAGACAACACATGACATTTATCGAGAACACCAGCAGCCAGGCCGCGCTGGACGACTTCGCCGCGATGCTCGACGAGAGCCTCGAGTTCGGCAACCTCAACGAGGGTTCGGTCGTCGAGGGCAAGGTCGTCGCGATCGAGAAGGATCAGGCGGTCATCGACGTGGGCCTCAAGACCGAAGGCCGCATTCCGATCCGTGAATTCACCGGCGGCGAAGACGAGAAGGCGCCGGAAGTCGGCGACACCGTCGAGGTCTATCTGGAGCGCGTCGAGAATGCGCTTGGCGAGGCCATGCTGTCGCGCGAGAAAGCCCGCCGCGAGGAGGCTTGGATCCGGCTCGAGAAGTTCTTCGACAAGGGCGAGAAGGTCACCGGCAAGATCTTCAACCAGGTCAAGGGTGGCTACACGGTCGACCTCGATGGCGCCGTGGCGTTCCTGCCGCGCTCCCAGGTCGATGTGCGCCCGGTGCGCGATATCGAGCCCCTGCTGGGTAGCCCCGAGCCCTTTCAGATCCTCAAGATGGACAAGCGTCGCGGCAACATCGTCGTCTCGCGCCGTGCCATTCTCGAAGAGAGCCGTGCCGAGCAGCGCTCCGAGCTCGTGGCGAACCTCGCCGAGGGCCAGATCATCGACGGCGTCGTCAAGAACATCACCGACTACGGTGCGTTCGTCGATCTGGGCGGCATCGATGGCTTGCTGCACGTGACCGACATCGCATGGCGCCGCGTGGGTCACCCAAGCGAGGTCCTGACGATCGGCGAGACCGTCAAGGTCCAGATCATCAAGGTGAACCCCGAAACGCAGCGTATCTCGCTCGGCATGAAGCAGCTGCAGTCCGACCCCTGGGACGGTGCCGCGGCGAAGTACCCCGAGGACGGCAAGTTCACCGGCCGCGTCACCAACGTGACCGACTACGGCGCCTTCGTGGAGCTGGAGCCGGGCATCGAAGGCCTCATCCACGTCTCCGAGATGAGCTGGACGAAGAAGAACGTCCACCCGTCGAAGATCGTCTCGACCTCTCAGGAAGTCGAGGTCGTCATCCTCGAGGTCGACAACGTCAAGCGTCGCATCTCGCTCGGTCTCAAGCAGGCCGAGGGCAATCCGTGGGAGACGTTCGCGGCTCAGCATCCGGTCGGCACCGAGGTCGAGGGCGAGGTCAAGAACAAGACCGAGTTTGGTCTCTTCATCGGTTTGGAAGGCGAGATCGACGGCATGGTCCATCTCTCCGATCTCGACTGGAACAAGCAGGGCGAAGAGGTCATCGAGGACTACTCGAAGGGCGACATCGTCCGCGCGCAGGTCCTCGAGGTCGATGCGGAGCGCGAGCGCATCTCTCTCGGCATCAAGCAGCTGGGCGGTGATCCGTTCGTGCAGGCCGCCGAGGCCGGCGACGTGCGCCGCAACCAGATCGTCACCTGCGAGGTTCTCGAGGTGAAGGATGGCGGCCTCGAAGTGAAGGTCGGCGACACCGAGCTCACGGCCTTCATCCGCCGCTCCGACCTTGCGGTCGAGCGTGCCGATCAGCGGCCCGAGCGCTTCGCCAAAGGCGACCGGATCGATGCCCGCGTCACCCAGTTCGACAAGAAGACGCGCCGCGTCTCCGTGTCGATCAAGGCGCTCGAGAAGGCCGAGGAGCAGGAAGCCATCGCGCAGTTCGGTTCCACCGATTCCGGCGCTTCCCTCGGCGACATTCTCGGCGCTGCCCTGCAGGCGCAGGACACGACCGAGGATGCACCGGCTGCGGACGCCGCTCCGGCTGAAGAGGCTGCCGCCGACGATGCTGCCGCCGACGATGCGAAGGGCGAGGAGGAGTAACCTCTCCCGCCATAGCGATCGATAGAACGCGCCCTCGGCCTGCCGGCCGGGGGCGTTTTTCGTTCGGGCAGTGACGGTAGAGTGGCTTCGGCAAAGCTTGGTGGGTAGGCGACCAAACCCCCAGCCGTCATTCCCAAGCACGGCTAGAGGGTCCAGGGCGCAAGGGATCAAACCTATATCCGACGGCTCGGTCGATCGCATGAGATGCGGCGGTTCGCCTCCGAATGAAGCAGAGGGTCGGCGCTCTGGATCCTCGGGTCGATGCCCTGGGTTGAGGAGGAGCCGTAGGTCGCATGGATGTTTGCAGGAACCGCTCTCAGGCGAAGACGTAGGCGACCAGGCCCGTCATGATGCTCGTCGTAGCGCCGATCGACAGCCAGATCCGAAGCCGGCCATACCAGCGCGGCAGACGCCCGGCGCCGGAGGCGATCTGGTCGATGATGCCCATGACGACGAAGCTGATCGCCAGGAGTGCCAAACCCAGTGGCGGTGGCATGAGGAGCGATCCCCAAGCGATAAGCGATGGCAGGATTGCGATGACGAGTTCGGCCGTCAGTGCGTTCGCGTCTTCCACGCTGCGTGGTGCCTCGCCGTCGCGCTCGACGAGAATGGCCGCTCCCCAGCGCACGCCGCCGAGAAACGAGAGAATGACGGCACCATACGCCATCAATACCCGCGCGAAATAGGTTGCATCCGGCAGCGATGCGCTGTCGAGCGATGGCGCAACGATGATGGCGACCGCGCCGAAGATGAAGGGCAGCAGGCCGGCGGCGCCGAGGGCGAGCGCTGGCACCGGCATATCGTCTTCGCGGGTGAGAGGGGTCGGCATGGTCAGTCTCGCCTGAAGATCACGCTGCCGAGCCAGCCGGTGAAGAAAGCAAGCGCGATGGTGCTGAGACCGTAGAGGACGGGCTGCTCGCGGGCGACCGAGGTCACGATCTGCTCGAAGCCTTCCTTGCGCAGGAGAAACTCCGCCGACTCGCTCGTCAGCAGCGCGCCCCCCGAGAAGAGATGGACGTCCACCGTGTAGGTTCCGATCGGCACGCTGGCCGGCAGGATCGCGGTACCTCTGAACATGGCGCGGCCAAGAAAACTCACACCCTTGTCGATCTCGACGTAAAGCCGTTCGGCCTCACGCGTTTCGAGAAGGGCGCGACCATAGAGCGTCGGTGGAACGGGTTCACTATCGCTCGACGCGGCTGGATTGACGAGCGTCGCCGCGCCGATGGTCAGGGATCGGCGCAGTTTTTCGCTGGCGATGTCATCGAGCGGCCGGTTGGACAGGACGGCGTAGTAGCCGGGCAGAGCTTCGTGCCGCTCGGAGCCGCGGTTGATCCAGAGGCCCATGACGCGGTCCTTGCGGCGGACCGTCGTGTCGAGGGCCGGGCCGCGCACGACCGCGACGATATCGTAGCCGCGTCGCGCGATCGTCATGCCGTCGCGCTCGATACCGCCGAAGACGACGATCTGCGAACCCGTGAAGTTGGAGCGCACGGCGATCGTCGGGCGCGAAAGCGTGACGATGAGGGTTTCGGCCGTGGCCGGTGTCGGCGAGGCCGTGCCGAGACCGAGAAGGACCAGCGCGCTGAAAAGCCAACGGATCACGACCGTCGATCCAGCTCGATGGAGTAGGGCGCCTCCGGAGTGGCGATCAGATCGACCGCGAAGCGCAGGCCGACGCCGAGAACGAGAAGCGCGAGAAGCACGCGCAGATGCTCGGCCTTGAGCTGGGCGCCGAGCGTGGCTCCCAATTGGGCGCCGATGGTCCCGCCGATCATCAGAACGAGGGCCAGGACCACATCGACGCCGCCATTCGTGATCGCATGCATCAGGGCCGCGCCCGCCATCACCAACACGATCTGCATCAGCGACGTGCCTACGACGACGTTTGCCGGGACACGCAGAAGATAGATGAGCGCTGGCACGAGCATGAACCCGCCGCCGATACCGAGCACGGCACCGAGGAAGCCGATGCCGGCGCCGAGGCCGAGGACGGGAAAGATCGAGAGGTAGATGCGCGAGCGCGGAAAGCGCATCTTGAAGGGCAGGCCGTGCACCCAGCTGTGCTGGCCGGGCTTGCGCGTATTCGGACGGTGGCCCTTCCGCGCACGAAGGAGGGCGCCGATGCTCTCCCAGAACATCAGGCTGCCAACGGTGCCGAGGAAGAAGACGTAGGCCAGCGCGATCACGACGTCGAGTTGGCCCAAACGTTGCAAGAGGTCGAAGGCCGCCACGCCGAGCGCGGCGCCCATCAACCCTCCCGCAGTCAGTACGAAGCCCAGCTTCAGATCGAGCGCGCCTCGCCTGTAATAGGTGAGTGCGCCGGAGAAGGACGCGGCCGTGACCTGCGCCGTCATCGTCGCGACGGCGATGGCCGGGGCGATGCCGGAAAAGATGAGGAGCGGCGTCATCAGAAAGCCGCCGCCGACGCCGAACATTCCTGAAATGATCCCGACCGCCAGCCCCATCCCGAAGATCAGGAAGACGTTGATCGGCAGTTCGGCGATCGGCAGATAGAGGGTCACGGGCGACTCGGGTGATGAGCGCCCCGCCGGCAAGCGCGCTGCGGGACACGGCGCCGTTTTGAACCGACGCCGTAGCCGCGTCAATCGAGCCCGGACACGTAGGTCTGCAACGGCGGCAGCGCGCTCTCGACGAGGCCGGACTCTTCGACGAACGCCGCGAACCTGGCGTAGCGCCCCTCGTCGAGCGCGCGGACCCGTTTGGCGAAGCGCGGCAGGGTGTCGGCGAACGCCCGGCGGTTGAGCGCGTTATCGAGGTCGGGATGCGCTTCCAGGAAGATGTCGAGCGCCTCGTCGGGATGGTTCGTCATCCAGATCGCACCCCGCTCCGCAACGTCGAGAAAGGTCGCGACGGCTTCGTCGTCCGCGCGGTCGGTATGGGTGATGTAGATCAGCTCGTCATAGGCCGGCACGCCATGCTCTTCGGGATAGAAGGCGAGCCCGGGCCGTTCTTCGATGTCGAGCTGGTTGAGCTCGAAGTTGCGGAACGCTCCGATGACGGCATCGACCCGGCCGGTGATGAGAGATGGCGAAAGGCTGAAGTTGACGTTGACGAGCGTGACGTCGTCCAGCGTGAGGTCCGCTTCGGCGAGCATGCGCGACAGCAACACATCCTCGAAGCCGCCGACGGAGAAGCCGACCGTCTTGCCCTCAAGGTCCGCGATGGAATCTATGGCGCCGTCTTCGAGAACGACGAGACTGTTGAGGGGCGTCTCGACGAGCGTTCCGACCCAGGTCAGCGGCAAGCCTTCTGCTGCCTGCAGATAGAGGTTGGGCTGATAGGACACGGCGATGTCGCCCCGACCGGCCGCGACGAGGCGAGGCGGGGCAGAGGGATCGGACGGGGGGATGAGCGTGACGTCGAGGCCAGCGTCCGCGAACCAGCCCTTCTGCTCGGCAACGATGAGCGGGGCGTGGTCGGGATTGACGAACCAGTCGAGAAGGACGGTGAGCTCGGTACGCTCCTGCGCCTGCGAGGCGGCGACGGTCGTCAGCACGAGTGCTGAGGCGAGAAGGGTTTGTCTGTTCATCGTCGGTCTCCGAGAGGTTGATTGGTGTCGATGGCCCAGGGGGCGATCCAGATGGCGGCCCGGTCGGCCGCTGCGCGAAGGAGAAGGGCGAGCGCCATCAAAAGAATGAGAGCCGCGAAGACGACATCGGTCTGAACCCGGGCCTGCGCCTGGATCATCACGAAGCCGAGGCCGGCCGCCGCGCCAACCCATTCGCCGACGATGGCGCCGATCGGGGCGAGCGTCGCCGACACGCGCAAACCGGAGCCGAGCGCAGGCAGGGCGGCGGGAATGCGGACCAGCCACAGCGTCTGGAGGCGGCTCGCGCGCGATAGGCGCAAAAGATCGACAAGTGTCGGATCGGTCCGCACGAGCGCGTCGTAGAACGTGGACGCCACGGGGAAGTAGACGATCAGCGACGCCATCACGACCTTGGACGTCAGCCCGAAGCCGAACCAGAGGACGAGAAGTGGCGCGATCGCGAAGACGGGTAGCGCCTGCGTCACGATGAGGACGGGTAGGAGAACGCGGCGGAGCGGGAGGGCCAGCGCCATCGCCGTCGCCGTCAGAACTCCCGCGAGAAGGCCGAAGACGAGGCCGAGCATCGTCTCGAGCGCCGTCACCCAGGCATGGGGAAGGAGGGTCGTGGCCTGCGCCATCAGCGTTTGCAGCACGGCGATCGGCGTCGGCAGCATGAAGGCGGGCAGGTCGGACAGCATGACGAAGGCTTGCCAGGCTGCGAGAAGGCTGAAAGCGATGGCGAGCCCGCGCACGAGGCCGGCCGCGCGCCATCGTTTCCGCTGTCCGCTCCACCTGCGTCGCACGACCGTTCATCCTTCCACCGCGGAGGGACAGACGGTCGAATGGGGAAAGCGGGCGTCGGCATAGGCCGGAGCGCGTTCCGTCCCTTCGCCGGCATGACCCGGATCAGGTTCGAGGAGTTCGGCTACGCCATCTCAGTCCGCACATCCGCGCGGACACCCCCCGGAACGGACCCAAGATGCGGCGCCGGTCGTCCAAAGGCAAGGCCGGACCGCGTCTCAAACCGAGAATGCCTAATTAAGCGCCTCCTGACGAAGCAGCGGCATACTGGCGCTGACCGAGCACTGAACGTGCTTCGTATCGACAGCCAGGAGGGCTGCATGACCGACATTGCTTTGTCGCTCGCATCGCGCGGCAGCCTGCTGGCTATTCAAGCGGGCCAAGAGATGCAGGCGCGGACGACCACACGCCTCGCCACTGGCCTGAAGGTCAATTCGGCGCTGGACAATCCGACGTCCTTCTTCACCGCGCGCAGCCTCAATGCACGCGCCGGCGATATGTCGAGCCTCATCGACGGTATCTCCAACGCGCGTCAGACGATCGAGGCCGCGGATAACGGTCTGAAGGCGATGAAGCGCACGATCGGGCAGGCGCGCGCCGTTCTCGACGAAGCGATCAAGGCCGGCGCCGGCGACGGTCTCTCGACCTCCGCAAGCATCGATAGCTACGTAAACGTCGCCGATATCCGGGGGCGGAACATACGCGGCACCGGCAGCACCAGCCAGCGTCTTACCCTGTCCGTCGGCAAGGAGGCGAGCACCACCTTTACCTACGGGGCAGACGGGACGACCGTCGGGGACGTCTACAACAAGTTCAAGGCCGAGTTCGACGCCGGCCGAAGCCCGATCGAGCCCTACTGGATCGACAACACGTCGGTAGACGGCACGCTCCCCGACAACGGCGTGCAGAACTACAACTCGATCGGCTTCAGGGCGCAGGGCGAAGTCGTCATGTTCGCCACCACGGACGAGTTCTCCGCCAACAACGTCGTCACCAGGATGGGCCTCTATCGCGGCCCGAACTACTCCGGCGATGCCGGCACCGGCAGCGCGTTGACCGGCTGGAAGGAAGGCCTGTCCCGCGACGACAGTCTTTCATCCCCGGAACTTGCTGCGTTCTTCACGGACCGGCGCTACTACTCCGACTTGATCGATCGCGGAGGCGGCCTCAACTACGTGAAGTTTCGGCGGCAGGCCGGCGCCGATCTCAACCCGCTACCGATCAACAATGGCCAAGTCGGCGGCCCGACGCTCGGCCACATGATCGACGGCTTCAACGCTGCGAACGACGCCGGCCTCTTCGAGTTCCGTGCGGGCTTGACCGATAAGGGCCAGTTCCAGTTCGTTGCGACATCCGACGATGCGCGACTGCGGCTTCCGGCCGGCGGCATCCAGCACCACGGCATCGGTCTCGGCTACGGCGCAGGGGATCTCGTGCCGGCTGCCACACGAACCGCCGAGGTCGTCCCTGCCTACGACGATTTCCGGAAGGTCATCGAACAGGTCGCCGACATCGCCGGCGACGCCAGTTTCAACGGCCGCAATCTCCTCGAGAACGACATACTCGAAGTCAGCCTCAACGAACGCGGCTCGACCCTCAGTCTCAAGGGCACCGACCTCGATCTCGGCAGTCTGAACCTCGACGACATCATCGAGGCCGACTTCGTATCGTTGCGAACGATGGAACTCGTCGGCCGCCGGCTCGATGCGGCGGAGGCAAAGATCGAGGCGGTCTCGAAACAATACGGCGCAGCGCTCGCGACTTTGGAAATCCGCGAGAACTTTACCGAGAACCTGACCAACGTCCTGCTCGCAGGTGCGGCCAAGCTCATCCAGGCCGACGCGAACGAGGAGGGCGCCAACCTACTCGCGGTCAACACCCGCCTTCAGCTCTCGTCCAACTCGCTCAGCCTTGCAAGCCAGGCCGATCAGGCGGTTCTCCGGCTCTTCTAGCCCTCGCTGGCCAAACCGTCGGGGCGGCCGACGACGACCGTGAGAAGCGGGTTCTCGAGAAGCCGCTTGGCCGCCCGCTTCACGTCGTCCATCGTGACGGCGCGAACGAGATCGTTGCGGCGCACGAAATAATCGATGCCGAGATCGTCCATCTGTAGGCCGACGAGCTGGCCGGCGATCTTGCCCGATGTGTCGAAGCGAAGCGCGTAGGAACCGACGAGGAAGCTCTTCGCCTTCTCAAGCTCGTCTTCCGTTGGTCCGTCTTCCGCCATGCGCGCGATTTCCGCGCGGATGATGTCGAGGGACTCTTTCGTCCGCGCGTTCTGCGTCGCCGTGCCCGCGAAGAAGAGCGGCGTGTGGTCGAGCGGGGCGAGCTGCGAATAGGCGCCATAGGCGAGGCCACGCTTTTCGCGGATCTCCTTGAAGAAGCGCGAAGAGAACGAGCCGGCTCCGAGGATATGGTTGACGACGAAGGCGGGAATGAAGTCCTCGTCATCGCGAGCCAGACCGGTCGAGCCTGCCGTAATGGTGGCCTGCGGCACGTCGAGATCGACGACGATCTGCCGACCTAGGCCGGCGGGGGCGACGTCGGGGACGGTTCTCAGGTCTCCTGTTTCAGGAAGATCACCGAAGATCGCATCGAGCATCTGGCCGAGCGCGTCGGCTTCGATTGCGCCGACGGCAGCCACGACGAGATTGTCCCGCGTCATCACCCGTTCCCGGTAAACGCGCAGATCGTCCGGCGTGATCTGGGCGATCGTTTCCAGCGTGCCCTTCGTGGGACGGCCATAGGGATGGTCCGGGAAGGCCGTCTCGAACCAGGTGCGGGACGCGATCGTCTGCGGGTCGTTCTGACGAGAGCGAATGCCGGCCGATACCGCCTGCTTCATGCGCGCGACGGCCTCGTCATCGAAGCGCGGCTCGATGAGGGACAGCCGAGTGAGTTCGATGGCGTCATCGAGATTGCGCGTCAGCGTGCGCATCTCGCCGCTGAAGCTGTCCCGGCCGGTGCTATAGGAAAGGCGTACGGCGGTGTCTTCGAGCCGGGTCTGGAAGCCTTCCGAATCGAGGTCGCCAGCGCCTTCGTCGAGCAGCGTGGAGAGCAGGTTGGCCGTTCCCTCCTTGCCATCCTCGTCTTGCGTCGCGCCGCCGACGAAGGCAAAGTCGAGCGCGACGAGCGGCACGGCAGGCTCCGACACCAGCCACGCTTCGATGCCGCCTGGGCTAACCACGCGCTCGACCTCGACGGCCGAGGCGCTGGCCGTGAGGCCGGCCGTCAGCGTCGCGGCCACGGCGACGGCACCGAGGGTGTTCTGGATCAAGCCCATGTCGTCTTCCTCATCGAGTGTCGTCAGGTTCACGAGGCGTCGGCCTCGCCCGAAGGCGCCAGCAGGAGGCCGGTCACGCTGCGCTCGAGCTTCAGGTACTTGTCGGCGACGGCCTTGACCGCTTCCGGCGTAACCTTGGCCAGTTCCTCCGGCCACGCGTTGACCTCCTCGACGGTCGAGCCCGTCGCAAGGGCCGCACCATACATGCGGGCAAGGGAGGTCTGGCTGTCCTGCGCGTAGATCGCCTCTGCCGTCAGGGCATTGACGACGCGGTCGATCTCGGCCTGCGTGACCTCGGATGCCAAAAAGTCCACAAGCGCCTTGTCCATCGCGGCTTCGAGGTCATCGAGCGACACATCGGCATTGGGGGAGGCGTAGAGGCCGAGGACCGTCTCGTCGATCGAGGAGCCTTGATAGTAAGCGCCGGCACCGGCCGCGATGCCGCCGCGAACGAGATCGCGATAGATCCGGCTCGTCGGCCCGCCGCCCAGGATCTCGGCCAGCACTTCTAGCGCTTCACCCTCGCCGTCTTCGGCCGAGAGCGCCGAGGGGACGAGGTAGTTGCGACGGAAGCTCTCCTGCTCAACGCGCGCGTCCTCGAGCGCGATGCGGCGGGGTGCGATCGGCTCGGGCTCGTCTACCCGCTTGCGAAGGCCCGGCTCGGCGCGGCGCTCGATCGTGCCGTAATGCTCCTCGGCCAGCGCGCGAACGTCATCGGGCTCGACATCGCCGGCGACGACAAGGATCGCGTTGTTGGGCGTATAGAACCGGTCGTAGAAGGCGATCGCGTCGTCGCGCGACAGCGCCTCCATCTCGTGCATCCAGCCGATGATCGGCACGCGGTAGGGGTGGTTGCTGAACATGGCCGCGGACATCGCCTCGCCGAGGCGCGCGCCGGGGTTGTTGTCGACCCGGCTGCGGCGCTCCTCGATGATGACGTCGCGCTCCGGCGATACGACCTCGTCGGTCAGCTGAAGGTTGCTCATGCGATCGGCTTCGAGCGACATGACGAGCGGCAGATGCTCGCGCGCGACGCGCTGAAAATAGGCGGTGAAATCCTGCCCCGTGAAGGCGTTTTCCTGCCCGCCGATCTCAGCGACGATCTTGCTGAACCGGCCGTCGGGATTGGCTTCCGTGCCCTTGAACATCAAATGCTCGAGGAAGTGCGCGATGCCGGATACGCCCGCCGGTTCGTCCGCCGCGCCGACCCTGTACCAGACCATGTGGGTGACGACGGGCGCGCGGTGGTCGGGCACGACGACGACGTCGAGGCCGTTCTCGAGCGCGAAGGTCGTCACGTCGACGCCGAAGCCGGCACCGTCCTCAGCCTTGGCGGTGGTCAGGCCGGCCGAGCCGAGGGCGATCAGGGCGGCGGTAGCAGGCGCCAGAATGCGTGAAGCCATAAGGGTCCGGTCCTCGTCAGACATGCATGTCGAGAACCTTACATAAGCGAATGCCCGCCGAGCGAAAGCCGGGCGAGCATTACGATGTCGTTAGGGGCATCCGAAATCGACGGTCAGAACGGGAGGAACCGGCGCAATCCGCGCTTCTCCGGCTCGCGGGCGATGGCACGGGTCGCGACGATTTCACCATCCTGCGATGTCGTCGTCGCCGGCGCGCGATAGTTGATCGGCGGGTCCGTGAGGTAACGGCGCGTCGGGGTTCCGCCCGCCTCCAGCGTACGCCCGCGGCGCTCGTCGATCCGGGCGCGGGCGGTCTTCATGTCCTTGCGAAAGCGATCGTAGACCTCGATGTCGGAGTTCCGGTCGTTGATCGGGCGCGCATTGCTGTTGCCGCGCTCGCCGCCATTGCTGACGATGCGGGCTAGGATGGACCGGCGCTGTTCTTTGGGCGTCAGGCCCGCAAGCGCGCCTTCGCTCGTCGGGTTGCTCTCGTCCTGCGGCCAGTCGGGATTGGTCACCACGCGCTGCTCCTGCGGAGAGGGCAGGGCGTTCGGCTCGGCCGGCATCACGAGGCCGGTGCGGGGCGAGTAGTCGATCGTCTCCTGCTGTTTTGGCAGAAGAGCCACGCCGCTGAGCGTGTCGAACATGAGACTGTTGCCGTAGCCCGAGCCGGTCGCAACGCCGGCGCCACCCGAACATCCGGCCAGCGTCGCGCCGGCCATTCCCACGATCACGGCCACGCGCACGCGCCGGAAGCTGAATTCGACGGGCATCACGCACCCCTCCACACTGTCCGTGCGCAGCTAAGCGCCATGATTCGGGCGGGGACGTGGCAGGTCGGGTGTGGGCCTAACCGTCGAGGCGACGCGAGGGGCGAAGGGCGTCGATGAGAAGCATGATGACGCCGAGGACGATGGCGACATCGGCGACGTTGAAGACGTACCAATAGAAGCCGAAGGCGTGGAGCGAGAAGAAGTCGGCGACCGCGCCGTAGATCGCCCGGTCGAGCGCATTGCCTAGCGCACCGCCGATGATGAGGCCGATGGCGAACGCGTCCCAGCCGCGTTCCTGCCTAGCCAGCCAGAACCAAAGACCGATGGAGGCGATGACGTTGAAGATCACCAGCATCCACCGTCCGGCATCGGTGTTCTGCTCGAAGAGGCCATAGGAGACGCCAGGGTTCCAGACCATGACGAGATTGAGGAAGGGCGTGATCTCGACCACGCCCCGCCCGGCCAACTGGTAGATGTGCAGCACCCAGTACTTGTAGGCCTGATCGACCACGAAGATGATCAGGGCCGTAGCGAGGCCGAGACCCGTCGCCGGGCCCCAGGCCGGGAAGCGGCTGGCGCTCATAACCCTGGCCCTCACGCCGCCCGGTCGATCTCGCGCAGCGCATCGGCGTCGCGCGGGGTCACGTCGGGGTATTCGGGGTCGGAGCCGACGGAGGGCAGGACCTTCCACGACCGGGCGCATTTCGTACCGTCCGCGTGGTGCACGACGACGGCTACGCCCGGCACATCGGTCAGGCGGAACGCATCGTCCGGACCGTCTCCGGCCTCGACCGAGATCGCGCTCGTGATCGCGACATCCTCGAAGTCGACGCCATCGAGCGTCGCGCGAAGGCTGTCGTCCGACACGTAGACGGTCGGCGACGCTTCGAGGGAGGAGCGGATGGATTTCGCCGTCCGCTCGATCTCGATTGCCCCCGTCACCACGCGGCGGACGCGGCGAACCTTCTCCCACTTCGCCGCCAAATCGGCGTCATGCCACTCGGCCGGAACGTCGAGATAGGTCTGGAGATGGACCGAGTCCGCATCGATGCCCTCCCGGCCCGCGTGGCGCTCTAGCCAGGCTTCTTCCGTGGTGAAGGTGAGGAGCGGCGCGAGCATCCGCACGACGCCTTCGAATAGCATATCGAGGACCGTCAGGCAGGCGCGGCGGCGCTGCGACGATGGGGCGTCGCAGTAGAGCGCGTCCTTGCGTATGTCGAAATAGAAGCTCGAGAGGTCGAGCGTCGTGAAGTTGAAGAGCGTCGTGTAGGCGCGGCGGAAGTCGTAGGTCTTGTACGCGGCCGTCACCGTGTCGGACACTTCGGCGAGCTTGTGGAGCACGTAGCGTTCCAGCTCCGGCATGTCGGCGAAGGCGACGTCCTCCTCGGGCTTATGATGCGCGAGCGAGCCCAGCATCCAGCGGATCGTGTTGCGCAGCCGGCGATAAGCGTCGGCGTTGGTCTTGATGATCTCCTTGCCGATCCGCAGGTCGTCCGCATAGTCCGACGAGGCGACCCAGAGGCGAAGGATATCGGCGCCCAACTCCTTGATCACGTCCTGCGGGAAGACCTGATTGCCGAGGCTCTTGGACATCTTGCGCCCGTCCTCGGCCATGATGAAGCCGTGCGTGACGACCGCGTCGTAGGGCGCGCGACCCCGCGTCCCGCAGCTCTCCAGCAACGAGGAATGGAACCAGCCGCGATGCTGGTCGGACCCCTCGAGGTAGACGTCGGCGGGCCATTTGAGCTCCGGCCGATCCTCCAGCACGAAGGCATGTGTGGAGCCGGAGTCGAACCAGACGTCGAGGATGTCTGTGACCATGGTCCAGGGCTCGCCGGCGCGGTCGCCGAGGAACCGCTCGCGCGCGCCATCTGCGAACCAGGCGTCGGCACCCTCGGCCTCGAACGCGTCGAGGATGCGGGCGTTGACCTCAGCATCGACCAGAACTCCGCCATCCTCATCGACGAAGACCGCGATCGGTACGCCCCAGGCGCGCTGACGGGAGACGACCCAATCCGGCCTGTTCTCGATCATGCCGTTGAGCCGGTTCTGACCGGCGCGAGGAAAGAAGGCCGTCTCGCCAATGGCCTTTGAGGGCGCGCCCGCGCAGCGTCGTGTCGTCTCCGAGCGGCTTGTCCATCGCGATGAACCACTGCGGCGTATTGCGATAGATGACCGGCTTCTTCGATCGCCAGGAATGCGGGTAGGTGTGCTTCAGCCGGCCCCGCGCCAGGAGAGCGCCCGCCTCGACGAGCGCCTCCATAACGGCGCCGTTGGCCGGGCCCTTCTTGCCCTTGTCGTCCAGCACCCGCAGGCCCTCGAAGCCGGGCGCGTCCTTGGTGTAGGCGCCAGCGTCGTCGACGGGGAAGGGGATGGAAGTGTCGATGCCGCGCGCTTCCAGATCGACCTTGGCGTCCATCCAAGCCTCGAAGTCTTCCGCACCATGGCTCGGTGCCGTGTGGACGAACCCGGTGCCGGCCTCGTCGGTGACGTGGTCGCCGGTGAGCAGAGGCACGGCGAAATCGTAGCCCATTTAGCGGCAAGCGGGTGCTTGGCGACGGACCTTCGAACTCGGCCGCTTCGACGGCACGAACCTTTCGGTATCCGCTTTCTTCTATCCGCGCGTTCTTGAAGCACGTCCGCGGCCAGCGCGTCAGCGAGAACGAGCTTGTCACCGACGCTTGCCCAGTTGTCGCCCGCCGCTTCGGTAATCTCGTAGATGCCGTAGGCGATGCGGGGGCTATAGGCGATGGCGCGGTTGCCGGGGATGGTCCAGGGCGTCGTCGTCCATATGACGATGTCGGCGCCGTCCAATGCACTACCCTTGGGCATGAAGCGGACCCAGATCATATCGCTCTGGTAGTCCTGATACTCCACCTCGGCCTCGGCCAGGGCAGTGCGCTCTACGACCGACCACATGACGGGCTTGGAGCCACGATAGAGCTGCCCCGTCTCCGCGAACTTCATCAGCTCGCCCGCGATGCGCGCCTCGGCGTGGAAGGCCATGGTCGTATAGGGGTTCTCCCAGTCGCCTGTCACGCCGAGGCGCTTGAACTCCTCGCGTTGGACACTCAGCCAGTGCTCGGCGAAGTCGCGGCATTCGCGCCGGAACTCGTTGATCGGCACGTCGTCCTTGTTGCGGCCCTTGGCGCGGTACTGCTCCTCGATCTTCCATTCGATGGGGAGGCCGTGGCAGTCCCAGCCGGGCACGTAGTTGGCGTCATAGCCCATCATCTGGCGGGTGCGCGTCACCATGTCCTTGAGGATCTTGTTGAGCGCCGTGCCGAGGTGGATGTTGCCGTTGGCATAAGGCGGGCCGTCGTGAAGGACGAAGGGTTCGCGCCCCTTCGCCGTCTCGCGGAGGCGCTCATAAAGGCCGAGGCCTTCCCAACGCTCCAGCAGCATCGGCTCGCGCTTCGGCAGGCCGGCCCGCATGGGAAAGTCGGTCTTCGGCAGGTTCAGCGTCGCGGAATAGTCGCGCGCGGGCGTCGCGTCGGCGGTGGCGTCCAGTATTTCGGTCATGCAAGGGGCTCGTCGGGCAGCGGGCCGCGTGGCGCGGCCCCGGTCATCACAGGGCAGGCGAAGGGCATCCCGGTCCCGGCGCCTAGAAGGAGACGCTCAGGCCGGGCGACGAATTCGGATGAGGCGACCGGTCGCGTGGATCATGCGCGGCGTTCTATCAGGCCGGCTTGCGGAGCGGAAGCCGCTCACGCATCGCCGCCGCCCGCCAGGATCGCGCGGGCCCGCTCCGAATCCCGGTCCATCTGCGCGACGAGCGCCTCGGCGCTGTCGAACCGCTCCTCGCCGCGAAGGAAGGCATGGAATTCTACGTCCATATGCCGCCCGTAGAGATCGCCCTCGAAGTCGAAGATGTAGGTCTCGAGGAGGACGGGGCCGTTGTCGAAGGTCGGGCGACGGCCGAAGCTGGCGACGCCGTCGCGCTCCGCATGCCGTCGACCGTCGTGCGGACCGCATAGATGCCGTGGGCCAACCCCGTCTCGGGCGGCAGGGCGATATTGGCCGTCGGATAACCCAGCGTGCGGCCAAGCTGCTTGCCGTGGACGATCTCGCCGCCGGCGCGCCAGCGGTGACCGAGCAATGCCGTGGCCATCGTGATGTCACCCCGGCCGAGCGCATCCCGAATGCGGGACGACGAGATCGGCCCGCCCTCATCCTCCATTGCCTCGACCACGGTGAGGTCGAAGCCGTGTTCCACCCCCATCCGTCGAAGCAGCGCGGCATCTCCGCTGCGTCCCTCACCGAAGCGGAAGTCGAAGCCGATGGCAACGTGGCGGACGCCAAGCCCCTCGACCAGCACATCCCGTACGAACGCTTCGGCCGACTGACCGGCCAGGGCAGAGCCGAAGGGCAGCGAAACCGTTGCGTCGAGACCGCCCGCCGCCATCAGCGCCGCCTTCTCAGCCTCCGGTGTCAGACGGAACATCGGCTTGCCGGAGAAGTAGGCGCGGGGGTGGGGCTCGAAAGTGAGCGCGAGGCGCGGCGGGCCGAACGCGGCTTTCGCAGCGTCGAGCACGGCCTTGTGCCCCCGGTGGACGCCATCGAAATTGCCAATCGCGACCGCGCCGCCGCGCATCGCATCGGGAAGGTCGGCCAACGCGGTGATGAGTCGAACGGGCGGCACGGCGCGTGAGCATTCCTTCGGAGTCGGGACGGCGGGAATGCCGTGCGTATGGCTATCGGTCAAGCGCGCGCAGACTGCGGGGGCTGTTGATGACCGGTGGATAACGCCGTC
The DNA here is from genome assembly GCA_963842125.1 of uncultured Alphaproteobacteria bacterium. Taxonomy (GTDB): domain Bacteria; phylum Pseudomonadota; class Alphaproteobacteria; order Rhizobiales; family CAWCWK01; genus CAWCWK01. The sequence goes on along the minus strand of CAWJFE010000005.1, from coordinate 1,642,676 downwards.
CGAGCGGCAGCTTCGGATGGTCCGATAACCGCGCTCCAAGGCTCAGCGTGGTAAGCTCCGCGCAGTTGTTTGCGTGGAGAGCCGAGTCGCTATGCCTGACCTTCCGCACCCTGGGTCCGTTCTCGTCGTCGACGACTATCGACCGCTGGCCGAGGCCGCAGCGACGGTGGCGACGATGGTGTTGGGCATCGAGGCTGATACGGCGCTGCCGGGCGAGGCGTTGGCACGCTTGGCGAAACGTGACGTCGCGCTCGTGCTCCTCAACCGTGAGATGAAGCCGATCGCGGGTCCGGCGCTGGCGCAGTCCATTCGCCACGCCTTTCCGCACGTCTCGATCGTCATGATGGGCTCGCAGCTCGACGGGGCCCGCGCCCGCGCCCTCGGCGCCAATGACGGCATTGCGACGCCGTTCAACACGACCGCCTTTCGCGAGTTGCTGGAACGGCTGACGGCGAGCGAGGTCCGTCTGGTCGCGGCCGAGTAGGCGCTACCAGGCGAGCGTTTCCTGCACCGCTGCCGGGCCGACGCCTTTCTCCGCGAAGAGTGCGCCGAGCTTGGCGGTGTCGAGCGTGTCGTTGCTGTACGCATCTTCGGTGTGAATGCCCTTGGCCATGAAAAGCATGTCGACGCCGAGATCGGCCGCGCCCTTCACATCCGTGCGGATTGCGTCTCCGATAGCGAGGAGGCGGGCCTTGGCGGGCGCCTCGCCCAGCATGTCGGCGAAGCGCTCCATCGCCGTGTCGTAGATCATCGCGGAGGGCTTGCCCGTGTCGAGCGCGGTCCCGCCCATCTCGCGGTACATGTCGGCCAGTGCGCCGGCGCAATAGATGAGACGCCCGCCGCGCTCGACGACGTAGTCCGGGTTGGCGCAGAGCATCGGTACGTCGGCGGCGCGGTAGCTCTCGAGCGTCGCGCGATAGTCCTCCGGCGTCTCGTTCTCGTCATCCGGCAGAGCGGTGACGACGAGATGGTCGGCTTCGTCGGGGCCGACGATTCGGAGGTCGAGACCGTCATGCATCGGCACGTGGAACGGTGCGGTAATGAGCCCGATCGGAAGGCCCGGCCGTTCCGCCAGCCAACTTCGCGCGATGTCGCCCGACGAGAGCGCATCGTCGAACGTGTCGCGGGGAATGCCCATGCCGAGCAGCTGCTCGATGACAAGCGCTCCGGGGCGGGGCGAGTTGGACACGAGGAGGACCCGGCCGCCGCCGTCGCGATAGCGGCGCAGGGCGTCGACGGCGCCCTCATGGACCGTCACCCCGTCATGCAGCACGCCCCAGACGTCGCAGATGATGGCGTCGTAGCGGTCGGCCCAGGCGCGAAGGCCGGGCAGGATGGTCGGTTCGGTCATGGAAGGTGCCGGCGTGTTGAGAGATGTCGCCGGCCGGTCTAGCGACGTTTCCGTCAGGCCGCCAGTGCGGCGGTGTTGCGGACCGATGCGCCGTGCCCGCCGGCGAAGAGGCGCCCTTGTGCGAAGCAGACGTCATGGTCCTGAAGCTGAAGGAGCGTGCCCTCACCATCGACATTCTCGGCGATGAGCGAGAGGCCGTGGCGATCCATCAGCGCGCCGAGATCGGCGGGATGGACGTCGGAGCCGAGATAGTCGCCGCAGAGAATGTGCGCCGGCACCTTCACGAAGCGGAAGCCCTGGCGAGACATGGCGCGCCAGTCGAGGCGCAGGTCCTCGACGCCGTCCATAGAAAGGTCGAAGCCGAGGCGGGCGAGGGTGCCCAGGCCACGCACTTCATCCGCCCCCATGCGCTTCACGTCGTGCTGCGAGAACTCGACGATGAGACGGTTGGCGACGCTAGGATCGTTTCCGATGGCCTGGGTGAGCGCGTCGATCGGGCCCGGCACGGTGAGCGAGCTCGGGTGCATGTTGAAGAAGATGCGCATGTTTCCCGGCGTCTGGCGCAGGGTCTCGGCCATACGCCGCACGAGATGCGTGTCGTGCTCCGGCATCATGCCGGCCGCACCGGCAAGCGGGAGGTAGTCGGCCGGCGTCAGCATGCCTTCGGCGCCGCCATTCAACTGGCTGACGGCCTCCTGCCAGATCACCCGGCGGTTGGGCAGGCGGCAAACTGGCGTCAGCTGCACCTTGAGTCCATGGCTGTCGATCGTCTGGCGCAGCAGCATCGTCGCGAGGCGCTCCGCACCGCTCGACGAAGCGGCGAGGGCAGCGGCGTCGTTTGCTTTCGTAGCGGGCGAGCGCGCATCGTCGTTGACGCTGCGAGGGGCGGCGAGGGCACGCGGGCGACCGTTCTTGGTGTAGCGAGCGACGAGGCTCTCGACGGCGGAGGCGAGTTCGTCCTTCGCCTCACCGTCGGATGCCGGTGCCGCGGGAACAGGCGTCGGCTCGGGTGCGGCAGCGCGTTTCTCTATCGTGGCGTTCATCGCGGATGTCACGGCCGCGATCTCGGAGGCGAGTGTATCGGCTTCGGTCGGGGTGTTCGCGGCGACATCTCCGACCGCGCGGGTCAACCGTTCGACTTGCGAGACACGATCCTCGACCGATGCGAACATCTCCTTCGTGCGCACCGGCAGCGCCTTGATCGCGCGGGCCGTTGCGGCGCCGTGACGCTCCATGCGCTCCAGCCGTTGATCGACGGTGCGAACCCGCCCCTGATCTCGCCAGATGACGAGGAGGGCGCACATGGCCGTGAGGTTGGCCATGACGGAGACGCTCAGCGCGGCGGCGGTCGTCGGCGCGAGACCGATCGTGGCCGCTCCGAACCACGCTCCGACACCGCACCCGGCGCTCGCGATAAAGCTGATGATGACGAGCATGCGCACGGCGCGCCCCTTTTTAACGATACCCCGACTTGTAGCGGCAGTCTTCGTTAACGCGTCTGAAGATAAGGTTAACGGACGGTCCGAATCGCTCCGATCTGGCACAGCGCGGCACAATATGCCGCTAGTCTGAGAGCGAAACCGTAAGGGTACGGTGCGGGCGGCTGGCGTCAGCCTTTCGACAGCCTGGTTCTGTAGTCCGACACGAGAAGGTGCGTCGGATCGACATCCTCGTCGATGTCGGAAAAGCGGCCGATGGGGTCGATGAAGACGTTGTCGGTCTCGTCGTCGTTCACGGCCGAGACCTCCCCGATCAGCACGTCGCCCCCTTCGCCCCAGAACGCATGCCAGTCGCCCGGCATCAGGGTGACGCTCTCGCCCGGATCGAGCAGCAGTGTGTCGCCGGCTTTCATGTCGCGGCGAACACCGTCGGTGAAGACGCTGACGGGGGCCGTCCGGTCGAGCTTGCCCTCGGCGTCCGAGGCGAAGAGTTCGAGTGCGAGCTTCGCGCCGCCCCGGTTAATGATGTCCTCGGCCTTCACGACGTGCCGATGCATCGGGCTGATCTGATCCTTGCGGGAGATCAGCAGCTTCTCGGCATAGCACATGCCCCCGCCAGCCTGGAGGTCGGCAAGACGCCCGTTGCGGATGGTAAAGAGGAAGAGCCCGAGTTCGTCGAACCGGCCCTGGCCGTAATCGGTGATATCCCAGCCAAGCCTAGCCTCGACGATGCCGTCGATCTCGCCGCGCCGCGCCTTCATCTCGTCCGGCGTCCAGTAGGCGAAGGGCGGGAGGACGAAGCCGAAGGACCGGATGAACGCATCCGCCTCTGCCATGATGGCGTTGATCTCGGAGCGTTTCATCGGCGGGGTCTCGTGATGTCGGTCGCGGGACGGAAGAGCTAGCAAGTGCGCGGGCGAGCGTCGAGAGCGGTATCCGACCTTGCCAGTCGTGGCATGGCGAGCGAAGTGAGGGCACTTACCTCCGCCGGACCATCCGCTTTGACCTATTTCGTGATCCTCGTCCCGCTCGTCGCAGGCATGCTGCTTTCCTGGCAAGGCGCTATGAATGCCGCGCTGGCCAGAAGCGTGAGCGGGCCGACGGCCGCGGGTATCTATTCGCTCGTCTTCAGCGCCGTTCTCGTGATCGCCGTCACCTTGCTCGCCCGTCAGCCGATCGGCCTCGGGGGGTGGTCGAACGCGCCGTGGTGGGCCTTGCTCGGCGGCGTTGCGGGTGCGATCGTGGTGATGGGCGGGATCTACGTGGTGCCGATCACGGGGGCGGCCGTCTTCATCGGCGGAATCATGCTGGGCCAGGCGACGGGTGCGGCGACGGCCGATCATTTCGGCTGGTTCGGACTGACTGAGCGACCGCTCGACATCGGCCGGGCTATCGGTCTGCTGCTCATCCTCGGCGGCCTCTATCTGGTTCGCCGATAGAAAAAGGGGCGCCGGAGCGCCCCTCATCCTGTCTAACTATCCCGTTCGATCAATCGTCGAAGTCAGGATACTCCTCGAGCTGCTCCTCGGTCGCTGCGACATAGACGCGGTAGCCGTCCTCGCCCCGGAAGACGGAGAGCTGGTCCATCGGGAGAAGCACCTCCTTCTCGCCTATGCCGAGAAAGCCGCCGACCTCGACGGTCAGGTAGCCAGGAACGCCGGCGGTGGCTTCGTAGATCTCGTCGATGTCGCCGATCTCGTCGCCCGTGATGGACGAATAGACGTCGGCGTCCTCGAGTTCCTCGTACCCGACGAAGGGCGTCGTGTTGTAGTCGTAGAGCTCGTAGCCCTCGGCGACGTAGTCATTGGGCGCGACGAAGATGATATCGGTCGTCGGCGGGGTGATGTCGGCAGCCATCAGCGAATGCTCCGCGGCCATGGCAGGCGCGGCGAGCATGAGCGAGAGAGCCGTCGTGGTGATCAGCTTGCGCATGAAAATACTCCTTCGGTTACGCCGAAGCGGGTAGCGACCCGCTTCGTATCGAACCAACCGGAAAGTCTGCCCGTCGTTCCGTCTCAGATCGACTTGTAAGGCGCCATGCCTTCGCGGGCGAGTTCGTCCGCACGCTCGTTGCCGGGATGGCCAGCGTGGCCCTTGACCCAGCGCCAATCCACGTCGTGGGAGGCGATGGCGGCATCAAGCGCGCGCCAAAGTTCCTCGTTCTTCACCGGCTTCCGGGCGGACGTCCTCCAGCCATTCCGTTTCCAACCGTGGATCCAGCCAGTAATGCCGCCCTTCACGTATTGGCTATCCGTATAGAGGACGACCTTGGAGCCCTTCGGCATCGCGTTCAGCGCCTCGATGGCGGCCGTCAGTTCCATGCGATTGTTGGTGGTCAGCACCTCGCCGCCCGACAGGGCCTCCTCGGTTCCGCCGCGCTCGATCAGCGCGCCCCAGCCGCCCGGGCCCGGATTGCCCGAGCAGGCGCCATCCGTGTAGATCACGGCGTCGGTCATGAATGTCTCTCTCGTATCAGTCGGTGAGGCCATAGGCCGAGACGTCGCTGACGTCGCGGTGAAAGTTGAGCTTGCGCACGTATTCGAGCGGATCCTTGCGCTTCACGAGCGCGTCCTGCGGCGTGTTCAGCCAGTCGTAGAGACGGGTGACGAAGAAGCGCATCGCCGCTCCCCGCGCCAGCAGCGGCAGGGCCGCCAACTCCCGGTCCTCGAGCGGCCGGACCCGGTTGTAGCCGCGCAGCAGGGCCCGCGCCTTGGTGATGTTGAACTCGGCCGAGAACGGCGCATCCTCGAAGCACCAGCAGTTGAGGCACACGGCGAGGTCGTAGGCCAGCTGGTCGTTGCAGGCGAAGTAGAAGTCGATGACGCCCGACACCCGCCCGCCGAGAAAGAAGACGTTGTCGGGAAAAAGGTCGGCATGAATGACGCCTCGCGGGAGGTCGCGCGGCCAATGCGCTTCGAGATACGCGATCTCGCCGCGCATCTCGTCAAGGAGGCCGGGTCGGACCTCATCGGCCCGGTCGGCGCTGTCTTCGAGGAGCGGGCGCCAGCTTTCGATCGCCAGACCGTTCTCCCGCATCAGCGCGAAGCCGTCGCTGGCGAGATGCATCTCGGCCATCACCTCGCCCACCGCCTCGCATTGCTGTGGCGATGCGCGTTTTGGCCCAAAGCCCTGGAGGAAGGTGACCATGGCGGCCGGGCGGTCGGACAGCGTCTTGAGGTCGTCCCCGCGCTGGTCTTTCACCGGCATCGGGCAGGAATAACCCTCGCGGCTCAGATGCTCCATCAACCCGAGAAAGAAGGGCAGATCCTCGGCGCGGGTGCGCTTCTCGTAGAGCGTAAGGATGTAGTCGGTCTGCTTGCCGTCCGCCTCTGTATGAACGAGGAAGTTGGAGTTCTCCACGCCCTCTGCGATGCCCTTGAACGCCAGCAGCTCGAGCCCGTAGTCGGCGAGGAAGACTTCGAGGTCCTCGCCCGTGATGTCTGTATAGACGGCCAAGGTTCGTCAGGCCGCCTTGGGTTCGCGCAGGGCGCGGGGGACCTGAAAGACCATGTCCTCGTTCGCCGTGCGAACGGTCTCGACGGTGAGGTCGAACCGCTCTCCGAAGGCGTCCAGCACCTCTTCGACCAACACTTCGGGGGCGGATGCGCCGGCCGACACGCCGAGGGACGCGATGCCGGCCATTCCGTCCCAATCGATCTCAGCCGCGCGCTGCACGAGTACGCTCTTGCGACAGCCGAGCTTTTCGGCGAGCTCGCGTAGACGCTTGGAATTGGACGAGTTCGGCGCCCCGACCGTGACGAACGCGTCGACCTTCGGTGCGACCTCGCGGACGGCCTGTTGCCGGTTGGTCGTAGCGTAGCAAATATCCTCGACATGCGGCGCGCGGATATCCGGGAAGCGCTTTTGCAGCGTTTCGATGATGTCGCGCGTCTCGTCGACGGAGAGCGTCGTTTGCGTCGTGAAGGCGAGAGCTTCGCCGGGAGGGGCGACGAAGGTCTCGGCGTCCTGCACGGTCTCGATCAGGCTCATCGCGCCGCCCGGCAGCTGCCCCATCGTGCCGACGACCTCCGGGTGGCCGGCATGGCCGATCAGAATGACGTGGAAGCCGCGCTTGTGGTGCAGCTGCGCTTCCTTGTGGACCTTCGAGACCAGCGGGCAAGTCGCATCGAGCGTCAGGAAATTGCGCGCCTTCGCCTTCGCCGGCACCGACTTCGCGACGCCGTGCGCGGAGAAGATTACCGGCGCGTCGGTTTCAGGGATCTCGTCGAGTTCCTCCACGAAGACCGCGCCCTTCTCCCTCAACGCGTTGACCACGTATTTGTTGTGCACGATCTCGTGCCGCACATAGACGGGCGCGCCATACCGCTCCAGCGCGAGCTCGACGATCTGGATCGCCCGGTCGACGCCCGCGCAGAAGCCGCGCGGTGCGCAGAGCAGCACCTTGAGCGGCGGCTTGGCGGTGGTCTCGATCGTCAAAGACATGGCGCATCATCCGGCGGCGGTTTCGGAAACCGGGAGATGGCGGCGGGGGAGGGGTGGTGTCAAGGCGGCCGGCTAGACGAGCATGCCCTCGGGGTCAATGAGGTCGTGCAGCCGGTTGGCGGCCGTCCGCCCGAACCGAAGCGCGACCTGCTTGCGTGCCGCCGCCGTCAGCTTGTGGACGGGCGCCTCGCGGACGATCTCGGCGCCATAGCCGTCGGCCAGCATCAGCCCGGCGGTCTCGGGCAGAATGGAGTGATCCATGTCGTCGGGCGCGGCGAAGAAGAGTTTGTCGCAGTGGTTGCGATAGAGCGGCCACTTCATATCGGCGCGAAAGTCGGCAACGGACGACTTGATTTCGACGATCCAGATCTCGCCCTGCTTGTTGATGGCCGTCAGATCGGCCCGCCGGCCGGACCCGAGCGACAGCTCGGCCACGCATGCGAAACCGAGCGCGCGCAGCAGTCGGCCCGTGCCGCGCTGCACCTTGAGCGCGGTCGGTGACTGGCGGCCGTCGATGGGTATCTGAATGACGTTCTGGGCGGGCATCGGCATCGCGTCTCTGGTGGTGCCGCAACCTGTGGATAAAGCGCGGTGAGATTATGATGCGACCCTGCTCGACGGCCTCCGCAGCGGCTTGACATCATGCCGCACGATAACGCTGATGCGGCCGGACGATGAGAGGTAAGCCATGATCCTGTGTTGCGGCGAAGCGTTGATCGATTTTATTCCCGCGCGAACGCCAGACGGCGAGGGCGCCTATGTGCCGTCGCCGGGTGGCTCGGTCTACAACGTCGCGATCGGGCTTGGCCGGCTCGGGGCGTCGACCGGGTTCCTGGGTGGCGTCGCGGCGGACTTCTTCGGTGACATGCTGATCGATCGCCTGACGACGAGCCATGTCGACACTGGAATGACGGCCCGCCTCCAGAAGCCCTCCACGCTCGCCTTCGTAACGCTCGGTCAGGACGAGCCCGAATACGCCTTCTACGACGCCGACGCCGCCGATCGCATGTGGACGCTCGCCGATGCGCCGGACCTGCCGGATGCCGTCACCGCGCTCCATTTCGGCTCGATCTCCCTCCTGCGCGAGCCGGCCGCTACGGCCTATGCCGACCTTATGCGCCGCGAACGCGGCCGTCGTGTGCTCTCGCTCGATCCGAACCTCCGGCCGGGCCTGGTGAAGGACGAGGCCGCCTATCGCGCGCTTCTCGACGAACTCATTGGCTTGTCCGACATCGTGAAGATCAGCGCGGCCGACCTCGAATGGTGGGCGCCCGATATGCCGATCAGGACCGTCGCACGAAGCTGGCTCGCCAGCGGGGCGAAGCTCGTCGTCGTCACGCAGGGCGCAAAAGGGGCGTCCGCCTACTGGGGGGACGAGAGCCACGACGAAGGCAGCGAACCCGTGGAGACGATCGCCGATGCGGTCGGCGCGGGCGACGCCTTCACGTCCGGCCTGCTCGGTGGGTTGGAGCGGCAGGGCCAGCTTTCGCATGCGGGCTTGGAAGGGCTCTCTCGAGAAACGATCACGCAGGCCATGCGCCTCGCCGTCCGCACCGCCGGCGTCACCGTGTCCCGCAAGGGCGCCAACCCTCCGACGGCGGCTGAGCTCGGCCTCTAAAGCCGTTCCAGCCGAGGTACGATAGCACCGCAGCGTAAGGAACCACGCAAGAACAATGAGCCAGAGCGCGTTCGGTGAAGCGATATGAACCGGACGCGCTCTAGCGGAGCGCGAGGATATCGTCTCGCCGGCGTCGTCGGCGCGCGATGATGAGGATCAGCGATCCGATGGCCGCCAGGACGAGGAATGTCGGCGCGCGCAATATCGCGACGAAGAGCGTGTCCCAGATCGCGGGGCCGACGCCGGCGGGCAGTCCGTCCCGTATCAGCGCCTGCAAGCCGTCGAGGCTGGCTGCGTTGAGCTGATACCAGGTCTGGCCGAGGGCCGTGGTGACGATCTCTTCGGCTGCGACCGTCTGCGCTCCGTCCACGATGGCTGCAAGGCCTCCAAAGGCCAGGACGAGCAGTCCGACGCCGCGCAAGAGAAACCAGATCATGCGGATCGACACCCCGAGGAGAGACGCACATTCGCGTACCCAGACGAGCTAGCCGCACTCGTCGCACGCGGCAAGGCGCGCAATTCGCAAGCCGTTGCCGATTTGCACCGATACCGACTTGCGGAGCGACCCGTCCTGGCTGTATTCCGCCCGGGACGGAGGGGTGGCCGAGTGGTCGAAGGCGCACGCCTGGAAAGTGTGTAGGCGGGAAACTGTCTCCAGGGTTCGAATCCCTGTCCCTCCGCCATACCCCTTAGCGAAGAAACGACCTGTCAGGGCAAAGAAGCGGCCTGTCAGGTTTGACGGGGTGACGTCGAGATCGACGCTTCGCTCGACCTATTCTTCAACCGGCGGCGATGACGGCCGCGATCTGGTCGAGCCTCTCCGTCGATACCGCGCCAGCTTCCAGTGCCACGAGGTGGACCGCCGCAGCCTCAGCGAGGTCTTGCCGGTCGAAGAAGCCGGCATCGCCCTTGAGGGCGTGGAGGCAGCGCCAGAGGTCGGCGCGGGTCGCCTCGTCGGCCGTTTCGCGATGCGCGGTCAGCGCTTCGGACGTGCGGGTCAGCGCCGCGTTCACCCAGTCGGGGTACGATCCGGCCAGTTCCGCCAGTGCTAGCTCCGCGGCCGCGACGGGGTCGGGCGCAGAGGGCGGCGCGAGCGCGACGCGATCCCTCAGGTGGTGGATCTCATAGGGATAGCCCGTGTCACTGACGGCATGAACGCGGACGATGGTCGGGCGCGTGGTGCGTTCTGGCGAGGCCACGGCGCTAGCCGGCGCGCAGGAGCGGGTTCTCGACCGGGATCAGTTCGGTCTGCTCCAGGCGGCGCTCCGGGCCGCGATAGGTCGACGCGGAGCTGGCGCGACGGCGGTCCGGTCCGAAATAGCTGTTCGCACGGATGAACGGTTTGGGATCGACGAGGATCGAGCTGATCCGCTGGTGGAGCGACTTTGCTGAGATCGGCTTGCAGAGAAAGTCGTTCACGCCGGCGTCGCGGGCCTGCAACACGCGGTGACGCTCGGAATGTGCGGACAGCATGATGATCGGAACGTACGGGTTGAGCGGCGAGTCCGGCTGCCGGATCATCTGAACGAACTCCAGCCCGTCGAACAACGGCATCACCCAATCGGTGATGATGAAGTCGGGCAGGAAGTTCTGGACCGCATCGAGCCCGGCCGCGCCGTCGGCGGCCTCGTAGACCTCCCGCACGCCGAAGCCATGCAGGAGCGTGCGAATGATGCGGCGGACATGCTGGTTGTCATCGACCACCAGGAAACGGAGCCCACTGAAGTCGACCTTGTCAGCCACCCTACAAATCCTCCACGACCACTTATCGTAACCCGCCACAGGCTGCACCCTCGTGGTTAAATGTGGGTTCGAGACGCGCGAAGGACGTGTCTCAATAGGAGACGCGATCATAGCGCATCGCCGTCGCTATAACAACCTTAGGATGTATAGTGCCGATAGGTGGCGCAATCAGTAGCGGAACTGTTCGTTGAGGATGCGCTCCTCCAGGCCGTGATCGGGGTCGAAGAGCATCCGGACTTCGGCCGTGCGATCCTGGGCGATCTCGACGCGGCGGGCGTAGCGAAACTCGGTATAGTCGGCCGACGCCGCCACCGGCCGTTTTTCCGGCTCCATGACGGTCACCGTCACGACCGCATCCTGCGGCAATAGCGCGCCGCGCCAACGCCGGGGCCGGAAGGCGCTGATGGGGGTCAGAGCCAGGAGTGGGGTACCGATGGGCAGGATGGGGCCATGCGCCGAGAGGTTGTAGGCAGTCGAGCCGGCCGGGGTCGCGACGAGGACGCCGTCGCAGGCCAATTCCTCCATTCGGAGCTGTCCGTCGATCTCGATACGCAGCTTCGCGGCCTGATAGGTCTGCCGCAGGAGCGACACTTCGTTGATGGCCTTGCCGTGCGAGACGGATCCGTCACCGCGCGTCACCGTCATGGCGAGGGGATGGATGATCGTCTGGCGGGCGGCGCCGACGCGCTCCATCAGGTCGTCGGTCGCGTAGTCGTTCATGAGAAAGCCGACCGAGCCACGGTTCATGCCGTAGATCGTCTGCCGCGTGTTCATGAAGCGGTGGAGGGTCTGCAGCATGAGCCCGTCGCCGCCCAGCGCGACGATGATATCCGCGTCGTCTTCGTCCACATGAGCGTAACGCGCCGACAGGAGCACCAGAGCGGCCTGCGCGTCCGGCGCGTCGCTGGCGACGAAGGCGATGGTCGGGCTGGCGGACATGGACGACTCGAGCGCGGAGGGCGGGCGTATCGCCATCCGTACTATGCCCGTCCCGTGGCGGCATAGGGCGGCTCTCGCCTCGCCCACAGCACGCGGGGTGTTCGGCCGACCTGCTCGCGTGTCACTTCGACGAGATGTGGGCGAATGTCCGCGACGCCGCCACGGATCGCGACTTCCTTGATGCCGCGAGGAACGCCCGATGGCGTGAGCCAGCGCGGATGCGTCTTCGCATTTCGCCAATCGGCCAAGGGCAGGAACGTGCCTACACCGCGCTTCGGGACCGTTCGACCCGTGGCGCCGGTATTGATAGGCGTGACGAAGGCGGACGCGAAGTGGGCGCCGAGGAGTGAGGCGGTATCGATCGTAAGAACGTCGTGGGCCCGCGCGCGATAGGGCCTTGCGTTCAGGAAGTTCTCGAGGCTTTTTCGCCACGGCCAGAAAAAGACGTGCGCATTGAGGACGAGATACCAGTCGCGCGGGCTCAGCGCATCGGTCAGAGCGCGCGCGAGGAGCGCGTGATTGAGAACGCCGTTATCGCGAATGACCACACCGTTCGGCAGCACGACCGGACCCGGACGTCTCGCGGCTTCGATCGGCTCGCGGGCAGCGTCGTCGAGCCCCGCCCTCGTCAGCAGTTCGGTCGTCGACCAAAGGCCTTCCTCACCGATCCGGTTCCAGCTGCCGGCTTCGGCCATATGGAAGAGGAACGGGTGACGCCTTGTAAAGGCAGCGAGGAGTTCTCGGTTCGCGTCGTCTCCGCCCGGCACGCCGTCCAACTCCTGTCTAGCAAGGCTTCGCTAACCCTAAGAGGCACAAGGGCCACGAGCGGTCACGGCGTTTAACGTTGATTCACTCCGGAAGGCGACCCTGTGGTCAAGGTTCGACTTCGCCGTGTGGGCGGCGGGGAGCCGAGATATCAACAGGTCGTGTCCAAGGGAGTACTCGCGTGTCTGACAATGGTGGGATCACCGTTCTGGTGGTCGATGATTATGCGACCATGCGCCGGATCATGAAGAATCAGCTGGCCCAGATCGGCTTCACGGACGTCGTCGAGGCGGCCGATGGTGAAGAGGCCTGGCAGGTTCTCCAGTCCAAGGATATCGGCCTCGTCGTGTCCGACTGGAACATGAAGCCGGTCACCGGCTACGAGTTGCTGCGCCGCATGCGGGCCGCGCCGGAGACGAAGGGCACGCCCTTCATCATGGTGACCGCTGAAGCCCGGCCCCAGAACGTCGTTGCGGCGAAGAAGGCCGGTGTCAGCCAGTACATCATCAAGCCGTTCACGGCGGAGACGCTGAAGGCGAAGATCGCGTCGATCTCCACGCCGGCGGGACAGTCTCTCGTCGCTTGAGCGAGTGCTCAGGCGACCTTGCTGTGGCAGAGAACGGGGCGTCGGGCGGTAGTCCGGCGCTTTTTTGCTTCGAGCGCATTCAAAAGCTGCGCCAGTCCTAGCAGGATAGCCCGCCGCTCGCGCTTCGCGTCGTCCACGGCGTCGAGGGCCTTGCGGCGCTCGGCGTCGAGACGGTCGCGCTCCAGTTCGGCTCTAGCCTGAGCGAGGACGGCCTCTTGCGCGCGCTCGGCATCGTGGGCGGCGATGGCGCGGAGGCTGGAAATAATCGCGAGCAGCCGCGCGGACGGGGCCGGATCGTCGGCCGGAACGATCGACAGGCGCGCTTCCTCGCGCGCCACGAGTTCGGTCAGTTCCGCCCAAGGTCTCATTGCCAGCGTTCCAAGCCTTCTCCGTGCGCCGGGCACCACGCCCGGCGGAGCGACATGTGCCGCCGACGGTCGTCGCACTATCAGGTCGCTAGCGTTAACGGAGCTTAAAGCGGCCCTGCGGTACGCCTTTAGCGACAACGGATTTGACGGCTGGGGCCGCGTCTCTCGGAAGATCGCACCCTGGCGCCTGCATGAGGTGACGCCGTGGATGAGCTGCTGAACGACTTTATCGTCGAGACGACCGAAAGCCTGCAGCAGGTCGACGTCGATCTCGTCGCGCTGGAAGCCGATCCGACGGACGCTTCGCGCGTCGACGCGATCTTCCGGCTCGTGCACACCATCAAGGGCACGTCCGGCTTCATGAACCTGAAGCGGCTCGAAAAGGTCGCCCACGCCGGCGAGAACGTCCTCGGCCTCATGCGGGACAGGACGATCACGGTGGAGTCGGACGGCGTCAGCGTCATCCTCGCCTCGATCGATCGGGTGCGCGAACTGGTGGAGGCCGTCGGCAATACCGGAGAGGAGCCCTCCGGCGACGATACCGACATTCTCACGTCCCTCGACAACTACATGCGGGCCGCCCTCGCCGGCGAGGGCGGTTCCGAGCCGGAACCCGCTGCGGTGTCCGAGCCCGAACCGTCCCAGTCCGCGGCCGACAAGCAGCTCGACGAGATGTCCGCACTTGCAGGCGAGATGAGCCTAGAGGACCTCGATAAGCTCTTTGCCGAAACGGAGGTCGAGGACAATTCTGCGGATGTTCTCGACGCGCTCGTCGGTATGGACCTGTCGCAGGGATCGGATGATGCGCCGGCGGCCGTCGAGGCACCGGCTAAACCCGCTCCGGCAGCGAAGGCGCCGCCGGTGGCAAAACCCAAACCGGCCGTAGCGCCTGCCGCCGAGACCGCAAAGGTCGAGGTTCAAGGATCAGGCCAGAGCATCCGCGTGAGCGTGGAGCTTCTCGAAGACCTGATGACGATGGTCTCCGAACTCGTTCTCACCCGCAACCAGCTCCTGCAGCTTGTGCGAGGGCAGGGCGAGAACGCGTTCTCCGTACCGCTTCAGCGCCTCAACCAGATCACGACCGACCTGCAGGAAGGCGTGATGAAGGCTCGGATGCAGCCGATCGGCAACGCCTGGTCGAAGCTGCCCCGCATCGTGCGCGATCTCTCCCGCGAGCTCGGCAAGGACATCAAGCTCGAAATGCTCGGCCAGGAGACCGAACTCGATCGGCAGGTTCTCGAACTCATCAAGGACCCGCTCACGCATATGGTCCGCAACTCGCGGCGACCATGGCATCGAGACGCCGGAAGTCCGCGTCGAGAACGGCAAGAAGGCGCAGGGCAACATCCGCCTCGATGCGCGCCACGAAGGCGGCCAGATCGTCATCGAGCTGGCCGATGACGGCAAGGGTCTCGACCTCAACCGGATCCGCGAGAAGGCCGTTTCGCGCGGCCTCGTCTCGGCGGACGACGCCGAGCTGATGACCGACAAGCAGCTCGGTCGCTACATCTTCCACCCCGGCTTCTCGACCGCAGAGGCCGTGACCGCCGTGTCCGGCCGCGGCGTCGGCATGGACGTCGTGAAGACCAATATCGAGAAGATCGGCGGCACGATCGACCTCGTCACGGAGGTCGGCAAGGGCACGACCTTCACGATCAAGATCCCGCTCACGCTCGCGATCGTCTCCTCGCTGATCGTCGAATCGGCCGGTGAGCGTTTCGCGGTGCCGCAGATGAGCGTGCTCGAACTGGTTCGCACCTCGTCGACATCAGAGCACAAGATCGAGATGATCGAGGATACGCCCGTCCTACGGCTGCGCGACCAGCTTCTCCCGCTCGTACGCCTCTCGGACGCCCTCAAGATCTCGACCGAGGAGCCGAAGCCCGAAAGCTATATCGTCGTCACGCAAGTGGCGTCCTACCGCTTCGGCATGATCGTCGACGGCGTCTTCGACACCGAGGAGATCGTCGTGAAGCCGGTCGCACCGGTGTTGCGGTCCATCCCCATGTTCTCGGGCAACACCATCCTGGGCGACGGCAGCGTGGTCATGATCCTCGATCCGAACGGCCTCGCACGCCATACGTCCGAGCTGACGACCAGTACCGAACTCGGCACGCAGGACGAGAGCAGCAGCGTTGGCCAGGAAGTCCGCTCCATGCTCATCTTCTACGCCGGCGACCGCGAGCCCAAGGCGCTTCCGCTATCGCTCATCGCCCGGCTCGAAGAGTTCGAGCCGGAGCAGATCGAGACCGTCAACGGTCAGGCGGTCGTCAACTATCGCGACGCCCTCATCCCGGTCCTCAGCTTCGACAATGCGCCGATGAAGACGGACGAGCCGCAGCCGGCAGTCGTCTTCATGGAGCAAGGCCAGGCGATCGGTCTCGCCATCGACCGGATCGTCGATATCGTGGAGGAGAACTTCACGGTCGGCCTCAAGAGCCACAACCAGGGTTGCCTGGGCACCGCGATCCTGCGCGGCAAGGCGACCAACATCGTCGATCTTTCCTACTTCGTGGAGAAGGCCAACGCGATCTGGAACTCCGCCTTCGGCAAGGCGCAGGCCTACAACCGCCCGAAGCGCGCCCTGATCGTCGAGGACAGCCCGTTCTTCCGCAACGTCCTGCGCCCGATCCTCGAAGCCGAGGGCTACAACGTCATCATGGCGTCGGACCCGCTGGAGGCCATAGATACGCTGGAGGACGGCGTCGAGTTCGACATCATCGTCTCCGATATCGAGATGCCGAACATGAACGGCTTCGAGTTCGCCGAATATCTCCAGAAGTCCGCCTGGGCCGAGGTGCCCGTCATCGCCGTGACCTCCCGCTACAACGAGGAAGACCGCTTGCGCGGCGAACGGGCGGGCTTCGACGGCTTCATGCGCAAGCTCGACCAACCCGCGCTCGTCGACGAACTGCGCCGTCACGCGACGCTCAACGCCACTCGCAAGATGGCGTGAGGCTCAGCCTCCGCCATCCCGACCCTCTCCCCGGAGACGACCGATGTCCGATACACTTCACGCCACCTATGAAGCCCGCAAAGACGCGCAGGATGAGCACATGGTCGAATACGCGACCGCCGTCATCGCCGGCCATTCCTTCGGCCTGCCCGTCCTCTCGGTCCGCGACGTGCTGCGGCCGCAGCCGCTGACGCGCGTGCCGCTGGCGCGCTCCGAAGTCGCGGGCCTCCTCAATCTGCGCGGTCACATCATCACGGTGATCGACATGCGTTGCCTGCTCGATCTGCCACGTGCCGATGCGACCAAGGCGGCGAATGTCGTGATCGAGCATCACGGCGAGTTCTACTCGCTCCTCTTCGACTCCGTCGGCGAGGTCGTGCGCGTGCCGCAATCGGTCATCTCGCCGAACCTGCCCAACATGGCGAAGGCCTGGTCGGGCCTGTCCTGCGGCATCGCGCGGGCCGAGGGTAAACTGATGATCCTTCTCGACATCGAGCGCCTCACCGGTGCGCTCACCGTCGATCTGATCGCGGCGTGACGGCCCTTTCCAGCCGGGTGGCCCCGCGGGCGCTGCGTCCGATCAAGGCCGAAGCGGCTCCGATCCGGCTCCTCGTCGTCGACGATTCGCTGGTTGCACGAACGATCATCAGCGGCATCGTCGCGCGCGAGAACGACATGGAGATCGTCGCGCAGGCCCGGAACGGCCGCGAGGCGATCGCCCTGGCCGCGCAGCACGAGATCGACGTCGTGCTCCTCGATCTCGAGATGCCGGAGATGGGCGGCGCCGATGCGCTGCCCGGCATTCTGAAAGCCCGCCCGACGGCCCAGGTCATCATGGTGTCGTCCACGTCGCCGCACGCGGCGAGGGCGGCCGTGCAGGCCGTGTCCCGGGGCGCAATCGATTTCATTCCGAAGCCGACCGCAGCGTCCGGTGGCGTCGAGGCGTTCGGCGCCTATCTGACGGCGAAGATCCGCGATTGCCGCTACAGCATCGGCGCCCGGCGCATCGTTCAACCGGCCCCAACGCCAGCGCCCGTTCCTGTGCCGAGCACGCTGGACCGCCGGCGCGCCGCACCTCCGCCCGGCTACGAAGCCGCCTTCGGCGCCGTCTTCATCGGCGCGTCGACGGGTGGCCCACCGGCGCTGACGCGGCTGGTCTCCGACCTTGCACCGACGATCCAGGTGCCGCTCTTCATCGTCCAGCACATGCCGCCGGCCTTCATGACGACGATGGCGGCCATGCTCGCCCGCGCCAGTGGCCTGCCCTGCTCGGAGGCCGAAGACCGGCAGATTGCCGAGCCCGCCCACATCTACCTCGCACCTGGTGACCGCCATATGGAAGTTCACCGCCGCGCATCGGGCCAACTCGAGGTTCGGCTTAGCGATGCCCCGCCGGAGAACTTCTGCCGGCCCGCCGTCGATCCGCTCTTCCGAACGGCGTCGAAGGCGCTTGGCAAGCGCGCGCTCGGCGTGGTCCTCACCGGCATGGGCCGCGACGGGCTCGCGGGCTCCACCGTCATTCGCGACGGTGGCGGCGTCGTCATCGCGCAGGACGAGGCGACGAGCGTCGTCTGGGGGATGCCCCGCGCGGTCGTCGATGCCGGCGTCGCGCGCGACGTACTTCCGCTCGATCGAATCGGACCGCATATCGTCCGGTCTCTCGAGCGGCGGAGAAACCGCATATGACCGGCGCTGCCGGCCTGCCGCGCCATCCTGGGGAAGATCCGCATACCACCGTCTCGCGCCTCGTCTATCAGGCGAGTGGCATGGTGCTCGGGCGGAGCAAGGACTACCTGCTCGACGCCCGGCTGAAAAGCGTTCTGACCCGCTTCGAGCTCGACTCGTTCGTCCAGTTGGCCCAGCGTCTGACGGCCGGCGATCGCAAGCTCCTCGATGCCGTGGTCGATCGCCTGACCATCAACGAGTCGTTCTTCTTTCGCGACGAGGTGCCCTTCAGGCATCTCCGCGACGACGTGCTGCCGGCCATCCTCAAGCGCGGCCAACCCCGCGTCTGGTGCGCGGCCTGCGCGGCGGGTCAGGAGCCATTCAGCGTCGCCATCCTCCTCCATGAGCGCCACACGCGGGGGGAGATCCTCGCGACCGACCTGTCGCCGACCGTGCTCGATCGCGCCCGGCGCGGGGTCTATAGCGACTTCGAGGTCGGGCGCGGCGTCAGCGCCGAGCGCAGGTCGCGCTTCTTCGAACAGGTCGAGTCGGGCTGGAAGGTGCGCGACCTCGTGCGGGACGCGATCCGGTTCGAGATCCGCAATCTCGTGAAGGATCGCCACTCGGGGCCGTTCGATCTCATTCTTTGCCGCAACGTACTCATCTATTTCGACGACGCGACGAAGCGCAGCGTCATCCGGTCTCTCGTCGATGCCCTCGTGCCGGGCGGCTTTCTCATGCTGGGCGGCACCGAGACGGCGCTCGACATCGACGACCGGCTGGAGCGAGGCTTCGGCGGATCGATTCTACGGCGGCGCTAAGGCACCACGGGCCGGATACAAAGAAGCCCGCGATGCCGATGCTTCGCGGGCTTCTCTCGTTCGGCGGCTCGTTGCGCGCTACACGGCTTCCAGCAGATCGTCGATCGCGCTCTGGTCGAGCCCGTCACCTTCGACCACCGGCCCTTTGGCGAGGCCGTCGGTGGGATGGATGCCGAGGGGGAGGACGTTGTCCGCGACGGGCATTTCCTGCCGGCCGCTCTCGCGCTCTTCCATGCGGGCTAGGACGTCTGAGACCTTGCTCATCCGTTGGCCGGCGAGGTCCTGGAAGCTGCACGCCGTCATGATACCCATGGCCTCCTCGGAGACCTCGGCCGGGCAGTTGTTCAGCGACATCAGACGCTCGGCACTCGACAGGATGGCGTCGGCTGCCTGCTCGGTCGAATGGCGAGCCTCGTCGAGCTCCTGGCGGGCTTCCTCGATCTCGGCCGACACGACGACCCGCGTGGGCTCGGCCTCGCTCAACCGCTGCTGGGCGCGCGACATGAAGTGCTGCGACATGTTGGTCAGAATCGTGCCGAGCGCCACGAGGTCCTTCGCCTCCATCACGTCGTCACGGCCGTTTTCCGCGTAGCGCCGCAGGCGGAGCAGAACATCCATTACATCGCGCCGATCCATCATATTCCCCCAACAATCTCGACAGGTGTTGGACGCCACTGTGTCAGTACCTATGGAAGGATCGGTAAACGCCTTCACTGCAATTTACCGAGCATGTTCTTAGGGTTACTCATTCGATAGCAGTCGAGGTTAAGGCCGCGAGGTCGGCTGGCGTGTTTACGTTGGCGAAGAGGTGATCGCTACCCGAAGGACGCTGGATCGCCTCGGCCCCGGCCGCGCGCATGAGCGCGAAGAGCGAATTCCCGTCGGCCCGCCCGACGCCCGGCCGCAGCGCGCAGGGAAGGGGGCTGCCCTCGTAGTGAGCAGGCGCTTGGTCAAGGAGGGCGCGGAGAAGCGCAGGCGATAGCAAGGGCATATCGACGGGTACGACGAGTACGGTGGCCCATGACCGCGCATGGCGCGCCAGGGCCGCCTCGAGCGCGCGGGCGGGGCCCTCCGCCGTGCCGTCCGCTTCTCCGTCCTCCACGCCCGCGCGTCCGAGAACGACGGTACGCTCCGCGCCCGCGGCCGAGAGAAGGGCGCGAGCGCGATCCAGAAGCGTCTCGCCGCGCCAGATAAGTGCCGCCTTGTCGCGGCCCATGCGCCGGGACCGCCCGCCGGCGAGGATGATGCCGAGCGTGCAGCCGTTGGCTGGGCCGCTCACTCCGCAGCGACCCGGTTCGGCACCTCGTCATCCGCAAGCGCCTGTCCGATCGCGATGATGACGGGTTTCTCGATCCCGATCTCGGCGAGCCCATCCCCTATCGCGCCGAGTTCGCCACGCCAGACGGCTTCTCCGTCTCCCCCCACGCTTGCGGCGACGACGGTTGGCGTATCGGCGGGCAGCCCATGGGTCATCAATCGCTCCGCGATCTCTGATCCGACCCGCGCGCCCATGTAGAAGACGAGCGTCGTCGCGCTATCGGCGAGGCCCGGCCAATCGAGATCATCCGGCAAAGCGCCGTTGCGCGCGTGCCCCGTCACGAAGCGGAGTGAGCGGGCGTGGTCGCGGTGGGTGAGGGAGAGGCCGAGCCGCGCCGCGAGCGCGAAGGCCGTCGTAACGCCGGGCACGACCTCGACCGGTATGCCCGCCGCGTGACACGCCGCGATCTCCTCACCCGCGCGGCCGAAGACCATGGGGTCACCCGACTTGAGTCGCACGACACGCTCGCCCGCAAGCGCCCGCTCGACCACCAGCGCGTTTATGTCGGTCTGAAGGCAGCTCTCGCGCGCGGCCCGCTTGCCGACCAGCACACGGCGCGCCTCGCGGCGGGCGAGTTCCAGCACGTCGGCGGAGACGAGCGCATCGTGCATGACGATGTCGGCCGACTGAAGCGCGCGGACAGCCTCGAGCGTCAGATATTTCGCATCGCCCGGCCCGGCTCCGACGAGGACGACGGACCCGCTGGGCTTCGCATCGCTGATGGCCTCCGCAGCCAGTATGTCGAGGTCTCGCGAGCCCGACGGCATGCGTCGAAACGCGGCGTCGGCGAACCGGCGGAAGAAGGCGCGGCGGGTCTCCCGGTCCGGCATCTCGCGCAGCAGTCGCGCCCGACCGGCTCGCATCAGCGTGCCCCATGCGCCGATCGAGGCCGGCAATATGGCTTCGATCCGCTGCCTGATGGCCTGACCGAGAATGGGCGCAGCGCCGTCCGTCGAGATGCCGATAACGACGGGCGAGCGATTGACGATCGAGCCGAACTGGATGTCGCAGTGGGCCGGCTTGTCGATGACGTTCACCGTCGTGCCGACTGCCCTGCCGATGGCGAGCAAAGCTCGCGGCCTCGGCTTCGCATTCCGTATCGAGGAGGGCGAGATGGGCATCAGCCAGATCGCCGGGCGTCCAGTGCCGGCGTTCGAGCGTCAGCGTTCCGGCGCTGGCCCCGCGTTCCAACAGTTCCAACATCTCCTCGCAGGGATCGATCGCCATGATGCGGACATGCGCGCCCGCAGCCGCCAACAGTTCCGCCTTCCAGGCCCCACCCTCGCCGCCACCAGCGAGAAGCGTGGGCCGGCCGTGCAGCGGAATGAAGACGGGCAACACGGATAGCGGCGCCAGCCGGCCGGGCGCGTGTCGGCGCGGCGGCGCGACGGGCTTTGTGGGTGGTGGATCGGACGCGGCGGTCATCAGCGGACCATCCGGCTTTCCCGCAGGCTTCGCAAGCGAGAAGGAGACCGGCCCGTCAAAGGACCAGCACGGCCCGGAAATCATTGACATTGGTTCGTGTCGGCCCCGTGACGACCTGATCATCCAGCGACCCGAAGAAGGTGTGGCCGTCATTGGTCGCCAACGCGTCGGACAGGCTCAGGCCGACCTCCGACGCCCGGGCGAGGCTGTCGGGCAGGACGAACGCCCCGGCGACGGGCTCCCGCCCATCCACGCCATCGGTGTCCGCGCAGAGCGCGTAGATATCCGGCGCGCCCGACAGCGCATCGGCCAGTCCAAGCAAGCATTCCACGTTGCGGCCGCCGCGTCCGGCTCCGCGTACGGTAACTGTCGTCTCGCCGCCGGAGAGGAGGACGCAGGGCGCTGGCAGAGGCTGTCCGTGCTTGCGAACCTGCAGGGCGATGCCGGCCAGAACGCGCCCAACCTCGCGCGCTTCGCCCTCGATGCTGTCGCCGAGAATCATCGGTGTGACACCGGCTGCCCTGGCCAGCGCCGCCGCCGCTTCGAGAGAGGCTTGGGGTGCGGCTATGATGGTGTGCGAGGCCCGGCTCATGCGCGGGTCGTCTGGGGTCGGTGTCTCGTTGGCCGGATCGTTCAGCGCGGCGATGACGGCGTCGGGCGGGGTGATGCCGTATCTGGCAAGGATCGCGCGAGCATCCGCCAAGGTCGATGTATCCGCTACGGTCGGACCGGATGCGATGATGGCGGGATCGTCGTTCGGAACGTCGGAGACTAGAAGCGTCGTCGTGCGGGCCGGGTAGGCGAGGGCGGCGAGACGCCCGCCCTTCAGCTTGGAGAGATGTCGGCGCACGACGTTCATCTCGCCGATCGCGGCGCCCGACTTCAACAGGGCGGCATTGACGGCGCGCTTGTCTTCGAGCGCGAGGCCGTCGGCGGGGCTGACGAGAAGCGAGGAGCCGCCGCCGGACACGAGCGCGATCAGCTGATCGTCGGTTCCGAGACCGTCCGCCATTGCCAGTACTTCGCGGGCGGCGGCCTGTCCGGCTTCGTCCGGGACCGGATGCGCCCCTTCGAGCACGCGGATCGCGCGTGTCTCGGCGCCGTGACCGTAGGGAACGATGACAAGGCCTTCCAGCGCGCCGCGACCGTCCGCTTCCCACGCGTCCTCGAGCGCGGCGGCCATGGCGCCCGAAGCCTTGCCAGCGCCAACGACGACCGTGCGTCCGCCGGATCGCGGAGGCAGGTGGTCGCGGAGGGACTGTTCGGGCTGCGCGAGTCGGACCGCCTCGTCGAAGAGTGATCTCAAAAACGCCCGCGGCTCCATGCTCTTCGCCCTGCTATTCGGCCGCGACGGTCTTCGCCGCGCCATCGGGCGCACCATAGAGGAAGCCCCCCGATTGGCGAGCCCAGAGCTGCGCGTAGAGGCCCTTCGACGCGACGAGCCCGTCATGCGTGCCCTGCTCTATGATCCGTCCCTCATCCATGACGATGAGGCGGTCGAGTGCGGCGATGGTGGAGAGGCGATGCGCGATGGCGATGACGGTCTTGCCTTCCATGAGGCGCAGCAGGTTCTCCTGAATGGCGGCCTCGACTTCCGAGTCGAGCGCGGAGGTCGCCTCGTCGAGGACGAGGATGGGCGCGTCCTTCAACAGCACGCGCGCGATGGCGATGCGCTGGCGCTGGCCGCCCGAGAGCTTAACGCCCCGCTCACCGGCATGAGCGTCGAGACCCATGCGACCCTCACCGTCCTCCAGTCCTTCAAGAAAGATGTCAGCCTTCGCTTCCTGCGCAGCCCAGAGAATGCGGTCGCGCGTGGCGTCAGGCCGGCCATAGGCGATATTCTCGGCGAGCGAACGGTGGAGGAGGGCGGTGTCCTGACTGACGACGCTGATCGCGCCGCGCAGACTGTCCTGCGTCACGCGAGAGACGTCGTGCCCATCGATCGTGATCCGGCCGTTCTCGACATCGTAAAGGCGGAGAAGGAGGTTCACGAGCGTCGACTTGCCGGCACCCGAGCGCCCGACGATGCCGATCTTCTCGCCGGGCCGCACCGTCAGCGTCAGGTCTTCGATCACGCCGCCATCGCGGCCATACCCGAACGACACGCGATCATAGACGATTTCGCCGCGCTCGACAGTCAGACGTCTCGCGTCGGCGGCATCGTTGATGGCCACCGGGGTGACGAGCGTGTTCATGCCATCCTGCACGACGCCGACATTCTCGGAGAGCTGCGCGAGTTCCCACAAAATCCACTGCGACATGCCTTGCAAGCGGAGCGTCAGACCGATGGCGAGCGCGATGCCGCCGGGGGACACCGCCCCGACGCTCCACAGCCACACCGAGAGGCCTCCGATGGTGGCCAGCAGCAGCGCGTTGATGGTGAAGAGCGTCGACGTCGTCCAGGTGACGACCCGCATCTGACGGTGAACGGTGCCGAGGAACTCGTGCATCGCATCCCGCGCATAGGCGTCCTCGCGCTCGGCGTGGGCGAACATCTTCACGGTGGCGATGTTGGTGTAGCTATCGACCACGCGCCCCGTCATCAGAGAGCGGGCGTCGGCCTGCGCCTGACTGGTGTCGCGCAGCTTCGGAAGGAAGTAGGCGACGGCGCAGACATAGGCGATGAGCCAAGCGACGAGCGGCAGGCTCAAGCGCCAGTCGGCATCGGCGAGGAGAACGAGCGCGGCGATGAGGTAGACGCCGATATACGTCATGCGCTCGACGATGGGGACCACGACGTCCCGCACCGCGAGCGCCGTCTGCATCAGCTTGGCTGCGATGCGGCCGGCGAACTCGTCCTGATAGAAGCTGAGCGACTGGCGTAGCAGCAACCGGTGCCCGAGCCACCGGATCGACATGGCCGAGTTGCCGAGAATGCCCTGGTGAAGGACGACCTCGCCCAGGATCATCAGCACCGGATAGACGATCAGGATGAGCGCGCCCATCCCGGCGAGCTGCCAGCCATGGTCGGACCAGATCGTCTCCGGCGTGGTCTGGCTGAGCCAATCGACGATGTTGCCGAGAAAGGCGAACATCGCAACCTCGACCACCGCAACGACGGCCGAGAGCGCAGCCGTGAGAATCAGCAGACCCTTATAGCGCCTCGAATAGTGCCAGATGAACGCCACCAATCCCTTGGGCGGCACCGAAGGGCGCTCTCCGGGAAAGGGATCGACCAGATTTTCGAAGAAGGCGAACATGGGACGTCTCGTCGGCGGCAGGCCGCGGGACGCGTCATATGACGGCATCGAGCCGGTAAGACAACGGCGCCGTCCGGTCTTTCAGCCCTGCGTGAAGCGCAGAGCTGCTTCGCCCTCGGCGGGTATCCTGCCTATCTATGCCGGCCGTAGCGTTTGGACGACGACCCGCTTTCCGCGAGCCATCGCCAGGCACGGCGCTTCGACCATGTGCCAACTCGCGATCGCGAGCATTGCTGCAGTCGGTAGCGTGATGGCGAAGACGAGGTGGGGAGATGCGTCTGCGAAGAGAACCGTCAGAAGGCTCGCAACCGGCCAATGGTAGATGTAGAGGCCGTACGAGTAGTCGCCTCCCATCCGGTGTGCGAACGCGGGCGTTGGCAGAAAGGCGACGTAGAGGGCGCCATAGGCCGCCGCGAGGGTGAGGCTGGCAGGGCCGAGTGCGGTGCCGCCCGCTATCCAGGCGATAAGGGCGAACGCGGCCAAGATCGAGTTGTGCATCGGGACGCGGTCTCGAAAGAGCCAGAAGCCCGCCCCTATGCCGAACGCCAGAACGAATCGGGTGAGATGGCGCACCGCCTCGACGTCGGTCTCGAGATGCAGCCACGTCGCGTTCGCCGCGTAGAAGCCCGCGAACAGGGCCGCGCCGACTGCGTAGGCTGCGCGGTTCAGAAGCCCGGCTAGACCTGCTGCCAACACGAGGGCGTACATCAACATTTCGTAGCGCAGCGTCCACGTCGGCTCGTTGACCGATCCCGGAAGCGCCGCGTTCTCGAAGACGCCGGGCAGGGTCGCGTCGGGATTCGCGAGCGCTGCCGAGACGAGATAGCGCCAAAGATCTGAGCTCGCGAAGTAGTCCCGCAGCGGCACGGTCGTCGCCAGCGGTCCCACGATGAACATGCAGAAGAGCGCGGCGGGAACGAGCGCCGGCAGGATGCGCGACAGGCGCAATACGACGAAGCGGCGGGCGTCCTTGGCGCGGATCATGCTGGCGGTGATCAGAAAGCCGCTGAGGACGAAGAAGATGTCGAGGCCGACATTCATGACGCGATCGAGCACGCGGGGCACTCCCCGAAGGTCCGCCGTGTCGGCCACGTCCATCGTGTAGACGTGGCCTGCAACGACCGCGAGCGCGCAGGCAAGACGAACGAGGTCCATGTTGTTGTCGCGGCCGACGGCGAGTTCGCCGAGGTTTCGGGAGCGACCCGGCGCGACCCGGTCCGATCCGAGGCAATGATTTGTCGTCCGAATGAACATCGCGGCGTCCTCGTCAGCCCGAAACGTGTGGGCGTTGCTGAGGAGACCGTAGGAGGAGGGTTCTAACGCGACACTTTCAATTCGATGGAAATCAGGGGAGGGCCGTATACCCTTCGTTAAACCCGTTGAGGCCGATGGGGATGCCGATCCCCTCCTCGGGTGTCTGAAAGACGATGAAGGTCGCCTCGGTGCCGCCCTGCAATTTTCCGATCAGCGTTTCGTCCATCACGACCTCGGCGACGCAGCCATTTGGCAGGCAGCGCACGAAACCCGCCTTGCCGAGATCCTCCTCGTCGACGAAGAGCCCGAGCCCGGAGGGGATGAGGACGCCGAGTGGGGCGAGGATGCGCATAAGCCGCCCGTCATTTTCCGGGGTCTTCAGCACGATGACTGTCAGGCCGATATTGTTGCGGTCCTCAGCCGTCACGCTTTGCATCAGCGCGCATTGCTCGGTGGCGAGGCCAGGCGGTTGGTCGCAGCGGATCTGCCAGTCGCCATGCGTGGCACGCACGACGCCCTGCGCCGAAGCTCCACCTGAGCCGACGAGCGTCGCCAGAAGCGCTAACGTGGCAACACCCAAGTGGCGAATCGCGGTAGAGGCAGGAGAGAAACAGGTGTGCATGTCGAACCCAGATCTGATCGCCGGACCACCGGCTTGTACGGCGACGCATTGGTTAACAGACGCGGCAGACGGCACCAAGCCCGGCGCTGCGAAGGGCCGACCGCGCGCAGGCGCCGCATCTCCGCGTTGAAGCGTCGCATTCGTCAGAGTGCGCGCGGGGAGTAGCGTCTGGCTCGAAAGCGTTCTATGCACGGTCTGGCGTCGTACGTGGCCTCGGCCGCGCCGCGCATCGTCTGTGACAGCACATCCAGTGGGCCGATGATCAAGTCAATCTCCAATGCCTTTGCCGCGCTCGCGATGGCCGGCACCGCGGCTCTCGTTTCCGCATCCGCGTATGCTCAGGAAGCCGCGAATCTCGAAAGCGCGAACGGTCTGACGCCGCCTGATGGTCCGGGCGGCGAGCTGCCTTGGTTCTACGCGAAGGACTGGCAGTTGGGCTTCCAGCCGGCCGGCGCGCCGGTGATGGAGAACATCCACTGGTTCCACAACTACATCCTCGTGATCATCACCGTGATCACCTTCTTCGTGCTCGGCCTTTTGGTCTGGTGCATCATGCGCTTCAATGCGAAGGCGAACCCGACGCCTTCGCGCACCTCGCACAACACGACGATCGAAGTCATCTGGACCGTCGTGCCGGTCCTCATCCTTTTCGTTATCGCCATCCCGTCCTTCCGTCTTCTCTACGACAAGGAGACGACCGGAACGATCGACGACCCCGTCTACATGACGGTGAAGGCCGTCGGCTATCAGTGGTATTGGGGCTACGAGTATCCCGATAACGGGGACTTCGCGTTCAATTCCATCATGCTTCAAGAGGATGAGTTGCAGCCGGGCCAGCCCCGTCTTCTCGCCGTCGATCGCGAGATGGTGGTGCCGGCCGGTAAACGCATCCGGCTGGTCGTCACGGCGGCCGATGTCCTTCATTCCTTCGCTTTGCCGGCCTTCGCACTGAAGACCGACGCGATCCCTGGGCGCCTCAACGAGGCTTGGTTCCGCGCCGACGAGCCGGGCGTCTATTACGGACAATGCTCCGAGATCTGCGGCCGCGATCATGCGTTCATGCCAACGGCCATTCGCGTTCTGCCCGAGGCGGAATGGGAGGCCTGGTTGGCCGAGCGCTACGCCGAGTTCGGCGTCGATCCGGCGGCCTTGGTCGAAGAGGCGCCGGCCGCGTAGCGTTCGGATCGTAGAGTTTATACAGTTGGCGCCGCCCGGCGCGGACGGTTCAAGAGGAAGACGATAATGGCCTACGTGACAGCGCATGACGACGCGCACCACGACCACAAGCCGGGCTTTGTGCAGCGCTGGTTGTTCTCGACCAATCACAAGGATATCGGGACGCTCTACCTCCTGTTCGCCGTCATGGCGGGCATCGTGGGCGGCTTCCTCAGCCTCGTGATGCGTATGGAGTTGCAGGAGCCTGGGCTCCAGTATTTCTCCGATGGTCACGGCTACAACGTCTTCATCACCGCGCACGGACTGATCATGATCTTCTTCATGGTCATGCCCGCGATGATCGGCGGGTTCGGCAACTGGTTCGTACCCATCATGATCGGCGCGCCGGACATGGCCTTCCCGCGCCTGAACAACATTTCGTTCTGGCTGCTCCCGATGGCGTTCATCATGCTGGTCATCTCGATGTTCGTCGAAGGGCCGACGGGATCGAACGGTATCGGCGGCGGCTGGGTGCTCTATCCGCCGTTCTCGACATCCGGTCAGCCCGGCCCGGCGATGGATTTCGGCATCCTCGCGCTTCACATCGCAGGCGTCTCGTCGCTGCTCGGTGCGATCAACTTCATCACCACGATCTTCAACATGCGCGCGCCCGGCATGACGCTGCACAAGATGCCGCTCTTCGTCTGGTCGGTGCTCGTGACGGCCTTCCTGCTGCTCCTCTCGCTCCCCGTTCTCGCCGGCGCGATCACCATGCTGCTGACGGACCGCAACTTCGGGACGACCTTCTTCGACCCGGCCGGCGGTGGTGACCCCATCCTCTACCAGCACCTCTTCTGGTTCTTTGGCCATCCGGAGGTCTACATCCTGATCCTTCCCGGCTTCGGCATGATCAGCCACATCGTCTCGACCTTCTCCAAGAAGCCGGTCTTCGGCTATCTCGGCATGGCCTACGCGATGGTCGCCATCGGTGTCGTCGGCTTCGTCGTCTGGGCGCACCACATGTACACCGTCGGTCTCGACGTCGACGTACAGGCCTATTTCGTCTTCGCAACCATGGTCATCGCGGTGCCGACGGGCGTGAAGATCTTCTCTTGGATCGCAACGATGTGGGGCGGCTCGATCGAGTTCAAGGTGCCCATGCTCTGGGCGATCGGCTTCATCTTCCTCTTCACGGTCGGCGGCGTAACGGGCGTCGTACTCGCCAACGCCGGCATCGACCACGCGCTGCACGACACCTACTACGTCGTCGCGCACTTCCACTATGTGCTGTCGCTCGGCGCCGTCTTCGCGATCTTCGCCGGCTGGTACTACTGGCTGCCGAAGATTTCCGGATACATGTACGACGAGACGCTGGGTAAGATCTTCTTCATCACCTTCTTCATCGCGGTGAACCTGATCTTCTTCCCGCAGCACTTCCTCGGCCTGGCCGGCATGCCGCGCCGCTATGTGGACTATCCGGACGCCTTCGCGGGCTGGCACTTCGTGTCGTCCATCGGTACCTACCTGATGGTCGCATCGCTCTTCATCTGGTTCGCCGACCTTTTCCAGACCTTCCGCAAGAAAATTCCGGCGGGCGACAACCCCTGGGGTGCGGGCGCGACGACGCTGGAGTGGACGCTGTCCTCTCCGCCGCCCTTCCATCAGTTCGAGACCCTGCCGCGCATCAAGTAGACCGGTCGGACATCTGGACGCAGCGACGCCGGGGCTCCTCAAGAGTTCCGGCGTCGTGCTATCTACCGCGAAGCAGACGACGGGAGCGACACCGCCGATGACCCTTCAGGCCACGGTCGAAGAGACGAGAACGAACGAACTGCCCGAGGGCGCGCAGGTGTCCGACTACTGGGCGCTTCTGAAGCCCCGCGTCATGTCGCTCGTCGTCTTCACGGCCCTCACCGGGCTCGTGGCCGCACCGGGTTCGGTCGACTGGATACCGGCGATCGTGTCGATCCTTTGCATCGCCATCGGTGCCGGCGCGTCGGGCGCGCTCAACATGTGGTACGACGCCGACATCGACCGGGTCATGACGCGCACCTTGCGCCGGCCCATACCGTCCGGCGCCATCGAGCCGGAGCAGGCTCTGGCCTTCGGCAGCTTTCTCTCGGCCGCGTCCGTTCTTACGCTCGGACTGCTGGTCAGCTGGTCGGCGGCGGCCTTTCTCGCCTTCACGATCCTCTTCTATGTCGTCGTCTATACGATGTGGCTGAAGCGCCGGACGCCGCAGAACATCGTCATCGGCGGGGCGGCCGGAGCATTCCCGCCGGCGATCGGGTGGATCGCCGCCGGCGGGCCGATCGGCTGGGAGGCGTTCGTCCTCTTCGCCATCATCTTTATCTGGACCCCGCCCCATTTCTGGGCTCTCGGCCTCTACCGCTCCGGCGACTACGCCCGCGCCGGCGTGCCGATGCTGCCCGTCGTGCGCGGGGCGCGCGAAACCAAGCGCCAGATCCTCGCCTACTCGATCCTCCTGGTGCCCCTCGGTGTCCTCCCAGCCGTGCTGGGCTTTGGCGGGATGACCTACGCGGTCGTTTCGTCCGTTCTCGGTGCGGTCTTCCTAACCTTCGCCGTTCGCGTGTGGCAGACGACCGACGATGGCGGCGCCGACGAGGACCGGGAAGCCAAGCGGCTCTTCGGCTTCTCCATCCTCTATCTCTTCGTCCTCTACGCCGTCCTTCTCGTCGAACACGGTATGCCCGAGGTCGGCCTTTCGCTAGGATGGGCGGGATGAACCAGCTTGATGGCGAAGACGCGGGCCTCGTCCTGACGAAGGAGCAACAGCGACGCCGCCGCGCTCGCTCTGTCGCGCTCGGCCTCGCCCTCTTCGGGATGGTCGTGCTCTTTTACGTCGTCACCGTCTACAAGCTGGGTGCGAACGTCGTGGACCGAGCGCTATGAGTAGCCGCCAGCACCGGCGGGTCGCCGTCCTCTGCGCCTCCTTCGTCGCGCTCATGGTCGGCGTCTCCTACGCCGCCGTGCCCCTCTACGAGGCCTTCTGCCGCGTGACGGGCTTCGGCGGTACGACTCAGGTCGCCGACGCCGCGCCGGGCGCCGTCGAGGGACGAACGGTTACCGTTCGGTTCGATGCGAACGTGGCCGGAGGATTGCCCTGGTCGTTCAAACCCAAGACCCGCTCGATCACCGTGCCCTATGGCGAGCAGACCCTCATCGCTTACGAATCGGCCAATCTGTCGTCGCGCTGGACGGCGGGAACGGCGACCTTCAACGTCACGCCCACCCAGGCCGGCGTCCACTTCAACAAGATCCAGTGCTTCTGCTTCAGCGAGCAGGGCCTGGAAGGCGGGGAGGCCGTCGATATGCCGGTTCTCTTCTTCGTCTCCCCCGATGCGCTTGACGATCCGAACATGAAGAACGTGACCGAGATCACGCTTTCCTACACGTTCTTCCCCGACAAGGATGCCGTGCGGCCGGTGCCGGCAAAGGCCGCGAGCCTCTAGCGACATCCGAGGGTCACGGCCGCGTTCGGACGGGAAATCGCCTCCTCAGCCCCTAGCGCAGTCCGGCAAGGCCGCGCTACAACACCGCAAACGACGACCGCGCGTCAGCGCGACCCGCAAGGACCGAGACCGATGGCCGACCTCACCGCCGCCGACATCGCCGCACCGGCGCCCGATACGAAGGCACGGGCGGTGGAGGACCACGCGCACCACGGCAAGACGCATGACTACCACATCATCGATCCGAGCCCGTGGCCGCTTATTTCCTCGGTCAGCACGCTGCTGCTCGCGGTCGGCGCCGTCATCTACATGCACGACGGTACATGGTTGCTGATGGGCCTTGGTCTCATCGCGGTTCTTTACTGCATGGCCGGCTGGTGGTGGCAGGTCGTGCACGAGTCGATCGTGGAGAAGGCGCATACGCCGGTCGTGAAGATGCACCTGCGCTATGGCGTCATGCTCTTCATCGCGTCGGAAGTGATGTTCTTCGTCGCATGGTTCTGGGCCTATTTCGATGGCGCGCTCTTCCCCGACTCCGCCGTCGAGCCGTTGCGGGCCGAGGCGCTTGGCGGTCAGTGGCCGCCTGCCGGTATACAGACGTTCGACCCGTGGCATCTGCCGCTCCTCAACACGCTCATCCTGCTCTGGTCGGGTACGGCGGTGACCTGGGCGCACCACGCGCTGCTCGAAGGCGATCGCGAAGGCGTGAAGTGGGGACTGATCTCGACGGTCGTTCTCGGCGCGCTCTTCAGCCTGCTCCAGGCCTATGAGTACAGCCATGCGGCCTTCGGCTTCGGCGGAAACATCTACTCGTCGACCTTCTACATGGCGACCGGCTTCCATGGCTTCCACGTCCTCGTCGGCACCATCTTCCTCGCCGTCTGCCTCGCCCGCGCGCTCGCCGGCCACTTCACGCCCCGCAGCCATTTCGGCTTCGAGGCTGCCGCCTGGTACTGGCATTTCGTCGATGTCGTCTGGCTCTTCCTCTTCGCCGCGATCTACGTCTGGGGCGCCGGATCGATGGCGCATTAGACGAGTTCGGGAGGCCGATCGGCTTGGCCCGGTGTCCGCGATGTCGCCGGGGTCCTCTCTTCAAGGGTTTCCTCAGCCTGCGGGACAGCTGCCCGAATTGCGGTCTGGACTATGACTTTGCGGACTCGGGCGACGGACCGGCCGTCTTCATAACCCTCATGGCCGGCACTCTCGTTCTCGGCGGCGCCCTCGCCGTCGAGATTCTCTTTCGGCCGGCGATGTGGGTTCACGTCGTTCTCTGGCTGCCGCTAGGCCTCTTCGTTCCCATCGCGATGCTACGGCCCCTCAAGGCGATGATGATACGGCGGCAGTACGAAACAGATGCGGGTCCCGGAAATTGGCTGAAGTGAGCGGAGCGCGGGTCGGCCGAACCGGCTCACTCATCTTCGTCGGTCTGATGGCGGTAGCGATCGCGATCCTTGTCGGCCTTGGGTCCTGGCAACTCTACAGGGCGTCGTGGAAGGGCGACCTTCTCGCCGAGCTCGACGCCCGTGAAGCCGCACCGCCTCTCGACATCTCGGTGAGCGCTGCCAGTTCGCCCGACGAACTTCGGTATCGACGTCTGACCGCGACGGGAACATTCGACGCCAGCCTCCTCCGCGTGCATCAGGTTCAGGATGGTATGCTGGGTTACAAGGCCGTCCTGCCACTTCGCCTCCCAAGCGACGACGTCCTCCTCGTCGATATCGGGTTCGTCCCGCAATCCATGGACGCCGAGGCGACCGTGACGGTCCCGACTGATCCCGTGACGCTTACAGGGTTCGCAAGATTTCACGCCGAACGGCCGAGCGCCTTTACGCCGGACAATGTCGCGGACGAAAATCGCTGGTTCTGGTGGGATCGGGCGGCCATGGTAGAGGCCCTGGGCCTCCGAGCCACGCAGGTACTCGACGTCTCGCTACAGGCTGCGAGCGCCATCCCTGGTGTTGCCGTAGCCGGCCTGGCTCCACGTCCGTCTGTGTCACTGCCCCGCCCTCATGATCGGCATGCCGGCTATGCGGTCACCTGGTTCGGACTGGCTTTAGCCGTCGCGGGAGCGCTTCTCGCCTGGGTCTGGCAGCGCCGTCGTGCGGGCCAGTGAATCCGCCACATTCAGGCGCTTCATTGTGCGGGCTTTGAGTCGGTAGGGAGTGCGGTCAGGTGGGCTTCAAGACGAGTATGGGTGCGGTCGCGCTGACTATTGCGCTGGCTGGCTGTGGCACCGTCGGGAATGTCGTCGGGTCCGTAACGGGCGGAAGCGGGGGCGGCGTTGCAGCAACCGAGGTACAGCCGACCGAAAGCGCGACCGTTGCTCAGGCTGCCGGCGCGCCGATCGCTTGTCCCGCCGTTCAGATCCGGTCCGGCACGCAAGGCGTGACCCGCTATGCTGGCGGACGCGAAGGCGACGCGTCCGCCGTGCGCCATCAGTTCTCCATACTCCGCAGCGCGCGCGATTGCCGCTTCCAGAACAATACGCTCTTCCTGCGGATCGGCGTGGCCGGGCGGGTGATCCTCGGGCCGTCCGGGTCGGCGGGAACGGTCTCCGCACCAATACGGTTCGTCGTGGCGCGAGGCGGCGTCGAACCGGTCTATAGCGAGACGCAGACGGTGAGCGTCAGCATAGCGCCCGGATCGACGTCCGCCGACTTCGATGTCGTGCAATCCAACGTGCAGGTCGCGGTTCGGACGGATGAAACGGTCGGCAACTTCCAGATCTTCGTTGGCTTCGACGAATAGGCTCGATCCGTCAGGCCACTACCGCAGCCGGTCTGCGCGCATTGTCGCATCGCGGACGCTCGTCTTCGGCATGCCACCGTCCCATGGTTGACGGACCTGCCATTCGAGAGCGGGCATGAGATGAGCCTCACAGACGATCGACCGAGCGGCCTCGTGCGCGAGGACCTGCACCTGATGAAGCTCTGCGTCGGTGTGAAGGACGTGGACGCGCTCGAGCGCCGGGTCGCTCGCAGCGGATCGGAATATCTCTGCCGCACCCGAATGATGCCGAAGCAGCACGATCATCTCGTCGCCGGGGGATCGCTCTATTGGGTGATGAAGGGTTATGTCCGCGCACGCCAGCGCATCCTCGACATTCGCCCCTACACAGACGCCGCCGGTATCAAGCGCTGCCACATCGTGCTGGAGCCGGCGGTGGTGGTGACGGAGAAGAAACGCCAGAAAGCCTTTCAGGGCTGGCGATATCTCAAGCCTGCGGATGCCCCCGAGGATGTACCCGCGCACCGGGCCGGTTGGGATATTCCGCCCAAACTCTACAAGACGCTTGCCGACCTCGGCTGCCTTTGACGTCGAACATCGTGCTTATCATGCAACAGTGCAGGTCTTTGTTCGAATGAGGCGCACTGCGCCTTCGTCTGAACTCAGCGGCCTGTCTTCTTGTACGGGCTCATCGGCGCAGTGATGCGACGATGGTTTCGAGGTAGCGGGGCGTCGGGCCGAAAGGTTCGGCGTCCTTGCTCCTCAAGAATACCACTCCCCCTTCCATCTTTGCCACCACCGATCGTCTCTCGGACCGAGGGATGCCGTCGCACGACCGCCGTCATCGCGCGCTGCGTTCGTAGGCAAAAAAAAGCCGGACCACGAAGGGTCCGGCTCAAGGAAGCGGCAGTCTAGCTACCGCATCAGAGGAAACGACCAAAACGAAGTCGATCGAGGCAGGGAGGAGAAAAACCCCGATCACGTTGTTGGCTGAGAGAGATATGGAACTGAGCAATGTGATCAACAATAGGGCACTTGTCATACGAGCCATGCGTGGCGCGCACGCCTCCGCTGGCTATCAATAGCTCCAGCTCTGAGCCTTTGCTAAGAGAAAGTCTCGGAAGATACTGACACGTTGGGAGCTTCTCAGTTCCGCGGGGAAGGCGAAGAAGGTATCGAAGGACAACATATCCTCCCCTTCGAGGATGCGAACGAGACCCGCATTCTCACCGATGATGTAATCCGGTAACACTGCGAGGCCCACACCCTGCTGAACGGCGCGCTTCATGCCGACGATGTTGTTGATCTGCAGGACCGAATGGCGCGGCCCCATGCCCTCCCGTCCGACATGCTGCAACCAGTTGATGCCCTGCAGGTAGCTCGGGATCGGCGGCCCCATCGACACGATGCGATGATCGTCGAGATCTTCCGGAATGTTCGGCGTGCCGAACTCGTCGAGATAGCTCGGCGCGGCGTAAACGTGGCAGTGCACGGTGAAGAGCTTGCGCTGAATGAGATCGACTTGGCTCGGCGGGCGGAGCCAGATCGCCACGTCGGCTGCCCGGGTGGCGAGGTCCAGTTCCTCGTCGGTAAGGATGAGCTGCACGCTGACATCGGGGTAGGTCTCACAGAACTCGCGCATGCGCGGCGCGAGCCAGCCCGAGCCGAGCCCTACGCTCGTCGTAACGCGCAGTTCGCCGCGGGGCGTCTCGGACGCGTCCATCAGCTTGGCACGGGTGTTCTCCAGCCGCAGGAGGACGTCCTTGGCCGTGCGAAACAGCAACTCGCCTTGCTCGCTGAGACGTAGCCCGCGCGCATGGCGATGGAAGAGCGTGACGCCGAGCTCGTTCTCCAGGGCGCTGACCTGTCGGCTGACTGCGGATTGGCTCAGACCGATGATCTCGCCGGCATGCGTGAAGCTGCCGGCCTCGGCGGCGGCCTGAAAGGCGCGCAGCTTGTCGAGATCGATCGGCTTCAGGCGCTGCGAGGCGCTAAGGCGTTCGCGGCTTTGGATCGGGCGCATGCGTTGCGGGCTCGCCGGCTCGGATGAACGGGCCTACCACTACCGTAGCGGCAGTGGACTGGCTACTGGCGTTAAAGGATGGAGCGGCCGGCTACTCGGCCGCGATTTCGTAGGCGCCAACGGGTTCGGGCTCCCGGTCCTCAAGCGCAGCGATATAACGCTCGGCCTCAAGCGCAGCCATGCAGCCCATTCCAGCGGCCGTAACGGCTTGGCGATAGATGTCGTCCGTCACGTCTCCAGCGGCGAAGATGCCGGGAATGTCGGTCGCGGTCGAGTCGGGATGGGTGACGAGATAGCCGCCCTCCTTCATCGGCAGCTTGCCAGCGAAGAGTTCGGTCTGCGGCGCGTGGCCGATGGCGACGAAGAAGCCGTGCGTGTCGATCTCGCGCGTCTCGCCCGTTTGCGCATGGCGCAGGCGCACCCCCGTGACGCCCTTCGGCTCGCCGCCGGACAGGACCTCATCGACGACGTGGTCCCAGATGACCTCGACCTTCGGATTCTTGAACAGTCGGTCCTGCAGGATCTTCTCGCAGCGCAGACTGTCGCGGCGGTGGACGAGCGTGACCTTGGAGGCGAAGTTCGTCAGGAACAGCGCCTCTTCGACCGCGGTGTTGCCACCGCCGACGACGACGACGTCCTTGCCGCGATAGAAGAAGCCATCGCAGGTCGCGCAGGCCGAAACGCCGTAGCCCATGAGCGCGGTCTCGGACTCGATGCCAAGCCATTTCGCCTTCGCACCCGTCGCGATGATGAGGCTATCGGCGGTCCAGACATCGCCGCTATCGCAAGTCAGGCGGAAGGGGCGGGTGTCGAGATCGACGGCTGTCACGATGTCCTGAACGAGCTTCGTGCCGACGTTCTCCGCCTGTGCCTGCATCTGCTCCATCAGCCAGGGCCCTTGAATGGGATCGGCAAAGCCCGGGTAGTTCTCCACGTCGGTCGTGATGGTGAGCTGCCCGCCGGGTTGGAGTCCGACGATCATGACGGGCTCCAGCGCAGCGCGCGCGGCATAGATGGCGGCGGTATAGCCGGCGGGTCCCGCACCGACGATGAGGACCTTGGCATGGTTGGCAGCGGTGTCGGGCATCTCAAACGTCCTTCAATGCGTCTCGGTGCGCCTCGTAGCGGCGTAGGGCCTCGGCGGCGATGTCTTCGGTCGCGTCCACCCGGGGGCGGGGGCCGGAGCGCCAGGCTCCGCCGAGCGGCACGACCGCGTCCGTTTCCTCCATCCTATCGAGGAAGCGTGCGATCTTCGGTGACAGTGCGTCCGGCCGATGCACCAGCACGGGACGGCCCATGGCTGCGGCTTCGCCGACCATGTTGACCGAGTCGCCCGTCACCACCAAGACGTCCGCCGCCGCCATCCACGACAGATAGGGATTGGGGTCCCCCCCCCGCCAGACCCGAACCGGCCGCGCGCTTCGTTCCAGAACCGCGGCGACCCGGTCCGTGAATGCGAGCGGCGTTCGCCGCGACGGCGTGAGGAGGACGCTGCCGACGTCGGCTGCGAAGGCCGTCAGTTCGGCGCAGAAGGCATCGATATTGCTCTCCGAGAACCGGTTCCGCCCGCTGGGGCCGCCCAGCAGGACGGTCGCGATGGGGCGAGGGAGTTCGGCGATGTCGGCGGGGAGGGCGGTGCGCTCGGCGCCGATTCGTTCCTCGAAGAGGATGTGCGGCGACGTCAGCGTCGTCATGACATTGGCCCCGCGCAGGGGATCGTGCTCGGGTACCCAGATGAAGTCGGCCAATCGCGCGCCTTGGCGGGCATCCTTGAGGAGGATGGTAAAACTGTCCACGCCCGGCGCCATCTTGATTGCTCGAAGCATCGGCGCAGCCCGCCGGCCCGACGCGATGACGACATCCGTATCACCTACGTCGTGGGCGACCTCGCGCGTGCGCCGATCCACGCCCAAACGCGGCGCGAACCAGGAGTAGGGTGGCGGAAGCGTGACGACGAGTTCGTCTGCCGCAAGCCCCATCGCCTGCGCGACCCCGCGACACTGCACGAGGTCGCCGATCTTGCCGTCGGTGACGATGAGGGCCTTGGGCGGCATCAGGCCTGACCGGGGGCCGATCTAGACGTAAGCCACCTTGACGATCTCGTAGCTCTTCGCGCCGCCGGGCGCGGCGACCTCCACGACGTCGCCCTCGGCCTTGCTGATGAGCGCGCGCGCGATGGGGGATGTGATCGATATCCGGCCCTCGCGGACGGCCGCCTCGCTTTCGCCGACGATCTGATAGATCTTTTCCTCCTCCGTCTCCTCGTCGATGAGGGTAACGGTGGCGCCGAACTTGACCGTGTCCCCGGAGAGCTTGGCGGGGTCGATCACTTCGGCGCGCTGGATGCGATCCTCGAGCTCTGTGATCTTCGCCTCGTTCATGCCCTGCTGCTCTTTGGCGGCGTGGTATTCGGCGTTCTCGGAGAGGTCGCCATGGGCGCGGGCCTCGGCGATGGCGGCGACGATGCGGGGGCGCTCCTTCGACGTGCGCTGCTTGAACTCGTCCTGGAGAGCCTGATAGCCGGTGGCCGTGATCGGAAATTTTTCCATGTCAAAACTCGTCTGTCCCGACGGGTGATCGATGCGCGGATCGCTCCGTGCCGGATCGCCATCGTTCGGTGAGGGGATAGGCGGCCAGCGCCTCGCGGAGCCGGTCGCGCTCGCATCGCTCTCTATGCGGCGGGCTTCAAGCGTATTCCTGCAAAGCCTTCACGTCGAGCGAGCCACTAGCGACCGCGCGGATGCCTTGAACCGCCGCGCTCGCACCTGCCAGAGTGGTGTAATAGGGCACCTTGTGCAAGAGGGCGGCGCGGCGGACGGCCATGCTGTCGGTGACGGTCTTGGCTCCGCCGGTGGTGTTGACGACGAGCGCGACCTCGCCGTTCTTGATCGCGTCCACGATGTGCGGGCGCCCCTCCAGGACCTTGTTGACCCGCTTCGCCGTCACGCCGGCGGCCGCCAAGGCCTCCTGCGTTCCGCCCGTGGCGATGAGGTCGAAGCCTTGATCGGTGAGCCCGCGTGCGATCTCGACGGCGGCATCCTTGTCGCCCTCTTTCACAGAGATGAAGGCGGTGCCGGTGGTTGGCAGGTTCGTGCCCGCCCCCAGCTGGCTCTTGGCAAAGGCCTTCGCATAGTCCGTATCGAGTCCCATGACCTCGCCCGTCGAGCGCATCTCCGGGCCGAGCAGCGTGTCGACGCCCGAAAAGCGCGCGAAGGGGAAGACGGCTTCCTTGACGGCGATATGGTCCGGGTCGCGCTCGACGAGCTCGAACGAGGCCAACGTCTCGCCGGCCATCACGCGTGCGCCGATCTTGGCGACCGGCACGCCGATGACCTTGGCGACGAAGGGCACGGTCCGCGATGCCCGCGGGTTTACCTCGAGTACGTAGATATCGCCGTCCTTCACTGCGAACTGCACGTTCATCAGACCACGCACATCGAGCGCCAGAGCCATCTCGCGCGTCTGGCGCTTCAGTTCGGCCAGCATATCCGCATCGAAGGACCGGGTCGGGAGCGAACAGGCGCTGTCGCCGGAGTGGATGCCCGCTTCCTCGATATGCTCCATGATGCCGGCGACGAAGACGTCCGTCCCGTCGCAGATCGCGTCGACATCGACCTCGATCGCGTTGGCGAGATAGCCATCGAGCAACACGGGACTGTCGCCCGAGACGACGACGGCCTCGCGCATGTAACGGTCGAGCTGCGCATGGTCGCGCACGATCTCCATGGCGCGGCCGCCGAGCACGTAGGACGGGCGGATGACGACCGGAAAGCCGATCTCGTCGGCAACGCGCTTGGCCTCCTCTTCGGAGCGGGCGATGCCGTTGGAGGGCTGGCGCAGGTCGAGCTTGCGAAGGAGCTGCTGAAAGCGCTCGCGATCCTCGGCGAGATCGATCGCGTCCGGCGACGTACCTAGGATCGGGACGCCCGCATCGGCGAGGCCCTGTGCGAGCTTGAGCGGGGTCTGCCCGCCATATTGCACGATGACGCCCTTCAGCGCGCCCTTGGACTGCTCGACGCGCACGATCTCCAGCACGTCTTCCATCGTCAGGGGTTCGAAATAGAGACGGTCGGAGGTGTCGTAATCGGTCGAGACGGTCTCGGGGTTGCAGTTGACCATGATGGTCTCATAGCCCGCATCCCGCAGCGCGAAGGCGGCATGGCAGCAGCAATAGTCGAACTCGATGCCCTGGCCGATCCGGTTCGGCCCGCCGCCGAGGATGATGATCTTCTCAGCGTCGGACGGCTGCGCCTCGTCGGCGGGCCCGCCGGCGAAGTCGGGATCGTAGGCCGAGTACATGTAGGCGGTCGGCGATGCGAACTCCGCGGCGCAGGTATCGATGCGCTTGTAGACCGGATGGACCTTCATCCGCGCACGCGCGGCGCGCACCTCCGCCTCGGTCATGTCGGCAAGCGTCGCGAGGCGTGCATCGGAGAAGCCCATCGATTTGAGCTTGCGCAGGTTCTCCGCATCGACCGGCAGGCCATGCGCGATCACACGCGCTTCCGTCGCGACGATCTCCTCGACCTGGCGGAGGATCCACGGGTCGTACGCGGTGACGGCATTCACGCCCTCGACGCTCATGCCGAGCCGCAGGGCCTGCGCGATCACGAGTAGGCGGTCCGGCGTCGGCTGCGAGAGTGCGGCGCGAAGGGCGTTATCGTCGTCGCCCTCGCCAAGGCCCGGGATCTCGTAGTCGTCGAGGCCCGTCAGACCCGTCTCGAGGCCACGAAGCGCCTTCTGCAAGCTCTCCTGGAACGTCCGCCCGACCGCCATCACCTCGCCGACCGCCTTCATCGACGTGGTCAGCAGCGGTTCGGTGCCGGGGAACTTCTCGAAGGCGAAGCGCGGGATCTTCATCACGACGTAGTCGATCGTCGGCTCGAAGCTCGCCGGGGTCGCGCCGCCGGTGATGTCGTTCTCCAACTCGTCGAGCGTGTAGCCGACGGCCAAGCGTGCGGCGACCTTGGCGATGGGGAAGCCCGTCGCCTTGGACGCGAGGGCCGAAGAGCGGGAGACGCGCGGATTCATCTCGATGATGATCATGCGCCCCGTCTCCGGGTGCGTCGCGATCTGGACATTGGAGCCGCCCGTCTCGACGCCGACCTCGCGCAGGATCGCGATCGAAGCGTCGCGCAGGCGTTGATATTCCTTGTCGGACAGCGTGAGCGTCGGCGCGAAGGTGATAGAATCGCCTGTGTGGACGCCCATCGGGTCCATGTTTTCGATCGAGCAGACGATGATGCAGTTGTCCGCGCGGTCGCGCACGACTTCGAGTTCGTACTCCTTCCAGCCCAGCATCGACTCCTCGACGAGAACCTCGTTGGTCGGAGAGGCATCGAGGCCGAAGGCGACCATGTCGAGGAACTCTTCGCGATTGTAGGCGATGCCGCCGCCCGTGCCGCCCATCGTGAAGGACGGCCGGATGATCGCGGGTACGCCGACGATCTCGAGGGCGGCCATGGCCTCCTCGTCGTTGTGGGCGATGGCCGAGCGTGCGCTCTCCAGACCGATCTTCGTCATCGCGTCCTTGAAGCGGACCCGGTTCTCGGCCTTGTCGATGGCGTCCGCCCTGGCGCCGATCATCTCGACGCCGAACTTATCGAGCGTCCCGTCGGCTTCGAGCGCGAGCGCGCAATTGAGCGCCGTCTGACCGCCCATCGTTGGGAGCAGGGCGTCGGGACGCTCCTTCTCGATGATCTTGGCGACGATTTCGGGCGTGATCGGCTCGATATACGTCGCGTCGGCCAGCTCCGGATCGGTCATGATCGTCGCCGGGTTCGAATTGACGAGGATGATGCGGTAGCCGTCCGCCTTCAGCGCCTTGACGGCCTGTGAGCCCGAATAGTCGAACTCGCAGGCCTGGCCGATGATGATCGGGCCCGCCCCGATGATGAGGATCGAGGCGATATCTGTGCGCTTGGGCATGGTCCGGCCGAGATGAGAGGACAGGGTCGGCGCGGCTTATACGCGGCGCGAGCGTCCGCTGGAACCCCGCCGGCGCCCGCTCGGCGACTATTCGGCTGCGTCCTCGCCGACATCGTCCGTACCGGCCTGACGAACGACCTGCTCCCCGTCGAAGTCGGACACGCCCTCGCTCAACGCATAGCAAGCGAGGCGTACGGATTTCGGTATCTCCACCCGCTTCGAGCCACGCGCGCCGGTTTCGTAATATTGGATCATCCGCTTCTTCAAACCGAGCGCCTCGGCGGCTTCTTTCTGCTTCAGCCCAAGCGATTTACGCCATTCGCGAAATCGCTCGGCCGACATGTCGGTTCCGCCCGACTCGGATGACGTCTTATCCGGCATCCTGCCCTCATCAAAAAGCGCACCCTGTGCGTCATTTCGCTTGCAAGGCGCAAAAAGTGCGCCTATACCATATCTCGAAGCGCACTCAGTGCATCAGGTTGATGCCCGAGCCGAGCGCCGATTTCAACCGACCCCGCAATTCAGGGGCCGTGTGCACAGGGAGAGTATCATGCTCGTCGATCTACTCCGCACGCGGGCTGCCATGGGCCACCGTCAGGTCAATGTCGTCCGCTACGGCGAATGGATGGCCAATCTGCGCTGGCTGTTCCGCCGCTAGAGGTTTGGTCGCAAAGTTGAAAGCGCCGCCGATGGGAGAGCCCGTCAGGCGGCGTTGTCGCGTCTGGGCGGGCGCAGAACGGCGTAGGACCAGAACCCGCCTGGCGACGCCGCCTCGATCCGCCAGCCCCGCTTTCGCAGTGCTGTCGCGATCATTCGATTGGTGCCGCCATGCGCCATGAGTAGGGTCGGTCCTCGGGTTGCCGCATCTGCAAGGATGCCGGCAGCGCGCTCCATCCGGACACGAGCCTCCGACAAGCTCTCGCAGTCCTTCGCGTATCCGGCCAGCCATGCCAGCCGCAGCACGACGAGCCAGCGCGACGCCGGCGCGCGCCATCCGATATCGGGCGCGGCCGGTAGGGCCAGTTCCATAAAGACCGCGTCTGGCTGCGGCGCGGCAAGCCGCAAGAGAGCAAGGCTGTCCACCGCGCGGGGCAGAGTGCTGCAGAAGATCTCGGTAGCGCCCTCGGCGGCAGCGGTTGCGGTGATCGGCGGGTCTTGCGACACCCCGGCCGCATTATAGTCCGCCGTCCACCGATCCATGTCGCGAAGCGCCAGCCGCACGTCCCGCGAGACATCCGGCGGCCCATGCCGCATGAACGTGATGCGGTGCATGGCTCAAGCGGCGATGGTCATCCGCGTGTCTTCCGCGATCGCATCGAGTCCCTTCCGCTCCGCCATCAGATTCCTGAAGCGGCGGAAGAGGTAGTGGCTGTCGCGCGGGCCGGGGCTGGCTTCGGGGTGATGCTGGACGGAGAAGACCGGTTTGCCCGTCACCCGCAGTCCGCAATTCGATCCGTCGAAAAGCGAGACATGGGTTTCCTCTACGCCGTCCGGCAGCGTCGCGGCATCGACGGCGAAGCCGTGGTTCATCGAGACGATCTCGACCTTGCCGGTCGTGTGGTCCTTCACCGGATGGTTTGCGCCATGGTGTCCCTGCCGCATCTTCACGGTCTGGGCACCGAGCGCGAGGGCGAGCATCTGATGGCCGAGACAGATGCCGAAGATGGGGATCCCGCTCTCGACGAGCGTGCGCAGTTTCGGCAGCTCGGTCTCGCCCGTCGCGGCCGGATCACCCGGGCCGTTGGCGAGGAAGAGACCGTCGGGGGCGAGCGCAAGGATCTCGTCCGCCGTGGCATTCGGCCCGACGACGGTGACGTCGCAGCCCGCATCGGCGAGGCAGCGCAGGATGTTGCGCTTGCAGCCATAGTCGAGCGCGACGACGCGGAAGGGCGTCTCGCCGGCCTCTCCATAGCCACCGGGCCACGACCAGCCCGCGCCTTCGGGCTCCAGCGTTTCGGTCGTGGCGGCGTCCGTCGCGAGATCGAGGCCGGCCATGTCGGGAATGGCGGCGGCCTTGGCCTTGAGGGCTTCGATGTCGAAGCGGCCGGCCGGGTCATGCGCGATCACGGCGTTCATCATTCCGCCGTCGCGGATGCGCGCCGTCAACGCCCGCGTGTCTACGCCCGCGAGGCCGACGACGCCGCGCTGTTCGAGCCAAGCCTGAAGGCTCTCCTTCGCCCGCCAGTTCGACGGCGCGGTCATGTCGGTACGGATGACCATGCCGCGCGCCGCGTCCTCGCCAGCGGCCGTGCCGGTCTCGAGGTCTTCGGGCGTCGTGCCGACATTGCCGATATGGGGGAAGGTGAAGGTGACGATCTGGCCTTTGTAGGACGGATCCGTCAGCACTTCCTGGTAGCCGGTCATGGCGGTGTTGAAGCAGACTTCGCCCTCTGCGGCGCCCGCCGCGCCGACGCCCTGACCGAGGAGGACCGTGCCGTCCGCCAGCACGAGCGCGCCGGTCGGCTCCGGTGTCGTCCAAGCCTCAGGTTCGCTAAGCGTTCTCACAGCCACTTGATTGTCGCTCCCATTTGGCCCACATGTGCGGCAACACCGACGCGCCGGGATGTAGAGGACGTTTCCCCCGTGCGCTAGGCCAGTTCTCCCTTCAACATTCTCCCGGTGGCG
Source organism: uncultured Alphaproteobacteria bacterium (assembly GCA_963842125.1). Lineage (GTDB taxonomy): Bacteria > Pseudomonadota > Alphaproteobacteria > Rhizobiales > CAWCWK01 > CAWCWK01. The sequence goes on along the minus strand of CAWJFE010000005.1, from coordinate 1,598,232 downwards.
GACACGTGTACGGTTTTGCGGCACACTCCAGCGTCCCGCCGGTTCGATGGATATTCGACGATGCGCAATGAAATCGATGCCGCTCTGAAGTCGGCGATGAAAGCCAGCCAGCGCCGGCGTACCTGTACGCTTCGGCTGATAAACGCGGCCGTGAAGGATCGCGACATCGCGGCCCGCACGGCCGGCAGGGATCGGATCGGAGACGACGACATCCTCCAGGTCCTCTCCAAGATGATCAAGCAGCGCGAGGAATCTGCGCGCCTCTATGAGGAGGGCGGACGCTGCGAGTTGGCCGAGCAGGAGCGTGAGGAAATCGAGATCATCCGCGAGTTCCTCCCCCGCAAGCTGAAGGCCGACGAAGTGCGATCCGTCGTTTCGGAAGTCGCCGCCGAGATCGAGGCGCAGGGCCTGCGTGATATGGGTCGGATGATGTCCGTGCTGCGCGAGCGCTATCCCGGCCAAATCGATATGGGGCAGGCCTCGGGCGTCGTACGCCAGGTTCTCGGGTAGGGGTCTCGGTTGAGCCGTTCGGGACTCGTGAAGGCCTGGCGTGATAGGTTGGCACTCCGCTAACCAACCCGTACCGCGACTCCCATGGCCGGCCGCTTCACACCGCAATTGCTGGACGAGATCCGCAACCGGATCACGGTGTCCGATGTCGTCGGCCGGCGGGTGCAGTTGAAGAAGCAAGGCCGCGAATTTGCAGGCCTCTCCCCGTTCAACGCCGAGAAGACGCCATCCTTCACGGTCAACGATCAGAAGGGCTTCTATCACTGCTTCTCGTCCGGCAAGCATGGCGACCAGTTCACCTTCCTGATGGAGACGGAAGGGCTCAGCTTCCCCGAGGCCGTGGAGCAGTTGGCTAAAGAGGCCGGCGTCGAGCTGCCGAAGGTCGACCCCCGTCAGATCGAGAAGCAGAAGGAGCGGGCGCCGCTCTACGACATCGTCGAGATGGCCTGCGCCTTCTTCGAACGGGAGCTGCGCGGCGCGCGCGGTGCGACCGCGCGTCGCGCACTGGCGGATCGTGGTATCGACGGGAACGTCGCTGCGAGATTTCGCATCGGCTACGCGCCTGCCAGCCGATCCGCGCTGAAGGAGCATCTGTCCGCCAAGGGCATACCGGACGCGCGGATGGTCGAGGCTGGGCTGCTGATCGCCGGTGAGGACATCGAGACGCCCTATGACCGGTTCCGGGACCGGATCACCTTCGCGATCACCGACCAGAAGGGCCGACCCATCGCCTTCGGCGCCCGCGCGATGGGCGACGCAAAGCCGAAATATCTGAACAGCCCCGAGACCGAGCTCTTCCACAAGGGCGCGACGCTCTTCAATCATATGGCGGCGAGGCGTGCCGCGCACGATGCCGAGCGCATCGTGTGCGTCGAGGGCTATGTCGATGTCATCGCCTGCGCGCGCGCCGGCATCGAGGAGGCGGTGGCGCCGCTCGGCACGGCGTTGACCGAAACGCAGCTGCAGATGCTCTGGCGTGCGGCCGACGAGCCGGTCCTGTGCTTCGATGGAGACGGCGCCGGCATTCGCGCGGCGCACCGGGCGATCGACCTCGCACTGCCCTTCCTCCAACCCGGAAAATCGCTCCGCTTCGCCTTCCTGCCGGACGGACAGGACCCGGACGACCTTTTGCGCGCGCAAGGCGCCGAGGCGCTGAAGGCAGCCGTCGCTGCGACGCGGCCGCTCGCCGACGTCCTTTGGGAGCGAGAATTGGAGGCGGGGTCCATCGACACGCCCGAGCGCAAGGCGGCCCTCGACGCCCGGATGAAGGCCCTCCTTGGCCAAATCCAGGACGGCAACGTCCGCAAGCACTATCTCGACGATGCGCGAGACCGTCTCTTCCGGCTCTACCGCCCGGTTCGTCGGCCCGCGAAACGCCGGGACGACTGGCGCAAGGCGGACGAGGGCAAGGCGTCCGACCACGTCAGCCCGACGCTGGAGCGCAGCGGACGACTTTCTCGCGCCGGCGCGTCGGCGTCGGACCGCGAGGCCATCTTGTTGGCGCTGTTGGTGCATCAACCGGGGCTCGTGTCGGATTATGCCGAGGCGATCGCGGAGATCGACTTCACGGCCTCGGACCACAATGCCCTGCGCTCGGCACTGCTCGGTCGAGACGACGACGATGCGGTCAAGTCGCTGCTCGACGTTCCCCAGCTTGCCGGCGTGATGGCCCGTCTTGCCAAGACCGCCTCCCGCCTGGGCATCCGTCAGGCGGAACCCGGCGCGAATGCCGCCGAGGCGGAAATCGTCTGGCTGCAAGCTCTCCATCAGCATCGGCGACCCGATGCGCAGGCCGAGGTCGAAGCGGCGCGGGCCGCCTTCGAGGCGGAAGGAGACGAGGGCGCCTGGCTCCGGCTTCAGCACGCGCGCGAGGATGTCCTGCGCCGCGAGCACGAGGATGCCGAGTTGGAGGGAACGTCGGAGAGCAACCGCACGCTCGACCAAGTTCTCGACAAGGTCATGCGCGACGTCAACGCCGCACCAAAACGCCGCCGCAGCTAGGGTCTCTCCCTTGAAGCCGGTCTGGCAGGGGACCTGACAATCCTGGGTTCGGGAGGCCAGAGCTGTTCCAGCAGAGCTTGGTCGGGAAGGCGACCTCACCTCCAGCGGAGATTCTCGACTACCGGCCCCGGAATCCAAGGGCGCAACAGGCAGCTTCTTTAACCGATCGTACGATCTGCGACCGATCTCCTACGATCATTGCGATACGATCGACGCTCTGGGTCCTCGGGTCGGTGCCCCGAGGATGACGACGAGGATTGGGCGCAGGTCGAGCCTGCGTTTGGAAGAAGGACCTTAGGGTTCGAACCCAAGCTCGGCAGGAGGCCTTGCAACGGTCGCTCGGCACTCTACATGCCGCCAACGGTAAAAAAGCGCGATCGGCGACCCGCGCCCCGTGTGGCGCGAACCAGATCGAAGCGTATTGCCGCGAAACGCCGGGACGATTCGACTGGGAAAGCCATGCCGGAGCCTTTTGATGCGCCGGGCGTTGACCAAAAGACGCGAACTTGAACCCCGGATCGATATCGCCGGATTGATTATATCTTTGTTAAGGTTAGTAAGGCCTTACCTTAACCGTAGGATTCTGTCCTCCGTTTCGGTGCCGCCGCAGGCCATTCTCCCTTTGGCCGCGAGTGAACCGAACCGGCCACGAGGTGCGAATGGCTAGCAAGGCACAACAGGTCGACGAAGCCCAGGGCGATGCTCCTCTGCTCGATCTCTCGGACGCCGCCGTCCGGCAGATGATCAAGCAGGCCAAGAAGCGCGGCTACGTCACCTATGACGAGCTCAACGAGGTCATGCCGTCCGACGAGGTGACGTCCGAGAAGATCGAGGACATCATGTCGATGCTCTCGGACATGGGCATCACCGTCGTCGAGCCGGAGGAGGGCGAGGAGCCCGACGAGGCCGTCGCCCGCGCCAAGCGCAAGAACGGCGCGTCGAATGGCGCCAATTCGGACGACGACGAGGACGACGAGAGCGGCTCCAAGGAGCTCGCCACGACCAACGGGTCGGGCGGCGCGCTCACGACGACCAAGGCGAAGGAGCCGACCGACCGCACCGACGATCCGGTGCGCATGTACCTGCGCGAGATGGGTACGGTCGAGCTTCTGTCCCGCGAGGGCGAAATCGCGATAGCCAAGCGGATCGAGGCGGGCCGCGAGGCGATGATCGCGGGGCTCTGCGAGAGTCCGCTCACCTTCCAGGCCATCATCATCTGGCGCGACGAGCTCAACGAGGGCTCAGTGCTTTTGCGCGAGATCATCGATCTCGACGCCACCTATTCCGGTCCGCAGCCCGACAACTCCATCACGGCTCTCGCCGATCGCGAGCAGGCCGCCGAGGCTTCGCCGAACGCGGCGCCCGGCGAACCGGCGACTGCCCCGGCACCTGAGATCAAGGCCGACGAAGAGAAGGCCGAGGGCGCCGAGGCGACCGACGAGGATGCAGACGAGGACGAGGAGAACAGCCTCTCCCTCGCCGCCATGGAAGCCGAGCTGAAGCCGAAGGTCCTCGAGACCTTCGACAGCATCGCTGCGACCTACGAGACGATGCGCGCCCTGCAGGACGCCTCCGTCGAGCGCCGCCTCAAGAACGAGGCGCTGACGGACACGCAGACCGGCGAGTACGAGCGCCTACGCGGCGAGATTATCGGGCACGTGAAGTCCCTATCGCTGCACAACGCACGCATCGAGACGCTGGTCGAGCAGCTCTACGGGATCAACAAGGAAGTCATCGGCATCGAGGGCCGGATGCTCCGCCTGGCCGACAAGCATGGCGTGAAGCGCGAGGAGTTTCTTCGCGAGTATCAGGGCCATGAGCTCGAGCAGGGCTGGATGGGCCGCGTCTCCGCGCTGTCCGGCAAGGGCTGGTCGAAGTTCGGCGTTCACGAGCGCCAGTCGATCGACACTTTGCGCGGGCGCATCCAGGACCTCGTCCAGGGCACCGGCTTGGAGCTCGGCGAGTTCCGCCGCATCGTCCACAAGGTCCAGAAGGGCGAGCGCGAGGCGCGCATCGCCAAGAAGGAGATGGTCGAGGCGAACCTCCGCCTCGTGATCTCGATCGCGAAGAAGTACACGAACCGTGGCCTGCAGTTTCTGGACCTCATCCAGGAAGGCAATATCGGTCTGATGAAGGCCGTCGATAAGTTCGAGTATCGGCGCGGCTACAAGTTCTCGACCTATGCGACGTGGTGGATTCGGCAGGCGATCACTCGCTCGATCGCCGATCAGGCGCGCACGATCCGCATCCCGGTGCACATGATCGAGACGATCAACAAGATCGTCCGCACCAGCCGCCAGATGCTCCACGAGATAGGCCGCGAGCCGACGCCGGAAGAGTTGTCGGCCAAGCTTTCCATGCCCTTGGAGAAGGTCCGCAAGGTCCTCAAGATCGCCAAGGAACCGATCAGCCTCGAGACGCCGGTTGGCGACGAAGAGGACAGCCATCTCGGCGACTTCATCGAGGACAAGAACGCGATCCTGCCTATCGACGCGGCCATTCAGTCGAACCTGCGCGAGACGACGACCCGCGTGCTGGCCTCGCTGACCCCGCGCGAGGAGCGTGTGCTGCGCATGCGCTTCGGCATCGGCATGAACACCGACCATACGCTCGAAGAGGTCGGCCAGCAGTTCTCGGTCACCCGCGAGCGCATCCGGCAGATCGAGGCGAAGGCGCTTCGGAAGCTCAAGCACCCTTCGCGCAGCCGCAAGCTGCGCTCCTTCCTCGATAGCTGACGATGTCGTTTCTAAAGAAGCTCTTCGGCGGCGGATCGTCGGACGCTGCGTCGTCCGCCCCCGCCGTCGTCTCGACCGAGACTTATGAGGGTCACCTCATCGAGGCGATGCCGATGCCGGAGGGCGGTCAATATCGGCTGCGGGCGCGTGTCTCCAAGACCGTCGCCGGCGAGGAGAAGGTCCACGACCTCATTCGCGCCGACGTTCTCGCCTCCGCCGACGAAGCCGCCTTGCAGGCTGTCGCGAAGGCGCGTCAGGTGATCGACGAGCAGGGCGACCGCCTCTACGGCTGACGCAGTCGCGAGGCGAAGTCCTCGACAGTGACGGGCGAGGGCGCTAGACCGCTCGCCATGTTGATCTCGGTAGATTGGGGCACGACGAATGCCCGCGCGTGGTTGCTGGACGATACGGGCGACGTGCGTCTTCGCGCCTCCAGCAAGGCCGGCATGGGCGAACTGGCCCCGGACGATTTCGCGCCCGCGTTGGAGGCTCTGATCGGGGCGTGGCGCTCCGATCATGCAAACGTTCCGGTACTTCTCTCTGGCATGGTCGGCGCCAAGGGCGGCTGGGCCGAGGCCGGCTATGTCGACTGCCCGTTCGATGCTGGCGCCCTAGCCGAGGGGCTCGTCGCCGTCGCCGACGGTGTCTACATCGTGCCCGGTGCCAAGACGTTGCGGACCGTCGGTACGCAGCCTGTCCGCGACGTCATGCGCGGCGAGGAGGTCCAGATTCTCGGAGCGCTGGCCGAACACGGTGATCTGACGCAGCTCTGCCTTCCCGGCACGCATTCGAAGTGGGTGAACGTCGCGCGAAGCAGCGTGCGCGATTTTTCCACCTATATGACGGGCGAGCTCTTCGCTCTCCTCGCCAATGAAAGCATTCTCGCCCGCTCGGTCGGAGAACCCGCCGACAGGGCCTTCGGATCGGCCTTCGAAGACGGCGTCGAGGTCGGCCGAACGGCGCCCGTCGCGTCGGCGCTCTTCGGCGTGCGGACGCGAGATGTGCTGGGCGGACTGCCAGAGCGGCAGAACCGCGCGTTCCTGAGCGGCGTGCTGATCGGCCATGAGATCGCGGGTGCGGTCGAATGTGGGCTGCTGACAAAGGTCGGACTCTGTGGGCAGGGCAGTCTCGCAGCGCTCTACGCGCGCGCGCTGAAGACGGTCGAGGTCGACATTGTCACCATAGACGTAGAGGCGGCGACGTTGCGCGGGCATCGCGCGGTCGCGAAGGCAGCGCGTTTGACGGAGATGGCAGCGTGATGCTCGAAGGTCTCGTCGCAATCCTGCGCGGCCTGCGCCCCGAGGAGGCGCTGGCGCATGCCGAGGTTCTCGTGGACGCCGGTATCCTTACGATCGAGGTGCCGCTCAACTCGCCCGATCCTTACGATTCGATCGCGGCGATCGCCGAGCGCTACGGCGATCGCGCCCTCATCGGTGCCGGCACTGTCCTCACGCCCGATCAGGCCGAGCGCGTGAGCGCGGCCGGTGGCCGCCTCATCGTGTCGCCGAACATGAACCCGGCGGTCATTCGCCGTGCCAAGAACCTCGGAATGGTCGCCCTCCCTGGCGTGATGACGCCGACGGAGGCGTTCGCGGCGCTCGACGCTGGCGCCGATGGTCTCAAGCTCTTTCCGGGCGAGATAATCTCGCCGAAGGTCGTCAAAGCCATGCGCGCGGTGCTGCCGCCGGACGTGCCAATCTTCGCCGTGGGCGGTGTCGATGTCGAGACGATGGGTGACTACATCGCGGCGGGTTGTAGCGGCGCCGGCCTCGGCTCGTCCCTCTACAAGCCCGGCCAATCACCGGAGGAGACGCGCGAGAAGACGACCGCACTGCTCTCGGCCTGGCACGCCGCGAAAGGCTAGTCGGCGCGGATGCGTCCGCTTGCCTCTCACACCGCGCGGCATTAGCTCTCGCGCGACACCTCGCTCCTCTCAGAAAGCGCTTCCGATGAACATCGATCTCCTTCGCCGCCTTTGCGAAATGCCGGGCGTGCCCGGTCGCGAGCACCGGGTTCGGGCGCTCATCGAAGCGGAGCTCGAGGGGCTGGTCGACGAGAGCTATACCGACCCGATGGGCTCGCTGCTGACGATGAAGAAAGCGACGAAAGCTGGGGAGGGCGACCCGCTTCGCATCATGCTCCTCTGCCACATGGACGAGATCGGCTTCCTCGTCAGCCACGTCTCCGACGAGGGGTTCGTCTCGGTCGATCCCGTCGGCGGGTTCGATCCACGCAATCTCTTCAGTCGCCGCGTCCTCGTCTGCACGAAGGATGGTGACCTCAAGGGCGTCATGAACGCGACGGGCAAGCCCATTCACACGGCGAGCCCCGAGGATCGCAAGAAGATCCCGGAGCCGACCGACTTCTTCATCGACCTCGGCCTTGGCAAGGACACGAAGGACAAGGTGCGCGTGGGCGACTACGTCGTGATGGACGAGCCGCTCATCGAGATCGGCGAGAAGATCGTCTCGAAGGCGCTCGATAACCGGATCGCGTGCTGGCTCGGCATCGAGGTGCTGCGTGCGCTGAAGGAGAGCGAAGCCGAGCATGCCTGCGACATCCACGTCGCCTTCACCGCACAGGAGGAGGTGGGCCTTCGTGGCGCGAAGACCGCGTCCTACGCCGTGAAGCCCGACATCGGCTTCGGGATCGATACCACGCTCGCAGTCGATACGCCCGGCGTGCCGGCCAATTCGCGCGTGACCGTTCAGGGCGACGGCTTCGGACTGAAGGTGAAGGATTCAAGCTTCATTGGCGATCTCGCCCTCATCGAAGAGGTCGAGGCGCTGGCGGCAGCGAAGGGGATCAAGCATCAGCGCTGCATCCTCTCGCGCGGCGGGCAGGACGGCGCGGCGGCACAGCAGGCAGCGGCCGGCGCCCGTGCAGTCGGTCTCGTCGTGGGCACGCGCTACATCCACACGGTGACCGAGATGATCCATCGCGACGACCTCCAGGCGGCGAAGGATATCCTGGTCGCCTACCTATCCGAGCACTGAGGCCGGCCATGGCGGACGACCGCTGGCGCTTTACCGTCGCGCCCATGATGGACTGGACCGACAGGCATTGCCGGTACTTCCACCGTCTGCTGACGCAGCGCGGGCGCCTCTATAGCGAAATGGTGACGACCGGCGCCATCATTCACGGCGATCGCGACAGGCTGCTCGGCTTCAACGAGGAGGAGCATCCCGTCGCGCTTCAGCTCGGCGGTTCGGATCCGGACGATCTCGCGCGGTCGGCAGAGATCGGCGCCGCCTACGGCTATGACGAGATAAACCTCAACTGTGGCTGCCCCTCGTCACGCGTGTCTGCCGGTAGGTTCGGCGCATGCCTTATGGCCGAACCGGATCTCGTCGGTGCCTGCGTGGCGTCGATGAAGGCGGCCGTGGACGTCCCGGTCACCGTGAAATGCCGGCTCGGTATAGACGATCAGGACACCGGCCCCGCGCTCGATGCTTTGGCCGACGCGGTCATCGAGAACGGCGCGGACGCCCTTATCGTCCATGCTCGGAAAGCCTGGCTGCAGGGCCTCGACCCGAAGCAGAACCGCGAGATCCCGCCACTCGACTACGACCGAGTAAGGCGTTTGAAAGTACGGTACCCGAACGTGCCCATCGTGCTCAACGGTGGTTTGAAGACGCTCGACGAAGTGGTTGAAGCGCATGACGATCTCGACGGCGTCATGCTCGGTCGCGCGGCCTATCAGTCTCCGTGGATCCTCGCCGGAGTTGACCGAACATTCTATGGCGAGGACGGAAACGTCGAGCGCGCCGATGTCGCGCTGGCGATGCTTCCCTATGTCCGCCGACAGCGTGCGCTCGGCATTCGGGTGGCGAGCGTGACCCGGCATATGATCGGGCTCTACCAATCGTGCCCCGGGGCGCGCGCGTGGCGGCGTATCCTGACGACCGAGGCCGTGGGCGAGGGCGCTGACGAGACCGTCATCCTCCGCGCCCTCGACGCCGTGGAGAGCGACAAAGCCCTCGCGGCATAATGGACCTATTCGGCCCTGACACGCTCGCGCTCCTCGCCGGACTGGCACTCTCGGGCGTCGTGGCGGGGCTTTTGGCCGGGGCGTTCGGCATTGGCGGCGGCGCGATCATCGTGCCGGTGCTCTATCGGTTTCTGGACGTCCTCGAGGTGCCCGAGGCGGTGCGGATGCATGTCGCGGTCGGCACGTCGCTCGGTATCATCGTGCCGACATCTCTGCGCTCCTACCGCGCGCATCTTGCCCGGGGCACGCCCGACCGGATGCTGCTCAGACGCTGGACCGTCTGGGTGATAGGCGGCGTCGCGGCGGGCACGGTGATGGCCGCCTTCGTCTCCGGGCGCGACTTGCGGATCATATTCGCGATCATCGCCCTGGTGATCGCGGTCAAGATGATCTTCGCCAAGACGTCCTGGCGTATCGCCGCCGATCTGCCGGGCCAGCCCTGGCTCGGCGCCTATGGCGTACTCATCGGCTACGTCTCGGTGATGATGGGCATTGGCGGCGGCGTCGTCACCAACACGATCATGACGCTCCACGGGCGCGATCTGCGCCAGGCCATCGGGACGGCATCCTTCATTGGCGTCCTCATCAGCGTACCCGGCACCTTGGGGTTCGTGCTGACGGGTTGGGGTGTGGAGGGGCGTCCGGCCTTCTCGCTCGGCTACGTCAACCTCGCCGCCATCGCGCTCTACATCCCCATCACGTTCTTCGTAGCCCCCTATGGCGTGCAGATCGCGCACCGTGTGCCGAAGAGGGTCTTGGAGATCGGTTTCGGCGTGTTCCTCCTCACCGTTGGCGTACGCTTTCTGCTATCGGTCTAGCGCGTCGGCCCGCAAGGTCATGGTGCGATCCTTGACCTCGTAGGAGCTGAGCTGGTCGAGAAAGTTGAGCCCCAACAGGTTCGCGCTCAGCGCACCCGGACGCGCGACGAGAACGCGCAGCTCTTCCACCCGGATTGGCCCGACGTCTAGCCTGTCTATCGAAGCCGGTGCGGCGAAGGTCATACCGTTCGCAGTATTCACCGGCACGGTGAAGTCCAGGTCCGCGATATCGAAGCCCATCAGCGCCGCTGTCTCGTGATTGAGCGTCGTATGGGTGGCGCCCGTATCGATCATGAACTCTATGGGCCGGTCACCGACGAGCGCCGTCAATCCATAATGCCCGTTGGCGGATCGGCGCACCTTCACGTCGCCGCCCTCGGAGACGATCGTGCCGGCCGGTAGGAGATCGACACCGACACGCTGGACGACCGTCTGCAACTCGCCGCGATAGCTATAACCGGTCACCAGAACGAGACCGAGCCCGAGCCACACGGCTGCCGAAGTCAGCACGTCACCCACCCGCGTGCGGTAGACCTGGCCGAGCGCATAGGCGATGACGGCCAGCAGCGCGACCCACCGCGCGAGATCGGCGGCCGTGCCGGCCTGCGGTGCGTCGATGAAGCCGAGATATTGCGCACCGACGATTGCGATTGCCGCGCAGGCGATGAAGAGGGCCGCGAACATCATTTCAGGACGCGGCAGCCTCTGTCGGCGGCTCCAACGTCGCAAGCCGGTCGGGCAGTGCGGCCATGATACGTTGGCGTTCCGCCTCCGTCATCCCGCCCCATCCGCCAATCTCGCGCAGGCTGCGCCCGCAGCCACGACAGAGATGCGTGCTTTCGTCGATCTGGCAGATCTTGATGCAAGGCGATGAGGCCACGGGTCGTCCTTCAGATGTTCGCGATGCAAATAGTCAACGCGTAGAGAAAGGCCAGGCTTGAGAGTTGCTGCGTCGCGCCGGCGACGTCGCCCGTCTGGCCGCCGATGAGACGGCGTGCCGCGCGGGTCGTTAGTTCGGCTATGGCGAAGGCGGCCAGCGTAGCGACTGCTATGGCGATCCATCCGATCGCGAAGGTCGCGCCGACGAGGACGGGGATCGTCAGTGTGCCGGCGAAGGCGATCCGTGCGCCGGAGACGCCGCCCGTCCATGCGCCCAACCCGTCATCCCGCGCCGGAGGGAGACGGTAGAGCGGCCAGAGGCACAAGGTTCGCGATAGTGCCTCGCCGGCGATCACGGCGGTGACGCCGAGCGTGCCGCCTACCTCGATGAGGCCGGCGATCAGCACCACGCGCAGCATCAGCGAGACGGCGAGGGCGCAGACGCCATAGGTCCCGATCCGGCTGTCTCGCATGATGTCCAGCCGCCGCTCGCGCGACCTGGCGCCCAACGCATCGCAGAGATCGGCCAGTCCATCCTCATGGAGGGCGCCTGTCGTGACGATCAGGGCGAGGACGCAGGTCAGCGCCGCGAGTGACGGAGACAGGTTCGCAAGCGTCGCCAATCCGATTGTCAGGCCGCCTACGGTGCCCACGACGACGCCTGCCACGGGCGCCATGCGAAGCGAGCTCGGCTCCGCGTCGTCGCAGCGCACGGGCAGGCGCGTGAAGAAGCCGAGGGCGCCCCTGGCATCGCGCCACAACGCTGCTATGACCGGCCGCACGCCCGCTCCTCTCCTGACGCTTCCGCTTGGCGCGTTCCGGCGCAATCCGCAAGCCTCGCCATCTCCAAGGGACCATATGTCCGATATGCGATACCTCCCGGCCGGCCCCCTCGCCGATATCGCCAAGCTCATTGTCGATATGCCCGGACCGGACCTCGAATCGGAAGCGGCTGTGCGTCGGCGGGACGCACAATTGACAAAGCCCGCCGGATCGCTCGGCCGGCTAGAGGATATCGCCGAATGGCTCGCCCGTTGGCAGCGCCGCGCACCACCAAGGGTGGACAAGCCGACGGTCGCCGTTTTCGCGGCGAACCACGGCGTGGCGGTCAAGGGAGTGAGCGCCTATCCGTCATCCGTCACGGCCGCAATGGTCGACAACTTTCGTGCGGGCGGCGCCGCCATCAATCAGATCTGCCTGACGCACGGTCTGGCGCTCAAGGTTCTCGATCTCGCGCTCGAAGTGCCGACGCCCGATATCACGGAAGCGGACGCGTTCGATGCTGCCGGGCTGGCCGCGACGATCGCCTTCGGCATGGAAGCGGTCGCGGGCGAGATCGACCTCCTCTGCCTCGGCGAAATGGGCATCGGCAACACGACGATCGCGTCCGCACTCGGGTGCGCCCTCTATGGCGAGACGCCGGACTTGTGGGTGGGGCCGGGGACGGGGCTGGACGATGAAGGGCTCGCACGAAAGCACGCAGCGATATCGCAAGCCCTCGGTCGGCATGAGGACGATGCGCCCCATCCTCTCGAACTCCTGCGCCGGCTCGGCGGGCGCGAAGTGGCGGCCATGGTGGGTGCCATCATCGCGGGGCGTTATGCGGATGCGCCGGTCTTGATCGATGGTTTCGTCGCGACCTCGGCGGCGGCGATCGTTCATTCGGTCTCGCCGAAGGGGCTCGACCATTGCCTCTTCGCTCATGTGTCCGCGGAGCCCGCGCACCAGCGCTATCTCGACAAAATGGACGTCACGCCGCTCCTCGACCTGGGCATGCGGCTGGGGGAGGGCACGGGGGCAGCACTTGCCGCCGGGATCGTGAAGGCGGCCGCCGCGACCCATATCGGCATGGCGACCTTCGAAGAAGCGAGCGTGGCCGGGCGCAGCTAGCGCCGTTCCAGCGGAGGTGCGATAGCACTGCAGCGTAAGGAACCGTGCTAAAACAAGGCGCTAGAGCGCGTTCGGCGAATGAATATGAACCGGACACGCCCCAAGCTAGCTCGCCTTGCGAAGCTCGGTCTTCTCGAACGGCAGGGCCGACATGACGCGGGAGGCGGGGAGGCCAATCGTCACGGTCGTGCCGACGCGCACCTCGCTTTCCAGGCGGAGGCGGCCGCCATGCATCTCGGCGAGCGCCTTGACGATGGGCAGGCCGAGGCCGGTGCCCTGCTCGGCGGCCTTTCGTGCCGCGTCGCCCTGGCCGAAGCTCGTCAGGACGATATCGAGTTCCTCTTCGGGGATTCCTTGGCCGGTGTCGGCGACGGCGAGGTACTGACCGCCGTCCCGCGTCCAGCCCGCCGTCATAGTGACGGTACCCCCCGATGGCGTGAACTTGACCGCGTTCGACAGGAGATTGAGCGCGATCTGCCGCAGCGCCTTCTCGTCGGCCCAGAGATCCGGCATGCCGTCCTCGTAGTTCTCGACGAGTTCGATGCCCTTTTGCTTCGCGCGCATGGAGACGAGCCGGGATGATTCCTCTAGCGTTCCCATCAGCGAGACGCGCGTCTCGTTAAGCTCGAACCGGCCGGCCTCGATGCGGGAGAGATCGAGGATCTCGTTGATCACGTTGAGGAGATGCTTGCCGCTATCGTAGATATCGCCCGCGTAGCTCTTGTAGTTCTCGTTGGAATGCGGCCCGAAAAGCTCGTTCTGCATCACCTCCGAGAAGCCGAGAATCGCATTGAGCGGTGTGCGAAGCTCGTGGCTCATCGTGGCGAGGAAGCGAGACTTGGCGAGACTCGCGATCTCCGCCTGTCGCCGCGCTTCGTCCGATTTGGCCTTGGCGTCCTCGAGATCGACGATCAGTGCGTCCTTCTGCGTCTGATGATCGAGGACGGTGACCTCGATCTTGTGCTGTCGATGAGACTGCAGAAGGAACAGGGCCTGCACGAGGAGCGTCGTGACCATCAGCGCCATGCCCAGCGCGCTCTGGGTGGCGGCGAGAACGATCGCGAAGGCTATGGTGATCGGCGCCGTCGCCAAGAGGACCATGGCTGGAATGCTGCCCGTCAGCATCGTCGTGACGGCGGTGGACAGGAGGTGGACGGCGAGAAGAAAGGTGAGGATCTCGACGGCCGTTTCACCGATGAAGAGGAGCGCGAACGAGCCCCAGGTGAAGCTGAGCATCAATTCCATCGCGCGAAGATCGCGGCGCACGGTGTGCGGCGCCACATGGTCGGCGAGCTTCGCCACGGCTTCGCGGCACGTGCGGACGACCGCATGGTGGGTCAGAATGAGCGCAGAGAACCAGAGAAAGACCAGTTCCGGCCTTACCCAAATGAGCGCGATCGCGGCGGCGCAGATCGCCATTCCCGGAATGACCCAGCGTCCGCCGCACCGGCTGGCGACGTAGCTGAGCGTGATCTCCTGATCGAAGTCGAGGCGCAGGTCGGTGTTGGAGGCCAGCTTGTAGCGCGTCTCGCGAACGGCGGACGACATGGCGATGCGCCGCTCGCGCTCACGATCGAGCTGACGGCGTGCGCCCTCACTCAATGCTCCTTCCACGACGGCCATGATGGACCCTTACGCAACCTCAGTCCCGCCTCGAACATTGCCTTGGAATGGTTAAGTCGACGGATGCTACGCCTGTCTCAAATCGGGGATGCGACCTCGACGCGCTGGAGAAACGCGCGCGGATCTGCCGAATTTGCCGCGATGCGCCGTTGGTATCGCCGCCTCTCCCGGTCGAGCCGAACCCGATCCTGCGGGTGTCGACGAAGGCGCGAATCGTGATTGCGAGCCAGGCGCCCGGGTCAAAGGCGCACGCCTCCGGTCGACCGTTCTACGATTCCTCCGGCGTTCGCCTGCGCGAGTGGATGGGGCTGTCCATGGAGGCGTTTCACGATGCTGGTACGGTCGCGATCATCCCGATGGGGTTCTGCTATCCCGGCAAGGGCGCGGGCGGTGACCTTCCACCCCGGCCCGAATGCGCCCCGCGGTGGCATGGACCGATCTTCAACGCGATGCCGCAGGTCGGGCTGATGCTCCTCGTCGGATGGCATTCGATACGACACCATCTCGGCTCGAACGCGGGCCGGACGTTGACGGAGACGGTGAAGGACTGGCAACGCATCACGGCGCTGCCAAAGCGGCCTATCCTCTTTCCGCTGCCCCACCCGAGCCCGCGCAACAATATCTGGCTTCGCCGCAATCCCTGGTTCGAGGCAGAAGCCGTTCCGCATTTGCGCGCTGCGATCGCGCGTTGGAAGGAAGACACATGACGGACGACAGCGTTCTTTGCGACATCGAAGGCCCGATCGCGCATATCCGCCTTAATAGGCCGGCCAAGCTCAACGCGATCAACCGGGCGGTTCATGCCAGGCTGCGGGCGGCGCTCGACGAGGTCGAAGCCAGTGGAGCGCGGGTGCTCCTCATGTCGGGTGAGGGGCGAGCCTTCAGCGCAGGCCAGGACCTTGGCGAGGCGCTCTTTGCGGACCCCGATGCAATCGATCTCGGTCTTTCGCTGGACGAGGACTACAACCCGCTGATCAAACGCCTCGCGTCCTATCCAATCCCCACAATCTCTGTCGTTCACGGCGTCGCGGCCGGCGCGTCGGCCAATATCGCGCTCGCTTGCGACCTGTGCGTCACGGCCGAAGACGCGCTTTTCGATCAGGCGTTCGTTCGTATCGCGCTGATGCCGGACGCCGGCGGAACGCATACGATTCCGAACCTTGTCGGCCGCCAACGCGCACTTGGACTGATGCTGACGGGCGAGCCGATCGACGGCCGTACCGCAGCTGGTTGGGGCCTCGTATGGAAGGCCGTACCGCTCGCCGAGTTGGAGGCGACCGCGCGTGGCCTCGCGATCAAGATAGCGGGAGGGCCGCAGGCCGCCATTCGCGCGATGCGTCATGCCGTCCGCGCCAGCGTAACGAACGACCTCGACGCGCAGCTTGCCTTGGAGCGTGATGGCCAACGCGACCTCGGTCACGATCCGGACTTCATCGAAGGTCTGTCGGCGTTCAAGGAGAAGAGGGCGCCGAAGTTCCGCTAAGTCACGGCTGTAAGAGCCTAAGATAAAACGAGAAGATGGTGGGTGTAACAGGGATTGAACCTGTGACCCCTGCCGTGTGAAGGCAAGGGTCTCGGCAAGAGCGCAGGTCAGTCTAAGTTCGTTTGTATTGATTTATCATTATGCACCAGGCGTTTATGCACCATGTAGGCGTCGCACCTATTGGACGACGTTGATCTAGGATTGGCCAGATCGAGCTAATTTGGTAGCCATGTGGTAGCCAGACGATCAATCGTGGTAGCCATGGAAGCCGTCAAAATCACCAAGCGCAGGGTTGATAGCGCCGAGCCGCGCGGAACCCGATGGACGCTATGGGACGCCGAGTTGCGCGGCTTCGGTCTACGGATCGCACCAAGTGGCCGGAAGACTTACGCGCTGAAATATCGGGCCTGGCGCGACCAGCGTTGGCTGACGATTGGCCGCCATCCCGACATCACTCCAGACGAGGCACGACGCCTTGCCCGCGCTCACCTCGGCGCAATCGCTACAGGTGCCGACCCCGCGCTCGAGAAGGCAAAGGCGGCGCGGGCCGAGACTGTCGCCCAGCTATGCGCGGCATACTTAAAGGATGCCGAGGCCGGCGCACCCCTCGGCAAGCGCGGCAGAGCCAAGAAGGATTCAACGCTTGCGACCGATCGCGGCCGGATCGAACGGCACATCGTCCCGCTGCTGGGCCGGCGGCGCGTCGACAGCCTCACCCCGCCGGATATCGTGCGCTTCATAGCGGACGTCTCTGCTGGTAAGACGGCCACAGTCGCTAAAACAGGGCTCCGCGGCAAGGCGGTTGTAACAGGGGGCACAGGCACGGCGGCGCGGACTGTCGGCTTGCTCGGCGCGATCCTGGCCTATGCCATCGCGCAAGGGATCATTGCCAGTAACCCCGCCACAGGCGTGAAGCGACCGGCTGGTGAGACGCGAACGCGACGTTTGACGGCGAAGGACTTCACCGCGTTGGGGGCGGCCCTGCGAGATGCCGAGGCGGATGGCGAGCCCTGGCAGGCCGTGGCAGGTGTCCGTCTATTGGCACTTACGGGCTGCCGGCGCGGCGAGATCCAAGGGCTTACATGGGACGCGGTGGATCTTGAGGGGCGCGCCCTTCGTCTCGCGGACTCAAAAGAGGGTGCAAGCGTTCGCCCGCTAGGCACTGCAGCCGTGGCCGTTCTCGACGCCCTGCCGCGTAACGGCGCGTTCGTGCTGACCGGCGTTCGCGATACGACGAAGCCCTATGGAGGACTGCGCAACGGCGTGCGCCGTGTCATGGCACGGGCCGAGCTTGCGGGAGTTGGGGCGCACACGCTTAGGCATAGCTTCGCTTCGATCGGCGGCGACCTCGGCCTGTCTCCGCTGGCCATCGGTGCTCTGTTGGGCCACGCGGGCGGAAGCGTGACAAGCCGGTACGTGCATCATTTGGACGCCGTCTTGATCGAAGCCGCTGACCATGTGGCCGACGCGATCGCCGAGGCGATGAGGGCGAACGATGACGTTTGACGAGATCCAGCCCGGGTGGGTGCCATTGCGAGAGGCGCCGGAGGCGTTCGCGCTGGAGGCGATGCGGGCGCGCCTCTCGAGCTACGCTGAGATGAACCCGCAGCGGCGAGCGGAGGTCGCGACCATCGCGCTAAACGAGCATGGCTTTAAGCACGATGGTAAAACAATGCCTGCGTATCATCTTGCATTCTTGGAGACGGATGCGCGGTCCCTCGGCTTCCGGCCATGGTGTTCGGCAGTCAGTGCCGCTCAAGCAGGGTTGTGGGGGATCGACAGCTTGGTTCGACGTGGCTCACTAGAGGCGTGGGGGCAACGTGGACATGTTGCGGCACCATTCGAGAGGATAGGGCCCCACACGTGGGAGGCGGCGCGCCAGAGCGATGACGTTTTCTGGGGAGAGACAGCCGGCCCAACATATCCGCCAATTGATCCCGAGCGCAGTGGCTTGTCGTTGGACTTCGGCTCGGGCGTGGTGAGGGTGCCTGGGGAGGGCGCGCCGACGTTTCATTCGGTGCACATCGCGGAGCCAGGCGACACAGCGGCTGCACCGAGCACCCCGATGGCCGACCTGACCGGAGCCCCGCCACCGCCGGAAGTGCTTAGCGGCAGTCTCCCACGCATTCGGAAGGTCTGGTGGGAGCTGTTTGGTCACTTGGGAGAAGACACGCCAAATCAGGGCGATCAGGTCGAGGCCGTCCATCAAGAGGTGCATAGGCGCTTTGGAGGAACCGCCGGCGATACGTCAGTACGTAAGGCAGTCCACGACCTGCCAGGGTGGCGTAAGAGAAAAAGCCGCGCGCGCTAACTTGTGACAACGCGCGCTAAGTAGAACTTCGGTTCAGAGGCCCTTTAAACTACGCTTCTCCTTGTCGATCCATACAAGGAGAAGGTGTCGTGAGAGACACAGACAAGAACGACGTTGATATCGTCCTACTTACGCCGGAAGAGGCAGCGAAGAGCCTACGAACCAAACCGGCCACGCTCGCCCTTTGGCGTGTTCGCGGCGGCGGTCCTGACTTCGTGAAAGTCGGCCATAGGGTCGCCTACACGCCCGAGGCCATTGCGCGGTTCGTCGCGGACAATACACACCGATCCACCTCGACAGGAGGGCGCGCCAATGCAGCCTAACCCTCGTCCCCTCGCCGCGCTGCAGGCCGCCGTCGCGGCGCTGGTCGCGCTCGCTGTCACTCATCAAGACCTACTAGACGACGACGGCCGCATCAGTGCCGCCATCGAGGCAGGCGAACGAGCGCAGGCCGCCCTTGCGGAACTGAAGGAGGAGGGCGCGCAATGACCGCCGAGACTGCTGAAACCGCCGCCGCCATCTCGGCCGACATCACGCGCCGCGAGGCCGAGTTAGCAGAACTGCATGACAAGCTACGGAGTGCTGGCGAGGAACGAACCGCAGCCGTTGGCCGCGCCGATGATAAAGCCGCGGACAAGGCCGACGCGGCCGTCGCCAGGATCGAACGAACGGTAGCAACGCGCGCTGAGATCCTGGAAGGACGCCGGGCGCATCGTTCGGAGGCCGAAAGGCGTGAACTTCGCGATCGCGTTCGAGCCGAGATTGCAGATCTCCGCAAGGCGCACCACGAGCCCCGCGTCGCCGTGGTAGAGCGAGCGCGGAATCACCTGGAGGCCCTGCGCGAGGCGATCGCCGAGCTGACTAAACAGGACGACGGCGCTCGGCTGTTGGGCTTCCGCGCGGAGGCCGTCGGACTGCGCATCGGTGTTCTGCCTGATCCAGAGCGGGAACAGCGTCAAGGCGAGGAAACTTGGCGGATCAACTGGCCAAACCCCGAGGGAGGCGTGTTCCAGGGCGGCCTCGGCGAGGCGTTGAAGGCCGGCGTTGTTCGGCTCGGCGACGAAGGGCCGGAGGCCGTGGCCGAAGGCGTGACCATCGAGTCGCAGGGCCGCGATATGCCGATGCGTCTGGCGGAAATCAACCTGCCGAAGTGGCGCGCCGCCTGACGGCACGAAAAAGCCCGCGCTACGACAGTGGTAGCGCGGGCCGTTCTCATCATCATGAACGCGCCTTGGAAGGCAAACAATGAGTAGCACCACACTCGCACCGCGAGCGGGCGGGTCCGCCCCCGCACGCGACGCCGTCCGCGACGCCGTCCTCTCTGACGTAGCCAGCTTCGTCCGATCGCTCTACCCGAACGCCAAAGTCGAACGCGGCGTCGCCTATGTCGGCGACGGTCCTGGCGGCGAGAGCCGGAAAGGCGCGCGCGAGCGCGGCACGCTCCACATCGCCCTGGATGGTCCCCGGGCCGGGCAATGGCACGACCACGCGACCGGCGAGGGCGGCGACGTGTTCGCGCTCTACGCACACGCCGAGAACATGGACGCGCGGGCCGACTTCCCCGCACTCCTCGCGGCGATGGGTCGGCATCTCGGCGTTGCTGGCGAGGTGCGCCCCGCTCTCACGGATGACGAGCTTGCGGGGCTTGAGGCGGCCGCGAATGCCGAGCCGTCCGGGCCGACTGCTTTTGCCGAGTATCGCTGGCACGACCTGAACGGACGCGTCGTCGGTGCCGAACTACGGACTGAGTATGCCGACCGACCGAAGGATCTTCGGCCCGCGCACGTTGTAGGCTTCTATCCAGACGGCGAACCTCTATACAAAATCGGCGCCCCTTCCGAACCAATCCCCCTCTACGCCGCGCACCGCTTGAAGACCGCCGGCATCGTCGTCTTCGCCGAGGGTCCGAAAGTGGCTGAGGCAGTGTCGCGGCGAGGGAGCCCGGACCCGGAGCTTCATCGCCAAGGTCAAGCCGCGTGGGCGGCTGGCGATCATGATGCGCTCGCGCGGATCAATGCACGGATCGAAGCGACGCCATGGCCCCGCGTCGGCACGACCCTGCTAGGCGCTAAGGCGCAGCCGGAGGCGCACGACCTTGAGCCCCTGCGCGGCCTGACCGTTGTTGTGGCCCCCGACAACGACGGGTCCGGCGATAGGAAGGCCGCAGCGATCATTGAGGCGCTAACAGGCGTCGCGGCTTCCATCCTCTTGGTGGACATCCCCGACGATGCGTCCGAGGGCTGGGACCTCGCAGACGTATCGCCGGCCGAGCAGGATCGGCTGATCGCGGCCGCCCGTCCCGTAGGCGCAGCCGAAGAGGCGCCCACACCTGACCTATTCGAGGGGGCACCAGAAGCGGATGACGCGCCCTTTGACCTAGACCGCATCGACGGGGCGCTCGGCGAGGTGGCCGCGTGGATGGAGAGCACGGGGCAGGCGCGCGTCCCAGCGTTCGCCGTAATGTCGGCTCTTGGCTTCCTATCGGTCTATCTCGGCAGATCGCATGTGTCGCCGACCTATGCAGGCCTTAACGTCTACCTCGCAGGCCTCGCAGCGTCGGGGACGGGAAAAGACGCTTATCTGCGGGCGCCGAAGGCGTTAGCGCAGCACGCCGACAAGAAGGACCTTGTCGGAACAGGCGACGTCGCGTCGGACGCCGCTATAGAACTCATGCTGAAGCGATGCCCGCGCCGCCTGCTCGCGATCGACGAAGTTGGCTTGTTCCTCGGCACCGTGAACGATGCGCGGGCGGGACAATGGACACGAAACATCCGCTCGACCCTCCTTACGCTCTACGGCGCTAGCGTCGATGCGTGGGACGGCAAGTTTCGCGCGCAGGCACTTCCCGGTGATGACGGAGCGGCGGTTCAGCACCCGAATCTGTCCGTCATCGGCATGTCGACCCCCGCCACGTTCTGGCCTGGCCTGTCTATGGCAAACGTAGACGACGGGCTTCTCGCTCGCTTCCTGATATTCGTTGCCGATGATGACTTCGACGAAGGAGAAGGCGCGCCCCGCCACGTTCGGCCCGAAGCCCTATGCCTACGTCTCGCGCATCTCATGCCCGCGGGTGGCTTCGACTTCATCGCCGACGACCCGGCGAAGTCTCCGCAACCGCGGCACGTGCCATGGGGCGACGGTGGCGAGGTCTATTGGCGGGCGCTTACTGGATGGGCAAAACAAGCCTGTGCGCGGGATGAAGCCCTAGCGCCGCTCATCCACCGCCTCCCCCTTCATGCGCAAAAATTGGCGACTATCAAAGCCGTTGCGCGCGGGCGGGCAAGTGAGGCCGTCACGGCCGAGGATCTGGCATGGGGGTGGGGCGTCGCCCGAACGTCTTTTGAGCGGCTGAAAGAAGGGCTCGAGCGCAATATGGCGACGTCGGCACATCATCGACTCGCCAACGACATCATCGCCGAGGTGAGGCGAAAGGGCGGAAAGATCGCAAACTCTGTCCTGACGCGCGCCACGCTCAAACTCGGCGCCGATCCTGTCCAGCGATCGCGGGCGCTTGCCGACCTTTGTGAGGCGGGCATGCTCGAGCGCGTGGGGAGCGGCAGTCGCGTGTCGTTTCGTATCCCGGATTGAGGGGACGCTTGTTGTTTTTGACCCTCCTTGTTGTTGCAGGATCGACCGCGGAGGGTGCGCGTGCGGGCTCATTCCTGCAATAGTGCAACAAGGGGAATGGACTAAGCGTATGAAATATATAGGATAACAAGCTATCTTGCTATTGTTGTTGTTTTGGCTTCCCCCTCTTAGATCCCGCTTTCTCCGTGGCTAATCCAAAACAACAACAACGGCAACAAGCCGCGAGACGCCCGCGCCGAGCCCCGCCTGGCGACCACGCATCAGCGCCCCGTCTCGCCCTCTCCGCCGACCCGAGTCCGGCCAGGACCGAACCCGCGGGACAGGGGCTTGCGAGGCGGTGCGGGTCCTCCCGGCCAGCTTCTACGCGGGTAACGCGCGACACCGACGTTTCACTAGCTGGCTAAGGAAAAAAGCCTTTTACTTCCAGCGCCGCGACGGTCGCACCAGCCCCGCGCGTCATGCCCGCGCGCGCGAGGATGGGCCATCATCAGACGCGAAAGGCCGAGAAATGTCTTGGAAATTGAACGTTGCCGAAGAGCGGGCGAAGCTGAATGCGGAGGTGGCGCGCAAGCGGGTCGACACCGGCGCACTAGCAAAGGCGACAAGGTTTCCCGAGCGGCTGGTCGCTGACTTCCTTGCCGGAACCGAGGATGCGGGCCCGTCGCTCGCGATGCACATCGCCGACTGTCTCGCTCTTGTGCCGGAGCCCGCACCGAGCGCTTCTGCGAAGAGCGAGCCGAAGGCGCCCGCGCCCGCCAAAGCCTCGCCGCCCATCACGCAACCATCCCCTGCACCCAGCAACGGCATCGCTTCCCTCGCCGCCACAAGAGCGTCAGCGCCCGCGCCAGCGCTTGCTGTAGACCGCCTGCGCCCCAAGGCCGCCGACACCCCGACAACGCCAACCGCCGAAGAGCGCCGCACCCTTCTCCTCGAAGGCAGGGACGCCGAGCTCGTCGCGCGCGAGAACGACGCGCTCGACGGCATCCTGGCAAGCTCGACCTCTGCTGAGATCGACGCGCTTAATCCCACGCTCCGGGCTCGTGTCATCGCTCGACGGATCCTCGCCGCCGGCAAGGGCGCCTAGCCATGGCGAAACCGTTCAGCGTCAGCGTCCAGATCGGCGGCGAGATCCTGCCGTCGCTTCGGGCCGCCTCCGCCGAGGCCAAGCGGCTCGTTTCCGGCATCGGCACGACCGGCGCGGGCCTCAACCCGGCGGCTGGTTTTCAGAACCTCGGCCGCGACATCCGGGTTGCGTCCACCGGCGCGGCACGGGAGGTTGCGGCTCACGGGCGCCGCATGGCCCGCGCGGGTCGCGCCACGACCGGAACCGGCCTCGGCGCGAGCGGCATGGCGCTGGGCCTCGGGCTCATCGCGCGCGATGCGGCCCGCGCGGTCTACGGCTTCGAAGAGGCGGGGAACACGGTTGAGGCCGTGACCGAGGCCACGACCGCGCAGCGCAAGGAGCTTGGGCTCCTAGCGCGCGACTACGGCTATCTCACCGGCGACATCGTTGGGAACATGAAGGCCATTGAGGAGCTGGGCCGAACCGGCTTCGGCTTCGCGCAAATCAAGGGTACGCTCGAGGACGCGTTGAAGGCCTCTGCCGTCGGGAACATGCCGACCGGCCAGGCCGTCGACATTTTCACCAACATCGCCGCTGGCCTGCGCGTCCCGATGGAGACCGCCGATCAGGCCCGCGCATCGATGCGCGAGATCGCCGACGCGGTCACCTTTGCAGCGAACAAATCGAACCAGACGGTCGCCGACGCGGGCCAATTCTTCAAGTACGCCGCTCCCGTCGGCGCCGCCGTGGGCCTGGACGTCCAGGACCTTGCCGGCATGTCGATTGTCGCTGCCGACCAAGGCATTCGCGGCCCCGAGATGGGCACCGCGCTGCGCTCCATGGCCGTCCGGCTTGCCGCGCCGACCGACAAGGCGATGGCCGCGATCGGGAACCTGGGCCTCAACTGGTCGGATTACGTCGACTTCTCCCGCGAGGTCAACACACCGGCCTTCCTGGAGAACCTAAAGTTCCAGGGCACCGACGTCGGCGATCTAGCCGGCGTGAAGGCTGCAGTCGCCGAGATCGTCGGACGCCCCGGCGCGATGAGCGATATCAACGGCTCTGTCGCGGCGATCACGCGAGAGATCGTCACCGCCATGGGCGACGTCGACGCCGAGGCGCGCAAGATCGTCTCCGAAACCGTCGGCTCGGCCTTTGTTGCTGGCGCTGGCGGCGTCGACCTGCCGGGCTTCATCCGGGACATGAAGAACGCCAACGCCACGCTGGCCGATACCGCCGCCATCTTCTCCATGCGCCAGAGTAACCGTGCGCTCGCCCTCATGGCGGGCGACGTCGACGGCCAGATCGACCGGGTGCGGACGCAATCGCCCGGCTATACCGATCGCGCCTTCGCACTCGCCAACCAGGGCGTCGTCGGCGACTGGAAGGCCCTCACAGCCGAGATCCAGAATGCGTTCCTCGCCATCGCCGACGCGGGCGTCCTGAAGGACGCGACGACGGCCATTCGCTCATTCTCGGCAGGCCTGAAAACGCTAAGCCAATCCAGCCCGGCTTTCCTCCGCCTCGGCACGCATGCCGCCCTCGCCGGCGTCGCGCTCGCACCCCTCGCCATCGTCGCCGGATCGACCGTGACCGCACTTGGCGGCCTCGCACGGGGCCTCGGCTTCGTCACCTCTGCCGCCCTCGGCATCGGCACGGCGGGCGCGGGGACGCGCGCCATCATCTCCGGCATCGGCTCGGCGGCCAAGGGGGCGGTTGCCGGCGTGCTGGGCCTCCGCGGCGCGCTGCGGGGCGTGGCGGCCGGTGCAGCCATGCTTCGCGTCGTCGGCATGGGCTCGCTCTTCACGACGCTCGCGGGCGGCGCGGCTGCAGCCGGCTCGGCGCTCCTCGCTCTATCGGTGCCCGCGCTGGCCGTCGCGGCCGGCATCGCTGCGGCCGGGCTGGCGATCAACAGGTATTGGGACGCCATCGCCGCATTCTCTTCGGGCTTCGCGTCCAGCATCTCCGGCGCTGTGTCGGGTGCTGCGGCCGAGCTGCGCGGTTTCGCCGCCACGATCCTACCGGCCAGCGTTATCGGCGCCTTGGAGGCGGTGCCCGCACGCGTCTCGGCGGCGCTGTCCGGCCTCGGGGGCACCATCTCCTCGGCGATCGACACGGCCGGCGCGGGCTTCGGCTCGCTCTTCGAGCGCGTCACATTCACCGAGGCCGAGCTTGCCGGCTTCCACGGCGCCGGCCAACGCGCCGCCGACGCCCTGGTCGCGCCCTTCCGCAGCGCCGCGACGATGGCCCGGGATGCGCTCGCAGCGATCGGGCGCGTCGACCTCGGCGCGATGGGACGGCGGGCCGCCACAGCGTTCCTAGCCGGACTGCGCGGCATCGCGAACGGTGCGCTCGCGATCGTGCGGGGCGTGCGGGTCGCGTTCACCGGGATCGACCTCACGGGCGCCGGTGCGGCGGTCATCCCGTCCTTCTGGAACGGCATGAAGGCGAAGGCGGCCGAGCTCTTGGCCTGGGCCGGCCAGATCGCGGCGAAGGTGAAGAGTGCGCTATCGGGTGGCGGCGTCAGCGTGTCCAACGGATCGGAGCTCGCGCGCAACGTTTCCGTCGGGCGCGGGCATCAAATGCAGGTCCGCAAGGCCCGCGCGCTTGGCGGTTTCGTCCTGCCCGGCCAGCCGACCCTTGTCGGCGAGCGTGGGCCGGAGATCGTCCGCTTTGGTGCCCGGGGCCACGTCGACACGGCGGCGCGCACGGCCCGCGCGTTGAACGACTGGCGGCCGAGCAATTCGAACGTGCGGCGAGGCGTGGCCGGCGCGGGCATCGCGGCCGTGATGGCGGGCACCACACCGGCCGCAGCCAGGCCGCAGACGGTCGACGCCTCTATCCGCATCGATCACATGGAGATCCACGCCCCGAGCGGCGAGGCGCAGGATATCGGACGCGAGGTCGACGCCGCGCTCGATCGGGCCATCCGCAAATCCCAGGCGCGCTACCGCGCCAAACTAACGGACTGAGACCATGCCAGTTGAGACCGACGAAGAACGCCTGATTTTCCTCAACCCCGACGAGTTCGGAGAAGAGGCGACGCTGAACGTGCGCGGCGAGGATCCGCGCACGATCCCGGCCCTGTTTAGCGAGCGGAGCCGACAGGCGTGGTTCGGGCGGCCGCCCCGCCGCCAGAACGCCAGCGGCGACGTCTCCACCACGGCGCCTTATCTAACGGTCCTCGCCTCGGCCGTGGAAGGGCTGCGCCCGCGCGATGTGATGGTCTATGCGCGGGGCAAGAACTGGATCGTTCACGACATCCAGATCCAGGGAGGGGGGATGGCGCGGGTGTTGCTGCAAACGGCCACGCCTTGATCAACCGGAGCCTCTTTCGTAGGGTGGAGGCTCCAGGGCGTACGGGCCTTTCGACCCGCACGCCCCTTGGGGAGCCACTTCTAGTGGTAGAGCGGGCGAAGTTCGTCCCTGCCAGGCAGTTCTTCGCTCGCCCCTGCTAGAAGACCTCAAGCATAGGGACCCGGCGACTCGCGGGTCAACGGGCTGCCCCCGCCGCGTGTTTATCCACAAGATGTAGTGGATAGCCGTCTGAAAAAGGGAACCTGGCGTTATCCCTCGCGAACGCAACGAAATTGCCGCGATTTTTGGTTTTTTCGGCATGATAGGCATGTGGATAACTGGTCATCGGATCGTAGGACTGATTGCCCTGCGTGCTGGTCTGTAAATCGTCCATGATACGGAAGTAGCCGCTTTGGCTACCTCTACCGCCACAGCCACCGTCGCGGATCCTTCGCCAACACCGACGGCGCCCCGCTAGGTTTCCCGTTGGCCGCCACCCGCGACCAGTCCGGTCGGACATGAACCTCGGTGCACCCGCACATCGGGCACCGCAGCCACCACGCGAGGCATAGCGTCGGCACACCCGGCAGGCCGAGGGGCTGGACCTCGATCGTCTCTCCGAACCGGCACGTGGCCTTGCCGGCGCAATAGACCTCGATGGCCGACACCGGCTCGCCGTCGCGCCGGGCGGCCGAACTCGGCACCGCATGCGCGCCGCGGCAAGTACGCCAGCATTGCTGACACGTTCCCCGGATCCGGCCGAGTGGCGTCCCGCTGGGTAGATAGGCCGCCAGCACCGATGCCGGCAGGTCGCTGTGACGGCGGCATTTGGCACAGCTCAGCCGCACCCATGCCCCCAATCGCGCCGCTCGCGCGAGATCCCGTATCGGTTGCCCCATGGCTTGCGATTCGCATGCAGCCCGTGCCCTCGCCATTGACGAATGTGAAGGGCGGCGGTCCTATCGCGCCGCATTGGTTAGGGGGATGGAATGTGCAGACGATTTCGCCTCGCGGGCGACTGGCCGGAGATCGTGCGGACCTTCGACCTTCCCGAAGCCGAGCGCGGATGCAACACGGCGGCTCGCTACAACATCGCCCCTTCGCAGGACGTCCTGATAGTCGGGCGGAAGGATGGCGCGCGAATCGTTCGCGAAGCGCAATGGGGTCTAGTACCCTCATGGGCCAAGCCGGACGCGAAGCGCATGCCGAAGCCGATCAACGCCCGGGCCGAGACAGTCGCCAGCGGCCCGATGTTCCGCAGCGCCTTTCGCGCCGGCCGGTGCCTGGTGCCGGCGAACGGCTGGTATGAATGGACAAAGAAAGAGGCCGGCAAGCATCCGCATCTCATCACGCCCGAAGACGGCGCCCCATTCGCCTTTGCCGGGATCGCGGCGCGGAACGATACGCTCGACGTCCTATCGGTCGCGATCATCACCGTGCCAGCGGCCGAGACGATCGCGACCATTCATCCGCGCATGCCGGCCGTGCTAAACGCAGAAGCGCGGGCGGCGTGGCTGGACGTAGAGACAGGGCTAGAGGTGGCGCGTCGGCTGCTAGGCGATGTTGAGACGCAGTTCCGACATCAGGCGGTCGACTGGGCGGTCAATTCGGCGCGACATGTGGGGGCGGTCAATCCGACGTGAGTTCGGCCCGCGCGGTAGCCATGTGGTAGCCCTGAACTATCGGGCACTGCCTCTCCAGCCGCTAAGTGCTTGAAAATAATGGTGGGTGTAACAGGGATTGAACCTGTGACCCCTGCCGTGTGAAGGCAGTGCTCTCCCGCTGAGCTATACACCCATCAAACCGCTCGGACGGGCAATCCCAAGCGAGGCGGCATTTAGGTGAGGGAGCGCCGGGCTGTCAATGGCGCGGCGTTTCCATCACACGGCAGCGGCGTACGAGGTCCGTTTTCATTGAAGACCGCGCGTCCCGTCCAGCCGTCATTCTCGGGCACCGACCCGAGAATCCACGACGGAGCACGCATACCCCGCGTTCTACCTACCAACCGATCGGTTCCAAAGCGCCGGTCCACTCAGGATCGGAGCGTTCGGACTGTCGCCTTGGATCCTCGGGCGGGTGCTTGAGGAAGACGAGGAGGTGGAGGCGGCGATCGAGTCTACGTTTTCAGGGTTGGTGCTAGCTCGGCTGCTTCGTGGTGCGCAGGTAGGGCAGGACGACCTCGTAGTCGCCAAAGGCGATCCTGGCGTCCTCGTCGGATACGGCGGCGGTGATGATGACGTCGTCGCCTTGTTGCCACTGGGCCGGCGTGGCGACCTTGTGCTTGGCCGTCAGCTGAATGGAATCGATGGCGCGCAGTATCTCATCGAAGTTGCGGCCCGTCGTCATCGGGTAGGTGAGGGTGAGCTTGATCTTCTTGTCCGGGCCGACGACGAAGACGGACCGTACGGTCGCGTTGTCGGCCGGCGTGCGGCCTTCCGACGTGCTACCCTCCGAGGCGGGGAGCATGTCGTAGAGCTTGGCGACCTTCAGTTCGGGGTCGCCGATCATCGGATAGTCTACGGCGTTGCCGCTGACCGTCTCGATGTCGGCCTTCCACTTGTTGTGGTTCTCCACCGGATCGACGGAAATGCCGAGGATCTTCGTGTTCCGCTTGGCGAACTCGTCCTTGAGACCGGCCATGTAGCCGAGCTCGGTGGTGCAGACGGGCGTGAAATCCTTCGGGTGGCTGAAGAGGACGGCATAGCCATCCCCGACCCAATCGTGGAACTGGATGGAGCCGGCCGTCGAATCGGCGGTGAAGTCGGGGGCGGTGTCGTTGATACGCAGCGTCATGGGTCGCTCCTAAAGGGGTGTGACAGGGACGTAAGCGGACGGCGGCGCTACCGCAATTGGCGGCGTTCGCTC
Source organism: uncultured Alphaproteobacteria bacterium (assembly GCA_963842125.1). Classification (GTDB taxonomy): domain Bacteria; phylum Pseudomonadota; class Alphaproteobacteria; order Rhizobiales; family CAWCWK01; genus CAWCWK01. The sequence goes on along the minus strand of CAWJFE010000005.1, from coordinate 1,569,178 downwards.
CTGTCGAAAGGCCGTGGAACGCAGTTCGCATGTCGAAGCCGCGATCGGAACGTATGTCAGGACGTCGGCACGAGCCTGCGGGCGACATCGGCCAGGGTCGAGAAATCGCTGATAACGACGTTCGGGTTCAGGCTCTCGATAGGCTCTAGCGTGTAGCCGAAATCGACGGCGATGACCGGCACGCCAGCGTTCTTCGCCGCGTCGACATCGGGCCGCGAATCGCCGACCATCACGCTTCGCTCCGGCACACCGCCGGCGCGGGCGATCGTCTCGAGAAGATGGCGCCCGTCGGGCTTCTTCACGTCTAGCGTGTCGCCACCGAGGAGCGACGAGAAGAGGTCGGTCAGCCCGAGCTTCTCCACCAGCACGCGCGCCAGGCGCTCCGACTTGTTGGTGCACATCGCCACCCGCCAGCCTTCACCGCGCAGGACGGCGATCTGGTCGAGAACATGCGGGAAGGGCGCGCTGTGCGCGTCGATATGCGCTTCGTAATGCGCGAGGAAATCCTTGAGCATCCGAGCCACGAGATCAGGCTCCGGCGCGATACTCTCCGCCTCCAGCCCCCGCCGGATCAGCGCTTCGGCGCCTGCGCCGATCATGTCCTTCGCCTTCTCGATGGGGAGGGGCGCGAGGTTCTCGGCCGCCAGCGAATGATTGAGCGCGGCGACGAGGTCCTCCGCCGTCGAGATGAGGGTTCCGTCGAGATCGAAGACGATCAGGGGCGGTGCGTCGGCCATATCACGGGAGCTTTCATTGAGACGCCGCGCGCGGCGGTGCATAGTGCGTGCACGGTACCTATCGAAGGCACCGCCCCGTTTCCAGTCGAGGCTATCCATGACGACCGCCGTCACTCCGCCACTCTCCCTGAAAGACCACACCCTGCTGCGATCGCAATGCCTGATCGACGGGGCGTGGACCGGCACGCCGGAGAGCGTCGTGACCAACCCGGCGACCGGCGATGAACTGGCGAGCGTGCCGAACCTCGGAGCCGAGGAAGCGACCCGCGCCGTCGAGGCGGCGGACGCCGCGTTCAAACCGTGGGCGGCGCAGACGGCAAAGGCGCGCGGTGCGATCCTGCGGCGCTGGTTCGACCTCATCATGGAGAACCAGTCCGATCTCGCGAACATGATGGTAGCCGAGCAGGGCAAGCCGCTGGCCGAGGCGATGGGCGAGGTCGCCTATGCCGCGTCCTTCGTCGAGTTCTACGCCGAGGAGGCCAAGCGCATCTATGGCGAGACCATTCCGAGCCACAGGCCGGACGCCCGCATCGTCGTCACGAAGCAGCCTGTCGGCGTCATGGCCGCGATCACGCCGTGGAATTTCCCGGCCGCGATGATTACGCGCAAGATTTCGCCGGCATTGGCCGCAGGCTGCACGGCGGTCGTCAAGCCCGCGCCCGACACGCCGCTGACGGCCTTGGCGCTTGGCGAACTCGCACAGCGCGCCGGGTTTCCGAAAGGCGTCGTCAATATCGTGACGGGCGATGCGCAGACAATCGGAGGCGTCCTGACGGGTCACCCGGCCGTCCGCGCCATCAGCTTCACCGGGTCGACGCCTGTGGGCAAGCTATTGATGAGGCAGGCGTCGGAGACCGTGAAGAAGGTCGGGCTGGAACTCGGCGGCAACGCGCCCTTCATCGTCTTCGACGACGCCGATATCGAGGCCGCCGTCGACGGGGCGATGATCTCGAAGTACCGCAACATGGGCCAGACCTGCGTCTGCGCGAACCGTATCTACGTCCAGTCTGGCATCTACGACGCCTTCGCCGAAGCGCTGACGCGGAAGGTCGAGGCGCTGAAGGTCGGCAACGGCATGGACGAGGGCGTGGAGCAGGGCCCGCTCATCAACGCCAAGGCCGTCGAGAAGGTCGAGCGCCACATCGCCGACGCGACCGCCAAGGGCGCGAAGCTCCTGACTGGCGGAAAGCGCAGCGACCTCGGCGGCACCTTCTTCGAGCCCACCGTGCTTCGCGACGTGACCCGCGAGATGGCCGTCGCGACCGAGGAGACGTTCGGCCCTCTGGCGCCGCTCTTCCGCTTCGAGGACGAGGCCGACGTCGTCGAGATGGCCAACGCGACCCAGTACGGCCTCGCCGCGTACTTCTACGCCCGTGATCTCGGTCGTGTCTGGCGTGTGGCCGAGGCGCTGGAATACGGCATGGTCGGCATCAACACCGGGATCCTCGCCACGGAAGTCGCGCCCTTCGGAGGCGTGAAGGAGTCGGGGCTCGGCCGCGAAGGCTCCTCGCACGGGATCGACGAATATATCGAGAGCAAGTACCTGCTCATGGCAGGCCTGTGAGAGATTCGCTGGAGAGAACGATGAAGACGATATACCTCGCCGCCGCGCTCGCCGCAGGCACCACGATAGCCGTCGCGCAGGCTCCGATGACCGCTCAGGAGGCGCTAACGCTTCTCTTCGATACACAGGACGAGAACGGCAATGGCGTCCTGAGCCCGAGAGAGGTCGGAACTTTTCGCGAACTATCCTACGTCTCCTTCGACAGTAACGCCGATATGATGGCGAGCGCGGAGGAATGGCTTGCCTGGGACCCGGGCTTCGAGCCCGTGGCGGAAGCGCTCGGGCGGCTCGATCAGTTCCGCGCGGCCAAGAGCGAGCTCTTCGCCATGTACGACGACAACGCCGACGACTTCGTCTCCAATGCCGAGATGAAGGCAGGTTTCTTCGACCAGTTCATCAAGGCGGATGCGAACGAGGATGGCGTACTCGACCGCGGCGAGCACGCGAACTTCGAGATCATCGCCCGTCAGCTCTACGTGATGCGCTAGACGTACCGATCATCACGGCTGACACTTGTGTGAGGGGCCTTGCCACGAACCCCTCGCAGGCCGACCTTCGTGCACGGGTCTTCAGGAGGACATCATGCTGTCAAAGACATTCGCCGGCGCCGCCATCGCCGCCACCCTCGCCTTCGGCGTCGCGCCTTGCGTCGCGCAAAGTGAAGCGGAAACCGCCACGGCCGTCTTCGCGGGGGGGTGCTTCTGGTGCATCGAGCAGGACTTCGAGAAGCTGGATGGCGTCGGCGACGTCGTCTCCGGCTACACCGGCGGCACCGCGGACAATCCGACCTACAAGCAGGTCACCGCCGGCGGAACGGGCCACTACGAGGCGGTTCGGGTGCCTTACGATCCGTCCGTCGTGAGCTACGGGGAACTCGTCGACTACTTCTATCGCCATGTCGATCCGACCGACGCCGGCGGCCAGTTCTGCGACCGAGGCGAAAGCTATCGCACGGCCGTCTTCGCTACGCCCGAGCAGGCTGCGGAAGCGCAAGCCGGGACGGAGCGGGCCTCGTCAGCGTTAGGCCAGGAGGTCGTGACGCCGGTGCTCGACGCCGCGACGTTCTATCTCGCCGAGGACTACCATCAGGACTACGCCTCCAAGGAGCCGCTGCGTTACAAGTTCTATCGGGCGTCCTGCGGCCGCGACAAGCGGATCGATCAGGTTTGGTCCGGGGCGTCGTCGTAAGTTCGCCGCACGTGACACCCGATGATCTGAAGCGGTTGGCGGCGCAGGCCGCCGTCGACCTCGTCGAGCCTGGCATGAAGCTCGGGCTCGGCACCGGCTCCACTGCCGCGCATGCCGTGCGGCGTCTCGGGGAGCGGGTCGCGGAGGGGCTGGACATCGTCGGAGTGCCGACGTCGGAGGCTACCGCCAAGCTGGCGCGCGAGGTCGGCGTTCCGCTCACGACGCTTGACGAGACGCCCGCGCTCGACCTCACGATCGACGGCGCCGACGAGTTCGACTCGCAGCTTCGCCTCATCAAAGGTGGGGGCGGTGCGCTCTTACGCGAAAAGATCGTTGCGGCGGCCTCGGCACGCATGGTGGTGATCGCGGATGCCTCGAAGCAGGTCGAGACCTTGGGTGCTTATCCGCTCCCGATCGAGATCGTCCGGTTCGGCGCCCTGGCGACGCGGATGGCTGTCGAGAAGGCGCTGGCCTTTTGCGGCTGCATCGGGCCGCTACGACTTCGCGAGGCGGATGGCGCGCCGTTCGTCACCGACGAAGGGCACCTCCTTCTCGACGCCGACATCGGCCGTATTCCAGAGCCGGAACGGCTGGCCGCCTACCTCGCAGCCGTCCCCGGCGTGGTCGAGCACGGTCTCTTCATCGGGTTGGCGGAACTCGCCATCGTGGCCGGAAATGGTACGATCACCCACGTTACGCCGCGCCCGGTGGGCTAGCGAAACGGGCCGTCAGCCTTCGCCCCGCCACATGTGCGGCCTAGGTCGCGCGTCGCGCGGGCCGAATGCGGGCCGCCTCACTACGTTTCGAGAACCCTAACCCCCATTAGGAGCCATCTTCCATGGTCAGACTCTTCGCAGCCGCCGCTGCCATCGCCCTTCTCGCCGCACCGCTGCCCGGCGTGGCGCAGGACGCGCAGTTGACGCCCGAGCAGCAGCTCGAGCGCCTGAACGCCGCGAGCGACCTCGTCGAGACGCTGAACCTGCGTCAGATGATGAACCAGCTTTCGTCCGGCACCACGACGGCGCTCACGAACGCCGTCGCGCAGACCGGCGAGGTCAACGACGAGACTCGCGCCGCCATCTCCACGGCCGTGCGCAACAACATGGCCGAGCGCCTGCCCGAGATCATTCCGCTCCTCGCGCCCGTCACAGCCGAGGCGTTCACGCCCGAGGAGATCGCGGCGATGAACGAGTTCTACGGAACCGATCTCGGCCAGAGCATCATCAACAAGCTGCCCGGCTACCAGGGCGCCTCCTCCCGCCTGATGGCGAGCTGGATGCAGGCCAATACGCAGTCGATCCAGGCGGCGATCCTCGAAGATCTTACCGCCGCCGGCATCGAAATTCCGGCGCAAGCCCCGGCGCAGTAGCTTCGCCTCATCCCGTCGGCCACGCCGGCCCGAACTCTCCTTCACGAAAGCGACGCGCATGCCTTACGACTACGACCTCATCGTTCTGGGTGGTGGCTCCGGCGGCGTGCGTGCCGCGCGCAAGGCGGCGTCCTACGGCGCGCGGGTCGCGGTCTGCGAGGGCGACCGGGTCGGCGGCACCTGCGTGATGCGCGGCTGCGTGCCCAAGAAGCTGATGGTCTACGCAAGCGAATTCCGTGAGAGCTTCGAAGAGGCGAAGGGTTTCGGCTGGAACTTCGCGGAAGCCCCCGCGCATGATTTCGGCGCGCTGATGGGCAGTATCCGCGGCGAGTTGGATCGGCTCGAGGACATCTACAAGCTGAATTTGCGCAAGTCCGGCGCCGACCTCTTCTCGGCGACGGCGAAGTTCGAGGATCCCCACACCATCCGCCTCTCCGACGGACGGCGCCTGACTGGCGACAAGATCCTGATCGCGACCGGTGGCCGGCCGAACATGCACGAGGCACTCGAAGGCCACGGCAACGGGCTCGTCTCCGACGATGTCTTCGATCTCGACGAGGTGCCTCGGCGCCTGATCGTTGCGGGGGCGGGCTATATCGGCACCGAGTTCGCCGGCATCTTCAACGGGCTCGGCAGCAAGGTGACGATGGTCTACCGGAGCCAGGACATCCTCAACGGCTTCGACGACGATCTGCGCGGCCGCATCCACCGCGCCTATGTCCGCCACGGCATCGAGACCCGCCCGGCCACGGTCTTCCATAAGCTTGAGAAGGACGGAGACGAGATCGTCGCGACGACATCGACCGGCGAGGAGTTGCGCGCCGACGCGGTGCTGCTGGCGGTCGGCCGGCTGCCGAACACGAAGGCGCTTGCGCTCGATGCGGCGGGCGTGGAGGTCGGCCGCAAGGGCCAAGTCCTCGTCGGTGACGACTACCGCACGAACGTCGAGAATATCTATGCGCTCGGCGACGTGACCGGCGGCGTGGAGCTGACGCCCTACGCGATCCGTGAAGGCGAGGTCTTCGCCTCGAATCTCTTCGCCGACGGCGCGAAATCCTATATCTTCGACGTGTTGCCAACGGCCGTCTTCTCGCAGCCGCCCGTCGGTACCGTCGGCCCGACCGAGGCCGCTGCGCGCGAGATCTACGCGAATCTCGACATCTACACGTCGGAGTTTCGCCCCATGCGCGGGGCCTTCGCAGGCCGTGAGGATCGCTGCTTCTTCAAGTTGCTCGTGAACGCCGACGATGACCGGATCGTCGCGGCCCATTTCTTCGGAGCGGACGGGCCGGAACTCGTGCAGGTCGTCGCGGTCGCTATCAACGCAGGTGTGACGAAAGCCGATTTCGACCGCACGATGGCGCTCCATCCCAGCGTCTCGGAAGAACTCGTGACGATGAACGACCCGACGGAGCGCTATCGCAAGGGTGAAGAACGCGTCGCAGCCGAATAGCGCGAGCGTTCAGTCGATGCCCTCTATCGTCTCGGCGATAAGGTAGTCGACGACAGCCTTCAAGCCGTCTTGCCGACTGCTCCCCGCCTTCATCGCCTCGTCGCAGACGGCGATCTGCCGGTCCGCGCTCGTGCCTTCCGCGGCGATTGTCCGCAGGTGGTCCATCTCGGCCTTGCAGTTGAAATGGGCGGCATCCTCTTCTGTCAACGCGATCATCTCATCGACAAGCGTCGGCATGGGGACGATCTCGCCGCGCCCGAAATCGATCAGCCCGCGCGAGACGCCATAGCGCTGGGCGAGCCAACGATTTTCCGAGACCAAGAAGCGCGAATAGGCCCGCCAGCGCTGATTGCATTGGCGCAGCCGCATCAGCATGCGGCATAGGCAGCGGTAGAGACAGGCGACGGCGATCGCGTCGTCGATCCGCGTGCAGACGTCCGTCACGCGCATCTCCAGGGTCGGGTAGCGCGTCGAGGGCCGCAGATCCCACCAGATCTTGCTTGCGTCCTCGATCAGCCCGGCCTGTACGAGCACGCCGACCGTCCGGTCGTATTCCTGTGGGCTCGCGAAACTCTCGGGGAGGCCGGTGCGCGGCATGCCGTCGAAGACCGAGAGCCGGTAGCTGTTGAGCCCCGAGCGATGGCCCTGCCAGAAGGGCGACGAGGTGCTCAGCGCCAACAGATGCGGCATGAAATACCCGACCTGGCTGAATACGTCGTGCCGCAGGGCATCGTCCTCGATTCCGACATGGACGTGCATGCCGCAGATCAGCATGCGGTGGATGGCCGCTTGCATATCCCGCAGCAGCGTTTCGTATCGCTCCCGCGGCGTCGGCCGCTGCTCGCTCCATTCCGCGAAGGGGTGGGTGGAGGCCGCGATGAATGCGAGACCGTGCGCTGCGGCAACGTCGCGAACGCCCGCGCGCAATTCCCGCAGCTGGGCCCGGGCTTCGTCATGGGTGCCGCAGACGCTGGTGCCGATTTCGATCTGACACCGCATCATCTCCGGCGAGACCCGCTTGCCAAGGACGCTCTCGCACCCCTCCAGCAATTCCGGCGGCGGCTCGGAGACGACGTCGCGTGTCTCGGGATCGACGAGGAGGTATTCTTCCTCGATGCCGATCGTAAAGTCTTCCGTCGTCGCCACGGCACCTCGCAAAGACCTGCTGCGGCGACGCTAGCGCGCACGAGATACGAAGGAAAGCCTGTATTCGGGCGATCGCGTGGGAGCGAGACCGGTGCTGCTATCGACTGAGGTGTAGCTCGTAGATGTCCTCGGCGATCTTCTTGAAATCTCGCTTCAACTGATCGTTGGACGGCGAATCGAAATACATGTTGGGTTCGGACGCACAGTCGCGGAAAAGGCTGCGCAGGCTGCTCGAGTTCAGCCGGAAGGTGATCGTGTAGAGACGCACGTCGAGCGCCTTGATGCTCTCGCACATGGCCGCGACCTTCGTGTCGACGACTCCTGCGGCTTTATGTCGATTGGTATGGACGAGGCGTTCGTCGCGGTCGGGGCCGTTGAGGTAGCCATAGGACGTGTAGTGCGACTTCATGTGGTGGTTCCAGTTGCCCCACACCTGGTTCTCACCGTCGGTCAACAGGATCATGATCTTGCGGGCGTCGTTGGATCCGAACGCCTTGCCCTCGGTGAAGGGCGCCCCGGGAGATAGGACCCGCCAGCCCCAAGCCAGGCCCTGCGCGATATTGGTGCCGGACATCGGCCGCGCCTCCATGTCGGAGATGCGCTCCTGCACGAGGTCTTCCTTGGATGTAAGGGGGGTGATCGGGTCGGGGCAGCTCTGGTTCGGCCCGCTATACTGATACTTCGCAGCGTTCTTGCTATCGTAGTTTTCGGCGTATTTGGCCGTATCCTTCAGCCTCAGCTCTGCATCGCGGCTCGTGCCGAACCGGTCTTTCAGGTAGTCGTTTCCGTAATCGCTCCTGTCCGGATAGGAGATCTTCGATCCGTTCGGCGCCTTCAAGTCCGGTTCGTCCGGCCAGAGGTAGGGCACCCAGAGAGTGTCGGGCTTGCTGGGGTCGGGCGGTGCGTCGCTGATGTCGTAGGGCTCGGGGCGCGCTTCCACGCAACCGCTCCAGGTCGCGCCGAGATCGTCGAAGAGGTCGAAATGGTTGACCTCGCCCCCGCCATCGCTCTCGAAATTGCGGCCATGGAGGCGGGACAGACCGCGCGTATCCATCCACGACATGTCGAAGCCGCTGCTCTTCACGTTCACCGCGGTGACGAAGGGCACGAGCGCGGTGCGCAGATCGACGAACTCCGGGCGGTTGTCGTAGACGGTCTCGACGAGCAGCTTGGCCGCGTCGCGCATGGCGCCGATCTTGTTGCCGCTCGCCATCGATCCGGTATTGTCGAGGACGAGCGCGATCTCGACGCCGGTCACGCTCCAGGTGACCTCCGACTCGACGGTCACGTTGAGCGCATCGAGCCCGATGAGCGGCAGGAAGGCCGTCGGTACGTCGACCTTCGCGGTCGCCGAGACCGACTCGCCGACCACCTGCACGTCGGTGACCCTTACGGGGTAGTCGGTGAACTGCGCCGCCTGGTCCTTCACGTATTCGCTAACCGCTATCGTGATCGCCTCGACATCCTTGCCGCCAGCGTTCACGGCCGACAGGAGGCCCGCATCGAGCGACCCTTGGAGGCCGGATTTGACGAAGAGGGCTCGTCCATAGTCGTTGGCGCCTCCGAGCAAGGCGATCATCGGTATGACGGTCAGTCCGAACACGATTGCGACCACGCCGCCCTCGTCGTCATGAAGCAGTCCGCATTGATGGGCGAAGCGGCTAACGCCGGTTAAGACAGTCCTTCGGAGAAACGACTCGGTCATGGCAACCTCCGTTCAGACGAGGAGGGTGCTAATGAGATGTTAAGCCGCTGTTTGACCGATCGTTAAACTGCAAGTCAAAGCCAATTAAAGGGCCCTCAACTTGGCCTTGAGCGCCAGCATATCGCGCCAAGATTGCCGTTTTGCTATCGGGGTGCGCAACAGGTAGGCAGGATGAAGCGTAATTAACGTGGGTATATCGCGACCCTCGCGATTGACGGTGATCCACCGCCCGCGCGCCTTGGTGATGCCTTCCGTCACCCCGCCGACCTCCTTGGCCGCCGGGGCGCCGAGAAGAACGAGGATGTCGGGCTCCGCCAGCACGATCTGCCGGTCGAGAAACGGCTTGAACGTTGCCGCCTGTTGCGATGTTGGGGGCCGGTTGCCGGGCGGACGGTAGGGCACGACGTTGGCGAGATAGGCATCGTCGCGATCCAGCCCGATAGCGCCAAGCATCTTGTCGAGCAGGTGCCCGGAGCGCCCGCAGAAGACGATGCCCTTCTGGTCCTCCTCGGCGCCCGGCCCTTGTCCGATCATCATGATACGGCCGTCGGGACTGCCACCGTCGAAGACGAGGTTCCGTGCCGTCCGCTTGAGATCGTTGCCCTCGAAGCGCTCGATGGCGGCGCGCAGCTCGTCGAGCGTGTCGCAGGACTGGGCTAGCGCATGGGCATCGCTCGCGGCTTCGTCGCGTTTGGCGGTCGCGGCCTGCGTCATCCGCTCTGCGGGCGGTGGCCCCTCGAAAAGAGACGGTGTCTGCCTCGAGCCCTGCGGGGAGGGCGCGCGGCCCGTGATCCGGTGCACGCGCGAGGGCTGTCCCACGAGCCCGCCGGGGCGCTCGCTGACGGCCTCGTCGACGCCCGCGTCGAGATACCAATCAAGCAGCGCCTTGGCCGCTGCCCGCTTCTCCCACTCCGCCTGCTCCGCCATGCGACACCCGGCCGGGCGAACCGCCCGCTTACGTTTGCGTTAGTCTGCGTCAGTCCTCGACGCGGCCTATTGGCTTGCGCCTTCGCCCGCGTCTAGAACAGATGGGGAATCAGACACGGTTTCGCAACGCCGCGCAAGCGTGCGACCCGGGTCTGCGCCGTATTGAATCAACAGCTTATCGTCCGTTGCGGACGGGATGGAGCCCTCGATGTCCGACCAGCCTGCACCCGAGATCGAAGCACGAGAGTCGATGGAGTTCGATGTCGTCATCGTCGGTGCGGGTCCGGCCGGCCTTTCCGCGGCGATCCGGCTCAAGCAGATCGACGACGCGCTCAACGTCGTGGTTGTCGAGAAGGGTTCGGAGGTCGGCGCGCATATCCTGTCGGGCAACGTGCTCGACCCCATCGGCCTCGACAAGCTGATCCCCGACTGGCGAGACGACGACACGGCCCCGGTGAAGACGCGGGTGACCCAGGACAAGTTCTACTATCTCGGCCATGCCGGCGGCATACGCCTGCCCAATTTCGCCATGCCGAAGCTGATGTCGAACCACGAGAACTACATCGTCTCGCTCGGCAACGTCTGCCGCTGGATGGCCGAGCGCGCGGAGGGCGTGGGCGTCGAAATCTATCCGGGCTTCGCCGCCGCCGAAGTCCTCTACGAGAACGGCGCGGTCGTCGGCGTTGCGACGGGCGACATGGGCGTCGGGCGCGATGGCGCGCCGAAGGACGGTCACGAGCGGGGCATGGAACTGCGCGGCAAGTACGTGCTCTTCGCCGAGGGCGTGCGCGGTTCCTGCTCACAGCAGATCATCGCCCGCTACGACCTTCAGGACGGCCGCGACGTTCCCAAATACGGCATCGGCCTCAAGGAGCTCTGGGAGCTCGATCCGTCGCAGCATCAGGAAGGCCTGGTTCAGCACAGTTTCGGCTGGCCGCTCGACAACTCCACCGGCGGTGGCTCTTTCATCTATCATCTCGACAACAACCAGGCCTATGTCGGCTTCGTCGTTCACCTGAACTACGAGAACCCCTACCTTTCGCCCTTCGACGAGCTCCAGCGCTTCAAGACCCACCCCGACATCGCGCCGATGTTCGAGGGCGGCAAGCGGCTCTCCTATGGCGCCCGCGCCATCGGCGAGGGTGGCTATCAATCGATGCCGAAGCCGAGCTTTCCGGGCGGATTGCTGCTCGGCTGCGCGGCCGGATACGTCAACGTTCCCCGCATCAAGGGCAGCCATAACGCGATGCTTTCTGGCATCCTGGCCGGCGATCAGATTGCGGCGGCGCTCCAGGAGGGGCGGACCAACGACGAGATCGTCGGCTATGAGCGAACATTGCTCGACAGCGAGATCGGCCACGACCTCCGAACGGTGCGGAATGTGAAGCCGCTCTGGTCGAAGTTCGGCACGCTGGCCGGCGTCACGCTCGGCGGGGTCGACATGTGGTGTCAGGAGAAGCTCGGCTTCTCGCCCTTCGGGACGATGGCGCACGGAAAGCCCGATCACGAATGCCTGAAGCCGGCTGATAAGTTCAAGCCGATCGATTACCCGAAGCCAGACGGCACGCTCACTTTCGACAAATTGTCCTCGGTCTTCATCTCCAACACGAACCACGAGGAAGACCAGCCGGTCCATCTCAAGCTCAAGGACGCCGACCTGCCGGTTCAGAAGAACTGGCCGATCTACGCAGGTCCGTCGCAGCGCTACTGCCCTGCCGGCGTTTACGAATTCGTGGAGGAAGGCGGGGTGCGCAAGTTCCAGATCAACGCGCAAAACTGCGTCCACTGCAAGACCTGCGACATCAAGGACCCCTACCAGAACATCGTCTGGACCGTGCCCGAAGGCGGCGGCGGGCCGAATTACCCCAACATGTAGGTTCGGTAAGGTTCGCCGCCTCGCGAGCGCCTTGGGGCCGCCATGCTTATGTGTGCGTATGCGCCGCAATAACGGCACCGCATCTGAGAGCGAGAGCGATGAAAACGGCCTACACCCTTACCGGCGCGCTCGCGGCGGCCCTGATCGCTTTCGCTTCGCCGGCCTCGGCGGAACGGTCGGTCGGATCGGAAACCTACGCGCGGTCGCTCGCAGGCAACTACCTCGCTGGGCTCTACGCCGGCGCGGTGAAGGACATCGACACCGCCGTCCACTTCTACGAGCGAGCCCTCGAAGAGGATCCGGAGAGCCCACAGCTCGTCCAACGCACCTTCCTGCTGATGCTCGCCACCGGGCGCATGGACCGTGCGGCCGACCTCGCAGAGCGCTTGCTCGAAGAGACCGGCGACAACAAGTTCGCGCGCATGACGCTCGGCGTCCGCGAGTTGAGGTCACGGGAATGGAATGCGGCGTCCGAGCAGTTCGCGTCCAACGGCGACGATCCGCTGACGACGCTGACGCTCGGCATTCTCGAAGCGTGGGCGCAGCAAGGCCTCGGCGAGACCGACGCGGCGCTGGCGACGCTCGATGCCCTCGAGGGCCCGGGCTGGTATGCCCTCTTTGTCGACTATCACTCCGGGCTCATTGCCGAACAGGCGGATCGGCTGGAAGAGGCTGCGGAATTTCTCGAGTCGGCCAGCTTGAGCGGTGATGCGGCCTTGCGGGTCGTACTCGCCCGCGCACACGTGCTGGCCAGGCTCGACCGGCAGGACGAACTCGACGCGCTTCTCGGCGACATCACTGGCGTAGCCGACAACAATCCGCTGATGACGGACTTCCAGGCCGTGCGCGATGCCGGCGGCCCCAACGGCCCCTACGTTACCGACGCGCGCTCCGGCGCCGCCGAGATCCTCTACGGTCTCGGAACGGTCCTCGGCCGGGAGGGCGGGGAGGAGGTTGCGGCCATCTACCTGCGCTTGGCGCTTCGTCTGCGCGAGGATGACCCTTACGCACTCTTCGCGCTCGCAGGGCTTTACGAAGGCCTAGGGCAGTATGCCGACGCCGCCTCGCTCTACGAGCGGGTGCCGCTCGACGCCAGCGTCTACCGGATCGCGGAGACGCAGCGTGCGCTCAATCTCGACCGTCTGGAGCGCACCGACGAAGCCTTGCTGGCTCTCGAAAGCCTGGCCGAGCTCGATCCCGATGACGCGACCAATGTCGTGACCATCGGCAACGTGCTGCGCTCCGAGGAGCGGTTCGAGGAGGCGGCGGAAACCTATAGCCGCGCCATCGCGATGATCGGCGAGGACGAGGTCGACGACTGGACGCTCTTCTACTTCCGCGGCATCTCCTACGAGCGCGCCAAGGAGTGGCCGAAGGCGGAGGCCGATCTGCTGCGCGCTCTCGAGATGGAGCCCGAGCAGCCGCTTGTCCTCAACTATCTCGGCTATTCCTGGATCGACCAGAACCTCAATCTCGAAGAGGGGCTCGACATGGTCCGCCGCGCGGTGGAGCAGCGGCCCGACGACGGCTACATCGTCGACAGTCTTGGCTGGGCTTATTATCGCCTTGGCCGCTATGACGAGGCGGTGGAGGAGTTGGAGAAGGCCGTGCTGCTGCGCCCCGCCGATCCGACGATCAACGACCATCTCGGCGATGCCTACTGGCGCGTCGGGCGCCGGCTCGAGGCGCGCTTCCAGTGGCGCCACGCGATGGACCTCGATCCGGATCCCGAGCTCGAGGCGAAGGTTCGCGTCAAGATGGCGACGGGGCTGCTCGATCCCGTCATCGAAGCGGTGCAGGCCGACATCGAAACGGATGCCGACGATGCGCCCGACAATCCGGCCGGCGAGGTAGCGGACGAGCCGACCGAGTGAGTTCGCTCGGTCGGGAAGCCGCCCGCGCCAAGGTCAACCTCAACCTCCACATCACCGGCCGCGATGCCGAGGGCTATCATCGTCTCGAAACGTTGATGGTCCTCGCGGACGGTGCGGAGGACGTCGTGACGTTGGCCGGGGTCGCAGAGAGCGATCGCATCGACATCGGTGGCCCGTTTGCGGGCAAGCTGGACGGCGACGACGACAATCTCGTGCTTGCCGCGACCCGTCTCGTTCGAGACGCGCGGCCCGATCTGCCACCACTCGCCTGGACCTTGGAGAAGAACCTCCCGGTAGCCGCCGGCATCGGCGGCGGCTCCGCCGATGCAGGGGCTGCGCTTCGCCTTATGGCGCGCGTCTTCGACGTTTCGCAAAGATCGCTTCAGTCGATCGCCGGGCATCTCGGTGCGGATGTTCCCTTCGCATTCGGCGATCGGGCCGGATGGGCCACCGCGCGGGGCGATCGCATCGAACCCGTCGCAGTGCCGACCGTGGCAGGTCTTTTGGTCAACGCGGGTGACGCCTGCTCCACGCCGGCCGTCTTCGGTGCCTATCGCTCCGGCAAGGATCCGTTCTCGAGGACCATTGGCGGGCCGGTTGTCTCGAACGCGGATGGTCTACTCGACTGGTGCGTCGGGACCCGAAACGATCTCCTCGACGCCGCCGTCAGCGTCGCACCCGTTATCGAACAAGTGCTAAGCGCTCTGCAATCACTCGAGGCCTGTCGACTTGCCCGGATGTCCGGTTCCGGAGCCACCTGCTTTGGACTGTTTGATACGACCGCTGATGCCGAAGCGGCAGCCATCGCGCTCCGTGAGCGCGAGCCGACATGGTGGGTTACCCCGGTCGCGCTTTCCTAGACCTTGTCCAGCGAAGCTTGGTCCAGGTAGCGCCCTTACCTCCAACCGTCATTCTCGGGCACCGACCCGAGGATCGAGGGGCGCAAGAGGCAGCGCCTTGGTCCGACCTTCTATCCGATCGTTCGACTTGTCGTGCCTCGCCTACGTTTGGGGCAATGCGATCGCCGCTTTGGATCCTCGGGTCGGTGCCCGAGAATGACGTGGAAGATAGGCTGATGATCGAGCCAACGTTTGCAGGAACGGCTCCAGCATCGACCGCTCAATGGGCCCGCTGGATGCAGAACGCGACGGCGTCCATCAGCGACGTCTTGTGCGGCGTGTCGGGGAAGATCGCGAGCGCGTCTAACGCGACGGCCCCGTAATGCTCGGCCCGCTCGACGGTATCCTTGATCGCGCGATGCTTCGTCATGTACCCGAGAGCCCGTTCGAGATCGCCGTCCTCGACATCGCCCTTCTGGAGCGTGCGGGTCCAGAACTCGCGCTCGGTAGGCGTGCCACGTCGGTAGCTGAGGACCACGGGAAGTGTGATCTTGCCTTCCCGAAAGTCGTCGCCGACGCGCTTTCCGAGGTCGGACTGGCTGCCGGAGTAGTCGAGCGCATCGTCGATGAGCTGGAAGGCGAGGCCAAGGTTGGTGCCGTAGGAGCGCATGGCCGCGATCTGGCTTTCGGGCGCGCCTGCGAGCGTCGGCCCGACCTCGGCGGCTGCCGCGAACAGGGCCGCCGTCTTGGCGCGGATGACGGCCAGATAGTCGTCCTCCGTCGTCGCCATGTTCTTCGATGCCGCGAGCTGCGCGACTTCGCCTTCCGCGATGACGGCGGCGGAGTTCGACAGGATGGCGAGGCAGGGGAGGGACCCGACCTCGACCATCATCTTGAAGGCCTGCCCGAGGAGAAAGTCGCCAACGAGCACACTCGCCTCGTTGCCCCAGACGCGCCGGGCCGACGGCTGCCCGCGCCGCATCTCGCTCTCATCGACGACATCGTCGTGGAGGAGCGTTGCGGTGTGCATGAACTCGACGGCGGCCGCGAGCTTGAGATGGCCCTCACCCGCATAGCCTGACATCGCACCGGCCGCGACGGTCATCATCGGGCGAATGCGCTTCCCGCCCGATTCAATCAGGTGGTTCGCGATTTCCGGCACCATGGTGACGTCCGAACCGGTTCGCGAGAGGATGATCTCGTTGACGCGCGCCATCTCGGCGCGGGTGAGGGCGACCAGTCCCTCTATGCTCGGCTCACGGTCCTTGACGAGGGGGACGACGATACCCAAGACGATCTCCAGAACCGGCCGGGCGGCCGAGCTAGGCGGGGAGGGCCGCTCGGACTATGTTCCCGGAGGCGTTAGCAACGCGCGGTGCGTCGCGGCCAGTGTAAGGCGCGGATGCTGTGCCACAACTGCACTATGGGCGCAAACCATCCGTGCGTGATTGGACAGGTCGTCGCGGGCGGTCCAAGGGAGGTCGAGAGCGACGTGGAAGAACTTCTCCGAACGAACGACATCGTTCTTCTCAACGTTCTCGGCGTCATGCTCGACGATGCGGGCATCGGCCACATGCTGCTCGACGAGAACACCAGCGTGATCGAAGGATCGCTGGGCGTGCTGCCGCGCCGGGTATTGGTGGAAAGCGCCCGCGTCACGGAGGCTCGTGAGATTCTCTCCGTCGTCAGAGCCGATCGTGAGCACGACTGACGCCATTGGTCGCTTGGGGCCGCTGACGCATGACGCGTTCCTCGGCGGCCGTGTTCACCTGCGGCAACCGAAGCGGGGTCACCGTGCCGGATTCGAATCGGTTCTGCTCGGAGCGTCCGTCGATGGGGCGGCCGGCGAACGGTTGATCGACCTCGGTGCGGGCGTCGGCGCGGCCGGGCTCAGCGCTGCCGTGCGTGTTAGCGGGCTGGTGGTCTCGCTCGTCGAGCGGGAGGCGGGGTTGTCGGCGCTCTCGGCGCAAAATGCGGATGCGGTGGGTTGCAGCTATGTTTGCCACTGTGTCGATGCGACCGAGCCACCCGCCCGCTTGGCCGAACATGGACTGCTGCCCGACCGTGCCGATCACGTCATCTGCAATCCGCCGTTCCGGTCTGTCGGGCATGGCACGCGATCGCCGGACGGTATGAAAGCGCGGGCGCATAGCGAACCCGGCGATCTTCTGCGGCACTGGTTGAAGACAGCACTGATGCTGGCGCGCCATGGCGGGACGATCGCCTTCGTCCTACCGCCGGAGCTGCTGTCTACCGTGCTCAGCTGGGCGGAAGGCCGTATGGGCGCGATCCGCGTGCTGCCCATCGCGCACCGACCAGGGCTCGACGCGGTGCGGGTCATCGTGAAGGGGGTACGCTCGCGGCGCAGCCCCCTCGTCCTTCGCCCGTTCCTCTGCCTTACGGATGAGGACGGCGCCGAGACCGGAGCCGCGCGCGCCGTGCTCCGCGAGGGAAGGGTGCTCGATTTCTAGTCGCTGCACCTGACGGAGACGAGCGTGCGCACGCCATCGATTAGATCGTAGACCTCTTCGCACCGACCCGTCGTCGTCACCGGCCCGCCGAAGAGATCGATGGAGATGCCGCCGCGCGGAGCCTCGCCGGGGATCGTTCCGGGCGGTGCGCTGAGGCGGCTGGCCGAGCGGGTGGGCTCGTGCGGCGTCGGGAAGACCTCCGGGAAGTCCTGCGCGACGGCGACCGTCATGCCGGCCATTAGGGCACATGCGGCCAAGAGTGAGCGCTTCATCATGGAGTCTCCGAGGTCCGTTCATTGGTACGTATCGTCTATCAAAGCCCGCGAAGGGCCGGGAGGTTTCATCCTGCCGTAGCGGTCGCGTCGATCCCAACTCCTTGACCCCGCGCGGGCCAGCCGTCTAATCCACGCGACTCCTCTGAGATCGCGCCCGACCCGAAACGCCCGGATGCTTCCGATGACCGCCGACACATTCGCCGATATGCCGGACCACATGCGGCCGGACCGGTCCTTCCAGGGGCTCATACTAACGCTTCACCGGTTTTGGGCCGATCAAGGCTGCGTGATCCTCGAGCCCTACGACAAGGAAGTCGGCGCGGGTACATTCCACCCGGCGACCACGCTACGCGCGCTCGGCCCCCGCCCCTGGAAGGCAGCCTATGTGCAGCCTTCCCGCCGGCCGACCGATGGGCGCTATGGCGAGAACCCGAACCGGCTGCAGCATTTCTACCAATATCAGGTTCTCCTGAAGCCGAGCCCGCCGGACCTTCAGCAACTCTATCTCGACAGTCTCGTCGCCATCGGCATCGACCCGCTTTTGCACGACGTGCGCTTCGTGGAGGATGATTGGGAAAGCCCGACGCTCGGAGCTTGGGGCTTGGGCTGGGAGTGCTGGTGCGACGGGATGGAGGTGAGCCAGTTCACCTACTTCCAACAGGTCTGCGGGCAGGATTGCGCTCCGGTCTCGGGCGAGTTGACCTACGGTCTCGAGCGCCTCGCCATGTACGTCCAGGGCGTCGAGAACGTCTACGACCTCAATTTCAACGGCCGCGAGGGCGCGGAGCGCATCACCTATGGCGACGTCTTCCTCCAGGCCGAGCGCGAATACAGCCGGCACAATTTCGAGGCGGCCGACACCGACAAGCTCTTCGAGGACTTCAAGCGCGCGGAGGCGGAATGCCACGCGCTGCTGAAGGCCGGGGACAAGGAGGACGAAGCGAAGATCGTTCTCCCGGCCTATGATCAATGCATCGCCGCCAGCCACGCCTTCAACCTGCTCGATGCCCGCGGCGTCATCTCGGTGACCGAGCGCCAGAGCTATATCCTGCGGGTGCGTGAGCTTTCCAAGGCCTGCGGCGAAGCCTGGGTGCGGACCGAAGCCGGCCGCGCGGCCTGAGGACACACGAACGATGCCCGAACTTCTCCTCGAACTCTTCTCCGAAGAGATTCCTGCCCGGATGCAGGCTCAGGCCGCCGACGATCTGCGCAAGCTCGTGACCGGTGCGATGGTCGATGCGGGGCTGACCTATGAAGGGGCCAAGGCGTTCGCGACCCCGCGCCGGCTGGCGTTGACGGTCTCGGGCGTGACCGCGCGCTCGTCCGATGTGCGCGAGGAGCGCAAGGGGCCGCGCGTGGGCGCGCCGGACAAGGCGCTGGCAGGCTTCCTGCGCGGTGCGGGTCTGACCTCGATCGACGATGCGCAGATCCAGTCCGATCCGAAGAAGGGCGACTTCTACGTCGCGGTCATCGAAACGCCGGGGCGCGCCGCCGAGGAAATCATCGCGGACGTGATGCCGGGCATCGTCAGACGCTTTCCCTGGCCGAAGGAGATGCGCTGGGGGCCCGCCTCTGCGCCCGCCGAGCAGGGCATGGAAGCGCTGCGCTGGGTACGTCCGCTGCAATCGATCGTCTGCACGTTCGGGCCGGAGACTGAGGACCCTGTCGTCATCGCGTTCGAGGTCGGCGGCATCGTGGCGGGCGACGTGACCTACGGCCACCGCTTCCACGCGCCGCAGCCGATCACCGTGCGCCGTTTCGAGGACTACGTGGATCGGCTCGGCGCCGCGAAGGTCGTCCTCGATCCCGAGCGCCGCCGCGACACGATTCGGCAGGACGCCCGCGACCTCGCCTTCGCGCAGGGGCTCGAGCTGATCGAGGACGAGGCGTTGTTGGACGAGGTTGCGGGCCTCGTCGAGTGGCCGGTCGTGTTGATGGGATCGTTCGACGAGAGCTTTCTCGACGTACCGCCCGAGGTCGTCCGCGCGACCATCCGCGCCAATCAGAAATGCTTCGTCCTGCGACGCGCTGACGGCTCGCTCGCCAATGGCTTCCTCATGGTGGCCAATATCGAGGCGTCCGACGGCGGTGCGCAGGTCATCGCCGGCAACGAGCGCGTCATCCGCGCGCGCCTCTCGGACGCGCGGCACTTCTGGCAGACGGACCTCGCCGCGCTGCCGGACTATGCCGACAAGGCCGATAAGCCGCTCGATCAGCGCCTGGAGAAGCTGAAGGCGCTCGACATCGTCTTCCACGAGAAGCTCGGGACGCAGGGCGAGCGGGTCGACCGCATCGCCCGCCTCGCGCGCGAGATCGCACCGCTGGTCGATGCCGATCCCGATCTGGCCGAGCGCGCCGCACGCCTCGCCAAGGCCGATCTCGTCACCGAGATGGTCGGCGAGTTCCCGGAGCTACAAGGCCTGATGGGCCGCTACTATGCCGAAGCGCAAGGCGAGCCCGAGAGCGTCTCGCGCGCGATCGAAGAACACTATAAGCCGCAGGGTCCGTCGGACGACGTGCCGAGCGACCCGGTGAGTGTCGCCGTCGCACTGGCAGATAAGCTGGATACGCTCGTCGGGTTTTGGGCGATCGACGAGAAGCCGACGGGGTCGAAGGACCCGTATGCGCTGCGGCGGGCGGCTTTGGGTGTGGTGCGGCTGGTTTTACAGAACGCGCTTGCACCTTAATCTCGCGAGACTGGCAGCGGACACCGTAGTGGCGTCGATGCCCGCGACCTTCTCTCCTTCTTCGCCGACCGCCTCAAGGTCTACCTTCGCGATCAGGGCCAGCGGCACGACCTCATCGACGCCGTCTTCGGCCTCGGCGATCAGGACGATCTCCTGCTCGTAGTCCGCCGTGTCGAAGCGCTGGGTCGCTTCCTCGACACGGAGGATGGTGCGAACCTGCTCGCCGGCGTGAAACGCGCGACGAACATCCTGCGCATCGAAGAGAAGAAGGACGGTCGGACGTTCGACGCGCCGCCCGACCCCGCGCTCTTCACGCAGGACGAGGAACGCGCACTGGGGGAGGCGGTGTCGGCGGCGGAGGCCGATGCGGGACGTGCGATCGCCGATGAAAATTTTGGCGCGGCGATGACGGCGCTGTCCGCGCTGCGGGCGCCTGTCGATGCTTTCTTCGACAAGGTTACCGTCAATGCGGACGATGCCGCCCTGCGTGCGAATCGCCTGGCTTTGCTCGGCCGTATCCGGGGCGCGACCGCGACGGTGGCGGACTTTACGAAGATCGCGGGCTAGGCAGCGGGGCGTCGGCGGACGCAGCCAGTCGGGCCGTGCTTCCGCCGCCACATGCGCATCTGGCACAATTCACCTTCCGTGACGCCCTAACTCCCTGTTAAGCTTCTGTTGCAAACGTCCCTTACGCGATGGATCAAAAGAGACGCTTCGGTCGTCTCTGTTTCAATCGCGACGAGGAGTGTGAGTGATGGGATCGGTATTGAAGACGCGCATCGGGGGCCGGGATTCGGACGCCGCGATCAAAGTGCGTATCAGCCTTTGCGGACGGCAGGCCCTGGCCGAGATCGCCCCTTTCGCCTGCGAACATGACGGCGTGACCGTCGAATTTCACGGTTTTGCGACCCCCGTCCCCGCAGACTACGCCATGCGCCACGCACTCAACCTCTCCAAGCGCTACGACCTGCCGCTCGACGTCGAAGACCCGCGTCGCCGTGTGGTGCCGCTCTTTCGCGCTGCAGCATAAACCGTTCGCAGTAGCACCTCGGTTATCCCCCGATAGAGGGACCCGCCTAAGGTAGGCCTTGCGTCCGGCCCCATTGCGGCTAGGTTGCGTGGGTCATGTTGCATTGCACGCCAAGATGCCGATAGCGCCCGCAGGCGAACGATCGGTCTACACGTTCGGAGACGGGCGTGCCGAAGGTCATGCCGATCTGCACGACCTCCTCGGCAACAAGGGTGCAGGCCTCGCGGAGATGGCTCGCCTCGGTTTGCCTGTTCCCCCCGGCTTCACCATCACGACCGGTGCGATCAAGTCGCTGTCGCCCGACGACGTGCCGGCCGAACTCGTAGCGGCCGTCGAGCAGGGCTTGAGGGATGTCGAGCGGACCGCCGGGCGCAGGTTCGGCGACGAGAGCCGGATGCCTCTTCTCCTCTCCGTCCGGTCGGGGTCCACCGCTTCGATGCCGGGCATGATGGATACGGTCCTCGATCTCGGGCTCAACCCGCGAACCGTCGCGGCGCTCGCCGAGGCGAGCGGCGATGCCGACTTCGCCTACGATGCCTACCGCCGCTTCATCCGCATGTACGCGACCCTCGTCCTCGGGGTCGACGCCGGCCTTCTCGACGCCGTCGAGGACGACGACGGCGACCCGCGCGATCTCGTCGACGCCTACCGCGCGGTTCTGGAGGCCGCCGGACAGCCGATCCCCGATGACGTTCGCGAGCAGCTCTGGACGGCCATCCACGCCGTCGCAGCCTCTTGGGACAACGATCGCGCGAAGAGCTATCGCCACATTCATCGCATTCCGGGCTCGCTCGGCACGGCGGTCACCATCCAGGCCATGGTCTTCGGCAACCTGTCGGAGAGTTCAGCGACCGGCGTCGCGTTCACGCGCGATCCATCGACCGGCGAACGCCTCGTCTTCGGCGAATATCTCCCGCGAGCGCAAGGGGAGGACGTCGTCGGCGGCGCTCGGACGCCTTACGATCTGACCGAAGCCGCGCGCCATCGGGGAGGCGGCGCCCGATCTCTCGAGCGCGCGATGCCGGCCGCCTATGCGGAACTGGTTCGCGTGTGCGGCGAGCTCGAGCGTCACTACCGGGACGCGCAGGACATAGAGTTCACCATCGAGAACGGAAAGCTCTGGCTTCTCCAGACCCGCACCGCCAAGCGCTCCTCCCGCGCGATGATGCGCATGGCCGTCGATATGGCGCGCGAAGGCCTTATCTCGGAGGCCGAAGCAGTGCTCCGGATCGAGCCCGGCAGCATCGACCAGATCCTCCAACCCGTGCTCGACCCGAAGAGCGATACCGTCCGCATCATGCGAGGCCTACCCGCATCGCCCGGCGCCGCGACGGGCGTGATCGCGCTCGATCCCGATGCCGTGATCGCGGCGCGCGACCGCGGCGAAGCGGCGATCCTCGTGCGGGTCGAGACGAGCCCCGAGGACATTCAGGGCATGTCGGCCGCCGCCGGCATATTGACCGCCCATGGCGGTATGACGAGTCACGCCGCCGTGGTCGCGCGCGGCATGTCGAAGCCTTGCATCACCTCGGCCGGCGCCATGCGGATCGACCGGACGGCGCGAGAAGTCGTCTTTCCCGGCCTCGTCCTGAAGGAAGGCGAGACCATCACGATGGACGGCGCGTCCGGCGTGGTGATGCGCGGCCGGGTGGCGATGACGCAACCGTCGCTGCCACCCGAATTTATGCGGGTGATGAGCTGGGCAGACAAGCATCGGCGGATGAAGGTCTTCGCAAACGTCGACACGCCGGCTGACGCGAGGACCGCACGCGCCTGTGGTGCCGAGGGCATAGGCCTGTGCCGGACCGAGACGCTCTTCTTCCGTCCGGGGCGTATCGAGCCGATGCGGACGCTCATTCTATCCGACGACGCAACGGAGAAGGCGACCGCCGCCGGTAAGCTCCTGTCGCTCCAACGCGCGGAACTGCGCGAGATATTCGAGATCATGGCCGGCCTGCCGGTCACCCTCCGCCTCCTGGACATGCCGCTGCACACCTTCCTGCCGCAGGCCGAAGGGTCCGGCGACGACGCGGCCTCGCGTCGCAAGCGGCTCGTTCTTCAGGAGCAGAGCCCGGCGCTTGGACAGCGGGGGCCGCGCATGCTCCTTGCCCATCCGCGCATTGTCGCCATTCAGGCGCAGGCGGCGGTTCTCGCGGCGCAAGATCTCATCGATGCCGGCATGAAGCCGATCGACCTGCGCTTCATGGTGCCCTTCGTCATCAGCGCGCAGGAGGTCGTCGCACTCAAGCGGCGCATCGCGCAGGCGCTGCGTGCCGCTCCGACCGAGGTGACGTATCAGGTTGGGGCACTAATCGAGACGCCTCGAGCCTGCTTGGTGGCGGACGAGCTCGCCCGCGTGG
Source organism: uncultured Alphaproteobacteria bacterium (assembly GCA_963842125.1). Lineage (GTDB taxonomy): Bacteria > Pseudomonadota > Alphaproteobacteria > Rhizobiales > CAWCWK01 > CAWCWK01. Next base: position 1,545,677 of record CAWJFE010000005.1, on the reverse strand, counting down.
CCGATTTCCTGTCCTTCGGCTCCAACGACCTCACGCAACTCGTCATGGGGTTGGGCCGCGAAGAGTCGGCGCCGTTCCTGACGCGCTATCGGAATGCGGGCCTCCTGCGGGCCGATCCGTTCGTCGCGCTCGATGAAGCGGGCGTCGGCGCCCTGATGCGCATCGCTTGCGACCGTAGCCGTGCGGCCCAGCCGGATATCGACATCACGGTCTGCGGCGAGCACGCCGCACATCCCGAATCCGCGGATCTCTTCGAGAGCTACGGGGTCGATGGCTTATCCTGCACGCCATTCCGCGTCCCGATGACGCGGCTGGCTGCGACGCAGTCTTATCTAAAGGCCTTATGCGGCGCTAACGATATCGCCGATCTCGCGCAGGGTGCCGCGTAAGCGCGGTACCCGCGCCTTTTTTCCCGTCGATAAAGCCACACCCCACCGAGATTCGTTCGGAGGGAACCAAACGTGGTGTCCAATTCCCTAATCCCGCCCCATTCTTTGTTAGGTATTTGGCAAGGTTAATCGACCTACAACAGTTCCCATCAGTCGCGTTTCGCAGTCTCGGTTTGTGGCATTCCCGTGTCCACATTGTGCCAGAAACGTGCATCTAACTGGAAGTTCGTGTTTATGTTGCAGCGTTCCTTGCGTACACGGCTAGTATCTCGCTCTCTCCGCGCCTTAGGCGTTTGTACTGTTGCGACTGGCTTGTATGCCGGATCGACGAATACGATCTCTCTTCAAGATTCCATCGACATCACGGTTGGTTCCGTGTCCGCCTCCGAGCGGTGGACTGCCTACTTCGATACGGCGTCCCCCGAACTCGTCATTCCCGCGACCTTCGTCTTCGACGCCGACACGAGTGCCTTCGGTGTGGCTCGCAAGGACGCCTTGCTCCAGACCGTCTCTGGTACGGTCGATCCCTTGGTTGCCAATCTCGTGTCCGCCGAGCGGATTGACACGCCTGTCGCCATCCTTCGGCACGGCAAGCAGGATCGGCTCTCCACGATCGCTCGTCGCACGCCCTCCAAGCGCACCGTTGGCGCCGGCGTTCTCGGCAGCGGCGCGGACGTCTTCAAGCCGGTCGCTACCAACGCCAGGACGCTCGACACGGTGGTCGCCAGCCTCGGTGAGGCCAAGCCGGTCGAAAAGCAGGTGGCTGATCTGACGGTGGACGACGTCCTCGGCCCGGCCATGCGCATCAAGCGCAGCGTTCCGCAGCACGCTCTCGGCCTCGCGCCGGTCGATGCCGATGTTTCGGGCAACGGCGCGCTCTTCGGGTCCGTTGACATCGATCCCGCTCTTCCCCGTCTCGACGTTCCGCTGCCTCGTACACGCGCCGAGATCGCAGACCGCGCCGCCAAGCGCACGACGCGCTTCGCCAGCATCGCAAAGGCCGCCATGCGCAGCTCCGGCGACAAGAAGAAGGCGCTGCAGTGCCTCGCGGAGGGCATCTATCACGAGGCTCGCGGCGAGCCGCGCGACGGTCAGATCGCGGTCGCTCAGGTCATCCTCAACCGCGTCGACAGCCGGCACTACCCGAACAACGTGTGCGGCGTCGTCTACCAGAACAAGCATCGTCGGAACGCCTGCCAGTTCTCGTTCGCGTGCGACGGTATCGCCGACCGCACGTCCGAGACTAAGGCCTGGAACCGCTCCAAGGAGATCGCCAAGACCGTCAGCGACGGGACGAGCTGGCTACCCGAGGTGGGTGATTCCACACACTACCACGCCGACTACGTGAGCCCGCACTGGATCTCCGAGATGCAGAAGAAGTACACGGTCGGTAAGCACATCTTCTACCGCGTTCGCCGCTGGAAGGGGTGGGACAACGCCTGAGGCGCCAGTCTCGCTCCGGCCGTGAGGCTGCGTAGCGAGGCGCCTTGCCGTTCCCCTTCTGCGGATGGTGGGGAGGGCCGCCCGGTCGGGGGACCGGGTGGCCTTTTTCGTTTGAGGGTTAGCTATCGACGGCGATGTCGAGCCCGATGTCGAGCGTGGGGGCCGAGTGGGTGAAGCGGCCGACCGAGATGTAGTCGACGCCGGTCTCCGCGACGCTGCGAACCGTCTCCAAGTTCACATTGCCCGATGCTTCCGCGATAAGCCGCCCATCGATCATGGCGACGGCCTCGCGCAAGGTCTCGGGCGTCATGTTGTCCAGTAGCACGACGTCCGCACCCTCGGCGATCACGTCCGCCAACTGAGTGAGGTCGTCGACCTCGACCTCGATCTTCACGAGATGTCCGGCGAACGCCTTTGCGCGTGTCAGAGCGTTCCGAACCCCTCCGCAAACGGCGATATGGTTGTCCTTGATAAGGATCGCGTCGTCGAGCCCGTAGCGGTGGTTCGACCCGCCGCCACACCGGACGGCGTGCTTCTCGAAGCTACGCAGACCCGGCGTCGTCTTGCGTGTGCAGGCTACCCGCGCCTTGGTATGACTGATGAGATCCGCATAGCTGGCCGTGGTGGTCGCGACGCCGCTGAGATGGCCCAGAAAGTTGAGCGCCACCCGCTCGCCGCTGAGAAGGGCGCGCGCCGGGCCCGTTGCTCGCGCGAGAACGTCCCCGGGTTTCACGCGGGCGCCGTCGCCCAGTTCGATGCGATAGTCGATGGCGCTATCGAGCGCAGCGAAGGCTTCCTGCGCCAACGCCTGACCCGCGATCACGCCGGCATCTCGCGCGCGCATGACGAAGCGCGCCTGCGCATCGCCGGGGATGGTCGCCTGCGTAGTGATGTCGCCGGCGCGTCCGAGATCCTCCAGCAGGGCTGCCTCGACGGCCCGTCGGACGAGGGGGCGTGGGAGGAGGTCGGTGAGGTCGCTCATGCTGCGTGCGCGCTCTCTTCGGCGATGTCGTTCAGCGTCATGTATGTGCGCTTCGCCAGCCCCTCGTTCGGGTCCGGGAAGTCGCTTCGGTAGTGGCCGCCACGGCTCTCTTCGCGGGCCAGCGCGGCCCAGGTGACGATGCGGGCGGACACGACCATGTTGCGCAGCCGACGCGAGATGCCGGCGCGCTCGATGGCGGCGATCCGGTCGAGTGCGTGGCGAAGGCTGGCGGCCGAGCGAATGACGCCGACGTCCGCCGTCATCACTTCGCGCAGCGCGTCGACATTCTCGTTGTCGAGCGGTGCTGCGGCGGGCATCGGGTCGGGATCGCGCCAGAGGCCGATGCGGTGATGCGGCAGCATGCCGTCTATGTCCTGCGCCGTGCGACCGGCGAAGACGACAGCCTCCAGCAGGGAGTTCGACGCGAGCCGGTTGGCGCCGTGCGCACCCGTGCAGGCGACTTCGCCGCAGGCCCAGAGCCCATCGAGGGACGTGCGCCCGTTCACGTCCGTCATCACGCCGCCCATGTGGTAGTGGGCAGCGGGGGCGATCGGGATGGGCTGGGTGACGGGGTCGAGACCGGCGGCCTGGCAGGATGCGTAGACCTTGGGGAATGCCTCGGCGAAATGCGCTCCAATGGCCGTCCGGCAATCGAGGAACGCGCCTTCGCCGCTCTCTCGCTGGGCATGAACGGCTCTCGCCACGATGTCCCGGGGGGCGAGATCGCCCATCGTGTGGACGCGTTCCATGAAGCGCTCGCCCTTCGCATCGATGAGGACGGCACCCTCTCCGCGCAGCGCTTCGGTCGCGAGCGGTGCGGGGTCTAGGCCGACGTCGATGGCGGTTGGGTGGAACTGGACGAATTCCGGGTCCGCGATCACGGCACCGGCAAGCGCCGCCATCGCCAAGCCGTGGCCGGCGGACTGCGGCGGGTTCGTCGTGACCGAATAGAGGTGGCCGATGCCGCCGGTGGCTAGCACGGTAGCACGAGCTGGAACGCGGATCGTCTCCTGGCCGCGCCGCACCGTGACGCCGGTCACGAAGCGCCCGTCATCCATCAGTCCAATGGCTTCCAGGCCCTCGATCACGCGAATGGAGGGCGTTGCGCGCACGGTCGCGACGAGCGCCTCCATGATCGCCTTGCCGGCCATGTCGCCGCGAACGTGGACGACACGCCGCTCCGAATGCGCGGCTTCGCGGCTGACTTCGAGCTGGCCTTCGAGGTCACGGTCGAAGGGCACGCCGTAGCGCAGCAGATCCTCCACGCGCTCCGGTGCCTCGCCGGCGAGAAGGTGTGCCACGCGCCGATCGACCAGACCGTCGCCGGCAGCGATCGTATCGGCGGCGTGGCTTTTCGGGCTGTCGCCTTTCGACACGGCCGCCGCGATACCGCCCTGCGCCCAGGCGGAGGACGCGCCCTGGCCGATCGGCGTCGGCGACAGGATCGTGACCGGGCGCGGGCTCAGCTTCAAAGCGCAGAAGAGCCCGGCCAGCCCCCCGCCCACGATGACGACCTCGTCCGATCCACCCCAGGAGATGGGCGTGAGATCGCTGCCGTCAGAGCGTTCGTCGGACATCGGCGCGTTCCTTCACTATACCGCGGCCCTGATGAACTCAGAAGCGTCGGTGGGGCATTAGTTCGTCAGCCGAACCATCCGCTCGACGGCCTGCCGGGCGCGGGCGCCGACCTCGGGGTCGATAAGCACCTCTTCGCGCATGTGGATGAGGCTGTCGAGAATGGCCGGCAGCGTGATCCGCTTCATATGCGGGCAGAGATTACAGGGGCGAATGAACTCGACATCCGGCGTCTCGGCCGCGACGTTGTCCGCCATCGAGCACTCGGTCACCATGACGACCTTGGCAGGGCGATTGTCCTTCACCCAGTCTATCATGTGCTTGGTCGACCCGGTGAAGTCTGCCTCTTCGATGACATCCGGCGGGCATTCCGGGTGCGCGATGATCCGGACACTCGGGTCGGCCGCGCGATAGCGGCGCAGTTCCTCGCCCGTAAAGCGTTCGTGGACCTCGCAATGGCCCTTCCATGCGATCACCTGAACGTCGGTCTGCGTGGCGACCCACTTGGCGAGATACTCGTCCGGAAGGCACAGCACCCGGTCGGTGCCGAATTTCGCCGCCATCGCCTCGACGACCTGAACGGCGTTGGACGACGTGCAACAGATGTCGCTCTCGGCCTTTACGTCGGCAGACGTGTTCACATAGGTGACGATCGGAACGCCGGGGTAGGCTTCGCGCAGCGCACGCACGTCTGCGCCCGTGATCGAGGCGGCGAGCGAGCAGCCGGCCTGCATGTCGGGCATCAGGATCGTCTTGTCCGGGTTCATCAGCTTCGACGTCTCGGCCATGAAATGCACGCCGCACTGGACGATCACGTCGGCGTCGACCCGCTCGGCTTCCTGCGCGAGCTGCAGGCTGTCGCCGACGATATCCGCGACGCCGTGGAAGATTTCCGGCGTTTGATAGTTGTGCGCCAGGATGACCGCGTTTCGCTCGCGTTTCGCGTCGTTGATCGCCTTGATGTAGGGGGCGAAGAACATCCACTCGACATGCGGAATGATGTCCTTCACCCGTGCGTACACGTCTGCCGTCGCGGCTTCCACCTCCGGCGTGAACGTGAGGTCCGGCGTCGGGAGCGGCGCATACTCCGCAGTCGTTCGGCTCCGGCGTGCAGCGGACGTTGTAAGATCGGTGAAGGCCATGCCATCCTCCTTATGCTCATGTTGAGCATATTGCGGATCAAGAAAAAGGCCGTTCGCCGGCCACCCATGTTAGGATAGGCATCCGAGCGCGGTTTGCAAGCCGAATGGACGGCCTGGAATCGTCGGAGGGCTATGACGAGGGATGATGGCCATGGCGCGGATAGTTCTCGCGGGTTTGCTATGCTCGCTCTTGTCGGCCGGTGGCGCAGTAGCCGCTCCGGTGCCGGTCGAAGGTGATCTGACGGCGCGGGAGGGTACCGCTCAAGGGTTGGGTTCCGGCTCGAAGCTGCTGGAGAACGACGACCTGCCCGAGCCTGTCGCGCGGACGCGCAAGCTTCTCATGGACATCGCGCGTGCCGGAGATATCGAAGGGCTCGCGGCGGTCATCGAGGACAATGGCCGCACGCCACTCTTCAGCTTCGGTGGAGACGAGGATCCTATCGCGTTCTGGCGCGAGGTCTCGGGCGATGGGGAGGGCCGCGAGGTTCTCGCCATCCTCCTCGAATTGCTGGAAACCCCGCCCGCGCTCATGCGCGAAGGGTCGGCCGAGGCGTTCTATGCATGGCCCTATTTCGAGGCGCTCCACCTCGAGGACCTTTCACCGGCGCAGCAGGTCGAGCTCTTCACGTTGGTGACGGCCGGCGACTATCGCGACATGCTCGATTTCGGCGGGTACATCTTCTATCGCGTCCACATCTCGCCCGACGGGACCTGGGAAGCCTTCGTGGCCGGCGATTAGGCGGCCTCCTCTATCGCACAGCCTGACAGGCAGCCCTACGTCCTGCCGTCGTCCTGGGGCACCGACCCGAGAATCGAGGGGCGCAACCAGCAGAACATACATCCGACCGTCCGGCCTACAGCCCGAGGTGGCGCGGTTGGTCACGATCGAGGCGACGCTGTCGGCGCTCGTGATCCTCGGGCCGGCCCCGAGGATCATGAGGCAGAGAGCACGAATACTTAAGCGAACCTTTGCACGGACGGCTTCAGACCGCCTCCGGGGCTATGCCGCCTTCCAAGAGATAGCGTCGTTGCTTGAGCGCCCTCCCGGCGAACTCCATGAACACCTGAACGCGAGTCGAACCGCGCAAGTCGCGGTGTGTGAGAAGCCAGAGTTCGGTGCCGGAATGGTCGTAGGGTTCGGTCAGCCTCTCCAGCGTCGGCTCCTGATCGCCGACGAAGCATGGCAGGATCGCGAGCCCGGAACTGGCGCGCGCATATGTCAGGATCCCCAGCACCGTGTTGGCGCGCATTCGGGCGACCCGGTCTTTCAGGAACGCCTTCTGGGACCGCCCGATATCGGTATGCGCCATCGTGTCGTCGAAGCCGCACCACGTATGGTGGACGGCATCGGGGTCGCGTCCCTCGCGATCGAGGTATGTCCGGCTTCCATAGACGGCTGTCATGACAGGGCCGATGCGCCGTCCGACGAGCGTGTCCTGCGGCTTGTTCGTCGGGCGGATGGCGACGTCGGCGTCGCGCTTGGTCAGGTTGAGATAGGCGTTCGAGGTGACGAGCTCGATTTCGATCTCTGGGTAGGCGACGCTGAAATCGGCCATGATGGTGCCGAGCATGTGGCTGGCGAGAGTGTCCGCCGTGGTGAGCCGGATGCAGCCCGAGGGGCGCAGGTCGCGGCCGACAAGGCGGCGCTCCAAGCCGTCCACGTCTTCCTCGAAGCGCTGACCGATCTCGGCCATCTCCTCGCCGGCGAGCGTAGCGCGCAGGCCTTCCCGCCGCCGCTCGAATATCTTGACGCCCAGCCGTTCCTCCATCGATTGGAGGCGCCTAAGGACGGTAGAATGACTGACATCGAGCGTTCTCGATGCACCCGACAATGTGCCCGTGCGGTGGACGGCGAGAACGGTCTTGAGGTCTTCCCAATCCATCGGGCGGGCCCTTTCGGCAGGCGGAGAGCGACCACCATCCTGTCCGCGCACGCACAGGTCAATCGGTCAGCGCGAACCGAGGCGCAGGCCGAGGCCGGGGCGTTCACGCAGGACGTCCTGACGAAATCGGTAAAGCGAGGCGGGTCGCCCCTGCGATGGACTGCTCTTGGCACCCGTCGGCTCGACCAGTCGCGCGCTCTCGACGAGGCGTCGGAAGTTCTGCTTGTGAAGCCGTCGGCCCGAGATCGCCTCTGCTGCGGTCTGCAACTCGGTCAGCGTGAAGGTGCGCGGCATCAGCTCGAAGATGACGGGTCGGTATTTCAGCTTGCCGCGCAGTCGGCTGATTGCGGTCGCGAGAATGCGGCGATGGTCGAAGCGCATGGATCGCCCGAGCAGCGATGGTTCACCGCGCGAGCGCGCCGCATCGCGGCCGTCGCGCCACGCCTCCTGCACCAGCCCCGCTTCGTAGAGAAGTTCATAGCGCTCCAACGTCCGCTCCTCGTCCCACGTCGCGTCGAGGTCGCTGCGAACCGCGCCGAAAGCCGCGTCTATTCGCAGGTCCCGCGCGGGCCCCGACGTCGATGCCGCCCAGGCGTCGAGCGAAGCGAGCAGCGTCTCGTCGAGGATCTCGGGTCGCCCGTACCGCCAGTCCTCCCAGGGGAAATACCCGTACCAATCCGACCAGCTGACCCGGTTGGCGCCATCGCCGACATTCGACGCTCTAGCGAGGGCGAGGTAGCCGATGGAGACGGTGTGCGGTGCGGAATCGCCGATCTCGGCATGACGGCCCCGGTCGGCGAACGTATAGAGCTGCTCGGTATAGCCGAGAGGGAGGGCCGTCTGCTCCTCGACCCAGGTTCGAAGCGCGATCTCCAGCGTGCGGTGGTGGGTCGGCTCGAACGCGCCGAAGGGGAGGGCCGCTTCGCCGCCGTCGACCGGCCCCAGCTTCGTCGTCACGATCAGGGGCGTGTCCGCACGCAATGCGACGATCGCGGCTGAGAGATCGATTTCGATGACACCGGCCGTCATCGCGTCAGACGTTCAAACGGAACGGCACGCCTTCCATCGCGGTCCGGCCGCGCCCTATCGAGCGCATCGCCTCGACCATGCGGCCATTTCGCTCGAGAAGGCCGTCCGCATAGCCGACGATCATCGGGTTGGGCGAAGCGGTCGGTGAGAGGGAGCGGATTTCCTTCGCGATCTCCTGCTCGGCCCGGCCCGGCTGCAATGCGCACGCCAGGGTGAACGCCGCCGCCGTCGAGCGGCTCACGCCGGCCCAGCAATGGACTATGGCGGGCTTCTGCCGGTCCCAATTGGAGGCGAAATCGATGACCCGCTGCACCTGTTCGCTCGACGGCGGAACGAAGCCCTCACGGGGCGCCGCGATGTCGTTCATGCCGAGGAAGAGGTGGTTCTCGGGCGCGATGCCGGGAGGCGTCGGCACGGGCGTCTGCAGGTTGATCAGCGTGAGGACATGTCCCGCGTCATGCTCCTTGACCGCCCCTTCGAGGTGCGAGAGCGGACAGACATAGAGATACATGAATGGGCCTTGCGCGTGTCGGCAGCGGGTGGAGCGTCAGGAGCTGCTACCCTGCTTATACGCGCTTTCCAGTTCGTTGAACCGTTCGATGAACGTCTTCTGCGCCGCGTCGACCGGCAATGGGGTCAGCATCGGCTCGAGATGGGCCGTGGCGCTTGGCGGGCGACCGAAGAATCGTAGTGCCTCGTCGGTCGCAAAGCCGGCTAGCTGCGTGGCCTCGTAGAAGGCCGAGACCTTGTCGGCACGCTTGATGATCGCTTTTTGGCGGACGGGCGTTCGTGGCGGCAGGCCGTAACGAAGGTGGATCGCGGCCGTCAGCCGACCTTCGACCTCGCCATAGGCCTCGCCGATGATCGTCTTGAACGGGCTGATCATGTCGCCGATCACGTATTCCGGCGCATCGTGGAGGAGTGCCAGGAGGCGCAGGCGCATGTCCGCATCGGGCTGAAGGCAGCCGACGATGTGTTCCACCAGAACCGAATGCTGCGCCACCGAATAGGCGTGCGGGCCATGCGTCTGCCCATTCCAACGCGCAACCCGCGCCAGCCCGTGCGCGACATCCTCGATCTCGACGTCGAGCGGGGAGGGATCGAGGAGGTCGAGCCGGCGGCCCGACAACATGCGCTGCCAGGCCCGCGGATTTCGCGGCTGAGGCATGCGCCTAGGCCGAGGGCAGCTCGAAGTCGGCCCAGTCGGGGCGGCTGGGCGTCAGGGTTGCGGAGCCCGCTTGGAGTAGTGTGCCGTCCGTCGGGAGCCGGTCGAGCCGAAGCATGGCGAGGCCTGCGTCGCCGTAGACCGAGCCCAGCGTTCCGATCGTCCGGTCGCCCGCCGAGATCTCCGATCCTGACAGGGCAACGCCGTCGATCGCCACGGGCACGATCCGCCGTCGCGCAGTGCCGCGATGCTTCATGCGGCTGACGACCTCCTGGCCGACGAAGCAGCCCTTGTCGAAGTCGACGCCGTGAAGCTGGTCGAGCATGGCGTCGTGGGGAAAGTCGTCGCTGCCGAAGTCCTTGCCGCCCTCGGGAACGCCGAGCCGAATGCGGTGGTCGTGGTAGCCAAGTTCGGTGCCCTCCGCCGAGGCCACTTCCAGCCAGGTATTGAGCGCGTGCGGCGGCGCGACGATGCGCCAGCCGAGCGCGGGCAGGCGGGGGTCGCGATAGGCGAGGCCGGGCGGATCGTCGGGCGTCGCCCGCTCGTCGCCCCAGGCGACCGCGACGGCGAACGCATCGCCCGTCTCTTCGAACGCGGCGTCGGAGCGCAGCTTATAAAGCGTCAGTCGCTTGACGAAATCCTCGGCGCGGTCGGCCGCGACGTCGAAGAGGAAGCCTTCCTTGTCCTTGATCACCAGCGCGTCGAAGAGGATCTTGCCTTGCGGCGTCAGCAGCGCCGTGTGCCGGGCCTGACCGGGCCCGAGGTTCGCGATCTCCGTCGTCAGAAGGTCATTGAGGAGCTTCGTTACGTCGGCGCCGGTGGCGCGGACGATGGAGCGGTCGGAGAGGAGGGCGGCGCGGATCATGTCGTTCCCTGAATGGTGAGGCTGTGTCGAGGAGATAAGTATGGCGCACGCGGCGCCTTCCCAGAGGCCGGTCCGGGGTTTTCGCACCAGGCCCCTTGATGCGGGCCTCGCCGTCCGGCAAACCCGCGCCATGATAAAGCCCTTCGATACGATCTACCGCGACGCGACCCTCGTCATGCCCGGCCGCACCGCTATAGGCGATATCGGCGTCAGGGAAGGGCGCATAGCGGCGCTCGGCCGGGTGGATGGCCCGGCGGAGACGGTTCGTAACTGTACCGGTCTGCACATCCTGCCGGGCATAATCGACACCCAGGTCCATTTTCGCGAACCGGGCCTGGAGCAGAAGGAAGACCTCGCCTCCGGCAGTCTCGCCGCAGTGATGGGCGGCGTGACGAGCGTCTTCGAGATGCCGAACACGAACCCGACGACGACGTCCGAGGATGCGCTTGCGGACAAGTTCGACCGGGCGTCCGGGCGGATGTGGTGCGACCACGCCTTCTTCGTGGGCGGTAGCGCGGAGAACGCGGTCGATGTCGCCCGTCTGGAGCGTTTGCCGGGTGCGGCGGGTATCAAGGTCTTCATCGGCTCCTCGACGGGCAATCTCCTCGTTGACGACGAAGAGGCGCTGCGAGCGATCGTCTCGCGCATCGAGCGGCGCGCTTCCTTCCACTGCGAGGACGAGACACGACTTCGGGCGCGGGCCGACCTGCGTGTGGCAGGAGACGCCTCTTCCCATCCTGTGTGGCGGGATGAGAAGGCCGCACTTGTCGCCACCGAAAGGCTTCTTCGGATCGCCCGGGAATTCGGCAAGCAGGTCCATGTCCTCCACGTAACGACGGCCGCCGAGATGGACGTACTCGCCGAGAACAAGGACATCGCAAGCGTGGAGGTGACGCCGCACCACCTCACGCTGGCCGGACCCGAGGCCTACGAGCGCCTGGGGACCAAGGTTCAGATGAACCCGCCCGTTCGTGATGAAGCGACCCGCGATGCCCTGTGGCGAGCCCTCGAGAATGGAGTCGTCGACGTGCTGGGCTCCGACCACGCGCCGCATACGCTAGAAGAGAAGGCAGCGGAGTATCCGGCCTCGCCCTCTGGCATGACGGGCGTTCAGACGCTGGTGCCCATCATGCTCGATCATGTGAACGCCGGTCGCCTGACACTTGAGCGCTTAGTCGACCTGACCGCGTACGGCCCGGCCCGCCTTTTCGGCATCGCCCGCAAGGGGCGGTTAGCCGTCGGCTACGACGCCGATCTCACCGTCGTGGACCTCGGTCGCCGGGAGACGATCAGCGACGGCTGGATCGCCTCTCGCGCCGGGTGGACGCCCTACGACGGCGTCGAGGTCACGGGTTGGCCGGTCGGCACCGTCATCCGTGGCCGCGAGGCGATGTGGGTCGGCGAGACGGTCGGTTCGCCCGGTGGGCGCCCGATCCTCTTTCACGGCACGCGCCGAAGCTAGGCCGGTGCGGGCGCGGCTACGGGCCGGTCACGGATCGGGAGATGGATGACGCCGGCGACGATGCCCATCGCGACGCCGGCCCACCACATGCCGTCATAGGACCCGGTCGCCTCGTAGATCGCGCCGCCCATCGCGATGCCGATGAACGAGCCGATCTGATGGCTGAAGAAGACCACGCCGTAGAGAAGCCCCATGTTGCGCGGCCCGAACATCGCCGCCACGAGGCCGGCCGTCGGCGGAATGGTCGAAAGCCATAGCACCCCCATCACGGCCGAGAAGACGAGGACGCCGAGCGTGCTGGGTGGCGACAGTACGAAGAGCGTGATCGCCGCGGCGCGGGCGAAGTAGATGGCGCTCAGTATGCCCTGCTTCGGCCGATTGCGGCTCAAGAGGCCGGAAGAATAGGCCCCCGCCACATTGAAGAGGCCGATGAGCGCGATCGCGAATGCGCCGAGCGCTACCGTCAGGCCTCCCGGAAGCGTGACGCCGGGCAGACCGAGTTCGTTCACGTAAGGTGGCAGGTAGACAGTAATGAATGCGACGTGGAAGCCGCAAACGAAGAAGCCGAGCGTCAGGAGGACGTAGGAGCGGTGGCCGAAGGCGAGGGCGAGCGCCCGGCCGGGGGGAAGCCGTGAGGCCGTCGGCGCTGCCGTCGCCGATTCCTCCACCTGCGCACCGCGCAGCGCCAAGGCGAGGAAGGGAATGGCGAGCATGACGGCCGCCAGCACGTAAAGTGCGCCCTGCCAGCCGAGCGCGGCGATAAGAGCGCCGCCAACGGGCGCGAAGAGGAACTGTCCGAACGATCCGGCCGCCGTCCCGAGCCCGAAGGCGACGCTGCGGTTTTCCGCCGGGATGAGCCGGGTGAACGCGGTGAGCACGAGTCCGAAGGCAGAGCAGGCCACGCCGAGCCCGACGAAGAGCCCCGCCGCGATCTGCAGCATCCAGACGTCCGTCGCGATCGCCATGGAGGCGAGGCCGAGCGCATAGATCAAACCGCCTAAAATGAAGACGGGGAAGGCGCCAAACCGATCCGCCGCCGCGCCGGCGAAGGGCTGCGCCGCGCCCCAGACGAGGTTCTGCACCGCGATCGCGAGCGCGAACTGCGTGATCGACCAGCCCCGCGCGCCTACCATCGGGTCGAGGAAGAGCCCCATGATCGCGCGTGGACCGAAGGCGAGCGCACTGATCGCGCAGCCGCAGAGGATGATCACCCAAACGGCCTGCCGGCCGCCTCGGGTCGCGGTATCCGTTACCGTCATGATGCGTCGTCCTGATGGAATTGGAGCCCGCGAAAAGCGGGACAGCGCTATAGCGAATGCCTATATTTCATAAACAGGAGGACGGTACCAAGCGATGGAATGGCGAGACGAAGGCATCGTGATCGGAACGCGGCATTTCGGCGAGACGGCCGTGGTGCTGGAGGTGATGACGCGCGAGAACGGGCGCCATTCCGGCCTTGTCCATGGCGGCCGATCACGCAAGAAGACACCGACGCTTCAGCCCGGCAACACCGTCGCCTTGCACTGGCGGGCGCGGCTGGACGAGCATCTCGGCACGTTCGCCGTCGAATCGCAGCTGCAGCGCGCCGGGCACCTGCTGGAGTCGGAAGCGTCGCTTCTCGTTGTCGGGACGATATGCGAGCATCTACGCCTCCTGGCGGAACGCGATCCGCATCGGGCGCTCTATGAAGCCGCAACCATCGTCCTCGACGCGTTCCCGCGCACGGACGTTGCGGCGGCGCTTCTCATCCGGTTCGAGATCGCGCTTCTGGACGAACTCGGCGTCGGGCTGGATCTTACCCGGTGCGCGGTCTCCGGGGCGGTGGGTGGCAATGCGAGCCTGACCTACGTTTCGCCGAAGACGGGCCGGGCGGTCAGCTCCGACGAGGGCCAGCTCTACGCGCGCAAGTTGCTGCCGCTCCCGGCCTTCGTCACAGACCCGAAAGCACCCCTTCGGCCGGACGACCTTCGCGACGGCTATCGATTGACCAGCCATTTTCTCGAGCGACATCTTTACGCGCCTAGCGGGGCTCGAATGCCCTACTCGCGAGAGCGGCTCGGCGCGCTCATCGGGCGGGCGAGCGAAGTTGATGCAACCTTTGTGGGGGCTTTCGCGTAGCTTCACGTACCCACCAAGGACACCCCATGATCGCTCGCTACCTTCTCACCTCGGCCCTCCTCGTCATCCCGGCCCACGCCGCGCCGGAGGATGGAGCGGGCGAGACGTTTCTCGCAGCGCTCGACGGTAGCTGGAGCGGCCGCGGCGAAGTCCGGATCCGGACCGACCGGTCGCCTTTACGCATCTCGTGCGATGTCGAGGTAAAGACGCCGGATGACGCCTTCGACCTGTCTGGCGAATGCGGTGCGATGTTCGTCAAGCGCGAGATCGGCGTCGCGTTGGAGCGGGACGGTGATGGCTATAGCGGCATCTACACCGGCGCAGGCTCCGGTCCGGCCAAGCTGGTGGGCGCGCTCGCAGGCGACGCGGTCGAACTCGACATCACCTGGAACGCCGAGATCAACGGTGACGACGAAGCGGCCATGTCGCTCTCGCTGTCCGAAGACGGCACGCTGCGGCTCTTGACGCGCGACCGCGACCCCGAGACCGACGCGATCGTGGTGACGTCCGACATCGCGCTCAAGCGCGCCGACTAGGCGGGGCAAAGAGGCAACTCTAGACGCGCAATCCACCGCCCCGCCTTGTTCGGCGCAATCTCGCGCGGTATGAGAACGCATGGGAAACATCACGATCAAGGACGGCTCCGGCGGAGACGTCCAGCCGATAGACCTGCGCGAGGCGCTCGAGGAGCGCTACCTCGCCTATGCGCTGTCCACCATCATGCATCGCGCGCTGCCGGATGCCCGGGACGGGCTGAAGCCGGTCCACCGCCGGCTGCTCTACGCGATGCGCCAGCTGAAGCTCGACCCCGGTCAGGGCTTCAAGAAATGCGCCCGCGTCGTCGGCGACGTGATCGGCAAGTATCACCCGCATGGCGACCAGTCGGTCTACGATGCGCTCGTTCGCCTCGCGCAAAGTTTCGCGGTTCGTTATCCGTTGGTCGATGGCCAGGGCAACTTCGGCAATGTGGACGGCGATGGCGCCGCCGCGATGCGCTATACCGAAGCGCGGCTGACCGAAGTCGCCAAGCTACTCCTCGACGGGCTGGACGAGGGCGCAGTCGATTTTCGCGAGACCTATGACGGCGAGGATGCCGAGCCGATCGTTCTGCCCGGCGCCTTCCCCAACCTGCTCGCCAACGGCTCGACCGGCATTGCCGTCGGCATGGCGACGAGCATTCCGCCGCACAACGCCGCCGAGATCTGCGCGGCCGCGCAGATGCTGATCGACGATCCCGACATCGAGACGTCCGCGCTGATGGAGGTCGTGCCGGGGCCCGACCTTCCGACCGGCGGCGTGCTCGTCGAGACGCCGGGCTCGATGCTGAAATCCTACGAGACGGGACGTGGCAGCTTCCGGCTTCGCGCCCGCTGGTCGGTGGAGGACCAGGGGCGGGGCACCTACACCATCGTCGTCACCGAGATCCCCTACCAGGTGCAGAAGGCGAAGCTCATCGAGCGCATCGCGGACTTGATTCAGACCCGTAAGCTGCCGGTGCTGGCGGACGTGCGGGACGAATCGGCGGAGGATGTGCGCGTCGTGCTGGAGCCGCGTGCGCGCACCGTCGATCCGGCGCTGCTGATGGAGTCGCTCTTCAAGCTGACCGATCTCGAAGTTCGCGTACCGCTGAACATGAACGTCCTCATCGGCGGCAAGGTGCCGAAGGTCGTCGGATTGCGCACCATGCTGCGCGAGTGGGTCGATCACCGCCGCGACGTGCTGGTGCGACGCTCCCGCTTCCGGGTAGAAAAGATCGTCCACCGGATGGAGGTGCTCGGCGGCTACCTCGTCGCCTATCTCAATCTCGACGAGGTCATCCGCATCATCCGCGAGGAGGACGAGCCCAAAGCCGTCCTCATGGCGACGTTCGAGCTGACGGACGTTCAGGCCGAAGCCATCCTCAACATGCGGCTACGCGCCCTGCGCAAACTCGAAGAGATGGAGATCCGGCGCGAGTACGAAGCGCTGGAGAAGGAAAAGGACGGCTTGGAGAAGCTTCTTGGGTCCGACCGCCGTCAGTGGACGCGCGTTTCCTCCGAGATCGCGAAGGTCGGCAAGATGTTCGGCCCGGACACGGAGCTCGGCCGTCGCCGGACGAGTTTCGGCGATGCGCCCGAGACCGACGACGCCGCCATCCAGCGCGCCATGGTCGAGCGCGAGCCGATCACGGTATTGATTACCGAACACGGCTGGGTCCGCGCCTTGAAGGGCCATGTGGATGATGTGTCGGGCGTATCTCTAAAGGCGGGCGACAGCCTCGCCTTCGCGTTCAAGGCGGAGACGACGGACAAGCTCATCCTCCTGTCCAACGAGGGGCGCGCCTTCACGCTGAACGCCGAGCGTCTGCCTGGCGGGCGAGGGCAGGGCGAGCCGGTGCGACTGATGGTCGATCTCGCCGAAGGCGATGGTATCGCGGCCGCATTCCGGCACGAGCCGGGTGCCAAACGCCTGCTCGTCGCCGGCGACGGACGCGGGTTCATCGCGCCCGAATCGGGCATGATCGGCAACGCGCGCAAGGGCAAGCAGATCCTCGGCGTCTCGCCCGGCGATCGCCTGGTCGTCTCGTCGCTCGTAGCAGACGCCGCCGACGCCGTAGCCTTGTTGGGCGAGAATCGGAAGCTCCTCGTGATCCCGCGCGACCAGGTGCCCGAGCTGACGCGAGGCCGTGGCATGCGCCTGCAGAAGTTCAAGGATGGCGGTCTTGCCGATGCCATGCCGCTCGTTTGGGCGGACGGCCTCACCTGGGTCGACGGCTCATCCCGCTCGCACACGCGAACCGGAGCCGAGATCGACGAGTATCGCGGCGACCGCGCCCAGACCGGCCGCCTCGCGCCACGCGGCTTTCCCAAAGCCAACCGCTTCGATGCAAGCGGCCTGAAGGTCGGGTAGTCGGGACGCTACAGACGCCCTGCGGCTTCGGCGCGGATGCGGGTGATCATGGAATTGAGACCGTTCGCGCGCTGCTGCGACAGGTGTTCGATGAGACCGATGCGCTCGAAGAAGGCCTTGGGATCGCTCTCGGCGATTTCGGCTGGCGTGCGGCCCGATGTCAGGCGCGTCACGAGAGCGACGAGACCTTGGACGATATGCGCGTCGCTCTCGCCGCGGATGGTCATCGTGTCGCCATCGGGTTCGATCGATAGCCAGACCTGGCTGGCGCAACCCGAAACCTTGTTGTGCTCGTTGCGCTCCTCGCTCGCCAGCGGCGGAAGTTCGCGGCCGAGCTCGATCACGTATCGGTAGCGATCTTCCCAGTCGTCGAGGAAGGCGAAGTCGTCCTCGATCTCTTCGATAGTCTTCATCCGGCGATCCATTCGGCACGAAACAGCTGCGGCCGGCTCCGATAGCATCGGGCCGGCCGGCGGGCTACTCGGCTATAGGACGCGGCTGGACGGCGATCAGATCCGCTGACCACCCTGCCATGCCGGAGCCTGATCGGCGGCCGTCAGTGTGCCGCGTTGCAAGATCGTCGTATTCGGCTCGTCGGTCGGCATCACCCGCGTCACGTTGCGAGCGGCCGTGGCCGGAGCCGAAGGCCGTGTCAGGTCGACCGCCATCTCCGGCCGCGCTACCACGCCCGGCGCAGTGAAGGGCACGGTGCGAACGGTGCGGACATCCGTCTCGCGCTCGGTCGGCGTGTAGGTCTGGTCGGTCGCGAAAGCATAGGCCCATTTCGCGCTCTCGGCCATCTTGTGACCGAATACGCTGACGGCCGTCGCGCTCGTCTCGCATGTGCCCGGGTTGCGGTCGCAGAAGCCGGACAAATCGGCTACCGCCGACTTCGCGGCCTCGAACGCGTCCTCGCTCTTGAACTGCGTGTCGCCGCCGATCGGCAGCAGCAGGACGACGATACCGATCCAGAACATCGATCGTACGATGAAGTACATAAGACACCTTTTCCCATCTCGTCCCGACCGTTTTTCCCGTGGCCGGGTTCTCGATGAGGCCAAACATACGGGCCAGGTGGAAAGCCCTCGTTGGAGAAACCGCTCAACTTGTTCCTATCGGCCTATTCACGCGGTTTCGACCGGCACGGCGAAGGAAGGACACCCCTTTTGGTTCCCAATGCGGACAGGCCCTTAGCGCCCCTTTAAGACGCATGTCGCATGATCGGCCTAGGTTGTTCGAGGTTGCGTTGTGAACATCATTCGCCAGTTGCGTCGGCTTGCCGACCTTATAAACGGCACGCCGGATGCCTCCGGGCTGAACAGTTCGGACGAGGCCTTGAACGAGGCCCGCCGCCGTTCGTTCGTTGCGTCGCACGTCGTGGCGGGCGTTCTCGCGCTTGCCGTGCTGCCGGTCTATCTCCTGCTCCAACCGTCGATTTCGATCGAGGTCGTGCTAGTCTACGTCTGGCTCTGCGTTCCCATAGCGGTCGCTGCCTTCGCGGCGCATAGCGGAGCGGTTCGGCGGGCGCACATCTTCTCGACGCTGGGCCTTGCGGGTCTGGTGATCTATGTCGCAAGCATCACGGGAGGGCTCGATTCCTTCGCGGCCTTCTGGTTGATCGCGATCCCGGCGGAGGCCGCATTGTCCGGATCGCTCATGGTGGTCGGCATTTCGGCTGGCGTTTCCGTCCTCGGCATTCTCTTCCTCGGCGTCGCCGTTCCGGGACTGGCGGGAGCCGATGGCATGGCCGTCATCGGCGCTCTGACGGCAGCGGCCTATGTCGCCGCGATCATGTTCGGCGGTGATCGGTTCGGGCGGATGCGCGAGACGATGCTGCAGGAACGCGAAGACGCCTTCCGACTGCTGGCGAACAATGCGGGCGACGCCATCACGCGGCACGACCCCGATGGCAGCCTGACCTTCGCGAGCCCCGCGGCCGAATTCGTATTCGGCGCCACGCCCAAGGACCTGGCCGCCCATGGTTTGCGGGAGCGCATCCACCTCATCGACCGCGTGGCTTACCTGCGCGCCCTTCGAACCGCCGCCGACGGAGCGGAGGAGACCGTCGAATTTCGCGTGAAGGCAACCTCGGATACCGACGGCCCGTCCTATCGCTGGATGGAAATGCGCTGTCGGCCCCTCAACGATGATAGCGGAGGCGTCGTGAGCATCACCCGCGATATTCAGGACCGCAAGGACTACGCCGAGGCGCTGCTGTCCGCGCGCGAAGAGGCCGATCGTGCCAGCGGCGCCAAGATGCAGTTCCTCGCGAGCGTCAGTCACGAGCTTCGCACGCCGCTCAACGCCGTCATCGGGTTTTCCGACATGCTGAGCGGCGATATGCTCGCGATGCTGAGCGAGGCGCAGCGCAAGGAATATGCCGAACTTATCAACCAGAGCGGCAAGCACCTCCTCCAGGTCGTCAACGACGTGCTCGACATGTCGAAGATCGAGGCGGGTCACTTCACCGTGACGCTGGAAGGCTTCGACCCGACGGCCGCCGCGCGCGATTGCTGCCAGATGCTGTCGAGCCAATTCTCCGAAGGCGGTCTTGCGCTCGTCCAGAACTTCGACGCACTGCCGGAACTCACCGCGGACTGCCGCGCCTTCCGGCAGATGCTGATCAATCTCCTGTCCAACGCGCAGAAGTTCACCGAGCCGGGCGGCGAGGTGACGCTGAGCATCGAGACGATCGGTCGGAACTTGCGGGTTCGCGTCAGCGACACGGGCATCGGGATCTCGAAGGAGGACCTGCCGCGTCTCGGACAGCCCTTCGTGCAGGCCGAGACGAGCTATAGCCGCAACTACGAGGGCACGGGCCTCGGTCTCTCCGTCGTTCGTGGCCTCGTGGAGCTTCACAAGGGTTCGTTCGAGATGACGAGCGAGCTCGGCGTCGGTACGACGGTCACGATCACTCTGCCGCTCGACCCCAATGGCGGCGCGACCGTCAGCCAGCTGCCACTCCGGGAGGTCGCATGAGAACGCCGCGCAAGCCGATCAGGCCGACGAGCCGCCGCAAGGAGGGCGGGCGATCCTTCGCGCTCCCCCGTATTCGGCCTAAGGCGCAGCATCTGTGGATCCTGGGCTCGGCGGCGCTCGTCGGCTTCGCGGCGCTCAATGCGACAGTGCTGCAACCGGGCGTCCATCCAGCGCCCCTCTTTAAGGCCGATCAGGTCGTTCGCCCGTCCGCGATGAGCGTGCGCCCCGGTCCACTGGCCGATCCGAATGTGCGTGAGTTGCAGTCGCGTCTGCAGGCGATGGGGCTCTACGGTGGCGATCTCGACGGCCTAATGGGCCGCCGCACTCTCAACGCCGTGTACGCCGCTTTGGAGGGTGATACGTCTGGGACGGTGGTGGAGACACGCGCAGTCGATGGTGCGTCGACAGATGCTGGCGATCCGTTGGCGGCGCTTCTCGAATCCTCCAAACCACGTCAGATTGTCGCCGCTGCACCGTCCGCACCATCGGTTCCGAAGGTCGCGAAGGACGCAATCGTACGCCTCGTGCAGGAACGTCTCGCGGAGCGCGGCTTCGATCCCGGCCCCGTCGACGGTATGATGGGCCGCGCGACCCGCGAGGCGCTAGGCGCCTTCCAAGCCAATGAGGGCTTGCCCGTGTCGAACGGCGCGGATGCCGGGACGCTGGCAGCGCTCGGCCTCTCCGGCAACGGCTGAGACGCTGCGCGTCACCTCCGAGTTCTGGGTGTCCGCCTTCCTCCGCCGCGTTCGAGATGGCGGCGGGTACGCCATGTTGGCGCGGCGCGGCGCGCGGGAAGCTGGCGCGATCCATCTTCGTATCGTCGCCAGTTCAGGCGAACGCCTCCTGAGCCCGGCGGCGATGGACCTCGACGATGACGGCTCGGTCCGCCGCTGGTCCATCCGGCTGGAAGGCGAGGCGGGCGCCATCGACGCTGCGCTCGCGTCCGAGCTTCGCTTCGATATGGATGCCTGGGTCGTCGATGTCGAGGACCGAGACGGCCGCGACTTTCTCGCCGATGAGGAGCGCGGCGACTAGACCGCCTGCCGGCGCAAATCCGCAACGTAGCGGCGCCCGATCGTATAGCCGGCGGGGCTTTCCACCACATGGCGCGCGCGATGCGCAGGCCACGCGCTTTCGCCGCGAATGACGTCGACGAGTTCCGGCGCCAGACACACGCCCCGCAAACCGAGCGCCAGCAGGAGCGGGTCTTCGTCGGACACGAGTTTTGTCACCGCAGCAGGCGGCAGGCGCAGAAGACTGGCGAGAACATGAAGCGTTCCGACGTCGTCCCCCTCTTCCGACATCGCGGCGAGCCGCTCTGTGATCTTCACCAGCAGCGGCGACTCCGCCGGTGCTTCGAGCGACGTGACCCCGATCACCGCCTGACGCAATCGGCTGAGCCTTCCATTCGTCGTGAGCCGTTCGAGATCGGCGGCGAGGTCGGCCGAGAAGCCGTCCGCACGGGCGGCCAGGACATCGCCCAGTCGACTGTCGCTCTGGCCTACGCAGGCGGTGAGCGCGCGGCGGACGGTATCAGGCATGGGGGCCGGATAGAGACGGCCGAACGTCACCTTCGTGCTTTCGGTCGCCGTCAGGATGGCGGGGAGGATTGCGGCTTCGAAATCTTCCCGCAGGCAGATCGCTTCGATGACGTCGTCCGGGAGCAGCGACGCCTGGTCGAGGACGTTCCTCGGAATGGCGACGAGCTTGGCGGCTAGGTCGGCCCGGCCTTGGAGGAGGACGATTCGAAGCAGGCCGTCGGCCCAATCGGGTTGGCTCTCGATCCGAGCGAGGATGTCGGTGCGAAGGTCGTCCGGGACGTCCGGCCAGATCGCTTCGAGAAGCGCGCATGTTCGCCGGACGCCGCGCTCGTCGTCTCGCGCGAACCCCTCGGTAAGCTGGTCTCGCAGGATGCCGGCCAGGACCTCGCGGGTCTTCGGACCGGGGAAATGCGCCATATCTCGCGGCAGCGGCTCCGCGCGCGGCGACGCATCGGCAGGGGCCGGTTTGGCCGGGTGAGAGGGTGCAAAACGAAGTGCTTCGCGGTGAAGCGACGAGGTGGCCATGAGCGTCTCCGACATGACCGGAGGGTGCGCTCAAAGCCTTAGCATTCGCTTAACCATGGCAGCCGACAGTCGGGGCAACGCGTGAGGTTGCCCATGTCGAAGAAGGTCGTGTTCTTGCTGCCCCGCCTTGCCGATGGCGCGCGGCTAGATGTCCCGGCGACCGTTCTGCCCTTCACCGGGGCGTGGAAGGGCGAACGTTTGGAACTGAGGCCCGCTAGCGGATCACGGATCGTGCGCCGGTCGACGGTGCCGAGCCGATAAGCTCTTCCAGGGATTGCGGGCGGGGCGGCGGTACGTCGATGTCCAACGGCTCGCATCGCGCGCGATCAAGAGCCGCTTCCACGACACGCCGCTGACTGGGGCGATCGACTAGGGCGCGCAGGACCATGTATCCGTTGACAGGGGCGAGCCGAACGACGGTCGCATCGCGCGCTCGCTCGTCCTCCTCGTCCGCGAGCGCGCGTGCCTGTCGGCGTGTCGCGATGACGAGGCGCATCGTGCCGTCCTGCGCGGCGCGGTCGTTGAGGAGGGTGTAGGACAGACCGAACCGGTCGTGCACCGACACGCTCCAGTAGCCGCTGGGGATCGCCGCCTCGACCCGCATGGCCGACCCGTTCGAGAGATCGAACGCGCAGATGCGGCGCAGGAGATTCGGATCGCGGTCGAGGAAGAGGTCGCTTCGATCGATCGGCGAGAAACCCGCGTCTGCCAACGGGGCGTCCATCCGGTCCGCGATCGTGAGCGGCGCCAGACGCGGCACGAGGAGAATGACGACGATATGCGTGATCGCGCCGAGAACGACGGCGAGCGCCAGCCCGAGAAACACGGCCCTCACGTCGCGCAGCGCTCCCGCCGGACGACTGGAAGCGGCGTTCGCTCCTGGGTGATGCCGCTGAGCAGTGTGGTGTCGTAGAGGTTGAGGACGAGGCGATAATCGACGGGCGTTGGTATCCAGTTGCCGCTCGCAAGGTCGGGCGACAGGCTGATCGAGTAGTTGCTGTTCTCGGTGCGGACGACTTCCGATGAAGTAAACGCAGTACGGAGCGGTGGCGTCATCTCGGGCAGCGGAGCCTCCGGGAGGGCGGTCAGCGTCCATCGGCGCGCGGGCAGGCGTACGCCGTCGATGACATAGCGGCAGGCCGATGAGAGCGGGGCGCCTTCGCTGTCGGACGAAGCGACGAAGGTGAGGGTTTCTCCGCCATCGAAGCCGAAGGTCGGGCGCTGTGCGCGCCGCGCCTTTGCATAGGGATTGGTGTTGGCGAGATAGGCGGTCGGGGTCGCGATCCACGGGCCGTCGTTCAGTCGTGCGAAGGCGACCTCGCGATCCAACGCAGCCCAGGCGGTCCATACGCCGCCCGAGATGCCGGCGGTCAGCACGAAGAGGGTGACGAGCAGCAACCTCATAGCGGCGCGGCGTCGCTCGGTGCGGCTGCGACCTCGGCGCCGGCTGATGTGCCCACGGGGGCTCGCGCGGTGACGTCCGGGCCGAGGATCTGTTCGAGATCGCGGCGCATCGCGGCAAGGACTTCGATTGCGCTGTCGTTCAGCACGTCGTAGCGCTGCTGCTGGCCTTCGCCCGTGGCGGGGCGTTGGCGGGCGACGAAGTCGGGCGGATCGACACCAAGCATGGGTTTCAGATCGATGCCGCTATGCGCGAAGTCCATGATCTGCTGCCAGGTCTGCGCCGGCGTGGAGCCGCCCGTCATGTTGTTCGTCTGCGTGAAGTCGTCATTGCCGAGCCAGACGGCGCCGGCGAAATTGCCCGTATAGCCGACGAACCAGGCGTCGCGATAGCTCTGCGTGGTTCCCGTCTTGCCGGCCACGGTGACATCCTCGATCTGCGCTCGCCGCCCAGTACCGCCGGTCACGACGGCGTTCAGCATCTGGTTCATGCCGGATGCGACGCGTTCCTCCAGGATGCGGGGCCGGGCGTCCGGCGGGCGCTGGTAGATGATCTCGCCGTTGGAGTCGCGGATGCTGATGATGCCGTAGCCGCGCGCCTCTCGGCCTCCGTTGGCGAAGACCGCGTAGGACTGCGCCATCTCCAACACCGTGATCTCTGCCACGCCGAGGGGGAGGGACCGGGTTATGAGGATGGGCGAATCGACGCCCATCTGCTTCGCGAGTTCGACGATCTTCCCCTGCCCGATGCTCTGCGCCAGGAAGACGGGGATCGTGTTGATCGAACGCGCCAGCGCGTTCTGTAGCGTGACGTTGCCCGCATACTTCCGATTGTAGTTTCTCGGCGTCCAGTCACCATAGGTGCGTGGTTGATCCCGGACCACGGTGCGTGGTTCGTAGCCCTCGATGAGCGCCTGTGCGTAGACGAAAGGCTTGAAGCTCGAGCCTGGCTGACGGCGGGCCTGCGTGGCGCGGTTGAACTGGCTCTCACCATAGTCGCGCCCGCCCACCATCGCGCGTACCGCGCCGTCCACCTCCATTACGACGGCCGCCGCCTGCTCTACGCGTTTCTCCTTGCCGATCTGACGAAGGGTCGTCTGCACGACCTGTTCGGCATGGCGCTGGATGCCGACGTCCACCGTCGTGCGCACGAAGATCGTCCGGCCGCCCGGAGGCACGAGTTCCTGCACGCGCTCATAGGCCCAGTTGAGGAAGTACTGCGCGCGCTCGACCTCGTCCCGCGCGATGGGGGAGGCCGGCGCCAGCCGGGCGTTCCGGATCTCGCCCTCGGTCATGAAGCCGGCCTGTACGAGGTTGTAGAGGACCTCGTTTGCCCGGGCTCTGGCGCGGGGCAGGTTGCGGTGCGGCGCGTAGTTGGACGGCGCCTTAAAGAGACCGGCCAGCATCGCCGATTCGGCCAGCGTCACGTCTCGGATCGACTTGTCGAAGTAGAACCGGGCCGCAGCATCCGCCCCGTGCGCACCGCCGCCCATATAGGCGCGGTCGAGGTAGAGCTTGAGGATCTCATCCTTCGTCAGGTTGGCTTCTAGCCAGAGCGAGAGGAATGCCTCCTTGATCTTGCGGTCCAGCGTTTGCTCGGACGACAGGAAGAGGTTCTTCGCCAGCTGCTGCGTCAGCGACGAACCGCCCTGTACGACGCCGCCCGCGCGCGCGTTCGTGACCATGGCGCGAAGCGTGCCCGGGATGTCGATACCGAAATGCGAGTAGAAGCGACGGTCCTCGGTCGCGAGGACCGATTTAATGAAATAATCGGGGAAATCCTCCAACGGCACCGAATCGTTCTGAAGGATGCCGCGCTGGCCGATCTCCTCGCCATAGCGATCGAGAAAGGTGACGGAATACTCCGTCTGGGCGCGCCAGTCCTTCTTCGTCTCCTCGAAGGCCGGAATGGCGAGCATGATGGTGACGAGGCCGCCCAGTACGCCCATTGTCATCGCATCGGAGGCGAGCTCGTTCAGCCCGCGCCGCCAGCCGCGAAGCCGGAACCGGTCCATGAAGATCGAGACATGCGTCCACGCGCGGCCGAGCTTGCGCCGCGTCAGGTAGAGGCCGGTATCGATGGCCGAGTCGATCTCCATGAAGCGCAGGCCACGCCGCCGGCGCTTCGTCGTCGAGAATGGATCCTTGAACACGCGTCTTGCCTTTCAGTCGCGCTTTGCGCGGCCGCCTCTCTATGGAGTATGCCTTACTGCGCAGCACACAACCACCCGCGAGAGACACCCACTCACGGGCTGCTACCGCCGTCACGGTCATCGGCCAGGAGCACTCCCATTCCCAACGCGAAGCCCGCGCCGGAGTTCTGGCGCTACAAGACGCTCGAAATGATGTCCCGCGCCGAGTGGGAAAGTCTGTGCGATGGCTGCGGTCTCTGCTGCCTCCTCAAGCTCGAGGACGATGAGACCGGCGAGGTCGAATATACCGATATCGCGTGCCGACTTCTCGACTGCGACTCGTGCCGGTGCAGCGACTACGCCAACCGGCAGGCGAAGGTGCCTGATTGCATTGGCCTGACGCCGGAAAGGCTGAAGTCGGTGTACTGGCTTCCGCCGTCGTGCGGATATCGACTCGTCGGGGAGGGGAAGGATCTCTATTGGTGGCACCATCTCGTCTCGGGCGATCCCGAAACGGTGCACCAGGCCGGCATCAGCGCGCGAGGTCGGGTGGTCAGCGAAGACGAGACCGAGGACGACATTCTCGACCGGGTCGTCGCATGGCCCGTGGCGCAGCCGCCGGAGGGAAGGCTCGACTGATCGGCGACGCCGACATCGAGCCGCATTGCCGTATCGTGCACGCGGGACCATTTGATAACCCGATATGAGCAAGGACATCGAGAAATCCGGGAATGCGATCAGCGGCGACGTCGCTGCGTTTCTCGCCCGTGCTAAAGCCGTCGCGGTGCCCGGCACGGGTGCGCGCGGCCGCCTCATCTTCGGCGTCGACGCCACGATGAGCCGCCAGCCGACCTGGGACATGGCGAGCCAGCTCCAGTCGGAGATGTTCGCCGAGGCCGGCGCGATCGGCGGCCTGGACGTGCAATTGATATACTTTCGCGGGTTCGGAGAATGCCGGGCGAGTGCTTGGTACTCCGACCCCGCGGAGCTCGGCCGCGTCATGTCGCGCATTCGCGTGGCGGGCGGTCGCACGCAGATCGGCAAGGTGTTGTCGCATGCCCGGAAGGCGGCGCGGGACAAGGATCCGGCGAAAGCGGTCCGGGCGCTCGTCTATATCGGTGACGCGATGGAGGAGGACGTCGATCACCTCTGCACGATCGCCGGAGAACTCGGCCTGCTCGGCCTGCCGGCCTTCGTCTTTCACGAGGGGCATGATGCCGTGGCGGAGCGCGCCTTTCGCGAGATCGCGCGCCTATCGAACGGTGCCTATTGCCGCTTCTCTCCCGGCTCAGCAGCCGAACTCCGAGCGTTGCTCCGCGGTGTCGCGATCTACGCAGCCGGTGGTCTCGCCGCCTTGAAAGCCAGCGATGCGGCGGGTGCTAAACTGCTTCTGTCGGATATGACGAAGAGGAGGCGCTGATGCCCTATCTTGTTCTAGGGCTCGGTGCCTTCGCGCTGATGATGCTCGGCACCAATCTCTTCATGCGCGCGAACCCAGCCGTTCTGGCCGTCGTTCTGAAACGGGCGGGAGGGCTGATCTGCCTCGGCCTCGCGCTCGCCTTCCTCGTCACCGGGCGGATCGGGCTTGCGATCCCCGTGGCAGGCGTCGGTCTGGCATTGCTGGCCGGTCGCGGACTGCCCGGCGGGTTCGGCGGGCGGCGGACCAAGCCGACGGCGGGGCAGGGCTCCCGCGTCGCGTCGGGCTATGTCGAGATGATTCTCGACCACGATACCGGGGATATGACCGGGCGTGTCCTTGCCGGATCGTTGACCGGTCGCGACCTCGAGAGCCTGAGCCTGACGGATTTAAAGAGCGTCCTGGTGGAAGCTGCAGGCGATGCCGACAGCGTCCGGTTGCTCGAAGCTTATCTCGACCGCCGGATGCCCGGCTGGCGTGAAGACGTCGAGCGCGATGGCGATACGGGGCGCGGCGAGGCGGGCGGCGCGAGCAGCCTCGGAGCGCTCACCCTTGAGGAGGCCTACGAAATCCTTGGCCTTCAGCCAGGGGCGACCGCGCAGGAGGTCGGCAAGGCCCACAAGACCATGATGAAGCGGGTCCATCCGGACTTCGGCGGTTCCGCCAGCCTCGCGGCCCGCGTCAATGCGGCCAAAGACCTGGCTCTGAGACATGTGAGTGAGTGAAACGCGTCGAGACATCGAGCACTCCTGAAATACGCGGGAGCGGAAGGGTGACGGGCGCGGGCGCCCATCGGGTACGGTCTGGGAAACGCGACTAGTTGGTTGTCGCGTAGCAGGCGATGCCGTTGAGGGTCAGCGCTTCGCAGGCCTTCCAGGCGTGGTCCTTGCCGTTGAAGCCAGCCAGCCGGGCGCGATAGAGCGTGCCGCCGCCTTTGACGATCGGCATCGTGAACGGCTGCGCATGAGAGACGGCTGCGACCTGTGTCTGCGCATTGGCGAGCATGGAGAGCGCTCGGGCGCGATCGTCCACGGCTGCGATCTGCACGACCCAGCCGGTGATGCCACTTCCGTCGTCGAAGCTCGGTGCGCCGACGGCGGACTGTGCGACCGGCTGTACGTAGGCCGCAACCTGCTGGACCGGGGCGGGACGGCTCGCCTGAGCCCGTTCGATCATGCGGGCGACGGCCCCGCTGGGCAGGCCGCCCTTGCCATTGCCGGCGACCGCGAGATCGGCCGGCATGGCCGCGGCGGCGATGCGTGCCGTCTCACCATAGATCGAGCCCTGCGGCAGCGCGCCTTTCGCGGCGGCGTTCGGCTGGAACGAGCGTTGCGGAATGGCGCCGACGGACGCCCGTGCCGGAGCGGTCGCGACCGCGACGACCACAGGAGCGAACGGCCGGCTGCGCGGCGCGGGCGGTATGATGGGTGCCAGCGAGGCGAAGCGCGTCGCGCCCGGCTTCCTGACCTGCAATTGGCCACGCCGGCGCGTCGCCTTCCCGACATAGCCGTTGATAAGCTCCGCCATGTGCGCATTGCGCGTCTTGCCAGACCGGCCGCCCATGACGACGGCGACGACACGGCGCTTGCCGGACGTGCAGGAGGCGAGGAGGTTGAAGCCCGATGCGCGGATGTATCCGGTCTTGATACCGTCGACGCAAGCGACCGACCCCAGGAGCCTGTTGTGGTTCGAGTAGGTGTTCTTGCCATAGCGGAACGAGCGCGTCTTGAAGATCTCGAACTGCTGCGGGAAATGCTCGCGGATGGCCATGCCGAGGCGCGAGAGGTCGCGCGCCGTCGTCTTCTGCGCCGAATTGGGCAGGCCAGATGCGTTGCGGAACGTGGTGCGGGTCATGCCGAGCTGACGCGCCTTGGTCGTCATCATCGCCGCGAATTCGGACTCGGTGCCGCCGAGATGCTCGCCGACCGCGGCGGCGACATCGTTGGCCGACTTCGTGACAAGTGCCTTGATGGCATCGCTGACCGAAATCGAGTTGCCGACCTTGATGTAGAGCTTGGAGGGCGGCATCGACGCGGCGTGGCGCGACATGACGACCCGATCGCTCATCTTCACCCGGCCCTGCTCGATAGCCTCGAAAAGCATGTAGAGCGTCATCACCTTGGTGATGGAGGCCGGGAAGCGCGGCGCATCCGCGTGGCGCGAGTAGAGCGTCTTGCCGGTCTTCGCATCGACGACGATCGACGCGTAGAGCGGGTTGGCCTGCGCGGGCGCTGTGAGCGACGCCGCGAATGCGATCGTGCCGGCCGTGAGGGCGGCCTTGAAGAAGCGGGAGACGCGAGGGGTATGCCGGTACACTGGCTGACCTATCGTTCGGGTACGCGAGGGCCGGCGTTCATGACAACGCGAACGCGTAAACGACCCCCATCCAGCTTCGAAGATTAAGGAAAAGCCCTTGATACGCCGTTAAAAGACGCTTTCCGAAGTCGCTCAAAACCGCGGAGCGTGTATCGAACCGGGATCGTGCGCAACCGGAATGCATTTATGGTGCGGTGCACAAAATCCCTCTTGACGATCGTGGTGCGGTGCACATATAAGATGCACAGGCAAGCGGACACTTCGTGTGCACCGCACTTTCCATCTTTAATAGGAGCGTATGATGCAGGACACGATGCAGAACTGGCAGTCCATGAACAAGGCCGGCGTCGAGGCCGCCACCCAGTCCGCGACCGTCGTCGCCAAGGGCACGCAGGCCGCGATGGTCGAGATGACCGATTTTTCCAAGGAGACCTTCGAGCGCGGTGCGTCCGCTGCCGAGAAGCTGATGTCGGCGCGTTCGCTCGACAAGGCCGTCGAGGTCCAGACCGAATTCATGCGCGATGCCTACGAGGCTTTCATGGGCCGCATGACGAAGATGGGCGACATCTACTCGTCCTCTATGCGCGATGCCTACAAGCCCTTCGAGGGTGTCGCCCAGCGCGCTTCGTAAGAGGCGCCGCTTAGGCGGACAGCGAAATCGCTGCTTGTGAAGAGCCCGGCCCCGCGCCGGGCTTTTTGCGTTTGAGTGACCCCCCGGCCCTGGAACGCCACGACGCAGTTTCAAGGTCTGGCGAAACGCCGGGCCGATGCCTATCATCCTTGTCTGATGCCCGCCGTGGGGTGCGGGCGCGCCAGCCAGACATGAGACCCCGCCATGGCGGACAACGATCGAGAGAGTGACGACGACGGGATCGGCGTCGGCACAGCCACCAAACCGAAGACGCGCACACAGCGGCCGAGCCTCTATCGCGTTCTGCTACTCAACGACGACTACACGCCGATGGAATTCGTCATCTACGTGTTGGAGCAGTTCTTCTCCAAGGACCGCGAAGCCGCCACGCGCATCATGCTGCACGTCCACCAAAACGGCGTGGGCGAATGTGGGGTCTATACCTACGAGGTCGCCGAGACCAAGGTGACGCAGGTCATGGACTTCGCCAAGCAGCATCAGCATCCGCTGCAATGCGTGATGGAAAAGAAATAGCCTCGACCATCGATCCCGACCCGAGCCTGGGAGACTGACAGTGCCGACATTTTCCAAGAACCTGGAGCAGGCCCTGCACAAAGCGCTCGGACTGGCCAATGAGCGCCATCACGAATACGCGACGCTGGAACACCTGCTACTCGCCCTCACCGACGACACCGATGCCGTAGGCGTGCTGAACGCCTGCAATGTCGAGGTCGCGGCCCTCGCCAAGACCGTCGGCGAATATCTCGACAACGAACTCGACAACCTCATCTCCGACGGGGACGACGATTCGAAGCCGACCGCCGGCTTCCAGCGCGTCATCCAACGTGCGGTGATCCACGTCCAGTCGTCCGGTCGGGAGGAGGTGACGGGGGCCAACGTTCTCGTCGCGATCTTCGCGGAGCGCGAGAGCCACGCCGCCTACTTCCTGCAAGAGCAGGAGATGACCCGCTACGATGCGGTCAACTACATCTCGCATGGCATCGCAAAGCGCCCCGGCGCGTCGGACGGCAAGCCCGTGCGCGGGGCCGAGGAGGAGGCCGGCGAGGATCAGAGCGGCGGCAACAAGACTGGCGAGGCTCTCGCGGCCTACTGCGTCGACCTCAACGAGCGGGCCCGCGAGGGTAAGATCGATCCGCTCATCGGTCGTGCGCCCGAGATTCAGCGGACCATCCAGGTCCTCTGCCGCCGCTCCAAGAACAACCCCCTCTATGTGGGGGATCCCGGCGTGGGCAAGACGGCTATCGCGGAAGGCCTCGCCCGCCGGATCGTGCGCGGCGAGGTTCCGGACGTCCTGAAGGAAGCGACGATCTATTCGCTCGACATGGGCGTGCTTCTCGCGGGAACGCGCTATCGCGGCGATTTCGAGGAGCGGCTCAAGGCCGTGATGAAGGACCTCGAGAACACGCCGAACTCGGTGCTGTTCATCGACGAGATCCATACGGTCATCGGAGCCGGCGCAACGTCGGGCGGGGCGATGGATGCGTCGAACCTCTTGAAGCCGGCACTGGCTTCGGGCGCGATTCGCTGTATCGGATCAACGACCTACAAGGAGTACCGCCAGCACTTCGAGAAGGACCGCGCGCTCGTTCGCCGGTTCCAGAAGATCGACGTCAACGAGCCTTCGATCCCCGATGCGATCGAGATCATGAAGGGTCTGAAGCCGTATTTCGAGGAGCACCACTCCGTGAAATACACCAATGACGCGATCACGACGGCCGTCGAACTCTCGGCCCGCTACATCAACGATCGCAAGCTGCCCGACAAGGCGATCGATGTCGTAGACGAGGCCGGCGCCGCGCAGATGCTCGTCGTCAAGTCGAAGCGTAAGCGGACGATCGGCGTGAAGGAGATCGAGGACACCGTCGCCACCATGGCGCGCATCCCTCCGAAGTCCGTCTCGAAGGACGATACGGCAGTGCTCGCGGACTTGGAGAAGAACCTCAAGCGGGTCGTCTACGGCCAGGAGGACGCAATCAGCGTTCTCGCATCGTCCATCAAGCTCGCCCGCGCGGGCCTGCGCGAGCCCGAGAAGCCGATCGGCTCCTACCTGTTCTCGGGCCCGACAGGCGTCGGCAAGACCGAGGTCGCCAAGCAGCTGGCTTCGATCATGGGCGTCGAGCTGCTGCGCTTCGACATGTCGGAGTATATGGAGCGTCACACGGTCAGTCGGCTGATCGGTGCACCTCCGGGCTATGTCGGCTTCGACCAGGGCGGTCTCTTGACCGATGGCGTCGATCAGAACCCGCATTGCGTGTTGCTGCTCGACGAGATCGAGAAGGCCCATCCGGACCTCTTCAACATTCTGCTGCAGGTGATGGACCACGGAAAGCTGACCGATCACAACGGCAAGCATATCGACTTCCGCAATGTCGTGATCATCATGACGACGAATGCGGGTGCGGCCGATATGGCGAAGGCCGGTATCGGCTTTGGGTCGGCTAAGCGGGCCGGGGAGGACATGAAGGCGATCGAGCGCATGTTCACGCCCGAGTTTCGCAACCGCTTGGATGCTGTTGTTCCGTTTAGTAATCTGCCCCGCGAGGTCGTGCATCGCGTAGTCGAGAAGTTCGTGCTTCAGCTCGAAGCGCAGCTTGCCGACCGGAACGTCGTCATCGAGCTCAGCCCCGAGGCGGCGGACTGGCTGGCCATCAAGGGCTACGACGAGAAAATGGGTGCCCGCCCGCTCGCTCGCGTCATTCAGGAGACGATCAAGCGGCCCATCGCCGACGAGATCCTCTTCGGCGCGCTGAAGGACGGCGGCACGGTCCGCGTGTTCGTGAAGGACGACGAGGACGCGCTCGGCTTCGACATGATGCCGGGCGAGCCCAAAGCGAAACCGGTCAAGCCGAAGAGCGCGAAGGCTGCCAAGCCCAAACCGAAGCGGCCGTCGAAGGACACGGCGGATGACACTGCGCCGAAACCGGAAGAGGGGAATGGCCCTGACCTCGTTCTTGCCAGCCCGGCTAGCGGCGACGCACCGGCCGGCAAATCGGGACCCGTGCCCAAAGTCCGCCGTTCCCCAAAGGCGGCTCCGACGGACGAGACGTAGACGGTTAGGTAGAGGGATGCCCGGCGTTCGGGCATCCTTCCACTGCCCGGGAGAATCGCATACTTGCCGCCTATGCGCGGAGGCCGGCTGGGATAGACTGCGGCGGTAACCCACCGAATCGAACGCCATGCCGTCTGCCCTCATCCGATCGTCTCCGCTTCGCGAAGGCGCGATCGCGGCTCTTCGCACGCCCGGCACCTACATCCTCATGCTGGGCTTCTTCGGCTTTGGCGGCTTCGCGCGGGAGGCTGGGTTCAGCGTCTTCGAGGGAACGCTGATGTCGGCGACGACCTGGGCGCTGCCGAGCCAGGTCCTACTCGTGGGCGCCGTGATCAGCGGCGCGAGCCTCGGCGCCGCGACGCTCGTCGTCTCCGCGAGCGCGATCCGCATGGTGCCGATGATGGCGTCCCTCATTCCGCTCATCGCGCCGACCCGGCCGAGGCCGATGGTCGGCCTACTGCTTCTCTCGTCGATCCAGGCCATCACGTCGTGGATCGAGTTGCAGCGCCGGCTGCCGGCCATTCCAAACGAGGATCGCTTCTCGTTCGCCTTTGGTCTCGGCGGTACGATCTGGTTGGTGAACGTCGCTACGACGCTGGTAGGCATGATTGCGGCGAGCGGTCTACCGCCCGGTATGCAGGCGGCGCTGGCCCTCCTGCTGCCGTCCTACTTTCTCTTCGGCCTCGTGGCCGCATGGCGCGACCCGGCGGATGCTTTGGCGACCGTTCTCGGCTTTCTTCTCGGCCCGTTGCTCGCGCCCATCTTTCCCGGCACGAGCCTCCTCTGGGCCGGACTGCTCGCGGGCACGTTCGCCTATGCGCTGCACCGGTGGTTGCCGATGAAGGCGAAGCGGACATGAGCACGGGCCTCGCTGGATCACCGTGGTGGTGGCCCTATGTCGTGATTCTCGTAGCCGGGGCGCTAGCGACGCAGGTCTGGCGGTGGCTGGGCGTATTGCTTGCGGAACGACTTTCGCCGGACGGTGCAGTCTTCACCTGGGCACGCATGGTCGCGACGGCCATCATCGGGGCACTCGCCGGCCAGTTGATCCTACAGCCGCAAGGTGCTCTCCAAATCGTACCGATCTGGTTGCGTCTTATTGCCATTGCGATCGGGCTCGTCGTTCTGTTGCGCTTCCGCGCCCACCCCGCGTCGCTGACGCTCGGCCTCATCGTCGCCCTCGCCGTGATGGGCGGCGGCTACGTCATACTCGGGCCGGCCTGACAGGCAGAAAAAAGGGCCGGCGCGAAGGCCGACCCTTTCCCTGCCGATGCCGACTGCCTCAGGCAGCCATGAGCGTCTTCAGATTGTCCATCCGCGCGTGATCGGCTGCGATCTTCGTCCAGTGCGCGTCGACGAAGGAGCGCGTCTGCGCCGAGATGTCGCCGTCCTTGATGGCCTTCTCGAACTGCTCCTTGATGTAGCTCTCGCCGGTCTCGACTTCTCCGATCGCGGCCTTCGCATTGTCCTGGAAGGTGCTCTTCAGATTCAGGAACTGCCGGTGCGCGGCGGCGAGATAAGAGCCGTCATCCTCGGGCGTGCCGCCGAGGCTGCGCACGAAGGTCTTGAAGTCCTCCGACATGGCGCGGCGCTGCGTGGCGAGCGCATGGAACTCGGCTGTGATGTTCGGGCGATCGTTGATCGACGCGGCTTGCTCATATCCGTCGGCACTATCGATCAGTGTGGAGATCAGGCCGTTCAGAATCTTGACGTCGTTACTCATGACAAACCTCTATGTTCGCTGGTGAGACACGCGTGCATAACGCGAGGTGCGTCGAGGTAACGGGCTGCGAACACTTCGGTTTCGCCACCATCGTTAAACTTTTCGCGGAACTATTCGAGCGCTTTGCGAATGGCGTCGGCATGCCGTTGAAGTGCGTCGGGCTCGGCCATCTCGCCGGTATGCGGACGCAGCGGCTGGCCATCCCAGCGCGGGATCACGTGGACGTGCGTGTGGAAGACGACCTGCCCTCCGGCCGCTTCGTTGAACTGCTGGATGGTGATGCCATCGGCGTCCATCGCCGTCACGCAGGCCCGCGCCAGCCGCTGCGCGGCCTGGTGGACGGCTGCGAGATCGGCCGGGGCGATATCGAGCAGGTTGCGTGACGGCGCTTTCGGGATGACGAGGCAGTGGCCGTCCGCGCGCGGCATGATGTCCATGATCGCAAGGACGCTCTCGTCCTCTATCAGCTTCAGGGAGGGCAACTCGCCGCGCAGGATCTTCGCGAAGGCGTTGTCGGTGTCGTAGGCGGGGGTGGTGGTCATCCGTCATCCTCCATGAGCGCGTCCGCGCGCGCAGCATCGCCGGACAGACTACCGCCTCCAAGCGCACCTTTGCGATAGGGGGCGAAGCGCAAAAGCTCGCGCTGCTCTGCGGTCACGGCGCGGCGCTCCTGTTCGAGATAGCTCTCGACCGCGCTCCGAAAGCCCGGATCGGCGATCCAATGCGCGGAATGGGTGGTCGTCGGGACGTAGCCGCGCGCAAGCTTATGTCCGCCTTGCGCGCCGGCTTCGACGCGGGCGAGCTTGTGCGCGATCGCGTAGTCGATGGCTTGATGATAGCAGACCTCGAAATGGAGAAAGGGGTGATCCTCCACGCAGCCCCAGTAGCGACCGTAGATCGCATCGGCGCCCACGAGGTTGAGCGCGCCGGCGACGTCGCGGCCCTCGCGCGTGGCCATCACAAGGACGACGCGGTCGCCCATCCGCTCGCCCAGAAGCGAGAAGAACTTGCGGTTGAGATAGGGCTGGCCCCATTTGCGTGAGCCCGTGTCGGTGTAGAACTCGTAGAACGCGTCCCAACGCGCCTCGGTCAGGTCGGCGCCCGTTACCCACTCGATCGCAATGTCGTTCGCAAGCGCCTCGCGCCGCTCGCGTTTCAGCGCTTTGCGCTTGCGCGAGGCGAGGGTTGCAAGGAAGTCGTCATAGGTCGGGTAGCCGTCGTTCAGCCAGTGGAACTGCTGGTCCGTGCGATGGAGATAGCCGATCTCTTCGAGTGCTTCGGCTTCCGACTCCTCTGCGAAGGTGACGTGCAGCGACGACACGCCCATCTTGAGCGTCACCTGCGCGAGAGCCGCGGCAAGCGTTTCCATGACGCCTTCGCCGGCGTCCGGGCGGACGAGGAGACGAGGGCCGGTGGCGGGCGTGAAGGGGACGCTGACCTGCAGCTTTGGATAGTAATCGCCGCCGGCGCGTTCGTAAGCATGCGACCACGAGTGATCGAAGACGTATTCGCCTTGGCTATGTGTTTTCAAATAGCAGGGCGCGGCAGCGATCAGCTCGCCTCCGCGCTCCATGACGACATGCCGCGTCGTCCAACCCGTCCGTCCGTCGACGCAACCTGCGTCCTCGAGGGCTTTTAGGAAAGCGTGGGAGACGAACGGGTTGGGAGGCGGCGCGCCGTCGGTCGCACCCGCGCATGCGTCCCACGCCGCCGCCGGCACCTCGTCCAGCGACTCGATCTGCTTGATGGTGATGGCCGACAAGGCTGCGTTCCCGAACTGTCCTGACTAAGAAGATAAGGCGTCGGCGGGATTTGTGCAGTGCGGCGGCTTACCCGTCTTGCGTTGGCCAGGCCTTCGCGCGGTCCGGGAAGTCCGCGCGCTGTGGCTTGACGAGGCAGAAGCGGTGGCCGGTCGGCGCCTCCATGACGATCCAACCCTTCACGGGGCCTATGCGCTTGGCGCCGAGCGTCTCGAGGCGATCGGCCTCGGCCTCTCGGTCGTCCGTCTCTATGTCGATATGGATCCGCGAGGCGTGATCGACCGACTGGAGGAGGACGGCAGGATGACCGTCCGGCGTCTTGATCACGGCATATCTCCCGTCGTCATCGACGCTGCCGTCGTAGCCGAGCGCGGCCGTCCAGAAGGCGAGGGCGTCGGTGAGATCGTCGGTCCGACAGTCGATGACGATGACGCCGAGGCGTGAATGATGCGTCATGTGCCCTCCGGAACGAAGCCTTCGAAGATGATCTGGTCGAGTACCGTGCTCAACCGGTCGGCCTCCCGTTGCGAGCGGATAGTCCACGATAGGAGCGGAATGCCGAGCGCGGCTGCCGCACGGATCGGGATGGGAGCCGGGAGTGCGGCGGCTTCGTAAGCGATGAAGTGCGGGCGCGACCACGGCAGATGGAGGAGGTGGGCGCCGCCCCAATGCTGCCAGCCGGGCACATGGCCCTCATTGTCGCTCGCAGCGCCGAGGGCGACGATGCCGCGAGGCCGGTCAGGCATGTTCTTGCGGGAAAAGACGACGAGGCGCGGGTCGAACGACATGAAGGCGGCATCGCCCTCATACCCGGCCACCACCGGTCCGACCGCCTCTGCCAGAACCCGATTCCGTCCGTGATGCGGCGCTCGGCCGAGCACGCGCTTGTCCTGCCGTTTCAACTCGACGAAGAGCGGCGCCCGCCCTGCGACGAAAGCCAGGAACGCCGCAAGTGACGGGATCGGTTCCTTCGAACCGCGCAGATGCAGCCTGTCCAACTCGGCGGCGGTTTGATCACGAAATGCGCCCGTGCCGTCCGTCATCCGGTCGAGCGTTTCGTCGTGGAAGACGTAAGGCACGCGATCGGCGCTCAGTTGTACGTCGCATTCGATCGCGTAGCGGGCGTCGATGGCGGCCTGGGCGGCCGCTATCGAGTTCTCCGGCGGGCCGTCCGGGTTATGGAGGCCACGATGCGCGATGGGGCGCCGCGCCATCTCGCGCACCGATGTCACGAAATTCGTCATAGGGATCAACGAAGCTCGAAGATGGCCTCGACCTCGACGGCGGCATCGAAGGGCAGCCCCGGTGCTCCGACGGCGAAGCGGGAATGCTGGCCGGCCTCTCCGAAGACCTCGGCGATGAGGTCCGACGCACCGTTGATGACCTTCGGCTGATCGCCGAACCCCGTCTCGCAATTCACGAACCCGCCAAGCTTGATGCAGGACGCGATCGCATCGAGATCGCCGAGCGCGGTCTTCGCCTGCGCGAGAATGTTGATCGCGCAAAGACGTGCGGCCTCCACGCCGTCCTCCATCGAAACGCCCGCGCCGACCTGACCTGCGTATGCGAGCTTGCCGTCCGCCATGGGCAGCTGGCCGGAGACGAAGAGAAGATTGCCCGTCCGCCTGGTCGCGACGTAGTTCGCCGCCGGCGCGGCTGCGGCCGGGAGGGTGATCCCCATCGCTTCGAGTTTGGCTTCGATGGCCGACATTGCGAGGCTCCTTTGGTCCGCGACACGCCCGATTGGCGGTTCCCCCGTCTTTGCCTTGTCGGTGGACAGCGGGCAAGCCGGGCTTGTGCGCGTTGCACAGGGAGCGTCCTATGCCGATATGCCGACAGAGCGCCCCATTCGAAGGTTGAGTTGCATGTCCCGTCTCATTGCGTACCGGACCCTCGGGTTGGGGATCGGCTTGACCATGGCGGCCGGCCCGGCGAATGCCGACCCGCTACAGGGCATCGAACCCCATCGCGCGGTCTATGACATGACGCTTGCCAGCGTCTCCGAAGGATCGAGCCTCTCATCGCTGAACGGTCGGCTCGTCTACGATCTCCAAGGCACGACCTGCGACGGCTTCACCGTCAACTTCCGGCTCGTCACCCAGTTCGCGAACCGAAACGGTGAGAGCACGACTACGGACCTGCGCTCTTCCACGTTCGAGGAGGCGCTCGATTTCGCGGCGGGGACCGGGCGGTTCAGTTTTCTGACGCGGAACTTCGTCAACCAGATTTCTTCCGACGAAACGGCGGGCTTGGCAGACCGAACGGCGGAGCAGACCGACGTCTCACTCGACAAGCCGGAAGAAACGGAGATCGAGCTTCCAGCCGACATCATGTTCCCGACCGAGCATCTAGGGCATCTGCTGGAAGCTGCGGCGGCCGGG
This sequence comes from uncultured Alphaproteobacteria bacterium, assembly GCA_963842125.1. Taxonomy (GTDB): domain Bacteria; phylum Pseudomonadota; class Alphaproteobacteria; order Rhizobiales; family CAWCWK01; genus CAWCWK01. Next base: position 1,506,859 of record CAWJFE010000005.1, on the reverse strand, counting down.
GAACGTGTCTTTCAAGCGCGCATCTACGACGGTAGCGAAGACGGTGCGACGATCAACGAGACGACCGCGATCATCGGCGCACCGCAGGTCAAGGAGGGTGCGGGTTTCGCCGATCTCGAAGCGCGGACCTACTGGCCGGTCACGTTGAGCTACTACGACGAAGGCGCGACGGGCGATCAGCTGCCTAATTACGAGATCAGCTTCAACCTCTTCGAGAACGGTGTCAGCGATGCGCTGACGCTGGACTATGGCGAGTTCGCCGTCAGCGGCGCGTTGTCCTCGCTCGATTTTGCCGACGCGGCCGAGGCTTGCGACTGACTACATGTCGGAGACGAAGTCGCCATCGCCCAGCGCGCCACGCGCCGCCACGACGGTCTCGGGATCCACACCGACGTCCTGCGCGAAGGCGACGAGAACGCGCTCGTCGCTCAAAAGGTAGTCCAAGAGGCTGACGAAGAAGCGCGGATCGTCGCCGGCCGTCCGGAGAGTCTCGGGCGTCAGACCTGTAAGCCTGAGAAACCTCTCGGCGCGATCCTGGTCCGAGCCCAGGAAGGCGAGGGCTCGTATCGCGAGTTGCTCCGCGCTCTCGCGGTCCATTCGCTTGATCGGCATTGCGGTGTCGCCTCGTCCCTGTCTTCACCTTTCGTTCATCGTGAAGCGGCAACGGCGCGGCCGCAACGGCTTTCGTAAGATTTTACCGACACACTGGCTGGAACGCGGGGCCCGACCCCTTGATCGCACCCGCTAGGATCAGACCGGCATGGCCAAGACCATTCTCATCGTCGAAGACAACGAGCTCAACATGAAGCTCTTCAACGATCTGCTGGAGGCCAACGGCTACCAGACGCTGCAGGCCCGGAACGGCCACGACGCAATGGCGATCGCGCGCGAACACATTCCCGATCTCGTTCTCATGGACATCCAGCTACCCGAAGTTTCCGGGCTCGAGATCATCAAGTGGATGAAGGAAGCCGACGACCTCAAACACATCCCCATCGTCGCGATCACCGCCTTCGCGATGAAGGGCGACGAGGAGCGCATTCGGGCCGGTGGCTGTGAGGCCTATCTGTCAAAACCGATCTCCGTCGTGAATTTCCTGGAAACCGTTCGCACCTATGCTGGGGTTGCCTGACCCTTAAACGTCCGCCGCGAATGCCTCTCGTCTTGCGTAAGGATTGCCCTCTATGACTGCCCGCGTTCTCGTCGTCGACGATCTGATCGCAAACGTGAAGCTCCTCGAGATCCGGCTCACGAGCGAGTATTTCGACGTCACGACCGCGATGAGCGGTGCGGAAGCGCTGCGTGCGTGCGAATCCTCCGCCTTCGACATCATCCTCCTCGACGTGATGATGCCTGGCATGGATGGCTTCGAGGTCTGCCGGCGCCTGAAAGAGAACCCGACGACGCATCATATTCCCGTCGTCATGGTCACGGCGCTCGATCAGCCGTCGGACCGTGTGCGCGGGCTCGAAGCGGGCGCCGACGATTTCCTGACGAAGCCGGTCGAGGAGATCGCGCTGATATCCCGGGTCAAGAGTCTCGTTCGCATGAAGATGCTGACCGACGAGCTTCGTGCCCGCGTCGAGACGAGCCGGGGGCTCGGGCTTGACGATCCCCTCACCGTCGCGGCCTCCGCCAGCGGCACTGACGCACGCCTCGTCATCGTCGACGATCGCGCGAGTTCCGCGACCAAGATCGAGCAGGCGCTCCGCAAGGAGCATACCGTCGAGGTCGAGTCCGATCCGCACCACGCGATCATATCGGTGCCCGAAGGCGAGTTCGACGCCGCGCTCGTCTCGCTCACCCTGAACGACTATGACGGCTTGCGCCTTTGCTCGCAACTTCGCTCGCTTGAGCGAACGCGCAACATGCCGATCATCGCCATGGTCGATCCCGATGACGACCGCCGCCTCCTTCGCGCGATGGAGCTTGGTGTCAACGACTACGTATCCCGGCCAATCGATCGCAACGAACTCGTCGCCCGGGTCCGCACGCAGGTGAAGCGTAAGCGCTATGCCGAGAGCCTGCGCCAGGACGTGCGGCAGACGATCGAAATGGCCGTCACCGATTCGCTGACCGGGTTGCACAACCGGCGCTATCTGGAGAGCCATCTGCGAACGTTGATCGGGCGCTCCCTCAACGTCGGCAAGCCGCTCAGCCTCCTGGCGCTCGACGTCGATCACTTCAAGGCGGTCAACGACACCTACGGCCATGCCGCTGGCGACAGGGTTCTCCAGCAGCTCGCCACGCGCATGAAGGCTTATGTGCGCGATGCCGATCTCGCTTGCCGCTCGGGCGGCGAGGAGTTCGTCATCGTCATGCCCGAGGCCGAAGAGCAGATCGCGGACGGCGTCGCCGAGCGATTGCGCGCGGCGGTGGCGGGCGTGCCCTTCACGATCGATGACGACGGACAGACGCTCTATGTGACGATCAGCGCGGGCCTCGCCCAGCTGCGTCATCCGCAGGATTCGATGGAAGACCTTCTCAACCGCGCCGACGCCGCGCTCTATCGCGCCAAGGGCGACGGGCGAAACCGGATCATCCGCGCGGCTGCCTGATCGCGTTTACGGCCGCCATCCACGCTTGCGTGGGTGCGGACGGCACGGCCCGAGCATCGGACCGCCAGCCGCGTCGTGGAGGCCGCGTATGGCAGTCCTGGGCAAACCCCAAGTTTCCGCCGCCGGAATGATCGTGCCTTCGAGATAGGCCCGCACGGCCCGCCCGTGCCCCGGGTTCAAGCCGACATAGGTCAGAGCGGCGACGGTCTGGCCATCGTTCGTTCGAACCGAAACCATCCGTCGAACATATCGGCGCCGCGCGACCCCTTCGAACACGTCCAGCGTAGCTACGTCGCGCGCGGTCATCCGCCATAGGACGCCGTAAACGGTCTGCCCAGGCGCCGGACGGATCGTCGCCGTCCCGCGCACATTGATCGCGAAGCGCCATCCGTCGAGCGACGCCACGCCGACTGCACGGGCAGCCGGGCAGCGACGGCGCATCTGAGCGCGGCTCATATTGGAGCCGTAGGCGAAGTAGAGGCGCATCGTCGGCATATCGCATCGAGGAACGAGGGTGCGTCTATCGCCCAGCTCCTACGCCCTGTCATCCAGTGCCGGGCTCCAGCCCCTCGCTTTTTTCGTCCCGGCAGGCTAGGGCGGCGGGCCGAGCCGGATCGATCGTCCCTCCGGTCGGTGGCCGAGGCCGTTTCATGCTGCGCAAGCCCCGTACGTCCGATTTCGCGCTCATCCTCTTCGTCGTCATCATCTGGGCGTCGGCGTTCCAGGCGATCAAGATCGCGGCGCCGCAGGTCGGGGCGCTCTGGACGGCGGCGATCCGGACCTGGCTTGGCCTCCTCGTTCTCGTGCCCTATGCCGTCTGGCGCGGCTGGCTCTGGCCCGCCGGGACGCGCCAGTGGACCTTTCTGATGGTCCTCGCCTTCCTCAACGTCGTGCTGCCCTTCATCCTCATCTCGTGGGCGGAGTTGACGATCTCCTCCAGCCTCACCGCACTCCTGATGGGGGCAGGACCGATGTGGGCGCTCCTCCTCAGCCACCTCATGACCGACGACGACAAGCTGAACGTCTGGAAGGTGATCGGCGTCGTCCTGGGTTTCGGAGGCGTCGCCCTCGTGGTCGGGCAGGATGCGATGGACGGACTGGGTGGCTCGGTCTGGGCGCAGCTCGCGGCGTTCGTCGGCAGTCTTTGCTACGTCGTCTCGGGTGTGCTGGTGCGGAAGGTCGACGGCATCCCGCCGGTTCGCCTCAGTACGCTCGTACTCGCGCTTGCCTCGGCGCAATTCGTCGTGATCGTCCTGCTGTTCGGCGAACGCTTTCCCTCGACTTACGAGAACTCAGCCCTTTGGGCGCTCCTCTACCTCGGCCTTCTGCCGACGGGCGTGGCCTATCTCATCCGGTACTACCTCATCGGATCGATCGGCTACACCTACCTTGCGCTCGGCATCAATCTACTGCCCGTATTCGGAGTCATGCTCGGTGCGATGCTGTTGGCGGAGCCCATCACGCCGGTGATGATCGTTGCACTCGTCCTCATCCTTCTCGGCCTCGCGATCGCGCGGCGAGGAACCGGGGCGCCGGCTAAGGCAGCCGCGCCCGCAAAGCCTTGATGTTCGCGAAGAGGCGAGGGCGAACCTTCACGAATCGCTTCGTCTCGGCCGTTCCCTTCATCGCCGCGACCGCTGCAAGCCCCCGAGGCGTCTCGACGCGATAGAGAGCGTGCAGTTCGGGCGAACGATCAGCCCAGACCGACTTGTAGGGCTCGTCTCCCAGACCGAAATCGAAATGCGCGAAGCCCTCGGCGCAGCTGCGCTCCAATACGTAGTGAAGGAGCAATTGGCCCGGTGACACCTGGGCGGGTGCTTCGGGTGCAATGGCCGTCTGATAGAGAAGCCGGGTCCGCCCTTGGCCGATCGAACCGTCAAGGCAATGCATCAGCGCTATAGGTGCGCCATCGAGCGTAAGCGCGAATATTCGGCCCGAGCGCCCCTGCAATATGCTGGCGCGGATGATAGTGAGCCCGTCCGGATCCTTGAAGTGGTCGGCGGCACCGCTCGCCTTCAGCTGCGCCCGCTTCCAGTCGATCATCAGGCCCGCGAAGAGATGCGCCTCGACCGGATTCTCGACAAGAAACGTCGCCACCCGGCCTTTCTCCGAAAGGAGCCTGCGCTTTCGCCGGACGGTGCTTCTCGACTTGGCGCCGAGCTTGGAAGCCAGCAGCCGCGGCCAGTCGGGCGCCAGGTCCATGACATGACCACGGTCGCTCTCACGCCATCCCGCGTCTTTCAGCGAGAATCCATTCGCCGTGCCGTCGGTCTGCGCGCTGAGGTGCTTTCGTAGGACGATGGCATCGGGCCGGGCGCCCGCAGCACCGATGGCGTCGCGAAGGAGGCAGGCCGCGTCCACGGAATCGAGCTCGCCGGCGAGAACCGGCCCACAATAGTCCGTCCAACCCTGGCCCGCCCAAACCAATACCGAAGCGCCCAATGTCTGCCGGACGGCGAAGGGGAAGAACGCGACGATGCGGCCGTCGGCGGCGACGGCCGTGACGAGCAAGGGGCGCTCGCCTCGGATCACGCCAAGACGCGCTTCGAGCCAACCCAAGGTCTCGAAAGGCCCACGGCCCTGCAGGAGAAAGCCCCGTAGGGCGGGCGTGATATGATCGTCGCAGCGCCAGGATGCGATCTCGCGGCCGGCATCCGACGTAATGGCCTCGACGAACGCGTGCTCGTCGCGGCTTTCGATAGAATGGTGGGGTAGGGCGGCCATCGATAGTTCTCCCGGTCCCCGGAAGCTTGGTCGCTGCCATACCGTGGCAGCCATCGTAACATCGAAGGCCTACCGCGAAATGTACGCAGTCCGCGCGTGGTGAACGCGGCCTCGGCCGGGCGTGGTCCGGACGGCTCCCTCTGCTTTGCCGCCCATGGGAACCGCTATAGCTTGTAGGCGCAGCGGAAGCCGCCCCAGTGCTGCCCCCGAACGATGATCGGGGCATCGACTTCCTTGAGAAGGACCATCGTGCCGCCCCCCATGTCGCGCATGTAGGATTGGACGAGGAAGGGCCGCGTGTTGCGGGCGGCGGCGAGGCCGGCGCGGTCGTCGAAGATGCGTTTGTTTCGGCTGTGCTTAGCGTTCCAGTCGGTCTCGCCAGCGCGCTGCGGCTGGGAGTACACGCGGTTGTGAACCGGGATATAGCCATTCCGGTCGATCGGCAGCGCGAAGATCATGCGCGAATCGAGACCAAGCACGCGTTCGAGATGGTCCGGAAGCACTTTTTCTAGGACCGGGAGATTGGCGGTGGTGTATTGGCGTGGATCGCTGGCGGCGATCTCACGGTAGTCCGTGTCCATCAGCTGCGCCATGCTGAGCCGCCTGTCGGCCACGGCTTTTTCCATGAGGGTAGCCGTCTTCTCTGCGGCTGCGCGGGCAATGTCGATCAGGCCGGCATGCTCATCTTCGAGGCGCGCCAGAAGGTCGGCGACCCGAACGGTCGCGGCGTCGCTCATTGCTTCGAAGGCAACGTGAAGCCCGAGCCCGCTCTGCCCGACGATCCGCCCACGAACGGCGCCGATCTCGGCAAAATCGAGATCGACGAGGCCGGTGGGTATCGTCTGACTGCTTTCATCCGGCGTGAAGAGCACGCCACCCTCGCTGACGTCGATCGTTTGCCCGGCCATGCTTCGCCCGGCCCACCCGATGGTGCCGCGAAGCACGTAGGGCCAGCGATCGTAGGATCGGCGGTCGCCGATCTGGTTCTGCCGAAGGACGAGCGTGGTGCGTTCGATGAGATGGTCGATCGCGGAGTCGGATAGCGTCGTGTCGTTCACAGCCTCGGCGCGCCGCGCGACTTCGACGATCCCGGCCGCATCTTCCGCCACTTCCTCGATGAAGAGGGCGGAGCGGCGTGAGATGTCGGAGGTTGCCTCCATCGTACGGTTCTGCTGATCGGCAGCGCCGGCAACGGCCGCGAAGGCCGGTTTGATCTCTTCGATGATTGTGCGGATCTCACTTACGGCGTCGATGCTCGACGATGCGTCCGCGCGGAGCTGCGCGATGCGCGCCGTGATTTCGTCGGCCGCCTTCTGACTTTCCGTCGCGAGGGCCTTCACCTCGTGCGCAACGACGGCGAAGCCCCGGCCCGCCTCACCGGCCCTGGCGGCTTCGATCGTCGCGTTGAGGGCCAGGAGGTTGGTCTGTTTCGCGACGGACGCGATCAGCTCGATGACCTCTTCGATATAGTCGGACGAGGAGCGGAGGCGGTCGACGCTTTCGCCAGCGGTCGAGGCGGCGGCCTCGGCGGCGTCGGTCATGCCGCTGACCGTTGTCATGCGGTTGCCGATCTCGGCTGAGGCCGACGAGACTTCCGACATCGCGGACGTCATGGATTGCGCGAGGCCGACGGCCTCCTCGGACTTGCCGGCCAGACCCTCGCCCTTGGCGGAGATGTCGCGAAGAGACCCGTTCGCAGCCTTCACCGCCGCGCCGATCTGATGGCTGTTGGCGCGGATCGCGCTCATCACACCGCGCATGTCGCTTTCGACATGGTCAAGGACGTCCAGCGTCGTCTTTCGCAGTTCGGCTACGGCATCGCCGTCGGATGATGGAGCGGATGTCGGCTCATCAAGCGGAAGATCGTCTGCGTCGGCGAGAGACCGCTTCGCGCGTCGAAATATCATCCGTCCGTTCCTTCCACCCCGTTCTCAAGGTTTACGGGCGGATGGTAAACGAGAGGCTAAGCTAACCCTGCGATAGCTAAAAAAGCACCGCCTCGCCGCGTAGGAGGCCGCCGATGTCATCGGCCGGGGCCGCATTGCCGGCCGGCGGATAGATCGTCACGTCGGCGAGCCCGACTTGGGAGCGAACCGGGACGTTCGGCGGGGCGAGGGCGGACACGGACGACGAGATCGTGCCGGGCGCGATCGCCTGCGCGACCGGCACCGGCGCCGTCGAGGGGGTGGAGCGTCCCCGTTTCGCACCGGCCCGCTTGGCCAGCCACGCGTTCCACGCCCGCTGCCCGCCCATGAAGGCATTGCGATCGACGTCGCCTTCGATGCCCGGCACTCGCCCGGTCGTCGTGAACTGCCAGAACGTGAACGGACGATTGCGGTAGCGTTCCTTCGGCTCGGCTGCCGTGGAGCGGATCCAGAAGTCGTCGCTGCGGAGGTATCCCTCCAGCACGTCCTCGTGGAAGGGAATATCGGTATAGATGATCGGCCTCTGGCCGTAATGGGCTTCGAGCGCCTTGATCATGTAGGCGATCTTCCGGCGCGCCAGATCATGGTCGATGCGGGCCGGGCACAGGCGCGAATGGGAGTTCCACTCGGCATCGATGACCGGGGGCAGAGCCTTGTCGTCACGCGGCACGTTCTGGATGAACCAGCGGGCCTGATCCTCGGCCGGGCGGCACCAGTACATGAAATGGTAGGCCCCGCGGGCGACGCCGGCGCGCTTGGCCGCGTCCCAGTTCTGACGGAACTTCGGGTCGAGATGATCGCCGCCTTCCGTCGCCTTGATGAACGCGAACTGCTTGCCGGAGCGCTTGACGGCGCGCCAGTCGATGTCCGCCTGCCAGCGAGAGATGTCGATGCCCTGAACCGGCATGCGGTGCGCGCGGGCGACCTTGGCATGGGGCTCGGCGTCACCGACATTGGTCAGCGTATCCGGCACTCCGCCGCAGGCCGCCAGGACCGTCAGCATGGCCCCGGCCAGAAGCCGTCGGGAACGAGCGAGAGACACGCGCATGTAAGGTCCAGCCGCATTCGAGGGGATGCGGATAGAACTAGTTCACGAACATTAAGGCGCCCTTGCGGAAGGCCGCCCGATCCGTCCCGAAGCGGGCTGGTCAGCCGAGCCCGAACCAGAAGGCGGCGAAGCCCAGAAAGGCGAAAAAGCCGACGATGTCGGTCACCGTCGTAACGAAAACGCCCGACGCGATGGCCGGATCGATCTTCAGGCGCTGGAGCGTGAGCGGGATGAGGATGCCGGCCAATCCGGCCGCCAGCATGTTGACCACCATCGCCGCCGCGATGACCAGCCCGAGCTGAATGTTGGAGAACCAGAGCGAGGCCACGATGCCGATGAGGACGGCGAAGAGGACACCGTTCACCAAGCCGACGATGGTCTCCCTCCTGATGATCCGCCGCGCGTTGATGTTGCCGAGATCGCGTGTTGCGAGCGCCCGGACGGCCACCGTCATCGTCTGCGTGGCCGCGTTGCCGCCCATCGAGGCGACAATCGGCATCAGCACGGCGAGCGCGACCATATGCTCGATCGTCGCCTCGAAGAGACCTATGACGAGGGAGGCGAGGATGGCGGTGGCGAGGTTGATCGTCAGCCAGGTGAAGCGCGAGCGAACGGTCTCGCGCACCGAGTCCGAGATCTCCTCGTCGCCGATGCCGGATAGGCGCCGGATGTCCTCGTCGGCCTCTTCCTGAATGACGTCGAGAACGTCGTCGACCATGATGACGCCGACCATGCGTTCGCCATCGTCGACCACCGGCATCGAGAGGAGGTTGTAGCGCTCGAAGAGCCGGGCGACCTCTTCCCGGTCAGTCGTTGCGGACACCATATGGCGCGCTTCGTCGATCAGATCGCCGATCGCGATCGAACGACGCGTCTGCAAGAAGCGGTTGAGCGGCACGGCGCCGACGAGCTTGTGCGCGGGATCGACCACGAAGAGTTCGTAGAACTGCGGGAGCTCGTCCTCCTCGCGCATGTAGTCGATCGTCTGCCCGACGCTCCAGAAGCTCGGCACCGAGACGAACTCGGTCTGCATCAGACGACCGGCCGATTCCTCCGGGTAGTCGAGACTCCGGCGAAGCTGGATCTGCTCGCCGATGGAGAGGCCGGATAGGACCTTCTCCTGCTCGTCCTCGCCGAGGTCTTCGAGAATCCGGACGGCATCGTCGCTGTCGAGGTCTTCGAGACCGACGACGATCTGTTCCGGCTCCAGCTCGTCGAGGAGTTGTTCGCGAACGACGTCATCGACCTCGGTGAGGGCGGTGAAGTCGAAGTCGCGGCCGAGAAGGCGGACGAGGTCGGGGCGTTGGTCCTGGTCGAGCGCTTCGATGAGATCGGCGAGGTCGGCCTCATGGAGGTCGGCCGCCAGGATGCTGACCGCACCGCCACTTTCGGCCGAGAGCGCCGCGACGACGGCCATGAGATATTCGGAAGCGACCTGGCCCGACTCATCGCGAAAGCCCTTGGGCGCGCCCTCGTCGATGATCTCGTCGTCCCGAGGATCGGTTCGCTCGGTCGAGCGTGGGTCGGCGTCCGACATCAGGCGCCTCCTCCGGGCCGGGGTCATGCGTGCGGATCGGGTCTTGGTACTCATCCTTACGGATGTGGCGCGGGGTTCTCAACCGCTACGTCGAAATGGGCCGGTCAAACGCTTCGTGTGCCGTTTGCAACCTCTGGCAAACGTGGTCGAAGGTGCAGTGACCTCTGAGCGCCGTAGGCGTGAGGGCGGCTCCGGCGACGGGTACATATCCCGCCGAAGCCGCCCGTCATCCGTCGCCCTGGAGAGCTCTCAGCCAATCACGGGCGAGATCGACATCCTGCTGGATGAGCCCGTGCCCTGCATCGAGGACGTGCCGATCCACCCGCGCACCCGCCGATGACAGACTGTCGTTCAACTTGTTGGCCTCCGCGAGCGATATCAGCGGGTCGTCCCGCCCGTTGAGGAGCAGAATAGGCAAATTCGTCTCGTATGACGGCATCTCCCGGAAGGGCGCCTGGGCTCTGACGAGGATCGCTCCGCCGAGTACGTCGGGCCTGCGCGCGAGAACGGCGGCGGCGATATTCGCGCCGTTCGAGAACCCGAAAGCGATCGGGCGCTCGAACCCGTAGGCCTCGCCGGCAGCGAGCACGGTTTCAGCTAGTTCATCGGCGCGCCGGGCAACGTCTTCCTCGTCGAAGACGCCTTCGCCGAGCCGACGGAAGAACCGAGGCATCCCGTTCTCCAACACCCTGCCGCGCGGGCTGAAAAGCGCGCGACCGGGTGCTACCATCCGGCCGAGCGGGACGAGGTCGTGCTCGTCACCGCCCGTGCCGTGCAGCAGCAGGAGGGCCGGCGAACTGCCGGCCTCGAAGGTATGCGACCCAAGAGAGCCGGACGATCCGCTACTGTCTTTCATCGTCGCCTCCTCAGTTCAGGACCGGCAGGGCCGCTTCGATTTCCGCGCGGTGCGCCTCGTATTGCGGCGGCAGCTTCAGCGCCTGCCCGAGGCTCGCCTCGTCCTCATCGAGCGTAAAACCGGGCGCATCCGTCGCGATCTCGAAGAGAATGCCGGACGGTTCGCGGAAGTAGACCGAATGGAAATACGTCCGGTCGATCTGCGGCGTCGGCTGAAGACCAAGCGCCAAGACCTTGCGACGTAGGGCCATTTCGTGCGCGTCGTCGTCGGCCCGAAAGGCAATGTGGTGGATCGTGCCAGTGCCCTGCCGCTCAGCGGCCGCATCGGACATCACCTTCACGTCGACGACCGGACCAAGCCCATCCGCACCTCCGGCGCGGTAGCGAATGAGACCGGCTTCCTCGCCGACCGTCTCGTAGCCGAACGCCTCGGTCAGCACCCGAGCGGTCGCGTCGGCCTGCCGGACCCAGAGCGAGACGCCGGCGAAACCGCGAACGGCATGCTCGGCGGGAACCTGGTCTGCTCCTGCCTCCGCATTCGTCCAGCCGGGCAGGACGCCGGCCCAGTCCGTCCCGACGATCTCGATCGCCAAACCGTCCGGATCGGCGAAGCGAATGACGCTCTCGCCGAACCGGTCGGCTAACTTGTCGTGCGGAATGTTGCGGGCCGACAGACGCTCCATCCAATAGGCGATCGACAGTTTGGGCACCGCGAAACCAATCTCGACGGCCGACCCTACGCCGTGCCGACCGCGCGGAACGCCGCGGAACGGGAAGAAGGTGAGGGCCGAACCCGGAGTGCCGGTCTCGTCGCCGTAGTAGAGGTGATACGTGCCGGGATCGTCGAAGTTGACCGTCCTCTTGACCAGCCTCAGGCCAAGTTCGCGCGTGTAGAACCGCGCGTTGGCCGCAGGATCGCCGCAGATCGCGGTGATGTGGTGGAGCCCCGCGCTGGGGGCGGTAGTGTCGGTGGAGGCCATCGGATGTCTCGCTGTTCGATTGCACGGGCCGTGCCCGGGTTCGACGAGATATCTAGTGTGCGTTATTGGCTGCACAATTCTCATTTTTGCGTCACATCGGTGCACTTTTGCACAGTTTGGAGACTTCGATGTTCTTTGTCGCTTCGAAGGTCTTCTGGTTCGTGCTTGCCCCCTCGAACGCGTTGGTGCTGGGCCTGCTGATCGCGACCGCATGGCTGACATGGGCCGCTGCATATCGGCCCCGAGCTATCGCACCGGCTCGCGTTCCGCTGTCTCTTTGCGTCGTCGCGCTAGGCCTTGCGAGCACGCCTCTCGGCCAGATGCCGCTCGCGATGGTCGAGGACCGGTTCCCGACAATCGCGTATGACGACCTCCCGGACGATCTCGCCGGCATCATCGTCCTCGGCGGCGCGCTCGACATTCGAAGGACGGAGCAGCGGCGCCAAACGCAGCTGAACGATGCCGCCGACCGCATCACCACCCTCGTGTCGCTCGCGGCCGCGAGGCCGGACACACCGATCATCTTCTCGGGCGGTCAAGGTGCCCTCCACCCTTCGGATCTCTCGGAGGCGGAAGCGGTAGCCGACCTTCTTACTGAAATGGGCCTCGATGGAGGCCGCCTCCAATTAGAGACCCGCTCGCGCAACACGCACGAGAATGCGGCATACACCCGCGAACTGGTCGCACGGGCGGGGATGCCGGGTGGCCGCTGGCTGCTCGTCACGTCCGCCTTCCATATGCCTCGAGCGGTCGGTAGCTATCGGGCCGCTGGGTTCGACCTCGTCGCCTACCCCATCGACTATCGCTGCCTTTGGGAGGAAGTGGCCTCGCGCCCGTGTCCAAGGCTCTGACTCTACTGGACATCGGCGTAAGAGAGTGGATCGGCCTGCTAGCCTACCGGCTAGCCGGCTACACGTCTTCGCTTTGGCCCGGGCCGACCGGAGGCAGCGCCAGTCGGTAAATGCCTTTGAAGTCGTCGGGATCGACCGGCTTCCCCTTTCGCGTGATGGCGACCGTGCCGTTCTTCATCGACTCGATCGCGCTTCGCTTCACCTCCGGAAGATGACGGCGCCAGCGGTCCGGTTCGCCCGCGCTTTCGGCGAGTCGGCGCGCGACCTGTGTCGGGCAGATCGACGCGCCGGGTCCGCGTCTGTCGCGCTGTTCGTGGAGAAGAGCGTCCATGGCCTCGGCCGCGTTTTCATTGTCCATCGGACCCTTACCTATCGTCCGACGGTCTTCGCCGGCCGCGTTTCTCGCGCGCTGTAACCCTACCGACACAATCCGTGGGGGGAAGTCCCAGATACCGCTTGCATCGACGTTTAAGACGTTGTTAACGATCCCGCGACAGGGTGTTCCCCGTTGGTGTTTCGTTAACCGAGCCGGCCGTTTGCCATCCTTCGGCCGCTTTGTTTAACGACGTAAACCAACCCACAGATGCGGACGCCTGATCCAGGAGTTTCTTCGAATGGATTTTGACGACAAGCCGGCCTGCTGGGGCACGGCCACATGGACGCTCGCTGCGTTCGCCGCGGCGATCGTACTTACCTATCTCTTCGGCGGCTTCGATTCGTCGGTCGCCATCGCGGCCGCGCAGTAGCGCTCGCCGTAGCGCGCTTCGGCCTTTCGCCGTTCGATCCGTTCCAGATCGGAACTCCTGCGCCGGTGGCTCGTTTTGGCCCCGTCGACCGAGCAACCCGCCCGGTCCCCGCGTACGGAGTAAATACATGGCCGACCCCCGCTACAACGATCCCGATCCGACACACAAGGCGGCGACGGACCCGCATGCCGATGTTCGCCCGACGGACGATCTCTACGTCGATCGTGCGAATGACCCCCTCCGCGATGCCCATGCTACGCCCGCAGGCGAGCCGCGCCGCAACAATAGCTGGGGCCGCATCGCGCTGATCGGCGCCGCCGTGATCCTCGGACTTGCGCTTTTGAGCGCGCTCTTCACCGGCCCCGAAGTCGAGGATGGCGAGCTGGCCACCGCACCCGTGATCATCGAGGAAGCCGATCCCGTCGTGACGGGTACGGTTCCCGATTCGACGGATACGGTCATCGTTCCGGTCGACTAGGACACTCGCCTTCGCCCCTTCGTCCTTGCCACGCATCGGCACGCGTGTTGAACAGCGTGCTCGTGCGAAGCGGGAGACGAAGGGGCCGTCATGCCATCAGGTCTGGTGCGGGCGGCCATCGTGGTCGCCCCGTTCGTTTTCGTGGTCCTCTGGTCGACCGGGTTCATCGGTGCCCGCCTGACCATGCCGTATGCCGAGCCGATGACGTTTCTCGCCATCCGCTTCGGCCTCGCCGCCATCCTCATGTTCGGTCTTGCCGTTAGCCTTCGCACTGCGTGGCCGAAGGACGCCCGCACGGTTGCGCATACAGTCGCGGCCGGTCTCCTCATCCACGCCGTCTATCTCGGCGGGGTCTTCGTCGCTGTCCGCGCGGGGCTGGAAGCGGGCGCCTCGGCCCTCATCGTCGGTGCGCAGCCGATGCTGACCGCCGCGCTGGCCGGTCCGATGCTCGGTGAGAGCGTGACGCCGCGCAAATGGGCCGGGCTGACGCTTGGCGCAATCGGTATCGTCGTCTTCGTCACCGAGAAACTCGGCGAGGGGGTGGGCACGCTCGCGAGCATCGGCTTCTGCGTCCTCGCGCTCTTCGGCATCGCGCTCGGAACCGTTTACCAGAAGCGGTTCGTCTCCGGCGTGTCGATCGTCTCCGGCGCGGCCATCCAATACGCCGCCTCCGGTGTCGCCTGCCTGACGCTGGCGATGGCGTTCGAGACCGGCGTCGTCGAATGGTCCGGGTCCTTCGTCTTCGGTCTCGTCTGGCTGACCTTCGTTCTCTCCATCGGTGCGGTCAGCCTTCTTTACGCGCTCATCAAGACGGGAGAAGCGGCGAACGTCGCGTCGCTTTTCTTCCTCGTTCCGCCGGTGGCCGCGCTCATCGCATGGCTCATGTTCGGCGAGACGTTGGGGCCGCTCGCCATAGCGGGCATGGTCCTGGTTGCCATCGGCGTCGTCATGGTCAACACCGGCGGCAAACCCATCCCACCGAAAGGTCCGGCCTGATGCTCTCCCTCGTCATCGGTAACAAGAACTACTCGTCGTGGTCCCTTCGCCCCTGGATAGCGATGCGCCATGCCGGGCTCGCCTTCGAGGAGGTGCTGATACCCCTCGACCAGGACGACACCGCGCGCCGGCTGTCGGAGGAAAGCCCGAGCGGCCTCGTGCCGGTCCTCCGCGACGGCGATCTGACGGTGTGGGATACCCTGGCGATCTGCGAACGGGTCGCCGAACTGACCCCCGAGGCCGGGCTGTGGCCTGCCGATGCGGATGCGCGCGCCGTCGCCCGTTCTGTCGCCGCCGAGATGCACGCGGGCTTCTCGGCTCTGCGCTCGGAATGCCCGATGAACATCCGACGGCGCAGCGCCTATGGGGCTTCGCCAGCCGTTACCAAGGACATCGACAGGATCAAGACGGTCTGGCGCGAGTGCCGCGCGCTCTACGGCGCCGGCGGACCCTTCCTCTTCGGCGCCTTCACGATCGCGGACGCGATGTATGCGCCGGTCTGCACGCGGTTCCGGACGTATGGTCTGGCCGAAGACGATGTCGCCGGGCCTTATATCGACGCCGTCCTCGCTCACCCCGCGATGCGCGATTGGACCGAGGCTGCGCGGAACGAGGAGTGGGTGATCGCGCGCTCCGATCTATGACGCGCCGTTCAGCGCAAGGCCTTCGACCCGGAACACGACGTCGGCAATCACGCGGCCGTAGAACCGCGAGATATCGGGCGTCACGTGCATCCGGTCGGTGTAGACCATCGTGCCATCGACAGTGACGGCGCAGTCGAGGCTATCGGCTTCGCAAAGATAGGACGTCAGATCGACGAGCGCGGTGCCTCGCGCTTCGGCGAACCGTCGCAGGACGGCATTGGCCGGTCTGAAGTCGTCCGAGATCGAGCGATCGATCTCTTCGACGCTGCCGCGTATCGCGATCTCCCGCAACCAACCCCCGGATTCGTAGGATGGCGTCTGCGCCACAAGGACGACCTCATGTCCGGCCGATTCAAGGCGCGAGACCGTCGAGGTCAGCAGCGCCTTGAATACGGTTTCGCCGGCTTCGGCCTCGATGACACGCCAGTTGCCCGAGAGGATGATCGTCGATGGCCCTGCGCGGGCCGCGTCAGCCAGAAAACGGTCGTAGAGATCCGCGCAGCGCGGCATGAGGTTGGCGTGGCGGAGGGGGGCGCATTCGGTGCCTGTATATTGCGAGAAGGTTACCGGACGGTCGGCGAGCGCCTCCTCGAGGCCGAGGCTCAGGTGGGCGGCGAGACTGTCTCCGAAGAGGACGACGCGCCGTGTGCCGGGAGCGGTGGGGGCAAGGCAATCGTTGTCGACAAGCGTATCGGCCGTCTGATGGTAGTCGATGAAGCAGGTTCCGAGACCGTAGGCCTTCATCGCGGGACGGAAATCGTCATAGCCGCGCAGGAGCGATGCGATGTCGGGTGAAAAGCGGTCGTAGCGGATATCCGTACTACTGCCGACGAAGCCCAGCGAGAGAATGAGGGCGGCGAAGGCACCCGAGGCCGCGAGGACGGGCGTGCGGCCGGGCAGCAGCGGTTTGGTCGAACGGCCGGCTTCGTAGCGGAACGGTCGCTCGACGAACCGCCAACTCATCCAACCCACTACTAGCGCGAAGACGCTGAGCGCCAGCATGAATGCAAGAGAGTCTACCGGGAGGCCACGAAGGCGGGCGAAGGCGAAGATGGGGTAGTGGTAGAGATAGGCGCTGTAGCTGATAAGGCCGATGCCGACGAGGATCGGCGTCCCGAGAGCCCGTCCGCTGAACGTGTCCGAGCGTGCGAAGAGGATGACGAGAGCTGCTCCTCCCACCGGCGCCAAGGCGTAGGCCGACGGCATGGGCGTCGCGCTGTCGAAGAGCATGACCGCGCCGACGATGAGGGCGATGCCGAGCGCGGCGAGACCGTCATATGCGCGGCTGCGAAGACGAGGCTGGGCAAAGGCGCAGAGTGATCCGGCGAGCAATTCCCACGCTCGACCGTGCGGCAGGTAGAACGTCGCGTCGGGCGCGTATCGCGCGCCTAGCTCCGCCAGGGCGAAGCTGACGAGGGCGAGGGCGGCAGTTACGTAGAAGACCGGATCGCGCCCGAACCGCCAGGCCAGAATGAGGAAGAGCGGGAAGAGGAGGTAGTACTGCTCCTCGACCGCCAGGCTCCAAGTGTGGAGAAGCGGCTTCTCCTCGGCAGCGGTCGAGAAGTAGTCAGTCTCACGCCAGAAGAGGACGTTGGACGCGAAAAGGGAAACGGCGATAAGGCTTTGCGAGAAGTCCTTGAATTCCGCCGGCAGCATCCACAACATCGCGAACGGGATGCAGGCGAGGATCATGACGAAGAGAGCTGGCAGGATGCGCCGGGCCCGCCGCTCGTAGAACGACAGGAGCGAGAAGCGGCCGGCTTCCAGATCCGCGAGGATGAGCCGCGTGATGAGATAGCCGGAGATGACGAAGAAGACGTCGACCCCCACATAGCCTCCGCCAAACCCGGGCACGCCGGCGTGAAAGAGGATGACCGGCAGGACGGCCAAGGCCCGCAGGCCGTCGATCTCGGGTCGATGGTCGGTCCGGTATGGTAAACGGTTCGTCATCGTATCCGCGCGCATGTGTGCCGTTGCGACACGATTTTGCGGGCGGATGAGTCGGAATGCGAGCGAAAGCCTCGAAGACGCTTAATGGCGTGCCATGGCGCTTACCTCACGGCGATACCGACCAACGCTAACGGCGCTTGTTCTGCCGGTTCGCGATGAGGTCGTCGACGACGGCCGGGTCGGCGAGAGTCGAGGTATCGCCGAGATTGCCGAACTCGTCCTCGGCGATCTTGCGCAGGATGCGTCGCATGATCTTGCCGGACCGGGTCTTGGGCAGGCCGGGAGCGAACTGGATCTTGTCTGGACTGGCGATCGGGCCGATCTCCTTGCGCACCCAGGTGACGAGCGCCTTCTTCAGATCGTCCGACGGCTCTTCTCCGCCCATCAGGGTGACGTAGGCGTAGATACCCTGACCCTTGATGTCGTGCGGATAGCCGACGACGGCCGCCTCCGACACCGTGTCGTGCGCGACGAGGGCGCTCTCGACTTCGGCCGTTCCCATCCGGTGGCCGGAAACGTTGATGACGTCGTCGACGCGGCCGGTGATCCAGTAGTAGCCGTCAGCGTCGCGGCGGCAGCCATCGCCGGTGAAGTACTTGTTCGGATAGGTCGAGAAATAGGTCTGCTCGAAGCGGGCGTGATCCCCGTAGACGGTGCGCATCTGCCCCGGCCAGGATTTCGCGATGACGAGATTGCCGCTCGTCTCGCCTTCGAGGACCGTACCCTTGTCGTCCACGATCTCCGGAACGACGCCGAAGAACGGGTTCGTCGCCGAGCCGGGCTTCAGCGGCGTAGCGCCGGGGAGGGGCGAGATGAGGATGCCGCCCGTTTCCGTCTGCCACCAGGTATCGACGATCGGGCAATTCTCGTTGCCGACGACGCGGTAGTACCAGTCCCAGGCCTCCGGGTTGATCGGCTCGCCGACCGAACCCAAGAGGCGAAGCGAAGACAGATTGGCCGAGCGCACATGGTCGTCGCCCGCGCCCATCAGCGCGCGGATGGCGGTGGGGGCGGTGTAGAAAGTGTTGACCTTATGCTTCTCGCACACGTCCCAGAAGCGGGACGGGGAGGGGTATGTCGGCACGCCCTCGAACATCAGCGTCGTCGCGCCGTTGGCGAGGGGGCCGTAGACGATGTAGCTGTGCCCCGTCACCCAGCCGACATCGGCCGTGCACCAATAGATGTCGCCATCCTGATAGTCGAAGATGGTGCGGTGCGTGAGGGACGCGAAGGTGAGATAGCCGCCCGTCGTGTGCAGCACGCCCTTCGGTTGGCCGGTCGAGCCGGACGTGTAGAGGATGAAGAGCGGGTCTTCCGCGCTCATCTCCTCCGGCTCGCAAACGGCGTCGACACTGGCCGAGGCTTCATGCCACCACACGTCCCGGTCGGCATCGAAGGCGACGTCGCCGCTGGTGTGGCGCACGACGAGGACGGTCTCGACACCTGGGGCCAGGGTCAGCGCTTCGTCGACGTTCTTCTTGAGCGGCACCGTTCGACCGCCGCGCTTGCCCTCGTCGGCGGTGATGACGAAGGTGGACTGGCAATCATTGATGCGTCCGGCCAGCGCGTCCGGCGAGAAGCCGCCGAAGACGATCGAATGGACCGCGCCGATCCGCGCGCAGGCCAGCATCGCGTAGGCCGCTTCCGGGATCATCGGCATGTAGATCGTGACGCGGTCACCCTTCTTCACGCCCCGCGCCTTCAGCACGTTGGCGAAGCGGCAGACCTGCTCGTGAAGCTGGTTGTAGGTGATATGCGCATCGACCGAGGGGTCGTCGCCCTCGAAGATGATCGCCGTCTGGTCGCCTCGGGTCGCGAGGTGTCGGTCGATGCAGTTGGCGGAGACGTTGAGCGTGCCGTCCTCGTACCATTTGATCGAAACGTTGCCCGGCGCGTAGGAGACGTTCTCGACCTTGGTAAAGGGCTTGATCCAGTCGATCCGCCGCCCCTGCTCGGCCCAGAACGCCTCGCGATCCTCCACCGAACGCCGGTACATTTCGGCGTAGTCGTCGGCCTTGACGAGGGCGCGCTGGGCCCAGGCCTCGGGCACGGGATAAAGGGGCGCGGAGGGCTGGGCGGAGTCGGACATGGCGTTTTCCCTCGTCACGGCGCCCGTGTTCGGAATGGAGGGGCCGTATCGTTTTTTGTTTGAACCTCTTTAGCCGGGCCGCGAGGAGAGCGCAGTCCGCCTTTGGTCGTAGGCTTGCTAGAGCCCGCTTGGGTCGAGCTTGCCCATTGCGCAGATCATAGCGAAGGCGTCGGCCTCCACGGGCTGGACCGACAGCCGGCTCGTCCGCACCAGTGCAGTTTCGTGCAGCGCCGGTGTCGCCTTCACCTCGGCGAGCGTGACCGGGCGGGGCAGGGGGGCGACGGCCTCGATGTCGACGCACATCCACTTGCCGTCCGGATCCGTGGAATCAGGATGTGCTTCGCGCAGGACGCGGACGACGCCGACGACCGCCTTCTCCGACATCGAATGGTAGAAGAAGCCGAGATCACCGACCTTCATGGCCAGCATATTGTTCTTGGCGAGGTGATTGCGGACCCCGTCCCATTCCTCGCCATCGCTGCTTCTCGCGACCTGATCGTCCCACGACCAGGTGCTCGGCTCGGACTTGAAGAGCCAGTAGTTCACGCGCCTAAACGCCCTCCGGCGCACCGACGACCCACTTCCAGCGCGACACGCTCACGCTCTCGAAGAGGCCAGCTTTCGCGTAAGGGTCGTTGGCGAGTTCAGCGCGCAGGGCGACCTCGTCGGGGGCATCCACGATGAGGAGGCTGCCGACCATGCGCTCGCCATCGTCGCTGAGAAGAGGGCCGGCGGCGTGGATCTTCACGGCGTCGTTGGAGAGCCAGCCGACATGCGCCGGGCGGTTATCCCTCCGCACGCTCTCGTGGTCCGGCCTGTCCTTGCAGGTGACGGCAAACAGCATCGCAATGTCCCTTTCGTCTGCAGCGTCTTTAGCGAGGCATGCCTATGACGGCCAGCCCCTTCCCGTTCCTCACGCTTTGGCGCCAGGTTTTGCGCTGGCCTCGTCAAGCGGCCAGCGGGCGCGGGGCGCGGCGTCGAGGCCGTGCCGTTCTCCCCGCGAGAAACGCTCGAGCCCGGCCCAGGCGATCATCGCTGCGTTGTCTCCGCACAAACTGACCGGTGGCACGACGAAGCGCATCGCCCAATCCTCCGCCAGTGCAAAGAGTTCGGTGCGGATGCGGGCGTTGGCCGCCACGCCGCCCGCGACGACGAGCGCCGAGGGCGGGAAGCCCGCCTCGGCCGCGAACAGATCGATGGCCCGCCGTGTCCGGTCCACCACCGCTTCGGCCACGGTACGCTCGAACGCGGCGCAGAGGTCCGACACATCGCCATCCGTCAGCGGTGCCGCCTTCTCCGCCGCAAGGCGCAATGCCGTCTTCAGACCGCTGAACGAGAAGTGCGGCTCGCTGCGGCCGACCATCGGGCGCGGGAGTGAGAACCGCTTCGCATCGCCGCCGCGCGCCGCTCTCTCGACGGCCGGGCCACCGGGGTACCCAAGACCGAGCAGCTTCGCCGCCTTGTCGAAGGCCTCGCCCAACGCGTCGTCCACCGTCGTGCCGATCCGGCGATAGTCGCCAACGTCGAGGACCGCGAGCGTCTGTGTATGTCCGCCCGAAACCAGCAACAGGAGATAGGGCGGCGCCACGCGGTCGGTCAGCCCGACGGTTAGGGCGTGACCTTCGAGATGGTTGATGGCGAGGAAGGGCTTGGCCGCCCCCAGAGCCAACGCTTTCGCCGTTGTCAGCCCCACGATGAGACCGCCCATCAGGCCGGGCCCGGCGGTAGCGGCGACGGCGTCGATATCATCGAGCGACGTTCCGGCCGCCTCAAGGGCCGCTTCCACCATCGTGTCGAGCACATCGACATGGGCCCGCGCCGCGATCTCGGGGACCACGCCGCCATAGAGCGCGTGCTCGTCCTGACTGCGAACGAGGCTCGACAAGAGACGGGGCGCTCCATCCGTATCGCGTCCCACGACGGCCACCGCCGTCTCGTCGCAGCTGGTTTCGATGCCAAGAACACGCAGCACGATGGCGGAGCACTTTCATGATGTGAGCAACCGCGAACCCCAGCACCGGTTGTCCGCGCCCAGCGGATATCGCATGGAGGGGTCACGCGTCGACCCACGCACTCCCCTCAGCCGGACACGCCCTGTGACGACCAGCTCCGCCAGCACGCAACTTCGCATCGGGACCCGAGGCAGTCCGCTTGCTCTCGCGCAGGCTTCAGAAACCCGCGCGCGCATCGCCGCGGTGGAGGGGTGGCCGGTCGATGCCATCGAAGTCGTCATCATCCGTACGTCCGGCGACAGGATCCAGGACGTCGCGCTGCGCGACGTCGGCGGCAAGGAGCTTTTCACGAAGGAGATCGAGGCCGCACTCATCGAGAAGCGCATCGACATCGCCGTCCATTCGGCGAAGGACGTAGAGACGGAGATGCCGGCCGAGCTCGCGCTGGCCGCAGCCCTGCCGCGAGAAGACGTCCGGGACGCCCTCATCAGCCCCCACGCGGACAACATCGCGGGACTGCCGCAGGACGCGATCGTTGGGACGGCGTCGCTGCGACGCGAGGCGCTGCTAAAACGGATGCGGCCCGACATCCGCACCGTTCTCCTGCGTGGAAACGTCGGAACGCGGCTGCGAAAACTAGAGGCGGGCGAGATGCACGCCACCCTGCTGGCCGGCGCAGGTCTCCGCCGCCTCGATCTCCTCGACCAAGCCGCCGCCCTACTGGACATCGACGAGTTTCCGCCGTCGCCGGGCCAAGGCACGATCTGCCTGCAAATCCGCGCGGACGACGCGTCCAGCAAAGCCATTTGCCGATCCATCAACGATGCGGACTCCGAACTCTCGCTATCGGTAGAGCGAAGCTTCCTCGGTGCCCTCGGTGGGTCGTGCCATACCCCTGTCGCGGCTCATGCCATCGTCGATGCGAGCCGCGTACGATTTCGCGCACTCGTTCTCACGACCGATGGAGCGCAGGTCTTCGAGCGATGGTGGGAGGCACCCGCGGGCGGCTCCATCGCCAAGGCGGCTACGTCCGGTGCCGAACTGCGCACGGAAGCGCAGGGACATGTCGATCTGCTTTGAACGATGGCGCGCGTCCTCGTCACACGACCTTTGGCCGATGCCGAACGGACGGCGCACGCGCTGTCGCTGAGGGAGCACGTCTCCGTCATCGCGCCCGTGCTGACGCTCCACCAGCGAACGCCGGAGGTGCCGCACCGCCTTTGGCAGGCCGTTCTCCTGACCAGCCGCAATGCCGCGAACCTCCTTCCTCGAACGGTGCCTAAGGGCATCCCCTGCTTCGTCGTAGGGCGCACGACGGGGCGCGCGGCCGAAGCGCTAGGTTTCGAGGACATTCGTATCGCGGACGGAGATGCGGCAGCGCTTGCGGCGCTCGTACGGTCAACGGCCGACAAGGCTGACGGGCCGCTGCTCTACCCTTGCGGCGTCGACCGAACCGGCGATCTCGCCGAGCGCTTGGGCGACGATGGGTTCGAGGTCGTTACGGCGCCGTGCTACGAGATGCGCATCCAGCCGCTCCCTGGCGCTATCCTGACCGAACTCTCCGGCGGCGCATTCGACGCCGTGCTGCTTTATTCCCCCCGCTCGGCCATGGCCTTCGCCGAAGCGGTTTCCGGGATCGCTATACCTGGCAGCCTTCGGATCCTGGCGTTGTCCGACGCCGTTCGCGCCGCGCTGTCGGCCCGCTTGCGACCGCTCGCGGTCGCCGCGGCGCGTCCAAACGAGACCGCGCTACTGAATGCGCTGGATGCGATCTGACGACGCGATTGAACCGCTTGGTCGGTGGATCATTTAACGCCTATGATCGAGGCGTGGTGCGTTTTGTACCGCGTTGACTTTTAACGCCGCGCGCGGCGCAGTGGCCGCGCGGCGAGAATCGCCCGAGCGGGATGGGAGAATGGTATGGCGTCCAGCGGCGGAAACGGTCGGAAGGGAGCACCTCCGATCATGAAGCGGTCAGGCCCTCCGCCCACGATAGAAGGTCGCGCGCAGGACGTGTCCAAGTCGGCCAAGACGTCCGATTCAGGGTCGCCGAAGCCCGCCGACAAGCCCGTCGCACCGGCGTCCGATGCTAAGTCAACGCCGACGAAGACCGGGCCTGGAACAGGCGCGACCACTGCCCCGGCAGCCTCAACGAAGCCCGACGTCTCCCCAGCAGCCGGGAAGGCGTCGAGCGCCACCGCCGCCGTGAGTGCGAAAAGCGCCGACCCAGCGAAATCATCAGCGGCTGAGCCTTCGACAACGACGGCGGAAACGAAGCCCTCGGCCGGTACGACGTCGACTTCGGCGGCGCCTACGCGCTCGGCGGCCTCCACACCGTCGCCTGCAACCGGCGGCGCGACGAAGCCTGCGTCACCCGCAGCGCCCGCGCAGCGGTCGGGTGGCAACGATGGGCGCACGCCTCCTGCCGCGAAATCCCACTCGTCTGGCCCCGGCATGGGTCCGCTCCTCCTTGCCGCCGTTCTCGGCGGTGTCGTAGGCGCGGGCCTTCTTTGGGCTTTGTCCGCTTTGTCGGGCGATGAGGACGAACTTGTCGCGCAGATCGAGACGATGCAGGCCCGTCTTGCGTCGCTCGAGACCCAGGAGCCGATCGATACGGAAGCGCTCGATGCCCGCTTTGGCGCTATCGAGACCCGATTCGCCGACCTGCCGGTCATCGCCGAGACCGATACGGCACCCCTCCAGGAAGCGCTTGCCGCGTTGGAGGTCGAGCTGGCGACGCAGTCGAACCGGCTGGATGCGCTCCCCGCCGCGTCCGATCCGACCGGACTGACGACGACGGTCAGCGAGCTTCAAACACAATTGGCTGCGGTGCAGGCTGAAGTCGCGGCGTCGACCGACGGCACTCCCGCGCCGATCGACGAAACGCTCGTCGCCCGTATCGAAGCCCTCGAGAGTGCTCGACCGGTGAGCATCGCGGACGCGGGACCCTCGACCGATCTCGCCGATCTGGACGCGGCTTTGAGCGAACTTCGCGCCGAGGTGAACGCCGTCGCACCCGTCGATACCGATGCGTTCGCTACCGCATCGGCCGTCGCCGAGATCGATGCGCAGGTCGGTCAGCTGTCGGAAGGTATCACCGCCATCGAAGCCGGCTTGCGTGACGCACGCTCGTCCCTAGGCGAGCGTATCGACGCGATGTCCGGTGAGATCGATAATCAGGCCGGCGCCGTCTCCGGCTCGCTCGACGAGCTGACCGCGCGGACGGACGAGTTGGCTGCGCAGATCGACGGTGTTCAGGCATCGGTGGGCGACATAGCCGCTACGGTCGATACGCTTCAGGCCTCCGGCGCGACGACGCAAGAGTCCCTCCAGGCGATCGACACGCGCATCGATGATCTCTCCGGCTCGGTCTTTGCGCTCGGCAACGAGATCGATAGCGTCTCCGGCCGTATCGACGCACCAGGCGACCGCGAACGCGCCATAGCGGCCGTTGCGCTAGCCGGTCTGCAGACGTCCGTCGATCGCGGAACGCCCTATGCAACCTATCTCGAAACACTGACATCGTCGGGCCTCGTGCCGGAGTCGACGCGCAATGTCCTCAACGTCGGAGCTGCCACTGGCGTGGCAACGCGTAGCGAATTGGAAGCCGACTGGTCAGGGCTCGCCAGCGACGCGCGGCGGGCGGCCGTCCGCTCGGAAGCGTCGAGCGGCGTGGCCGGCATTTTTGCCGGCGCCCGTTCGCTGATCGATATCGCACCCTCAGACCCAGGTGAGGGGGACGAGCCGAGTGCGCTTGTCGCCCAGATCTCCCGGCATCTCGATTCCGGCGCCCTCGACCGCGCCGTCCTCGCGTGGCAGCGCCTGCCGGAGGCTTCGCGCGATGCTACGGAGGACTGGGGAAAAGCCGCCCAACTGCGCCTCGGCATCGAGCGTGCGCTGCGCGACACCGCCGATGCCGTATTGGCCGACCAGATGGCCGAAGGGGCGAGCGACAATGGCTAGGCTAGAGCGGATCGCGACAGGTATCGCGGCGACGCGCTTCGCGCCGGTGGGTGACGTATGATCGCGGTTCTTCTTCTTTTCGTTTTCGTCGCGCTCGGCGCGGCGGGCATCCTGTGGCTGCGAGGCCGCCCGGGTTCGGTCCAGATCGAGTGGCTGGGGGAAGTCGTCAACCTCGATATCGGCATCGCCCTGGCGGCGCTCGCGTTGCTGATCGTTCTCGCCCTGGTGGTATGGAGCCTTGTCAAATCCATCTTTCGCGCGCCAAAATCGGTCTCGCGCGCGTTCTCTCGCAGGCGGCATCGCAAGAGCCTTTCCGCTGTCCGCGAAGGGCTTCTCGCCATCGGCGCGGGCAATGTCGGGCGGGCGCAGTCGGCCAGTTCGCAGGCGCAGCGCCTCGTTCCCGACGAGCCGCTCGCCCTGCTCCTCAAAGCGCAGACGGCTCAGTTGACCGGAGACGGGGACGCCGCCGCAAGCGCATTCCGCTCGATGCTGGAGAACCCCGAGACACGTACGCTTGGCCTTCGCGGTCTCTATGTCGAGGCGAAGCGCGTTGGTGATCGCAAGATGGCCGAACGGTTCGCGCTTGAGGCTTCGAAGATTCAATCGGGCCTGCCTTGGGCCGGCCGCGCGGTCTATGAAGCGCAGTGCCGCAATGCGGACTGGGATGCCGCCCTCGAAACACTGACAAAGCTATCGGCCGCGAAGACCGTCGACCGGGAAACCGCGCGGCGGCATCGCGCTGCCCTCCTAACGGCGGAGGCGATACATCTCGAGTCGAACGATCCCGAGCAGGCGGCGAACCTCGCTAACGAAGCGCATCAACTCGCGCCCGATCTCATCCCGGCCGCACTGGTCGCCGGGCGGCAGGCATCTCGTTCGGGCGACGTGAAGCGTGCGACGAAGATCGTCGAGACGACGTGGATCAAGGAGCCGCATTACGAGCTCGCCGACGTCTATGCGCACGCTCGTGCCGGCGATTCGGCAAGCGACCGGCTGGAGCGCGTTCGCACGCTGGCGCGGATGATGAGCGTCAGCGACGAGGGCGACATCGCGATTGCTCGCGCCGCCATCGAGGCGAAGAACTGGGGGGGCGCGCGTGATGCGCTGCGCCCGCTCATCGAGCGCGGACCATCGCGTCGTGACTGCATGCTGATGTCGCATATCGAGGAAATGGAGAAGGGCGACACCGGCGCGGCCCGCGAATGGCTGTCTCGCGCCCTCAGTGCGAAGGCGGATCCGGCCTGGGTCGCTGGTGATATCGTGAGCGACGTCTGGGCGCCGATCTCTCCGGCGACGGGCGAAGTGGATGCCTTCCGCTGGCGTAGACCGCCCGAGGCAAGTGAAGGCCTGCTGCTCGACGATGGCGGCCGCCCGGACGCCTTCCTGTCGCTCACCGCGACGCGCCGACCGGACGCCATCGACGACGATACGACGGTGGTGGAAGACGCGATTATCGCCGACACCAAGGCGCCGTCGGCACCTGCCGCATCCGCATCGGCATCATAGACGCCGCAGATCGAGACTGACGCTTGTCAAACGAGCGCGTGGCGGCTATGTGCTGCCACCGTTCGCGGCAAGGCAATGAATGCCCGTCGCGGTAAGCCGCATTAGCTCAGTTGGTAGAGCAACGCATTCGTAATGCGTAGGTCGCTGGTTCGAATCCGGCATGCGGCACCATCTCCCCCGATGCCTATTCTCGAACCGATGCGCGCTCGCATACGCAAGCGCGCAATAGGCTCGTCTACTCGGCTTCTTCGCGTGCGAGTTGCTCGTCGGGGCCAAGCTCGCCGTTCAGATACTCGCGAACGTTCTCCATCAGATCGTCCACCTTGTTCTCGAAGAAGTGGTTCGCACCGGGGATCACACGCTGATCGATCGTGATGCCCTTCTGCGACTTCACCTTGCCCATCAAGTCGAGCACCGTGGAGTGGGGCGAGACGTTGTCGCTGGCGCCGTGGAAGAAGGCGCCCGAGGACGGGCAGGGCGCGAGGAACGTGAAGTCGTAGATGTTGGGCTGCGCCGAGATCGACATGAAGCCCTCGACTTCCGGACGCCGCATGAGGAGCTGCATGCCGATCCAAGCGCCGAACGAGAAGCCGGCGATCCAGGTGCCGCGCGAATCGGGCATGATGGTCTGCGCCCAGTCGAGCGCCGCAGCCGCGTCGGCCAGTTCTCCATCGCCGTGGTCGAACGCACCTTGGCTTCGGCCGACACCCCGGAAATTGAACCGGAGGGCGGCGAACCCACGCTTCGCGAAGCCGTAATAGAGCTGATAGCAGATCTGATTGTTCATCGACCCACCGAACTGGGGATGCGGATGGAGGATCAGCGCGATCGGCGCATTCTTCTTCTTGGCGGGATGGAACCGCCCCTCCAGCCGGCCGTCGGGTCCGGCGAAGATGACTTCAGGCATGATGTGTCCCTGGATTGAGTATGGCCCGGTGCCGCCTGGTACGAATGGCGGCATCGCATGGCCGTCGCTGCTCCTATAGCTAAGTCGCGGCACCTGCAACGCAATGGCCGAAAGCGGCCGTCGTGCGACACCCGATCCGTCTTGACCGGTCGCAACCCGCTCCCTAGAAGTTTGGAATAGTTCTAAACTGGAGTTTCGTCCCGCGTGTCCGCCCCCCGCGCCTATCTCGACTACAACGCGACGGCGCCGCTTCGCACAGTCGCGCGTGAGGCGATGTGCGAGGCGATGGCGCTCGTGGGCAACCCTTCGTCCATCCATGCGGATGGACGAGAAGCGCGACGCCTCGTCGAGAACGCGCGGGCTGAGATCGCTGCGCTTGCCGGGGTCCCCGCTGAGGCGATCGTCTTCACCTCCGGCGGAACGGAAGCCAATGCGACCGTGCTTCTCGGATGGGCGGGTCCAGTCGCCGTGAGCGCCGTCGAGCACGATGCGGTTCGCCTAGTCCGTGAAGACGTCGCCATCCTTCCCGTCGACGAGGAGGGCCTCGTGGACCTCGCGTCGCTTGAGACTGTGCCCGCTGGTACCCTCATCAGCGTCATGTCCGCGAACAACGAGACGGGTGTCGTGCAGCCGCTCGCCGAGATCGGCGAAGTGGCGGCACGCCGGGGGCTCGTCTGGCATTCCGATAGCGTCCAGACGTTCGGACGCGTGGCCGCCAACCCGCTCGATTACGGCGCCCACGCTGTCACCATCTCCGCGCACAAGCTTGGCGGCCCGAAAGGCGCCGGGGCGCTGATCGTGCGAGACGATGCGCTCCGTGTCGCCCCGCTCCTTCGCGGTGGCGGTCAGGAGCGCCACCGCCGGGGCGGGACGGAGAACGTCGCGGCCATCGCTGGGTTCGGCGCTGGCGCGGCCGAAGTCGCGAGCGCCGGGTTCGGCGATGGCGAAATGCGGACGCTTCGGGACTGGATCGAATCGTCGATCGTCGCCATATCTCCGACAACGGTCATCGCTGCGCGGTCAGCCGAGCGGTTGCCGAATACGATCTGTGTCGCGGTGCCGGGCGCCGATGCGCAGACCTTGTTGATCGCCTTCGACTTGGCCGGCATTTCCCTCAGCGCCGGCGCGGCCTGCTCGTCCGGAAAGGTCGCCCCGAGCCACGTACTCAGCGCCATGGGCTGGAGCGATGCACGCGCGCGAGGCGCCGTGCGGATCAGCCTGGGGCGGGAGACGACGCGGGCGGAGGCCGAACGCTTCGTCGCCGCCTGGAGAGAGATCGTGCTGCCTCTGGCAGCCAGTCAACCGACGGGCCTTGCGGCCTGATACCGATATATTCGCGGGGTCCGCCCCGCACCAAGGGAGAGTCCGATGCCGGCAGTCCAGGAAACGATCGAGCAGGTTCGCGCCATCGACGTCGACAAGTACAAGTATGGCTTCACGACCGAAATCGAGATGGACAAGGCCCCGAAAGGCCTGAACGAGGACATCATTCGCCTGATCTCGGCGAAGAAGGGTGAGCCCGGGTGGATGCTCGACTGGCGTCTGGAGGCCTATCAGCGCTTCTTGAAGATGACGCCGCCGAACTGGGCCAAGGTCGAGTACCCCGAGCTCGACCTTCAGGCGCTCCACTACTACGCGGCGCCCGTGAAGAAGGTCGGGCCGAAGAGCCTCGACGAGGTCGATCCCGAGCTGCTGCGCACCTATGAGAAGCTGGGGATCCCGTTGCGCGAGCAGGAAATGCTGGCCGGCGTCGAGCAGCGTAAGGTCGCGGTCGATGCCGTCTTCGACAGCGTGTCGGTCGTCACCACGTTCAAGGCGGAGCTGGCGAAGGCGGGTGTGATCTTCGGCTCGATCTCGGAGGCGATGCATTCGCATCCCGAACTGATCAAGAAGTATCTCGGCTCGGTCGTGCCACAGGGCGACAACTACTATGCGGCGCTGAACGCGGCCGTCTTCACCGACGGGTCGTTCGTCTACATTCCGAAGGGTGTGCGCTGCCCGATGGAGCTGTCGACCTACTTCCGGATCAACGAGAAGGAGACCGGCCAGTTCGAGCGTACGCTGATCATCGCCGAGGAGGGCTCCTATGTGAGCTATCTCGAGGGCTGCACGGCGCCGATGCGCGACGAGAACCAGCTTCATGCTGCCGTGGTCGAGCTCATCGCGCACGATGATGCCGAGATTAAATACTCCACCGTGCAGAACTGGTATCCGGGCGATGCGGAGGGCGTCGGCGGCGTCTACAACTTCGTGACCAAGCGCGGCGATTGCCGCGGACGGAACTCCAAGATTTCCTGGACCCAGGTCGAGACCGGATCGGCGATTACCTGGAAGTACCCGTCCTGCATCCTGCGCGGCGACAATTCGCGCGGCGAGTTCTATTCGATCGCCATCTCGAACGGGCGTCAGCAGGTCGATAGCGGCTCGAAGATGGTCCATCTCGGCAAGAACACGACGTCGAAGATCATCTCGAAGGGCATCTCGGCCGGGCGTTCGGAGAACACCTATCGAGGGCTCGTTTCGATGCACCGGAAGGCATCCGGCGCGCGCAACTTCACGAACTGCGACAGCCTCCTCATCGGCGACGAATGCGGTGCACACACCGTGCCCTATATCGAGTCGAAGAACGCAACGGCGGTCGTGGAGCACGAGGCGACGACCTCGAAGATCGCCGACGATCAGCTCTTCTATTGCATGCAGCGCGGCATCCCCGAAGAGGAAGCGATCGCGCTCATCGTCAACGGCTTCGCCCGTGAGGTGATCCAGCAATTGCCGATGGAATTTATGGCCGAGACGCAGCGGCTGATCGGAATTTCTCTCGAAGGTAGCGTGGGCTAACGACCGCTTCTCCGACACAAGATCGAGTTCAGGACAGACAGTATGCTAGAGATCAAGAACCTCCACGCCCGCATCGCCGAGGAAGATGGCGAGCCCGGCGCGCAGATCCTCAAAGGGATCGACCTGACGATCGGCGACGGCGAGGTCCATGCGATCATGGGTCCGAACGGGTCGGGTAAATCGACGCTGTCCTACGTTCTTGCCGGACGTGAGGACTATGAGGTGACCGAAGGCTCGGTGTCGCTGGACGGTGTCGATCTTCTCGAGATGGGTGCGGACGAGCGCGCGGCGGCTGGCCTTTTCCTCGCCTTCCAGTACCCGCTCGAGATTCCAGGCGTCGCGACGATGACGTTCCTGAAGGCAGCGCTGAACTCGCAGCGCAAGCAGCGCGGCGAAGACCCGCTGACGACGCCGGACTTCATGCGTCTCGTGAAGACTGCCGCCGAGAAGCTCGGCATTCGCCCCGAGATGCTGAAGAGGCCGCTTAATGTCGGCTTCTCTGGGGGGGAGAAGAAGCGCAACGAGATCCTCCAGATGGCACTTCTCGAGCCCAAGATGTGCGTGCTCGACGAGACGGATTCCGGCCTCGACATCGACGCTCTGAAGGTCGTGGCGGACGGCGTGAACGCGTTGCGCGGCACGGGCCGGTCCTTCCTCGTCATCACGCACTATCAGCGGCTGCTGGACTACATCGTACCGGACCACGTCCACGTGCTGTCCGCCGGTCGGATCGTCCATTCGGGCGACAAGGACCTCGCACTCGATCTCGAGGCGGTCGGCTATGCCGACTATCTCGAAGACGCGGCCTGAGGGATCACGCTATGGCCACTCCGAACCTGAAGATCGCCCGCACGCCGGTCGAAGATGCGCTTATCGAAGCGTTCAAGACGCAGAGCGGAACCGGCGAAGCCAAAGGCTGGGCGCAGGACATGCGCGCCGCCGCCGCCGATATCTTTGCCGATCTCGGCTTGCCGCACCGCCGGTTGGAGACTTGGAAGTGGACCGACATCCGTCAGTCCCTTCAAGATGTGCTGCCTCTTGCCGGCCCCGCCGACGCCAAGTCGACGGACCTCGACGGCATCTATGCCGACCGCGCGGTGTTCGTGAACGGCCATTTTGATGCGGCGCAATCCCGTTTACCGGAGGGCGTGGAAATCGCCCGGACGGCCGATCTCCTGAACGGGGAGCGCCAGGGGCTTGCCTCTCGTATCGGCGAGCTTGGCGATATCGGCGAGCAAAGCCCGATGTCGCTGAATACGGCGTTCATGACGGACGGTGTGGTTCTTCGCATACCCACCGGCGTCGAACTGACGACGCCGCTTCACGTGGCGCACATCTTCACGGGCGAGGCCGCTGCCGTCTACGCGCGCAACGTCGTCGTGCTCGAAGACGGTGCGTCTGCCGAGATGGTGGAGACGTTCGAGGGTCCGGCCGGTATCGGCTACTCCGCGAACCACGTGACCGAGGCGCATGTAGGCGATGGTGCCACCCTGCGTCACCGTAGCCTCCAGGCGGAGGGTGCGGGCGCGGTCCATCTCAACGCGCTCCTCGTCACGCTGGGTGCCCATGCGTCGCTGGACCATTTCGGTCTGCAGATCGGCGGTAAGGTCGTGCGCCACCAGATCGGCGTGCGGATTACCGGCGAGTATGCGGACCTGAAGCTCGCCGGGGTCAGCCTCCTGCGGGATCGCCAACACGCCGACGTATCGCTGGTGGTCCAGCACGCGGCTCCGCATGGCGTCAGCCGAGAAACGTTCGCGACCGTTCTCGAAGACCGCAGCCGTGGCGTCTTCCAGGGCAAGATCGTCGTGCCGCCGAAGTCGCAGAAGGTTGACGGCCAGATGATGTCACGCGCGCTCTTCTTATCTGACGAAGCGGAGTTCGATGCGAAGCCGGAGCTGGAGATCTACGCCGACGACGTCCTCTGTGCGCACGGCGCGACGTGCGGGCAGATCGACGCGGACCATCTCTTCTATCTGATGGCGCGCGGCATCCCGCAGAAGGAAGCCGAGTCGCTGCTCGTTGCGGGCTTCATCGAGGAGGCTATCGAAGCGGTCGAGAGCGAAGCCCTGCGCGCCGTCTTCTCCGCACGTGCCGAGGCGTGGTTGGCCGAGCGAGCCACCGCATGAGCCTCGCACACGCCTCCGATGCCCCGGCCTTCGATGTCGAGGCCGTGCGGCGGGACTTCCCGATCCTGTCGACGACGGTGCACGGCAAGCCGCTGACTTTCCTCGACAGCGCAGCTTCGGCGCAAAAGCCGAGCGCGGTCATCGACGCCGTGACGCATGTCTATGAAGCGGAGTACGCGAACGTTCACCGAGGCTTGCATTACCTTTCGAACCTCGCGACAGATCGCTACGAGTGGGCGCGCGGCAAGGTGCAGACCTTCCTCAACGCCGCATCACCCAACGAAATCATCTTCACGCGAAACGCGACCGAAGGCATCAACCTCGTCGCGCATTCCTATGCGATGCCGCGCCTGGGGGAGGGCGACGAGATCGTCCTCACCACCATGGAGCACCACGCCAATATCGTGCCGTGGCATTTCCTGCGGGAGCGGCAGGGTTGCGTATTGAAGTGGGTCGACGTGGACGATGACGGCGTGTTCTCGCTCGATGCGTTCGAGGCGGCGCTGACCGAGCGCACCAAGTTCATTGCGATCACGCACATGTCCAACGTCCTCGGCACCGTCGTGCCCGTGAAGGAGGTGTGCCGTATCGCGCGCGAGCGCGGAATTCCAACGCTCATCGACGGTTGCCAAGGCGCGGTCCACGAGATCGTCGATGTACAGGATATCGGCTGCGATTTCTACGCGGTCTCGCCTCACAAGCTCTATGCGCCGTCGGGAGTCGGCGTCCTGTGGGGGCGCGAGGATCTCCTCAACGACATGCGACCGTTCA
Organism: uncultured Alphaproteobacteria bacterium; assembly: GCA_963842125.1. Classification (GTDB taxonomy): domain Bacteria; phylum Pseudomonadota; class Alphaproteobacteria; order Rhizobiales; family CAWCWK01; genus CAWCWK01. The sequence continues at coordinate 1,473,412 of CAWJFE010000005.1, read as the reverse complement.
ACGGCGGCGGCGAGATGATCGAGACGGTGTCGTTGGACGACGTAACCTACAATCACGCGCCGCACCGCTTCGAGGCCGGCACACCGCCCATCGCGCAGGCCATCGGTCTCGGCCACGCGATCGACTATGTCGAGACCTTGGGCCGAGACGCCGTTCGATCCCACGAGCACGCGGTCGGCATCTATGCGCACGAATTGCTGCGTCAGCTGAACGGCGTCCGCGTCATCGGCAACGCGCCGGGCAAGGGTGCGATCTTCTCCTTCGAGGTCGAAGGCGCCCACGCGCACGACATCTCCACGGTACTCGATCGCTACGGTATCGCCGTCCGTGCCGGGACCCACTGCGCGCAGCCGCTCTTGAAGCGCTTCGGCGCGACCTCCACATGCAGGGCATCCTTCGGGCTCTACAACACGACCGACGATGCCGATCGCCTCGTCGAAGGCTTGAGGAAAGCGCAGGAGTTCTTCTCGTGACGGCCGAAGATACGACCGACGATGCGCCCGCCGCGCAAGCCGAGACTGGCGCCGCGATCTCGATCCCGCCCGAGGAGATCGAACGCCTGACGAACGATATCGTCGGCGCGTTGAAATCCGTCTACGACCCGGAGATTCCAGTCGATATCTACGAACTCGGCCTCATCTACCGCGTCGATATCGACGACGACCGGAACGTGGCGATCGACATGACGTTGACCGCGCCCGGCTGTCCGGTGGCCGGCGAGATGCCGATCTGGGTGGAGAATGCCGTGGAGAGCGTTCAGGGCGTCGCCAGCGCGAAGGCCAATATGGTCTTCACCCCGCCATGGACGCCGGAGAGAATGTCGGAAGAGGCGAAGGTCGCTCTCGACTGGTACTGAGGATCTGACGATGGCCAGACCGAAGATGCAGATTGCCACGATGACCGAGGCCGCGCGCGATCGCGTGCTGGCGTTGACGCAGGGTGCCGGCCGTCCCGAGGCGATGTTGCGGATCGGCGTCAAGAACGGCGGTTGCGCAGGCATGAGCTACACGATGGATCTGGTCGATACCGCAGAGACGCTTGATGAACGGGTCGAGAAGGACGGGGCGGTCGTTCTCATCGCGGCGCAGGCCGTGCTCTTCCTGCTCGGAACCGAAATCGACTACGAGATCGATACCCTCCGCGCCGGCTTCGTATTCAACAACCCGAACCAGACGAGTGCCTGCGGTTGCGGCGAATCGGTTTCGCTGACGGCCGCTCAGGCCTAGCGGTCGAGGTCCTCTTCAGGCGGCGGATCTATCCTCGGCGCTCTCGACATCCGTAGACATCTTCACGCAGTTCCTGCCGGCACGCTTTGCCGCGTAGAGCGCCTTATCGGCTCGCTCGATGATGTCTTCGGCGGTGTCGCCGGCGCGTAGCGTCGCGATGCCGAAGGAGATCGTCACCCGGCCGATGGTCGCGCCGGAGGACTTCCGCACGAGCTTCTTCATCATGATCTCGCTGCGAATGCTGTCCGCAAGGGTCTTCGCATCTCGCAGCCGGGTCTCCGGTAGGATCACGGCGAACTCTTCGCCGCCATAGCGCGCTGCCACGTCGCGGCCCTTGATCGAGCGGCGAATGACACTGCTGACGAGCTTCAGGACCTGATCACCCGTCTGATGACCCCACGTGTCGTTGAAGCTCTTGAAGCTGTCGACATCGCCTAGGATCAACGACAGATCCTGCCCGGTGTCGAAGCTATGCCGGATGGCCTCGGTAAGGACATGGTCGAAATAGCGCCGGTTCGACAGCGATGTGAGTTGATCGGTGATCACCTCGTTACGCACCGCTTCCATCGTCGTGCGCATGTCCGCCATCTGCGTATGCGCCTCCTGAAGGCGCGTTTCGAGATGGGAATTCCGCTCCTGCATGACCGTCGTCGCGTCGATCAGCTTCTGAACGACCCCGTTAAGACGTTCATCGTCGAGGCCGGCCAGTTCCTCGGTCGCGGATTCGAGCGAGTTGGAATAATCGGTGATGGTCGATTGTCCTTCAGCGACCTCCCGAACGATCGTGTAGAGCCAAGACGTAAGCCGCGTGCAGACATTCTCTATGCTGTCGACGTCGCTCTGCGGACGCAGATATTTTCGGCAGATCGCGTCCGCCTCGTCGTGCGAGATAAAGCCGTTCGCATTGATGAGACTGTCGACGGCGGCGTTCAGGTCGGAATTCTGGCCCTCGAAATAGGTATACCAGAGTTCGTAATTGCGAGGGAACGCACCCAAGCCCAAGCTATGGACCCGTTCGATCGTATCGAGGGCGATCACCATGGACCGCCGCAACATCCTGTCGTTCGTCACCGCATGGCCCCTGCGTTTCGGCTAGGCGGATCGTGGGGCAAAGCACTTAAAGTGAGATGAAGAGAAGGCTAAACTCGCTACCTAATCGAACGACCCCGGTGACGCGAACACCAGGACGACTATCCAGCGGCTGCCTGAACGTCTGCGAGCGCACTCCTCAGCATGAAGGCGGGTACGTGATCGCCGAAGCCGAGCGGCGCCGGCTCGTCGTCGCGATAGCGGTCACGCCGCCCGCCACGCGACCGTTGGCCCCGATCATCCTGGTCACGTGCGCTTCTGCTATCGGACGCTCGTTGCATTCGTACACCTTGGTTGTCGTTGCGATGATCGCTACGGTCGGATTTCGCCGGCTTGCCGTCTTCGGCAGCAGGCTTCGAAGCCTTCGGCCGGTCGTCGACCTTCGCAGCTTCGGCTTTCGGCGTCGCATCGCCCGCATCGTCAGAGCGCGAACGCCCGCGTCCTCCGCGGCGATTGCCACGTACGCGGCGCTCGCCGTCCTCCGTCGGCTCGACGCCACTGGAAGCTGTGGCCATGTCGATAACGTCGAGCGACTTGCCGATCAGCTTCTCGATGTCGCTGACGCTGCGCGCGTCCTCCGACGTCGCGATCGTGAACGAACGCCCGGCGCGGCCCGCACGGCCGGTGCGACCGATCCTGTGGACGTAGTCTTCGGCGTGGCGCGGCACGTCGAAGTTAAACACGTGACTGACCTCAGGCACGTCGAGGCCGCGCGCCGCAACATCGCTCGCGATCAACAGCGGGATGGTACCAGCTCGGAAGCCATCCAGTGTCGCTGTTCTCGCGCTCTGGTCCATATCGCCATGCAACGCGCCCGCATCGAAACCGTGGCGCTGCAACGAGCGCTGCAAGGTGCCGATGTCACGTTTGCGATTGCAGAAGATAATCGCGTTCTGCAGATCCTGCGCATCGGTGAGAAGCTTGCGGAGCGCCGCACGCTTATCGGCCGGAGAGTTCCCCGCCTTGACGATCTTCTGGTCGACCGTCGTCGCCGTCGACGCCGGCTTCGCGACCTCCACACGCACCGGGTCGGTCAGGAACTTGTCGGCCAGCTTCTTGATCTCGGGCGGCATCGTCGCGGAGAAGAGAAGCGTCTGGTGCTTTTTCGTTATCAACGAAAGAATGCGTTCGATATCGGGGATGAACCCCATATCGAGCATGCGGTCGGCCTCGTCGATGACGAGCATGTCGATACCGTTCAGCAACAGCTTGCCCCGGCCAAAATGGTCGAGAAGGCGGCCGGGCGTCGCGATAAGGACGTCGGCGCCGCGGGTAAGCTTGGCATCCTGCTCGCCGAACGAGACGCCGCCAATCAGGAGCGCGACCGTCAGTTTGTGATTGACACCATAGGTCTCGAAATTCTGCTGGACCTGCGCAGCAAGCTCGCGGGTCGGCTCCAGAATGAGAGTGCGCGGCATCCGCGCTCTTGCGCGTCCACGCTCAAGCTTCGTCAGCATGGGTAGCGTGAAAGACGCGGTCTTGCCCGTGCCGGTCTGCGCCACACCCACGACGTCGCGGCCCTCCATGACATGAGGGATGGCCTGCTCTTGAATGGGAGTGGGCTGGGTGTAGCCAGCCTCAGTGACTGCGGCGAGAACCTTCTCGCTCAGTCCGAGATCGCTAAAGCTCATGCGGATCAATATGCCGTTCAGTTTGCCACGGGGACGTCGTTCGCGGGTCCGGCAACCAGCGATTGGGCGCAATGTATGTGCCGGTATGGGAAAGTCAACGGCGCGAGCAAGTTATCCCGCGCAGCATGACAAGTCGCAGACATCGTTGACCGATATCGACGCTATATATCCAACTCTTCGACGAAGGTGGCACGTTCCTGGATGAATTGGAACCGGGCTTCGGCCTTCGTGCCCATCAATCGATCGACGGCGTGGCGCGTCTCCTGCGCGTCTTCCTGAACACCGACGCGCAGCAGCGTGCGTTTCGCAGGGTCCATGGTCGTCTCTTTCAACTGCGCCGGCATCATCTCGCCCAAACCCTTGAACCGTCCGATGTCGACCTTCTTGTTCTTGAAAGTCGTCTTCAGATGACGCTCTCGGTCGGCATCGTCGAGCGCATAGACGGTCTGTCCCCCGGCGCTCAGCCGATAGAGGGGAGGGACGGCGAGATAGAGATGACCGTTCCGGATCAGTTCCGGCAGCTCTTGGAAGAAGAAGGTGATGAGCAGGGACGCGATATGTGCACCGTCCACGTCGGCATCTGTCATGATGATCACGCGCTCGTAGCGTAGATCGTCCTCGCGGTACTGATCGCGCAAGGCGATGCCGAGCGCCTGGATGAGATCGGAAAGCTGCTGGTTCTGCGCGAGCTTGTCGCGCCCCGCGCTGGCGGTGTTCAAGATCTTGCCGCGCAGGGGCAGAATGGCCTGCGTGGCCCGGTTCCGGGCCTGCTTGGCCGACCCACCGGCCGAGTCGCCCTCGACGATGAAGATCTCGGTGCCGGCCTGGGCCTGCTGCGTGCAGTCGGCGAGCTTGCCCGGCAGGCGCAACTTGCGCACCGCACTCTTGCGATTGACCTCGCGTTCCTGACGGCGGCGCTTTCGCTCCTCCGCCCGGTCGATGATCCAATCAAGCAGTTTCTTCGACTGGGCAGGCGTTGCGGCTAGCCAGTGATCGAACGGATCGCGCATCGCCTGCTCGATGATCCTGACCGCCTCGCTGGTGGCCAGCTTGTCCTTCGTCTGTCCCTGGAACTCCGGCTCTCGAATGAAGACGGACAACATACCGGCACACGCCGCCATGACATCGTCCGCCGTAATCTGGCTCGCGCGCTTGTCACCAATGAGTTCGCCGTAGCCGCGCAGCCCTCGCAGAAGCGCCATGCGGAGCCCCTGCTCGTGCGTGCCGCCTTCCGGGGTCGGCACGGTGTTGCAGTAGGACTGCGTGAACCCGTCATAGGCGACCCAGCCGATCGCCCACTCCACGCGCCCGTGGCCGCTCTGATTCTCAGTCTGGCCGGCGAACATATCGAGTGCCACGGTCTCGCGGCCGTCGAGACTGGCTTTCAGATAGTCGGCCAAGCCCCCGGGAAAGTGGAAGACCGCCTCAAACGGCGTGTCCGTACCCTCGACGAGTTCCGGTGCGCAGGTCCAGCGAACCTCGACGCCGCTGAAAAGATAGGCTTTCGATCGTGCCATCTTGAAGAGGCGAGCCGGCTTGAACCGCACGCCCTCGCCGAAGATCTGCGCGTCGGGCAGAAAGCGAACCTTGGTTCCTCGCCGGTTCTGGGTCTTGCCGATCTGCTCCGCCTTGCCGACCGCATAGCCGCGCTCGAAGGCTTGTTGGTGGATCGTCCGATTGCGCACAACCTCGACTTCGAGGCGCTCGGACAAAGCGTTGACGACGGACACGCCGACGCCGTGAAGGCCGCCAGACGTCTCGTAGGCGCCCGAGCCGAACTTTCCGCCCGCGTGAAGCGTCGTCATGATGACTTCGAGAGCCGTCTTACCCTTCACCTTCGGGTGCGGGTCGATGGGGATGCCGCGCCCGTTATCGGTCACCGCGAGATAGCCGCTTGGCTCAAGATCGACGGTGATGACTGTCGCATGGCCGGCCACGGCCTCGTCCATCGCGTTATCGATGACCTCGGCGAAGAGGTGGTGCAGCGCGCGTTCGTCGGTGCCTCCGATATACATGCCGGGGCGGCGGCGGACGGGTTCGAGACCCTCGAGGACCTCGATATCAGCCGCTGTGTATTCGCTTTCGTCCCTCTGCGAGGCCGGCTTCGATGCGGCAGCCTTCAGCATGGCACCACCGCGAGTGGTCCTGCCCTTCGGTCCCTCGAAAAGGTCCTGGCTCATCCTCCGGCCCACCCGTTTTGCTGCCTGTGCGATCGGTCCGCTCCTTGTCCTAGCGCAACGCGGTTAACGCGTCATGCAGAGGAGAACAAAATAGGAATATCGCTTAGGGATAGCAAGTTTGCCAGATGACGCAACCCTCGACGGCCCTGGTCGCCGCTTTGTCCATAGGGAAATCGGGGCCTGTCTCGCTCCGGGCCAGCGGAACGAAAAAGGGCGGCCGAAGCCGCCCTTGGTTCATCGCTGAACGCGGCTGTCAGGCCGAGTAGTACATGTCGAACTCGACGGGGTGCGGTGTCATCTCGTAGCGCAGCACGTCCTGCATCAGCAGCTCGATGTAGCCCTCGATCTGATCCTGGCTGAAGACGCCGCCGGCGGTCAGGAACGTGTGGTCGGCCTTGAGGCTGTCGAGCGCCTCCCGCAGGCTGCCGCAGACGGTCGGAATGCCGGCCAGCTGCTCCTCGGGAAGCTCGTAGAGGTTCATATCCATCGGGTCGCCCGGATGGATCTTGTTCTGGATTCCATCGAGGCCGGCCATCAGCATGGCCGCGTAGGCGAGATAGGGATTCGCCATCGGATCGGGGAAGCGGATTTCGAGGCGCTTGCCCTTGGGGTTGGTGACGAACGGAATGCGGCAGGAAGCCGAGCGGTTGCGGGCCGAATAGGCCAGCAGTACAGGCGCTTCGTAACCCGGGACCAGACGCTTGTAGGAGTTGGTCGACGGGTTGGTGAACGCGTTGAGCGCCTTGGCGTGCTTGAGGATGCCGCCAATGTAGAAAAGGCAGGTCTCGGACAGGTCCGCATAAACGTTGCCCGCGAAGATCGCCTCGCCGTCCTTGAAGATCGACTGGTGGACGTGCATGCCGGTGCCGTTGTCGCCGAAGACGGGCTTCGGCATGAATGTCGCCGTCTTGCCGTAGGCGTGGGCGACCTGATGCACGGAATACTTGTAGATCTGCATCTTGTCGGCGATGCGGGTCAGGGTGTCGAACTTGAGGCCGAGCTCGTGCTGGGCCGCGGCCACCTCGTGGTGATGCTTCTCGACCTCCACGCCCATCTGCTTCATGACCGAGAGCATCTCGGAGCGGATGTCCTGGCTCGAATCGACCGGCGGTACGGGGAAGTAGCCGCCCTTGGTGCGCGGACGGTGGCCCATGTTACCGGCTTCGTAGTCGGTATCCATGTTGTCGGGCAGCTCGGTCGAATCGAGCACGAAGCCGGTGTTGTACGGATCGGCCTTGAAGCGCACGTCGTCGAAGATGAAGAACTCGGCCTCGGGACCGAAATAGGCCTTGTCGCCGATGCCGAGCTGCTGAACGTAGGCCTCGGCCTTCTTGGCGATGCCGCGCGGGTCGCGCTCGTAGCTCTCGCCCGAGATCGGGTCGAGAATGTCGCAGAAGATCACGAGGGTCGACTGCGCGAAGAACGGGTCGATATGGACCGTCTCCGGGTCGGGCATCAGCACCATGTCGGACTGCGAGATGTCCTTCCAACCGGCGATGGACGATCCGTCGAACATCGTGCCGTCGGCGAAGAGGTCTTCGTCGACGAGGCTGATGTCCATCGTGACGTGCTGCATCTTACCGCGCGGGTCGGTAAAGCGCAGGTCCACGAACTTGATGTCGTCGTCCTTGATCTGCTTCAGGATATCGCTGGCTGAAGTCATGTCGGCTCCCTGTGGTTATCAGCGTGGAATACGAGAAAACTGTTGTGAACTGGCGCCTAGACGGCGTCGTCGCCGGTCTCGCCGGTGCGGATGCGGATGGCTTCCTGGATGTCGGAGACGAAGATCTTGCCGTCACCGATGCGGCCGGTTTGCGCGGCCGACTTGATCGCCTCGATGGCTGGCTCGAGCAGGCTGTCGGGAATGACGACCTCGATCTTTACCTTGGGAAGGAAGTCCACGACGTACTCTGCGCCCCGGTAAAGCTCCGTATGGCCTTTCTGACGGCCGAAGCCCTTGGCCTCCGTGACAGTGATGCCTTGAAGACCGACCTCCTGCAGCGCTTCCTTCACCTCGTCGAGCTTGAAGGGTTTGATGATCGCCTCGATCTTCTTCATGTGCGCACAATCCCTTTGTTCAAGCCGGGTTCTACCCTAGCGGCGATGCGAGCCCTAGAGAGGGGCGTGCCCTCGCCGGGTGTTGTCTGCCCATATTTTAGGCGACGAGTGCGCTTTCTAGGCAGTCTGTGTCGGCGCCGATCCGGCCTATACGCGCACCAAGGAGAATGCCGGCGGGAATTTGGTCGCGCGCGCCGCTGGCGTTTTCGTCGGCGTGCATGCTATAGGCGCGCCGAACGGCCCGACCCCTGCCGCCGACACTGTCTTGGCACGGGTCTCGCGCGAGCGTGGCGGGCGTGGCGGAATTGGTAGACGCGCCAGGTTTAGGTCCTGGTGGGGAAACTCGTGGGGGTTCGAGTCCCTCCGCCCGCACCATCGCGATGGCTGAATGAGAAACGAGAGCGCGGGCCGCAGACGGCGCCGCCAGTGGCAACCGAGCGAGAAACGATGCAAGTCAACGAAACCCTGTCCGAAGGTCTGCGCCGCGAGCTGAGCGTGGTCGTCCCGGCCGCCGATCTGGCCGCCAAGGTCGAGACGCGTCTCGCCGACATGAAGGGCCGCGCGCAGATCAAGGGGTTCCGCCCCGGCAAGGTCCCCGTCTCCTATCTTCGCAAGCTCTACGGCAAATCGCTGATGGGCGAGGTGGTGCAGGAGAGCATCAACGAGACGAGCCTCAAGGCGCTGCAGGACCGCGACGAGACGCCGGCCTTCCAGCCCGACATCGCGCTGACCGAAGAGCAGGAAGAGATCGAAAAGCTGCTCGATGGCGGCTCCGACCTCGCTTATGGCATGACCTACGAGGTGATGCCCACGTTCGATGCCATGGATTTCTCCACGCTCACGCTCGAGAAGGAGGTCGCGGAGATCGCCGACGAGGACGTCGACGCGGCCATCACCCGTCTGGCCGAACAGAACCGGACGTATGAGGACAAGGGTAAGAAGAAGGCCGCCGACGGCGATCGCGTGACGATCGACTATCTCGGTAAGCTCGACGGCGAGCCCTTCGACGGCGGCAAGGACGAGGATGCCAAGCTCGTCCTCGGCTCCAATCGCTTCATCCCAGGCTTCGAGGAACAGCTCGTCGGACTGAAGACCGGCGACGAGAAGGTCATCGAGGTCAAGTTTCCTGACGAGTACGGCTCCGAGGAGCTTGAAGGGTAAGGACGCGACCTTCGACATCAAGGTGAAGGCCGTAGAGAAGCCGGTCGAGATCGAGATCAACGACGATCTCGCCACCAATCTCGGCATGGAGTCGCTCGACAATCTGAAAGAAGCGGTTCGCCAGCAGTTCAAGTCGGACTATGACGGCGCCTCGCGCCAGAAACTGAAGCGCGTCCTCCTCGATGCGCTGGACGAGGCGCACAGCTTCGAGCTGCCGCCGACGCTGGTCGAACGCGAGTTCGACGCCATCTGGCGCGAGGTTGAGAGCGACCTCAAGAAGCAGGACAAGACCTTCGAGGACGAGGACACGACCGAGGAGAAGGCCCGCTCCGAGTACAAGGCGATCGCGGAGCGCCGCGTGCGTCTCGGCCTGTTGCTCGCCGACGTCGGCTCCAAGGCGAAGGTCGAGGTCACCGAGCAGGAGTTGCAGCAGTCGCTCGGCCAGCGTGTGCGCCAGTTCCCCGGCCAGGAGCAGCAGGTCATCCAGTTCTACCAGCAGAACCCAGGTGCCATTGCCGAGCTGCGTGCCCCGATCTTCGAGGACAAGACGGTCGACTACATTCTCGAGCTCGCCACGATCGAGGAGAAGACCGTCAGTCGCGAGGAGCTCTTTGCGGATCCCGACGACGACAACCCGTTCGCGCATGATCACGACCATGACCATGATCACGACGGACATGATCACTGACGCTTAAGGGATCGCACGCTAGACGGGGAGGGGCACCCCTTTCCGTCACCTGCCGTGACGCATAAGTGTGGAAGCCACCACAGTTCGGGCCGCGCGATGTGCGTGCGGCCGACCAGCCTGGACATCACGATGCGCGATCCCGTCGATTACTATACCAACACCCTCATCCCCATGGTCGTCGAGCAGTCGGCGCGGGGCGAGCGGTCCTTCGATATCTTCTCGCGCCTTTTGAGGGAGCATGTCGTCTTCCTGACCGGACCGGTCGAGGATCACGGCGCTTCGCTTCTCGTCGCGCAGCTGCTCTTCCTGGAGTCCGAGAACCCGACGAAGGAAATCTCGCTCTACATCAACTCGCCGGGCGGCGTCGTGACCGCCGGCATGGCGATCTACGATACGATGCAGTACATCCGCCCGCCGGTCTCGACGCTCTGCGTCGGCCAGGCCGCGTCGATGGGATCGCTGTTGCTGACGGCGGGCGCCGAGGGCATGCGTTTCGCGACGCCGAACGCGCGCATCATGCTGCATCAGCCCTCCGGTGGCTTCCAGGGCCAGGCGTCCGACATCGAGCGCCATGCCGAGGACATCGTGAAGATGAAGCGGCGCCTCAACGAGACCTACGTCAAGCACACCGGTCAGGACTACGACACGATCGAGCGCACGCTCGACCGCGATCACTTCATGACCGCCGATCAGGCCCGGGAGTTCGGTCTCATCGACGAAGTGATCGATAAGCGCCCGACCGAGGACGCCGCGAAGGCAGCCTAGGCGGCTTGCCGGGAGGGGTGTGCCGATGGGGCACATTCCAACCGGCCGTTGTACCGCCATGATCGGAGGTCTAGGCTGACGGGTGAGGCCGCGGCCACGGATCGCAATTCGTATCGCCGTGCCCCCTGCGTTAACGGTTTGTTGACGGACGGGGTGGACGCTCGGCGTAAATGAGATCGGGGCAGGGGATGCCATCGGGTATCCTTGCGCCCCTCAGGAGCAGACCCATGAGCAAGACCGGCGAGACCAAGAACACCCTGTATTGCTCGTTCTGCGGCAAGAGCCAGCACGAGGTCAGGAAACTGATTGCCGGGCCGACCGTCTTCATCTGCGATGAATGCGTCGAGCTTTGCATGGACATCATCCGCGAGGAGAACAAGACCTCGATGGTGAAGGCGCGGGACGGGATTCCGTCTCCGCAGGAGATCTGCACGGTCCTCGACGACTATGTAATCGGCCAGAGCCAGGCCAAGCGCGTCCTTTCGGTTGCCGTCCACAATCACTACAAGCGCCTCAACCACGCGGCTAAGAACAACGATGTGGAGTTGGCAAAGTCCAACATCCTTCTCATCGGCCCGACCGGCACCGGCAAGACGCTGCTCGCCCAGACGCTCGCCCGCATCATCGACGTGCCCTTCACGATGGCCGATGCGACGACGCTGACGGAAGCCGGCTATGTCGGCGAGGATGTCGAGAACATCATCCTCAAGCTGCTGCAGGCATCGGACTACAACGTCGAGCGTGCGCAGCGCGGCATCGTCTACATCGACGAGGTCGACAAGATCAGCCGCAAGGCCGAGAACCCGTCCATAACGCGCGATGTGTCGGGCGAGGGCGTGCAACAGGCGCTGCTCAAGATCATGGAAGGCACCGTCGCCTCCGTGCCGCCGCAAGGCGGGCGAAAGCACCCGCAGCAGGAGTTCCTGCAGGTGGACACGACCAACATCCTCTTCATCTGCGGTGGCGCGTTCGCCGGGCTGGAGAAGGTCATCCAGAAGCGCCATCAGAAGACGTCGATAGGCTTCGGTGCGCAGGTGCAGGGCGAGGACGACCGCCGGCTCGGCGAGGTCTTCGCCGAGGTCGAGCCCGACGATCTCCTCTCTTTCGGCCTCATCCCGGAGTTCGTCGGTCGACTGCCCGTCATCGCGACGCTGAACGATCTCGACGAGGCGGCCCTCGTCCAGATCCTCACCGAGCCGAAGAACGCGCTGGTGAAGCAGTATCAGCGACTCTTCGAGCTGGAGAACGTCAAGCTTTCCATGCACGAGGAGGCGCAGCGCGCCGTCGCCCAGAAGGCGATCAAGCGGAAGACCGGCGCGCGCGGTCTACGCTCGATCCTCGAGACGATGTTGCTCGACACGATGTTCGATCTGCCGGGCCTCGACAATGTCGAGGAGGTCGTGATCAGTCAGGATGTCGTCAACGGCGGCTCCCGCCCGCTCTACATCTATTCGGAGCGGGAAGAGGACGAGAAGCTGCCGAACTCGGCCTGATCGCCAACCGAGCATCTGGGTCGTCGGTGCCGCGTTGAAAGCGCGGGGCCGGTCGCCCATCTCTTGGGTCCGAAGGGTTGAACGCACCGGCCTCCGTGGGACAGCGGAGCCGGCCCGCGCATTTGGCCCGCCCGATACGCCGTCATGGGTGTCGGCCGGGTGCAGGAGACAAGCATGACCGATAAGACGAACAAGAACGCGTCGAACGAGACGGGCGCGCAGACCACCCCCGGCGAGGCGTCCGAGACACCCATGGTCGAACGCGCGGATGGGGCCTATCCCGTTCTGCCGTTGCGCGACATCGTCGTCTTCCCCCATATGATCGTGCCGCTCTTCGTCGGCCGCGAAAAGTCGATCCGCGCGCTTGAAGAGGTGATGCGGCAGGACAAGCAGATCCTGCTCCTCACCCAGCGCGAAGCCGGAGACGACGACCCGAAGGCGACCGATATGTTCGAGGTCGGCGCCATCGCGTCCGTCCTCCAGCTTCTGAAGCTGCCGGACGGCACGGTGAAGGTCCTCGTCGAGGGCCTCAGCCGCGCCAAGGTGACCTCGTTCCTCCCGCGTGAGGAGTTCTTCGAGGCCGAGGCCGAGCATTTAGCCGAGGAGGACGATGCCGAGGTCGAACTCGAAGCGCTCGCACGGTCCGTCGTGGCGGAATTCGAGAACTACGTGAAGCTGAACAAGAAGATCAGCTCGGAGGTTCTCGGCGCCGTGCAGCAGATCGAGGACTACGCGAAACTCGCCGACACGGTTGCGTCGCACCTCGCGATCAAGATCGCCGAGAAGCAGGAGATCCTCGAGCTGCCTTCCGTCGTGAAGCGGCTGGAGCGGGTGCTCGGCATGATGGAGTCGGAGATCTCCGTCCTTCAGGTCGAGAAGCGCATCCGCTCTCGCGTGAAGCGGCAGATGGAGAAGACGCAGCGCGAGTACTATCTCAACGAGCAGATGAAGGCGATCCAGAAGGAGCTTGGCGACGAGGATGGCGGCGACGAGCTTGCCGAACTCGAGGAGAAGATCAAGAAGACCAAGCTCTCCAAGGAAGCGCGCGAGAAGTCGGAAGCCGAGTTCAAGAAGCTCAAGAACATGAGCCCGATGTCGGCCGAAGCCACGGTCGTGCGGAACTATCTCGACTGGATCCTCGCCCTTCCGTGGGGCAAGAAGAGCAAGGTCAAGAAGGACTTGGCCCTCGCGCAGACCGTGCTGGATGACGATCACTATGGCCTGGAAAAGGTCAAGGAGCGGATCGTCGAGTATCTTGCCGTTCAGCAGCGTGCCAACAAGCTCAAGGGCCCGATCCTCTGCCTCGTCGGCCCACCTGGCGTCGGCAAGACCTCGCTCGGCAAGTCGATCGCCAAGGCGACGGGTCGGGAGTTCGCGCGTGTATCGCTCGGCGGCGTGCGGGATGAGTCGGAGATCCGTGGCCATCGGCGGACCTATATCGGCTCCATGCCCGGCAAGATCATCCAGTCGATGAAGAAGACGAAGACGACCAACCCGCTCTTCCTCCTCGATGAGATCGACAAGATGGGCATGGACTTCCGGGGCGACCCGTCCTCGGCCCTTCTGGAGGTCCTCGACCCGGAGCAGAACGGTACCTTCGCCGATCACTATCTTGAGATCGAATACGATCTCTCGAACGTGATGTTCGTCACGACCGCCAATACGCTCAATATTCCGGGCCCGTTGATGGACCGGATGGAGATCATCCGGATCGCCGGCTACACGGAGGACGAGAAGATCGAGATCGCCCGCCGGCATCTTATCCCCGAGCAGATCAAATCGCACGGTTTGAAGGCGAACGAGTGGACGCTGGACGATGATGGCTTGCGCGATCTCGTGCGTCTTTACACGCGCGAGGCGGGGGTGCGGAACCTGAAGCGTGAACTCGCCAAGCTGACCAGGAAAGCGATCACCGAGCTGCTGACCAGCGAGAACACCGAGGTGAAGGTCACCGCTGAGAACCTGTCCGACTATCTCGGCGTAGCGAAGTACCGCTACGGCGAGATCGACGGCGAGGACCAGATCGGTGTCGTGACGGGTCTCGCCTGGACCGAGGTCGGCGGCGAGCTTTTGACCATCGAGTCGGTCGGCATGCCCGGTAAGGGCAAGATGACCGTCACGGGCAATCTTAAGGACGTGATGAAGGAATCGGTCTCGGCCGCGGCCTCCTATGTTCGCTCCCGAGCCGTCGATTTCGGCATCGAGCCACCGATTTTCGAGCGCCGCGACATTCACGTCCACGTGCCCGAAGGCGCCACGCCGAAAGACGGCCCTTCGGCCGGGGTCGCGATGGTCACGTCGATCGTTTCCGTCCTCACCGGGATTCCTATCCGCAAGGATGTGGCGATGACGGGCGAGATCACGTTGCGGGGTCGCGTTCTGCCGATTGGTGGGCTCAAGGAGAAGCTTCTGGCAGCTCTGCGGGGTGGCATCAAAACCGTCTTGATCCCGCATGAAAATGCCAAGGATCTCGCGGAGATACCGGACAACGTGAAGAACGCGCTTGAGATCATCCCCGTCGAGCAGATGGGTGAGGTTCTTAAGGTTGCTCTGACACGCCAGCCTGAGCCTATCGAGTGGACCGAGACACCCGTCGAAGTGCCCACTCCGGTCAGCGTCGAGGACAAAGATCCCGCCGTCGTCGCGCACTGACGCCGGGTCGTTTTTACGGTCACTAAGGGGAAGGGCGGCGCGCGGGCGCTGCCCTTTTTCTGTGGACGGCAGGGGGGCTCCGACCAGAAATGGCGGAACCGCTTGCAAATTCCCTGCGTTTCACTCACCACGGACGCGTGAGCATGGCTTTTGCGTCACGATGAGAAAGGTATTGAGTCATGAACAAGAGCGAACTGATCGACCACGTTGCGAGCGAGACTGAACTGTCCCGCAAGGATGCCGGAGCCGCCGTCGATGCGCTGCTCGATGGCGTCGTTGCGACGCTGAAGAAGGGCGATGAAGTCCGACTGACCGGCTTCGGCACGTTTGGCGTGTCCGCACGCGCCGCCCGTGACGGTCGTAATCCCCGCACCGGCGAGACGATCAAGATCAAGGCGTCGAAGTCGCCGAAGTTTTCAGCCGGCAAGCAGTTCAAGGACGCGCTGAACTAGCAGCTGTCGAATTCGTCTAGGGAAGGCCCGGCGCTTGCCAGCGTCGGGCTTTTTCGTGCATGTATGACGGCACTACCGGCACGGTCCGGGCGGTTAGCTCAGTTGGTAGAGCGTCTCGTTTACACCGAGAATGTCGGCGGTTCGAGCCCGTCACCGCCCACCATTTCCCCGCCGTCAAATCTCATTCGCAAATGTCTCCGGCAGGCGCTTGACGCCATCCGCGTCGCCCTCTAAACCCGCGCTACTCCGCCGATACCGAACGGCGTCTCGCGGGGGTGTAGCTCAGTTGGTTAGAGCGCCGGCCTGTCACGCCGGAGGTCGCGGGTTCGAGTCCCGTCACTCTCGCCATTTTCCTTCCCTCTCCATTCGAATGTGGCGTCTTCAGCCTTGCGGCTGGCCTGCGCACGGGCTAGGCCCGGTGCGACAAGCGTCCGCCGTTGACGAGGGCCGGATCGCGCGTATTTTCCGGGTCACGAACCCATGGAGAATCCATGACGCCGCTACTCTACGATTATCTGCCGCTCGCGATCTTCATCGGCGTTTCGATTTTGATATCGGGCGTGCTGATGGCCTCGTCCTTCGTCGTGGCCTATTCGAAGCCCGACTCCGAGAAGCTGTCGGCCTATGAGTGCGGCTTTGCGGCCTTTGACGATGCGCGCATGAAGTTCGACATCCGCTTCTATCTCGTCGCGATCCTCTTCATCATCTTCGACCTCGAGATCGCGTTCCTCTTCCCCTGGGCGGTGGCTTTCGGTGAGCTGGGCTGGTTCGCGTTCTGGTCGATGATCGGCTTTCTGGCCGTGCTCACGGTAGGCTTTGCCTACGAATGGAAGAAGGGCGCCCTGGAGTGGGATTGATGGACAACAGGCTCGTGCTCACGCCGAATGCGATGGCGGCACCCGAGGGCGTGGCCCGCGAACCGGGCGGCACGCTCGTCGCGCCGCAGCCGAGGGGCATTCTCGATCCGCAGACCGGCGAGCCCGTCGGCGCCGATGACCCCTACTTCCGCGGATTGAACGACGAGCTCTCCGATAAGGGGTTCATCGTCACCGCCGCCGACGATCTCATCACCTGGGCTCGCACCGGCTCGCTGATGTGGATGACGTTCGGTCTGGCGTGCTGCGCCGTCGAGATGATGCAGATGTCGATGCCGCGCTACGATGCGGAGCGTTTCGGTTTTGCGCCCCGCGCCTCACCGCGCCAGTCCGACGTCATCATCGTGGCCGGCACGCTGACAAACAAGATGGCCCCCGCGATCCGCAAGGTCTACGATCAGATGCCGGAGCCGCGCTACGTCATCTCGATGGGCTCCTGCGCCAATGGCGGCGGCTACTACCATTATAGCTATTCCGTCGTACGCGGCTGCGACCGCATCCTCCCGGTGGATATCTACGTGCCGGGCTGCCCGCCGACGGCGGAGGCACTGCTCTACGGCGTTCTTCTCCTGCAGAAGAAGATCCGCCGCGTCGGAACGATCGAGCGTTGAGGGCGACCCATGGCCGATGATACCGAGACTGCAGAGCCCACGGGCGAGCCCATTCTCATCGAAGGTCCGTTCGACGAGACGATCGCCCACCTGACGGACGTTTTGGGCGACGCGCTGGTGTCGACATCCGACACGCTCGCCGAACTGACGATCGAGATTCGTCCCGACTCCGTCGTTCGTGTCATGTCCACGCTGCGGGACGACGTCCGTCTCCAGTTCTGGTGTCTGATCGATCTTTGCGGCGTCGACTATCCGCAGCGCGCCGAGCGGTTCGACGTCGTCTATCATCTCCTCAGCCCGACCCAGAACGCGCGTATCCGAGTGAAGCTCGGTGCCGATGAAGAGACGATGGTGCCATCGATCATCTCGGTCTTCCCGAATGCGGACTGGTATGAACGCGAGGCTTACGATCTCTTCGGCATCTTCTTCTCCGGCCACCCCGATCTGCGGCGCCTGCTGACGGATTACGGCTTCGACGGTCATCCGCTGCGCAAGGATTTCCCGCTGACGGGCTTCGTCGAGGTTCGTTACGACGACGATCTGAAGCGCGTTGTCTACGAGCCCGTCCGGCTTCAGCAGGAATTCCGCTCCTTCGATTTCCTCTCCCCTTGGGAGGGTCCACAATACGTGCTGCCGGGCGATGAAAAAGCGTCCGAGAAGCCGAACTAGGGTCCGCACGTCATGGCCGAAGCCGAGCTTCGCAATTTCACCATCAATTTCGGTCCGCAGCACCCGGCGGCGCACGGCGTGCTGCGTCTCGTGCTGGAGCTCGACGGTGAGGTGGTCGAGCGCGTCGACCCCCATGTCGGGCTGTTGCATCGCGGCACCGAGAAGTTGATCGAGCACAAGACGTATACGCAGGCGATCCCCTATTTCGACCGGCTCGACTACGTCGCGCCTATGAATCAGGAACACGCCTTCTGTCTGGCTGCCGAGAAGCTCGCCGGCATCACGATTCCCTATCGTGGTCAGCTCGTGCGCGTTCTCTTCTGCGAGATCGGCCGCATCCTATCGCACCTCCTCAACGTCACGACGCAGGCCATGGATGTCGGCGCGCTGACCCCGCCGCTTTGGGGCTTCGAGGAGCGCGAGAAGCTGATGGAATTCTACGAGCGCGCATCGGGCGCTCGGCTCCACGCGAACTATTTTCGCGTCGGCGGCGTCCATCAGGACGTGCAGCCCGAGCTTCTGCAGGACATCTGGGATTGGTGCGACCCGTTCCTCGGCGTGTGCGACGATCTCGAGAGCCTGCTGACCGAGAACCGCATCTTCAAGCAACGCAACGTCGACATCGGCATCGTGACGGCGGAAGACGCTTGGGCGCGCGGTTTTTCGGGCGTGATGGTGCGCGGTTCGGGCGTCGCCTGGGACCTTCGCAAGAGCCAACCCTACGAGTGCTACGCCGACCTCGATTTCGGCGTTGCCATTGGCAAGAACGGCGACTGCTACGATCGCTATGTCGTCCGCATGGACGAGATGCGCGAGTCGGTAAAGATCATGCGGCAGTGCATCGAGCTTCTGAGTTCGCCGAAGGGCCAGGGCCCCGTCACGACGGCCGACGGCAAGGTCGCGCCGCCCAAGCGCTCGGAAATGAAGCGCTCGATGGAAGCGCTCATCCACCACTTCAAGCTTTACACCGAGGGCTTCCGCATTCCTGCTGGCGAGGCCTACGCCGCCGTGGAAGCGCCGAAGGGCGAATTCGGGGTCTACCTCGTCTCCGACGGCACCAACAAACCCTATCGCTGCAAGATCCGCGCGCCGGGCTTCGCCCACATGGCTGCAATGGACTTCATGTCGAAGGGTCACATGCTGGCCGATGTCAGCGCGATCATCGGAACGCTCGACGTCGTGTTCGGTGAGATCGACCGCTAGGCGGAACGAAGATTTAGGAAGATACGCATGGCCGTCCGCCGTCTCGCCGCAGAGCAACCCGAAGCCTTCGCTTTCTCGAACGACAACGAGGAATGGGCCAAGGGCCAGATCGGCAAATTCCCTGAGGGCCGCCAGCAATCGGCGGTCATTCCTCTGCTGTGGCGTGCGCAGGAGCAGCATGACGGCTGGCTGCCCGAGCCGGCGATCCGCTACGTCGCGGATATGCTCGGCATGCCCTATATCCGTGCGCTCGAAGTCGCGACTTTTTATACGATGTTCAACCTCGCACCGGTTGGGAAGCACTTCGTCCAGCTCTGCGGGACGACGCCCTGCATGCTGCGCGGATCGGACGAGATCCGCGAGGTTTGCAAGCGCGTGATCGGGCCGGAGAGCACGGTCTCGACGGATGGCATGCTGTCCTGGCTGGAGGTCGAGTGCCTCGGTGCGTGCGTGAACGCGCCGATGGTGCAGATCAACAAGGACTATTACGAAGACCTGACCCCGGACGGCTTCGAGGACCTCCTTCTCAAGCTGAAGCGCGGCGAGGACGTACGCCCCGGTCCGCAGAGCGACCGGACGACCTCCTATCCGCTCGGTGGTGCCACGACGCTGACCGATGAGGCGGCGATCACCCGCACGCCGCCGCATGAGGACGGCCCGGTCGATCCCGCTACCGAACCCGTCGCGAAGGCGCAGCCGAAATCTGCCGACGAGCGTCTCGAAGCGCAGGTCGACAGCGCTTCGGGCGAGGTTGCCGACGACATCAAGCAGCGCCGCGACGGAACACAGGCGCTCGACCCGGCCGACACTGCGACATCGGACGTGGTCGCGAGGACGCCACAAGGCGAAGACCGGTCCGGCGATGCGGTGGCCCGCGAGAAAAGCAGCATCGAGTCGAGCACCTTCGCGAAGTCGGAGAACGCGCCTGTGGGCGGCGGTGCTCCGGGCGCGACGACTGGTGATGCCGACGAAGAGCGCAGAGCCGATGCCCGCCGCCCGGACCCCGGCAAGAACGCTCGTGTAGGACAGGAGGCCGCGACGGGCTTGGAAGGAACCGAGGCCGCAGGCGCGCCCATTCCTTCGACGGCGTCCGGCCAAACGACGGCGCCCCAGGTTGGCGAAGCGCCGACTACTGGCGGCGATACCACGGTCGGCATCAATGATGACGACGGCGCTTTGCCTAAGGAGACGCCTACAGGCAGCGTGATGTCTGCTGCCGAAGGCGTTCGCAAGGACACGGCAGCAGCTACGGACCCGGCCAATCCTTCGCTGGGCGCAGCCGCCAAGACCGAACAATCTCTTGATCAGGCCAAAGCCGAAACGCTCTTTGAGACGACCGATAAACCAGCGTCAGGTGTAGCGACCGCAAGCGTTAAGCTCGGGTCGAAGACGACCGCTGAGGAAGCCAAGGCACTCCGCGCCGCAGCTCGCGCCGACGACCGGGCACCTCTCGTCCTGGAGGCGGCGCGTGGGGAGGCGGACGACCTCAAGCGCGTGTCCGGCATCGGACCGAAGCTCGAAGGTCTCCTGAACTCGCTTGGCTTCTTCCATTTCGGCCAGCTCGCCGTCTGGACGGACGAGAACGTCCAGTGGGTCGACGATCACCTCGAAGGCTTCAACGGTCGGATCTCGCGCGACGACTGGGTCGGACAGGCCAAGACCCTGGCGGCCGGCGACACGACCGACTTCTCGAAGCGCTATGACGACGGCGAGACCGGCCAGACGCCCGATGGGGTGAAGGACTAACCGGCGCACCGCGCAGCACGACAAAGCCTCGCCAAGCGAGCGACAAGGAACGGGCCATGCTCCGCGACGAAGACCGCATCTTCACCAATCTCTACGGCCAGCGCGATGTCGGCCTTGCCGGCGCCCGGAAGCGCGGCGCGTGGGACGACACGAAGGGCCTGATCGACAAGGGCCGCGACTGGATCATCGAGGAGATGAAGAACTCCGGCCTTCGCGGGCGCGGAGGGGCCGGCTTTCCGACGGGCCTCAAATGGTCCTTCATGCCCAAGGAGGTCGCCGAGCGCCCGCATTATCTCGTCGTCAATGCCGACGAGTCGGAGCCCGGCACCTGCAAGGATCGGGAGATCATGCGGCACGATCCGCACATCTTTATCGAAGGATGCTTGATCGCCAGCTTCGCGATGCGCGCTCACGCATGCTACATCTACATTCGCGGCGAATACATCCGCGAGCGCGAAGCGCTTCAGCGCGCCATCGACGAGTGCTACGACGCGAACCTCCTCGGGGATGACAACGTCCATGGCTGGCCGATGCACGTCTACGTGTCGCACGGCGCCGGCGCCTATATTTGCGGCGAAGAGACGGCGCTGCTGGAGTCGCTCGAAGGCAAGAAGGGCATGCCGCGCCTGAAGCCGCCCTTCCCGGCGAACATGGGCCTCTACGGTTGCCCTACGACGGTAAACAACGTCGAATCGATCGCCGTGGCCCCGACGATCCTGCGCCGCGGCGCGGCCTGGTTCTCCGGTCTGGGTACGCCGAACAATACTGGCACCAAGCTCTTCTGCATCTCCGGCCATGTCGAGCGGCCCTGTACGGTCGAGGAAGAGATGGGTGTCACCTTCCGTGAGCTCATCGAGACGCATTGCGGCGGCGTGCGCGGCGGCTGGGACAATCTACTGGCGGTCATCCCGGGTGGCTCGTCCGTGCCGGTCCTGCCGGCCTATCAGTGCGACGACCTCAAGATGGATTTCGACACGCTGCGAAACCTGAAGTCCGGTCTTGGCACCGCCGCCGTCATCGTTATGGACAAATCGACCGACATCGTCCGCGCCATCGCGCGCATCTCGTACTTCTACAAGCATGAGAGTTGCGGCCAGTGCACGCCCTGCCGTGAGGGCACTGGCTGGATGTGGCGTGTCCTCCAGCGGATGGCGAAGGGCGAGGCCGACAAGCGCGAGATCGACATGCTCCTGGAAGTGACCTATCAGGTCGAAGGCCACACCATTTGTGCGCTCGGCGACGCGGCTGCCTGGCCGGTCCAGGGCCTCATCCGCCACTTCCGCTACGAGATCGAGCGCCGCATCGACGATTTCTCGCGCAACCCGCGGCCCGAGCCGCTGCCAATCGCGGCGGAATAGCCAACGACCCCGTCTCGATCCGAAGGGGCCGTCGCTCAATCGACCGGTCGGGGAGAACTGTCCGTATGACGGCGAAGGAAGCGTTCTCCAAGGAGCGAGTCTTCATGATGATCGGCATCTGGCTGGCCGTCTATCCGACGGTCACCGGTCTGACCTATCTCACCAGCGGCCTGGACGTGCCGACGTATGTTCGGACGTTCATCACGACCATTCTTACCGTGCCGCTCATCACCTTCGTCGTCACGCCCTTGGTCGACAAGCTGATCAAGAAGGGTAAGAAGGCGGCCTGACACAGTCGCTTTACGGATCGAAATGCCCTTCCTCCGCTGCCTGATGGCCCTTGCGTGCCTCGCAATCGCCGCGTGCCAGAGTACGACTGTCGACGCTGGCGGGAGCGTCCGGCTCGAAGGCGGCCTAGGACGCGGGGCATCGTCCGGCGGCGCGCCGTTCAGTCACGCGGCGGACTGAGGCGTGACGAGACCGGTAGCGAACCTGCTCCTGCTTGTCGCCGGGGCGGTCTGGGGCATGGCGTTCATCGCGCAATCGACGGCCATGTCGTCGATCGGGCCGATGTTCTTCGTCGCCGCCCGATTTCTGTTGGCGGCGGCCGTGCTCCTTCCCTTCGCGATCTGGGAGAACGCGCGCGCGGCGGCCGCGCCGACACGGTCCGACTGGCGCACGTTTGCACTGATCGGCGCGGTCCTCTTTCTCGCCATGGCGACGCAGCAGGTCGGACTTCTCACGACGACCGTCACGAATTCCGGCTTCCTGACCGGGCTCTACGTCGTCTTCGCCCCCTTCGTCGCCATCGCACTCTTTCGCCAATGGCCGCATCGCGTCGTCTGGCCGGCAATGGCGCTGTCGATCGTCGGTATCTTCCTATTGGGCGGAGGGCAGATCGGGGCGCTTACGGTGGGCGACGGTCTGACCATCATCAGCGCGAGCCTATGGGCCCTTCAAATAGTCCTCATCGGCCGGTTCGTGAACGACAGCGGACGGCCATTCCTCCTATCGCTTACGCAGATGGCCGTCGCAGGCGCGATCGCTCTTCTCGCTGCGACGATCTTCGAGGATGTCGGGTTCGCGCCTCTCGTTGCGGCATGGCGGGAGATCGTCTATACGGCCGTCGTCGCTTCGTCGCTGGCCTTCACGCTGCAGATCATCGGGCAGCGCTACACGACCGCGCCTCAAGCCGCGATCTTCCTCTCGTCGGAAGCGCTTTTCGCGGCGCTATTCGGCGCGATCTTCATGAACGATCGGATGGGGGCAGTCGGTCTCGCCGGCTGCGCCCTCATCTTCTCGGCTATGCTTCTGGTCGAACTCGTCCCGATGCTTGGCGAACGGACGAACCGGGGGTCGAAAGCACCGGTCTCGTAGGAGGCGAGGGCGTCGATCTACTCCGCCGCCACAGCGCGCGGTATCTGCGGACGCCGCTCCAGAAGCTCCTTCAGGAACCGTCCGGTATAGCTTCGCGGATTGGCCGCGATATCTTCGGGCAGCCCGACGCCCACGACCTCGCCGCCGCCATCGCCGCCTTCCGGTCCAAGGTCGATTACCCAGTCGGCCGTCTTGATGACCTCGAGATTGTGTTCGATTACCGCGACGGTATTGCCCTGGTCGACAAGCTTGTGCAGCACGTCGAGAAGCTTCGCGACATCGTGGAAGTGGAGGCCGGTCGTCGGTTCGTCGAGAATATAGAGGGTTTGACCCGTCGAGCGGCGCGACAGTTCCTTGGCCAGCTTGACGCGCTGCGCCTCGCCGCCCGACAATGTCGTCGCCTGCTGTCCGACCTTCACGTAGGACAGGCCGACATCGCAGAGCGTGGAGAGCTTGTTGCGAATGCTCGGAATGGCTTCGAAGAAGCCGTTCGCCTCTTCGATCGTCATATCGAGAACGTCGGCGATCGATTTGCTCTTGTGCAGGACTTCGAGCGTTTCGCGGTTGTAGCGTTTGCCCTTGCAGGTGTCGCAGGTGACGTATACGTCAGCAAGAAAGTGCATCTCGATCTTGATGACGCCATCACCCTGGCACGTCTCGCAGCGCCCGCCTTTCACGTTGAACGAGAAGCGCCCCGGGCCATAACCGCGCACTTTCGATTCCGGCAGTTGTGAAAACCATTCGCGGATCGGGGTGAAGGCACCGACATAGGTCGCCGGGTTCGAGCGCGGTGTCCGACCGATGGGCGACTGGTCGATGTCGATGACCTTGTCGAGCTTCTCGAGACCCTCGATCCGATCGTGCGCGGCGGGGAGGGCGCGGGCGCCGTTCAGCTTGCGCGCGGCGGCCTGGTAGAGCGTGTCGATCAGGAAGGTCGATTTCCCGCCGCCCGAGACGCCGGTCACGCAAGTAAAGGTGCCCAAGGGCAGTTCTGCCGTCACGTCCTTCAGGTTGTTGGAACGGGCGCCGACGACCTTGATCTTCGGCGCCTTCTTCACCGAGCGGCGCGTCTCCGGCACCGGCACCGCGCGGCGGCCGGACAGGTAGTCTCCTGTGATGCTGTCGGGGTCGTTCGCAACCTCGGCAGGCAAGCCTTCGCTGACGATCGTGCCTCCGTGCACGCCGGCGCCCGGCCCGATATCGACGAGGTAGTCCGCCGCCCACATCGAATCTTCGTCGTGTTCGACGACGATGACCGAATTGCCGAGATCCCGCAGTCGCTTAAGCGTTTCGAGAAGCCGTTCGTTGTCGCGCTGGTGGAGGCCGATGCTCGGCTCGTCGAGCACGTAGAGGACGCCGGAGAGGCCGGAGCCGATTTGGGAGGCAAGGCGGATGCGTTGGCTCTCGCCGCCGGAGAGGGTGCCCGAAGCGCGCGACAGATCGAGATAGTCGAGGCCGACATTGTTCAGGAACCCGAGCCGGTCCGTAATCTCCTTGAGGATGCGGCTTGCGATCTCGGCTTGATTGCCCTCGAGCTTCTCACGAAGGTCGTCGAACCAGAACGCCGCATCCTTGATCGACAGGGCGCTGACGCTAAATATCGTCGTCCTGTCGATTCTGACGGCGAGAGCTTCGGGTTTCAGCCGTGCGCCGCCGCAGGTCTTGCAGGGCGTGGTGCCGTGATATTTCTCGATCTCCTCGCGAACCCACGCGCTCTCTGTCTCGCGCCAACGCCGCTCCATGTTCGGAATGACGCCTTCGAAGCTCTTCTTCGTCTTGTAGGAGCGAAGCCCGTCATCATAGGTGAAGGTGATCGCCTTGCGGCCGGTGCCATAGAGAATGACGTTCCGTTGCGCCTCGTCGAGTTCGTCCCACCGCTGGCCAAGATCGAACCCGTATTCGCCGGCCAGCGCTTCGAGCGTTTGGGTGTAGTAGGGCGACGACGTTTTCGACCACGGAACGATGGCGCCGCCGCGTAGCTTGAGATTGCCGTCGGGCACGATGAGCGACGGGTCGATCTTCTTCTCGGAACCCAGACCGTCGCATGTGGGGCAGGCGCCGGCAGGGTTGTTGAACGAGAAGAGACGGGGCTCGATCTCCGAGATCGTAAACCCGGATACAGGACAAGCGAAGCGCTGCGAGAAGACGACGCGTTCCGGCTGCCCGCCTTCATCGCCCCGGGTGGCCACTTCGGCGATCGCGATCCCATCCGCCAGGTTCAACGCGGTCTCGAAGCTGTCTGCCAGCCGGCCGGCGATATCGTCGCCGACGACGATGCGATCGACGACCACATCGATCGTATGCTTGAACTTCTTGTCGAGCTTCGGGGCGTCCTGAATCTCGTAGAACTCGCCGTTCACCTTCACGCGCTGGAAGCCACGCTTCAGGTACTCCGCCATCTCCTTGCGAAACTCACCCTTTCGGTCCCGCACGACGGGTGCGAGAAGATAGAGCCGGGTGCCCGCCTTCATGGCCAGCACGCGGTCGACCATCTGGCTAACGCTCTGGCTCTCGATCGGCAGACCCGTGGCCGGCGAATAAGGTATGCCGATCCGCGCCCAGAGAAGGCGCATGTAGTCGTAGATCTCAGTGACGGTACCGACCGTCGAGCGCGGGTTGCGGCTCGTCGTCTTCTGCTCGATCGAGATCGCCGGCGAGAGGCCGTCGATCTGATCGACATCGGGCTTCTGCATCATCTCGAGGAACTGCCGCGCGTAGGCCGAAAGCGACTCGACGTAGCGGCGCTGCCCCTCGGCATAGATGGTATCGAAGGCGAGCGACGATTTGCCCGATCCCGACAGGCCAGTGACGACGACCAGGCTGTCGCGTGGCAGATCGATATCGACGTTCTTGAGATTGTGCTCGCGGGCGCCGCGGATCGACAGGAGCCGC
The DNA here is from genome assembly GCA_963842125.1 of uncultured Alphaproteobacteria bacterium. Classification (GTDB taxonomy): domain Bacteria; phylum Pseudomonadota; class Alphaproteobacteria; order Rhizobiales; family CAWCWK01; genus CAWCWK01. The sequence continues at coordinate 1,447,286 of CAWJFE010000005.1, read as the reverse complement.
TTGTCCTTCAAGGCGACGGAAGGCTTGCGAGGGGGCCTCGCCGCAACGCTCGCCGGCGTAGCCACGCGAGGTTTGGCGACCTTCGGCGCTTTGGCGGCGGCCGTGGTTTTGCTCACGCGTTTCGCCATGCTTCGGGCCTTTCGACTTGAGAATCGTCTAGAACATATGTAGAACGAATGGGCTTGTAAACGCAGGCTGGGTAGCGCGCGGGGCTATCTAGATGTGGACAGCGGAGCGCGTCGGGCAAGGCCGGCGCCCACGGGGGTCGTCATGCCCCGGATGCGTCTATAGGCTCGCGCGAGATTTTCGAAGCAGGGAATGGTGAGTGGATCATGGCAGGTAGCGTCAACAAGGTCATTCTGGTCGGTAATCTCGGCCGTGATCCCGAGGTTCGGCACACGCAGGACGGTCGCTCGATCGTCAACCTTCGCATGGCGACATCGGAGACGTGGAAGGATCGCAATAGCGGGGAGCGTAAGGAGAAGACAGAGTGGCACTCCATCGCCATATTTGGCGACGGTCTGACCAAGGTGGCGGAGCAGTACCTGCGCAAGGGCTCCAAAATCTACATCGAGGGTGCGCTGCAGACGCGGAAATGGCAGGACAAGGATGGCAACGATCGGTACTCGACCGAAGTCGTCCTGCAGGGTCCCCGTGCGGTGATGACCATGTTGGACGGTCGCTCTGGCGGCGGTGATGGCGACTTTGGCGGGGGCGGCGGATCGGGTAGTTCGGGCGGCTTTAACGAAGGTTATGGCGGCGGCGCGGGCGGCGGCGGTCGCTCCGGCGGGGCTTCCTCGTCCCGGGACACGTTCCGCGACGAGTTGGAAGACGACATCCCGTTCTAGCGAGCCGCCGGTCAGGGGGTGCTAGGACGCAGGGCCGTTGACGGGGGAGGCGGCGACGGTCAGCCTGTAGTTCTGGCGAAGAGAAGACAGGTGCGAGGACCCGCTATGATGTCTCTATGTCGCGCGACCCTGTGCGTCGGCGCCGTCACGCTCGGCGCCACTCGGTTCGCTACAGCGGGACCGGCGGACGTGATACGGGTCTCGTTCGAGCGGAACGGCGACAGCCTGGCGTTCGCGGTGACGATCCGGCATGCCGACGAGGGCTGGGACCACTACGCCGACCGGTTCGAGATCGTCGCGCTGGACGGCACCGTGCTGGCGATCCGCGAATTGACGCACCCGCACGTGGAGGAGCAGCCCTTCACGCGCTCGATAGGCGGTGTGCGCATCCCCCCCGGCATCGGGGGGGAGGTCGTCGTTCGCGCGCATGACAGCGTTCACGGCTTTACGGGGCAGGAGTTCGTCGTAAAGACGAAGAAGGCCTATGCCTGCGGCGTGCCGGTCGGGTCCGGCCTCACGCCGCCTGCGCCAGAGCCCGTGTCAGGTCGTGTGCAATGTCCCGAGCATCTTCCAGACCGATAGAGAGCCGCAGCAGGCCGGGTGTGATCGCCAACTCGTCCTTCGCCTCGTCGGACAGACGCTGATGGGTCGTCGTGGCCGGGTGGGTGATGAGGCTCTTGGAGTCGCCGAGATTGTTCGAAATCTTGACGAGCTCCAGACCATTCAGGAGACCGAAGGCCCGTGCCTTGGAACCTACGTCGAAGGCCACGACGGTCCCGCCGTCCGACATCTGACTCATCGCGAGATTGTGCTGCGGATGGGAGGGGTGCGACGGATAGAGCACGCGTTCGACCTTCGCCTCGTCGGCCAGGACGTCGGTCACGAAGCGGGCGTTGTTGCACATCGCGTCGACCCGCAGAGGCAGCGTTTCGAGGCTCTTCAACATCACCCACGCGTTGAACGGGCTGAGCGCCGGGCCGGTGTGCTTCAGATAGGCGTCGAGATGGTCGTCGTGGAAGGCTTGGCTGCAGCAGATGATGCCGCCAAGGCATCGGCCCTGACCGTCGATATGCTTCGTCGCGGAGTACATGACGACGTCGGCGCCTAGCTCCAGCGGCTTTTGCAGCATCGGCGAGGCGAACACGTTGTCGACGAAGAGAAGTGCGTCGTGCGCCTTCGCGAGCGCCGCGACACCGCGCAGGTCGACGATTTCCAACTGCGGATTGGTCGGCGATTCGAGGAAGAAGGCTTTCGTGTTCGGTCGGATGGCGGCTTCCCACGCCTTGAGGTCGCGGCCATCCACCAACGTCGAGGCGATGCCGAAGCGCGGCATCAGTTCCTCGACGATATAGCGGCAGGAACCGAAGAGTGCGCGGGACGCGACGATGTGGTCGCCGGCACTCAGATAGGCGAGCATGGCCGATGAGATCGCGGCCATGCCCGTCGAGGTGCCACGCGCCGTCTCCGACCCTTCGAGACCCGCCATCCGCCGCTCGAACGATTCGACTGTCGGGTTCGAGAAGCGCGAGTAGATGTAGCCTTCATTCTCGCCGAGGAACCGCCCCTCGGCCTGCTCCGGGCTGTCGTAGACGAAGCCCGACGTCATGATCATCGCCTCGGACGTCTCGTTGAAGCCGGTGCGCGGCGTCCCCTCGTGTACGAGGCGGGTTCGAGGTCGAAGGCTGCTGGTCATGGTCGGTTGTCCCGGTTGAAGAGCCTTGCTTTTAGCCGATCGCGCAGGCCGCTCAAGCGCCTCTTATCAGCGCAAGCGCCCCGTCGACCACATATTGCACCGCCAGCGCTGCCAAGAGGAGACCGAGGAGCCGTGTGATCACGGCCCGGCCCGTCGCCCCGATAAACCGGTCGACATACCCGTAGAGCAGGAACGTCGTCAGGCATGTGAGAAGTCCGATGACGGTTACGGCGTAGACCGTGACGTGATCCGTCACCGTCTCGGCGCGTCCGCTGAGAAGGATGACTGCGGTAATGGCGCCGGGGCCCGCAAGGAGGGGGAAGGCGAGGGGGAAGGCCGCGATGTTCGTGGCCTGGTCCTGCGAGATCGCCGTCTCGGCCGTGTCGGCCTTTCGCTGCTCCCGCTTCTCCATCACCATTTCAAGGGCGATGAGGAAGAGCAGCAGTCCGCCTGCGACCCGGAACGCGGCCAGTTCGATGCCCAGGACATCAAGCAGCGCGTCGCCGAACGCGGCGAAGGCGAAGAGTATGATGGTGCCGATCAGCGCGGCCTTGATCGCGACCGAGCGCCTGAGGACCGGCGTCATACCGCCCGTGAGCGCGCCGAAGATCGGCGCGAGGCCGAGCGGGTCGAGCGTTACGAGAAGGGTGACGAGGGCGCGGATCGCGCCGTCCATATCTATGCCCAGGTCCATGACGAGGGCCCTATCCGCGCTCGAAGGTGTGTCGATGGTGCATAAGCCCTTCGCCGTGCGGCCGGAACCCCCCTCGCCGATTGGCATTTCGCCCGTAAAATCCTATATATCGTGGGACACGATACGGTAGAGATTCCCTTGAGCGACGATAAGACGACCACCCCGCCCGCCGCCCCGCCGAGCGGGTCGGACATTCGGCCGGTCTCGATTTCCGAAGAGATGAAGCGCAGCTATCTCGACTACGCGATGAGCGTGATCGTGAGCCGCGCCCTCCCGGATGTGCGCGATGGCCTGAAACCCGTGCATCGCCGCATCCTCTATTCGATGTACGAGAACGGATACGATTGGAACAAGCCCTATCGGAAGTCGGCCCGCGTCGTCGGCGACGTGATCGGCAAGTACCATCCGCATGGCGACCAGTCGATCTATGATGCGCTCGTCAGGATGGCGCAGGAATTCTCCATGCGCCTGCCGCTCATGGACGGGCAGGGCAATTTCGGCTCCGTCGACGGCGATCCGCCAGCGGCCATGCGCTATACCGAAATTCGGCAGGCCAAGGTCGCGACGGCGCTTCTGGACGATCTCGACAAGGACACGGTCGATTTCCAGGACAATTACGACAACTCGGAACGAGAGCCGACCGTCCTTCCGGCCGTTTTCCCGAACATCCTCGTCAACGGTGCGGGCGGCATCGCGGTCGGCATGGCGACGAACATTCCGCCCCACAATCTCGGCGAAGTCTGCGACGCCACGATCGCGCTGCTCGAACGGCCCGATATGGATGTGGAGGAACTGATCGAGATCGTGCCGGGGCCGGACTTTCCGACCGGCGCCATCATTCTCGGGCGGTCGGGCATCCACTCCGCCTATCGCACGGGGCGTGGCTCGGTTCTCATGCGCGGCGTGGTGAACGTCGAGGAGGTTCGGAAAGACCGGCAGGCGCTGATCGTTACCGAGATCCCCTATCAGGTGAACAAGGCGACGATGATCGAGAAGATCGCGGAGCTGGTGAAGGACAAGCGCGTCGAGGGCATCTCCGACGTGCGCGACGAATCGGATCGGCACGGCATGCGTGTCGTCGTCGAGCTGAAGCGCGATGCCGTCGCTGACGTGGTGCTGAACCAGCTCTACCGGTTCACGACGTTGCAGACGAGCTTCGGCTGCAACATGGTCGCGCTCAATGGCGGCCGCCCCGAATTGATGGCGCTGAAGGACATCCTGACCGCGTTCATCGCCTTCCGCGGTACGGTCATCACGCGGCGCACGAAGCACCTTCTCAATCGCGCGCGGGACCGAGCCCACGTTCTCGTCGGCCTCGCGATCGCGGTCGCCAATATCGACGAAGTGATCGCCCTCATTCGTTCCGCGCCCGACGCGGCTGCCGCGCGCGAGGCGCTGATGGCGAAGGACTGGCCGGCCGGCGACATGGCGCCCCTCGTCCAGCTTATCGACGATCCGCGCCACCGTATGACGGAGGACAACCGCCTGCGCCTCTCGGAAGCGCAGGCACGAGCGATCCTCGACCTGCGTCTGCAACGCCTCACGGCCCTTGGTCGCGACGAGGTCGGTGACGAATTGAAGACGCTCGGCGGGCGCATCGAGGACTATCTCGACATCCTCTCCAGCCGCGCCCGCGTACAGGCCATCATCAAGGACGAGCTGGAGGCCGTGCGCGACGAGTTCGCAACGCCGCGCCGAAGCGAGATCACCGAATCGCTGGGCGATTTCGAGGACGAGGACCTCATCGCGCGCGAGGACATGGTCGTGACCGTGTCCCATACCGGCTATGTGAAGCGTGTGCCGCTCGACACCTATCGGGCGCAGCGGCGGGGCGGCAAGGGCCGGTCCGGCATGCAGACGCGGGACGAGGACTTCGTCACCCGCCTCTTCGTCGCGTCGACGCATGCCGAGGTGCTGTTCTTCTCGTCGCGCGGCATGGTCTACAAGATGAAGGTCTGGCGCCTGCCGATCGGCGGGCCGAACTCGCGCGGGAAAGCGATGGTGAACCTCCTGCCGCTGGAGCAGGACGAGCGGATCACGACCATCCTGCCGTTGCCCGAGGACCGGGCGGAGCAGGACCAGATGCATTTGATGTTCGCGACCCGCGACGGCACCGTCCGCCGAAACGAGCTCGGCGACTTCGTTCAGGTGAACCGCAACGGCAAGATCGCGATGAAGCTCGACGAGAGCGGCGATTCCATCATCGGCGTTCAGATCTGCCGCGCTGGCGACGACGTGCTCCTCAAAACCGCGAAGGGGCAGGCGATCCGCTTCCCCGTCGAGGACGTGCGCGTCTTCAAGGGGCGCGGCTCGACCGGAGTTCGTGGCATACGCCTCGGCCGCGAGGACAGTGTCATCGCGCTCAGCATCCTCCGCCATATCGACGCGTCGCCGGCCGAGCGCCTCGCCTATCTGAAGCGCGCTGCCATGCTGCGCCGTGCGCTGGGAGACGAGGTCGAAGAGCCGGTGGCCGATGTCGAGGAGGCGGAGGAGGCCGCCGACCTTTCGCAGGAGCGCTACGCGGAACTGGGCGCGGCGGAGCAGTTCATCCTGACCCTGTCCGAGAACGGCTACGGCAAACGCTCGTCCAGCCACGAATACCGGGTCGCCGGGCGCGGTGGTAAAGGGATTGTCGGGATCGCTACCACCAAGCGGAATGGCGACGTGGTCGCGAGCTTTCCGGTCGAGGACAGTGACCAGATCATGCTCGTCACCAATGGCGGCAAGCTGATCCGGACCACCGTCTCCGACATTCGGATCGCCGGCCGTACGACGCAGGGCGTGACGATCTTCAACACGGCTGCCAGCGAGCAGGTCGTCAGCGTCGAGCGGTTGTCGGAGGAGCCGGAAGACCCCGAAGAGCAGGCCGATCCTGCCTGATGTGCAGGCGCGCGGGAAAGCCATCTTGCCCCCGCGCGCCGGCTCTCTTATACAGCCGACCACGTCGCCGCTTCGGCGACCCTGGGCGCCCTTCGTCTATCGGTTAGGACACAACCCTTTCAAGGTTGAGAGACGGGTTCGATTCCCGTAGGGCGTACCATTCCTTGGCCACGACTGGCCGCCGGCCAACCCCGATCGCGGCGGCTGGCGACCTAGAGCCGTATCCACAAACGTTGGCTGGACTACTACCCTATCCTTCTCGTCATCCTCGGGCACCGACCCGAGGATCCAAAGCGTCGATCGCCTCGCTTCGATCGTGGGCGAACCCCCACAACTCGTGCGACTCGTCAGGAGGTCGGACAGAGGTCCTGCCTATTGCGCCCCTTGATTCTCGGGTCGGTGCCCGAGGATGACGGCAGAAGGTAAGGTCGGCTTCCCCATACAAAGCTTCGCTAGGGCCGCTATGGGCTCGCCGGCGGAGTTGTTCGGTCGGTTCGGACCAGACTACCAGCTTCCTGTGTTTTCCATTGAGGCCCAAGGTTCTTGCTTCGGCTTGGAGCCGTCCTTCTGGAGCAGTTCGATGGAGATGCCGTCGGGGCTCTTCACGAAGGCCATGTGGCCGTCGCGCGGCGGGCGGTTGATCGTCACGCCGGCATCCATCAGCGACTGACACGTCTCGTAAATATCGTCGACGACGTAAGCGAGGTGGCCGAAATTGCGGCCGCCGTCATAGTCTTCGGTCTTCCCGTCCTCGTCCGGCCAGTTATAGGTCAGCTCCAGCAACGGTGCCTTGCGGGCGCGTCCCGCCTCCTCGTCCTCCGACGCTGCGAGGAAGATGAGCGTGAACCGGCCACTTTCGCTCTCGCTGCGCCGAACCTCGACCAGCCCCATCTTGGTACACCAGAAGTCCAGGGACTCCTCGATATCGCGGACACGGATCATCGTATGCAGGTAGCGCATGGCTGGGCCTTTCGGTCTTTCGCTTGGAATGCGGGGTCTTCTCAAGTGTGTTTAACTGGATCGTTCGTTTCAGGCGACCAGCATCAGCGTTAGTAAAGTTTGAAGAGTGTGTCCTCCCGGTCATTGCGTTGGACGCATCGCTCGGCAATCCTAAGGTCAGTAAGGGTTGTGGTGGGTATCGGGTAATGAGTGACATGCAGATCGAACTGTCGTCGGCCAAGGATGTCGAGACGAACGAGTTCTCCGTCGGTCCCGACGAAGAGGTCATCGAGGTCGCGGGGGCGATCAAGTGGTTCGACGTCTCCAAGGGCTACGGCTTCATCGTGCCCGATGACGACATGCGGGACGTCCTCCTCCATGTGACTTGCCTGCGCCGCGACGGATATCAGACCGCGCACGAGGGCGCGCGCATAGTCTGCGAAGTCCTGCGTCGCCCCAAAGGGCTACAGGCGCTGCGCATCATCAGCATGGATGCGACGACGGCCATTCACCCCTCCCAGCGCACGCCCGCCCGTACCCACGTTCAGGTCGAGGCGCAAAGCCCGCTGGTCGACGTCACGGTGAAGTGGTTCAACCGCGTGAAGGGCTACGGGTTCGTATCGGAAACAGGGGATTCGCCCGACATTTTCGTCCACATGGAAACGCTGCGTCAATACGGCATCGCCGAGCTGCGCCCGGGTGAGACCATCAAGGTTCGCTACGGCCAAGGCGCCAACGGTTTGATGGCGGCCGAAGTCCGCATCGAAGGCGACGACGCGCCGGCCTCGCATTGATCAGGGCGCTTGCCATCGCTGCATCCGTTTGCGTCGCGGCCTCGGCTGCGCTTGCGCAGGAACGCGAAGCGCTCGTTATCGTTTCGGATGACGCGCGTCACGAACTGGCGGTCGAGATGGCCGTCACGCCTGACGAAAAACGCACCGGACTGATGTTCCGCCGCGAAATGGCGGACGATCACGGCATGCTCTTCGTCTATGACGGCGAGGCCGTGCGCACGATGTGGATGCGGAACACCATCCTGCCGCTCGACATGATCTTCATCGGCGAGGACGGTGAGATCGTCTCCATCCACGAGGATGCCATTCCATTCGACGAGACGACGATCTCCAGCCGCGTGCCTGCGATGGCCGTGCTGGAGGTGAATGCCGGGATCGCGGACGCCCTCGATATCGCCGTCGGCGACAGCGTCGAGCACCCCTCCTTCGACAACTGAGCACCTTGCCCGCCGGGCCGGCGGCGGTGTATGCGTGCGCAGGCGGAATCGGGGCATAGCTCAGCCTGGTAGAGCACCGGCTTTGGGAGCCGGGGGCCGCAAGTTCGAATCTTGCTGCCCCGACCATCCGCCCTGTCGAGTTCTCGGAGACGCCCGTGGTCGCCCGCATCTACAAGCCCGCCCGCACCGCCACCCAATCAGGCTACGCGAAGGCGAACCGGTGGGTCCTCGACTTCGACCCCGAGCAGCCGCGCGTCGTCGAGCCGTTGATGGGCTGGACCAGCAGCACCGACATGAAGCAGCAGCTCCGCCTCTTCTTCGCCACGCGCGAGGAGGCCGTGGCCTACGCCGAGCGGAACGACATTCCGCACAAGATCTTCGAGCCTAAGGAAAAGCCGGTCCGCACGGTCAGCTATTCCGACAACTTTCGGTTCGACAAGCGCGAGCCCTGGTCGCATTGAGCGGCCGCGCGGTCCCGTAGCTCAACTGGATAGAGCAGCGGACTTCTAATCCGCAGGTTGCAGGTTCGAGCCCTGCCGGGATCACCACCCTTCTTTCCCCAGCAGGCGGTCCGCGGACTGATGAAAAAGGGCGAACGCCGCGTTCGCGCCCTCCGTCATGGCCGCCTCCGGCGGATTCGCGGCGTCGAGCGCTTCGAGGAATTGCGACCATAAACGCGCATTCGCACCATGGGAGAGATAGGTCGTGGCGCTTCGTACGCCCGGATCCCCGCTTGCCCGCACCCGCCGAAGAAGCACCTGACCGCCAAGCCGCGCGCCCTCCAACACGTAAAGCGCACCCCAAGCGTGAGCCTCGGATAGGACGGGAACGCCGGCGAAAGGAGGGTTCGGCGCACCGCCCAGCACTGCGAGGTCGGCCAGAATGGCGGGACCACGCTGCCGCCTCTTCCAGTCGGGGAACATGGCGGCCCCACCGAACCTGCCGATCGCCTCCTCTAGCGCAAGCGTCGGTCGCTCGACGATATGCAGAAACGTCCGATAGCCTTCACGGGTCTCTATCGGCAGCCCACCGAGGCGATCGTCGAGGCTCCGATGCGTCCTCTCCGTTCGGGCCTTGAGCCGCCATCGCAGGCTGTCGCGCGGCGTCGGGGCGATCGCATTACGATCTGAAGCGTCTGTCATCGGTCGGCCACCTTTTGCCGGCCTGTGTGTCGCGCCGTCAGCCGGGAGACGTCAAGGCGTGTCGTTCAGACAGACATTCGAGAGGTGGGAGGCCGGCATGGCCGACTGGGCCGCGCGGGCGACACTGTTGCGCGTGGGCCTGTTCGTCGGCCTGATCTCGGTTGCGATGAGCCTGCCCGGTCTCCTGTCGATTCCGCCCATCGATCGCGACGAGGCGCGTTTTGCGCAGGCGACCAAGCAAATGATGGAGACGGGCGACTACGTCGACATCCGACTGCAGGACGAGGCCCGTCACAAGAAGCCCGTCGGCATCTATTGGCTGCAGGCCGCGGCGGCCCACGCCTCGGGGCTGAGTGCCGAAGCGCCGATCTGGGTTTATCGCACACCGTCCGTCATCGGCATCGCCGTCGCCGCAATGCTGTCGACGGTTCTCGCGGCGACTTTCCTGGGTCGGGGCAGGGCGCTTCTGGTCGGACTCTTCGTTGCGGCAGCGATCCTTCCGAACGTCGAAGCGCGGCTCGCGAAGACCGATGCCGTGCTGCTCGCGACCCTCGTCGCCTTTCATCTGCTCATTGCTCGCGCGTGGGTCGAACGTAGGACGCGGTCGACCCTAGCGCGAGGAACTTGGCTGGCAGGGTGGTTCGCGCTGGGCCTCGGGGTACTCGTCAAGGGTCCGATCGCGCCGATGGTCGCTGCGTTCACGGTGATGGCCCTTTGTATCTGGTCGCGAGACTGGCGATGGCTCGCGCGGCTGCGGCCGGTGCCGGGGCTCGTTCTCGTTCTCGTTCTCTGCCTGCCCTGGTATCTCGCGATCGGTATCCAGACCGACTGGGCGTTCTATAGGGCGTCGGCCGGCGACGACCTTCTCGGCAAGGCGGTGTCCGCCCAGGAATCGCACGGTGCCCCGCCCGGCGTGCACCTTATGGTGTCGCTCGGAACGTTCTGGCCCTTATCGGCCTTCGCGCTTCTGGCGTTCGCCAAACTGCGCGCGCAGCTGTCCCACCCCGCCGTGGTTTTCTCCTTGTGCTGGGCGGTGCCGACATGGCTCGTCTTCGAACTCGTGCCGACGAAGCTGCCCCACTACATCCTCCCTATCCTCCCCGCGATAGCAATCCTGACCGTGACGCTTCTCAAGGGCGACGACCGCGATCGCCCGCGATGGCTCACGTTGCTTGCGCAAGGTCTTTTCATTCTCGTGCCCGTCGTTCTGGGCGCCGCGCTTTTGGGGGCAGCGATCTACCTGACGAGCCCGCGCGTTCTCGCCGGCGCGCTTTTACTTGGAATAGCAGCGTTCCTGGCCATCCGGCTCCGGCCGAGGGCGGAGCAAACGTCCATCCTCGCGGCGTGCATCGTCGCCTTTCTCGTCTATGTCGGCACGTTTCCCCTCGGTATGGCGGGTTTGAAACCCCTGTGGGTCAGTTCCGCATTGGCGGACGCAGTCGAGGAGGTCTCGTCCTGCGAGCGGCCGACGATTTTCCTCGCCGGCTTTCGCGAGCCGAGCGCCGTCTTCTTGCTTGGCACCGAAACGCGCCTCGTTCGAGGGGAGGAGGCCGCCGCCGCGTTTCCGATCGAGTCGTGTGCGGTCGCCATCATCGAGCAACGGCAGAGCGAAGCGTTCCACGCCGGGCTCCCAGACGCCCGCCCGATTCGCCGCGTCGAAGGCATCAATCTCAACGGTGGTGACGAACTTACCTTCGACATCTACGCGAGCGCCCCATGAGGGGGCGTCTCTTCGCAATCGCGGCTCGTTACCGCGGCGGTTGGCGCGTGCTTCGGGCGGGCGTGCGGGGCGCTCGGCAGACCGGGTCGGGACCCGTCCGCGACCGTGCCGGGCTCTTCAATGCCGCATCACTGTGGCTGCTGGCGATCGTCCTATGCCTCGCCCTCCTGGATGCGCCGCTCTCGCGCATCGCTCGCGACAGCGATCCGGACCTCCGGTCGCTCTTTCGATTCTTCACGGACCTCGCCAAGTCCGACTGGATGCTTATCGCCAGCGGCGGTCTCGGATTTGTTTTGATCCCCATCGCTGCCCACGTAAACCGTCGGCGCAGTGCGGTCGCGGCAGCCTGGATCGGTCTGTGCGCCTTCGCATTCGCCGCGATCGCGGGGTCGGGCATCGCGGTAAACCTCTTCAAGATCGTCTTTGGACGAGGCCGACCCAAGACGATGGACACGGAGGGCCCGTTTGCCGCGCTGCCTTTCACGATCGATCCGACCTATGCCAGCTTTCCTTCCGGCCATGCCACGACAGCCTTCGCCTTTGCGGCGGTGCTGTCGCTCGTCCTGCCTCGAGCGCGGATGGGTTTTCTGGCGTTGGCGGCCGTGCTGTCCTTCAGCCGTGTGGTCGTCGGCGCGCATTATCCGAGCGACGTTCTTGCAGGAGCGTTCCTCGGGATCGGCTTCACCTACGCTCTCGCTGCAGGGTTTCACCGCCGGGGCCTCGTTTTCGCCGTCAGGCGCGGGCAATGGACGCTCAAGGCACCGCGCACGCTTTCAAGGCCGCTGCGGCGCATGATGAATCGCGAGCCCATTCCTTGACTAGTAGCCACCAACGCGCGGACGAGCCGACCGTCAGCGTCGTCATCCCCGCCCGCAACGAGGCGCTGAACCTGCCCGGCCTTATCGAAGAGATCGACACGGCCCTCGCAGGCGTGCCGCATGAGACGATCGTCGTCGACGACGGCAGCACGGACGATACGGCCGAGGTCGTCCGGCAAATGATCGATGCCGGCGCCGCGGTACGCCTCATCCGTCATGCCGGCAGCTTTGGCCAGAGCGCCGCCTTGCGGTCCGGCGTTCGCGCGGCCGACGCCGCCTATGTCGGCACGCTCGATGGCGATGGGCAGAACGACCCGAAGCACTTCCCCGACATGCTGGCGATGCTGGCCGGGAATGCCGCTTTGGCCCTCGTCGCCGGTCAGAGAATGGAACGCAGCGATGGGCGCAAGAAAGCCTTCGCGTCCCGCGCCGCGAACGGCATCCGCGCCCGCGTTCTCCAAGATGGTACCCGGGATTCTGCCTGCGGCCTCAAACTCTTCCGCCGCGATCTCTTCCTCATGCTTCCCTTCTTCGACGGTCTCCACCGATATTTGCCCGCGCTCGTCCGGCGCGAGGGCTATGGAGTAGGCTATGTCGATGTCGTCGATCGCGGGCGCCGGCACGGAACGTCGAACTACGGCGTGCTGGATCGTCTGCTCGTCGGCATTCCCGATATTCTCGGCGTGTGGTGGCTGACGAGGCGCGGCCGGACGGTCAGCTTCCGAACGGCGGACTTCAATGAGGCAAGCGAAACATGAGCTGGGCCGCGATACTCCTCAACCCTTGGACGATCATCGGCTTCTTCGGCCAAGCCCTGTTCTCGGCCCGCTTCATCATCCAGTGGATCGCCAGCGAAAAGGCAAAGCGCAGCATCGTGCCCGAGGCCTTCTGGATCTTCTCCATCGCGGGTGGCGTGGTGCTTCTGTCCTATGCCATCTACCGGCGTGATCCGGTCTTCATCGCAGGGCAGGGCGCCGGCTTGGCAATCTACTCCCGAAATATCGTCTTCATCCTTCGCGAGAAAGCCGCGAAGCGCCGCGCTCAATCGCCCGACGCGACGCGCTGAGCGATTTCGAACGCGTTCGTGAGATCGGCGACGAGATCGCCTTCGTCTTCCAGACCGATGTTGAGGCGAATGAGCGTGCCGGGTTCCTCGAGTGGGCTGGTGGTACGAAACCCGTTCGGGTGGCACGGTATGACGAGGCTCTCATAGCCGCCCCATGACGCGCCGATGCCGAAGAGATCGAGCGCATCGATGAACGCGTCGACCGCATTGCGCGACAGGCTCTCGCTCAGCAACACGCCGAAGAGGCCGGATGCGCCTTCGAAGTCCCGCTTCCACAGCGCGTGACCGGGATCGCTCTCCAGGCCGGGGTGCAGAACGCGAGAAACGAGCGGCTGCTCGCTCAGCCAGCGCGCGATCGAGAGCGCCACGCGCCCCTGTTCCGCCAGCCGTAGCGGCATCGTGCGCAGGCCTCGCAGCGCGAGATAGATGTCGTCGGGCCCGGCCATAAGCCCCAGTTCGCCATGCGTATCCGACACCGCCTTCCATGCATCGCCGCTCGCGCTGATCGTGCCGATGAGGGCATCCGAATGGCCGACGATGTATTTCGTCGCGGACTGCATGGAGATGTCGACGCCGTAGTCCAGCGGGCGGAAATAGAGGGGGGTCGCCCAGGTATTGTCCATAAGCGTCGTGATGCCGCGTCGCCGGGCGACCTCCGTCATCGCCGGCACGTCCTGCACCTCGAAGGTCAGCGAGCCTGGTGATTCCAGGAAAATCGCGCTCGTGGTCTCGCGAACGAGGGCTTCGATGCCGGCCCCGATGGTCGGATCGTAATACTCCGTCTCCACCCCGAAGCGTTTGAGGAAGCCATCGCAGAAGCTGCGGGTGGGCTGATAGGCGCTGTCGACCATGAGAAGGTGGTCACCCGCCTTCACCGCCGCGAGGATCGCGACCGACATGGCCGATGCGCCGGCCGGGGTGAGCATCGTGCCTTCCGAGCCTTCCATCTCGTTCATCGCCGTTTGCAAGGCCTCGATCGTCGGCGAGCCCCGGCGCCCATAGGGATAGCGCGCGCGGCGCTCGCGAAAGGCTTCGGCATCATCATAAAGAACGGTCGAGCCGCGATAGATGGGCGTGTTGACGAATCCGAACTGCTCGTCCACGCGCCGTCCGGCCAATACCGAACGCGTAGCCGGCGCATATGCACTTTTGTCTTTCGTCGAAGCCATAAGAACCTGTTCCAAGTGCTTGATCGCGCAACGGCAAGTGGCCGTGGTAACGATGGTTACTAAAATATATGCAGGCGTTTCCGAGTGGCGCTCTTGACGCCAGTGTTGAAATCCCATTCGATCCCGTGATCGTACCGAGGCACGAACTCGAATGAGTCAGTCCGGGCGCGATCAAGCGTTTAGACGCTAACGAAATCAACAGGGAAACTGCCTTCACATGAACAAACAGCTCCTCCTGGGTGCGACCGCCGCGATCGCGATGGTCTCCTCGGCCTCCGCCGCCACGCTCGACGACGTCAAAGCCAAGGGCTACGTCCAGTGCGGCGTGAGCCAGGGCCTCCCCGGCTTCTCCAACCCCGATAGCGCGGGCAACTGGACCGGCATCGACGTCGACGTCTGCCGCGGCGTCGCCGCTGCCGTCTTCGGTGATGCGACCGCCGTGCGCTACACGCCGTTGTCGGCCAAGGAGCGCTTCACGGCTCTGCAGTCCGGCGAAATCGACATTCTCTCGCGCAACACGACTTGGACCGCTACGCGCGACAACTCGCTCGGCCTCGATTTCGCGGGCGTCACCTACTATGACGGCCAGGGCTTCATGGTCCGCAAGGACCTCGGCGTCGAGACCGCCACCGACCTTGGCGGCGCGGCCGTCTGCACCAATACCGGCACCACGACGGAGCTGAACGTCGCGGACTATTTCCGCTCCAACGGCTTGGACTACGAAGTCGTTGCGTTCGAGAAGTCGGATGAGGTCGTCGCGGCCTATGATGCCGGCCGCTGCGACGTCTACACGACGGACGCTTCCGGCCTCTACGCCCAGCGCCTGAAGCTGGAGAACCCCGGTGACCACATGGTCCTGCCCGAGATCATCTCCAAGGAGCCGCTCGGTCCCGTCGTTCGCCAGGGCGATGACCAATGGGGCGACATCGTCACGTGGACGCTCTACGCGATGATCAACGCCGAAGAGATGGGCATCACGTCCGAGAATATCGAAGAGATGGGTAGCGCGTCTGATCCGAACGTCGCCCGTCTGCTCGGTACCGAAGGCGACTTCGGTACCCAGCTCGGTCTCGACAACATGTGGGCCAAGAACATCATCGAGCAGGTCGGCAATTACGGCGAGAGCTTCGCCGCCAATGTCGGCCCGGAGACGGAACTCGGCATCGAGCGCGGACTGAACGCGCTGTGGACCGAGGGTGGCCTTCAGTACGCCCCGCCGATCCGCTAGGTACTCGACGAACGATACGCCGTCGGCCCTCCGGCCGGCGGCGTTTTCGCAAAGGCAGGCTGAGGGCGGCATCAGACCGCTGGCTTGACTGCGCGGAAATCAGGGGGATGGCATGACGATACAAGATACCGCCGGTCCCGAGGCCGGCGATCCCAGGTCGGTAGGTGCGGGCGCGGCACCGAAAGTCGCGCTACTGAACGATCCGAAGGTGCGAGGCCTGATCATTCAGGCGATTCTCGTACTCGTTCTCGCCTTCGCGGCCTACAGCATCGTCACCAATACGATTGCCAATCTCGAGCGCCTGAACATCTCGTCGGGCTTCGGCTTCCTCGACAATCAGGCCGGTTTCGGCATCAATCAGACGCTCGTCGAGTATTCCGAGACGTCGTCCTATGGCCGCGCCTTCATCGTCGGCCTGCTTAATACGCTCCTCCTCGCCGGTATCGGCGTGGTACTCGCCACCATCGTCGGTTTCGTCGTCGGCATCGCGCGGCTGTCCAACAATTGGCTGATCAGCCGAACGGCCTACGTCTATATCGAGTTCATCCGTAACATCCCGCTGCTCCTCCAGATTTTCATCTGGTATTTCGGCGTGCTGCGCCTCCTCCCATCGAAGCGCGAAGCCTGGGATCTCGGCATATTTGGCCAGCTGAATGTCGCCGGCCTCTATATGCCCAAGGCGATCTACGGCAGCGGTTTTTCGCTCGTGGTCTACGCCTTCGTCGCCGGCGTTATCGCGACGATCGGCATTCGCATCTGGGCGCGCAATCGGCAAATGGCGACGGGGCAGCAATTCCCCGTCCTCCTCACCGGCCTCGGCTTGATTATCGGCTTGCCCTTCCTCGTCTTCCTGGCGATGGGCCTCCCGCTCGCCTTCGAATACCCGACCGCCGGCCGCTTCGGACCTCGGGGCGGAACGCGTGTGCTGCCGGAGTTCATCGGCCTCCTCCTCGCCCTCGTCAGCTATACCGGCGCCTTCATCGCCGAGATCGTCCGGGCGGGCATCCTCGCCGTGAACAAGGGGCAGACGGAAGCGTCCTATGCGCTCGGCGTCTCGCCGGGCAAGACGCTGCGTCTCGTGGTCATCCCGCAGGCGCTACGCGTCATCATTCCGCCGCTCACCAGCCAGTATCTCAACCTGACGAAGAACTCGTCGCTCGCCGTGGCCATCGCCTATCCGGAGGTCGTCTCCGTCGGCGGCATCATCCTCAACATCACGGGGCAGGCGGTCGAGATCATCCTGATGTGGATGGGCGTCTACCTCACGATCAGCGTCCTCACGTCGATCTTCATGAACTGGTACAACCGCCGCATGGCGCTGGCCGAGCGATAAGAGGCCGCACCGATGTCCGATATTGAAAGTCAGGTCACCGCCCCGCCCGCGCCCGAGACCTTCGTGCGACAGGAGATGAACGACTCGAAGCCCGCACCGATCTCGGATTCCGGGGTCATCGGCTGGATTCGGGCCAACCTCTTCTCGAACTGGGTCAACGCCCTCGGCACGCTCCTCGTCGCCTACATCATCTGGGTCATCGTCCCACCGCTCATCCGCTTCGCCTTCATCGAGGCAGTCTGGACAGGCTCCGATCGGACCTACTGCGCGACCGAAGTACAGGGCGGCATCCAAGAGGACGGCTGGTTCGGCGCCTGTTGGGCCTATGTCGGCGAGTATTTTCCGCAGTTCATCTACGGGCGCTACCCGGTCGACCAGCGCTGGCGCGTCGATCTCGTCTTCGTCGGCTTTGCGCTCGGTCTCATCCCGCTCCTCATTCCGACGGCGCCCTACAAGCGCACCAACATCCTCTACATGCTCGCCTTCCCGATCGCCGCGCTGATCCTGCTGACGGGCGGCGACTTCGACTACGACGGCATTCTCGGCCTCGGGCAGGCGATCGGTCTCGGCGGTCTCGCCTTCTCGTTCGACTACCTCGTCGTCACGGCGATCCTCGCTGGTATCGCCGTCCTCTGGGCCAAGATGTCGGATTCCGACCTCACGCAGGCGGCGCTCGGCATCGTCGCGATCATGGCGGTATTGGCGGCCATCCTCTTCGTACTGGGACTCGATCTCGGCCTTCGGCCGGTGAGAACGGCGCTCTGGGGTGGTCTGCTGGTCACCCTCGTCATCGCCGTGACGGGTATCGTCGCCTCGCTGCCCATCGGGGTCATGCTGGCGCTCGGCCGGCGCTCGGAGATGCCGATCGTGCGTCTCTTCTGCGTCGCCTTCATCGAGTTCTGGCGCGGCGTTCCGCTGATCACCGTCCTCTTCCTCTCGTCGGTCGTGCTGCCGCTCTTCCTCCCGGAGGGCGTCACCTTCGACAAGCTGTTGCGAGCTGTCATCGGCGTCGCGCTCTTCGCGTCGGCCTACATGGCGGAGGTCATTCGCGGCGGCCTGCAGGCCATTCCGAAAGGGCAGTACGAGGGCGCGCGGGCGATGGGCCTGACGTTCTGGCAGATGATGCGGATGATCGTGCTCCCGCAGGCGCTTACGCTCGTCATTCCAGGTATCGTCAACACGTTCATCGGTCTCTTCAAGGACACGACGCTCGTCCTCATCATCGGCCTCTTCGACTTCCTCGGCCAGATCCAGTCGAGCTATACTGACGCGAGCTGGTCGACGCCCGTACAGTCGCTGTCGGGCTATCTGTTCGCGGCCTTCGTCTACTTCTGCTTCTGCTTTGCGATGTCGCGCTATTCGATCTTCATGGAACGCCGGCTCGATACCGGTCACAAGAGCTAACGAGGGAACCGCCCCATGTCCGTTCAATCCGCACAGACGCCCGTTGCCATGCAGTCGTCGTCCACCGATCAGTTGATGGTCGAGATGGTGGCGCTCAACAAATGGTATGGCGACTTCCACGTGCTGCGCGATATCGATCTGACCGTTCGGGAGGGTGAGCGCATCGTGATCTGCGGACCGTCAGGGTCCGGCAAATCGACGATGATCCGCTGCATCAACCGTCTGGAGGAGCATCAGGCCGGCAAACTCGTGGTCGACGGCACCGAGATGACGAACGATCTGAAGAAGATCGACGAGATCCGCCGCGAGGTCGGCATGGTCTTTCAGCACTTCAACCTCTTCCCGCATCTCACGATCCTGGAGAACTGCACCCTCGCGCCGATCTGGGTTCGCAAGATGCCCAAGAAGCAGGCCGAGGAAGTGGCGATGCACTACCTCGAGCGCGTCAAGATCCCCGAGCAGGCCAACAAGTACCCAGGCCAGCTGTCCGGTGGCCAGCAGCAGCGCGTCGCCATCGCCCGTTCGCTCTGCATGAGCCCGAAGATCATGCTCTTCGACGAGCCCACCTCCGCTCTCGACCCGGAGATGATCAAGGAAGTGCTCGACGTGATGGTCGGACTCGCCGAAGAAGGCATGACGATGCTCTGCGTGACGCACGAGATGGGCTTCGCCCGGCAGGTTGCGGACCGTGTGATTTTCATGGATGTCGGGCAGATCGTGGAGCAGAACGTGCCCGAAGCCTTCTTCACCAACCCGCAGCACGAGCGGACCAAGCTCTTCCTGAGCCAGATCCTGCATTAGCCCTCAGCCGGTTTCGACTTCCGCGCCTGGCAACGCGCCCCATTCGGCCCAGGACCCGTCATAGAGCTTCGACGGGATGTCGAGGATGGAAAGGACGAGGGTGAGGGCGGCGGCCGTCACGCCAGACCCGCAGGTCGTGATGATTGGCCGATCGAGATCGATGCCGGCCGCCATGATGAGCTGACGGAGTTCCGCGTCCGGCCGGATAAAGCCGTTAGCGTCCGTGATCTGATCGAACGGGAGGTTGTAGGCGCCCGGCATATGGCCGGATGTAAGACCCGGCCGAGGCTCCGGCGCCTCGCCGCGAAAGCGGGCGCCGCCGCGGGCGTCGAGAAGCTGGCTGTCGTCTCCTCCGCCGCCGGTCGCCCGTTCGATGTCGGCTAGGCTGGCCACAGCGCTGGCGTCGAAGAGCGGTTCGAAGGCGGCGTCGGCAGGACCCGGGGTTGCTGATTCGAGGGGTTGACCGGCCGCCGTCCAAGCCGGCAACCCGCCGTCCAGCACGCGCACGTCGGTCGCACCCATCGCCCGCAACGACCACCACACCCGCGCCGCGCTGAAGAGACCGACGCTGTCATAGACGACGATGGGTTGGGTCCGGCTCAGGCCGAGGCGACTGGCTTCGGCCCCGAACGTCTTCGGGTCCGGCAGCATATGCGGAAGATCGCTCGCCGGGTCGGTGATAGCGTCGATGTCGAAGAACACGGCGGAGGGGATGTGACCGGCCGCGAACTCGGCCTTCCCGTCCCGATTGGCGCCGGGCAGGTGCCAGGACGCGTCGATGATAGCGACCTCGCCCTTCGCCCGCGCGTCTATCAGTCCTTGGACGTCGATGACGTGTTCGCTACGTGACATGGGCTCATCTCCAGTTCCGGGAGAACGATGCCTAGCGCGTCCGAGATGATGGGAAAAGGTTGGCTCCCCGGGCCGGATTCGAACCAGCGACCGATCGATTAACAGTCGATTGCTCTACCACTGAGCTACCGAGGAACAACGAGGGCAGCGTATAGCAGACGGCTTCCAAGCCTTTCAAGTCCCTACGAGGCCGAATGGCGCGCAAACTTATGCGCGTCTTGCAAGCTCGGGCGTCCGTTCCGAAATCAGGGGAGGGCGGCATCGCGCTCTGACGGAGCCGGACATGCGGATCGAACGGAAGGCGGACGGGTCTGCGAGCATCCATGTCGCGGGCCGCGAAGTTGCCATGCCGCGCTCGCGGGGCCTTCGGCTCGCACTAGCGCTGGCGCTGATGATTGGCGGCGTGCTCGGTTTCCTGCCGGTTCTGGGGCTGTGGATGATACCGCTCGGGCTGCTCGTTCTTGCGATCGACTACCCACCGGCAGGCCGGCTCGCGCGCAATATCATGGCCCGTTGGCGGCTGTGGCAACGGCGTCGCAAGGCGGACCAAAACGGGCGCTGAAGGGGACGATTGGAGGCCGCGCCCGGAATCGAACCGGGATAAACGGATTTGCAATCCGGTGCGTAACCATTCCGCCACGCGGCCTCTGGACGGCGCTATAGCAGAGCCGATCGCGCGCCTCAACGCGTTTCGCGCTTGAGGGGGAGGGTAAGCTGCCGTATCCCACCGGGGAGACCGTTCGGGTGCCGCCCGGATCGACCCGCCAGACGAGGACACGCGACACGCCATGGGCACGGGACTGAACTACGCACGCGCGCGCGACATGATGGTAGACTGCCAGCTGCGCACCAACACGGTCGTCGACCTCACACTGCTGGCCGCCATGGGTTCGATACCCCGCGAGCGATTCGTGCCGGCCGGGCGCCGGACGCTGGCCTACATGGACGAAGACCTGAAGATTTCCGCCGCCGGCGACGAGCCGCGCTATCTGATGGAGCCGTCCTCGTTCGGCCGTCTAGTCCAGCTCGCTGACATTCAGCCGGACGAGCTCGTCCTCGTGGTCGGCTGCGGCTACGGCTATTCGTGCGCCGTCATCGCCCGGTTGGCCGGCGCGGTGGTCGGGGTGGAGACGGGCGACGGACATGGTGGCCCACGGCACCGACGAACTCGTCGCGCTCGACATTGGTAACGCGGCGATCGTGAAGGGTCCGCTGGAGCAGGGCTGCGCGAGCGAAGGGCCCTATGATGTCGTTCTGATCGAAGGGGCCATCGAACAGATCCCCTCCGCCATCGTCGATCAATTGAAGGAGGGTGGGCGCCTCGTGTCCGTCCAGGGCATCGGTCGTGCCGGCAGCGCGATGACCTATACGAAGCTCGACGGGGAACTGCGCGGGGCGCCGGCGTTCAACTGTTCCGTCGCGCCCCTGCCCGGGTTCCAGAAGGAAGCGGCGTTCGTCTTTTGAGCTCATGTTCGCTGTGGCGCTGTGACCACAAGGCGTCGCAAATCGCGGATCTCACCTCCAAGTTTCCTCAGGGCATGATCGTGCCGCAACTCGCGGCTAACCCGATGCAGGCCCCTCTATCGTGGTGCCTACGGGTCCTCTCCTGGGAAGCCGATATGTTCGGCTGTGATCTATGACCATCAATCGCCTTATCGCCCGTACGGGCCTTGCCGTTTCGGTCTTCGCACTCGTCGGTGGCCTGTCTTTGAGCGCCGTCTCGGCGCAGACGATCAACGACGCGTTGGCGCAAGCCTATGCGACGAACCCGACGATCAACGCGCAGCGCGCTTCGGTTCGGGTGACCGACGAGAATGTGCCGATCGCGAAGTCGGCGCAGCGCCCGCAACTGAGCGCGACCGGCAATGTGAGCGTCAATTCCCAGTCCGTCGATGGTGGCGCACCGACCGTCAGCCGGCCGTTGAGCCTCGGGCTGCAGGCGCAGCAGAATGTCTTCTCGGGCTTCCGCAATAGAAACAACGTGCGCCAGGCGGAAACTGGCGTTCTCGGCGCCCGCGCGCTGCTCGATGCGACGGTGCAGGACGTTCTCTTCGAGACCGTCCAGGCCTACGCCGACGTGTTGCAGTCGGAGGCCATCCTTGCCGTCCGGCGCGATAGCGTGGGCTTTTTCGAGCAGCAGCTGCGCGCCTCGCAGGACCGGTTCTCGGTCGGCGAGGTGACTCGCACCGACGTGGCGCAGGCCCAGGCCGGCCTGAACCGTGGTCTCGCCAATCTCAGCCTCGCCGAGGGCAATCTCGCGACCGCGCGGGCCATCTATGCCCGGCTGGTCGGCAGCATTCCGCAGAATCTCCAACCACTGCGCCCGCTGTCCAAGCAGCTGCCTAAGTCGCTCGACCGGGCCATCGCGATCTCTCGCGAAGAGCACCCGAACGTGCGAGCCGCGAGCTTCCAGTCGGACGCTGCGCAGATCGGCGTCAAGATTTCCGAAGCGGACCTCTACCCGACCGTCACCCTCAACGCCAATGCGACGCGCGTCTATCCGGGTGTCGAGGGCGGTTCGCAGAATAACCCGAACTACCGCGACGAATTCGAGATCCGCGCCGGCGTGACCGTGCCGCTCTACCGCGGCGGCGGCACGTCCGCGCGGATCAGGCAGTCGAAGGAGACGCTGGGTCAGCGTTTGATCGAGCTCGATCTCACGCGCGTGCAGGTCGAATCGATCGTCATCTCGGCCTTTGCCGCCCTGCAGACATCCGCCGCAGCCGTCGAGGCGGGCGGCGCCGAAGTGCGTGCGGCGAGAAGCGCTGTCGATGGTGTGGTCGAAGAAGCCCGCGTCGGCCAGCGCACGACGCTCGACGTTCTCGAGGCGCAGGAGAACGTCAACGCGGCCCGTATCCGGCTCATCCAATCGGAGCGCGATCAGGTCGTGAGCTCCTATCAGCTCCTGTCGGCGATCGGGCGCCTGACGCCGCGAGGTCTCGGTTTGCAGGTCGCGACCTATGAACCCGAAGTCCATTACAAGAAGGTCCGCGACAAATGGGGCGGTTTGCGCACGCCCAGCGGAAACTAGCGGGCGGGACGGCCGAGGCGTAACCGCTCGTTAACCATCCCCGTGCAGAAGTAAGCTCGGATTAACCATTCGAGCCCGCTGACGTAGCGAGGATGTCATGAGCAACGCCGCAGCCGTCCAAGAACCCACGATGGAAGAGATACTGGCTTCGATCCGCCGTATCGTTTCCGACGATGAGCCCGAGGCCGCGACGGCCGAAAGCGAGACCGTCCTCGACCTAACCGACGATATGATGGACCCAGCGCCCACGCCGGCCGCAATCGAAGCGGTGCGCGAGGTCGTCCTGGAAGATGACCCGTCGGCCGAAGAGGCGGACATCGCCATGGCCGCGCAGGAAGCGACCCGGAGCGGCACCAGCGCGAGCCCGGTAGCGGAAGCGACGACGCCGGAGGATCTGATGTCGGCCGGTGCCAGCACCGCCGTCGCGTCCGCGTTCGGCAACCTCAACCATCTCGTCATGTCTCAGAACGCCCGCACGCTCGATGATATCGTCACCGAGATGATGCGGCCAATGCTGCGCGAGTGGCTCGACGACAACCTTCCGCCGCTCGTCGAGCGTCTCGTGAAGGAGGAGATCCAGCGCATCTCCCGCGCGCAGTAACGCCGGAGGTATAGGCCGGCGCTTGACTGCGCCGCCCAACGGGTCTTTCACAGCGCTCGATCCGTTACGCGCCACGAGGAAATGGACGGCTTCGGCCGTCTTTTTCGTTTGCGCCATCCGACGAGCGATACGATGCTGGACAAGACCTTTGACCCGACGACCATAGAGCCGCGCATCACCGCGCTCTGGGAGGAGCGGGACGCGTTCAAGGCGATGCGACCCGACCGGATCGACGCCGATCCCTGGTGCATCGTCATTCCGCCGCCGAACGTGACGGGCGCGCTCCACATGGGGCACGCGCTGGACGACACGCTGCAGGACATTCTCGCCCGGTATAACCGAATGCTCGGCAAGGACGTGCTTTGGCAGCCGGGCATGGACCATGCCGGCATCGCGACGCAGATGGTCGTCGAGCGGCAGATGGCCGAGGACGGGACCAATGTCACGCGCCGAGAAATGGGCCGGGAGGCTTTCGTCGAGCGTGTCTGGCAGTGGAAGGCCGAATCGGGCGGCATGATTCTCAACCAGTTGCGGCGTCTCGGCGCATCCTGCGACTGGTCGCGCGAGCGCTTCACGATGGACGAAGGGCTGTCGGAGGCCGTGCGCAAACTCTTCGTCGAGATGTACGACAAGGGCCTCATCTACCGCGACAAGCGGCTGGTGAACTGGGACCCGAAATTCCATACCGCCATCTCCGACCTCGAAGTCGAGCAGAAGGACGTCGACGGCCACATGTGGCGCTTCGCCTATCCGCTCTGCGAGGAACGGGATGGCGAACTGGTCGATATCGAGATCGATGGCGTCAAGGAGATCGTCATCGCGACGACCCGTCCGGAAACGATGCTGGGCGACGGCGCCGTTGCGGTTCACCCGTCCGACGAACGCTATACGAAGCTTATCGGTCGGATGGTGCGCTTACCGGTCGCCAACCGTCTCATCCCGATCATTGCCGACGAATATCCCGACCCCGAATTCGGCTCGGGCGCGGTGAAGATCACCGGTGCGCACGACTTCAACGATTTCGAGGTCGCGCGGCGCAACGACATCCCGCTCATCGTCCTGATGGACGAGCAGGCGCGGATGATCGCGACGGCGGAGAACAAGGTGCCGGCGCGCTACGATGGCGTCGATCGGTTCGATGCGCGCAAGATGGTCATCGAGGAGATCGAGGCGGACGGGCTATATCGCGGCGTCGAGGACAAGGTCATCGCGCAGCCATTCGGCGATCGCTCCGGCGTCGTCATCGAGCCGATGCTGATGGACCAGTGGTATGTCAACGCGGGCGAGCTGGCGAAGCCGGCCATCGCGGCCGTTCGCGAGGGTAAGACCAAGTTCACACCGGCGACCTGGGAGAAGACCTATTTCAACTGGATGGAGAACATCCAGCCCTGGTGCATCTCGCGCCAGCTCTGGTGGGGGCATCAGATTCCGGCTTGGTACGGCCCCGACGGCACGATCTTCGTTGCACTCGACGCAGATGGCGCGGCCGAGAAGGCGAAGGCGCATTATGGCGACGAGCAGCCGCTCCGTCGCGACGAGGACGTCCTCGACACTTGGTTCTCCTCCGGTCTCTGGCCCTTCTCGACGCTCGGCTGGCCGGACGAGAGCGATCCCGCCTTCCAGAAGTTCTACCCGACGACACGCTCGTCACCGGCTTCGACATCATCTTCTTCTGGGTCGCCCGGATGATGATGATGGGCCTCTATGCGACCAAGGAAGTGCCCTTCAAGGACGTCTACATCCACGCCCTCGTCCGCGACGAGAACGGGCAGAAGATGTCGAAGTCGAAGGGCAACGTCATCGATCCGCTGGACCTGATCGAGGAGTTCGGCGCCGACGCGCTGCGCTTCACGCTCTGCGCGATGGAAAGCCAAGGACGCGACATCAAGATGTCCTCGCAACGCGTTGAAGGCTATCGCAACTTCTCGACCAAGCTTTGGAACGCGGTTCGCTTCGCGGAGATGAATGGCTGCGTGCGCGCCGAGGGGTTCGACCCGGCGACCGTTATGCTTCCGGTCAACCGGTGGATCGTCGCGGAAGCTCGCGCGGCCAGCGAGGGAATGACGAGGGCGATCGAGGCGTTTCGGTTCAACGACGCGGCAGCGACCGTCTACCGCTTTACCTGGAATACGTTCTGCGACTGGTATCTCGAACTGATCAAGCCCGTTCTGAACGGCCCGGACGGACCGGAAAAGACCGAGACACGAGCCGCCTGCGCCTGGGCGCGAGACACGATCCTGAAGCTGCTGCATCCCGTCATGCCCTTCGTGACGGAAGAGCTTTGGCAGCGTCTCGCTGGCGAGGGCAGCATGGATGCGGACGTGCTGTGCCTCGCCCCTTGGCCGCAGGTGCCAAAAACTGACGATCAGGGTGCGGCCGCGGAGATCGCCTGGCTCATCGACCTCGTGTCGGCCGTTCGCTCAATCCGGAGCGAGATGAACGTCGCGCCGTCCGTAAAGCTGCCGCTCGTTCTGACGCGCATGCCCGACGGTGCTAATGGATGGATCGACCGTCAGCGCGGGACGCTTCTTCGGATGGCACGTCTGGACAGTGTCGAGGCAGCCTCAATCTCTCCGGACGGCGCGGTCCAAATCGTCGCGGGCAGCTGCGCAGCCTCGCTCGTACTGGCCGGCCACATCGATCTCGACGCCGAGCGCGCACGCCTCGCGAAGGAGGACGGCAAGCTCGAATCCGACGAGATGAAGCTGTCCAAGAAGCTCTCGAACGAAGCCTTTCTGGCGAAGGCTCCCGACGCCGTCGTCGCCGAGCAACGCGAGCGCCTGGACGGGATCCGCACCAAGCGTGCCACCCTGGCGACGGCCAAGGCCCGGCTGTCGGCTCTGGGCTAGTCGCAGACAAAGCCTTCATGGGGGATCGTCGCCGCGGTATGCGGGCGGCGGTCCCTACGTCCTATTCTATAGGAATGCAGGTCGTGCCCTGGGCTTCTCATAGCGCTTCGGCCGACGTGGCGGATCAGCCACACCGATGGTCCTGCCCCGGAATGACCCGCGCATGGCCCCATTCTGCGCCCAATCTCCGGTCACGTTGCTCTCATCGAAGGCGGCCTTTTCGGGTCTGTCATCTCCTCTGACTTCGAGCCCGAAGGACGCTTCGCCGTGGACGCGAAAACCCCTCGCCATGTCTTGATCGACAAGGCCAATCTGCCCAGCCGTCACGTCACCGAAGGGCCGTCCCGCGCGCCGCATCGCTCCTATCTCTACGCCATGGGCCTCGACAGCCATGAGATCCACCAGCCGCTCGTCGGCGTCGCGACCTGCTGGAACGAGGCAGCGCCCTGCAACATCTCGCTGCAGCGCCAGGCGCAGGCGGTGAAGAAGGGCGTCGCGGCCGCTGCCGGGACGCCGCGCGAGTTCACCACAATCACCGTCACCGACGGCATCGCGATGGGTCACCAGGGCATGAAGGCCTCGCTGGTGAGCCGCGAGGTCATCGCCGACTCCGTCGAGCTCACCATGCGCGGGCACTGCTACGACGCGCTCGTCGGCCTGGCGGGATGCGACAAGTCGCTACCTGGCATGATGATGTCGATGGTGCGCCTCAACGTGCCGAGCGTCTTCATCTATGGCGGCTCTATCCTTCCGGGCACCTTCAAGGGCAGGCCGGTCACGGTGCAGGACGTCTTCGAGGCGGTCGGCAAGCATTCCGTCGGCGAGATGTCCGACGAGGACCTCGAGGAGTTGGAGCAGGTCGCGTGTCCGTCCGCCGGATCCTGCGGCGCGCAGTTCACCGCCAACACGATGGCCACGGTCGCCGAGGCCATCGGTCTCGCGCTCCCCTATAGCTGCGGCGCGCCGGCTCCCTACGAGATGCGCGACAAGTTCAACTTCGCGGCCGGCGAGGCCGTCATGGACCTTCTTCGCACCAATATCCGCCCGCGCGATATCGTCACGCGCAAGGCGCTCGAGAATGCGGCCATGGTCGTCGCGGCTTCGGGCGGCTCGACGAATGCCGGCCTACATCTACCCGGCATCGCCAACGAGGCGGGCATCGAGTTCGACCTCCTCGACGTCGCGAAGATCATGCGTGACACGCCTTATATCGCGGACCTGAAGCCGGGCGGAAAGTATGTCGCACGCGATCTCTTCGAGGTCGGCGGCATTCCGCTGATCATGAAGGCTTTGCTCGATTCGGGGCACCTGCATGGCGACTGCATCACGGTGACCGGCCGGACCATCGCCGAGAACATGGAATCGGTGAAGTGGAACCCGGATCAGGACGTCGTCTACCCGGTCACCAAGGCGATCTCGAAGACGGGCGGCGTCGTCGGCCTCCAGGGCAATCTCGCGCCCGACGGGGCGATCGTGAAGATCGCGGGGATGGACAGCATCGAGTTCACCGGCCCCGCGCGCTGCTTCGATTCGGAAGAGGATGCGTTCGAGGCGGTCGACAAGCGCGCCTATAAGGAGGGCGAGGTTCTCGTCATTCGCTACGAAGGCCCCAAGGGCGGCCCCGGTATGCGCGAGATGCTGTCGACCACGGCAGCGCTCTACGGTCAGGGCATGGGCGACAAGGTGGCGCTCATCACGGACGGCCGGTTCTCCGGCGCGACGCGCGGCTTCTGCATTGGCCATGTCGGCCCGGAGGCGGCCGTGGGCGGTCCCATCGGATTGTTGAAGGACGGCGACATCATCGCCATCGACGCGGCGGCCGGCACGATCACGGTCGATCTCACGGACGAGGAACTGACGGCACGTCGTGCCGACTGGACCCCGCGCGAGCCCGAACTGCGCTCCGGCGCCATCTGGAAGTACGGTCAGATCGTCGGCGATGCGCGCAAGGGTGCGCTGACCCATCCTGGAGCTTCGGCGGAGATCAAATCCTATGCCGACACCTAGATCCGGGCGGATCGCCGCCGCTCTGCTGATCGCGGGCCTCGCGCTACCGCTGACCGCGCAGGCGACGAACCCGCTCGCCGATCAGCCTCGCGTCTCGCTGGCCGTGACCACGCCTGCGGTGGATGACAGTCTCGGCAACGTGCGGGTAAAAGCTGAGGCTGGCGATATCGGTGCGATGGTCGAGATGTCGCGCGCCTATCGCGATGCGACGAGGATGGAGCCCGATCCCGTCCAGGCGTTTCGCTTCGACCGCTTGATTGTGGAACGCCACGCCGGTGTCGAGCCCGCTTCGGCCAATGCCACGCTCGTCGCGGCAGCCGTCGTGCGGCTGGCGGAAACCTACCGCGTAGGGCTCCCGGCTGCCGGCATTGCGCCCCGTCCCGATCTCGCGATCTCGCTTCTCACGCATGGGGCGAGCTATCTGGGTGATTCGGAAGCGCAGTATGCCCTCGGCGTCATCCTGCTCGAAGAGGCCGGTGCCGATGATCGCGAAGCGCGCCATGCCGCGCGCTGGCTGCTGCTGGCCGCCCGCAAGGGGCATGTCGGTGCGCAGGTCGCGCTCGGACAGCATCTCTCGACGCAATCGTCGGAGGCAAGCCAAATGCGCGGTGCCTACTGGCTCGAAACGGCTGCCGCTACCGATAGCGACAAGGTCCTGCTTCGCACGACGGCGCTCAACGAATAGGCGCCGTCAGCTCGGCCCAGGCGGGCGTGTGGTCGGACGGCTTGGGCCAATCGCGCGGCGCGCGGTCCACCCCTGAAAGCGACAGCCGATCGGCGGCCTGCGCGTTCAGCAGCAGATGATCGATGCGGATACCGCGATCCTGCTCCCAGGCACCGCCCTGATAGTCCCAGAAGGTGTAGAGCTGCGAGGCGTCCGAGCAGGCTCGTATAGCGTCGTAGAGCCCGAGATTGAGGAGGCCGCGCCAGGCCTGCCGCGTCTCTGATCGGAAGAGTGCATCGCCTTCCCAGGCCGATGCGTCGTCGGCGTCGCGTGCCTCGGGAATGACGTTGTAGTCACCAGCCAGAACCAGCGGATCCTCGCTTTCGAGAAGCACCTTCGCCCGCTCGTGCAGGCGCTGCATCCAGCCGAGCTTGTAGGGATATTTCTCCGTATCCGCGGGGTTGCCATTGGGTAGGTAGATCGAGGCCGCGCGCAACCGGACGCCGTCCTCCGTCGTGACCGTGCCCTCCACATAACGCGACTGCTCGTCGGCCTCGTTGCCGGGGAGCCCGATCAGCGGATCCTCGATGGGCGTGCGCGAGAGCAGCGCCACGCCGTTGAACCCTTTCTGTCCATGGACGAGCGCCGAATAGCCCGCCGCTTCCACCGCCTCTCGCGGAAACTCGGCATCCTGGCATTTCAATTCCTGCAGACAGACGACGTCCGGCTTCGTCTCGCCGAGCCAGCGGACGAGATGATCGGCTCTCTGGCGCACCGAATTGACGTTCCAGGTGGCGATGCGCATGGGAAGTCCTAAACGGCGAAGGAGGTGCCGCAGCCGCAGGCGGCGACGGCGTTCGGGTTCCTGATCTGGAACGACTGCCCGATGAGATCGTCGACGAAATCGATTTCCGAACCGGATAGGAACTGAGCCGAGGTCGTGTCGATGAAGACGCTCGCACCGTCGCGTCTCAGCACGATATCATCGCCGGAGGGCTCGCCGTCGAGCTCGAACGTGTATTGAAAGCCCGAGCAGCCGCCGCCAATCACGCCGACACGCAATGCCTTGTCGCCGCCTTGCTTGGCGACGATGGCGGAGATGCGCTTCGCGGCCCGTTCCGAAAGCGTGATGTCGGTTGTCGAAGCGGTCATGGTCGGACCCTACTCTATGGAGCGTCTAACTAGGTGACGCGGGAGCGTGATGACAAGATGCGCTGGAGTCTGGATGCCCATCGCGCCCGTTCCCTTCCGGTGCCCCGGATCGCCGAGGTCGCGCCCTATGCGTGTGACCCGAGGCGCAGCCGGGGCCGTGTCCACGGCGGTCCGCCCAGCCCGACGCGCAGCGAGTTCCAGCGCGACCGAGATCGCATCCTCCACAGCACAGCCTTTCGGCGGCTGAAGCACAAGACTCAGGTCTTCATCTTGCACGAGGGCGATCACTACCGGACCCGCCTCACGCATACGCTGGAGGTGGCGCAGGTGGCGCGGTCCATCGCGCGGAGCCTCTGGCTGAACGAGGACCTCGCCGAGGCCGTGGCCCTTGCGCACGACCTGGGCCATCCCCCGTTCGGCCATGCCGGCGAGGATGCGCTCGACGAAGCCATGCGGGGGCGCGGCGGTTTCGACCACAATGCTCAATCCTTGCGGATCGTGACGACGTTAGAGAACCACTACGCTGAGTTCGACGGCCTCGACCTCACTTGGGAGACTCTCGAGGGAATCGTGAAGCACAACGGCCCGCTCACGCCACCACACGCCTACGGCCTGACGGCCTATGACGGGTTCGAAGATCTCCGGCCCGACACGTTCGCAAGCCTGGAAGCGCAGGCTGCGGCGGTGGCCGACGACGTGGCCTACAACGCGCACGACGTGGACGACGGGCTGAGAAGTCGCGCCTTCACCGTCGATGATCTACGGACGGTGCCGTTCGTCGCCGCGATCATCGAAGAGATCGAGCGGACCTATGGATCACTCTCCGACAGGCGAATGCGGCACGAGATCGTGCGGCGGCTCATCACCTACCAGATCGAGGACGTCATCGCCGTCGGTTATGCCGAGCTTCAGACGGGTGACATCCGGTCGGTCGAGGACGTGCGGATGGCGGAACGGTGCCTTCTCGCGTTTTCCGATGAGATGGCAGCGGCCGTGGTCGATCTGAAGGCGTTCCTGTTCGAACGCCTTTATCGACATCCGGCGGTCCTCGTCGTCCGCGCCGATGCGAAGGCGAAACTGGTCGAGGTCTTTCAGCGCCTCCTTGATCGCCCGGCGCTTCTGCCTGAGAAGTGGCGGCGCGAGGACCACAACGATCTCGCGCGCCGCATTTGCGACTATGCAGCGGGCATGACGGACGGCTACGCCTTCCAGGAGCACGCCCGCCTCTTTGCCGATCCGCCTATCATGGAAGTCCAAAATTCATGAATATCTACAATACCGTACGCGCGGATGTTATCGCGGCGGTCGAAACGCTGGCCTTTGAACGGGAGGTCGCGCTCGACGATACCGTACTCGCCCGCGTCGTGGTGGAACCGCCCAAGGACGAAAGCCATGGCGACATGGCAACGAACGCGGCGCTCGTTCTCTCGAAGCCCTTCCGTACGAAGCCGCGCGATCTTGCCGAGGCCTTGGCGGCCAGGCTTGGCGATGCCGAACGGATCACGGCAGCCGAGGTGGCGGGCCCAGGCTTCGTGAACCTGCGCCTTCCCGTCGAGGCCTGGCACGGGGTCGTAGGGGCCGTTCTCGAGGATCCGGCCGGATACGGGCGTACAGATTTCGGTGCCGGGCGGCGGGTCAACGTCGAATACGTTTCGACCAACCCCACCGGCCCCATGCATATCGGCCACTGCCGGGGTGCTGTCGTCGGCGACGCCATCGCCGCGCTGCTGGAGCGCGTCGGCTACGAAGTCGCCCGCGAATATTACGTCAACGACGCCGGCAACCAGATCATCGCCTTCGCCCGCACGGCACACCTGCGCTATCGCGAGGCGCTTGGCGAAGCGATCGGCGATATTCCCGATGGCCTGTACCCCGGCGATTATATGATCCCGATCGGTCGGCGCTTGGTCGAGGCCTATGGTGACCGGCTGCTGGACGTGGCCGAGGACGAATGGCTGCCGGTCGTCTCGGAGTTCTCCGTTCTCGCGATGCTCGACATCATAAAAAGCGATCTCGCCTTGCTCCGGATCGAGCATGACGTCTTCTTCTCCGAGAAGTCGCTGAGGGTCCCGGAGGACAAGGTCGCGCGTACGATCGACGCATTGCGCGCGCAGGACCTCGTCTATCTCGGCCGGCTCGATCCTCCGAAGGGCGAACTGCCCGACGACTGGGAGGACCGCGAGCAGACCCTCTTCCGCTCGACGGCATTCGGCGACGATCAGGACCGGGCGCTGCTGAAGTCCGATGGCAGCTACACCTATTTCGCCTTCGACATCGCCTACCACCTCGACAAGTTCGAGCGGGGCTTCGCCGAGATGATCGACGTCTGGGGCGCCGACCATGCGGGCTACGTGAAACGGATGCAGGCGGCCGTGAAGGCCGTGTCGGGCGGGGAGGGCGCGCTGGAGGTTCGGCTCTGCCAGCTGGTCCGCCTCTTCCGCGATGGCGAGCCCTTCAAGATGTCGAAGCGGGCGGGCAACTTCGTCACCTTGCGCGACGTCGTCGAAGAGGTCGGGCCGGACGCGACCCGCTTCATGATGCTGACGCGCAAAAGCGACGCGCCGCTCGACTTCGACTTCGTGAAGGTGAAGGAGCAGAGCCGCGACAACCCGGTCTTCTATGTCCAGTATGCCCACGCGCGGACGGCCTCGATCTTCCGCAACGCGGCCGAGGCGGGGCAGGTGCGCCCAGCGCCGGACGCGGACGTCTCGCGGCTCGATTCAGACGAGGAGCTTCGGCTCATCCGCACGATCGCTCAGTACCCGCGGATCGTGGAAGCGGCGGCCCTTGCGAGAGAGCCGCATCGCATCACGTTCTATCTCAATGACCTCGCGGGAACCTTCCACGCGCTGTGGAACGCAGGCAAAGACTCGCCACATTTACGGTTCATCCACACTGACGATGCAGGGTTGACTGCGGCACGGTTGTCACTCGTTGGCGCTGCGCAGGAGACCCTCGCTTCAGGTCTGCGGTTGCTGGGCATCGAGCCCGCCGAAGAGATGCGATAGGGACAGTGCCTGCCAGGGCGTCCCGCTCGCCGCCGCGCCCAACAGTCATGCGCGCCCAGTATCGGCGCAGCGGGAGTGAACGAGATGGACAGGCACGATCCCTACAAGGCGCAGTCCGACGATCCGCTCGGTGAGCTGACGCGTCTGATCGGCCAGCCCGATCCGTTCGTGGCCCAGAATTCGCTGCATCAGCCGCAGACCGAGTTCGACATCGATCCCTTGGACGATGCGGACGAGGAGGCCTACCTCGCCGAACTCGAGAACGAACTGGCCGTCTCGATGGCCGATGGCGACGATGTGCAGGACGACGCCGAGCTCGGCCTCGACATCGACCCCGCCTATATCGAGGACGATCTCGCCGCGCTCGATGATGACGCTGTCGACGCCTATGCCCCGGCCGGAGCGGGCTTCGCGTCCGCTGGCGCTGGATATGCCGCTGCGCCGAAGCCCCGTTCGAGCCACGCCTTTCCCGTTGCCGCCTCTGTCGCGCTCATTGCCGGTCTCGGCGTCGCGGGCTTCTACGGTTACGGCGCGATGAACGTTGCCGATAGCGGCGAAGTTCCCGTCATTCTGGCGGACGCGACCCCGGTCAAGCGGACGGTCGAGGGTCCGACGGGCCGCGAGATCCCGCATCAGAACAAGCTGGTCTATGACCGCGTCACGGGCGCCGAGCCGACCGTCGAGCTTGCCACGCTTCTGCCGGAGCCGGACGTCGTTCGCGACCTGCCGCAGAGCAATGGCAGCATCGAGCCGCGCAAGGTTCGCACCGTTACGGTTCGCCCCGATGGCACGATCATTCGCGACGGCGCCATTCCGATCACGCAGCCCGTCAGCGCCCCTGCCGAGCAGCCGATCACCTCGCAGCAGGTGGCCCGTGCCGTGCCCGTCCGTGTGATCAACACGCCCGGCGGCGCCCCGCGTGAGGTCTCCGAGGCCGAGGCGAATGCGCTCTCGAACTTCTCCAGCAACGCCGAGGTAGCCGCCATCCGTCCCGCCGTCGTCGAAACGGTCGCCGTCGAGCCGACTGTCGAGATCGATGCCGAGGACACCGCACCCGTCGTTCTCGCAGCGCTTCCGCTGGCGAAGCCCGCCAATCTTACGGCCCCGGTCGAGGCTCAGATCGCAGCGCCCGCGCCCGTCGTCGAGCCGGCCGCAGTCGAGGCTACGGCCCCGGTCGCGCCTGCGCCAGTCGTTGCCGCACCGGCCGAGAACGGCTGGATGGTCCAGCTGACGTCGCAGCGTTCCGAGTCGCAGGCCCGAAGTGCCTATGACGGCATCAAGGGGCGCTTCGCCAGCGTTCTCGGCAGCAAGTCGCCTTCCATCGCCCGGGCCGACCTTGGCGATCGCGGCGTCTTCTACCGGGTCCGCGTGGCTGCCGCGTCGCGGTCCGATGCCGACGAGATGTGCGGGTCCCTCAAGGCGCAGGGCGGCGACTGCTTCGTCCAGTACGTTAACTAGCCATTTACCCTGCCAGAGGAACTCTGGGCGACCGCCAATCGGCGGTCGATGGGGGTCTGGTCATGACGAAAGCATTCATCTGCGGGCTTCGCGGGCCGGGTCTGGACGCTGAAGAAAAGGCGTTCCTCGCCGACGCGCAGCCCTGGGGCCTCATCCTATTCGGCCGGAATTGCGAGTCGCCAGGTCAGATTGCGCGGCTCGTTCAGAGCTTCCACGATGCCGTGGGGTGGGACGCGCCGGTCCTGATCGACCAGGAAGGCGGCGCCGTCCAACGCCTGAAGGCGCCGCACTGGCAAAGCTATCCCCCTGCGCGGCAGTTCGGCCAGCTCTACAAGCATTCCCGCGACATCGCGTTGAACGCCGCCCGAGCCAACGCCCGCCTCATCGCCCACGATCTCCACACGCTCGGAATCACGGTCAATTGCGCGCCCGTCCTCGACGTGGCCGCTCCGAAGACCCATCAGGCCATCGGTAGCCGCGCCTATAGCGACGACCCGCAGGCGGTGGCTGCTCTCGCCCGTGCCGTTGCGGAGGGTTTCATGGAGGGCGGGGTCCTTCCGGTGATGAAGCATGCACCCGGTCAAGGGCGCGCCGAACACGACACCCATTTCGATCCGGCGATCGTGAACGCGGACGCCGCGACCCTCGAAGCTGTCGATCTCCTACCCTTCATCGCGATGCGCGACTGCCCCATCGCCATGACCTGCCACGTCATCTTCAGTGCCTGGGACGATCAGCCGGTCACGCTGTCGACGCCGGTTATCCAGACGATCATCCGCGACCGCATCGGCTATGACGGGCTTTTACTGACCGACGATATCAGCATGAAGGCGCTGCACGGCAGCATGGAGGGCAAGGTTCGCGGCGCACTCGGCGCCGGCTGCGATATCGCGCTCCATTGCAATGGCGACCTCGACGAGGCGCGCGCCGTCGCCGCCGCCTCACCGGAACTCGCAGGCGACGGTTTGCGCCGCGCCAAAGTCGCGCTCGCGCTGCGGCAGCCGCCCACGGCCTTCGACGTCGATGCATCCCGTGCGCTTCTGACATCGGTGCAAGCGGCGTGAGAACGACTGACCTTGCATCTCGCCGTCGCACGGCCGACGTAGGGCGCTGACACTCCGCGCGTTCGAGATTCTCCCGTCAGGCCATGCGTCTTCCTCTCAACATCCTTCCGAAGGGCGGTTGGCGTGCGCCTGCGGGCGTCTCGCTGCCATCGACGCTCGCTTTGGAGGGTATCGGCCGCAAGTTCGGCTCGAAGATCGCGCTGCAGAACATCGACCTCACGGTTGAGCGCAGCGAGATCCTCTGCCTTCTCGGCCATTCCGGTTGCGGCAAATCCACGCTATTGCGCCTCGTCGCCGGACTGACCGAACCGTCGGAAGGCCGCATCTTCATCGATGGTCAGGAAGTCGCCGGCCCGCAGTACAGCCGTCCGCCGGAGACGCGCGGCGTCGGCATGATCTTTCAGGACTACGCGCTCTTTCCGCACCTCACGCTGCTCGACAACGTGATGTTCGGCCTGCGTCAGCTAGGTCGAAAGGCGGCTCGCCAATCGGCCCTGGTCGCACTCACCCGTGTCGGCCTAGCCGACGAGGCGTCGCGCTATCCGCATCAGTTGTCGGGCGGCGAACAGCAACGCGTCGCGCTCGCCCGCGCGATCGCGCCCCGGCCCGGTGCGCTCCTGATGGACGAGCCCTTCTCCGGGCTCGACAAGCGTCTGCGCGACAAGGTCAGGGGCGAAACCCTCTCCGTGCTTCGCGAGACGCGCGCGACCTGCATCGTCGTCACGCACGATCCGGAAGAGGCGATGCAGATGGCGAGCCGAATCGCGCTGCTTCGGGCTGGACGGCTCGTCCAGGTCGGCACCCCTATGGACGTCTACGAGAACCCGATAGACATGAATGCCGCACGCTATTTCAGTTCCATGACGGAGCTCACCGTGCGGCGGCTGCAAGGCGCGCTCGATCTGCCATTTCCCGGTCTGGCGGCCCCATCCAGCGCTGCTGATGGCGACCGCCTCGATGTCGGCATCAGGCCCGAGGGCGTCGAGATCCTGCCGGCCGGCCAAGGGGTGCAGGGTCGCGTTCGCAGCGTGCAGTTTCTCGGCGAGATCGATTCGGTCGAACTGGCCGTCGAGGGGCTGGACGTTCCGTTGATGGCGAGGCGACGGAGCCGCCTCGGTATTCGGCCCGGGCAGGACGTGGGCGTTCACCTCAGTCCGCGCCACGTCCTTGCGTTCCCGGCGAGCGACGCCTAACTCGAACCTACACCGAGCGCCTGCCGTCCGCGTTGTGCGGCGCGCCATCCTTTGCGATAGTCGCGCCAGCAAGCGCGTGGTCCGGGACCGCGCCGTAACAGGAGACCGAACCGATGATGCCGAGCTGGTTTCAGATTCTGATCGTCCTCGTCCTCGTGGTGCTGCTCTTCGGCCGGGGCAAGATTTCCGGCCTGATGGGCGACGTCGCGCAGGGGATCAAGAGCTTCAAGAAGGGCATGGCGGACGACGACGAGGCTAAGACGACCGTCGACGACGATGGCAAGATCATCGAGCACACGCCGGCCGAGCCCGCCCCCGTGATGGAAAAGCACCGCGAGGCCAGCTGAACCCAGGCTGCAGCCTCGGTTCCGCGTCCGGGAAGGGCCGTTCCATGTTCGATATCGGCTGGACCGAGATGATGGTGATCGCCGTCGTGGCGATCGTCGTGGTCGGCCCGAAAGAGCTGCCGGGCATGCTTCGCACGTTCGGCAAAACGATGGGCAAGGTCCGTCGCATGAGCCGCGACTTTCAGCGGCAGTTCGACGACGCGCTGAAGGAGGCGGATCTCGATGAGGTTCGTAAGGGCATCGAGACCGTCAAGAAAGCCAACCCGACCCATGCCCTCAAGCAGGCAATGAGCCCTGTCACCGACGAGATGACCGAGGTCTCCAAGACCGCGAGCGCACCTGCGATGTCGAAGCCTGCCGCGCCCGAGCCCTCCCTATCCAAACCTTCCGCGCCTAAGTCCGCGGCGTCTGGTTCCGTGGAGCCCACACCTGCTGTTCGGACGGCGGCGACCACTGCTGCGCCGGAGCCTGCATCGATCACCGCACCCGATGAACCCGAGCGGGCGGCATGACGAAAACTGGCGACGAGATCGCGAATGAGACGAAGCCTGCTGAGGCGGCTGCCAAGCCTGCCGACACGGAGACGCCTGAAGAGATGGAGCCGATCGTCGAACCCGGCGATGACGTAGAATCCTCGCGCGCGCCGCTGATCGAGCATCTGATCGAGCTCCGCACGCGCCTCGTCTGGGCCCTCGGCGCGTTCGCGCTTGCCAGCATCGGCTGCTTTTTCATCGCGGCCGACATCTTCAACATTCTCCTCTGGCCCTATAAATGGGCGGTAGACGGCCGGCCCGTCGAGCTTATCTATACGGCGCCGCAGGAGTTCTTCATCACGCAGCTGAAGCTGGCCGTCTTCGGCGGTTTCTTCCTCGCCTTCCCGGTCATTGCGACGCAGATCTACAAGTTCATCGCACCGGGGCTCTACAAGAACGAGCGGCACGCCTTCGCGCCTTATCTTATCGCGACGCCGGTGCTTTTCGGCCTGGGCGCCGCTGTGGTCTACTTCATCATCATGCCGCTCGTGCTCGCCTTCTTCGAAGGGTTGCAGCAGGCAGGAACGGCCGACCTCGCGGCCATTCAGCCGCTCTATCAGGTCAGCGCCTACCTCGGCCTGATCATGACGCTGATCCTCGCCTTCGGAATCTGCTTTCAGTTGCCGGTCGCGCTGACGCTTTTGGGACAGGCCGGCATCGTCTCGTCCGACACGCTGCGGGCGAAGCGGAAATGGGCCGTTGTCGGCGTCTTCTTCGTCGCCGCATTCATGACGCCGCCGGACTTCTTCAGTCAGGTCGGCCTTGCCCTGCCCACCCTGATTCTCTACGAGGCGTCCATCTATTGCGTGCGGCTCGTGGAGCGGCGCCGGGCGGCCGCAGCGGCGGCGGAGCCGGACGGACATTCGGCCGGCGCAGCCTAGCCGACGCGCACTCCTCGCGCCGGCGACCAGCCAGTGCTCGGACACCATGTACGATATCAAGATCATCCGCGACGACCCCAGCGCCTTCGACGCCGCTATGAAGGCTCGTGGCCTCGAGCCTCAGTCCCCGGCCATTCTCGCGGCCTACGAGGCCCGCACTGCGCAAACGACCGCGCTCCAGGACATCCAGACCCGCCGCAACGCTGCTTCGAAGGACATCGGCGCGGCGATGAAGGCGGGTGACAAGGAGACGGCCGGACGGCTGAAGGCCGAGGTCGCGGCGCTCAAAGGGGACCTGCAAACCGGTGAAGAGACCTTGCGGGACCTCGAGGCGACACTGGCCGACCTGGTCGCCGGCGTTCCGAACCTTCCCTATGACGACGTCCCCGTCGGCCCCGGCGAAGACGACAACGTCGAGGTTCGCCGCTGGGGGACACCGAAGGATTTCGCGTTCGAGCCGAAGCAGCATTTCGAACTCGGCGAAGCGAGTGGTGAGATGGACTTCGAAGCGGCCGCGCGAATGTCCGGTTCGCGCTTCGTCGTCCTACGCGGCCAGTTGGCGCGGTTGGAGCGGGCGCTCGCGCAGTTCATGCTTGACACGCATATCGAGCAGCACGGCTATACCGAGGTCTCGCCGCCCTATCTCGTGCGCGACGAGGCGATGTTCGGCACCGCCCAACTTCCGAAATTTCGCGACGACCAGTTCGGCACGACCGATGGGCGCTGGCTCATTCCGACATCGGAAGTGCCGCTGACGAATCTCGTCCGTGAGACGACGCTGGATGAGGCGGACCTGCCGCTCAGGGTGACGGCCTACACGCCGTGCTTCCGCCTCGAAGCGGGCTCGGCCGGTCGGGATACGCGGGGCCTCATCCGTCTGCACCAATTCGCCAAGGTCGAGATGGTGAGCGTCACCACGCCGGACGCTTCGTCGGACGAGTTGGAAAAGATGACGGGCTGCGCCGAGGCCATCCTGCAAGCGCTCGACCTGCCATATCGCGTAATGAAGCTTTCGACTGGTGATATGGGCTTCGCCGCCCGCCGCACTTACGATCTCGAGGTCTGGCTGCCGGGCCAGGGTGCCTTCCGGGAGA
This sequence comes from uncultured Alphaproteobacteria bacterium, assembly GCA_963842125.1. Classification (GTDB taxonomy): domain Bacteria; phylum Pseudomonadota; class Alphaproteobacteria; order Rhizobiales; family CAWCWK01; genus CAWCWK01. The sequence continues at coordinate 1,407,586 of CAWJFE010000005.1, read as the reverse complement.
TTTCGAGCTGCTCGGTCTGCGGTGATTTCCAGGCCCGCCGGATGGAGGCGCGCCTGCGGTCGAGCGATTCGAAGAAGCTGGGCTACGTTCACACGCTGAACGGGTCTGGTGTCGCCGTCGGTCGCGCGATGGTAGCGGTGATGGAGAACCACCAGGGGCCCGACGGGCGGATCACGGTGCCGGACGTATTGCGTCCCTATATGGGCGGGATCGAAACGATCGGTTAGGCTCGGTTAAAGCGGCGTTAACCCTGTTGGTCGCATCCTGTGCGGACTGTCTCGCGAGGTTGCCGGCATGGGTCTCCCCATGATGCAGGACGATGTGGATCGGGCGCGGATGGCGCGCTTCATCATGGCGCTGCGCGCGCGGGGCATCCGTGATCAGCGCATCCTCAACGCCTTCGAGCGCGTGCCGAGGAGTGGCTATCTCCCGGGGCATCTCGAGGCCTATGCCTACGAGGACTGGCAGCTGCCCATCCCTTGTGGCCAGACGATCGAGTCGCCCTTCCTACTTGCCTATCTGCTCGAGCACCTCGCCGTCACGACGGCAATGAAGGTGCTTGAAGTCGGGACCGGCACCGGCTTCGGTACGGCGCTCCTGGCGCGGCTCTGCCGCCGTGTCTACACGGTAGAGCGCATGCGCGAACTTCACGAGAGCGCCGCCCGGCACATCGCCGCCGAGCGTTTGTCGAATGTCGAGCTCGTACATGCCGATGCGCTGGATCGCCGCGTCGGAGCGGGGTTCGATCGGATCCTCGTGCACGGATCGGTCGACGAGCCATCCCGCACCCTTATAGATCAGCTGGCACCGGGCGGTCGCATCTTCGTCACCGTCGACGGAATGCTGAACGAGTTCGAGCGGGCGAGCGGCGAGATCAAGCGGCAGACCATTGGCCCCCACGTCACCCAACCCTTGCTTCGAGGCGTCGCTACACTTCCTTAACCACGCCTCCTCACCGCGGGTTTACCTGAATGATGTTTTATCAGGTTGTGTCGTGAAAAGGTGATTGTGTAAGTGATGCGTTCAGCCCCCCAACGCCGCGCCGTCCGCCCTGCGGCCTCCCTCCTCGTCCTCGCCGGCCTGACGGGTGCCGGTTGCAGCGCTGACGTGACGCGCTTCGCCTATCTCGATGCCGGAGGAGGCTATGCCTCCGCCCCGGCCTACGAGGCGCGGCCGGCACAGACGATACAGCCCGTCCGCCAGCAGGTCGCCTATGCCGCCCCGCCAGCGACTTACGCTGCACCACAGGCCGGCAGCGCCCTTCCGCCCCCGGCGCAGGCGACGAGTGCCCCCGCCGCAATCGCCCCGGCACCCGCCGTGACACCCGAACCAGTCGTCGCCGCAACGCCGGTGGCAGCGCCGCCCGCGCCGACGAACGGTCGCCACACCGTCGCTTCGGGTGACAACCTTTGGGGTCTGGCGCGTCAATACGGAACGAGCCGGGCCGCGATCGCTGCCAGGAACGGTATCGCACCGGACGCGACGCTTCGGATCGGCCAGACGATCGCCATCCCGGCTCCGGGCGAAGCGCCGGTTCAGGTCGCAGCCGTTACGCCCACTACTCCCGCCGCGCCTGCCGTCGACGAGACGCCCGTCGTCGCGCCGGTAGCCGCCACGCCGACGGTGGAAACGCCGGTTCGCACGGTTGCCACCGCGCCCGCGGCGGCAGCGCCGAAAACCGATGTCGCGACGACGCCCAAGGCCACCGTCTCCGACGATAGCTCGTTCAAATGGCCGGTGCGGGGCCGGATCATCTCCGAGTTCGGCAAGAAACCGGACGGCCAGAAGAACGACGGCATCAATCTCGTCGTCCCCGAGGGCACGCCCGTGAAGGCGTCGCGCGACGGCGAGGTCATCTATGCCGGCAACGAGCTGGAGGGCTACGGCAACCTCGTCCTCGTCCGTCATCCCGGCAACTGGGTCACGGCCTATGCGCATAACAGCCAGCTTCTCGTGAAGCGCGGCGATCAGGTCCGGCGCGGTCAGCCAGTCGCGAAGGCCGGCCGTTCGGGCAATGTCAGCTTCCCGCAGGTCCATTTCGAGATCCGCAAGGGCGCGACGCCGGTCAACCCGATGTCGCATCTGCAGGGCTAGAGCCGTTCCAGCGGAGGTGCGATAGCATCGCAGCGTAAGGAATCGCGTAAAACAAAGCGTTCTGGCGGCTAGTCCGAGAGCCGAGCCTCCAACCGCCCGGCGAGATCCTGCACGAACTGCCAGGCGACGCGGCCCGATCGAGCACCGCGCGTCGTCGACCATTCCAGCGCCTGGGGGCGCCAGTCGGGTTCCGAGATCGCCAACCCGTATCCGCCGATATAGGCGCGCACCATGTCGAGATATTCGTCCTGGCTGCATTTATGGAAGCCGAGCCAGAGGCCGAAGCGGTCGGAAAGCGAGACCTTTTCCTCCACCGCCTCGCCCGGATTGATGGCCGTCGCTCGCTCGTTCTCCATCATGTCGCGCGGTAGGAGGTGGCGTCTGTTCGACGTTGCGTAGAAGAGCACGTTGTTCGGCCGTCCCTCCACGCCACCATCGAGCACGGCCTTCAGCGACTTGTAGGACGTGTCGTCCGCATCGAAGGAGAGGTCGTCGCAGAAGAGGACGAACCGCTCATCTCGGCCCCGAAGGCCTGCCAGGAGTTGCGGCAGCGTGTCGATGTCCTCGCGGTGGATCTCGATCAGCTTGAGTGCTGGGTGATCACGACCGATCGCGGCGTGGGCTGCCTTCACGAGCGAACTCTTGCCCATGCCCCGCGCGCCCCAGAGAAGGGCGTTGTTGGCGGGAAGGCCCCGCGCGAACCGAGACGTGTTCCCCAGCAGCGTATCTCGTGATCGGTCGATGCCCTTCAGATACTCGATGTCGACTCGACTGACCTTCGGCACCGGCGTCGCGATCCCCTGAGCCGATGACCAGACGAAGACGTCGGCGGCTTTCCAGTCGGTCGTCTCCCGCTCATGCGGGGCAAGGCGTTCGAGAGCGTCCGCGATGCGGAGGAGAGCGTTTCGAGCGGACTTCTTCATGGGGCCTCGTTTCAGCGGTTTCCCTGCCATAGCGCCGCCTTATCGCCGGGTCTATAAGCGCGCCAACACGCAGCGATCACGCGAGGATGACGGCCATGGGCCATGCCGATCAGAACAATTGGACGCCGACCTCCTGGCGCGCGAAGCCGGTCAAGCAGATGCCGGACTACCCGGACAAGGACGCGCTGGGTCAGGCCGAGTCGGAACTCGGCTCCTTCCCGCCGCTCGTCTTCGCGGGTGAGGCGCGAAGCCTCAAGCGGCAGCTCGCTGAAGTCGCCAAGGGCAACGCTTTCCTGATGCAGGGCGGCGACTGCGCCGAGAGCTTCGCCGAGCACGGCGCCGACAACATTCGCGACTTCTTCCGCGTCTTCATGCAGATGGCCGCCATTCTGACCTATGCGGGGGCGGCGCCCGTAGTGAAAGTCGGGCGCATCGCCGGCCAGTTCGCCAAGCCGCGCTCGTCCGATTTCGAGGCCGTCGACGACGTATCGTTGCCGAGCTACCGCGGCGACATCATCAACGCGATCGAGTTCACGGAGGCCGCCCGTACGCCCGATCCGCGGCGTATGCTCGAGGCCTACCGCCAATCCGCCGCGACCCTCAACCTGCTGCGTGCCTTCGCGCAGGGCGGCTTCGCCGACCTCAGCAAGGTGCAGGACTGGACGCTGGGCTTCATCGCCGACAGCCCGGCCGGTCATCGCTATCGCGCAGTCGCGGACCGCATCTCGGAGACGCTCGATTTCATGCGTGCCATGGGCATCACGTCCGAGAACACGCCGCAGCTACGCCAGACCGATCTCTTCACGAGCCACGAAGCGCTGCTGCTCGGCTACGAGGAAGCGCTCGCCCGCGTCGATTCGACTTCGGGCGGGTGGTACGCGACGTCCGGCCACATGATCTGGATCGGCGACCGCACCCGCCAGCCGGACGGCGCCCACGTCGAGTTCGCGCGCGGGATCGAGAACCCGATCGGCATCAAATGCGGACCGTCGCTGAAGCCGGACGAACTGATCGAGCTTCTCGACCTCATCAATCCGAAGGATGAGGCGGGGCGGATCACGCTTATCTGCCGCTTCGGTGCGAACCGGGTCTTCGACCATCTGCCGGCGCTCATCCGCGCGGTCGAGCGAGAGGGGCGGACCGTCGTCTGGTCTTGCGACCCGATGCACGGAAACACGATCAAGGCATCGTCCGGCTACAAGACGCGGCCCTTCGATCACATCATGCAAGAGGTGCGGAACTTCTTCGCCGTCCATCAGGCCGAGGGTACATATGCCGGCGGCGTTCATGTCGAGATGACCGGCAAGAATGTGACGGAATGCACCGGCGGCGCGCGAGCCCTGTCGGACGACGATCTCGGCAACCGCTACCACACCCATTGCGACCCACGCCTCAACGCCGATCAGGCACTGGAGCTAGCCTTCCTTCTCGCCGAGGCACTGAAGGTGGAGCGGGACGCAGCCGCGCGCCCGCATGTCGTGGCGGCCGAATAAGCCCGACCCTCGTGCCGTTCCAGCATACGTTGGCTCGGCCGTTAGTCCTCTGCTCGTCGTTATCCTCGGGCATCGACCCGAGGATTTAGAGCGGCGACAGCGTCGCGAAGATCGCAGGCGAACCAACAGACCTCATGCGATCGCGCGAACGGTCGAGTATCCGGTGGGATATTGCGCCCTGGATTTTGGGTCGGTGCTTGAGAATGACGGTGAGAGGTCGGGTCGCCTGGCGGATCAAGCTTTCCAGGCGCGCCTCTAGAACTTGAGGTAGCCGCCCAGGGTGATGTTGGTCTGCTCGTGGGCGGCGCCGGCCGAATCGTCTCCGAGAAAGCCGGTTCCGCCAGTCGTCGTGTCTTCGACGCGGCTCTTGCCCTTGGAGTTCGTGTAGCGCTCGTGGCGCACGCCGGCCGTCAGTCCGAAATGCGATGTCACGTCGAAGGCGGCCTGCGCTTCGAGCCCGATCATGTAGTGGCCGCCCGTATCGTCGTCGAAATTGAGCCGGCGCGCCCAGTGGTCGTCCTCGGCGCCCGAGAAGACCGGCATGCCCAGGAGGCCGGCCGCACGAGCCGAGAACCGGCCCGTGTCGGCACCCACTTCGAGGCCGACATAGGGAGAGGTGAACTGCTGCTGATAGCTGATGCCGGCCTCGCCATCGGGAAAGACGCCGACGGAGTCGTGCAGTCCATTCTCGCTATAGACGTAGCGGCCGCCATAGGCCGTCCATTTGATGTCCGTGTGCCTGACGCCGCCGAGAAGGTTGAGGCCGATCGGCTTGCCGCGGCCGACGACGCGCTTGGAGACCTGAGCGTCCAGTGAGAAGGCGTGATCGAGCTGCGTGTCCTCGTGGTAGGACGCATGTGTCCAATCGTTGTAGCCGACGAAGCCTAGCCGACCGGCCAGCCAGTCATAGTCCTCCATGTAGCTGTCGTCCTGGACGGTGAAGCTGCCGCGCAGCCGCGTCTCCAGTCCGCCTATGGTCCTGCCCGTTGCGGTGATGCCGACCGTGGTCGCGTTGTCGGTTTCCCAGATGAGCTCGCTCAGCTTGTGGCCGCCGTCGTAGACGAACTCGTGCGATTTCGCCGTCATCCGACCGACCTCGACGCCGACGGTGAAGTTGCTTTCGTCGACCGGGGCCGCGATCGTCTGGCCGAACCCCGGGTGGTAGCTCGGCCGCAGCATGTCCGCGGCGAAGGCGGGCGAGGTGAGGGCGGTCACGCCGGCAATTAGGGCGAAGACGGATGCAGACGTGCGGAACATGGGTTCCCTCCAGGTTAAGAGGGATGGTGAACGAGTTTGGTGAATGAAGCGTAAGGCGTTTACGCCGGACCAGTCCCAGGTCCATACAGCCGCCAGCTCTCAACTCATTCTCTGCGCCGGAGATACCTTTGACCGTACGCGTCCGCTTCGCGCCGTCCCCGACCGGGCTCCTCCACGTCGGCAACCTGCGCACCGCGCTCCTCAATGCGCTCTTCGCCCGCCGAGAGGGCGGCGCATTCATCCTTCGCCTCGATGATACCGACGCCGAGCGATCGACCGAGGCGTTCGCCGACGCGATCGTCGAAGACCTCGCCTGGATCGGCCTCGTCCCCGACCGGGTCGAGAAGCAGTCCGCGCGGCTCGCTCTCTACGACGAAGCCGCCGAACGATTGAAGAGCTCGAATCGCCTCTACGAAGCCTTCGAGACCCCCGACGAACTCGATCGGCGCCGCAAGCGGGCGAGGGCGCTTCACAAGCCGCCGATCTATGATCGCGCCGCGCTATCACTTTCTGGCGAAGACAAGGAGGTCCTGCGCGCAGCCGGTCGGCAACCGCATTGGCGCTTTCTGCTCGATGCCGCGGAGGAGCGATGGGCGGACCTCGTGCGCGGCGATCAGTCGGTGGATTGCGGATCGCTCTCCGATCCTGTCCTCATCCGCGCCGACGGATCCTACCTCTACACGCTGCCGAGCGTCGTCGACGATGCCGATATGGGGATCACGCACGTCATTCGGGGCGAGGACCACGTCGCGAATACGGCGGCGCAGATCCAGGTCTTCCGTGCGCTGGGGGCGGACGTGCCGGCCTTCGGGCACCACAATCTGCTGACGCTCCCGGACGGCTCCGGCCTTTCGAAGCGGTTGGGATCGCTCTCGCTGCGATCGCTGCGGGAGGAGGGGTTGGAGCCGATGGCCGTCGCTAGCATCGCCATGCTGATCGGTACGGCGCATGATGTCGAGCCGGCAGCCGACCTCGATGCGCTGGCGGAGATGCTGGCGATCGATCGGATCTCGCGAGCCCCGGCCCGGTTCGACCCGGCCGAGCTACGGCGACTGAACGCGAAGATCGTGCATGACCTGCCCTATCAAGCGGTGCGCGAACGACTGAAGGCGATCGGCGCAGACCGGGGCGATGCGTTTTGGAGCGTCGTCCGTGAGAACGTCGAGACCGTCGACCGAGCGACTGAGTGGGCCGGCATTCTCGATGCCGACCAGCCTTTCGACGCCTTGGCCGACGATGACGCCGAGTTCGCTCGAACGGCTTGGGATCTTCTGCCCGAAGAGCCGTGGGACGAGACCACGTGGAAGGCCTGGACGGCCGCTGTGAAGGAGGCGACCGGCCGCAAGGGCAAGCCGCTCTTTATGCCCCTTCGGCTGGCGCTGACGGGGCGGTCGTCGGGGCCCGATCTGGGTCGATTGATCCCACTAATCGGTCGGACAGGAACTTTGGCCCGACGACCCTGATTGCCGCGGGCGCACTCGGGGCCGCAGCGACGACGGTCGATGCGACGAGGTTGCCGGCCTCGTCGAATTCCGGCCGTGGCATGGGCAGGACGGCGAGGGGTGCGATGCCGGACGCCTCCATTCGCGCAAGTCGCAGATCGCGCGGCAGGGCCATCGGGCTGGCGATGATCTTGGTCTCGATGCCGCGGCCGCACTGGTGCTCGTCGCTATAGGTCGTCCGGTAGGCGTGAGCGCTCGAAATACGCGTGTAGGGTGAGCCATCGCGTGCAGACATCATCTCGTCGGTCTCGCCGCCGAGGCGGTGAATATAGAGTTTCACGTCCTGGCCCGGGCAGCTGGCGATGCACTCGGCTTCCTTGGCCTGATAGCTCCGCCGGGACACGGTGCCACCGGCCGGCCAGTAGTAGCCGTCGCCCATGCGCACGCAGACCGCACGGTAGTTGCCACCGCCAAGGCCGCTGGAGGGTGATGACGCTTTCGTCCGGCGTTTGCCCGCTGCCCGCTCGATGGAGGCATTTCCCGGTGCGGCCGAGGCCGTCTGCACACGGGCGGCACGCACCCGCTCGCGCTCGACCTTGCGCTTGTTGCCGGCGTTGCGCAGGCTCTCGAAGAAGCCAGGGCGCTTCTTCGTCGCTGCCGCCGCCGACTTGACGTTGCACGACTTCTGAATCGAACGGCGAAGCGACGCCTTGCGCGCCTCGCTGCCACCGCCGCCGGCCTTACGCTTCAGGGACTGGACGTTGGCCAGCATCTGACGCTGCGCGCTCGCGTACTGATTGCAGGCATTGCTGCGCTGACTGCGGCAGCGGTTGGAGCGCAACGCCTGCTCTACCTTCTTCAGCGCGGCGTACTGCTGATTGAGGGCACGTTTGTACTTCGCGGAGCCACCACCCGAGCGTTCCAGCTGGCGCAACTCGTTCGACATCGCGCGGCATGATGCGGCGTCCGCCGTCGTACCGAGCCCGGCGAACATGATGAGGGATGCGGTAGCGAGCACGGCAATTCGAGAAAGACTGCCTTTGGCCCAACGATTGGGGATGGGCGGCGCGTTGCTAGCCATTCGACATAAATCCCATTGCACGAACGAGGGCGCCGGCTCCGCAAGACGGACCCGGATATGGCTTCATCGAACAACGCCATACGATACAGTTCGATATACTAGGGACCGCTATCGAAACGGTAAGCGAGAACGACGCACTTGCCCAGAATCGGTCACCTAACGAACACAGTGTAGCCAAAGTTTCTCGCGCTTCGCAATTCCGTGTCGGCGCGGGACCTGGACAGAGTTAAGAAAGCGTTATCGATCTTCCGAAACCGGCTAGCGAAGTGCAGCCGCGACCTGTAGTTTTTGCGCAGATGGACATAATCGCAACAGTTAAGAAACCTTTTCGTCGCCTTGCGCTCGGCGAGCCTTTGGCGTGGCTTGTAGAACACGTCTCGGCGGTGCAGGGCGCGCGTCGGAAACGGAAGTCGGAGTTTGTTTTCACGGCCGGCGTCATCGCACTGGCAGCGAAGATGGCGAAGGCCGACGGGGTCGTGCTGTCGTCGGAGATCGACGCTTTCCTCGAGATCTGCGACGTCCCGCAGAACGAAGCCGACAACGTTTCGAGGCTCTTCAACCTCGCCAAGCAGAGCGTTGGCGGCTTCGAGGCCTACGCCGATCAGATGGGCCGCTATTTCGGCGATGCGCCCGACACGCTGGAGCACGTGCTCGACGGCCTCTTCCATATCGCGAAGGCCGATGGTGCGGTCCATGATGATGAGATCGCGTATTTGCGCGCGGTCGCCGAGCGCTTCGGGATCGCGGAGCGTTTCGAGGCGCTCCTTGCCCGTCACGCGCGGACGGAGGGCACCGATCCCCACGCCGTGTTGGGAACCGAGCCTGGCATGGGCAAAGCCGCTCTGCGAAACCGCTACCGCCGCCTTGTCGCGGAGAACCATCCCGATCGATTGATCGCGCGGGGCGTACCGCCGTCCTTCGTGAAGCTCGCGAATGACCGCCTTGCCGTCATCAACGCGGCCTATGCACAGGTCGTCGCGGAGTCGTGAGCGACGCTTTTGTCGCCGACAGTCCGCATGTCGATGTTCTCGCGCCGTCGCCGAATTTCAACGAACGCCCGTCGCCTATCGATATGGTCGTGCTGCACTACACAGGCATGCCGGATGGCGCAGGCGCGTTGAAATGGCTCTGTACGCCGGAAGCGGAGGTGAGTGCGCACTATCTCATCGAAGAGGACGGCCGCATCTTTCAACTCGTCGCGGAATGTCGGCGGGCCTGGCACGCGGGGCTGTCCGCCTGGGCGGGACGCACGCGGCTCAACGATTGCAGCATCGGCATCGAGATCGTGAACCCCGGCCACGAACACGGCTATCGGCCATTTTCGGAGCCGCAGATCGCGGCGGTCGTTCGCCTCGTGCTGGATGTTCGTCGTCGCCGCGGCCTGTCGGTCAGCCGGATCGTCGCGCATTCCGATATCGCGCCGACACGGAAAGAGGATCCTGGCGAACTCTTTCCGTGGTCCGCGATGGCTGATGCCGGCTGCGTGTTAGCGCTCCCCCCGGTCGCAAAGGAGGGTTCGGGTATCGCCGCCAACCATCTGCGAACGATAGGATATGGCGTATCGCATGGTCATGACGGCGCGCAGTTGAAGGCCTGCAGGGCGGCGTTCGAGCGACGTTTCGGATCGCAGGCCTCCGGACCTCTCGGAGAGGCTTCAGCCCTCGCCACCATGCGTGCAGCCGCTCTGGCCACGATCGCGGACGCTTGACGCGCCGCCATAGCGCCTTCACATGCGCAGCGTCAGTCGGCTGGGCAGCCGCTTCGCGCAAGCGAAGAGGAAAGTCCGGGCTCCACGGAATGACGGTGCCGGGTAACGCCCGGCGGGGGCGACCCCAGGGACAGTGCCACAGAGAGCAGACCGCCCCTACGATGCCTCGGCAGCGCGGGGGTAAGGGTGAAAGGGTGCGGTAAGAGCGCACCGCGAGACCGGCAACGGGATCGGCACGGCAAACCCCACCGGGAGCAAGACCAAATAGGGGCGGTAATCGTCGCGGCCGGCTCGTTCGGTTCGACACCGGTGTTCTGCCGTCGCCGCCCGGGTTGGTTGCTGGAAGCGGTCCGCAAGGGTCGTTCGAGATGAATGGCTGCCGGCGTTCCGCGCAAGCGGGGCGACCACAGAACCCGGCTTATAGGCCGGCTGACACTTCGCATTCTCTCTACCGCCAGGTGTGATTCCGGCGATACATCGCAGCGGTACCGGGCGCGGTCGAGCGACGGCCCGTTGACCGCGAATCACCTCGGCGGGTACGCTTTGTCCATGTGCTTCTCCCAAGTCCCATGTCTCGGCCGACCGTACTGATGGCGGCCGGCGAACCCCATGTTCCGGTCCTCCTCGACGAAGTCGTCATGGCCATCGGCGCGAAGCCCGGCGACGTCGTCATCGACGGGACGTTCGGGGCAGGCGGTTACACGCGGGCGATCCTCGCGAGCGGGCTGAAGCGCATCCTCGGTATCGACCGCGATCCCGTAGCCCTCGCGATCGGGAATGACCTCGCGGCGACCGAGCCTCGCTTCGCCATCCATGCCGGCACGTTCTCCGAGCTCGATGAAATCGCGAGGGAAGCCGGCCACGATACCGTAAATGCGGTCGTCATCGACATCGGCGTCTCCTCGATGCAGATCGACGAGGCGGAGCGCGGTTTCTCATTCATGCAGGACGGACCGCTCGACATGCGGATGTCGCAGGCCGGCAAGTCCGCCGCAGACTACGTCAACACGATGGACGAGGCGCCGCTGGCCGATGCGATCTACCGCTATGGCGAGGAGCGTCGCTCGCGCCGCATCGCGCGGGCCATCGTCCAGACGAGGGCGGAAGCGCCCATCACGCGAACCGGGCAATTGGCGCAGATCGTCGCCAAGGCGGCCGGTCCGTCGAAGCCCGGTCACCATCCGGCTACGCGGACGTTCCAGGCCCTTCGCATTCTGGTCAACGACGAATTGGGGGAGCTCGCGGCCGCGCTGGAGGCCTCGGAGCGCATCCTCGCGCCCGGCGGGCGGCTCGTGGTGGTCACGTTTCACTCACTCGAAGACCGTATGGTGAAGGACTTCCTCACGATCCGTACCGGCCGCACCGCTTCGGGATCTCGCCACATGCCTATCGCCGCGCCGTCCGAGGCGCCGACGTTCCGCCAGTCGCAGCGCAAGGCGGCGAGCGCGTCGGCCGCCGAGATCGCCCGCAACCCCCGTGCCCGTTCGGCCAAGCTGCGGGTCGCGGAGCGCACCGATGCGCCCGTGTCCGCCGCCCTTTCCCACGTCGCGTAAGGACCTTAGCCATGAAGGCCATCTACGTCGTCAACGCCGGCTTCGCCGCCATCCTCGGCATCACCGCCTTCGGGACCTATACGCTCAAACACGATGTCGAGCAGACGGCGCAGGATCTGCGGGCTTTGAAGACGCAGATTGCGGAGGAGCACGATACGATCAACATCCTCAATGCCGAGTGGGCCCACCTCAACCGTCCCGAACGGCTTCACGAACTCGCGCGCCGATATCTTGCGCTCCAGCCCCTTGATGGAAGCCAGATCGTGCCGCTCCGAGACGTCCCGGCAGCCCTGCGGACGCCGCCCGAGGAGTAGGCGCTCACGCTTTGGAAACCTAAACGCATCATGATGGAAATCCTTCGAAGGGGGACCATCGTTGCGTATTGCGTCAGACCTCTTCCGCCCGAAAGCCAAGCGCTCGCGCGGTAGAACGCTATTGCTCGCGGCCGGCTTCCTTGCCGCCTACGGCGTCGTCGGCGGCCGGCTGGTCGCACTAGGGTTGGGAGAGCCACCCGCCTATGCGCTGGCATCCCAGACCGCGCGTTCGATCTCCGCCGCCCGCCCCGATATTCGCGACCGCAACGCGATGCTCTTGGCGACCGACCTCAAGACCGCCTCCCTCTACGCCGAGCCTCGCTCGGTGATCGACGTCGACGAAGCGACGGCCGCGCTCGTGAGAGCTCTGCCCGAACTCGACTACGACAACGTTCGGCGCCGTCTCGATACGAACAAGGGTTTCGTCTGGCTCAAGCGCGAACTGACACCGCACCAGCAGCAGATCGTCCACCGCCTCGGCGTCCCCGGTATCGGATTCCTCCGAGAGAACCGCCGGATCTATCCGAACGGCCGAGCGGCGGCGCATATCCTCGGGCATGTCAACGTCGACAATGAAGGACTCGCGGGAATCGAGCGCTATATCGACGGCGCCGGTCTCGGCGACCTCCACGCCTTCGGCTTCGCCCGGGACGCCGATCAGACCCCCGTCGATCTCGCCCTCGATCTGCGCGTCCAGCATACGATGGCTGAGGAGTTGGCGAGCGCGCTCACGACCTTCAGCGCCAAGGCCGCGTCCGGCGTCGTGATGGACATCCATACCGGCGAGATCGTCGCGATGGCCTCACTGCCGGACTACGATCCGAACAATCCCGTGGGTGCGCTCGACCCAGCCAACCTCAATCGTATGACGACTGGCGTCTTCGAAATGGGTTCGGTCTTCAAGACCTTTACCACCGCGATGGCGCTCGATGCTGGCCTCGTGACGACCCGTTCGCTCATCAACGCCCGAGGCAAACTTCGCGTGGGGCGTCACTCCATCGGCGACTTTCACCCGGAGAACCGGGTACTGACAGTCGAGGAGGTGTTCACCTACTCGTCCAATGTCGGCACGGGCCGGCTCGCTCTCCTCGCCGGCAAGGAGCACCATAAGGCGTTCCTCAAGAAGATGGGGCTGCTGGATCGCATGCGCACCGAGGTGCCCGAAAGCGGGTCACCGATCGTCCCGTCCCGCTGGGGGGATATCAATACCGTCACGATCTCCTTCGGCCACGGCCTCTCGGTCACCCCGCTCCAGACCGCCGCTGCTGCGGCCGCGCTGATGAATGGTGGCGTGTACGTCACGCCGACCTTCCTCAGGCGCACCCCGGAAGAGACCACGGGAACGCGGGTAGTTTCGGCTGAGACAAGCGCGGACATGGTCCGGCTGATGAAGGCAAACGCCGAGCGCGGTAGCGGTCGCAAGGCCGCCGAGATCGCCAAGGGCTATCGGCTGGGCGGCAAGACCGGCACCTCGGAGAAGGCGATCAACGGCCGGTACGCAAAGAACCGCCTCTTCACGTCCTTCCTTTCGGCCTTCCCTATCGACGCGCCGCGCTATGTCGTTCTCGTCAGTCTCGATGAGCCGCAAGCGACGAAGGACACCTATGGCTACGCCACGGCCGGCTGGAACGCGGCGCCGACGGTGGGCAAGATTGTCGCCCGGATCGGACCCATGCTAGGCATCGCGCCGAGCGAGCGGCTGGCCCTGAAGGTCGTCCGCTGACCGCTGACGAACGCGCCGACGAGGCCAGTTGCAGATGCGCTTGGGCGATCTAACGCATATCGGCTCGGTCGCGGCCGAGCATGTGGACACCGACATCAGCCGATTGGCGCTCGACAGTCGCAAGGTAGGACCAGGCACGCTCTTCGCCGCGCTGCCGGGCTCCCTGATCGACGGCGCGGAGTACATTCCGGCGGCACTCGCGGCCGGAGCGTCGGCGATCCTGTGCGAGCCCGGCGCGGTCGATCGCGTAGCGGAGGGTGTTCCCAAAGTCGTATGCGACGACGCCCGGCGTGGGTTGGCGCTGGTGGCTGGCGCGTTCTATCGCGAACGGCCCGCAACCGCCGTCGGCATCACCGGCACGAACGGCAAGACCTCGGTGGCCTCTTTCACGAGCCAGATCTGGGCGGCGTCCGGCACGCCCTCCGCGACCATCGGTACGCTTGGCATCACCCATCCGGACGGGCGCACCACGCCATCGCTGACGACGCCCGACACGATTACGCTGCACGAGAACCTCGTCGATCTCGCTCACGAGGGCGTGCAAGCCGTCGCCCTCGAGGCATCCAGTCACGGGCTCGATCAACACCGTCTCGACGGCGTGCCCCTTCGCGCCGCCGCCTTCACAAACGTCACGCGCGATCACCTCGACTATCACCTCACTTTCGAAGCCTATCTCTCTGCGAAGATGCGAATATTCTCGCTATTGGACGATGGCGGCGTCGCCGTTCTCGATGCGGACGGCGAGGGGATGATCCAGGTCGAACGGCAGGTTCGAGAGTCCGGTGCGCACGTTGTCACGGTCGGTCGGCGGGGGCGTGACGTCACTCTGTCGGGTGTACAGGCCGTCGGTCTCACGCAACGGCTGTCCGGTTCCGCATTCGGCCAACCGTTCGAAATCGATCTTCCACTCGCCGGAGCTTTCCAAGCGTCAAACGCGCTCGTCGCGCTGGCCTTGACCGCTTCCACCGGCGTCGAGATCGAGCAAGCCCTCGAAGCCCTCGCTTCGCTACGCGGAGCGCCGGGTAGGCTGGAGCACGTCGCGACGACGCAGTCGGGCGGGCGGATCTTCATCGACTACGCGCATACACCCGCATCCCTCTCGGTCGCCATCGATGCGCTACGGCCTTTCGCCGAGGGACGGCTGATCGTCCTCGCCGGCGCCGGTGGTGATCGCGATGCGGGCAAACGTGCGCTGATGGGCGCGGCCATTGCGGCTGCCGACCTCGCCATCGTGACGGACGACAATCCGCGCTCGGAAGACCCGGCCCTGATCCGGGCCAGCGTCCTCGAAGGCTGCCCCGATGCCGTCGAGATCGGCGATCGACGCGCCGCAATCGCGGAAGGTGTGAACGAGCTCGGCGAGGGAGACATCCTCCTCGTCGCAGGCAAGGGGCACGAGGTGGGACAGACTATTGCCGGGGTCACCTATCCCTTTTCGGACCACGAAGTCGTGCGTGAGGTTGTCCGTCACCTGAAGGAAGCGAAGTCATGACGACTGCTCTCTGGAGCCGCGACGCATTCCTCGGTGCGATCGAAGGGTCGCCCTCGTCCATCGATGGCGACATCCTCGGCGTATCGATCGACAGTCGCACGGTCGCGCCGGGAGATGCGTTCTTTGCCATCGATGGCGATCGCTTCGACGGACACGATTTCGTCGAGCAGGCGCTTGCCGCGGGGGCGGGCTGCGCCGTCGTGTCACGACTTATCGGCGACGGGAGCCGGCAACTCGTCGTCGCGGACGTTCTCGAAGCTCTTCGTCAGCTCGCCCGCGCGGCGCGGGGGCGCACCGATGCGGTCGTCGTCGGCGTCACCGGCAGCGTCGGCAAGACGAGCACGAAGGAAATGCTACGGGCGATCTTCGGGCGGGCTGGCAAGGTCCACGCCGCCAACGCGTCCTTCAACAATCACTGGGGCGTCCCGCTCACGCTCGCGCGGATGCCTGCCGATACCGAATACGCCGTCTGCGAGATCGGCATGAACCACGCGGGCGAGATTACACCGCTTACCCGAATGGTGCGGCCCGACATCGCGATCGTCACCACGGTCGAGGCGGTCCACATCGAGTTCTTCGATAGCGTCGCCGCGATTGCCGATGCGAAGGCGGAGATCTTCGAGGGGCTGGAGCGGGGCGGGGTCGCGATCCTCAACGCGGACAATCCGTATTTCGATCGGCTGTCGGCAGCTGCGGAGAAGCGAGACGCGCGGATCGTCAGCTTCGGCCGCGATAGCGCGGCGACGGCCCATCTGGTCGCTGTCGAACCGAGGCCCCTCGGCCTGTCGATGACCGTCACGCTCGGCGGCACGACGTATGACGCGACGCTAGGGTTGCGAGGCGACCACATGGCGATGAACGCGCTGGCTGCCGTAGCGGCCGCCGACGCTGCTGGCGTTAGTCTCGCGACGGCCTGCGAGGGTCTGGCAACGGTGACGCCGGCACCTGGTCGCGGTGTGCGCGAGCAGGTGGCAACAGCGGGCGGGGCGATCCTGCTGATCGACGAGAGCTACAACGCAAACCCTTCCTCCGTCGCAGCAGCGCTTAGTGTGCTCGGCGCGGAGGAACCGCGTAGGGTCGCCGTCCTCGGCGACATGCTCGAACTCGGTGCGGATGGCGAGGGCCTTCATCGCGGTCTGGCTGATGCAGTTGTCGAGTGCGCCGATCGAGCCTTCCTATGCGGCCCGCTCATGCGATCCTTGCATGACGCCCTCGGCGATCGCTCCGTCTGGGCGGCAGACGGCGCGGCACTGACGCCGCTTCTTCTTGCCGACCTTGCGCCCGGGGACACCGTTATGGTGAAAGGGTCGCTAGGCAGCCGGATGGGCCCGGTGGCCGACGCCATACGCGCCCTTGCGCGAGCCTGACAGGACCGCACCGCTATGCTCGCCTTTCTCGGCGTCTTCGCCGACGACTTCGCCCTGTTCAACGTCTTTCGCTACATCACTTTTCGGACGGGCGGCGCGATTCTCACGGGTGCGGCCTGGGTCTTCCTCTTCGGTCCCGCCATCATCCGCAGCCTGCGGATACGGCAAGGCAAAGGCCAGCCGATCCGCGAGGACGGCCCGCAAAGCCATCTCCTGACTAAGAAGGGCACACCCACGATGGGCGGGCTCATGATCCTCACCGGTCTCGTCATATCGACGTTGCTCTGGGCGGACCTGTCGAACCGCTATGTCTGGATCGTTCTCGGCGTGACGCTTTTCTTCGGTCTCATAGGGTTTTACGACGATTTCCTGAAGGTGACGCGTAGTACGACGACGGGCTTTGGTGGGCGCCAGCGCCTCGCATTGGAGTTCGTCGTCGGGCTCGTGGCGACCTTCCTCATCGTCCAAGCTGGCGAGCAACCCTTCGCCACGTCGCTCACCATCCCGTTCTTCAAGGATCTACTGATCGATTTCGGTTGGTTCTTCATCGTCTTCGGCGCGTTCGTCATCGTCGGATCGGGCAATGCCGTGAACCTTACGGACGGTTTGGATGGCCTCGCCATCGTCCCCGTGATGATTGCCGCCGCATCCTTCGGCTTCATTGCCTATCTCGTTGGTAACGCAGTCTTCTCCGACTATCTCCAGATCAATTTCGTCGGCGGAACGGGCGAGCTCGCCGTGCTGTGCGGCGCGCTTCTCGGCGCGGGCCTCGGCTTTCTGTGGTTCAACGCGCCGCCTGCCTCGATCTTCATGGGCGACACCGGCTCGCTGGCACTCGGCGGCATGCTGGGCACCATCGCCGTGGCGACGAAGCACGAGATCGTGCTGGCGATCGTGGGCGGTCTCTTCGTTCTCGAAGCCGTTAGCGTTATCGTGCAGGTAACCAGTTTCAAGCTAACTGGTAAGCGCGTCTTCCGCATGGCCCCGATCCACCATCATTTCGAACAGCAGGGGTGGTCGGAGAGTCAGGTCGTGGTCCGGTTCTGGATCATCGCCGTCATGCTCGCCCTCATCGGACTGGCGACGCTCAAATTGAGGTAGGTCGATCCCGTGATTCCCGCTGCGACGTTCAAGGATAAGCGCGTCGCCCTATTCGGCCTCGGAGGCAGTGGGAGGGTGACGCTGGCCAGCCTCAAGGCCGGCGGGGCCGACGTCTGGGTCGGCGATGACAACTCGGATTCAGTGGCATCCCTTCGCGCCGACGCGGATGGCGCCCTTCAGCCCGCGCAGGATTTGGCCGGGTTCGATGTCCTAGTCCTTGCCCCCGGCATCCCACTCACGCATCCCGAACCTCATTGGTCCGTCGTCCAGGCCCTCGAAGCGGATGTGCCTGTCATAGGTGATCTGGAAGTCTTCGCCCGGGAGCGCGCCGCGATAGCGCCGGATGCGCCGCTCGTCTGCGTCACCGGAACCAACGGAAAATCGACGACGACGGCCCTTATCGCGCACATCCTACGCGAGAGTGGTCTCGACGTAGCGATGGGCGGCAATATCGGCGTACCGGCGTTGGAGTTGTCGGCGCCGGCGGATGGACGCATCCATGTGATCGAGTGCTCGTCCTACCAGATCGATCTCGCACCCAGCCTGGCGCCGTCGATCGGGGTTCACCTGAATCTCAGCCCCGACCATATCGACCGGCACGGCACGTTCGAGAACTACGCTGCGATCAAGGAGCGCCTGATTGCGCGATCCGGCCTCGCGATCGTGGGCGTGAACGACGCTGGCTCCGCAGCTATAGCTGACCGGGCTGAAGCGCGCGGACAGCGAGTTCGCCGCGTCTCGTCCGTGTCTGCAGACTTCTCCGACGGCGTTCACGCCGATGGGCCTGCCCTCAACTCCACGAGGCCGGATGGGACTACGCAAACGGCCACACTCCTTGCCTCGCCCAATCTGCGTGGCTCGCACAACGCGCAGAACGCAGCAGCGGCGTTAGCCGTCGCCGAGGCGCTCGGCGTGCAAATCGACGACATACAGTCCGGCCTCGACGGCTTTCCCGGTCTCGCACATCGAATGCAGCGATTGGGCGAGATCGGCGGTGTCACCTTCGTCAACGATTCCAAAGCGACGAACGCTGCCGCGACCGAGAACGCGTTGCGCACCTATCCCCATATCTTCTGGATCGTCGGCGGGCGGGCCAAGGCAGACGGGATCGATCCGTTGACGGGCTACTTCCCGCGTATCGAAAAGGCCTATCTCATCGGAGAAGCGTCCGAGAGATTTGCTGAGACTTTGCAAGACGTTCCCTTCGAACGTTGTGGAACGCTCGAGGTCGCGACGCGGCGCGCGGCAGCAGATGCTGCAGCGAGCCAGGTAGCGGAGCGGATCGTCCTTCTGTCGCCCGCCTGCGCGAGCTTCGACCAGTTTCCGAGCTTCGAAACTCGCGGGCGGCGTTTTGCCGAAATCGTCGCCGAGATTGGCGATACGGGAGTGGCCGGATGAGACTGACCCGCATGAAGCACGCTTGGCTGCTCGACTGGTGGCTGACGGTCGATCGGACGCTCCTGTCTATGTTCGGCACGCTCCTCGCCTTCGGCGTCGTCCTCTCCATGGCGGCGAGCCCGTCGGTCGCGGAGCGGATCGGCATCGCGGACGACCTACACTTCGTCAAACGCCAGATCGTCTACGCCATCCCGGCCTTCGGGCTGATGATCGTCGCGTCGATGCTCTCGATCAAGGCCGTGAGGCGCATAGCGCTCCTCGTCTTCGTCGTCAGCCTCGGACTGATGGCGCTCACCCTTATGATCGGCCCCGAGGTGAAGGGCGCGCAGCGATGGCTTCCGCTCTTCGGCTTTACGCTACAACCGTCCGAGTTCGCAAAGCCCGCCTTCGTCGTCCTCGCAGGTTGGGCGTTCTCACAAAGCGCACAGCGGCAGGACGTGCCGGCCTTTCCCATCGCACTCGGGCTCCTTTCCGCGATCGTCGGCCTTCTGCTGCTACAACCCGATCTCGGCCAGACCATTCTCGTCTGTGCCGTCTGGGGTGCGCTCTTCTTCCTATCGGGCATGCCGCTCTGGACGATCGGCGTTCTCGGCTCGCTCGCCATCGTAGGAATCGCGGGCGCCTACTACACGCTGCCGCACGTCGCATCTCGGATCGACCGTTTCATCAACCCCGACTCCGGCGAGAACTACCAGGTCGACCGCGCGCTGGAATCATTCCAGCGCGGTGGCTTCCTCGGCGAGGGACCCGGCGAGGGGAGCGTTAAGCTCGTACTGCCGGATGCCCATACCGACTTTATCTTCGCCGTCATCGGCGAGGAGTTCGGAATCATCGCCTGTCTCCTTCTCGTCGCCTTCTTCGGCGCCATCATGCTGCGAGGCATGGGTCGGGCCCTCATCGCGGAAGACGTGTTCCAGCGCGTCGCCGGCGGCGGGCTGATCGCACTATTCGGAACACAGGCCTTGATCAACTTCGGCGTCAATCTCCAGCTTCTGCCCGCGAAGGGTATGACGTTGCCGTTCCTTTCCTATGGTGGCTCGTCGCTGCTTGCCATGGGATTCGGCATGGGCTGCGCGCTCGCGCTGCTGCGTCTGCGACCGCGCGACTACCGCACGACGCTCGCGCCAAACTACGCCGGGGTCGGCATCCCGGCATGAGAGAGCGTCGCATCGTCCTTGCGGCCGGCGGAACGGGCGGGCACCTCTTTCCCGCGTCGGCCCTCGGCGCGGCCCTCCGCAAGCGGGGCTATGAGATCGTGCTGATCACGGACGGGCGGGGCGCGCGCTACGACGAGCGTTTCCCAGCCGATGCGATCCACATCGTCTCTTCCGATACGGTGCGGGGCCGCAGCCCGGTCAAGCTCGTGAAAACGCTGATGTCGCTCGGACGAGGGTTCTGGGAGGCGAGGGCGCACCTGACGCGCTACCGCCCCGCCGCCGTCGTCGGCTTCGGCGGATACCCCTCCCTGCCGCCTCTCTTCGCAGCCCGCCTGATGGGCCTGCCGATTGTCCTGCACGAACAGAACGCCGTCCTCGGCCGCGCGAATAAGAGCATGGCCCGCTCGGCACGCCGCGTCGCCTTCGGTTTTCCCTATGCGTCGGCGGGATCGCTCGATCCTATGAAACTTGTCGTGACTGGCAACCCGTTGCGCGCAGAGGTGCTGACGGCTGCCGGGTATGAGCGCCCGAAGAACGATCGGTTTCGGCTACTCGTTTTCGGCGGCAGTCAGGGCGCTCGCGTCTTTGCGGATGTCGTTCCCGAAGCGTTGGCGAACACGGACGATGCGCTTCGCTCGCGACTGCACGTCGTGCAGCAGGCCCGTCCCGAGGATGTCGAGCGCGTACGCGAACGGTATGCGTCGCTCGGCGTGTCGGCCGACGTTGCGTCGTTCTTCTCCGATCTGCCGGTGCGAATTGCGAAGTCCGACCTCGTCATCGGAAGGGCGGGAGCCTCGACGGTGTCGGAGCTTTCCGCGATAGGGCGCCCATCCATTCTCGTGCCGCTTCCCCACGCGCTCGATCAGGATCAGGCGGCGAATGCGCGCGTGTTGACCGAAGCCGGCGGTGCGCGTGTCGTGCCGCAGGCGGAGTTCACGGCTGAGGCGACGGCTGCGCTTTTGACCGAACTGGCGAACGACGCTACGACCCTCGCCACCATGGCGCAGGCGGCGCGAAGCGTCGGTCGGCACGATGCCGCCGAACGCCTGGCCGACCTCGTCGAAGATGTGATTTCGGAGAACCGTCCATGAAGATGCCGAGCGATGTCGGTGCCATCCACTTCGTCGGGATTGGCGGCATCGGCATGAGCGGGATCGCCGAGGCGTTGAAGGCGCTTGGCTACACCGTGCAGGGCTCCGATATGGCGGACAGCGCGAACGTTCAGCGCTTGCGCGACAACGACATCGAGGTCGCGATCGGCCATAGCGCGGCCAATCTCGGGCAGGCGCGGGTCGTCGTCGTCTCCACGGCGGTAAAGCGCGACAATCCGGAAGTCGTGGAGGCTAGAACGCGCCTCCTACCGGTGGTGCGACGCGCCGAGATGCTGGCCGAATTGATGCGCCTCAAGTCGAGCATCGCCGTCGGCGGCACGCATGGCAAGACGACGACGACGTCGATGGTCGCGGCTCTGCTCGATGCCGGCGGGCTGGACCCGACCGTCATCAACGGCGGCATCATCAATGCCTACGGCTCCAACGCGCGGATAGGCGAGGGCGACTGGATGGTCGCCGAGGCGGATGAGTCGGACGGCACTTTCGTCAAGCTGCCGGCCGACGTGGCGATCGTCACCAATATCGATCCCGAGCATCTCGACCACTACGGCGATTTCGATGGGGTGAAGGACGCGTTCCGCGCTTTCGTCGAGAACGTCCCGTTCTACGGCTTCGCCGTGATGTGCCTCGATCATCCGGACGTCCAGTCCCTCGTCGGCAAGGTCGAGGACCGGCGCGTCATTACCTATGGCGAGAACAAGCAGGCCGACGTGCGCGTCTGCAATCTGACGCCCGTCCCGGGTGGCTCAGACTTCGATATCGTTGTGACCGACCGTGTCACGGGCGATGTGCGTGAGATCAACGGGCTGCATCTGCCGATGCCCGGGCGCCACAACGCGCTCAACGCGGCCGCCGCCATTGCAACGGCCACCCGGATCGGCGTCGAAGGCGACGCCGTGCGTGCCGGGCTCGCGGCCTTCTCCGGCGTCAAACGGCGCTTCACGAAGACCGGCGAGTGGGACGGGGTCACCGTCTATGACGATTACGGGCATCACCCGGTCGAGATCGCCGCCGTTCTCGCCGCCGCCCGGTCATCTGCGGAAGGCCGCGTCGTCGCGGTGATGCAGCCGCATCGCTACTCGCGCCTCCAAAGCCTCTTCGATGCGTTCTGCGCATGCTTCAACGATGCCGACATGGTCTACATCTCGCCCGTCTATGCCGCCGGGGAGGAGCCGTTGCCGGACTTCGACGGGGAGGCGCTCGCGCAAGGCATCCGCGCCCAGGGCCATCGCCATGCCAAGACGTTCGAGGGACCGCATGTCCTCGCGCAGACCGTGCGGCGCGTCGTGAAGCCGGGCGATGTTGTCGTCTGCCTCGGCGCCGGTACGATCACGCAGTGGGCAAACGCCTTGCCGCGCGAGCTTGCCGACCTCTCCGCACGGACGCCGGCATGAGTTTCCCCGATATCTCGGATGCCATCCGCGCCGCTGTGCCAGATCTGCGCGGGCGCCTGGCCGCCAACGCACCCCTCGGCGACATCACATGGTTCCGCGTCGGCGGGCCGGCGCAACTGCTCTTCACACCGGCGGACGAGGCCGATCTCTCGGCTTTCCTCGAGGCTTTGCCGGTCAGTATTCCAGTCACGGTCATCGGGCTGGCCTCCAACCTCATCGTCCGCGATGGGGGTATTCCGGGCGCCGTCATACGCCTGGGGCGCGGAATGGGCGGGGTCGAACGCGAAGGTCAGACGCGGCTTCGCGTCGGGACCGCCGTGCCGGACGTTAAGGTCGCCCGCGCCGCGGCGGATGCGGAGATCGATGGTCTCGCCTTCTTTCGGGGCATCCCCGGCGGCATTGGCGGCGCGCTTCGCATGAACGCCGGCGCCTATGGCGGCGAGACGAGGGATGTCCTCGTGTCCGCGCGCGGCGTGATGCGGGACGGCACGATCCGCGAAATGTCGAACGCGGATTTCGGCTTCCGCTATCGGGGCTCCGACGCGCCGGACGATATCATCTTCACCGAAGCCCTCTTCGAGGGCCGCCCCGGCGAGCGAGCCGACATCGCTGCGCAGATGGACAAGATCACCGCGTCCCGTGAGGCGACGCAGCCGGTGAAGAGCCGAACGGGCGGCTCGACCTTCAAGAACCCCGATGGCGGCAAGTCCTGGCAGCTGATAGACGCCGCCGGTTGTCGCGGACTGCGACGAGGCAACGCGCAGGTCTCGGAGCTGCACTGCAACTTCCTTCTCAACCTCGGCGATGCCACCGCTGACGATATCGAAGGGCTGGGCGAGGAAGTCAGACGCCGGGTCTTCGCAAATAGCGGGGTGGAGCTTCACTGGGAGATCAAGCGGATCGGCGTACCGGTCGAAGAGGCGAGGGCGGCCGCATGACCCGCGTCGCCGTCCTCCTCGGCGGCTGGTCGGCCGAGCGACCCGTCAGCCTCGCCTCAGGCGCTGCGTGCGCGGAAGGATTGGAGCAGGAAGGCTTCGACGTCATCCGCGTCGACGCCGACCGGCAGCTCGCGCAGACGCTTAGCGACCTTAAGCCAGACGTCGTCTTCAACGCGTTGCACGGGCCATTCGGTGAAGACGGATGCGTGCAGGGCATCTTCGAGACGCTCGACCTGCCCTACACCCATTCCGGCGTCCTCGCCTCCGCCCTCGCCATGGACAAGGATCGCGCCAAGGCGGTCATGGCGGCCGCCGGCGTGCCGGTCGCGTTCGGCAAGATCGTCGCGCGGAGCGATGCCGCCCGCGAACATGTCCTGCCTCGGCCCTATGTCCTCAAGCCGAACGCGGAGGGCTCCAGCTTCGGCGTCTTCATCGTTCGCGAGGATATGGCCCACCCGCCGCAGGAACTGCACGCCTCGGACTGGCAACACGGCGAAGAAATGCTGGCCGAAGAATTCATTCCGGGGCGCGAGCTCACGTGTGCCGTGATGGGTGACGAAGCCCTTGCCGTGACTGAGATTATCGTCGAGGACCGCTTCTACGACTACGAAGCCAAATATGCCGATGGCGGATCACAACACGTGTGTCCCGCCAAGATTAAACCGGATCTTTACCACGAGGTCCGAAACCTCTCCTTGAAGGCGCATCGTGCGCTCGGTTGCAGGGGTGTGAGTCGGGCCGATTTTCGCTACGACGAAGCGAACGATCGGCTTATCTGTCTGGAGGTGAATACCCAGCCAGGCATGACACGCACGTCCCTCGTCCCCGAGCTCGCGAACGAAGCCGGACTGTCCTTCGGGCAGCTGGTGCGCTGGATGGTGGAGGATGCGTCTTGCAGGCGATAGCCGAACGATCCGGTAGCAGACAGTTCGATTCACAACACGGGGCTTCGCGGCCGGCGCGCCGAGCGGGCCGATCGGCCTTCCGCGCCGCCGCCACGCGAGCGCTCATGCGAAGCGCGTCGACGGCGAAGGCGTGGATCCTGGAGACGCCCCGATCCCACGTGCCGTGGCGCGGTCCCTTGATGGCCGCCGGCGGCCTGATGGTCGCATCGGGCGTCTATGGCGCGACGCTGGGCGGGCATTGGGTGACCGCGCTCGACTGGTCTGCGCAGCGCGCAATCGAGACTGCGGCAGCCGCCGGTCTCGATATCGAGGCCGTCAGCTTCGAAGGCCTCTCCGAGCTCCAGGAAGCCGATCTTCTCCCGCTCGTGCTGATGCGCGAGGCTTACGGGAACGAGGCGTTCGACGTCGGAGCCGTCAAAGCCAGCCTCTTGGAGAACCCATGGGTCCGAGAGGCGGACGTACGGCGCCTGTTTCCCAACCGGCTCGTCGTCGCCATCGTCGAACGAAAACCGGTGGCCCTCCTTCAGAATGACGGGCTTCATCTCATCGACGAAGAGGGCAACTGGCTCGGTCTTCTGGAGGGCGAGCGCTACGCGGCGCTGCCAGTGATCGCCGGCAGCGGGGCTGTCGAGGCCAGCTCGGAATTGAAGCGGTTGATGCGGGCGGCGTCCTGGATGCCGTCGAAGCCGCGCGGCGCGGTCCGTGTCGGCGATCGCCGGTGGAACATGGTGCTGGAGGACGGCTCCGTCCTGCGCCTCCCGTCCGATCGACCGGGGACCGCGCTGGCCCGGCTGAAGGCGCTGGACGAATCCGCTGTCGTGCTGACGAGTGCGATGCTGAGCGGCGAGCCGATCGTCGTCGACCTTCGCTATGCCGATCAGGTAACCTTCGCCGTCCTCAACCCGGCGTCCGAGCCGGCCGGCGAAGGCAGCATAGGGGCGCCGTCGTGAACCGCCACGTCGCCATGCCACGCGCGACGCCGCTCGGGGAACGCGAGACGTCCCGCGTGGCCGTACTGGATGTCGGGTCGCACCGCATCTCCTGCGCCGTCGCCGAGATGCGCCCAGTTCGCGCGCCAGGCGCCCACACACATCGCTGCTCCATCCTCGCCCATGCAGAGCAGCGCTCCTGCGGCATTAAGGGCGGCCTCGTCGTCGACGCCGCTGCCGCCGCCGATACCATCAGGAGCGTCGTGGACACGGCCGAGAGGGCGGCGCGGGCGACGATTACCTCCGTCGTCGTCGGCACGACCTGCGGGCGGCTCACGAGCGAGCGGCTGAGCGCCGATGTGCCGCTCCACGCAGACTATGTGCGCGACATGGACGTCTCGAACGTCTTTACGGTCGCGGCGCAGATCGCCAGCGGCGGCGAGCGGGTGACGTTGCATGCCCTTCCCGCCGGCTTCGCACTCGACGGCCATCGCGGCATCGTCGAACCCGTCGGCATGCGCGGCGAACTGCTGACCGCCGACATGCATCTGGTGACGGCGGAAGCCGGCCCCGTATCCAATCTCATCGACTGCGTGGAGAGCTGCCAGCTCGGCGTGGAGGCCATCGTGGCGTCGCCTTATGCGAGCGCGCTTGCCGTATTGTCGGACGACGAGATCGAGCACGGCGCCACCGTCATCGATCTCGGAGGCGGCACCACCACCGTCGCATCCTTCGAGGGCGGTGCGCTCAGCTATGTCGATGCGATCGCCGTCGGGGGTGAACACATCACCCGGGATATCGGCCGTGTGCTGCGCCAATCGATGGCCCAGGCCGAACGCCTCAAAGTTCTGCAAGGCAACGCCTTCTCGCCGCTGGCCGATATGGACGCCTTCGACGACGCCTTCGACGTCGAAGATCTGACGCTCGAGGAGAAGCTTGGCGACGCCGTGCGATCCCGCACCGAGGAGATCTTCGATCTCGTTCGTCAGCGGCTTGACCAGACCGGCTCCGACGGATCGCTCGCACGCGTCATCCTTACCGGCGGCGGTAGCCAACTCTCGGGCGTCGCGGAGCTCGCGCAGGCAGTCTTCGGCGCGCACGTGCGTTTGGGCAAACCACGGCAGGTCTACGGCGCGGAAAGCGCCGCCGGATCGAGTGCCGCCGCGCTTGTCGGCCTGGCGCACTATCCAACGTTTGCGGCGCGCGAACGGTTCGGCGGCGGCGCCGATGCCGGCGCCGCCGGGTATTGGTCCCGCTTCGGCCACTGGATCAAGGAGAGCTTCTAGCTCTCGGAAGATGACGGCCGGCGGGGGCATGGAAACCCGCCGTTAACCATAGCAGTCGATCATTGCGTCCAACCATCCGAGGCCCAGGACGCCTAGCAAGGACGCGTATCATGACCATCAGCCTGACCTCTCCGGACATTCGCGAGCTCCGGCCGCACATCACTGTTTTCGGCACCGGCGGCGCCGGCGGCAACGCGGTGAATAACATGATCACCGCCGGCCTCCAGGGTGTCGACTTCGTCGTCGCCAACACGGATGCGCAGGCGTTGACCAACGCCAAGGCCGAGCGGCTCATCCACATGGGCGTCACGGTCACGGAAGGCCTTGGCGCCGGCTCGCAGCCGGAAGTCGGGCGCGCGGCGGCGGAAGAGTGCATCGACGAGATCCGAGATCACCTCACCAACGTCCACATGGTCTTCATCACGGCCGGCATGGGCGGCGGTACGGGAACGGGCGCAGCGCCCGTCATTGCCCGCGCCGCTCGCGAACTCGGCATCCTGACCGTCGGCGTGGTCACCAAGCCCTTCCAGTTCGAGGGCTCGCGCCGCATGCGCCTCGCCGAGGCCGGCATCCAGGACCTTCAGCAATGCGTCGACACGCTGATCGTCATTCCGAACCAGAACCTCTTCCGCGTTGCCAACGAGCGCACCACCTTCGCCGATGCGTTCTCGATGGCCGATCAGGTCCTCTATTCGGGCGTTGCCTGCATCACCGACCTCATGGTGAAGGACGGTCTCGTCAATCTCGACTTCGCCGACGTCCGCTCGATCATGCGCGACATGGGCCGCGCGATGATGGGCACCGGCGAGGCAGAAGGGGACGGCCGTGCGATCCAAGCCGCTGAGGCCGCGATCGCCAACCCGCTCCTCGACGACACGCATATGCGCGGCGCGCAGGGCTTGCTGATTTCGATCACGGGCGGTCAGGACATGACGCTCTTCGAAGTCGACGAGGCCGCGACCCGCATCCGCGAGGAAGTCGACGAGGACGCCAACATCATTTTCGGCGCGACCTATGACGACTCGATGGAGGGCAAGGTTCGCGTGTCCGTCGTCGCGACCGGTGTCGGCGGCGGCGAGATCTCCGCGATACCGCAGCCCAAGATGTCCACGGGCGAACTTCGCCCCGCGCCCAAGCCTGAGCCGAAGACCGAGCCGGTGGCCGTCGCTCCGGCGCCTCGGATCGAGCGTGAGGTCATCTCGACGAACGGCGTGACCATCCGCCAGACCGAAGCGCCCGTTCGCGCACCGGCCCCGCAGCCCAAGCCGGTGCAGGTAACGGCGACGGTCGACACGCAGCCCTTCATCGCGCCCGTCGCGGAAGAGCCCATCTCGACGCCGCGCATCCCGGCCTATGAGGACTTTCCGCCCATCGCGCAGCGTCAGCTTCGCACGACGGACGACGAACGCCGTCGCCCCGGCGCCATCGGACGCTTTCTCTTCGGGCGCGATGAGGAGGGCGAGACGCCCGCACCGGTCGCACAGCCCGAAGCTGCCGCTCCGCGTCCCGAGCCCGCCCCGCGCCACGAGCCGGTCTACGAGCCGGCGCCTGAGCCGCGCGCCAGCGCCTCGCTCGATACGCACGGACGAGCCACCCCGCACGTCCGTCCGCTCAATGAAGACGAGCATTTGGAGATTCCGGCATTTCTGCGGCGGCAGACTAGTTAGACCGACCTGAAGTCGATAAGGGGCGCCTGGGTGGCGCCCTTTTTTGTTTCGATAATACAACGCTCTCGCGCAATCGCATCCCTGTAACACGACGAAATCAACCGTGTGTTCGACGGACCAGATCCTTGCGTTACCTAATGGGTAACACAAAGGTCCAGACCCCTCCCTCGGAGGTGGTCCGGCCGCGACAGAGACCGACCGGGCCAGTGGCCATCAGGTCGGTGGAACGGGATCGAGCATGGCACGGACGAATGGAATGCAGGTTACGCTGGCGTCCGATGTCGTCATAGACGGTATCGGGGTGCACAGTGGAGCGCCTGTTCGTCTGACCGTACGGCCCGCCGCGGCTGACACCGGTATCGTCCTCTCCCGGTCCGATCTCTCGGACAGGATCGTTATCCCAGCGCGCCACCATCTCGTATCCGATACGTCGCTCTGCACGGTCGTCGGCGTCCAGCCTGGGCCGGGCATCAGCACCGTCGAGCATCTCATGGCGGCCCTGGCCGGCCTCGGTATCGACAACGCGTCCATCGAGGTCGATGGTCCCGAAATGCCGATCATGGACGGGTCGTCCCGGCCCTTCGTCGAGGCGTTCCGCAAGACCGGAACCGTCCGTCAGTCGCGCACGCGCCGTGTCGTGCGGGTGCTCAGGCCGGTCTCGATCGAGGTCGGCAACACGAAGGCGACGCTCCTTCCGCACGACCATTTCCGCATCGAAGCGACGATCGAGTTCGCTCACCCGGTGATCGGACGTCAGAGCTTCGTCTATGACGAGGTCGAGAACGACTTCGAAGCCGATATTGCGTCCGCTCGCACCTTCGGTTTCTTCAAGGATGTCGAGGCGATTCGCGCGGCTGGCCTGGCGCGGGGCGCGGGCCTGCACAACACCGTCGTGGTCGGAGACGATGCGGTGATGAACGAAGGCGGCCTTCGCTATGGCAATGAGTTCGTTCGCCATAAGGTGCTGGACGCTATAGGCGATCTGGCACTGGCCGGTTTCCCCATCCAGGGCCTCTACCATGTGGAACGCCCGGGGCATCGCCTTAATCACGCCATCCTAACCGCGCTTTTCTCGCAGCAAGGCGCTTGGGTGCTCGCGGACGCTCCGACACGGACGATCGTACCGGGCGCCGCCACCGCGATTACGGGCGCGGCGCTGGCACCGGAGATCTGATCGCCCTGCGATCCCCCTGATCTCTCTGGCGCCACCGTAGACCAGGCTGGCAAGAGGATCGCACGAATGACACGTCTCGACACGTATCGCGTAAGGGCCCTTGGCGGGCTCCTCTGCATCGGATTGTCTCTGGGCGCATGCGCGTCGGGCGAGATCGGGCAGTTGGTCGAGGTCGAACCGGCCGACGCTCTTTATAATTCCGCACTCGCCGACCTCGACGCTGGCGACATGAAGGGCGCGAAGGCGACCTTCGAGACCCTCGATAGCCAGCATCCCTATTCGACGCTCGCTCGCCAAGGCGTTCTCCTCACCGCGTTCGCTTCCTATAAGGCCGGCGACTACGACAGCGCGATCGCATCCGCGCGCCGCTTCGTGACGC
Source organism: uncultured Alphaproteobacteria bacterium (assembly GCA_963842125.1). Classification (GTDB taxonomy): domain Bacteria; phylum Pseudomonadota; class Alphaproteobacteria; order Rhizobiales; family CAWCWK01; genus CAWCWK01. The sequence continues at coordinate 1,377,699 of CAWJFE010000005.1, read as the reverse complement.
TCCACCCGCAGAGCGAAGACGCGGCCTACGCGCAGTACCTCATCGGCGAATCCTATTTCCGGCAGATCCGCGACGTGACGCGCGATCAGGCCACCACCCAGCGCGCGCTCAACGAGATGGGCCAGGTCGCGACCCTCTACCCCGATTCGGAATATGCCGACGACGCCCGCCGCAAGGTAGAGGTGGCGCGCGACCAGATTGCCGGTCATCAAATGCAGGTCGGGCGCTATTATCTCGAGCGTCGTCGCTACACAGGTGCGATCAATCGCTTCCGCGGCGTGATCGAAGACTACCAGACGACGCGGCATGTCGAGGAGGCGCTCTATCGCCTCGTCGAGTCCTATCTCGCGCTTGGCATCGCGTCCGAGGCGCAGACGGCAGCCGCGGTCCTCGGGCACAACTATCCCGACAGCCGCTGGTATCAGGACGCCTATGCGCTGCTGGGTAAGGGCGGCCTTGCGCCCAGCGTGAACGAGGGGTCCTGGCTCGCCCGAACGCTCGGCCGCGTCGCGAGAACATAAGCGGCACACTTTCCGCTCTGGCTAGCCTGCGGGGTCTTATCTTCGCCGGCCGACGGCGCTATCTAGCGGACTATGTTGGCTAGCCTGTCCATCCGCGACATCGTTCTCATCGACCGCCTCGATTTGACATTCGAAGGCGGCCTGACCGTGCTGACCGGCGAGACCGGAGCCGGCAAATCCATCTTGATGGACGCCTTCGCTCTCGCTCTTGGCGGACGCGGAGATGCGGGGCTCGTTCGTGCGGGCGAAACGCAGGGGCAGATCACGGCTGCCTTCGACGTACCCATGGACCACCCCGTTCACGCGCGCATCCGCGAGGAAGGCGTCGACGCCGAGGATGGCGAGGTGATCCTCCGCCGCGTTCAGGCGTCCGACGGACGCGCGAAAGCCTCCCTCAACGGCCAGCCGGTCAGCGTCAACGTGCTTCGGGCGGTCGGTGAGATGCTCGTCGAGATCCACGGCCAGCACGCGGACCGCGCCCTCATCGACCCCGCGACCCATCGCGACCTACTCGATGCCTTCGGCGGACACGGAGCCCAGACCACGAAGGTTTCCAAGGCGTGGCGCGCATGGCGTGACGTCTCGCGCGAACTTAACGATCGGCAGGCAAGGCTGGCGGAAGCCCTGGAGGAGGCGGACTATGTTCGCCACGTGGTCGAGGAGTTGAGCACGCTCGCCCCCGAGGAGGGCGAGGAAGAGGCGTTGGCGAACGAGCGGCAGCAGATGATGCAAGGCGAGAAGGTCGCCGCCGATCTCAACGAGATCCAGGAACTCTTCGTCGGCTCGACGTCTCCGACGAGCCTCGTCGTCTCGTTGATGCGGCGCGTGGAGCGCAAGGGCGCGGAACCCGGCTCGATCCTCGCTCCATTGGCCGAATCGCTGGCCAGAGCTGCCGATGCGCTCGGCGAGGTCGAGAGCGATGTCGACGCCGCGATGCGAGCCGCCGACTACGATCCGTCCGTTCTGGAGCGTATCGAGGAGCGGCTTTTCGCGCTTCGCGCCGCGTCCCGGAAACACAACGTGCCGGTGGATGGTCTCGCGGACTACGCGGCGAGGATGCAGTCCGAACTCGCCGATCTCGATGCCAGCGAAGCCACAGTCGCCCGCCTGATCGAAGAGGAACAGGCCGCGCGCGCCGCATACGAGAAGCACGCTACGGCCTTGTCGAAGGCGAGGGCTGTAGGGGCGAAGAAGCTCGATAAGGCCGTCCAGGCCGAGCTGGCCGATCTCCGCCTCGGACAGGCCCGATTCACGACGCAAATCGACGGTCTGACCGTCGATCAGGGTAACGAGAGCGGCATCGACCGCGTCGAGTTCTGGGTGCAGACGAATCCCGGAACGCACCCCGGCCCGATGCTGAAGGTCGCATCGGGCGGAGAACTGTCGCGCTTTCTCCTCGCGCTCAAGGTCGTACTTGCCGACAAGGGCAGCGCGCCGACCTTGGTGTTCGATGAGATCGACGCTGGCGTTGGCGGAGCGGTCGCGGAGGCGATCGGCAAGCGGCTGGCGCGCCTCGGCGATCGGGTGCAGGTCCTCTCGATCACCCACGCGCCGCAAGTCGCGGCGAGGGCAGCCGGCCATCTGAGAATCCGCAAGGACAGCCCGAAGCGCAACGTCACGAAGACCTCCGTCGACCGCCTCTCGCCGGATGAGCGGGGCGAGGAGATCGCGCGCATGCTCGCCGGCACGGACGTCTCGGACGAAGCTCGCGCCGCTGCCAGACGGCTTCTGGCGTCGTGACCGAAGTCGATGTCGAGGAACTGACGCCCGGCGATGCAGCGGGGGAACTGGCGCGGTTGGCTCGCGAAATCGCCACGCACGACGAGCGCTACCATCAGCGGGACGCACCGACGATTTCGGACGCGGATTACGACGCACTTCGCAGACGTAACGACGCCATCGAGGCGCGCTTCCCCGATCTCGTGAGGGCCGATAGTCCGGCCGCGAGGGTCGGCGCCGCGCCCGCGAACGCGTTCGGCAAGGTCTCGCATCGTGTGCGTATGCTTTCGCTCTCGAACGGCTTCGACGAGTCCGACATCGCCGACTGGCTTGATCGCATACGCCGTTTCCTCGGCCTCTCTCCCGATGACGAACTCGCCATCACCGCGGAGCCGAAGATCGACGGCCTCTCCGCCAGCCTCCGATATGAGGGCGGCCGGCTCGTCACCGGTGCGACGCGCGGCGATGGGCAGATGGGCGAGGATGTCACGGCCAATCTACGGACGGTCGCCGACATCCCTGAAGAGCTTCCAGCGGGTGTTCCGCAGGTCTTCGAGGTGCGCGGCGAGGTCTACATGGCCCACGCCGACTTCGCCGCCCTCAACGAGCGAGTCGTAGACGAGGGGAGGGCACCTTTCGCGAATCCGCGCAACGCGGCGGCTGGTTCACTTCGACAACTCGATCCTTCGATCACGGCCGCACGGCCACTCCGCTTCTTCGCCTACGCTTGGGGCGACGCCAGCAACGTACCGGGCGAGACGCAGTCCGATGTCGTCGCCGCGTTCAGAGCGTGGGGCTTTTCGACTAATCCGCTGATGTCTCGCCACATCTCGCTCGACTCGCTGCTCTCCTTCTATGCGGACGTCGAAGCCCAACGGGCGATGCTCGGCTACGATATCGACGGCATCGTCTACAAGGTCGATCGGCTGGACTGGCAAGAACGTCTGGGCTTCGTCTCGCGCAGCCCGCGCTGGGCGCTGGCTCACAAGTTTCCGGCTGAGCGGGCGACGACGATCGTCGACGGCATCGACATCCAGGTCGGTCGCACGGGCACGCTGACACCCGTTGCGCGGTTGCGGCCCGTGACGGTCGGCGGCGTCGTCGTGACGAACGCGACGCTGCACAATGCCGATGAGATCGCGAGGAAGGACGTTCGGGTGGGCGATACCGTCGTGCTGCAGCGCGCAGGCGACGTGATTCCGCAGATCGTATCGGTCGTGGCGGACGCACGGCCGAAGGGCACTGCGCCGTACGAGTTTCCCACCGTGTGTCCAGCCTGCGCGAGCCATGTCGTGCAGGAAGTCAACGTCCGAACCGGCCGCACGGACGTCGCCCGGCGTTGCACCGGCGGCCTCATTTGCCCGGCCCAGGCGGTCGAGCGCCTGAAGCATTTCGTATCCCGCAACGCTTTTGATATCGAGGGGCTCGGCGACAAGCAGGTGGCGGCGTTCTACGCGGACGGGGCCATTCGCACGCCACAGGACATCTTTACCCTCGCGGCGCGGAATGCAGAGTTCGACGTACCGATTCGCGAACGAGAGGGGTGGGGCGATACATCGGAAGCGAAGCTCTTCCAGGCGATCGACGAGCGGCGCACGATCTCGTTCGCGCGGTTCCTCTTTGCCCTTGGGATACGGCATGTCGGAGAGACGACTGCCGCGCTCCTCGCTCGAACGCATGGCGATTGGGCCGACCTTTCTGAAGCGGCACGAAGTGCCGGCGCGTCCAGGCCAGGATCGGCCTACCGCGCGATGATCGCCATCAAGGGTATCGGCCCGGCCCGCGTTCGGGACATGACGGCGAAGCTTGCGAGCGCGGAAGGGTTGGGTCTTCTCGGCGACGCTGAGGCACGCCTCTCCGCCGTCGCGCCGGCCGGCGCGGTTGCGCTGCTTGTCGAGCGGTACGGAGATGCGGACAACGCGCTGGCTGCACTTCGTGAGGTCGCGCCGCACTTGCCCGGTCCAGACTATGCCGAGCTCGTCTCGGTCGATGGGCTGGGCGAGGAGGTGGCCGATGCGCTCATCGATTTCCTGAACGAAGAGCACAACCGCGAAGTCGTGGACGCGCTGCTTCGGGAGATCGCGTTCGAAGCCGTCGAGGAGCGGGAAACGGAAAGCGCTCTCTCCGGCAAGACGGTCGTGTTCACCGGTACGCTCGAGACGATGACGCGGGGCGAGGCGAAGGCGCTGGCGGAGCGGTTGGGCGCGAAGGTGACAGGGTCGATCTCCGCGAAAACCGATCTTGTCGTGGCGGGGCCGGGCGCCGGATCGAAGCTCGCGAAGGCCGAATCGCTCGGCGTCGAAGTCGTCGATGAGGGCGGTTGGCGCACCCTTGCGATGTCAGCCGGTTGAGCGAGCGCCATCGCTCCGCTAGGGAGGCCCGGCACAACGAGGGTTTGGCATCATGACGACGCGGATCGCGATCCTGGGGGCGAGCGGCTATACGGGCGCCGAACTGCTGCGCCTCCTTCTCCGCCATCCCGACGTCGAGATCACTGCCCTCACGGCAGACCGGAAAGCCGGGCAAGCGATGGCGGACATCTATCCGCAATTCTTCGGCCTCGACCTGCCGCGACTGACGACGATCGACGCGGTCGACTGGAACACGGTCGACCTGGCCTTCGGCGCGTTGCCGCACGCAACGACGCAGGAAGTGGTCGCGGCGCTGCCGAAGCGCATCAGGATCGTCGATCTCTCGGCCGATTTTCGTCTGCGTGATACGGCGGCCTACGAGCGCTGGTATGGTCGTCCGCATGGAGCGCCCGGGTTGCAGCCGGAAGCGGTCTTCGGGCTTCCCGAATTCTATCGAGATGAGATCGCCGGTGCGCGGCTCGTCGCCAATACCGGTTGCTACGTCGCTACATCGCTACTCGCGCTGGTGCCTCTCGTCGATGCCGGGATCATCGATCCGGACGAGATCGTCATCGACGCGAAGTCGGGTGTTAGCGGCGCCGGACGCGCCGCGCGTGAGGGCAGCCTCTTCACGGAAGTCTCGACCGGCATACATGCCTATGGCGTAGGCGCGCACCGGCATATGGCGGAAATCGATCAGGAGCTCTCGCGCAGCGCGGGAATGGACGTGGTCGCCAGCTTCACGCCTCATCTGATGCCGATGAACCGGGGCATGCTCGCGACGATCTATGTGCGCTCGACGGGTGGCGCCGAGGCAGTGCACGAAGCTTTGGCGCAGCGCTACGAGAAGGAGCCCTTCGTCTGGGTCCTGCCGCTTGGGACCATGCCGCAGACGCGGCATGTGAACGGTTCGAACAACTGCCGGATCGGAGTCGTTGCCGACCGTCAGCCTGGCCGCGTCATCGTCTGCTCCGCGCTCGACAATCTAATGAAGGGCGCATCGGGGCAGGCCGTTCAATGCATGAACATCATGCTTGGGCTCGACGAGACGACCGGGCTCGAAGGGATCGCGCTCTTCCCTTGAGTTCAGCGCTCCGACTGCTCGGCGCGGAGATAGTTCTCCGCGACCGGCAGCACGCGCTCGAGGGCGGCCTTGGCGACGCGGTTCACGTTGGCAGGCGAGAGGTTGCGCGTGTTCGCTGCGGCGGCGAAGCAATAGCGCTGGATGCGGCAGCGTAGCGTGCCGGGCGGATACCGCCGGCTGCTCTTGTGTCCGATGTAGCGATTGCGGCAGACCCGATCGAGACGCTTCTCCGTCAGCCAACCTTCCTGCCGGCCGCGCATGGAGGCGTAGCAGTCGGCGACGACCTCGCTCTGCCCCATGATGTGATGCCCGCATTCGTGCGCGTAGACGAAGAGTTTCGTCTCCTCGCTCGTGCGCTTCAGGTTGTCCGGATTGATGACGATGAGCCGCACGGTGCCGTTCTCGCCGAGCGCCGTCAGCGCGGCGCCGCCGACGGGAAGGTCCTCCGAGATCAGCGTCGGCACAGACCCGCATCGCGGCGAATAGTTGCCGATCTTGAACTGGCCCGGTTGCAGCAACGTGTCGTCGGAGCCGACCTTGGCCGACTGCGCGCTGGCGCCGAGACCACCGGCCAGGAGAAGGACGGATGCGAGGATTGCCGGACGTATCATGGGGTATCCTTAAGCGCGGGTGCCTTAAGGTTGAACGAAGCAGCCTCGCAGTCAAATGCCCTGTTGGCACACCCCCGCCTTCACGCCTTTACCCTGACATAGGAGCCGGGCGCGGCCTCGATCGCATTGAACCGCCCGCCGCCGATGCTGCGCGCCGCGACGCGCTCGTCGTCCTGCGCTTTCAGCCACGCATCCCAATGCGGCCACCAAGACCCGGCCGTCTCCTCGGCGCTCGTTACCCAGTCCTCGAAGGACTTGCCGTCCCGCGCTCCCTCCCAGAACTGGTACTTGCCACGCGAGGGGGGATTGACGACGCCGGCGATGTGTCCGGAGCCAGCCATCACGTAGTCGACGGTCCCGCCAAAGGCGCTGGAGCCCTTGTAGACCGACAGGGCGGGCGCGATGTGGTCCTCGCGCGTGGCGAGATTGTAAATCGGTATCTCGACCATCCCCAGATCGACGGGCTTGCCATCGATCACCATGCGGCCGTTCGAGAGATCATTTTGCAGGTAGCAGTGACGCAGGTAAAAGGCGTGGTTCGCCGCCGGCATACGCGTCGAGTCGGAGTTCCAATAGAGAAGGTCGAACGGGAAGGGATCCTTCCCGCGAATATAGTTGTTGATGACGTAGGGCCAGATGAGGTCGTCCGGACGGAGCATGTTGAAGGCGGACGCCATCTGCGAGCCTTCGAGATAGCCCTTTTGCGCCATCTGCTGCTCTACGGCGGCGATCTGCTCCTCGTCGGCGAAGACCTTGAGATCGCCCGCGTGGGTAAAGTCCACTTGCGTAGTCAGGAAGGTGCAGCTTGCGATCCGGGTGTCGTCGTTCGCGGCCATGTGCGCCAGCGTCGCCGCGAGGAGCGTGCCGCCGATGCAATATCCGACAGCGTTGATAGGCTCGTTTCCGGTGACGTCTCCGACTACGCGGACCGCTTCGAGAATGCCCTCCTTCGCGTAGTCGTCGAACGACATCTTCGCGTGGCGCGCGTCTGGGTTGACCCACGACACGACGAAGACGGTGTGGCCCTCGGCGACGAGCCAGCGGACGAGAGACTTTTCCTCGTTGAGATCGAGCACGTAATATTTGTTGATCCACGGCGGCACGATGAGGAGAGGACGCTTCAGCACCTCGTCCGTCGTGGCCTCGAACTGGATGAGTTCGAAGAGTTCGTTCCGATAGATGACGGCGCCCGGCGTCGTCGCGATGTTCTCGCCGAGCTTGAAGGGCGACGTGTCGGACTGCTTGAGCCTGAGCTGCCCTTCGCCTTCCTCGAAATCCCGAGCCAGCGCCTTGAGGCCGCGCACGAGGTTCTCGCCATTCTCGTCGAACGTCTGCTTGAGGAGTTCCGGGTTGGTCGCGAGGTAGTTGGAGGGCGCCGCGGCCGCGAGCATCTGATTGAGGTAGAAGCCGGCCTTGTGCCGGGTGTGATCGTCCAGGCCCTCGGCCTTTTCAACGAGGTCTCGCGTCCATCCGTCGAGCACGAGATAGCCCTGCCGAACGAGGTCGAAATAGGCGTTCTCGCCCCAGACCCCGTCCTTGAACCGCTTGTCGCGCGGGTCGGCCTTCGCGACCGGCGCGGGCTCTTCTCCGGCCATCTTGCGAGCGGAGAAATCCCAGAGTTCGAAATAGGATCGCCACAAGCTCGTCTGCGCCTGCACCATCTGGTCAGGGTTCGACAGGACCGACTGCCAGACCTCGCCGAACGTCTTCATTATCTCGCCCTGGGTACTCGCGAGCGACGTGGACTGCGTGGCGGGGTCAGCCGGCATCATCGCGTTGGCGAGGCGCGAGCTGAGGCGCGTCACTTCCGCCATATTCTCCGCGAAGAGTTCGGGATCACGCGGTCCGAGCGGCATGGCGTGCGCGGCGTCGGCCGAATGAGTGCCGGTGTCGGCCATGATGTATCCTCCCCGGTCACCGGTCGTTAGCGCCGGTTTACTGGATATTGCTAGCATAGGGCGCGGTTGGCGAATTGCGAAGACCGCGGACAGGCAATGAGATGAACCGGCAACCAACGACAAGCCAGGCCATGTGGCGACGGACCGGTATCATCCTCTGCCTCGCGCTTGCCGCTGCCGGCTGCCGCCAGACGCGCGACGATATCGCGGGTGCGGTCGGCTTCGTGCAGCAAGCCAACGCGATCTCGGCCCGGCCGGACGAGACCGGCGCTTTTCCCTCGCCCTACCAGACGGCGGTGGGCGAGACCGTCGGCCCCGAGCAGTTGACGCCGGCCGAGCGGACCCAGGCGGTCGCCGATCTCAAGGCGGCGGGCGCGGCGACCACGAGCGGCGTACGAGGCCGGGAGGCGACGTTGAAAGCCCTTTCGCCTTACTGACTGCCTTTGCTATTGATCCCCGGCAGCGAAGCCCCGCTTCGCGCCCGTCCCATCCCGAGGCCGTGATGACCGAACTCGATTTCCACAAGACAAAGCGTCTGCCCCCTTACGTCTTCGAGCAGGTGAACAAGCTCAAGGCTGCGGCGCGGGCGGACGGGGCCGACATCATCGACCTCGGCATGGGCAACCCCGATCTGCCAACGCCGAAGCATGTCGTCGAGAAGCTGATCGAGACGGTGCAGAACCCGAAGACGCATCGCTATTCGACGTCGCGCGGCATTCCCGGCCTCAGGGCTGCGCAGGCGCGCTATTACGATCGGCGCTTCGGGGTGCGGCTGAACCCCGACACGCAGGTGATCGCGACGCTTGGCTCGAAGGAGGGTTTCGCCTCTCTCGCTCAGGCCATCACGGCGCCCGGCGACATCGTGCTGGTGCCCAATCCGACCTATCCGATCCACGCGTTCGGCTTCATCCTGTCGGGTGCATCGCTGCGGTCGATCCCGGTCGAGCCCGACGATCGGTTCTTCGCGGCTCTCGACCGCGCGGTACGCTATTCGATTCCGAAGCCGACGGCCGTCGTCGTCAACTATCCGTCCAACCCAACGGCCTATACGGCCGATCTCGCGTTCTACAAGGAGTTGGTGCGCTTCGCGAAGCAGCACGATATCTTCGTCCTGTCGGATCTCGCCTATTCCGAGGTCTACTTCGACGACCGCACACCGCCGCCTTCGATCCTTCAGGTGCCCGGCGCGATGGACGTGGCGGTCGAGTTCACGTCGATGTCCAAGACGTTCTCCATGCCCGGCTGGCGTATGGGCTTCTGCGTCGGCAACGAGCGGCTCGTCGCCGCGCTGACGCGTTTCAAGTCCTACATGGACTACGGCGCGTTCACCCCCATTCAGGTCGCGGCGACGACAGCGCTCGATGGACACGAGGACCACATCAAGGCCGTGCGGGACATCTATCGCTCGCGCCGCGACGTAATGGTCAACTCCTTCGCTCAGACGGGGTGGGACGTACCGGCGCCGGACGCCACGATGTTCGCGTGGGCTCCGCTGCCGGAGCGGTTCAAGGCGGTGGGTTCGCTGGAGTTCTCGAAGCTGCTGGTCGAGAAGGCCGGCGTCGCCGTCTCGCCCGGTATCGGCTTCGGCGAGCATGGCGAAGGCTATGTCCGCATCGCGCTCGTTGAAAACGAGCAACGCATCCGGCAAGCCGCGCGCTGCATCCGCAAGTTCCTCGCGCAGGCCGACACGCACCTGCACAACGTGGTGCCGCTGGCGGCGAACGGCTAAAGCGTCCTCAGCCGTCGTCGTAGCTTGCGAACCGCAGCGACGACGAGCAGGACGATCCCGATCAGTGCAGCCATCCCGCCGATCGGAATGGTCGCCAGCATGAACCAGCCGGAGACGAACGCGGCCGTCAGTGCCGGTCCCGCATCGACGCCGCCGATGAGGCAGGCCCGGGCGAAGCCTTCGTGAAGGCTACAGTCTGCCTGCTCCGCGATCTCGCTCGCAACCAGCGCGGCGATGAGCGGTGCGGCGGCGAAGATCAATCCGCCGCAGAGAAGCAGGGCGCCCAGTGCGGCTAGCGAGGCCCTACGCATTCGATCGCTCCCATACGCCTCGTCGGCGCGATGCCTTGATCGGGTTGCAGCCAAAAGCGAACCCCCTTAAGGCTCGCTGATATCGTGTTGTAGAGCGACCGACGTCCAGGCCCTATCGTACTTATGACTTCCGCACTTCGCATCGGCGTCGCCGGTCTCGGCACCGTCGGACAGTCCGTCCTGCGGCTCCTCGAAACGCACGGCGCCCGAATGGCGGAGCGGGCGGGGAGGGGTATCGAGGTCGTCGCGGTCAGCGCGCGCGACCAGGCAAAGGATCGCGGCGTCGATCTCTCGTCGGTCCGCTGGCATGCCGACCCGGTCAGCCTTGCGAACGATGGTGATATCGATCTCTTCGTCGAACTCGTCGGAGGCGATGAGGGCCCGGCGCGGGATGGTATCCAAGGCGCTCTTCGGAACGGCAAGTCCGTCGTTACGGCCAACAAGGCACTGCTTGCCAAGCACGGCCAGTCGCTAGCCGCTCTCGCCGAGGCGAACGGCGTGGACCTCCGCTTCGAAGCCGCGATCGCCGGCGGCATACCCATCGTCAAGACGCTGCGCGAAGCCTTGGCCGGCAACGGCATCGCGCGGATCACCGGTATCCTCAACGGCACCTGCAACTACATCCTCACGCGAATGGAAGCCGAAGGCATCGCCTTCGAGGACTGCCTCAAGGACGCGCAGGCGCTCGGCTATGCCGAGGCTGACCCGACCTTCGACATCGAAGGCTACGACGCAGCGCACAAGCTGGCTCTCCTGACGAGCCTCGCCTTCGGGACACGGGTTGCGAGCGAGGACGTCTATGTCGAGGGAATTACCGCCATTCGCCCGGTCGATTTCCGGATGGCTGCCGACTTTGGCTACCGGATCAAGCTCCTTGGCGTCTCCGAGATGGTCGACGGGCGCACCGAGCAGCGCGTTCACCCCGCGCTCGTGCCTCGGGACCGGGCTATCGGCGGCATCGACGGCGTGACGAACGCGGTCGAGATCGAAGCCGATTTCGTCGGCGACCTCCTCCTGACGGGCCCCGGCGCGGGCGGCGACGCAACGGCCTCCGCCGTCGTGGGCGACATCGCGGACTTGGCCGAGGGCCAGTTGGATGGCGGCAGCCCGGTCTTCGGCATGCCTGCATCGACCATGCGCGCCGTCGAACCCGCCCCGATGGCGCACCATCGCGCGAGCTATTACCTCCGTTTGCAGGCCGCAGAACGCATCGGCGCCGCGGCCGGCATCGCAACCCGGATGGCCGAGCGCGGCATCTCCCTCGAAAGCATCGTGCAGCGGCGCGACCTGCGCCAGACCGGGCAGGCCGAATCGGTGCCGGTGGTCCTCGTGACCTACGAGACGACGGAGGACGCCGTCACGGCGGCGCTGCGCGACATCGAGGCGGATGGACATATCGTCGAGCGCCCGCAGATGATCCGCATCGAGACCTGACGCGCACGCGACGCGCGACAACGTACGCTACGCAAGGAGAAGACTATGGCCGACCAGTACGACATCGCCGTCATCGGCGGCGGGCCGGGAGGCTATGTCGCCGCCATCCGCGCGGCGCAGCTCGGGCTAAAGACGGTCGTCATCGAGCGCGAGCATCTCGGCGGCATCTGCCTGAACTGGGGCTGCATTCCGACCAAAGCGCTGCTGCGCTCGGCCGAGGTCTACCATTACATGGAGAACGCCGAAGCCTTCGGCCTGAAGGCTGAGAAGTTCTCCTACGACATCAAGAAGGTCGTCGAGCGCTCGCGCGGTGTCTCCAAGCGGCTTAGCGGCGGCGTCGGCGGACTGATGAAGAAGAACAAGATCACGGTAATCGACGGTGAGGCGCGCATCACCAAGCCCGGGGAGATCAAGGTCTCGGGCAAGAATGCCGCCGACATCAAGGCCAGCCACATCATCGTCGCTACCGGCGCACGGCCGCGCGTGCTGCCCGGCATCGAGCCGGACAAGAAGCTGATCTGGACCTATTTCGAGGCCATGGTCCCCGAAGAGATGCCGAAATCTCTCCTTATCATCGGGTCGGGCGCGATCGGCATAGAGTTCGCGAGCTTCTATCGCACCATGGGCGCGGAGGTGACAGTCGTCGAGGTCATGGACAAAGTCCTCCCCGTCGAGGACGCCGAGATCTCCGCCCATGCCCTCAAGCGCTTCAAGAAGCAGGGCATGAACGTGCTGACCTCGTCCAAGGTCACCGCCGTCGTGAAGAACGGCGATCATTGCGTCGTTACGGTCGAGGACGCCAAGGGCAAGACGCAGGAGTTCAAGGTCGACCGCGTCATCTCCGCCGTTGGCGTGCAGGGCAATGTGGAGAATGTCGGTCTCGAAGACGTCGGCGTGAAGGTCGAGCGCGGGGCGGTCGTCACGGACGATTACGGTCGTACCAACGTGCCCGGCATCTACGCCATCGGCGATGTCGCCGGCCGCCGCTCCTGGCCCACAAGGCCGAGCACGAGGGCGTCATCTGCGTCGAGGCGATCAAGGGCCTCAACGACGTCCACCCGATGAAGCGCGAACTCATCCCGGGTTGCACCTACTGTAACCCGCAAGTCGCGTCGGTAGGCCTCACGGAGGCAAAGGCGAAGGAGGCGGGTTACGAGCTTCGCATCGGCCGCTTCCCCTTCGTCGGCAATGGCAAGGCGATCGCGCTCGGAGAGCCGGAAGGGCATGGTCAAGACGATCTTCGACAAGAAGACCGGCCAGCTTCTCGGCGCGCACATGATCGGAGCCGAGGTGACCGAGCTTATCCAGGGCTACATCGTCGCGATGAACCTCGAGACGACCGAGGAAGAGCTGATGCACACCGTCTTCCCCCACCCCACCCTCTCCGAGATGATGCACGAGAGCGTGCTCGACGCTTATGACCGCGTCGTTCACATGTGAGGTGATTCCTAAATCGGTCGAACGAATCCGGCGCCACCGCGTTTGAATGCCGACGGAGCGGGGCAGGGTGCCCCGCCGGACATTCGGAGACGGATCATGGAAGGTATGGGCTGGTTCCTCGCGATCATCGCGGGCGCCATTGCGGGTTGGATCGCCGAGAAGGTCATGAAGAGCGACATGGGGCTCATCATGAACATCATCCTCGGCATTGTCGGCGCCATTATCGGTAATGCCATTCTCGGCATCTTCGGTCTGGCGTTCGGTGGGTTCATCGGGCAGATCATCGTCGCCGTCATCGGCGCGTGCATTTTGATTTTCGCCTGGCGCGCGATCAGGGGCCGCAGCTAGCGACATCGGCGACAGCCGATCGCAGCTTGAGAAAGAGCCGGCGCGTGGGCACATAGCTCTCATGCGCCGGCTTTCTTGCGTTTTGGACGGGGAGGGCGGTACACGAGGGCGCAGGACCGGAGAGACAATGGCCACCCTGATCGACACGCTCGCGCCCCCCAAACCGCGCCACCCGGAAAAGGCGCATCGGCCGGACACACCTGTCCTCAAGAAGCCGGACTGGATCCGGGTCAAGGCGCCCGCCGGGCGGGGCTACGCCGCGACCCGCGAGATCGTACGCGAGAACGATCTCGTCACCGTCTGCGAAGAGGCGGGATGCCCCAACATCGGCGAGTGTTGGGAGAAGAAGCACGCGACGATGATGATCATGGGCGACACCTGCACCCGCGCCTGCGCCTTCTGCAACGTTCGCACCGGTAAGCCAGAGGCGCTCGACCCGAACGAGCCGGAGAACGTGGCTCGCGCCGTGGCCACGCTCGGCCTGCAACACGTCGTCATTACCTCCGTCGACCGCGACGACCTCGACGATGGGGGCGCACAGCATTTCGCCGACGTCATCCACGCGACTCGCGCCGCGAGCCCCGCGACGACGATCGAGATTCTGACGCCGGACTTCCTGCGAAAGCCGGGCGCGTTGGAGACCGTCGTGGCCGCGCGGCCGGATGTGTTCAACCATAATCTCGAAACGGTGCCGTCGAACTATCTGACCGTCCGGCCGGGTGCGCGCTACTTCCATTCTATCCGGCTCTTGCAGCGGGTGAAGGAGTTGGACCCGACGATGTTCACCAAGTCCGGCATCATGGTCGGCCTCGGCGAAGAGCGGAACGAGGTCCTCCAGTTGATGGACGACCTGCGTTCGGCCGACGTCGATTTTCTGACGATCGGTCAGTACCTGCAGCCGACGCGCAAGCACCACCAGGTGATGGCGTTCGTGTCGCCCGACGACTTCAGGTCATACGAAACGGCAGCCTATGCGAAGGGCTTCCTACTCGTCTCGGCCAGCCCGCTGACGCGCTCGTCCTATCACGCCGGCGAGGACTTCGCGCGACTGCGTGCGGCGCGCCGGTCACAACTGACGGCGTAGCGGCGATTCCATGAAGCGTTTCAGCAATGTCCGCCGTGTGCGCCATGACGCGCGCGAGATGTTCGACCTCGTTGCCGACATCGAGCGCTATCCCGAGTTCGTGCCCTATTGCGAGCGGCTGACAATCCGCAACCGAACCCGCCAGCCCGACGGCCGGGAGGCGATCGTCGCGACGATGACCTTGGGCTACAAGGTCTTCAACGAGACCTTCGGTTGCCGCGTGGTGCTCGACGAGCCGAACCTGACGATCGTGGTCGAATATCTCGACGGGCCGTTCAGGCATCTGCACAATCGCTGGATCTTCAGGCCGCTGGCGCAGGGCTGCGAGGTCGACTTCTACATCGAGTATCAGCTTCGGAGCCGATCGCTCGGGCTGATCGTCGGATCCGTATTCGACAGGGCTTTCGAGAAGCTGTCGGAAGCCTTCGAGCGACGCGCCAACGCGATCTACGGCGCGCGATCGACCATCGCCTGAAGCCGGGCAGCCAGTTCGGCCAACGCGAACGCGACCGTCTCGCGCCGTACCTCCGCCCGGCCGAGCGCGCCGAACTCGCGGGTGATGGTCTCTGTTCGACCCTCGTCCGCGAAGCCGAAGCAGACCATTCCGACGGGCTTCTCGTCCGATCCGCCGCCCGGTCCAGCGATCCCGGTGACGGAAACGGTGAGGCCTGCATTCGATCGAGCGAGCGTCCCCAGCGCCATTTCCCGCGCCACGGCCTCGCTGACGGCGCCATGCTCCGCAAGCGTCGCCGCCCCGACCCCGAGCATCTCGATCTTCGCAGCGTTCGAATACGTAACGAAGCCACGATCGAAGGCGACCGAGGAGCCCGCAACGTCCGTCAGGGCGGCCGCGATCAACCCGCCGGTGCAGGACTCGGCCGTAGCGATGAGAACTCCGCGTTCCGCCGCCATGCGCACGACCGTCGCAGCGTTCATAACGGAAGCGCGATCGTTGCAGTGGCGAGCGCCGCGATGCCCTCTCTACGACCGGTGAAGCCAAGGCGTTCGCTCGTCGTCGCCTTCACCGAAACCCGATCGATGGGAGCATCCAGAATACCGGCAACGGACGCGCGCATCGCATCGCGGTGCGGACCGACCTTCGGCTCCTCGCAGACCATCGTGATGTCGGCAAAACGCAAGGCGCCGCCCCGTTCGGTCAGCCGCTCGCAGGCGAAGCGAAGGAACTGGTCGGAGCGTGCGCCCTTCCATTGCGGGTCGCTGGGCGGGAAATGATGGCCGATATCCCCGTCTGCCAGCGCACCAAAGATCGCATCGGTGAGCGCGTGTAGCGCGACATCTGCGTCGGAATGACCGGCCAGCGTATGGCTATGCGCAATCTCGACGCCGCAAAGCCAGAGGCTCGATCCTTTAGCGAAGGCGTGAACATCGTAGCCTTGTCCCGTTCGTATATCCTGCAGGCCAGCGTCATAGGTTCGGCGCGCCTGGGCGAGGTCGTCGGGCGTTGTGATTTTGACGTTCTCGATCTCGCCCTCGACCCAACTCACCGGCTCGCCGGCGGCCTCCATCACAGCGGCGTCGTCTGTCATGCCCCGCTCCGCCCGCTCATGCGCCGCGAGAAGTGCGCCAAAGGGAAAACCTTGCGGCGTTTGAACGGAGACGAGCGTCTCGCGATCCTGCGTGCGGAGGACCTCGTTGTCGGCCGTCTGCTTCAGCGTATCGGTGACACGTCGGGCCGGAACGATGCCGGCGTGGGCGGGGCCCGCCAGCACTCGGTCGATCAGCGCCTGCGAAACGAAAGGCCGCGCTGCATCGTGAATAAGCACCCGTTCCGGCGCCGTCTTTTTAAGCGCCTGCAAGCCGAAGAACACCGATTCCTGACGGTCCCGACCGCCTACGATAGGGTCCATAAGCCGCGAATCGACGAGGCCGGTCTTCGCAAAGAGGTGTTCGGCATCAGAGGAGATGACGGGGAGAACCGCGGCAATGCGCGGATTGGCGAGAAACGCCGAAATCGATCGCCGAAACAAGGAGTGAGATCCAAGCCTCTCGTATTGCTTCGGAATCGGCCCGCCGAGTCTCGTGCCGCGCCCCGCTCCGACGATGATGGCGACCGTGTGCAATTCCGGTTCGCCCCCTTGATTGCGCTGCATCCCTGTCTAGTATGCAGGCAGGCAAGCGATTTGACCACATGTTGTGCAGGAGGGTCTGTGGCCTCGGAACACAGAGCCGGTTCTACTGGAATCGATCGCTTCGCGGAAGGCATGTTGAACAGCCTACCCCACCCCGTCCTGCTGGTGGATGGCGAGGACGTGCTCTATTGGCTGAACAGCGCCGGAGAGCATTTCTTCCAGGTCAGCGTAAAGGTCGCGCGCGGCCAGCCGCTTTCGCAGTTGGTGCCGTTCGGCTCGCCGCTCCTTTCGCTCGTGCCGCGCGTGCGCGAGCAAGGTGTCTCGATCACGGAGTACAAGGTAGACCTCGGCTCGCCGAAGATCGGATCGAACAAGGTCGTCGACATCTATGGCAATGGCAGCACCGACCTCGATGGCGGTGTCATGCTGCTTCTCCAACCGCGCGGCATGGCGGAGCGAATCGACCATCAGCTGACGAGCCGTGGTTCCGCGCGAAGCGTCGTCGGGCTGGCGGCCATGCTGGCGCACGAGATCAAGAACCCGCTCTCCGGCATTCGCGGCGCCGCCCAGCTACTGGAGCAGTCGGTCGGGCCTGCAGATCGCCCGCTAACCTACCTGATCCGCGACGAAACCGACCGCATCGTCCAGCTGGTAGAGCGGATGGAGGTCTTCGGCGACGAGCGGCCGATGCCGCAGACGGACATCAACATCCACGAGATCCTGAGCCGGGTGAGAACGCTGGCGAATGCCGGCTTCGCGTCCGACATCCGCATCGTCGAGGACTACGATCCGTCCCTACCGTTGCTGAAGGGCAATGAGGATCGCCTGATCCAAGTCTTCCTCAATCTCGTGAAGAACGCAGCCGAAGCGCTCGGCAAGCGGAACAGTCGCGAGATCGTTCTCCAGACCGCCTTCAAGCCCGGCATCCGGCTCAAGGTGCCGGGCACGGACACCGTCATCAACATGCCGATGGAGGTGACGGTGCGTGACAACGGGCCGGGCATCCCGGCGGACATTCGGCCTCATCTCTTCGATGCGTTCGTGACCACGAAGGAGAGCGGCAGCGGGCTCGGGTTGGCTCTCGTCGCCAAATATATCGCCGATCATGGCGGCATCGTCGATATCGACGGGTCCGGTCCAGGCACATCGGTTCGCGTCCTTCTGCCCTGGAGCCCACCTCAAACATCGAGGTCGCCGGCAGGAGATGACGCCGCCAGCTCACCACACATCTTCGCACCGAACTCCGAGGAGACGCCCTGATGCCGACGGGAACCGTGCTTGTCGCCGACGACGACGCCGCCATCCGCACCGTCCTCAACCAGGCGCTCGGTCGGGCCGGCTATCGCGTCCGCGCGACAGGCAACGCCGCGACGTTGTGGAACTGGGTGAGCCAGGGCGACGGCGACCTCGTCATCACCGATGTGGTGATGCCGGACGAGAATGCGTTCGACCTACTGCCGCGTATGAAAACGGCGCGCCCCGATCTGCCGATCATCGTCATGAGTGCGCAGAACACGTTCATGACGGCCATACGTGCGTCCGAACGCGGGGCCTACGAATATCTGCCCAAGCCCTTCGATCTCAAGGAACTTATCGGGGTCGTCGGCCGGGCGCTCGCGGAGCCGCGCAGCGCTGGGGACAAGACGAAGACCGAGCCGCAGAACGGTATCCCACTCGTCGGACGCTCGGCGCCGATGCAGGACATCTACCGGATGATCGCGCGGCTGATGCAGACGGATCTGACCGTGATGGTCGTCGGTGAATCGGGCACCGGCAAGGAACTTGTCGCACGCGCGCTTCACGACTACGGGCGCCGCGCCAACGGCTCGTTCGTCGCCATCAACATGGCCGCCATCCCCAAGGACATGATCGAGACCGAACTCTTCGGCGCCGAGGGCGGCGGGGAGGGCGTCATGCGCGAGGTCGGACGGTTCGAGCAGGCGGAAGGCGGCACGCTCTTCCTCGACGAGATCGGCGATATGCCCCTCGAAGTGCAGACGCGGCTCCTCCGGGTGCTTCAACAGGGTGAGTACACCGCCGTCGGCGGCCGCACACCCATCCGGTCCGACGTCCGCATCATCGCGGCGACCAACAAGAACCTGCAGCAGCTCATCAATCAGGGGCTGTTCCGGGAGGACCTCTTCTACCGTCTCAACGTCGTTCCCCTTCGCATTCCGCCCTTGCGCGATCGCTTGGAGGACCTGCCGGATCTCGTCCGCCACTTCCTCGGCAAGGCGCAGTCGGAAGGTCTGCCGCCGAAGCATTTCGAGCACGACGCGATGGAGCGGCTCAAGCGGCATCCCTGGCCAGGCAATGTCCGCGAGCTCGAGAATATGGTGCGGCGTCTGGTCGCCCTCCATCCGCAGGATTCGATATCCGGCACGCTGGTCGATACCGAACTGACCGATCACGCGCCGTCACCGAGCCTGCCGGTCAACGGCGCCGCCGCGAACCTTAGCGAGAGCGTCGAACGTCACTTGCAGAGCTATTTCGCCGGCTTCGACGATCGGCTACCGCCGCCTGGCCTCTACCATCGCGTCTTGCGCGAGGTGGAGACGCCGCTCATCGCCGCCGCTTTGGCCGCAACGCGAGGCAATCAGATACGGGCCGCCGAGTTGCTGGGCGTGAATCGCAACACGCTGCGCAAGAAGATCCGCGATCTCGACGTCGTCATCACCAGGATGCCCCGTTAGCGTCGCCTCGCAACGATTGGCCCCATTTCAGTCATGAGGCCGCCACAACACACATGTAGCTCATCGGCAACAGTGAGTTGTAGCGTGGGAGCGGGCAATGGCCATGTCGGCCACTGATGTCGAGGCGAGGCTGGCGGCGCCATCCGTGCGGACGACCCGTGTGCGCTATGCCGGTTTGGCCGCCATGGCGCTGGCGCTTCTGTCGGGCGTGGCGACATTCCTCGTCCTCACCGGACTGACGCCGATCGTACCGACGACGACGATCACGACGGCTGCGCTTCTCACGAACCTCTTCTTCGTCTTGATCCTCGGTGCGTTCATCGCGGTGGACGTTCGGCGTCTTTGGCTTGCGTGGCGTGCGGGACGGATCGGAGCCCGCCTTCACGCGCAGATGGTCGGGCTCTTCAGCGGCATGGCGGTGGTTCCGGCTATCGTCGTCGCGATTGTCGCCGTCATCACGCTCAGCCAGGGGCTGGACCGCTGGTTCTCCGAGCGAACGCGCACGATCATCGGCGAATCGATCACCGTCGCCCAGGCCTATCTCAACGAGCACGCACGAACGCTGCGCGGCGAGATGATCGCGATGGCCAACGACATCAACCGCGCGGGCGCCCTCTACGACGAGGACCGCGAGGGCTTTCAGCGGCTCCTGACGACGCAGAGCGCGCTTCGCTCGACGCCCGGCGCCTTCATCGTCCGCGCTGACGGCGAGCTGATGATGCGCAGCGGCATCGATACGGAGCGGGACTTCCCCGGCCCGCCGACGGAGGCGCTGGAGAAAGCCACGGCCGAGAACCCCGTGATGATCGCGCCCGGCAATAGCGACCTCGTAGGCGGCGTCATCGGTCTGCCGAACCTGCCCGACCTGTTCCTCTATCTCGTCCGCCCGATCGATCAGCGCGTCCTCAACCATATGAGGCGCGCGGAGGAGGGCACGGCCGAGTATGCGGCGCTGGAGCAGGGTCGAACGGGTGTACAGGTCGCTTTCGGACTGATGTATCTCTGTCTCGCGCTCATCGTCCTTGCCTGCGCGATCTGGCTCGGGCTCGCTTTCGCGAACCAGATCGTCTCGCCTGTCCGCCAACTCGGCCATGCGGCTGATGCGATCTCGAAGGGCGATTTCGATGTGCGCGTGCCGGTCGCGCAGAATCAGGGCGACCTCGCGCGGCTCGGCCAGACGTTCAATACGATGGTCGAGGATCTGCAAGGCCAGCGGACGGCTCTCCTCGAAGCCAATGCGATGAGCGATCGTCGGCGCCGCTTCACCGAAGCCGTTCTCTCCGGTGTGACCGCAGGCGTGATCGGCGTGAACCGGCGCGGTGAGATCACGCTGGCGAACCGGCCGGTTCTCGACATGCTCGGCGCTCGCGCGAAGGACATTCTCGGCCAACCCGTCATCAAAGTGGCGCCCGAACTTACCCCGCTCCTCAAGGAGATCGAGCGTAAGGCGGGGCGGATCAGTCAAGGTCAGCTCGTCCTGCGCCGCAGGGGCGCGGAGCGCACGCTCAACGTTCGTGTCGCCCGAGAGCGCGGGAGCGCCAGCGGGACGGTTGTAACGCTGGACGACATCACCGATCTCGTCGCAGCCCAGCGCACGTCCGCCTGGGCCGATGTCGCGCGCCGCATTGCGCACGAGATCAAGAACCCGCTGACGCCTATCCGTCTCTCGGCCGAGAGGCTGCGTCGGAAATACGGTAAGGTCATCGTCGAGGATCGCGAGATCTTCGAGCAATGCACGCAGACCATCGTGCGGCAGGTCGAGGATATCGGCCGGATGGTCGACGAGTTCGCCTCTTTCGCCCGGATGCCGAAAGCGCAGCCGGAAGAGGGCGATCTGGCGGAAACGGTCAAGCAGGCCACCTTCCTGCAACGGATGGCTAACACCGATCTGACGTATGACATCGACGTCCCGGCGCACCCGGTCCTAGCGCAGATCGACCGGCGGCTCATCACGCAGGCGATCACGAACATCGTCAAGAACGCTGGCGAGGCCGTCAAGGCCAAACGGTCGGATGGCGGCAGGATCGCGGTCGCGCTCGTTCAGACCGACAGCGAACTCATGGTCGAGATCAGCGATAATGGTCCCGGTTTTCCCCGCGAGAGCCGACAAAAGCTGCTGGAGCCCTATGTCACGACGAGGACCGAAGGCACGGGCCTCGGCCTCGCCATCGTGAAGAAGATCTTTGATGAGCATGACGGCCGAATCGAACTCGGCGACTCCAAAATGGAAGGTGGCGGCGCACTGGTCCGCCTCGTTCTCCCCAAACCCGGCGCAGCGCCGAGCGACGCTTCCGATGGCGACGACGCGCTGAGCCTGCAGACCCCCGAAGAGGTGTAAGAAGAGTATGGCGACCGACATCCTCATCGTCGACGACGAGCCCGATATCCGCGAGCTTGTCGCCGCGATCCTGGAAGACGAGGGGTTCTCCACCCGCACCGCGCGCGACAGTGTGGAAGCGCTGGAGGAGGTGGCGAACCGCAAGCCCTCGCTCGTCTTCCTCGACATATGGCTACAGGGCAGTCGTCTCGACGGGTTGCAGGTGCTCGATGCCATCAAGGCGGAGCATCCCGATCTGCCGATCGTGATGATTTCCGGCCATGGCAACATCGAGACGGCCGTCTCCGCCATCAAGCGCGGCGCCTACGACTTCATCGAGAAGCCGCTCGGAGCCGACCGGATCGTCCTCGTGGCGGAGCGCGCGTTGGAGGCCAAGCGGTTGAAGCGGCAGGTCGCGGACCTTCAGAACCGCTCGGTCGATACGGTCGAGCTCATCGGCACCTCGACGGCGGCGAACCGGCTGCGGCAGACAGTGGCCCGCGTGGCGCCGACCAATAGTCGTATCATGATCTCGGGTCCGTCCGGTGCAGGCAAGGAGCTGACGGCGAGGTTGATTCATGGCGGCTCTGCCCGCGCGAGCGGACCGTTCGTCGTCATCAACGCCGCCAACATCACGCCCGAGCGCATGGAGGTCGAACTCTTCGGAACGGAGGGAGAGATCGGCGAGGCGCGACGCGTCGGGGCGTTGGAAGAGGCGCATGGCGGTACGCTTTATATCGACGAGATCGCCGATATGCCCCGCGACACGCAGTCGAAGGTGCTGCGTGTGCTCGTCGATCAGGCGTTCCAGAGGGTCGGCGGCGCGAACCGTGTGAACGTCGATGTTCGGATCATTTCGTCCACGAGCCGGGATCTCGAGAAGGAGATTTCGGAAGGGCACTTCCGGGAAGACCTGTTCCACCGGCTGAGCGTCGTTCCGCTACGCGTTCCCGCGCTTGCGGAGCGCCGCGAGGACGTGCCGATCCTCGTGCAGCATTTCGTCGATCAATTGACGCGCGCCCAGGGCCTGCCCTCCCGAACGATCGGGGAGGACGCGCTGGCCGTTCTGCAATCGCATGACTGGCCGGGCAATATCCGCCAACTTCGCAACAACGTGGAACGCCTGCTGATTCTCGCGACGGGGGAGGGCGACGAGGCGGTGAGCGCCGATATGCTTCCGCCGGAAGTAGGCTCCGCGATGCCCCCCATGCCGACGAATGCGAACGGCACGCATCTGATGGCACTGCCGCTCCGCGATGCGCGCGAGGTCTTCGAGCGCGAGTATCTGACGGCGCAAATCGATCGCTTCGGCGGTAACATCTCGCGTACGGCCGAGTTCGTCGGCATGGAGCGCTCCGCCCTCCATCGCAAGCTGAAGACGCTGGGCGTGGGCGCGACGGCCTAGCGGCGCAGGCTGCTTAACGGCCGCCTGTTGCAGACTTGCCCTTCGCGTCACGAGGTTCCGGGAGTAAACCGTCCGATATGGATCGAACGGTTTACACATGCGGGTAGTCATCTGCGGGGCAGGGCAGGTCGGGTTCGGCATCGCCGAGCGGTTGGCCGCCGAGGACAACGACGTCTCGGTCATCGACACCAGCCCACGCCTTATCCAGGCGATCTCCGATAGTCTCGACGTGCGCGGCTTCGTAGGCAACGGCGCCTATCCGGACGTGCTGGCGCAGGCCGGCGCCGAGGATGCGGAGATGCTCATCGCCGTTACGTTCTCGGACGAAGTGAACATGATCGCCTGTCAGGTCGCGCACTCGCTCTTCAGCGTGCCGACCAAGGTCGCGCGGGTGAGGGCGCAAAGCTATCTTCGCGCCCATTACGGCGATCTCTTCAGTCGCGATCACATGCCGATCGACGTCATCATCTCGCCGGAGCTGGAAGTCGGCGAAATGGTCCTGCGGCGCCTCGCGTTGCCGGGCGCTTTCGACGTGATGACGTTCGCGGAGGACACGCTCGTCGTCATGGGCGTGACCTGCGACGAGAACTGCCCGATCATCGACACGCCGCTGCGGCAATTGACCGAACTCTTCCCCGACCTCGCCTCGGTCGTTCTCGGCATCTCGCGCGAGCGCAACCTCTTCGTTCCCAAGGCTGACGACGCCATGCTGGAGGGCGACGAAGTGTACGTCGCGGTCGAACGCAGTCAGATCGCACGCGTTCTCCACCTCTTCGGACACGAGGAAAAGCAGGCGACCCGCGTCGTGATCGCGGGTGGCGGCAATATCGGTTTCTACGTCGCGCGCGAATTGGAGCGCCGCAACAGTCGTGCCCGCATCCGCATCATCGAAAGCTCGAAGGACCGGGCCGTCGAGATTGCCGACAGGCTGCGCCGGACGATCGTTCTCAACGGCAGCGCACTCAATGAGGACATCCTCCGGGAAGCGGACGTCGATGAGGCCCACACCACGATCGCGCTCACCAACGATGACGAGGTGAACATCCTCTCCTGCATCATGGCCAAGAAGCTCGGCAGTACGCGCAACCTTTGCCTCATCAATAATAGCGGCTACCCGGCCTTCACCCGCGCCCTCGGCATCGATGCCTATGTCGATCCGCGCGCGGTGACCATCAGCCGCGTCCTTCAGCACGTTCGCCGCGGACGTATCAGCGGTGTTTATGCCGTGCAGGAGGGTGCAGCGGAGATCATCGAGGCCGAAGCGCTCAGCACGTCACCGCTCGTCGACCGCCCCTTGCGCGATGTGGCGCTATCCGACGGTATCAAGATCGGCGCCATCTACCGCGACGGCGCGGTCATCTTCCCCGATGGCGACACACGGGTGAAGGCGAAGGACAGGGTCGTCGTCTTCGCGATGGCCGAGCGGGTGCGGGAAGTCGAACAGCTCTTCCGCGTCAGCATCGACTTCTTCTAGACCTGTGCTCGTTTCCGTCCGCATCTTCGCGCAGTTGCTGGGAATTCTGGCGCTGGCGATGATCCCGGCCGCTCTCGTGGCGGGCACCTATGGGGAGCAAGCGCTCCTCCTCGTCTTCACCGTGTCCGCGCTTCTCATCGGCTTCTTCTCGGGTGCGCTGGCCTTTACGTTGCGAGATCAGGACAGACGCATGCGGCGTCGCGAGGCGCTGACGCTGGCTGTCCTCGTCTGGTTCGGCTTTCCGCTCCTCGCCGCCTTGCCGTTCACGGGCGCCGGCTTTGCGCCCGTTGATGCCTATTTCCAATCGGTCTCCGCCTTCACGACGACGGGAGCGAGCCTCGCGGCGACGACGGCGTCGCTGCCGCGCGGCATCGTCTTCTGGCAGGCCGCGCTTCAATGGCTCGGCGGGCTCGCAACGCTGATGACCATCATTCTTCTGCTGGCGCCGACCGGGGTAGGGGGGCTGCCGACTACACTGCTGCGAATGATCGACCACGTCCGCCCAACCGCTGCGCAGCGAACCCGTACGGTTATGGGCGGCATACTGCCGCTCTATGGAGGCATGACGCTTGCCTGCGTCCTCCTCCTCCTCGTCGCGAACGTGCCGGCGTTCGACGCGCTCTGCCTCGCCTTTTCGACGGTTTCGACCGGCGGCATGACACCCCGCGATGGCGGACTGTCTGGCTACCGCTCGGTTCTCGTGGAACCGGTGCTCGCGTTCTTCATGCTCTATGGCGCGACCAGTATTCTCTGGCATCGGATGCTCGCCTCGGGGGAGGCGCGCCTTCTGAACCGGCATCGCGAAAGCTATCTCGTCTTCGCGCTCACCCTCTCCATCGGGCTCGTCTACGCCTACCAGGGCATCCTCCTCGGCACGGATGTCGGCCAGGCGCTCCGCGAAGGGTTCTTCATGGGCGCCTCGCTCGTGTCCACAACGGGGTTCGAGTCGCGCGTCGGTCTCGTCGCAAGCGTTCCCATCGCGCTCGTTATCGCCCTCACGCTAGCCGGAGGCGGCAGCTTCTCTACGGCTGGCGGCCTCAAGCTCTACCGAATAGGGGCGATGTTGACGCAATGCGGACGAGAGCTTCGCGGCCTCGTCCACCCGCACGCAGTGCTGAGCCGTCGGTTCGGCAGCCACGATTTCGATCCGGGGCTCATGTCGTCGGTCTGGAGCTATTTCGCGCTCTTCCTACTCACACTGACTGGCCTGACGGCCATTCTCGCCTGGACGCATCCCGCCGCCGAAGGCGCCTTCATGGCCGCCTTGGCCGCGCTCTCGAATGTCGGTCCCATCTACACTCTCGCCTGGCCGGATGCTGGCGGATGGCCGACCTATGCCGCCATGCCCAACGTCGCCAAGATCACTCTCATCTTCGGAATGGTGCTCGGCCGGCTCGAGCTCGTCAGCTTCATCAGCGTCCTCCTCGCCCTTCGGAGAGCCGCATAGCGCAATCGTGGCAGGAAAAGCGGCGAATGCCCCGTGACTGCGCGGGATGGCATCGTTAACAATGCAGCGGGCCGCCACGCACGAAGCGCAGCGGCATGAGAATCGGAAACATCTATGGCCGGCGAGAAGACACAGAATCTTCAGGACAAGTTTCTGAACGAGGTCCGCAAGACGAAGACGCCCCTCACGATATTCCTCATCAACGGTGTGAAGCTGCAAGGGGTCGTGACGTGGTTCGACAATTTCTGCGTTCTGCTGCGCCGCGACGGCCATTCGCAGCTCGTCTACAAGCACGCGATCTCGACGATCATGCCCTCCGCGCCGATCAATCTGCAGGACTCCGCCCCTGCCGACGGCGCTTGACGCGTTGATAGACCGCACGCCACAGGTCACCGCGCGTGCCATCGTCATCGTACCCAGCGAGAAGTCGATGCGCCGCGATCTCGACCCGAGGACGCCGGAAGCGCAGCTTGGTGAAGCCGTCAGCTTGGCCAGTGCGATCGACCTCGAGATCGTCGATGCCCAGATCGTCAATCTCAATCAGGTGCGCCCCAGCACCTATGTAGGGCAAGGCAAGGTCGACGAATTGCAGGAGCGCGCGAAGGCGGAGGAGATCGAACTCGTCCTCTTCGACTGCGCTCTCGCGCCGACCCAGCAGCGCAACCTGGAGCGCGCCATCGGAGCCAAGGTCCTCGACCGGACCGGCCTCATCCTGGAGATCTTTGGCCGACGGGCTTTGACCAAGGAAGGCCGACTCCAGGTCGATCTGGCGCATCTGACCTATCAAAAGAGCCGTCTCGTACGGTCCTGGACCGCACCTCGAGAGGCAGCGCGGCGGCGTCGGCTTCCTCGGCGGCCCCGGCGAAACACAGATCGAAGCCGACCGCCGTGCGCTGCAAGACAAGATCAGCCGCATCGAGCGTGATCTGGAAAAGGTCCAGAAGACGCGACAGCTACAGAGGGCAGGGCGCCGCCGTGCCAACGCGCCCACGGTCGCGCTCGTCGGCTACACGAATGCGGGGAAGTCCACGCTTTTCAATACGCTGACGCAATCGGAGGTCCTCGCCGCCGATCAGCTTTTCGCGACGCTCGACCCTAACCTCCGTGCGATGAAGCTACCGGGTGGCGCGACGATCATCGTGTCCGATACCGTTGGTTTCGTCTCGGACCTGCCGACCCAGCTCGTCGCCGCATTCCGGGCGACCCTCGAAGAGGTCATCGAGGCCGATCTCATCTTGCATGTGCGCGATATCGCTACCGATGAGTCGCAAGCGCAGGCTGAAGATGTCGAAGTCGTCCTCCGCGAACTCGGCGTGCCGGAAACCATCGCGCGCCTTGAAGCGTGGAACAAGATCGATCGGGTTTCGGCGGCGGATCGCGGCGTGCTCGCGGAGGTCGCGGACAGGCGTAGCCCACGACCCGTCCTCGTCTCGGCGAAAACGGGGGAGGGGCTGGACGACCTCCTGACCGCAATCGGCAACCAGTTGGCGAAGGATTTCACGAGGGCGACCGTTCATCTCCCCGCGTCGGACGGTCGAACCTACGCCTGGCTGCATCGTACGTGCGAGATCCTCAGTTCCGAGATGGACGATGACATCCATATCCTCGATATCCGCGCGCCGGAGGAACGGCTGAACCAGCTCAATCGGATGATGGGCGAGGGCGGTTATTTCGAACTCGCCGGTGCGGAGCAGGCGCCGTAGTCAGTCGCGCTCGGTAGCCTTTGCGGCCTGCCAGTGCGCCTCCATCATATCGAGCGACATCGTGCCTAGATCGCCGGCCTCCTCGACAGCCCGAAACCTCCGGTCGAACTTCGCGTTGGCGCGGCGGAGGGCGGCATCGGCATCGATATCGAGCTTGCGGGCGACGTTGACGAGCGAAAAAAGGACATCGCCGAGCTCATCCTCGGCCGCATCTGCATCCTTGCCTACCACCGCGTCTAGTTCGTCGATCTCCTCCCGAGCCTTTTCCATCGCGCCTCCGGCGTCCGGCCAGTCGAACCCAACTTTCGCCGCTCGTTTCTGCAACTTTTGTGCCCGCACCAGTGCCGGCATGCCAAGAGGCACATCGTCGAGGATCGATCCGGTCGCTCGGCCACCGGCGGCTTTTTCCTCGGCCTTAATCGTTTCCCAGTTCGCCTTCACCGCATCGGCATCCGCCGCCAGGACGGTACCGAAGATGTGCGGATGGCGGCGTTTCATTTTCTCACAGATGGCGTCGATGACGTCGACGATCCCGAACCGCTTATCTTCATCCGCAATCTGCGAAAGGAAGACGACCTGGAGGAGGAGGTCGCCCAACTCATCCGGCAACTCGTCCAGCGCACCGCGCTCGACCACGTCGGCGACCTCGTAGGCCTCTTCGATCGTATACGGCGTGATGCTGCGATAGGTTTGCTTCAGATCCCAGGGGCAACCGTCCATGGGATCGCGCAGCCGCCGCATGATGCGGAGGAGGCGAAGGAAATTCTCCGCTGCAGCACTATCACCGGGATTCGCATAAGTCATATTATGGAACCTAGTCGGTTTCGATCGTGAGGCCATCATAGGCTACGTCTACGTTGGGAGCCGTCTTCGCAACGAGCGCGTCGTAGTCGAGATCGACGTGCAAATTGGTGAGAATGCTTCGCTTCGGCGCCAGGCGTTCTATCCATGAAAGCGCATCGCTAAGGCTGAAATGGCTGGGATGCGGCGTCTCGCGCAGGCTGTCTATGATCAGGACGTCGAGGTTCGACAGCCGCTGGGCGGCCTCTTCGGAAATGACTTTGACGTCAGGCATGTAGGCGACGTTCCCGAACCTCAGACAGAGCGCATCGATATCTCCGTGGTTCACGGTGATGGGAGCAACTTCGATCGCTCCGCCATCGCCGTCGACGGTCAGCCCGGCGTCGATGTCGAACCGCCGCGCGTCGAGGATGGGCGGATAGCTGCTACCAGGCGGCGTCTCGAAGCAATAGCCGAAGCGCGTATGCATCGTCGTCCAGACCGATGGATCCATGTAGACCGGAACGCGCCGCCGCATACGAAGCGAGAATGCGCGCAGGTCGTCCACACCGTGGGTGTGGTCGGCGTGGTCATGCGTGTAGACGACGGCATCGAGCGCGCCGACATTGGCGTCCAGCATCTGCTCGCGCAGGTCCGGCGACGTGTCGACGAGGGCCGTGGTACGGCCCGCTTTGCCGATCCGCTCGACCAGAAGCGAACAGCGGCGGCGACGGTTCTTGGGGTTTGTCGGATCGCACGCACCCCAGTCCGGTCCGATGCGCGGAACGCCGCCCGAGGACCCGCAGCCGAGGATCGTGAAGCGGAAGCTCACGCGGCGCGGCTCGCGGTAGCGGCGTGGGCGAGCTTCGGAAAGAGGCGGTGGACGTTTGCCGTAGTCTGGCGCGCGACATCCGCGAGCGGGACGCCGCGCGTTTCGGCGAGTACGGCGGCAGTGTGGGCGACGTAGCTTGGCTCGTTCGACCGACCGCGATGTGGCACTGGCGCGAGGAATGGCGCGTCGGTTTCGACCAAAAGGCGATCGAACGGCAGTGCGGCTGCGAGGTCTCGCAAGTCCGCCGAGTTCTTGAACGTCAGTATGCCGCTGAACGAGACGTAGAGGCCAAGCTCGACGCCGCACCACGCGAGGTCCGCGCCGCCGGTAAAGCAGTGGAGGACGGCGGTGAAGGCGCCCTTCCCCATCTCGTCGCGCAAGATCGCTGCTACGTCCTCATCCGCGCCGCGTGCGTGAATGACGAGCGGCAGCCCCGTCTCCCTCGCGACCGCGATGTGGTTGCGGAAGCCGGTGTGCTGGTTGGCTCTGGAGGCGTTGTCGTAGACGTAGTCGAGCCCGGCCTCACCGATGCCGACGACCTTGGGGTGTCGGGACAATGCGACGATCTCGGCGGGATCGATGTCCGCCTCGTCGTCCGCGTTGTGGGGGTGCGTGCCAACGGTGCAGGTCACGGCATCGTGGGCTTCGGCGATGCCGAGAACGCGATCGAACTCGCGAACGCGCGTACCGATCGTGATCATGTGGCCGATGCCGGCCGCCGACGCGCGATCGAGTACGCCGGGCAGATCGTCGTGCAGGCCGTCATAGTCGAGATGACAATGGCTATCGATCAGCATCAGACCGCGTCCGCCTCCGGCTCGACATAGCGCGGGAAGATCCCCTGCGGCGTCGGCAGTGCCGTTCCGGGCGCCAGAGCCGCATCGCTCGCGAGACTATCGAAGCCCCTGCCCTCGCCGACGCCCAAGAGATCGAGCAACCGGTTCATCGCATCCGGCATCACGGGTTGCAGCAGCGTTGCGCAGACGCGAGTGACCTCCGCTACGACATAGAGCACCGTAGCCATCCGCTCGGGATCGCTCTTCTTCAGCTTCCAGGGCTCCTGCGCCTGCATGTAACCGTTCGCGGCGCCGACCACGTCGAAGACGTCCGACAGCATCTTGTGCGGAGCGACGTCCTCCATGTATTGGCGACACGTACCGAGCAAGCCGTAGGCGCTTGCCAAAAGCGCCTCGTCGTCCTTCGACAACGTCCCGGGCGTTGGCACCCTCCCCTCGCAATTCTTCGCGATCATGCTGAGCGAACGCTGGGCGAGATTGCCGATATCGTTGGCGAGGTCTGAATTGATGCGGCTGACGATAGCGTCGTGGCTGTAGTTGCCGTCCTGGCCGAAGGGCACTTCGCGCAGGAAGAAATAGCGGGTCTGATCGAGCCCGTAGCTCTCGACGATGGAGAAGGGATCGACGACGTTCCCGACCGATTTCGACATCTTCTCTCCGCGGTTGAAGAGAAAGCCGTGCCCAAAGACCTTCTGCGGCAGCGGCAGGCCGGCCGACATCAGGAAGGCCGGCCAATAGACGGCGTGGAAGCGTACGATGTCCTTCCCGATAACGTGCAGGTTCGCCGGCCAATAGCGCTGCCAGAGATCGCTCGACGGATCGGGATAGCCGAGCGCGCTGATATAGTTCGTCAACGCGTCGACCCACACGTACATCACGTGGTCGGGATCGTCCGGGACGGGCACGCCCCAATCGAACGTCGTACGGGAAATCGAAAGGTCCTGCAGGCCGGAGCGGACGAAGCTCGTCACCTCGTTATTGCGCGCGGCCGGGCTGACGAAATCTGGGTGCGCTTCGTAATGGGCCAGCAGACGATCCTGGTAAGCGGAGAGACGGAAGAAGTAGCTGTCCTCTTCGGTCCACTCGACCGGCGTTCCTTGAGGGCCGATGCGCGTGCCATCGGCCCTCAGCGAGGTTTCGTCCTCGCCGTAATAGGCTTCGTCGCGGACGGAGTACCAGCCCGCATATTGCGACTTGTAGATGTCGCCCTTGTCCTTCATCGCGCGCCAGAGGGCCTGCGTCGCCTCGTAGTGGCGCGGGTCGGACGTGCGGATGAAGTCGTCGTTGGAGCAGCCGAGGACCTCGACCATCCGCTTGAAGGCTGGCGCATTCCGGTCGGCGAGTTCGCGGCCGGTAAGCCCTTCCTTGGCGGCAGTCTGGACCATTTTGAGGCCGTGCTCGTCCGTACCGGTAAGGAACCGGACGTCGGCACCATCGAGCCGGTGCCAGCGCGCGATCGCGTCGGTGGCGAGCGCCTCGTAGGCGTGGCCGATATGCGGCGCGCCGTTGGGATACGAGATTGCGGTCGTGATGTAGAAGCGACGCGGGTCCGCCATCGGATATCGTCCAGGCTCAGCTAGGTTGGGCGGGCGGGCCTTTCGCGATTGCCGCCGCCGTCAGCAGCGCATCGAGAACGACCTGCTTGCGCTCGAGATTGTATTCGTCCGCGAGCGCCGCGGCGCGGGCCGTCTTCTCCCACAACGTCGCCCACGCTTCAAGGCGACCCGGCAGCATGGCGTAGGAACTCGTCGCGGCGTCCAAAGCCGTCCGGCGCACCGAGCCCGCGAGCCAGTCCTGAAGGATGGGCAGAAAGGCGAGGAACGGTTCGCGGCGGTTGAGTCCGTCGGCGAAGTCGTGCGCGCGGTCGAGAGGTAGGCGCGGGAGAGTGGACATCAGTTGCCGAAAGCGCTCTTCGATCTCCAGATCCTTGCCGGAAAGCGCCAGGAAGCGACCGACGCTTCCTTTAGCCAAAGCAAGGCGGCGGGCGCGTTCGGCATCGGGCAGGTCGTCGGCTGCCCCAAGGGCATCTAGGGTCTTTCCCATGTCGGCGTCGGACAGCGGATGGAGTGCCGAGGAAGAGCACCGCGAGCGAATCGTCGGGAGAAGCGAGCCGGGGTGATGCGAGACGATAAGGATCAGCGTCTTCCGGCCCGGCTCTTCGAGCGACTTCAGAAGCGCGTTGGCGGCGGGGCCCGCCATGTCGTCACCAGGATCGATGAGGAGGACCCGCCATCCGCCGAGCGCCGCCGTCTGCTCGAGAAAGGTCGTGGCCTTTCGGAGCACCGCGATCGAGATGCCTTGCTTTCCGTCCATCTTCGCTTCGATGGCGAGCATGTCCGGATGTCCGCCTGCGGCTGTGCGCGCGAACTCGGGGTGGTCTCGCGGGATAGCCAGCGACTGTGCGTTCTGCACGGCGTCGGCGTTGGGGTCGGGATGGGCGAGGACGAAGCGCGCCAGCCGGTAGGCTAAGGTTGCCTTGCCTATGCCCGTCGGACCTTTGAGGAGGTGCGCGTGGTGTAGCCGCCGGCGTTGGTAAGCGCCGAGAAGCCGGGCCTCCACCGCTTCGTGTCCGTAAAGGACGGGTGTCGTGCGTGGGTGCGGAATCCCGTCTGGGGCGTTCATTCGGCGAGAACGTCCAGGCGTGCGTCGACAACCTCTGCGATGCGCTGCGCGACGGTGTCCGCGTTCCCAGCCGCGTCGATCACCGCGACCCGATCGGCCTCTCTCGAAGCGATCGCCAGAAACTCCTGTCGGAGCCGCTCGTGGAAGGCGAGGGCCTTGCGTTCGAACGTGTCGTCCGCCACCCCTCGCCGCCCTGCCCGCGCGAGCCCTTCGGCCGGCGGAAGGTCGAGAAGAAGCGTCAGGTTTGGCATCGTTTCACCGATGACATGCTGTTCGAGGCTCTTCAGCAACGCCGCATCCGCATCGCCGCCGGCACCCTGATACGCGCGTGTCGAGTCGTGAAACCGGTCGCAGAGCACGATCGCGCCGGCATCGAGCGCCGGTCGGATGACCTTGTCGAGGTGATCCTGCCGCGCTGCATAGAACGTAAGCGCCTGGGTGGCTGCGCTGAGGGCTGCGGGTTCGTCATGCAGCAGGATGTCGCGCAGACGCTCGGCCGTCGGTGTGCCTCCAGGCTCCCGCGTCGTCACGACATCCCTACCCTGCGCCTTGAGGTGAGTGGCGAGGCGGGCGATCTGTGTGGTCTTGCCGGCCCCCTCCCCGCCCTCGAACGTAACGAAGACGCCTCGGCTAGAAGAGGCCACGCGCCAGTTCCAGCGCGGCATCGCCCGCACGCCGCCAGATCGGCCCTGCCGCAACGGGGGCACCGGCTACGAGCGGAACGGACAAGGCGACGGTCTCGCCCTGGCTGATACGCAAGGTGCCGATCGCCTGCCCTTCCGCCACGGGGGCTTCGATGGGGCCGTCATAGACGACATCGGCCGAGACGTCGGGATCGACGCCGCGCGGCAGCAGGATCGCCACGTCCGCTTCGGGCACCAGCGGGACCGAGAAACCGTCGCCGCCATAAACCCGCGCCGAGACGACTTCCTCGCCGCCGGCGAAGAGCTTGTGATCCTCGAACGCCCGAAAGCCCCAATTGAGGATCTTGCTCGCCTCATTACCGCGTGCGCGGGCGCTCTCGGCTCCATTTATGACGACGATCAGACGCTGCCCATCCTCGACCGCCGATCCGACGAGACCGTAGCCGGATTCTTCCGTAAAGCCGGTCTTCAACCCATCCGCGCCGATGCCGAGCCGCAATAGCGGGTTGCGGTTGCCTTGCTCGATGCCGTTCCACTCGAAGGAGGTTTCGGAGTAGATGCCGTAGAACTGCGGGAATTCGGATATGATGTGCTCGGCGAGCTTCGCCAGGTCGCGCGCTGTGACGCGCTGTTCGGGATGAGGCAGGCCGGTCGCATTGCGGAACGTCGAGTTGGTCATGCCCAGTTCTTCGGCCCGCGCGTTCATCATGCGTGCGAACCCACCTTCGCTGCCCGCGATACCTTCGGCAAGCGCGATGCTCGCGTCGTTGCCGGACTGAATGATGACGCCGCGTATCAGATCCTCGACCCGCACCTGCGAGTTGAGCTTGGCGAACATGGTCGATCCGCCGGAGTTGGCACCGCCATTGCGCCAGGCGTTCTCCGAGATGAGGAACGTGTCGTCGAGCGAAAGGCGCCCACCCGTAACCTCGTTGAAGACGACTGCCATAGTCATCAGCTTTGCCATGCTGGCGGGCGGCATCCGCGTGTCGGCATCCTTGTCGAGGAGGACCGTATCGGTACCGGCGTCGATGAGAAATGCGTAAGGAACGCTGGTTTCAAAGTCTTGCGCGAGTACCGCGCCTCCCATCAGGAGGAAGGCGCAGAAGCCTGCCGTGGTCCGTGCGGCTGATTTGAACATGAACGTCATCCCGGGGTTTAATCGCCGCTGGGCGAACGACTACCAATCCCGTGCGGTTCCTACAATGGCATCGGGCATCGCCTTCGTCAGCGGGAGAGGATGCGCGCGTCCGTGGCGCCGAGCCCGCGCGCCATGTCGAGCGCGGCTTCGGCGAGCCCTGGATCGGTCGTGCGAACCGTCATATGCTGGAGGAGTTGCCCACCGAACGTGACCGGCTGCATCTCCACGGTACCGAACTGCCCAAGCACCCCGGCGACATATTGCGCGTTGGCCGAATCCCCGAACGCTCCGACCAGAACGTCCGTGGGTTCGCTGACATAGGCGTTCTGCACAGGGGCGGCGACAGGTTCGAACTGCTGGATCGCGACCTGAACGGGCGCGGGCGCCGGCGCGGCTGTACGGACCGTCGCCTGCGGTGCCGTGCTTGCGGCGATCCTCAAGGCTCGCGCGTCCACGCCGAGCGCGGCAAGCTGGCGCGGCGACATCTGCTCGCCCTGAACGCTGGCCGTCGTGATCAACCAGTCGTCGCGACCGTCGAGGTCGGCCTTGTCTACATAGGCAACGGACACGTCGCCGATGCCGGCCTTCTTGAAGCCTAGGATCTCGGCGGCCTTCTTCGACACGTCGATCACGCGCCCGCCGTGAAATGGTCCGCGATCGTTGACGCGAACCACGACGGAGTGGCCGTTCTGGCGGTTCGTCACGCGAACGTAGGACGGCAAAGGTAGAGTGGGGTGCGCAGCCGAGAGGCTGTGCATGTCGAAGACTTCTCCATTGGCCGTCAGGCGGCCGTGGAACGCCTCGCCATACCAGGATGCCTTGCCGCGCCCGCGGTAATTCGGGTCTTCCTTCGGGTGGTACCATCTGCCGGCGATCTTATAAGGCTTGCCGACATGGTAGCGCCCTCCCCCTTTGCGGATCTTCTCGCCCGAGGCGACGCGCGGGCTCGGCTTCACACCGTATTTCGGATCGACCGACAGGCCTTCGGAGCCGCATCCCGCCAGAATGGCGGCGAGGACGGCGGGGAGGACGAGCGTGCGCAGACGCATGGGACACCGGACGCTGGAGTTAGGACTTCTCGCGGATGCGCGACATGGAAGGGAGTGTCGCGCGGTTTGGTGAATCCCATCCTCGCCAAAGGCGCGAAATTCATGGCGAAGGTTTCGAGTGCGTTAAGAGTGTGCTTGCGCAGCCGATCGCAGCGCGGCATATCCACGCCGGAGGATGGGTGGCCGAGCGGTTGAAGGCACCGGTCTTGAAAACCGGCAGGCGGGAGACCGTCTCGTGGGTTCGAATCCCACCCCATCCGCCATCGCGTCGCGGTTCGAAGCGTTCTCCTCAAGCGTTTTACGAGGCCGCGCGGTGTCCTTTCGCCGGTGGAGTGAAAACCACGTAGGCGCTATGGAACAGACATCGGATTGACTCGTTTCAAAGCCGCTTCTTCCGAAGACCTCTCACACATGATCCGGATCGACCCTGCATGGCCCGCGTAGACGATGGCGTTCCCTACCCTCTCGGTGCGACCTGGGACGGGAGGGGCGTCAATTTCGCTCTCTTCTCTGCAAACGCGGACAAGGTCGAGCTCTGCCTCTTCGACGCGAGCGGACGACGCGAGACCGCGCGCATCCTGCTCCCAAACCATACGGACAATGTCTGGCACGGCTACATTCCCGGCTGCCGTCCCGAACAGCTCTACGGTTATCGCGTCTACGGTCCGTACGATCCGAACAACGGACATCGGTTCAATCACCACAAGCTGCTGATCGACCCTTATGCGAAGCGCCTGCACGGAAAGCTGATCCAGCACGACGCCCTGCACGGGTACCGGATCGGCTCGCGCCGCGAGGATTTGAGCTTCGACCGCCGGGACAGCGCCCGCATGATGCCGAAATGCGTCGTCACCGACGGGCACAACAAGTTTCCGGACGACCGGCCGCAGCGCGATTGGCGCGAACTCATCGTCTATGAGACGCACGTTAAGGGGCTGACGGCGCAGCACCCCGACGTCCCGGGCGCCCAGCGCGGCACGTTCGCCGGCCTCGCGAACCCGGCCGTTATCGACCATTTCGTTGCGCTCGGCGTGACGGCCGTCGAGCTTCTTCCCGTTCACACCTTCGTGGACGATCGCTTCCTCGTCGAGAAGAAGCTGACCAACTACTGGGGCTACTCCACCCTCAATTTCTTCACCCCGATGGCCCGCTACCTCGAGAGCGGCATGCTGGACGAGGTGCAGGCGACAGTCGCCACGCTGCACGAGGCCGGCATCGAAGTGATCCTCGACGTGGTCTACAACCATACGGCCGAGGGCAACCATCTCGGCCCGACCCTCTCCTTCCGCGGCATCGACAACGCGAGCTACTACAAGCTCTCGCCCGAAAGCCCCCGGCACTATTTCGACACGACCGGCACCGGCAACAGCGTCGACTTGAGCCATCCGCGCGTGACGCAAATGGTGATGGACAGCCTTCGCTACTGGGTCGAATATTTCCGTATCGACGGCTTCCGCTTCGACCTCGCCTCCGAGATGGCGCGAGACCCGTTCGACTTTTCCGACCGGGCCGGCTTCCTCGACGCCGTGAGGCAGGACCCAGTGCTCGCCAGCACCAAGATGATCGCGGAGCCTTGGGATCTTGGGCCCGGCGGCTATCAGGTCGGCGGCTTCCCGACAGGCTGGTCGGAGTGGAACGACAAATTTCGCGATACGCTGCGCGGCTTCTGGAAAGGCGATCTCGGGCATCTGCCGGAGGTCGCGTCATGTCTAGCCGGATCGTCGGAAACCTACCGTCCCTCGGGCCGCAAGATCTGGGCCAGCGTCAACTTCATCACCGCGCATGACGGCTTTACGCTGCACGACGCCGTTTCCTACAACGAAACGCACAACGAAGCGAACGGTGAGAACAACGCGGACGGTCACAGCCATAACGTGACGTGGAACCACGGCGCGGAGGGCCCGACCGACGATCCCGCAATCAAGGATCTTCGCGACCGACAGAAGCGGAACATGCTGCTGACGCTCCTCCTCGCGCAGGGCGTTCCGATGATGCTAGGCGGCGACGAGATGGGGCGCACGCAGGGCGGCAACAACAACGCCTATTGCCAGGACAACGAGATCAGCTGGTACGACTGGCAGTCCCGCGACGAAGACCTCGAGGCGTTCGTGACCGCGCTCACCGCGATCCGCTCGCAGGAACTGGCCTGGTTCCGCCGCTCCTTCTTCGATGGTGCGCTCGACCCCTCCACCGGGCTTCTCGACGTCCATTGGCTTCACCCGTCGGGCCGGCAGATGGAGGTCGACGACTGGCACGCGCCCGAGTTGCGGACGATCGGCATGGAGTTCGGCGCCGCCGATCCGACGGCCGACCGCTTCCTCATCCTCCTCCATGCGGGCCCCGACCCGATCGACTTCGCCATGCCTGAACTGGGCGGTCTGCGCTTCACGCCGCTGCTCGACACACGGCATCCGCGCGGAACCATCGAAGACGGTGCGGCCACGCTTGCGGCCGGCGCCGTGTTGAACCTCGTCGGCCGATCCTCGGTGCTGCTGCGAGGCACGCGCTGATGCAACGCGCCTCCAAGTTGTCGTTCGGTGCAGCGGCAACGGACACCGGGACTCGCTTCCGCCTCTGGGCGCCGACGGCCTCATCGATCCGGCTGCATATCGAAGAGCGCGACCCGATCGAGTGCGGCCGCGACGAAGCAGGGTGGATTGATCTAGCGGTCGAAGGAGTCGGCGTTGGCGCACGCTATACATACGAGGTCGACGGAACGCGTGTCCCCGACCCGGCCTCACGCTACCAACCGGACGATGTCGACGGCCCAAGCGTCGTAATCGATCCCGCCTCGTTCGATTGGACGGATGGCGCGTGGCGCGGCCGGCCGTGGTCGGATGCGGCCATCTACGAAGCACATGTCGGGACGGTTACGGCCGAGGGCACGTTCGCAGCCCTGGCCGACCGGTTGGCCGACCTCGCGGCGACCGGCATCACCGCCATCCAGCTCATGCCTCTCGCCTGCGTGCCCGGCCGCCGGAACTGGGGCTATGACGGCGTGCTGCTTTACGCGCCGGAGGAAGCCTACGGCACGCCAGACGATCTCAAGCGGCTGATCGAGACCGCTCACGCGCACGGAGTGATGGTCTTTCTCGACGTCGTCTACAATCACTTCGGCCCGTCAGGTAACTACCTCCCGCTCTACGCCGATACGTTCTTCGACCGCGACCATCCCACGCCCTGGGGCGCGGCGATCAATCTCGACCCGGCGAAGGCCGGCCCGGTTCGCGAGTTCATCATCGAGAACGCGCTCTATTGGCTCGAGGAGTATCATTTCGACGGCCTACGTCTCGATGCCGTGCACGAGTTGCAGGACACGAGCAACGAGCACATCCTCCTCGAACTGCCGCGACGCATTCGGGCGCACTTCGGCCCCGACCGACATATCCACCTCATCCTCGAGAACGAAAACAACGACGCGTCCCTTCTTGAACGCGACGGGGGTGAGCCGACGCACCATACCGCACAGTGGAACGACGATATCCATCACTGCTGGCACGTCCTGCTGACGGGTGAGTCCGACAGCTACTACGCGGCCTACGCAGACGATCCGGCTACGCGCCTCCTCAAGTGCCTCACGACCGGGTTCGGCTATCAGGGCGAGAGCTACGGACCTCGCGGCGGGGAGGCGCGCGGAACGCCATCCGGGCATCTCGATCCGGGTGCATTCATCGCGTTTCTCCAGAACCACGATCAGATCGGCAACCGCGCGTTTGGCGATCGTCTGACGACGCTCGCCGATCCGGGCAAGCTCCGTATGGCGTTGTCCTGCCTTCTACTGTCACCGCAGCCGCCGATGCTCTTCCAGGGCGACGACCATGGCGAGACGAACCCCTTCCTCTTCTTCTGCGACTTCACCGATCCCGAATTGCAGACCGCCGTGCGCGAGGGTCGCAAGCGTGAGTTCTCGGCCTTCCCTCAGTTCGCGACGCGCATAGCGGACCTGCCGGACGCGACCGAAGTAGCGACGTTCGAGCGTAGCAAGACGCATGTCGGATCGGCGGCGGAGGCGGCGGACGTCGCGCGCCTCCTCGCGTTGCGGCACGCACATGTGACGCCTCTCCTCGCATCAGGATGGCGGACATCGCAGGGCGCGGCGACGGATGGTCTGATGACAGTCTGCTGGACCTTCGAGGCCGGGACGCTCCACTTGCAGATGAACCTCGCCGACGCGATGCGCGATGCAGGTCCGCTTCCGGGCAAGACCATCTTTTCATCCGTCGACGAAACCGGCGATACGCTGCCAAGCTGGTCGCTTCGCTTCGCCCTGGAGGCCGCCCGGTGAACACGACGGAACTCGAAACAGCGTGCCGGTCGGCCGGCATCGCAACGCGCTATCGTGATGGCGATGGGGTTGAGCATACACCTGGCGAAGAAGCGCTCCGGGCCATTCTAGCGGCTGTCAGCGTCGAAGCCGAAGGCACGCCTCCCATCATCGTTGCGGCGAACCGATCATCCCATGTTTCGGTCGAAGGTTCCGCACCGTCCGGCGAGCTTATCGGCGAGGATGGGTCCGCCACGCCGGTTGCCATCGAACACGGCCTCGCAGTCCTCCCCCCGCTCGACGTCGGCTACCATCGGCTCGAACGCGACGGGACGGGCGTCGCCGTTCTGGCGATACCGGCGAGGACCTACTGCCCCGCCCCGTGGCCTCGCGGAAAGGCTTGGGGATTGCAGGCGCAGCTTTACGGGCTTCGTCGGAACGAGCCGACGGCGATCGGCGATCTCGGTGATCTGACGGAGCTTGGCCGCATCGCCGAAAAGGCCGGCGCCAGTTTCGTAGGTATCAACCCGCTTCATACTCTCTTCCCGCACTGGCCGGACGCGCGTTCACCCTACTCCCCGTCGTCACGCCTCTTCCTGAACCCGGTCTATCTCGACCTGTCGCAGGTGCCTGGCGCCCCGACCAGCCAGTCGACGGGCGATCTTGCAACCATCAATTACCCCGAGGCGTGGAAGCAGAAGCTTGCGGGACTCACGACTGCCTACCAGTCCTTCGGTTGCGATCCGGCATTCGATGCCTGGCGAGCAGATCACGGCGAGGCGCTGGAACGCCACGCCCTCTTCGAGGCGCTGACGGCACATCACGACGACAAGCCCTGGCGCGAGTGGCCATCGGAGTTTCACGACCCCGCCTCCCCCGCCGTCGCGACCTTCGCCGATACCAACAGTGACGCCGTCCGCTATTCAGCCTGGCTGCAATGGCATTGCGCGAAGCAGTTGGAGGCGGCAGCGAAGGCGGCGCCGGGGTTCGGTCTCTATCGAGACCTCGCGGTCGGTGCCGATCGCGCGGGGTCGGAATATTGGGGTCAGCAATCCCTCTTCGCCGCGACCCTCGACGTGGGCGCTCCGCCGGACGGCTTCTCGCCAAACGGCCAGAACTGGGGCCTCCCTCCGCTAAAGCCGGCCGCGCTTCATACCGGGGCCGGACTCAACCACTTCCGGCAGTTGATCGGATCGAACATGCGGGGCTCCGGTCTCCTGCGCATCGACCATGCGTTTCAGCTGGAGCGCCTCTTCGTCGTACCGCACGGGTTCGAGAACCGTGACGGCACCTACATAGCCTACCCCTTCGACCTGCTGCTCGCCGTACTGAAGATCGAGAGCTATCGGCATCGCTGCGTCGTCGTCGCTGAAGATCTGGGAACGGCGCCCGACGGATTTCGCGATGCGATCAGCGACGCGGGCCTCCTTACGTATAAGGTCTTCTATTTCGAGCGCGACGGGGCCGCCTTCACCGATCCTGCCGAATGGGATCGGATGTCCTTCGCGTCGATCTCGACCCACGACCTGCCGACCCTCGAAGGTTGGTGGGCCGGAAACGACATCGAATGGCGCGCGCGAACCGGGCAGACGAGCGAGGCGCAGGCAGAGGTCGCCCGTGACGAACGCGCGGCCGATCGCGAGGCGCTGCGGAACGCCCTCAGCCTCGCGCCGACCGAAACCGTCCCGGCGGACGAGATCGTCGCGCATGTCGCTTCGGCCGGCTCGATGCTCGTCGGTGTGCAGCTTGAGGACGTGATCGGCGAGATCGAGCAGGCGAACCTGCCCGGCACGATGGACGAGCATCCCAACTGGCAGCGCCGCCTGGGCATGACGCTCGAAGACATGCAGCCGCTTATCGACAAAGTCGGCGATACGATGCGAGCCGCCGGGCGCGATGGGCAGGCCGTGTCGCCGGTTCGGTCCACGTACCGCCTTCAGTTTCATGAAGGTTTCACATTCGCGGACGCCGTCGCCATCGTTCCCTACCTTGCGGACCTCGGCGTCAGTCACATCTATGCTTCGCCGATCTTCGAAGCGGAGCCCGGCAGTACGCATGGGTATGACGGCGTCGATCCGACCCGCGTCAGCGACGTGTTGGGCGGCGCGGAGGGTTTCGCGCAACTTGCCCACACAGCTCGGGAGGCCGGCCTCGGTATCATCATCGACATCGTGCCGAACCATCTCGGCATCGCGAGCGATGCGAACCCCTATTGGCATTCCGTTCTCACCTGGGGTCGGGCCTCGCCATACGCCGCGACGTTCGACATCGTTTGGGCGCCCTACGGTCCGATGCAGAACAAGGTCACGATGCCGGTTCTCGGGGAGAGCTATGGAGCGATGCTGGAGGCCGGGGACCTTGCGATCGCTCTCGACGATGACGCCGACGCGTTCGTGGTGACGGTCGCCGGCGCACGCTACCCGGTCTGTCCGAAGACGTATCCCGACATTCTCCAGTTCGCCGGCGTGGAGCTGGAAGACGCCGGCCGGTTTGCCGTGTCAGAACCGGAAGCTATGCCGTCGCTGCGCGATCTACGGCTGGACCGCTCAGATCTGGAGACAGCGGCCCGTGCCATATCGGCGACGTTCAAGATCGGCCAGCATGGCGCGTT
Source organism: uncultured Alphaproteobacteria bacterium (assembly GCA_963842125.1). Lineage (GTDB taxonomy): Bacteria > Pseudomonadota > Alphaproteobacteria > Rhizobiales > CAWCWK01 > CAWCWK01. The sequence goes on along the minus strand of CAWJFE010000005.1, from coordinate 1,335,300 downwards.
GCACAGGCTTCTGGAGCGACAGCACTATCGCCTCGTCCACTGGCGCGCGGGCGTCGATAGCTTGAACTACCGTCGTTTCTTCGACATCACGACGCTTGCCGGGCTCCGGGTCGAGGATGAGACCGTCTTCGAATGGGCTCACCGGGAGGTCTTCCGGCTCCATGCGGAGGGCCTGATCGACGGCGTACGGATCGACCATGTCGACGGACTCGCCGACCCTACCGGTTACCTGAAGACGCTTCGGCGGCGGATGGGGCCGGACGCCTACATCGTCGTCGAGAAGATCCTCGAGCACGATGAGGCGCTGCGCTCGGACTGGCCGGTCGACGGTACGTCCGGCTATGACGGGCTGAACATCATCAACGGCCTTTTCGTCGATCGCTCGGCGCTTGAAACGTTCGACGCGTTGGATCCGACGGACCGATCGTTCGAGGACCGTCTAAAGGCGGCCAAGCGGCAGATACTGGATGCCAGCTTCCGGGGCGAGGTCGCAGCGCTCGCCAATGCGTTGCAGAGGCGCGCCCGCAAACGCCTCGCTACACGCGACCTGACGCGTGGGCGGATCGAGATCGCCGTGCGCGAACTCCTCGTCGCGATGCCGGTCTACAGAACCTACATCGCGGGTAGCGTCACCGCGACGGACGACGCCGTCCTCGACGTGGCGTTCGCGGGCGCGGAGGTGGAGACCCGCGGTGCGATCGCGGACGTTCTCGCCTTCGTGAGGCATGCTATCGAGGCTGACGACGACGACATCACGCAGCGCTTCCAGCAGCTTGGCGGACCGGTGATGGCCAAGGGTCTGGAGGACACGCTCTTCTACCGCGACCCACGTCTCATCTCGCTCAACGAGGTCGGTGGCGCACCCCAGACTTTCGGACACGACGCCGCGCATCTGCACCGCTGGGCCATGGCACAGGCGCGGGACTGGCCGACTGGAATGATCGCGACCGCAACGCATGACACGAAACGCGGCGAGGACGCGCGCGCGAGAATCTCCGCGTTGACCCACCACCCGGGGCTATGGATGACCGCCGCCCAGGAACTCGATACGCGCCACGCCGACAGCGAGGTCGACGAAACCGATCGACGGATCTTCTATCAGGCCGTTCTCGGCGCCTGGTCGGACGAGCCCGACCAGATCGCGCGTTTGCAGGGCTACGCGGAGAAGGCCGTTCGTGAGGCCAAGCGGCATAGCACGTGGACGGAGCCGAACGCGGCCTATGAAGACGCGGCTCATGCTCTGATGGCGGAGTTGGGCGCCCCGGATAGCGAGAGCGGGCGGATCATCGCCAACGTCGTCCGCCGCATAGCGCCGACCGCGACGCATATCTCGCTCGCCCAGGTGGTTCTGAAACACGCGCTTCCCGGCGTTCCCGACACCTACCAGGGCACGGAACGGCCGGATCATTCGCTTGTCGATCCCGACAACCGACGCCCGGTGGACTACGACACAGTGCGGGCGGCGACGAGCGGAACCGGCGAGGACAAAGCAGCGCTGACCAAAGCGTTGCTCGCGCTGAGGAACGCGCTTCATCCGCTTCTCTCTGCCGGAACTTACGAGGCGGTCGAAGCGGAGAACTGCGTCGCATTCCGACGTCGGTTCGGGGCATTGGCATGCGAGGTTCGGGTGTCCCTCGATTCCGAGACGAGTCCTGTGCTCGCCGATGGATTCACGCCCCCCGTAGGAGGACCCCTCGGATCGGTAGAGATTTCGACAGCGGTGATAGGGTTGAATTCGCACGCCCATGCGGCATTTGAACGGTTCGTCGAGACACGGGCAAGGCGGGAGACGCACGAGCAATGACGTCAGCCAGATCAACGCGCGCTGCGCCAGCCAAACCGCCCAAACGAGGAGCGGCTTCCAGCGCAACTCGGCTGACGTCGCCGCCAAGGATCTACAATCTCTTCCCCCTCCTCATCGGGTCGATCGACAACTGGGCGCGGGAGCTGCCGCGCATCGCGGCGATGAACTTCGATTGGATCTATCTCAACCCCGTCGCGACGAGCGGCTTCTCCGGCAGCCTCTACGCAACGAAGGACCCATACTCGCTCGATCCCCGCTTCCATCCGCACTATTCGGACGCCGAGAAGGTTGAGGACGACGCGCTGATCAGCGGCTTCTTCAAGGCCTGCGCGAAAGCCGGCCTGCGCGTGATGGCCGATATCGCGATTGCGCACACGTCTCGCGATGCGAGCCTCGTCGACGTCGAGCCGCGGCTTTATCTGCGGGAGGCGAATGGCGACCTTCTAAGTCCGACCGCGACCGATCCTCAAACCGGCGCCGTGACCCGGTGGGGTGATCTGGCGACGCTCGCATGGTCGGAGGCCGGAGCGCGCCCTGCTCTGATCGACTACTGGGACAAGGTCATCGCGCACTACCAGTCGCTCGGCGCGACCGGCTTTCGCGCCGATGCAGCGGAGCGAGTACCGCTCGAGGCCTGGACGACGCTTATCGATAAGGCGCGCGAACGCGATCCGAACGTCGTCTTCCTGGCCGAAGCCCTAGGCTGCCCGCCGTCGGAGGCGGTCGCGATATCGCGGGTCTTCGATATCACCACCAACAGCTTTTGCTGGTGGAACGGGCGCGACCGCTGGTTCCTCGAGCAGCAGCGTGCGTTCGGCGGCAGCACCACCACCCTCGCCTTCCCCGAAAGCCATGACACGGACCGGCTTGCGAGCGAAAGCGCCGACGCCGGCACGGCAATGCACCGTGCGCGGATGCGCTATGCGATGGCGAGCCAGGTCTCCGGCGCCGTCATGATGCCGGTCGGTTACGAGTTCGGCTTTACGAACGCGCTCGACGTCGTGGCGACGACGCCCGACGACTGGCAGGAAACGGGCACCGATATCAGCGACGTCATCGCTGCGCTCAACGCCATCAAGCGCGATGGCGGAATGATCTCCGACGGTGAATTGCGGCGGCTCAGCGCCCCGGACGCGCCCGTTACCGCCCTCTCGCGCCATACTGGCGGCACGACCCTGGCTGCTCGGTCGGGCATTCTCGTCGTCGCCAACGATGGGCCCGAGGACCGCGACCTCGGACCGGCAGGCGTCGTCTCGAGCCTCGGCGGCATCACCAACGCGATGCGCGATGTGACTCCGCAGGCCACGCCACTCAATCTCCACGCGAACTCGCAGCCCATCACGGCCTACGACGCACGCGTCATCGAAGTCTTCGCCCCCGAGAGAACCGACCCCATGCCCCCTGCCATCGATATGTCGAACCGCGTGGTGGTCGAGCGTATCACGCCCGAACTTGACTGCGGCGCCCATCCGATCAAGCGCACCGTCGGCGAGACGCTACAGGTCGAGGCCGACATATTCAGCGACGGACACGACAAGATCGCCGCCGAGTTGTTGATGCGCGCTGAAGGGACCGAGGGGTGGGCACGCGCACCCATGCGGGTCGTCGACAACGACCGCTGGGAAGGGCGGATGCCGATCGACCGGATCGGCCGACACACTTATCGCATCGAAGCGTGGCGCGATCGGTTCGACAGTTGGCACAACGAGGTCTTCAAGAAGCGCGCGGCTGGCCAAGAGCTGAGCTCCGAGCTTCTCGAAGGGCGAATGCTGCTCGATGAGGCGACGACACGCGCCGTGCGCGACGACGCCATCCGCCTTCAAGACCTCTCCGACCGGGTTGCGAAGGGCGATGCCGAAGTAGCCCTGGACATCCTCCTCGCCGAGGAGAACCGGCCGCTGATACGGCGCAACGTAGAGCGTCAGAACGTCACGAAGACCCGTAAACTCACCGTCTCCGCCGACCGTCTGGCCGCGCGTTTCTCTGCCTGGTACGAACTCTTCCCGCGCTCCGCCGGCACGGACGGACACCGTCACGGCACGTTCAAGGACGTCGAGACCTTGCTGCCCTACGTGCGCGATCTCGGGTTCGACGTCCTCTACTTCCCGCCCATCCACCCGATCGGAGCGGTCAACCGCAAAGGCAAGAACAACAGTCTGAAGGCGCAGCCGGGCGACGTCGGCTCCGTCTATGGTATCGGGTCGAAGGATGGCGGGCATTTCGACGTGGAACCGAAGCTCGGCACGCTCGACGACTTCGACCATCTCGTCGCCGCGGCGGCCAAGCATGGCCTTGAGATCGCGATGGACATCGCCGTTCAGGCGGCGCCCGACCACCCGTGGATCAAGCAGCACCCCGAATGGTTCGACTGGCGCCCCGACGGCACCATCAAGTATGCCGAGAACCCGCCGAAGAAGTACGAGGACATCGTCAACGTCGACTTCGACAAGGGCGGTGAGACGCTCTGGAAGGAACTGCGCGACGTCTTCCTCTTCTGGGCGAAGCGGGGCGTGCGCATCTTCCGTGTCGACAACCCGCACACCAAGCCCCTCCCTTTCTGGCGCTGGGTCATCGCGACGGTAAACGCCGAATACCCCGATGCGATCTTCCTTGCCGAGGCGTTCACGCGGCCGAAGATGATGCGGAACCTCGCCAAGGTCGGCTTTCAGCAAAGCTACACCTACTTCACATGGCGCAATGACAAGGCGGAGATCATCGAATACGTCGAGGAATTGGCGCATTCGGAGATGGCCGAGTATTACCGCCCGAACTTCTGGCCGAATACGCCCGACATCAACCCGCCCTATCTACAGACCGGAGGACGCGCGGCGCATATGGTTCGCGCGACGCTGGCAGCGCTCCTGTCCTCGAACTACGGCATCTACAACGGCTTCGAGCTTTGCGAGGCGACCCCGCTACCGGGCCGCGAAGAATATCTCGACAGCGAGAAGTACGAACTGCGCGTCTGGAACTATGACAAGCCGCAGAACATCAAGGATCACATCCGTTCGCTGAACGCCGCTCGGCGGGATAATCCAGCGCTTTGGGATTGGCGGAACATCCAGTTCCTCAACGCCTGGAACGACAATATCCTGGCTTTCGTCAAGCAGACGGCGGACAAGGCGAACACCGTATTTGCGCTCGTCAATCTCGACCCACACAGCCCGCAGGACGCCAGCTATGAGGTGCCGCTCTGGCTTTTCGGGCTCGGCGACCACGAGAGCGTCGAAGCGGTCGATCTGTTGACGGGCACCGAGTTCACGTTGACCGGCAAGACGCATCACATCAGGCTCGACCCGAACCAGAATCCCGTCATGGTCTGGCGCCTCACGGCTCCGGGCGGAGGTACAGTGTAATGATCGATCGCTCGCAAACGGATTGGTATCGCGATGCGATTATCTATGAGGTGCATATCAAGTCGTTCTTCGACGCGAACGACGACGGCTACGGCGATTTTCGTGGCCTGACGGCAAAGCTCGACTACATCCGCGACCTTGGCGTCACGGCCGTCTGGATCCTGCCGTTCTACCCTTCGCCCCTGCGCGACGACGGCTACGATATCCAAGAATACACGGCCATCAACTCCAACTACGGAGAGATGGCGGACTTCAAGGCGTTCGTAGAGGCGGCGCACGAGCGTGGCCTGCGGGTCATCACCGAACTCGTCATCAACCACACGTCGGACCAGCATCCCTGGTTCCAGGCCGCGCGCAGTGCGCCTGCCGGCTCCCCGGAGCGGGACTACTATGTATGGTCCGACACCGACGACAAGTTCGACCAGACCCGCATAATCTTCACCGATACGGAGCCGTCCAACTGGACCTGGGACCCGGTCGCCAACGCCTTCTTCTGGCACCGCTTCTTCAGCCACCAGCCCGACCTCAACTTCGACAATCCGAAGGTGATGGAGGCGGTGCTCGACGTCATGCGCTTCTGGCTCGACATGGGCGTCGACGGCCTGCGGCTCGACGCGATCCCCTACCTCGTCGAGCGCGAGGGCACGAACTGCGAGAACCTGCCCGAAACGCACGACAAGGTGAAGCAGATCCGCGCGACGCTCGACGCCGAGTATCCCGATCGGATGCTCCTCGCCGAAGCCAACATGTGGCCAGAAGACACGGCGACCTATTTCGGCGACGACGAGAACGGCCGCGAATGCCACATGGCCTACCATTTCCCGCTGATGCCGCGGATGTACATGGCCGTTGCGCGCGAAGACCGGCACCCCATCACCGACATCATGCGCCAGACGCCGGAAATCCCGGAAGGGGCGCAGTGGTCGATCTTCCTGCGGAACCATGACGAGCTGACGCTCGAAATGGTGACCGACGACGAGCGCGACTATCTTTGGCGCTTCTACGCCGCCGACAAGAGGGCCCGCATCAATGTCGGCATCCGCCGCCGTCTCTCCCCCTTGCTGGAAGGTGACCGGCGCAAGATCGAACTCCTTCACTCCCTCCTCTTCACGATGCCCGGCACGCCCTGCCTCTACTATGGCGATGAGATCGGCATGGGCGACAACATCTATCTCGGCGACCGGGATGGTGTGCGCACGCCGATGCAGTGGTCGCCCGACCGAAACGGCGGCTTCTCGCGTGCCGATCCGAACCGCCTCTATCTGCCGGCGATCCAGGACCCGATCTACGGCTTCGACGCGGTCAACGTCGAGCAGCAGCAGCGCACGCCGTCTTCGCTCCTCAACTGGGTGAAGCGCCATATCGGCGTTCGTAATCGGCACAGCGTCTTCGGCCGCGGCGAGCTTCGCTTCCTCTACCCCGGCAACAGGAAGGTGCTGGCCTACATCCGCGAGGACGAGAACGAGGCTATCCTCTGCGTAGCAAACCTCTCGCGCTCCCCACAGGCTGTCGAGCTGGACCTGGCCGAATTCGAAGGGCGTGTTCCCGTCGAGCTCGTCGGCGACAGTGCGTTCCCACCCGTGGGTGAACTGCCGTACCTTCTCACGCTGCCGGCCTACGGATTCTACTGGTTCCACCTCAGCCAGGAGGCCGCGATGCCCGACTGGCACGAAGCCCTCCCACCCCCGGCCCCAGCACTGTCCACGCTCGTAGCCCAGCACGGGCTGAAGAGCGTGGTCGACGGGCGCGAGCGCGCAGCGTTCGAAAGCCAGGTCCTGCCCGACTTCGTTCGTCGCCAACGGTGGTATGGCGCCAAGAGCGGCGGGCGACCGCGAACCCGGCTCAGCGAGACGACCGTCCTCCAGTGCGGCGAGACCGAAGTCGTCCTCGCCCGCGTCTTCACACGCGGCGGCGGATCGGAGTCGGACTACTTCGTACCGCTCGCAGGAGATTGGAAGAACGACGTCCTCGACGCCTTCGTCCTCGCCAACATCCGCAAGATGGCCACCGTCGGCCATCTGGTCGATGCGACGGAGATGCCCGACTTCGCAACAGACATCGTGCGCCGGATGCGCGCCGAGGACAGCGTTCCCTTTGGCTCCGGCCAGTTGCGTTTCACCAAGTCGAGCACATTGGACGGTATTGAAGCGGCCGACGCGATGGAAGTCCGCCGGGTCGCGGCCGAGCAGAGCAATACGTCCGTACTGATGGACGATACCTTCGTCCTGAAGTTCTACCGTCGCCTCGAAAACGGCCTCCACCCCGAGATCGAGATGGGCCGTTACCTGACCGAGAACGGCTACGCCAATACGCCGACGCTCTACGGAACGATGGAGCAGGTGGCCGACGACGGCACGGTGACGGCCCTCGCTACGCTGCAGGCGTTTGTCAGAAACCAGGGCGACGGTTGGCGATACACGATCGACGCGGTCAAACGCGAGCTCGACCTGCCGGACGCCGCCGACGTGCCGCTTGCGACCTACGATGTCTACGCCGAGGCGATCGGCCGGCGAACGGGAGAGCTTCATGCGCTCCTGGCGGCTCCGACAGAAGACGAGGCCTTCGGACCCGTGGAGGCGACGCAGGACGATGTCGCAGAGATCGTCTCCGGTATGCGGTCGCAGGCGGAGACGAGCCTCGACCTTCTCGCCAAGGTTCGTGGCAACCTCGACGAGGAGAGCGGCGCGCTCGCAGACCGCGTGCTGGCCCAGCGCGACGACATCGCCGCGAGGTTCGATGCCGTATCGGCATTCGACACGCTGCTCCTGACGCGCGTTCATGGGGACTACCATCTCGGTCAGATCCTCATCGTTCAGGACGACGTCCACCTGCTCGACTTCGAGGGCGAACCCGCGAAATCGGGCGACGAGCGCCGCGCGAAGCGCTCGCCCTACAAGGACGTGGCGGGAATGCTCCGCTCGTTCGACTACGCCGCCGCGACGATCCTGTCCGATATGACGACGGCGCGTCCCGACGAGGCGGACTGGCTCAAGACTGCGCTGTCTGAATGGCAGAGCCGCGCTAGCGCCAAGTTCCTCTCTGCCTACAAGGCGGCGATCGAGGGAAGCCGCGTCGCGTCGTCCGCAGACCGGGAGAAGGTCACGATCGACGCCTTCGTCCTCGAAAAGGCACTTTACGAAATCGCCTACGAAGCGGAGAACCGGCCCGACTGGATCGGCATTCCGCTACAAGGCGTGCTCGATATCCTATCCGGACCCGCAAAGTCGGCCGACGCCGGCGAGGACCATCCATGACCGACCATTGGACGCCCGAGTTGAGGCGTGCGCTAGAAGCCGTGGCCGAAGGTACGCATGGCGATCCGTTTGCCGTGCTGGGCCCGCACGGATCTACCGTGCGCACCATGCTGCCTGACGCCCTCTCCGTCACCGTTATCGACCACGCGGGCAAGACGTTGGGCGAGATGGAGCGCGCACTGCCCGAGGGGATCTATGAGGCTACGCTGTCGGCTGCCCCTGAACGTTACCGATTGAGAGCCACGTTCCCGAGTGGAACGGTCGATCTCGAGGACCCCTACCGGTTCGGCACGATCCTGAGCGCCGAAGCCTTACACCAGTTTCGCGATGGCGAGCACGAGGCCCTCTACAAGCTTCTCGGCGCACATCCCGTCACGATGGACGGGGTGGTGGGCTTCACCTTCGCGGTATGGGCGCCGAACGCGAAGCGCGTCAGCGTCGTCGGAGACTTCAACGCCTGGGATGGCAGACGGCATCCGATGCGCAGACGGCCGGAAGCGGGCGTCTGGGAGCTTTTCATACCCCACGTCTCGCGAGGCGACCGCTACAAGTTCGAGGTGATCGGGGCGCAAGGGCATCTCCTGCCCTTGAAGTCAGACCCGATGGCGTTCCAGGCCGAGATGCGCCCCTCGACCGCCTCCATCGCCCACGGCCTACCCGAACCCATTTGGCGCGACGATAGCTGGATGGGTGCGCGCGATGTCGCGACCAAACGGAACGCGCCGATCTCGATCTACGAGATCCATCTCGGCTCCTGGCGGCGCGGGCATGACGGCTCGTTTCTCTCCTACGAAGAGATCGCACGGACGCTCGTTCCCTATGTGCAGAAACTCGGCTTCACGCATGTCGAGTTCCTGCCGATCAGCGAGCACCCGTTCGACGGCTCGTGGGGGTATCAGCCCATCGGTCTCTACGCACCGACATCCCGGCACGGTACGCCTGACGAGTTCGCCTTCCTGATCAACGAGCTGCACGAGGCCGGCATCGGCATCCTGCTCGACTGGGTGCCGGGCCATTTCCCCACGGACGTGCATGGCCTCGGCCTCTTCGATGGCACGCATCTCTACGAGCACGCCGATCCGCGGCAGGGTTTCCATCAGGATTGGAACACCCTCATCTACAATTTCGGTCGAAGCGAAGTCGCGAACTTCCTGATCGGAAACGCGAAATACTGGCTCGACAAGTTCCATATCGACGGCATCCGCGTCGATGCCGTCGCGTCGATGCTCTACCTCGACTACTCCCGCAAGGCGGACGAGTGGATCCCGAACCAATATGGCGGACGGGAGAATCTCGAGGCGATCGACCTGATGCGCTCGATGAACGAGACAGCCTACGGCTTCTCGGACGGCATCATGACGATCGCGGAGGAATCGACGGCTTGGCCCGGTGTCTCGCAGCCGACCTATCTCGGCGGGCTGGGGTTCGGCTACAAGTGGAACATGGGCTGGATGCACGATTCGCTCCAGTACATCTCGAAGGATCCCGTCTATCGGCGGCACCACCACAACGACATTACGTTCAGCCTCGTCTACGCCTTCTCCGAGAATTTCGTCCTGCCGATCAGCCATGACGAGGTCGTCCACGGCAAGGGATCGATGCTGGAGAAGATGCCCGGCGATCGATGGCAGAAGTTCGCGAACCTGCGGGCCTATTACGGCTTCATGTGGAGCCATCCGGGTAAGAAGCTCCTCTTCATGGGCTGCGAGTTCGGGCAGCAGAGCGAGTGGGCGGAAAGCCGGTCGCTCGACTGGCACCTCCTCGACGATCCCCTTCATCTCGGCGTGCAGTCTCTCGTCGCTGACCTAAACGAAGCCTACCGGAATGTGCCCGCGCTCCATGAGAAGGATTGCGAAAGCGAGGGCTTCGAATGGCTGGAAGGCGGCGACGCGGAGAACAGCGTGCTGGCCTTCCTGCGGCGCGGCGCGGCGTGGGACGACTTAGCGGTCGTGATCTGTAACTTCACGCCTTTGGTGCGGCCCTATCGCATCGGCGTTCCGATACCGGGTTACTATGCCGAGCGCATCAATACGGACGCCGCCGCCTATGGAGGCTCGAATGTAGGGCTGATGGGCGGCGTCCAGTCTCAGGAGGTGCCCTGGGGCGGGCGTGACCATTCGATCGAAGTCACCCTGCCACCACTGGCTACCCTCATCTTGCGGCGCGACGCTTAGATTCGCGAACAGCGCCCAGGACGGACAAAAAAAGGCCGGGCGATGAACCCGGCCTTCCCATCTCGACATCGTAGAGGCTCTTTGAGGACGTGGCCTAGTTCGGCACGCTGTCGTCGATGCCGGCGACGTAATAGTTCATTCCGAGGAGATCGCCGTCGGAGAGGACTTCTCCTTCCGCAACGACTTCTTCGCCTGCCTGATTGGTAATCGGTCCGGCGAAGGGGTGGAGCTCGCCCGACCGGATCGCCTCTTCCGTGGCCGCCGCGCGTTCCGCGACATCAGCGGGGATGTTGGCGTACTCGGCCATTACGACCTCGCCGTCAGCCAGACCACCCCAAGTGTCGGTCGACGTCCACGTCCCGTCAAGCGCGGCGTTCACGCGGGCGATGTAGTAGGGCGACCAGTCGTCGATGATCGACGTCACCTGAGCGGTAGGGCCGAACTCGGCCATGTCGGAAGCCTGGCCGAATGCCTTCACACCGCGCCGCTCGGCAACCTGCATTGGCGCGGGAGAGTCCGTGTGCTGGGTGATCACGTCCGCACCCTGATCGATGAGCGCGCTCGCAGCGTCCGACTCCTTGCCCGGGTCGAACCAGGAGTTCACCCAGATGATCTTGACCTCGATATCCGGATTCACCGACTGCGCGCCCAACATGAAGCTGTTGATGCCGCGGATAACTTCCGGGATCGGGTAGGAGGCGATGTAGCCGACCGTACCGCTCTCGCTGATCTCACCGGCGATCTGGCCGATGATGTAGCGCCCTTCATAGAAGCGCGCGGCGTATGTCGAGACGTTGTCGGCGCGCTTGTAGCCGGTCGCGTGCTCGAACTTCACGTCCGGAAACTGGGCGGCGACCTTCACGGTCGGGTTCATGAAGCCGAACGAGGTCGTGAAGATGAGGTCGTGGCCACTCTCTGCCATCTGGCGGATGACGCGCTCGGAATCGGAACTCTCGGCTACGTTCTCGACGAAGCTCGTCTCGACACGATCGCCAAACTCTTCCTCGACGGCAAGGCGGCCTTCATTGTGCTGGAAGGTCCAGCCATTGTCGCCGACCGGGCCGACATAGACGAAGCCGACCTTGAGCGGTTCGTCCTGTGCGAGGGCCGGCGCGGTCATCAAGGCCGCGAGAGCCACCGCGCTTAAAAATGCTTTCATATCATTTGCTCCCCAGATCTTCATAAGCAATGGCGCGCACTATGCAGTGCGCGAACCTGCACACAAGCGGAGCATGCAGGAAGGGTTGATGCAACTCCGGTCAATGACCGAGCAGTTGCCTAGCGTGTAGGCACGAACGGTATCCCAAGGCAGGCTGGTGTGTTGCGAGCCGTCCGCAAACTGTCACGCCCGATGACCACGAGAACGACGACGGTCGCGAGATAGGGTAAGCTCGAGAGAAATTGCGACGGGATGCCGAGCCCTAAAGCCTGGCTGTGCAATTGGAGAATGGAGACGGAGCCAAAGAGATAGGCGCCCAGCAGCACCCGCCAGGGTCTCCACGACGCGAACACCACAAGTGCGACAGCGATCCAGCCTCGGCCCGCGACCATGCCTTCCGTCCATAACGGCGTATAAGCGAGCGAGAGATAGCCGCCGCCGATGCCGGCGCAGAAACCGCCGAAGAGTATGGCGGTGAGGCGTATCCTGATGACGGGGTGGCCCAGCGTATGGGCCGAGTTGTGGTCGTCGCCCACGGCTCGCAGGAGAAGGCCCTGGCGGGTTCGATCGATGAACCAGGCCAGTCCCGCCACCAGCGCGAGGGACAGGTAGACGAGGACGTTCTGCCCAAAGAGGAGGGCGCCGACGATGGGTAAATCGGTGAGGATCGGAATGTCGATCTGCGGCATGGCGGACAGGTTGCGGCCGACGAAGCCCGCGCCAGCGAGGCCGCTGAGCCCTAATCCGAGAAGGGTCAGTGCGAGGCCCGAGGCGACCTGATTGATACCGAGACCGAGAACGAGAACGGCAAAGAGGAAGCTGAGCGAGAGCCCCGCCATCCCCGATGCCAGCACACCCAGCACCTGACTTTCAGTCGTCAGCGCGACGATGAAGCCGGTGACGGCGCCGACCGCCATCATGCCCTCGACACCGAGGTTCAACACGCCTGATCGTTCGACGACGAGTTCGCCCAAGGCAGCGAAGAGAAGCGGTGTCGATGCGGTGACGACGGTGAGGAGGATAGCTTCGAAGGCGGTCATGCCGGTCTCGCCACGCGGGAGGCTATCGTCGGGCGATAGACGATGAAGGTGTCGCAGGCCAAGACCCAGAACAGCAGTACGCCCTGCATGACCTGGCTCACGTTGCGCGGCAGGCCGAGCGAGATCTGCGCCGCCTCGCCGCCGAGATAGGAAAGCGCAAGCAGTAGGGCTGCGAGGACCACGCCAATCGGGTGTAGGCGTCCTAGGAAGGCGACGATGATGGCGGTGAAGCCGTAGCCGGGCGAAATGCTCGGCAGCAGCTGTCCAATCGGTCCGGCCACCTCCGCGACGCCTGCCAGACCGGCGAGCGCGCCGCTGAAGGCGAAGACGGTGATGACGACGCGTGCATTGCTGAAGCCGCCGAAGCCCGCCGCCCGCGGAGCCTGCCCCGAAACGCGGATCTCGAAGCCGCCGATTGTGCGGAAGAGATAGAACGTGCCGACGATCGCCAAGATCAGTGCGAGGACGAGGCCGATATGAAGGCGACCCATATCGAATAGGATCGGGAGTGTCGCGGAGGGCGAAAGGAGGGCCGATTCGGGAAAATTGAAACCGTCCGGATCGCGCAACGGGCCGCGCACCATATAGTCGAGAAGGTATTGCGCCACGTAGACCAGCATCAGGCTGGTGAGGATTTCGCTGGCCTTGAAGCGGACCTTCAAGAGGGCCGGGATCATCGCCCAAGCCGCACCGCCGAGTGCGCCGGCGGCAAGGACCATAGGCAGGACGAACGGTGAATCCCAATCGCCGAGCCACAGTGCGACGGCGCCGCCGACCAGTCCGCCGATCGCGAGCTGTCCCTCGGCACCGATATTCCACGCGTTGGCGCGAAAACAGAGGGCGAGACCAACGCCGATCATGATGAGCGGCGAGGCTTTGACCAGCAGTTCCTCCCGGCCATAAGAGGTCGTCAGCGGCGAAACGAAGTAGACGTAGAGCGCCTGCAGACTGTCCTCGGTATAGATGCCGAAGATCGCGAGGCCGGTCATCAGGGTCAACGCGAAGGCGATGACGGGCGATAGGATGACCATCGTGCGACTCGGCGCGGTGCGCCTTCGAAGTTCGAGCCTCATGCCGTCAGCGCCGGGACGACGTCCTCTTCGGGGGTCATGCCCCCCATGAGAAGACCGAGGCGTTCGGCCGTCATCGCCGCCGTCGGGTAGAGCCGCGAGAGACGCCCGTGGTGGAGAACGCCGATACGGTCTGCGATCTCGAACACCTCGTCGAGATCCTGACTGATGATGACGACCGCCGCGCCCTGCTGCGCCATCTCGATCAGCGCCTGCCGAATTGTGCGGGCTGCGCCGGCGTCCACGCCCCAGGTGGGTTGGTTGACGACGAGAACGCTCGGCACCGTGCCGATCTCGCGACCCACGACGAACTTCTGCAGGTTGCCGCCGGAGAGGCTCGATGCCAGCGGATCGCCGCGTCCACGCCTCACGTCGAACGTATCGCCTATTTCGTCCGACCGCCGACGGGCAAGGCTCCATCGGACGAGCCCCGCTGTCGCGACATTGTCGGTCGCGTGGCGGCTCAGCACGACGTTCTGGCTTAGAGGCATGTCCGGCACGGCCGCATGACCCAGACGATCCTCCGGAACGAAAGCCGCACCGCAGCGGCGGCGATGGGTGATCCCGCGATCGCCAAGCAACTCTCCGTCGATGGAGATCATTCTCTGCTCGACCGTGAGTTCGCCGGAGAGCGCGGCGAAGAGTTCGCTTTGGCCGCTACCGGCGAGCCCGGCGATGGCGACGATCTCGCCGCCCTGGACCTGCAGATCGACTTCCTCGAGCGGGGGGCTGAATGGCGTGAGGGGCGGTACGGTGAGGTTCGCCACGGAGAGCCGAAGGACACCGCCCGGGTTCTTCGCGCCTTTGACGAGATCGTCGACGCCGGCACCCATCATGCCGACGGCGAGGCTCTTCGGAGTTTCATTTTGTATATCGACCTGCGCGACGGTTCGTCCGCCTCGCAAGATCGTGCCATCATCGCAGAGATCGAGCACCTCCTGAAGACGGTGGCTGATGTAGAGGACTGAACAGCCCGATGCGGCGAGCTGGCGGAGTGTGACGAAGAGGTTGTCCGCCTCCTGCGCAGTCAGCACGGAGGTCGGCTCATCCATGATCAGGAGCGAAGGCTTCTGAAGAAGGCACCGTACGATTTCGATTCGCTGTTTCTCGCCGGCCGAAAGAGTGCCGACCATGCGCCGCGGATCGATCGGGAGGCGATACGCCTCGGAGACCTCCCGGATCGCGTCGTCGAGGGCCGAGACCTTGCGCGGCGCGTCGTCCATGCCGAGAGCTACGTTCTCCGCCACGGTCAATGCGTCGAAGAGCGAGAAGTGCTGGAACACCATGCCGATGCCGAGGGCCCGCGCCTGCGCCGGGGTCGCGACGTGAACGGCCTCGCCCCGCCAGCGGACCTCCCCTTCGTCAGGCTGCAACGCGCCGTAGAGGATCTTGACGAGTGTGGATTTGCCGGCGCCGTTCTCGCCTAGAAGCGCGTGGATCGAGCCTGGGCGGACGAGAAGGTCAACGGCGTCGTTCGCCACGGTCTCTCCGTAGCGCTTGGTGATGGCCCGCGCCTCCAAGAGGTATCGATCGTCAACCGACACGCTGGAGACTCGTCGGCGCTGCTGCCACGCCTTCTAGCGCTTCCCGCCTGATGCAGAGGTCGACGGCGACGGAGGCAGCGATGCTCGCGGGGCGCTTATCCTTGAGCGCCGGCAGGCCGATCGGACAGTGAAGGGCGGCCACCGCGGATTCGGATACGCCAGCGCCAAGGAGACGGGACGTGAAGCGCGCGCGCTTCGTTTTGCTGCCGATCAGACCGACATAGGCGGGCGCCGGATGCCGAAGAGCAGCGTCGGCCAAGCCGAGATCGAGGGTGTGGCTATGCGTCATAATGACCACAAAGCATTCTTCACCCGCATCTACCAAGCCTTGCTCGCACCATTCGTCTGGCTTCTGCACAGATATGAGGGTCGTGTTCTCAGGGGTATGGGCGGGGAAGGCTTCGGCGCGTTGATCGACCCACGTGATCCGGAACGGCAGAGGGGCCAGCGCCAGCACAAGCGCGCGGCCGACATGGCCCGAACCGAAGAGGACGAGGGATGTGCGATCATCGCCAAAGCGTTGCTGAATGACGCCACCCATCGCGGGCGCGGCAGATATCGCTACGCCCCTCTGCGCGTTTACGCAGTCACCGGCGAAGGTCAGCGTGATGCCGCCTGCGCCTTCTGCATCCGCCCACGAGGCGGCTTCGTCGGCGTTCGAGAACCGCTGATAGGCGAGGGTCACATGGCCGCCGCAGCATTGGCCGAGCTTCGGTCCAAGCGGATAGTCCCGGCGTACCGGCGCCATGCTTGACGCCACGCCCGCCTGCGCGGCTGCGAGGGCCTGCCACTCCAGCGTTCCGCCGCCGATGGTGCCGTGGAACGATCCGTCGGGAGCGACGATCATCCGGGCGCCGATCTCGCGCGGAACCGAGCCCTTCGCATCCACGACGGTCACGAGCGTGCACCATCCGTACCGCTTGATCAGCGCTGCAGCCTTTCGCCAGACTAGCAATCACGCACCCCGCATCACGTCGGCCGCGCGGAGGATCTCCTCCGGTGTCGCAGGCGCGTTCAGCGGCGGCATGCGGCCGGGGGCGAGGCTTGCGAGAGCATCGACGATGGCGGACCAGGCCGAGATCGCCAGCATAACCGGCGGCTCGCCGACCGCTTTCGAGCGGTGGACGGTCGGCTTCATATTCTCGTTCTCGAAGAGCGCGGTGTGGAAAGCGTCGGGGATATCGCCGATGGCGGGTATCTTGTAGGTCGCCGGGTTGTGCGTCAGAAGCCGGCCGTCCGGCGCCCAGACCAGCTCCTCGGTCGTCAGCCAGCCCAGACCCTGAACGTAGCCGCCCTCGATCTGCCCGATATCGATGGCGGGGTTCAGCGATCGGCCGACGTCGTGGAGGATATCCACCTGATCGACCTGCATCTCCCCGGTGAACGTGTCGATCGTCACCTCGGTGCATGCCGCACCATAGGCGAAGTAGAGGAAGGGGTTGCCGGTCTTCTCCGTGCGATCCCAGGTGATGCCGGGCGTCGCGTAGAAGCCCGTCGCCGACATCGGGATGCGGTTAAGGAAGCCGAGCTTGGCGACCTCGGCCAGCGGTACGTCGTGCCCCGGAGCGCGTACGCGGCCATCCTCGAAGCGGATGACGTTCGCGGGAACGCGCCAGGTCTCGGCGAGGAACGCTCGAAGCCGACCGACGATCTCCTCCGCGGCGTTCTGAGCGGCCATCGCGTTGAGATCGGTGCCGGACGAGGCGGCCGTGGGACCGGTATTGGGCACCTTCGAGGTGTCCGTCGCCTTGATCTGGACGGCATCGACCGGCAGCCCGAAGACCTCGGCCGTCACTTGAG
The DNA here is from genome assembly GCA_963842125.1 of uncultured Alphaproteobacteria bacterium. Lineage (GTDB taxonomy): Bacteria > Pseudomonadota > Alphaproteobacteria > Rhizobiales > CAWCWK01 > CAWCWK01. The sequence goes on along the minus strand of CAWJFE010000005.1, from coordinate 1,318,099 downwards.
CGACCTTCTGATAGAGCCCCTGCCCCATCTCCGTGCCGGCATGGTTCAGGTGGACCGTGCCGTCGGTATAGAGATGGATGAGCGCGCCGGCCTGGTTGAGGTGAACGAGCGTGAAGGCGATGCCGAACTTTACCGGCGTCAGCGACAGTCCTTTCTTGAGAATCGTGCTCGCCGCGTTGAAGGCCGCCACGTCCGCTCGGCGTTCGCGGTAGCGGCAGGAGGTTTCGAGCGTCGACAAAAGCGGCAGGAGGACGTTGTCCTCGACCGCCATCCCGTATGGCGTCACGTTTCGGGGCGCGTCTCCATAGAGATTGCGCAGTCTGATATCGAGCGGGTCGATCCCCATCGTATGCGCGAGATGGTCCATCGCACGTTCGATCGCCAGCACGCCCTGCGGCCCGCCAAAGCCGCGGAAGGCCGTGGCGGAGACCGTGTTCGTCTTCATGCGCTTCGAGACGATCCGCGCCGCTGGCGCGTAGTAGGCGTTCTCCGCGTGGAACATCGTCCGGTCGTTGACGCCGAGCGACAGGTCGGCCGACGCGCCGCATCGGGAGGCGAAGGTGACGTCCCACGCCTCAATGCGTCCCTCGCCATCATGCCCCAGCCGATAGTCGGCCACGAAATCGTGCCGCTTGCCGGTGGCGACCATATCGTCGTCGCGGTCGAGACGAACCTTGACGGGCCGCCTCGTCAGGGACGCGCCAAGCGCCGCGATGGCCGCCCATTGTGCGGCTTGGCTCTCCTTGCCGCCGAAACCGCCACCCATGCGGCGCACCTCGACGGAGACGGCCGCGAAGGGCCGGTCGAGGACGTGTGCGACGGCGGCCTGCACCTCGCTGGGATGCTGCGTCGAGCAATGGACGTGCATCTCGCCGCCCTCGCCCGGTATGGCGAGCGAGACTTGCCCTTCGAGGTAGAAATGCTCCTGACCACCGATGCGGAACGAGTCGGCGACGCTCGCCGACACCGCCGCCGCGTCTACGTCGCCACGTCCGAACTCATAGTCGGGCAAAACCGGCTCGCCGCCGGCCAGCGCCTCTTCCACGGTCAGGATCGGTGGTTCCTCCTCGAACGACATGACGGCTTTCGCCGCGGCATCGCGCGCGGACTGTCTCGTATCGGCGAGAACGGCGAAGACGACTTGCCCGTGGAAGGTGACCGGGCCTTCGCAGAAGACCGGATCGTCCTTTGCGCCGGCGGGGCTGACATCGTTGACGCCCGGAATATCGGCGCGGGTCAGCACGCGCACGACGCCTGGTGCGGCGCGGACCGCATCGAGCTCCAATCCCGTCAGCCGCCCCGCGGCAACCGCAGCGAGGCCGAAGGCGACGTGCAGTGTGCCCTGCGGCTCGGGCATATCGTCGATATAGAGCGCGGTGCCGGCGACGTGCCGCTCCGCGCTGTCGTGCGGGAGGGACTTGCGAACGACGCGCAGGCCATCGTCGGCCAGGGCCTTGGGATCATGCCGCATGGGGCACCTCTCGGCGGTCGAGGCGCGTGACGGCGTCAGACGTAAGGTCGAGAAGGACCTTATGCGCCAGCGACCCTGCGACCCGGAGCCGATATTCGGCGGACGCGCGCTGATCCGACAGGGGTTGGAAGTCCGCGGCGATGGCCGCGTCGATGTCGGAGCGCGTGATGTCGTTCATTCGCTGTCCGGTGAAGCGCGCTTCGAGGGTCGCAGCGCGGGCAGGAACACCGGCCATTCCACCGAAGGCGATACGAGCGCTTGTGATGGCGCCGTTAGCCATGCTCAGCCGAAACGCTCCCATTACAGCCGAGATGTCGTCCTCCCGCCGTTTGGAGACCTTGTAGCAGCGAAAAGCGTCCGACCCGAGCTTGTCGACTTCGACGGAGACGACGAACTCGCTCGCCGCGCGGTCCTGCTTGCCGTAGCTTTCATATAGGTCTTCGAGAGGCATCGTGCGTGTGGTCGCGCCCCGTCGGAGCACCACCCGCGCGCCCAACGCGATGAGCGCGGGCATGCTGTCTCCGATGGGCGATCCATTGGCGATATTGCCGCCGATCGTCCCGACGGCACGAACTTGTGCACCCGCAAATCGATCCCAAAGCTCTTCGAGATCGGGGTGGATCGACGCGAGTGGGGCCAGGGCGTCCGCATGGGTTACGCCGGCGCCGAGGACGAGGCGGTCATCATGATCTTCGACCGCCTTCAGAGCATCGACGCGATGGATAAAGATGGCCTTGGAGAGTGGATCGAGTCGCTTGGTCACCCAGAGCCCGACATCGGTCGCGCCGGCGACGAGGGTCGCATTCGGCTCGGCTTCCAGGTGCTCGGCCAGCTCATCCAGGGTGCGCGGGACTGCCAACAAACCGCCCTCTGAATGGCGACGGACCGCCGGATCACCGCCGAGCTCTTCCAGAAGCGCGCGCAAAGTGGCCTCGGCTTCGTCGAAAGCATCTGGTGGAGGCGACTGACAACTCGCCACCGCCGCGTCCGCGATCGGCCGGTAGCCCGTGCAGCGGCAGAGATTTCCAGCCAATGCCCTGTTGATCGACGGGCGGTCAAGCGAGCCGTTCTTCTGCCGGTAGAGAGCGAACATCGACATCACGAAGCCGGGCGTGCAGAAGCCGCATTGGGAACCGTGATGCTCGACGAGCGCCTTCTGGACCGGATGGAGCATTCCGTCGTCAGCGGCGAGATCCTCGACGGTGACGAGTGCCTTGCCGTCCAACATCGGCAGCAGATGGATACAGGCGTTGACGGGTTCGTAACGCAGTTCGCCGTCTACGAGGCCGACGAGTACGACCGTGCAGGCGCCGCAGTCACCCTCGTTGCAGCCTTCCTTGGTTCCCGTCCGGCGCTCGGTCAGCCGGACATAGTCAAGCACCGTGGTCCGCGCCTCGACGTTGTCGAGCGTAACGATCTCGCCATGGCGGACGAAGCGGATGGCCGTGCGCATCGGCTAGCTCCCCCGATAGGTGGAATAGCCATAGGGCGATAGCAGCAGCGGCACGTGGTAGTGGCCGTCGGCTTCGGCGATACCGAAGGCGATCACGATCGCGTCGAGAAAGGCCGGCTCCGGTAGCGATTGTCCGGCAGCGCGCAGATAGTCGCCGGCGTGGAAGGTGAGCGCATACCTGCCACATGGCAGCGTACCGGAGAGCAAGGGCTCATCGACCCGGCCGTCGGCGTTCGTAGCGGCCTCGACAAGACGCTCCTTCGTCCCGCCGTCGACCCGGTCGAGCGTGATGACGAGACCGGCAGCCGGTCGGCCCGATGCCGTATCGAGAACGTGTGTGGTCAGCCGACCCATTTTCTGACTCTCCGATCAAATTTCGTCCCGTTATACGACGAGGCGGCGAGAGCGGAAAGTGACGGACTGACCGGAAGTTGAGCAGCTACGCCGCGCGCCGCAATCGCCACGTCTCGTATAGCCCGACCGCCCAGCCATAGGCACCGCAGAGCGTGAGCGCCCAGGTGACGAAGCTCGGCGGGTCGAGCTTCGCGACGACGGCCCATATGGCGAGGATCAACGACAGAAGCGTGATCCCCAACGTCAGCGTACGCCAGCGCATCACTCGCGTCGGGTGGACGAAGTCGATCGGCACGAAGGTCAGGACGGAGAGCACCACGACGAGCGCAAAGTTGAACCACGGCGCCGCGCCCCAGAGGAAGAGGTAGAGCAGCACCATGTTCCAGACGGCCGGAAAGCCCCGGAAATAGTAGCCGTCCGTCTTCTGGCTGGTGTCTGCGAAATAGAACGTTCCCGTCAGCAGCACGGCGGAGGCGGCAAGCCAGCCGAGGCCGTTGGGCATCAAGTCGGCGGCGATCATGACGTAGGCGGGTATGAAGACGTAGGTGAGGTAGTCGATCACCCAGTCCATGATGTCGCCGCTGTAGCGCGGCACCGCGCGGTGCGTGTCGGCCCAGCGGGCGAGCGGGCCGTCCGCCCCGTCGATGACGAGGGTTACCCCAAGCCACAGGAACGTCGCCGGCCAGTCGCCTTGCGCAGCGGCGAACATGGCGAGCATGGCGAAGAGCACACCGCTGGCCGTAAACGCATGGACCGCATAGGCTGCGGCGCGGCGCCGCGATGATGTGTCTTCGGTTTGCGACATATGTCCTCTCGCAACCCGATGGGCCCGTACCGGTTCCGCGACACGGTGGAGTTTAGCTGATGGCCGCCCATGATCATACCAGGATCGCCGTCGTAGGCGCTGGCCCCACAGGTCTTTTGACCGCGTTGCTGCTACAGCGATCCGGCCTCGACGTCACGCTGTTCGGCATACCGCAGACGGAAGACGAGCACCGCCGCACGGCCGCGCTCCTGCAAGGCTCGGTCGAACTGATCCGGGAGGCTGGCGTGTGGGATCTAGTCGCACCCGAGGCGACGCCCCTCGAAGTCATGCGCCTCGTCGACGATACGGGCCGTCTTCTCCGGGCACCGACGGTCACGTTCCGGGCCGAAGAGATCGGCGAGGCCGCTTTTGGCTACAATATCGGGACGGCCCGCCTTTCTGGCATCCTCGCCGACGCTTATGACGGTCCGGCGGTTCGCGCGACTATCCAGGATATCGAGCGCGGCGATATCAGCGTTCTGCATGCGAGCGACGGAGCGTCCTACCCCGCCGACATCGTCGTTGGGGCGGATGGGCGCGGGTCCATCGTGCGGGAGAAAGCTGGCATCGACGTCTGGCACTGGTCCTACGATCAGGCAGCGCTGGTCACCGTAGTCGAGCATGAGTTCGACCACGACTATGCCTCGACGGAGTTCCACCGCGCAGCCGGCCCATTCGTGCTCGTTCCAATGCGGGGGCGTCGCTCCAGCGTCGTCTATTGCGGCCGCCCCGACGAGATCGGCGCGCTCGCGGAGGCCGATGAGGCGGATGTCGCACTCACGCTGGGCGAAGCCTGCCACTGGCTTCTCGGCGACATGACGCTGGCCGCGCCACGGCAGGTCTATCCGCTATCAAGCTTCGTCGCGAAGAGCTTCGCGGACGGGCCCTTCGCTCTCGTCGGTGAGGCCGCGCACGGCTTTCCGCCCATCGGTGCGCAGGGGCTGAACCTGGGTCTGCGTGATGTCGCAGGCCTCGTCACCGCGCTGCGGGCCGATGTGTCGCAACGCGCGCTGCGCAGTTATGCCGAGGGGCGGCGCGCGGACGTGCTGACGCGGACTGCCGGCGTAGATGCGCTCAACCGGTCGCTCCTTACCGGCTTCCTGCCCGTGCAGGCAGGACGTGCGGCGGGGCTCTTCGCGGCCAGCGCCAGTCGGCTTGTTCGGCGCGCGATGATGCGTGAGGGCATGCAGCCGCTCCTTGGTCGCTAAAAGGGATCGAGCGGCATCAGATCGTTGGCGATCGCGTAGAGCAGCCCCGTAACCGTGGCGACCGAGAGGACGGTACCGATGAGAACGCCCGACGAGGCGCGCTCGACGTAGCTGTCATATTGCTGCGCGAGAACGAAGACGTTGAGCGCAGGTGGCAGTGCCGCCATCAGTACGGCTACGAGCACCCACGTCCGGTCGAAATCGCCGACGTAGGAGAGCAGCAGAAAGACCAACAGCGGATGACCGATCAGCTTGAAAAGGAGAAGGGCGGGCATTTCCAGCGGCACCTTCCGCACTGGCCGGTGCGCGACGGTGATGCCGAGGACGAAGAGCGCGCAAGGCGCGGCGGCCCCCATCAGGACGTTGAGCGTGCGCTCGATCGGTGCAGGCGGTACGTAGGCGAGATAGGCGCCGATGATGCCGGCGACGGTCGCGAGGATGAACGGGTGGAGGAAGACGCGTTTCACGATCAACAGCGACGTCGCGAGCACCCCGCCCGCCCCACGCCCGCCAAAGGCCATCAGGATGGGTACGATGACGAAGAAGAACGTGCAGTCGAAGCTGAAGATGAGCGCCGTAGGTACGGCCGCCGACGGTCCGAAGACGGCAAGCGTCAAGCCTGGCCCCATATAGCCGACGTTCGAGTAGCTGCCGAGAACGCCTTGTATCGTCGCTTCCGGCAACGATGAGCGAACGAGGACGCCGACTACGAAGGCCATCGTGAACATGGCGAAGGTCGCGAAGGTCGTCGTGGCGACGTAGGGCCAGTTCGTCAGCTGCTCGAAGGGGGTCTTGGAGATGAGCTGGTAGAAGAGGGCCGGCAACGCCACGTAGATGATGAAGAAGTTCATCCAGGCCAGGCCCTCGGCGGGGATCTCCTTGATCTTCCCGCAAGCGTAGCCGATGAAGATGATCCCGAAGAACGGCAGGCTCAGCGACGCGATGTCATTCATGTTCGCACCGGCCCCTCACCGCCTGGCGACTCCCGCCCGGCCGTCCACGATCGCCTGTCGGTAACGGGGCGTGGGGGAGAAGGCAATCACTACCCTTGACCGACTGCGGACTCGCGCCGAGCATCTCAGTTTTCGCGCGGTCGGCGCGCTGGTGCGCGCTCTGCCCTTGCCCTTGGCGTCTCGCACCGGAGCCTTCGCCTGGCGTTGGCTCGCACCGTTCAACAAGCGCCATAAGCGTGCGCTGCACAACCTGGAAAGGGCGTTCCCCGAACGCGACGCCGCGTGGCGTGAGGCCGTCCTCACACGCATGTGGTCGAATCTCGGTGCCACGTTCGCCGAAGGTTTCGCCCTCGGTAGGCTGCTCGACAGCCCCGACAGGTTCGATATCGCGCTGTCGCCCGAGGTCGAGGCGGCGCTGGCCGATCGGCGCGGCAACGTCGTCCTCGCGTCACTCCATACGGGCAATTGGGAGGTAGCCGTGCTACCGCTCGTCTGGCGGGGACTGGAGCCATCCGGCATCTACCAGAAGGTTCGCAATCCACTGGTCGACTCCGATATTCGCGCGGCGCGCCTTCGCCTCTACCCCGGCGGTCTGCTTCCGAAGGGTTCCCAAACGGCACGCGCTGTTCTGCGGAACGTTCGCGGAGGCGGGATGGTCAGCATCATGGCCGACCTGCGTGACAGGCAAGGGGTCTCGGTGCCGTTCTTCGGCAGGCCAGCGCCGTCTACGCTCTTTCCCGCGCTCGTCGCACGCACGTCGAAAGTGCCCCTGATCGCGGGACGCGTCGTGCGGTTGGGACCGGCACGGTTTCGGATCGAGGCCGAGATCGTCGAGATGCCGATTACGAACGATCGCGCGGCCGACATGGAGGACGCGACCCGCCGTCTCCATGCACTCTTCGAGCGCTGGGTGCGTGAGCACCCGGACCAATGGATGTGGGGCCACCGCCGTTGGGGAGCGGTGGCGGTTCGCTCCGAGCGTCGCTCCGAGCAGAACTAGTTGGCGGGGGTGTCGCCGCTGTCTTGAAGAAGGCGCTGGCGGGCTGCTTCGGCACGCTCGGCCAAGCCGTCGCGCAGCTTCTGCTGATCGGCCTGTAGTTGCGCAGCGTCGACGCCCTCGCCATCATAAGCGGCGGTGAAGCCGGCCAGCGTGAACGGGAAATCGACGCCCTCGCCCTGCTGGTTCAGCGTCGTGACGGTCAGATTGCTCCCGCGCTTCAGCGCGTTGACGAAATCGGTATCGATCGTCGCGTCCGCGAAGCAGGCCCCGCGCGAGCAAATGCGGTAGGGGATCGTCTGGGTCGAGGAGCCGTCGATCTTGAGCTGCAGCCCCGGCGGCAGGATGACGCCCTCCGGCACCGCGATGAGGAAACGGCGCTGCTCGCCCGTCTCCTGTATCTGCACCTGGGCGACGAAACCGCCGGCGTCGGAGCGCAGGCCTTGCGTCACGTTGCAAGTGCGGACGTTGTCGGCGGGGTTGGTGCCGCAGATCTTCTGCCAGGCGGGCTGATTGTCCTGCGCGACGGCGGACGTCGCGACGGGCAGGGCCAGCGCCCCGAACATCAGACCGAAAATGGCGCGCGCGCGAAACGACATCGAGACCTCTTCCCCATTTGGTCGCGACTTGCTTCGCCGCGTTGGTTGCGTAACGTAGCAGCCAGTATTCATTGCCCGCCCGCCTCTCCGGCGTGATGTTCGAGGAATGGGGCGACAGCGTGTCTATCGGCCCTATAGCCGTTCGACACCGCCCTTCCGCGGGTAGGGCCCGACAGAAAGGTCTCACCCATGCCGCGCTTCTCCGCGAACACAACCTTCGCAGCGATCCTCCTGGCCTCAACCGGCCTCGCACACGCGGAATTCAAGCACGCCATCGCCATGCACGGCGAACCGCTGAAGGGTCCGGATGAACCGTTCAACTACGTCAATCCGGACGCGCCGAAGGGCGGGTCGATGACACCGGGGGTCGTGGGTACGATCGGCTCGTTCGACAGCCTCAACCCCTTCATCATCAAGGGCGTGTCACCCTCCCGGCTGACGCGGATCGGGCGCACGCCGGGCCTCGTGTTCGAGCCGCTGATGACATGGGGCTTGGACGAGCCCTTCACGCTCTACGGCGTCGTCGCCGAGGGCGTCGAGACCGACGACGCGCGAACCTACGTGTCCTTCAAGGTGCACTCCGACGCCAAGTTCTCCGATGGCGAAGCCATCACGGCAGATGATGTCCTTTTCTCGTTCAATCTCCTGATGGAGAAGGGGCGCCCCGGCGCTCGGCGGACATACGCCAAGATCAAGACCGCCGAGAAGCTGGACGAGCAGACCGTCAAGTTCACCTTCGACGACGACATCAGCGATCGCGAGCTTCCGCTCATCATGGCGCTGATGCCGGTACTCCCCGAGCACGCGACCAATGTCGAGACCTTCGAGGAAACGACGCTGGACGTGCCGGTCGGCTCGGGCCCGTACACGATCGGCACGGTCGATCCCGGTACCTCGATCACGTTCGAAAGAGATCCGGACTGGTGGGGCGCGGACCTCGCCGTCAACCGCGGGCAGTTCAATTTCGATACGATCAAGCTCGATTACTACAGGGACGGAAACACCCAGTTCGAGGCGTTCAAGCGCGGCCTGATCGATGTGATGCCGGAAGGGGATCCGACCCGTTGGGAGAACGGCTACGACTTCCCCGCCGCTGCGAATGGCGACGTCGTCCGCCAGACATTCGAGAAGAAGACGCCGGCCGGGATGAACGGGTTCGTGTTCAATACCCGTCGCCCGATCTTCTCGGACGTGCGCGTGCGCGAAGCGCTCACGATGCTCTTCGACGCCGAGTGGGCCAACAAGAACCTCTTCTTCGGTGCCTACACGCGCAACCAGAGCTTCTTCTCGGGCTCCAACCTCTCGTCCTTCGGACAGCCGGCGGACGAGGCGGAACAGGCACTCATTGCCAACTATCCCGATGCCGTCCGCCCCGATATCCTCGACGGCTCCTACAAGCTGCCCGAAACCGATGGTTCGGGCCGCGACAGGCAGAAGATGCGGGACGCGACCGTCCTATTGAAAGAGGCCGGGTTCGAGACGCGCGACGGCGTCCTCGTCAACGCCGGCAGCGGTGAGCCGCTCGCGTTCGAGGTCATGGTCCAGCACGCCGATCAGGAACGCCTGGCTCTCAACTGGCAGGACCGGCTGAAGCGCATTGGTGTGACGCTGAACGTGCGCGTCGTCGACAGCGCGCAGTTCGAGCGCCGGCGCATTGCCTTCGACTTCGACATGATGCCGTTCCTCTACCCGGCCTCCATGTCGCCGGGGAACGAGCAGAACTTCCGCTGGTCGTCAGAAGCCGCCGGCAACGAGGGCACCTTCAACATCGCTGGCGTCCAGTCGGACGCGGTGGACGGAATGATCGGCCGCATTCTCGAAGCGCAGGAGCGGACCGATTTCGACGCCGCCGTAAAGGCTTACGACCGTATCCTCAGGTCCGGATTCTACGTCATGCCGCTCTTCTATCTCGGTGAAGCCCGCGTCGCTTACTACGACAAGTTCGAGCACCCGGAATACACGCCGCTCTACGGCTATTTCCTTGACGCCTGGTGGCAGAAGCCGGACGCGCAGTGAGGGCGCGGCGATGAAGACGATACGCATCGACGTCGTATCGGACGTCGCCTGCCCCTGGTGCTATATCGGCAAACGTCGGCTCGAAGCAGGCCCTCGCCGCGCGCCCGGACATCAAGGCGGACGTACACTGGCAACCCTATCAACTCGACCCTACGATCCCGCCGGAAGGGCACCCGCGCCGCGCCTATATGGAGGCGAAGTTCGGCTCGGCCGAGCGAACCGACGAGATCTTCGCGACGGTCACGCAGGAGGCTGCGAAGGAAGGCGTGATCTTCGATCTCGAAGCCATCGAGGTCGCGTCCAACACGCTGAACGCGCATCGCCTCATCCGCTGGGCAGGCGAGGCCGGGGTGCAGGACGCCGTCAAGGAAGCCTGTCTTTCGGCTTTCTTCTGTGAGGGACGCGATGTCGGAGATATCGACGTGCTGGCCGCCATCGCGGACGCGAACGGGATGGACGGTGCGTTGGTCCGCACCCGTCTGGAAGCCGACGAGGACGTAGCGCAGGTCCAAGCCGAGATCGCGGAGGCGCGCCGGATCGGCGTGACGGGCGTGCCCTGCTTCATCTTCGATCAGCGCACCGGTATGGTCGGCGCGCAGCCGAGCGAGGCGATCGTCGCCGCTTTAGACGAGATCATCGCAAAGGCCGCCTAGGCGGCCTTCTTATCGCCGGCGGCGAGGCTCGCTAGCTGGCGTAGCAGGACGCTCGTGCCCTTCAGCCGATCCTCCGGGTGCGGCCAGTCCCGTTTGCAGACGATCTTGTGATCCGGCCGGATCTTCGCCTGCGTGCCCTGCCCTACGATCCAGTTCATCAGCGCGGCCGGCTCGGCGAACTCGTTCTTGCGCAATGTGATGACGGCGCCCTTCGGCCCGGCGTCGATCCGCTCTACGTTCGCCCTGCGACACAGCGCCTTGATCGCCACGACCTGCAGAAGGTGATCGACCTCTTCCGGCGGATTGCCGAAGCGGTCGGCGAGTTCGGCGCCGAAGCCATCGATTTCCGTCTGGTTCTCGAGGTTCGAAAGTCGCTTGTAGAGGTTCATCCGCAGGCTGAGATCGGTGATGTAGGACTCCGGGATGAGGACCGGCACGCCGACCGTGATCTGAGGCGACCACTCACCGCCGATCTCTTCGGCGCCACCGTCCTTCAGGCTCGCGACCGTCTCCTCCAGCATCGACTGATAAAGTTCGAAGCCGACTTCCTTGATGTGACCGGACTGCTCTTCGCCGAGAAGGTTGCCGGAGCCACGGATGTCGAGGTCATGGCTGGCAAGCTGGAAGCCGGCGCCAAGAGTCTCCAGGGATTGCAATACCTTCAGCCGCTTTTCAGCCTGCGCCGTCAGCCGGCGGTTGGCCGGCACGGTGAAGAGCGAATAGGCCCGCGTCTTCGAGCGTCCCACCCGCCCGCGCAGCTGATAGAGGGCGGCGAGGCCGAACATGTCGGAGCGATGGACGACCATCGTGTTGGCACTCGGAACGTCGAGGCCCGATTCGACGATGGATGTCGATAGGAGCACGTCGAACTTGCCTTCGTAGAACGCGCCGATGATGTCTTCGAGTTCCGTCGGCGCCATCTGCCCGTGTGCGACGACGGCCTTTACCTCCGGCACTTCGGAATCGAGGAACGCCTTCACGTCCGCGAGGTCCGAGATCCGGGGGCAGACGTAATAGGCCTGACCGCCACGATAGCGCTCGCGCAGCAGGTTCTCGCGCACCGAGAGCGGATCGAACGGGCTGATGAAGGTGCGCACCGCGAGCCGGTCCATCGGCGGCGTCGCGATGATAGAGAGTTCGCGCACGCCCGTCAGCGCGAGTTGCAGGGTGCGGGGGATCGGCGTCGCGGTCAGCGTCAGCATATGCACCTCGGCGCGGAACTCCTTCAGCCGCTCCTTGTGCTTCACGCCGAAATGCTGCTCCTCATCGACCACGACGAGACCGAGATCGCGGAACTTGATCGCCTTGCCGAGTAGCGCGTGCGTGCCGACGATGATGTCCACCTGCCCGCTCTCGAGATCCTTCTTCGTCTCGTTTAGCTGCTTCGTCGGCACCAGACGCGAGGCCTGCTCGATGCGGACGGGAAACCCGCGAAACCGCTCCACGAAATTCTTGTAGTGCTGGCGCGCGAGGAGCGTCGTCGGCACGACGACAGCGACCTGCTTACCCGACAGCGCGGCTACGAAGGCGGCGCGAAGTGCGACCTCCGTCTTGCCGAACCCGACATCGCCGCAGATCAAGCGGTCCATCGGCTGGCCTTTGGCCATGTCCTCTAGCACAGCGTCGATGGCGTTCTGCTGGTCGTCCGTCTCTTCATAGGGGAAGCGCGCGTTGAACTCGTCCCACACGCCTTCGGGCGGTGTGAGGATAGGCGCATCACGGAGCGCGCGGGCGGCGGCGATCTCGATCAGCTTGGCGGCCATGTCGCGCAAGCGGCCTTTCAGCTTCGCCTTCCGGTTCTGCCAGCCGACACCGCCGAGCCGATCGAGGTTCACGCCGGCATCTTCGGAGCCATAGCGGCTCAGAAGCTCGATATTCTCGACGGGCAAATAGAGCTTGTCGTTGCCCGCATAGTGGATTTCGAGACAGTCATGCGGCGCGTTGCCGACATCGATCGTTTTCAGCCCGACGAACCGGCCGATGCCGTGTTCGACGTGGACGATGTAATCGTCGACATCGAGGCTCGTGGCCTCGGTCAGCACGTCCGCCCCACGCTTCGACTTACGCTTGTTGCGCACGATTCGGTCGCCGAGAACGTCCTGCTCGCCGATGATCGCGAATTGCGGCGTCTCGAACCCGCTCTCCAGGCTTAGGACCGAGAGGCCGATCTCTTTTCTACCGAGTCCCTGCAACTGGACCCATGACGACACGTTCACCGTTGCGCCAATGCCGCGATCCTGCAGAACGGCGGCCATGCGGTCGCGCGAACCCTCGGACCAGCAGGCGACCGAAGCACGTTTACCCGCCTTCTGCCGTTCGCGAAGATGTGCGATGACGGCGTCGAACACGTTTGCGTTCTCATCGGCCCTCTCGGCCGCGAAGCTGCGGCCTTCACGCCCCCCGAGATCGACGGCCTCGCGTCCTTCCTGCGCGAAGGGTGTCAAACGGATCGAGCGGCGCTCGCCGAGCGCCTCCTTCAACTCGACTTCGCCCATATAGAGCGCATCGGGCTCCAGCGGCTTGTAGGGCACCGCCCCGGCCGCGGCTTCCGAAGTCCGCTTGCGGGCCTGGTAGTAGTCGTGGACCTGCTCGTCTCGCTCCGCGAGCGCTTCCTCGATAAGCGGCTCCAGCACGACGGGGCTGTTCGGGAGGTAGTCGAAAAGGGAGCCGAGCTCTTCGTAGAAGAGTGGCATCCAGTGCTCTGCGCCAGCAAACCGGCGGCTCTCGGATATGGCGGTATAGAGGGCATCGTCCGGCCCGGCTGCGCCGAACGTGGCCACATAGCTCTGGCGGAAACGCTTGATGGTTTCCGGATTGAGCGGCACCTCGCTCATCGGCACGAGGTCGAGCGCCTTCAGCGGTGCCACCGTTCGCTGCGTCTGCGCATCGAAGGTGCGGACGGTCTCCAGCGTGTTGCCGAAGAAGTCGAGGCGGACCGGCGCCTCCTCACCCGGCGCCCAAAGGTCGAGAATGCCGCCGCGCACGGCATATTCGCCGGTCTCGCGCACGGTCGAGGTCCGCATGAACCCCTTGCCCTCGAGCCAGGCAACGAGGTCGTCCATGCCGACCGACTCGCCAGGCTTCGCGTGGAGGGACTGCGTCCGCATCGCGTCGACCGGCGGCACACGCTGAATGATTGAGTTGGCCGTCGTCAACACGACGCAAGGACCGCTCAGCCCGGCCGCGACCTCACTGAGAGCCGACACCCGGCGCGCCGCCACATCGGGAGACGGGGAGACGCGGTCGTAGGGCAGGCAGTCCCATGCGGGAACGGTGACGACCCGAACCGTCGGCGCGAAGAACGTCAGACCGGCCCGCACGCCGCGAGCCCGCTCCGCATCGCGCACCACCGCAAGGACGGGAACGTCCCGCCCCTGTGCGAGATCGCCGAGGACGAGTCCGACCATGCCGTCGGCAACGCCGCCGAACAGTGTCGAGCCGGCACCTTTGAGGTCGGGCAGCTTCATCGGATCAATGCGCCGTGCTGGAATCGGACGTGACCGGATTGGCGACGCTATAAGCGCGGATCCGCTCGATGAGGGCGAGGTTCTGATTGGCCGGCGCTGACTTCGCGCCCGTCGATCCACTTGAGCAATTCCTGGTCTGGCAAGCGCATCAGCGCCTCGATCTCGTCTAGCTCCGGATCGGTCATCGCGCGGACGTGTGCGTCCATGAAGCGTCCGAACAGAAGGTCCATCTCGCGAATGCCGCGATGCCAGGCGTGGAACGTCAGGCGGCGGCGGCGCGTGTCGAGCGGAGCGGCGTCGGTCATGTGATAGCCTTGCAGGCGACGGAGTGGCGGGCGATAGGGTGGCGGGGTCATATCGGATGCCGAGCCGTCCGTCAGCCCGCCGCCCCGACGTACCCTTGTCCGAGAGCCCAAGAAACTCAGAGTTAGCGTGCGCCCCGCAATCCTCAACCCACTCTTCGCCTCCGTCGAGACGCTGCCCGGTATCGGACCGAAGATGGCCGCGTTGCTCGACAAGTTGCTCGTGCCATCCGGCGTGGAGCGGCAGGCGAATGTCGGCGATCTCCTCTTCCACCTGCCGACCGGTGTGATCGATCGCCGCGCCCGGCCGCTCGTCAGTCAGGCGCAGGATGGGACACTGGCGACGCTGCGGATACGCGTCGACCGGCACAGCGCGCCACAGCCCGGCAATCGGCGGGCGCCCTATCGCGTCCACGCCAGCGATGGCACCGGCGAACTTCAGATCGTCTTCTTCAACATGGGTGCCAAGACCGCCGAGACGATACTGCCGGTCGGTGAGGAGCGGTTGGTCAGCGGACGGATCGAGATCTACCGCGACAGCGTCCAGATCGTCCATCCGGACTACGTCGTGCCGCTTGAGCAGGAGGCTGACCTGCCGGCGGTCGAGCCGGTCTATCCGATGACGGCCGGGCTGACCGGCAAGCCCCTGCGAAAGGCGGTAGCGGCGGCTCTCGAAGAGCTGCCCGACTTACCCGAATGGCAGGACGCGGCGTGGCTGAAGAAGCAGGGTTGGCCCAGCTTCGACGCGGCACTGCGCCGCACGCACGCGCCCGAGGCGCCCACCGACGTCGGTACCGATACGATCGATCGGCGCCGGATCGGCTTCGACGAAGCGCTGGCCGGTCAGCTGAGCCTCGCGCTCGTGCGGCAGCAGATGCGGCGTCCGCGCGGACGGGCGCTGACGGGTGACGGATCGCTCGGCGCGAAGGTCGAGGCCGCCCTGCCCTTTTCGCTGACGAACGCGCAGCGCCACGCCCTGGCCGACATCCACGGCGACCTCCAATCCGACAAACGGATGCTGCGGCTCCTCCAAGGCGATGTCGGCAGCGGCAAGACGGTCGTTGCGCTCCTCGCGATGGCAACGGCGGTCGAGGCCGGCTATCAGGCCGTGATGATGGCGCCGACCGAAATCCTCGCGCGCCAGCATTTCGAGACGCTGCGTCCGCTTTGCGTGGCCGCCGGCATCGAGATCGCCTGCCTGACCGGGCGCGACAAGGGGCGCGAGCGGCAGGGTATCGAGCTCGGTTTGGCAGACGGGTCGATCCAGTTGGTCGTCGGCACGCACGCGCTCTTCCAGTCGAGCGTGACATTCCGAAAGCTCGGTCTCGCCGTGGTCGACGAGCAGCACCGCTTCGGCGTCCACCAACGCTTGGCGCTTTCGGCCAAAGGCGAAGGCGTAGACCTTCTCGTGATGACCGCGACACCCATCCCGCGTACGCTCGTGCTGACCCATTTCGGCGATATGGATGTCTCGCTGCTGACGGAAAAGCCGGCCGGCCGCAAACCGATCGACACGCGGACGGCGTCAGTGGAGCGGCTGGACGAAGTCGTCGCGGGGCTCGACCGCGCGGTCTTCAACGGGCAACGCATCTACTGGGTCTGCCCGCTCGTCGAAGAGTCGAACCTTCTCGACGTATCAGCGGCCGAAGCGCGGCACACGATGCTCGCCCGCCGCTTCGGCGACAGGGTCGCGCTGGTGCACGGGCGCATGAAGCCGGCGGAGAAAGACGCCGCGGTCGCCCGTTTCGCGTCCGGTCAGGCCGTCGTCCTGGTCGCCACGACCGTGATCGAAGTCGGCGTCAACGTGCCCGAGGCGACGATTATGGTGATCGAGCATGCCGAGCGGTTCGGCCTCGCGCAGCTGCATCAGTTGCGCGGCCGGGTCGGTCGCGGCTCCGAGAAGAGCACCTGCCTTCTCCTCTACAAGTCCCCCCTCGGCGAGACGGCCCGCAAGCGGCTCGAGACGCTCCGCGAGACGGAAGACGGCTTCGTCATCGCTGAGGCCGATCTCGACCTGCGCGGCGAAGGCGACGTTCTAGGTACCCGTCAGAGCGGCGGCGCCGTCTCCCGGATTGGCAATGCGGAGATCAGGCCCGAGTATATAGAGGTCGCCCGCGACGACGCGCGGCTGATCCTTGGCCGCGACCCGAAGCTCACAAGCGAGCGCGGCGAGGCGCTGCGGATGCTGCTCTATCTTTTCGAGAAGGATCAGGCGGTGCGGTTGCTGGAGGCGGGGTAGGATCGAGCCGTTCCCGCGAACCGATGCTTGATCCCCGCCCTCTCCTACCCGTCATTCTCGGGCACCGACCCGAGGGTCCAGAGCGGCGGTCGTGTATCTCTAGGTTCGCATCGACAATCCCGTCGAAGGCGACCGCCTTGAAGAGCCGCGTTTCACTACCTTATCGCGCCGTGGATTCTCCGGTCGGTGCCCGAAAATGACACCTGCGGGCAGGAATACATACCAGATCCAACGGTGGCGGGGCAGTTTGCCAGGTTGGTAAACGCCCGCGATTACTGAAAACTACGCCGCATCGCTTTCGATCCGCCGCCGCTCCAGCTCGTTCGCCGCCTCATTGACAACGTCCGCCACCCGGTCCGCTGCCGTGTCGCCGACAGGCTCGTAGTCGGGCGTAACCAGCCCTGCGGAGATGACGAACTTCGCCGCCTCCTCCACCGTCATGTCGAGCAGGATCACGTCGCGCTCCGGCACGATCATCAGGAAGCCCGTGGTCGGGTTGGGCGTCGAGGGCATGAAGACGGCGAGCATCGGCTCGTGGTCGTCCGTTCGGTCGGCGACCTTGTGGGGCACCTCACCGTCCGCGTCAGTCGAGACGAAGACGATCGCCCAGACGCCCTTGCGGGGATATTCCATAAGGCCGACATGCTGGAACGAGTTGTTCGTCTGGCTAAGGACCGTCTCGAAAATCTGCTTCAGCGCGCGATAGATCGTGCGCACGAAGGGCATCGAATCGACGAGGCTCTCACCGAAATGGACGATCGAGCGACCGATGAGGCTCGCTGTCAGGAAGCCGAGAAGGACGAGGAAGACGAAGGCGAAGATGAGCCCGAGCCCCGGCAGACCGAAGGGCAGGTAGGTTTCCGGGTTGTAGATGCGCGGAATGAGCGGCTTTACGAACCGATCGACTGCGTTGATGAACGACCAGGTCAGGTAGATCGTAATGCTGATCGGCGCGGCGATGACGAGGCCGGTCAGGAAATAATTGCGCAGTCTGGTCGCGAGGCGGCTACGCTTCGGCTCGAGCTTGCGGGGCTTGCCGCCCTTCGGGACGCGCGCGGCGCGTTTGGCTGACATCTCGTTCCCTCATCCCGCCCCGGGCCTACTCCACCGTCACCGATTTGGCGAGGTTGCGAGGCTGGTCGACGTCCGTGCCCATGTGCACCGCGGCATGATAGGCCAAAAGCTGGATCGGAACAGCATAGACCAAGGGTGTCAGCAACGGATCGATCTTGGGCATGATGATCGTTTCCTGGGCAGTCCCCGCCGCGCTCGACGCTCCGTCCGCGTCCGTGATGAGAACGACGCGACCACCGCGGGCGACGACCTCCTGCATATTGGAGACCGTCTTCTCGAAGAGGTCGTCGAAGGGCGCGATCACGATCACCGGCGTATGCTCGTCCACGAGGGCGATGGGGCCGTGCTTCAGCTCGCCGGCGGCATAGCCCTCCGCGTGGATGTAGCTGAGCTCCTTGAGCTTTAGCGCGCCCTCCATCGCCAGCGGATAGCTAAGCCCCCGTCCGAGGTAGAGGACGTCGCGCGCGCGTGAAATGTCGCGGGCGATGCGATCGATCTCGGCCTCACCCTGCATCGCTTCGTTCATCAGGCGCGGAACGCTCTGGAGTATCCCGAGAAGTTCGGCCAGACGTTCGTCGGAGACCGCCCCGCGCGCCTTTGCGGTGCCGAGGGCGAGGCAGAAGAGTGTCGCGAGCTGACAGGTGAAGCCCTTGGTCGAGGCGACGCTGATCTCCGGCCCGGCAAGCGTCGGCAGCACCACGTCCGCCTCGCGCGCGATGGTCGATTCCAGCACGTTCACCACGCTGGCGATCGTCTGGTCGTTCGCCTTGCAGTAGCGTAGCGCGGCCAGGGTATCGGCGGTCTCCCCCGATTGCGAAATGAAGAGTGACAGTCCGTTCTCCGGCAGCGGCGCCTCGCGATAGCGGAACTCCGATGCGACGTCGATATCGAATGGCACGCGCGCCAGCCGCTCGAACCAGTACTTGCCCGTCAGACCGGCGAGATAGGCCGTGCCGCAGGCCGAGGCGGTGACCCGCGAGATCGCGGCGAGGTCGACGCGCCCCATGTCCGGAAGTTCGATCGTCTGGTCGAGTAGATTGGCGTAATGGGAAATCGTGTGCCCGACGACCTCCGGCTGCTCGGCCACCTCCTTGGCCATGAAATGCCGATGGCTGCCCTTGTCGACCATCATCGCCGAGGCCGACGAGATAGCGACAGGACGGGCGACAGCTTCACCGTTCGCGGCGATGATCTCGACGCCCCTTCGCGTCAGGTAGGCAAGGTCGCCGTCTTCGAGATAGCTAATGCGGTTGGTGAAAGGCGCGAGTGCGATCGCATCGGAGCCGAGATACATCTCGCCGTCGCCATAGCCGATCGCGAGTGGACTGCCACGCCGGGCGGCGATGAGAAGGTCGGGGTGATCGGCGAAAAGAAACGCGAGCGCGAACGCGCCTTCCAGGGCGGGAACGATTGCCTCGACAGCTGCACGCGGCGATAGGCCGGCCTCGACCTTCTCGCCGACGAGCATGGCCACGACTTCGGTGTCCGTCTCGGTCTGCGGTTGCCGGCCCCTGGCGATGAGTGCGTCGCGAAGCGGGCGGAAGTTCTCGATAATGCCATTGTGGACCACGGCGACCTTGCCGACCGCGTGCGGGTGGGCGTTGTTCTCGGTCGGGCCGCCATGTGTCGCCCAGCGCGTGTGGCCGATGCCGACGCTACCCGGTAGAGGGTCGTCCTCAACCTTCCGCTCCAAATGCCGCAGCTTGCCCGAGGCCCGTCGCCGGTCGAGAGTCCCATCGTGCAAAGTCGCGATACCGGCGGAATCGTAGCCGCGGTACTCTAGCCGCTTTAGCGCTTCCACGAGGGGTTCGGCGACGTCCGAGGTCCCGAGAATGCCAACGATACCGCACATGAAACGCAACTCCTCTTGGACCGGCGGCTGCTTAGCCGGCCGGGCCGATCCTAGAAACTCAACTCAGGTTAGCCTTCGTGTCAGCCTTTCAGACGCGCCTTGAGAGCGGCCAGCGTCTTCCGGATCGCAGTGGCGCGTTCCGGCTTGATGGCCTGCCGACCTCGCCCGATGGCAAGCGCATCGTTCGGAACGTCTTCGGTGATGACGCTGCCGGAGCCGATATAGGCGCCTTCACCGATCGAGACCGGGGCCACGAGCGAACTGTTCGAGCCGATGAATGCGTTGGGTCCGATCGTCGTGCGGTGCTTCAGATAGCCGTCATAGTTGCAGAAGATCGTTCCCGCTCCCAGGTTCGCACCCGCCCCCACCTCGGCGTCGCCGATATAGGTCAGATGCCCGGCCTTGGCGCCTTCATGCAAGACAGCGCCCTTCACCTCGACGAAGTTTCCGACCTTCGAACGCGCCCGAAGATCGGCCCCAGGGCGAAGACGCGCGTAGGGTCCGACGGACGCACCCTCGCCAACAGTCGCACCCTCGAGATGGGAGAAACCGAGTATGCGCGCATTTCGTGCGACCGAGACGCCGGGACCGAAGACGACATAGGGTTCGACCACTACGCCGCGATCTAACGTCGTGTCGGCAGCGAGATGGACCGTGTGCGGCGCGACCAGTGTCACGCCCCCGGCCATCGCCGCCGCGCGCAGGCGGTCCTGCATCATGGCCTCCGCCTCGGCGAGGTCGGCCGGCGTGTTGACGCCCGCAGCGTCTGCAACCGCGCCTTCCACCGTCGTTACGCGAAGGCCCTCCGCCCGGCCGATCTCGACGGCGTCGGTAAGGTAATACTCGCCGGACGCGTTGTCGTTCTGCAACCGGTCGAGCAGGCCCGG
Organism: uncultured Alphaproteobacteria bacterium; assembly: GCA_963842125.1. Classification (GTDB taxonomy): domain Bacteria; phylum Pseudomonadota; class Alphaproteobacteria; order Rhizobiales; family CAWCWK01; genus CAWCWK01. Next base: position 1,297,769 of record CAWJFE010000005.1, on the reverse strand, counting down.
AAGCACGCCCGGCGCAAACGCCATCGCACCGCCGTTGCAAAGCGTGATCGCGCGCTCTTCCGGCGTCGCGTCCTTGTGCTCGCGGATGGCAGCGAGCGCACCACCCTTCATCACCAACCGACCGTAGCCTGTCGGATCCTCTGGCCGGAAACCGAGGACCGCAATCCCCGCACCGTCCTCGATAGCGGCGGCCATCCGCGCCAAGGTATCGGTCGCGATGAGCGGCGTGTCGCCGAAGACGACGAGGACCACGCCGTCCGCCGAGATTGCCTCCCGCGCGGCAGCGACGGCATGGCCCGTGCCAAGCCGCTCTCGCTGGATGTGAAGGCTGGCGCCTTCGTCCACCGATCGAACGAGACGTTCGGCGTCGTCCGCCTCGGGCCCGAGCACGACCGCCCGCCGCGAGCCTTCCAGTGCCATCGACGCGCGCAGGACATGCTCGACGAGCGGGCGCCGTGCGACCTCGTGCAGCACCTTGGACTTATCCGAGCCCATGCGCGTGCCCTTGCCGGCCGCGAGGACGACGACGAGGCGGGACCTACTCACAGGTTTAGCGCTTTCTTCATCATGGCAGCCGATCCTCTCGAGGTAGCGTTCTGCGTACCGAGTATCAGCCATGTTTGAAAATGATGTTTCACGGGAAGGCGACATCGGCCTTCTTCTCGTCGCTTCCGGCGGCGGTCTCATGCTTGTCGCGGGCGCGCTTGCGCTCGTGCTCGCCATGATGGGCCCGAGCGAGGCGCTAGTCCTGTCGACCTTCGTCTGATTGCTGGCCCGGCGGCCAGGCTCAGGCCGCCTTTCGAGTGCGTTTGGGAGCGGCCCGCTTACGCGGCGCCCGCTTCGGTTTCGCCGGAGAGGCAGACGCGGCCATCATCTCCAGCACGTCGCGTTCGGCGCGAAGCCAGTGTGTCGATGCGCGGGTGGCGGGGCGACCTTCGTCCTCCCAAAGAGCGTACGCGCGATCGCTGATCATCCGATGGGTATCTGACATGTCGAACCTGCATTGCTGTCGGCCGACATTTCACGGCCGGTATCCGCATCAAACCGCTTTATGGTTAGCGAGGTCTTAACGCGCCTCAGGCGGCGGTGTGGAGGATCGCGATAAGATCCTCGGCGGTACATGGCCGGACATTTGTCGGCGTCGAATGATCCCTGACGGCGTGCTCCGCGATCGCCGGAAAGACGCTTGGCTGAATGCCGATTTCCGAGAGTGTCGTTGGCATTCCAATGCGGCCAAGCAGCGCTGTGACGGCGTCGGCGAGATCGTCCCCCGCGCTCAGCATCATGGCCGTCCGCAAGAACGCAGTCTTCTCCGCCATCGCCGGACGATTGAAACGCAGAACGTGCGGGAGGAGGATCGCATTCAGCGTGCCGTGATGCGGGTTGACGTCGCGAAGAGCGCCTAACGGATGCGACAGGGAATGGACGGCGCCAAGTCCTTTCTGGAACGTTAGCCCTCCCTGCAGCGAACCCATCAGCATGTCTCGGCGGGCGTCCTTGTCGGAACCGTTGGACACCGCCCGCTTGATCTGCGTCCAGCAGCGGCGCAAACCGTCGAGCGCGATGGCTTCGGCGGGCGGGTTCACCCTCGGGCTCAGATAGGTTTCGATGCAGTGCGTGATCGCGTCCATGCCCGTCGCCGCCGTTAGTCCGGGCGGGAGACAGTAGGTCAGCTCGGGGTCGCAGATCGCGAGGCGCGGGATGAGATGCGGGCTGATCAATCCGAGCTTGCGGCCATCGGCGAGCGTCAGCAGCGATGCGCGACCGACTTCCGAGCCCGTTCCCGCCGTCGTCGGAATCGCAATCACCGGCGCGACGCGATCCGTGATGCGGGTTAGACCTCCTTCGATGACGGCGTACTGCGAGAGAGGTCCGTGATGCGTCACCCGGAGCGCTACGGCTTTCGCCAGGTCGATCGGCGATCCGCCACCGATGGCGACGATACCGTCGCACGAGGTCTCTTCGTAGAATGCCGCCGCATCGTTGACCGCCTCTTCGGTCGGGTTCGAAGGCGTGCCGTCGAAGACCGGCGGTGCGGGTGCAATTCCCTCGACCAGGCGATCGACAAGCCCGAGAGCGCGCAGCGCCGCGTCGGTGACGACGAGCGGCCGGGATACACCCATTCCCTCGAGTTCGACCGGCAGGTCCCGAGAGGCACCCTCCCCGAACCGGATCGTCGTGAGATACTGAATCGTCTCGATCGCCACCCGCCTACCCCCATCACATTCCCGAAGGCGGGCAACTTGCCGCGTTTGACGCGGGTGGTCGAGGCCGGCGCGCGTGATGGCCAAGGCTGCAGCCATGCCTAGAGGACGATACGAGTAAGTGAGCGCGTACGAAGCCGAGCCGCAGTGGCGATCCGCACGGTCGCCGGAATGCCCCGCTGGTACAGGCACTTATGGTGAGCGCGACGGGGCTCGAACCCGCGGCCGTCTGATTAAAAGTCAGATGCTCTACCAGCTGAGCTACGCGCTCGCGGCCTAGCTACAGGAAGTGCGGGCGTCGATCAATTGCCTAAAGGACACGCCTTGGTGCGCCCGGTTCGGGATTGTCCGCATCCTCGGGAGCTCTACCATCGTAGCTTGGCACGTTGGTATCGGGAGGCGACGACGATGAACTTTAGGCAAAAACTCATGGGCGCGATTGTAGGCGCCGGATTGCTGGTGGCCCCCGCCGCATTGGCCGAGGGTCTGAATGCACAAGTGCAGGAAACCATCCAGTCTCAAATGGCGGCCTTCATGGCGGACGACGCGGCAACGGCCTATGGGTTCGCCGCGCCGAGCATCCAGTCCTACTTCGGATCGCCCGGACGCTTCATGGACATGGTGCGGAGCGGCTATCTGCCGGTCTATCGCCCCTCCAACGTCCGCTTCGGTAAGTTCGCCGAGCGCGGCGGTCAGCTGCTTCAGGAAGTCCGGCTGACCGGACCGAAGGGGCAGGACTGGGTCGCGCTCTACACGCTTCAAGCGCAGGACGACGGCTCGCTACGCATCACCGGCTGCCAGCTCATCAAGGGTTCCGGGGTCGGGATCTAGTCGACCGGGGCCAGGTCGCCGCGCGCCCAGCCTTCGCGCGTGGCCGCCGCGTAGTCGAAGAACGCCCCGTCGATGATCGCCTCGCGCGCGCCGCGCACGAGCGCCAGATAGTAGGCGAGATTGTTCCAGGTGACGAGCATGCCGCCGAGCGGCTCGTTGCTGCGAACGAGGTGGTGGAGGTAGGCGCGGCTATAGCCGCTCGTCGCTTCGCAGTCGCTTGTTTCGTCCAGCGGTCGCGGGTCGTCGGCGTGGCGTGCGTTGCGCAGGTTCACCCGTCCGAAACGCGTGAAGGCTTGCCCATGCCGACCGGACCGCGTGGGCATGACGCAGTCGAACATGTCGACACCCCGTGCAATGCCGCCGAGAATGTCGTCCGGCGTTCCGACGCCCATGAGATAGCGAGGCCGCTCCTCCGGCAGATGGGCGACGTTCGCCTCGATCGTCCGGAACATCACGTCCTGCGGCTCACCGACGGCGAGGCCTCCGATCGCATAGCCATCGAAGCCGATACCGGTGAGGCCTTCAGCCGATCGCCGTCGCAACGCCTCGTCCGTGCCGCCTTGCGTGATGCCGAAGAGGCCGTAGCCCTCCCGGCGTGCGAAGGCGTCCTTGCATCGCCCCGCCCAACGAAGCGAGCGCTCCATCGCGGCTTCGATGACGGCCGGCTCGTTCGGCAGCTCGACCAGTTCGTCGAGCTGCATCGTAATGTTGGAACCGAGGAGATGCTGGATCTCGACGCTCCGTTCCGGGCTCATGTCGTGCTTGGAGCCGTCGAGATGAGAGCGGAACTGCACGCCAGTCTCGTCGATCTTGCGGATGCCGGATAGCGACATGACCTGAAACCCGCCGGAGTCGGTCAGGATCGGATGTGGCCACTTCATGAACGTGTGGAGGCCGCCGAGCTTGGCGATGCGTTCGGCCGTCGGGCGCAGCATGAGGTGGTAGGTGTTGCCGAGAACGATGTCGGCGCCGAGCGCCCTCACCTGCCCCGGATACATGCATTTCACCGTCGCCGCGGTCCCGACCGGCATGAAGATGGGTGTTCGAACCTCGCCATGAGCGAGAGTGAGCGTCGCGGCGCGGGCCCTGCCGTCCGCAGCATCCAGCGTAAAGCCGATCGTCATCGTGGACTCGTGTTGGCGAGAAGGCAGGCGTCGCCGTAGGAGTAGAAGCGATAGCCGGTCGCGATGGCGTGCCGGTAGGCGCTCTGCATCGTCTCCAGCCCGGAGAAGGCTGCAACTAGCATGAAGAGTGTCGAGCGCGGCAGATGGAAGTTGGTGAGGAGCGCATCGACCGACCGGATCGGCACGCCGGGCGTAAGGAAGATGTCGGTATCGCCCTCGAAGGCGGTCACATCGCCATCGGCATCGAGGGACGATTCGAGGATACGCAGGCTCGTCGTCCCGAGAGCGACGACGCGCCCTCCCGCAGCGCGCGTATGGGCTATGTGGGCCGCGACGTCATTGGAAACGGTGCCCCATTCGGCGTGCATTCGATGCGCGTCGGTGTCGTCGGTCTTGACCGGCAGGAAGGTGCCCGCGCCGACATGGAGCGTGACGGTCTCTATCGCGACACCTGCGGCCACGAGTGCATCGCGTAGCGCGTCCGTGACGTGGAGCCCGGCCGTAGGCGCTGCCACGGCGCCGGACTTTGCAGCGAAACGGGTCTGATAGTCCGCCTCGTCCTGCGCATCTGGCTTTCGCTTCGACGCGATATAGGGCGGGAGCGGCATTTCGCCGACGGTCTCGATCGCGGTGTCGAGGGCCATTCCGTTCTGGGAGAAGCGCAGCCGGGCCTCTCCGGCGTCAAGCGCTTCGACGGTTGCGCTCAAGGTGTCGCCGAAATGGACGGTCTCGCCGACCGCAAGCTTCTTGGCCGGCCGGACGAATGCCGCCCAGCTATCGCCGGCCAAACGCTTGTGGAGTGTGACACCGATCCTCGCGTCGATGTCGTTTCGCGTGCGGATGCCATGCAATTGGGCCTTTATGACCCGTGTATCGTTGGCGATCAAAAGATCGCCCGGCCGCAGCACGGTCGGGAGATCGCCCACGGTACGGTCGATCAGTACGGGATCGCGCCGTGGGTCGACGTCGAGCAGGCGTGCGCTCTCGCGCGGTTCGGCCGGGCGAAGTGCGATCCTGTCCTGCGGAAGATCGAAGTCGAAGAGATCGACGCGCACGGCACCCGGCCTTTCGGTCGCTTTAGTCCTGCAAGCGCATGGAGACGATCGAGTCGGGGTCGCGCGGCGGCTCGCCCTTGTTGATCGCGTCGATCGTGTCCATGCCATCGACGACCTCGCCGATGACCGTGTACTGGCCGTTGAGGAAGCTGCCTTCGTCGAACATGATGAAGAACTGGCTGTTGGCGCTGTTCGGGTTGTTGGAGCGCGCCATACCGATGGTGCCGCGCACGAAAGGCTCGGACGAGAACTCGGCCGGCAGGTCCGCCTTGTCGGATCCGCCCATGCCGGTGCCCGTCGGATCGCCGGTCTGCGCCATGAAACCATCGATCACGCGGTGGAAGATGATGCCGTCGTAGAAGCCGTCGGCGGCCAGCTCCTTGATGCGCGCGGCATGCTGCGGCGCGATGTCGGGGCGGAGGCGGATGGTGACGGGACCCTTGGTCGTCTCCATCAGGATGGTGTCCTGGGCCTGTGCGGCGGTCGGCGCGGCGGCCATGGCAAGCAAGCTGGTCGCTGCGGCCAGCATCATTGTCTTGAGGATCATGAAACTCTCCTAGGATTTGGCCGCGATAGCGGCCTTCAAAGCGTCTACGGTACGGCGCGGCACGAAGCCGGACACGTCGCCGCCCATACGCGCGATCTGGCGCACCTGGGTGCCGGCGATATGCCCCATGCCGGGACTGGCCGGCACGAACACGGTCTGAACGCCTGGAGCCAGCCCTGCGTTCATTCCGGCCATCTGCATTTCGTAATCGAGATCGAGCCCGCCCCGCACGCCGCGAAAGATGACGCTCGCGCCGAGATCCACGGCATGCGCCGTCACGAGGCTGTCGAAGGTCGAAACTTCCGCCGACAAGCCGCGCTCCGAAATCTCGCGATCGATCAGCGCCGTTCGGGTCGCGACGTCGAGCATCGGCGTCTTTCCGGGGTGAACGCCGATCGCGACAACGAGCCGGTCTACCAATGCGGCGGCGCGAACCATGACGTCGACATGGCCGAGCGTCAGCGGATCGAAGCTACCGGGATAGAGCCCGACGCGTGTGCCGGAATGTGCGGGATCGTTCATCGCGCGGAGGCGTAGCCCGCAGCGGCGCACACCGCAAGGCCCGGTTGCGCCACGTCACCTGTCCGCCGGGGCGGCGTCTACGACATGCATGGAGACCTTCTCCCGCCCGCCCCATCTGTCGATCCGAAGCGTTCCGGCGACGTGGACGCGCTGGCCATAGGCCGCAAGAAGGGCTTCGCCGAGCGGCGCGTCGGCCGCGCGGAATGCGATTGCCTCGACGCTCTTCCCGTCGGCCGAGAAGCGCAGCTTGACATGGCGCCCCCCGACGACTTCGGCACGAGCGACGGTATGGTTCGGAAGCATGACCATGGGGGACGGGTTGCCCGCGCCGAAGGGACCCGCGCGGTCGAGCGTGCCGACCATTTCGAGGTTGGCACCGCCAGCGGATATGGTGGCGTCTATCGAGATCGCTTCCGCTGATCGCGCGGCCTGCCAAGCTTCTGCAACCCGAGCATTGAGAAAGCCACGAAACGCATCGATATTGGCGGCAGGTATCGTCAGTCCCGCGGCCATCGCGTGCCCGCCGCCCTTCTCCAGCAGTCCTTCCGCGACCGCACTGCGGATGGCCTCGCCGAGGTCCACGCCGTCGACCGACCTGCCGGACCCCGTGCCCGTCTCTCCACGAACCGCGACGGCGATGACCGGGCGGCGGAAGCGATCTTTGACGCGAGAGGCTAGCAACCCAACCAAGCCGGAATGCCAGCCGGAGTTCTCGATCACGAGCGCCGCCACATCGGGATCGGCCGCGACGGTGCGTTCCGCGTCGGCCAGCGCGGCCTGCAACATCTCGGCTTCCATCGCCTGCCGCTCGGCATTGAGGGCGTCGAGTTCGCCAGCGTAGCGAAGCGCGACGGCGGGATCGTCGGTCGTCAACAGGAGGCTGCCGAGTTCGGCACGGCCGATGCGCCCGCCGGCATTGATGCGAGGACCAAGGACGAAGCCGAGATGATAGGGCGTCAGCACGCCGCTCACCCGCCCGACATCCTGGAGCGCCGCAAGCCCCGGACTCATCCGCCGCCCCATCACCGTGAGCCCCTTCACGACGAAGGCGCGGTTGAGGCCGACGAGTGGGACGACGTCGCAGACCGTCGCGAGCGCGACGAGATCGAGCCATTCGAGCAGCGGCGCGGCCTCGTAGCCTTCCGGCGGATCGGCCCGCAATAGCCGGGCAATGGCGACCAAGGTCAGGAAGACGACGCCCGCCGCGCAGAGGTGCCCCTGCCCGCTCGTGCAGTCCGGCCGGTTCGGATTCACCAGCGCCAGAACGTCAGGCAGGTTTTCGTCCGTCTGATGATGGTCGAGAACGACGACGTCCAGGCCGATCGCCTTCGCGTGGGCCAACGGGGCGTGTCCGGAGGTGCCGCAGTCCACGGTAACCAGAAGGCTCGCGCCCCGAGCCGCAAGACTTTCGATCGCCGCGGGGTTGGGGCCATAGCCCTCGGTGATGCGGTCTGGAATGTGGATCTGCGGATCGAGACCGTGATGCCTCAGGAAGCGAGCGAGGAGTGCCGACGAGGCGGCGCCATCGACATCGTAGTCGCCGAAGATGGCGACGGCTTCCCGCCGCCGGATTGCATCCGCTAAGCGCTCGGCCGCCGCGTCCATTGCCTGAAGGCGGCTCGGATCAGGCAGCAGGCGACGAAGGGTCGGATCGAGATAGTCCGCGACATCCCCGTCCGCGATCCCCCTGATAGCGAGTAGGCGCGCGACGGCGTCCGGCAGCCCATGCCGCTGTGCTATGGCGAGGCCGGTCCGTACGACGGCGTCCGATGCCGGGTCGGTCCACGTCCGCCCGGTGAAGGAGTGATCTACGAGAACGCGCGTCGCATGCGATGGATCTGCCAGCATTGGAGCAACATCTGTCGTCTCGGCGAAAGCGCAAGAGTGGCGGACCGGCTTTGGAGCGCTTCGGTGCGATCCATCAGATGAACTTCGCGTCCTCGTGATGCTCCGCGCGGATGAACCGCTGCGTCCGGGTGGAGGAGCGCATGACGACCGTCTCGGTCATAATGCCCTGCTTCTTGAACTGCACGCCCCGCAGCAGATTGCCATCCGTCACGCCTGACGCGGCGAACATCACATCGCCTTTGGCCATGTCGAACTGCGTCATGATCGCGTCCGGATCCTCGACGCCCATTGCGATGGTCCGTGCGCGCTGCTCATCGGAATACATGACGAGGCGCGCCTGCATCTGCCCACCGATGCATCGTAGCGCCGCTGCCGCAAGCACACCCTCCGGCGCACCGCCGATCCCCATATAGAGGTCGATCCCCGTCTCTTCGGGGTCCGTCGTGTGGATGATCCCCGCCACGTCGCCGTCGCCGATCAACCGGATGGTCGCGCCGGTGGCGCGCACCTTGTCGATCAGAACCGCGTGGCGAGGGCGGTCGAGGATGCAGCACCCAAGTTCCGCGATCGGCACGCCCTTGGCTTCCGCGACGCGGCGGACATTCTCCGCCGGATCGAGATCGATGTCGATCACGCCATCGGCATAGCCCGCTCCGACGGCGATCTTGTCCATATAGGCGTCCGGCGCGTTAAGGAGCCCGCCGCCTTCGGCGAAAGCGATGACGGCGAGGGAGTTCGGCAGGTCCTTCGCGCAGAGTGTCGTGCCTTCGAGAGGATCGAGCGCGATATCGACCTTCGGGCCCTTCTTGGTGCCGACCTTCTCCCCGATATAGAGCATCGGCGCCTCATCGCGCTCGCCTTCGCCGATGACGACCGTTCCGTCGATAGGCAGCCGGTTCAGTTCCTTGCGCATCGCGTCGACGGCAGCCTGGTCGGCAGCCTTCTCATCGCCCCGCCCCCGCATTCGCGCCGCAGCCACGGCCGCGCGCTCGGCGACCCGCACGAGTTCGAGCGTGAGAATGCGCTCCAGTATCGAGCCATGATGCTCGTCGGCTTCCGCTCCGAAGTGAATCGCGTCCGACGTCATCATCATTCTCCCAGAAGGTTTTGGTCTGCGTGCCAGACCTCGCGGAGGATGTCACGCACATCCGTTCTAGGTACATAGTCTTTAGGAATTCAGGCCGACACGGGTGAAGATCCGGTTGTTAACAGGGGCCGGAACAAAGGAAGGACGAGATCGGCGATTTAGACTGCGAGCGGTCGTTGCCCAGAAGCTTACCCCCGAAGGCTTTCATTCCAGCCTGTGATGCTTCTCCGCAGCAGCGTGCGTCGGCGGACAGCGAGCTGATGTGCTGTACCCTTCTTAGAAGACGGACGTTGAGATGGCCTTCCCATGTCCGTTGTTTCTCCGACCAGGGTGATTGGACGTTTGCCGAGAGAGTCCCGTGACGGAGCAACCTCGCACCGGCTAGATAGGGGTGCTGACGAACGCGCACGAAAAAGGCCGCTGCAGTCTCCCGCAGCGGCCTCATTCTCCGATATTTCGGTAGGTGCTGTCAGACGAGCATGCTCATCGGAGCCTCTATGTAGCCCTTGAACGCCCCAAGCAGTTCCGCGCCGAGCGCACCATCGACCACGCGGTGATCGCAGCAGAGCGTGACGGACATGACCGTCGCGATGACGACGGTGTCGCCCTCGACGACCGGCCGACGCTCGCCCGCGCCGACGGAAAGGATGGTGCCGTGCGGCGGGTTGATGATCGCTTGGAAGTTCTTGATGCCGAACATGCCGAGATTGGAGATCGACGTCGTGCCGCCCTGATACTCCTCCGGCTTCAACTTCCGGTCGCGTGCCCGCTTGGCATAGTCCTTCATCTCGGCGGAGATGGTCGAGAGGGTCTTCTCCTCCGCGCTGCGGATGATCGGCGTGAAGAGCCCGCCCTCGATCGCGACGGCTACGCCGACATCGGCATGTTTATGAACGAGCGTCGCGGCTTCGGTCCAGCTGGCATTCGCGCCCGGCACCGACTTCAGCGCCAGGGCCATGGCCTTGATGACGAAGTCGTTCACGGAAAGTTTGTAAGCCGGCTTTCCGTCTATCTCCGGTGACGCACCGTTCAACTGTTTGCGCATGTCGAGAAGCGCGTCGAGCTTGCAGTCCATGGAGAGGTAGAAGTGCGGGACGGTCTGCTTCGACTCGAGGAGCCGCCGCGCGATCGTTTTTCGCATGCCGTCGTTCGGTACCTCCTCGTAGGAGTCGGGCGCGAACATCCTGCGCACGGCATCGTCGGAGGGACCCGCCGGCGCGGACTTGGCGGGCGCGGCGGTTGGCGCTGCGGGGGCAGTCTGCTCGGCCTTGGCCTTCGGTGCACTAACACCATTGGCGATCGCGTCTTCCACGTCGCGTTTCACGATCCGACCGTGCGGGCCCGACCCCTTGATGGTGTCGAGCGAAATGCTCGCTTCGCCCGCCATGCGACGGGCCAGCGGGCTGGCGAAGACGCGGCCGGCAGATGTCGTCGGAGTGGCATTCTGGGGTTCCATGGGAGGAGCGACGGAGGCCGGAACCTCCCCACCACCCGTTCCAGGCGCTCCCTTCATTTCGCGGCCGTAGCCATCCGGCTCGGCAAGCGCCTCCTGCGCATCGGCGGTAAGCGATGCGGGCGCGCCGCTCTCGGCCTTCGCGTCTTCGGGTGGGGTATCGCCGATACTGCCGGCGTCCTCGCCCTCCTCGAGCAGCACGGCAATGACGGCGTTCACCTTCACGTCGGCCGTGCCGTCCGCGACGAAGATCTTTCCGATCCGACCCTCGTCGACCGCCTCGACCTCCATGGTCGCCTTGTCGGTCTCGATCTCGGCGATCACGTCGCCGGACGAGACCTCGTCACCCTCTTTCACGAGCCACTTGGCCAGCGTGCCTTCCTCCATGGTCGGTGAGAGGGCAGGCATGAGGATATTGATGGGCATCGTCGTCGATCTCGTCTCGTAAGGGCAGCGGGCGGCAGGTGATCTGGCGCGCTACGAAAGGAGTGTGTTGGCACCGGGTGAGTCGTTCTCTGTCCAGGCTTTCTCGAAGGCGAACTTGATCTTCTCGAGCGCTTCGACCTCCGGCCAGCGTCCGACCTCGGCGCCGCCGCGCGCGAACTGCACGGCGAGAAGAGCGAGGAGCTGGCCGCATTCCTCGGCATCGTCGATCGAGGCGAGATCGAGGCTCACCTGCACGTCTCCGTCATCGGTTCGCACGGCGAGGACGAGGAGCTCGCCCTCAACCCGCTCGACGTCGCCGTCGCCACCGTCGTCGAATACGATTTCATCGCCGGTTGCCATCAGTCGGAATAGGTGACGGCGCGAACCGCCGCCACGACCTTCTCGACGGACGGCAGTGCGAGCTTCTCGAGATTGGCCGCGTACGGCATCGGCACGTCCTCCCCCGTTACGCGGGTTGGTGGCGCATCGAGATAATCGAACGCCTCGGCGGTGGCACGATAGCCGAGTTCCGCGCCGATACCATTTTGCGGGTAGCCTTCTTCGACGGTGACGAGGCGTCCGGTCTTCTTCACGCTCTTGATGACGGTCTCGAAATCGAGTGGGCGGATGGTCCGCAGGTTGATGACTTCGCAGTCGATCCCCTGCCCCGCCAGTTCCTCGGCCGCTTTGAGCGCGTACGTCATTCCGATGGAGAACGACACGATCGTCGCGTCGCTACCCGAACGCTCGATCTTCGCCTTGCCGATGGGAAGAACGAAGTCGTCCATCTTCGGCACGTCGAACGTCTGGCCGTAGAGGATCTCGTTCTCGAGGAAGACCACGGGGTTTGGATTGCGGATCGCCGCTTTTAACAGGCCCTTCGCATCGGCCGCGGTATAGGGAGACAGCACGATGAGGCCCGGAATGGCGGAGTACCAAGCCGTGAAGTCCTGGCTGTGCTGGGCCGCCACACGCGCCGCCGCCCCGTTCGGCCCACGGAAGACCATCGGCGAGCCCATCTGGCCGCCCGACATATAAAGCGTCTTCGCCGCCGAATTGATGATCTGGTCGATCGCCTGCATCGCGAAGTTGAACGTCATAAATTCGACGATCGGTTTCAGGCCGGACATCGCCGCGCCGACGCCAATGCCGGCGAAACCGTGCTCGGTGATCGGCGTGTCGATAACCCGCTTCGCGCCGAATTCCTGCAGAAGGCCTTGGGTCACCTTATAGGCACCCTGATATTCCGCGACCTCCTCGCCCATGACGAAGACGTCGGCATCGGCGCGCATCTCCTCGGCCATCGCATCGCGCAGGGCCTCGCGCACCGTCTGCTGCACCATTTCGGTGCCCTCGGGCACATCCGGCGTCGGGACGTCCTCCGGCTCCGGCGGATTGGCGGCGGCGGATGTCGATTTGGGAGCATCGGCGCCGCGCGCGGCTGTAGCCGGCGTCGTCGCGTTGCCCAAGTTCTCGGCGACCTTTTGTTCGGCCGCAGGATCATCCGACGAGTCGGCTTCAGCCGCAGACGTCGACGCCTGGCTCATATCCACGCTGTCGGCATCTTCGCCCTCACCGAAGAGAACGGCGATCGGCGTGTTGACGGCGACTGCGTCGGTCCCCTCAGCGACGAGGATCTTGCCGACCTTACCCTCATCGACGGCTTCGACTTCCATCGTCGCCTTGTCGGTCTCGATCTCCGCCAGAACGTCGCCGGACGAGACGTCGTCGCCTTCCTTTACGAGCCATTTGGCGAGCTTGCCTTCCTCCATCGTGGGAGACAGGGCCGGCATCAGCACTTCGATCGGCATTCGGGCGTTCCTCGGAAAACTGCGGTCGGGGCGGCTTCTATCGGGAGCCTATTCGGCCGCCACAGCCATCTCTTTCAGGATGTCGGTGTAGAGTTCGCTGGGATCGGGCTCGGGGCTTGCGGTCGAGAAGTCGGCGGCCTCGCCGACCACGGCGCGGACCTGTTTGTCGATCGTCTTCATCTCGTCTTCGTTGCCATAGCCCTTCTCAGCCATGTACGCCTTGAGGTGCTCGATCGGGTCGCGCTCGGTCCGCATCTGCTGAACCTCCTCGCGCGTCCGGTACTTTGCCGGATCGGACATGGAGTGTCCGCGATAACGGTACGTTTGCATCTCGAGAATGTAGGGGCCGTTGCCCGAGCGGGCATGCTCCAGGGCGCGACGGCCGGCCTCGAGGACGATGCGGACATCCATCCCGTCCACCTGTTCGCCCGGAATGTCGAAAGCTTCGCCGCGCTTGGCAAAATTGGTCTGCGCGGAAGAACGCTCGATGCTCGTGCCCATCGCGTAGCGATTGTTCTCGACGACGTAGACCACGGGGAGCTTCCAGAGGCTCGCCATGTTGAAGCTCTCGTAGACCTGCCCCTGGTTGGCGGCGCCGTCGCCCATATAGGTCATCGAAACGGTGCCGTCGTCGCGGTAGTTGTTGGCGAAGGCGAGGCCCGTGCCGAGCGAGACCTGCGCACCGACGATGCCGTGCCCGCCGTAGAACTGCTTCTCCTTGGAGAACATGTGCATCGAGCCGCCCTTGCCGCGGGAGTAGCCTCCCTCGCGGCCGGTCAGCTCGGCCATCACGCCCTTCGGGTCCATACCCGTCGCGAGCATATGGCCATGGTCGCGATAGCCGGTGATGACCTGATCGCCGTCCTTCGACGCCATCTGCATGCCGACAACGACGGCTTCCTGGCCGATATAGAGATGGCAGAAACCGCCGATGAGGCCCATGCCGTACATCTGACCGGCCTTCTCTTCGAACCGGCGGATGAGCAGCATGTCCTTGTAGGCGGAATGGGCCTGGTCCTTGTCGAGCTCCGGAAGATTCGCGCCTGCGCCGCCCGCACCAGTCGGCTTGTCGCCGCCCTTCGCGCTCGTGCCGCGGGTCGATTTGGAACGCGTGCCGGACGCAGCTGCCATGGGCCTACCTCGGGGTTCGAACGGGACGAGTACGTGGTGAACGCACCCGACTAACGTCGTATAACAGGTAGGGCGGGACATGCGATGAAGCAAAGGCGCTGTCAACGCGAGACGTCTGTAAAGACGTGCTGCAGCGCAGCAAATCTAGGGGTTTCTCTACCGACCGGACGTAGTGAGAACCATGACATCGTCGGGGCCGACGAGTTGAAGCGTGGCGCGTACGCGTTCTTCGAGAAGGTCGGGGTCGAGGCTCTCGGGTCGCATCAGCGCGACATTGCGCTCCAGCCGTTGTCGCTCTTCCCTTACGAGAAGGAGTTCGCGGCGGGCTGTCTCCGTCTCGCGCTCCAGACGCATCTTCGCATCGAGGCCATAGTCGCCATAGACGGCGTGGCCCGCAAAATAGACCACGCCCATGATCGTCAACAACGGGATGACCGCCGCCTTGGCAAGCCTCGTTCCAAGGCTCTGTCGCGCACGCATCACACTCTCCCGACCGCTCGATCCGTCGTCAATAAGGACCCGATCGAGGATCGAATCAACGCCTTGACAGATGGTTAATTCGAGCGCCGCTCGGAGCGTTGCAATTCGGTCTAGCGGCGCCCGCGCACTACGCTCGCGCCTGGATAAATAGCGCTATCCTCCAGCAATTCCTCGATACGGATCAACTGGTTGTACTTCGCCAAGCGGTCTGATCGCGCCAGTGAGCCCGTCTTGATCTGCCCGCAGTTCGTCGCGACGGCGAGGTCGGCGATCGTGCTGTCCTCGGTCTCTCCCGAGCGATGCGACATCACGGCTGTAAAGCCCGCACGGTGGGCCATATCGACCGCCGCGAGGGTCTCGGTCAGCGTACCGATCTGGTTTACCTTCACGAGGATCGAGTTGGCCGCCTCTTCCGCGATACCGCGCGACAAGCGCTCGGTATTGGTGACGAAAAGATCGTCGCCAACGAGCTGGACGGTCTTGCCGAGGGCTGCGTTGAGAGCCTTCCAGCCGTCCCAGTCGTCCTCCGCCATGCCGTCTTCGATGGAGACGATGGGGAAATCGCGGCAGAGCTGCTCGTAATAGGCGACGAGCTCATCGGACGAGAGCACTCGGCCCTCCCCGTCGAGATGATACTGCCCGTCCTTGAAAAATTCGGTCGAGGCGGTGTCGAGGGCGAAGACGACCTCGTCGCCCATCTTGTAGCCCGAGGCTTCGACCGCACGGGAGACGTATTCGAGCGCGGCGACGGCAGAGGGCAGGTTGGGCGCGAATCCGCCCTCGTCCCCGACATTGGTGTTGTGTCCGTCCGCTGCCAGCGTCTTCTTCAGCGCATGGAAGATTTCGGCGCCGCAGCGGACGGCCTCCGAGATCGACGACGCTCCCACCGGCATGATCATGAATTCCTGAAAGTCGATTGGGTTGTCGGCATGCGCGCCGCCGTTGATGACGTTCATCATGGGCACGGGAAGCGTGCGAGCCGAGACGCCGCCGACATAGCGAAAGAGCGGAAGCGCGGCGCTCTCCGCCGAGGCCTTGGCGACGGCGAGAGAGACGCCGAGGATCGCGTTGGCGCCCAACCGCGCCTTGTTAGGCGTGCCGTCGAGCGCAATCAGCGTCTCGTCGATCGCCGTTTGCTCTTCGGCATCGAGCCCCGTCAGGGTGTCGGCGATCTCGTCGTTGACGGCCATGACGGCATTGCGAACGCCCTTGCCGCCATAGCGCTCGTCCTTGTCGCGAAGCTCGACGGCCTCGTGCGCGCCCGTCGATGCCCCGGACGGGACGGCGGCGCGGCCGAAGGAGCCGTCTTCGAGAACGACGTCGACCTCGACGGTCGGGTTGCCGCGACTGTCGAGAATCTCGCGTGCGAGGATGTCCTGGATCATGGCCATGACGGAAGTCTCCTGATGACGACTAGAA
The DNA here is from genome assembly GCA_963842125.1 of uncultured Alphaproteobacteria bacterium. Taxonomy (GTDB): domain Bacteria; phylum Pseudomonadota; class Alphaproteobacteria; order Rhizobiales; family CAWCWK01; genus CAWCWK01. The sequence goes on along the minus strand of CAWJFE010000005.1, from coordinate 1,281,831 downwards.
GGTCTGGGGATGGGATTTGGCGACGGCGTCAAACGCCATCAGGGTGCGCAAAAGCGCTTCGAGCTTGGAGAGTGGAATCATGTTCGGCCCGTCGGAGGGGGCCGCGTCCGGATCGGGATGCGTCTCGATGAATACCCCGGCAACGCCTACCGCGACGGCCGCACGTGCCAACGTCTCGACGAACTCTCGCTGGCCACCTGACGTGCCGCCCTGTCCACCCGGCTGCTGCACGGAATGGGTCGCGTCGAAGATGATCGGCGTCCCGGTTTCTCGCGCCATGATCGGCAGTGCGCGCATATCGGAGATGAGAGTGTTGTAGCCGAAGCTGGCACCGCGCTCCGTTACCAGTATATTCGGATTGCCGGCGACGGCGATCTTCTCGACGACGTGCCTCATGTCCCAGGGCGCCAGGAACTGGCCCTTCTTCACCTTCACGACCCGCCCGGTCTCGGCTGCCGCGATTAGGAGGTCGGTCTGGCGGGAGAGGAAGGCCGGGATCTGAAGAACGTCGATGACCTCGGCTGCCCTTGCACACTGCTCCGGCGCGTGCACGTCGGTCAGCACCGGAAGGCCGGTCGCCTCCTTGATTTCAGCGAAGATCGGCAGCGCCTCGTCGAGCCCGAGGCCCCGCGCGCTGGACAGACTGGTTCGGTTCGCCTTGTCGAAGGAGGTCTTGTAGATCAGGCCGAGCCCCAGCCGCTCCGCCATCTCCTTGAGCGCTACAGATATCTCGAGCGCGTGGGCGCGGCTTTCGAGCGCGCAGGGGCCGGCTATCAACGTGAAGGGTCGATCGTTGCCGAGTGTCAGCGAGCCGACGGAGACGTGTGCGTTGCGAGGGGCGGTCACGACGCGGGGTCCTCGAAGACCAAGGCAACGCCGCAGGCCGCCTCGGCTGGAACGGTCTGCGGAGGTCCATCCAGAAGGAGGGCACCCAAAGCCGGCGTGTCGCCGTGAACGACACCTGCACTGGGATACCGCGCGTCGAATGCCTGCGGGGTCAGTACATCCAGCGTGCCGCGCGGCATCGTGAGCGTCAGGCCCGCCGAACTCGACCGGATGTCCCGCAAGCCGAGCATGGTCGCGTAGAAGATGTGATGATCGGTCGGGTTCTCGTCTACGACGACGGCGCCGCGTATGTCCTGCGCACCATTTGAATGGCTTGTCGGCCCGGCAGCCCAGACGGCTTCCGACGTTTCGTGCTGACAGCCAAAGAGCGCGAGGTCGGGAAGCCGCGGGTCGAGGGCGTGCGAGGCGACGAAGGAGACGCGCTCCTCTCGCCCTCCGGGAAGCGACGCCATTCGGCCGAACGCGTGCGGCGCGAAGGCGGTGAGGCCTTCGTCGGCATAGCGCTTTGCCTCGGCGGCAGCATCCTCCACGCGGAGCGCCATCATGGCGAGCCCTTCGCGGTCCTCGAGATAGCGCTGTACGAAGGCGGCGAAGCCGAAATCCCTATGCGTCGGCTCCGGGACCTTCGCCGCGTCGGCGACCGCAATCAGTTCGATATAAGTGTTGCCCAGCAGCGCCAAACGGTTCGCGGTACCGAACGGGTGCATCGCCTTCGCCGTCAGTGCGAAGCCGAGTCCCTCGTAGGCCGCCGCCGCCGCATCGAGATCGCGAACGGCGATGACCGCATGGTCCCATCCGCGTGGACGGCTGGGCGGCAGAACCTCGCTCTCGGCTTCCATGTCGCGGACCTCGTCTCGTTGAACCGGAACGCCGCGTTGCGGCAACGGCCGTCTATCAGACCAGCCGGCTCTGTTCCATGGCCGCGCGCACGAAGGCGGCAAAGAGCGGGTGCGGCTCGAACGGCCGCGACTTCAGCTCGGGGTGGAACTGGACGCCGACGAACCAGGGGTGGTCCGGCCGCTCGACGATCTCGGGCAGCAGGCCGTCTGGCGAAACGCCGGTGAAACGCAGGCCCTCGGCCTCCAGCCGATCCCGGTATCCCATGTTGACCTCCCAGCGGTGACGATGCCGCTCGGCTATGCGCTCCGTGCCGTAGATCTCGGCGACCTTGCTGTCGGCGGCCAGATCGCAGGCGTAGGCGCCGAGGCGCATGGTGCCGCCGAGATCGCCATCGGCCGCGCGCTTCTCCAGCTCGTTGCCCTTCATCCATTCGGTCATGAGGCCGACGACGGGCTCGTCGGTCGCGCCGAACTCGGTCGAGGATGCGTCCTCGAGGCCGATCTGGTTACGCGCCGCCTCGATGACGGCCATCTGCATGCCGAAGCAGATGCCGAAATACGGCACCTTGTTCTCCCGCGCGAACTTGGCCGCCTCGATCTTTCCTTGCGCACCGCGTTCGCCAAAGCCGCCGGGCACAAGGATGGCGTGGACACCTTCGAGGATCTCCCCGACGTCGGTCTTCTCGAAGACCTCCGATTCGACCCACTCGATCTCGACCTTCACCCGGTTGGCGATGCCGCCGTGGACGAGGGCCTCGATGAGGGACTTGTAGGCGTCTTTCAGCTCGGTGTACTTCCCGACCACGGCGATCTTCACGTGCCCCTCGGGGTGGTGGATACGGTCGGAGATGTTCTCCCAGATCGCCAGGTCCGGGCTCGACGTGGAATCGAGATTGAAGAAGCGGAGCACTTCTCCATCCAGGCCCTCGGCGTGATAGGCGGCCGGCACGTCGTAGATCGAGCTTACGTCCCGCGCCTCGATAACGCTTTCCGGACGCACGTTGCAAAAGAGCGCGAGTTTGCGGCGCTCCTCCTGCGGTATGGCGTGTTCGGCGCGCACGAGGAGGATGTCGGGCTGGATGCCGATCGAGCGAAGTTCCTTGACGGAATGCTGCGTCGGCTTCGTCTTCAACTCGCCGGCCGCCGCGACGTAGGGCATTAGCGTGAGGTGCATGTAGAGGGCCGAGCCGCGCGGCAGTTCGTTGCCGAGTTGCCGGATGGCCTCGAAGAAAGGCAGCCCCTCGATGTCGCCGACGGTGCCGCCGATCTCGATGAGGACGAAGTCGTAGCCCTCGTTACCCTCGCGGCAGAAAGTCTTGATCTCGTCCGTCACATGCGGAATGACCTGGACCGTCGCGCCGAGATAGTCGCCGCGCCGCTCCTTGGCGAGGATGTCCTGGTAGATGCGGCCGGTGGTGATGTTGTCGGCCTGCGTGGCCGGGCGGCCGGTGAAGCGCTCGTAGTGCCCGAGGTCGAGATCGGTTTCGGCACCGTCATCGGTGACGAAGACCTCGCCGTGCTGATACGGGCTCATCGTGCCCGGATCGACGTTCAGATAGGGGTCGAGCTTGCGCAGCCTGACCTTGTAGCCCCGCGCCTGGAGAAGCGCGCCGAGCGCCGCTGCGGCCAGACCCTTGCCGAGCGAGGAGACCACCCCACCGGTGATGAAGATATAGCGCGCCATTCGAAACCAATCCCGAAACGAAGACGGGGCCGCTCGTCAGAACGGCCCCGGAGAAATTCTACGAAGTGCGGCGGGGCCTACTGGCTCGTCGGAACCTGGGGTCCGTCCGCCGTAGGCGCATCGCCCTGCAACTGCTGCAACGCGTCGAGAACGCCGCCCGATCCACCCTCGGCCGACGATTCGATACCATCGAACGGCGAAACCGTCGTGCGCCCCTGCCCTGCGATGATCGCAAGCGTCAGGCTGGTCGCGAAGAAGGCGACCGCGAGATAGGCCGTGGCGCGCGTCAGCGCATTGGCCGTACCACGCCCGGTCATGAGACCGCCGCCACCTCCACCGCCTCCACCCATGCCGAGCGCGCCGCCCTCGGAGCGCTGGAGCAGAACCGTGCCGATCAGTGCGGCAACGATCAGCAAATGGACGATGATGATTACGGTTTCCATGACGACATCCGCGCGGCGGCATTCACCGCGTCAACAAACAAGAGGGGGACGAGAAAGAGATGGGCGAGGACGCCCGTTGCTGCAACCTAATCCGCCGCGCGGACAATTGCCAGAAAATCATCGGCCTTGAGGCTGGCCCCGCCCACGAGCGCCCCGTCGACACCGTCGAGCCCGAGGATTTCCCCGGCGTTTCCAGGCTTTACCGAACCGCCATAAAGGACCATCACGCTTTCGAACCGACCGGCCAACCAGTCGTGGATGCGGCGGTGCATGTCGAGAATATCGTCGCTCGATGCGGTGCGCCCCGTGCCGATGGCCCAGACGGGTTCGTAAGCGACGACGAGCCCCGCGCTCGGCTTCGCCTCCGGCATGGAGCCTACGAGTTGCGCCTCGACGACCTCCCACTCCCGGCCCGCATCACGATCCGCCTCGCTCTCGCCGACGCAGACGATCGCGCGAAGACCCGCCCGCGCAGCCGCTTCCGCTTTGCTCTTGACCATCGGATCGTCCTCGCCGTGATCGGCGCGGCGCTCGGAGTGCCCGACGATCACGGCCTTCGCGCCGATATCCGCCAGCATTTCGGCTGAGACATCTCCTGTATGAGCGCCGGACGCAGCCGGATGGCAGTCTTGTCCACCGATCCGCAGCTTCGTCCCCTCGGCTCGCTCAGCCGCGACGCCGACAAGTGTCGCCGGCGGACAAATCAGCACCTCGGCGCCCGAAGAAGGGAGCCCCGCGATGACGTTGTGCAACTCGCTCAGTTGCGCGGTGAGCCCGTTCATCTTCCAGTTGCCAGCGATCAGCATGTCTTGCGCCCTGTCTTTGCCCGGTTTCGCCAGCAGAAGGCGCCGAGAGAACGACCGCGTTCGCGCGGACCTTGCGGCTGTCTCTAATGTGGGGCATCAGGCCGGCGCAAGGGACTATGGACAGGCCATCAGATGTAGCGCGACCTGCGCGCACATAAGTCGATGGCGGAGGGATCGGGCGGAACATGCTCTCAGCACTACGGAAATTCGCCGGCGGCTGGGTCGCCATGATCTTCATCGGCCTGCTCGTCCTGAGCTTCGCGCTATTCGGGATCAACGACATCTTCACGGGCGGCGCCAATACCGCCCTCGCGACGGTCGGCGAGCGGACCGTAACCCCCGAGGCCTACCGCGCGGCCCTTCAACGGCGCACGAACGAGCTCAGCCGAAACTTCGGCACAACGCTCAGCCTCGAGCAGATCCGCGCCCTCGGCATCCCGCAGCAGACAGTGGATCAGCTGATCAACGAGGCGGCGCTGGACGAACGCGCGACCATCTACGGGCTCTCCCGTTCAGACGAGGCGCTCGCGACCGAGATCGTCGACGGGCCGGCCTTCCGAAATGTCTCCGGACAGTTCGACCGCAATCTCTTCAATCAGATCCTGCGCTCCAACGGTTTGAATGAAGCGACGTATATAGCGCTTGAAAAGCAGGTCAGCGGCCGCTCTCAGTTAACCTATCCGATCCGCGCCGACATCCCGTCCCCCGCCCCGCTCGACTCAGCGCTCGAACGCTATCGACTAGAGCAACGCACGATCCGCGTGCTGGACGTGACCGCGTCCGATATCGAGCCGGTAGGCACGCCGGACGACGCCGTCCTGACGGCCTACTTCGCCGAGAATGCGGACCGCTTTCGCGCTCCCGAATATCGTAGCTTCGACTACATCAAGATCGAGCCGGAAGATCTGGCCGACACGATCGACGTGTCGGAGGACGACCTCGCCGGAGAGTACGAGAGCCGACGCGCGGCCTTCACGACCGAGGAGCGCCGGTCCGTTCGCCGGATCGCCTTCCCATCGCGCGACGAAGCCGACGCGGCCGCGGCCCGCATCGCCGACGGCGCGACGTTCGACGACATCGTATCGGATCGCGGCCTATCGGCAGCCGACGTGTCGCTCGGAACCGTCGCGCAGGGCGATCTGATCGACCCCGCGATAGCCGAGGCCGCGTTCGCGCTGGAGGTCGGTGCCGTAAGCGAACCTGTCGATGGAACGTTCGGCGCCGCCCTCGTAACGGTCGATACTATCGAAGCCGGCTCCGTGCAGCCCCTCGACGAGGTGCGCGACCAGCTTCGCCAGGACATCGCCCTTCGGCTGGCCCGGCAGACGATCCTCGATAGCTACGACGCTATCGAGGATGGCCGCGCCGCCGGCGAAACGCTTCGGGAGATCGCCGACCGGCTTGGACTCGAGCTGGTGTCCGTCGAGGCAATCGATCGCACGGGCGTGGCCAAGGCGGGCTCTACCGCCGAGCTTCCCTCCGCGCAGACGGTCTTGCCGGCGGTCTTCGAGGCCGAGACGGATTTCGAACCCGATCCGATCCAGACGCGGGAAGGCTACCTCTTCTTCCACGTCACCGACATCGAATCCGATCGCGAGCGCACGCTCGACGAGGTGCGCAGTGATGTCGTCGCGGCCTGGATCGAGGCAGAAACCGCCGGCGCCATGTCCGCCCTCGCGCGCGAGATCACGGAAGAGGTCTCTGGCGGGACGCGAATGACGGACGTAGCGTCCGCGCGTGGCCTGACCGTTCGCGATCTCGGCCCATTCGATCGGTCTGGCAATGCCCTGCCCCAAGCCGCGACACGGCAGGTGTTCACGACACCGCTCGGAGGGACCGCCTCTGCCGTCGCCGCCAACGGCTCCGATCGCATCGTCTTTCAGGTGTTGGATGCAGCCATTCCGGACGCCGGCGACGACGTTCCGCCCGAGGTCGGCCTCGGCGAAGATCTCCTCGCGCAGTATATAGACGCGGTCCGCGACATCGTTGGCGTGGAGACGAACGAGGCCGCGCTGCGCGCCACGCTCGGTGAAGGCTGAGGCACGAGAACAGCGATGTCCGATGACTTGAAACCCGTTCTCGCCCGCCTCGCACAGGGGGAGATCCTCTCCCGGGAGGACGCGTCGGGCGCTTTCGAGACGATCATGTCCGGTGGTGCGACCCCGGCGCAGATCGGCGCGTTTCTCATGTCTCTTCGCGTACGCGGCGAACGGGTCGAGGAAATCGTCGGTGCGGTCGATGTGATGCGCGCGAAGATGCGCCGCGTCGATGCGCCGGCCGACGCTATCGATATCGTCGGCACGGGTGGCGATGCATCGGGCTCCTACAACGTGTCGACCTGCAGCGCCATCGTCGCGGCGGCCTGCGGGCTCACCGTCGCCAAGCATGGGAACCGCGCTCTTTCCTCCCGCTCAGGCGCTGCCGACACGCTGGCCGCCCTCGGTGTGGATATCGATCTCGCACCGGTCGGGATCGCCGATTGCATCCGCAAGACCGGCCTCGGCTTCATGTTCGCGCCCCTCCACCATTCGGCGATGCGACACGTTGGGCCTGCCCGAGCGGAGATCGGCACCCGGACCATCTTCAATCTTCTCGGTCCGCTCTCCAACCCGGCGGGCGCGACCCGCATGCTGCTCGGGGTCTTCGCGCCGCAGTGGGTCGAGCCGCTCGCCCACGTCGCGCGCGACCTCGGCATCCGCTCGGCCTGGGTCGTCCACGGCCAGGGCCTCGACGAGATCACGACGACCGGCTCCACCCTGGTGGCTGAACTCAAGGCCGGCGAGATCCGCACCTTCGAGATAACGCCCGAAGACGCTGGCCTGCCCCGCGCCGAGATGGCTGCGCTGAAGGGCGGAAATGCCGCGCACAACGCTGCCGCTCTCCAAGCCGTTCTGGACGGCACGCCCGGCGCCTATCGCGATATCGTCATTCTCAACACCGCCGCCGCTCTCTTGATGGCCGACGCCGTCGGTTCCCTCCACGAAGGTGCGGCGCTTGCCGCGACCCGCATCGACGATGGAACCGCGCAGGATGTCCTCCTGCGCTTCGCCGCTGCTTCCCGCGAGGCGAGCAAGGCATGACGACCGCCCTCGATCGCATCTTGGCCTACAAGCGCGAAGAAGTGGCTGCGCTCAAAGCCGGACCCGTCCCGGATGTGGCCCCCGCTACCCCGCCGCGTGGGTTCTACCAGGCCCTCCGAAGCGCTGCCGATGCAGGCCGTATCGGTTTGATCGCAGAGGTGAAGAAAGCGAGCCCATCCAAGGGCATAATCCGACAGGACTTCGACCCCGCTGCCATCGCAAGCGCCTATGAAACCGGCGGCGCGACGTGTCTTTCGGTACTAACGGACGGGCCATCTTTCCAGGGCAGCGAAGCGGCGCTGCGCGCGGCCCGTGCCGCCTGCGCACTTCCCGTCTTACGCAAGGATTTCATGATCGACGTCGCGCAGGTGGCCGAGGCACGGGCAATGGGCGCCGACGCCATTCTCGTCATCATGGCGGCCGTCACCGACGCCCTCGCAGCCGACCTCATCGCCACCGCCGACGATCACGGGATGGATGTTCTCGTCGAGGTTCACGACCGCGCCGAACTGGACCGCGCCCTGACGCTGCCTGCCCCCCTTATCGGCATCAACAATCGCGACCTACGCACCTTCGCCACCGATCTCGGCACCACGGAAGCCCTCGCGGGCGCCATCCCGGCCGATCGCTTGATCGTCACCGAGAGCGGTATCGCCGAGGCTGGAGACATTCATCGCATGGCCGCGATCGGCGTGACGACGTTTCTGGTCGGAGAGACTTTGATGCGGCAGGCGGACGTCGCGGCCGCCGCCCGGAACCTCGTTCTGGCGATCTGATCGCAAAACCGGTTTGGGGTCTCCCTAACCTTTTAGCGACCTCAGATTGGAGGATCCGAACCTCGGCGACTTGCAGAACGCATGCGGAACATTTAGCGTACAGGTACGAACATCCCGAATCGCAGCGGTAGCGCCATGTTGACGAGCAAGCAGCACGATCTCCTCAAGTTCATCAACGACCGGTTGAACGAAACCGGCGTTCCGCCGTCCTTCGACGAGATGAAGGATGCGCTCGAACTCAAATCGAAGTCGGGTATTCACCGGCTGATCACGGCTCTGGAAGAGCGGGGCTTCATTCGCCGCCTTCCTCACCGCGCGCGTGCGATCGAAGTCCTGAAGGTGCCTAAGTCGATGCCCCGTCGAAGAGGCTTCGTGCCCGAGGTCATCGAAGGGTCTGGTGGACGCGGGCGCGACGCGGCGGCTTCTGCTCCTAAGTTCGATGGCGCGAGCGTGCCGCTGATCGGTCGAATTGCGGCCGGTGTACCCATAGAGGCGATCGAAAGTCAGGCGCAGTCGATCCCGGTGCCGCCAGACATGCTACGGGGCGGCGAACATTTCGCGTTGGAGGTGAAGGGCGACTCGATGATCGAGGCCGGCATTCTCGATGGCGATACCGTGGTCATCCAGCGGACGGATTCTGCGGATAATGGCGAGATCGTCGTGGCGCTCGTGGAGGATCACGAGGCGACGCTGAAGCGGCTCCGGCGCAAGGGTGGTTCTATCGCACTCGAGGCCGAGAATCCGTTGTATGAAACCCGCATATACGGGCCGGACGAAGTCCGCATTCAGGGTCGCCTCGTCGGCCTCGTTCGCCGCTATTAGGGGCGAGAGATGTCCCGGGCCCGCCATGGGCGGTCGTGGGGTGTCGCAGTCCGGATTGGACGATCTAGTGCCGAGGGATCGATCAGGAGAGTGCCGGACCCGAGCATGGCCGGGGCTACGATCAGCGTGGGGATCGGACAGTCCGGCGGACGGGGTAGCGGGGTTATGAGGATCACCTCGGTCAGGCAAGCCGACATGACGGCTGCCGGGTCCCAGGCGGAGTGAATGGCGTATCGTTCGTCACGATAGAGACACTGGGTCCGATCGCAGTCGGTAGTGAAGGCGGGGCTCGGGCTTTCCTCGGTTATCGGCCCTTTGAAAGCCTCGGCGTCGGACCACCGCGCATCTGTGAATGCCGAAAAGCGGCCGCCTGTCGTTACCAGACTCTCGTCCACTTGCCGCACCGCAAAGGTCTTGCCGTTTTCGGCGACGATGATCGGCGGTGACGCGTGATCGAACTGGATGCCTGCTGCTATAGCGAGTACGATAGCCCCTGCGATCATTGGCGCAAGGCCGCGGAGAGTGGTGGCTAGATAAAGCCCCAACGATCCGATGGCGAGTCCCATAGGTACGAGTGGCGGCATGGCGCGCATCGCCCCTGGCCACTCCGATACGGTCGTGGCCACGTAGAGCAGCCCGTCGATTCCGGCCCCCATGACGATGAGCGGAAGAGTTTCCAGGCCGAAGGGCATCGCGAGGAAGCTCGCGAGACCAGCCGGCATGATGGCGACGGTGACGATAGGCATCGCGGCGAGGTTTGCCGCGAGGCTGAACGCCGCGAGTCGATGAAAGTGGAAGACGGCATAGGGCGCGGTAGCGAGACCAGCCGTGAGCGACGTCACGAACAAGGTCGCGGCCTTTTGTCCGGGGACGGCCAGCGCCGTCTCGCTGGCACGCGCACGCCCGTTCCATCGCTCGTAAACGGCGACGAGTGCGATGGTGGCCGCGAACGACATTTGGAAACTCGCGCCGAGGAGGCTTTCGGGCGAGATCGCAAGAACGACTAGGGCCGCGGTCGCGACATTGCGCAAGGTCAATGCCGGCCGATCGAGCAGGATAGCCACGCAGGCGATGGCGACCATGATATACGCCCTTTGCGTGGCGATCTGACCGCCGGAGATCGCGAGGTAGAAGGTTCCGCCCGCAAGGGCCCCGATGGCCGCCAGCTTCTTCGCCGGTAGCGACCGCCCCGCAAGGCTTGCCATGGAGAATGATGCGCGCAGGACGGCGAAAAGGGACATGCAGAAGAGCCCCATATGCATGCCCGATATCGCCAATACGTGCGCGAGCCCCGAGCCGCGCATGGCCTCCAGCGTCTCCGTCGAGAGCCCGCCGCGTTCTCCGGTAAGAAGGGCGGTCGCCATCGCGGCCGACTGTCCCGACAGCACGCCATCAATGCGCCCTGCGATGACGGCCCTGATGTCGGCGATGAAGGCGCGGCCGCGGTCCAGGAGGATCGTCGGGCCGGGTGCCGCAGGAAACGGACCGGCGATGAGAACGCCCATGGCGTCAACACCGGCGAAATAGAGACGACGGGCATGGTCGTAGTGGCCAGGCAAAACCGGGCCGGGCGCCCTATTGAGGATCGCCACGACACGGGCGGGCCTCCCGACGGCGGCGCCCGTCCGTTCGCGCGCAGTCAGAAGGACCCGGTTCGCACCCCTTACCCCGGAGATGATTCGAAGCGTGATCCGCTCGCCGCTTTCCCTTCCCTCGATCCGCTCGATCACACCCGTCAGCGAGCGTGGTCCATCGGGCAAGGTTCTCGGAAGTGGCCCCATCCATGCGGCGTGCAGGGCCGGCAATGCGATGCCGGCGACGAGGAGCGCGACGCCCCGAAGCACGAGGTAGCGCCGGCCAAACCAGCCAATTCCAGACGCGACGACCGCCGTTAAAAGCGCCGCCGGCTCGTGCGGAAGGTTGAAATAGATGAGGATGCCCGCCGCAAGGCAGACCGGCGCAAGGAGATAGACCCGACCGCTGGAGGCCACCCTCGCCCAGTCGTCTCGCACGATCGCTCGCGCTCGTTCGACCCATGACGTTCGGCCCACTACACCGGGTCGCGGCCCCGTGCTACGAAGGACGGGCATCGGGACGGTGACCCCGCCGGCCCTCACGTCATTCCCCGCTGTGACCTGCGCCGAGCCGTAGGGCCACCCGCCCGACTGTCGATCGGCGGGCGGCAGCATGCGCCGCCGCTCAAGAGAACTTTCATGTCAAACGTCGTAACGCGATTCGCGCCATCGCCCACGGGATTTCTCCACATCGGAGGCGCGCGAACCGCACTCTTCAATTATCTCCTTGCCCGCGCCAATGGCGGACGGTTCCTCCTTCGCGTCGAGGACACGGACAAGGCGCGCTCGACCCAAGAGGCCGTCGATGCGATTCTCGATGGACTGCGCTGGCTCGGACTCGAGTGGGACGGCGACGTCGTCTTCCAGTCGCAACGCCAACAGAGGCACGCCGAGATCGCCGCCTCGCTTCTGAAGGCCGGCAACGCCTACCGCTGCTATGCGACGGCCGAAGAGCTGACGGCCATGCGGGAGACCGCGCGAGCCGAGGGCCGCCCTCCTCGCTATGACGGCCTCTGGCGCGATCGAGATGCCTCGGAGGCTCCCGACCGCCCGCACACCATTCGCCTGCGTATGCCGAAGGACGGTGCCACGATCATCCGGGACGGCGTTCAGGGCGATGTCGCGATCCAGAACAAGGAGTTGGACGACCTCATCCTTCTTCGCAGTGACGGCACGCCCACCTATATGCTCTCCGTCGTCGTCGACGATCACGACATGGGCGTCACGCAGATCCTGCGCGGCGATGACCATCTCACCAACGCCGCGCGTCAGATCGCGATCTACGATCTGCTGGGCTGGCCGGCGCCGGCGATGGCGCACGTTCCGCTCATTCACGGGCCGGATGGCGCGAAGCTGTCCAAGCGACACGGTGCGCTCGGAATCGAGGCCTATCGCGCGATGGGCTACCTGCCGGCGGCACTGCGCAACTATCTCGTGCGCCTGGGCTGGGCCCACGGGGACGAAGAAATCCTGTCCGAGCAGCAAATGCTGGAGTGGTTCGGCCTTGATGGGATGGGGAAATCCCCTGCGCGGATCGACTTCAAGAAGCTGGAGAACCTCAACGGCATCTACATGCGCGAGACCGGAGCGGACGTCCTGACGCGCACGTTCCTAGCCACCCTTCCCCATCTCCCGGGCGGCGATGAGATGGCGTTGGCGATGACCGATGCACGCGTCATTCAGTTGCGGGCGGCGATGCCGAGCTTGCAGGAGCGCGCGAAGACGCTCGTCGAATTGGTCGACGCGTCGCGCTTCCTCTGGACGGAGCGACCGCTGACGCCGGACGAAAAGGCCGCCAAGCTTCTCGACCAGACCGGCAGAGCGACGATCGCCGAACTCGCGGCGCGGTTCGCAGCGCTCGAGCTCTGGACGGCCGATGCGCTGGAGGGCGAAACTCGCGCCTATGCGGAGGCTGTCGATCTCAAGCTAGGCAAGGTGGCGCAGCCGCTTCGTGCTGCGTTGACCGGCAAGACGACGTCGCCTGGAATCTTCGACGTGCTCCTCGTTCTGGGGCGCGAGGAGAGCCTTGCGCGGCTGGCCGACTGCGCCGCTCCGAACCCGACGTGACTGCGCGAGCGCTTGCCGGCTACCCGCAAATCCGATACCGCAGGTGCGAAATGGCACCGTCCACACTACGATGCAGACCGGGGAAAATCCTATGACCGACGCCAACGCGACACTGACGATCGATGGCGAGGACAAGCCGTTTGCCATTAAATCCGGCACGATCGGGCCCGACGTTCTCGACATTGGTTCGTTCTACAAGGACACCGGCAAATTCACCTACGATCCCGGCTTCACGTCGACGGCGAGTTGCTCCTCCGAGATCACCTATATCGACGGCGAGGCCGGCGTCCTGCTGCATCGTGGCTATCCGATCGATGAGCTAGCCGAGCACGGTGACTTTCTGGAGACGGCCTACCTTCTTCTCTATGGCGAATTGCCAACGGACGCGCAGAAGAAGGACTTCGTGCATCGCATCACCTATCACACGATGCTGCATGAGCAGATGCATGCACTCTATCGCGGCTTCAGACGTGATGCGCACCCGATGGCAATCATGTGCGGTGTCGTCGGCGCGCTCTCGGCCTTCTATCACGACTCGACGGACATCTCGGATTCGCATCAGCGCATGGTCGCGAGCTATCGTCTGATCGCAAAGATGCCGACGATAGCAGCGATGGCCTATAAGTATTCAGTCGGCCAACCGTTCGTATACCCGAACAACAATCTCGACTACGCAGCCAATTTTCTGCACATGTGTTTCTCGGTTCCCTGCGAGGAGTACAAGGTCAATCCGGTTTTGTCCCGCGCGATGGATCGTATCTTCGTTCTGCACGCGGATCATGAGCAGAACGCTTCGACATCGACGGTTAGGCTTGCCGGTTCTTCCGGGGCGAACCCTTTCGCCTGCATCGCAGCGGGTATCGCCTGCTTGTGGGGCCCGGCGCATGGCGGTGCCAACGAGGCGGCGCTCAACATGCTGCAGGAGATCGGTACCGTCGATCGCATTCCGGAGTACGTGGATCGCGCGAAGGACAAGAGCGATCCGTTCCGTCTCATGGGTTTCGGCCATCGCGTCTACAAGAACTACGACCCGCGCGCCAAGATCATGCAGCGCACCTGCCATGAGGTCCTCTCGGAAGTCGGCATCAAGGACGATCCGTTGCTCGACGTCGCGATGGAATTGGAGCGGATTGCGCTATCGGACCCCTACTTCGTAGAGAAGAAGCTTTACCCGAACATCGATTTCTATTCGGGCATCACGCTGAAGGCGCTCGGTTTTCCCACGACGATGTTCACCGTCCTCTTCGCCCTCGCCCGGACGACCGGCTGGGTGGCGCAGTGGAACGAGATGATCGCGGATCCGAGCCAGCGCATCGGCCGGCCGCGTCAACTCTACACCGGACCGACGAAACGCGACTATCGGCCTATTTCCGAGCGATAGCACCGCGTTCGCCAAGGAGGTCGATGATGGCGCTTGCGGCGATGTCGCTCGGCGCGGTGCCATCGCCGACCATCGCGGCGACGACCTCGTCTGCCGCGACAAGTTGAGCGTCCCGCGCTGGTCCGCGTTCGAGCAACGGCAGAAGTGCCTCCGATAGCGCGTCGACCGTGGCGTCCTCGTGGACGAACTCTGGAAACGCGTTCCGCCCGATCACGAGATTGGGCAGCACGATCGAGGGTACCGATCCTAGCCAACGCAGGCGCGCGACGATCGGGTCGAGCTTATAGGCCACCACCATCGGGAGACGCGCCAGAGCAAGTTCCAGCGTTACCGTGCCGGAGACCGCCAGCGCAGCGCGAGCCGTCCGCATGGCTTCATACTTGTCCGCAGGTTCGACCATGCGAACCGCCTGCGACCAACCGCGAAGCGCCTCTTCGACGGCACCGCGCACGCGTGGGACAGCTGGGAGGACGAACTCGAGGCCCGGATGATGCGCCGCAATCCGGTCTGCGACCTCTCCGAACAGCGACATATGGCGTTCGATTTCCCCTCCGCGGCTGCCGGGCAGAATGAGGATGGGGGCGTCGGGCGCGATCTCTGCCGCGCCGCTGTGTGGCGGGCGCAGTTCGTCTAGACATTCTATCAGCGGGTGGCCGATGTACGTCGTCGGGGGTCCGCCGAGGCGTTCGTGCACGGCTGGCTCGAACGGTAGGATCGCCAGCAAACGATCGACATAGGCTGCCATCGCCTTGGCGCGACCCGGTCGCCAGGCCCAGACGCTGGGTGAGACGATCTTGATGATCGGGATAGTCGGCTCGGCCCGCCGAACTCGTTTTGCGACCCGGTGCGTGAAGTCTGGACTATCGATTACCAGGAGCAGGTCGGGCTTCGCCTCCGTGACGTGCCGAGCCGCGTCCGCGATGCGCCGAAGGATGAGGGACAATCGGCCAATGACCGCGCTGATGCCCATGACGGCGATGTCAGACAGCGGGAAGATTGACTGGAGGCCCTCCGCGTCCAACGCGTCGCCGCCCGTTCCACTGATCCGGAGATGGATATCGGAGCCGAACCTAGCCCGGAGAGCACGCACGATGGCCGCACCCATCGCGTCCCCGGATTCCTCGCCGACGATGATGCAGACATGGAGTTCCGTCACGGTATTCCCCAGAGGAATAGCGCGTGCTCCCTCGCGAGCGTCTCGACCTCCGGACGTTCGAGGATCATCACCCGCCCTGCCTCGACGGCGATTCCGAGCAAGCCGGCGGACGCGGCAGCCCGAACGGTATCCGGCCCGATGGTCGGCACGTCGAGTCGCATATCCTGCGACGGTTTCGCCGTCTTTACGAGAACGCCCGACCGTTCGCCTGTCCGCCAGCGTCCGGACGCACGAAGGGCACCAGCGCGGGTGATCATGGCGTCCGTACCTTCGATGCCTTCGAGAGCGATGGCACGGCCGCGCTCCACGATAACGCTCTGACCGGCGTCCACATCTCCCAGCCCTCTGGCGGTGGAAGCGCCAACCGAGATCTCGGCTTCGTCCGTTGGGGTGGGTAATGAACCGGCAATAAGTCCCGGTTCTGCAGAGAGTTCCGGGGCGATTTGAAGTGGGGAGATGAGCGTCAGACCGTACTCCGCAAGAAGGTCGGCAACTTTCCGAAGGAGCGCATCGTCACCGCCCATGAGTAGGCGGGGAAGCTTCGGCATGAGCTGCAATCCACCCCAATCCGGCCGGATCGATCCGATGGACGGGCGGTGGACACCCCCGGCAAAGACGATCTCCGACACGCCGGCAGCGGCTAGGAGTTTGGTGATCCGTCCGAACTCACCGAAGCGCACCTCATGCGCATCGAAATCGTCGAACGGCTCATCGGTTTCGCCATGCAAGCGGAGGACGGTGACCGCACGGTTGGCCCGCGTGGCGGCGTCGCCGAGGTAGCGGGGCAGGCGTCCGCTACCTGCGAAGATGCCGAGCGGACGGCTCGGCGGCGTCATTTCTGGCGGGGTGTGCAGAGAGCCCGCTGGCCGCCTTCGGACACGAACGCGATGAGCGTATCGACGGCTGGCGTGCCGCCATAGCGCGTCTTCAGGGCTTCGATACGGTCCGTCTGGCTTCCCTCGTCCGAGAAGAGCAGCGCGTAAGCGGCTCGCAATGCATGGATATCCGCTCGCTCGAACCCACGCCGTTTAAGCCCCACGAGGTTGAGCCCGCCAAGTTGTGCACGGTTGCCGATGGCGGATGCGAACGGGATCACGTCGTTCTCGACGCCGGAGAGACCGCCGACAAAGGCGTGGTCTCCGACGCGGACGAACTGGTGTACGCCGGCCCCGCCGCCGACGATGACATGGTCGCCAAGGGTGCAGTGCCCGGCGATCATCGCATTGTTGACGATGATGCAGCCATCGCCGATCCGGCAGTCGTGAGCGATATGGGCGCAGGCCAGGAAGGCGCAGTCGTCTCCGATGGTCGTCTCGCCGATCCCGCCAGCCGTACCCGGATTGATCGTCACGTTCTCGCGAACGATGGCCCGCGCGCCGATCCGAAGTCGCGTCTCTTCACCCCTATATTTCAGATCCTGGGGGGCAAGGCCGACGGCAGCGAAGGAGAACAGCTGAGCGCCCTCGCCTATCTCGGTGTCGCCCGCGATCACGACATGCGAAGTCAGAGCGCTGTTCGCGCCGAGCTTTACCTGTGCGCCGATATGGCAGAACGGACCGACCGTCACCCCGTCGCCGAGGGAAGCGCCAGGCTCGATGATGGCCGTTGGATGAATGAGAGACATCGGCTAGAGGTCCGTCAGCATCGCGCCGACCTCCGCCTCCGCGACGAGGACCCCGTCGACCTTGGCCTCGCCCTTGAACCACCACATCGCACGTCGCTGACGCAGCTTCGTCATGTGAAACCGGACCTGATCACCAGGCACGACGGGCCTGCGAAATTTCGCGTTGTCGATCGTCATGAAATACACGGCCTGCGGCGCGGCCGTTTGCCCGCCATTCCACAGGCAGAGCGCGCCCGCCGTCTGGGCCATCGCCTCGATGAGAAGAACGCCCGGCATAATGGGCTTGTCGGGGAAGTGACCCTGGAAGTGCGGCTCGTTCGCCGTCACGTTCTTGATACCGATGCACGACTCGTCTCGGTCCATCTCGATGATGCGATCGACGAGGAGCAGCGGGTAGCGGTGGGGCAGGAGCTTCAGGATCTCGCCGATATCGACCGCGCCCAGTTCTCTTCGTTCGGGCTCGTCCGACATAGGGGGGGTCCTTAATCCGTGCTACTGGTCTTCGCCGCCTTGTTATCACGCTTGGCGAGGCGGTCCAGCGCGGCGATCTGCTTGAACCATTCGCGCACCGGCCGAGCGGGTGTGCCGCCATAGCGCGCCTGCGCCGGAACGTCGCCATGTACGCTACTGACAGCGGCGACCTGCGCCCCATCACCGATGGTAACGTGCCCATTTATCCCGGTCTTGCCGCCAATGGCGACATAGTCGCCCAGTTTCGCGCTACCGGAGATGCCGACCTGCGAGACGATGACGCAGTTGCGGCCGATCTCGACGTTGTGGCCGATCTGGACGAGGTTATCGATCTTGGTGCCCTCTCCGATGACCGTGTCACCAAGGGCGCCCCGGTCGATCGTCGTACCCGCGCCGATCTCTACGTCGTCTTGTACGATGACGCGGCCGACCTGCGGCACCTTCAGATGACCTTCGAGCCCCATTGCGAAGCCGAAGCCGTCCGACCCGATGGTGACGTTCGGATGAACGATGACGCCGTTGCCGATATGAGCTGACTGAAGCACGGCGTTCGGACCGATCGAGCAATCGCGCCCGATCGTGACGCCATATCCGATCACGGCGCCGGCGCCGACCCGCGTGCCGCGGCCGATCTCGGCACGGTCTGAGACGATCGCCCCGGGCTCCAACGCGACGTCTTCCTCGATTCTCGCCGAGTCGGACACGAAAACGTCGCTGCGGTCGGCCGTAGCGTTCGCGCGCGGTCGCATGGCTTCGGGATAGAAATAGGCGCCGGCTTTCGCGAAAGCGCGATAGGGCTGAGCCGCGATCAGCGCCACACACCCGTCCGGGATACGCGCGGCGTTGCGTGCGTTGCAGAAGCACGCGCCCGCCTTTGTTGCTAGGAAGGCGTCGAGATAGGACGGGTTATCGAAGAACGCGACGTCGGCCGGTCCGGCGTCCGTCAATGTCGCGATGCGGCCGACGACCAGGCGTTCCATGTCGGCATCGACCGTCGCGCCGGTCAGCGCAGCCAGTTCGGCCAGACTGATCGACGGCGGCGGCGACAGGAAGCGCGAGACCGAGGCCTTGTCGAATACGGTCATACCGTGCGCACTTGGACTAGAACGCGCGGTAGGCGCCGAAACGAACGAGCTGGGTCTCGTCGAAGTCCTCTTCCGCAAGCGGATAGGCGACATCGACGCGGAGCGGACCGAAGGGCGACTCCCAGAGAAGGCTGCCGCCGACCGATGCCCGCAGAGCGGCATCGGTACCGATGACATCCGTCGCCACGAACTGCCCGAGCGCACCCGGCTTCGCGATACAGGCCGCACGACCGGTGTTCTTGACCTCGACACGGTTGACGGTGTCGAAGCACTCCGGAACGTCGATATTGCCGAACGTCGTACCGGCATCGGCGAAGAGTGCACCGCGCAGGCCGATCGTCCTCGTGAGCGGTCCGAGCGGGAACTGGACCTCGGCGGTCGCGGCGAGAAAGCCTGTCGCACCGACCGCGTTGCCGGTGACGCCATTCGGCGCGCCCGTCGTATAGGAGACGGAGCGGGGGCTGATGCCACCCGTCTTGAATCCGCGAACGGTCTCGCCGCCCTTTGTGAAGCCGTCGAAGGTGCGGACCTCCTGATCGCCGAACCCGGCCACGTGGCCGCCCGTCAGCTTCAGGAAGCCGATGATGTCCGGATAGACCTCATAGTAGCCACGAAGATCGGCCGCCGAACTGATGAGGTTCACATCGCCGCCTAGGCCGGAGATGTCTTGTCCAAAGCTCAGGTAGAGGCCGTTGCGCGGGTTCACCGTGCTATCGAGGCTGTTGTAGACCAGCGAGTAGCCGACCGAGGAGGACAGGAAGCTCTCGTCCGCATACTGCAGAATGATCGGCGACGCCGTCGACGGGACGTCCTTGATCTCGATCTGCGACAGGCGATAGCGAAGCTGCAGCCCGATCTCTTCCGTAATCGGCAGGCCGAAGCGCAGGCCGCCGCCGATGAGATCGTAGTTGTAGGACGAGACGTCCTGCAGTTCCTGCTGCCGATAGAAGAGGTCGAAGCCGGCCGAAATCTTGCGACCGAGGAAATAGGGCTCGGTGAACGAGAAGTCGATCGACTGGCGTTCTTCGCCGAGCGAACCGCCGATCTTGATCTGCTGACCGCGACCCAGGAAGTTCCGCTCCGTCAGCGAGGCGTCGACGACGAAGCCGTCACCCGAGGACCAGCCGCCGCCGAGACCAAGGTTGCCCGTCGAGTCCTCTTCGATGAAGACATTGAGGACGATCTTGTCAGGCGCTGAGCCCTGCTCGTTCGCGATGCGGACGCGCTTGAAGTATTTCAGATTCTCGAGCCGGCGCTGGGCGCGGTCGACGAGTACGCGATTGTAGGCATCGCCCTCGGCGAGATCGAACTCGCGGCGGATGACGAAGTCCTGCGTGCGCGTGTTACCGACGATGTTGATGCGCTCGACGTAGACCCGGGGACCTTCCTCGACGACGTAGGTCAGCTGAACCTCGTCGGTGTCGGGATCGCGGAAGCCGCGAGGGCGGACCCGAGCGAACGCATAGCCCTTTTCAGCGACGGCCAGCGTCATGTCCTCGAGCGTCTTCTCGACGTCCTCGGCATTGTAGCGGTCACCGGCATCGGTGCGGACTTCGCGACGCAGATCCTCACCGTCGAGATCGACGATGTTCGACTCGATACCGACTTCGCTGACGGTGTACTTGTCACCCTCGTCGATCGTGTAGGTGATGAAGAACGCCTCATCCGACGCGTCGTAGTCGGCTACCGCCGAAACGATGCGGAAGTCGGCATAGCCATTCTTCAGGTAGAAGCGGCGCAGACGTTCCTGGTCGGCATTGAAGCGGTCCGGATCGTAGACGTCGCTGGACTTCAAGAAGCTGAGAAGATTGGACTCGGTCGTGAGCAGCTTGGAGCGCAGCGTGCCGTCGCCATAGCGCTCGTTGCCGATGAAGTTGATGCGCTTCACGCCGACCTTGCGGCCTTCGGTGACGACGAAGGCGAGGTTGACGCGGTTGTTGCCGACGGGGATGATTTCGGGCGTGACGGTCGCGTTGAACCGGCCACGGCGGCGATAGAGCTCGAGCACGTCCTGCACATCGGCCTGGACCTGCGAGCGAGATAGCACGCCCTGCGAGCGCGACTCGACGGCGGCCTCCAGCGCATCGTCTTTGATGCGGCGGTTGCCCTCGAAGTTGATGGCGTTGATGACCGGGTTCTCAACCACGCGGACGACGAGAGCGCCACCACGACGGGTAAGCTCGACATCTTCGAACAGGCCGGTCGCGAAGAGCGCCTTCAGCGAATCGTCCAGCCGGCCCGCCGTGGCGGCTTGGCCAGGGGAGACGGTGAGGTACGAGCGGACGGTCTCCGCTTCGACGCGTTGGTTACCCTCCACGACGATGCGACTCACGCCCTGCGCGCTCGCGATGCTCGTGGACGCCATCAGCGCCAGAACCAGTGCGCTGGATCGCAGCGCGGCCCGGCTCGATCGACCGATGATCTTCTTACGCATCCTACCCGTCCCCATCTTCAAGATGACCCCCGGACTTCATGAAAACGAAAAGCCCCCCGACTCATCGTCTTCCGTCGTTTTAGCCGCCACCGGCCACTAGGCAATTGCTGCCGGCTCGTTCAGCCGACGCAAGGAATAACCGTTGCTGAACGGCCACTCCTCAAATGATGTCAAGATTGGAGAGGTCGTTCCAAGTCGCGAACATCATTAACAGCAAGACAACTGCAAGTCCTATTCTGAACCCAAACTCTTGTGCACGAGCACTTAAGGGTTTTCCTCGAATTGCTTCAATTGCATAATACAGTAAATGGCCACCGTCGAGCATCGGAATGGGAAAGAGGTTAACCAAACCTATGCTTACCGATAGTATCGCCGCGAGATTCATGAGCGCAACGAAACCTACCGTGGCGACCTGACCGGAGACTTGCGCGATCCGAATGGGGCCGCTCAGCTGGTCGGCCGCCTCGCGCCCGACGATGACGTCCTTCAGGTATGTCAGCGTGCGCGTGACGACGAAGGCCGTCTCCTCGACACCCATCCACGTCGCGGTGAACGGGTCATAGCGGACGACCTCGATCTCCTCACCCTCCCCGCGCGTACGTTGCAGGCCGAGAATGCCCACCCGGTGCGTGTTGCCGAAGCGGTCGGTCACCTCCTGGCGGCGTGGAATGGCGGTGAGTTCGATGTCACGCCCATCGCGTTTGACGACGATTGCAAGTTCCCGGTCCGCACTCGCGGTCACGATACGTTGCAGGTCGCTGAACGACTCGATGTCCTGGCCGGCGATCGACAGCACGAGATCACCGCTCTCGAAGCCTGCGGCCTCGGCGGCGCTGCCTTCTGTCACGGCGTCGACGCGCGCTGTCGTCTGTGTCCTTCCGAAGACGGTGAAGATCGTCGCGAAGATCACGATGGCGAGGAGAAAATTCGCGATTGGCCCAGCCGCGACCACGGCCGCGCGCTGCCCGACCCGCTTGGCCGGAAAGCTCATCGAGCGAGCGTTGTCGTCCATGCGCGAGACGGCGTCATGATCGGGTACGCTCGCAACGTTCTCGTCGCCGAAGAAGCGAACATAGCCTCCGAGCGGAATCCACGAGAGCTTCCAGCGCGTGCCGTGCCGATCATTGAACCCGAAAATCTCAGGTCCGAAACCGACCGAGAAGGCCTCGACCTTCACCCCGTTCCACCGTGCCACGAGGAAGTGGCCGAGTTCATGAAAGAAGACGACGACAAGAATGACGAAAATGAACGGCACCAGATAGGAGCCGAGCGCTATCACGCCGGAGCCAATGTTCAGCAGCGAATCCATGCCCGTCCTCTGTCGTCAGGAGTCCGACACTAGCGCTGAATGTGGCTGGAAGCGGTCCGCAGGCGGGACGAGAGAGCTTTCCCTACCAGAGGAGAAGCGCGCTCGGTACGTCGTCGGGATTCCTCGCGAGAGCGACGAGCGCGCAAACGGCGGCGGCAGCGACCAGACTGTCGACGCGATCCATCAGACCGCCGTGACCGGGAATGAGGCGGCTCGCATCCTTCACGTCGAAACGCCGCTTGATCGACGATTCGAGTAGGTCGCCCGCCATCGACGCGATCGCTACGAGGCCGGTGAACGCGACGAAAGCGAAGAAGCCGGTCGCGGGCGTCAACAGCACGAACAGGACGCCTACGACGAGAGCGCCTGCAAGGCCGCCGAACGCGCCCGACCACGTCTTGCTCGGCGAAACGCGCGGCCAGAGCTTCGGTCCGCCGACCTTGCGCCCGACGAAATAGGCGCTGCTATCGGCGGCCCAGACGGTGATGAGAAGCCAGAACATCGCGATCGCACCCAGTGCGCCGTCACCCCGCACCGCTGCGACGGTCAGCAGAAAGGCGCCCGCGTAGAACAGTCCGATAGCCAGCCACGGCCCTCGACCGCTCGTATAGGAGGACACGGCCGATCCGACGACGCCGATAGCGAGAACGATCCAGGCAATCGTGGCATCGAAGAAGAGGAGCGCGGCCGCCGTCCCGGTCAGCGCCACCGACGGGACTATAGGAGGGTAGCGTCCAGCGCGTTTCACCGACGATCCGCCGCCATTCAAGGAAGACGATGGCGGAACATAGGAATAGAAGGACGATGAACGAAGCGCCGCCGAACCACGCAGCCAGCAGCGCGATCGGCGCGAGCGCGAGCGCTGCCAGAACCCGCCGTTTCAGCTCTCGGCGGCGTTCTCCGCCGCTATCGGGCGTCGATGGTGCGCTCATCCGGTCGCCTCTGCCGCAAGACCGCCAAATCGGCGCTGGCGGGACGCGAAGACCGCAATCGCCTCTTCAAGATCGTGTCGTGTGAAGGCGGGCCAGTAGGTCGGCGAGAAGACAAGTTCGGCATAGGCCGCCTGCCATAACAGAAAATTGCTCAGCCGATACTCGCCACCTGTCCGGATGAGCAGATCGAGGTCGGGCAGGTCTCTCGTGTCGAGCCTACCTGCGAGGGTCTGGGTATCGATCGCCGTCACGTCCAGAGATCCGACACGAACGTCCTCCGCTAAGAGTCTGGCTGCCCTCGATATCTCGTCCTGAGAGCCGTAGTTGAACGCGATCGCGACCGTCATGCCTGTGTTCTCCGCGGTCAGCCGCTCGGCCTCGGCGATCATCCGCTCGATATCCGCAGGCAGGTTCGAGCGTGAGCCGATGACGCGGACTCGGAGATTGTTTTCATGGAGCTCGACGAGGTCCTTGCGGATGAACCGCCGGAGGAGTCCGAGAAGATCGTTGACCTCGTCGGCGGGGCGTTTCCAGTTCTCGGAGCTGAAGCTGTAGAGCGTGAGGCAGGTGAGGCCAAGCTCGGCCGCGTCCTTCACGATCCGCCGCAGCGTCTCGACGCCCCGGCGGTGGCCGACGCCCCGTGGCAGCCCGCGCTCACGCGCCCAGCGCCCGTTGCCATCCATGATGATGGCGACATGTCTGGGAGTGACGGAGCGCCCGTCGGCGCAATCGTTCGTGGGGGTCGCCAAGGTGTCGGTCCGTTACTCCGGTGCCTAGACTGTCGTAATCTCGGCTTCCTTCGCCGCGAACGTCTCGTCGATCTCCTTGATGACGGCGTCCGTCTCCTTTTGAAGGCGATCGTTCAGCGTGCGGGTATCGTCCTCGCTGACCTCCTTCTGCAACTTTTTGATATCGTCCATGCCCGACCGGCGAACCTGACGGACGGACACGCGCGCCGCCTCGGCATACTTGTTCGCTGCCTTGACCATCTGAAGGCGCCGCTCCTCGTTCAACTCGGGAATCGGGATGCGCAGCATCGTACCCTCGGTGATCGGGTTGAGACCCAGGCTCGACTCGCGGATCGCCTTCTCGACGGCCGGGGTCATCGACTTGTCCCAGACTTGCACGGAGATCATGCGCGGCTCGGGCACCGAGACGGTCGCGACCTGGTTGAGCGGCATCTTGGAGCCGTAGGCGTCGACCTGCACCGGCTCCAACATGCTCGAAGAGGCGCGGCCGGAGCGCAAGCTCGCCAACTCCGTCTTGAGGTTCGACACCGCGCCATCCATGCGGCGGCGGTAGTCTGAAAGGTCGAGAAGGTCGTCCATTGCGGCCCCGTCAGTACGGTCGGCGCACGGCGATGCGCGCGCGAAGAGTCGGTTCGTGTGGCTTCGGTGTATGTCGTGTGAGGCCGGACCCGTCAATCGAACCCGTTCAGTTCGTCACCGTCGTGCATCGTCCCTCGCCGCTCAAGACGGCGATGAGGCCGCCGCTATCCTGCAGCGAATAGACGACGATGGGTGTGTTGGAATCGCGCGCGAGAGCGAAGGCGGCGGTGTCCATCACCTTGAGGTCTTTCGCGATCGCCTCGTTGAAGGTGACGGTCTCGTAACGTGTCGCGCTCGGGTCCTTGTTGGGGTCGGCCGAGTAGACGCCGTCCACCTGCGTGCCCTTGAGGATGACGTCGGCGCCGATCTCCGCCGCGCGGAGCGCCGCCGTCGTGTCGGTCGTGAAGAAGGGCTGACCGATCCCGGCGACGAAGATCGTCACACGGCCAACACCCAGGTGGTGTACGGCCTTCGCGCGACTGTAGGTCTCGCATATGCCCTGGATCGGGAACGCCGACATCACGCGCGCATCTATGCCCCGGTCGCGGAGCGCGCCGGCGAGTGCGATGCCGTTTATGACGATCGCGAGCATGCCCATATGGTCGGCGCTGACGCGGTCGATTCCGCTGTCGGCCAGTGCCGAACCTCGCATATAGTTGCCGGCTCCGACGACGAGCGCGACCTGGGCGCCGGCGACATGGGCCTCGACGATGTCGTCGATGATGCCATCGACGGTGGGTTTGTGATGACCGAACGCTTCGGGGCCCATCAAGGCTTCGCCGGATATCTTCAGCAGGACCCGCGTGTACTTCAAAGTCATCGTAGTCGTCCCCTCGCCCGCCCGCCGACCGAAGCCGGCGGAGCGGTTCGCGCGCCCCAGCCGGGCGGGGACTTAGCCCTTGCCGGCGGTGGCGGCAACCTCGGCAGCGAAGTCGGTCTCTTCCTTCTCGATGCCTTCGCCGATCACAAAGCGCTCGAACGCCTTGAGCGTGATCGGAGCGCCGATGTCGCCCTCGGAGTTCGCGATGTACTTCTCGACGGGCGTTTCGCCGTCAACGACGAAGGTCTGCTTGGTCAGCACCGACTCTTCGTAGAACTTGCGAATGCGGCCCTCCACCATCTTCTCGATGATGTTGTCCGGCTTGCCCGACTCGCGCGCCTGCTCGGTGAATACGGCCCGCTCACGCTCCACGAGCGCCGGGTCGACGTCCTCGATCGTCAACGCGACCGGCTGCGCGGCGGCGACATGCATCGCGACCTGCTTGCCAAGCTGCATCAGCTTGTCGACGTCGCCCTCCGACTCCAGCGCAACGAGCACGCCGATGCGGCCGAGGCCTTCCGAGACCGCGTTGTGGACGTAGGACGCGACAACACCCTTGCCGACCTCGAGCGTGACGCCCCGCCGGACCGACATGTTCTCGCCGATGGTCGCCACGAGAGCCTGCAGCTTGTCGCCGATGGTCTGCGTGTCACCGGGGAAGTGCGCAGCGGTGATCGCATCGGCCGAACCGTCGGTGTTGATCGCGGTCTTGGTGACCTCGCGGACGAACGCCTGGAACTCGGGATTGCGGGAGACGAAGTCGGTCTCGGAGTTCACCTCCACCATCGCGGCGTGCTTGCCGGCGCTCTCCACGCCGACCAGGCCCTCGGCGGCCGTGCGGCCGGCCTTCTTGCCAGCCTTGGCGATGCCCTTGGCGCGCAGCCAGTCGAGCGCGGCGTCCATGTCGCCGTCGGTCTCCTTGAGTGCGGTCTTGCAATCCATCATGCCAGCGCCGGTCGTCTCGCGCAGCTCTTTCACCATGGCGGCAGTGATCGTGGCCATTGGGTCCTCGCTTGGGTTCTCTGATGGGCCGAACAGGTCGGCCCGATGTGTGACAGGGATATGGTGTGGCTAGCGAAAACGGGGCCAGAAGGCCCCGTTCGCTCGAAGGTGAAACGGGTGGGGTGCGCGCTGCACCGCCGCCTTTACGACTTCGGTGCGTCGCCAGCTTCGGAGCCGGAAACGGTCGCGATGTCGGAATACTGACCCGGGCTCGGGATGTCGTTCGGGTCGAGGCCCTGGCCCGTGGCCAGCTCGACCTCGGTGCCGACCTTGAGCTGCGATTGGGAGCGGAAGTCCTCGGTCTTGCCCTTCACGGAGAGCTTGCCTTCGACGTCGGAGACATCGCCATCCTTCATTCCGGCGAACTGCCAGAAATGGAAGATACCGATCTCGTTCAGTTCCTCGGAGAGCTGCGGCGTCATGCCGTCGAGCTCGTTGAGGTCGTCGGGCGCACCGCGCGGGGCCGTCAGATACTCGAAGCCGAAAGCACCGGCGTCGCCGGTCGGCAGGATCTCGCCGGCCGGACGATCGCCGCCCAGATCCTCGTCGGCGGGAAGCTCCTCCGCCAGATCCTCGGAGGCGCCGACATCGATGCCCATGTCGGACGTCGCGCGGGAGATACCATCGATGGCGGCGCGCGAGATCATGTCGCAATAGAACGCGATCGCACGGCCGGCGTCGTCATTGCCCGGGATCGGGTAGGTGATACCCTCCGGGTCGGTGTTGGTATCGACGACGGCAACGATCGGGATGCCGAGGCGCTTGGCCTCCTGAATCGCGATCTGCTCCTTGTTGGTATCGATGATGAAGAGGAGATCGGGCACGCCGCCCATGTCCTTGATACCGCCTATGGCCCGCTCCAGCTTGTCGCGGTTACGCGTGATCGTCAGCCGCTCCTTCTTGGTGAGCGAGTTGGCCTCGGGCGAGTTGAGAAGATCGTCGAGCTTGCGGAGCTGTGTAATCGAGCCGTTGATCGTCTTCCAGTTGGTCAGCATGCCGCCGAGCCAGCGGGCGTTGACGAAGTACTGGGCCGAGCGCTTCGCGGCATCCGCGATCGGCTCCTGTGCCTGGCGCTTGGTGCCGACGAAGAGCACGCGTCCACCGCGCGCCACGACATCCGATACCGCCGTCAGCGCGCGGCTGAGAAGCGGCACGGTCTGCGTGAGGTCGAGAATGTGGACGTTGTTGCGGACGCCAAAGATGTACGGCTTCATCTTCGGGTTCCAGCGATGCTTCTGGTGGCCGAAGTGAACGCCGCTCTCGAGAAGCTGGCGCATCGAAAATTCAGGCATTGCCATCGAATGTATGTCTCGTCTTTACCGGTTGAGCCTCTGCGAGAAGGGAACGCGATGCTTGAGGCAGCACCGCGACCGGATGGGCGAAGCGCCCGTTTCCTCGCATGTGGATTTGCGGAGCGACCCAGACAGGATTCGCTCACGCGGCGGTCACATAGCTCTTTACCGACCGGACCGCAAGCTTTGTGACCCGCTAGAGGATATCCGAGACCGACGCTACGCCTCGCATGTGGCGAAGCGCGCTGATCGTATCCGCCGAAGCCGTCATGTGACCGTTGGGGAGGCGGATCTTCACGCGCTTGGCGTCGCCCGTCCGCACGAAAAGGTCGAGGCTGCATTCGCCGCCGGCACCGAGGCGCGACGCGAGCTGAATGGCGGCGGCGCCATCGTCGAGCTCAATTGCGTATGACCGCTTGATCTTCGATGCCGCTTCGGCCAGCGGCTGCGCGCGGATGATGGTGACACGCATGCCCTCCGGCCGGTCCTCGCCCTCTATCTCGACGACGAGCCGGCCGTCCTGCTGCAAGAGATGGTCGTATTGAACGAGCGCCTCGGAAAAGGCCGTGGCCTCGTACTGGCCAGTCATGTCGGACAGCATGAAGATGCCCATCCGCTTGCCAGCCTTGGTGCGAACCTCGCGGCGGGCCGTAACGACGGCCGCCATCCGGACATGCGCACGGCCCCCACCCTCGATGTCCTCCCGGAACTCCGCATAGGTGGTCAGGCCGAGCTTGCGGATGAGCCCCATGTCCTCGTCGAGCGGATGGCCGGAGACGTAGAAGCCTACCGCGCTGTGCTCGCGATCGAGCTTTTGCGAGAGCGTAAAGGGTTCGACGCTCGGCAGCTTCACCTTTGCGGCGACCATCAACTCGCCGAACATGCCACCGTCCTGCGCGCCCGACTGATTCATCTCCCGCATCAGCACCTCGATCCCGTCGAGGATCGCGCGGCGGTTCTTCTCCAAACCGTCGAAGGCACCCGCGGCAGCCAGGCATTCCATCGAGCGCTTGTTGACGACCTTTGCCGGCATCCGACCGACGAAATCCGACAGGGACTCGAAGCGCTTTCCATCCCGTGCCGCGACGATCTCGGCGACGACGTTCTCGCCCACGCCTTTCACGGCGGCCAAGGAATAGGCAATGGAGGGTTCGCCGTTCGCGCGGCCCGGCTCGCTCTCCGGCCACCGCGCAAAGACGCCCTGCCCTTCGTTCACGCATGGCGGGCGGATGGGAATGCCCTTTTCCTTCGCGTCACGTACGAATTCGCCCAGTTTGTCGGTATTGCCCTGATCGTAGGTCATCAGCGCGCAGAAGAGCTCGCGCGGGTAGTGCGCTTTCAGCCAGGCCGTCTGATAGGCGATGAGGGCGTAGCAGGCCGCGTGCGACTTGTTGAACCCGTATTCGGCGAACTTGGCGACGAGGTCGAAGATCATGCTGGCCTGGCCGGCATCGACATCGCGCGCAACGGCGCCCTCCACGAACCGGGCGCGCTGCGCCTCCATCTCGGCGCGGATCTTCTTGCCCATCGCGCGGCGCAAGAGGTCGGCTTCGGCGAGCGAGTAGCCGGCCAGCACCTGCGCGATCTGCATCACCTGTTCCTGGTAGACGATGATGCCGTAGGTCGGTCCGAGAATGTCCTTCAGTTTGGGGTGGAGGACATCCACCTCCTCGTCGCCGCGCTTTCGCGCGCAGTAGGTCGGAATGTTCGCCATCGGACCTGGCCGGTATAGCGACACGGCCGCGATGATGTCCTCGAACCGGTCGGGCTGCATGTCCGCCAGTGCGCGCCGCATGCCGACGGATTCCAGCTGGAAGACGCCGGTCGTCTCCGCATCCGCCATGACCTTGTAGGCCGCAGGATCGTCGAGCGGGATCGCGTTGATATCGAACGCCACGTCGCCCTTCTCCTGTATGAGATTGACGGCGTGCTGCACGACGGTGAGTGTCTTGAGGCCAAGAAAGTCGAACTTCACCAGCCCGGCGCTCTCGACCCACTTCATGTTGAACTGGGTCGCCGGCATCGGCGAACGCGGGTCCCGGAAGAGCGCCACCAACTCGTGCAGCGGTCTGTCGCCGATGACGACGCCCGCAGCATGCGTCGAGGCGTGGCGATGCAGCCCCTCGAGCTTGAGCGCGATATCCATGAGGCGCCGGACATGCGGGTCGCGATCGCGCTCGGCCTTGAGGCGCGGCTCCTCGTCAATGCTCTGTTGGAGGGTCTTCGGGTTCGTCGGAACGAACGGTACAAGCTTGCACAGGCCATCGACCTGCCGAAACGGCATCTCGAGCACGCGGCCGACATCGCGCAGCACGGCGCGGGCCTGCAGCGTTCCGAAGGTGATAATGGCCGCGACCTGATCATGCCCGTAGCGATCGCGCACATAGGCGATCACCTCGTCGCGGCGCTCCTGACAGAAGTCGATGTCGAAGTCCGGCATCGACACACGTTCAGGATTGAGGAAGCGCTCGAAGAGGAGGTCGAACTGGAGCGGATCGAGGTCCGTGATCATCAGCGAATAGGCGACGAGCGAACCCGCACCCGAACCGCGTCCGGGCCCGACCGGAATACCCTGTGCCTTGGCCCACTTGATGAAGTCCGAGACGATGAGGAAGTAGCCTGGGAACTTCATGTTCTCGATTACGTCGAGCTCGTAAGCCAAGCGATCTTCGTACTCTTTTCGGTCCTTGCCCGCGACCAGCCCACGCGTGCGGAGACGTTCCTTTAGGCCGGCGGCCGCCTGATCACGCAGAGCTTGCGCTTCCGCGTTCTCAGCCGCCTCGGCATCGGCGCTCGCGCCCCCGGTGAAGCGCGGCAACAGCGGCGCCCTTTTCAGCGGGCGGTGCGAGCATTGGTGAGCGATCTCCAACGTCTGTTCCAGCGCCTCGGGCAGGTCAGCGAAGAGTTCGGCCATTTCGGCCCGGGAGCGGAAGTGGTGCGTTTCCGGCAAGCGAGCGCGTCGCTCGTCACCGACGAACTCGGCATTGGCGATGCAGCGCAACGCGTCATGCGCCTCGTAATCGGCGCTCTCCGGAAAATAGCACTGGTTCGTCGCGACGATGGGGATGCCGCGCGCGAAGGCGCGCTCGACGAGCCAGGGCTCCACCTTCGCATGTTTCGCGCCGCTATGGCGCTGTAGCTCCATCCAGAGGGAATCGCCGTAGATCGAAAGCAGGGTGTCGAGCCGCTCCGAGGCGTCATCCTCACGACCGTCGCGAAGAGCGGTGTCGAGCGGGCCGCCCGGGCCGCCTGCGAGAGCGAGGACCCCTTCCGAGTGCCGGCGCAGCGTGTCCCAGTCGGAATGGGGCGCCTCCTCGTCTGCCTTCGAGAGATAGGCGTAGCTCGCAAGAGCCATGAGGTTGCGATAGCCGGTCTCATTGGCGGCAAGGAGGGCGATAGCCGGCATGGGCTTCGGGCGCCCGTTGCGGTCGGGTGCATCGCCGACGTCGAGCGACAGCGACAGTCCGACGATGGGCTGCACGCCCTTCGCCTTCGCCTTCTCGGAAAATTCGAGCGCACCGAAGAGGTTATTGGTGTCGGTCAGCGCGACCGCGGGCTGGCCGTCTGCCTGAGCAAGCCCGACGAGCCGGTCGATCTTCAGAGCACCCTCGGAGAGGGAATAGGCGCTATGGACGCGGAGATGGACGAAGGCCTGTTCCGCACCGCGACTCATGAACTCTGCCTCCGGGAAAGACCTCCAAGATGGATCGGAAGGGGTGGACGAGTCCCTTCCGCCCCGCCCCGGCCGCACGGTTATCAACAGGAGTCTTCGGCGGGAGTCTTCAACGGATGTGGATCTCGCCCATCGTCGTCGCCAGCCTGTGGCGGGCCCGCCACGTCAGTCGAGTTCGACGACGACCCCGTCTCGCACGGTCACGCGCCGGTCCATACGGGCCGCGAGATCGAGGTTGTGGGTAGCGACGAGCGCGGCAACGCGCGCGGCTTTCACCAGTCCGGTCAATAGCTTGAAGACGCGCTCCGATGTATCGGGGTCGAGGTTCCCCGTCGGCTCATCGGCCAGGAGCACGCTCGGCGCATTGGCCAGAGCGCGGGCGACCGCGACGCGCTGCTGCTCGCCGCCCGAGAGTTCGGACGGGCGATGGTCGGCGCGGTCCTCTAAGCCGAGCATGCCGAGAAGCTGCCGCCCCCGCTCGTCCGCCTCCGCATTGTCGAGGCCGGCGATGAGCTGCGGGAGGACGACGTTCTCGATCGCACTGAATTCGGGGAGAAGATGATGCGCCTGATAGACGAAGCCGATCGCATCCCGGCGCAGGGCCGCGCGGGCGTCGTCGTTCAAAGCGCGGCTCGCCTCGCCGTTCAAATAGACCTCGCCGCCATCCGGAGGCTCCAGAAGGCCGGCAATTTGGAGGAGGGTCGACTTGCCGGAACCCGAAGGGCCGACGAGCGCGACGAGTTCGCCCTCGTTGAGCGTCAAGTCGACCCCGCGCAGAACATCGAGCGTCTGTTCGCCTTGGGAGAAGGTCCGGGTGACGCCTTCGAGGCGGAGAGGTGCGGCGTTCATTCGTTGCGCAGAGCCTGAACGGGATCGAGTTGCGCCGCTCTCCAAGCCGGATAGAGGGTGGCGAGAAGTGAAAGGACAAGCGCCATCACGACGACCATCGTCACCTCCCCCGCCTCCATCTCGGCCGGCAGCTGCGAAAGGAAGTATATGTCCGGCGAGAAGAGTTCGGTCCCGCTTAGGCGCGAGAGGAGCTGGCGCAGGTTCTCGACGTTCAGACAGATGATGGTGCCGAGGACGAGACCCGCCAGGGTTCCGACGACACCGATGGCGGCACCCGTCATGACGAAAATGCGCAGGATCGCGCCACGCGTGGCCCCCATGGTGCGGACGATTGCGATGTCCTTACCCTTGTCCTTCACCAGCATCGTGAGGCCAGAGACGATGTTGAGCGCCGCGACGAGGACGATGAGCGTGAGGATGACGAACATCACATTCCGCTCGATCTGCAACGCCGAGAAGAATGTCGCGTTCCTCTGGCGCCAATCGGTGACGATCAGCGGTTCCGGCACGGCGGCGGCGATGCGCTCGTGAACCGCGTCCACATCGTCCGGATCGTCGATATAGACCTCGATCGCCGTCACGCCCTCGCCGGTGTTGAAGTAGTCCTGTGCCTCGGCGAGGGGCAGATAGACGATAGCGCTGTCGAACTCGGCCATGCCGATCTGAAACGTGCCGACGATCGGATAGCCGACGATGCGCGGCGTGACACCGAAGGGCGTGACCTCGCCGCGCGGGCTCACGAGCGTAAGGTTGTCTCCCGTGCCGAGCCCGAGCGAACCTGCCAGACGTCCGCCCGGCAGGACGCCGCCCTCGGCCGCGAAACGGTCCATGGCACCCTGTCCCGCGCTGTCGGCGATCGAGGTCAGTTTGGCGAGATCCTCCGGCGTCAGACCGCGCACGAGCGCGCCGGACGCACCGACATCGCTGCTTGCGAGCGCCTGTCCCTCAACGAAGGCTATCGCGAACTCGACGCCGTCCACGCCTTCGATGACCGTGCGAATGCCCTCGTAGTCGCGTGTCGGCTGATCGAATGTCTGGATGAGTAGATGGCCGTTCAGGCCGAGAATCTTCGACATCAACTCCTGCCGAAAACCATTCATGACGGACATGACGATGATGAGCGTCGCGACGCCCAACATGATGCCTATGAAGGAGAAACCGGCGATAACCGAGATGAACGTTTCCTTGCGGCGCGCCCGCAAATAGCGCGAGGCGATCATCCACTCGAAGCGGGAGAACGGGCCTGGACCCTTCCTGACCGGCGCCGGTGTGTCCTCGGTCTCCGCCATCGGGTCAGCCCTTCGCGGTCAGTGCGTTCATCGCGGCTTCGACGGTCATCTCGTCGCGCTCGCCGGTTGCACGGGTCGCGAGTTCGACCATGCCGGACTTCAATCCGCGCGGTCCGATGATGAGCTGGCGCGGCAGGCCGATAAGCTCGGCCGTCGCGAACTTGGAGCCGGGGCGCTCCTTCGTATCGTCGTAGAGGACGTCGATGCCGGTCGCGTGCAGCTTTGCGTACGCGTCCTCGCAGGCTGCGTCGGTGTCGCTGTCTCCGGCCTTGAGGTTGATGAGTGCGACGTCGAACGGTGCGACGGCTTCGGGCCAGATGATGCCCTTGTCGTCATGGCTCGCCTCGATGATGGCCGCGGCCAGGCGGGTCGGACCGATGCCATAGGAGCCCATGTGGACCTCGCGTTCCTTGCCATCCGCATCCTGAACGGTGGCGCGCATGGCCTCGGAATACTTGGTCCCAAAATAGAAGATGTGTCCAACTTCGATGCCCCGAGCGCTTACCTTCCGCTCGTCGGGTAGCGCGTCGAAGGCAGCGGCATCGTGCATCTCTTCCGTGGCGGCATAGGGCGCCGTCCAGGCGTCGAAGATCGGCTGAAGGTCGGAGTCGAAGTCGATGTCTTCGGCGGGCGGCGTCATTTCGATGACGGCCTTGTCGCAGAAGACCTCCGACTCCCCGGTCGAGGCGAGAATGATGAACTCATGGCTGAGGTCGCCGCCGATGGGACCGGTATCCGCCCGCATGGGAATGGCCTTCAAACCCATGCGCGCGAAGGTTCGAAGATAGGCGACGAACATCCGATTGTAGGACTGACGCGCACTGACCTCGTCGAGGTCGAACGAATAGGCGTCCTTCATCAGGAATTCGCGGCTGCGCATGACGCCGAAGCGCGGGCGCACCTCGTCCCGGAACTTCCACTGGATGTGATAGAGATTGAGCGGCAGCTGCTTGTAGCTCTTCACCGAACTTCGGAAGATGTCGGTGATCATCTCCTCGTTGGTCGGGCCGTAGAGCATGTCGCGCTCATGCCGATCCTGAATGCGCAGCATCTCCTTGCCGTAGTCGTCATAGCGGCCGGATTCGCGCCAGAGATCGGCGGACTGGATCGTCGGCATCTTCAACTCGACAGCGCCGGCCCGGTTCTGCTCCTCGCG
This sequence comes from uncultured Alphaproteobacteria bacterium, assembly GCA_963842125.1. Classification (GTDB taxonomy): domain Bacteria; phylum Pseudomonadota; class Alphaproteobacteria; order Rhizobiales; family CAWCWK01; genus CAWCWK01. The sequence continues at coordinate 1,247,093 of CAWJFE010000005.1, read as the reverse complement.
GACGATGGCGTTGATCTTCTCCAGTACGCGCAGCCCTAGCGGCAGCCAGGCGTAGGAGCCGGCCGCCTGCTGTCGGATCATGCCCGCCCGCAGCATGAGGCGATGCGAGACGATCTCGGCCTCGGACGGGTCGTTGCGCAGGATCGGCAGGAAGTAGCGGCTGAGGCGCATGCGGACGGGTCGCTCTGGGACTTGAGGGAAAGGATTTGCGGGCCGTGCTTGTCAGACCAACGCGGCGGAAATGCAAGCGCGGTGCCCGGCGCACATTTAATGTGCACCCGCCGCCTAAATGGGTGACATCTCCGTGAAGTCTCGCTACGGTCGGGTTCATAAGAAGGACCGAAGCATAGCGTCAGGCTACCGGCTCAGGTCTGGGAGGAACGGCCCGAACGGCTCACGCCGGAAGAGGCATCGCGCCGCGGAAACGTGCAGACGCGACGAGGAAGGTCACCCGCGAGGGTGGCCTTTCTACGTTTCAGCGATAGGGCGAGCGGCTATCGCGACCTCCGGCTTCGCGCGGGATGCCACTGCGCAGCCGAGCGCGATGAGCCCGGCCGCCACGACGTGCTGAAGCCCCGGCCATTCGTCGAAGAAGACCGCGCCGAATAGGATGGCCCAGATGAAGGCGGTATATTCCGCTGGCGCGATGTCAGAGGCACGCGCACGCGCGAAGCTGCTCGACAAAAGCAAATGGCCGAGCGTTCCGAAGACACCGATGATTGCGAAGACGATCCAGAGGTTCGATGGAATGCCGTTCCAGGCCGCGATGCCGATCGGCGTGGCGATGACGAAGGCGGAGACCGTCTGGAGGAGCACCATCACCGGCACCGGGTCGTGCGCCGCGCGCTGGCGGACGAGCACAAGGGATAGCGCCAAGGTGAATGCCGCCGACAGCGCCGCTGCGATCCCGAGCATGTCGCGCGTGCCGGATGCGTCGGCCCCGGAGAACAGATAGACGACGAGAACGCCGGCGAACCCTAGCCCGACCGCGCCCGACGCCCGAGCGGTGAAGGGCTCACCGAGCAGCACCCTGGCGATCACCAGAATCCAGATCGGCGCGGTGAAGGCGAGCGTTATGGCTTCCAGCAGCGGAAGGCGACTGAGGGCGAAGAAGAAGCTCGATGCCGTGAGGATCACGAGAATGCCGCGGCCGAGATTGGGTACGAGCGAAGAGCGCGAGAGGCCCGCCCGGAGAGGCTGCCATGCGAAGGGTATCGCCATCGCCAGACCGAACCCATAGCGCAGCCATACGATCTCCCAGATGCTCACGCTGGCCGACGCGTATTTGACCAGCGCGTCCATGCTGGAGAGCAGCGCCATCGCAAGGATCGCCGTCATCAGCGGATGTCGAAGGGTCTGCATCCGCTCTGTCTCATGGTAGGATCGCTGCTCAGTACCTCAGTTCACGCTGGAACGGAATGTCGTCGAGCGTCAGACCGCTCTGGAATCGTACCCAGTAGAAGACGGCGAAGAGCACGGTCGCAATGATCGTCGTGGCGATGGACTTCGCTGCGATTCTCGGCCGAATTGGTGCGGCGGGCTCTGTGCCGGGCACTACGGTCGCCGCATCCGCCTGGCTACGCGCTCCGAACGGCAGAACGGCAAAAAGCACCGTCCACCAAATGACGAAGTAGACAGCCAGCAACGACACGGAGATGAGAGCCGCGCCGCCGATAACGGCGAGAACGGTTCCGATAAGAAGACCCCTCCCCGCCATCGCGGCGAAGGTCGGCGCAGTGTCACCGTCGACCGGATCGCGCAACGTCTGCGCCACCACGACGAAGGCGAAGGCAAGGCCGTAGGCGACCAGAAGCGTCCATACCCATTCAGACGCCATCGCCGCCGACTTCCTCCAGTTCGATCAATGCTCCGTCGGTATCGGCGGGATGGAGGAACACGACGGACGTTCCGTGCGCGCCGATCCTCGGGGTTCCGTCGCCGAGAAGGCGATAACCTGCGGCCTCGAGAACCGGTATCGCATCGGCCAGTTGCGCCACCTCATAGCAGACGTGGTGGATCCCTCCGCCCTTCGCTACGAACTTCGCAACGGGCGAATTGGGCCCCAGCGGCGCCATCAACTCGACCTTGCTGTTGGGTAGCGTCACGAAGACGACGGTGACGCCGTGTTCGTCCAGCCGTTTGGGAGCGGAGACGTTCGCGCCGAACACGTCTCGATATCGCACCGCCGCCGCATCGAGATCGGCGACGGCGATGGCGATGTGGTTGAGGCGGCCGATCATCCTAGACCCAGTTGACGAGGACGCTGCACGCCGGGCGCTTGCCCCAGGTCTGGTAGATCGTGTTGCGCACCGCGCGACGGAGCGATTCCGTCACCTTCTCGTCGTCGCGACGACGCGACCTGGGCATGCTCTCCAAAGCGCCGATCGCCGCATCGAGCGCGGCCTGCGCCGCATCGAAGCTCGTGCCCTCTCCCGGCATGCCGATGGTCTCGACCTCGACATCGGACGCCAGATCGCCGCGCTCGTTCATGGCGAGCGTGACCAGGACGACGCCCGCCTCGGCGAGCTTGTCGCGCTCGCGATAGGACGGATCGACCGCCGGTATGAGGAGCCGGCCGTCGCGCGCGATCATGCCGACGGGGACCTCATCGACGACCTTCGCCGAGCCGCCCAGCAGGCGAAGCATTTGCCCATCCTTCACCATCGCAACCTCGGGGATCCCGCTTTCGCGGGCGAGGTCGGCTTGCTCGTGCATGTGCAGAGCCTCGCCGTGGACGGGAACGAGAAGCTTCGGCTTCACCCAATCGTACATTCGCCGCAGCTCGTCGCGCCGGGGGTGGCCCGTAACGTGGACGAGGTGCGTGCGGTCGGTGATGACTTCGACGCCCTGATCGATCAGTGCATTGATGACGGTGTTGACCGACCGCTCGTTGCCCGGAATGGCGCGCGACGAGAAGATGACCCGGTCGTCCCTGCTAAGCGTGATCTCCGGATGGTCGTCGCGCGCAATACGGGCAAGCGCGGCACGGTCCTCGCCCTGACTGCCAGTGCAGAGAAGGACGACCTTCTTCGCGCGGGAGATGGCTGAAGGCGTTCTGATCCTGGAAGGGCGGCAGGCCATCGAGATAGCCGCATTCGGTCGCGACCTGGATCATCCGCCACATCGAGCGCCCCGACGCGACGACCTGCCGGTCGGCGGCACGCGCGGCCTCCGCGATCGAACGGATACGCGCAACGTTGGACGAGAAAATCGTGACGGCCACCCGATTGGGCGCATCCTTGATCAGCTCCGCGATATTACGGCCGATCTCTCCCTCGGAGGGGCTTTCGCCCTCGCGCAGCGCGTTGGTCGAGTCGCAGACCATCGCATCGACGCCCGTGTCGCCAAAGGCTCGCAGCGCGGCCTCGTCCGTCACCTGCCCGACGACGGGCTCCGGATCGAGCCGCCAGTCGCCGGTGTGCAGCACGCGGCCGACCGGTGTGGTGATCGCCAGCGCATTCGACTCGGGGATCGAGTGCGCGACGTTGATGAACTGAATGTTGAATGGCCCGATGTCGATCGTACCACCGAGAGGTACCGTATGGAGATCGAGCTCCGTCGCTGCCTCGCGGGTCTCACCACGCTTGGCGGCGAGAAGCGCCGCAGTGAACGGCGTCGCGTAGATCGGGGCGGTGACGCGCGGGTAGAGGTCGAGGACCGCGCCGATATGATCTTCGTGACCATGGGTGATGACGATGCCGAGCAGGTCCTCGCCCTTGAGGAACGTTGTGTCGGGCACGACGATATCGACGCCCGGCACCTTTCCTCCCGTGAAGCCGATCCCCAGATCGACCATGATCCACTTACGAGAGCGCTGATCCCCGAAGCCGTAGAGCCCCAGGTTCATACCGATTTCGCCAGCCCCACCAAGGGGCAGGAATACCAATGATTCCGTCAAGTTGAAGAGTGTCCTTAAATTCGTTTCGTTTTAATATCTTCGGTGTCGTCAGGTCAGTTCGCCGCTCGATATGACGACACGGCCTTCGGCGGTGTCCATGAGGAGACTGCCGTCGTCGCCGAGGCCCGCGAAAAGCCCCGTCGTGCAAGGGCGCGATGACGGAGCGACCGGCGTTCCGAGCGGGTGCCCCCAACGCAACCAAGCGTCGCGTACCGGTTCGAATCCAACCTCGCGCCATTTCACGAGCCAAGCGATAAGCTGCCCGTCCAGCGCGGCAAGAAGGCGCTCTCGATCGGTGCCGGCAAGCCAGCTGACCTCTTTGTCGCTCCGCTGCACCGGCATCAGGTTCACGCCGAACCCGATAGTAGCGACAGCAGAATCCCCGGTGATCCGGCTCTCGACGAGCAAGCCCGCCAGCTTTCCTCCTTCGAGCAGAATGTCGTTCGGCCATTTCAGGCGGATCGCCACGCCGGGCGTGGCGCAATCTATCGCCTCGCACATGGCGACGCCGGCGACAAAACACAACTGCGGCAAGCGCCGCGATGGTACGTCTACCAGAAAGGTCGCGGTCGCGTTGAGGTTGCCCGAGGGGGACGTCCAGTCCCGTCCCCGCCGGCCACGCCCCTCCGTCTGACGATCAGCCGTCACCCATACCGGCGCCTCGACCACACCCGTTGGACGAGAACGCGCCTCGTCCATCGTCGATCCGACAGTCCCGAGCGCGGTCAGCCGTTCCGATAGCGGGGGATGGCTCGTCGTCAGAAGAACAGCGATGCGGATACGGTCTGCGCGCGAAGCGCGAGACCGCCGATGAAGACGGCAAGAAGTACGACGAATCCGGACGAAATCGCCACCACGGCGGAAAGCTCGAAGGGCATGGCGACGAACTCGGGCGCCGGCTCATCGAAGAACATCAGCTTGACGATACGGAGGTAGTAGAACGCGCCCACCGCGCTCGTCAGCACACCGATCACGGCGAGCGGATAAAGGCCGACCTCGATCGCGGCGACAAAGACGTACCATTTGGCGAAGAAGCCGGCGAGCGGCGGCACTCCGATGAGGGAGAACATCATGAGCGCGAGTGCAATGGCCGTTCCCGGCTGTGTGCGCCAGAGACCTGCCAACTGGTTCATATCCTCGACGTAGCCGTCCGACCGCCGCATGCCGAGAATGCAACCGAAGACGCCCAGCGTCGTAATCATGTAGATCGTCATGTAGATGACGACGCCGTTGAAGCCCGCCGCAGAGCCGGCCGCGAGGCCGACGAGTGCGTAACCCATATGCCCGATCGAGGAATAGGCCATCAGTCGCTTGATGTTCGTCTGCCCGATCGCGGCGAACGCGCCGAGAATCATCGAGGCCACCGCGATGAACGCAATGATCTGCTGCCAGACGTCGACGACGGGAAGAAGGCCGTCGGCGAGAACGCGCAGAATGATAGCCATGCCAGCGACTTTGGGCGCCGCTGCGAAGAAGGCCGTGATCGGCGTCGGCGCGCCCTCGTAAACATCCGGCGTCCACATGTGGAAGGGCACGGCCGAGATCTTGAAGGCGAGGCCGGCAAGAAGGAAGACGATGCCGAAGATCAGGCCGATGTTCACGTCGGCAGCCGCGAGCACCAGCGCGATCCCGGGTAGCGAAACCGTGCCGGTGAAGCCGTAAACCAGCGACATGCCGTAGAGCAGCATACCGGAGGATAGCGCGCCCAGAACGAAATACTTCAGACCAGCCTCGGTCGAGCGAAGGTTGTCCCGATTGATTGTCGCGATCACGTAGGCCGCCAGCGCTTGAAGCTCAATGCCCATGTAGAGGGCGATGAGGTCGTTGGCGGACACCATGACTAGCATGCCGGCCGCCGATAGGAGGATCAGCACCGGGTACTCGAAGCGCTGCAAGCGCTCGATCCGCATCCAGTCGACGGACATTACGATCGCGGTCGCGGAGCCGAAGAGGATCAGCACCTTCATGAAGCGCGCGAAGTCGTCGAGGATGAAGCTCCCCTCGAGACCGATCGCCTGGTCGTCACCGAAGGTCGTGATGCGCCCGTCCGGAATGAAGAAGACGAGGAATGCGGCACCGAGCAGCAGGGCTATCGCAACGCCGATGCAGGTGTTGTAAGCACTGTCGCCGCGAAACGCGCCGAGCATCAATAGCGCCATCGCGCCGATACCCAGCACGAGTTCCGGTAGGATCGGCATGACGAGAGGGGCGACGAAAGACATTAGTGTGCCCCTTCGGCAAGCGCGGCATGGGCAGGTTCAGCAAGTTCGCGCGCGGCCGCGACGAGGTCCAGGCGGGCGACCAGGTTCTCCACCGAGGCGCTGGACAGATCGAGGATCGGTGCGGGGTAGATGCCGAAGAAGATCGTCAGTACGACGAGCGGCACCAGCGTCGCCAACTCGCGGCTGCTGAGGTCGGGCAGCGTCCGCAGGCTCTCCTTCTCGAGCGATCCGAAGACGACGCGGCGGTAGAGCCACAGCGCGTATCCGGCCGAGAGGATGAGCCCCGTCGCAGCCAGACCTGCCGCCCAAGGGCTCGCCCTGAAGGCGCCCATCAAGGCCAGGAACTCGCCGACGAAGCCGGACGTTCCCGGAAGGCCGACATTCGCCATCGTGAAGATGAGAAAGATCACCGCATAGACCGGCATCTGCCGCACGAGCCCGCCATAGGCATCGATCCGCCGGGTGTGCATCCGATCATAGATCACACCGACGCAGAGGAAGAGAGCGCCCGACACGAGCCCATGCGAGATCATCAGGAAGAGCGCGCCGTGAACACCCTGCACGGTGGCGGTAAAGATACCGAGCGTGACGAAGCCCATATGGGCGACGGACGAGTAGGCAATGAGCTTCTTCATATCCTCCTGCATCAGCGCGACGAGAGACGTGTAGATGACCGCGATGCAGGAGAGGACGAAGACGAAATTCGCGAGGTCGAATGAGGCTTCCGGGAACATGGGCAGGTTGAAGCGCAGGAAGCCGTAGCCACCCATCTTGAGAAGGATCGCGGCCAGGATGACGGAGCCCGCGGTCGGCGCCTCGACATGAGCGTCGGGCAGCCAGGTGTGGACTGGCCACATCGGCATCTTCACCGCGAACGATGCGAAGAACGCGATCCACAGCCAGGTTTGCATACCGGACGGGATCGCGATGTCGAAGAGCCCTAGGTGGAGCACTTGCGCGACGGACGAGAAATCATGGTCGAGGAGGACCCGGATATCGGTCGTGCCGGCGTCCCAGTACATCACCATCATGGCCAGGAGCATCAGCACCGAGCCGACGAAGGTGTAGAGGAAGAACTTGAAGCTCGCGTAGATCCGCCGTTGTCCGCCCCACACGCCGATGATGATGAACATCGGGATGAGGCTGCCTTCGAAGAAGAGGTAGAATAGCACGAGATCGAGCGCGGAAAAGACGCCTATCATGAGGGTCTCGAGAACGAGGAACGCGATCATGTAGGCGCGGACGTTCGTCTTGACCGATTCCCACGACGCCAGGATGCAGATCGGCATCAGGAAGGTGGTCAGAATGACGAAGAAGATCGAGATACCGTCGACGCCCATGCGATAGGCAATGCCGCCCCCTAGCCAGTCCGCCTCTTCGACGAACTGGAAGCCCGGGTCGGACGGGTCGAACAGGATCCAAAGTAGCAGCGACAGGAGGAAGGTGAACGTCGTCGCGATCAGCGCGAGGCCCTTCGCATTGCGCTGCCCGTCGGCATCGTCGTGTTGGACGAGTAGCGGCATGGCCAACGCCACGATCAGCGGAATGAAGGTGATCGTAGTGAGAAGGGGGATGGGAAATTCCATCGGTCCTGAAAGCCCTTGTCCGTAGTCTTGAATGTCCGAGATCGCGCCGGGCGGATCAGCCGAAGCTGCGGAACATGAAGTAGGTGATGAGGACCGCGACGCCGATCAGCATCGCGAAGGCGTAGTGGTAGAGATAGCCCGACTGCAGGCGGCCGATGCCGCGCGCGGTGCTGAGCGTCGCGGATGCAATGCCATCGGGGCCGAACCGGTTGATCGTATCCTCGTCACCGCGCTTCCAGAGAAAGCGGCCGACAGCCTTGGCCGGACGAACGAAGAGAAAGTCGTAGAGCTCGTCGAAATACCACTTCTTGAGCAGGAAGTCGTAGAGTAGCGGCTGTGCGCGCGCGATGGCACCCGGCAAATGAGGCTGCGCGATGTACAGCCAGTAGGCCAGCGCGAACCCGGCGACCGTCATGATGAACGGAGCCCAGTAGACGAGCTCTGGAATGTGGTGGTGCATCTCGTCGAGAATGGCCTCGCCGCCGTGGTCCGCGAGCGCTGTTGCCCAGAATGCGTGAACGCCATCGCCTGCGAAGACCGGGTAGAAGACGATGCCGGCGAGAACGGCGCCGACTGCGAGCACGTAGAGCGGCACCAGCATGATCGGTGGGCTCTCGTGGATATGGCTCATGACTTCGGCGGATGCGCGGGGCTTGCCGTGGAAGGTCATGAAGATGAGCCGCCACGAGTAGAACGAAGTCAGGAGGGCGGCGATCACGACCATCCAGAAGGCGAAGAGACCGGCCGTGCCCTGGCCGAAGAAAGCCGCCTCGATGATGGCGTCCTTCGAGTAGAAGCCCGCAAAGCCGATCAGATGAGGAATGCCTACGCCGGTCAGCGCCAACGTGCCGATGATCATCATCCAGTAGGTCTTCGGGATGTGTTTGCGCAGCCCACCCATGCGCCGCATGTCCTGCTCGTCCGATACCGCGTGGATGACGGAGCCGGCGCCGAGGAAGAGCAGTGCCTTGAAGAAGGCATGGGTGAAGAGGTGGAAGATCGCGACCGACCATGCGCCGACGCCGAGGGCGACGAACATGTAGCCGAGTTGAGAACAGGTCGAGTAGGCGATGACGCGCTTGATGTCGTTCTGCACGAGCCCGATCGTCGCGGCGAAGATGGCCGTCAGGCCGCCAACGACGAGGACGACGGTCATCGCCGCGGGTGCCTGCTCGAACAGTGGCGACATGCGGGCGACCATGAAGACGCCAGCCGTGACCATGGTCGCGGCGTGGATCAGCGCCGAGACCGGGGTCGGGCCCTCCATCGCGTCCGGGAGCCAGGTATGGAGCGGCACCTGCGCCGACTTGCCCATCGCGCCGAGGAAGAGCAGGAGGCAGATGACGGTCAGGGCGTCGACGCTGTTGCCGAACCAGGGGAAGCCGGGCCGCGTCTCGCCCAGCGTTTCGGCGCCCGCGAAGATGACGTCGAACTGGACGGAGCCGAAATAGACGTAGCAGCCGAAGATGCCGAGGATGAAACCGAAATCGCCGACGCGATTGACGATGAAGGCCTTCATCGCTGCAGCGTTGGCGCTCGACTTGTGGTGCCAGAACCCGATGAGGAGGTAGGAGGCAAGGCCAACCCCCTCCCAGCCGAAGAACATCTGGACAAGATTGTCAGCCGTCACCAGCGTGAGCATGGCGAAGGTGAAGAGGGACAGGTAGGCGAAGAAGCGCGGGCGTGATCCGTCGTGATGCATGTAGCCGATCGAGTAGGCGTGCACGAGGAAGGAAACCGTGTTGACGACGACGAGCATCACGACCGTCAGGGCGTCGATGCGAAGGCTCCATGCGACGTCGAGGTCGCCGGACGTGATCCAGTCCAGCACGCGGAAGCTGCCGCCGCCATCGCCATAGCCGACCGTGAAGAGCCCAACCCACGACAGGACCGCGGCCAGGCCCATCAGCGCAGTCGTGACGATCTCGGACGGGCGGTCTCCGATCACGCGGCCGAAGAGGCCGGCGATCAGGAAGCCGACGAGCGGCAGAAGGACGATAAGCGTGTACATAAATCCGCCGTCAGCCCCGCATCACATTGACGTCTTCGACGGCGATCGAGCCACGATTGCGATAGAAGCTCACGAGGATCGCGAGCCCGATGGCCGCCTCCGCAGCCGCGACCGTGAGGACGAGGAGCGCGAAGACCTGGCCGACGATGTCGCCGAGGAAGGCCGCGAAAGCCACGAGGTTGATATTGACCGCCAGGAGTATGAGTTCGATTGCCATCAGAATGACGATGACGTTCCGGCGATTGAGGAAGATGCCGAAGACACCGATCGTGAAGAGAAGCGCCGAGACGGTAAGGTAGTGGTGGATCCCGATTTCCATGATCAGATCCCCTTCCCCGTCTCGACCGCCACGACCTCGCCGGCAGTGGCCCGCGTACGCGCAACCTGGGCGGAGATCGACTGGCGCCGAACGCCTTCCTTCTGGCGAAGCGTGAGGACGATTGCGCCGATCATGGCGACGAGGAGGATCAATCCGGCGATCTGGAAGAAGAGGATGTAGCGCGTGTAGAGGACGAGCCCGATGGCCTCCGCGTTCGAGACACCTTCGGTTGGAGGTACGATCAGCAAGGCCTCGCGCCCGGTTACGGCGTTCTCGCCGACGACAACCTCGGCCGGACCTTCGACGACGACGACATCCGCACCGGGACGCTCAACGATGGCGATGTCGCCGGCATCGGACGAGGTGTGCTGGACGAGCGGACTATCCGCCATCAGCACGCCGGACTGCCACGTTCCGAGAACGAGGACGAGTTCGAGCAGCAGGACGATGCCGACGGTCGCCCCGATGGGCAGATATTGAAGCGCGCCGCTACGCAGCTCCTGAAAATCGACGTCGAGCATCATCACGACGAAGAGGAAGAGAACCGCGACCGCGCCGACATAGACGACGACCAGGATCATCGCGAGGAACTCCGCCCCGACGATCAGGAAGAGACCCGCCGCATTGAAGAAGCAGAGGATGAGATAGAGAACGGAATGAACCGGGTTCCGACCTGCGACGACCATGAAGGCGGAAGCGACCATGACGCCGGCGAACAGGTAGAAGAAGACGGTGGCGATCGCCATGGAGGAAACCTTGCGGGGACCCGTTCGAACGAACCGGCGTGAATCTCTCGCGCTGGGCGCTTCGGGCGGTATAGGCGTTGGGCGGGCGGCGCGTCTAGTGGCGAAGGCTACGTGGCGAAGCGCCGTGTTCCAAGAAAGGCGATATGGGGCGAGTGCCTACTTGTACGGCGCGTCCTGTGCGAGACGGTGCGCGATCTCCCGCTCCCAGCGATCGCCGTTATCGAGAAGCTTGGACTTGTCGTAGAGTAGCTCCTCCCGGGTCTCGGTCGCGAAGTCCATGTTCGGACCCTCGACGATGGCGTCGACCGGGCAGGCCTCCTGGCAATAACCGCAATAGATGCACTTCACCATGTCGATGTCGTAGCGCACGGTGCGCCGGGTGCCGTCGTTTCGGCGTGGGCCGGCTTCGATGGTGATGGCCTGTGCCGGGCAGATCGCCTCGCAGAGCTTGCAGGCGATGCAGCGCTCTTCACCGTTCGGATAGCGCCGAAGGGCGTGTTCGCCGCGGAAGCGAGCGGACTTCGGCATGCGCTCGAAGGGGTAGTTGATCGTCGGCTTCGGCTTGAAGAAATAGCGCATGGCCGTGCCGAAGCTCTTCACGAACTCCCAGAGGAAGATGCTGCGCGCGGCGCTATCGAGCGAGAGCGAGGCCATGGTGGAACCCTATCGAGACTGTCTTGCGTCGGGTAGCGCGCTGGCGCGCCAATAGCGATGCGGTGCGGAGCCGCGTCAGGCGATGTCGAGCAGCTTCACGACCGCGGCCGTGATGACGACCATGGCGAGCGAGATCGGCAGGAAGACCTTCCAGCCAAGCCGCATCAACTGATCATAGCGGTAGCGCGGCACCATCGCCTTCACCATCGCGAACATGAAAAAGACGAAGCAGATCTTGAGGAGAAACCATACGATGCCCGGCACCCAGGTGAAGGGCGCGATCGGAACCGGAGGCAACCATCCACCGAGGAAGAGTATGACCGTCAGCGAGCACATCAGGACGATGGCGACATATTCGCCGAGCATGAAGAGAAGGTAGGGCGTCGCGGAGTATTCGACCATGTAGCCGGCCACGAGTTCCGATTCGGCCTCCGGGAGATCGAAGGGCGGGCGGTTCGTCTCGGCCAGCGCCGAGATGAAGAAGACGATGAACATCGGGAAGAGCGGCAACCAATACCATTGCAGCATGCCCCAGGGGCCTGCCTGGCTCATCACGATATCGGTCAGGTTGAGTGACCCGGCGCAAAGGAGGACGGTGATGATGACGAAGCCGATCGAGACCTCGTAGGAGATCATCTGCGCCGTCGAGCGCAGCGCGCCGAGGAACGGATATTTCGAGTTCGACGCCCAGCCGCCCATGATGACGCCGTAGACCATCAACGACGACACGGCAAATAGGTAGAGGATGCCGACGTTGATGTCGGCGACGACCCAGCCGTAGTCGAATGGAATGACGGCCCAAGCCATCATAGCCAGGGCGGCGAAGATGAAGGGTGCGAGCAGAAAGACGCCCTTGCTGGCGCCAGCCGGGATGACCGGCTCCTTCAACACGAATTTCAAGAGATCGGCGAAGGACTGGAACAGCCCGAACGGTCCGACGACGTTCGGACCGCGCCTGATCTGCACCGCCGCCCATATCTTGCGGTCGGCGAGGAGCAGGAAGGCGAGCGCGACGAGCAGGGAGACCAGCACGAGCAGGCTTTGTGCCAGTATGAGCAGGACGGGCCAGACGTAGTCCTGAAAGACGATGATCATGCGGGGTCTCGGATGTCGGCGTTCGTGTCGTGTCTAGTCTGTCACTCGGCAATGGGAAAGGGCGGACGGACTACTCGGCCGCCTGCAAAGTCTCGCCGGCGTTCGCGCGAGCCTTCGCGAGAGCGCTGAGTTCTGCCATCACGCCCGATGCGCGCGCGATGGGGTTGGTCAGGTAGAAGTCCTTGACGGCGGTATCGAAGGGCGCGTCGTCGAGGTCCTGTGCGACGTCGGCAAGCCGCGTGATTTCGCTCGGATCGCCGAGAAGGACGGTGTCCTCGTCGCCGAGGTGAGGATGCGCTTCGCACATTACCGCGCGGAGCTGCTGGAGCGAGTCGAAGGGCAGGCGCTTACCGAGAACGTCCGAGAGGGCACGAAGGATCGCCCAGTCCTCGCGCGCTTCGCCGGGCGGGAAGGCAGCACGGTTGGCGAGCTGAACCCGCCCCTCGGTGTTCACGTAGGTGCCGGACTTCTCGGCATAGGTCGCGGCCGGCAGGATCACGTCCGCGCGGTGGGCACCTCGGTCGCCGTGGCTGCCCTGATAGACGACGAACGTATCCTCCATGCCGTCGAGCACGATCTCGTCGGCAGCCATCAGGAAGAGAACGTCCAGCGCGCCGTCGCGGCCGGCGAGGATCATCTCCCAGACGTCCCGCCCCCCCTCGCCCGGCACGAGGCCGAGATCGAGACCGGCCACGCGCGAGGCCGCGGTGTGAAGAACGTTGAAGCCGTTCCACTCAGGGTCCGCGTCCGGCGACAGCGCGCCGACGGCTTTGGCCAACGTGGCGGCGGCAGCAAGGACGGATTCGCCGTCGGCACGCGTCAAAGCGCCCTGCCCGATGACGATCATCGGTCGTTCGGCCTTCGACAGCGTCTCGAAGAACGTGCCGTTGCCAGCTGCGATGTCGGCCAGCGTCTGCGTGCCGTTGCCGAGATGCTGGTAGGGGTATGTCAGATCCGGCTGCTCGGTCCCGATCGAGGCGACGGGCAAGCCGCTTTCCAACCAGCGCTTGCGGATGCGGGCATTGAGGACTGGTGCTTCCCATCGCGGGTTGCTGCCGATGAGGAGGATGGCGTCGGCATCGTCGATGCCCTCGACGGTCGCGTTGAACGTGTAACTCGCGCGACCATGGCCGGGATGCAGTTTGGCGCCGTCCTGCCGGCAATCGAGGCTTCGGACCCCGATGCGATCCATCAGCGCCTTGAGGGCGAACATGTCTTCGGCTGCGCAGAGGTCACCGGCGATCGCGCCGATCCGATCGGGCGTCGTCGCCTTGATCCTGTCGGCGATGGCGGTGAACGCCTCTGCCCAGGATGCGGGCTTAAGCCGGCCATCGACGCGGACGTAGGGGCGATCGAGGCGCTGCGCCTTCAGCCCATCCCAGACGTAGCGCGTCTTGTCGCTGATCCACTCCTCGTTCACACCGTCATGCGTGCGCGCCACGATGCGAAGCACCTCGCGGCCCCGGGAATCGATGCGGATGTTGGAGCCGAGCGCATCCATAACGTCGATGGCTTGCGTCCGATTCTGCTCCCAAGGGCGCGCCTTGAAGGCGTAGGGACGATGCGTGAGGGCGCCGACGGGGCAAAGATCGACCGCGTTGCCCTGCAGTTCCGACGAGAGCGCCGACTCCAGATAGGTTGTGATCTCCATGTCTTCGCCGCGCCCGATGGCGCCGAGCTCGGGCACGCCGGCGACCTCGGTTGCGAAGCGAATGCAGCGCGTACAGTGGATGCAGCGCGTCATGATCGTCTTGACGAGCGGACCGATATACTTGTTCTCGACCGCCCGCTTGTTGTCCGCGTAGCGCGACGTGTCGACGCCGTAATACATCGCCTGATCTTGCAGGTCGCATTCGCCGCCCTGGTCGCAGATCGGGCAATCGAGCGGGTGGTTGATGAGGAGGAACTCCATCACCCCTTCGCGTGCCTTTTTCACGTAAGGCGTCTTCGTATTGATCTCCGGCGGCTCGCCATTGCGGCCGGGGCGCAAGTCTTTCACCGCACCGGCGCAGGAGGCGAGCGGCTTTGGCGCGCCGACGATCTCGACGAGGCACATCCGACAATTGCCCGCGATCGACAGGCGCTCGTGATAGCAGAAGCGCGGGATTTCGGCCCCGGCTTGCTCACAGGCCTGGAGGACGGTGATGCTGGGATCGACCTCGATCTCCTTGCCGTCCACGATGATCTTGCGGAGGTCGTCAGCCATGCGTGCGCCTATGCGAGCGAATATCCATTGCGGGTCTCGTTGCAGCTACCGGCGCTAGCTGCACAGCGCAAGGGGTTGGAGGGTCGCAATGCGCTGCAATCGCCGTTACATCGGACATTCAGATCGCGCCTAACGGAGGTCGGGCCTTCAGATGACACAGCCTCTACACATCGTCGGCGGCGGCCTCGCAGGATCGGAGGCGGCGTGGCAGGCAGCGCAGGCCGGCGTGCCTGTGATCCTGCACGAGATGCGGCCCGTACGCCCGACCGATGCGCACAAGACGGAGAACCTCGCGGAACTGGTCTGCTCAAACTCCTTCCGGTCCGACGACGCGGAGTACAACGCGGTCGGCCTTCTTCATGAGGAGATGCGCCGCTGCGACTCGCTCATCCTCCGCCAGGCCGACGCGCATCAGGTGCCCGCCGGCGGTGCCCTGGCCGTCGATCGTGATGGTTTCTCTGCGGCGGTTACGGCCGCCTTGGAGGCGCATCCGAACGTCACGATCGTTCGCGAAGAGGTCGCCGGATTGCCACCCGAGGAGTGGGGCAGCGCGATCGTCGCGACAGGCCCCCTCACCTCGCCGGCCCTCGGCGAGGCCTTGCAAGCCCTCACCGGCGAGGACGAGCTCGCCTTCTTCGACGCCATCGCGCCCATCGTCCACCGCGAAAGCGTCGATATGGAGGTCGCCTGGTTTCAGTCGCGCTATGACAAGGCTGGACCGGGGGGTACGGGTGCCGACTACCTGAACCTGCCGATGGACGAGGCGCAGTACAACGCGTTTCTCGATGCGCTGATCGAGGCCGACACTGTCGCCTTCAAGGATTGGGAGACCGACACGCCCTATTTCGACGGCTGCCTGCCGATCGAGGAAATGGCGCGCCGCGGCCGCGAGACGCTTCGCCATGGGCCGATGAAGCCGGTCGGGCTCACCAATCCGCACGACCCGACCGTCAAATGCCACGCCATCGTCCAGCTACGTCAGGACAACGCGCTCGGCACACTCTTCAACATGGTGGGCTTCCAGACGAAGCTGCGCTACGGTGATCAGGCCAAGGTGCTACGGCTGATACCAGGCCTCGCGAACGCGGAGTTCGCGCGTCTCGGCGGACTACATCGAAACACGTTCCTCAACTCGCCCAAACTGCTTGACGGTACGCTGCGGATGAAAGCGCGGCCCGATCTTCGCTTCGCCGGGCAGATCACCGGCGTGGAGGGCTATCTCGAAAGCGCCGCCATCGGCCTCCTCACCGGACGCTTCGCAGCCGCGGAGCGTTTCGGCACCGCGCCACAGCTGCCACCCGAGACGACGGCCCTTGGCGCGCTCGTCGCGCACGTTACCGGCGGCCACCTCGTCGAGGGGAAGGGCAGCTTCCAGCCCATGAATGTGAACTTCGGCCTCTTCCCCCCGATTCCCACACCCATGAAGGCGGAAGACGGCCGGCGGTTGAAGGGAAAGGAGCGCGGCAAAGCGCGCAAGCTTGCTATGACACGGCGTGCTCTGGCCGATCTCGGCGCATGGCTCTCGCCCTATGCCGAGGCTGCCGAATGACGGCGGTCGCCATTCGCCCGCTGCGACGAGACGAGTACGAGGCCTGGTTCCCGCTCTGGCAGGCCTACCTGACGTTCTACGAGGCCAGCGTTGCTGGCTCCGTAACCGACCTCACCTGGGCACGCTTTCACGACCCATTAGAGCCGATGACCGCGCTGGGAGCCTTCGATGGCGGGGCCTTGCTCGGCATCGCGCACTATCACGTCCAACGCTCGACATGGGCGCCGACCGGCTACGTCTACCTCGAGGACCTCTTCACGACGCCGGAGGCCCGTGGACGCGGTGTGGCGCGCGCCCTCATCGCGGCCGTGCAGCGGACGGCGACCGATATGGGGGCCAGCCGGCTCTACTGGTCGACCCAGACCGGCAACGCAACCGCGCGTGCGCTTTACGATAGCATCACCGAGGTCGCGGACTTCGTGCAGTATCGAAAGCCGCTCTGACAGTCAGCCGACCGGCCAGATGGGGCGCGTCTCCAGCACCTCGACTTCGTCCCCGACGGCGATGTCACCGGTTGTGCGCGGCACGGCGTTCCAGCCGAAAAGAACGCCCGCCGCGCGTCTGTCCTTCGAGCGGCGGAAGGTAGCGAGCGTTCGCAACGGTTCGTCGGAGGGCCGATCACCGGTTTCCTGATCCGTCGTCGTGACGACGCAACGCACGCACGGCTTGTTGATTTCGAAGACGACGGTGCCGATCCGTATGCGCGTCCACGCATCGTCCTCCCAGGCCTTCGTCCCCTCGATGACGACGTTTGGCCGGAAACGCTCCATGGAAAGAGCCGGCTCGCCGTTGACAGCCATCCGGGCATTCAGATCGTCGAGCGAAGCCCGTGTCGCGATAAGGACAGGAAAGCCGTCCGCGAAACTGACGGGTGCATCGTCGCCGGCCCATTCCGCGCTGGCCGTTCGGGTCGCCGCCTCGTCCATGTAGACGAGGTGGACGGGGGTGCCGAGACATTGGCTCAGGTATCGACCTGTATCATCGCCTGCCGAAGCGGCGTCGACCGTCGATTTCCAGACCTGAACGACAAGGCGCGTTCCCCCGTCAGGGATTGCAGCATGATGGCGCGACCCGTCGTGTTCCAGGGTTAGCCCATCCGCCGTCTCTTCGCCCACAAGACGCGCGAGCGCCGGCATCTCGCGCTGCGTCAGGAACCGGCCATTCGAATCGACGACCATCCAGCGGCGATCGCCGACAAGCCCGCGAGCCTCGACGGACGCACGCGTGCGGGAGATTCCTCTCCCGCCTTTGACCGGGTAGATGTCGACCCGTACGACAGAAGCCGTCACTAGGCGAATCCTCTCTTCGCAGTCGTCCGAAGCACCCAAAGCCGTCGCCAGAGAGGCGCACGGGCCTGAGCACGGCCGCCGCTATAGGTCAGGTCGAGACGCGCGAGCGCCAAGGGCATGAACGCTGGCCGCGCCGACATCGGGATCGCCTCGGCGGCGATCAGAAAGGCGCCGACATGAGCCAGCGCCCGCTCGCGCAACTCGGCCGATATGGCGTCGGACGGCAACCGGGGTGACAGGTCCGTGCCTAGTTGCTCGCTGAGATCAGCCGGGAGGTAGGGCTGCCCGGCTGCCGCATTCGGCTCGAGATCGAACAGCGCATCGCGGAGGAGGAGCGCAACGCCTCCATGGCCGGCCGCATCGGCGACGGGGCCGGTCTGGGGCATGTCGGGCGAGAGAATCGCGCTTGCGAGGGAGAGGATCCGCCCGCGCGTCTCGCCGGCATAGCCTTCGAGATCGTTCGAGGTTGGAAACGGATCGTCATAGAGGTCGAAGATCCGTGCGTCGACAAGATCGAGCAAGGCTCGAACAGGCAGTTGCCGCCGATCCATCAAGGTGATGATGTCGGTCGCGAGCGGATTGCCCTGAGGCTGGCCGGTCTCGAGCGCATCCCGCCACCATTGCAGCCGCACTTCGCCGAGCATCGCGGTGCTGACCTTTGCCCGAATGCCGGCGATCTCGGCATCGAACGCGAAGAGCGCGAAGAGGTCCGAGCGAGCGTCTGCCGGGGCGTAGAGGGCAGAGAAATACCGATCGGGCACGGCGTGGCGAACGATCGCGGCGTAGTCGCTCATCTCACGCGACGGCGAGGAGCGCCGCGCCGACCTTGCGCGCCTCCCCAAGGAGAACGTTGAACGTTCGCGCCGCAGCCCCTGTGGTCATCACCTCGATGCGAAGCCCTCGCTCCCGCATCTCTCGCTTGAGAGCGAAGAGCGGATGCGCCGTGGCGCCCGTTCCGACGATCAGGAACTCCAAGGCGTCCTTCTGGTCGAGGGCGGCCGCGAGGTCGTCCGCCGTCAGGCCATCGGCCTCGGTCGCCGTCCAGCCATGAACGCCGGTAGGCAGTACGAGGATCGATCCCTTGTGCGACATCTCCGCAAAGCGAAACCCGCCGTTTCCATAGGCATCGATCTGGGCCGGTTCGGGAAAATGTGCGTCGAGGGCCATCACCCGGCCGCCGTCGCACCGTCGTCGGCAGGCTCACCGGGGCGGCGAACGTCTGACGTCCGCAAGCCGAGCCACATCAGGAGCGGCGCTGCGATGAAGATCGACGAATAGGTGCCGATCACGACACCCCAGATCATCGCGAAGACGAAGGAGCGCAGCACCTCGCCGCCAAAGATATAGAGAGCGAAGAGGGCTAGCAGCGTCGTGACCGACGTGAGGATCGTGCGCGAGAGCATCTGGTTGATGGACAAGTCGAGCAGTTCGCCGAGCGGGCGCTTCTTGTAGCGGCGCAGGTTCTCACGCACGCGGTCGTAGACCACGACCGTATCGTTCAGCGAATAGCCGACGATGGTGAGGATGGCCGCGATTGAGGCCAGAGCGAAGTCGAGCTGCAGAACCGAGAACATGCCAATCGTCAGCACCACGTCGTGGATAGTGGCGATGATCGCGCCGACCGCGAAATGCCACTCGAAGCGGAACCAGATGTAGATGAGGACACCGAAGAGCGCCGTCAGCACGCCGATGATGCCGTTCTGCACGAGTTCACCCGAAACGCGCGGTCCGACGACTTCGACGCGTCGATAATCCACGCTGTCTCCCAGCGTCGTGCGAACCTGCTGTAGCGCGACCTGCTGCGCTTCGTCTCCGCCATCTTGTTGCTGGATGCGGATCATCACGTCGTCAGGCGCGCCGAACTCCTGCACCTCGACATCTCCGAGGCCGAGGCCGTTGAGCGAACGGCGCAGTTCATCGACCTGCGCCGGGCCGTCCGTCTTGATCTCGACGAGGGTGCCGCCGCGGAAGTCGATGCCGTAGTTGAGGCCGATCGCGAAGAAGAGGCCGAGCGAGACCACGGCGGCGATGAGGGATGTCGGGAACGACACCGTACGCCAGCGCATGAAGCGAAACGTCGTGTCGGTAGGGACCAGTTTGAGCAGCATGGTAGGTCCTCAGATCGGCACGGTGCGAGGGCGCGAGCGGCGCACCCAAAGCGCGACGAGAAGGCGGGTGACGGTGTAGGCCGTGAAGACCGTCGTCAGGATGCCGATGGCGAGCGTGACCGAGAAACCTCGGACGGGACCCGACCCCAGGAAGAAGAGAACGACGGCTGCAATCAACGTCGTGATGTTCGCGTCGACGATCGTACCGAGCGCCCGGCTGAAGCCGACGTCGATGGCGGAAATCGCCTGTCGGCCATTCCGCGCCTCTTCTCGTATTCGCTCGAAGATGAGGACGTTGGAATCGACCGCCATGCCGATCGTGAGCACGATGCCCGCGATGCCGGGCAATGTCAGCGTCGCACCGAGTAGCGAGAGGATCGCGATTATGAGGCTGATATTCACGATCAGCGCAATGTTGGCGAAGACGCCGAAGAGTCCGTAGGCCAGCACCATGAAGACGAGAACGCCGATGGCACCGATGATCGCGGCCGTGCTGCCGGCTGCGACCGAGTCCGCGCCGAGCCCCGGGCCGACAGTGCGTTCCTCAAGGATATTCAGCGGTGCGGGCAACGCGCCTGCGCGCAGCAGAATCGCAAGGTTGTTCGCCTCCGGAACATCGAAATTGCCGCTGATCTGACCCGAGCCGCCGCAAATGGCGGTCTGGATGACGGGCGCGCTGATGACCTCGCTATCGAGAACGATCGCGAACGGCCGACCGACGTTTTCGGTCGTCACGAGACAGAAACGACGGCCGCCAGATGCGTTGAAGCGGAAGTTGACGACCGGCTCACCGGTCTGAGCGTCGAAGCCGGGCTGCGCGTCGACGAGGTCTTCGCCCGACACCATGATCCGCTGCTCGACGACGTAGGCGCTTTGCGTCGGATCGACCGACGGGAGGATGTCCGTCCCGACGGGCGGGCGGTCGCCTGCCTGCGCAGCCGTGGTGGAGACGTCGACGAGCTGGAACGTCATCTTCGCAGTCGAACCGATGAGGTCCTTCAGTCGCTGCGGGTCGTCGAGGCCGGGAACCTGAACGAGGATAGTATCGAGGCCCTGGCGCTGGATGCTGGGCTCGGTCGTGCCCAACTCGTCGATGCGCCGGCGGATGACCTCGATCGACTGATCGACCGCGGCGCCGAGACGCCGGGCAAGCCCGTCATCGGTCAGGGAAAGCGTGAACGTGTTGGCGTCGCGGGTCAGCGTCACGTCCGGGGTCACGGTTCCGATGGTGAAGGACTGGCTGGTGTTCGCGACGAGCAATTCATCGAGAATGGTCTGTGCGGCCGCGACCTGTTCGTCATCGCGGATGGTGACGCGGGCACCTTGCGGCAGAGCCTCGAGATTGACGTAGCGAATGCGATCTTCGCGAAGCTCGCTTCGCATCTGTTCGCGCAGATCGTTGGAGATCTCCCCGACCAGGGCGGCTTGATCGACTTCGAAGAGAAGGTGCGAGCCACCTTGAAGATCGAGCCCCAACGTCATGCGATAGCTGGGGAATGCGTCCGGCCACCACGCGGGATCTTCCCGCGAGATGAAGTTCGGGATCGTCAGAAGGATGCCCAGCACCGCCACGAAGGCGATGGAGACGATCTTCCACTGGGCAAAATGCAGCATGTCGTATCTCGAGCGGACGGCAAGCCCGCATTAGGGTATCGGCGAGGCCGCGCGCAAGCCCGCCGCGGCGCCGGCCTGATCGGCGTGGCCGCGAAATCGTAGAGTTTCGAGGCCCTACTTGGCCTCGACGGGTTCACCCTTCACGCGGACCTCCGAGATCGTACCGCGCACCGCACGAACGCGGATACCCTCGGCGAGTTCGATCTGGAGCTCGGTGTCGTCCACGACCTTGTAGACCTTGCCGATGAGCCCCCCGCTCGTGACGACGGTATCGCCGCGGCGCACGTTCTTGACCATTTCCTGATGCGCTTTCACCCGCTTCTGCTGCGGACGAATGAAGAGGAAATAGAAGATCGCGACGATGACGAAGAGCGGCGCGAGCTGAAGCAGGAAGTCGCTGCCACCGGGGGCGGCGGCTTGGGCATAGGCAGGCGTGATGAACATGGACGTCTTTCGAAGAATGTCTGGATGGACAGGGCCGAATCCCGGAAATCGAGCGGACTATAGGCAGCGCGTCGATGTGGAGCAATGGAGCGTCAGGCGGTCTCGTGATCGAGCTTTCCGTCGAGCGCCGCAGCGATGAGCGCAAGCGTGCGCTCGACGCCGTAGATCGCGACGAACGAGCCGAAGCGCGGGCCCTGCTCCTGGCCGAGGAGGACCTCGTAGAGAGTGCGGAACCAAGCGCGCAACGGCTCGTAGTCGTGCGCTTTGCCGACCGCGTAGACTTCGTTCTGGATCGTCTCCCCATCGGCATCGCCACCGAGATCTCGCAACCTGCCGGCCAGATCGGTCAATGCTGCGCGATCACGGTCGTCTGGGGTACGGAAGCGTTTGTTGGGCTTCACGAAATCATCGAAATAGGCGATCGCATGATGGACGAGCCTATCGAGCGTCGGATGCGTCTCCGCGGTCGTGCCCGGTTCGTAGCTCTCGATGAACCCCCAAAGGACACTAGCATCGCTTGCGTTCGAGGCCGAAACGAGGTTGAGCAGCATCGCGAACGAAACGGGAAGCGCGCCTTGCTCTGGCGGGCCGGAGTGAATGTGGTAGGCCGGGTTGTTCAGCCGTTTCGGGTCGTCTGCGTCGAAGCTCGCAGCGTGCGCGAAGTACTCGTCGACATGTTCGGGGATGACGTCGAAATGGAGCCGCTTCGCCTTGCGCGGCGACTGGTACATGAAGAGGCCGAGGCTTTCGGGCGGGCCGTAGCGTAGCCACTCGTCGATCGTCAGGCCATTGCCCTTCGACTTCGAGATCTTGCCGCCAGCCTCGTCGAGGAACAGCTCGTAATTGAATCCCTCCGGCGGGCGACCGCCTATGGCGCGGCAGACCTGGCTCGACAGCTTCACCGAGTCGATGAGATCCTTGCCCGACATCTCGTAGTCGACGCCGAGCGCGGCCCAGCGCATCCCCCAGTCGGGCTTCCACTGCAGCTTGCAGCGCCCGCCGATGACGGGGGCGGTGATCCGCTCGCCCGTCGTCGGCTCCTCGTAGGTGATCGTGCCGGCCATCTCGTCGCGCTCCAGCATAGGAACCTGCAGGACATGACCCGTGACGGGGCTGATCGGCAGGAAGGGGCTGTAGGTCGCCCGCCGGTCGGGCCCGAGCGTCGGCAGGATCGCCCCCATCACCTTATCGTAGGCGTAGAGGACTTTCAGGAGCGCGTCGTCGAAGCGGCCGGACGTGTAACACTCCGTCGACGACAGGAACTCGTAGTCGAAGCCGAACCGATCGAGAAACCGGCGAAGCTCCGCGTTGTTGTGTGCGGCCAGGCTCTCATGGGTGCCAAACGGGTCCGGCACGCGGCTCAGCGGCTCGTTGAGATGCTCGGCCAACATGTCCGGATTGGGCAGGTTCTCGGGCACCTTGCGAAACCCGTCCATGTCGTCGGAGAAGCAGATCAGCCGGGTCGGACGGTCGGAGAGCAGCGTGAAGGCGTGGCGCACCATGCTTGTCCGCGCGACTTCGCCGAAGGTGCCGATATGCGGCAGGCCGGACGGTCCGTAGCCGGTCTCGAAAACGACGGGCTGGTCGGCCGGGCGGCTCTCGACGCGCTTCAGGAGCTTGCGCGCCTCCTCGAACGGCCAGGCCTTCGCCTCGGACGCCAGCGCGCGCCACGCCCCGGCGTCGGAACGATTGCTGCTTGGCGGTATGGGGGTCGTCATGATCGGTTCTCGTCCTGTCGTCAGGCGGCTTCGTATGGCCGGGCGGAGTGTGAGGGTCAACGCGGTTGCGGGCCGCGACCGGCGATCATAGGTGATCGCACACGACCGACAGTGTCATGCCTGACAGGAAAGACTCGATGACCCAGACCACGCCGCAGACCGCCCTCATCTATGCGATGGTTACAGCATCCGCCGTGGACGGCGATATGGCGGACGTGGAACTTGGCACGATAGGCCGTCTGGTCGAAACGTTGCCCGTCTTCGAGGGTTTCGCGGCCGATGACGTGATCCCGACATCGCAGGCTTGCGCGATCCTTTTGCAAGGCCCCGGTGGTCTCGACGACGTTCTCGACACGATCGTATCGGCCCTGCCCGAGACATTGCGCGAGACGGCCTATGCGCTCGCGGTCGATGTCGCGGCCGCCGACCTGGAGGTCGTCCCGGAAGAGATGCGCTACCTGCAGCTTCTGCGCCAACGGCTCGGCGTCGACCGCCTGGTGTCCACGGCGATAGAACGCGCGGCGCGGGCCCGCTATCGCCGTCAGTAAAGGCCGAGCGGGAAGTAGCGCAGGTAGAGTTCGGCGAAGGTGCCGCTGT
Source organism: uncultured Alphaproteobacteria bacterium (assembly GCA_963842125.1). Taxonomy (GTDB): domain Bacteria; phylum Pseudomonadota; class Alphaproteobacteria; order Rhizobiales; family CAWCWK01; genus CAWCWK01. Next base: position 1,223,037 of record CAWJFE010000005.1, on the reverse strand, counting down.
CGATGACGCGCGACAGCGCGGCCTCCAGCGCTTCGACGAGATCGCGGTCGTCGGCGCGCAGAAGCATTGTCAGGCCCTCGCCGAAGTAGCGCGTTTCCGTGTACGCGCCAGGCGATATCGACGCAGCAGGTGTTCTCTTGGGTAGAGAGACGGGCGGCCGTGGTGAGGGCATCGGTGAAGATCGCATCGACCTCCTCCACTTCGAGCGCCGCCCACTGCGCGTCGGGCGTCTCGAACGGTTTTAAAGAGAGGTCGGGTTCGAAGCTCTCGAGATAGCGCTCGTGCGCCGACCCGGCGAGGACGCCGACCGTCGTCCACCCTCGGTCCGCGGTGCCCGCGCGCCGGACGAACCGGCCCGGGTTCGCGAGATAGGGCGTCGTTTCGATCAGTCCGCCTGCCCGTCCGGCCACCCGATGTCCCGCGATAGCGACGTCACCGCTACGCGCCGATAGGCGCAACTCGAGTTGGCTCCAGGGTACGGCTTGCATCGAACAGGCGGTATCGAGCACATCGCAGAGCGCGCGGGCGAGATCGACGTTGAAGCCTGTCGTTTCGCCCAACGGTCCGCGAAAATTGAGCGGCGGGAAATCTTCGGTCGTGAGGAAACGGATCAGGCGCCGGTCGGTCGTGGCGGATCGGTTCGTGGCCGGCTGATCGTATCGGGGAATGAAGATCGTCTGGCGGGCTGCCTCGGTTTGCGCGGCCGCGCTGGCCCCGAGGGCCATCACAGCCAGAAACGTCGATATCGCTAACCTAAGATAAACGGACAAGGGTCTACACTTTCCAACGGTTTCCGCATGCCTTCTGCGGCGACACAACGGAGGTCTAGCGTGCGCAGCCGGCGGGAACAAATCGAGACGCCGAACCCCGCGCATGCCCTCGTCGCCGACCTAGCCCGCCGTTGGAACGTCCCGCCCGTCGATGTCGCTCGGTCGATCGGTATCGCGAACGAAACTCTCCTCGCCCGCGCCTATGCCACCTGGCGCGGGCGACCCTTTCTCGACGTCGAGCATCCGCCCCCGGACATCGGACGGGACACCGCGCTCGTAGCGGCCAGGCACGGAGCAATCACGGTCGCCGACGGGAACGGCACCGTGATGGCACTGATGCCCGCGCCCGAACGGGCAACGGACGAGACGATCGGCTGCGACACCATCGTCTACACGACCCCGTCAGCGTTCCAGCGGGTCCTAGAACCCTATTGGTCCGACATCGTGCGCCACGAGACCGCGCGTCTGGCAACGGAGCGGCCGCACTTCTCGGCAGCCTATCGGCGCACCGGCCCGCAACTCGTCTGGTTCGCCATTTGCGTATTCGTCGCCGGACTCGGCGTCCTGCCGATGTTTCCCTGGCCCGCCGTAGTCGCAAACCTGATCCTGTGTCTCGCTTTTCTATCACTTGCTATGCTTCGCGTAGCTGCCTGGCAGGTCCCGACATACCGACCCGCAACCGCCCTTCCCGACCGCAACCTGCCGACCTACACCGTCCTCGTTCCGGTCCACCGGGAGGCTGCGGTTCTCGCGGATCTCGTCGGCCACCTCTCTGCCCTCGACTATCCGCCGCCCAAGCTCGACATTCGGCTGCTGGTCGAGGACGACGACGACGAAACCCGCTCCGCTCTTGCCAGGATCTCCCTGCCTCCGACCTTCACCGTCGTAGACATCGCGGTTGCGGAACCCCGCACCAAGCCGAAAGCGCTCAACGTCGGCATGCTCGGCGCGTGGGGCGAGCTCGTCACGATCTACGATGCTGAAGATGTGCCCGACCGGGATCAGCTTCGAAAGGCGGCGTCCCATCTGGCGGCGGCCGGCACCGATGTGGGCTGCGTCCAGGCCCGCCTTCGCGTGGACAATGGCGCTGCCGGCTCCCTCGCCGCACTCTTCGCGCTTGAATACGAGGCGCTCTTCCGCCGCTTTCTCCCGGCGCTGAGCCGCCTCGGACTTCCGCTCCCGCTCGGCGGCACATCGAACCATATTCGGAGATCCGCGCTGGAAAGGGTCGGCGGTTGGGATCCATACAACGTGACTGAAGACGCCGATCTTGGTCTCCGGCTGATCCGTTATGGCTACCGCACTGAAACGCTCGATTCTGACACGTGGGAAGAGGCGCCGAACACGCTTCCAATATGGATGAAGCAGCGGCAGCGCTGGTACAAGGGCTGGCTGCAAACGTGGATCGTCCAGATGCGCAATCCGGCGCTCTACGTCCGTCAGGCCGGCTGGCGGGGCTTTATCGGGCTCCAGCTCCTGATGGGCGGCATGTTCCTGTCGGCGCTCGCACACCCGATTCTGCTCGCCGCGCTCGCATTCTGGGGGTTCGGTCTCCACGGCCCACCGGTTGGGGAGAATTGGCTGGCCGGCATCAATCTCGGGACGATCCTGATTGGTCACGGCGCCATGCTCGTAATGGTCTGGCGCGCCGCCGCCGACGGGCCCGAGAACGAGCGCAGACACTATCTCGTGCCACTGATGCCGATCTACTTCCTTCTCCACGCCGCAGCCGCGGTCGGAGCGACGCTCGAATACCTTCGCCGCCCGTTCCATTGGTCGAAGACCGAACACGGCGAAACCCGCCGCGATGCCAGTCGCCGCCGACCCCGCAAACGCTAGTACGTGCAACGACGTTGGGAGTGGAGCGGGTGATCGGGATCGAACCGACGACATTCAGCTTGGGAAGCTGACGTTCTACCACTGAACTACACCCGCACTCTGGGAAGCGTAGCGGGATGTCGGTCGGGTCGCAAGCGGGCGTTGGATTGACAGCGCGTTCCGGTTTCCGCAAACCTCGCCGCACCGCCCGAGAGGCGGTTTTTTCGTTTCGAAAGGGCCTGCGCCGTGTCTCCCGCCCGTGTCTTCCGCTTTGCTGCCGACCTACAACCGCGCCGATATTGCCTTCGAGCGCGGTGAAGGCGCTTGGTTGTATGACGAGGCGGGTGAGCGATATCTCGACTTCGCATCCGGCATCGCGGTGAACGCGCTCGGCCATGCCCATCCAAAGCTCGTCGATGCGTTGAAGACCCAGGCCGAGAGGCTCTGGCACACCTCGAACGCGTTCCGCATCTCGGGACAGGAGCGCTTGGCGGAGCGACTGGCGGCGGCGACGTTCGCCGACTACGCGTTCTTCGTCAACTCGGGCGCGGAGGCCGTGGAGCTTTCGATCAAGGTCACCCGGCGCTATCAGGATCGGCAAGGCCGGCCGGAGCGTTACCGCATCGTGACGTTCTCAGGCGCGTTCCACGGTCGGACGATGGCGGCGCTCTCTGCGGGCGGAAATCCCAAGCATACCGAAGGCTTCGGACCGGTAGTCGACGGGTTCGATCAAGTCCCGTTCGGCGATCACGACGCCCTGAAGGCTGCAATCACCGAACGGACGGCCGGCATCATGGTCGAGCCGATCCAGGGCGAAGGCGGCGTGCGGGCCGTACCTCCGCAATGCCTGCGCGGGCTGCGCGAGCTTTGCGATGAGCACGGAATCCTCCTCATCTTCGACGAAATCCAGTGCGGCATGGGTCGCTCGGGCCATCTCTTCGCCCACGAGGCCGTGGGCGTGACGCCGGACGTCATGCCTGTCGCGAAAGGCATCGGCGGCGGATTTCCGCTCGGCGCGTGCCTGACGACTCACGAGGTCGGGCAGTACATGACGGCGGGGAGCCACGGTACGACCTATGGCGGCAACCCTCTAGCGATGGCCGTCGGCAATGCGGTGCTCGACGTTATGCTCGAAGACGGTTTCATCGAAGCCGTGCGGCAGCGCAGCCTTCGCCTGAAGCAGAAGCTCGCCGGTCTCGTCGACCGCCACCCCGACCTCCTGAAAGGTGTCAGGGGCGAAGGCCTCCTTCTCGGCCTCGAATGCCATGTGCCCTGCGGAGACGTCGTGGCCGCAATGCGAGAGCAGAAGATGCTGGCGGTGGTCGCGTCGGAGAACGTCGTCCGGCTCCTGCCACCCCTCAACGTCGAGGATGCGGATATGAACGAGGCTGAACGGCGCCTCGAGGCAGCGCTGAATAGTCTTTCCGCACACGCAGAGGCGGCGGAATGAGCAGCGTCGATAGGGACTTTCTCGACCTCGCGGACTTTACCGGAGCCGAGCTGCGCGGCCTCCTCGATGGCGCGCGTCGAACGAAGGCGGCCCGCGCCGATGTGGCCGGCTTGGGCCGCGATCGCGATCGACCGCTGGAAGGCCGCGTTCTTGCGATGATCTTCCAGCAGCCTTCGACCCGCACGCGCGTTTCCTTCGACGTCGGCATGCGTCAGCTTGGCGGCGAGACCATCGTCCTGTCCGGCTCCGACATGCAGTTGGGGAGGGGTGAAACGATTGAGGATACCGCGCGCGTCCTCTCACGCTATGTCGATGCGATCATGATCCGTCTGCTCGACCATGACGATCTGCGCGCGCTCGCGGAAGCGGCGACGGTGCCGGTCATCAACGGTCTGACGCAGGCCTCCCACCCCTGCCAGATCATGACCGACATCATGACGGTCGAGGAGCATCGGGGCGACGTGGCAGGCAAGACTATCGCTTGGGTCGGGCCGCATAACAACATGCTCGCGTCCTTCCTCGAAGGCGCGCCTCGGCTTGGCTATCGCATGACGATCGGGGCACCCGAGACGCTGTCTCCTGACGCATCGTTGGTCGAGAAGGCCAAGGCGGACGGGGCCGAAGTGCTTCTGACTGCGGACCCGGCCGAGGCCGTCGCGAATGCCGACGTCGTGGTGACGGACACCTGGGTTTCGATGGGCGAGGATGGAGGCGCGCGACACAACACCCTCGCCCCCTATCAGGTGAACGAGGCGCTGATGGCGCAGGCCGCACCCGATGCGCTCTTCCTCCACTGTCTCCCCGCCCATCGCGGAGAGGAAGTCACCGACGCCGTGATCGACGGTCCGCAATCGGTTGTCTTCGACGAGGCCGAGAACCGGCTGCACGCGCAAAAAGCGATCCTGCGCTGGTGCATGACGGGCGAGACCGGCTGACCGCCCCGTTACAGGGTGCGACACGAAAGTGGTGGGCGCGCCGGGCGGCGCGTGGCAAGTTCGGCGTCAGAACCCTACATGCGGCCCTATGGAACAGACACCACACCCCACCGATGCCGCGCCAGCGCCCGAGCCCAACGTCTTCGAGTTGGAGGCGGTCGATGATCGTGTCCTGCCCCTCGCGGTCAACGCGCTGGACGTGCGCGGGCGTGCCGTTCGCCTTGGCCCCGCGCTCGATGCAATTCTCTCCCGGCACGACTACCCGCCGGCCGTCCGGCAGCTGGTCGGGCACGCCGTCGTCCTGGCCGCGCTGCTCGGCACGGCGATGAAGTTCAAGGGCCGCTTCATCCTACAGACGAACACCAATGGTCCGGTGGACATGATCGTCGCGGATTTCACGACGCCCAATCACTTACGCGGCTATGCGCGTTTCAATGCCGAGAAGGTCGCGGCGGCGGGCGATGACATGGCGGCTCTCGTCGGCTCGGGCTACCTTGCGCTGACGGTGGACCAGGGCGAGCACATGCAGCGCTATCAGGGCATCGTCCCGTTGGAGAACGGCGATCTGCTCGCCGCCGCGCATAGCTATTTTCAGCAGTCGGAGCAGATCCCCACGGCGCTGAAGATCGCAGTCGCCGAGTCGATCGAGCGTGGCGGCGGCTCGTCCTGGCGCGCTGGCGGTCTGATGGTGCAGCACCTTCCCTCCGAGGGCGGCCGGCCGCGTGATCTCGACCCCGGCGACGGCTCCATCGATGCACGCTCGGACGATCCGGCATGGGAGGAAGCGACCGCGCTCGTCGGGACGGTCGAGGATCATGAACTCGTCGACCCCGGCCTCTCCTCGGAGCGCCTCCTTTATCGTCTCTTCCACGAGCGCGGCGTGCGGGTGTTCGATGGGATCGATGTCATCGATCGCTGCCATTGCTCCGGCGACCGTCTGAAGGCTGCCATTCAGGCGTTCTCCGACGAGGAGAAGGCCGAGATCGTAGAGGACGGCTCCATCGAAGCCACCTGCGAGTTCTGCAGCACCGTCTACGCCTTTCAACCCGAAGAGATCGTCTAGGCCGTGGCCGGCGGGGGCGAACAAGGATCGGCCGTCTCCCGTCTTGCCAACGCGACGGGGCGGGGTTTCGGCTTCCTGATGAAGCTCGTCCTGCCGGCCGTCATCCTCGGCGGCGCGGTGATCGGCCTGCAGGCGATGCGCGACGAGGAGGAAGGCGGGCGTAGCTTCGAGCGCCGCGAACAGGCCACGCCTGTTACGACGCAGCCCGTCGTCTTTCAGGATGTGGCGCCCGAAATCGAGCTCTTCGGCGAGCTCGTCGCCTCGCGGACGGTCGAGTTGCGCGCGCCGGTGCCCGGTGAGGTGATCGAGGTCCATCCAGCACTCGTCAGCGGCGGTATCGTCCCGGCGGGGGAGACGCTGCTCGCCATCGATCCGTTCGACTATGAGGGCGCCGTCGTGCAGGCCCGCGCGAACCGCGACGAAGGCCGCGCCCGTATCCGGGAGGTCGAGAGCCGCATCGCGCTGGAGACGACCCTGTCGGAGCGGGCGGAAGAACAGCTCGCCGTCGTTCAAGAGGACATGGCGCGCTTCGAGGAATTGTTGCGGCGCGGCAGCGCCACGCAGGCGCAGGTCGACACCAAACGGCTGGAGCTAAGCACCCGTAGCCAGGCCGTCGATCAGCGGCGCGCCAACGTCGAGATCGAAACCGCGCGTCTGGAGCAGACACGCGCGCAGGTAGAGCGGCTCGACTGGCTGCTCGAAGTCTCGGAACGCGACCTTTCCCGCACGGCATTGCAGGCGCCGGTGAACGCCGTCGTGCGGGAGGCGAATGCTGAGGTCGGCAAGCTCCTCAACGCGAACGACATCGTTGCCGTTCTCTATGATCCGCAATCGCTCGAGGTCCGCTTCGCCCTGCCGGACGCGCTCTATGGCCGTCTCCTCAGCCAAGGAGACATCATCGGGCACCCCGTCTCGATCAGTTGGCGGCTGGGGCGTGACGTTCGGTTCGCCGAAGGCGAGATCGTGCGCGTCGGTGCCGATATCGCGGCCGAGCGGGGCGGCGTTGATGTCTTCGCCAAGGTCCGCGATGCGGACCCGTCGTTGCGGCCGGGTGCCTTCCTCGAAGTGGCTGTACCCGACATGACCTATGAAGACGTGCTCCTCGTTCCCGAGGCCGCGCTCTATGATGGGCGAAAGATCTACACGGTGGCCGATGAACGCCTGGTCGGTCATGAGGTGACGGTCGTCGCATCCGTCGAGGAGGGCTTTCTCGTTTCGACCGATGTCGAGACAGGTGTCCCGCTTATGACGAGCCGTATGACGGAGGCCGGCAACGGCGTGCTGGTTCGCGACGTGAACGCACCAGCGGCACCCGAAGACGAAAGCGAGCGCGGCGAACCTACTCGCGAAGGCGTCGATCAAGTCTCGGAAGGCCGGCCAAACGGCGGAAGACCACGCGGCGAAGGCCGTCCGGAGCCTGGCGATCGTGCCGGCGCCAACGCTCGCGAAAGCCGGTAGATGGCGCGCAAGTCCGGCAACAGCCTTGTCGGCTTCGTCGTCCGCCATCCGACGGCGGCGAACCTCATCATGGGGCTGATGATCCTTTTCGGCCTTTTTGGGCTGACAAAGCTCAACACGCAGTTCTTCCCAACAATCGAAACCAACCGCATCACTGTATCGGTGCCCTGGTCAGGCGCGAGTGCGGAGGATGTAGAGGACAGCATTCTCGAATCGCTCGAGCCGGCGCTTCGCGATCTCGATCAGCTCGACAAGATCGACAGCTACGCGCGCGAAGGCTCGGCCACGATCGTTCTCGAATTCGCGTCGGATGCCGACATGCAGACGGCGCTGCGCGACGTGGAGAGCGCGGTCGACACCGTCACGACGTTGCCGGAAAGCGCCGACGACGTGAAGGCCAGCCTGCGCGCCTGGCGCGAGACGGTCGCGAAGATCATGATCGCCGGGCCCTTCGAGGAGGAGGCGCTCAAGAGCTACGCCCGCCGTATCCGCACCACCCTCCTCGAGGCCGGCATCGACACGGTGACGTTCACTGGCCTGCGCGACCGCGAGATCGTCGTCACCACGCAGCAATCCGCCCTCTCCCGCCTCGACCTTACCTTGCAGGAAATGGCCGGCCGCATTCGCGAGCAGACGCAGGACGCACCGTCGGGCACGCTCGACGGCACGGTCACCCGCCAGCTTCGCACGCTCAGTCCGGAGATCAACGCGCGGCGTATCGAAGAGATCGACATTCGCGCGCTATCGACCGGGGAGCGTGTTCGGATCGGCGACGTGGCCGATGTCGCGACGGCTTATGACAACGAGCCGCAGGGATTCACCGGCGGGCGCCGCGCGATCCAACTGACCGTCCAACGCGCCGCCTCGGCCGATACGCTCGAAACCGCCAGCACGTTGCAGGAAACACTCGACGAACTCCTGCCCACGCTACCCGAAAGCCTCATCGTTCAGGTCTATGACGTGCGCGCCGACAGTCTCGTCGAGCGCATCGCGCTTCTGACGAATAACGGCATCCAGGGCTTGGTACTGGTGCTAATCATCCTCTTCGTCTTTCTAAGCGCCCGCATTGCCTTCTGGGTCGCCGTCGGCATCCCTATCGCGATGATCGCGACGCTGGGCGTGATGGCGATGACGGGATCGAGTATCAACATGATCTCGCTCTTCGCGATGATCATGACGCTCGGCATAATCGTCGACGATGCCATCGTGGTCGGGGAGCACACGGCGACACGCCTCGAGGCCGGGGACGACCCGTTGCTGGCCGCCGAGCGCGGCGCCGGAACCATGCTCTTCCCGGTCGTCGCCGCGACGCTGACGACCCAGGCCGCTTTCCTGCCGCTTCTCTTCATCAGTGGCACGATCGGGCAGATCATGGCGTCGCTGCCCCTCGTGGTGCTGGCCGTTCTGACGGCAAGCCTCGTCGAGTGCTTCCTCGTCCTCCCGGGCCACCTTCGTCATGTCGGGCCCGCCAAGGGGCCGAACCGGTTCCGTAGGGCCTTCGATCGCGGTTTTGGCGCGTTTCGCGATGGGCCGTTCCGCGAGGTGGCGACCCTCGCCGTCCGCTGGCGCTACACTACCGTGGCGCTGGCCGCCGCATCCTTGATCGTCGCGTCGGGGTTCTTGATGTCGGGGCGGGTGGGCTTCCAGTTCTTCCCGTCCCCGGAACCGGAAAGCGTCACCGCCAATGTCACCTTCGCCGCCGGCACGCCCGAAGCCGATGCCATCGCCGCACTCGATATCATCGAGGGCGCGCTCTTCGAGACCGAGACGGAGCTATCTCCGGACGCGCCGCTCGTCGTCAACGTCTTCACAGAGCTTGGCCGATCGGGCCGCGCGACCGGCGACAACCTCGCACGTCTCTCCGTCCAACTAACCCAGGCCGAGGATCGGGATATTCTCACCCGCGACCTCAGTAGCGCCTGGCGCAAGGCCATCCCAGACATTCCCGGCGTCGAACGCGTCGCGATTGCCGGCAACCGGAGCGGTCCTCCGGGGCGTGATGTCGACATCCGCCTGACCGGCGCCTCGACGGCCGTGCTCAAAGAAGCAGCGCTCGAAGTTCGCGACGTCATCGAGACGATCGAAGGCGTATCGGCCGCCGACGACGACCTGCCATTCGGCAAACCCGAACTCGTTCTCGAGCTGACGCCACGCGGGGCCGCCCTCGGCTTCACCACCGAGACCGTCGGCCAGCAGGTTCGCGACGCCTTCGAGGGCCGCATCGCCCGTCGCTTCGCCGATGGCGAGGAGGAGGTGACGATCCGGGTCGATCTCGCGCAGCGCGGCTCCGGCCTCGCCTCGCTTTACGCTCTTGTCCTGCGCGCACCATCCGGCGAGGACGTCGCCCTGCCAGAAATCGTCGACTTGCGCGAGCGACGAGGCTTTCTCGTCATTCAACGGCGTGGCGGCGTCACGGCCGTGAGTGTCACGGCAGACCTCAACGCCGACATCACGACGACGGAGAAGGTCGTCGCCGCGCTCGACGACGGTCTCATGCCCCGCATCGCCGCTCAATACGGCATCGACTATAGCTTCTCCGGGCGTGACGAGGAGAGGCGTGAAGCGTTTGCCGATCTTCGTGTCGGGGTCGTGATCGCGCTCGGCCTCATCTACATCATCCTCGCCTGGATCTTCGGGTCCTACGGACGGCCGCTCGCGGTCATGCTCATCATCCCCTTCGGCATCGTCGGCGCGATATTCGGGCATTGGCTGATGGGGTTCCCGCTGACGATCCTCAGCCTCATGGGCCTGCTCGGCCTGTCCGGCATCCTCGTCAACGACAGCATCATCCTGGTCGAGCGCTTTCAAGAGCGCCGCGAGAATGGTGAGGATCTCTACGCCGCCAGCATCGGCGCCTCTCAGGATCGGCTGCGTGCCGTGGTCCTGACCTCGCTGACGACGGTCGCCGGCCTATCTCCCCTCCTGTTCGAGAAGAGCCTCCAGGCCCAGTTCCTCATTCCGATGGCGCTGACACTCGTGTTCGGGCTGGCCGTCGCGACACTCTTCGTCCTCTTCCTCGTCCCGGCCTTCGTATGCATCGGTGGCGACATCGTGCGCGTCGTCGGCGGGACATGGCGCTGGCTGGGTTTCGGCTCATCCCCGCCAGAACTGCGGAACGAATAGGACGAGGACCGTAAGCAGTTCCAACCGTCCGATCAGCATCGCCGCGCTGAGGACCCATTTGGCCGTGTCCGGCAGCGCCGCGAAGTTTCCTGCCGGCCCGATGATCTCCCCCAAACCGGGACCGACGTTCGAGATCGCGGTCGCGGACGCCGAGAGCGCCGTGATGGCGTTGAGGCCCATCATGCTCAGCAGCATCGCCACGACGATGAAGACGAGCATGTAGAGGAAGAAGAAGTTCATGACGGCGGAGTAGACGCCGTCCTGGATCCGCCGCCCGTTGAATCGCTGCACGACGATCTGGTTCGGCGAAAGCGTCTGCGCGAGATGGCGACGGATGTTCGCGACGATGACCTGAAAGCGAAAGACCTTCATGCCGCAGCTCGTCGAGCCGGCGCAGCCTCCGATGAATGTCAGCGCGAAGAAGAGCCAGACCGCGAAGGCGCCCCACGCGCTATAGTTCGCCGTCGCATAGCCCGTGCCGGTCATGATCGACGTGACGTTGAAGAGCGCCTCGCGCGCCGGCGTGAAACCCACCGCATCGAGCGCCAGCACCTGATAGGCCCAAGCCGCGAGCGCGAAGCATATGAGGATGCCGAAGAAGGCGTGGACCTGATCGTCGTTGAAAAGCCCCCGCATCTGCCCCGTCTGTACGATCTTGAGGTAGAGGAGGAACGGTAGCGATCCAAGGATCATGAAGGTGATGGCGACGAACTCGATCGCCGGGCTTTGAAAATGCCCCATAGAGGCGTCCCGCGTGGACATGCCGCCCGTCGCCACCGTCGTCATCGCATGGTTAATGGCGTCGAAGCCGTCCATCCCCGCGACCGTGTATGCACCCGCGCAAACGAAGGTGAGCATGATGTAGATGAGCGTCATCTGACCGGAGATCTGCGTCGCGCGCGGCAGGATCTTCTCGGGCGTGTCGAATGCCTCCGCCTTGAAGAGTTGCATGCCGCCGACCTTCAGCATCGGCAACACGGCGATGGCCATCACGACGATGCCGAGCCCACCCAGCCATTGCAGCAGCGAGCGCCAGAGGAGGATGCCGGGCGGCAACCCGTCGAGCCCGGTGAGGACGGTTGCGCCAGTCGTCGTGAGGCCCGATACGGATTCGAATAGCGCGTCCGTGACCGTCACGCCCTCCAGGCCGGCCCAATAGATTGGAAGCGCGCCGAAGACAGCCAGCGCGACCCATGTCAGCACCGTCATCACGAAAGCGCCGCGCAGGGAGAGTTGCCCCGCGCGCCCTCGCGACGCTGCCCAGAGCACCATTCCGACAAACGTCGTCACCAGCGCCGAGGTGGTAAAGACGATCCAGTCCGGGCTGCCGGCCGCCAGGTCGAAGAGCGCCGGGATCGTCATCGTGCCGCCAAGGGTCATCAGCAGCGTGCCGATGATGAGGGCGATGGGTCGAAAATCGATCACGTCGGGCTGGTCTCGGGTGCACGGGAAGAAAGGCTTAACCGCGTGCTGCGATTGATGGGCGAATGACACGTCCGGCGCAACAGGGGCTTCTGCCCGATCACCAGCTCGAACGCCTTCTCTCGGAGGGCGTCATCGCGGCCGATACGCCTGTGGCCGACGGTCAGGTGCAGCCGGCCAGTCTCGATCTGCGGCTGGGAGCAAAGGCCTACCGGGTCCGTGCGAGCTTCCTGCCGGGTCCTCATGCGGTCGAAAAGCGGTTGGCCGATGTCTCGATGCATGCGCTCGATCTGCGCGAAGGCGCGGTTCTGGAGACGGGGTGCGTCTATATCGTTCCACTACAGGAGCGAGTGTCGCTGCCGGACGAGCTGCATGGCCGGATCAATCCGAAGAGCAGCACCGGCCGGCTGGACGTCTTCGTTCGCGCTATCACGGACCGGGGTGCACGGTTCGATACGGTGGACGCCGGCTATAGTGGGCCGATCTATCTCGAAATCAGTCCGCGCACCTTCCCAATTCTCGTACGACAGGGCTCTCGCCTCGCGCAGATGCGCATCGGTGCCGGCCAGGTCGTCCTCGACGATGGTGAGACGGCCAGTCTGCATGCGGCCTCCCCCCTGGTCGATGGGAATGCCAGCATACGAGGCGGCCTCGAACTCAGCGTCGATCTCGGCGCGGCGGATCGTCCCGTCGGATACCGGGCCCGTCGCTATGGCGGCGTCATCGATGTCGACCTGAAGGATGCGCAGCCCTGGGACGAATTCTGGGAGCGCATTCACGCGCGCGACGGTAGCATCGTGCTCGATCCCTTCGAGTTCTACATCCTCTCGTCTCGCGAGGCCGTGACGGTTCCAAAGGACCACGCTGCCGAGATGGTGCCGGTCGATCCGCTCGTCGGAGAGTTCCGAGTTCATTACGCAGGCTTCTTCGACCCCGGCTTCGGCGACCCCGAGGCCGGCGGCACGGGCAGCCGGGCGGTGCTCGAGGTCCGCAGCCGCGACGTGCCCTTCGTGTTGCATCACGGCCAAGCCGTCTGTCGTCTCGTCTACGAACGGATGGCCGAGATACCGAACGCGCTCTACGGCACGGGACTCGGATCGAACTACCAAGCGCAGACCCTCAAGCTTTCCAAGCATTTCCGCTAGCCGAACCGCGATATATCGTTAGAATGTCGTCGCGGCGGACCGGCCGATCTTAACCATTTGTTCGCTTTTCCTGTTGAGAAGGCGAATCATTCGAGGCCCGTACGGGACTCACACCCTTCCGATCCTCTAGTCTCCGCCTCACCCGGACGCCGACCCCAGGCGGTCGCATCGTCATGGCTTGGAGATTTCGTATGAGTTGGACCGACGAGCGGATCACATTGCTTCAGCAGCTCTGGAGCGACGGATTGAGCGCCAGCCAGATTGCGACCCAATTGGGCGGCGTTACGCGCAATGCGGTCATCGGCAAGGTCCATCGCCTCGGTCTATCCGACAAGTCCCGCGTCAAGGCCGGCAATCATCGTCCCGGGCAACAGACGACGTCGCAGCCGCCCATCGCGGCTGAGGCGAGGCCGGAGGCGGAACCCGCCAGCGTCACATCCCTTTCAGAGGCTCGCGAGGCCAAGGCTGCCGGCGAGGCACAGAAGATCGAAGTCCCGCCCGCACCCGAGCCGGTCGTCGTACCTCCGACCGCTTCGTCGCCAACACCGCCGGAGCGTACGCAGGTCGAGCAGATCGTAGTCGCGACTGCGCCCGATCGCGGCACGATCGGCATTCTCGAGCTGACCGAGCAGACCTGCCGTTGGCCGTTCGGAGACCCGACGAAAGCCGGTTTCCACTTTTGCGGAGCGCATAGCCCGGTCGGCGACGTCTACTGCGCGGACCACGCGAAGGTTGCCTTCCAGCCGGTGGAGGCGCGTCGCCGCCGCTAGGGCCCTAAGACCTAGGCGCCGGCGAGGAACGTCTCATCGAAGGCGTAGCCGGCGCCGCGCACCGTTCGGATCGGGTCTGGGAGTTCGCCCTGGTTGAGGGCCTTCCGGAGCCGGCCGACATGCACGTCCACGGTCCGCTCATCGACATAGACATCGTGGCCCCAGACACCGTCGAGCAGTTTTTCGCGGCTGAAGACGCGGCCAGGGCTTTCGAGCAGAAATTCCAGCAACTTGAACTCCGTCGGACCTAGGTGCAGTTCACTGCCCGCCCGCCGCACGCGATAGGTATCGCGGTCGAGTTCGAGGTCGCCCGCTTTCAAGACCGAGGTCGCGAGTTCCGGCCGCGCGCGCCGCAGCAGCGACCGCGTGCGGGCCATGAGTTCCGGGATCGAGAATGGCTTGACGACGTAGTCGTCTGCGCCCGTCGAGAAGCCGCGCAGCCGCTCGCTCTCCTCACCCCGCGCCGTGAGCATGATGATCGGCATCTCCCGCGTCTCCGAGCGGGTGCGAAGCCGGCGGCAGAGTTCGATGCCCGAAAGGCCCGGCAGCATCCAGTCGAGAAGGAGGAGGTCCGGCTGACGCTCCTTTAGCGCGATCTCGGCCTCGTCGCCGCGCTCGATGAGATCGACCTCGTAGCCCTCGGCCTCCAGGTTGTAACGCAGCAGAACGCCGAGGGATTCTTCATCTTCGACGATGAGGACGGAGGCCGGCATGCTTGTCCCTCCCCGCTCAGGCGGCGTCTGGCGTCATGGTCTGGTCGTCCATCGGACGCTCGTCGCGCAAGTTGTCGCCGCTGACGAGGTAATAGACCGTCTCGGCGATATTGGTCGCATGGTCGCCCACCCGCTCGATGTTCTTGGCGCAGAAGAGGAGGTGCGTGCAGGGGCTGATGTTGCGCGGGTCCTCCATCATGTAGGTCAGCAATTCGCGGAAGAGCGCAGTGTAGAGCGCATCGATCGCGTCGTCGTTGCCGCGCACCCGCATGGCCTTCTCGGCGTCCTGCTCGACATAGGCGTCGAGCGCGTCCTTGATCTGCGCGAGGGTCAGCTCGACCATGTGCTTGAGACCGGACGAGAGACGCAGCGACGTCGTGTCGTCCCCAATTGCCGTTACCCGCTTGGAGATGTTCTTGGCGAGATCACCGATCCGCTCGATATCGTGAGCGATGCGCATCGATGAGATAACGGCGCGCAGATCGACCGCAACAGGCTGGCGGCGGGCGATGACGAGGACCGCCGATTCCTCGATCTCGGCTTCGATCGCATCCACCCTCGCGTCCTCCGCGATGATGCGGGCGGCGAGTTCCACGTCCTGCGTGTCGAGCGCGCGTACGCTATCGGCGAGCATGTGCTCGGCCAGACCGCCCATGTGAAGCACGCGGTCGGAGAGGGAGCGAAGCTCTTCCTCGAAAGCCTTGACGGTATGTCCGTTCATGAGTCCGTTCCCTCCCGTCAGCCGAACCGACCGGTGATGTAATCCTGAGTGCGCCGGTCCTTGGGGTTCGTGAAGATCTGATCCGTCGGACCCTCCTCGACCATGTGCCCGAGGTGGAAGAAGCACGTCTTCTGGCTCACGCGTGCGGCCTGCTGCATCGAATGCGTGACGATGACGATGGTATAGTTCTCGCGCAACTCGTCGATCAGCTCCTCGACCTTGGCCGTCGCGATCGGGTCGAGCGCCGAGCAAGGCTCGTCCATGAGGATGACGTCTGGTTGGGTCGCGATGGCGCGCGCTATGCACAAGCGCTGCTGCTGACCGCCGGAGAGGCCGGTCCCCGGCTCCTGCAACCGATCCTTGACCTCCTCGTAGAGCCCGGCGCGGCGCAGGCTCGAGAAGACGATCTCGTCCATCTCGGTGCCGGCGCGGGCGATGCCGTGGATGCGAGGGCCGTAGGCGATGTTCTCGTAGATCGACTTCGGGAACGGGTTCGGCTTCTGAAAGACCATGCCCACGCGAGCACGCAGCTCCACGACGTCGAGATCCTCGTCGTAGATGTTCCGGCCATCGAGCTCGATCGTACCGCCGACCCGGGCGATGTCGATCGTGTCGTTCATCCGGTTGAAGCAGCGCAGCACCGTCGATTTGCCGCAGCCTGACGGGCCGATGAAGGCGGTGACGGCGTTCTGGGGCACGTCGATGTCGACGCCGTGCACGGCCTGTTTCTCGCCGTAGTGCACGGTCAGGTTCCGGGCCTGCATCTTGGTTGGGTAGTCTTCGAGCGGTCGTCCGCTGGCGGACGGAATCGCGATGTTCTGAACGCTGTGTTCCACGGTCGTCGGACTCCGGTGGGAGGGTGTCTACCAGGTCCGCTCGAGGCGCTGGCGAAGGAAGATGGCGAGCCCGTTCATGATGACGAGGAAGCCGAGAAGGATGAGGATGCCGGCCGAAGTCAGCGCCCGGAAGCCGCGCTCGGGGCTGTCCGCCCAGATGAAGATTTGGGTCGGCAGTGCCGTCGCGGGGGCGAGGATGCCCTCGGGCGGGCTGGTGATGAAGGCGTTCATACCGATGAGGAGGAGCGGCGCCGTCTCGCCCAAGGCCTGCGCGAGGCCGATGATCGTGCCGGTGAGAATGCCTGGCAGTGCGAGCGGCAGGACGTGGTGGAGGATCACCTCGTGCTTCGAGGCCCCCATGCCCAGCGCCGCCTCGCGAATGGAGGGCGGCACCGCTTTGAGCGACGCGCGGGTCACTATGATGATGGTCGGCAGCGTCATCAGCGAGAGCACCATGCCGCCCACGAGCGGCGCCGAGCGGGGTAGGCCGAACCAGCCGAGGAAGACGGCGAGGCCGAGGAGGCCGAAGACGATCGAGGGCACGGCCGCGAGGTTGTTGATGTTGACCTCGATGAAGTCGGTCAGCCGGTTCTTCGGGGCGAACTCTTCGAGATAGACGGCCGACGCGATACCGACCGGGAAGCTGATGAGGAAGCAGACGAGAAGCGCGTAGGCCGACCCGACGATGGCGCCCTTGAGGCCAGCCAGTTCGGGAAAGCGGCTGTCGGAGTTCGTTAGCAGGTCCCAGTTCACCCGGCTTTCGATCCGCCCCTGCTCGTCGAGCGCGTCGAAATATGCGATGGAGGCGTCGCTGAGGCCACGCGGTCGCAGACGGGGCGGCAGGTCGCGATCGATCTCGCCCTTGTTGAGCTGGTCGAAGGAATCGGCGACGGCAACAGGGAACTCGTAAGTCGTGCCGATCAGCGAAGGGTCGGCGATCACGGCGTCGCGCAGGATGAATTGCGCGTTGTTGGTCGGGATCGATTGCAGATCCCGCAAGGCCTTGCCCTCCGCATCGGGGAAGAGGTTTGCGATGCTATCGCGAACGATATTCCGCCATGGTGCCGCGCGGATGTCCTCAGCGTCGACGAGTTCGGCCGACAGGGTGATCGGGATGACGACGCGCGTCTTCGAGAAGCCCTTGTAGCCGGACACGACGATGGACGCGACGAGGATGAAGAGTAGCGCGATCGCGGTCGTGATAGCGGCGATGCCCATCCATTGGAGGCGCCGGTTCGCGGCATGGCGCCGCTTGCGCCGCGTCTTGGCGGCGTCCGACGTCCAGTCGATGGGGGCGGCGATGGTGACGTCGGTCATTGTGGACGGTTCCGGTCGGGGCGCGTGCGGCGAGTGGCGCATCGGGCCTACTCGTAGCGCTCGCGATACTTGCGCACGATGCGGAGTGCGAAGACGTTCAGCACCAGCGTAACGACGAAGAGCACGAGGCCGAGCGCGAAGGCCGCGAGCGTCTTCGGGTTGTCGAATTCGGTATCGCCCGTGAGGAGCGTTACGATCTGGACGGTCACCGTCGTGACCGCCTCGAACGGATTGGCGGTGATCTTGGCGAGCAGGCCTGCCGCCATCACCACGATCATCGTCTCCCCGATGGCTCGGCTGACGCCAAGGAGAATGCCCCCCATGATGCCGGGCAGCGCGGCGGGAAGGAGCACCTTCGTGATCGTCTCGTTCTCGGTCGCCCCCATGGCGAGCGAGCCCTCCTTCATCGCGCGCGGAACGGCGTTGAGCGCGTCGTCGGAGAGCGAGGAGATGAAGGGAATGATCATGATGCCCATCACGCCGCCGGCCGCCAAAGCGGAGTTGGGCGAGATGACGATCGCGTCCCACGGCACCTCGAACCAGCCGCCGCCACCCCCGGTAAACCAGCGGATGCTGTCTCGCAAAGCCGGCGCGACGACGAGGATCGCAAAGAAACCGTAAACGACGGTCGGGATCCCCGCGAGGATTTCGAGGATCGGTTTGACGACGCTTCGAAAGGCGGGGCTGGCGTATTGGTTGAGATAGATCGCCGATAGCAGACCGATCGGGATGGCGACCAGCATCGCGATAGCCGCGATCAGGATGGTGCCGGAAAAGACCGGGATCGCGCCGAACGCTCCGCTGCCCGCGACCTGGTCGGTGCGGATCGCGATCTGCGGATCCCATTTCGTGCCGAAGAGGAATTCGTTGGCGGGCACCCGCGCGAAGAAGCGCAGCGACTCGTAGAGTAGCGACGCGACGATGCCGATCGTGGTGAGGATCGCCAGCGACGCGCAGGCGACCATCAAGATCGTCATCACCCGTTCGACGCCGTGGCGGGCGCGGAAGCGGGGCGCGAGACGCGAGATGGAGTAGAAGAAGGCGAGCGCCATCAGTCCAAGGACGACGGCAACCATCGCCCAACCGGCGAGCGCCCGCCAGGCGAGATAGCGCTCGGCGGCTGCCAGCGTCGTTTCGTCCGGTTCGCCGAAGGTCACGCCCCCGGCGGCGGCCTTGATCTGCCCGATGAGAAGATTGCGCTCACCGCTTGAAACGCCTCCCGTCATGTCGGAGGGCAGGCTCGCGAAGAGCAAGCTCTCGATCACCGTTTCCTGGAAGAGAAGCCAGATGATCGTAAGAAGGATCGCTGGAATACCGACGAGGCTGGCGACGAAGGCGCCATGGTAGACGGGGCGCGAATGCATCGCGCTGAGCCCGCCGGGCGCCGTCCGGGCATAGGAGGCTCCACGCGTTCGTCCATAAAGGAAAGCGAATGCGGACAGGAGGAGGATCGCGAGGAAGAGCGTCTGCGTCATGCCTTCGGTCCTGGCCGGGGTCGTACACTGCGGATGTGAAAACGCGCGCGGCCTCGGAGACCGCGCGCGGCGTCTAGGTTCGGCGGTCTAGTAGCCGACGTTGCTCGCGCCCTCAGACACGGCCGTCCGCAAACCGTCGCGCTCGTCCATCGAGAGCGGCGTCAGGCCACGTTCGGAAAGATAGCCGCCATCACCGATCGCATCCTCGGAAACGTACATGCCGACGAACTCCTCAAGGCCGGGAATGACGTCGCGGTGCGCGTTCTTCACATAGACGAATAGCGGGCGAGCGACCGGGTAGGAGCCGTCCGCGATGGTGTCTGCGTCGGGCGCCACGCCGTTGACGGACGAAGCCTGGAGCGTGTCCTGGTTCTCGAAGAAGAACGAGTAGCCGAAGATGCCGAGCGCTGCCGGGTCGGCCTGCAACCGCTGGACGATCAAGTTGTCGTTCTCGCCCGCCTCGATGAACGCGCCATCGGAGCGCAGCGTGGCGAGCGCATCGTCGGCGGGCTCCATGCCGGCGGCTTCGTAGACCTCCTCGCCACCGTCTTCCATTACGAGTTCGACGAACGCGTCGCGCGTGCCGGATGTCGGCGGGGGGCCGAAGACCTGGATGGCGACGTCGGGCAGAGATGCGTCGATGTCGGACCAGCGGGCGTTCGGGTTCGCGACGAGCGCCCCGTCCAGCGGAAGCTCGGAGGCAAGTGCTTGGAAGATCTGCGCCTCGGTCAGCTCGTATGCGTCGCCCTCGTTGGAGCCGGCGATGGTGATGCCGTCGAAGCCGATCTGAACCTCGGTGACCGACTCGACGCCGTTCGCTTGGCAAAGGTCATATTCGGACTGCTTCATCTTGCGCGAGGCACCCGTGATATCGGGCGTGTCGGCGCCGACGCCATCACAGAAGATCTTCATGCCACCGCCGGTGCCGGTCGATTCGACGACGGGCGCCTGGAACTCGGTAGCGTTGGCGAACTGCTCGGAGACGGCCTGCGTATAGGGGAAGACGGTGGACGAGCCGACGATCTGGACGCGGTCGCGGGCATGGGCCGCGCCGGCGACGAGGACACCGGCGGCCGCAAGCGCGACGACGCTCGCACGAGACGTGAAGGTCATGGGATACTCCCTTGGGGAACTTGATGATCTCTATATCGACCCGGCACCCGTGAGACTCAGAGCCTCACCCTCGCCGTTCGATGAACTGCTGCCTAGCGGCCGTCCGCTGCTCTTCTATGAACGATCGATGACAGTTGGATGACACCGCCTCGCCCGCCACCTGGAGCTAGAGAACCGGAAGTTCGGCCGTGAAGGTCGCTCCCTCGCCTAGCTGCGACGAAACGTGGAGACGGCCCTCGTGCCGAAGGAGAATGTTCTTTGCCAACGCCAGGCCCAGCCCCGTTCCACCTTTGGCACGGCTGTCCGCGACATCGACGCGATAGAAGCGCTCGGTCAGGCGCGGGACGTGCTCGGGCGCTATGCCGGGGCCGTGGTCGCGTATGTCGACGAGGAGGGACACCCCGTCCCGACGGGCGCGAACGTCCACCCGCCCGCCGTCGCGTCCGTATTTGATGGCGTTCTCGATCAGGTTCTCGAAGACCCGTGTCAGCTCGTCCCTATCGCCGCGAACGGTGGTCGCGGGCGTGCCTTTCTTCAGCCGGACCTCGACGCCCAATTCGGCCGCGAGCGGGGCAAGCCCGTCCACCACATGTGCGACGACTTCCCAGGCGTCGACCGTCCCGCGCGGGCGGACATGCGAGCGCTCCTCGATCTTGCTGAGCGAAAGGAGGTCGTCGATGAGGCGCGACATGCGTCTCGCCTGTTGCGCCATGATCCCGAGGAATCGCTCCCTTCCCAGCGCGTCGTCCCGCGCCGGGCCTTGCAGAGTCTCTATGAAGCCGAGGACGGAGGCGAGCGGCGTGCGCAATTCATGGCTTGCATTGGCGACAAAGTCCGTCCGCATCTTCTCGATGCGTTCTGCGTGGGAGATGTCCTTCAACTGCAGAAGAAGCACCGGCTCGGCGTCGTGCTGGGGGATGAGGGAGACGGACACGTCGAACGCCTTCTCGCGGAAGCCCGGGTTGCGCAGTCGGACAGTGCGGAGCCCACCCCCCGTCCGCACCGCGTCGAGCGCTTCGAGAACGTCCGGCGCCCGGATGACGAAGGAGATCGGCACGTCGATCTTCGCCCGGGGAAAGGTCTCACGCGCGGCGGCATTCAGACCTGCGATGCGTCCCGACCGACGGAGAACGATGCTGGGGTCGGCCAGCGCATCGGCGAGGCTGACCGGATCCATCTCGAGGAGGAGACCATCCGGTGCGGCGCGGAGCGGGGGTAACGGATCGCCAGCGTCGACCGTTGCGGCGGCGACGAGGAAGATCGCGACAACGCTGCCCGCGAGGAAGGCGAAGTTGCCGTCCGACAGATGAACCGCAACGAGGCCGAGCATGGCGGCGAGCAGCACCCAGCGAACCCGGATCAGACTGCTGCGGACCGTCGTCATCGTGCCAGGTTCGGTCCGCGCCGCTGCTCGTTCGTCCTCCATCGCCATTCGTAGCCTGTGATCTTTCGCATTTGGCAAGTGCGCCGGGCGCGCTACATCCCCCGAATAGGAGATCGCATGTGACAAGCAAACGACAAGGCGTGACTGCCATTCGCGACGACCTCGAAGAGATCGAGGTTCGTGCCGCCGACACCATCGTCAAGCTCGATCTCGACAACCCGTCGCTGCCGGGCGTGATCGAGAAGAACGTCTTTCACAGCGGCGGGTACCCTTACAAGAAGAAGCTGAAACGGCACGCCTACGAGAAGGATCTCGAGCGCCTCCAGATCGAGCTTCTCAAGCTTCAGACACACATCCGGGGAACGAAGCAGCGCATTCTCATCGTCTTCGAAGGACGGGATGCGGCCGGCAAGGGCGGCACGATCTCGCGGTTTCGCGAACACCTGAACCCCCGCTATACCCGCACCGTCGCCCTCTCCAAGCCGACCGAGCGCGAGCAGGCGCAGTGGTACTTCCAGCGCTACGTGCCCCACCTTCCCAGCGGGGGCGAGATCGTGCTCTTCGATCGGTCCTGGTACAATCGCGCGGTCGTCGAGAAAGTCATGGGCTTCGCCGAGCCCGAAGCCGTCGAAACGTTCCTGCGTGAGGTTCCGGTCTTCGAGCGGCTGCTGGTCGAGGACGGCCTCATCCTCGTAAAGTTCTGGCTGAACGTCGGCCGGGAGATGCAGCTGAAGCGCTTCCACGACCGCCGGCACGATCCGCTGAAACGATGGAAGCTCTCGCCGGTCGACATCGCGAGCCTTGGCCGGTGGGACGACTATACGACGGCGCGGGACGCGATGTTTGAGACGTCCCACACCCGCCACGCGCCGTGGACGGTGCTGCGCGCAAACGACAAGCGTCGCTTGCGGCTCAACGCTATCCGCTCGGTGCTGACAGGTCTCGACTACGAGGGGAAGGATTCAGACGCCATCGGTGAGGTCGATGACAAGATCGCCCTTGCGGCGGACGACTTCATGGACGATTTCAAGGACTGAGCAGCGCAAACCTTCGTAGCGCCCTGGAGGGGCATTCATGAACCGCATATTCGGCGGCCCGCCACTCCTCGTGCTTTTGAAGCTCGTGATCCTGTCCGTCATCGTCGGCGGGGTGCTGTCCTTCCTCGGTCTCAGCCCCGCCGATATCTATGACCGGGCGATCGCGATGGCGCGGTCGCTCTGGAACATGGGCTACGAGGCGTTCGACCTCGTGATCGAATACCTCCTCGTCGGTGCGATGATCGTCGTACCGATCTGGCTGATCTCGCGCGTGCTGAACGCCCGCCGCTAGGCCTGGCCACGATTATTTTGCATCGCAGCATTTGATGGCTAATGTGCCGGCGACAGCCTTTGGAGTCGCCGTGCCCGAGCATATCAAGAACATCACCAAGATCCTGGTCGCCAACCGCTCCGAGATCGCGATCCGCGTCTTCCGCGCCGCTAACGAGCTCGGCCTCAAGACGGTCGCCGTCTTCGCCGAGGAGGACAAGGTCGCGCTGCACCGGTTCAAGGCCGATGAAGCCTATCAGGTTGGACAGGCGACGGCGGAGCGTGCGCAGCGAGGCCCCATCGAGGCCTACCTTGCCATCGACGAAATCATGCGCGTCGCCAAGATGTCAGGCGCCGATGCGGTCCATCCGGGTTACGGCCTGCTTTCCGAGAACCCGGATTTCGCGGAAGCCGTCATCGACGCGGGCCTGACCTGGATCGGGCCGCGGCCGGAGACCATGCGCAAGCTCGGCAACAAGGTCTCCGCCCGCAACCTCGCCGAGGAAGTCGGCGTCCCCGTGGTTCCCGCGACGGCGCCGCTGCCGGACGACATGGCCGAGGTCGCGAAGATGGCCGAGGCCATCGGCTACCCCTTCATGTTGAAGGCCAGCTGGGGCGGCGGCGGGCGCGGCATGCGCGTCATTCGCTCGCCCGACGAACTGGAGAGCCAGGTCACGACCGGCAAGCGCGAGGCCGCTGCCGCCTTCGGCAAGGACGAGGTCTATCTGGAAAAGCTCGTGGAGCGCGCGCGGCATGTCGAGGTGCAGGTCCTGGGCGACACCCATGGCAACCTCGTCCACCTCTTCGAGCGCGACTGCACCGTGCAGCGCCGCAACCAGAAGGTCGTAGAGCGCGCGCCCGCGCCCTATCTCGACGACGAGCGGCGCGAGAGTCTTGCCCAGTCCGCGCTGAAGCTTTGCCGCGCCGTCGGCTACCGCAACGCCGGCACGGTGGAGTTCCTACTCGATAGCGACACGGACGAGTTCTACTTCATCGAGGTCAACCCGCGCGTCCAGGTGGAGCACACCGTCACGGAGGAAGTGACGGGCATCGACATCGTGAAGAGCCAGATCCGCATCGCGGACGGCGCGCGCATCGGCACGCCCGAATCTGGCATTCCCGCGCAAAAGGACATCACGCTGTCCGGCCACGCCATCCAGTGCCGCATCACGACCGAGGATCCGGACAACGGCTTCATCCCCGACTACGGCCGCATCACCGCCTATCGGGGCGCGACCGGCTTCGGCATCCGGCTCGACGGCGGCACGGCCTATTCGGGCGCCGTCATCACCCGGTTCTACGATCCCCTTCTGGAGAAGATCACAGCCTGGGCCCCGACGCCCGACGAGGCCATCGCGCGCATGGATCGCGCGCTCCGTGAATTTCGCATTCGGGGCGTCGCGACCAATCTCGCCTTCGTCGAGAACGTCGTCGAGCATCCGTCCTTCCGAGATGCGAGCTACACGACGCGTTTCATCGACGAGACGCCGGAGCTTTTCCAATCGACCGACCGCCGCGATCGCGCGACGAAGCTCCTAACCTATATCGCGGATGTGACGGTCAACGGTCACCCCGAAGCACGCGACCGCGCCAAGCCGCCGGCCTATGCCCGCACCCCGACGCTGCCCCGCTTCGATGGCGCGCCGCCCAACGGCACGAAGCAGCGCCTCGATCTCGACGGGCCGGAAAAATTCGCCCATTGGCTCCGTGAGCAGCGGCGACCGCTGGTCACCGACACCACAATGCGTGACGGCCATCAATCCCTCCTCGCAACGCGCATGCGCACTAGGGATATCGCAGGTTCGGCATCGGCTTACGCGCATCTGCTACCGCAGCTTCTCAGCCTGGAGTGCTGGGGCGGAGCGACCTTCGACGTCTCGATGCGCTTCCTGACCGAGGACCCGTGGTCGCGGCTGGCGAAGATCCGCGAGGGCGCGCCGAACATCCTCCTCCAGATGCTGCTGCGCGGGGCGAACGGCGTCGGCTATGCGAACTATCCCGACAACGTCGTCCGTCATTTCACCCGGCAGGCGGCGGAGGCGGGCGTCGATCTCTTCCGCGTCTTCGACTGCCTCAACTGGGTGGAGAACATGCGGGTCTCCATCGACGAAGTCTGTGCGGCCGGCAAGCTCTGCGAAGGCGCGATCTGCTATACGGGCGATCTCAACGCGCCCGACCCCGGCACCTATGACCTTGCCTATTACGTGAAGATGGCGCGGGACCTCCGTGCCGCCGGCGTCCACATCATCGGCATCAAGGACATGGCGGGCATCTTGAAGCCCGCCGCCGCGAAGACCCTCGTTCGCGCTATCAAGGAAGAGACCGGCCTTCCCGTCCATCTCCACACGCACGATACGTCGGGCGCATCGTCGGCGACGGTTCTCGCCGCCGTCGAGGCCGGCGTCGATGCGTTCGATGCTGCGATGGATTCGATGGCGGGTCTGACGTCGCAGCCGGCGCTCGGTTCTCTTGTCGAGGGGTTGACGAACACGGAGAAGGATACCGGGCTCGACCCGTCCGCCATCCGCACGCTGTCCGACTACTGGGAGGCCGTGCGTGAGCAGTACGCGGCCTTCGAGGCCAATCTCAAGGCACCGGCGTCCGAAGTCTATCTGCACGAAATGCCCGGCGGCCAGTTCACCAATCTCAAGGAACAGGCGCGCTCGCTTGGCCTCGAGGCGCGCTGGCACGAAGTGGCGCAGACCTATGCCGATGTGAACGCGATGTTCGGAGACGTCGTGAAGGTCACCCCATCGTCCAAGGTCGTCGGCGACATGGCGCTGATGATGGTGAGCCAGAACCTGACACGTAGCCAGGTCGAGGACCCGGCCGTTGACGTCGCGTTCCCCGAATCCGTGGTGGGCTTCTTCAAGGGCGATCTCGGCCAGCCGCCCAACGGTTTCCCCGAAGCCCTGCAGCGCAAGGTGCTGAAGGGCCAGGAGGCCATCGCGGTCCGGCCCGGCTCGCTCCTCCCCGACGCCGATCTGGCGGCGGTACGGGCCGATGTGGAAGCGCAGATAGATCGCACGGTCAGCGGGACCGAACTCGCTTCCTTCCTGATGTACCCCAAGGTCTTCGTCGACTTTGCGCGAGCCGAGGCGACTTATGGTCCGGTCGAGGTGTTGCCGACGCCGACCTATTTCTACGGTCTCCAGCCCGGCGGCGAGATCACGCCCGACCTAGAGCGCGGCAAGACCCTCGTCGTCCAGTGCCTCGCCATTGGTGAGACCGATGAGGAGGGGCAGGTCCGGGTCTTCTTCGAATTGAACGGACAGCCGCGCACCGTGAAGGTGCCGGACCGCATCAAGGGTGCGGACATCGTCGCGCGGCCCAAGGCGGAAGAGGGCAACCCGCTCCATGTCGGCGCGCCGATGCCGGGATCCATCGCGACGGTGACCGTAGAGGCTGGGCAAGCGGTGAAGGCCGGCGATGTGCTGCTTTCGATCGAAGCGATGAAGATGGAGACCGCACTGCACGCCGAGGCTGACGGAACGGTCGAGGCCGTGAACGTCTCGCCGGGCGCGCAGGTGGAGGCCAAGGACCTCCTCGTAACCTTCGCAGCCGGATGAGCGACGCCGCACCCGCGCGCCTGGGCCGCCTCCCCTGGCTCGACACGGCGCGCGGGGCCGCGCTGGTCGCGATGGCGATCTATCACGGGGCGTGGGACATGAGCGTGCTCGGCCTCACGAACGTAGATATCTACTCGTCGCCGGGCTGGACCGTCTTCGCGCGCTGCATTGCGGCGAGCTTCCTCTGCCTCGTCGGCGTCAGCCTCGTCGCGGCGGACCGGCGGGGTGTGGGCCGGGCGGCATTCCTGCGGCGGCTTGCGTGGATCGTCGGCGCGGCGGCGGTCATCAGCGCTGCCACGCTGATCGCGGTCCCGACGACGCCGATCCTCTTCGGCATTCTCCACAGCATAGCATTGGCGAGCGTTCTCGGGCTCGTCTTCGTTCGCCTGTCCGGCTGGATCTCGCTCGCCCTCGCGCCCGTCGTCGCGACCCTGCCCTACTGGAGCGGCCTCGCGCTCGATCATCCCGCGCTCCTTTGGCTCGGCCTTCGATCGGCACCGCCTACGTCGCTGGATTACGTGCCCCTCTTCCCTTGGTTTGCAGCGACGCTGTTCGGGATCGCCGCAGCCAAGCTCGTCCCCGTCCTCGTAGAGCGACCGGGACTAAGCGTCCCTGCCCTTGGTTGGCTCGGCCGCCACAGCCTCGCTGTCTACGTGCTACACCAACCCATCCTGCTCGCCATTCTCTATCCGATCTCGTTGCTGGCCCGAGTCTAGCCGAGAACGCCCGGCGTCAGCGTTTCATGCACATCGACGCCGTTCGGGAACGATCGTCCGGCAGCGAAGGCGCCCGGGAAGCCGATCGTGCGAATACCCGCCGCGATAGGGGACGCGGCGCTTTCCGGCGTGTCTTCGATGGCGAGCGCGTCGCCGGCGGCGACGTTCAGCTGGGCCAGCGCAACGGTATAGGCGTCCGGGGCCGGCTTCTTCGCCTGAACCATCGTCCGATCGATGATGACCGCGAAGCTGTCCGTCCCAAGCCCTGTCGCCTGCAGGATCGCGTCGATGTTCGAGCGATCCGTTGTCGTGACGAATGCAACGGGGATGCCGCGTGCCTTCGCCGCCTCGATCATCTCCGCAATGCCCGGCCGTGCGTCCAAGCCATTCGTCATCAGATCGTCGGCGTAGAGGCGTGCCTTCTCCGAATGAAGGTGTGCGGCGTCCACGTCGTCACCGCGCTCGGCTGCGTATCTTGCGATCCGATCCTCCCCGCCCTGCTTTTCGAGCAACGACCGGTAGGTATCGGCATCCCAGTTCCAGTCGAGGCCCGCTGCCGCGAACGCCGCATTGAACGCCTGGCGCTGGCGATCGGACGTTTCGGCAATGACGCCGATGGCGCCAAGGCAGAGGGCTTTGATGGGCATGGTCGTACTCGCATTTGCAGTCGGGAGCACGAGATGGCGCCGCGTTCGGCAAAGTCCAGCGGCTATCCGACAACCTTCGCCGAGAGCCGATCATAGAGGTCTACGATCATCCGCCCGACGATATCGTCACGATACTCGGCCGCCGCGATCGCGCGGCTGGCCTGGCCGTAGGCAACACGCAGTGCGTCATCCGCGATCAGCGGGCGCAGGGCAGCGGCCAGCGCCTTCGCGTCGTCGGCTGGCACCACCGTTCCGTTCTTCCCGGTCCGTGCGATGTCTCGCGATCCCGGAACGTCCGTCACGACGAGGGGTCGGCCGCACGCGGCCGCCTCTATGAGAGAACGCGGCAGCCCCTCTCCGCCAAGGGATGGCGCGATCGCGAGATGGCACTGACGCCAGACGTTCCTCACATCGGACGAGAAGCCGAGCCAGCGAATGCTGTCCTCACTGCTCCACGCATCGAGGCGGGCCTGCGGAACCGCCCTCGGATTGTCCGGGTCCGTTCGCCCGACAAGCCAGAGTTCGCAGTCGACACCCTCGGCCCGCAGGTGTCGCAACGCTGCGACGGCGGTTTCCGGTCCCTTCTGCCAGAGCATCCGGCCGACGAGCGCGAAGCGGATCGGCCGGGCTTCTGGGTCCGGCAGAGCCGCGAAGTGTTCGACATCGACCCCAGCGCCAGGAACGAGCGTCGTGCGATCGGGCCTCGTCCAGCGGCGCTCTACGGCAAGCCCCGCGTCGTCGGGATTCTCGAACAGCATATGCACGCGTCGCGTATTGAAGACCGGCGCCAGCCCGCGCCAGAGACCGGCGCGAATGGCGCGCATGCGCAGGTCGGTCGCCACGCGGAGGTAGCCGAGCCCGGTGATCGCGTTGACGATAGCCGGCACGCGCGCCGCCCGCCCCGCCAACGTTCCGACAAGCGCATAGGAGAGGGCGATGTTGTGGAGGACGTCCGGCTTCTCCTCGCGAAGCACCGCGGCGATCTTTTGGACTGTGCGAAGCTTGCGAAGCGGATTCAGATCGTTGCGCGCGAAGTCGATGGTGCGGACGCGGAAACCTTTCGCCTCCAATTCCGCCCGGCGATCGCCGGGACGTGTCAGGACGACGACGTCCCACCCGGCTGCGAAAGCGGCCTCGCCCATGGGCAGGAAGTGCGAGCAGAAGAACCAGTCTTCACCAACGAGGTAGACGAGCTTCCGCCTCGCGACCGCCGTCACGCGGGTCCGCCACGACAAAAAGTGCGGAGTTTTCGGCTCTGGCTAATGGAATCGTCGCGCAGCGGGTGCATGTGCTTCACAAAGCTGGTAACTGGCGGCGCCTTCGTCAAAACCGCATTCCCTCACGCTCACAGACGGCGACCCAGATGACCGACAAGACGCCCGCCTCCACGCAGCCATCCGCGCCCCGCTCGGACTTTCTCCGCATCATGCAGGAGCGCGGCTTCATGCACCAGTGCTCGAACCTCGACGGGCTCGACGCGCTGCTGATTTCGGAGAGCGTGACGGCCTATGTGGGCTACGACGCGACGGCGCCCAGCCTCCATGTCGGCAACCTTCTCACGATCATGATGCTGCGCTGGCTCGGCAAGACGGGCCATCAACCGATCGCGCTCATGGGAGCGGGCACGACGCGGGTGGGCGATCCGTCGGGCAAGGACGCGGCGCGGCAGCTTCTGACCGACATCGCGATCGACAAGAACCTGAGCACGATCCGCACGACCTTCGACGGCTTCCTCGACTTCGGCACCGGCCCTGGCAAGGCGCGGATGGCGAACAATGCCGACTGGCTGCTGAACCTCAACTACGTCGATTTCCTTCGCGAATACGGCCGGCACTTCTCGGTCAACCGCATGCTGTCCTTCGATTCTGTGAAGCTGCGGCTGGAGCGCGAGCAGCCGCTCTCCTTCCTCGAATTCAACTACATGATTCTTCAAGCCTATGACTTCGTGGAACTGAACCACCATTTCGGCTGCCGGCTGCAACTGGGCGGTTCGGACCAGTGGGGCAACATCATCAACGGGATCGATCTCGCCCGGCGAACGGGTGGGCCGGAACTCTTCGCCCTCACCTGCCCGCTCCTGACGACGTCGAGCGGCGCGAAGATGGGCAAGTCCGCACAAGGCGCGATCTGGCTCAACGCCGACCTGCTGAGCCCCTATGACTACTGGCAGTTCTGGCGGAACACGGAAGACGCCGACGTCGGCCGGTTCCTCAAGCTCTACACCGAACTCCCGATGGACGAGATCGCCCGCCTGGAAGCGCTCGACGGTGCCGAGCGCAACGAGGCGAAGAAGGTCCTCGCCAACGAGGCCACGCGTCTCGTGCACGGCGACGAGGCCGCTACGACGGCAGCGGAGACGGCCCGCCGGACATTCGAAGACGGCGCATCGGACGACAATCTGCCGACCGTCACGATCACGAAGGCCGATCTGGATGGCGGCGTCGGCGTCCTCGGTCTCTTCGTCGATGCCGGCCTCGCGAACTCGAACAGCGATGCGCGTCGGCAGGTTCAGGGCGGTGCGGCCAAGGTGAACGACGTCGCGGTCGGCGACCCGAAGGCGACGGTCGGCGCGGCCGATCTGATAGACGGCCGCATCAAGCTTTCGTCAGGCCGCAAGAAGCATGCGCTCGTTCGGGTCGGATAGCGCACGCTACTCCGACGCCGGGCCGAACTCGAAGATCTGACGGAACATGCCCGGCGCGATGGCGGAAAGCGGGTTGACGCGAAGGGTCGGGCCGGCGATCGGCCCGTCCATCGCGAAGGTAAGGCCCCAGAGACCTTCTCGCTTGCGCCCTCCGAGAATGGCGCCGACGATGGGAACGCGGCTGAAGACGTTGTTGAGAATGTAGAGCGGCACGAAGGTCCCTCGGATCGCGACCGTGTCTGCGCGCAGATCCAACCCGCCGGTGAACGTCGCGCCCGCAACGGGCCCACGCACGAACCCTTCACCAATCTCGATCCGGCCATTCGCATGGCTGAAGGGTACGCGTAGCCGGTCGAAAGCCATCGTGGTGCGCCGGTCGGCGTCGGCATCCTTGGTCAGCACTTCGAGGCCGACTTCGTCGGCGATCTCGAAGTCCCAGATCGAGAGGTTGCCGAAGGTCGCGCCCTCGTCCGAGAGGCTCGCCTCAATGCCAAGCTCGCCGCCCTGCAAGCGCTCGTAGATATCGACGAACCGTAGCGCTTCGCCTGCATTCGCAGCGGTAAGGGAGATGATGCCCCGCCCCTCGCCCCGCCGGATCGACGCGCGAACGGGGCCGCCGCCGGCCAGTTGCGCCGAGGCGGAGAGGAGAGATGGGGTCGTTCCGGCGACGTCGAGCTGAAGGTCGAGATCGGTCAGCGCGTTGCCGTCGTAGCCGATGACGCGACCGGCCGTCGCGGCCAGAGATGTCGACGAGCCGCTCTCCGCGCCGACGCCCTCCCCGCTCGCGAAGAGCCAGTCGAGGATCGGGCGGGCGTCGAGCGAGGCGGCATCGAGCACGAGCGACGTGCTGTCTCCTCGGGTTGCGAGGGCCAGGCTTCCGCTATCGTCCTGCCCGATCACGTAGTCCGAGAGGCGAAGGTCGATGTTGCCTGACGCGCTCACATCGAGCTGTCCGCGCGCGCGAAAGCTGGTGGCGTCTACCGTGAGTCGGCGAAGCGAGATGCCGCTGTCGACCGGCTCGACGGAGGCGACGAGGGTTGCCCGCGCACCGCTCGCCTTGATCGTCCCACGCACCGGCAGGGCGACCGAGGCATCGGTGAAGTCCACAGTCAAGCGCTCGATACCCGCCTTTGGGTCCGACCCAGCCACGCGGGCGGTAATAGTCCCGTCGATATAGTCCGTGAGATCGATGTTGATTGCTCCGAAGGCCGCGACGTCGTCTGTGATGGACGCGGTGATCGCCTCGATGCCGGTTTCGGGACTTCCGAATAGCGCCAGTTCGACCGGCAGGCCGGCAAGCGTGCCGGACCCGCCAAGATCGAACCCCGCCGTATTGGCACGAAGGGCGACATCGGCGTTCTCCAGCGCGCGGCCATCGTAGACATCAGGCAGGGTGCCGTTTCGTATGTCGGCGGCGAGGTCGTAGTAGATGGCTTCTCGTGGGATATCGCCCTGGAGCGGCAAACGAAGGGATAGCGTCGCATCGATATCGCCGGTCATGTCCTTGGGCAGCGCGGCGATGGTGCCTGCGAGCGGTCCATGAAGTGCGTAGACTTCCGACGCTTCTATCGCGAACCGCGCCTCCAACGCGCCTAGGAGGGGCTGTGCGCGGACATTCTCGATGGTGAAGGTCGCAGCTTCGAGCTTGCCTGATGAGCCTCCATCGAGAAGCCCTCTCCCGCTGTCGAGTTCGATCGTGGCCATGCGGGTTCGAAACGACACCCGGCCGGCGGCGTCCGTAATCTCTGGGAGGCCGGTGACATAGTCGAAGGACGCCGCCTCGAACGGCACATCGAGGACGATCGCACCGTCAGGCAGCGGGGCGCCGTCGTTCGCGTCGTCGATGGCGTTCGCCTCTACGACGATTCGCGCGTCGATAGGGCCGACCCGTCCCTCGCCGACATGGTCGAGGACCCATCCTCGCGTTCGCTGCGCGAGGAAGCGCGGCCAGAGATGCTTGGCCAGATCGCCGCCCAGCTTCGTCGTCTTGACCGTGAGATCGAGGGCTGGCGAGCGCTCCACGAACGCGATCGTACCGTCGAGATCCGCAACGGCGCCCTCGTGAAGGACCCTCGCGATGTCGAAGACCACACCCGGACGGTCCGGCAGGAGCGAACCGATAAGCTCCAGGCGAACATCCTCGACGATATCGACGCCGTCGGCCTCGGCCAGGACGACGTCGCCGCTCGACAATGCGAAGCGCGGAGCACCGGTGAGACCGTCGGCGTAGCCAACGGCTCCATCAACCGTGCCCCTAGTCAGACCGTAGTCGATCCGCCCCCCCACAATCGCGCATTCGGCGCTTCGAAGCCTACAGGGTAGCTCCAGGCCGAAGGGGCGTCCGTCCGGTCCGATGCCGACGGCCCGGAAGAGAGCTTCGCCGCTGAAGCCCTCGGCGTTCGAGATCGCATCCACGCGCAGCACCGTGTTTTCGAGGACGAACTCCTTCGGCACCCGCTTGCCGAAAGCGATGATCTCGTCCGCGACGGAGAGGTCCAATCGATAGCGACGCTCCGCGCCCCGCCCTTCAATGCTGGCATGCAGGCGCCGCGTGGCGTCGTTCGCGTCGATCTCGATCCGGCCCGTTAGCGTATCTCGCCGGGCGGATATTTCGATCCCTTCGAGCCGCGTGCCGCCCGGCATCTGGAGCGCGGCGTCGGTGACGGTGATCGAAGTGTCGCCGAACCCCGCTTCGAGGGCGGCTATCGCGCGTCCGAACTGGCTGAGCGCAGCCGCCATCGCTTCGCCGGTGAGGTTGAAGCCCACGTCCCGGCGAGTGTCGGGCAAGACGATCTCGGGGCCATCGAAGATCAGTTGGCTAGGCTCGATGCGCTGCGCGAGGAGAGCGACCGGATCGAGCGTGACCCGCAACGTTCGGATGGACGCGATCGACGCGGTCGGGTCCGAGAGCGACACCGCGTCGATATCGACCACGACCCCCTGCCGCGACAACGCCAACGACGCGCGCTCCAGCGACAGGCCGAGCTCCGGCGGCAGCCGCATGTCGATCTCGCGGCGCAGCCGGGCCGTCAGATCGTCGGATGTCAGCGGAAGCGCCGTCAGCGTCGCTGCGAGGAGGACCACGAAGACGAGCGCCGCCACCAGCAGGCCCCATCGCGTTCGCGGGCTACGGGTCGCGCGGCGCCCCTTGAAGAGCAGCGACCAGGGGCTGCGTCGCCCGCTCGTTTTCCTTGGCGCTGCCACGGTCGGCATCTTCCCCCGTGCGATCCCTATATCGACGCGCCTTGCCAGACGACGCCGACAGGGCCAGTAACGCGGCCGAACCCTGATCGCAGCGTCAGGAACCGCGCAATCTTGCCGAAAGGGTGACCACCATGGCCGAAGCCATCGTAGAGAACGTCGCAGCCCCCGCCTTCAGCGCGCCGACCGATGGCGGAGGCACGCTGGCTCTTGCCGACCTCAAAGGCTCGAAGGTCGTCCTCTTCTTCTACCCGAAGGACGACACGAGCGGCTGCACGAAGGAAGCCATTGCATTCTCCGAAGCGCGTGAGGCGTTCGAGAGCGCGAACACGAAGATCGTCGGCATCTCGATCGACAGTCCCGCCTCGCACGACAAGTTCATCGCCAAGCACGACCTCAAGATCCCGCTCCTCAGCGATGAGGACAAGACCATCGTCGAGGCCTACGGGGTCTGGGTCGAGAAGAGCATGTACGGCCGCAAATACATGGGAACGGATCGAGCGACCTTCCTTCTGGATGCGGAGGGCGTCGTGCGGCAGGTGTGGCGCAAGGTGAAGGTTCCGGGGCATGTCGAGGCGGTGCTGAAGGCAGCACAGGCACTCTAGCCGTGACGACCGTCCGCGCGGCCACCTTGCACGACGCGGCCATCGATGTGTTGGAGACCGCCGACCCGCACGAAAAGGCCGCGCTCGGCTACGCATCGGCAAAGGCCTGGTTCGGCGGACGGCTTGGTGTCGGGCCGTCGGACAGGATGCGCACGCCGCCCAGGCGGCCTGCACGGCTCGATCGTCCCGTTCTCCTTTCGCCGCGCGACATGCCGAAACGCAGTCCGAGCTCGACCGCCGGACGGATCGCCTACGTGCATTCGTTGGCGCATATCGAGCTAAGCGCTGTCGATCTGACCTTCGATCTCATCGCCCGCTTCTGCCCGAGGGCGATGCCCCGCGGTTTCTACGACGATTGGGTACAGGTCGGCCTCGAAGAGTCGAAGCATTTCCGGCTTCTCGCCGGGAGGCTGTCCGAACTTGGCGCTGCCTATGGCGACCTTCCCGCGCATGACGGGCTCTGGCAGGCAGCCGAGGAGACCGGCGACGATCTGACGGCGCGCCTCGCCATTGTGCCCCTGGTCCTCGAAGCGCGTGGCCTCGACATTCAGCCGGGCCTCATCGAGAAGGCCCGCCGGGCCGGCGACGAGAAGACGGCGGCTGCGCTCGACATCATCTATCGCGATGAGAAGAAGCACGTCGCGTTTGGCGTGCGGTGGTTCCGCTACTTGTGTGCGGCGGAAGGACGGGCGCCCGAGCCCGCCTTCCACGATCTCGTCCGACGCTATTTTCGTCGCCCACTCCGTCCGCCGTTTAACGACCGCGCTCGTTCGGAGGCCGGTCTGACGCCTGGTTTCTACCGGCCCTTGGCGACAGTCATATCGTAAGGCGGCGCCGCAGCGTCAGACTCTCTTAACCCTAATCCTTTCTAATGCGTGGCAGATGAGCCACGCTTTTAGGGATCGGATGACGATGGCGGCGGGACAGACGTCCAGTGCCTCGCAGCTCAAGCCCTTCGGTCGCCGGAAGACGGTGCCGAAGGTCACGATCTCGCGCGGCGACAACGAGCACAGCTTTTACATTCGGCCCTGGCTCTCGGCCTTCGTCGGCCTGTCGAGCCTCGCCGCCGTCGGTCTGACCGTTGGCGCCGGCGGCTACATGCTGATGCACGACGATGTCGTCGCGATGCTCTCCAAGCGCATGGGCGCCATCGAGACGACCTATGATGCTCGCGTCGATCGGCTGCGCACGCAGCTCGACATGGCGCAGAGCCGCAGCGCCATCGCCGAGGCGACGCTCGTCGACGACGTGAAGACATTGCTGCGCCGCCAGGACGAGATCGCCGCCCGGCATGCATCCGTGACCCGCGTCATCGACATCGCTCGCGATACCAGGGTCGTCGGTGCCACGCCGCCGCTCCCGCCCGTGATGCAGCGGGCGAGCCTCGCGGTGACGGCCTTCGCGCCCATCGCGGAGTCTAGTCTGCCGAGCCGGATCGCAGCGGCGCGCCAAACCATCGACGTCATCGCGGCCGAGCAGGACGCGGTGGTCGACAAGATCGCTAACGAGGCCGACGCCTTCCTCGGCTCGCTTCGCTCCGCGATCGAAGACGTCCCGATGCCGGCCGATCTCAAGAGCGAGTTCGACGGCGCAGGCGGCCCTTACGTACCGCTTGCGAAAGCCGACGATTTCGCCGGCAAGACCGTGCGCGCCGAACTGCTTCTCGAAGCGGTGCAACGGATCCAGTCCCTGACCAACCGGATGCCCCTCATCGCACCCGTCGCGGGTCGGCGCTCGAGCCGTTTCGGTAGTCGGATCGACCCGTTCAACAAGGCGCCGGCTTTCCACTCCGGACTCGACTACGCCGCACCGCGCGGGACGCCGGTCAAAGCGACGGCGGGCGGCACGGTTCGATCCGCAGGCCGCAAGGGCGGCTACGGCATCATGGTGGAGATCGACCACGGCGCCGGCCTGACGACGCGCT
Source organism: uncultured Alphaproteobacteria bacterium (assembly GCA_963842125.1). Taxonomy (GTDB): domain Bacteria; phylum Pseudomonadota; class Alphaproteobacteria; order Rhizobiales; family CAWCWK01; genus CAWCWK01. The sequence continues at coordinate 1,186,911 of CAWJFE010000005.1, read as the reverse complement.
ACGCGCATCTTAGCAAGGCCCTCGTGTCGCCCGGCGAGCGTGTCGCTCCCGGTCAGCTCATCGGTAAGGTCGGCTCGACCGGTCGCAGCACCGGCCCGCATCTCCACTACGAAACCCGCAAGAACGGCAAGGCCGCCGACCCCGCCATCTACCTCCGCGCCGGCCGCAAGCTCGCGAGCCTGCTGCGGCGCTAGAGCGCTTCGTTTTTGGCACGGTCCTTACACCGCGGTGCTATCGCACCTCCGCTGGAACGGCTCTAGCGTGATTCCATCGAAGATCGGTACGGTAAGCAATCTCTACCCCCCCCGTCGTCATTCTCGGGCACCGACCCGAGAATCCAGGGGCGCAGGACGTACAACCTCCGCTCGATCTCAGGACCGATCGTGCTTTCTGCGACGGTTCTCCATCGATCATAGCGATGCCGTCGCCGGTCTGGATCCTCTGATCGGCGCCAGAGGATGACGAGGAAAGGACGAAGGCTCGAGCGAAGGTCTTCAGGAACGTCGCTAGGACGCCGTCGCCTCGGTATCGACGCCAACCCGTTGCGCAAGCGCCGCTTCCATGAAGGGATCGAGCGCACCGTCCAGAACGGCGGACGGGTTCGTGCTCTCTACGTTGGTGCGCAGGTCCTTCACGAGCTGATAGGGCTGCAGCACGTAGGAACGGATCTGGTGGCCCCAGCCGATATCGGTCTTCGATGCGGCCTCGGCATTGGCCGCCTCCTCACGCTTCTTCAGTTCTTCCTCGTAGAGGCGGGCGCGCAGCATCGACCACGCCGTGGCGCGATTCTTGTGCTGCGAGCGCTCGGCCTGACAGGCCACGACGATACCCGTAGGTTCGTGCGTGATACGGACGGCGGAATCGGTGGTGTTGACGTGCTGACCACCCGCGCCGGACGCGCGATAGGTATCGATCCGCACATCCGCTTCCGAAACGTCGATCTCGATCGAGTCGTCGATGACGGGGAAGACCCACACGGAGGCGAAGCTCGTGTGGCGGCGCGCGCTGGAGTCGTAAGGCGAGATGCGCACCAAGCGGTGGACGCCCGATTCGGTCTTCGCCCAGCCATAGGCGTTGTCGCCTTTGATGAGGAGTGTCGCCGACTTGATGCCGGCCTCCTCGCCTTCGGATACGCCGATGACCTCGACCTTGTATCCGCGATCCTGCGCCCAGCGGGAGTACATGCGCAGCAACATGTTCGCCCAATCCTGGCTCTCGGTGCCGCCGGCGCCGGCGTGGACTTCCAGATAGGTGTCGTTACCGTCCGCTTCACCCGAGAGCAGTGCTTCGACCTGCGCACGCTGAGCCCGGGCGTGGAGGTCGCGCAGGGTCGCCTCCGCGTCGGCTATGATCTCCTGATCGTCCTCGGCCTCACCAAGCTCGATGAGGTCCTGCACGTCCCTGACACCGGCTTCTATCTCGCTGACGGCGCCGAGCGAACCTTCCAATTGCTGGCGCTCGCGCATGACGCGCTGCGCGGCCTCGGCGTCGTTCCAGAGGTTGGGGTCCTCGGCCCGGTGGTTCAGCTCGTCGAGGCGCTTGCGCGCCTTGTCCCAATCGAGATGACGGCGCAGGAGCTCCAGCGATTGGGTGATGTCGTCGACGAGTCTCTGCGCTTCGGCGCGCATAGGACGGCTCCGTGACCTTCGAGGGCGTTGGCCATCACATAGGCGGGGTCGCCGGGCCTGTAAACGCGAAGGGGAGCCGACGCATCCGTCGGCTCCCCTTCGCTGTCGTCTCTGTCGGTCGGACCTAGTAGAGGCCGCCCGTCCCGAGCGTCACGCCCTGCTGGGCCGCCGGGGTCGTCGCGGTCGAAGTCCTGGAAGCCGATCAGCGAGTAGGTCGAGGTCGGGAACATGCCGGGCTTGAAGGCCTCGGCGATCGATCCGCCGCCGGACGAGGGGCGACCCGAGTTGAGGTCCACCTGGATGATGTTCATGCCTTCGGGCGCGGTGAACTCCTTCGCCGGCACGTCGGCCAGCGCCTCGGTGAGAAAGGCGTTGACGATCGGCGCGGCAAGGCCACCACCCGTCGACCCACGGCCCATGGGCTTGGGCTGATCGAAGCCGACATAGACGCCGACGGCGATATCGGGCGTGAAGCCGATGAACCAGGCGTCCTTCTCGTCGTTGGTCGTACCGGTCTTGCCGGCGACGGGGCGGCCGACGCCCGCCATCGCGGACACCGCCGTGCCGCGCTGCACGACGCCTTCCATGATCGACGTAATTTGGTACGCCGTCATCGGGTCGAGCACGAATTCGCGATTGTCGATCAGGGTCGGCTCATCCTGCGGGTGCCAGTCCGGCAGGCTACACTCTCGGCACTCGCGGTTGTCGTGCTTGTAGACGGTTTTGCCATAGCGATCCTGCACACGGTCGATGAGCGTCGGCGTGATCTTTTGGCCGCCATTGGCGATGGTGGCATAAGCCGCCGTCATCTTCAGCACGGTCGTCTCGCCGGCGCCGAGCGACATGGCGAGAACGGGCGAGAGATCGTCGTAGACGCCGAAGCGGCGGGAATATTCAGCCACAAGCGGCATGCCGAGATCGTTCGCGAGGCGCACCGTCATCAGGTTGCGCGACTTCTCGATACCACGACGCAACGTCGACGGGCCCGCCGAGCCACCACCATAGTTCTTCGGCTCCCAGGCGCCGCCCCGACCGTCGGGGAAGCTGACGGGTGCATCGAGGATGATGCTGGAGGGCGTATAGCCATTGTCGAGCGCCGCCGCGTAGATGAGCGGCTTGAAGCTGGAGCCCGGCTGGCGCTGCGCCTGCGTGGCGCGGTTGAAGACCGACTGATCGAACGAGAACCCGCCGACCATGGCGAGCACGCGGCCCGTCTTCGTGTCCATAGCCGTCAGCGCGCCCTGGACCTCGGGGATCTGCTGGAGCGTGTAGCTGCCCTCTTCCTCGCGCGGCGAGACGTAGACGACATCGCCGACGTTCAGCGTGTTGCCGAGGCTCTTTCCGGTCCAGCTGACGCCATTGGGCGTGATGGTGCCGGTCTCACGCTCTTCGGCCACGCGATTGCCACGTAGCGACTGCGGACGGAGGCCGATTTGCGCGCCTTCGCCCGACACGCTCAGCACGACGGCCATGCGCCAGGGCTCGACATCGTCGAGGTCGTCGATCTTGGCGATGTCGAGGCCCCAGTCGCTGCCGAGCTCGATCTGCGAGACGGGACCACGATAGCCGCGGCGACGGTCATAGCCGACGAGACCGTCGACGAGCGCCTTGCGGGCGACCTGTTGCATCTTGGGGTCGAGCGACGTGCGGATCGTCAGGCCACCTTCGTTGAGGGCGTCCTCGCCGTAGCGATCGCCGATCTCGCGGCGGACTTCCTCGGCAAAATACTCGGCGGCGGCGATGCGGGTGCCGAGCGGGCGCGGGTTGACGCTGAGATCTCGCGCCTTCGCGGCCAGCCCCTCTTCCGGCGTCGCATGGCCGTTCTCGATCATGCGATCGATGACCCAGTTGCGCCGGATGAGCGCTTCCTCGCGGTTGCGATAGGGGTTGTAGTTCTCCGGCGCCTTGGGGAGCGCGGCCATGTAGGCGGCCTCGTGCAGCTCCAGCTCATGCACCGATTTGTCGAAATAGTTCAGCGCGGCGGCGGCGATGCCGTAGGAGCGAAAGCCGAAATTGATCTCGTTGAGATAGAGCTCGAGGATGCGGTCCTTCGAATAGGCCGAACTCGATGCGCAGCGAGAGGATGGCCTCCTTCGCCTTGCGGTCGATCGAGCGCTCGGACGTGAGGAGGAAGTTCTTGGCGACCTGCTGCGTGATGGTCGAGCCGCCGACAAGGCGCTGATTGGAGCCGAGGAACTTCGACTCGAAGAAGACCTTGGCCGCGCGGGCGAGGCCCATCACGTCGACGCCGGGGTGCGTGTAGAAGTTCTTGTCCTCGGCGGAGAGGAACGCGTTGATGACGAGTTGCGGCACCGCCTGGATCGGGATGTAGAGCCGTCGCTCGGTCGCGTATTCGGCGAGAAGCTGACCGTCCGACGCGTAGGTCCGCGTCATCACCGGCGGCTCGTAGTTCTTGAGCGCCGCGTAGTCCGGCATGTCCTTTGTGAGGTTCCAGAGGTAGTACCCGACGCCGCCCGCCACGATGACGAAAGCGACCGTACCGATGCTGAAGAGGTAGCCGGCGATCCGGAGGATCAGTGGCGCCTTACGCTTCTTCATACGCAAACCCTCTTAACTCGTATCGTATGCGACGCGCCTTACCCCGACGCGCAACACGCCGGACGCCCGACTCGGTCGCGCGCCCTGATGACTGAGCGCGCAGATGCCGCCGCTTTTATGGGATAAGTATGGCGTTAACGCTGAACGGGAGGTGAAGCGGCAACGACACCCCGCGTCGAGAAATAGGCTTCCACGGCCGCAACGACGCGCGTCGTGGTCCGCGCGCGCCAATCATCGTCCCCGAAGCTGTCGGCGTCGTCCTCGTTGGACAGGTAGCCGAGTTCGAGAAGGACGGACGGCACGTCGGGCGCCCGCAGGACCTTGAAGCCGGCGGAACGGATGGGGTTCTTGTTGAGGCGTGTGGCCCCGCGAAGCTCTCCGACCAGCGTGCGGGCGGCGAGGATGGAGAAGTTCTTCGTCTCTCGGCGCGCGAGGTCGATGAGGATGTCGGCGACGTCCTGATCGTCGTTGTCGAGCGTAAGGCCGGCGAGCATGTCGACGCGGTTCTCCTTGCTCGCCAGGGCGGCCGCCCGTGCGTCCGATGCGCGCTCCGACAGCGTGTAGACGGTGGCGCCGCGCACATAGTCTTCCTTCACCGCGTCGGCATGGACGGAGATGAAAAGGCGCGCGCCCTGCTCTCGCGCGAACGCGACGCGTTCACCGAGCGGGATGAACCGATCGTCGTCACGCGTCAGAACGGCCTCGAAGCGCGGTGTGGCGTTGAGGGCATCCCGCAGGGTCCGGCTGAATTCGAGGACGACGTCCTTCTCGAGCGCGCCAGATCGGCTCGTCGCGCCAGAGTCGATGCCGCCGTGACCGGGATCGATCACCACGACGATAGGACCCGAGGACGCCGCCGCGCCGGGGATCGCGATGGCGCCTTCCGCCCGGTCCGTCTTCGGCGCCATGGCCGGAGTATTGATGGAGACACGTTGGATCGGCGGGAACGGCACGGAAGCCACGCTGTTGAGGACCGAATCGAGATCGGCCTGCCGAAGAACGAGCGTCATGCGCTGCCCCTCCGCGATCGGAACGGTGTCCTGCGAGACGATCTTTACGGGGCTCGTCAGATCCGCGACGATGCGCGAGCGGCCTTCGCCGAGGAGCCCGAAACGGTAGGCACGAACGAGACCCTGCCCCGTGCCGTGGTCTTCCGGCCGGAGTGCGAAGCCGACATCGGCCATGTCGATGACCACCCGGTTCGGCCCGGTCAGCACGAAGGCGGTCGCGGCGGCCTCGGTCGTCATGTCGAGTTCTAGGCGGGTTTCGATTCCGTCGCCGCTGAGGCGGGCGTCGTAGATGATGGAGGCATGGTCGTCGGCGCGGAGATGCGGCATGGCGAGCCCGCCCATGCCTATGGCGATCAGTACGACGAGGCAGACTCCGACCAAGGTTCTCATACGTCTCACATCCGAGACGCGCTGCCCCCGCACACGTCGCATCAAACCAGCCCTCATCTTGCCCACACAGAGTCAATGACCGGTTAATGTGTCCTCGCACCATAAGGTGCCGTAGGTGCCGATCGAAGAACGAAAAGTTGTGGCTTCCGGGCAACGCGGCCCGAAAAGTCTTGCCAAGATGCCACGGGCATCGCTACATGAATGTTCGGTGCGGGGAACAAAGGTTCCCTCTGCCGACCGACGAGCGACTTGCTGGTGCGGGCGCGACACGTTTCGTGCCCGGCTCACCCGACCGCTTTGCCGGTTCAGGCTCTGAGAGCGCATTTCCGATGTGGGACGATACGCGAGAAGGCGGCCCGTCCCGGCATCGCCATCCATGACCCTGGGAGGTCGGCGTTGTGTTAAGTTTCCTGCGTCCGCAGTTGCGTCGAGCCGCGTTTTCGCGGCTGGCGACGCACACGGACACGGGCTTCGCCGTTCCCGGACGTCCTTTCTTTCATCTCAAGACTGCTGCGCCGGCTTTCGAAAGCCTTCGCGACCAGATCGTTTCATCTCGCGTGACCTGTCGGGAGGCGTCGGCATGACGGCTCTTCAAAGGATCGCGCATCTCTCGATGCGGTCTGGGCCGCCGGGCATCGCCCGGCGCGGCCAGGATTTACCATGTCCAACAAGATGCTTATCGACGCCGCCCATCCCGAGGAGACGCGCGTCGTCCTCACTCGCGGCAACAAGGTCGAGGAATTCGATTTCGAGTCGGCCAGCCGGCGCCCGCTCCGCGGCAATATCTACCTCGCAAAGGTCACCCGCGTAGAACCGTCGCTCCAGGCAGCGTTCATCGAATATGGCGGCAACCGCCACGGCTTCCTCGCTTTCAACGAAATCCACCCGGACTATTATCAGGTCCCGCATGCCGACCGGCAGGCGTTGATCGAGGAAGAACTGCGCGATCAGGAAGAGGCGCGCCGCGCCGAAGAGGAGATGGACGCCAAGCCGCGCCGTCGCCGCAGCACGCGCAAATCGAAGAAGAGCGAAGAGACCGACGAGCAGTCCGACGAGGCGGCGACGCCATCCGACGACGCTGTGCAGGGGGACGACACCCCGCCGGCAGCGGACGCTGACGAGGCACCCGCCGCCACGGACATCGACGAGGCGCCCGCCGCTTCCAACGAAGACGGGTCTCCCGACGACGAGCCGACGACCTCGCAGGCACTTGAGGTCGTGGACGACGGCGAGGAGATCTCCGAGCCCGCCGACGAGTCGCTCGAAGACGACGACGATGACGACGACGACGCGAACGTCGAGGCGATGGGCGACGACGATGCGCTCGAAGAGGTTCCCGTCCGCAAGCCGCGCCGCGCCAAGCAGTACAAGATCCAGGAGGTCATCAAGCGCCGCCAGATCCTCCTCGTGCAGGTCGTCAAGGAGGAGCGCGGCAACAAGGGCGCCGCCCTGACCACCTATCTGAGCCTCGCCGGCCGCTACTGCGTGCTGATGCCGAACACCGCGCGTGGCGGCGGCATCTCCCGCAAGATCACCAACGCGTCCGACCGCAAGCGCCTGAAGACCGTCGCCGAGGATCTCGATGTGCCGCAGGGCATGGGCCTCATCGTCCGCACCGCCGGCGCGAGCCGCACCAAGACGGAGGTGAAGCGCGACTACGAATACCTGCTCCGCCTTTGGGAGAACGTGCGCGATCTCACCTTGAAGAGCCACGCACCGACCCTCGTCTACGAGGAAGGCGACCTCATCAAGCGCTCGATCCGCGACCTCTACACCCGCGATGTCGACGAGATCCTCGTCGAGGGCGAGGAAGGCTACCGCGAGGCGAAGGACTTCATGCGCATGCTCATGCCGAGCCATGCCAAGAACGTGCAGCCCTTCCGCGAACGCCAGCCGCTCTTCGCCAAGCATGGGGTCGAGAGTCAGCTCGACGCGATGTTCGATCCGCAGGTCCGGCTGAAGTCGGGCGGCTACCTTGTCATCAACCAGACCGAGGCGCTGGTCGCCATCGATGTGAACTCGGGCAAGTCGACGCGCGAGCACAATATCGAGGACACGGCGACCAAAACGAACCTGGAGGCCGCCGAGGAGGTCGCCCGCCAGCTTCGTCTGCGCGATCTCGCCGGCCTCATCGTCATCGACTTCATCGACATGGATGAGAAGCGGAACAACCGCGCCGTCGAGAAGAAGATGAAGGACTGCCTGAAGACCGACCGGGCTCGCATTCAGGTCGGCCACATCAGCGCGTTCGGCCTTCTCGAGATGTCGCGCCAGCGCATTCGCACGGGCGTCGTGGAGGGATCGAGCGTCATCTGTCCGCATTGCACGGGCTCCGGCATGGTCCGCTCCGACGGTTCGTCCGCGCTCCATTTGCTTCGCGCCGTCGATGACCACCTGACGAACGATGCGAGCCACGACGTCATCGTCCGCACCCGGACCGACATCGCGCTCTACATCTTCAACCAGAAGCGCGATCACCTTGCCGCCATCGAAGAGCGGCATGGCGTCAACATACGGATCGAGGCCGACGAGTCGCTGGAAGGTTCTGGCTTCGCGATCGACCGGGGCGAGCGGGCCGACCCGACGACGCGGCCGAAGCCAGTCGCAGCCGCTCCGATACAGGCTGGCGCTCCCGAGATCGAAGACGCCGTCATCGAAGATGTCGAAGAGATCGAGGAGGAAGAGGCCCCCGCTCCCCGCGCTCGCGAAGCCGAACCCGAGGCGGATGAAGACGAGAACGGAGACCGCAAGCGGCGTGGCCGCCGCAGGCGCAGACGTGGCGGGCGCTCGCGCGATGGCGAGGAAGCGACTACGTCCGACGAGGTTGATACCGAGGCCAGGCCCGAAGCCGCCTCTGCCGAGGAGCCCGAAGAAAAGGCCGCTACGGCCAGCGAGGACACCGACCCCGCCGACGAGAATGGTGATGCGGACGGCCGTCGGCGTCGTCGCGGCCGTCGTGGCGGCCGGCGCAATCGGAAGCGGGACGAGGACGGAAACGACGAGGTGTCTGCCGCCAACGGTGACGCACGAAGCGCGGACGAGAAGGGCTACGACGAAGCCGTCGCGACGCCCTCGACGGACGGCAACGACATGCAGCCTGACGGCGACGTCGCTTCCGAGATCGTCGGGCCGGACGACGGTATGGGCGACGTGTCGATCGACGATACGGTCGTCGATATCGAGACCGTCGAGGAGATCGAAGCTCAAGGCATGATGGTCGAGGCGGGCGATGCCGTGCCGGTGGTCGGCGATCCCGACGATCCGGCGCCCGTACCGCAGGAGCCGACCGTCGAGATGCCGGAAACCGCAGCCGACGATCTCGGCACACCGGAGCCGGTGGCGGAACCGGAGAAGCCCCGCAAGCGCCGTAGCGGCTGGTGGCAGCGTGGAATCTTCGGATCGTAGAGGTAGCGACGAAAGAGGGGCTTAGGCCCCTCTTTTGCTGTCAGGGTTCAGCCGAGCGTGGGTAAGAACGCCGCCATTCGGTCAAGCGATTTGGCGATGTCCTCCTCGGAGCCCGCGAAGGACAGGCGAACATAGCCGTTCCCACGATCCGGATCGAAGTCCGCGCCGGGGGTCAGCGCGACATTGGCCTCGTTCAGCAGCCGCGCGGCGAAAGCGCCGCTATCGTTCGTGAAGCGATGGACACCGGCCCAGAGGTAGAAGGCGCCGTCGGCCGGCAGCACATCGGAGAAGCCGAGCGACGGCAGTTCGGCCAGTAGCAATGCGCGGTTGCGGGCGTAGATCGCCTTGTTCACCTCCAGCTCCTCGGTCGCATCGAAGGCCGCGACGGCGGCGAGCTGAGAGATCGTGGGGACAGAGATGTAGAGGCTCTGCGCCAACCGCTCCATCGGCCGCACGAGATCGTCCGGCACCACGAGCCAGCCGATGCGCCATCCGGTCATGCAATAGTATTTCGAGAAGCTGTTGACGACGATGGCGTCGTCCGTGTGCTCAAGCGCCGACTGGGCGCGGCCGACATATTCCAGCCCGTGGTAGATCTCGTCCGAGATAAGACGCAGACCTTTGCGCCGGCAGGCCCGCGCCAGCGCGCCGAGCGTGTCGCCATCGGTCATCACCCCGGTGGGGTTGGCGGGGCTTGCGGCGAGGACGCCGGACAGGTGGCCGACATCGGCGAGATGGGAGGCGGTCAGCGACCAGCGGGTCGAGGCATCGAGCGGCACGCCGACGGGCTCGATCTCGAGCGCGCGCAGGATGTTGGCATAGGCGGGGTATGACGGCACGCCCATGCAGACGCGCGCGCCGGCATCGAAGAGCGCGAGAAAGCTCAGGAGGAATCCGCCGGACGAACCATTGGTGACGATTACCCGCTTCGGGGAAACGGCCACGCCGTAGCGCTCTTCGTAATGCTGTGCGATGCGTTCGCGCAGTTCCGGAATGCCCAATGCATCGGTGTAGCCAAGCCTCGCCGATGCGATGGCCTCCGCCGCAGCTTCGCGTACGACGCGGGGTGTGGCGGCCGCTGGCTGACCGATCTCGAGCCTGGCGATATCGTGGCCGGACGCGGCGCGGGCGTTGGCATCACGCAGAACGTCGAGCGCCATGAAATCGGAGACCGGCCGGCGAAGCGCGACGCAGGGCTCCGGCGACTTCGAGGTCATGCTCGTTGCAGGCCCGGGCGGCGGCGCCTGATCCAACGCGAAGCCTATCTGTCCGTCCATTCGTCTCGCCCCCCCAAAGAGCCTCGGATAGGACGTGCGCGCCGCGCTCAGCGAGCCGCACACCCACTCTCCATTCATGATCGAGCGGCCAGGACAGAACAGCTTCAAGGCGCTTTCACGTCGGTAAAGGATCGCCGCGTGTGCCGCTGACATTTTTGCGCGAGGTGGGGCATCGCCGGCACAGCGCCCGATCGGTGCCGGCCTATCAGCCGACTTCCACCTGACGAGATCGTGAGGCATAACGCGCCGGACACCGCGCTAGACTGGGCGGGCCCGTCAGTTCAAGGACCATCATGATGACCCGCCCCCGTTTCCGCATCGTAGCGGCCGGCGCAGCCGCGCTCTTCCTCACCACCGGCGTTGCCGCTGCGCAGACTGCCGACAAGGCCGAGATTGAAGCCATCGTGCGGGACTACATTCTCGCCAATCCGGATATCGTACAGGAGGCACTCGACCTCATCGCCGAGCGCGCGTCGGCCGCAGAGGTCGCGCAGCGGCGAGAGGCGTTGGAGAGCAATCGCGACCTGCTCGAGAACTCGCCGAACCAGATGGTGCTGGGCAATCCCGAAGGCTCGGTCACGATGGTCGAGTTCTTCGACTACAATTGCGGCTTCTGCCGCCGTGCAATGGGCGACATGCTCGACCTCATCGCGGAGGAGCCGGAGCTCCGCGTCGTCCTGAAGGAGTTTCCGGTGCTAGGTCCGGGCTCGCTCGCGGCGGCGCGCGTCTCGTCCGCCATTACGATCATGGAGCCGGACAAGTATTTGGCCTTCCACCAGGCGCTTCTCGAATCGCGCGAGCAGGCCGACGAGGCGATAGCGCTCGGCGTAGCCGAGGACGTCGGCGTCGATATGGACGTTTTACGCGCCACGCTGGAGCGCCCCGAGGCGATGGTGCCGATTCAGGAAGCCTACGCGCTCGCTGAAGCCTTCGGCCTCAACGGCACGCCCAGCTACGTAATCGGCGACGAAGTCGTCATCGGGGCAGTCGGTTACGACGCGCTGCTGGACGCGATCGAGACCGCAAAGGCCGACGAGGAATGACGGGCACCATCCTCGTCCTGAACGGCCCCAACCTCAACCTGCTCGGCAAGCGCGAGCCCGGCATATATGGCGCCGAGACGCTCGACGATGTCGCCGCGCGGTGCCGGACGCGAGCGGATTCGCTCGGATACGCAGTCGATTTCCGCCAGAGCAATCACGAGGGCGTCCTCATCGACGCCATCCACGAAGCCCGCGAAAGCCATGTTGCCATCGTCATCAACGGCGGTGCGTTCTCGCATACGTCCATCGCGATCCGCGATGCGCTCGCGACGGTGGAGGCCCCCGTCATCGAGGTGCACATCTCCAACATCCACGCCCGCGAGCCCTTTCGGCACCATTCCTTCAGCGCAACGGTCGCGACGGGCATGATCGCCGGGCTCGGAACGCTCGGCTACGAGCTGGCCATCGAGGCGATCGCGGCAAGGCTGTCTCACGCGGCGAGCCCAGCGACATAGCGCTTCCGCTTGTTTTGGGACGGCTTCCACGCGGTTCCGCATGGGTTCCTCTTGCACCTGTCTGGCCATTCGGGCACACGTCTTGCCGAACGGCGTCAAGCCGGTGTGGAACAGTCGAAGGCAGCGTTCATGGCCCATAGAGAGTCGAATGGAGACTCGCAGGACAACGCGGTGAAGGAGCCGGTCGACCCCGATCTCGTTGAGCGCCTGGCCGAGATTCTCGCAGCCAACGGGCTGACCGAGATCGAGATCGAGCACAAGGACCTCAAGCTGCGCGTCGTGCGCAAGCACGCCCCCGTCGCCGCCCAGATCGCCGCGCCGAGCGTACCGGCCGCTCCTATCTCACCCGCTCCCACGGCCCCCGCACAGGCGGCGAGCACGGAGGTCTCGGAAAGCGCTTCGGCGAAGCCCGATACGTCCAAAGCCGTTCCGTCGCCCATGGTCGGCACCGCCTACCGCTCGCCGGAGCCGGGCGCGAAGACGTTCGTCGAGGTCGGCTCCGACGTCCGTGAAGGCCAGACCGTGCTGATCATCGAGGCGATGAAGACGATGAACGCCATCCCCGCGCCGCGCGCCGGCAAGGTGACGGCTATCTTCATCGACGATGCGCAGCCCGTCGAATACGGCGAGCCGCTCCTGGTCATCGAATAGGGCGGACGGCACCGTGGTCGCCTCTTCCGACGTCCGTCCGTTCAGCAAGGTTCTAATCGCCAATCGCGGCGAGATCGCCTTGCGTGTTCTCCGCGCCTGCAAGGAACTGGGCATTTCCACCGTCGCGGTCCACTCGACTGCCGATGCCGACGCGATGCATGTCCGCCTGGCCGACGAGAGCGTATGCATCGGCCCGCCTCAGGCGCGCGACAGCTATCTCAACATTCCGAGTCTCCTGTCGGCCTGCGAGATCACAGGGGCGGACGCGGTCCATCCCGGCTACGGGTTCCTCTCGGAGAATGCGCGCTTCGCGGAGATCCTCGAAGCGCATCAGATCACGTTTATCGGCCCGACATCGGAGCACATCCGGACGATGGGCGACAAGATCGTCGCCAAGCAGACGGCCGAGGAGATCGGCCTGCCCTGCGTGCCCGGTACCGGCAAGCTGAACACCTATGACGAAGCCCTGGTGGCCGCACGCGAGGCCGGTTTCCCCGTCCTCATCAAGGCGGCGGCCGGCGGTGGTGGACGCGGAATGAAGGTCGCGCTGACGGAGGACGACCTTCAGAACGCCTATTCGACCGCACGCTCGGAATCTGCGGCGGCCTTCGGCGACGATTCGGTCTATATGGAGAAATATCTCCAGCATCCGCGCCATATCGAGATTCAAATCATCGGCGACGGCAACGGTAATGCGATCCACCTCGGAGAGCGCGACTGCTCGCTCCAGCGCCGTCATCAGAAGGTCTTCGAGGAAGCGCCCTCGCCCGCTCTTAACGAGGAGCAGCGCCATCTCATCGGCGAAACCTGTGCGAGCGCCATGCGGCGACTGCGCTATCGTGGCCTCGGCACGATCGAGTTTCTCTACGAGAACGGCGAATTCTATTTCATCGAGATGAACACGCGGCTGCAGGTCGAGCATCCGATCACCGAGGCGATCACGGGCATCGATCTCGTAGAGGAACAGATCCGCGTCGCGGCGACGGGACGGCTAACCTATCGCCAGCAGGACGTGCGCTTCAACGGTCACGCGATCGAGGTCCGGATCAACGCCGAGGACCCGCGAACCTTCGCGCCCTCTCCGGGCAAGATCAGCTTCTACCATCCGCCCGGCGGTCCGGGCGTGCGCGTCGATAGCGCGATCTATTCGGGCTACACCGTGCCGCCCTTTTACGACAGCCTTATCGGCAAGCTGATCGTGCGGCACAATACCCGCGACCTCGCCCTCCTTCGCCTCTCCCGTGCGCTTGACGAATATGTCGTCGATGGCGTGAAAACGACGATCCCGCTCTTTCAGGACCTCGTCACGCAGGACGCGGTGAAGAGCGGCGGCTACGACATTCGCTGGCTGGAGACGATGCTGGCCGAAAGCAAGTTGGCCGACGGCTGACCGGTTTGCGCCATCCCCCCAAGCCGCCGGTGATCTCGCCCGACGTCCTGCTGAAGGCCTATGCCTGCGGCATCTTCCCGATGGCGGAGGGCGCCGACGACGAGACCCTCTTCTGGGTCGAGCCAGAGGCGCGCGGCATCATCCCGCTCGATACGTTCGCGCCGTCGTCCTCGCTGCGAAAGGTCATTCGGCGCGAAACGTTCGAGATACGGATCGACAGCGAGTTCGACGGCGTCGTCGCGGGCTGCGCGGCACCGGGGCGGGATCGTGAGACGACCTGGATCAGCCATCGCATTCGTGACCTTTACGGCCAACTCTTCGATCTCGGCTTCTGCCACACCGTCGAGGCATGGCGCGAAGGACGGCTTGTCGGGGGGCTCTACGGTCTCGCCATTGGCGGGGCCTTTTTCGGGGAGAGCATGTTCTCGCATGAGGCGAATGCGAGCAAGGTCGCGCTGACCTATCTCGTGGCTCGGCTGAAAGTCGGCGGCTTCACGCTGCTCGACACGCAATTCACGACCGAACATTTGCTTCGGATGGGCGCCGTCGAGATCGACCGACGGGACTATCGCGAGCGGCTCGCACGAGCCCTCACGCAGCCGGCGCGCTTCGACTACTGGCCGGGCGCCGGAACGTCGGTATCCGTCTTGCAGGCTACCAGCCAGACGTCATAGACGGGGTGCTCGATGGCGTTGAGACCAGGGCTCTCGGCGAACATCCACCCGCTGAAGATGCGCTGGATCTCCGCCTGGAGCGTGATTTCGTCGACCTCGACGAAGGAGATCACGCGACCATCGTCGCCGGCGACCTGCTCGCGGCAGGTCCGGGGCGTCACCTGCAAGGCGCCGAACTGAACGGTCTCGTCGATCCAGACGTCGAAGGTCGTGATGCGACCGGTGATCTTGTCGAGCCCGGTAAACGTCGCAACTGGGCTCTGAACGGCCTGCTGCTGCGCCACGGCCGGCACGCCCGACAGCGCGAGCGCGGCACCAAGGGCCATGGCGGGCAGGCGCCGGGCCTTCATCCTTAAAGACAGACGCATCCTGGCCCTCTACTCGATACTTGCCGACATGGGATCCCATAGCGGCGCACGCATCCTATCGCACGCGATCGCAACGGGGGATGAACGGGCGCCGCGTAGCCAGACCCTATTCGGGCGACCAGGCCTCGTAGTCGCCTTGCGAGACGTGGCGGCCGCCCGGCTTCGACAGGCTGCCCTGAGGCTTATAGGCGTGGGGCGTACCGGTCATGTTCGGCACATGCGGCTTCTCCCATGCGCGGGGTACGTATCCGCTCTCGTCCGGCACGGTGTCGAACGTCTTGTTGAGCCATCCGAACCACCCAGGCGGAATGCGTGTGGCCTCGACCGGGCCATTGTAGATGACCCAGCGTTTGGAATCGTCGGCGTTGCGATAATAGGCGTTGCCGTAATCGTCGGCGCCGACGGCAGTGCCGTTGCGCCATGTGTGGAACCGCGTGCCGATCGTCTGTCCACTCCACCAGGTGAAGATTTGGAGGAGATTGTCTTTCAAAGACATGATGCCTGCCCGGTCGGTGGTATCGCGCGATAGTCGTGGTCGGGAGATAAACCTGCGAACCGATGTCGTCCAGCCTGCGACACCGTTTGCGACCGCGTGTCCAGAGGTGAAACGTTATCCACAGCCCGCGCTGGCCGAGATCGCTGCGCCAGAATTATTTCGCGGACGCGCGAATCGTAGACGCCTGAGGCACCTAGCCGGACCACGTGGACCATCATCCTATTAGCGTTGCAGCCGTCCTATCGACGTCCAACGGCGATCGCGGTGGGATTCGATGTTGAGTCCCGGCTAGTTAGCCGAAATGCATTTTGGTTTCGTGTATGTCCGTTCTATGCACTATATCTTGTGGAGAACTGGGCGCGACATACCACCCGTTGACCGGCCGCCCCGCCGCCAACTAGCCTATAACTCTGTTGGACCTAGGCCGGCGGCGACATGAACGCCGAGGCTCGCGACCCCTGACTGACATTCGTTAATGGCGCAGTCGTCTGCGTAGGCCGGGATGGGTGCGCCCGGTTCGAGGAGAGTTGACCATGAAGTTCGAGCGTCGTTTCACGTCCGCCGATGAAGATGCCTACGCCGCCATCGCCTTCAAGAAGGCGACCAGCGAGATCCGCAATCCGGACGGATCGGTCGTCTTTCGCGCGGCCGACATCGACGTGCCCGAGCAGTTCAGCCAGGTCGCCAGCGACATCATCGCGCAGAAATACTTCCGCAAGGCCGGCGTGCCCGCCCGGCTGAAGCGCGTCGAAGAGAACTCCGTCCCCTCCTGGCTATGGCGCTCGGTCCCGGACGAGGACGCACTCGCCGCCCTGCCCGAAGGCGAGCGCACCGGACCTGAGACGGATGCACGGCAGGTCTTCGACCGGCTCGCCGGCACCTGGACCTATTGGGGTTGGAAGGCTAGCTACTTCACGGCCGAGGAAGACGCGCGCACCTACCATGACGAGCTTCGTTTCATGCTCGCCACGCAGCGCGCCGCACCCAACTCGCCGCAGTGGTTCAACACCGGCCTCCACTGGGCCTACGGCATCGACGGCCCGAGCCAGGGCCATCACTATGTCGACTTCGAGACCGGCGAGCTGACGCGCTCCAAGACGGCTTACGAGCATCCGCAGCCGCATGCCTGCTTCATCCAGTCCGTCGCCGACGACCTCGTCAACGAAGGCGGCATCATGGACCTCTGGGTTCGCGAAGCGCGTCTCTTCAAATACGGCTCGGGCACCGGCTCCAACTTCTCGCATCTGCGCGGCGAGAGCGAGCGTCTGGCCGGCGGCGGCAAGTCGTCCGGCCTGATGAGCTTCCTCAAGATCGGCGATCGCGCGGCCGGCGCGATCAAGTCCGGCGGCACGACCCGCCGCGCGGCCAAGATGGTCGTCGTCGACGCCGACCACCCCGACATCGAGGCCTATGTCGATTGGAAGGTGAAGGAGGAGCAGAAGGTCGCCGCTCTCGTCGCGGGGTCAAAGGCTTGCGCCAAGCACCTCACCGCCGTGATGAAGGCTTGCGTGAACTGCGAGGGCGAAGGCGACGATTGCTTCGACCCGTCGAAGAACCCCGCCCTCAAGCGCGAGATCAAGGCCGCAAAGACGGCGCACGTTTCCGAGAACTACGTCCAGCGCGTCATCCAGTTCGCGCGCCAGGGCTACACCGCGATAGATTTCCCGACCTACGACACCGACTGGGATTCGGAGGCCTATCTCACGGTCGCCGGTCAGAATTCCAACAACTCGATCCGTGTGACGGACGACTATTTGCGCGCCGTCGAGCTCGACGACGACTGGAACCTCATCCGCCGGACGGACGGCGGCGTCGCCAAGTCGATCAAGGCGCGGGACCTGTGGGAGCAGGTCGGCTTCGCGGCCTGGGCCTCGGCCGATCCGGGCATCCAGTACCACACGACGATCAACGACTGGCACACTTGCCCGAAGGCGGGCGAGATCCGCGCTTCCAATCCGTGCTCGGAGTACATGTTCCTCGACGACACGGCCTGCAATCTCGCGTCCATCAATCTGATGCAGTTCAAGCAGCCGGACGGCACGTTCGACACCGCCGCCTTCGAGCACGCGGTCCGCATCTGGACCGTGGTCCTCGAGGCCTCGGTCACGATGGCGCAGTTCCCGTCCAAGCAAATTGCCGAGTTGTCCTACCAGTACCGCACGCTCGGCCTCGGCTTCGCCAACATCGGCGGTCTCCTGATGCAGTCGGGCATCCCTTACGATTCCGACGAGGGCCGTGCGATCTGCGGCGCGATCTCGGCCGTGATGACCGGCGTCTCCTATGCGACGTCGGCAGAGTTGGCCGAGAAGGTCGGACCCTTCCCGCAATATGCGCCGAACGCCGATGACATGCTCCGCGTGATCCGCAATCATCGCCGCGCCGCGCATGGCGAGACGGAGGGCTATGACGCGCTCTCCACCCTCCCCGTCCCGCTCGACCACGCGTCCCTCAACGACGACAATCTCGGTGCCCGTGCCAAGGTCGCCTGGGATCGCGCGCTGGAGCTCGGTGAGAAGCACGGCTACCGCAACGCGCAGTCCACCGTCATCGCGCCGACCGGCACGATCGGTCTCGTCATGGACTGCGACACGACCGGTATCGAGCCGGACTTCGCGCTCGTTAAGTTCAAGAAACTGGCCGGCGGCGGCTACTTCAAGATTATCAATCGCTGTGTGCCCGAAGCGTTGAAGACGCTCGGCTATGGCACGAACGCCGTCAAATCGATTATCGACTACGCGGTCGGCCATGGCACGCTCGTCGGCTCCCCGACGATCGATCACGCGGCGCTGGAGGCGAAAGGCTTCACGGCAGAGAAGATCGCCGCCGTCGAAGGCGGTCTGAAGAGCGCCTTCTCGATCAAGTTCGCCTTCAACAAGTGGTCGCTTGGCGAGGACTTCCTGACAGACGTCCTCAAGGTGCCGGCCGAGAAGATGGAGGATCTCGAGTTCGACCTTCTCTCATTCCTCGGCTTCTCGAAGTCCGAGATCGAGAAGGCGGACGTCTACGTCTGCGGTGCGATGACCTTGGAGGGTGCGCCGGGGCTCGACGACAAGGACCTCGCGGTCTTCGACTGCGCGACGCCCTGCGGCCGTCTCGGCAAGCGCTACCTCTCGGTCGACAGCCACATTCGCATGATGGCGGCCGCGCAGCCCTTCATCTCGGGCGCCATCTCCAAGACCGTCAACATGCCGAACGACGCGACCGTCGAGGCCTGCAAGGAAGCCTACATGCTTTCCTGGCGGCTCGGCGTGAAGGCGAACGCGCTCTACCGCGACGGCTCCAAGCTCAGCCAACCGCTTTCCGCGTCGCTCATCGCCGACAACGACGATGACGCGGACGATGCCGTCGAGGCGTTGATGGCGTCGAGCCAGCCGGCCCGTGCGGCTGCGGTGGCCGAGAAGATCGTCGAAAAGGTCATCGAGCGCATTCGCGACCGCGAGCGCGAGAAGCTGCCCGACCGGCGCAAGGGCTACACCCAGAAGGCGCGCGTGGGCGGCCACAAGGTGTATCTCACGACGGGCGAGTACGAAGACGGTCGGCTTGGCGAAGTCTTCATCGACATGCACAAGGAAGGTGCCGCCTTCCGTGCGCTGATGAACAACTTCGCGATCTCGATCTCGCTCGGCCTCCAGTACGGCGTGCCGCTCGAGGAGTATGTCGACGCCTTCACCTTCACCCGCTTCGAGCCGGCCGGCATGGTGCAGGGCAACGACGCGATCAAGAACGCTACGTCGGTGCTGGACTACATCTTCCGCGAGCTGGCCGTCAGCTATCTCGGACGGCACGATCTCGCCCATGTCGTCCCCGGCGATCTGGCGAACACCGCCATTCGCGAGGCGGACAAGGAGCGCGCCGCACAAGCCGGCACCAAGATCTCGACCGGCCTCGTCCGCGGCCGCGTCGGTGAGACGCTGTCGCTGATCTCCGGCGGGCGCGATCTCCAGTCGCTCTCGGAGGCGACCACGATGTCGGCCGCCCAGACCGTCGCGACCGCCACTCAGGCCGCCACTGGTCAGGCCTCCGTAGCAGTAGCCGCCGTCGCCGCGGCGCCCATCCCGGATGCTGCTCCGCACACCGAAGCGACCCGCCGACTGGAGGCCCGCATGAAGGGCTACGAAGGCGAGAACTGCGCCGAATGCGGCAACTTCACGATGGTCCGCAACGGCACCTGCCTGAAATGCGACACCTGCGGCTCGACGAGCGGCTGCTCGTAGCGTTCGCCAAGCGTCCAAAAGGACAAACTAGGAGTAGCCAGAATGGCGAAGAATACTGAGGTTACTAGCCGACGCGCGGCGACCGCCGCTTCGAAGGTACTGAGGAGTTCGGGTTCGAGCAAAGCAGCAAAGACGGCAGCTGCTTCTGCTCTTACGCAGCGCCCCGACAAGCGTAAATAACCACCGTAAAGCAGTAGGCTAGCTAACAATTTTGCGAGAACGGCGTCGGCGGCATCAGGCTTCCGGCGCCGTTTTCGTATGCGACGAAGAGGATGGTGGGCCCGGCAGGATTCGAACCTGCAACCAGACCGTTATGAGCGGCCGGCTCTAACCGTTGAGCTACAGGCCCGCGCGAACGGGTTGCCCCCGCGAACGGGCGGCACGATAGCGGCTCGTTCGGTGAAGTCCAGACGGGGCGGACGCTATATGATTTCGTCTTCGTCGAGCAGAGGATCGGCGACGAGTTGGGCGGTCAGCGTATCCACCTTCTCCTCGGCGGCGACGGGCTTGCTCAGGTCGGCGATGTGAAAGAGCGCGTCGCCCTCGTTGATGACCGGCAGACGGGTCGCGCCGACGATGATGCCTGGCTCCTCGGCCAGGATCTCGTGCTCCGTCTCGCCGAACGGATCGGCGATCACGCCCAGCGTTTCGCCTTGCTTCACGGTGTCGCCGGCCTCCTTGCGAGCGCGGAAGATGCCGCCACTCGGCGCTCGCAGCCACGCCGAGGAGTTGACGACGATGGGGTGCACCTTGGGCGGGCGAACGCCGCGCCCGCCCGTCATCCCGATATGCTTCATTACCCGGAGTATGCCGGACAGCCCGGCGCGGATGGCGAGTTCGTCGAAGCGAAGTGCCTCTCCGGCTTCGTAGACCAGCACGTCGATATCGTGCTCGGCCGCCGCCTGACGCAGGGAGCCCTCGCGCAGGGGCGAGGACAGAATGAGCGGCGCACCGAAGATCGAGGCGAGTTCTATCACCTTGTCGCGGCCCGGCGACACGCGAACCTGCGGAAAATTGGTGCGGTGATAAGCGGCGGTGTGAAGATCGATGCCGAGATCGGCGCGCTTGACCACCTCCGTCATGAAGAGATGCGCGAGTCGGCCGGCAAGCGAGCCCGTGCGGTAGCCAGGAAAGGATCGGTTGAGGTCGCGCCGGTCCGGTAGATAGCGCGAGTGCGACAGGAAGCCGTAGCCGTTCACGATCGGCACGACGAGCAGCGTGCCCGCGATCCGCCGGATCTGCGACGAGCGCAGAAGCCGCCGTACGATCTCGACGCCCAGGATCTCGTCGCCGTGGATGGCGGCGGATACGAAAAGCGTCGGCCCGCCCTCCGCCCCATGGACGACATGGACGGGGAGCGACATCGGCAGATGGTTCGACATGACGGAGATCGGCAGATCGATCGTGCGCCGCGTCCCCGCCTCTACGTCCACCCCGCCGAGGTGGAAGGGTGGACGATGCACGCGGCGCTCCCGCCTCTTGGTGTCCGGCAAATCTCTAGCTCCTGCGCGGCGATCGCCTTCGGGACTCGGCTAGCCGATCAGCCCGCGCCCTTAGTCTTCGTCGAGTTCGGCTTGGCCTGCTTCTCCAGCAACTCGATGATCTTACCGGCCACGTCGATGCCCGTGGCCTTCTCTACGCCCTCCAGACCCGGCGACGAGTTGACCTCCATCACGACAGGCCCGTGATTGGCCCGCAACATGTCGACGCCGCAGACGTTGAGACCCATCGCCTTGGCAGAGCGGATGGCGGTCGAGCGCTCCTCCGGGCTGATCTTGATGGCAGCGGCCGACCCGCCACGATGGAGATTGGAGCGGAACTCGCCTTCGGCGCCGGTGCGCTTCATCGCGGCGACGACCTTGCCGCCGACCACGAGTGCGCGAATATCGGTGCCGCCCGCCTCCTTGATGAATTCCTGCACGAGGATGTTCACATTGGCCCCGCGGAACGCCTCGACGACCGACTTGGCCGAGCGGTTGGAGTCGGCGAGCACGACGCCGATGCCCTGCGTACCTTCGAGAAGCTTGACGACCAGCGGCGCATCGCCCGCCACCGCCAGCATTTCCTCCGTCACCTTCGGATCGTAGGCGAAGGTGGTGACGGGAAGGCCGATGCCGTCTCGCGCCAGAAGCTGCATCGAGCGCAGCTTGTCCCGGCTGCGGCCGATGGCGACGGATTCGTTGAGCGGATAGGTGCCCATCACCTCGAACTGACGAAGCACGGCCAGGCCGTAAAACGTGATCGACGCACCGATGCGAGGGATGACGGCGTCGTATTTCGGCAGCTGCTCGCCGTTGTAATAGACCGTCGGCCGACGCGACGCGATGTTCATGTAGCAGCGCGTCGTGTTGATGATATCGAGCGTATGGCCCCGCTCCTCGGCGGCGGACTTCAGCCGCTGGTGCGAGTAGAGATTGGGGTTGCGCGCCAGCATCGCGATCTTCATGGCATGGCTCCGATATCCGTCGGTGATGGAACGCCCGCCGATCGGCGACCTCGCACGCAGCCTCGCGCTGGCTGGCCGGGTGTCAAGGGCGAACTGGCCGTTTGCGGTCCGTCAGCCGGCACGGAGGTCGCCGTAGTTGGTCTCGATGAGATCGAGGATATGGCCCGCCACGTCAACGCCCGTAGCCTCTTCGATGCCTTCCAATCCAGGGGAGGAATTGACCTCGAGCACGAGCGGCCCTTCTTTCGACCGAATGAGATCGACGCCCGCGACGCCCAGTCCGAAGACCTTCGCTGCCGCGACCGCGACTTCCTTCTCGCGCTTCGAGAGGTTCGCCTCGTAAACCTCGCCGCCCTGGTGGACGTTGGAGCGGAACTCGCCCTCGGCCGCCTCGCGTCGCATGGCTGCGATCACCTGCCCGCCGACGACGAAACAACGCAGATCCTTGCCGTCCGCCTCTTCGATGAACTGCTGGACGAGGGCGTTGTCGTGCGAGGAGGAATAGTTGTCGAGCGCGTCCTCGACCTCGTCATCGGTGTTGACGAGCTCGACGCCGTCGCCATGCGTGGAGTTGAGCGCCTTCACGACGGCTGGCACGCCGCCGACGAAGCGGGTCACGTCGGCATGGGGTGCTCGTCTGGCGAGGAAGACGGCGGCAGGCACCGGCAGGCCGGCATGGGCGAGCATTTGCTGCGAGGTCAGCTTATCGCGACTGTTGGCAATGGCTTCCGGCGAGCTGATGGTCCGCGAGCCCATGATCTCCAGCTGACGCAGCACCGCGATGCCCGTCCAGGTAATCGATGCGCCGATGCGGGGGATGATGACGTCCGGCGGCGACAACTCGTCTCCGCGATGAAGGAGCTTCAGCCCCTCGGTCACCATCACGAGCGTGCAGCGAAGCGCATCGATCGGCACGACGCTGTGGCCCCGCGCCTCCGCCGTCTCGATGAGGCGCTTGTGGCTGTAGAGGCTCGCCTTGCGAGTCATCAGGCCGATCTTCATGAGGAGGCATCCAGTTCAACGTTTGGGTAGGCGGCATCGAGGATTGCCGCGCTGGGCGGCGCGGCGGTGAGGTAGGAGCGGGCGGGATCGACGAGGAGGCCGGCCATCGCCGTACGGCCTATCAGCATGCGGAAGCCCATGTTCTCGCGGTTCGTCAGCGTGACCTCCACGTCGCGGGTCTCGGCTCCGATCACGAGGGCGGTGCGGATGACGAGGCGAGGCTCTTCGTGCCCGCCGCTGTCGCGCACCACCCGCTCGTCGATGATCGTGGCCTCGCAGGTGGCGGTGACGTCGAGGCGGCGCTGGACGGGGTGCATCAGCAGCATCACGCGATCGCCCACGCGTTCGACCCGGGCGGCGTGGAGCGCGCTGGTGCGCGCGCCCGTGTCGATCTTGGCCTTGATGTGGGTCAGCCCGAGTTCGGGCAGCGCGACCCATTCGCGCCAGCCCATGAGGGCGCGGCTCGTGTCGGCGGTCGTCATAGGGTCGGATGGATCAAGGGGTGGTCGGCTCGGAGAGTTCGGCGCGTGGGCAGGCGGAAGCGCTCTGCCCCCTTCGCAACGGGCGAGATAGGGATTAGTTCAGGGGATGCGCCGTTCTTCGCCTGATTCCAACGCGGACACTCATGGCGGACACTTTCGGCGGACACTCTTGGGGGACCGATTCCTATGCAAGACCTTCTCGCCGGCTACTCGCGCTTTCGCGACCAGACCCTCGAGCCGCAGCGTGCGCGCTGGAGTGCGCTTGGCGAAGGGCAGTATCCGCGCGTCATGGTCGTCGGATGCTGCGACAGCCGCGTCGATCCCGCGACGATCTTCGACCAGCGGCCGGGCGAACTCTTCGTCGTGCGCAACGTCGCGAACCTCGTGCCCCCGCACGAGCCGGACGGCAGCTATCACGGCACGTCGTCGGCTCTCGAATTCGCGGTGACGGCGCTGCGCGTGCAGACCATCCTCGTTCTGGGTCATGCCAGTTGCGGCGGCGTGGAGGCGGCGCGGAAGGGTGCGGCGCAGGATCCGGCCATGTCGGGCTCCTTCATCGGCAAGTGGGTCAGCCTTCTCGACGAAGCCCGCGCGCGCCTCAAGCGCGACGGCTGGCCGAAGGACGAGGCCGAGGCGCAGCTCGCGCTGGAACTGATGGGCGTACGCGTCTCCATCGATCGGCTAAAGACCTTCCCCTTCATCAAGACCCGCCTCGACGCCGACAATATCGAGCTGCGCGGCGCGCATTTCGGCATCAAGGACGGCGCGCTGCGCGTGATGGGCGCGGATGGGACGTTCTCGAAGGTCGAGTAGGTCCCCCCCCCGGGGTTCGTGAGCTGAAGTCATTTCCTGTGACTTGAAACTTCGGCAAACGGGTTCAGTCCGTTTCCATTCCCTCCTTAACCCTAAAATAAGGCCGCCCCGCTGATTTGGCTACTTGCTAGGTCAGATTCACATCAACTTAAGCGGGCGCGATCAACGTCTCGCCATGAACCTGATGTCCGCCATTCTAAAACGTGTCCCGCCGGCCTACGCGGCAGCGGGCTGCCTGACAGGTACGCGAACCGCCAGCTTCGCAGCTGATCAGCGCGGCGTGGTCGCGATCGTATTCGGTATAGCAGTATTGCCGATCTTCGTTCTTGGCGGGGGCGCACTTGACTATGCCAGAGCGGTCGGCGTGAAAGCCGAACTGCAAGGTGTCGCGGACGCCAGCGTTCTCGCAGCCGGCATCGTGAGGCGCGATGGCGGGAAGAAGGCGGACCAGCGGGCAGCGGCGCAGCAGGTCTTCGATGCCTACTGTGGCGACGATGCCTGCGGCGTCGGGGCGGAACTCGTCCTGAAGGTCGATGGCGAGTTGACCACCGTGATCACGTCGGCGGTCCCGACCGCGTTTCTCGGTCTGGTGGGTCGGCAGAGTTTCGATGTCGATGCGACGGCGACGGTGAAGGTCGGCGTTCCGCGCGTCGAGACGTATTTCGCGCTCGACATGTCGGGCTCCATGAACATCCCCTTTGGCACCGACGAGATAAAGCGGTTTGCCAAGGAGTATCGCCCCTGGGGCGGTCAGTGCGCGTTCGCCTGCCACAACGTGACGGAAGGCGATTCTTCGCTAACGGACACGCGCGTCGGCTACGAAGTCGCACGCGAGAATGACGTGATCCTTCGCGAAGACGAGGTAAAGAAGCGCACGCGGGCCGTCATCGACCGTCTCGACACGGCCTACGGTGATGAAGTCGATGTCGGCATCGGAGTCTTCGGCCATACGAGGGACGCATGGCGCTATGAGCGCCACTTTGATCTGGATGGCGATCTCGACGCCGCGCGCGCTGCGGCCTACTCGACTCCGTCGGGCTCGGGCGGCACCTATCTCTACGGTGCGATGCAGGAAACGGCCGCGTGGCTCAAGGAGAGCGACGTGCCGACCCATGTCAGTCTCTCCCAGATCGTCGTGCTCGTCACGGACGGCGTGGACGACGGCAGGGTTCCGATCGATCCGGCCCATTGCGACGTCGTGAAGGAGACGGGCGCCGAGTTGTTCGTCATGAATGTCGTGTATCCCGACCCGAAGCGCATCGGCGCATCGAAAGAGGATAAGAAAACACTCGAAGACGTCCTCAAAGTGCTGCCGGCCGCGCTCGAAGCCTGCGCGTCATCGCCCGATCATTATTTCGAAGCGTCGGACGGCGCGCATTTCGACAAGGGGTTCGACAAGCTCGAAGAGCGGGTCGCGAGCGTGCTTGAACTTTACCTGTCGCAGTAGCGCAGCCGTTGCGCGCGTTTGAGGTCGCGGCTAGATAGGGCACCAATTCCCCTATCGTCTGACAGGACCTCGCAGCCCATGGCGCGCCAGTTCATCTACCACATGCACGGCCTCTCCAAGACCTATGCCGGCGGCAAGAAGGTCTTGGACAACGTCCACCTCTCCTTCTACCCGGACGCGAAGATCGGCGTGCTCGGCCCCAACGGCGCGGGCAAGTCGACGCTTCTGAAGATCATGGCCGGCCTCGACACCGAGTTCTCCGGCGAGGCGTGGATCGCGGAGGGCGCGACGCGCGGCTATCTCGCGCAGGAGCCCGAGCTCAACCCGGAGAAGGACGTGCTCGGCAACGTGATGGAGGGCGTGGCCGAGCAGCAGGCCGTGCTCGACCGCTACAACGAGCTGATGATGAACTATTCGGACGAGACGGCCGACGAGGGCGCCAAGCTCCAAGACCGTATCGACGCCGAGAACCTCTGGGACCTTCAGACCCAAGTCGAGCAGGCCATGGACGCGCTGCGCTGTCCGCCCGGCGATGCCGACGTCGCCAAGCTCTCGGGCGGCGAGAAGCGCCGCGTGGCGCTCTGCAAGCTGTTGCTGGAGAAGCCCGACCTCCTCCTCCTCGACGAGCCGACCAACCACCTCGATGCCGAGAGCGTCGCCTGGCTGGAGGGCCATCTCTCGGCCTATCCGGGCGCCATTCTCATCATCACCCATGACCGCTACTTCCTCGACAACGTGACGGGCTGGATCCTCGAACTGGATCGCGGGCGCGGCATTCCCTACGAGGGCAACTATACCGCCTACCTCACCGCCAAGGCGAAGCGCATGGCGCAGGAGGACCGCGAGGAGGCGGGTCGCCAGAAGCAGATCGAGCGCGAGCGCGAGTGGATCCAGTCGTCTCCCAGTGCCCGGCGTACGAAGTCGAAGGCGCGGATCCGCTCCTATGACGAGTTGCTCAAGCGCAATCTCGACCGCGCGCCCGGCAATGCGCAGATCATCATCCCGCCGGGCGAGCGGCTGGGCGACGTCGTCATCGAGGCGAGCCAAGTCAAGAAGGGCTATGGCGACACCCTCCTCGTCGACGATCTCGAGTTCAAGCTGCCGCCCGGCGGCATCGTCGGCGTCATCGGGCCGAACGGCGCTGGCAAGACGACCATGTTCCGCATGATCACCGGCGAGGAGACGCCCGACGACGGATCGATCCGCCTCGGCGAGACGGTGAAGCTCGGCTATGTCGACCAGTCTCGCGACGACATGGATGGCTCGAAGACCGTCTGGGAGGAGATCTCGGAGGGCGCCGACATCATCCAGCTCGGCAAGCGCGAGATGAATTCGCGCGCCTACGCCTCCGCCTTCAACTTCAAGGGCGCCGCCCAGCAGAAGAAGGTCGGCCAGCTCTCCGGCGGCGAGCGCAACCGCGTCCACCTCGCAAAACTCCTCAAGTCCGGCGCCAACGTCATCCTCCTCGACGAGCCGACCAACGACCTCGATACAGAGACCCTCTCCGCCCTCGAAGACGCCCTAGAAGACTTCGCCGGCTGCGCCGTCATCATCAGCCATGACCGCATGTTCCTCGACCGCCTGGCGACGCACATCCTAGCCTTCGAAGGCGACAGCCACGTGGAGTGGTTCGAGGGGAATTTCGAGGCATATGAGGAGGATAAGAAGCGGCGGCTGGGGGTGGATTCGACGGTGCCGAAGCGGATTAAGTATAAGAAGTTTGCTCGGGCGTAGCCCATCGGCATGGGGGTGGGGGCACAACGCCGCCGGCGGTACCGCCACCATGGCACCATCGTTGAGGTGTCATGGAACTCATGCGAGTGTCGTGAAGAGACGATCGAGGTTCTGCAACGAGTTTGGAGACGGACGAAATGGCGGAGAGACGTGGGATACGACGACGCCTGACGGCCGTCGCACTAACGGTGAGTTTGGGAGCCTTCGTGTCATCCACAAACGCCATCGATCCGGCAAACGCAATGGCTAGAAACAAGCTGAACCAGCATATTATTCTTCTTGAGGCCTACTGTAGAGAAAAACTAGAAGAAAATGCAGATTGCAAAATGAACGATTTCGACTTGAGTTTGGGAGAATTCTTCATAGACGTGGATGAAGAATGTAAGATGTATTTAGTTAGTCCCTTTCTTTTCGGCATAACAGATGTACAAGACTATCGATTAATTGGTGATTGCAAAAGATATGGGGCAAAGCCGTGAATGAGGTTTATCGATTAGATCAGCTCAAAGATTATGTTTAAGATAGGTATGATGCTATAGATAATGGCAACTCTACTCATTTTGATGCTTTAAGTTCTATTGCAAATTTTGCTGAGGAGCTGACTGGAGGAGACTCTAGTCAGGCTATCTCTGATATGGCCAGAGTTATTATAGGAGACGATGTATCACGACCAGGTGAGGGAAATTTTTGGGCAGGTTGGGGGTCGCCTGGAGCTTCCGGTTTCCATCCCTCTTTGCAAGACAATAGCCAACAGATAGTTCATACTACAGCTGGATTGTACATGTCCTCAACATACGGGGCACCAGGGGAATTTGCAGCTCTATCTAGAGAACTCTATCCTAACATATTGAGGGGTGGAGTTGAAGTAGCAGATTATAAACTATTCTTCCAAAGCTTCGCTGCTGCAAGTGCAGCGAAAGGGATGACTCTAGATAATGCTCTAACGAGTTTGGAAACGGACGAAATGGCGGAGAGACGTGACTTACGGCGACGCCTGGCGACCGTCGCCCTAACGGTGGGTTTGGGAACAATTTTATCAATATTGATAACGCTGTACCTAATCACATCAATTGTATCAGATTCTACTGATACAGATATAGTTATACAAGGAACAGACAAGATAAATTACCTATATATATCTTATATATTTACCATAATAATGATTCTGTCTTATATTATAACAATACCATTATCTGCTATAATCATAGGCCTGTCTAGAAGACGAGGAGAAGTTCAATGAACGAGCTGTATACAGAAGAAGAAAGAAGAGAAGCTATCATAAATGATCAACCTGGAAAAATTAGCTTCAACAGCGTTGACAGGCCAAATGATGCCAATCTAGACCCAAGCCATAGAATCGATACTATTGGCGCTATAAACGTATATGCGAATTCATCAAATATATAAAAAGCTGCTTCTGAGTTTGATGTTGATCCAGATCTTTTAGGCGCAATCGTTTACGTCGAGAATTCGCAGGGCTGGTACGACGGCGGAGACATATCCACTATTTTAGAGGATATAACAGGAAGAAACTTGATTGGGACACATAGGCCCACAAACGTAAACCCTGAAATTTGGGAAGGACTTGTAGAAGGCGCTGATCCACGACTTAGCGCCTTAGACAATATCAGAGTGGCTGCAAGACTTATATCAGAGATAGAAGAGAGGCTTCCAAATGCAAAGCCTGCTGATATAGCGACTCTTTATAATAGCTTATATAAGGATGAAACCTCTCTATATGGCCATCAAGTGGAGGACATATACAACAAGATGAAAGAAGGTGCTGTTTCAGCACCAAGGATTTTAGAATCAGAATGTTTCCTCCCTGGCACGCCTGTTGCGTTGCCGGACGGGAGTGAGGTTCCGATCGAGACGGTGGCGGTGGACGACTATGTCCAGTCCTACGATCGCGCCACGGGCGAGCTGACGCCGGGGCGCGTCACACGCGTCTTTGAGCGCACCGCCACCCACATCCTCGACCTGCACGGCCTGATGATTACGCCCGGCCACGTCACTCAATGCGGGGCCGTTCCGGGCGAGACGAACCCCTTCGCGGGCCAGCACATCCCCATCATGGACATCCTGCGCCTCGACGGCGCGCTGGTGCGCGGCGACGGCACGCTGATCCGCGCCGCCACGGGCTGCGAGGTGGGATCCGAAGGCGATCGGATGATCTGGGCCATCACAGGCGAGCGTAAGGACGGCGCCATGGCGGTGGCGCAAAAGGGCCAGATTAGCCTCGGCACACGGCACGTGCTGCCGGACGGATGTGAGGTCTCGGTGCACCGGCTGATCCTGGAGGCCGGCTGGCAAGTCTCGGCCGCCGGCACGCTGGTGCGCGAACTCGATGACCGCACGGGCACGGTCTTCCATTGGGAGTTCGGCGACACACTGCCCCTACCGGAGGACTACGTGCTGGGACGCTCGTGCGTCGGCCTGAACGACATCTACGCCGCCGACGAGTGGGAGGGCATGCGCTCGGTCCTGCCGGACCCGGCGGGCTCGCCCTTGTCGGATGCCGCGCCGGCTTCGCCGCACGTCGCCACGATGGCTGCGGCCGCGCGGCGGGTGCCGAACATCCCGTGGCGCTTGAAGGGCATCACGCGGCTGGCGGACGACGGTGCGCTCATCGTTGATCCCGACGCCACGCCGCCGGCCGAGCTGGTCTCGGTCCATGCGGACGGGCCCGTGCCGGCAACGATGCAGTTCCAGCCCGCTGCCACGGGCAGCCGCGAGGCGCGCCGGGCGGCCAAGGCCAAAGCGAAGAAGGGCAAGGTGCAACAGCGCGCCTGGTCGCTGGACGCCTTCACACCGCCGCCCGTTCAGTAGGGCGCAGGTTACAAAAAAAGACGAAGGGATGGGCCGCATCGCATCCGATGTGAAGTGCCGTTCTTGCGCTCATCAACCCTTCTCCCAAACCCTCTTCCCGCTCATGGGAAGAGGGCCTTGCCCCTGCCGAGGAATGCGCGCGGCAGACGTTTGCGACAAATGCGAGTTTCGCGCCCGCACGCTTACGCTAGCGTCTGTGTGCCCTTACCCACAAGGCACCGTATCCGGATCGGGGATGCGTGGGTGGGGGTGCGGCGCTCGCGCTCGGATGGCATCCGGTAGCCGTCCGGTCCCGAGGGGCCGCGTGTCGATACGCCCGCCTGGCACGCCCGCCCTCAAAAGGTGCGGGCGATATGACCGGGCCGCGGAGATCGCCCCTCGGGGTGGTGGAGGCTTAAGGCTCTGGCGCCTGCCCGCTTTATGCGGGCCCGCCCGGGGCCGAAGCGCGGGGTCTGATGATCGGACGGCTCAGCCGTCGACAAATCGTCGCGATACGGGGGCGGCCGAGGGCCGTCGCTACACAACCGCCAGGCCGCCACGCGCGGTCGCGGCCCCAGGCTGCCCCCGTGCCTCTCTTCGAGAGGCTGGACTGCCGCAAACCCTCGCGGGCTTCGCCCGGCGGGGCTTTTCGTGCAGGCGCTATTTGTGGACGAGGAGTGATACAAAAGGCCCAGCCAAGCTCTGCAGCGCGTTTCAGGCGCCGCGTGATCGTTGGAGAGACGGCCCCGCGGGCGGACCTTCGCGGCGGGGATGACTAGACCGGGACAAGAGCCTTCGGCGGCGGACCGTAGACGTTCGTCTCCGGCTCGCTGTCCCGCGTGTACCAATAGAGAAGGACGAGAAAGCCTACGATCGGAACGAGGTTCAGGAAGACCCACCAGCCGGACCGTCCAATATCGTGAAGCCGCCTCACGGCGACGGCGAGCGTCGGCAGGAACAGCGCGAGACCGACTATCGGTGCGAATATGGAGATCCCAGCCTCCCCCGACGAGGGAGAACCGAAGATGACCCCATCGAGGATGTCCGCCGCCGCACTCACCAGAAAGACGAAGAGGACGAACCACCAGAACTCGGAGCGTCGCGCGCGACCCTGGAAGGTGGCGTATGTCTGCAGGCAGGTTCGGATCGACTGCTGAAAGGTCATGGGCGGCCTCGCCGGTTCGGTACCGGGAAGCCTAACCCCGCGACGGGTCTGCACTCAACGCCCCGAGCGATGCCTATTCGATGATGATCTGCGGCGCGGCCGGCTTGGGCGAGCCTTGCAGCGCGTCCCAGGTGTGTCGCGCGATCTCGATATAGACGGCGGCGTGCGGACCGTCCGGCTCGATGGCGACGACGGGACGGCCGGAATCCGACGTCTCGCGGATCCGCATCTCCAGCGGCACCGCGCCGAGGAAGGGCACGCCGATCGTCTCCGCCTCGCGCTTCGCGCCGCCCGAGCCGAAGATGTCGTGACTGGCGCCGCAGTCCGGGCATACGAAATGACTCATGTTCTCGATGAGCCCGAGGATCGGCACGTCGACGCGGCGGAACATGTTGATGCCCTTCCGCGCGTCGATGAGCGCGAGGTCCTGCGGCGTCGAGACGATGACGGCGCCCGAGAGCGGCACGTTCTGGCTCATCGTCAGCTGCGCGTCGCCGGTGCCGGGCGGCATGTCGACGATGAGCACGTCGAGCCCGCCATCCTCACTCCAAGCGACCTCGCGCAGCATCTGCGTGATCGCGGAGATCACCATCGGCCCACGCCAGATCATGGGCGTGCCCTCATCGACCATGAAGCCGATCGACATGACCTTCAGCCCATAGGCATCGAGCGGGCGGAGGATCTTGCCGTCGAGGATCTCGGGCTTCGCATCGACCAGGCCCATGAGCCGAGGCTGCGAGGGCCCGTATATGTCGGCATCGAGCAGCCCGACCGAGAGGCCGAGCTGGGCGAGGCCAAGCGCGAGGTTCGCCGCCGTCGTCGATTTGCCCACGCCGCCCTTGCCGGACGCGACCGCGACGATGTGCTTCACACCCTCGACCGGCTGCCCGGCACGCGACGCCGGCGCGGCTCGCGCGGGCGGCGGCGGCGGAGCGGGGCGCGCCGTGCCCGCAGCCTGCTCCGCCGTCATCACGACGAGCGCCGTCTCGACGCCAGGAATCTCGGCCACCACACGCTGCGCCGCCTGCCGCAACGGTTCCAACGCCCGCGCCCGCTCAGGCGTCACCGTCAACGACACCGTCACGCGTCCCTCGTCCACGCTGACGCCGGAGACGAGGCCCGATTTGACGAGATCGCGTTTGAGATCGGGGCCCGCAACGCGGGACAAGGCAGTCAGGACGTCCTGTTCGGTGGGCATAGGGCTCGGCATCTCTCTCGTGTGGGGCGTGCGGCAGATAGGCGGATGGCGCGACAAACGCCAGTCACGAGGCGCCGAAAGGCGGGATCGGGCTTTACGGATGCGTCAGGCCATTTATGCTCGCGGACTGGTCGGGCCGACTCTCGGATACGCGACGGCGGCCTCGCAGCCTAAGACAATGACAGGGAAACGATTCATGCGCATTCTGATCGGCCTCGCCGCCGCTCTCACACTTTCCACCTCCGCGATGGCTCAGGACGTCGTCCGCATCGGGACAGAGGGCGCCTATCCTCCGTTCAACTTCACCGATTCGGACGGCCAGCTGAAGGGCTTCGACGTCGAAATCGCGCAGGCGCTGTGCGACCAGATGGAAGTCACCTGCGAGTTCGTGACCCAGGATTGGGACGGCATCATCCCTGCGCTTCAGGCCAACAAGTACGACGCGATCATCGCCTCGATGTCGATCACCGAGGAGCGGATGCAGCAGGTCGACTTTACCGACAAGTACTACAACACGCCGCCCGCGCTCGCCGTTCTCGCCGATAGCGAGTTGACCGAGGCCAGCCTGACGGCGCTCGACGGCATGGTCGTCGGGGCGCAGTCCTCGACCACCCACTCGAACTTCGCCGAAGAGAAACTCGAGGGCGCCGAGGTTCGCCTCTACCCAACACCGGCCGAGTATCAGGCCGACCTCGAGGCCGGCCGTGTCGACGCCGTCATCGACGATGTCGTCGTCCTCTCCGAGTATGTCGAGGGCACCGACGGTGCGGTGAAGATCCTCGGCACGCTGACGCCCGACCCGGTCATCAACGGTGCCGGCGCCGGCATCGCGATCCGCAAGGGCGAGGACGAGCTTCGCGAGAAGTTCAACGCCGCCATCGACGCCATTCGCGCGAACGGTACGTACGAGACGATCCAAGCGAAGTATTTCGACTTCGACGTCTACGGCGGCTAGCCAAACGATCAGCGCGCCGAAGCTTTCGGGCTTCGGCGCGGTTCGTCCCCGGAGGGTCTGACGGGCACAGATGGAACTTCTCTCCCTCCTCGCATGGGGCGCGGGCGGCTGGGGCGACGAACTCGCTGCCGGTCTCTTCATCACCATCGCCCTGGGTGTCTGCACCCTGCCCTTCGGCCTCGCGCTCGGCTTCGGCGTGGCGTTGGCGCGTAGGTCCAGCATCTGGTGGCTCCACGATGCGGGCAGCATCTTCACCACCATATTTCGGGGCCTGCCCGAACTTCTTACGCTTTTCCTGATCTACTACGGCGGTCAGCAGATATTGCAGATCGTCTGGCAGGCGCTGGGCGGTACCTATATCGAGGCCAACGCCTTCATCGCCGGCATGATCGCGCTCGGTTTCGTCTTTGCGGCCTTCGCTTCGGAAGTTTTCCTCTCGGCCTTCAAGGGCATTCCGAACGGTCAGTGGGAAGGCGCTGCGGCCGTGGGGCTCAATCGGTTCGCGACCATGCGGCTCGTCATCTTCCCACAGCTCATCCGCTTCGCTCTGCCCGGTCTCGCCAATCTCTGGCTCATCCTTCTGAAGGACACCGCGCTCGTCTCCGTTATCGCCGTCGACGACTTGATGAGGCAGACGCGCGTTGCCGCCGGGTCGGAGCGCGAACCGTTCTTCTTCTACGCGATCGCGCTCCTCATCTACCTCGTTCTCTCGATGATCTCTTCAACGGGCATCAACCGCGTAGAGCGCTGGTCGGAACGCGGCCAAGCGGCCGTCGGCCGATGAGTATGGACGCGGGCGCCACCGTCGCGCAGGCGACGATCCCAGCGCGACCGGCGCCGGCGACCGCACGCGGCGACAACGCCCATGTCGGCCGCCCGCTTCTCATCGCGGCCTTCGTTCTTCTTGTGGCGCTGTACGCATTCAGCGTCGATCATGACTTGATCGCGCGCTACGGCCCACGAATTCTGTGGGGCCTAGTCACCACGATCCAGCTGGTGCTTACGGCCGTCGCACTGGGCGGATTGCTTGCACTGCCGCTCGCGTTCGCGCGCCTGTCGCGCAACCGGATCATCGGGCCTGTCGCCTACGCCTACAGCTATTTCTTCCGAGGCACGCCCCTCCTGGCGCAGATCTTCCTCTTCTACTACGGCGCCGGCCAGTTCCGCAGTGCGATGGAGACGCTGGGCGTCTGGTGGATACTGCGTGATCCCTATACCTGCGCCGTCCTCGCCTTCACGCTCAACACAGCCGCCTATCAGTCTGAGATCTACAAGGGCGCCATCTCGGCCGTCGCGCGCGGGCAATGGGAAGGCGGCCGCGCGCTCGGGCTTCGCGATGTCACCATCTTCTTCAAAGTGGTGCTGCCGCAAGCGGCGATCACCGCGCTTCGGCCTCTTGGCAACGAGATCATATTCATGATCAAGGGATCGGCGATCGCTTCGATCATTACCGTCTATGACCTTATGGGCGAAACCCGCCTCGCCTTCTCGCGAACGTACAATTTCGAAGTCTATCTATGGGCAGCCGCCCTCTATCTCGTCATTGTCGAGGTCCTGCGGCGCGGTTGGGACATGCTCGAGACACGCCTCACCCGGCACCTCGTCCGCTAGTTCGCAACAAAAGCACATGTGAACGACGCTCCAACCCTATAGACAAGCCTCAACCGGGACGCTCGGAGACGGGCCCCCCGCCCCGATATGATACTGAAGCGCCCCCCCCCCTCGGAGGCCCGGCGCATACTTAGAGGCAAAAGATATGGCGAACGTCGCATTCCTTGGGCTTGGCGTTATGGGCGGGCCGATGGCCGGACATCTCGCAAAGGCGGGCCATGACGTGACGGTCTTCAACCGCACGGCCGCGAAGGCGGAAGCTTGGGTCGCGGAGAATGGCGGCGCCCATGCCGGCACGCCGAAGGAGGCAGCAGCCGGCTGCGACTTCGTCTTTGCCTGCGTGGGGAACGACAACGACCTGCGCGAGGTCACGCTCGGCGACGAAGGGGCCTTCCAGTCGATGACTGCGGGCAGCGTCTTCATCGACAATACGACGGCCTCCGCCGCGATCGCGCGCGAGTTGGCCGAGGCGGCGACGGCGGCCGGTTTCGCCTTTCTCGACGCTCCCGTCTCCGGCGGGCAGGCCGGAGCGGAGAACGGCGCGCTCACCGTCATGGTCGGCGGCGATGCGGACGCCTTCGCGAAGGCCGAACCGATGATTGACGCGTTCGCGCGCAAGGTCGGACACATGGGTCCGTCCGGCGCCGGGCAGCTGACCAAGATGGTCAATCAGATCTGCATCGCCGGTCTCGTCGAGGGTCTGTCCGAGGGTATCCACTTCGCGCAGAAGGCCGGCCTCGACGTCTCGGAGGTCATAGACGTCATCTCCAAGGGAGCCGCCGGGTCCTGGCAGATGGAGAACCGCTACAAGACGATGGATGCCGGCGAGTTCGATCACGGCTTCGCTGTCGACTGGATGCGCAAGGATCTCGCGATCGTTCTGGCCGAAGCGCGGTCCAACGGCGCGCAACTGCCCGTTACGGCGCTGGTCGATCAGTTCTATGCCGAAGTTCAGATGGCAGGCGGGAATAGGTGGGACACGTCGAGCCTGCTGACGCGATTGAAGTAGGGTCGGGGACCATACATTTAGGTCGCGAAGGGGGGATCGCGGGTCAGCCCCTTCGCATCGAGCTCGGCCAAGTAGTCGGACCAGATACGATCTCGCTCCCGGGCGAGTTCCGCAAGGTACGTCCAGGCGTAGAGGCCACTGTCGTGGCCGTCGTCGAACGTGAGTCGGATCGCATAATTGCCGACGGGTTCGATTCCGACCACTGCGACGTTGCGCTTTCCGTAGACGGTTTTAGCTTGCGACGGGCTATGGCCCCGGGCTTCCGCGGACCGAGTCTGAACGCGCAGGTATTCCGCGTCGTAGCCAGTCTCACGTTCTCCATGGACGAGGGTGAGCCGACGTTTGTCCCTGGACAACCGCACTTGGTCGGGCGGCGTCGAATCGGTGGCTTCGCTCATCTTTTCAACTCCGTCGGGTCGGTAAACATTACGGATTCAGGCTGCCTCTCCAAAGTGCTGTCACAGGCCGTATGATTGGCCTATAACCGCGCCATGATAACGGGTGCGAGACGGATGCCACGATCCCTGCTGCTTTGCGGCGTAGCACTCTCGCTCGCCCCCGCCTCGGCCTTCGCGCAAAACCTGCCCGATACACCGCTGCCGACCTGGGCCGTCGATACCGCGGCTCAGATGTGTACGGCACTTCAAGATATCGAGACGTCGTCGCTGCAACAGCTGTCCGCACTCATAGCGCAGCGCGTCGTTTCGGCGAACCTCGATGTCACGAACGAGACCGCGATTCGTGCGACCTTCGAGACGAGCGAAGGTCTGTCGTTGACCGTCACCTCGCTCGAACATGGGACCGCGCAGCAGCGTACCGTCCTCGTCGGCTCGGCGGAGGTGCTGGGCGAGACGCTGGAGCCGATCTTCCGGATCGTCGTCCGGCCGACTTGCGAGGTCGCGTCAGCTCGAGCGCTGGCGCTCGATGAGGACGACAATCCACGCTCCATCGTGCGCTTCACAGGGCCGCAACTCACCCTCGAAGGTGTCGACAAGCTCAATCCCATGGTGCCGGATGGCGTCGATCCAGGAGGCGTTCGCGTCGTCCAAGTCGGCACGGGTGTCGCCTATGATCGTCCGGAGATCGCGAGCCGCTTGGCGCGTGACGCGGACGGCGCGATGCTGGGTTATGACTTCAAGGACGAAGACACGCGCCCCTACGATCGCGATCCTCTCCAACCTCTTCTCTTCGCGCGCCAGCGCGGTACGGCAGTGGCATCGCTCCTCCTTCGGGAAGCCGAGGAAGCGAGCCTCATTCCCTTCCGTTTCGCACTGTCGAGCGCGGCTTTGGCTCGGATTCCGATCGAGGCCGTAGCGCGCGGCGCGCGGGTGGTGATGCTGCCCACCAGTGCGGGCGATGCCGAACACTGGGCAGGATTCGTCGAGGCTGCGCAGCAGTTTCCCCACGTACTCTTCGTCGTATCGGCCGGAACGCAAGGCCGGGATATCGACAACGAGCCCAGCTATCCGGCGAGTTTGCGCGCGCCGAACTTTATAAGCGTGACCTCTGTAGAGGCCGACGGCCACTTCTCAAGGCGCGGCAATTGGGGCGCCCGAAGCGTTGACGTCGCTGTGCCGGCCGAGCGCGTGCCGATCCTTCTCGCAAGCGGCACGGAAGGTTTAGGATCCGGCGCCGAGTTCGCCGTTGCCCGCGTGGCCGCGATGGCCGCGCGTCTTCTCGCGGACGATCCGGGCCTCAACGGTGCGGAACTCAAAGCGCGGATCATCGAGGAAGCACAGCCGTTGCCCGGCATGGCCGGCGCGATGACGACCTATGGCTGGATCGAGGATCCCACGGGCTAATCGACGAGGCGCACTGTCCGGATGGACGACGCGCGCTATATCGCGAGGCCTGAACGACTGGATCTCTTCCTCCCATGACAACACGAACGGCCGGACGGGCTTGCCCCGGTTCGTCGTCGCAACGCCGGCAGAACGCGATCGGCATCATTGCGATCCTGGTCGCGATGGCCTGCTTCGTCGCTAACGACGCTTTGGCGAAGCTCGCCAGTGACGACCTGCCTCTCGGCCAGATCCTCGTCGTCCGAAACGCCTATATCTGTTGCGTCGTCCTCATCATCTGTTGGGCAATGGGACTACTGGGCAGGATAAAGGACCTCTTCATAGCACCGGTCGGGTGGCGAACGCTTGGCGAATTAATCTCGACGCCGCTCTACCTGCTGGCTCTCTTCAACATGCCTATCGCCAACGTGACGGCGATCCTTCAGATGCTGCCGATCACGGTGATGGTGGCCGCGTTCGTCTTCTTCGGGGAACGGGTGGGACCGAGGCGGTGGATCGCGGCCTTCATCGGCCTCGTCGGAGTGTCGCTGATCATTCGGCCGGGCTTCGCAGACTTCAACCCGTGGGCTCTCTCGGTGGCGGCGGCCGTCGTCTTCATCACCATGCGCGACGTCGCAACACGGCGGATACCGGCCGATATTCCGACCATTCTCATTGCTGGCTCGACGAGCGTCGTCATCATGCTGCTTGGGGCAGGTATGATGGTCTTTCAAGATTGGCAGCCGTTGGACGGACGGATAGTTCTCCTTCTCCTTGGATCCGGCACGTTCCTTCTCGTCGCCTATTTTGCCATCACAATCGCCATGAGAACGGGCGAGCTCTCGCTCGTCGGACTCTTTCGCTACTCGATCGTGCTATGGGCTGTCCTCCTCGGCTACGTGATCTGGGGCGAATGGCCCGATCCGTTGGCGCTGACCGGGTCCGCTCTCGTCGTTGCGACCGGCGCCTACACCATCTACCGCGAACGCAAGGCCGATACCGTCGATGGCTGAGATCCCCGCGCCCTCGGCGAAGACGGTCGCGCCCCCGATCTGGATCCTCATCCTCGTCTCGACCATCAGCCCGGTCGGCATCAACATCTTCCAGCCTTCGCTACCAGGGCTGATGGATGTCTTCGCCGTCGACTACGCGACGGTTCAGCTGACGCTGACGGTCTACCTTGCCGCGATCGCGATTGCGCAGCTCGTCGTCGGGCCGTT
Organism: uncultured Alphaproteobacteria bacterium; assembly: GCA_963842125.1. Lineage (GTDB taxonomy): Bacteria > Pseudomonadota > Alphaproteobacteria > Rhizobiales > CAWCWK01 > CAWCWK01. Next base: position 1,147,680 of record CAWJFE010000005.1, on the reverse strand, counting down.
GTCCGACCGGATCGGGCGGCGTCCGGTTCTCCTCGGTGGCCTTGTCGTCTTCTTGGGCGGAACGGTCCTGTGCATCGTGGCGCCCAACCTGACGACGCTCCTCATCGGGCGCATCCTTCAGGCCGCCGGCGGTTGCACCGGCATCGTCCTCGCGCGAGCGATGGTTCGCGACCTCTACGAGCGGCGCGAAGCCGCGAGCATGATCGGCTATGTGACGATGGGCTTCGCCGTCGCGCCGATGGTGTCCCCGATGATCGGTGGCATCCTCGACACGGCAGCGGGATGGCGTGCGCCTTTCGTCTTCCTCCTCGTGTTCGGTGCGGTGGTGACGGTCGCGGCCTTCGCGAGACTCAGCGAAACCAACACGGAGCCGCACGTGGTTCCGCCGCGCGTTCTCCTCGGCGAGTTCGCGTCGTTGGGACGCGAGCCGCTGTTCTGGTGCTTTGCTTTGACGTCGGCGCTGGCTTCGTCGGCCTTCTTCGTCTTCGTCGCGGGCGCGCCCTACGTGATGATCGAGATCCTGGGCCGCTCCTCAGCGGAGTACGGCTATTATTTCGTCCTCGTCGCCGGCGGCTACATGGTCGGCAACTTCATCAGCGGACGGTTCGCGGCGCGCATTGGCACGCACCGTATGATGATGACGGGGTGCGTGCTCCAGGTCGTCGGGCTCTCGGCGGCAGGCGTTCTCTTCGGGCTCGGGTTCGACCATCCGGCATCACTCTTCGGCCCGATGTTCGTCCTTGGAATTGCCAATGGGATGATCCTACCATCCGCGCTCGCTGGCGCCATCAGCGTGCGGCCGGAGCTGGCAGGCGCTGCGTCAGGCTTTGCCGGCAGCATGCAGATCGGCTTTGGGGCCGCGCTGACGCCCGTCGTGGCGGGGCTGCTCGACGAGACCGTCTGGCCGATGCTCGTCATCATGTGCGGCGCATCGGCGCTCGCCTTCGTGACGGCTGCCTTCGCCTCTCATTTCGACCCGGCCTCGCGGAACGAAAAAGGGCGGCCCGAAGGCCGCCCCGGCTGATCCGACCGACAGATTCGCCTAGCCGACGATCTCGTCGTCGGAGAAGAAGAACTTGATTTCCTCGGCGGCCGTTTCCGGCGCGTCGGAGCCGTGGACGGAATTGGCTTCGATCGACTCGGCGAATTCGGCACGGATGGTGCCCGGCTCCGCATCCTTGGGGTTCGTCGCGCCCATGACTTCGCGGTTCTTCGCGACAGCGTTCTCGCCTTCGAGCACCTGGACGATGACGGGACCGGAGGTCATGAAGGTGACGAGGTCGTTGAAGAAGGGGCGCTCCTTGTGGACGCCGTAGAACCCCTCGGCCTGGTCCTTCGTCATATGGATACGCTTCTGCGCGACGACCTTGAGACCGGCGGTCTCTAGCTTGTCGATGACCTTGCCGGTGATGTTGCGACGCGTCGCATCCGGCTTGACGATGGAGAAGGTGCGTTGCACGGCCATGGTGCGTTCCTCGATGTTGGAGAATTCGTCGACACCCACGCATGTGGGTTCGCGGCGGTGTATAGGCACCGGCGATGCGCGCGACAAGGAAGGACGCCGATGCTCTACGCTCATATGCAGATGTTCACCGCCTACAACGCGTGGGCAAACGCCCGGCTCTACGCCGCGGCTGGCGACCTTACGGACGACGACTATCGACGCGATGCGGGCGCCTTCTTCCGCTCGATGCATGGCACGCTCAACCATATCCTCGTGGCCGACCGCATCTGGATGCGCCGTTTCACCGGGGTGGGCGACGCACCTGCGAAGCTCGATGCTATTCTGTTCGATGACTATCCGGGCTTGTGGGGTGCGCGCCGGACGGAGGACGATCGCATCGCGAACTGGGTCGCCTCGCTCGATGATAGAGCGCTGGCGGACACGTTCACTTATGCGCCGATCACCGAGCCTTCTCGAAGCACAACGCAGCCGCTCGCCCCGGCGCTCACGCACATGTTCAACCACCAGACCCACCATCGTGGCCAGGCGCATGCGATCCTGACGCGGCTGACGGGGGATGCGCCGAGCCTCGACATGATCTATTTCCAGCGCGAGACGGCCGCGCGCTGACCGCACCACACGAACATCGTTAGACGATTCATGCTCCTCATCGACGGCCTGACCTATCGCCTGGGCGAACGCGTCCTCTTCGACGAAGCCTCCGTGCGTCTGCCGGAAGGCACGCGGGCGGGGCTCGTGGGCCATAACGGGACGGGCAAGACGACGCTTCTCAACCTGATCTCCGGTGAGCTCCAGCCGGACGCGGGCGAGGTCGGACTGCAAGGCAAGGGCACCATCGGGCGGCTGCTTCAGGAGGCGCCCGACGGGCCTCAATCGCTGCTCGACTACGTTCTCGACGCGGATCAGGAGCGCAAGCGCCTGCTGGACGAGGCGGAAACCGCGACCGACCCGCAACGCATCTCCGACATCCAGTCGCGCCTCGTCGATATCGACGCGCATTCGGCGCCCGCGCGCGCGTCCATCATCCTGACAGGCCTCGGCTTCACGGGTGATGCGCAGAACCAGCCGCTTTCGGCACTCTCGGGCGGTTGGCGGATGCGGGTGGCGCTGGCAGCCCTCCTCTTCTCGGAGCCGGAATTGCTGCTCCTCGACGAGCCGTCCAACTATCTCGACCTCGAAGGTGTGATGTGGCTGGAGCGTTTTCTGACGAGCTATCCGCGCACGCTTGTCATCGTCAGCCACGATCGCGACTTGCTCAACGGGTGCGTGGACACGATCGTCCATCTGGAGCGCGGCAAGCTGAAGCTCTATACCGGCGGCTACGACAGTTTTGAGCGCCAGCGCCGCGAGAAGGCGCTGCTGGCGTCGAAGGCCGCGCGCAAGCAGGAGGAGCAGAGGAAGCACCTCCAGGCTTTTGTCGATCGCTTCAAGGCCAAGGCCTCGAAGGCCAAGCAAGCACAGAGTCGCGTGAAGATGCTCGCACGGCTGGAGCCGATCGCTGCCGTTGTCGAGGACCGCGTGCCGCCCTTCCACATGCCGAACCCGAAGGAGCAACTCTCGCCGCCGATGATACGGATCGACAAGGCGGCAGTCGGCTACGGGGCCAAGGCGATCCTCGACCGGCTCTCGCTACGCATAGACCAAGATGACCGGATCGGGCTTCTGGGCGCGAACGGGAACGGCAAGTCGACCTTCGCCAAGTTTCTCGCCCAGCGCCTCGAGACGATGGACGGAGAGATGTGGCAGTCGTCGAAGCTGCGCGTCGCATTCGTCGCCCAGCACCAGATCGACGACCTCGAAGAGGACGAGACGCCGCTCTCGCACGTGCGCCGGATAATGCCCGATGCGAGCGATGCCGCCGTTCGCGGGCTCGCCGCGAAGCTCGGCTTTGGGCCGCAGAAAGTCGAGACGCCGGTTTTGAACCTCTCGGGCGGAGAGAAGACGCGCCTTCTCATCGGCCTCGCGGCCCAGTCCAAGCCGCACCTTCTCATCCTGGACGAGCCGACCAATCACCTCGACATCGATAGTCGTGAAGCGTTGGCGCAGGCGCTCAATGGCTACGAGGGCGCCGTCATCCTCATCAGCCATGACAGACGTCTGCTGGAGAGTTGCGCCGATCGGCTTTGGCTCGTCGCGGAAGGCACCGTCACACCCTATGACGGCGATCTCGACGATTACCGTCGCTGGCTTCTCGATGGCGATCCGACGCACAAGGCGGTGAATGACGACAAGCCGGAGAAGAAGGCCAAGACCGAGAAGAAGCCGAAGGCCCGGCAGTGGGGCGACCAGCAGCAGCGCCGCGACGCCCTGGCCGATCTCCGGTCCAAGGTTCGCGTGGCGGAGTCGGAGATGGTCAATATGGAGAAGGCCATCAAGCTCCTCGACAAGCGCCTGGCCGAGCCCGGGCTCTTCTCGAAGGACCCGGTGAAGGCCGCCGACTACGCGCGCAAGCGCGCACGGGCCGCGCAACGCAACGCCGACGCAGAGGCCGCCTGGCTAGAGGCGAGCGCGCGGCTGGAAGAGGCACAGGCCGCCTAGCTGGCCTGCGCCGCCTTGTTCTGCCAGCGGCCACGATCGTCTTGCTGCCAATAGCTGATGTCGTGGCCGGCCGCCTTCAGCGTCTTCCACTGCGCGCGGGCCTCGGCGACGGCATCGTCGTCGCGACCGTCGAAGAGAAAGAGCGTTCGCTGATAACCGTCGACGCCGGCCGGCACCGCGCCGTCGACGAAGAACCGGACGATCGCCTTGTTCGGGTTCTCCGGTCCGGCGGTCAGGTAGACAGGCTGCTCGGTCGCGTGCCCGTCCTTCACCGTTCCATGCGGCAGGAAGGACTGATCGTCATAGGACCAAAGATGCGCGTCCAGCGCCTCGACACGCTCCTCGCTTCCAGCCTGCACCACACACCGCCAGCCACGCTCCAGCGATTTCTGCAGGAGCATGGGCAACGTGTCTTCAAGCGAGCGGCGCTGAAGGTGATAGAACCAGACTTCGGTCATAAGTGGTAAATAGTTAGCACCATTCGCTCATTCCAGTGCTAACCCTCGTAGTTCGTCTTGATCCACTGGTTCAAGAGCCGCACGCCGAAGCCCGACGCCCAAGAGGTGTTCGTCTCCGTCTGCGGGGCGGAGATGGCGGTCCCGGCGATGTCGAGATGGGCCCACGGTAGCCCGTCGGTGACGAAACGCTGGAGGAATTGCGCGGCGGTTATCGCGCCGGCGTAGCGGCCGCCGACATTCTTCATGTCCGCGAACTTCGAGTCGATCAGCTTGTCGTAGGCCTTGTCGAGCGGCAGGCGCCAGACGCGGTCGCCCGTTTCCTGGCCGGCATCGTGAAGCTGGGCAGCGAGATCGTCGTTGTTGGAGAAGAGGCCCGCGTTGTGACTGCCGAGCGCGACGAGGACGGCACCAGTCAGCGTCGCAAGGTCGACCATGGCGGAGGGCTTCACATGCTCTTGCGCGTACCAGAGGACGTCAGCAAGCACGAGCCGGCCTTCGGCGTCGGTGTTGATGACCTCGATGGTCTGGCCGTTGGCCGAGGTGACGATGTCTCCGGGGCGCTGCGCGTTGCCGTCTGGCATGTTCTCCACGCACCCGATGAGACCGACGACGTTGGCACGCGCCTTCCGTGCCGCGAGCGCATGCATCAGGCCGACGACTGTCGCGCCGCCGCCCATGTCGCCCTTCATCTCCTCCATCGATCCAGCGGGCTTGATGGAGATGCCCCCGGTGTCGAACATCACCGCCTTGCCGACGATCGCGAGCGGTGGCTCGCCCTCCTCGCCACCGTTCCAGCGCATGACGGCGAGGCGTGCCGGGCGGACGGAACCTTGCGCGACGCCGAGGAGCGCGCCCATGCCCATCGCCTCCATCGCTTCAGGCTCCAGCACCTCCACCTCCACGCCGAGCGCGGTCAGTTCCTGTGCCCGCTCGGCCATCTCGACGGGACCGAGAACGTTGGCCGGCTCGCTGGTGAGGTCGCGCGCGAGATTGACGCCGGCGACGACGGCTTCGACGTCGGACCCGAGCGCGTCACCGGCCTTGTCGGTGACGATGGAGATCGTGCCGACGTCCGAATCGGCGCCGTTGTCATCGTCCTTCTTCGTCGTCTTATGGCGCTCGAAACGGTAGCTCGCGAGCAGAATGCCTTCCGCAAATGCGCCCAATTGGTCTCGCGTCAGCGAGATGCCCACACTCACGATCTCGGCATCTCCTCCGGCTTTCGCGAGCCGCGCGGCAAGCGTTCCACCGACCTTGCGCAGGCCGTGCCCATCCTGGTCCGCCTCCTCGCCGAGGCCGATGAAGAGGATGCGCTCGACATCACCCTCGGCACCGAGAACTTCGGTCGTCTGGGCCAGTTTTCCCTCGAATTTCGAGGTCTTTAGGGCGCGGCGTGAGGTGTCCGCTGCACCGCTTTCGACCGTCGCGTCGGCGCCCTTCGCGACGAGAAGAACGCGGGTCGGCGCGCCCCGGGATTCGGTAGTAAACTCGATCGTGGGCGCCTTCGACATATGACCTCGCTTCAGGTTTGGTTAACCGTGTTCTGGTTTGTTAAGTACGACTGCAGGCGGAGTGTTGCCGCCACGCTATCGACGTTAACGCACGCCATCTATAACTCCTCGAACGGGAATTATAGAGGACGGGTGCGCGGATGCCGCGTATTGAGCGCTACATCCTGCGGCAGGCGCTTTCCAGCTTCCTTCTTGGACTGTTGGTGCTGACGCTCATCGTCTGGATTACTCAGGCGTTGCGCGAGCTCGACGTCGTGACGGCGCAGGGCCAAGCGCTCTGGATGTTTCTGAGTCTGACATCTCTCGCGCTGCCGCAGCTGGTTGTGGCCATCGTACCCGTCGCGCTCTTCGTCGCCTGTCTCTTCACGCTCAACCGGCTCAATGCCGACAGCGAGCTCGTCGTCATGTCGTCATCCGGCATGGCGCCGCTGACGATCGCGCGGCCCTTCATCGTGCTCGCCGTCATCGCGACGATCCTGAGCGGGGTCCTCAGCCTCTATCTCGCGCCCCTGAGCCTTCAGAGCTTTCGCGTACTTTTGACGCAGGTTCGGGCCGACGTCATCTCGTCCGTCTTGAAAGAAGGGCAATTCACCCGCCTCGAACAGGGTGTGACGCTTCATATCCGCGAGCGCGGCAGTGATGGCGCATTGCAGGGCCTTCTCATCGAAGATCGGCGCGAGCCGGAAGCGCAGGTCGTCTATGTCGCGGATACCGCGCGACTGGCGGAGATCGAAGCCGGCAGCTTCCTCGTCATGCGCGACGGGACCATCCAGCGCCGGGAAGGCGCGGCCGACACCGTGACTACGATCGACTTCGACTCCTACGCCATCGATCTCTCGGTCATGACGGCGCGGGACGACACGGTCTATTTCAAGGCGCGCGAGCGGAGCACGGCCGATCTCCTCGCACCCGATGAGACCGATCCGCTCTTCGAGCGCAATATCGGCAAGGTCCGCGCCGAACTGCACGAACGTTTCGTGACGCCGCTCTATCCGATGGCCTTCGTCGCCGTCGTGCTGGCGCTGATGGGCTACGCTCGGTCCAATCGTCAGTCACGTGTTGGCGCCGTGCTGCTCGGCATTGCGATGATCGTCGGTCTTCAGGTCGCGAAGTTCGGCGCGGCGAGCCTGGCGATCTCGACCGGTGCGGCCGTACCTTTGATGTATGCGGTGCCGATCCTCGCGGTCGTCGTGGCGGTCTGGGTGATGCGCGGCGGGCGCCTGCCCCAGGCGATCTCGCGGCCTGTCACGCGTGCTGTCAGCGCTACCGTGGATCTCGCCGAACGCATTCAGGTTCGCGTCACACAGCGCAGCGTACCGGCATGAGTTTGGTGGCGACAAATCCTGCGTCCTACGGCGTCGTCTACAGTCGCACGGCCGGACGGCTCGGACGCTATATCGCCGCGCGAGTGGTCGGCTGGACGCTCGGTCTCTTCGCCGCCTGTATGGCGCTCATCTTCCTCGTCGACGCAATCGAAATGCTTCGCCGAACCGGCGATCTCGATGACGCGACGCCGCTAGATGCGCTCACGGTCAGCGTTCTTCGCCTGCCATGGCTTGGCGAGCAGTTGCTGCCCTTCGCGGTACTCTTCGGCAGCATCGTCGCCCTTTTGGGTCTGAGCCGGCGCCTGGAACTCGTCGTCGCGCGCGCCTCCGGCATGTCGGTCTGGGGTTTTCTGCGCCTATCGATCGTCTGCATCTTCGCCATCGGCATCATCTCGGTGGCGGTCTACAACCCCGTCTCGGCCTCGCTGAAGACACGGGCGGATGCGCTCGAGGCGAAGATCTTCAGCGCGTTCCGACCAGCCGCCGCCTCGCTCTGGTTGCGCCAGGAAGGCGCGGACGGGCAGTCCATCGTTCGTGCGGCCGGCGTGGACGAAGGCGGGCGCCGGCTGATTCGCCCGACCTTCTACGTTCTCGATCGTCAGGGCCGCTTCATCGAGCGCGTCGAGGCGAGCGTCGCCGACCTCCGACGCGGCCGCTGGCGTGCGCGGGACGCTTGGGTATCGTCTGCCGCGGCCGAAGCCCGGCAGGTCTCGACCTATATCGTCACGACGTCGCTCACGGCCGAAGATGTGACGGAAGCCCTCGCGGACGGTCTCACCGCATCTTTCTGGTCCCTCCCCGCCTCCATCGACCGATCCCGCGCCGCAGGCCTGCCGGCCTACGCGCAGCGGCTCGACTGGCATGCGATGCTGGCGCGCCCGATCCTTCTCGTAGCAATGCTCCTCATCGCGGCGTGCGTGTCGCTGGGCCTCGCTCGCTCGGGTGGTATCGCGCAGACGGTGGTCAGCGGCGTGGTCGCCGGCTTCGGGCTCTACATCGTGACCAAGCTTTGCGCCGATTTCGGTTCTGCCGGCCTCATCTATCCCGCGCTGGCCGCCTGGGTCCCGCCGCTCGTCGGCGTCCTTCTCGGCGCTTGGGTGCTGCTGCGGCGAGAGGATGGGTGATGAGCCTGAAGACCCTCCTCCTGGCCGGCACCGCAGCCCTCGCGCTATCCCTGTCGCCGGTGTTCGCGCAGGATCTGCCCACCATCGGTACGCAGGCCGTCGCCGCTGGCGAGGAGGAGCTCCTCCTCGAAGCGGACGAGCTGATCTATGATTACGACGCAAATGTCGTCACCGCCGCCGGCGCCGTTCAGATCTACTACGGCCCCTATACGCTGACGGCCGACCGAATCACGTACGACCAGAACACGAAGCGCGTCGTTGCCGAGGGCGGCGTCCGCATCACCCAGCCGGACGGCACCGTGCTGACGGCCGAGCGCGCCGACGTGACCGATACGCTGCGCGATGGTTTCGTCGAGGCCCTGAGCGTCCGCACGCCCGATAACGCCCGCTTTGCAGCCAACCAGGCAGAACGCATCGACGGCGACACGACCGTCTTCACCAAGGGGGTCTACACGGCCTGCGAAGAGTGCAAGAAGGACCCGACCAAACCACCGACTTGGGCCATCAAGGCCTCTCGCATCGTCTACAATCAGAAGAGCGAGTACGTGTACTACCGGGACGCGCGGATCGAGTTCTTCGGCCGCCCGATCGCCTATCTGCCCGTCTTCATGCATGGCGATCCGACCGTTACGCGCCGCTCCGGACTGCTGATGCCTCGCGTGTCGTATACAGAAAATCTCGGCGTCGGCGTCACGGTCCCTTACTATGTGAACCTCGCGCCGAACTACGACCTAACCTTCCGTCCGACGCTCTACTCGCGACAGGGTCTCCTGGCCGACGGCGAGTTTCGCCACCGGCTGATGAACGGCTCCTACTCGATCCGCGCCGCCGGCATCCTGCAGGCCGATCCGGGCGCGTTCAAAGCCGACAATGTGAATGCGCCCGGCGCGCTCGACGGCGATCAAGTCGCGCGTGGCTCACTCGAAACGCACGGCCGGTTCCAGATCAACTCGCGTTGGAATTGGGGCTGGGATGCCTATCTGATGAGCGACCGGACGTTCCTGCGAAACTACGGTCTCGCGCCGGCCGGGCAGACCGAACTCGCTTCCGAGATCTTCCTCACCGGCCTCGGCCGCCGGAACTTCTTCGACGCGCGGATGCAGCACTTCACGACGCTGACCACCGATATCGGGCAGGAGAAGCTGCCGAGCCTTCATCCGCTGGTCGACTATCACAAGATCTTCAACGACCCGGTCTTCGGCGGCGAGCTACGCCTAGACGGCAACCTGACGAGCCTGACCAGGCGCGACCTCGATGTCGCCTGCTCGGCCAACGGCCCCAGCAGCGTCAACGGCAATGCACTGTGTGGCGGCGGCGTCGCGAATGTCCTCGGCGTCGAGGGCACCGTCACACGCGCGACCGCCTCGGCCGAATGGCGCACGACCCTCATCACCGATTTCGGCCACGTGTTCTCGCCCTTCCTCTCGCTGCGCGCGGACGGCTTCTGGACAGATGTCGAGGCCAACCCCTACCTTCCGGCAGACTTCGACACCGACTCGACCTTCTACAACCGCCTCACTCCGACAGCCGGTCTAGAATATCGCCTCCCACTCGTCAGCGAGCAGGGGTGGGGTACGCAGACCATCGAGCCTGTCGTTCAGATCGTTGCCCGTACCGACGAGGCCGAGATCGGAACGATCCCGAACGAAGACGCGCAAAGCCTCGTGTTCGATGCAACGACGCTTTTCGAATGGGACAAGTTCTCGGGCTACGACCGCGTCGAGGGCGGCATGCGGGCCAATATCGGACTGGGCTATTCGCTTGAAGGGTTCGATGGATGGAAGGCCGACGCGCTGATAGGTCAGTCCTACCATCTTGCCGGGCGGAATTCGTTCGCCAAGGGCGACCTCGTGAATGTCGGCGTCGACTCCGGCCTCGATAGCGATGTGTCGGACGTCGTCGGGCGCGCATCCATCGGGAAGAAGGGGCTGTTCAACCTCTCGAGCGACTTCCGGCTCGACGAAGACGACCTGTCGCTTCGCCGCCTCGAAGTGAAGGCGCGTGCCGAGAATATGCGGGCGAGCATCGATCTCGGCTACGTCGCGCTGGCAGCCCGCGAATCGCTTGGCATCTTCGATGATCGCAAGGAGATCACGGCGTCGGCGACGATGAAGGTTAGCGACCATTGGACGGTCAATGGCGGCCTGCGATACGACATCGACGACGAGTATGCCGTTACGTCGAACTTCGGCCTCAACTGGGCGGACGACTGCTTCGACATCGGGTTCGGCTATAGCGGTACGTATTTCGAGGACAACAGCGCAACGCCAGAGCATCGCCTGACGCTCAGCATCAGCCTGCGCACGATCGGCGGCGGTGGGTACACGCAACAGCTCGGCGGGGCTTCCTCGACGGACGAGAACACGACAGCGACGCTTGGCGGGCTTGGGGGCCTGGCCGGTAATACCCGCGCGTTCTAGAGCCGTTCAAGCGAAGATGCGACAGCGCCGCAGCGAGAGGAGTTGCGTTCTAGCTGCCGAAGACGTTCCGGAACGTTTCGCGTAACGCAGCATCCACGTCCGGCATCGTAGCTGCAAGGCCGAGATCGCGAAGCGACGTCACCCCGTAGCCATTCACTCCGCAGGCCACGATCCCGTCGAAGTGGTCGAGGTTCGGCTCCACGTTGAGGCTGATGCCGTGCAGCGTCACCCATTTGCGCAGACGAATGCCGATCGCCGCCACTTTGTCCTCGGCCGGACTCATGGCGTCGTTCACGAGGATCTGCGCCTTTTCGGATCGCGCCACCCATACGCCGACCCGATCTTCCCGGCGCTCGCCCCGCACGTCGAACGCCGCAAGCGTCGCGATGATCCATGCCTCCAAGCTTGCCACGAAGCGCCGCACGTCTCGGCCGCGTGCGTTGAGATCGAGCATGACGTAGGCGATGCGCTGGCCGGGGCCGTGATAGGTCAACTGCCCTCCCCGGCGGGTCTGATGAACCGGGAAACGGGGCGTAAGGAGATCTTCCTCGCGTGCGGAGGTGCCGGCCGTGTAGATCGGCGGGTGCTCGAGGAGCCAAACGAGTTCGTATGCCTCTCCTGCGGCGATAGCCGCCGCGCGCTCGTCCATCGCCGCGACTGCGTCCTCGTAGGGGATCAGCGCGTCGGACACGCGCCACTCGATCGGTCGGACCAGAGGCGGAAGGGTCAGGAGCGCCTCGCGCGGCGTACCACCGCTCGATGGGTCAAGCATTGATTAACCATATCGACGGCATGGTGTCGGACGAAGTCGCCCTACCGTCGTTCATGACGACTCCCATGAGGTTTTTCCTGTGTCCGACCTGAAACGCGTGGAAGTCGAGCTCGATGTCCTTCTGGGCCAGACGACGATGCCGATCAAGCAGCTGCTGCGCATGGGGCGCGGCGCTATCATCGAACTCGATACGCGCGAGCGGGCCGACGTACTCATTTCCTCTGCCGGCAAGACCATCGCGCTCGGCGAGATCGCGGTCGAAGACCAGTCGATGGTCGTCCGCGTCACCGAAGTGCGCCCCGAACAGGTCACCGAAGTCGCATAAGCGAAAAGTCCCGAAAAACCGGGGAATCGCACTTGATGGGCCCCGTTGCCTTTGCTACAGGATCGGCCCCGTAGGACGGTTCGCCGACCTACCCGAATATGCGGTCGTGGCGGAATTGGTAGACGCGCAGCGTTGAGGTCGCTGTGGGGTTAAACCCGTGGAAGTTCGAGTCTTCTCGACCGCACCATTCGAACGGTAAAACGGCGGCACCGGAGCAATCCGGTGTCGCCGTTTTGCGTCGTGCGAAACCTTTCAGGACGCCTCGGCTAGCGTGTGCGCGACGTCGAGCCGCGCCAGGACGGCGCGAATGAGATTGAGCCCTGCTTCGCCATCCCAACTCAGCAGCGACTCCGGATGGAACTGGACCGCCGCAACCGGCAGGCTCCGATGCTCGATTCCCATCACGACCCCGTCCTGCGAGCGCGCATTTACGATAAGGTCGTTTGGCACGACCTCGGCTGCGCAGAGCGAGTGGTAGCGGCCGGCACGGAACGACTGCGCCAAGCCGTCGAAGAGGCGACCGCCGACGACCTCGACCTCGCTCGGCTTGCCGTGCATCGGCACGTCGAGCTGGCGCAACGTACCGCCGAAATGCTCGACCAACCCCTGGAGCCCGAGACAGACGCCAAAGAGCGGCGATTTCCGCTCGAGGGCCAGAGAGATCGTAGCAGACATATCAAAGTCAGCCGGCCGTGCCGGGCCCGGCGAGAGAACGACGAGGTCGTAGTCCTTCTTCTCGAGGGCGGCGCGCGCCAACTCGGGGCGTAGGGTCTCCACGCTTCCCCCTGCCTGACGAATATAGTCAGCCAGCGTATGAACGAAGGAATCCTCGTGATCGACCAGCAAGACCCTCTTCCCGCGTGCCGGAACAGGGACCGCGAGTATGGGCGCTGGCTTCTCCTTACCCGCCCGAATCGCGGCGAGCATGGCGGAGGCCTTGAGGCGGCATTCGGCATCCTCTGCGTCAGGGTCGCTATCGTAGAGAAGCGTGGCGCCGGCCCGCACCTCGGCGACCCCCCCCTGCATCCGCACGGTGCGGAGCGTAAGGCCGGTGTTCATACCGCCGTCGAACCCGATCATGCCGATCGCGCCGCCATACCAGCGCCGCGCGTCGGCCTCCATCCGCTCCACGAAACGCATCGCCCAGACCTTCGGCGCACCGGTAACCGTCACGGCCCACATATGCGTCAGGAACGCGTCGAGGGCGTCGAAATCCTCGCGCAACGTACCCTCCACATGGTCCACCGTGTGGATGAGGCGCGAGTAGAGTTCGATCTGCCGACGGGCGATGACGCGAACCGAGCCCGGCTCGCAGATGCGCGCCTTGTCGTTCCGGTCGACATCCGTACACATCGTGAGCTCCGCCTCGTCCTTGGCGGAGTTGAGAAGCGTGCGGATCTGTTCCGCGTCCTCGACGGCATCACGCCCACGGGCGATGGTGCCCGAGATCGGGCATGTCTCCACGCGCCGGCCGTTGACGCGGACATACATTTCGGGGCTAGCCGCAACGAGGAACTCGCCGCCGCCAAGATTGATGAGCGCGGCATAGGGGGACGGATTGGCGACCTGCAGCCGTCTGAAGACGGTCGATGGCGTTTCCCGACACGTTTCGCGAAAGGTCTGGCTGAGGACAGCCTCGAAGAGATCGCCCCGTGCGAAAAGCTCTTGCGCGGCGCGAACCTTGTCGGCGTAGGCGTCGTGGCCATGGTCGGAGGCGGGTGCGATGTCGGGGCCGCCATCCGCACTCCAGGCGTCGATGACCGGATCTCGCGGCAGGCCGATCGTCGTTTGGCCCTGACACGTCACGTCGTAGGACCTTCGCTCGGCCTCTCCGGTGATGTGATCGACGATGGTGATTTCGTCGGGCAGATAGAGAACGAAATCGCGCTGATCGTCGGGCCGGTCTAGCACTCGGGGTATCGTTTCGAATTGGCGGACGAGATCGTAGGAGAAGGCACCGTAAAGGCCGAAATGGCGGTCGTCTTCGAGGAAGAAGAGATCGCGGATGGCGCGGAGGACGGAGAAGACGGACGGCTGGCGTGAGCGCTGCTCCTCGGGAAAGCCGGGTTCCACGTCGCGCACGGTCAGCGAGACGGCAGTTCCACCGCCGGTCATGGAGGCAACGTGTTCGTGAGAGGCGAGTCCCTCGCGTATCGCCTTGAGGAGAACGCGGCCACGCGGGTTCAACACCTCTACGCGGACAGTCCGCTCCCGCGCCGTCAGCACCAGCGGCGGATCTACGAAGCCCATGTCCCAGCGCGTATAGCGGCCTGGGACGTCGCAACCGGAGGAGAAGAGCGCGCCGCGACGGGTGTCGAGCGCGTCGATCAACGGTTCGCTGGCATCGGCATAGGCTATGGCGACGACCGCGCGGTGGACGGTCAGTCCGCCGCCTGTCGTGATCGTTTCGTGATGGGTATCCGGCATGTCAAGCGTCCCTCCCCGCCCGGATCGGAACGCTCCAACGAAAGAAGCCGCCCCGGTCTCGGTGCGGCCTCGTCATCGGTGCGTCAACGCGCACAGCTTCAAGCCGCGTGTTTCAGCGGCACCACCAGAAGCTGTTGCAGGTGTTCGTCATGACGGGACGATGCGGGTGGGTGTCGGCGGAGTCAAGCCGCAACGGATCGAAACGTCTTAGCCGGCGTTTTGACGAACAACACCGGAGATTCACTATGCCGACTTGCGCCGTTCTGACTCGCCTGCCAACGAAACCCGACGGGCTCGAAGCCTGCGCCCAGGCACTGGCCGAGGTTCACTCCGGACTCATGGCGGGAGAGCCGGACTGGGTCTCCACCGACATTCTCATCGATGAAGAGGACGAAGCTGTCCTCCTTCTCACCCATTGGCGACGCGTGGATGCGTGCCACGCGTTCGAGACGACGGCTGGCCACGACGCGATCATGAAGCGCCTCGCCGACTATCTGACAGGCGCACCCATCTCGCGCACGCTCAAGATCGTGCGGGAGCGAAAGCGCGGTCAGGCCAGCGAGACGGACATCGCCATCAGCGGAAGCCTCGGCAGCTAGGGGCTGGTACTCAGACAGAGATCGCGACGGCACCGTAGCGGCTGATGAAGGACGCCGCCGTCATGTCGCGCAAACGAGCGGCCCGCAGCTTCTCGGCCATCGTGTCTGCACCCCAGAGCGCGATGTTCCAGTCCTCGTCCACATGAGCCGCCGCCCAAGCGTCCTCCAGCGGGAGATGATGTTCGGCGTGGGCAAGCGCGAGGACGAGGGAGCCGCTCAAGGTCGTCATGACGTGGAGGGCGGCCAGTCGAAGCGGGCCTCGCGCGCCGACCGCACGGCGCGCGGCCTTGAGCGCGTCGGCGGATTGCTCGATAGGCATCACGCCGCTCGTCGTCTGCAGGTCGATCCGGTGCGCGTCCCGCGCCCAACCCAGCAGCGGATCCCAAGCCTCCGCCTGCTTGGCCACCAGTTCGGCCGGTGAAATGGCGCGATAGGACAGAAGGTCCGAGCCGGCATAACGCGCGATGTCAGCGGCGACCTCGTTCATTCGGGGGGCCACGCCGTCTAGCGCGGAATTGACGATGCGGGTGAGCGGCATTGTCGTCGGGTCGATGTGGACCGCTTGCGCATCCCATTCGTCCGCCAGCGCAGACGCCAGTTCGCGCGTCGGTACCTCGATGAGTTGACGACCCGGGGTTCGGACCGAGCGACCGTCCAAAATGATCGCGAAGCCAGTCTCGGCGCTACGATAGCCGGCGTCTTCGTAGAATCGCTTCGGCTTCTCCACCGCTTCCCGCTCGAGGCCATCTCTGAGCGGTAGCGCATTGTCGTTCGATGTCGTCATAGGCGCCTATGTAAATGCGCGGGCGGGTCGTCTCAAGCGGTCGGGTCGTCTTCCTCCTCGTCGGGCTCCCAGCCATCGCCAACGCGCAGACCGAGGAGGTTCCAACTCTGCTGCATATGCTGCGGCAGAGGTGCCGTGACGTCGATGACGCCCTCCCCGCTCGGGTGTGGAATCACGAGGCGCCGGGCGTGGAGATGCAAACGGTTCTGGATGCCGCCGGGCAACTCCCAGTTCTCTACGTCGAAATACTTGGAGTCGCCGATGATCGGGTGGCCGATATGCGCGCAATGAGCGCGGAGCTGGTGAGTGCGGCCGGTCACCGGGCGAAGCGTAAGCCATGCGAGCTTCTGACCCGAGTTCTCGATGACCGAATAGTTCGACACCGCGTGCTGCGCATCCTTGCCGGCGCCGACGATGGCCATCCGCTCGGCCTCTTCGTCGCGCGCGATATGGGTCGAGATGCGCCCCTGCGCGGGCTTCGGAACGCCGCGAACGAGGGCCCAGTAAATCTTGCGCGTGCGACGGGAGCGGAAGCTGCCGGCGAGCTCCGACGCAGCCCGGCGGGTCTTCGCGACGATGATGACGCCGCTGGTCTCCCGGTCGAGACGGTGCACGAGGCGGGGCTTCCGACCCTGCCGGTCCCGCAACGCTTCCAGCATGCCGTCCAGATGGCGCGAAAGGCCGGAGCCGCCTTGAACGGCGAGATTGTAGGGCTTGTTGAGGACTAGGACGGCATCGTCTTCGAAAAGCACCATGTCGCGAATCGCCGTCGCGTCCCCGTCGAGCGCCGGCGGACGGTCCGCGCCCGTCTCTTCGACGCGAAGCGGCGGCACGCGCACGCTCTGACCGACATCGATCCGCGTATCGGTCTTGGCGCGCTTACCGTCGAGGCGAACCTGCCCGGTGCGCAGCAGCTTTTGCAGCTGGCCGTTCTTCAGCGACGGGTACCGGCCGCGAAACCAGCGGTCGAGCCGCATCCCGGCCTCGTCGTCGGAGACCTTTTCGATGGTGACGGCCATGGTCGTTCAGGTCGCCGTGCTGAAGACGGAGAGGGAATTGTCGGCGGCGACGTCCCGTTTGCCACCGTCGGCACGCAGGGTGCCGGCGAAGTGAAGCGCGACGTAGCGTTGCAAAGGCCGTGTCCGGTGTTCGGCCAGATAGAGGCCCTGCCATCGGCCGAGCATCATCCGACCCTCGGCCACGGGAACGGAGGCGTTCACGCCGGCCAGCATCGAGCGGATATGGCCCGGCATGTCGTCGGGGCCTTCACTATGGTGCGTGTAGACCGCGTCTTGAGGTGCGAGGCGATCAAGCGCCGTGATCAGGTCGGCGACGACCGTCGGATCGGCATTCTCCTGAATGACGAGCGAGGCCGAGGTGTGCTGGACGAACAGCGTCAGCAGGCCCGTATCCGCATGGATCGTATCCAGCCACCGGGCGACGTCTCGCGTGATCTCGCGGAAGTCCTGACCGCGCGTGATGACGGGCAGTCGCTCGGTCCGGTGGACCGCCATCGCATCCTTCGAAGTCTCGCTCATAGACGCACACTCACTCAGTCGGTTGCATCGGCGCTGTAGCCCGATCGCCCGGATGCCAAAGCCGCTTCCAGCAGTTCGATACGGTCCTGCCCCCAGAATGGCTCGCCGTCGAGAACGTAGGCGGGCGAGCCCACCACGCCGTAGGAAACGGCCGCTCGCGCATTCTCTTCGTAAAGCGACACGATTTCTGTCGTCACGGCCTGTTTAAGAACGGCGGCACCATCGAGCCCTGCCGAATCCAGAATAGCACGAATCGTGTCCGGGTCACCGATATCCCGGTTCTCCGCCCAAATCGCGCGGAACCCACGCAGCATGAGGTCCCGAACGTCATGCCCCTCGACGAACGCAACGAGGATCGTGCAGTCGATAAGGCTGGGATCGGTCGGGAAGTATCGAGGTTCGAGGGTAAGGTCCAACCCTCGAAAGTCTCGCCACCGCTGAAGTTCGAGCATGCGATAGGCACGCCGAGCCGGATGGCGTTGCTTGAGCGGCACGCCTCCGGTTTCGGGAAAGACCTTCCGAAGAGAGATCGGCTTCGGAACGAGGGTTGCACCGTGGCGCTTGGCCACCGCGTGAACTGCGTCATGGCCGAGATAGGCCCAGGGGCTCATGACGGTGAAGAAGTATTCTATCGTCGCCACGAGCCGTTCCTATCGGGTTTGTCAGGCCGCCATCTTCTGCGGTGCGAACCGGGTGTAGAACGTCTCACCCTTCTCCGCCATATCGCGCAGGAGTCGAGGCGGAGAGAACCGTTTGCCGTGCTTCTCGGCCAAGTCCTCGCAGAGCGCCACGAAGCTCTCGGCGCCCATCCCGTCGATATAGCTCAACGGCCCCCCGGTGAACGGCGCGAAGCCGAAGCCGAGGATGGCGCCGACATCCGCCTCGCGAGGATCGGTGATGACGCCGTCCTCCACGACGCGAGCAGCTTCCACAGCCTGGATGACCAAGAAGCGATGCTTCAACTCCTCGACATCGATCTCGTCGGCATCAAGGTGGGTTGGCTGAAGGTCCTTGAGGCCCGGCCAAAGCGACTTGCCGCGACCCTCGGCCGGGTAGTCGTAGAAGCCCTTCTTGTTCTTGCGACCAAGCCGGCCTTCCTTGTCGACCAGAGTTTCGAGAAGCTGCTTCTGGCGCGGATCGACGGAGCCCTCCCCCATTTGCGCCTCGGTGGCCCGCATGATCTTGAGGCCGAGGTCGATGGCAACTTCATCGTTCAGGGATAGCGGCCCGACGGGCATGCCCGCCATCTTGCCGACGTTCTCGATCATCGCAGCCGGGACGCCTTCGAGCAGCATCTCGTGCCCTTCGGCGACGTAATTCAGCACGCAGCGATTAGCGAAGAAGCCACGCGCGTCCTGCACGACAATCGGCGTCTTGCGGATCACACGAACGTAATCCATCGCGACGGCGAGCGCTTTGTCGCCCGTCTTCTCGCCGACGATGATCTCGACCAGCATCATCTTCTCGACCGGCGAAAAGAAGTGGATGCCGATGAAGTTCTCCGGTCGCGTGCTAGCCTTGGCGAGGCCGGTGATCGGCAGTGTCGAGGTATTGGACGCGTTGATGGCATCTGCGCCGATGACGGCCTCGACCTTCTGGGTGATCTCGGCCTTGAGCTTCGGGTCTTCGAAGACGGCTTCGATGACGAGATCGCAGTCCTTCAGCGCCGCGTAGTCTTCCGTCGGCGTCACCCGGGCGAGGATCTCGTCGCGCTTGGCGCCAGTCATCCGTGCCTTCTTCACCCGGCCGTTGAGGCTATCCTCGATGATGGTGCGGCCCTTGTCGGCCGACGCCTGGTCGCGGTCGACGAGGACGACATCGAGCCCGGCCTGCGCCGTGACGCTCGCGATGCCCGCACCCATGAAACCGGCGCCGATGATCCCGATGGTCTTCAGGGTCGATGGCGCGATATCAGCCGGGCGGCGCGCGCCCTTGTTAAGCTCCTGCATGGAGAGAAAGAGCGTGCGGATCATCGCACCGGCTTCCTTCGTCTTCAGCACGGCCGCGAAATGGCGCGCCTCGATCGTCAGCGCCGTGTCGAACGGCACAAGCAAACCTTCGTAGCAAGCCGACAGGAGGTGACGGGCGGCCGGATAGTTGTTCTGCGTCTCGCGCCGCATGATCGCGTTTGCAGCAGGCCAGACCTGCATGCCGGCACCGGAATAGATGCGGGAGCCGGCGGGGAGCTTGTAGCCCTCCATATCCCAGGGCTGCTGGTTCGAGACCTTGCCCTCACGCACGAACTGCGCCGCCGTCGAGACGAGGACGTCGGGCTCGACGACCATGTGGATGAGACCCTTGGCGACGGCCTGCTCGACCTTCAACTTCTGCGCCGTCAACATCATCTGCAGCGCGTCCTGCGCCGGCACGAGCCGGGGAAGACGTTGCGAGCCGCCGGCACCCGGGAAGAGGCCGACCTGAATTTCGGGAAGCCCGAACTGTGCCTTCGGGTTCTTCGCCGCGATGCGCCCGTGGCAGGCGAGCATAAGCTCGAACGCGCCGCCGAGCGCCGTACCGTTCGCCGCAGCGACGAAGGGCTTGCCGCAGGTCTCGAGCTTGCGGAAGAGGGCGCCGAGCTTGCCGGCCTCCTCCAACAGCCTGACGTTGGCCGCCTCCTCGTCGCCCCGGGCGAGCGTCTGGAAGTCCTTCAGCAGCCCTTCGAGCATGGAGAGGTCAGCACCGCCGGAGAACGATCCGTCCTTACCCGACGCGATCACGCAACCCTTGATCCCGTCGTCGGCTACCACCGCGTCGATGATCGCGTCGAGATCGGCCATGACCGAGAGGTCGATGACGTTCATCGACTTGCCGGGCATGTCCCAAGTCGCGATGGCGACGCCGTCATCAATAGTGACGTCGAAGTTCGTATAGTCGGTCATAGCGGTCAGACCCGCTCGATGATGGTGGCGGTGCCCATGCCGGCACCGATGCAGAGGGTGACGAGGGCGGTGTTGAGGTCGCGCCGCTCCAGCTCGTCGACGACGGTGCCGAGGATCATCGCCCCCGTCGCGCCCAGCGGATGGCCCATCGAAATGGCGCCGCCGTTCACATTGACGTTCGAGCCGTCGAGCTCGAAGGCTTGCAGGAAGCGCAGCACGACGGCTGCGAAGGCCTCGTTGACCTCGATGAGATCGATGTCGGACAGAGCCATGCCGGAACGGTCGAGGACCTTCTTCGTCACGTCCACCGGGCCTGTCAGCATCAGGGCCGGATCGGAGCCGATGTTGGCGAAGGCGCGGATCTTCGCGCGGGGCTTCATGTCGCCGCCGGCCGTCTTCGATCCGATCAGGATCGCCGCCGCACCGTCGACGATACCGGACGAATTGCCGGCGTGGTGGACGTGGTTGACCTTCTCGACTTCCGGATGAGCCTGAATGCCGACGGCGTCGAAACCGCCCATCTCGCCCATCTGGGCGAAGCTGGCCTTGAGCGCGCCGAGCGACTGCATCGTCGTCTCGCGCCGGGGGTGCTCGTCGCGAGCGAGGATGGTGACGCCGTTGACGTCGCGAACGGGCATGATCGACTTCGCGAAGCGGCCTTCGTCCCACGCCTCGTGCGTGCGCTTCTGGCTCTCGACGGCGAGCGCATCGCAGTCGTCGCGCGTGAACCCGTATTTGGAGGCGATCAGGTCGGCGGACACGCCCTGCGGCATGAAGTAGGACGGCACCGCGACGCTCGGATCGACCGGCCACGCACCGCCCGACGCGCCGAGGCCGACGCGGCTCATGCTCTCCACGCCGCCCGAGACGACCATGTCGTGCTGGCCCGACATCACCATCGCCGCGCCCATGTTCACCGCATCGAGGCCGGACGCGCAGAAGCGATTGATCTGGACGCCGGGGACGCCGTAGCCCTTGGTGCCATATCCGGCCGCCAGCGACGCTGCGCGCGGAATGTCGCCGCCCGCCTCTCCGACCGGATCGACGCAGCCGAAGACGATGTCGTCGACCTTCGACGTATCGAGCCGATTGCGCTCTTCAAGGCCCTCCAGCACCTGCGTGGCAAGCGACAGCGCGGTCACCTCGTGCAGCGAACCGTCCTTCTTGCCGCGACCCCTAGGGGTGCGGACGTGGTCGTAGATATAGGCGTCGGTCATGGGAGAACTCCTCGGAACGGGCGCGTCAATCGCGCGAAAGGAAGGGGCCGGAGCTGCAGATATTGACGGGATAGGCACGAACGCCCGCGACGCGGATAGGCTTTTCGGAAACCAAAGTGAGCGGGCGCCGAGATACGAGGGCGGCTTTCAACGCTCCGGCAAACGTACAGGAAGCGCCGATCGCTCCGCCATCCGTGATGACGAAAGCGGTCGCGCCGACGCGACCCCGGTAGACTTCGCCAACGGCGATCTCCGCTAGCCAATTTCGCCCGCCGGGCAGGCCACCCTCGACCTCGCGCAGAGACACGACCCGTCCAAAGAATGCTGCGTCGCTGTCGGCGACGAGTTCGGCCTGATGTTCAGCGAGGGAGCCTGTAGGACGGACACAGGAACAGGCCTGGGCATCCGAGACGCCGACTAGAACTGATGCTGCCAGGGCGAAGAGATCAACACGCATTGAACAACCCCGTTCTCGACCGCCGACCTTCGACCAATAGCACGGAGGCCAGGGACGCCCCAATCGAACGTACGCGGGACCAGAACGCTAACGTTCGTCGAGGCATCCGCCTCTAGAACGCCTCCGCCGGCATGGCCATGATGGCGTCGCCGCCGGCCTGAATGCGAGTGAGGCGGAGCGCCGTTTCGGGCATCTTCCGCTGGATGAAGTAGCGGCCGACGTCGAGCTTCGCCTGCATACGCGAGGCGTCGCCGTTGGCGCCGTTCTCGAGACGGGCCTGCGCCGCCTTGGCGATACGGACCCACATCAGGCCGAGCGCGACGAGGCCGAAGAGGTGCATGTAGTCGGTCGAGCCGGCGCCGGCATTGTCGGGGTTGGCCATCGCGTTCTGCATGAACCACATGGTCGCGGTCTCGAGGTCCTTGCGAGCGGCTTTCAGCGCATCGCAGAAGGGTGCCATCGCGGCGTCGCCCTCATGCTTGGCGAGTTCCTCGTCGACCTCCTTGAAGAAGGCCATGACCGCGCGGCCGCCGTTACGGGCCAGCTTGCGGCCGACGAGGTCGAGGGCTTGGATGCCGTTGGCGCCTTCGTAGATCATCGTGATGCGGCAGTCGCGGACGAACTGCTCGACCGCACCATCGACGGTGAAGCCGGTGCCGCCGTAGACCTGCTGGGCGGTCACGGTGTTCTCGAAACCCCGGTCGGTCAGCACGCCCTTCACGATCGGCGTCATCAGACCGAGGAAATCGTCGGCGACCGTGCGCTCGGTCTCGTCCTCCGAGCGATGTGCCACGTCCGACTGTATCGACGTCCAGAGCATCAGCGCGCGGGCCGCTTCGTTAAAGGAGCGAACGTCGAGCAGCATCCGGCGCACATCCGGGTGAACGATGATCGGGTCGGCCGGGCCATCGGGATTCTTCACGCCCGTCAGCGAGCGACCCTGAAGCCGGTCGTGCGCCCAATCGACGGCGTTCTGATAGGCGACCTCGGACAGCGCGAGCCCCTGGATGCCAACGGCGAGCCGCGCCTCGTTCATCATTACGAACATGGCGTTGAGACCCTTGTTCTCCTCGCCGACGATCCAACCCTTGGCGCCGTCATAGGACATCACGCAGGTCGCGTTTCCGTGGATGCCCATCTTGTGCTCTAGGCCGGCGCATTCGACGCCGTTCCTCTCGCCCGGGTTGCCGTCGGCGTCGGGGAGGAACTTCGGAACGACGAAGAGCGTGATGCCCTTCGTGCCCTCGGGCGCGCCTTCGATGCGGGCGAGGACGAGGTGGACGACGTTGTCCGCCATGTCGTGCTCTCCGGCCGAAATCCAGATCTTCGTGCCGGAGATCGCGTAGGACCCGTCACCGTTCGGCACGGCCTTCGACTTCAGAAGGCCGAGATCGGTGCCGCAGTGCGGCTCCGTCAGGTTCATCGTGCCCGTCCACTCGCCGGTCGCGAGCTTCGGGCAGTACATCGCCTTGATCTCGTCGCTGGCATGCGTGTCGATCGCGGCATACGCGCCCTGGCTGAGGCCGGGATACATGCCGAAGGCAAGGTTGGCCGACGAGGTGAACTCGCCGACGATGGAGTTGACCGTCGCGGGCAGTCCCATGCCGCCGTGCGGCTCCCGCGCGGAGACGCCGACCCAGCCGCCATCGGTATACTGCCGATAGGCGTCCTTGAACCCCGAGGGCGTGGAGACCGCACCGGCATTCCAGGTACAGCCCTCCTTATCACCGCTCTGGTTGAGTGGCTGCAGGACCTCCTCGGAAAGCTTCGCGGCCTCGCCGATGATCGCTTCGACCGTTTCGAGATCGGCGTCGGCGAAGCCCGAGAGGTTGCCATAGCGCTCCCAACCCAGAACGTCCCGCAATAGGAACATCACGTCTTCGACGGGTGCGTGATAGGACGGCATCTCGGCTCTCCGGCTTCGTGAACTACGCAAATTTCAGCTTGTGAGAGGACATCTATGCGCAGCTTACGTATACGTCAACTCTCGACGTCGAGCCGCCTGTCGATTTCATTCGCCAGGGCCTTCAATTCGTGCGTCGCCATCTCGAGATCGCGCTTCTGTTCCTCAAGCACGAAAAGCTGTTGGCTTAGCCGCTCACGGGTCACTTCCAGCTGCTTGCGCTGGCCATCGGGCAGGTCGTAGAGCGCAAGCACATCGGCGATTTCGTTCAATGAAAATCCGAGGCGCTTGCCCATCAGGATCAGGCTTAGCCGCGCGCGATCGCGCCTGGAATAGCGCCGCGTCTGGCCGTTTCGCTGAGGTTTGAGGAGGCCCTTCTCCTCATAGAAACGCAACGTTCGAAGCGTCGCGCCGAACTCGCGAGACAGGTCGCCGATGCTGAAGGGATAGTTCCGCACACGTCTGTCGGTAGCGTCCCTTACGACGTCGGACCGGATTGGCGTCGTCGACTCTCCGTCGCCCGCCGGCTCGTCCGGTTCCATGTAAGCTGACATACGGCCGTCCCGTCCTATGATTCGTGTGCGGGTATAGCGGGTCGTGCCGTTTACGTCAGCCGACGGCGCCCGTCCTCCTGAGCGGGATTAACGCGGCGTTTACCAAAAGGTCGGCATTTTCGTCCCACGACATGAATAGGCCGTGCGACTCGCGGGAGCGGATCTTGACCAGCTATGCGCAACAGACCCCTCACTGGGCACCCGCCTCCGATGCCGTGATGGAGCCCCGGGAAAGCTCGTTTAAGCCGACGGCACCTCCAGCCGGCGATCCCAGAACCGCTACGCTGGAGAAGCTCGCACGTCTTCGCGATACGCTGTCGAACCTTCAGGCTCCTGCTGCGAGAGCACCGTCGCAGCAGGCCCGCCCGGCCCGACCGGCGCCGGCTGGCGCGAACCTCGAAGGGGCCGTCGATCGGATTCTCAGGCGCCGTGGCGAGCCGGACGTATCGGCCGCACCTCAGCCGGATCTGCCGCAGGAGATGAACGAGGTGCGCCGACAGCTAGGCGACCTGAAGAATGCCATCGCACAGCGACCCATTAGGGATCCGCGCGAGGAAACGGCGACATTCGCCGCCTTGCGCCACGACATGTCGGGCAGGCTCGATGCCTATCTCGAAACCATCGATGCCCGGGTCGATCGTGGCCTGCGCGA
Organism: uncultured Alphaproteobacteria bacterium; assembly: GCA_963842125.1. Classification (GTDB taxonomy): domain Bacteria; phylum Pseudomonadota; class Alphaproteobacteria; order Rhizobiales; family CAWCWK01; genus CAWCWK01. The sequence goes on along the minus strand of CAWJFE010000005.1, from coordinate 1,122,732 downwards.
TCGAGGATCCGACGAGATGGCTGCGGCGCTGCGGGACCTTTCGCGGCGCTTCGATGAGGAAACGTCTCAGAATGCGGAGCGGCAGACGGTCGAGGCCGGCCGGCTCGCTCAGCATATCGACCGCACGGTCGGCGGCCTGTCGGACCAGTTGGGCGGTCAGGTGGACGACGCCATTCGGCGCGCGCAGAACTATCTTGTCGAGCATGGCGCCGAGATGTCGCGCGAGAACCGCTCGATCTACGAGCAGATCCTCTCCAGCATAGGCGAGTTGACGGACGCGTTCACCTACCGGCTGGAGCATTCGGCGAACGACGCGTCGCTGACCGAGATGGACGAGCGGCTGTCCGACCTGACCGTCATGATGGCCAGCATCGAGCGCAACGTGAACGACGCGCCGGTGCTCCGCCGCGTGGAGCGTGAGCTCAAGTCGCTGCTCGATCCTTCGCTTGGCCTCGAAGCGCGCCTGAACGCCCGCTTCGATTCCCTCGACGGCCGTGTTTCGAACCGGACCGACGACCGTACGCTGAGCGAGATCAACGGTAAGATCGATGGTCTGGTACGGCGGCTCGCCGATACGCCGGGCCATCTCGACGCTCGCGGCATCGCCAGCGTCGAAGCCGAGATACAGACCCTGCAGGACCGCGTCCTGGAGTCCGCGCAGAAGAACGAAGACATCCTGCGTGAGATCGCGGACCAGATGTCGGCACCCCGCTCCGAGCGGTCCGACATCACCCCTGTCCTCGCACAGATCGAGGAACGGCTGGGCGCTCTCCAAAGCCAGGCTAGCGCCGGCGGCTCGGGGTCGCTTCCCGGCTACGCAGAGGAGCAGATCGACACGCTCGTCACCCGCATCGAGGCGCTCGTCGCCGGCGGCGGCACGCAGCAGTCGTCGGCGCAGCTCGAACAGCAACTCGCGGTCCTGGCCGAACGCATCGACCACTACGCGTCGTCCGCTCAGCAGGGCGGCGTCTCGCGGGACGAGATCCTGGAGGCCGTCCAGCAGGCCGCCGAGCAGACGCTGCGGGATGCTCTCGACCGGACACCCGTCGGCACTGGTGGAGAGGCTGCGGCCGATGCCGTTCGCGAGGGCCTGGCCGAGCTTCGGGTGGCGCAGGAATCCGGCGATCGCCGTACCAAGGACGCCTTGGAGACGGTTCGCGATACCGTCGAGCGCGTCTTCCAGCGCCTCGAAGCCTTGGAGGCGAGCGCGCCTACCGCCCCGATTGCCAAACCGGTTCGCGCAGCGCCTGCTCCTGCGCCGATGGCGGAGCAGCCGGCGCTCGATCCCGAGTCGTCCTTCGCGGTCGACGGCCGGTTGCGCGCGGCGCAGGACAATGCGCACGACATGCCCGACGACTGGGCACCCATTGCGCCCGGCGGGGGCGTCCTGCCGCAGCGTACGGCCGCGCCGAGCGTTGAGGGCACAGAGCCGGCGCAGAACAGCCGCGCCAGCTTCATCGCCGCCGCACGCCTGGCCGCGCAACAGTCTGCGCAGGAGGCTGGCGCCCCGGCGGAGACCGCTCAGTCGGACACGGTGTCCAGCCTGTCCCGCGTTCGCGCGATCATCAATTCTCGTCGCTCCAAGCCGGTTCTTCTTGCGGCAGCGGCGGTGATCCTCGCCCTCGGAACGCTAAAGCTTCTCTCGTCCGCCGTGATCTCGACAGACCTCACCGGAACCGACATGGCGATCGCACCTTCCGCGATGGAGAGCCCAGCCGTGGCCGAAGCGGACGTGCCCGCTGCCGACGTCGTGATCGGCTCGGGCACATCGCCCGAGATCATCGCACGTCAGGTACCGATCGTGCCGTTGCCCGGCGGACCGGGTGAGGCCGCCAATCTGGCGCGTCTGGATGGAGTGCCTGCCATCGGCGCGGAAGGCCAGTTCGCGAGCTACGATATGGCGAATGCCGACCTCTTGGCCCCCACGCCGGTGCTGCCGCGCGATGCCACACTTGCGGAGCCGGTCAACGCTGCTTCGGTACAGAGTGCCCTCGCCGTCAACCCGACAGCGACCCGCCCTGTCGCCGGCCCCGAGCCGACGCTTCTGGCCGATCTTCCCGATGCCATCGGTCCGGAAACGCTCCGCGTCGCGGCGGCGTCCGGTGATCCGAAGGCACAATACGAAGTCGCCCGCCGCTTCGGCGCGGCGCAAGGCGTCGAGAAGGACGATATCGAGGCTCTCGCCTGGCTCGAACGGGCCGCAGCGCAGGACCTCGCGCCGGCGCAGTACCGTCTCGGCAGCATGTACGAGAAGGGTATCGGAACGGAGCGCGACGTCAGCGTAGCGAGGGCGTGGTACGAGCGCGCCGCCGCGCAGGGCAACGCGCGAGCGATGCACAACATTGGCGTTCTCTACGCGGAAGGCGCTTTCGGCGAGGCCGATTTCGAGGAAGCCGTGATGTGGTTCGAGCAGGGCGCCCGGTTGGGTGTGCCGGACAGCCAGTTCAACCTCGGCATCATCTACGGCCGTGGGCTCGGCGTCACGCAGGACCTTGCCGGCTCCTACATGTGGTTCGACGCGTCGGCAAAGGCCGGCGACGACGATGCGACGGTAAAGCGCGACGAGGTCGCCGGCGTGATGGACGCCGAGATGCTGGAGCGTGCGAAGGCGATGTCGGCCGAACTCGTCATCGCCGACCCGCTTCCCGAAGCCAACCTCGTCGTACTCGCCAGCGACGTGACGGGCGAGCCCGCCTCACAGCAGCTCTCGAAGGCCGACGAGACCATGCTGATCAAGCAGATCCAGGCCGTGCTGACCCATCGTGGCTACGAGGTCGGTCCAATCGACGGCATCCCGGGTGGACGAACCGCAACGGCCATCCGCGCCTTCCAGTCCGCAAACGGCCTCTCACCCAACGGGAAGATCGACGAGGCACTGTTGGAAGCGTTGTCGAACAAGGGGTAACCGTCCGGTCCTGCCGTCTCGTGACGAGGGGGCTTCGGCCCCCTTTTTCGTTTTCCTTAGCGTTTCGCGTCCGCGAGTATCATCGAGGCCGCCTTGTCGGCGATCATCATCGTCGGCGCATTCGTGTTCCCGGATACGATGGTCGGCATCACCGACGCGTCTACCACGCGGAGCCCCCCAATACCTCGCAGGCGCAGGCGAGCGTCGAGCGGTGCGGTCTCGTCGGTGCCCATTGCGACCGTGCCGACCGGATGAAAGATCGTCGTAGAAATCCGCCGCGCCGCTTCGACCAGGTCCTCGTCCGACTGCGCCGCCTCCCCCGGCAGATACTCGACCGGAGTGTGAGCTGCCAGCGCGGGCTGCCCCATGATCCGGCGCGTCAGACGGATCGCATCCGCCGCCACGACCCTATCCTCCTCGGCGGTCAGGTAGTTCGGCCGGATCGCCGGCGCCGCGTTCCAGCCCGGTTTCGTCGCGTGGACGGTCCCGCGACTCTCCGGCCGCAGGTTGCACACGCTTGCGGTGATGCCGGGGAAACTGTGCAGCGGTTCGCCGAACGCATCGAGCGAAAGCGGCTGCACGTGGTATTCGAGATTGGCCGTCTCGTAGCGCGGGTCCGACCGCGCGAAGGCGCCGAGCTGGCTGGGCGCCATGCTCATCGGACCGGATTGGCGCAGCACGTATTCGAGCCCGACCTTCGCCTTGCCGAACACCGACGCCATCCGCTCGTTAAGCGTCAGCGCGTTGGTGACGCGATAGACGGTTCGGATCTGGAGATGGTCCTGCAGGTTCTCGCCGACGCCCGGACTGCCCAGAACGACACCGAGGCCAAGCGACTTGAGGACTTCCGGCCGGCCGATCCCCGATAGCTCGAGGATGTGCGGCGAGTTCACTGCGCCGGCGCTCAGCACTATCTCGCCCTCCGCATCGGCACGCTGCTCCTCGCCCATCAGGTCGAAGACAACGCCCGCCGCACGCCCCTCCACGATGTCGATACGCTTGACCTGCGCGTTCGAGACGATCCTGAGGTTCTTGCGCCCTTTCGCCGGTTTCAGAAACGCCTTGGCCGCGTTGTGGCGGACGCCGCGCTTCTGAGTGACCTCGAAATAGGACGAGCCGAAATTGTCGCCCCGGTTGAAGTCCGACGATTTAGGCACGCCGGCTTGCTCGGCCGCATCGCGCCACGCATCGAGGATCGGCCAGTGGAGCCGCTGCGGTTCGACACGAACACCCTCCCCGCTGCCGTGATAGTCGTTGGCCCCGCCGTGGTGGTCCTCGCACGCCTTGAAATGCGGCAGCACATCGTCCCACCCCCATCCGGGAAGACCGGACTGGCGCCACCCGTCGTAATCGCGCGCCTGCCCGCGCATGTAGATCATACCGTTGATGGAGGAAGAGCCGCCCAAGACCCTGCCGCGCGGATAACCGATCTTGCGGTCGCCCAACCCCGCTTCGGCATCCGTGCTGTAGCACCAGTCGGTGCGGGGGTTACCCATGCAGTAGAGATAGCCGACCGGAATATGCACCCATATCTGATTGTCGCTGCCGCCGGCTTCCAGCAGCAGAACCTTGTTGCGCGGATCGGCGCTCAGCCGATTGGCCAGCACGCAGCCGGCCGAGCCGGCTCCGATGACGATGTAGTCATAGTGCCCTATCGCCTTCGGCATCGCCGCTCCCACGCCTCCCGTTTCATCCATTGTACGGTTCCGCCGCGCCACGCTATACGGCGGGCATGACGCAGGTCACTCACGCGCCGCAGGAACCGGTCACCGCTCTGGACCGGTGGCTGCTCTTCGCCGTCGGCTTCCTGTCGCTGGCCGCAATCGGCTTCTCGGCCGCATGGTGGATCGACAACGGCGCCTCTGTCTACGTAGCGCGTCTCGCAGTCGGCTTCATCCTCTGTCTCTAACGTCGCAGGCCGAACCCGCCGCGTCTTGAGCCGTTCCTCACCGGCCCGCTATCTCGCATGGGCCAGAGGACAGTCCATGAGCGACACCCGCGCGGCCCCTGACGCCCGCCCCCATGCACGATCTCACCGAGCGACATCCAAACTGATGCAGCCACAGCAGGAAGGCCTCTACCGTCCTCTCCTTAGCGCTGGCGACGCAGTCATCCATCTCGACCACGGGATGGGCAAGCTGCTGGGTCTCGCCGAGGGTCTCGAAGCAGATGGACCGGAGCGGATCGCCATCGAATATGCCGACGGCACACGCCTCATGGTCTCCGCCGACGAGATGGACCGCGTCTGGCGCTACGGCTCCCAGCCTGAAGCCGTAACGCTCGACCGATCGGATTCGGACGCGTGGTACAAGAGGGCGCAGCAGGCCACGAAGGATGTGGCCGAAGCCGCAATCGCACTCGAAGACGCCGCGACCGCCCGGCGCGAGACCGCCGCACCGGTGATCTCCCACGACGAAGACGCGTACAACCGGTTCTGTGAAGGCTTTCCTCACCGACTGACGGGCGATCAAACAGCAGCCGTCGCAGCGGTTCGCGAGGACATGGCGCGGGGCTATCCCATGGACCGGCTCGTCTGCGGCGACGTCGGCTTCGGCAAGACGGAAGTCGCGCTCCGTGCCGCCGCAGCCGCGGCGCTGGCCGGTCGCCAGGTCGCGATCGTCGCGCCGACGACCGTCCTGGCCCGGCAGCACGCCCTTACCTTCGAGCGACGCTTCGCTGCCATCGGCATCACGACCGCGCATCTCTCGCGTCTCACGCAAGGCAAGGGCGTCACATCGATCAAGGCCGACATCGCGTCAGGCGAGGCCCGGGTCGTCGTCGGCACTCATGCGCTTCTCGGCAAGACCGTCCGCTTCGCCGATCTTGGCCTGCTGATCGTAGACGAAGAGCAGCGCTTTGGCGCCGCCCACAAGGCCGGCCTGCGCCAACTCGGCGATGGCGTTCACTGCCTTGCGATGACCGCGACGCCCATTCCCCGCACGCTTCAGTCCGCGATGATAGGCCTGCGCGACGTCAGCATTCTCAAGACGCCGCCGCGTGAGCGCCAGCCCGTTACCACGCTCGTTGCCGAGTGGGGCGATGCCGAAATCGCTGCCGCCCTCGGCGCGGAGAAGGCGCGGGACGGGCAGAGTTTCGTCGTGTGCCCACGCCTGTCCGACATCGAAGCGATGGAAGAGCGTCTGCGCCGTATCACACCCGACCTCGCCGTCAGCACTGCGCACGGGCGGATGAAGGCCGACACGCTCGATGACGTCATGACGCGGTTTGCCGATGGCCAGGGCGACGTACTCCTTGCGACCAACATCATCGAGAGCGGGCTGAACGTACCGCGCGCCAACACCCTCGTCGTCTGGCGCGCCGACATGTTCGGTCTGGGCCAGCTACACCAGTTGCGCGGTCGCGTCGGACGCTCCGATCTCGTGGCGCAAGCCCATCTGACCTATGGGTCCGACGACGCCTTGAGCGCCACGGGCCGACAACGTCTCGACGCGCTTGCGGCCAACCAGTCCCTTGGCTCCGGGTTCGAAATCAGCGCTCTCGATCTAGACCAGCGCGGCGCCGGCTCCGTCACCCGCGAGGAGCAGGCGGGTCATGTCACGGTGCTCGGCGCGAACCTCTACGCGCACCTCCTCCGCATGGCCCTGAGCGGCAGTGACGTTACGGGCGACGACGCCCTCTGGTCACCCGAACTCAAGCTGGGCCTCAAACCGCATCTTCCGGCAGACTACATTCGCGACGAAGCCGAGCGGTTGGCACTCTACGCCCGCATCGCCCGCGTCCTGGACGAAGACGAGTTGCGGACCGTGCGGGCCGAGATCGAGACGACGCACGGAACACCGCCTCCCCCCCGTCCTTATCCTCACCGAACGCGCACGCCTGCGTGTCCTCTGCCGACGCCTCGGCGTCGCAAAGGCGACGGCGGGGCCAAAGGGCGTAGCACTCGATCTTCGTGGAGGTAGCGACGCGGCGGACGCACTCGCTCTCGACGACGAGACGATATCGAGCGACGGGGGCCGCGTCGTCCAGTCCGTTCCCCTCAAGAGCCAAGCCGATCGCCTCCGCGCGACGCGTGATCTGCTGCGACGTCTCGACAAGGCGCAAAAGGCGTTCGATAGCTAGGGCGCCGTCAACGACCGAAACCATTAGCCAATGGACCTCCCAACCTATCTCGCCTTCATCCTGGCTTGCACCGCCATCGTCGTCGTGCCTGGCCCGACGGTAACGGTCATCGTCGCCAACGCGCTCCGGCATGGCGCGAAAGCCGGGGCGCTCAACGTCGTCGGCACGCAGATCGGGCTCACGATCATGATCGCAATCCTGACTCTGGGGCTTGCGGCGGTTGTATCCGTGATGGCGGAGATCTTCGATGTGCTGCGATTGCTCGGCGCGGCCTATCTCACTTGGCTGGGTATCAAACTCTTGCGATCGAAGGGCGAGCTTGGTCAAGCCGCCGAACCACCACGACTGGGCTTCGTGGCGCAAGGGTTCGTCGTGATCTGGTCGAACCCAAAGGCGCTCCTCTTCTTCGGCGCCTTCATCCCGCAATTCGTCGATCCATCAGCCGGCGACGCGGTGTTTCAGACCGCCCTCCTCGGCTGCACCTTCATGGCCGTCGCCACCGTGTTCGACCTCGGCTACGCCGTGATGGCCGGACGCGCAGGCCAGATGCTGACGCGTTCGCGAGTGAGACTGGTCGAGAAGATCAGCGGCACCCTCCTCATCGGCGGAGGCGGTTGGCTCGCACTCCGGTCGGGCTAATCCTCTGCGATCAAGCGCAACTGCGCCCCATCGCGCGGTTCCTCCAGCCCGAGATGGCGGAATGCCGTCCCGGTCAGCATACGGCCGCGCGGCGTGCGCTGGATGAAACCCTGCTGCAATAGGTAAGGCTCGACGATGTCTTCGATCGCATCGCGAGGCTCCGCGACGGCAGCGGCGATCGTTTCGATGCCCACCGGGCCGCCGCCATAATTGTAGGCGATGCATTCGAGATAACGCCGGTCGAGCTGATCGAGCCCACGCGGATCGACCTCGAGTTCGCGTAAGGCCCGATCTGCGATCGCGTCGTCGACCGCTTCCTTGCCCATCACGGCCGCGAAGTCGCGCACACGGCGCAGCAGCCTGTTGGCCACGCGCGGCGTGCCACGCGAACGACGCGCGATCTCGGATGCACCACTCGCCGTAATCGGCGCACCGAGAACGCGCGCCGCACGCGTCACCACTTCAGACAATTCCTCGTCGGTATAGAAATTGAGCCGGATCGGAATGCCGAAGCGATCTCGCAGCGGTGTCGTCAGCAAACCGGCGCGAGTGGTCGCTCCGATCAGAGTGAACTGAGCGAGCTCGATACGAACCGACCGCGCCGCCGGCCCCTCGCCGATGATGAGGTCGAGCTGAAAATCCTCCATCGCCGGATAGAGGACCTCCTCAATGGCCGGGTTCAACCGGTGGATCTCGTCGATGAAGAGCACGTCGCGCTCCTCGAGATTCGTCAGCAACGCCGCAAGGTCGCCGGCCTTCGCGATGACCGGACCGGCGGTCGCCCGGAAATTGACGCCAAGCTCCTTCGCGACGATCTGCGCCAGCGTCGTCTTGCCAAGGCCGGGCGGCCCCGCGAAGAGCGTATGGTCGAGCGCCTCGCCGCGCGCCTTGGCGGCCTGGATGAAGATGCCCAGATTGGCTCGCGCCTGCGCCTGCCCGATGAAACTCGACAGGATCTGCGGACGCAGATGCGTCTCGTCGTCGACCGCGTCCGTCCCGGTCTTTTCGGCGGTAATGATGCGGTCGGTCATGGTCGTATCTCGAACGTCTGTCGCCCTGTTGCATGGCGCAAGATCGTGAACATAATAAGAACACGCGAATCGGAGGAATGTCGAGACATGGTCTTCATCACGGACACGCTGGCCACGTACTGGCCGGGCATACTCCTGTCCTACTCCGCGCTTTTTCTGGCGCTTACAAGCCCCGGTCCAAGCGTAGTGGCCATCATGGGGACGTCGCTGGGGTCTGGCCGGCGCGCCGGCCTCGCAATGGCGGCCGGCGTCGCGATCGGGTCGGCGACATGGGGCGTGCTCACGGCCGCGGGGTTGTCGGCGCTCGTGACGACCTATGCGTGGTCGCTCGTTCTTCTCAAGATAGCGGGTGGATTGTTCCTTCTCTGGCTGGCCTACAAGGCGTTTCGTGCAGCCGCGTCGGATCAGGATGTCGCGGCGCCGGCATTAGAAAGGGGTGATCGGAGGACGTCCGCGCATTTCGCCCGTGGCGTCGGCATTCACCTTACTAATCCCAAGGCGGCCCTGGCGTGGATCGCCATCATCGCCATAGGCCTGCCGGCTGACGCGCCTCCGGCGGTCGCTGCAATCATCGTCGTAGGAGGCTTCCTGATGTCGTTTGCGGTGAACGGCGCCTATGCGCTGGCGTTCTCGACGCCGGTGATGGTGCGCTTCTATGGGCGGGCGCGCCGCGTCATACAATCCGTGATGGGTACCGTCTTCGCCTTCGCCGGCATCCGTCTCCTTCTCACCCGTGCCTAGGCCGATAGCTCGCGCAGTCCGGCTCGGATGAGTTTATCGGTCGGCGCATCTTCGCCAAGATCCTTCAGGACCCGGGCGACAGCCGCGCTGGCCTGCGCCGACGCGTAGCCGAGATTGACGAGCGCGGAGACTGCATCCGCCGCCGGCTTCGCAGCGACGCCTTCGCCGAGGTCCGACTGGAGGCGCATTGTCGCGGGGTCGATGCCTGTATCGCCGTCCAAAAGAGCCGGTGCCTTGTCCTTCAATTCTGCTGCGATGCGCTGCGCCACCTTCGGCCCCACGCCCGGGGCACGCGCGATCATTGCCTTGTCGTTAAGCGCTATCGCCGAGGCGAGTTCTGACGGGCGCAAAGTGCCTAGGATGGCGAGCGCGACCTTGGTCCCTACTCCTTGAACGCGTGTGAGCAACCGGAACCAGGCCCGCTCGCTCGCGCTCGAGAACCCGTAGAGGCGGATCATGTCCTCGCGCACGACCGTCTCGATGCTCATCGTCGTCGCCTCGCCGACGGAGGGCAGGTCGCCAAGCGTGCGGGTGGACGAATAGACCTCGTAGCCGACGCCTCCGACGTCCAGGATCACGAAGTCGTCGCCATAGGCGTCCACGATGCCCTTGAGCCGGCCTATCACGACGGCGATACGATCATTGAGACGGCTCCAGAGTCGTACGCTCGGACGAGCGCGGGGATATTATGTTCGAAAGTGCTTCTAGTCGGGCCCGTCGCGTTGGACAATCTGCAGTGTCCGCCGCCGCCGATATGCTGGCCAAGCGCCAGTGGCGGCTTGGCCTGCGCGGCCTCCTGATCAGCGTCGGTTTCGCGCTCTCGACCGTTCCCGCAGCCGCAAGCGTGCCCTGCGAGACGATAGCGCATCTGGGTACCGAACATATCGTCTGTACGGTCGATCTGAGGTCGCACGACTTGCGCCTGTTTCTGAACGATGACGCGGACCGCCCTCTCGGCAGCTTCAGCGCGGTGCGGGCTCGGCTTGAGGAAGACGACGCGGCACTCGCCTTCGGCATGAATGGGGGGATGTATCACCGTGATCGCAGCCCGGTCGGCCTCTATATCGAAGGCGGTCGCGAACTGTCGGCGCTCAGTACCCGCGATGGCCCTGGCAACTTTCATCTCCTGCCCAACGGCGTCTTCGGCTGGGGAGACGGGCGCGCGTTCGTCATGGAAAGCCGAGCGTACCAGTCGGCTGGCGTCGCGCCGGACAACGCAACCCAATCCGGTCCCATGCTGGTGATCGACGGCAAACTTCACCCACGCTTCCTCCCGGGTGGGACGTCGCGCAAGATCCGGAATGGTGTCGGCGTGCGGGACGACGGGCATACGATCGTCTTCGCGATCTCGAAGGGCCGCGTGAACTTCCATGATTTCGGAACGCTGTTTCGCGACCGCCTGGACACCCCGAACGCGCTATTCCTCGACGGTACGATATCGAGCCTCTACAGCCCGACGGCGAGGCGCTCCGATGGTTTCTGGCCTATGGGCCCAATTATAGGGGTGGTCGAGCGCGAGCGTTGACGCCAAACGACAAGGAAGCTCCGGGCCGCGATGGCGCAACGGAGCTTCCGGTCTGGGTTCGCCAGACGTTCAAAGTCTATTGATGGCGATGCCATTCACGCAACGCGGCGTTGTAAGACATACTGAACCCTACGTTCAGTATAAGCCGCGACGCACGAAGCGCATAGCTTCATATCGACAGCAATATGTTGTGGTTCGCTGTTTTCAGCTTAACCCGCTTCGGGTAAGCCGCAGCGACGTCTGCATAGGTGGATCCATTGTCTTAGACCTCCTTCGCTGGCACAGGAAGAGTTTGCTCCTCTACTTCGCGTCCGTCAAGCAGGATCTTGACGTCACCCGGCGAGCAATCGGCCGGTATGGTGCGCGTGGGTGATCGCGATGGCGAGCGCGTCCGCCGCGTCTTCGCTGTCGACTTGCGCCTTCGGCAGCAAGATCTTGATCATCAGACCGATCTGCTTCTTGTCCGCATGTCCGGCGCCGACGACCGTTTTCTTGACGAGGTTGGGCATGTACTCGCCGACCGGTATGCCGGCCTGCGCCGGCGCAAGCAGCGCCATCGCCCGGGCACTTCCGAGCTTCATGGTCGCCCTTGGGTCCTTGTTGACAAACGTTTCCTCGACCGCGGCCTGATGCGGCCGGTGATCCGCAAGGATCATGGTGAGCGCATCGTGCAGGAAGAGAAGGCGGTCCGGCAGGGTCTGCGTCGTCGGCGGCTTGATGGTACCTGCGGCGACGAAGCGGAGGGACGACCCTTCCTTCTCGATGATGCCCCAACCCATCTTTCGAAGGCCCGGATCGATGCCGATAATGCGGATCACTTTGGGAGGAAGCACGCTCCTCCCTCTACGCCGCTTCCAGCACGGCGTCCGAGACCTCGAAGTTGGCGTAGACGTTCTGCACGTCGTCGCTGTCCTCCAGCGCGGCGAGCATCTTGAGCATGGTCGTGCCGGCATCGTCGTCGAGCGCTATCGTGTTTTGTGGGCGCCAGACGAGGTTCGCGCTATTCGGCTCCCCAAAGCGGTCCTCCAAGGACTTCGCGACGTCGGTAAGCGATGCCATCTCGCAGATGATCTCGTGGCTTTCCTCGCCGGTCTCCACATCGTCCGCACCCGCCTCGATCGCGGCCTCGATCATGTCGTCATGAGTGCCGGCATCGATCGAATACTCGACGACGCCGGCCCGGTCGAACATGAAGGACACGGCGCCGGTTTCGGCCATCGACCCGCCGTTCTTCGTGAACGCCGCTCGCACCTCGGACGCCGTGCGGTTCCGGTTATCGGTGAGGGCTTCCACGATGACGGCCACGCCGCCGGGGCCGTAGCCCTCGTAGCGAATTTCCTCGTAGTTATCGCCCTCGCCCGACTGCGACTTATCGACGGCTCGCTTGATGTTGTCCTTGGGCATGTTCTGCGCCTTGGCGGCCTGGATGGCGGCGCGCAGGCGCGGGTTCATCTCCGGGTCGGGCAAGCCCATCTTCGCAGCGACCGTGATCTCCTTGGCGAGCTTGGAGAACATCTTGGAGCGCTTCGCGTCCTGCGCGCCCTTGCGATACATGATGTTCTTGAATTGGGAATGTCCGGCCATGATGGGCTGCCTGGGTCTGGAATAGGATGGGCGGCCGGTCCTTGCGCGATACCGGCGGGCGTCGAGAGGGCTGTATAGCGGGGCGGTCCGACCAAGGAAAGTTGTGGAGCCGAAAGGCGGGCTCGGCACAGCGTCACCAAATCCCAAACACGGTTACCGACCCTTAATCGTCATTCCGTAAAGCTGTTCGCAACACGCCCTGGTGGCGTTTTGTGAAGTCGGGCCGCAGGGCGGCGCCACATCTATGGGGACGGTACATGTTTAGGCGCGCCAAGAAGATTGAAGAGGCGGTCGAGGCCGATACGGGCGATGCCCTTATCGTCGCGTCCTTCGAGATCTCTCCAAATCCCATCCTCATCATAGATGGTGTCGGCATCGTCGTGCGAGCCAACGCGGCCGCGCGCGGACTTCTGGGGACCCGTGCGAATGTGGGTCTGTCGGTCGACGGCATCGCGAAGGGGATCGACGTACCCGGTGGGCACGCGGACCTTTCCGTAGGAGGCAACGACTATACCGCACGCGCCAACCCGATCGGCGAGGAAGGCTGTCTCGTCGTGCTGGCAAAACGCACCAAGGACCGCTCCCAGAAAGAAGTAATGGAGCGCTTTCAGGACGCGGCGCGCAACGTTCACGACAAGCTGGAGCATCTCGGCTCCGCCATGCAGTCGGTCATGCACGCGAGTTCGGAGCAGTTGCAGTCCGCGAAAACGGTCGGTGGCGGGATCGACGAGGTGTCGAACACGTTCGAGGTCGTCGCGGCAGCAGCACAGGAACTCGATGCCTCCATTTCGGAGATTACCCGACAGGCGAACCAGTCTTCCGTTGAGGCCGAAGCAGCCGTCGAGCGGACGGAAGCCGCAAACGTGACGGTTCGTCAGCTGGCGGAGAGTTCGGAGCGTATCGGCGAAGTCGTCGGCCTCATCGAGGAGATCGCGGCCCAGACGAATCTTCTTGCCCTCAACGCGACCATCGAAGCGGCCCGCGCTGGCGAAGCCGGACGAGGTTTTGCCGTCGTCGCCGCCGAGGTGAAGAACCTCGCGCAGCAGACCACCAAGGCAACGGGCGACATCACCCAGCAGATCAGTACGATCCAGTCCACTATGCGCGATGCGGTCGGTGCCATCGACGGCATCAACTCGACGATCAAGCAGATCAGCAACGTGTCGACCTCCATCGCCGGTGCAGTCGGTCAGCAGTCTTCTGCGACCGCCGACATCAGCCGCAACGTTCTTTTGGCTGCAGAGAACATGCGTACGCTTGGCGACAATGTCGGCGCGATCGCCAAGACGACCGAAGGCACACCCGCGCAGATGGACGCCGCGCTCACGACCACCCGCGAGGTCGCCGACCTTAATGGACAGATCCTCAGCCAGGTCGAGGCGATCGTGAAGAGCCTCACGAAGGCCGCCTGAGTTATCGTCAGAGAAGCGCTAACTGCGTCTCACGAGGCGCCACGAGGGAGCGAAGCCCGGCACTGTCCAAAGCGCTGCCGGGCGTATGGTCGATGGTCGATACGAAGGGCCGGGCCTTGCGCCAGGTCTTAGTCAGACGGGCGAGATCGTCCATCCGAAGGGAGCGATGCGGACGCGATCTCAAGATGGCGTCAACTGTCTTCTCTCCGAGGCCAGGAACCCGTAGCAGCATCTCTCGGGGAGCACGGTTGAGATCGACCGGGAAACGTCCCCGGTTCTTCAGCGCCCATGCCAGCTTCGGGTCGATCTCGAGATCGAGCATGCCGCCCTCCCCTCCCGAAACGATCTCGTCGACTTCGAAACCGTAGAACCGCATCAGCCAGTCGGACTGATAGAGGCGGTGTTCGCGTATCAAGGGAACGGGATCGGGCGGCAGCACCTTGCTGGCATCGGGAATGGGGCTGAACCCCGAGTAGTAGACCCGCCGCATATCGAACGCATCGTAGAGCGAGCGGCTTCGCGCGAGAATGGCACCGTCATCAGCCTTGTCGGCCCCTACGATCATCTGCGTGCTCTGGCCTGAAGGCGCGAACTTCGGCGCGCTCTTCGCGTTCGCCGTTCGCCGACGCTTTGGCCCGGAGTCCTCCTTGGCCTGAGCGATATGGCTCGCGAGATCGTCCATGGACGACGTAATCGTCGCCTCGTCCTTCTCCGGCGCCAGCACACCGAGCCCCTCGGCCGTCGGAAGCTCGATATTGATCGACAACCGGTCCGCCCATAGGCCAGCCTCGGCGATCAACTCGGGCGACGCCTCCGGAATCGTCTTCAAGTGAATATAGCCCTGGAACCTGTGCTCCTGCCGCAGCGTCTTGGCCACGAGAATCATCTGCTCCATCGTGTAGTCGGACGACTTGATGATGCCCGACGACAGAAAGAGCCCTTCGACGTAGTTGCGCCGGTAGAAGCTCAGGAAGAGGTTGACCAACTCGTCCGGTTTGAAGCGCGCGCGAGCAACGTTGGATGATCGCCGGTTTATGCAGTACGCGCAGTCATACTGACAGAAGTTCGTCAGCAGCACCTTGAGGAGGGATATGCATCGCCCGTCGGGCGCATAGGCATGGCAGATGCCGTGCCCTTCCGTCGAACCGATACCACCGTCGACGGCGGTGCGCTTCGGAGCCCCGGACGAGGCGCACGAAGCGTCGTACTTGGCCGCATCGGCCAGCAAGGACAGCTTGTCGATCAGACGCATAGATCATACCCACAGACGCTACGAACTCGTCTCGTTAGATGGGTATGAAGCTCTGAAGTTTCAACGATCTAGTCACGTTTTGCACAGGCAAACGGGGTGCACGGTCACTCCGCCAGCATGTGACCAATCAGACGTGGGCGAGCGCCGATATGGCGCCCGCCCAGGCTTTTCATCAGTTGCAGTAAACGACGCCATTGCGGGCGCGGTAGCAGCCGGCGCGCGGCGTCGTGCTGGCGCCGATGGCGGCACCACCGACACCACCGACGGCGGCACCGACGAGGGCGCCGCGGCTGTTGCCGGATACGAGGCCACCCACGATAGCACCCGTACCAGCACCAATGGCAGCGCCGCCCGCAGCGCGCTGTTCGGTCGCCGTGCAGGCACCCAGGCTGGTCATCGCGACGAGCGTCGCGGCAATTGCAAACTTCTTCATGTCTCTCTCCTTCATCCGTCAGCGGCGTGATAGCGCTGACCGGACGCGGACGAACCGGCCGCTATGCCATCGACAGTTCAACGCGTTCCAAGCGGCGGCATGATGACCGGGTCGTCTCTCAGGTCAAGCCTTTTCCCACGATGGGCGTCCTGGCTACTCTGTAGCAGGCGGCACAAACGCCTCTTGGTCTTGCTGCCGTAACGGGCGGCTAAACGGTCGCAGCTGGGAACCAAGGACCAAAAGCCGACTTTACGAATGCGCTCATGCCCGGCATGTAGCGCCGCCGGCAACGAGAGAGGCCGGCGGAACGTTTGCAGACGTGACGACGCACGAAGACATGAACGGTTTCGGAGCCCCCCGCCCCATGACGACCGCCCTCAAGATCGTGATGTTAGAAGACGACGATGGACACACCAGGCTTTTCGATAGGAGCATACACCGCGCAGGCGTCTCGAACGACATGGCTCGATATGCGAGCGATCTCAACGATTCGCTCATACTGCTCGAACGGAACCTTGCGAACATGAGCAGCGTCGACAATCTCGCCAAGGTCCTGACCTGCGATACCCGGCGGTCGAGGTCCGCGATCGGGCTGAGGAAAACGGACGACAATACTAAAATCGATCGGTGCGATGAGTGGGCGTGCGGCCCCGGTACCGAGCCCTTATCCGATGAGTGTTGTGCTGAGGCCGTCCAGCAACTCGGTCTCCTCCCTCAGATGGTGAACGCGCCCACGGGCGAAGCCTGATGCACGAGCATCGGATGAAAGGTCGGGCGACGCCTGTCCGACAATCGCTCCGTCTGCTCTTCGTCGACGACGACGCGCAGCATCTCACGCTTGTAAAGCAACGGCTCGCCGGGCTCGGATTCGAGATCGCGACAGCACGGGATGGCGAGACCGCGCTCGGCATGATCATGCGCGACGGGTTCGACGTCATCGGTCTCGACGTGAACCTGCCCGATCGAACCGGCATCGACGTGTTGCGAGACCTGCGCGGGCGTGGCGACAAGACGCCCGTCGTCTGCATCACCGGCGTGAACGACGCGGCAATCGCGGTAGAGGCACTGAAGGCCGGCGCGCGGGACTTCATCGTGAAGTCCGGCGAACCGGCCTATCTCGACCTCCTTGGCAACGCACTGCGGCAGGCCTACGACACCGACGCCATCCAGCGCGCGCGGGCCGAGGCCGAATCGTCTCGCGACATTCTCATGCGCGAGCTCGCGCACCGGGTGAAGAACCAGCTCGCGGTCGTCAGCAGCATCGCGACGAGTTCCAGTCGTCGGGCGACCGACGTACAGTCCTTCGTCCGCGATTTCGGCTCGCGCATTCAGGCGATGTCGGCGTCGTACGATCTCCTCTTCCAAGCCGACTGGCAGCCCGTATCCGTGGAGACGGTCGTTCGCGGCGTCCTCAAGATTTCCGTTGGCGAGCCGATCGACGCGAACCTTCCGCCTTTGCGGATCGACCCGCAGACAGTTCAGGCCCTGAGCCTCGCGCTTCACGAGTTGGGAACGAATGCCGTGCGGCATGGCGCCCTCGGCACCAGCGGCGCGCTCGCCCTGCGCGGGGATATCGACATTCTCGACGGCGACCGCTTTCTCGTCATCGAATGGCTGGAGACCGGCGGCGGCGCCACGCATGAGCCGGACAGGCGCGGCTACGGCCTGACCATGACGCAGAACGTGCTGGCGCAGCTCGACGGGGGCGCGACCTTCGACTGGCGGCCTGACGGGCTACGCGCCCTACTTCGCCTTCGCGTCGACCAGCCGGTGCAATTGGCCGCGACAGGATAGCGCCGGGCGATCTGCGGAACGAACGGGCGATCGACACCGTTCATCGCAGGCTGGGAGCGGGGCACAGCCGCCTTGCCGCGAAGCGACCGAGAGAACCCGATGTCCGTGCAAGCCTACAGCGAGATCTATATCGCTGATCGCCCCGACGAGGCACATGCCCGACGCTTGGTCCGCATCGAAATGCTCGAGCGCGTGCTGGACCGACAGTTTCGGCTGCCGATCGTCGGGCAGGTCGGGCTCGACGGTGTGATCGGCCTCATCCCGGGCATCGGCGACGCCGCGACGGCCGCGATCTCTGGATACCTCATCCTCGAGGCGCACCGCGCCGGCGCGCGCAAACGAACACTTGCCCGCATGGGAGCCAATGTCGGTGTCGATCTCGCGCTTGGGCTCGTTCCGATCGTCGGCGACATCGCCGACTTCTTCCATAAGTCGAACACCAAGAACCTCGCACTCCTCAAGCGCGAACTCACCAGCCTCGAAAGGCCTCACGCCATGACCGACGACACTCTGAAGCCCGAGCCCGCAGGCAAGCGTCTCGGTCATCGCTCGCCCGACAACTCGACACCGCCGGCGGACCAACACCGCGAAGGCCACACCAGCGACCACCGCGCCGCCGCTGCGTCGCTATCGACGGACGAGGAATCCGGTGCGCAGCCCATTCCGCATCCCGTCAAGCAGGATGAGGAGACGGTGCAGGACGCGGC
The DNA here is from genome assembly GCA_963842125.1 of uncultured Alphaproteobacteria bacterium. Taxonomy (GTDB): domain Bacteria; phylum Pseudomonadota; class Alphaproteobacteria; order Rhizobiales; family CAWCWK01; genus CAWCWK01. The sequence continues at coordinate 1,104,629 of CAWJFE010000005.1, read as the reverse complement.
CGATCGTGGTCGCGGCGGCTCCGTTCGCTAGGTCGGGTCAGTAGGACATGATAGAAGACACCCGCCTTCAGACGCTGAACGACGCCGAACCGGACGCCGACGGTCGGTTCGTTCTCTACTGGATGCAAGCCTCGCAGCGCGCCGAACAGAACCAAGCTCTCGAGTACGCAATCGAAGTCGCCAATAGTCGTGGCGAGCCGCTCGTCGTCCTTTTCGTCCTCATTGACGACTTTCCTGAAGGCAATGCGCGCAGCTATGCCTTCATGCTGGAGGGTCTGGCCGAGACGGCGAAGTCGCTGCGAGATCGCGGCATTCCATTCGTTTTCAAGCTGAACGAGATCGTCGGCACGGTTCTGGACGTCGCGAAGGAGGCGTCCGTCGTGGTCACCGACCGCGGCTACCTCGCCTTCCAGCGGGAGTGGCGGAGGCGGGTTTCCGCCGACGTCGGCAAGCGCTTCGTTCAGGTCGAGGCCAACGCCGTAGTTCCGCTCGAAGTCGCATCCACGAAGTTGGAGAGCGCTGCGCGAACGATCCGACCCAAGATCCAGCGCCACATCCAGGACTATCTGCACGCTCTGGAGCCCCGAACGATGGAGGCAGGCGTCGGGGACGTGCATCTCCAAAGCGATCTCGATCCAACGGATGTCGAGGCCTGCCTCGCCGCTATCGAGACAGACGGGACCGTGCCCCGCGTCTCGCGCTTCAAGGGCGGGACGTCGGAGGGCTATGGCCACCTCACGCATTTCCTGCGGACGCATCTCGACGGCTACGACGAAAACCGGAACGAGCCGTCTAGACCGGCGACATCGATGCTGTCGCCCTACCTTCACTACGGCATGATCTCACCGGTCGAGGCCGTGCGTCGGGTGAAAGCGTCGGCGCATGGCACCTCGGCGGACGCCTCCAAATATATCGAAGAGCTGGTCGTGCGGCGCGAGCTGGCGAACAACTTCGTCTCCTACGAGCCTGTCTACGGGACTTGGGCGAGCATTCCCGATTGGGCTAAGACAACGCTCGCTGAACACGCGGACGACAAGCGCGACGCGACCTACACGGTCGAACAGTTGGAGGCCGCCGAGACGGACGATCCCTACTGGAACGCCGCGATGCGCGAGATGCTGAAGTCCGGCTACATGCACAACCACATGCGCATGTATTGGGGAAAGCAGATCGTCTATTGGATGCCCGGCGGCAAAGAGGCCTTCGAGACGACGCTCTACCTCAACAACAAGTATTTCCTCGATGGACGGGACGCGAATTCCTATTCGAACGTGTCCTGGCTTTTCGGCATTCACGACCGCCCCTGGCCCGTCCAACCGGGCTTCGGCAAGGTCCGCTCCATGAAACCCTCCGGCCTCAAACGGAAGTTCGACCCGGACGCCTATGTCCGCTGGGTCGACGAACTCGACGGCTGACAATGAAGGACATCGCCATGCTTCGCTCATCCCTGGTCCTTGCGACCGCACTTCTCGCCAGCTCAGCTTGGGCGCAGGACCCCGCCAATCCGAACACGCCCGACGGCATCCGGCCCGCTCCGATCGAGATCGTCATGAGCCTCGACGGTCAGACCCCCGCCTGCGCGCCCGAAACGTTCCGCATCCCGGTCGACAACATGGTCGTCCTTCTCCTGAAGAACGGCGGTGGCGGAACGCTCGACTTTACGGCGCCCGAACTCTTCGAGACAGCCGAGATCGCGGACCGCGAGGGCGGACAGGCCTGGGTGACCGAGGAGGGTGCCCTTCTCGCCCGCATTCCCGCTGCGGGGTCGGTCGAGATCGCCATGACGGCCATGGAGGCCGGCACGTTCGACTACGCCTGCATCGTCCCGGGAATGCCCAAGATGCGAGCTATGGGAACGATCGAGGCCATTCCTACTCCGAGCGACGACTAGACCCCACCGGTCGTCGCCGGTTGACGCCGGCGCCGGCACGGTGATCAATGGGACCGAACCCGGCCGCCAGCGGCGCAGTGGAGCGGACCCGTGATCGCCTCGACGTTGAACGTGTCCCAGTGGCTTGTCGGCCTTACCCTCGTGGCCGCTCTCGCCCTCTTCGCGTCGGGCCGCGTGCGCCATGATGTCGTGGCGGTCCTCACGCTGCTCGTCGTCGTCGTGTCGGGCATCGTATCGGTCGAAGATGCGTTCCTCGGTTTCTCGAACCCCGCCGTCGTGACCGTGGCGGCCGTCCTCATCATCAGCCGCACCTTGCAGGCCACCGGCGTGGTCGCGCTGATCGCGAGACGGACGAGGCCGCTGACGGAGACCTTCTACGGTCATCTCGGCTCGCTAACGGGCGGAGTCCTCGTCGCGTCGTCCTTCATGAACAATATCGGCGCGCTCGGCCTGATGATGCCGGTCGCCATCGAAACGGCGCGCGAGCGCCTGCGCTCCCCAGCCCTTTTTCTCATGCCGATGGCCTTCGCCTCGCTTCTGGGCGGCATGACGACGCTGATCGGCACGCCGCCCAACATCATTATCGCGAGCTTCCGGCGGGCGGAGACGGGCGAAGCATTCAACATGTTCGACTATACGCCGGTCGGGCTCGCGGTCGCGCTCGGCGGGCTGGCCTTCATCACCATCGCCGCGCGGGGGCTCCTACCCACATCCCGCGAAGGCAGCGCGCCGGACCTGACGACATTCGATGTCGGCAGCTACTTCACCGAACTCCGCGTCGAGAAGGACTCGGCGCTTATCGGAAAGCCCCTTCGGGACGTGCCGGGCGTGGCCGATAAGGCGGTCCAGATTGTCGGCCTGGAGCGCGATCATCGCGCCTTCAGCTTCGCGCGGTATCTCACATTACGGGCCGGCGACGCCCTTATCGTTCAGACCGATCCGGCAAGCCTCGCCGAACTGACGGAACCGGGGCGCCTGACGCTCTTGAAAGGCAACGAGCCCCACCGCATCGCTGACCATAACTGGCAAGACATTCGCCACGTCGAAGCCGTCGTTCCGCCCGGCTCGGTTCTGGAGGGTCGGCGGATGCGCTTCGTCGGTCGCCGGCTTGGCCGCACGGGCTATGTACTCGGCGTGTCGCGCGCCGGTGCGAGGCTTGGACCGCGCCTTCGAGATATAACGTTTCAGGCCGGCGACGTGCTCCTGATTCAGGGCGAAGCCGACGATCTCTCCGAGCGGTTGTCCGACCTCGGCCTCCTCCCCTTGGCGGAGCGGGACATCTCCGTCGGGGTCGAGCGGCGGATCGTATTGGCCGTCGCCATCTTCGGGGTCGCGATCGCTATTGCTGCGATGGGCTGGATGCCCGCTGCCGTCTCCTTCGTCGCAGCCGTAGTCGCTTATGTGCTAACGGGCCTGCTGCCGGTACGCGACCTCTATCGCGGTGTCGACTGGCCCATCGTCGTTCTCCTCGGCGCCATGTTCCCGCTCGGGCAGGCGCTCGAAGCGACGGGATTGACGCGGATTGTCGCCGAAACGATCGTCGCGTTCTCGGGCGACTGGCCGGCCTGGTGCGTGCTGTCCATCGTCCTCGTGGTCACCATGTGGATGACCGACGTCATCAACAACGCCGCCACCGCCATCGTGATGGCGCCGATCGCCATCGCGGTCGCCAAGGCGCTTGGCGTCTCGATCGATCCCTTCCTGATCGCCGTCGCCATCGGCGCATCGGCCGCCTTCCTGACGCCGATCGGACATCAGTCCAACATGCTCGTGATGGGTCCCGGTGGCTATCGTTTTACCGACTACTGGCGATTGGGCCTTCCGCTCGAACTCGTCGTATTGTTGATATCCGTGCCGATGATCCTCTGGATCTGGCCATTCTGAGGACACCCCATGACGACCCCCGAGAGCGATGCCGCCCTGCACGATATTCTCAGTACCCTGCGCGACGGGCAGGTGTTCTACGAGGAAGCGGCCAAAGCGTCCCGTACGCCTGAGATCCGCCAGCTCTTCGCCCGAATGGCCGAGGAACGCGAGCGCGGCGCGGTGAAGCTCCTACCCTATCTTTCCGGCGATGCACCGGACGACGAAAGCTGGAGCAACCTCGCGGACCGCCTCTACGCCGACTTCCAGGCCCTGCTATCGGACCCGGACGCCGTGTTCCTCGAGAAGCTTCGCGAGCACGAAGCCGCTCTTCTGACGACGATACGGGACGCAGAGCCTCGCGTATCGGTGGGTGCGGCGCGCGATGCGGTTCAGGAGGTCTATCAAGAGTGCCTGCGCACCCACGCGACGATGGCAGAACTCTAGCCGTTCAGCAGCCAGATCCCGGCGTTGAGGTACGTGGCGAACGCGACCCAGACGGCGTAGGGAACCAGCAGCCAAGCCGCCAACGGTCGGATGGCCGCGAACTTCACGATGGTGAGGACTATCAGCGCAAGCAGCACCGCGATCCAGACGAGCGCAACACCCGTAAGCCCGGCGGTGAAGAATACGAAAGTCCAGCCGAAGTTCATCGCGAGTTGGGCTGCGTAGACCATAAGCGCGGGTCGACGCCTCTGATCGCGGCTGCGCCAGACCATTACGCCCGCTATGGCTATGAGCGCGTAGAGGATCGGCCAAACGACGCCGAATGCCCAATCCGGCGGATTGAACATCGGCTTGGTGAGTGGCCGATACCACCCGTCTATCGCTTGAGACGTCGAGTAACCGATCAGCCCGCCGACGAGTTCGATGGCGACGATGGCGAGAGCGTAGGGAAGAAGGCGACTTATCGCCATCGCGTTCAGCTATTGGCGCTGATATACGTGACCGCGAGACTATTCGACCCGCCAATCGCCCGCGCATGTTGCTCGGCATAGGTCGCGCCGAAGCCGGCCGCGAGAGCGGTCAGCAACACGGTGGCGATGATCAAGGCTGCCTGCGAAGACATGGCGAAACACCGAGGTTATGGCGTCATTCAAGTAGCACAACGCCGGAACATCGATTCAGTTTCGCGCTAATATCTTAATATTGCGGCAACCTTAGCCGGCGGCTTCTCCATCGCTAGCGGGTAGCTGTAGACCTGCCCGCCGTTGCCCAGCGTTTTCACGACCGCAAGGTCGATGAGATCGACGGCTGTCGGATCGCCGAGGGACGCGAACCGGACCTTACCACTGTTCTCGTCGAAACCGCCCCAGACCTCCGCCTTCTGATCGACGATCAATGCTTCGACGCGCCCGAAGGCGGCGGCCGCGACTACGGTCTCGATATCGTCGGAAGCCCCCTCGCCGCCATCGTTCAATCGTGCGGTCACCCGCTCCATGGCGGCGTTGCGGTCTTCTTCGAGTTTCGGCCGGGCGATCTCGTAGACCTTGGCATGAAGATCGGCTTCCGTGTGGCCGGACCAAGGCTGGTCGCGGACGCCAGCTTCCAGCATATTGACATAGCTGATCTCGTCCCGAAGCATGCCCAGCAGCTTGTCGTCCGCCGCCAGCACGAGCGGGTGGCCCTTGCCGCCAAGAACCGCATCGACGCCGTTGCCGATCTGGACGGCGTATTGCTTCAATTCGGTCGTCTTGTAGTCCTTCGCGCTCGGCCCCTGCGAAGCCGAGACAGCAGCCGGATTGCCGCCCGTGGCAGCGACCGGCCCCGTCGGACCAGCAGTGCGCAACGCGTCCTGGTCCTCGTAATCCGTCATACCGAGAAGCTTCTCTATCGACTCGGGGATGCGATCGTCGCTAATCGGCTCCATGGCATAGCGGGATGCCTCGAAGAGCTGCGTGCGGTCCTGACTGGAAGCCAGGACATAGAACGTACCGTCGCGCATAAGCAGCGGAAGCAGCGGCTTGACGTGATACGTCCGGCCGACGTGGACGACCTCCTTGAGATCGATCGGCACCTTGAACCAGTGCGTCCTGCCCGGCTCCACGAAGACGGCGAGACCGTGATCCTGATGCTGCCAGAAGCCGTCGGCGAGGTCGTGGTCGGCCAGCTTGGTATGAAGCTCATCCAGGAGCCCGTCCGGTGAGATGTCATGCTCTTTAAGCTTGGCTTCGGCCGCCTTGATCGCGTTCTTCATGCGTATCGGATTCTGCCGCACATCCTGTCCGGACTTGTGCATCGGCATGAAGAGGCTGACATGCGCCTCCCCGGTCGATGCGATCAGGGAGCGGAGGTCTTCGAAACCGATCATTGGGGGTCCTCATCAGAAAGGCCTGTCTGCCCTTCTGACATGGGGCGCTGGCGAACCGAGGAAAGACCTTAGAGCGTTTCCGGCCGAGGTTGGTTTGCCTGACGGCTCGCCCGTGTTCGTCGGGCCAGGAGAGCCGAGCGTTGCGGTGCCGCATATCGTGCGGGAGGCTGCGACGCAGCCGGCGTACACGGGCGAGCCGTGTGGAGGGTGGCGTCCGGGGGCGTGGTGGGTGGGTTGCGATCCTCGCACGATGCGGATGGCATCGGGCTGTGGCGTGCGGCAGACCACCACGCCGCAGGACGGCATCGGATCAAGGCAACCTCGGCCGGAGGCGCCCTAAACGGCGGGGACAGGTCCCGACGTTCGCAGTGCGAGCAGCCGATAGGGGATGAGCGCGAGGCTGACCGTGAGGATCTTCACACCAAGGTCGCCCAGCGCCCAGGACATCCAACGCGGCGCGTCGAGCGCGGACCCGAGCAACGGCGCGTACTCGATCGCGAAGCCATCGGTAATGGAGAGCGGCCAAACCGCACCCGGCAAGGCCGCAAAGGCGAGGGTGAAGAAGAGAGCGGTGTCGACCAGCGATCCGATCACCGACGAGACCAGCGGCGCGCGCCACCAAGCGCCCTCACGCAACCGATTGAAGATCCCGACATCCATCAGCTGCGCGACGAGAAACGCGGTTCCGGACGCCAGTGCGATACGCGGAGTCGCCAGCCATACCGATAGCACGACGGCAAGCGCAAAACCGACATAGACCACCCGGCGCGCGGCGCGCGGGCCGAACCGGCGGTTGGTCAGATCGGTAGCGAGGAAGGCCAGCGGATAGGTGAAGGCGCCCCAGGTCAGCAAGTCCTGCAGGCCGAGGAGGCGAACCGGATACTGAACCAACACGTTCGATGCGACCACGACGGCGCACATGAACGCGATCGGGGCCCATAGGCCCCGAGCGGATCGATCGATCGACATCAGTCTGTCCATTCTCGATACGCCAGCCCCAAAGGGCGGCGAGAGCAGCTAGGCGGTAGCGGCCGCAGACTCGGCAGCCTGCTTCTTGACCTGGCGACGGATCTCGCGCGCCTTCGGCGAAAGCTCGTCGACCTTAGCCTTCATCAGGAAGGCGTCGAGGCCACCGCGATGCTCGACCGTGCGGATCGAGCTCATCGCGACGCGCAGCCGGAAGGCGCGGCCGAGCGACTCGGAAGCCAGCGTCACAACGTTCAGATTGGGCAGGAACCGGCGGCGGCTCCTGTTCTTGGCGTGGCTGACATTGTTGCCAGTCATCACGTCCTTGCCGGTCAGCTCACAACGGCGGGCCATGGGGATATTCCTTGGGTTCGCCCTTCGGGGTACGACGACGGATTCGCAGGTGCCGATACGGCGAGCGAAAGCCGGCGGCCAAAAGGGAATTTGACAGCGTGCGCGGTGTTTAGTGGCGGAGGGCGACGGCGTCAACCGGCAGCGGCGGGTTGTCGGCAGTCTATTGGGTAGCGCGGCCTGCCGTTCATCCGCCATACATTCGGGCAACGTTAACCATGTGCCGTCAACATCGGGGCGGCTGGGGTCGTTGGGCCGATTGGGAGTTGTGCACGTGTCGATATCGAGAACCCTGGCGCGTGCGTTTCCGCCACGCGCGCTTTGCGGCGTCGCGTCTGCCGGCGTGCTCTCCTTGATGCTCAGCACATCTGCTCTCGCGGCGGACTGGACGAGCTTCAGCGGGTCCTATTCGGTCTCGCTGGCAGGTGTCCCCATCGGCAAGGTGAACCTCGACGCGACTGTCAATGACAAGGCCTACCGTCTTGCGGGCGGCGGCAAGATCAGCGGCGTGGCGCAGCTGTTCGCGCAGGGCAAGGGCCGCGTTGCGAGCGTCGGTACGTTCGCACGCAACAAGCCGGTCCCGAGCCGCTACGACTATTCGGAAACGTCGGGCGGAGAAGACCTCGCTATCGGCATCGCTCTACGCGGCGGCAACGTCACCGCCGCCAATGTCGTCCCCCCGCTCGATCGGATGAACGAGCGCGTGCCCGTCACGAAGGCGCACAAGCGCGGCGTGGTCGATCCGCTGAGCATGCTCGTCGTGCCCGTCTCGAACGTAGCGAAGGCGATGGCGGGCGATGCCTGCAACCGCACAATCCCGGTTTATGACGGCCGCGCCCGCTTCGACATCAAGCTGCGCCATATCGGCGGCGAGACCGTGTCCGCGGACGGCTATTCCGGCCCCGCCGTGATCTGCCGCATCATCTTCAAGGCCGTGTCGGGCCACCGGAAGGGCCGCAAGGAAATCTCCGAGGCGGAGAGCCAGGCCGACATTCGCCTCTGGCTCGCACCCGTCGGCGATACGAAGGTTCTGGCGCCCTACAAGCTGACGGCGAAGACCTCCGTCGGCACCGGCGTCATCAAGGCCCGTCGCTTCGCGGCCAAGCCGTTACCGAAAAGCGCGTCCGTCCGGTAGCCGAGGGCCGCCACACTCCCTACATTCCGGAACGACCTACGAAGGATGCGCGGCCCGTGCCGCGTGACCGCCCCTATCCGCGAGCCCTCCCCCATGGATCTTGACGCGCCCGCCCGCTCCCCATCCCGGAGCGATTTCACGCGCGCGCCGCACATGCGCTCGCGCGGTGTCACCGCCGTCCTCGGGCCGACCAATACCGGCAAGACCCATCTCGCCATCGAGCGGATGATCGCGCACGAGAGCGGCGTCATCGGCCTGCCGCTGCGTCTCCTTGCGCGCGAGGTCTACGGACGCATCGCCGCGCGGGTTGGAGAGGATCAGGTCGCCCTCGTCACGGGCGAGGAAAAGATCAAGCCGAAGAACCCGCGCTTCTGGGTCTGCACGGTCGAGGCCATGCCACGCGATGTGGAGCCGGCCTTCCTGGCCATCGACGAAGTCCAGCTCGCAGCCAACCTGGAACGCGGCCACGTCTTCACCGACCGGATGCTGCATGCACGCGGCTCGCAAGAGACGCTGCTACTGGGGTCCGACACCGCACGCCCCCTCATCGAGCGGCTGATGCCGGGCGTCTCGGTCGTCACCCGGCCGCGCATGTCGATCCTGGCGCACACCGGCCACAAGAAGGTCACGCGCCTCCCGCAGCGCTCGGCCATCGTCGCGTTCTCGGCCTCCGAGGTTTATGCGATCGCGGAGTTGATCCGGCGCCAGCGAGGCGGTGCGGCGGTCGTGATGGGTGCGCTCAGCCCGCGCACGCGGAACGCGCAGGTCGCGCTCTATCAGGAGGGCGAGGTCGATTACCTCGTCGCGACGGACGCGATTGGCATGGGGCTCAACCTCGATGTCGACCACGTCGTCTTCGCCTCGACGCGGAAATTCGACGGCTTCCAGTTTCGACAGCTCAATCCTGCCGAGATGGGGCAGATCGCCGGCCGCGCCGGGCGTTACAAGAATGACGGCACGTTTGGTACCACGGGCCGGGTCGATCCGCTCGACGACGAGATGGTCGAGAAGATCGAAACCCACAATTTCGACGCCCATAAGGTCTTCCAATGGCGCAACCCGGACCTCGACTTCGGATCGGTCGAGCGCCTGGCAGCTTCGCTCGACATCATCCCAAGGGAGCACGGCCTCACCCGCGCACCGCCCGGGCCGGACGTGCAGGTGCTGGAGATCGCGCGCAAGCGGCCGGAGATCATGGACCTCGCCGCCACGCGCGACGACGTGCACCGATTGTGGGAGTCCTGCCTCGTGCCGGATTACCGCAAGGTCTCGCCGAACTCCCACGCCGACCTCGTCTTCAACCTCTTTCGCTTCCTGTCGAACGAAGGAAAGATCCCGGTCGATTGGTTCGCCAAGCAGATCGGCCATTGCGAGCGGTTCGACGGCGATATCGACACGCTGAGCCATCGCATCGCCCATATGCGGACATGGACCTTCGTCGCCAATCGGCCGGATTGGCTTGACGATCCGGCCCATTGGCAGGACACAACCCGGGCTATCGAGGACAAGCTGTCGGACGCGCTGCACGAGCGGCTGACGCAACGATTTGTCGACAGGCGCACTTCGGTCCTGATGCGCCGCCTGAGAGAGAACGCAATGCTGGAAGCCGAGATCACGGATGCGGGCGAGGTGCTGGTCGAGGGTCAGCCGGTGGGCCGGCTCGAAGGCTTCGTCTTCGCGCCGGAGCGAACCGAGGACGCCAGCCAGGACAAGACGTTGCGTTCGGCCGCCCAGGCCGCACTCGGTCAGGCCGTAAATCTGCGAGCCGACAAGCTGGCGGAGGCAGGCGACGGTTCGTTCATTCTCGCGTCCGACGCTATGCTGCGATGGGACGGCCAACCTGTCGCGAAGCTCGACGCGACGGACGACATTCTAAAGCCGCGCGTGCGCCTGATCGCCGACGAGCATCTGACCGGACCGCACCGCGACAAGGTGCAGGCACGGCTCGATACCTGGCTCGACCACCACGTGACGAACCTTCTTCGCCCGCTCTTCGAGTTGAAGACTGCCGAGGGTTTGGAGGGCATCTCGCGCGGCATCGCATACCAGCTTGCGGAAACGCTTGGCATCCTGCCGCGCACGGCCGTGATGAACGACGTCAAGCAGATCGAGCAAGGCGAGCGCGCCAAGCTGCGCGCCCTCGGCCTTCGCTTCGGCGCGCATCATCTCTACGTGCCCATCCTCCTCAAGCCCGCCCCCCGCGCGCTCACAATCCTCCTCTGGGCGCTCAAGAACGACGCGCTGGAGGCGCATGGACTCGAGGACCTGCCCCGCATCGCCCTGTCGGGGCGCACCTCGTTCGCGCGAGACAAGGAGACGCCGGACGGCGCGTACATGGCATCCGGTTACTATCCCGCCGGCGATCTCTGCGTGCGCGTCGACATCCTGGAGCGGCTCGCGGACAACATCCGCCCGGCCCTATCGTGGCGCGAGGGTTCGGGCGACAACCGCCCGGCCGGCGCCATGGGTGGAGCCTTCCGGGTCACGCAGGACATGACATCGCTTCTCGGTGCCTCGTCGGAAGCCTTCGCGTCCATCCTCAAGTCTCTCGGCTACAAGCCTGAGACGAAACAGATACCGGCGAGCGTACTCGCGGTTCTCGACGCGAAGCCCGATCCGAAAGGCAGGGACAAGCCAACCGTCAAAACCGAGGCGAAGCCTGCGGACGCCGATAGACCTGCAGAGGCCGCCGCGCCTGATGCTGCATCCGCCGCGGACGGCGAAATGCTGACCGTCGTCAAGTCCGAGGGCGCGGCGGGTGTCGCCGTTCCTGCGCGGGTGGACGGCGAGAATGACGGTGAGGCAATGGCCGCTACCGTCGCGCCCGAACCTCCCTCGGATTCCGATGCAGGAGGCCAAGCGGCGTCCATCGTCGAAGGACTGGAGGCGGACGCGTCGCCCGAAGCTCCGGCGAACGAAGCGACCGTTGCGCCGGAAGACAGGGGTGAGGCGGCGATAGCCGCACTCGACGCGGCGGAAACCGCCGCCGCAGTGGAGAGCGCGCAGACTGCCGAAGAGCCGGCCTCGGTCGAGGCACCGTCCGAGGTGAATACGCAGGCCGAGGCTGCGCCTGACGTCGAGGCGACGCCTGAAATGGTCGAGGTCCAGATCTGGCGCGCCGCACGCCGTCAGACAGGCGGTCGACCCGACCGCCGCGCGCGGCAAGACGGCGACGACAGGCCGGGCCGCCGTGGGCCCCCGCGCACAGAGTTCGCCCGGTCTCGCAAGCCCAAGTTCGAGAGAAGCGGCGAGCGCCCTCAGCGAGAGCGAGGTCCACGACCGCAGCCGGACCGCCAGGCCTCTCCGCCGCCCCGTCGCGGGCCCGATCCCGATTCGCCTTTCGCGGCCTTGTTGGCGTTGAAGAACTCGCTGGCGAAGCCGGAGACACCGGCCAACAAACCCAATGAGAAGTCGAACAGAAAGCGCAGACCGAAACGCGGCAAGGGTCCTGCCGAGGCGAAGACCGACACTGCGACCCCGACTGAGGATCGGAGCCCCGACACCGCTCCGGCCAACACATCCGCGCAGACCACAGAAGGGGCGCCCGAGCAGACTTGACGGGTATGGACGCAGAGATCGCCGGGCCGGTTCCCACGCAGCGGATCGACAAATGGCTTTGGCACGCCCGCGTGGTGAAGACGCGGACGTTGGCGCAAAAGCTCGTCGCGGGTGGCAAGGTCCGCCTGAACCGAGAGATCGTCGCAGCGACGAAACAGGCCGTTCGACCGGGCGACGTCCTCACGATCGCGCTCGAGCGCCGTATTCTCGTCTTCGCGATCGCGGCGATTGGCGAGCGTCGCGGGCCGGCTGCGGAGGCCCAGGCGCTCTACGAAGACCGCAGCCCGCCGCCGCCGCCGCGTCATGAGCCCGTCGGCCCACGCCCCACCAAACGCGACCGCCGCCGGCTCGACGCCGCCCGCAGCGACATCTTGCGGGATGGGGACGGCGAGGGCTAAAGGCTACGCCAACGCCGTCCGTCCCCTCGCGAATTCGCCCAGAAAGACCTGCCCGAATGACCTATGTCGTCACCGAGAACTGCATCAAGTGCAAGTACATGGACTGCGTGGAGGTCTGCCCGGTCGACTGTTTCTATGAGGGCGAGAACATGCTCGTCATCCACCCGGACGAGTGCATCGACTGTGGTGTGTGCGAGCCGGAATGCCCGGCTGATGCCATCAAGGCAGACACCGAGACCGGGCTCGACAAGTGGCTGAAAGTCAACGCGGACTATGCCGACCAGTGGCCCAATATAACGGTAAAGCGCGATCCTCCGGCGGACGCCGAGACGCACGACGGGGAGAAGGACAAGTTCGAGAAGTTCTTCTCCGCCAATCCTGGCGAGGGCGACTAGCCTTCGGATTGACACGGCCAAGCCGCCCATGGCCGCCCATGCGTTTCCAAAGGTGGTAAACGGGACAAAGTTTCCCTTTTCCACCAAGGGTCTTTCAACATCTTATCACTAAGCTCTGTGAAGGCACGGAGAAAGGCGCTGCTTCCAATCGGGGCAATAATGTGTTAAGCATTTGTTACCCAATCGGGCGAGCACGGTAGCGCCCGACCCTATCCCACTGTCCAACCCGGGAACGAGACCGGGCCGATCGAGAGCCAATCAGTTTGTCGAGAACGCTTTGATCGGTACGTCAGCTTGAACCCCAGCCCTGGCGCGGTTCCGCATCAGGGCCTAGCGCTTGCGCAGGTCCCCCCTGCGCCGAGGGCATCATATCCAGGAGACCGCGAATTTATGGCCGCAGCTAAGAAGATTGCCCAGCGTCAGGGCTTCAAGGTCAACGAGTATGTCGTCTACCCGGCGCACGGCGTCGGTCAGATCACCGGTATCGAAGAGCAGGAAGTCGCGGGCTATCCACTCGAATTGTTCGTCATCAACTTCGAGAAGGACAAGATGACGCTCCGTGTGCCGCTCGGCAAGGTCAAGAGCGTCGGCATGCGCAAGCTCTCCTCCACCGCAGAGATCGACAAGTCCATCGAGGTCTGCAAGGGGCGCGCTCGCGTGAAGCGGACCATGTGGTCGCGCCGAGCGCAGGAGTATGAAGCGAAGATCAACTCGGGCGACATCATCCAGGTGGCCGAAGTCGTGCGTGATCTTCACCGCGCCGCCGAGCAGCCGGAGCAGTCCTACTCCGAGCGCCAGCTTTACGAGCAGAGCCTCGACCGGCTGATGCGGGAAGTCGCCGCCGTGCGTAACGCCACGGATACCGAGGCGCAGAACGAGATCGAGGTCGCGCTGACCAAGTCCCCGCTTCGCCTCAAGGCAATCCAGGCCGCGCAGGCCGAGAAAGACGCCGAGAAGGAGGCGAAGGAGGCTGCCTGAGCGCGCTCCGGGCCGATATCCAGGTTGGAGAGAGGGTGCCTTTGGCACCCTTTTTCGTTTCAAGCGCCATTCCATTTCCTGAACATCCGTCCACAAGTGGAACAGCGCCGTTAACCCTTTGACAACGTCCCGCTATGGGACAGCCGACGACGTCGATAGTCTCCGTTGTATTGGCCCCGCGATTCCGCGTCCTTCGAGACCTGGGGCGGGTGTTCCGCAGGAGTACGGGCATGTCCGTCGAACGAACACCTCCGTCAGAAGACGTAGAACGCTTCCGGCTCTCCGACTGGACATCGGACGCGACAGAGGCGTGGAATCGCATACCGATCAAGCTGACGCATCATCTGACCGAGACCGGTCTCTTCACCGACGAAGCGCTGGCCGATTTGATCGATCGGTTCCCCGCCGACCAGCGCAGTCTGGTGCACATGGGTTCATCGAAGGACGAGCGGCTTTGGCGGACGGGGCGGATCGATGGACTGTCCGGCGTGGACGTCATCGGCCATCTCGGCCAGTGCCCGCTATGGCTAAACCTTCGTTCCGTCGACGCCGCGGACGAGTGCTATGCCGGTCTCTTCCGCTCTCTCCTCAGCGAACTCAACGAAGCGGTGCCTCATCTCGGCGCTTATCCGGGCAAGATGGGCATTCTAATTTCCGGGCCGGGCACCTGCGTAGACTATCATGCCGATCTGCCGGGACAGGCCCTGCTGCAGCTCCGCGGGGAGAAGACGGCTCATCTCTATCCGGCCGCGCCGCCCTACGTTTCACTCGAGCAATTGCAGGATATCGCCTATGACGGCGTCGAGAAGATCGCCTATCGGCCGGTCCTCGAGAACGGCGCGACCGTCCTGCCCCTTCGCGCCGGCGAGATGCTGCACTGGCCCCACAACGCGCCTCACCGCATCGAGAATGGCCCGATGCTGAACGTGTCGGTCACGTTCGAGTACCTCACCCCCTGCATCGCCCGCCTCGCCCGGATGAACCTGGCGAATGGAATCCTGCGTCGCCGCTTCGGCCTGCGCACGACGGCTCGCCCGATCTCCGGTCCCGGCTACTGGGTGCGCCATCTCCTGCAGACCGCAGCTAGCAAGGCCGGGATGATGAACGCCGCTCGCCGACGCGGCGAGTTGGGAGAATTCGTATTGAGGAAGGAGAGTTCCGGCGCGATCGCGATGCAGGACGTGGCGACGTGATACAGCCGCGCAAATTCACCGTCGATCTCATCGACGACCCCGACCTCCTCATCCGCATTGCAAACGCCCGCCCGGCCGAATCCCTCGGCGCCAATATCGGTTTCACCGATCCACGCTGGCTGTCCCTCTGGTACGAGAGCTTCACCCGCCACACGGAGATCGACGCGTTGGTTGCCGTGGTGAACGACGCAGGCGTTCCGCCCTTCGCGGACGACGTGGAACGGGTCGCGATGGCGGTGCCGTTGATCCGCCGCAAGAAATACGGTCTTCCGATCATCGAATTCGCCGATCGCGGTATCACCGACTACAATCTCCCCGTCGTCGGCCCGCGCCTGCCGATCGAGCGCGTGGACATCGACGCCTCGTTTCAGGCGTTGCTGGAAGCCCTTCGCCCCTTCGCCGCGCTTCGCCTCCACAAGATGCCGCTCGACGTCGATGGTCGGTCCAACCCTCTCGGGCGCGCCGTACGGGCCTCTATCAGCGATCTCAGCGGTCATTCCCTTGACGTCCACGGCCCGCCGCAGGCGTTCGAAGACCGCCTCAGCCGGAAGAAGCGGAAGGAACTACGCCGCGAGTGGCGCAATCTCGAAGCCCTCGGCGATATACGGTTCGCGCCAGCCGAAATGCCGGCGGACCGGGAAGCCGTCTTCGACATGATCAAGACGTCGCAACGGACGCGAGTGCCGGCCAAGGGCAACGCCTACATGCTCGAAGGCCCGGGTTATCGCGAGTTTTACGAGAAGCTCGTCTCAGGTAGCACTTTTGCGGGCTTCTCGATGCTCTTCGCCCTATGGCTCGACGGGGCGCCCGTGGCAGGCCTCCTCGGCATCCGGCGTGGCGATCGGTTGACCTGTCTACGCATCGGCCAGACAGACGATGCTACCGTTCGCCGCTTCGGGCCGGGCCGCCAACTCGTCTATCGAACCGGTCTCTGGGCTGCGGAGGAAGGTCTGAAGACGTTCGATCTGTCCGTGGGTCAGAGCGACCTCAAGGCGTGGTTCGGTTGCGGAACCCTGCCCCTGGTCGACGCCGACATGCTGCTGGGCGGCGTTATGCCGTTCGGTCGGCGGGTGGCCTGACCTACTCCCACTCGATGGTGCCAGGCGGCTTCGACGTAACGTCGTAGACGACGCGGTTGATGCCTTTCACCTCGTTGACGATCCGCGTCGCGACCTGGGCGAGAAAGCCCATGTCGAACGGATAGAAGTCGGCCGTCATCCCGTCCACCGAGCCGACGGCTCGAAGCGCGCAGACGCGCTCGTAGGTTCGATCGTCGCCCATAACACCGACCGTCTTCACCGGTAGAAGCACGGCGAAGGCCTGCCAGATCGCATCGTAGAGACCGGCCTTCCTGATCTCGTCGAGATAGATGGCGTCGGCCTTGCGTAGCGTCTCCAACTTGTCGCGGGTGATCTCGCCGGGGCAGCGGATGGCGAGACCGGGGCCGGGAAAGGGATGCCGTCCGATGAAGCTCTCGGGCAGGCCGAGCTCGCGGCCGAGCGCGCGCACTTCGTCCTTGAAGAGCTCTCGCATGGGCTCCACCAGCGCCATGTTCATGCGCTCGGGCAGACCGCCGACATTATGATGCGACTTGATGGTCACGGACGGGCCACCGGTAAAGGACACGCTCTCGATGACGTCCGGATAGAGTGTCCCTTGCGCGAGGAAATCGGCGCCGCCGATCTTCTCGGCCTCTGCCTCGAAGACGTCGATGAACGTGCCGCCGATGATCTTGCGCTTTCGCTCCGGATCGATGACGCCGGCCAGCTTGTCGAGGAAAAGATCGGCCGCATCGACCTTCACGAGCGGGATGTCGTATTCGCCCTGGAAGAGCGACATCACCTGCTCGGCTTCGCCCATGCGGAGGAGGCCGGTATCGACGAAGACGCAGGAGAGTTGCTCGCCGACGGCCTCGTGCAGCAATACGGCCGTCACGGCGCTGTCGACGCCGCCGGACATCGCGCAGATCACGCGACCCTTGCCGACCTGAGCGCGGATCTTCTCGATCTGAGCCTGCCGGAACGCGTCCATGGACCACGTCGCTCTGGCACCTGCGATGCTGCGGGCGAAGTTCGCGAGCAGCTTGCCGCCATCGGCGGTATGGCTGACCTCGGGGTGAAACTGCACGCCGTAGATCCGCCGATCTTCGTTCGCGATGGCCGCAAAGGGCGCACCGCCGCTCCGCGCCACGACCTGGAAGCCATCGGGCAATGCCGTTACGCGGTCGCCGTGGCTCATCCACACGGTATGGGTCTCGCCGGGCTGCCAGACGCCGTCGAAGAGCGGGCAGGTCTCGACGACGTCGATCGTCGCGCGGCCGAACTCGCGATCATCGGCCGGCACGACGGTACCGCCCAACTGCGCGCAGATCGTCTGCTCGCCGTAGCAGATGCCGAGGATAGGAAGGCCGCTCTCGAACACGGATTGCGGCGCGCGCGGCGTGCCCTCCCCGCTGACGCTGGCAGGGCCTCCCGAGAGAATGATGCCGACCCAGCCGCCCTCCGCCAGAGCCTCGTCCGCCTTCTGAAATGGCACGACCTCGGCGAAGACACCCGCCTCGCGAACCCGCCGGGCAATGAGCTGGGTGACTTGACTGCCGAAATCGACGACGAGCATACGCTCGCGCATCGCATCGAGAGGAAGATCGTGATCGATGGCGGTCATAGAAGCTATCCGGTTGAGGCGACGTCCCTTCTCCCCCCGGGAAAAGGGACAACAGGAAGACGTAGCACTGGCGGGATCAGGCCGTGGCCGCCTTGTCCAACAGCGCAACGAAGAATCCATCAGTGCCCGACCGCCGCGGCGACAGGCGAATGTATGAGCCGGCCACGACGCTCGGCGGCACCTCCGCCCCGACATGCTGCAGCCAGGCCTCGCTTGCGTCGCGAACGGTAAGCGTCGTATCGCGTGCAAGCAGAGCGTCGACCTGGTCCTCGTTCTCCTCGGGCAGGATCGAACACGTCACGTAGACGATGCGCCCTCCGGGCCGAACGAGGCGGCTGGCCCGGTCGAGGACCGTAACCTGTTCCTCGCGCCGCTTCTCCAGCGCCATTTCGCGCAGGCGCCACTTGGCGTCTGGGTTACGGCGCCACGTACCGGAGCCGGTGCAAGGCGCGTCGATGAAGACGCAGTCGAGCTTACCTTCGAGATCGCCGAGGTCTTCAGACTTGCGCGGCTGGCGGACCTGCACGTTGCGCGCGCCCGACCGCGCGAGCCTATCGTGGATGGGTGCCAGTCGGCGCGCGTCGGTGTCGTAAGCGTAGATCTGGCCTTTGTTCTCCATCATCGCCGCGAGGGCGAGCGTCTTACCGCCGGCCCCGGCGCAGAGGTCGAGGATCTGCTCGCCGGCGGACGCACCGGAAAGCAGCGCAGCGATCTGCGAGCCTTCATCCTGCACCTCGACCCAGCCCTTCGCCCAGGCGGTCGACGACTGCACGTCCGGTGCGCGGGCTCCGTCGGCTGGGGGCGAGAGACGAAGACCGTTAGGCGCGAGCGGTGTCGGATCGGCAGGTTTCGGAAGCGCGCGATTAGCGCGTTCGAGCTCGACCTTCAACGTATTGACCCGCATATCGACCGGCGCCCGCGCCGCTAGCGCCTCGCCCTCGGCTGCCGGATCGTCTGACACGCGGGCGAGCGATGCGTGTAGCCATTCCGGGTAGTTGCCGCGAACGTGCGCCGGCGCGTCCTCCGGAAGTTCGCCCGAAAGTCGCGCTCGCTCATCATCGTTCAGGGCAGCCGGTGCGTGGCTATCGCCCTCGAAGAGCGCCGCCACGGCTTCCGCATCGAGCCCCCGCGCGAGCCGAAGTGCGCCGAGCGCAATCCCGCGCGCTGTGTCGGCGCCCATTAATGCGGCAGCGGACGCGCGGCGGCGGAGCATATCGTAGGCGATGCCGGCAATGGCGGCGCGATCCTTCGAGCCGGCAAAACGGTGGGTCCGGCCCCATTCTCGCAGCGCCTCGGCGATGGGCTGACGACCCTCGGCCGTCGCCTCGAAAACCTCGATGGCAGCGGCGACACGCGCGCCGGGCCTCATGACGGGCTCGGATAGTTGGGGGCTTCGCGCGTCACCATCACGTCGTGCGCATGGCTTTCGCGCAGCCCGGCATTCGAAATTCGGACGAACTCGGCCTTGTCCCGATACTCCACCAAGGTCGCCCCGCCAACGTAGCCCATCGAAGCACGAAGACCGCCGATCAACTGGTGGATGACACTCATCGCCGGACCCTTGAACGGCACCTGCCCTTCGATACCCTCCGGCACGAGCTTCAGGTTGTCACGCACGTCCTGTTGGAAATAACGGTCGGCGCTGCCCCGTGCCATCGCGCCCATCGAGCCCATGCCGCGGTAGGATTTGTAGGAGCGGCCCTGGTAGAGAAACACCTCGCCGGGGCTCTCCTCCGTGCCGGCGAGGAGCGAGCCGACCATCGCACAGGCCGCACCCGCGGCAAGAGCCTTGGCGAGGTCGCCGGAATACTTAATGCCACCGTCCGCGATGACCGGCACGCCTGAGCGCTCACCCTCCTCTGCGGCTTCCATGATCGCCGTCAGCTGCGGCATGCCAACGCCCGCCACGATGCGCGTCGTGCAGATGGAGCCGGGGCCGATACCAACTTTCACCGCGTCAGCACCCGCTCCGACCAGAGCCTTAACGCCCTCTCCCGTCGCGACGTTGCCGGCGACGATCTGCACCGCGTTCGACGTGCGGCGGACCTTATCGACGACGCCCAGCACGCGGGATGAATGTCCGTGCGCCGTGTCGATGACGATCATATCGATCTGTGCATCGAGCAACCGCTCAACCCGCTCCATGTCACCGTCGCTCGTGCCGATAGCGGCGGCGGCGCGCAGGCGGCCCTGCGCGTCCTTGGACGCATGCGGGTTCAGCGTCGCCTTTTCGATATCCTTGACCGTGACGAGGCCAATGCAGTTGTGATCCTCATCGACGACGAGAAGCTTCTCGATCCTGTGCTGATGGAGAAGCCGCTGTGCCTCGTCCTGCCCGACGCCCTCGCGAACAGTGACGACATCCCTTGTCATCAATTCCGACACGGGCTGCGCTGGATCAGATGCGAAGCGGACGTCGCGATTGGTGACGATTCCGACTAGCTTCGAGGGCGACCCGGCATTCTCCACGACGGGAACGCCGGAGATGTTGTGTTCGCGCATGAGGACCAGCGCGTCTTCGAGCGTCGCATCAGGCGTGATCGTGATCGGGTCGACCACCATGCCCGATTCAAACCGCTTGACGCGCCGAACCTCCCTCGCCTGCTCCTCCGGATTGAGGTTGCGGTGGATGACGCCCATCCCGCCCGCCTGTGCCATCGCGATGGCGAGGGCGGACTCGGTGACCGTGTCCATCGCCGATGAGAGAAGCGGAATGTTAAGGGCGATCTCGCGCGTTACCCGCGTGGAGACGTCGACCGTATTCGGCAGCACCTCCGAATAGCCGGGACGCAGCAACACGTCGTCGAAGGTGAGGGCAGTTTCACTGCCAAAGGGTTCGATGAGTCGCGCCATGGCGCTGTTTGCCGATGGTACGGCGTGAAATCAACCCGTCTCGTCGCCCACCAACGCGTCCCGGCCGCGAAAGCCCTTTGCGACGACGAAGAGTTCCGACGAGTCCGCCCGGCTGGACGGCGGCTTGACATGCTTCATGAAGGTGAAGTCTCGCTTGAGCATGTCCATCAGGTCCTTCTCGCCGCCGCCGCGAAGGACCTTGGCGGCGAATGTTCCGCCAGGCTTCAGCCAGTCATGTGCGAACGCAGCGGCCGCTTCGCCAAGCGCCATCGTCCGCAAATGGTCGGTCTTTTGATGGCCCGTCGCGGCGGCAGCCATGTCGGAGACGACGCAGTCCGCCCGCGCGCCGGACAGCATGGCTTCGAGCGCGGCCAAACCCTCCTCGGACATGAAGTCGGCTTGGAGAAACTCCGTACCGGGCACCGAATCGATCGCTTGCAGATCGATGCCGACCACACGGCCTTTCGGTCCCACCTTCCTGGCCGCGACCTGCAGCCAGCCGCCTGGTGCCGAGCCGAGATCGACCACAATTCCGTTGCGGGGAATGAGATCGTACATCTCGTCGAGCTCAGCGAGTTTATAGGCCGCACGGCCTCGCATCCCCTCCGCCCGCGCCCGCTGCACGTACGGATCGTTCAACTGGCGTTGCAGCCACAGGCGGGACGAGGTCTTGCGGCCCTTCGCGGTCTTCACGCGCTGCTTTTGCGTGCGAAAGCCCGCGCCGCCGGTTGTCGGTTTCTTCACTGGGTCCAGTCCTCAGGCAGGCTGTGGCTCGCGCGCATCCTGCTCCATCAGTTCGCGCAGGATGCCTTCGCGCAGGCCCCGGTCGGCCACGCGCAAGGGGCCTATACCCCATTCGTCGCGCAAAGCCTGCAAGATCGCGCAGCCAGCCAGCACGAACAGCGCGCGGTTGACGCCGATGCACGGGCTTGCGCACCGCTCGTCGTGCGTCATCGCGAGCAGTCCGCCAATGGCCGCGTCGATGGAAGCACCGCCAAGCCAGAGCCCGTCCACCCGCGCCCGGTCGTAGCGCCGGAGCCCGAGATGGATGCCGGCCAGGGTCGTCGCCGTGCCGGAGGTCGCCATCATGTGGACGGAGCCCGTCTTCACGACGTCCACGATCCGGTCATAGGCGCCGAAGGCCGGCAGCTGGTTGCGAACCTCTTGGATCATCGCATCGAAGATCGCGGGCGTCACATCCCGGCCACCGAACCGCTCCGAGAGGTTGACGACACCGAAGGGCAACGAGGCCCAGGCTCGCATGCCGTGGCGCGTCGCATCCACGGGCTCGAGCCAGGCGATCTCCGTGCTGCCGCCGCCAATGTCGAAGAGAAGGACGCCTGCCGCCGAGCGATCGATGAGCGATTGGCAGGCATTGACCGCGAGTTCGGCCTCCGTGCGCCGGTCGATGACCTCGAGATCGAGGCCAAGCTCGCGATAGACATCATCGAGAAAGGCCGGACCGTTCTCGGCGATCCGGCAAGCCTCGGTAGCCACGAAGCGGCTGCGCAGCACGTCGGTCGAGGCGACCTTGTCGCGGCAGACCTTCAACGCCCGCATGGTCCGGGAGATGGCCGCGCTCCCGAGCCGGCCATGCTGCGTAAGCCCCTCGCCGAGCCTGACGATGCGCGAGAAGGCGTCAACGACGCGAAAGCCGTCCGCCGTCGGGCTCGCGATGAGGAGACGGCAATTGTTGGTACCAAGATCGAGCGCGGCATAGAGATCCCGGTGGCGGGATTGTCCGACGACGCCATGTCGCGCGCCGCCTTGACTGCGGACAGCATCCTGCCGGGCCCGCCAATCGGGGGCGCTCCCATCGGTTTTGAGGCTCTCGCTCAACGCACGACCTATACATCTCGCTGGTCCGACCGACAGGACGCCGGCTCCGGATCAGGGCTTGCCGCCATCATCGCTCGCGCATCGCCAAAGGTAAAGGAAGAGCGATCTCGGGCGAGAAAACACAATCGAAGAAACCGGCTTGAAACCCATCCGAACCTCAGCCTATAACCCCGCCACCGCAAGACGGTCCGCTTCACGGCGACCGTCCTGCTGGGGAATAGTTTAATGGTAGAACAGCGGACTCTGACTCCGTCGGTCCTGGTTCGAGTCCAGGTTCCCCAGCCACTTTGTGGCTTCCTTCACTCGATGCATCTTCGCTAAGCCCAGCCACTCGGTTCTGTGCGTAGAGTGTGCTTCTTCGCTCGTGAGCAGCGGAAATGACCGCTCCTATCCGCGCGCTGCGCATTTGCGCGGACGCTCCGTGCGCGTTAGCTAGGGTTCGGTTTGCGGCTGCTTCTAAGGAGTGTTCGGCTTGAGGAAGATCTACCCCGATGCGGCGTCGGCGCTCGACGGTTTGCTGCACGATGGCATGTTGATAGCGGCGGGCGGTTTTGGCTTGTGCGGCATTCCGGAGCTTCTCCTGAAGGCGATACAGGATGCCGGCACGAAGAACCTGACTTTCGCGTCCAACAACGCCGGTGTGGACGATTTCGGCATCGGCATCCTCCTGCAGACGCGGCAGGTCTCGAAGATGCTCTCGTCCTATGTCGGTGAAAACGCAGAATTCATGCGGCAATACCTCGCCGGCGAACTCGAGATCGAGTTCAACCCGCAGGGGACGCTCGCCGAGCGCATGCGCGCGGGCGGGGCCGGCATTCCAGGCTTCTATACGAAGACGGGGGTCGGTACGCAGGTCGCCGAGGGCAAGGAACACAAGGACTTCGACGGCGAGACCTACATCATGGAGCGCGGTATCGTCGCCGATCTCGCCATCGTGAAGGCCTGGAAGGCGGACGATACGGGCAACCTCGTCTTTCGCAAGACCGCCCGGAACTTCAACGTACCGGCGGCCACCTGCGGCAAGGTCTGCGTCGCGGAGGTCGAAGAGATCGTGCCGCGCGGCAGCCTCGACCCGGACGGCATCCACCTTCCCGGCATCTATGTGCATCGGCTCATCGAGGGCGATCACGAGAAACGGATCGAGCAGCGCACGACGCGGCCCCGATCCGATACCGATGCGGCGCCGGCCGCTGCGGGCGACGCGGTCGGAACCAGTGGGGGGAACGTCTGATGGCCTGGGACCGGAACCAGATGGCCGCCCGGGCGGCTCAGGAACTGAAGGACGGTATGTACGTCAACCTCGGCATCGGCATCCCGACGCTGGTCGCGAACTACATTCCGGACGGCATCGACGTCACGCTCCAATCGGAGAACGGGATGCTCGGCATGGGCCCCTTCCCCTACGAAGGCGACGAGGACCCAGACCTCATCAACGCCGGCAAGCAGACCATCACGGAACTCGGCCGCACCGCCTACTTCGATAGCGCCCAGTCCTTCGGCATGATCCGTGGCGGGAAGATCGCCATGGCCATCCTCGGCGCGATGGAGGTGGCCGAGAACGGCGATCTCGCGAACTGGATGATCCCCGGCAAGCTCGTCAAGGGCATGGGCGGCGCCATGGATCTCGTCGCCGGCGTCGGTCGGGTCGTCGTGGTGATGGATCACACCAACAAGAAGGGCGAATCGAAGCTCCTCAAGTCCTGCACGCTGCCGTTGACGGGCACGGCCGTGGTCGATCGGATCATTACCAACCTTGGTGTGCTCGATGTCGGTGAAGACGGGCTGACCATTGTCGAGATGGCAGACGGCGTGACCGAAGACGAGCTTCGCGCGGCGACCGAAGCTCGCATCGTGTAGCGGACCGATCGCGGACTTGAGCCGCGCTCAACGCCCGTGGCTCCGATCATAGGCGGACGGCTGCGGGGCTGGGATGTTCGGTTCGACCTTCGGCCGGTAGAGTTCGATATCGAGCGGGTAGCACGAGGCGACATCGCTGGAATGCTGTGCGCCGCAATCGCCGCCCGGGCATGTCGACAATCCGATCAGCAAGTCGATCTCGGCGAAGAGTTCGAGAAAGTCGCCAGGCCGAACGGGGCTCGCCTTCATAAAATATCGCTGCGTGTCCCGTGTGAAGCCGGTGCACATGAAGACGTTGAGCACGTCATGCACCAGCGGCTCGGCTTCGGCCAGCGGCAGTCCGGAGGCATCGGCCAACGCTCTGGTCAGGTTGGAGTGGCAGCAGTGATGGTAGGCGGAGCCTGTCAGAAGCCGGTTCGTATAGGGGTCGCAGCGGGTGCCGATCACGTCGTGCACCCCTCCCCCGTCGGCATCGAACCCATACCAGCCAAGCGTGTCTCGCGTGATCGTCGCCAGCGGTCGCAGATGGGGCAACGTACTCCATAGCTGGTCGCCCATGCCGACATGCGTTCCGTGTAGGGCTCGGGTCTTGCCGCTAAAGAAACGCTCGCTGAGATCGTCCGCGTTCCAGAGATTGAGATCGCCGACCTGTGGCCCCTCCACGCTGACGATGCGGACTACGTGTCCCCGCGGAACGGACAACGTCCGCGCATCGCGAGGCGGCACTCGGAGCGTAGTCTCGAGATCGAGAGCATCGAGCGGAAACCGCTTCCGATCGACGTCGGAGGGCGGGAGTGACGTCGTCGGATAGACGATGACGGGCGCTACGGCGCGGCGGGCATCGGCATCAGACGGCGCGGGATCGGCGGGTGACTCCAAAGTCGGCGCTCCATCACGGCGTGATCACGAGGAAACTTACCGAAACGTAAAGACGTGATTTGAACGAAACGGCTTTTGCGGTGTTTAATAGCAACACCGGGAACAGGACAGCCCATACTCATGCGTGATGTCATCATCGCATCGCTAGTGCTCGGCGCAGCCGCCTATGTCGGCTTCACCTACGAGCCCACGCCGGAGCCGACGATACTCGCGTTGGCCGAGACTGGCGCGCCCGTGTCGGGGAGCGATGCACGGAGCGCTGCGAAGGCGCCGTCGACCCAGCCGATGCAGAGGCTTTCGCTTCTCCCGATCGCCAATCCGTGGCGGCTGGTGCCGGCCCCGATGGCGCGGCCTTCCGCAGGGCGGGCCGTCGCCTCCGTCGAGCCGCTGCGCAAGGTCGCCCGTCAGGATGTCTCGGTGCTTCACGCCGGGCTCGTCGAAGTGTCCGGCGAGCGGCACGCGCTGTTCGGCGTGGACGCGCCGGCCGTCAATCAAACCTGCCGGCACGCTACTGCGGGCCTCTGGGCTTGCGGTACCGACGCTCGCAAGGCGGTCGCGCATTTCGTGTCCGACAAGACCATCACCTGCGAAGTCATCACCGGCCCCGTCGAGGGTGCGCCGACGATCAGCCATTGCCACGCGAACGACATCGACCTCAACGAATGGGTGGTCGCTCAGGGCTGGGCGGTCGCCGACGCCAGCGTCGACAAGGACTACTTGCCCGCTCAGGGCGAAGCCCGCCGAGAGAAGCGTGGCCTTTGGGCCGGCTGGTTCGAGACGCCGTCGGAATGGCGCGCGCGCAACAACGGCGATGTGAAGCTGGCGCTCAGCGGAAACCGCATCTAGCGGCGCCGGGCGCGAGCGTCTGCGTCGCGCCCTCTTGTATCACCCCGTCGGTAGGCACTAGGTGTGACCCGCATCGCGGCGACACCCTCACGCGCCCACACGGACAGGACCGCTTCATGGACGCGCTCTTCATCGGCCAGGCCTATATCGACGTCACCTTCATCACCGATCACATTCCGACGGGTGACGACAAGTACGTAGCGCGCGACTATGCGGTCGCCTTTGGCGGCAACGCCGTCACGGCCGCCTTCTGCTGCGCTAAGCTCGGCATTAAGCCGGACCTTCTCGCGACAAACGCCGACGACTGGCTCGGCCAGATGTTCCGCGACATGTCCTCGCGCTACGGTATCGCGCTCCATACGCGCAAGGTGCGCGAATCTTCGCTGTCGCTCGTCATTCCGAACGGCACCAAGAGGGCGATCGTGCGCTGCCGCGACGACAACTATCTCCACCCCTATCCCAATCTCTACCTGACGGGCTGCAAGGGGGTCCACGTCGACGGGCACCAGCCGGATGCTGCGGCGCATTACTGCAAGCTCGCGCGCGAGCAGGGGATCCTGACGTCGCTCGACGGCGGCGGCGTGCGGACCAACACGCAAGAGCTTCTCGAGCTCATCGACGTCGCCGTGGTGTCCGAGCGCTTTCGCGAGCAGCTCGGCCTCGACCATTCCGGCATGCTCGACCTGCTCAAAGCCAAGGGATGCCGGATCGGCGCGATCACGCAGGGCGAGAAGGGGATGATCTGGTACGACGAGACCGGCGAACGTCGTCACATGCCCGCGCTGCCGATCTCGCCCGATCAGGTCGTCGACACGAACGGCGCCGGCGACGTCTACCACGGCGCCTACATGTACGCTGCGATGGCCAATCCGGACGGAGCCTGGGAGGATCACTTCGCGTTTGCCCGCGCCGCCTCCGCCCACGCGATCCAGCATCTCGGCAACGAAGCGAGCTTACCGTCCCTCGCCGATGTGGAAGCCATGCAATCCAACTACGCCAAGGCCGCCTAAAGCAGAGTCGCGGTCTGACGCGCAATCGCCTTACCAGTCGAAAGGGAAACCCATGATGACGAAGACCGACATGCGCCGCACGACCTTGCTAGCTGGGTCGGCCGCCTTTTGGTTGGCAATTCCGTCTGCCGCCTTCGCCCAGGATGCCGAAGCGATTGCGGAGCGGTTCACGAGCCTTCTCGCTCAGACAACCGAGGACGCGACGGTATCCTACGGCGCCGCGGCTTCGGCGGGCGGCTCGGTGACCTTGACGGATCTCACATTCGTTTCGCCTGACGAAGAGGAGGGGACGACGACGGTAACCGTCGCCTCGACCGTCATCGCATCGCCGATGCTCGGCACAGACAATCTGCGTGCAGCCAGCATCACTATGACGGATGTGAGCGCGCTGACGGATGACGGTAGTTCGGCGTCCGCGACGAGCATGACGCTAACGGATGTCGACCTCGTGCCGCAGGATGCCGACTACGAGTCGCGCGTCGCGTCTTTTAGCCTGACGGACCTCGCCGCAGTGGGCAACGACCGCACATCGGTCGAAGTCTCCTCCGTCTCGTTCGACATGGCTGCCTATTTCGAGGACGTGCCGACCGATGTGACCTTCTCGATCGACGGCGTACTGGTCGAGCGCGGCGACATGGAAGGCGCCATGGATGCCATGTTCGACTCGGTCGGGCTGGACAGCATGTTTGTCGGCCTCAAAGGCGATGGGAATTGGAACCGCGACGAGAACCAGCTCAGCATAGACGACTTCACGATCGATATTCGCGATCTCGGTCGCCTGACTCTCACGCTTGCACTCGGCAACGTGACGGAGCAGACCTTCGCACAGCTTGAAAGCAACCCGATGATAGCGCTCAGTCCGCTGAGCCTCGTGTCGCTTTCGCTCGATTTAGAAGACGGTCCCTTGGCTGAAACCGCGCTAGCAAAGAAGGCCGACGATCTAGGTGTGTCGGTCGAAGACCTTCGTACGACGGGCGTCGTTTCCGCAAAGCAGATGTTGCAGTTCCTCGGTGACAGCGCGTTCCGCCGCGACGCGGAGGCGGCCATCGAGAGCTATGTACAGAACGAGAAGAACGGGCTGACGCTGACGGCGAACCCCGCCCAGCCAGTTCCGGTGATGGCCGTCGGCTTGACGGCGCAGACCGCGCCGGACTCCATCCCGGGCCTATTGAACATGGCGATTTCGGCCCAGTAGCCGACGCTTGGTGCCCCCGGCGACGTCCGCCGGGGGATGCGGTCCGCTCGTCAGTCGGTCGGCTTCTTCTGCGGCGCCAGGCGAATGTTGAGTTCGCGCAGCTGGGCGGCCGAAACCTCGCCGGGTGCGCCGAGCATCAGATCTTCGGCCCGCTGGTTGAGCGGGAAGAGGGTGACCTCGCGCAGGTTCTCGACCCGGCAGAGCAGCATCACGATCCGGTCGACGCCCGGGGCGATTCCGCCATGCGGCGGAGCGCCGAAGGAGAGCGCGCGCAGCATGCCGCCGAACTTTTCCTCCAGCACGTCCTCGCCATAGCCGGCGATCTCGAACGCACGGCGCATGATCTCGGGCCTGTGGTTCCGGATGGCGCCCGACGACAGCTCGATACCGTTGCAGACGATGTCGTACTGGTAAGCGTTGATGTCGAGCGGATCCTTCTCGTTGAGCGCCTCGAGACCGCCCTGCGGCATCGAGAACGGGTTGTGCGAGAAATCGACCTTCTTGTTCTCCTCGTCCCATTCGAACATCGGGAAATCGACGATCCAGCAGAAGCGGAAGGCGTCCGTTTCGGCAAGACCGAGCTCGTCGCCAATGCGTGTCCGGGCAGCGCCGGCCAGCGCGCAGGCTTCGGCCTCCTTGTTGGCGGCGAAGAAGATCGCATCACCCGCTTTGCTGTCGGTCTTCTCCACCATGCGGGCGAGCACGTCGGTCGGGATGAACTTTGCGATCGGACCCTTGCCGACGACGGCGCCATCCTCCTCGGCCAGGATTACGTAGCCGAGCCCGGCGGCACCCATTTCCTTGCGCGCCCAGTCGTTGAGCTTGTCGAAGAAGGAACGCGGCTGCGTCCCGGCACCGGGTGCCGGAATCGCTCGCACGACGCCGCCGGACGCGACCACACCTTTGAAAGCCTTGAACGACACCGACTCGTCCGCGAACTCATCCGAGACGTCGGCGATAAGAAGCGGGTTGCGCAGGTCCGGCTTGTCGGACCCGTATTTCAGCATTGCCTCGGCATAGGGTATGCGCCGGAAGGTCTCGTCCACCGTCCAGCCGTCGGCGAACTCGACGAAGAGATCGCGGAGCACCGGTTCGATGGCCTGGAAGACGTCCTCCTGCTCGACGAAACTCATTTCGATGTCAAGCTGGTAGAACTCGCCAGGGCTACGGTCGGCGCGCGCATCCTCGTCGCGGAAGCAGGGGGCGATCTGGAAGTAGCGATCGAAGCCGGCGATCATCAGCAACTGCTTGAACTGCTGCGGCGCCTGCGGCAGCGCGTAGAACTTGCCGGCATGAAGGCGCGACGGCACGAGAAAGTCGCGCGCGCCCTCCGGAGACGAAGCCGTCAGGATCGGCGTCTGGAACTCGAAGAACTCGGCATCGATCATCCGCCGCCGGATCGAGGAAATGATCTGGCTGCGTCGCATGATGTTCTTGTGCAGCGTCTCGCGGCGCAGATCGAGGAAGCGGTACTTGAGGCGAATGTCCTCCGGATAGTCTGGCTCGCCGAAGATCGGCAGCGGCAACTCGCCAGCTTTGGAGAGGATCTCGAGGTCATCGATATAGACCTCGACGGCGCCCGTCGGGATCGTCTCGTTGCGCGCGGCAGCATCGCGCATCTTCACCCGGCCATCGATCTTCACGACCCACTCGGACCGGGCTTCCTCGACAGCCTTGAAGGCGGGCGAGTCTGAGTCGCAGACGCATTGCGTAATGCCGTAGTGGTCGCGCAGGTCGATGAAGAGGACGCCGCCATGGTCGCGGACGCGGTGGACCCAGCCGGAGAGCCGAACGCCGTCGCCCTCGTTCTCGGGCCGGAGTTCGCCGCAGGTGTGGCTGCGATAGCGGTGCATGGTAGTCTCCTCGCGCGAACGTGGCGCGCGTCTGTCGTCGAGCGGATGCGGGAACGGGGCATCGCGCGCTTTCCCGAGACAGGAAAAGCGACGCGCGGTCCGGTGTATCGGCTCCGTCTAGCAAATCGCTTCAGGATTTTGAAGCGACGGTGTCGCGGATCGCGATTGAGGTCGTCAAAATTCGTGCATCGTGCGCAAAGAGCGGCTAGACCGTTGCGCGATATGCAGATCATCACCGACTCCGCCGCCCTTTCCGCCCTCTGTCAGCGCCTCGCGACCGTCGAATACGTCACGGTCGACACCGAGTTCCTGCGCGAGAGCACCTATTGGCCGATCCTGTGCCTCATCCAGGTCGCCGCGCCCGAGGGCGAAGCGGACGATGAGGGCGCCATCATCGACCCGATGGCGGAAGGCATCGACCTCGCGCCTTTTTGGGCGTTGATGCGGGATACGGGGGTCCTGAAGGTCTTCCACGCGGCTCGCCAGGACATCGAGATCATGTGGCATCTCGGGGAAGTGATCCCCGAGCCGCTCTTCGATACGCAGGTCGCTGCGACCGTCTGCGGTTTCGGGGAATCGGTCGGCTACGAAGCCATCGTGCGGACGTTGGCGAAGGAGGAGATCGACAAGTCCTCGCGCTTCACGGACTGGTCGCGTCGTCCGCTTAGCCAAAAGCAGCTCGACTACGCGATCTCGGACGTCACGCATCTGCGCACGGTCTTCGAAGCGCTCTACGACAAGCTGGACGCGCAGAACCGACACGAATGGGTGTCGGACGAGATGCGTATCCTCACGAGCTCGGAGACCTATGTCACTCGGCCCGAAGACGCCTGGAAGCGCATCAAGGCGCGGGTGAAGAAGCCTCAGGACATGGCGGTCCTCGTCGAGGTCGCCGCCTGGCGCGAGCGTGAGGCGCAGAGCCGCGACGTTCCGCGCAACCGGGTCATCAAGGACGACGCCATCGGCGAAATCGCCATGCAGAAGCCGAAGACGATCGACGCCCTGGGTCAGCTCCGCGCCATCCCGCGCGGCTTCGAGCGCTCTAAGAGCGGCGCCAGCCTTTTGGCCGCGATCAAGGCGGGCCTCGCCGCCGACCCCGAGATGGCGCCCGAGCCGAAGAAGCCCGGGGGTGGCAATGGCGGCGTGGGGCCGACGGTCGAGCTTCTCAAGGTCATGCTGCGCATGATCTCCGACAACGAGAAGGTCGCACCCCGCATCATCGCGTCCAACGACGATCTCGAGCGGATCGCGAGCGAGGACGATCCCGACATCGACGTGATGAAGGGGTGGCGGCGCGATCTCTTCGGCGAACCGGCGCGGATGCTCCGTGACGGCAAGCTCGCGCTCGCGATGGAGAACGGCCGCGTCGCCCTCGTCGCGCGGGACGAGGAGGCGAGCGTCGTGCTGGGCGGACGGGCTAAGCCCGCGAGCCGGTCGCGCCCTAGGCGTCGATCCGGTAGTCGCAAGACATCTGCTTCCCCACAGCCCGAAGGCGAGACAGCACCCGAGCCGTCTTCTGCGCCTTGAACCGGCCGGTAAGCGTCAGGACGAGTTCCCCGTCCTCCACCGTCAGCGGCGTGCAGCCAAGCGCGCCGGGAAAGCCGGCACTGAGAACATAGGCAAGCCGCAGGACGACGCCGATCAGCAGCGCCCGCGCGCGCATGTCGTCGGGTAGCAGCCGGGCGATGGGCGGGTCGAACTTCTCGGCGCCATTGCCCTCGTTGCGGGCGAAGACGGCATAGGCCACGAAGGCGCGGCCGACATGATCGACGCCGATGAAAGGTGCGTGGGCCACGACGTTGAGACTCTGCTCGCCGCGATAGTCTGGGTGAGCGCGCCAACCGACATCGGACAGAATACAGGCTGCTGCGCGAAGGCGGGCCATCTCCTCGTCCTCCTCGATGCCGGCCGAGGCCAAGAACCCGTCGACCCATGCGATCAGATCGTTGACGAAGGGCATGGAGCGCACGCGCAGCCGCGCGAGGTCGTAGGCACCGAAGACCAGCGCGTCTTCCGAGGCGACTTCCGGTGCCAGCAACTCGTAGAGCTTGCCCTCCCGCACGCCGAGCGCCGAGAAGACGATATTGCGCGGGCTCAGCCGTTCGATAATCTCTATCAGGACCGCGGCGCCATAGGGCAGCAGCGGCTCACGCGCCGACGAGATGTGGCTGAGGCCTGGCGCGTCGTCGTCGACGCCCTTCATCATTTCCTCGCAGAAACGCGCCATCTCCTTGGCCGGCACCGTGTAGCCGTGGGCGACGTGCAGGGGGTGGTCGGTCGCAAACATGTGGAGCCGCCCGAGCGAGCGCCACGTGCCGCCGACGGCGTAGAAGTCATGGTCGCCGCCGAGGTCGAGATCGGCGTGCGGCTTCAGTCGCTCACGAGCGAGCGCGCGTGCGACCTTGACGTCACCTTCGGCATCGTCGCGCAGGCGCAGCGCACCGAGCGTCGTCGTCACACCGATTTCGGGAACGCGATCGGCGACGCGGACGAGTTCGGTACTGCCGCCGCCCATGTCACCGACGATACCGTCGAGCTGCGTCATGCCCGAGATGACGCCGAGCGCGGCCAGTTCGGCTTCGCGCTCGCCCGTCAGCACTTCGATCGGATGGCCGATTATCTGCTCGGCCCGGGCAACGAAGTCCGGCCCGTTCTCAGCATCGCGTGCTGCGGCCGTCGCCAACACGTTGACGCGCTCGACGCCGAGATGATCGAGCATCAGGCGGAACCGGGTCAGGGCCGCGATGGCACCCTCGACGGCCTCATCACCCAGACGATTCGTCGTCGCGAACCCCTCCCCGAGGCCGCAAAGCGCCTTCTCGTTATAGGTCGGGATCGGCGCGCGCTTCAGGCCGTCATAGACGACGAGGCGGACGGAATTGGACCCGATATCGACGATCGCATGCGAAAGCATGCCTTGGTCAGACCCTGTCAGCAAAGGATTGGAGATCGTCTGTTCCTCGGGACTTGCCGCGCCCGGACAGGCTCGGATTGTTCATGAAGTAGTCGTGGACGTTGAAGGGCACCTCGTCGTCCTGCGGCGTGATCCGCTCCGAGGTGCCGTCGGCTTTCACGCGCCAGGTCTGCTCGTTGTCGGCAAGGTTTGCGCCCATGATCTGGTCGAGGATCTGGGTATGCACCGTGCCCGACGGAACGGGAACGATGGTCTCCACGCGGCGGTCGAGATTGCGGGGCATGAGATCGGCCGATCCGATATAGACGGCCGCGTTCTCGTTGGGCAGGTCGGTCCCATTGCCGAAGCAATAAATGCGGCTGTGCTCCAGGAACCGCCCGACGATGGAGCGCACGCGGATGTTCTCCGACAGGCCGGTGATGTTCGGCCGCAGGCAGCAGATACCGCGCACGATCAGCTCGACCCGCACACCGGCCTGGCTGGCCCGGTAAAGCGCGTCGATGATACGGCGGTCTACAAGACTGTTCATCTTCAACCAGATGCGCCCCGACCGCCCGGCCTTCGCATGCGCGATTTCCTGATCGATATGGTCGAGGATCGTGGTCCGCAACGAATAGGGCGACATGGCCAACGTCTCGAGCGTCGAGGGTTCGCCATAGCCGGTCACGAAGTTGAAGACACGCGTGACATCGAGCGCGATGCTCTCGTTCGCCGTGAAGTAGCTGAGATCGGTGTAGATGCGGGCAGTGATCGGGTGGTAGTTGCCCGTGCCGATGTGGACGTAGCTCGTCAGGCGCTGCGCCGCCGCCGGGCCTTCGCGACGCACGACGAGGCTGAGCTTGGCGTGGGTCTTCAACTCCAGAAAGCCGAAGACGACCTGCACGCCTGCCCGCTCCAGATCGCGGGCCCATTTGAGGTTGGCCTCTTCATCGAACCGGGCCTTCAGCTCGACGATCGCCGTGACGGACTTGCCGGCCTCGGCCGCCTCGGAGAGTGCGCGAACGATGGGGGAGTTCTTCGACGTTCGGTAGAGAGTCTGCTTGATGGCGATGACGTCTGGATCCGACGCGGCTTGGTTGAGGAACTGCAGGACGGTGTCGAACGACTCGTACGGGTGATGGACGACGAGGTCCTTCTCGCGGATCGCGGCGAACGTATCGCCGCCATGGTCCTTGATCCGCTCGGGAAAGCGCGGCGTGTAGGGCGTGAACTTGAGGTCGGGGCGCTCCACGTCGACTAACTGGCCAAGATCCGCGAGCGCGATCAGGCCGTCGACATCGAAGACCTCCCGGTCCGTCACATCGAGCTCGCGCGCTATGTAGTCGCGCAGTTGCGCCGGCATGGATCGCTCGATCTCGAGGCGAATGACAGAGCCTCGTCGGCGCTGCTTCAGCGCCATCTCGAAGACCTGCATGAGGTCCTCGGCCTCTTCCTCCAACTCGATGTCGCTATCGCGAATGACGCGGAAAGCGCCGCG
Source organism: uncultured Alphaproteobacteria bacterium (assembly GCA_963842125.1). Classification (GTDB taxonomy): domain Bacteria; phylum Pseudomonadota; class Alphaproteobacteria; order Rhizobiales; family CAWCWK01; genus CAWCWK01. Next base: position 1,070,203 of record CAWJFE010000005.1, on the reverse strand, counting down.
GCCTTCGACCTCGTAGCCCGGAAAGAGTTGGCCGACAAACAGCGTCAGCGCCTGTTCAAGCGTGATGAAGCGTGCTGTCTCGTCTCCAGATATCGCAGGCAGCTGGATGAAGCGGTCGATCTTAAGTGGGACGCGAAGAAGCGCGTTCATGTTGCGCCCGGTCTGCCGCTGGCGCAGCTGCAGGCCGATCGTGAAGCCGAGATTGGGGATGAACGGGAAGGGATGCGCCGGATCGACGGCCAACGGCGTCAGAACGGGAAAGACGTTGGCGTAGAAATAGGCCTCGAGCCATTCTCGATTGCGCGCCGTTAGCTGATCGGCATCGACGATGACGATGCCCTCCTTCGCGATGAGGGAGCGCAGACTGCGCCAGATCCGCTGCTGGTCCTGCGAAAGCTCCGTCACGGCATCCGCGATCTTGTCGAGCTGCTGCGACGGGGTTAGGCCGTCCTGGCTCATGGTCGAGATGCCGGCGCGCTGCTGGCCCCGCAGGCCGGCGACGCGGACCATGAAGAACTCGTCGAGATTGTTGGCCGAGATGGAGAGAAAGCGGACGCGCTCCAGGACGGGATGTCGCTCGTTTCCAGCTTCTTCGAGGACCCGGCGATTGAATTGCAGCCAGGAGAGTTCGCGATTGATGAACCGTTCGGGGTCCGTGAGCGTCAGCGCGGGTGCCGATGCGCGCTCCGCCTCCCGGGTGGCATGCTCCCGGTCCTGATCGTGAACGGGCGGCATGTCCACGTTCGCGGTATCCACGGAGCGGCGCTCCGGCGGATCGCGCAGAGGCTCGGTCGATGCGTTGCGTGTCGGCGCGGCGGTCTTGTCGGTCACGGTGGTCATCCCTCGCATCTGCCACCGCCGGCGGTCTGGCGCAATCTCTACCGGACGGCGTTCTCCTAGGCGGCATCCTCGGCCAGGCTGCGCAGAGCCTCGGCCACCACGTTTCGCGTGATCGGGCGCTTGGCCGCCAGCGATAGGCGATCGGCGGTATCGACAAGCCGCGCAACGGCGTCGGGACTTCGTTCCATCCGCTTGAGGACATAGGCGACGACGTCCGGCGACACGTCGATCTGGCGGTCGGAAAAGAGTTTCCACGTCATTTGTCCGAGAAGCGCATCGTCGGGCGCAGCGATGCGAACGGCCGGGATCGTATTTAGCCGAGAGCGAAGATCCGGCAGGCCGATCCGCCAGGCCGATACCGGACTTCGACTGGTCACGAGGAGAGCGGCGCCGCGCTCACGCAGTGCATTATAGACGTGGAAGAGCGCCGCTTCGTCCATGTGCTCGTCCGGCAGATCTTCGATGACGAGAGCGGCGACTTGCGAGAGCCCGGGCGCACTGGCCGACGCGAGATCGGCAGCCGACGCGACGACGGCTCCGGATCGCTTCGCCCAGATGCGCGCCAGATGGCTCTTGCCACTGCCCTGCGGCCCGACGAGGACGAGCGCTTCGCTCCGCCAGTTCGGCCAGCGTGCGATGCTGTCGGCAGCCTGCGCGTTTCCAGGCGCGATAATGAAAGTCTCGTCGGGCAGCCCTGGCTCTCGCCCGAGATCGAAGGTCAGCTGGGCCGGGCCCGTCACGCCGCGCCCTCCCCCGTATAGAGGTCGGATTCACGGTAGCGGGTGGCGGCAAAGCGCAGCAGTACGCCCATCGCTGCGGCGATCGGGACGGCCAAGAGGACGCCGAGAAACCCGAAAAGCGCGCCGAAGGCGAAGAGGGCGAACATCAGCCAGACCGGATGCAGACCGACATAGGACCCGATCAGCTTCGGATGAAGAATATTGCCCTCGATGAATTGGCCACCGGCGAAGATCGCGATGACGACGCCGACCATCGCCCAGTTCGGCAGAAACTGCACGAGCGCGACACCGACGGCGAGGATGAAGCCGACGATCGTTCCGACATAGGGAATGAAACCGATGATGCCGGCGATCATCCCGATGAGCGCACCGAAGTTGAGGCCGGCGATGGTGAGGGCGACGGCGTACATCGTGCCGAGAAGGACGCAGACCGTCACCTGCCCGCGAACGAAGTTCGACAGGGTCGAGTCGACGTCGCGCATGATCGTCCGGACCGTGTCGACATGGTCGCGAGGCATGAGTTCGTCGACATGCGCGACCATGCGGTCCCAGTCGAGGAGCAGGTAGAAGGCGACGACGGGGGTCACTACGATGATGGAGATCACGCCGAGAAGTGCCGCCCCGCCACTCCAGATCGACCCGACGATGGCGGCCAGCCACTGCGCGCCCTCCCCGACGATCGTGCCAAGTGATTCCTCGATGTCGGCGCGCAGGTCTCCGAGGTATGGGCCCAGCAAGCCGCTCTCAGCGTCTATCAGCAGCGCCTGTAACCGAAGGGCGTATTCCGGGAGCCGTTCGAGAAAGCCGGTCAGCTGACGCGTCAGCAAGGGCGCCACGAGAATGAAGGCGACGACGAGCAGAAGGATAAAGAGAACGAGGATCGTCAACGTCGCCGCGAGACGGCTGAACTTCCAGGATTCGAGCTTGTCGGCGAGCGGATCGAGGAGGTACGCCACGGCCATGCCGAGGACGAAGGGCAGAAGGATCCCGCGCAGCAGCCAGAGCAACAGGACGATGACCGTAAGACCGCCGATCCAGAAGATCGCCCGTCGTGGCCACTGCGATCGTCCGCTAGACGCACTCATCGGCTGCCCTTCGCTCCCCCGGCCGCGAGGTGCCGCCGTAGAGCGCCAGCATAGAGGATCGCCGAGGCACTCGTCAGCATGGCGACGGAGCCGATGAGGACGATGTGGAGAAGCGGTGCATGGATATCGGTCGCCAGGTGCACGAGCGCCGTGCCGCAGAGGAGGAGCTGCGCGAACGTATTGGCCTTGCTGATCCGCGACGGGGCGACGGCCATCGGCCTGCCCGAAGCCCAAATGACCGCGACCGCGAGAACGATGACGACATCGCGCCCCACCACCAGCGCCACCAGCCACGCGGGCAGCAGACCGAGCCAGCCGAGCACGAGTGTCGTGCCGACGAGAAGGAGCTTGTCGGCAGCTGGATCGATCAATCGCCCGAATGCCGTTTCCTGACCGAGCCTACGGGCCAGATAACCGTCGAGCGCATCCGAGACGCCGGCGACCGCGAACGCGAGGAGCGCAGCGGCATAGGCACCGTTCAGCAGCGCGAACAACGTGACGGGCACCAGGGCCAAGCGCAGGACCGAGATCACGTTCGGCACGGTCGCGAGCGAGCGCCAGCCGATGGCGACACCGCCCCTGGGAGATGCGGCGCCCGGCCGCCCACTCATCTGTCGTTCAGCTTGCCTCACATAGGAAGAGGTAAGCGAACGCCGTAAACAAATCGAGGGGCAGCCGGCTCTAGCCGGGACCGATCAGATCAATCCTGCGACGATGCTTCCGAGGAAGAGGATGGCGATACCGGCCATCACGGCTCCGAAACCTGTTTGTCTAGTCATGACGACACCTCATGCCTGGACGAGAAGTTAAGCAGAGGTGGACGCCCGTGGACACTAAAAACTGTGCTGCGCCGCGTCATATCCTTGGCGCGAATGCCGGCGCCGAAACGCCTTCGATGGAGGAAGAGTGAATGACACGAACGACTTGGCGCGCCGCTTTCTGCGCGGTTCTCATGTTTACGTTGCCGACGGTGTCGCAGGCCGACGAGCACCTCTCCGAGCCGCTGCGAACTATTACCGTACTGGGATATGGCGAGATCGCGGCCGTACCGGACCGGGCCTCGGTCACGATAGGCGTCGAAACCGAGGACGAGACCGCTTCCGGTGCGCTTCGTGCCAACACGGCGCAGATGCGTCGGCTCATCGCCGTACTCGATACGGTTGGAATCACGGCGCGGGATCGCCAGACATCGAACCTCACCGTTCAGCCGCGCTACCGTTACGAAGACCGCGACGGGCGCAACGAGACAATCCTGATCGGCTATTCGGCCGCGAACACGCTCTCGCTTCGCATTCGCGATCTCGCCTCCATGGGCGATGTTCTCGACGCGTTGGTGGCCGCGGGCGGCAATCGCCTGAATGGGATCAGCTTCGAGGTCTCGGAAAGCGAAGGTCTGCTCGACGAAGCCCGGCTGGCCGCTCTGGTGGATGCCCGGCGTAAGGCGACCCTCTACGCGGAGGGCGCGGGCGCCGCGCTCGGCAATGTCGTCACCATTTCGGAGGTCGGCGTTGCGCCCCCGCCGGCGTCGCCCATCATGATGTCGGCCCGCGCGATGTCGAGCGATGAGAGCGTTCCCATCGAAGCCGGTGAGCGCACGATGAGCGTGCGCATCACCACGGTCTGGCAACTGGCCCCGTTAGAGACCTCGGACTGAGCGATACCGCGTGATGAGCGCCTTCGTAGAGGCGCTCGCGCCACCGGCATCCTTTCCATCGCGCACGCTGGGCAGGAACTGGTTTGCCAGTTCCTTGCCGAGTTCGACGCCCCATTGGTCGAACGCGTTGATGTCCCAGACGATACTCTGCACGAAGATCTTGTGCTCGTAGAGCGCGATCAGCATGCCGAGCGTATGCGGGTCGAGGATCTCGTAGAGCAACGTGTTGCTGGGCCGGTTGCCGGGAAACACCCGGTGCGGGGCGAGGCGAGCGGCTTCGGCCTCGCTGACGCCCTTGGCGAGAAGCTGATCGCGCGCTTCCTCGAGCGTTCGCCCGCGCATGAGTGCCTCCCCCTGTGCGAAGCAGTTCGCGACGAGCATGGCATGCTGATCGCCGATGCTCTCGTGCGGCTTCGCAGCGACGAGGAAATCGACGGGGATCACGTCCGTCCCCTGATGCAGAAGCTGGAAGAAGGCGTGCTGCCCGTTGGTGCCCGGTTCGCCAAATACGACCGGGCCCGTCTCGCCGGCCACCGGATCACCGGCTCGGGTCACCGACTTGCCGTTCGACTCCATGTCTAGCTGCTGGAGGAAGGCGGGGAAACGTGCGAGACGCTGATCGTAAGGGATGATGGCCTGCGCGTGACATCCACGAACGTTGCGCGACCATATGCCGAGAAGGGCGAGGAGCGCCGGCATGTTGCGCTCGAAGGGCGCATTTCGAAAGTGCGTGTCCATCTCGCGTGCGCCGGCGAGGAACTCGGCGAACCTGTCGGGTCCGATGAAGATCATCAGCGATAGCCCAATCGCCGACCAGACGCTGTAACGCCCGCCGACCCACTCGGCGAATGTGAACATTCGATCCTCGTCGATGCCAAAGGCCCTCACCGCCTCGGCGTTGGTCGAGACGGCCGCGAAGTGCGATTCGACGGCAGCTGCGCCTACCGCATCGATGAGCCATTCGCGGGCGTGGCCGGCATTGGCCATCGTTTCCTGTGTCGTGAAGGTCTTGGAGGCGACGACAAAGAGGGTTCGCCTAGGGTCGAGGCCTTCGAGCGTATCGGCGATGTGTGCGCCGTCGACGTTCGAGACGTAGAAGACCGACAAGCCCGGCTGCCCATAAGGCGATAGAGCCATCGCGGCCATGTAGGGGCCGAGATCCGAGCCGCCGATGCCGATATTGACGACCGCGTCGAAGCGCTCGCCCGTAGCGCCCCGTGCCTCCCCGGAACGGACCGCTTCGGCGAACGCGGACGCGCGTGCTCGCATTTCGCGGATGCCGCGCGAGACGTCCTCCCCGTCCACCATCACGGAGGCATTGTCGTCTGCACGAACCGCCGTGTGGAGGACGGCGCGGCGCTCGGTCTCGTTGATCGCTTCGCCCGAGAACATCGCTGCGCGGCGCGTCTCGAGCCCGCTCGCCTGCGCGAGGTCTTCGAGCAGCTTCAGCGTTTCGGCCGTCACGACGTTCTTCGAATAATCGAGATGGAGGTTGCCAACCGTCGTGGAGAACCGCTCGGCCCGGTCTGGCTCCTGACCGAACAGGGCCCGCAGGGTCACGCTCTCCAGCCCCGCGCCGTGACGTCGCAGCGCCTCCCAGGCTTCGTTTCTTGCCGACATGCCGTCCTCCATGCGTGATCGAAGCTACATGTCGTAGTCCACCGTTTTTTCCAACGTTTTGCGTTTGCCCCTTGTCTTGAGGGCTCGCGCGCGCGACATTGGTATCGCGGGACAAAAAAGTTCTCCCGCGGATGGCGACCGGGCACGCTTCAAGACGTGTACCAGGCAGACACGAAGAGTCACTGGAAGACGATACGAGAAACCAGAGAGTTTCCTTGGATTGCGCCGAACTCATGCCGGCCGTGTGCCCGACGGCCCCAAACTTCAAAGCGATGTAGATGAGCGACGATTATTACGACGACGACGATTCCGACGAGGATCGCAAATTCCGCGACAAGGCGAACAAGCCACGCCGAGGCGGCCGTGACGAAGGTCCGGTAGACGAATTCGGCGCCCCGATCGATCCCCCCGCAGCTGACGCGTTCCCGCCGAGCAATGATTTCGGCGACCGTGGCGGATATCGCGGCGGCGGCGGTGACCGTGGTGGTTATAGCGGTGGCGGTGATCGCGGCGGCTATGGCGGCGGCGGTGGTGACCGCGGTGGATACGGCGGCGGTGGCGGCGGTGGATATCGCGGCGGACCCGGCGGCGGCGACCGTGGCGGCTATGGCGGCGGCGGTGATCGCGGCGGCTATGGCGGCGGTGGTGACCGTGGTGGATACGGCGGCGGTGGCGGCGGTGGATATCGCGGCGGACCCGGCGGTGGTGGCGGCGACCGTGGCGGCTACGGCGGCGGCGGTGATCGCGGCGGCTATGGCGGCGGTGGAGATCGCGGTGGATACGGCGGCGGCGGCGGCGGTGGATATCGCGGCGGACCCGGTGGCGGCGACCGTGGCGGCTACGGCGGCGGCGGTGATCGTGGCGGTTACGGCGGCGGTGGCGGCGGCTATCGCGGCGGACCCGGCGGTGGCGGTGGTTTCCGCGGCGGCGATCGCAGCAGCGGCCCGCGCAACGATGCGCCCGAGCTTCAGACCGAGCCCGGCGAGCGCGTCGGCGGCACCGTGAAGTTCTTCAACCAGGAGAAGGGCTTCGGCTTCATCGCGCCCGACAATGGTGCGCGGGACGTCTTCGTCCACATTACGGCCGTTCAGCGGTCGGGTATGGAAGAGGTCCAGGAAGGCACCAAGATCACGTTCGAGACCGAGATGGATCGTCGTGGTCGCGGCCCGCAGGCCATCAACTTGCAGGCGGCTGAAGAGAGCTAGGCCCGCCTGCGATTTGCTCTGCGCCCAGGCGCGGGGCATGACGATCGAAACGGCCATGTGGCAGCGATGCCGCATGGCCGTTTTGCTTTCCGGGGGCCCGTCTCGCGCCGTTGACCGGCCGCATTGGCGTGCGCACCGTTCCCGCGAACGGAAGGTGCATCATGACAGCTTGGCTCCCCCACCGCGCGACGGCGTTACCGACCATCGCAGCCTGCGCATTGGCCGGGCTCGTCCTGGCAGAGACGCCTGCACTAGCTGCCGATCCCGTCGGCGGAGTGCGCGAGGGTAACGCCATCTCGCGCTTCTTCGGACGCTTTCAGCATCGCCCGAACGCGCCGGTTCAGGCCGCGCAGCCCGTGCCTGGCTATATCGCGCGCGAAGCGGACGACGAGGGCGCCCTCGACATCCATGAGAGCGCGCTGGATCGCAACGTGACTACGCATGACAAGGCACTGAACGTCGGCCGCATCCTCGACGAGCGCCTCTTCGGTCTGCCGCAAAGCGCCGAGGACGAGTTGAAGGACAAGTATCGCCGCTCCCAGCTGCCGAATGCGCAGGCAAGCCGGTCCGGCATCTTCTCAGGGCTCGATACCATCAGCGCCGGGGTCGTTGCAGGCTCGCCGAACGTTCCGTCCGGTGCGACCGTCTACAGTGCCCCCGACAGCAATGCGGTCTACTCCAACGGAACGCCGAACGATGCGGCGCCGCGCATTCAGGACGTCTCGAAGCTCTGCTCCGACCCGCGCATGCTGGCGAACATTCTCGACCGCTTCAACTGGGTGCAGCGGACGACGTGGGAGACCGACACCCGCATGGTCGCCGTCGAGCACCCGCGCGAGGTCTATTACCGTACCGTCGGCGATTATGCCTACCTATCCAAGCGCTACTGCCGCGCGACCGTCGTGCTGAGCACCGGACACAAACGGAACATGGTCTACCAGGTCGTCGAAGACACCGGCGGCGCCGGCGGTTTCTACGATCGGGCGCGCTTCTGCGTGGTCGGCTACGACCGAATGAAGGAACACGAGCCGGCCTGCAGGGTCCTTCGCGCGCTCTGAAGCGGTCGCCCGATAGCGTCGTCAGCCGATCACGCGCATGGCCGCCTGCGCGCCGGCTTTAAGCAGAATCGCGTCGCTTCCGACGGCGACGAGATCGTAGCCCATTCCACCATAGTCCCGCGCGGCCTCCGGCGTCATGGCAAAGACGCCGGCCAGCTTATCGTGTCGCCGCGCGGCTGCCAGAATAGTGCGGGCCGCATCGACGATCTCGGGTTCGGTCGGCCCGATGCGTTCTCCGTCAGACAGGGTCACGCTCAAATCGCTCGGCCCGACGAAGACCCCGTCCACGCCATCGACGGTGAGAATGTCGCTCGCCGCCGCCATCGCCTCGCGCGTCTCGATCATGACGAGTAGACAGGTCTCCGTGTTGGCCCGGGCAAGGTAGTCGGACGAGGTGAGGCCACTGAGCATCATCGCCCGGTTCGGGCCCCAGCTTCGGCTGCCCACCGGGGGATACTTCGCGGCCGCCGCATAGCGCCTCGCATCGTCGACCGTGTTCACCATGGGCGCGATGACGATGTTGGCCCCGAGATCGAGCGCCTTGCTGACCTCCCCGAACCCATCGAGCGGTACGCGCACGATCGCCGGCAGGTGAGCCGCAGCGATAGCGGAGATGCCGGGCGCGAGGTTGGAGATGTCCCACTGCCCATGTTGGCAATCTAGCGTCACCGCCCCCATGCCGCACCGCGCCAGAACTTCGACATAGCCCGGCGACGCGATGGAGGACCAGGCCGTATAGAGCGTCCCTCGGCCGAGAAACGGCGGCTGAACGGTCGCCGGAAGCTCCGCCATCAGGACTGGCCGCTCTGCTCAAGCGATTCGGCTGCCTCGATCAGCATCTGATCCATCGTCTTACGCAGCGTTGCGTCGTCTATCGCGACGTTGTTGGCCGCGAAGTCGGCGCTGACCTTGCGCAGCACGTCGTCGTCTCCCGCCTCCTTGAAATCGGCTTTCACGACCTCGGAGGCATAGGCATCGGCCTCCGCACCGGTGACGCCCATCTGCTCGGCCGCCCAGCGGCCCAACATGCGGTTGCGCCGTGCTTCGGCCTTGAACCGCAGCTCCGCATCGTGCGCGAACTTGTTTTCGAAGGCGCGCTCGCGATCGTCCATTCCGCTCATCTGCCGGTCTCCTGCAAGGGTGGTCTCGCTATGGTCTATGTGCCCGGCAGAAGGGAATCAATGCAGGCCACCGAACCGTTTGTGCGGGATGACGGATTGGCGTAACGTCCGGCCAAATCGCCCCGGCCCGATCTTGCGCCCCGGCCCCCGATGATTCCTACCCGAACGGATATCCCCATGAGTCGCCGCCGTCGCATCTTCGAGGGCAAGGCGAAGGTCCTCTATGAAGGACCCGAGCCCGGCACCCTGATTCAGCACTTCAAGGACGACGCGACGGAGCACAACACCGCCAATGGTGCGCGCGACGGCCGGGTCGACGGCAAGGGTGTGCTCAATAATCGAATCAGTGAGTTCGTCTTCACGCAGCTCAACACGATCGGCGTGCCCACGCATTTCATCCGGCGGGTGAACATGCGCGAGCAGCTGATCCGCGAGGTCGAGATGATCCCGCTGGAGATCGTCGTGCGTAATGTCGCGGCAGGCAATCTCGTCAAGCGGGTCGGTGTCGAGGAAGGGCTGCAGCTGCCGCGCTCGATCATCGAGTTCTATTTCAAGAACGACGAACTCGGCGACCCCATGGTCTCCGAGGAGCATATCACGGCCTTCGGCTGGGCGACGCCGCAGGAGATCGACGACATCATGGCGCTGGCCATCCGGGTCAACGACTTCCTGACCGGGCTATTCCTAGGCGCAGGCATCCGGCTCGTCGATTTCAAGATCGAGTTCGGTCGGCTCTGGGAAAACGACATGATGCGGATCGTCGTCGCCGACGAGATCAGCCCCGATTCGTGTCGGCTATGGGATCTCGACACGTCCGCCAAGCTGGACCGCGAGAGCGATGACGGCACCGAGGTCATCCAGGCTTATGCCGAAGTCGCGCGCCGCCTCGGCATCCTCGCGGAGAACGAGCGCCCCATGGGGTCCGGCCCCGTCCTCGTAAAAGGCTAGCGCTGCGCCGGATCGCAACGTTGACACGCGGCGGTCCGGCCAACACATAGACGGTGAACCCGACGAGCCGGAGACACCAGACGATGCCGATGGATGCCAGTGAGATCGAACGCCTCATCAAGGCGGGCATTCCAGACGCTCGCGTAGAGATCCGCGATCTTGCCGGCGACGGCGATCATTACGCTGCCAGCGTGATCTCCGATGCGTTTCGCGGCAAGACGCGGGTGCAGCAGCACAAGCTCGTCTACGACGCACTGGCGGGCAATATGGGCGACGCGTTGCACGCCCTCGCACTCCAGACCGCGACACCCGACGACGCGGCGGCGACCTGACACCATTCTAGGAGACAACCGCATGGCCGATACCGATGCGCACGCGAAGATCGACGCCGCCATCAAGGCGAAGGACGTCGTCCTCTTCATGAAGGGCACGCCGGACTTCCCGCAATGCGGATTTTCCGCGCAGGTCGTTCAGATCCTGGAATATCTCGGCGTCACCTATGACGGCGTCAACGTGTTGACCGATCCCGACGTGCGCGAGGGCATCAAGGCCTATTCGAACTGGCCCACCATCCCGCAGCTTTACGTGAAGGGCGAGTTCCTCGGCGGCTGCGACATCGTCCGCGAGATGTTTCAGGCCAACGAGTTGCAGGACCACCTGACGCAGAACGGCATCGCCATCAAGCAGGCGGAAGGCGCCGCCTGACGAAGGCGGCGGTCCGGTCTCGGAAGAACCGATACCACATAGCCGACACGGAAACGGCGCCGCTCGATCTCTCGGACGGCGCCGTTTTCTTTTGCTCTTGGCAAGCCGTTAGCGGGAGTAGAACTCGATCACGAGGTTCGGCTCCATGACGACGGGGTACGGCACGTCCGCGAGGTTCGGGATGCGGGTGTAGCCGGCGGTCATCTTGGTGTGGTCGACGTCGAGATAGTCCGGCACGTCGCGCTCGGCCTGGACGACGGCGTCCATGACGAGGTTGAGCTGCTTCGACGCGTCCTTCACCTCGATCACGTCGCCGGGCTTGCACCGATAGGATGCGATGTTGACCTTCTGGCCGTTCACCTTCACGTGGCCGTGGTTCACGAACTGGCGCGCGGCGAAGACCGTGGGCACGAACTTGGCGCGGTAGACGACGGCATCGAGGCGGCTTTCCAGAAGACCGATCAGGATCTCGGACGTATCGCCGCGGCGGCGGACGGCCTCATCGTAAATCTTCCGGAACTGCTTCTCGGTGATGTCGCCGTAATAGCCCTTGAGCTTCTGCTTGGCGCGAAGCTGAAGACCGAAGTCGGAGAGCTTGGACCGGCGGCGCTGGCCGTGCTGGCCGGGGCCGTATTCGCGGCGATTCACCGGGGACTTCGGGCGTCCCCAGATGTTCTCGCCCATGCGGCGGTCTAGCTTGTGCTTGGCCGATGTGCGCTTGCTCATCGCGTATTCCTTATGCGTGGCGGCGTAAGCCTGCGCGCGAAGCGATGAAGCCAGCACACGGGACCGACGCCGTGACCGATACGGTCAGGGTGGAACCGCGCCCTCCTCTGCGTCTCGTGGGAGACGCCGACAGGTCCGGGGCCGCGTGAAGCGATCCGGACCACGGGGTGCGTGAAGATGCCTGCCGCGGCAGACGTGCGCGGGTTACGCGCTTCGCCCTGGAATGTCAAACCTGTCCGGCCCCTTTCGATAGACACGCGCGAGGCCTAATTGAACCCGATGACCACTGGCACCGAACTTGACCTCGCCACCCGCGATGGCCTCCCCGACCACCTCAGAGTCCTCGCCGACCATTTCGCGCGGGAGACGTGGGACGCACATAGCGAGTTCGGCGCGCTGACAAAATTCTGGCTCGACCGGCATCTGATGTTCCGCAGCCTTCTGGCACGAATGGAGGAGGATGCGCAGGCCCTCCTCGATGGCAAAGCCGACCCGAGGCGCTACCAAGCCGCCCTCGCCCGTTTCGGCGGCCTCTTCGTCGGCCAGCTTCACGAGCATCACACGATCGAAGACCAACACTATTTCCCAATGCTGATCGGCCTCGAAAGCCGCCTGAAGGAAGGCTTCGACCTCCTCGACGCAGACCATCACGCCATCGACGCGCATCTCCAGGCCTTTGCGGACGACGCGAATGCGGTGTTGCGGGCGCCCAAACTCGACAAGACGCAGACCGACCGTTTCCTTGGAACGCTGGGCCAATCTCACAAACTGCTCGACCGGCACCTGACCGACGAGGAGGACCTCGTCGTCCCCATCATCCTCACCCATGGTGAGCGCGCACTAAGCTAGACCGCGCGGCCGCGCTTGACGAGCGCCGTCACCACGCCCCGCAGCGTCCGCACGTCCTGATCCGTCAGCCCGGCGCGGGTGAAGATGTTGCGCAGGTTGCGCACCATGCGGGGGCGCTTCTCGGGCGGTTTCAGAAAGTTCGCGGCATCGAGCTCCGTTTCGAGGTGCTCGAACAGGCGGGCGATGTCGTCCTTCGTCGCGGGCGCCGCCTCGGGCGTCGTGAAGGGTATGTCGCGGCCCGATCCACGCGCCCATTCATACGCGCAGATGATGACGGCCTGGCCGACGTTGAGGCTCGCATAGTCCGGATCGACGGGCAGCGTGAGGATCGCGTCGGACAGGCCGACCTCGTCGCTCGTCAGGCCCCACCGCTCGCGCCCGAAGAGAATGCCGGCCTTTGCGCCGCCCGCGACATGCGGGCGGACGCGGTTCATCGCCTCGCCAGGCCCGACGACCTCCTTCGCCTGCCCCCGCTCGCGCGCCGTCGTCGCGAAGACGAGGCTGAGGTCGGCGACGGCCTCTTCGACGGTGTCGAAATGATAGGCGTCGTCGAGGATGAAGCGGGCCGAGGAGGCCATGGCATTGGCCTTTCCGTTCGGCCAGCCGTCGCGCGGTTTGACGAGGCGAAGCTCGCGCAAGCCGAAATTGGCCATCGCGCGGGCGGCCGCTCCGATGTTCTCGCCCATCTGCGTTTCGACGAGGATGACGGCGGGGCGCGTCTGGGTCTGGGGTAGCATCTGGTTCATGCGCGCCGGGATGCCTGCAATCGCCGCGTTTGCCAAGCGGGCCAGCCTTCGTGCGGCGCACGTCACCCTTCCCGTGGAAACTCACTCGGGCTATAGCGCCGCCTGAACCCGCTCCCATTTCCCCGAGCGCCCGCGCGGCGCGCCAACGAGGTTTTTCCCACATGGCGAAGATCAAGGTCGAGAACCCCGTCGTCGAGCTCGACGGCGACGAGATGACCCGCATCATCTGGCAGTACATCAAGGACAAGCTGGTCCTGCCCTATCTCGACATCGACCTCAAATATTACGATCTCGGCATCGAGGCGCGCGACGAGACGGACGACCAGATCACGGTCGATGCCGCAGAGGCGATCAAGCAGTACGGCGTCGGCGTCAAATGCGCGACGATCACGCCGGACGAGGCGCGTGTCGAGGAGTTCGGCCTCAAGAAGATGTGGCGCTCGCCCAACGGTACGATCCGCAACATCCTTGGCGGCGTCGTCTTTCGCGAGCCGATCATCTGCAAGAACGTGCCGCGCCTCGTGCCGGGCTGGACGCAGCCCATCATCATCGGCCGCCACGCGTTCGGCGATCAGTACCGCGCGACCGATATGGTCGTTAAGGGGCCCGGCCGCCTCACCATGACCTTCACGCCCGACGATGGCGGCGAGGTCATCGAGCACGAGATCTTTCACTTCCCCGGCGGCGGCGTCGCCATGGGCATGTACAATCTCGACGCCTCGATCCGCGACTTCGCCCGCGCTTCGTTCAACTACGGCCTCAGCCGCAAGTACCCCGTCTACCTCTCCACCAAGAACACGATCATGAAGGCCTATGACGGGCGCTTCAAGGATCTCTTCGAAGAGGTCTTCGAGGCCGAGTTCAAGGCCGAGTTCGACAGCCAAGGCCTTACCTACGAGCATCGCCTGATCGACGACATGGTCGCGGCCGCGATGAAGTGGTCAGGTGGCTATGTCTGGGCCTGCAAGAACTACGATGGCGATGTGCAGTCCGACACGGTCGCGCAGGGCTTCGGCTCGCTCGGCCTCATGTCGTCGGCACTGCTGACGCCTGACGGCAAGACCATGGAGGCCGAGGCCGCGCACGGTACCGTGACCCGTCACTATCGCCAGCATCAGGAAGGCAACGAGACGTCGACCAACTCGACCGCCTCCGTCTTTGCCTGGACGCGCGGCCTCGGCCATCGCGCCAAGCTCGACGACAATGCCGAACTCGCCCGCTTCGCCGCCACGCTGGAGAAGACGGTGGTCGACACCATCGAGTCCGGCCACATGACCAAGGACCTCGCCCTCCTCATCGGTCCCGATCAGGGTTGGCTTACGACGACGGGCTTCTTAGACAAGATCGACGAGAACCTGCAGAAGGCGATGGGCTGACGCGCACGGCCTGACGACGAGACGTCGGCCCGAGGGCCGGCGTCGTTCAACGATTTCCTTAGCATGACAGCTTGTCTCGATTGCACGTGCCGTGACTGCGATGGCCGATGCTCCTTGTCGACCTTCCGAGGCTGCCTGCGATCATCGTCCACGGCGGGCATCGTCTAATAGACGTCATCGGTGGCGCGCTGACCGTCGCTATCGCGATGGCCATAACGCAAAGGGCGCTGCGCTGGACAGGCGCGTGCCGGAGTGCGTCCGGTTCATATCCATTCACCGAACGCGCCCTAGCTCATCGTTTTTGCGCGGTTCCTTACGGTGGGTGCTATCGCACCTCCGCAGGAACGGCTCTAGCTACTCCGCCGCGACGGCTTCACCGCCACCGATCGCGCTTGCGATGGCCTCTACGGCCTCGCTTGCCTTCGATGCGTCCGGACCGCCTGCCTGCGCCATGTCGGCCCGGCCGCCGCCACCCTTGCCGCCCATCGCCATGCTGCCGACGCGAACGAGATCGACGGCGTTGAACTGCGCGGTGAGGTCGTCGGTCACGCCGACGGCAATACCGGCCTTGCCATCCTCCGATACGCCCGCGATGGCGACGATGCCTGAACCGACCTGTGCCTTTCCCTCGTCTACGAGGCCGCGCAACTCCTTGAGGCTTATGCCTTCGGCGACGCGCGCGAAGAGCTTCACGCCCTTGATGTCGCGGATCGCATTGTCGCTGCCTCCGCCGCCCATCGCGAGCTGCTTCCTGGCCTGCGCCAGCTGGCGTTCCAAGTCGCGTCGTTCATCCATCAGCGCGCGCACGCGGGCCGGTACATCCTCGGCACGCACCTTGAGGGCGGACGCGGCGTCGCCAAGCTGGCGATCGCGGCTGGTAAGGTAGTCATAGGCTTCCGCGCCGGTGAGGGCCTCGATGCGGCGAATGCCGGAGGCCGATGCTCCCTCGCTGGTGACGACGAACGCGCCGATATCGCCGGCCCGCCTTACGTGTGTGCCGCCGCAAAGCTCGAGCGAGTAGATCGACCCGGCCGGACCGTCCTCGCCATCGGGCCGGTGACCGAGGCTGACCACGCGAACTTCGTCGCCATACTTCTCGCCGAAGAGCGCACGGGCGCCCTCCTTTTGCGCTTCGTCGGGACTCATCAGACGGGTCGTGACGGCGTCGTTCTGGCGCACATAGGCGTTCACCTCGCGCTCGACCCGCGCGATCTCGTCCGGCGTCAACGCCTCGTGATGCACGAAGTCGAAGCGTAGCCGATCGGCCGCGACGAGCGAGCCGCGTTGCGCGACGTGATCGCCGAGCGCGCCGCGAAGTGCTTCGTGGAGGAGGTGCGTACCGGTATGGTTGGAGCGGATGGCAGAGCGGCGGGCGTGGTCGACCTCAAGGATCGCGGCCTCCCCGACGCTAAAGGCCCCCTCTTCCACAACGACTTCGTGAACGAAGAGATCGCCAGCCTTCTTCTTCGCATCGCGAACCGTGCCGCGACCCTTCTCGCCGACGATCGTACCGGTGTCGCCGACCTGTCCGCCGCTCTCGGCGTAGAATGGCGTCTGGTTGACGACGATCTGAACGATCTCGCCGGCCGACGCTGTCTCCACCACTTCGGCGTCTTTCAAGATAGCGACGATCGCGCCTTCGGCCTTCTCGGTGTCGTAGCCGAGGAACTCCGTCGCGCCGACGCGGTCGCGCAAACCGAACCAGTCGCCGTCCTGTGCGGTGTCGCCGGAGCCTGACCATGCCGCGCGAGCCTGCGCCTTCTGCTCGGCCATCGCCGCGTCGAAGCCGTCGGTATCGACCGAGATGTCGCGGGCACGAAGAGCATCTTGCGTAAGATCGAGCGGGAAGCCGTAAGTGTCGTAGAGCTTGAAGGCCGTCGACCCTTCGAGCCGGTCGCCGGCATCGAGACCTGCCGTCGCCTCGTCGAGAAGGCTGAGTCCGCGCGTGAGGGTCTGCCGGAACCGGACCTCTTCGCGCCGCAGGGTATCGGTGATGAGCGCCTGCGCCTGTACGAGTTCCGGAAAGGCCTGCCCCATCTCGGCGACGAGCGTCGGCACCAGCCGCCACATCAGCGGTTCGGCGGACCCGAGTAACTGCGCATGCCGCATCGCGCGGCGCATGATGCGGCGCAGGACGTAGCCGCGTCCCTCGTTCGACGGCAACACGCCGTCGGCGATGAGGAAGCAGGACGTGCGGAGATGGTCGGCGATCACCCGATGACTCGCGGCCTGGGGGCCCCGCGGATCGGTCGAGGTTGCGTCGGCGCTGGCCGCGATCAGTGTCTGGAAGAGGTCGATATCATAGTTGTCGTGGACGCCCTGGAGGACGGCCGCGATCCGCTCCAGGCCCATGCCGGTGTCGATGGAGGGGCGCGGCAGGTCGATCCGGTCGTCCTTAGACACCTGCTCGTACTGCATGAAGACGAGGTTCCAGATCTCTATGAACCGGTCGCCGTCCTCGTCCGGGCTGCCGGGCGGCCCGCCGGGGATACCCTCGCCGTGGTCGAAGAAGATCTCCGAGCACGGGCCGCACGGGCCGGTCTCGCCCATGGTCCAGAAATTGTCCGATGTCGCGATGCGGATGATCTTCTCGTCCGGCAGACCGGCGATCCTGCCCCACAGGTCGAATGCCTGATCGTCCTCGGCGTAGACCGTGACGAGCAGCTTGTCCTTCGGCAGGCCGAACTCCTTGGTGATCAGCGTCCAGGCAAGCTCGATCGCGCGCTCCTTGAAGTAGTCGCCAAAGGAGAAGTTGCCGAGCATCTCGAAGAAGGTGTGGTGTCGGGCCGTGTAGCCGACATTGTCGAGATCGTTGTGCTTGCCGCCCGCGCGCACGCATTTCTGAGATGAGGCTGCGCGCACGTAAGGCCGCTTCTCGGCGCCGGTGAAGACGTTCTTGAACGGCACCATCCCTGCATTCGTGAAGAGCAGGGTCGGGTCGTTGCGCGGCACGAGCGGGCCGGAGGCGACGGACTCGTGCCCCTCGCCCGCAAAGTAGTCCAGAAATGCGGACCTGATCTGATTGACGCCGGCCATCGTGATGCTCGTTCCCATTCCAGGCGCGGGTGGCCGCGCGGACTGAACTCTTTCTGGGCGCGAGATGTAGCCGCCGCCCCCGCCGGTTGCAACGCGAACGGCGGAACGGTGGAAGAGACGCGAACGCGCGCGCCGATCAGAAAGCGTTTACCAAGTCCTTCGGCAAGGGCAGGCATTTTACGGATTGCTACCGCCTCACCCCTCATCGTGTCTGTGAGGAGTGAGAGCCGTGACTGATATTGCATTGACCGCCCCCGTTCGGGGAGCGCTTCTTTCGCTGCAGGCCTCGGCCGCGCAGCGGGCCGAAACGCAGGCGAGGCTTGCGACGGGCCTCAAGGCGCGCTCGATGGTGCAGGACCCCATCAATTACAGCACCGCCGGTGCCCTTAACGCCCGCGCGAACGATCTCTCCGGCCTGATGGACGGCTTTGGCCGCGCGACATCCGCCATCAAGACAAGCATTCACGCCGTCGAAGCGTCGCGTAAGCTCGTCGCGGAGATGCGCGCGACGATCGAAGCCGAGATCGTGGATCCGAGCACGGCCGTCGAAGACTTCAAGACCACGATCTTCGGTGCAGGCGGTTGGGCCGCCGGCGACACGATAGGCGTGGCGAACAACAATACGTTCAACCTGACGGTGGCCGACACGACGGACAACGCCGCCTTCAACCGCACGCAGTTCACCTATGGCAACGGCGGTACGAGAGACGGTACGACCATCCAGGACTATCTCGACAAGCTCAGCACGTCGCCTTTGGTGGAGGCGACGCTGGAAGGCGGCACCCTGCGCTTCGACTCGTCGGACGGGCGCGCCTTCTTCATCACGCAGTCCGGCAGCTTCATTCCCAAATCCGGCTTCTTGCGCGGAGCGTATTGGGCGGGCGACGAGACGACACAACGCGTCGTCACCGGCTGGAAGACCGGATTGACGCCCACGACGACGATGGGATCCATAGGCGGTGGCGGCAATCAAACGAACGCCTTTCAAAGCCGCGACAGTTCGGGCGCCTTGCAGGGCGCGAGCGTAACGAAGGGCAGCGCGACGACGGTTCAGCAGGTCATCGATCAGATTAACGCCGACCCCGATTTCGGCTTCACCGCTCAACTCACCGGCGATGGGCGTTTTCAGTTCGTCTCCAAGCCGGACGCCGACGTGATGAGTTTTCACATGCCGTCGGGGGGCAACCTTCACGGCGCCCTCGGCGTGGTCGATGGCAGCGGCGGCGGACTGATGCCGACGCTCTCCCTGTCCGAGAAGAAGGTCGTCAGCGAGCGCTGGCCGACGTTCGACGATCTGCGCAACCAGCTGGACGATGTCGTCCGCGATTCAGGCTTCGCGGGATCGACGCGGGCGGCGGGCGATATCGAGAGCGTCGTCCTCAACGATCGCGGCACGCGGCTGACGCTGTCGTCCGGCCTCCTATCGATGCAGTCCCTCGGCCTCGCTGATCTCGTCAGCCGCGATTTCGCCGATCAGGACAGTCTCGAAGCCGCGCTCACCGAAATAGACGAGGCCGAGCGGCGTCTCGAGATCGTTGCCGGCCGCCTCACCCGCGATCTCGGGGTACTCTCCATCCGGGAGACGTTCACGAAGGACCTGATGAACGTTCTCGTCTCGGGAGCGAGCGAGCTGGTGCTGGCCGACACGAACGAGGAAGGCGCCAACCTGCGCGCCATCGATACGCGTGAGCGAATCACCAGCGCGTCGCTGAGCTTCGTCGCCAACGCCGACCGCGACGTGCTCCAGCTTTTCCGCTGAGGCAAACGAGTGTTGGGAAATGGTAGGCGCAACAGGGCTCGAACCTGTGACCCGCTGATTAAGAGTCAGCTGCTCTACCAACTGAGCTATGCGCCCGCCGAGATGCTGCCGGGCTTGGTGCCCCGGCCAGCGGTGGAGCGGATATAGAGGGGGGCGCGCGGCGTGTCTAGTGTCGCGCGGCTCCTCTCGCTGCTCGGGGGCCGCCTAGCTGGCCATCGCCTGCGGCGCGTCCGTGGGGAGGAGGTGGCGCTTACGGGTCTTCAGCTTGTTGACGGCCGCGATATACGCTCTCGCCGAGGCGACGAGCGTGTCCGGATCGGCTCCGCGCCCGGTGACGAGACGGCCGTCGTCCTCTAGCCGAACCGTCACTTCGGCCTGCGCATCGGTGCCCTCGGTCACGGCGTGGACCTGATAGAGCTGTAGCGTCGCCTCATGGGGAATGATGGCGGTCACGGCGTTGAAGACGGCGTCCACCGGTCCATTGCCGCTTACTTCCTTTGTGACGTGGCGCCCCTCGACGTCCATCGTCAGGATGGCCTTTTGCGGCCCGCCGGTGCCGGCGATCACTGTCAACGCTACCAGCGTCACACTCTCCTGCGCGATCGACATCTGGTCGTCGATCAGGGCCTCGATGTCCTCGTCGTAGACGTGCTTCTTGCGGTCGGCGAGATCCTTGAAGCGGCGGAAGGCGTCCTGGAACTGGTTGTCGCCGAGGGCGTAGCCGAGATCGGTCAGCTTGTCCTTGAAGGCGTGGCGACCGGAATGCTTGCCCATCACGAGCGACGTCGCGCGCACGCCGACATCCTCGGGCCGCATGATCTCATAGGTTTCGGCATGCTTCAGCATACCGTCCTGATGAATGCCGCTCTCGTGCGCGAAGGCGTTCTTGCCGACGATGGCCTTGTTGTACTGCACGGGGAAACCCGCGGCCGTCGCTACCATCTTCGACGCGCGGACCATGTAGACGGGATCGACACCGGTCTCGTAGGGCAGCGCGTCGCCGCGCGTGCGGATCGCCATCACGATCTCCTCGAGCGACGCGTTGCCCGCGCGCTCCCCTAGCCCGTTGATCGTGCATTCGATCTGGCGCGCGCCGCCTTCGACGCCGGCGAGGGAGTTGGCGACGGCGAGTCCCAGGTCGTCGTGGCAGTGGACGGAGAAGACGACATCGTCCGCCCCCGGCACCTTCTCGCGCACCTGCTCGAAGATCGCGCGATATTCGTCGGGCACGCAGTAGCCGACCGTGTCGGGCAGGTTGATCGTCGTCGCCCCGCATCGGATCGCCGCCTCGACGCAGCGGCAGAGGTCGTCGATCGGCGTGCGGGTCGCGTCCATGGCCGACCACTCGACGTCATCGATGAGGTTGCGAGCCTGCGTGACGGTCTTCTCGATGATCTCAACGACCTGGTCGAGCGTCTTGTTCATCTGGTACTGGAGGTGGATCGGCGAGGTGGAGACGAAGGTGTGGATGCGCCCGCGCGGCGCGTGCCGCACCGCCTCCCCGGCCCTGTCGATATCGGCGGGAATGGCGCGCGCCAGGCCCGCGATGACGCTGTTCCGGGACCGCTTGGCGATTTCGGAGACGGCCTCGAAATCACCGTTGGAGGCGATGGGGAAGCCGGCCTCGATGATGTCGACGCCCATCTCGTCGAGGAGCGCCGCGATCTGCAGCTTTTCCTCGTGCGTCATGGAGGCGCCGGGCGACTGCTCGCCGTCGCGCAAGGTTGTGTCGAAGATGACGACGCGGTCTTTGGCGGTCGTCGGAACGGATATGTCGGTCATGGTCGATCTCGCGGAATGTTCGGGTCTCGGGTCGCGGCTGGCGGTCCCCTGAGCGCCCGCATCGAAGCGAAGCCGAGCGCGCTCAGGGGCAGCTAAGAAGAAGCGAGGCGAGAAGGAGCGGCGAGCGTAGCGCGGGACGTGCGAAAGCGGCCGGCGCGGTGCCGGCGGCGTGGGGGACGGCGATGTCGGTCGCGGTCGTCATGGCTCGAAGTCTGCGATGCGCACGGTTAATGGCTCGTAAAGGCATAGCGGGTGCCGCCCTGCCTCGCAAGCGTCGAACGTTGCCCTCTTCAGAGAAGCTCGCCGCGAGCTACGACGACGGCATGGCCGCCCACGCGCACCGCCTTCAGCTCACCCGCCGATAGGGTGATCTCAAGATCGATCCGGCTCGGCCGGCCCATCTCGCGGCCCTGAAGGACGGTGATGCGGTTGAGGCCATCCTTCATCGCGTCGAACCGATGGACCACGCCGGTGAAGCCCGCAGCCGCGCTGCCGGTCGCCGGATCCTCGGGGATACCGGCGGCGGGGTCGAACATCCGCGCCGCGAAGCCCTTGCCATGTCGGGTGTAGAGGTAGAGCGCGGCTCCGTTGCCGAACGCCGTCTTGCAAAGCGCAGCGACGGGGTTCGCACGCGCCAAAGCCGCTTCGTCGCGCACGGGGAGATAGGTGAAGTCGAGCCCGGCGTTGAAGATGCTAGGGCGATGGTTGTCGAAGTTGAGCTCGTTCGGCATCAGCCCGATGGCAGAGGACATCGCGCTGCGGTCCTCCTTCATGTCCACCCGCACGGGGAGTTTGGGGATGTCGAATTCGGCATAGGGCGCGGCCTCGCCAAGGCGTACGCCGATGCGCACGGGGCCGACGCCCTCCTCGACGACGATAAGCCGATCGTCCTCGCCATCCACCTCGGCGTCGAGGGTCGCGAGTAGGGCGCCGGTTCCGACGGTCGGATGGCCGGCGAAGGGCAGTTCGCGCGTCGGGGTGAAGATGCGCAGTCTCGCGCGGTGGCCAGGGTTCTCCGATTTTTGCACGAAGACCGTCTCGGACAGATTGAATTCGCGCGCGATGGCCTGCATCCGCGCGGTCTCGACCCCGTCCCCGTCCATGACCACGGCGAGCGGATTGCCGGCATAAGGCGTGTCGGTGAAGACGTCGAGGATGTAATAGGGCAGCGGCATGGGACATCCGGTGGAAGAACGAGAGCGCGAAGAGGGATGCGGCGGGCGGCGCCCTGCGTCAAGCGGCCTCAGCCTGGCAACGGGCTGACGCCGAACGCCCACGGGTGAAGGGCGAGCGCGACGATCCACACGATGATGGCGACCGCGATCCTCCACCATCCGATCGCCTTCAACGACAGCGCGTTCCGACCCGACAGGATGGCGGCGAAGGGGAGGTTCGATGTGCGTCGCTCATAGGCCGCCCAGGCGTCGCCCAGTTGCACTCTCTTCTTCGCATCGACCGCGAAGGTGCCGGCAAAGGCCAGCAGGCCGAGTGCGCCGAAGAAGACGAGGTCGGCCGGCGCTGCGTTGTTCAGCATATGCGAGAGCGACCAGAGGACGACGCCCCAGAAGAACGGATGGCGCGTGACAGCATTGATGCCGGCCGCACTGGCATCGCTCTTCAGCACGCCGCCCTGGCCGACGGTGCTGGGGTTGGGCGTCAGTAGGCCGATCATGGCGAGGAGAAAGGCAATGGGCATCAGGATGTTGGCGATCCATCGCGACGCCGTGTAGCTGCCGATCCACGCCGCCTCGTCCGGTATCGCGCCATAGGCCGCCGTCAGCCACCAGATGCCGCCGATGCTGGCGAGCGAGAAGAGGCCGGTCCACGCGCCCTCCCCGACCCGCGAAACGATCGCGCCGCGTAGCGGCGTCGACGATCCGAGATGGATGCCGAGAAAGAAGAGTGCGGCCAGCACGAGGTTCAACATCAACGGAACTCCTTTCCCGGCAGCCTATCACGCCCCGCCGCGACGGACATCGGTTCAGCGCATCGATCGGCGCTTGAAGCGCCGGTCAGCGAGTGCTATTGGCCCGCCCACGGTCGGAGTGTGGCGCAGCCTGGTAGCGCACCTCGTTCGGGACGAGGGGGTCGGAGGTTCGAATCCTCTCACTCCGACCAATCATCACCAGACAGACCAGCTTTATGAGCCGCGCCGCCGAAGACTTCGATCCGGCTTACGGGCGCGCCGTTGCCATCGCCCCCGGCCTGCGCCGGGTGACCTGCGACAATGGCGGGCGCATGACCGGGCCGGGGACGAACACCTATATCGTCGGGCACGACCGCGTCGCGATCGTCGATCCGGGGCCATCGCACGATGATCATGGCGCTGCGCTTCTGGACGCGGTGTCCGATGAGACCGTCGAGGCCGTTCTCGTCACGCACATCCACCGCGACCACAGCGAAGGCGCGACCGCTCTCGCCCGGCACCTCGGCGCGCCGATCGTCGCCTGCGATCCGGCGCTGCGAAGGCGCATGCCGGGCGAAGGTTTCGGTATCGATGTCGACTTTTCGGCCGACCGCCACATGGTCGATGACGAGGTGCTGGCCCTTGGCGGCGCCAGTCTGAAAGCCGTGTTCACGCCCGGCCACGGCTCGGACCACATGAGCTTCCATGTCGAGACCGATGGCAGGTCGGCCCTCCTGTCGGGCGATCATCTTATGGGCTGGTCGACCACCGTCATCGCGCCGCCCTACGGCCATATGGGCGATTTTCTTGCCTCGGTCCGCCGCATGTTGCGCATGGACGAGATGCCGCTCTACCCCGGCCACGGGGCACCGTTGACGTCGCCGCACGCGCATATGCGGGCGCTGCTCAACCATCGTCAGGGCCGCGAATCGATGATCCTCGCTCGTGTGCGCGATGGCCATCGCACGCTGCCTGACATTACACGGGCGTCCTACCCTGAGCTTGGCGAGGCCATGCTGCAGGTCGCGCAATATTCCGCGTTGGCGCATCTTGAGCATTTGGCGGAACGGCAGCTCGTCACGGTGGATGACGAGGTGAACTACACGGCTGTCTGATCGCAAGGCCTACGAAGCCTCCGCCTCCAATTCAGACAGCAGGCTCCCCACACGCCGCGCGTTTGCCCCGAGGTCGTGTTCGCCCACGCGGGAGGCCGACAAGATCTCGATCCGGGTCGCCTCTTCCGTATCGGAGATCGTGATCACGATGTCGTCGAGAAAGCCGAGCACGGGCGTGCGCGCGACGGCGCGGATGCGCCCCGACGGGTCTGCGGGCGTCGGCTCGGTGCGCTCCAGCACCCGCCATCCACGCTCGATCACGATTTGCTCGGCGATCTGGAAAACGTCCTCGGACGGCCGTTCGACTTCCAGCGGCAGCAGGTCGGGGTAGGCGGCGAGATCGGCCCCGCCGACGCGGACGCTGCCATCGTCCCGTAGCAGTCGCCGCTCCGCACTCAGGATATCGATGCTCGTCGTCACGGCGTTGACGTTCGGCAGCGCCGAAGTGACGGCAGCGACGAGCCCGACCGGCAGCAGGACCAGTGCCGCCAGCACGATGCCGACGACCACATCGCGCAAACCCTTCGCGTCGCTCAGGAAGATCTGAATGGCGCCGATGAAACCGAGAAGAATGGCGATGGCGGCGATCCCGAAGGTGATCGCGATGGCGAGTCCGAACATATCAAGCTCGATCAGCCCCCAGCGCCGCCACAATACGGCCGCGACGCCAAGCGCCAGAGCAAGCGCACCCAAACGCCGAGACCAACCGGCATTGTGCGCATAGGCACGAGGGAGCCGGGTCCTCACGAGACAGGCCCGATCACGGGTAGAGCCGCGTCCGGCGCCATCCGCTTTCATCCCGGCTGAATACGCAGCGATCGTGTAGCCGATAGGCGCCGTCCTGCCAGAACTCGACCGTTTCCGGGATCACGCGGGTACCGGACCAATGCGGAGGACGAGGAATCTCGCGACCGTCATACTCGGCCTCCAACTTAGCCACGCGGGCAACGAGCGTCTCGCGCGAATCGAGCGGACGCGATTGAGCACTGGCCCAGGCACCAATGCGGCTACCCCGCGCGCGCGACTGATAATACGCGTCCGCCTCTGCGTCCGAGACGCGCTCGACCGCGCCGCGCACGCGCACCTGCCGCCGCACGCTTTTCCAGTGAAAGCACAGCGCGGCTCGAGGGTTAGCGCTCAACTCCTCGCCCTTCCGGCTCTCCAGGTTCGTGTAAAAGACGAAGCCGCGCTCATCGAGCCCCTTGAGGAGGACGATGCGAACGTCGGGCAGGCCGTCGGCGTCGACCGTCGCAAGCGACATGGCATTCGGATCGTTTGTCTCGCTCGCTTCGGCTGCCGCCATCCATACACGGAACACACCGAAGGGCTCGCTGGCCGAGAAAGCGTCATCGCCCATTAAGGTTGCCGAACTATTCTGGCTTTCCATACCCAACTTCCGTTCGTATCGCGTCAGGGCCCATGGATTACGATCGTACCGAGCAGCGCGCCGATGCGCGTGCGCCGCATCCCGTTACCGATATAGCAGTCCGCCGCGCGGCGTCACGCCTGATCGCGGTCGGCGGTGTCGTTGTGCTCGTGGGCTGCGGAACGCTGCTGCCGAGTATCGGCGAGCAGGCCTCCGGTCTCCACCGGGCCGAGACCATCGCCGTCGCGCGCAGTCTCGGCACCGTGCCTGACGGCGAAGCCGCGCCATGGACCGAAATCGCGACCGACGCCGTCGGCACCGCGCGCTTCGTCGGCGAGAGTGCCGGGCAGTGCCGCGCGGCAGAGATCATGCGCTGGCGTTCCGACCGGCTCGACACGCTGCGCATGACATTCTGCGAGAGTTCAGGCGGCTGGGTTCCCGAGCCGACCTGACGCGTGCCGTCATGAGGTGGTGCGGGTCGGCCACACCGCCTATATCGTCAGGACGAGCGGTTCCGCTCATCCCATTGTCCGTGACGAATCGATCGACGACGCATGCGTGATCCCTATGACGTGCTAGGCGTGTCTCGAAGCGCCTCCGATGCCGAGATCAAGTCGGCATTCCGCAAGCTCGCCAAGACATACCACCCGGATTCCAACAAGAGCGCGGACGCGCCGAAGCGCTTCTCCGAGGCGACGAACGCCTACGACTTGCTGTCCGACAAGGACAAGCGGGCCCGCTTCGACCGGGGCGAAATCGGGCCGGACGGCAATCCGCGTTTCCAGGGCTTTGGCGGCGGTGCCGCCGGGGGCGGACGGAGCGGTTTCGACGGGTTCGGCGGCGAAGGCTCGTTCAAGTTCAAGCCCGGCTCCAGCACGTCCTTCGGCTCGGACGATCCGTTCGCCGATCTCTTCTCCGAGCTGCGCGGCTTCGGCGGTGGCTCCCGAAGGGCGCCTCCCGAGCCGACGCCGGGCGGCAACCTGACCGGCACCATGCGCGTGACGTTCGCCGAAGCGATGCTAGGCGAGCGCAAGCGCGTCGATCTCGGCGGCCGGGTGCTCGACGTCAACGTGCCACCCGGCATCGAGGACGGGAAGCAGGTCCGACTACGCGGCCAGGGGCTCGAATCGAGCGATGGCGGCCCGAAGGGCGATGCGATCATCACGATCTCCGTCGAACCGCACCCCCTCTTCGAGCGCTCCGGCCGCAATTTGACGCTCGATCTGCCCATCTCGTTCGATGAGGCGGTCTTGGGAGCCAAGGTGAAGGTGCCTACGCTGGAAGGTTCCGTCGCACTCTCCATTCCCCCCGGCTCCAACTCCGGCACGACCATGCGCCTGCGCGGTAAGGGTCCGGCGATGAAGGCCGGCAGCCGGGGCGATATTCTCGTCCGGCTTATGGTGGTTCTGCCCGACGACGTATCGGCGTTGGAAGAGGCCGCGAAGGCTGTTCGGAAAGCCGGCGGCGGCTCCGTCCGCAAGGCGCCCTTCCCGACCTGACGCGCGCCTGCGCTTGCCGCGTCCGCACGCCGCGTGCAATAGGCCGCACGACACAATCTCGGAGTTCTATCTATGGCCGAAACGGCTGGTCTCCTCGCTGGCAAGCGCGGTCTCATCATGGGGCTCGCCAACACGCGCTCGATCGCCTGGGGCATCGCGAAGGCCTGCGCCGACCATGGCGCCGAACTCGCCTTCACCTATCAAGGCGACGCGATGAAGAAGCGCGTCGCGCCGCTGGCCGAAAGCGTCGGCGCCCGCGTGGCCGGCCATTGCGACGTGACGGACGCGGCGAGCATCGACGCGGTGTTCGACGATTTGAAGGATGCCTGGGGCTCGCTGGACTTCGTCGTCCACGCCGTCGCCTTCTCGGACAAGGACCAGCTCGACGGTCGTTACGTCGATACGACCGAGGACAACTTCACGCGGACGATGCAGATCTCGGCTTACTCTCTAACTGCTGTCACGCAGCGAGCCGAGAAGCTGATGAACGATGGCGGCTCCATCCTCACGCTAACCTATTACGGCGCCGAGAAGGTGATGCCGCACTACAACGTGATGGGTGTCGCGAAGGCCGCGCTAGAGGCGTCGGTGCGCTATCTGGCCGAGGACCTTGGCAAGGACGGCATCCGCGTCAACGCCATCTCCGCAGGTCCCATCAAGACGTTGGCCGCCTCGGGCATCGGCGATTTCCGTTACATCCTCAAATGGAACGAGCTGAATTCGCCGCTTCGCAAGGTCGTCAGCATCGAATCGGTAGGCGATTCGGCGGTCTACCTACTCTCCGACATGGGGCGCGGCGTGACGGGTGAAGTTCACCATGTCGACAGTGGCTACCATGTGGTGGGTATGAAAGCGGTCGATGCTCCTGATATCGCTACGGTTCAGCACTGATGCCGGACCTCTACGTACTCCGGCACGGGCAGACCGACTGGAATGCGGAAGGCCGGCTTCAGGGTGCGACGGACGTGCCTCTCAACGAGATCGGCCGCGCACAGGCGAAGCGCAACGGGAACGCGCTCGCCGCGCATCTCCCCGATCCGAGCGCCCTGCGCTACGCGGCCAGCCCCTTGAAGAGGGCCTCAGAAACCCTCGCCATCGCGCGCGCCGCGATGGGCCTCGACGCCGAGGATTTCGAGCGTGACGAGCGGCTGATGGAGGCACGCTTCGGGTCTTGGGAGGGGCGGCTGATGCGAGAGATCGCTGCGGAGGAGCCGGACGACTGGGATGCGGCGCGGCGAGACCGCTGGAACGTCACGCCGCCCGGCCCCGAGGGCACGGCCGAAAGCTTCAAGACGCTCGCGGCACGGGTCGAGACGTTTATAAGCGAGCGGTTTCACGCAGGCACCGACGACATGCTCGTCGCGACGCATGGCGGTACGATGCGCGTCATCCGCGTCCTCTTCGGCGAAAGCGCGCCCGAGGTCGTCGGCACGCTAGACACGCCGCAGGATAAGGTTCTGCGCATCCGCGACGGGGCGACGATCGAATGGATCTGACGAGGCGGATGCCGCCAAGCCTCTATTGAACGCGTCGCCAACCCGGCTCGACAACGCCCTCGTCGATCGAGGTTTCGCCCCCTCGCGTTCGAGGGCGCGCGATGCGATCATTCGAGGCCATGTTCGCGTAGGCGGACGTGTGGCGACCAAACCCGCGCAAACCGTCGGGCGGGACGCAGACATCGCGGTCAGCGATCCCGCCTCTGCCTATGTCTCGCGCGGCGCGCTGAAGCTGTTAGCCGCGCTCGATGCCTTCGGTCTCGATCCGGCCGAGCGCGTCTGCCTCGATCTAGGTGCATCCACGGGCGGGTTCAGCCAGGTCCTGCTGGAGCGTGGTGCCGGTTGCGTTCACGCCGTCGATGTCGGACACGATCAGCTGCACGCCAGCTTGCACGACCATCCCCGCCTCGCCCGGCACGACGGCCTCAATGCGCGGGATCTCGACGCTTCGATCTTTCCGGCCGCTCCGAGCGTCCTCGTCGCAGACCTGAGCTTCATTTCGCTGAGAACCGCCCTGCCCCGCCCGTTGGAATGCCTATCGCCCGAGCCCTGTTGGCTCGCCGTTCTCGTAAAGCCGCAATTCGAGGTCGGGCGTGCCCATATCGGCAAGGGCGGGCTCGTCCGCGATCCGGACATCGCTCGCCGTTCGGTCGACGCTGTGGCTGAGTGGCTTGCCGATCTTGGCTGGATCTGCATCGACCCGATAACGTCGCCCGTGAAGGGCGGCGACGGAAACACTGAGTATATGCTGGGAGCCCGCCGTGATCGATGAGGTGCGCATAGCCCGCGTCGGACAGCGCGGCGATGGGATCGGGGCGGACGGACAGGCCGTGCCTTTCACCCTCCCCGGAGAGCGCGTCTCGGTCGATCGACTTGAGGATACGGATCGGCTGGTCGAGGTGATCGGGCCGTCACCCGACCGTGTCGAGCCCCCCTGCCCCCATTTCGGCACTTGCGGCGGCTGCGCGCTTCAGCACTGGGCCGGGGCGCCCTATCTCGATTGGAAGCGGCAACAGGTCGTGCAGGCGCTCGCTCAGCAAGGGCTGGAAACGGAAGTCGACCCCGTCAGACCCGTTGCCCCCCTCACACGTCGCCGGCTCGTCCTGACCGCGCGCCCGACGCCGCAAGGCGTCATTCTTGGTTTCCATGCGCGTGCGACGCACGACCTCGTCGATCTCCAGACCTGCAAGGTCGCAACGCCGAAGATCGCGAAGCGGCTACCGGTCCTGCGCGCCCTCCTTGCCCGCTGTCGTCTTCGGAAGGAGGCGCGGGTGACGGTGCTCGACACGCAGGAAGGCCTCGACGTCACGATCGAGGGCGCCCGCCCGCCCCAGCAGGGCGCCGCCCTCGCGCGGATGACGGAGATATGCCGACGCAGTGGTGTCCTGCGCGTCACGATCGAGGGGGAGACGGTCGTCTTCTTCAAGGAGCCGACCCTTACCGTTCCCGCCTCCGGCACAACCTTTCCGCCGCCCGGCGCCTTTACCCAGGCGGTGCGGGATGCCGAAGTCGAGATGGCGGAGCGCGTCAGCGAGATCGTCGCCAAAGCGAAGTCGATCATCGAGCTGCATGCCGGCATCGGCACCTTCACACTTCACCTCGCGAAGATTGGCCGGGTGACGGCTTACGAATCGGATGGCCCGGCTTGCACCGCACTCCAGCGTGCGCTCGCCGGCAACACCGGCATCAAGCGCGGCAGGGCCGTCCGCCGCGACCTCCATCAGGCCCCGCTCAGCGCCGACGAGATGAAGAAAACCGATGCGCTCGTTCTCGATCCGCCGCGCGCCGGTGCCCCCGCGCAGATGCCGAATCTCGTCGCCTCGAAGATCCGCACGGTCGCCTACGTTTCCTGCAACCCCGCGACCTTCGCCCGCGATGCGCGGGTGCTTGTCGATGGCGGCTTCACGCTGAGCCGGGTCACCCCCCTGGACCAGTTCCTCTGGTCACCCCACATTGAACTCGTCGGCGCGTTCGAGAGGTAGGCGGGATGGTCGCAGGAACGAGCCGGGCGCGGAGTACGGGCTACGTCGTCGCGGGCGTGGCGACGGTCATCGCCGGCATCATCATCTTCCCGCTGCCAGGCCCGATGGGAACGCCGATCATCCTCTTCGGCCTCGCCCTTATCGTGACGGGGAACCGGCGTGCGGCCAGCCGCCTTCGTTTGGTCCGCTCTCGCCGCCCACGCTTCCACGCCCTCCTCGCCAAGCTCGAGGCGCGCATGGGCGACAGCGCCATTCAGCGTGGCTTGGCGCGAACGAACCGGCGCTAGCCGGCAGCGTTCTGCGCCTTCGCGCGTAGCCAGTGGTCGGCGAGCACGCAGGCCATCATCGCCTCGCCAACGGGTACGGCGCGGATGCCTACGCACGGGTCGTGGCGCCCCTTCGTGCGTACATCCGTCGCCTCGCCGCTTGCCGTCACGCTCGCGCGCGGGGTGAGGATCGACGATGTCGGCTTGACGGCGAACCGCACCGTCACCGGCTGACCGGTCGAGATGCCACCGAGGACACCGCCCGCCTTGTTGGTCCGGAAGATCGGCCGTCCATCCGGTCCGGGGTCCATCTCGTCGGCATTCGCCTCACCGCGGATGCGCGCGGCCTCGAAGCCATTGCCGACCTCGACGCCCTTCACCGCGTTGATCGACATCATCGCCGACGCGAGGTCCTGGTCGAGCTTGCCATAAAGGGGCGCACCGAGTCCTGCAGGCAGGCCCGTCGCCGTGACTTCGATGATCGCGCCCACCGACGAGCCATCCTTGCGGATGCCGTCGAGATAGGCCTCCCAATCGGGAGCGGCACCAGGATCGGGGCAGAAGAAGGGATTGGCGTCGATCGCCGCGTCGTCCCAACGATCCCGATCGATCGCCTTCTCGCCCATCGCGACGAGCGCGCCGCGAATGGTGACGCCGTCGAGGATTCGCCGGGCGATGGCACCGGCCGCGACGCGCATGGCCGTCTCGCGCGCCGAAGAGCGACCGCCACCGCGATAGTCCCGCACGCCGTATTTCTGCTGATACGCCCAGTCGGCATGGCCGGGGCGATAGGTCTCGCGGATCTCCGAATAGTCCTTCGAGCGCTGGTCGACGTTCTCAATCATCAGCGAGATCGGCGTTCCGGTCGTGACCGGCCCCGTCATACGATCGTCCTCGAAGACGCCCGACAGGATGCGGACCTGGTCCGGTTCCTTGCGCTGCGTCACGAAGCGGGACTGCCCGGGCCGGCGACGATCGAGATCGCGCTGGATATCGGCTTCCGTAAGGGCGAGGCCGGGCGGGCAGCCGTCCACGACGCAGCCAATGGCCGGCCCATGGCTTTCGCCCCAGGTGGTGACGCGGAAGAGATGGCCGAAAGTGTTGTGAGACATGGCGCCGGGGTTAGACTGCACCATGCCGGTCGTCAACGAATACTAGAACGCTGCAGAGCTTCAGAGGCGATGTTGGTTGGACGGCGAAACCCGTTCCCCCGACCACAGAAGGCGACAGATCGCGGCGACCCACAACAGAAGGATGGCCGCGACGCCCCTTTCATAAAGCCCGTCCCAGTTTGTTGGCACGAAAAAGAAGACTGGCGCCGCCAGAATCCAAACAACGGCAAGCCACCCACTGAGCCGCGCCCAAAATGCGTCGAGCCGCTTCAAGCCGCGCATCAAAGCCAAAGCCGCTAGCGCAAAGCCGATACCTAGGAAGGCGACGAGGTAGATGTGAATGACGAGACCGCCTTCGTCTCCGTCGCCGTACTCGTTGTAGATGCCAATCAGGAAAACCGCGATGGCGACGGCCGCGAGAACGGATCCTCCCAGCCACCAATCCCACCCCGAGAGCCGGCCACGAAGCAGTGCTACGGCCACGGCCAAGAGGCCTATCGCGAAGGCGCAGAGCCCGATGTCCTGAATCCACGCATAGCGGCCCGCGCCGAGATCGCTGATGGTGTCCGCCACGAAGCCCGTTTCCGAATGGACGAGAACGCCGATGACATTCGTAGCGACGGCGAGGACGATGCCGACAGACCCCAGAACCGCAGCGATCCGAGAGAACGTGTCCGCGAACACGTGGTTCGAGGCGTTCGGCATGGCAGCAGCTCCGGGTAGGGTAGACCGGCGTCAACACCTGAGATGCTGCCCCGTTCCAAGGGCAGCCTCCTTTCGTAAGCCACCACGGCTTACGCCTCTAGGGGTACTGCACCTTCGGCCTCGTGGTGTTCTCCGGTAGCGGAATGAACTCCACCTCGTCGCCCGGCACTGTGTCGAAGCGTCCCGCCTTCCATTCCGCCTTGGCCTGGTCGATCCGCTCCTTGCGGGAGGATACGAAGTTCCACCAGATGTGACGCGGGCCGTCCATGGGTTCGCCGCCGAAGAGCATGAAGCGTGCGGCGCTGTGGGCCGTCACTTTGAGGCGATCGCCCGGCTTGAAGACGAGGAGCTGTCCTTCGCCGAACGTGTCGCCCGCGATCTCGACCGTGCCGCCGACCGTGTAGATTGCGCGTTCCTCGTGCGTGGCGTCGATGGGGATGCTCGCGCCGGCTTTTAGCGAGACGTCCGCGTAGAGCGTCTCCGAGGCAGTCCGGAGCGGCGAGGTCGCCCCCCAGGCCGAGCCGGCGATGATGCGCGAGCGCGAACCGCCGGCCTCGACAGATCGGGAGATCATCGTTTCCGTGGTGGATGAACTCCGGGTCGCTCTCCTCGGCGGACTGCGGGCAGGGCAAGCCACGTCTGGATACCGAAGAGCTTCTGGCCGGAGCGCTTCTTCTCGTCGCTCGTGCGCTCGGAGTGGACGATGCCCTTGCCGGCTCGCATCCAGTTCACGTCGCCCGGATGAATCGCCATCTCGGTGCCGAGCGAATCGCGGTGCATGATCTCGCCGTCGAAGAGATAGGTGACGGTCGCGAGGTTGATATGCGGGTGGGGCCGCACGTCGATGCCCTCGTCGGTCAGGAACTCGGCGGGACCCATCTGATCGAAGAAGATGAAGGGGCCGATCATCTGCGCCTTCTTCGACGGTAGCGCCCGGCGCACGGTCATCTCTCCGAGATCGACTGCGCGAGGCACGATGACGGTCTCGATCGCGTCGCAGGAAAAGGCGTCGCCCAATGTCGGGTCGTCGGCTGGACTCCAGCTCATGGTACGTTTCTCCTCGATGTCGTCCTATTGCCTAGGTGAGCGCGACGGCACCATCGAGCAAGACCGACCGGCTGTGCGGCCGCGCACGTTCCATTATCAGATATGCAGGCCGCGCCGTTCCCAAACGGTCATGACGGCCACGTAGAGCGCGATGCAGAACGCCATTCCCGCGAGCGGCCAATAGCCGTCGAGGTCGCGGAAGGCGAGAAGATAGAGGCCGACGACCGACGCCAGCGCGACGACCCGGACGCCCCAGATCACTTCTTCTCCAGCATCAGCTGGCCTTCCTTCTGCAGCTTGCCGGACAGCTTCTCGGCCATGCCGGCGAGCAGCCATGGCAGCGCGACCTCGATACGCACGGTCGACGCGAACACATCGAGACGCCCGCGCACCGTCTGCCCCATCATGGTCGCATCGAAGAGCATGGCATCGCCCTCCCACCGATCGTTGAACTGGACGGCGCGGCCCATCAGCTTCTCACGCACGAGGCCGAAGCCGGAATGGATACGCGCCTTTGCACCTTCCACGCCCAGCTCATGGCTTACGGTGACGGTTACGGGCTTCGCCATGCGTCTACTCCCTGTCCAACGGTTCGGTGCCCTCGGCCTCGCCGGAGCCCGACAGGCGAATCTTCTCCACCTTCGCTTCGGCCTGCCGAAGGCGGCGCTCGCAATGCTGCTTCAGCTTCTCGCCGCGCTCATAGAGCCCGATCGAATCCTCCAGCGCGACGTCGCCCTGTTCCAGCTTGCGAACGATCTCTTCCAGCTCAGCCAGGGCCTGCTCGAAGCTCAGAGACTTGATTTCCGGCTGCTCTGCCATTCCCGCTCCTTTGTCGAAGGCCCCGGGGGCCTCAACCTGCGCTCATCAGACGGTCGACATGGGCGGTGACGCCCTCGACCAGTCCTTCGAGATCATAGCCACCTTCGAGCACCGAGACGAGGCGTCCGCCGCAGGTATCGCGCGCGACATCGAGGAGCCTCGAGGTGAGCCAGGCGAAGTCATCGCCCGTCCAGGACAGTTGTGCCAGCGGATCGTTCACGTGGGCGTCGAAGCCGGCCGAGACGATGAGGAGATCGGGATCGAATGCCGCGAGCCGCTGGAGGATCACCTCGTCGTAGGCGCGGCGCATGGCCTCGCCGCCGGAGCCCGGATGGAGCGGCACGTTGAGGATGTTGCCGACGCCGACCTCGTCGGCCGCGCCGGTGCCAGGATAGAGCGGCATCTGGTGCGAGGAAGAGTAGAGGATGCTGGGGTCGTCCCAGACGACGTCCTGTGTGCCATTGCCATGGTGGACGTCGAAATCCACGATGGCGACGGTCTCGATGCCGTCGAGGGTCTGCGCGTGACGCGCGGCGATCGCGACAGTGGAGAAAAGGCAGAAGCCCATCGCCTTGGTGCGCTCCGCGTGATGGCCTGGCGGGCGCGAGGCGACGAAAGCGTTGTCCGCACGACCTTGCACGACGGCATCCACAGCGGAGCAGGCCCCGCCGACGGCACGCAGCGCCGCCTCCCAGGAGCCGGGCGACATCCACGTATCCGCGTCCAACTGCACCAGGCCGGTTGCCGGGCGGGCATCTCGGACGGTATCGATATAGGCGGTCGGATGTGCGTGGCGGAGTAGCGCCGCATCGCCCATCGCGGCCTTGCCGCGCAGGAGATCGGGATAGCGCTCCGGCGCGAGCGCATCCTGCACGGCGCGGATGCGGTCCGGTCGTTCGGGATGGCCCTCGGGGACCGCGTGGTCCGCGAAGCTCGGGTCGGTGAGGTAGAGCGTCGTCATCGAAACCGATTAGGCGGGCCGGCTTGCGAAGGCCAGCCCTGATTGCGTCGATCCGACTGTTCGAACACCGCTTTGAACCGGCGTCGTTCGTCAGGCGCGCTTGCGCTTCGCTTCGGCAGCCATGGTGAGGCGCCGCTTCAGCTTTGCCAACGCCAACTGTTCGAGCGCACTCCGGGCGGCGCCGACCGGGCCGAAGGTCGAGACCTCGGTCCCCGTCTCGGGGTCGATCGCCGAGACCTTCACGATATGGCCGACGGTCTGGAACTCGAGATAGACGCCGGTCGTCGCAGGCGTAGCGGGCGCGGACACCGTCAGTTCGCCGACGCGTAGTTGCCGCCGTCGCGATTGTAGATGTCGGGGCGGAAATGCGTCCGCCCATCCGGCGTCGCCCAGCCGGTCAGATAGATCCAGCGCAGATGCACCGGATTGTCGATCCGGGCGTCGATCCGCTCGCCGGACGCGATTGCGGCGTCGATGGAGGCGCGATCCCATTTCGGGCTCTCGCCGAGGAGCCAGACGACGAACTCCTTCACGTTCTGAATACGCACGCAGCCGGACGAGACGAACCGGTCGGCCGTGCCGAAGAGGTTCTTGTAAGGCGTGTCGTGCATGAAGACGCCATGCGCGTTCGGGAAGTTGATACGCATCTGGCCAAGCGAATTCTCGGGCGACGGGTCCTGCCGGTAGACGAAGGCCGTGCCATCTTCGGAGTTCCAGTTGATCGACTCGGCCTGCACCTCGGTGCCGCCATAGCTGTCCGAATAGATGCGGATGTTGTGGTCGCGCAGATAGTTGATGTCCTTCTGCTGGGCCGGGATGAGGTCCTTCAGCACGATGCTCTTGGGCACGTGCCAGTAAGGATTGAAGTTGACCTCGATCATCTGAGAGGTCAGCTCGGGGCTCGGGCGGTCGTCCTTGCCGACGGCGCCCGTGTGGCGCGTCGCGACATACCCGCCATCGACGCCTTCGATCTCGGCACCGGGAATATTCACGGTCACGAAGCGGCTGGGAAGCTTGGCCGTATAGTCGTCGAGGCGGCGCGCGTTCAGCTCTAACTGGCGCAGGCGGGTGACGGCGGGAATGTTCATGGACTGCATGGTCGTCGCGCCGACGATGCCGTCCGGGCGCATACCGTTGCGCGTCTGATAGCTCTTCACGGCCGCATCGACATACGAATCGAACGTGTTGCCACGCCCGGCATACTGGTCGAGATCGCCCGAGATGATGAGACGCTGGCGCAGCGCGAGGACCGCGTCGCCGCGAGAGCCGGTGCGAAGCGTCTCCTTCGACGAGATGATCGGCCAACCGCCCTGGCTTACGATGTTGCGATAGCGCGCGATGGCCTGCTGCGTCGCGGTCCGGGTCGCGTCCGAGAGGATCGGATAGTTCGAACGGCGCTCGCGGGTGACGCCGCCAGCGGTGTCGAAGCTGTTGCGCCATTCCGCCTGATCGCGAATCTCATAGGCGTTGGCCGGCAGCATGCCGGCGCCAACGAGACCGGATAGACCGAGGGCAAGGATTTCGCGACGAGACCGCATGATAGACTCCACTCCGACTGGCGCCCCCGCGCGATTGGCGAGGGACGCATCGCGCCGGTGAAGCGGTCGGGATCGTCCCGAGACCTGCACCGCGCGTACGCTTCAAATGGGTTCATGACCCGTTACCACGCGCGGCGTTTACACAAGGTTAGGCACCACCAGCGCGTTCGCCAGCGGTGCCGTCCCAATGTGGCTTAAGGATGATGGGGCCGAGGGGGAGAGCCCCGCCGGGACCCTAAAGCCGGTAGGCGATCTGATCCGTCCAGAAGCGCTCCATGCGAGCCAGCGAGCGGTTCATCTGCTCGAAATCGTCCTGCCTGACCTCGCCCACGACCTCGATGCTCTCGGTGTGACGCTGGTAGAGGGCGTTGATCAGTCCACGCACCTCCTGGCCCTTCTCCGTCAGGCTGATCCGCACGGCACGGCGGTCGACCCGGCTGCGCTGGTGGTGGATGTAACCCATGTCGACGAGCTTCTTCAGATTGTAGGAGACGTTGGAGCCGAGATAGTAGCCCCGGGTGCGAAGCTCGCCGGCCGTCAGTTCCTGGTCGCCGATATTGAAGAGGAGGAGACCCTGGACGGCGTTGATGTCGTTGCGGCCATGACGCTCGAACTCGTCCTTGATGACGTCGAGCATGCGACGATGAAGACGCTCGATAAGGTGAAGACTCTCCAAGTAGAGGGAAGGAACGTCCTTCGTTGCTTCTTCCGAACCGAACTCTTCGTAGATACGGGCCAATGCCGACATGGTAACTCTCCTGTTGATGCCGCGGCTTTATCGCCGTCTGTAGGGAGAGAATGCCTGTTGCATTTGAAGCACCGCCTAAAATTTCCGGTCAACGCTTCCTTACAAAGGCTGGAGTTAATCGTTTACCGAGCCCTTGCCTAAAGATTTTATGATCCCGGAGAAGTCGACGTCGCCGTGCCCGGCGTCGACGAAGGCCTGATAAAGCGCCGCAGCCTGGGCTCCAAGCGGTGTCTGGGCATCGCTTGAGTGCCGTGCGTCCTGCGCGAGCTTGAGGTCCTTGAGCATCATCGCGGCGGTGAAGCCGGGCGCGTAGTCGCGATTGGCCGGCGATGTCGGCACCGGTCCGGGGGCCGGGCAATAGCTCGTCAGCGACCAGCACTGACCGGAAGAGACCGATGCGACATCGAAGAGCTTTTGATCGTCGAGACCGAGGCTGCGTCCCAGCGCGAAGGCTTCCGAGACCGCGATCATCGAGACGCCGAGAATCATGTTGTTGCAGATCTTGGCCGCCTGCCCTGCCCCGCTGTCGCCAGCATGAATGACGGCCCGGCCCATGAGATCGAGCAACGGCCGTGCGGCCTCCACCGCGGCGATGGGTCCGCCGACCATGAAGGCGAGCGTTCCGCCTCCGCGCCGCCGACACCTCCGGAGACGGGCGCGTCGATCATCATCAGACCTCGGCTATCCGCCGCCGCCGCGACCTCTCGCGCCGTCTCGACGTCGATGGTCGAGCAATCGATCAGCAGCGCCTTCGGAGACACCCCTCCGATCAGACCACCGTCGCCGAGGTAGACCTTCCGAACGTGCTTTCCGGCTGGCAGCATCGTGACGACGGCTTCGGCCGCGAAGATATCAGCGTCCGTCGCCTCGCGGCCACCGGCCCGCACGAGCGCCTGGACGGCGTCCGAACTGACGTCCCGCCCGGCGACATCGTGGCCAGCCGCCGCCAATCGGGCGGCCATCCGGCCGCCCATGTTTCCGAGCCCAATGAAGAGAACGCGCATACCTGACCACCCTGCAGTCGATGTGGTCCGGAGCTTAGAACGAATTCTCGCGCGCGTCCCACCGTACGCGCCACAGTGACAGGCCGAGATAGAAGACGACGACGGCGATGATTGCGATCGCGCCTGGCTCGTTCGCCGCGACGCCGGGCACGAGCCCCAGGTCGAAGACCAGGCGCAACGCCGCCGCGAGCAGCCATACGGCCGCACCCCACGCCGTCGCCATCCACAGACCGACGGTCACGAAGGGGTAGAGGATGGCGAGGAGAACGGTGAGGACCTGTAGCTCCACGGAGAGATCGAACAGGAACGGCCCGTCGCCGTAACCGATCAGTCCCGACCACGTCCGCACGGCGAGCGCGAGGTAGACGAGGGCCAGTACGCGCATCGTGAACGTAAGGATGGCGCCCGGCGTGATCCAGCGACGGATCGAAAGGCCGGCGCCGGGGTCGAGGCGGCTCAGGCCTTCGCGAATGCGGTCTTCGGCCGAGGCCATCAGCGCTCGGGAAAGCTGACGTCACGCATGGGCGACGGCTCGAAGAGGGCCTCGACTTCGGCGCGGTCGACCTCGTTCAACGTAGACGGCCGCCAGCGCGGCTTGCGGTCCTTGTCGACGACGGCCGCGCGAACGCCCTCGTAGAAATCCTGCCGCTGAACGACGCGTGTCGCGACGCGAAACTCGTTGACGAGGCAATCCTCGAGCGTGGCGCCCTCGGCGCGCTCCAGCAGTCCCTGGGTCGCCAGCACGCTGAACGGACACTGCTTGCGAAGCGTCGCGGCGGTGGCCTGCGCCCATTCGCCATGCGCACCGTCTTCGGCGTCCAGTGCCTCGATCACGTCCAGGACGCTGCTACCGAAGAGACCGTCGATCGTCTCGGCCATTCCGGCCAGCGAACTATCGTCGGGATCGACGCCGAAGGCTTCGAGGACTTCGGCAGCCGTCTCGCCATCGGCCAGACGATCCAACATGTTCGCGTGCTGTTGGCGCGGGACGATCGCATCCGCAAGGCCCGCCCAGATCATGTCGGCCGATCCGATGCGCTCGCCCGTAAGGCCGAGATAGCGCCCGCACCGACCCGGCATTCCCGCCAGCAGCTTCGTGCTGCCGACATCCGGCACGAAACCGATGCCGACCTCCGGCATCGCGAACGTGACCGATTCGCTCACCACTCGGTGCGACGCGTGCAGCGCGAGACCGGCGCCCCCGCCCATGACGATGCCGTCCATCAGCGAGAGATAGGGCGTGCGCAGCGACGAGAGTCGCTGATTGAGCTGATATTCCTCGCGGTAGAAAACGAAGAGTTCGCGCTTGCCGCCTCGGCCCCAGTCCCAAAGCTTGCGGATGTCCCCGCCCGCGCAGAAGGCCCGACCCTCGGGAGACCAGAGGACGATCGTGAGGACTTCGGCATCGGCATCGGCTTCGGCGACATAGCCGTCGATCGCGCGGACCATGTCGAGGTCGAT
This sequence comes from uncultured Alphaproteobacteria bacterium, assembly GCA_963842125.1. Classification (GTDB taxonomy): domain Bacteria; phylum Pseudomonadota; class Alphaproteobacteria; order Rhizobiales; family CAWCWK01; genus CAWCWK01. The sequence continues at coordinate 1,029,928 of CAWJFE010000005.1, read as the reverse complement.
CGCGTTGAGAGCTTCCGGGCGGTGCAGCGAGATGACGCCGAGATTGCCGCGCTTCTCGTAGTGAACCCTGTCGGCCAGCGAGACGGGCTCCGCTACGACCTCTGGCTCGCTCGGCGCGGCCTCGGCGGGGACGTCGGCGTTCGCTTCGCCGTCTTCGTCCTCGGCGGCCTTGCTCGATTTCGCGTTGATCTCGGCTTCCAGTGCGGCGCCGATTGCGGCATCGAAGTCGTCTGACATCATATGGCTTCCGCGCCTTCCAGCGTTTCTCTACTCTGGAGCGACGATCACGCCACCCCATACGTTCCGAGACCTCTTCGCACACATGGCGGTGGCGATACGAGGGCTCCCGTGTCAGGAATAGTAAACCATGAACGGTTTTGCACCGCTTAACGATCCCGCACACCTCGATCTCCCCATCCGCCCGCGCCGCAACCGCATGGCGGGCTGGACGCGCAACCTCGTTCGCGAGACCGTCCTGACGCCGTCAGATCTCATCTGGCCCCTCTTCATCACCGAGGGGCGCGGCGTGCGCGAGCCGCTGACGGCCATGCCCGGCGTAGAGCGTCTGAGCGTCGATCTCATCGCGGAGGCGGTGCGTGAGGCGCGCGATCTCGGCATTCCGGCCGTCGCGCTCTTCCCCAACACGCCTGACGAACTGAAGACGATCGATGGCGCCGAAAGCATCAATCCCGACAACCTGATGTGCCGGGCGCTTCGCGCCGCGAAGGACGCGGCACCCGAGGTCGGCCTCATGGCCGACGTAGCGCTCGATCCCTACACCGATCACGGCCATTGCGGCATCCTGCGCGACGGCGTCATTCTCAACGACGAGACGGTGGAGCAACTCTGCCGCTCCGCCCTTGTACAAGCCAAAGCCGGTGCGGACGTTCTCAGCCCATCCGACATGATGGACGGCCGTATCGGCGCGCTGCGCTCCACGCTCGACGGTGCGGGCTTCACCGATCGGCTGCTCGTCTCCTATGCCGCGAAGTACGCATCGGCCTTCTATGGCCCGTTTCGCGAGGCCGTCGGCTCGTCGGGTTCGCTCAAGGGCGACAAGCGCACCTACCAGATGGACCCCGGTAACCGGCGCGAAGCGATCCGCGAGGCACTTCTCGACATCGACGAGGGCGCCGACATGCTCATCGTGAAGCCCGGCCTCGCTTATCTCGACATCCTGCGAGATGTGTCGGACGCGGTCGATATTCCTACGCTCTCCTACCAAGTCAGCGGGGAGTACGCGATGATGCAGGCCGCCATCGCCAACGGATGGCTCGACGGCGACCGGGTGATCCTCGAGAGCCTCCTCGCTTTCAAGCGCGCCGGAGCGGCGGGCGTCCTCACATATTACGCCCCCATGGCAGCCCGGCTTCTTGGCGCCTGAGGCGGCTCGGTAACCTCTGCGGCGATCTTTAACTTGTCGTACACCACGTGAGCGACCATGTTTGGCCGGTAGCGCGACGAGGCGCGCCGACCACGGGACAGGACGATGATGGACGCTGTTGGAGATCACTCGCTGGGCAGGATGACGGAGAGCCGGTCCGCGCTCGACTTCGCGCCCGAACTCCACCCGGCGCTTTTCGAGAGCGTGCAGCGGCGCCGCACGATCGCCTTCCTGATCGACATGACGATCGTGACCTTACTCGTGCTGATCGCGGGTTTCGTCGTCACCCTTCTGGGGATCATGACATTCGGGCTCGGCTGGCTTCTTTTCCCGGCCTTGGCGCCGGTGATCGTGCTTGGTTACGCCGCCTTCGGCGCGTCCCGTTATAGCGCGACGCCGGGCATGCGCATGGTTGGCCTCGCGATGCGCAACTGGACGGGAACAGCGGTCGACGGGATGGTCGGCGCTCTCCACAGCCTTCTCTATTGGGTGTCGACGACGATCCTGACGCCCTTCGTCCTGCTCTTCGGCCTCTTCAACCCACGGAAGAGGCTGCTGCACGACGTCGTCTCCGGCATCGTCGTGGTGGACGCCGGCGCCCTGCGCCGCGTCGAGGTCTAGGGCGCGGTCGTCCGAGGTGACGAAGCACGATCCGCAAGGCCCCCAATTCTTCCTGACCGCTCCCACGCCCTGTCCCTATCTTCCGGGCCGACGCGAGCGGAAGGTCTTCACGCATCTCGTCGGGCCCTCGGCGCCGCGCGTCAACGATGTCCTCAGCCATGGCGGCTTCCGGCGAAGCCAATCGATCGCCTATCGCCCGGCTTGTGAAGGCTGCAACGCCTGCGTGTCGGTTCGCGTTCTCAGCGGCGAGCACGAGCCGACCCGTAACCAGCGCCGCGTACTGGCCGCCAACGCCGATCTCGTCGGCGAGACGAAGCCGGCCAAGGCCACGTCGGAGCAGTATTCGCTCTTCCGCTCCTACGTCACGACCCGCCATTCGCATGGTGGGATGGCCGAGATGTCGGCGCTCGACTACGCGATGATGATCGACGACAGCCATGTCGAGACGACGATCACGGAATACCGCAGGCGTGGGCCGGATAGCGGCATCACGGGCCGAGGCGCCGGCGACCTCGTCGCCTTCGTCGTTACCGATGCGCTGCGCGACGGCCTCTCCCTCGTCTATAGCGCGTTCGATCCGCAGATGACGGACCGGAGCCTCGGGACCTTCCTCATTCTCGACCACATTCGCCGCGCCCGGCTGCGGGGTCTGCCTTACCTCTATCTCGGCTATTGGGTCGATGGTTCGCCGAAAATGGACTACAAGCGCCGCTTCAAGCCTCAGGAGAGACTGTCTTTGGAGGGATGGGAGCGGGTCTGAGGAGTCGCCGGCGCACGTCCGATTCACGCTCATTCACCGAACGCGCTTTAGCTCATTGTTGGAGCGCGGTTCCTTATGCTGTGGTCCTATCGCACCGCCGCCGGAACGGCCCTAGCGCAACGTTCCGTAGTGGCGGGCGAGCGCGCGCAGGCCCAGCCGCAACACGACCTTTCCCGAGCGCTGGGGCAGACTGTGTTTGCGCTCCGCATCCGCCAAGCCGATCAAAAGACAGCAGACGTCCACCAGCAGCGCAGCGAAATCCGGCCCGATCCGCTTCAGCGTCTTATCGAGCCGCTCGCGTGCGGCGAGCATGACGTCTTCGTGGCGGTCTCCGGTGGACGGCCCTCCGCGTCGCTCGGCACCCCAATCGACGCCGAGCCGCGGCATCATCTGCGCCACTTCGAAATCGCGGCGAAGGCGGTCTGCGGCCGACGCTTCGACGGTAGAGAGGAAGGCGGGCCGACCGCCCCTTGCGATCGCCAGTCTCGCGACCGGGCTTTCCACGGTGCTGGAAAGAAGCGGTCCGTTATCCGATTCCCGGAGCGCGACCGTCTCCGCACTGCGCCCCCTCAGTGTCGTGAGGACCGTTCGCCCGTCCGCCGTAGCGGCAAACAGGCCCTCCGGCCCTTCGATGACGAGTTCGCGGGCGATAAGAAAGTCGACCACCGACCGGGGAACGGGTCTTTCCGTTCCCGTAACGACGATCCGACCGGCCCCGACCGCGCAGGCGCCGTTCTCGAGCACCTCGCAGACCAGAGCTTTCAGAGCTTCGGAAGCGAACGTATCGGGTGTCGACATGGAAACGGGGCCTTCGCGATCACGAGGCCCCGTTTCTAGGAAGGCACGGTAGGCTCCGCGCCGACAAATGTCGATAACCTAAGGCTGTGGACTAACGTCCAGCGCCGCGCCGCTGTTGGCCGAGACCCATCTTCTTGGCGAGCTGCGAGCGGGCTCGCGCATAGTTCGGGGCGACCATCGGATAGTCGGACGGCAGGCCCCACTTCTCGCGATACTCTTCCGGCGTCAGGTTGTAGTGCGTGCGAAGATGGCGCTTGAGCGACTTGAAGCGCTTGCCGTCTTCGAGGCAGATCAGATAGTCGTCGCTGATCGACTTCTTGATCGGCACCGCCGGCTTCAACGGCTCTGCCTCGGGCTCGAGATTGATCTGGCTCGTCTTGCTAAGCGCCATGTGGACGCTATCGATCAGCTTCGGCAAATCATCTGCCGTAACGGAATTGTTCGACACATAGGCAGACACGATATCGGTCGTGAGCTCCACGAAACTGATGTCCTGCTCGCTGATATCCATAATACGCAATCCCAAAATCTTGAATGACCGGCGGACTGAACTTCGACGTTGTCGGATAGGCCGCCATACAACGCATCGCGTCACATGCGGTGGCCCATACGCGAGGGTTCGACGGCTGTAAAGTCGGTCGCGTAAGAATTGATTATTTAGTGAAGATGACGAGCGAGCGGAAAATCGGTCAGATACACACTCCAGGCGCGTGTTCTACTCTCCAGATTTGCCTTGTGAGCGCTCGCTCTCGGACTGACCGGTCAAATGCGGCTTGTTAAGTCCGTAGTGGCCTTTCAATTCATCCCGATAAGTCTGGTCACAGGGCTCGTATCCACGAAAGTACGCGCTTCTTGCCAAGAGATGCGCGGAGACCGGGGTCGTGAGCAGAAGGAATACGAAGCCGGCTATCGCGCGGGTCGCGACCGAGAGATCGAGCGCGTAGAGCGCGACCGCGACAAGCATGAGGCCAGACCCGAGAGCGCCCGCCTTACTGGCCGCATGCATGCGCGTGTAGAGGTCGGGCAGGCGCAACAGTCCGACGGCCGCGATGAAGCAGAAGAGGGCGCCCAGCAGCAGCAGGCCGCCTACGGCAAGGTCGGAGACGAGGCTCATGAGCGGATCTCCGCACTGTCGGCGTCGGACTGTTGGAGTTCGGCGATCTCGGGCTCCGGCGGCGGGGCGCCCATCTCCATCACGTAGCGTGCGAAGGCGACGGTCGCGAGGAAGCCCACGAGACCGAGCGCGATGGCGACGTCGATATAGAGCATGAAGCCCGTCGCGATGGTGATCGCGGCGATAAGGCCGACGCTCACTGTCGTCAGCGTATCGAGCGCGAGGATGCGGTCTGGCAGCGAGTCGGCTCGCACGACCGAGATCGCTATCATGAGCAGCGAGATCGTCACGAGAATGAGCGACACCGCGACGAAGACACCGAGGAGCGGGCTCATCGGAACGCCTCCATGATGCGTCGCTCGAAGCCCTCCGCGATATCGCGGCGCAGGGCGTCGGCGTCCGGCACGTCGAGTGCGTGGATGTAGAGCGTACGGCGATCGTCGGATACGTCGACGCTGAGCGTGCCGGGCGTCAGAGTGATGAGGTTGGCCAGCATCGTGATCTCGAAATCCCGGGTGACCTGGAGGGGGTATCCGATGAGGCCCGGATTGAGCGGCATCCGCCCCGGCGTCAGAACGATCTTGGCGACGCGGATGCCGGAGAGAGCGAGTTCGTAGAGGAAGAGCCAGACCAGTTGGAGGACGCGCACCGTCCGACGCAGATAGCCGATGGCGCCCGTCTGTTCGCGGATGATGAGGAGGGCGAGGGCACCGACGAAGAACCCGAAGAGCAGGTTCTGCGCGGTGAAGGAGCCGGTGACCGCACCCCAGGCGAGCGCGAGGAGCACGTTGATTAGAAAGAGCGGCGTCATCGGACCTCCTCCACGAGGTCGACGCCGGGGAAGACGACGTCGATATAGGCGGCGGGATCGAGCAGCAGGGTGGCCGCGAGGCTCGAGACATCGAAGAGGGCGCGGGGCCAGAGACCGAGTAGTACGACGATGACGGAGAGCGCCATGGCGGGCGCGACTAGCGCGTGGGACCATTCGAGCGTCGGCAAGGGCCCGCCCGGCGCCGGTCGCCAGAAAGCAAAAGCGAAGACGCGGCCGAGCGCGATGGTGGTGAGGATGCCGGAGACGAGGATCGCCCCGGTGGCGAACCACGCGCCGTCTTCGAGCGTGGCGCCGACGAGAACGATCTTCGGCCAGAAGCCGGAGAAGGGCGGCAGGCCGGCGCTGGAGAACATGATGGCGAGGAAGGCGGCGGCGAGAAGCGGGCTGGCGACGTAGAGCCCACCCGCCTCGTGCAGGTCGTTCGTGCTCCAGCGGACCATCAACCCGACGACGAGATAGAGGGCCGTCATGGTGATGATGGAGTGGACGGCGTAGGCGATCGCGCCTTCATAGCCGGCCTGGGACCCGATGCCTATGCCGATCAGCATGAGCCCGATACCGCTGACGACGATATAGTTCGCCACCCGCCGGACCTCGGATTGCGCCAGAGCGCCGACAGCGCCGACGAGCGCCGTCAATCCGCCGAGGAGGACGACGGCGTCGAGCAGCTCTGGCGGCATGGCGGGGTACATGGTCGCGACCGTGCGGAGCAGTGCATAGACACCGACCTTCGTGAGCAACCCCGCGAAGAGGGCCGCCACGGCGGAGGGAGGCGTGTGATAGGACGCCGGAAGCCAGGCATTGAGCGGGAAGGCGGCGGCCTTCATCCCGAAGCCGAAGAGGAAGAGCATCGCAATCGTCGCGACCGGCATGTTCTCCGGCGGAGCCGCGAGGGCAAGCGAAATGTCGGCCATGTTGAGCGTGCCGACGCTGCCATAGAGCAGCCCGGTCGCGATGAGGAAGACGGTCGTCGCGAGGAAGTTGAGGACGCAGTAGCGTAGTGCGCCGTCGAGCTGGATGGCTCGTCCGCCAAGGACGATCAGCCCGAAGCTCGAGATCAACAGCACCTCGAACCAGACGTAGAGGTTGAAGAGGTCGCCAGTGTGGAAGGCGCCCAGAACGCCCGTCAGCAGCATGACGGCAAAGGGGTAGAAGCCGAAGCGACGCTCGGACCGGCTCGCATCCCTCAAGGCATAGATGGACACGGCAAGTGCGACCAGTGTTGCCGTTAGAGCGAAGACGGCGCCGAGAAGGTCGACGGTGAAGGCGATGCCGAAGGGCGGGCGCCAGTTGCTCATCGTCATGACGAGCGGACCGGACGACCAGACCTCGGCGAAAAGCGCGGCCTCGAAGGCGAACATGGCGGCGAAGGCGCTGATGCCGAGCCGCGTCTGCACTTTGTCCCGCCGCCCGCCGATGATGAGGATGGCCGCGGCGATCAGCCCGGTCGCGATGGGCGCGACGACGAGCCAGTCCTGCACCGGAACGCCCTCGCTCTGACGCGAGAGCGCGATGATGTCGGCGTATTTCTCATAGACGGATTCGGTGGCCATCGATGCGTCTCAGTAGCCGACCGGGGGGCGCGGCATGTCTTCGGGCTCGGACACGCGCAGCTCGTGCGTTTCGTCGGAACCGAGCGTCTGGTAGGACCGATAGGCGAGGACGAGGAGGAAGGCGAAGAGCGAGAAGCCGATGACGATCGCGGTCAGGATCAGGGCCTGGGGCAGCGGGTTCACGATCGGCTCCACCGCCTGATAGAGGTGGGACGGGATGACGGGCGGGTCGTCTCGCGATACGCGCCCGGCCGTGAAGATGAGAAGGTTCACGGCGTTGCCAAGCACGGCGATGCCAAGCAGCAGCCGGATGACCGATGTGCTCAGCAGCAGATAGATGCTCGTCGCGAAGAAGGCGGCCACGGTGAAGGCCAGGACGGTTTCCATCGTGGTCCTCTAGTCGAGATTGGGTTCGGCGAGGGCGAGCGCGATCGTGAGGATCGCCCCGAGGACGACGAAGTAGACGCCGATATCGAAGACGAGGACCGTGGAAAGGGCGAGGACCTCGCCGGCGACTTCGGGCTCCCACCAGAACGCCGTCATGAAGGGCACGCCTCCGAACAGGGCCGGCAGCCCGCTCAGGCCCGCGATAAGGAGACCCCAGGCCGCGATGGCGACGGGATGCAGCTTCAGCGCCCGGCGCACGGGGGCGACACCGTTGGCGATGCCGTAGATCGCGATCGCCGAAGCGGCGATGAGCCCACCGATGAAGCCGCCGCCCGGCTCGTTATGCCCGCGCAGAAGCACGAAGAGCGAGAAGATGAGCATGAGCGCCGTCAGGTAAGGCGCGATGGTGCGGAAGATGATCGTGTTCACAGCACCGCATCCTCCGAAACGCCGCGACGAAGCGCGCGTGGCAGCGGACGGCCGCGAAGTCGGATCATCGCACGGATGGAGAGGCCCGCGATCATTACGACGGCGATCTCGCCCAGCGTATCGATGCCGCGGAAATCGACCAGGATGACGTTGACGATGTTGCGGCCGTGCCCGGCGGGGCGACTGGCCTCAGCGATGGTCTGGCTCAGGCTCCCGTCGAAAGCGATGCCCAGCACGGAGAGGAGGACGAGGCCGAAGCCGAGCCCGCAAGCGAGCGCGATGCCGCCATCCATCAGCGTCTGCCCGACGCCCCGCCGGTCATGCTCATCGACCCGCAGGCGGGTCAGGACGAGCGTAAGGATGACGACGGAGAGCGTCTCGACCATGAACTGCGTGAAGGAAAGGTCGGGAGCACCGAAGAGCATGAAGACGATGGCGACCGCGATGCCCTGAATGCCGAGCGACACGATGGCGGCGAGCCGCGTCTTCGCGACGATGACCGCGCCGAGACCGAAGATGGCCATGGCGAAGACGATCCATTCGTGGGGTCGAAGCGCGACGGCGGGCAGCGCGGTCGGCCATTCGTTCCAGAGCGTCATGGGAAGGATGAGCGCGACGGCCAGCGCGCCGAGGACGACCGTCATGTAGGCTTCGAGCCGCCCTGGCTGCAGCAAGCGCGTGGTGCGGTAGGAGACGACGACGAGGCCGGCGATCAGCTGATCGAACCCCTTGTCCGGTCCCCAACCAATCGTGACAAGCGTGCGGTCGACGATACCGCGCAGCCGGTCGATCATCAGGAAGGCAGTCACGCCAAGCGCGATCGTGAGAATGGAGAAAAGAAGCGCGGCGTTAATTCCGTGCCAGAGGTAGAGATGGAAGCCCTCGGCGGCCTCCGGATCGCCGCTGACGGCCGCGAGGTTCGCGCCCAAGAGTGGTTCGACCGGGTAGGCGGAGAGGCCGAAGGCGAGGCCCAGCAACGCCAGCGTCATCGCGCCGACCCAGAGCGGCGGCAGGCCTTCGTGGGCGTGGTCGAGCCCATCGGGGCGCTTACCGAAGAACGGCTTGATCGCGACGGCGAGCGCGACCGCCATCATCAACGCATTGCCGATGACGGCGACGGTGATCCAGATGAGATAGGTCGGCGTATGAAGGATGCCTTCATAAAGGATCTCCTTCGCGATGAAGCCGAAGAAGGGTGGAATACCAGACATAGAAAGCGCCGCCAGCACCGCCGCGGCGCAGGTGATCGGCATGGCGCGGGCGAGCCCCCCGAGCTTTCTCACGTCCCGCGTGCCCGTCCCGTGGTCGACGGAGCCGGCGACCATGAAGAGCGCGCCCTTGAAAAGCGAGTGGGCGAAAAGGTAGAGCACCGCGCCCTCGATCGCTTCCTCGGAGCGACCGAGGCCGACGAGCATAACGAGGAGACCGAGCGAGGCCACGGTCGTATAGGCCAGCATCAGCTTGAGGTCGGTCTGGCGCACGGCGAGGATGGTGCCGACGAGGAGCGTGGTGCCGCCAAAGGCCGGAAGGATGGTCTCCCAGGCGTCGGTGCCGCCAAGGATCGGATGGGTGCGCATCAGAAGGTAGACGCCGGCCTTCACCATGGTCGCGGAGTGAAGATAGGCCGAGACGGGCGTCGGCGCTTCCATTGCATTCGGCAGCCAGACATGCAGCGGGAACTGCGCCGACTTGGTGAAGGCACCGCCGAGAACGAAGAGCAGCACCCAGCCGTACAGCGGATGCCCGGCCAGACTGAAGTCTGCGACGAGAAGCTCCGACAGCGTCGTCACGCCCGTGATCTGGCGCAGCATGATGAGGCCGGCTAATAGGGCCAGCCCGCCCGCGCCCGTGATAACCAGCGCCTGAATGGCCGAGCGGCGCGAACGTTCGGCCGCGTGGTTGAACCCGATCAACAGGAAGGACGAGATCGACGTCATTTCCCAGAAGACGAAGAGCGCGATGAGATCGTCGGCCAACACCAGACCCAGCATCGATCCCATGAAGAGGAGAAGGAAGCTGAGGAAACGGCCGAGCTGCGGATGGCCACGCAGGTAGCCGCCGGCGTAGATCAGGATGAAGGCGCCGATGCCGCTGATGAGAAGCGCGAAGGTCAGGCTCAACCCGTCAAGGTGGAAACCAAGGTCTATGCCGAGCGTCGGTACCCAGGGCGTCGTCTCGACGACCCGGCCACCTTCACCAATGGTCTCGTAATGGCCCAGCATGACGACGAAGATGGCAGCCGGCAGGATCGCCAGAAGCCATCCCGAGAGACGTCCGGTAAACCGCACGACGAACGGGGCGAAGGCCGCCAGAACGAACGGCGCCAGGACGCTGACGGTGATGCCGAAGGCCATGAAGTCCCGAGAGAAGCTGCGACGCGCGAATGTCCAGCACGTCCTAGGCCACGAGCGGCCGACCGACAACCATGAACGCGCGCCCGACACTTATCATTGCCGGCTTGACGAAGCGTTATCGCTGTCGCGGGCCACTGTGCCGTGGGCGTGTGAAGGAGACCGGCCGGGTCGTCGTCCTAATCGGCCATAGGCGACGGGTCGTCGCGAATGATGACCTCGGACGCCTCCTCATCCGTCATCCGCAGCGCATTCGTCGCTATCAGATCGGCGACTGATTGATCGTTTGCGGCTCGGACGCTGCTATGAAGGCAGCCATTCGCCCGGACACTGAACAAGGGGCGCTCGAAACCTGGGCCTTCGGCAGGGCCGGCGGCCAGGAAGACGATCTCCCTTTCCCGGCCCGCCGCCACACGAGGCGCGACGACACCCGCCGCGACGGAGTAGCCGCCGGTATAGAACGGCAACAGCAACGTGATATCGCCTTTCGGCAAGGCCGTGCCATTGAAGGCGACCGTGGGCGCGACGCGAAGGCGCACCGTGCAATTGTGGTCGATCGGGACACCGCCGCCGATATCGCGCTCGCAGATAACTTCCTCGATGGCGACCACCGTTCCGCGCGCGATGAGATCGGCACCGCCGTTCAGCAAACCCGGTTCATCGAAGCCATCGGTCGGAGGCTTTACGCATGCTTGGCCCGGCGTGGCCCAAACGGCTGCTAGAAGGCCGGCGGCGATGATCGCCCTCATTCGTCCGCGTCCTCCCGGGCGATGCGCAGCGGCTCTTTGAAGGTGAGCGTGCGATAGGGGAACGGGATCTCGATGCCAGCCTCGTCCAGCGCGCGTTTGACGGCCGCGACCACCTCATCGCGAGAGCGGCGCTCGTCGAGAGGTGTGGAGCCCGTCCACCAGGTGACCTCGAAGTCGATGCTGGACGCGCCGAACTCACGCGCGAAGATCTGGATCGGCCGCGCGGCGGATCGCGTCACGGTCTCGCAGCTCTCGAGCGCTGCCCTGATGACGGCGCGGCTCTCGTCGACATCCTCGCTATAGGCGACGCCGCAGACGATGGTGATGCGCCGCAGGTCGAGATCGGTGACGATCGTCAGCGGGTTCTTGAAGAGGAACGAGTTGGGCGCGATGAGCAATTGGCCATCCACTCGGCGCAGATAGGTCTCGCGGATGGTGATCCGTTCGACCTTACCCTCCATGCCCTCGCATTCGATGAAGTCGCCGATCCGCATCTCGCGCCGAAAGAGGATGATGATTCCAGCAAGGAAGTTCTCGAAGATGTCCTTGAAGGCAAAACCGATCGCCACGGTGCCGAAGCCGAGGCCGGCGATGGCGCCGGAGGCCGTGAGGCCCGGAATGACGATGATCGCCGAGACGATGATCCCGACGCTCCAGATCGCGATGCCGGCCAGATTCTCGAAGAGTGTCTTTAGCGATGGCCGCAGCCGCGTACGCCGCAACGTCTTGCCGACGAGTGAGACGACCACATGGCTCGCCACATAGGTCACGAGCAGAAGGATGAGCGCGACACCTATGGCCGGAAGCGCGGCAATGACGTCGCGAGCCAAGGCTTCCATTTGGCCCAGCAGTATTTCGATCGGTTCCATCGTTCCGTCCGGTAGGTTCGCCCGCCCCTTCCTTCGCACCTGCGGTGGGTCGGCCCGAGGGGTTGGATTGCCGGTCACGATGCGCCACCTAAGGCGCAGCGCCCCAGCGGCACCGCCCGAGGATATCGACGATGACCCAGCCTACCCCCGTAGAGAAGACCGACGCCGAGTGGAAGGCCGAGCTTTCGCCCGAGGAGTACAAGATCCTCCGCAAGCACGGCACCGAGCGCGCGTTCAGCGGCCGTAATTGGGATCTCAAGGCCGACGGCACCTATGTTTGCGCCGGCTGCGGCACGCCGCTCTTTTCGTCCGAGACCAAATACGATTCCGGGACCGGTTGGCCGAGCTTCTATGCGCCCGTGAGTTCGGACAATGTCAGCGAGCACGAAGATCGCAAGCTCTTCATGCGCCGCACCGAGGTGCGTTGCGCCGCTTGCGATGGCCACCTCGGCCATGTCTTTCCCGACGGGCCGCAGCCGACCGGCCAGCGCTATTGCATGAACGGCAACGCGATGAACTTCGTAGCGGAAGGTGAAGCGGCCGAGGCCGGCGCGAATGAGTAGAGGGCCCCTCGCCGACACGCGCCCGACGAGCCGCACGGTTCACGGCGTCGCCCTGGAGGACGAGTACGCTTGGCTGCGTGACGAGAACTGGCGTGACGTCATGCGCGACCCGTCGGTTCTCCAGCCGGATATTCGCGCTCAATTGGACGCGGAGAACGCGCACACCGAAGGTGCGCTGAGCGACGTCGGAAGCTTGCGTGAAACGCTGTTCTCGGAACTGAAGGGAAGGATCAAGCAGGACGATTCCTCCGTTCCGGCCCCTGACGGTCCCTATGCCTACGCGAACCGCTATCGCGACGGCGGTCAGCACCCGCTGCTGGTGAGGACGCCGCGCGGCGGAGGTGATGAGACGATCCTACTCGACGGCGACGCGATGGCCGACGGCAAGGACTATTTCCGCCTCGCCTCCGCCGAGCACTCGCCCGATCACAGCCATCTCGCCTATGCGGTCGACGAGAAGGGCTCGGAGTACTTCACCGTCCGCTTCCGCCATGTCGAAAGCGGCGAAGAACTGCCCGACGCCATTACCGAGACGGCCGGCGGCTTCGTCTGGTCGGCGGACGGCCGGAGCGTCTTCTATACGCTCCTCGACGACAATCATCGCCCGTCCAAGGTGCTGCGGCACGATCTCGGCGCCGAAGGTGCCGATACGCTCGTCTATGAGGAGCCGGATGCGGGCTTTTTCGTCGGTGTCGGGGCGACTCAGTCGCGGACCTATATCGTCATCGACAGCCACGACCACGAGACGTCAGAAGTCCGCTTGATCCCTGCAGACCGCGTGGACGAAGTGCCGCAGCTGGTCGCGGCGCGCGAGGTCGGCGTCGAGTACGAGGTCGATCATCACGGCGACGATCTCGTCATCCTCACGAATGCGGACGATGCCGAGGACTTCAAGATCGTCACCGCGCCGGTGGATCAGCCGTCACGTGAGAACTGGCGCGATCTGGTGCCGCACGAGCAGGGTCAGCTCCTCATCGACCACGTCGCTCTCGCCAGGCATCTCGTGCGTCTGGAGCGAGCGGACGGCCTGCCACGCATCATCGTGCGAGACTGGACCGACGGCATCGAGCACGCGATCGATTTCGCGGAGGAAGCCTATGCGCTCGGCCTCTCGGCTGGCTACGAATACGACACGGACACGATCCGCTTCACCTATTCGTCGCCGACCACGCCGGCGCGCGTCTACGACTACGATCTCTCAACCCGCGAGCGCACGCTGCGCAAGGAGCAGGAGATACCGTCGGGGCACGATCCGGACGCCTATGTCACTCGCCGGCTGATGGCGCTGGCCGAGGACGGCGAGACGGTTCCGGTGACCATCCTGCACGCGAAGGACGCGGCGCTCGGCCCCGACACGCCCTGCCTTCTCTACGGCTACGGGTCCTACGGGATCACCATACCGAGCGGCTTCAACGCGAACGCGCTTAGCCTTGTCGATCGAGGGTTCATCTACGCGGTGGCGCACATCAGGGGCGGCAAGGACAAGGGGCATGGCTGGTACATGGCCGGTAAGCGGGAGCGAAAGACGAATACGTTCACCGATTTCATCGCCGCCGCCGAAGGTCTGATCCACCAGGGCTATACGAGCGATGCTCGCATCATCGCGCAGGGCGGCTCGGCCGGAGGCATGCTGATGGGCGCCATCGCCAACATGCGCCCCGATCTCTTCCTCGGGATCATCGCCGAAGTCCCCTTCGTCGACGTTCTCAACACGATGCTCGACGACACGCTGCCCCTCACTCCGCCGGAATGGCCCGAATGGGGTAATCCGATCGAGAGCGCGGACGACTTCGAGGCGATCCGCGCCTACAGCCCCTACGACAATGTCGAGGCCAAGGCCTATCCGCATATCCTGGCCGTCGCCGGCCTCACCGATCCGCGCGTGACCTATTGGGAGCCGGCCAAATGGGTCGCTCGACTACGCGCGACGAAGACAGACGACAACCTGCTTCTGCTGCGGACGAACATGGAGGCCGGGCACGCCGGTGCATCGGGCCGCTTCGACCGTTTGAAGGAAGTGGCGCTCAACTACGCGTTCGCAATGAAAATAGCGGGCAAGGCGTAGAGAGGATTGAAGCGGGCCGCGCGGTGTACGCCGTCGCGCGGCTCTTCAACGTCAGGCTGCGCGAGCGTCCATGCCCTCATCTTCGGTCGAGGGTTCGTCTTCCGCCTCGGCCACGGCCTCGTTCACGGTCATGAACCAGTTGCCGCGCATGATCGGCGCAAGAGCCTCGCGCATGCGTTGCATGCCCTGCACGCGCACCAAGTCACGCTTCACGCTGTCCTGAAGGTGATCGATATAGAGGTCGATATCGCCCAGCGTCGCGTCCTGTAGCCGCTTCCAGCGGTAGTCCGAGCCGGGCTCTGCCGGCGGCAGGCAGATGAGGCTCGGGGGGTCGAACCGGGCGAGAATTCCGGGCAAGGCCATCTGCCCCTCCTGCCTGACGCGCCGCCGAGTGTTGTGGAGCGCGTTGCGCGCCATCTCATTTATAGCCTGCCGAACGAGTTGGTCCTTGACGGCGGCGATCTCCGTACCCTTGTTGCGCAGCACCCGCTGGACGAGGCGACCTCGGTCGATAGAACCGTTCTCGTTCAACTCAGCGTCCAGTTCGGCGCGCACCGCGTCTCGCAGTCGCTCCACATCGAGAAGTTCGGTCATCACGCACCTCGTTGTTCTTGATTCGTTATCATGGAGCCTTGCCGCGGCCGGTCGAGGCACTCCCCGAAGTTGTCCACAGCTTTGACACAGGCTCTCGAGAGGCCAGACCCCATGCTCCAACCGATATTCGACGGCCACAACGACACGCTGTTGCGACTATGGAAGTCGGACGATCACGACGGAACGAGCTTCCTCGAGCCGCCCGAAGCCGTGGGCCATATCGACCTTCCCCGCGCCCGCGAGGGCGGTCTGACCGGCGGTCTCTTCGCGACCTTCATCCCACCGAATGGTCGGGGACGGGCCGAGCGCGAGCGTTTGCTCGACGGCAACCAGCCCGAGATAGCGCCGGCCGACCAGGCCGAAGGCCTCTCGATCTTGCTGGAGCAGGCCGCCATTCTCTCACGCATGTCGCGGCGGCGACCGGACCTGCTGCGTCAGTGCCGCACGGTCAGCGACATCAAGGAGGCGCGCGCGGCGGGCGCTCTGGCCTGCGTCCTTCACATGGAGGGGGCGGACGGGCTCGACACGGCCTTGGGCGCGCTTGAAGTCCTCTACAACGCCGGATTGCGCTCGCTCGGACCGGTCTGGTCGCGCCAAACGGCGTTCGGCTACGGCGTTCCCTTCCGGTTTCCCTCCACACCCGACATCGGGCCGGGCCTCACGGATGCGGGGCACCGCCTCGTCAAGGAGTGCAACGCGCTTGGAATCATGGTCGATCTCTCGCACCTCAACGCGGCCGGGTTCTGGGACGTCGCGAAGGCCAGCGATGCGCCGCTCGTAGCCACGCATTCCAACGCGCACGCGCTGAGCGCATCCTCGCGAAACCTCACCGATGACCAGTTGTCGGCCATCAAGGAGAGCGGCGGCGTCGTCGGCCTCAACTACGCGACCTTCTTCCTGCGCGAAGACGGCAAGCGGCTCGACGTCGATCTCGATGTCGCGATTCGTCATCTCGAATACCTGCTCGAACACCTCGGAGACGAAGGCGTCGCGCTCGGCTCGGACTATGACGGCGCCCCGCCGCCCTCGGCCATCGGCGACGTTTCGAAACTGCCCAACTTGGTGGGTGCCATGCGGAATGCCGGATGGGACGCCCCTCTCATCCAGAAGGTCTGTCACGACAACTGGTTGGGCGTGCTGGGGCGCACCTGGAAAGCCTGACCGTGCGTTAGCGGCCACAGACGGAAACCGATTGACGGATCGCCTCGGCCCGCCCTCGTGATCGCGCGGGGGCGCTGATAGCGTCCCTTCATCACCCGATGACATTCGGGCAGGGGGTCTCGAAATGCCACGGCTGTCTCGCGCGCTGATCGGTCTCGTCGCAAGCACTGTCGCGCTCGCGGCCTGTCAGTCATCCGCTCCAACGGTGCGCACGGCGCTGCCAGCTCCCGTGACGGCTGGAGCGGCCGTTACGATCAATGCGTCCGCACCGGCGAGTTTCGCGCAGTTCGCACCCATTCTCGGCCAGGCGGAAGCGCGGGCGCGGGCGACTCTGGTGGTCGACGTCAATACGGGCCGCGTCCTCTTCGAGGATCGCGCCGACGCCCTCCGGTTCCCCGCGTCGCTCACGAAGCTGATGACGCTGCAGCTGGTCTTCGATGCGATCGAGCAGGGCCAGTTGACGATGATGACGCCGCTCACCGTCTCCGAGAATGCGGCGAGCCAGCCTCCGACCAAACTCGGCGTGAAGGCCGGCACTTCGCTCCGCGTTCGCGATGCCGTGGCCGCGCTCTCGATCAAATCCGCCAACGATGTCGCCATGGTGGTCGCAGAGAATCTCGCCGGGTCGGAGGAGGCCTTCGTAGCGCGGATGAACGCTCGCGCAAGCCAGCTCGGCATGCGCCGCACCCGGTTCGTCAACGCATCCGGACTGCCCGACACCGGACAGATCTCTACGGCTCGCGATATGGCGATCCTCGCGCGCAACATCCGCCTGCGCCATCGGCAATACGCCCGATATTTTCGCGCAACGGCCATCAATTACGAAGGCAAGCGCCTGAAGGCGACCAATAAGCTTATTGGCAAGGTCGCCGGCGTCGACGGCATGAAGACGGGCTATGTCCGCATGTCGGGCTACAATCTCATCGCGACGGCGAAGCGTGGATCGCGCGACATCATCGTCGTCTATTTCGGCGGCCGGACGGGCAGCGCGCGCAATGCCGAGGTGACGACGTTGATCGAGCGATACCTTTAGCGGGCTCGATCGCACAAAGGCTGTCCTGACCCATTGCCGCGACCCGGCACGGCTTCTATCTTCCCGGCCATCGCGCGATGGTGGCAGGCGGGCCGCCATCGACCGCGCCCCCTCGCCCGCCCCCAATGCTAAGGAGCCGGAGATGGCTTTCGAGCTTCCCCCCCTCCCCTACGATTACGACGCCCTCGCGCCGCACATGTCGGCCGAGACGCTGGAGTATCACCACGACAAGCACCATCAGGCCTATGTGACCGCCGGCAACGGCATGATCGAGGGCACCGACTATGCATCGATGTCGCTGGAAGACGTGGTCAAGAAGAGCTTCTCGGACGACCCGAAGCTCTTCAATCAGGCCGGCCAGCACTACAACCACGTCCATTTCTGGCAGTGGATGAAGCCGGGCGGCGGCGGCGCCCTTCCGGGCGAGCTCGAGAAGGCCGTCAACGACGCCTTCGGCTCGGTCGACGAGATGAAGGCGCAGTTCACCGAAGCCGGCAAGACGCAGTTCGGCTCCGGTTGGGCGTGGCTCGCCGTCAAGGACGGCAAGATCGTCACCATGAAGACGCCCAACGGCGAGAATCCGCTGGTTCACGGGGCATCGCCGATCCTCGGTTGCGACGTGTGGGAGCATTCCTACTACATCGACTACCGCAACCGCCGCCCCGACTACTTGAAGGCGTTCCTCGACCATCTCGTGAACTGGGACCACGTCGCGAAGATGTACGCCGACGCGACCTGACGCATATGCCGGCCATGCAGACGTCTTATCGCGTGGCCGGCCATGCCCTCACACTCGCCGATGACGGCGAGGATCCCGTCTGGATCGACCTGACGGGACCGGACGATGCCAAGCGCTCCGACATCGGGGCGCGTTACGGCGTCTCGGTGCCGACGCCGGCGCAGATGGCGGAGATCGAAAGCTCCAGCCGGTACTACGAGCGCGGCGACGTTCTCTACATGTCAGCCCGCGTGCTGCGCTCCTCGGAGGAGCCACCGGCGCGTTTGGAAGACCTCGCCTTCATCCTGACGCCCGAGCGACTGCTTACCGTGCATCTGGAGCCGCTGAAGGCGGTCGATCTCTATGAGACGGCGGCGCTGGCGGGCCATCGCAAATGCCAACATCCGACCTCGATCTTCGTTGGCATCGTCGAAGCCGTGATCGACCGGCTGGCAGACATACTGGAGCAGGCCGCCCATGTTCTCGAAGAGGTGTCGGAGGACGTCTTCACCCGCGTCGACGCAGCACCGATCCGAGGCCAGGACTTCAACCGCTTCCTGCGCCGCATTCACGACGTGGACGACATCGCCGCCAAGGCCCGCATGACGTTGACGAGCTTGGAGCGCGTGCTCGCCTTCTTCTCTTCCGCCGCCCCGCCCGAAACGCTCAAGTTCGTCAAGGGCCGGCTCAAGACGGCGCAGCGCGATCTTTCGTCGCTCGGCGAGCAGGCCGGCTATCTCGACGGCAAGACGCAGTTTCTTATGGACGCCACGCTCGGGCTCATCGGCGTCGACCAGAACAACGTCATGAAGGTTCTCTCGGTCGTCTCGGTCACCCTCATGCCGCCGACGCTCCTGGCCGGCATCTATGGTATGAACTTCGCGCGAATGCCGGAACTCGACGAGCCCTACGCCTATTTCATAGTCCTCGGGCTGATGGTCGTCTTCGCGGCCGGCTCCTACGCATGGTTCCGGCGCAAGGGCTGGCTCTGATGGCGGAGTTCTACGTCGGCGTCGATGGCGGCGCGACCCATACCCGGTTACGTCTGGCCGATGCGGACGGCAACACGCTGGCCGAGACGCGCGGCAGCCGCTCCAGTCTCACCCTCGGTGTCGAACCGGCCGTCCGGATCATCAGCGATCTTCTCGCCAATGCCTGCCGCCGCGCCTTCGTGCCCGTTGAAGCGCGCCCAGTCATCGTCTGCGGTCTCGCTGGCCACCGCGATATCGCCCGTCGCCAGGCCTTCGCGACGCAGATGTGGGAGCATGGCGCCATCGAGGTGGTGTCGGACGGCTATGCCGCCCTTCTGGGCGCACATGGTGGCAAGCCTGGGACCCTCATCGTGGCCGGTACGGGCTCGATCGGCATGCGCCTCGACGAGCAGGATGTGTGCGCGCAAGTCGGCGGTTGGGGCTTTCCGATCGGCGACGAAGGCGGCGGGGCTTGGCTCGGCTGGAGCGCACTCCGGCGTGCCGTCCGCGCCTATGACGACACGGGCGCCGACAGCCGCTTCCTCTCCGACCTGCGCATTCGATGCGGCGGCGGGCATAACGATATCCTCGCTTGGCTCAGCCATGCCAACGCCACCCAGTTCGCCGCCCTCGCCCCCCACGTGGTAAAGGCCGCCGGAGAGGGTGATGTCGTCGCCATGTCCCTGGTGGAGGACGCCGGCCGCGAACTGGAACGGCTCGCGACCCTACTGGATCCGAACGCCGAAAGCCCCGTCGCGCTCTCCGGCGGCCTCGCCGATCCCTTGCGCCCCTATCTGCCAGCAGAGATGCGCGATCGTTTGATAGAACCGGCGGCGGATGCTCTCACCGGCGCCCTCCTCCGCGCGCGCGGGCTAGCGCCGGCCGAACACATCGTCGACGCCTACTTCGCCTGATCTCAGCCGGGCTTGCGGAACCGCAGCATTGAGAACAGGCCAAGCGGCGGAAGCGATACGTCCTCGACGAGCGCCATGCCCGGATGCCTCACCCGCGCCTTGTCGAAATCCGCTTGCCAACCCAACCGGTTGCCAACCTTGGCGATTTGCCGCTCCACGATGGCGCGCGCGCCGTTGCCCTCTGCGGCGAAGTGATTGATGACGTAGATATCGGCGCCCGGCTTGGCCACGCGCACCATCTCGGAGAGTACAGCCTCGGGGTCCGGCACGACGGTGATGACGTACATGGCGGCCACCATGTCGAAGCTCTCGTCGGGAAATTCGAGCTGGCTCGCGTCCATCTCCCGCAACGCCTCGACATGGGCGAGGCCCGCGTCATCGACCCGTTTGCAAGCCAGCGAGAGCATGTCGGGGCTGAGATCGATGCCCGTCACGCGGATGCCGTCATTATAGAGCGGGAGATTGAAGCCCGTGCCGACGCCGACCTCGAGCAGCCGCCCGCCCCGCCGGTTGATCTCATCGACGGCTTTGCGCCGGCCGGCATCGAACATCTTGCCGAACACGCGGTCGTAGATGGGCGCCCAGCGGCGATAGGCGCCGACAACGCTCTCCGTCGTCGGTCCGGGGGACGCGTTCATGACGAACCCTTGCGAATAGGATCAGCTCGCGACGGCAAGGGATGCGGGCTGGGACACAGGAGCGATCCAGCCGCCCCCCAGAACGCGCATCGCGTCGTCATTCGAGGGTTCGTAGAGGACGCAGGCCTGACCGGGCGAGACACCGTGTTCGCCATCGGCCAACGCGACGAAGACGCCGTCCGCGTCGCGGTGGAGCCGGGCGGGCTGGGGCGGGCGTGTCGAACGAACGCGAACGAGGACGTCGAGCCCATCTGCCGGTAGGTCGCCAAGCACGCCATTGCCAAGCCAGTTCACGTCCCGCAGCCGAACCTGCGTCGTCAGCAAAGCCTCGCGCGGACCGACGACGACCTGCGCCTTCGAGGCGTCGAGCCGAACGACGTAGAGCGGATCGGGCGCCGGGATGCCAAGGCCGCGGCGCTGGCCGACCGTATAGCGCAGCACCCCTTCGTGCCGCCCGAGCACCCGCCCATCGAGATGGACGATGTCCCCCGCCCGCGCCGCGTCTGGCCGAAGCTTCTCGACGATATCGGTGTAGCGGCCGGACGGCACGAAGCAGATGTCCTGACTGTCAGGCTTCTCGGCGACGACGAGGCCCATGTCGAGCGCGATGGCGCGCACCTCGTCCTTCGTCATCCGCCCGAGGGGGAAGCGGACGAAGTCTAGCTGCTCCTGCGTGGTCGCGAAGAGGAAGTAGCTCTGGTCCTTGGACGCATCGCGCGCCGTCATCAACCGCCGGTCACGGACGCCGCCTTCGCTGGCGATGTAGTGACCCGTCGCGAGTGCCGCCGCGCCCAGTTGCCGGGCCATGCCGAGAAGGTCGGTGAACTTGACCGTCTGGTTGCAGGATACGCAGGGGATCGGCGTTTCCCCTCGCGCATAGGCATCGGCGAACTCTTCGATCACGGAACTGCGAAAGCGCGATTCGTAGTCGAGCACGTAATGCGGAATGCCGAGGCTTTCCGCCACGCGGCGCGCGTCGTGAATGTCCTGCCCGGCGCAGCAGGCGCCCCTGCGATGTATAGCTGCGCCGTGATCGTAAAGCTGGAGCGTCATGCCGACGACGTCGTAACCCTCCCGCGCGAGGAGGGCGGCGGTGACGGACGAGTCCACGCCGCCGGACATCGCGACGACGACACGGTTGTCTTCCGGCCGGCCCGGCAGGTCCAGACTGTTCAGCTTCGATCCGCTGCCATCCTCAGTCATCCGAACCCTCGTCACGTCGATAGCCGAGCGATAGCGCATCGCCCATTCGTCTTCAAAAGCCAACAGGTCGAAGGCGAGGACCCGGCAGAAACTGCCCACCCGGCAATTTCGACCGGGTCCAATCTGCGCCTCGTTGGCACGACCCGAACCCGATGTGGTGACGAACGGTAGAGAATCGAAGGGGTCACGCGATTTCTGCCCTCCGGTCCAGACCCGTGCCGCTTTGGCACGCGGCTTGCATGCTGGGAGGCACAGGACAGGTTGGGGAAGCGACATATGATGGAGATCGTCCAAGCGGCGCCCGCACCGAAGGGTCTGCCGAAAGCCGGCGGCACGGATGCATCACCCGCATCGGCCGACGCGTTCGGCAGTCTCGTCGCGCCATTGTCGAAGGATCAGGGCGGCAGCGCCGAGGCGGAGCTGTCCGCTGAGGATGGTTCGCAAACGCTCCTCGATGCCGACGCGCTCAAGCCCGCAGACAGCGGCAAGGCGACATTCATCGCCGGCCTGGTCGCGCTCGACGACGTGGTCGCAGCGAAACCGGATGTGAGCTTGACGGCGGAGGTGCTGGATAGCGCCGAACTCGCCGCCGATAACACCGTGGATCCGACGGTGATGGCCTCGCCGACGGCTGGTATTGACGCTGCACCGTTGAGGCCCGGCAAGGGCGACATGCCGCTGAATCCATCGCCGAACCCGGCCGCCGACCAAGCTACCGACGAAGCCGGCAGTACTCCCCCTCCTCGATTAGCTCAGGCCGGCACGCTTGGCACGGCGAACCCCGTCGCGGCGTCCGCGTCGGGCAAGCTGCCGATCGATAGCACGGCTTCGGACGGATCAGCGGAGACGCCGGGCCTTCGCTTGTCACAGCAGGCGATCGATAACGCCGGACAGAAGGCGGCCCCGATGGGTCAGCCCGCCCTCGCGGCGGCGCAGGCCGCCGCCGGAGATGGTGCGGTGCAGTCAGCCGCCGCAACGCAGGCACCGGTCCGCCAGCAGACATCGCTGCGCGCCGGTGCCGATATGCCGACCGCGACTGCGACAGGCGACGCTGGCGATACCGCCGAGGCACTCGACACCCTCCTGACGACCGACCGAACGGCCGCGAAGCCGACAGTCGTACAGACGGTCGCCAACAGACCGGTATCGCCTGGCCAAGCCTTCCACGCCACGATGGCCGCTGCCGAGCAAGCCATGATGAACGGTGAGCGTGCCCTTGCCGAGATGCAGGCGAGGGGCGAGCAGCGCGGCGAGCAGCTGGAGCGCCAGCTCACTCTTGCCGCGACGGGCCGCTCCGGGGTCGATCACGTGGCGCTCGGGCGGATGTACGCCCCACCGGGGGCCACGCCGGTCGGCGACTTCGCGATGCAGGTCACCCGCCGCATCACCGGCGGCGCGACGAAGTTCGACATTCGGCTTGATCCGCCGGAACTCGGCCGCGTCGATGTCTCGGTCGAAATGAAAGGCGACAAGGCCGTCATTCGTCTCGTCGTCGAGCGCTCCGAAACGCTGGATTTCCTCGCCCGCGACGCCCGAACGCTGGAGCGCACGCTCCAGGAGGCCGGCATCAACGCCGACGCCAGCCAGATGGAGTTCTCACTCGGCCAGGACGGCGAGGCGAGCGCCAAGGGCGGCGATCGCGACGGCGCGGACGATAGTGCCAAACGTCCCGAGGAGACACTCCTCGCCGACATCGCGCCCGTCGGCCGCACGATCCGTACCGACGCCCTTCTCGACCTCATGATCTAGCCAGAACGACCCCTTTCGTCCGCAACGAGGACCCGCTCCCATGTCCGTTTCCGATATCGCCAGCAAAGCCCAATCCGGCAACTTCTCGCAGCTCACCGGCTCCAAGCAGACGATCGCAGAGAATTTCACGGCCTTCCTCTCTCTGCTGACCACGCAGTTAAAGAACCAGAGCCCGCTGGAACCGCTCGACACCAACCAGTTCACACAGCAGCTCGTCCAGTTCACCGAGGTCGAGCAGAGCCTGAAGCAGAACAAATCGCTCGAATCGATCACGGCGCAGCTCGCCACGATGGAGACGAGCAACGCGGTCAGCTATATCGGCTCCAACGTATCGGCCTCCGGCGTGCGCACGACGCTCGAATCCGGGCGCGCCGAGTGGCGCTACGATGCGGCATCTGCCGGTAGCGCCGAGATCAGCATCATCGATCGGTCTGGCAACGTCGTCTGGAACGAGACGAAACCCGTGACCGGCGGGCGCGATTCCTTCACCTGGAACGGCCAGACGCTCGACGGCACCACGGCGCCCGAGGGCACCTACTCCATCCAGATGGTCGGCTCCGACCGCGAGGGCGAGCGAATCAAGATTGAGACCGAGGTCTTGGGCAAGGTGACGGAAGTCGAGTTCGCCGCAGGCGGTCCGGTCCTCGTCGTCGGCGGCACGCGCGTGCCGCTCAGCTCGGTTCGCACGGTTACCGGAATCTGAATACTGGGCGCGCTTGACGCTCTCACCTCGTACCAGACTGGGTATCCTTACCCAGTCATCAACCAATCTGTTTGACTCTGCGACGAAGACTTAGACGAATTTTAAGCCGCGCCGGCTAACGTACTCATGTGTTGCGTAATTTGTTCTGTGAGTACCTATGACCAGCCATGCGCGTTCGCGGGCGAAGTTCGTGATCGGACCGGACGGAAGTCCGCTAACGATCTCCGACCTGCCGCCATCCTCCACCAAGCGGTGGGTGATCCGCAGGAAAGCCGAGGTCGTCTGCGCGGTGCGCGGCGGCCTCCTCAGTCTCGAGGACGCCTGCCGTCGCTATACGCTCACGGTGGAAGAGTTCTTGAGCTGGCAGGCGTCTATCGAGTCGCATGGCTTGGCGGGCCTGCGTACCACACGCATCCAGCAATATAGACCTTGACGAACGTTTCTCCACCATACGTGTCGTGAGAGGGAACTGGCACAAAGGGCTGGTTCCCTTTGGCATTTCCGGATCGTCTTCTTTCGGGCGTTACCGGAACTTCTCCTGAAGCGTCCAAGAACGGCACACGATTAACCCCGTGTTTACGAGACGGGCGGCATTTTTTGCCCCGTGGCGTGTCAGCGCCGCGCTGGGGGATTGCCGAATGTCGAAACTGACTGAACTCGTGGACAAGATCGGGCCGTCGCGGCTCGTGGCGATGGGAGCCGTGGGCCTGGCCCTCTTCGGCTTCTTCGCCTTCATCATGGTCCGCACGCTGTCCACTCCCATGGCGCCGCTCTTTGCGGAACTGGCCATGGAGGATGCTGCCGACGTCACCGCCGAGCTCGATGCACAGGGCATCCCCTACACGGTCGAGCGTGGCGGCAGCGCGATCATGGTCCCGCAGGAGATGGTCTCCAAGCTCCGCATGGACCTCGCGGCCAACGGCCTTCCCCGCGCCGGCATGGGCTACGAGATCTTCGACCAGGGCTCCACGCTCGGCACGACGAGCTTCGTCCAGAACATCAACCGGCTTCGCGCAGTCGAAGGCGAGTTGAGCCGCACGATCTCGTCGCTGGACCAGGTCTCCAACGCGCGCGTCCACCTCGTGATGCCCGAGCGCGAACTCTTCAGCCGTGAGAGCCAGGAGCCCTCGGCTTCGATCGTCCTCAAGGTTCGCGGCCAGCTCGACAAGGGCCAGATCCGCGCCATCCAGCACCTCACCGCCGCCGCCGTTAAGGACCTCACACCCCAGGCCGTCTCGATCGTCGACGATGCCGGCAACCTTCTTGCCTCCGGCACCACTGAGGAGGGCTTCATGGCCGCCTCGATCGAGGAGCGCCGCGTCGAGCAGGAGCGCCGCATGCGCGCCGACCTCGAAGCGATCCTCGGCCGGGTCGTCGGACCGGGCAAGGCGCGCGTTCAGGTCGCCATCGATCTCGACGCCAGCCGCGTAAGCCAGACGTCGAACAATTTCGACCCCGAAAGCCGCGTCGTGCGCTCCACGCAGACGCGCGACGAGAACCGCAACATGCAGGAGCCGCGCCGCGACACGCGCGTCAGCGTCGGCGCCGAACTGCCGGGCGCCAACCGCGACGAAAGCGACAGCATGCGCCGCGAGAACGAAGAGATGGCCGAGGAGGTCGTCAACTACGAGATCTCCAACGTCAGCCGGACCGAGGTCACCGAGGCCGGTCAGATGCGCCGTCTCTCCGTCGCCGTCCTCGTCGATGGCGTCTATACCGAGGCGGCCGACGGCACGACGACCTATGCGCCGCGCTCGGAAGTCGAACTCTCCCAGTTGGCCGCACTGGTCCGCTCCTCCGTCGGCTACAATGCGGAGCGGGGCGATCAGGTCGAAGTCGTCAACATGCCCTTCGCGCCCGAGCCCACCCTGGCCGAGCTGGGCGCCCTGCCCTGGTACATGGCGCTCGCCCAGAAGATCGACGTCATGCGCACGATCGAGCTTCTCGTGCTCGGCCTTCTCGGTCTCCTCGTCCTCCTGGTGGTGGTTCGCCCAATGATGAAGCGGATCCTCGAAGGCGATCCCGACCCGGTCATCCAGCACATTCCGCTGACGCCGGAACTGGACGACGAGCCGCTGGCGCTCGCCAACTCGTCGGCCTCCGACGCGCTGGCCGCGGCCATGGCAGAGAACGCCTCCTACGCCGAGTCCGTCGAGCAGATCGCCGGCCTCGTACATAACAAGCCCGAAGAGGCGGTCGCGATCGTGCGGCATTGGATGCAGGAGCAGGCGTAATGGAACTCGCAACCGCACAGCTGCCCCTCGACGTCGCCGAAGGTGCCGACGTCTTCGCCAGACCGGCGAAGAGCAAGCCCATCGCTCCGACCCGCATTCTCGTCGGGATCGAACGCGCCGCACTCATCCTCCTCGCCCTCGGCGAAGACCATGGCCGCCCGATCTGGGAGCGCCTGCACGACGACGAGATCTTCGAGCTCAGTCAGGCGATGGCCAATCTCGGTGTCGTCCCGCCGGACGCCGTCGAAGAGGTCTTCATCGACTTCATTCTGAAGCTCGGCGGCGCCTCGGCGCTCAACGGGGACATGGATGCGACCGAGCGTCTGCTTCGTCGCTTCATGAGCCCGGAGCGCGCCTCGGCCATCCTCGACGAGATCAGGGGCCCAGCCGGCCGGACCATGTGGGAGAAGCTCTCCAACGTGCCCGAAAGCGTTTTGGCGAACTACCTGAAGAACGAGTACCCGCAGACCATCGCCGTCGTCCTGACCAAGCTCATGCCGGCCCAGGCCGCGCAGGTGCTCGCCATCTTCCCCGAGGAGCTCGCCCTCACCGTCGTCCAGCGTATGCTGACGATGGACGCCGTGCAGCGCGACGTGCTCGACAATCTCGAGACGACGCTCCGCAACGAGCTGATGACGAGCCTCGGCCAAACCCGCAAGCGCGATCCGCACGAGCAGTTGGCCGACATCTTCAACAATTTCGACCGCCAGACGGAAGGGCGCTTCCTTAACAAGCTGGAAGAGGAAAACGAGGATTCGGCCGAGCGCATCAAGACGCTCATGTTCACCTTCGACGATCTCGCCAAGCTCGACCAGAACAGCGCGCAGACGTTGCTCCGGGCCGTCGAGCGGGAGACCCTCGCCAAGTCGCTCAAGGGCGCCGGCGAGGAGATCCGCGAGTTCTTCTTCGCCAACATGTCGAAGCGTGCGGGCGAGATGCTGATGGACGACATGGACGTCATGGGACCGCTACGCCTCAAGGAGGTCGACGAGGCGCAGGCCGCGATGGTGAACCTCGCCAAGGTGATGGGCGCGCGGGGCGAGATCCTGATCGTCAAGAACCAGTCCGAGGACGAGCTTGTCTACTAAGCGAACGCCCTCGCCCGTCCGACTGGCCTCTGAAGGATTATCCTCGTGAGCACCGCAGCAGACCTGCGCTTCTTATTCGACAACGACTTCCACGCCCCGAAGGCCGACCCGTCCGCACAGACGGAGCCCGTCTTCGAGCCGAACGTGGACGAGGAGCGGATCGCGCGCGAAAAGGCGCAGGCCGAAGTCTCCGCGCAGGCTGCGTCTGAGGCCGATGCCGCCGGCTACGAGCGCGGGAAGGCGGAGGCCTTGCAAGCGGCCTCAGAGCGCGAGGACGCACGGCTGAACCGCTTGATGGAGCGGTTGGATCAGCAGTTCGGGGCCCTTGCCGCAGACGTTCAGGCCCGGGTGGCGCAGGTCGAAATGGCCGCCGCCGAGATGGGCGTAGAGGCTGCACGCCGCCTCGCGCCCGCTCTCGTGGCGAGCCAGCCGGAGACCGAGATCGCGGCCTTCTTCATGCAGGCACTGAAAGACTTCATCGACGCACCGAAGCTCGACATCCGGCTCAACCCTGCCGACGCGGTGCTAGCCGGTGGTCTCCTGAAGAAGCTCGCCGCGAGCGGTGGCTACGAGGGTGCGATCCGGGTCCGGCCGGACGAGGCGCTTGAGGCTGGCGATTGCATCATCGGCTGGGGCGACGGCGGCGCGCGGCGTGAGATCGGCGCGGTCGACGACGAGCTTGC
Source organism: uncultured Alphaproteobacteria bacterium (assembly GCA_963842125.1). Classification (GTDB taxonomy): domain Bacteria; phylum Pseudomonadota; class Alphaproteobacteria; order Rhizobiales; family CAWCWK01; genus CAWCWK01. The sequence continues at coordinate 1,001,764 of CAWJFE010000005.1, read as the reverse complement.
TGCCATGGTGGCAGACTATTTCCGCACCGATGACGGTGCCGCGACACAGACGACCGAGGAAACAGACACATGAGCATGAACACGGAAAGCGGCGGCACCGAACGGCGCGGCAAACTCGGCGGAAACGGCATGTCCCTGAAGGATCTCGACGGACGTCCCATGCCTACGCTCGGCTCGACCGAACGGGACGTTCAAGCCGTCAACGCCGCCGATCTCGAACCCCTCTACGACGTGCCGGTGACGGTATCCGCCGTCCTCGGGCGCTCCAAGATGGAGGTTTCGGACCTTCTTGGCATGGAGAGCGGCAAGGTCATCGAACTCGACCGTAAGGTCGGCGAGGCCGTCGACATCTTCGTCAACGGCCGGCTCATCGCCAGGGGCGAGGTCGTCCTGGTCGACGGCAAGCTCGGCGTCACGATGACGGAGATCATCCGCGCCGACCGCTGAATGCAGGCTTGCCGAGACGACGAAGAACAAGACCCGGGGCGGAACGACACATGCGACTCTTGATGGTAGGGCGCCTTGGCGGCGAGATGGGTGCGGCGAGCCGCATGGCCATGGACGTCGGCGCCGATGTCAGCCACGCCTCCGATGTAGAAGAAGCGCTGACAGCGTTGCGCAACGGCCAAGGCGCCGATCTCGTGATGATCGACGTCACGCTCGACGTCGCCGCCTTCGCGCGGTCGATAGCGTCGGAGCGCATTCACCTGACGCTCGTGGCCTGCGGCATCACCGACGATGCCGACGCCGCCGTCCGCGCCATCAAGGCCGGCGCCAAGGAGTATATCCCCCTCCCCCCCGATCAGCAGATGATAGCGGCCATTATCGCCGCCGTCGCCGGGGATACGCCGCGCATGGTCGTGCGCGATCCGGCGATGATGACGGTCGTGAGGATGGCCGAACGCGTCGCGACGTCGGACGCCAGCGTCCTCATCACCGGCCAGTCCGGTACGGGCAAGGAAGTGCTCGCCCGGCACGTCCACAATTGCAGCCCGCGCAAATCGGCCCGCTTCGTTTCGGTCAACTGCGCCGCGATCCCCGAGAACCTGCTCGAGTCAGAACTCTTCGGCCACGAGAAGGGCGCCTTCACCGGCGCAGTCGCGCGTCGGCTCGGCCGTTTCGAAGAAGCCCATGGCGGCACGCTGCTGCTCGATGAGATCAGCGAGATGGACGTGCGCCTACAGGCCAAGCTCCTGCGTGCTCTCCAGGAACGCGTCATCGACCGGGTCGGCGGCTCCAAACCCGTCCCCGTCGACCTCCGCATCATCGCGACGTCCAACCGCGATCTTGCCGCCGAGGTCGAGCGCGGGACGTTCCGCGAGGACCTTCTCTACCGCCTCAACGTCGTCAACCTGAGCCTGCCTTCACTCTCCCAGCGCCCGGCCGACATCCGCGCGTTGGCAACCCATTTCGCGCGCACCTATGCCGAGAAGAACGGCATGGACCCACGCCCGATCTCCGACGATGCGATGGAGGCCCTGCTAGCCGCGCCATGGCCCGGCAATGTCCGCGAACTCGAGAACACCATCCATCGCGCGATCCTCCTCGCGCAGGGCGATACGATCGACGGCGAGGCGATCGTCACGCCGAACGGCAGCGCCATCGGCCAATCGCCATTCGGCACATCGAACGAGTCTGCCCGCCGCGCTGCGCAGACGGCGGAGCACGTCACGCGCAGCCTCGTCGGCCGAACGGTCAGCGAGGTGGAGAAGGACCTCATCCTCGACACGCTCGACCACTGTCTCGGCAACCGCACCCACGCCGCCAACATTCTCGGCATCTCGATCCGTACGCTACGCAACAAGCTGCGCCAGTACGCGGACGACGGCTCCGCCGTGCCCGGTCCGGGGGAGATGCGTGGCGCGGCGTGACAGGGGGCGATCGCGATGGAGACCGACCGTGAGGCTTCAGCGGTTGTTTTCCATCGCATTACCGCCAATCGCTGAAAGGCCGGTGCTATGAGCGAGACCGACCTCCACATCAACTACGTCGAACTCCCGGCCGACGATATGGACGCCATGAAAGCGTTCTACTCGGCGGCATTCGGCTGGACGTTCACCGACTATGGATCGGGCTACTGCGCGTTCCATGGGGCCGGCCTCGATGGCGGCTTCGACGCATCGGGCGCCGCCTCTCGGAGGCCAGACGGCACCAATCTCGAAGCCGCACACGGCACCCTCGTCATTCTCCATGCCCGCGATCTCGTGGCCGCGCAGGCGCGCATCGAGCAGGCCGGTGGGCGCATCACGACGCCCGCCTTCGACTTCCCCGGCGGTCGCCGCTTCCACTTCGCCGACCCGACCGGCAACGAGCTCGGCGTTTGGTCCGACGCCGCGGCATAAAACCGCTTGAACTCCACCAACCCCTTCGCTATATCGCTGCCCACCGCGTCCCGTTCGTCTAGCGGTTAGGACATCGCCCTCTCACGGCGAAAACAGGGGTTCGATTCCCCTACGGGATACCATTTTCCGATACAGCTTTGATTTGACACGGATGTACGGTCGTTCGGGCCTTTCTTGCCTCCGAACCGCAGGACACGGCCGACTATACTGGGTTGTCCCCGCTCACGCGACGCGACGTGGCGCCATCAGTCGATACGGATGACGCCGGCGACGCTTTCGACAAGTCGCGCATTCCGGCTTCACTTCGAGCGATGGACCGTGACGAGGCCCTACGCCCGACCAACCACGGGCCGGGAGTGGAGATCGAGCACGACGGCGAGGTCGAGCCGTCCCTCTTGGGTCCAGGCAGTGATGATGTCGTCGCCTTCGGCGCGCTCGGGCAAGCATGATGATGTCGATCGTCCGCCGGAAGTGACGCTTTATGTAAGTGCGCAAACCTTTCTTGCGCTCGAACTCCTCGATGCACTGCCTTGCGGGCGAACACTCCCTTAGAAATCAAGAGCCTCCACCGTCGGTAGGCAAGTCCGTTGTCGGCATGGGCTGTTTTGGGTCGAGGTGGAGGAAGGCGACGAATAGGCCCGTCGGCGGTCAACCTGCGGACGGTGTTTCCTCGGGAAGGAACGCGAGTGCTTCGCCGTTGAGGCAATGTCGTTTGCCGGTGGGAGCGGGACCATCGTCGAAGATGTGGCCGAAGTGGCCGCCGCATCGCGAGCAGTGCACTTCGGTACGGGGATAGACGAGTTCGAGGTCGAGGCTCGTGCCGATGCGGTCGTCGTCGATGGGCGCCCAGAAGCTTGGCCAGCCCGTGCCGCTGTCATACTTGGTATCGGACGGATAGGCTTCCTGCCCGCAGCCGGCGCAGGCGAAGACGCCGGCGCGCGCCTCGGTGTCGAGCGGCGAGTGATAAGGCGGCTCGGTCCCGTGCTCGCGCAGCACGTAGAACTGGTTCTCCGTCAGTCGCTCGCGCCATTCGGCCTCCGAAAGGGCGACTGCGAACGTTCCGTCCCCCGGGCGCGGGCGAAGAACCCAAGCGCCCGCGCCGACGATGCCTACACCGAGGATCCCGCCCCCGACGAGAAGGGCGCGTCGCGACGGCCGTCGGCCTGACCGTTTCATGCCTGGACTGACCGTATCATACCTACGCTCCAGTTTTGTCCTGCAGCCCCGCTGGCGCGGGCACTGCGCCCCCGGGGGAGCCCTGACGGCATCCGCCCGATCGCCGACACGTGGCGGCAGACGGGAGATCGGTCGGATGCCAACCGTTCGGCCCGCATCATCGAGCGCGCCGGACGGTGTCAGTTCGCGATCGTATCGTCGTCGTCGACTGCTTTGGCGTCTGCCTCGTAGGCGGTGAGGAAGGCGTCGAGTTCGTCCTTGCTCATGCGCAGCTCGCGGCCCGCCTCGTCGGTCAGGAGAATGTCGCTGCCCTTGCGGCCGACCACCGTCACGGCCATCGGGGTCTCGTTCGTTCCCGCGACCTCGAGACCCTCTTCGGGGTCGGCCGTGGGCATGCTCTCGGTCGAGGAGGCGACCGGCGCGCCTTCACCCGCCACGGCCTCACCCTCGGCCACGCCCGTCACCGACGGGTCGAAGTGACCGATGTCGGGCGCCGCGTCCGCTAGGCGCAGATAGCCCAGCACCCGGTTGTTGCGGTCGGGGTCCAGCACCAGCATCTCGCCTTCGTAGACGTTGAACTCGGTCAGCTCGGCGATGTTGGTGAAGTGGCTGACGATAAGGAGCGGGCCGGGCAGCGGCGCCTCGTCGGTCTCACCATCCTGACGCGCGTTCCACGCCGCGATGCGTGTCCGCAGGGGCGTCACGTTCTGAGCGCCGTTGGTCGACAGGAGAAGGTTGATGTCGTTGTCCCATTCCAGCACCGTCTCGCGGCGCTCGGAGTTGGGGTGCGCGGCCATGCCGGCCATGAAGTTGCGCGTCGTGTCCTGGTTGCGGCACCAGCGCGACGAGACGATCTGCGACGGGATGAGGCCGGCCTCGGCGAACTCGTGGCCGAGCGCGCGCATGTCCTCGCGGCCCTGCACGGTCATGATCCGCTGGCGCGCGCAGTCCTCGGGCTCGACGTCGAAGGCATCGAGGAACGACCAGTCGGTCTGACCGTGGCGCATCAACAGCACGAGGTCGGGACGCTCGCGGATGAGGGCGATCATGCCGCGCGGCTCGAAGAAGACGCGGGCCTCGTCGGCGCTCGCGCGGATCTCCTCCACGGTCGCCTCGGCGTCCATCACCACGCGCTCGCCCGCCACCTGCGGCTCGCGCGCCGCCGGCGTGATCCGGCTCGAGCGCAGCAGATCCGCATCGACGATGAACTCCTCCTCGCCGACGGACTGCATCATGTGCTGGGCATTGGCCGGTGCGCTCAGCACCACGCCCGACAGGCAGGCCGCGCTCAAGAGCCGGAGGATCGAGTTCGTCATGATCTTCGCTTTCGTATGGCCGCGACACAGATCACCCAGCGCCGACGGATCAGATTCGTTGTGAGGAACGAGCGCGCTTGGCTAACTGGGACGAACCTAGACCGCAGAGCCACGCGTTTCTTAGAACGAATGTGCCGAGAAGTCGTATTGGCCCGTTGAAGTGCACGCGTTGCCTCCGACACAGGGTTGGCCGCCCGTCAAGTCTCCGCCAACATCACCTAGCGCCGATTGCCTGCCATCATATAGAGTTCCCGCATCGACTTTTAGAGCCTGCCGCGTCTGGATATATAGCCCGTGTCCGCATCGTCAGCTGCATTGTGAGACGGAACGCCTCGACGAACTATCGAGAGCACCGTCACGTCATTCGACGCCCGACGCGGAATCCAAGGCGGCAGACATGGCCCGCTGCGTGGCTGGATCTAGCGTGGAGTCGTGCCTTGCGATCAGCCAGCCATCCGGCGTGCGGCGCATCGTATCAACGTTGATCGCAGAACCGACGAAGCTGAGGTCAGCCTCCCGTTCGAAGACGATGAGATAGGTCGTCACAACCGCTTCGTCGCCCTCGCCATTAATCACGTAGTTCGCCGAAACGTGCCTTTTGTCGGTTATGAAGGATCGGGAGGCCTCCATCGCGGCTGCGATCTCGGCGCGCCCGGTCGAGTCGCCAAAGCCTGAGGTGAAGACGGCATCTTCGGCGAAAAAGCTGGCGTAAAGGTCGTAATCGGCCAGATCGAGGGCCTGGTTCGCTCGCGCGATCACCTGCCGGATAGCCAAGTCTTCGGCCACTGCCAGATCGTTGGTGCCGGTCAGCTGGGCGACGTCCTGTGCGAGCGAACCGGCCGGAGTGGTCGCAACGCCCGCAAGGACCGTGGATGAGACCATGAGTATTTGGGCGAGCTTCATATCAGGGTCCAATATCGTTGCGCCGTGCCACTCGATAGAAGCCTGAACCTGGCACAGAGGGGACGACGTACCTTTGAACGATCGTACCCTCCGCTTGAACATTCCGCTCGTCGGTACGCCAGGTCTCGAGACCCGCTTCGCGCGAATCCTTCTAGAAGACAGTTCGCAGGTCCAAGCGCTGGCCGGCGTCGACGTGTCAAAAGATCCTGTCAGGCCAGCATCCGCCTCGTGGGAGCGCGACGCAGCCGGATGAGGACCTTACCATGCCGTGGGCCTTCGGACTTCTCGAAGAGAGCTGGTTCTCATCGATCGGTTGGACGGATATCGACCGGAGCCGGGTGATCCTTCCAACGTTCAGCCCATTTGGCGATTTCGATAAGGATCTTGCGCAGATCGAGACCTTTGTCAGTCAGCCGATAGCCACCCTCTTCCCGCGCCGCGATGACTCCGGACAGCTGAAGTTCCTGCAAGCGAACGGACAGAAGGCGATCGCTCAGGCCGGGGACAGCATCAGCGATCTCTCGAAAGCGGCTCTTTCCGTGGAAGAGCGTACGGACGATCGCGCCCGTCCAGCGTTTGCCGACCAATTCACTGGCTTCGTGGAACCGGGGGCTGAACGGCCCGTCCCCCACGAGCGCTTTCCAATCGTCGCTGGCCTCGGCGTGATTGGTCTTCAACGGCGTGACTGTCGATCGCTCGGCATCGGCCGCCGAAGCGTCGGGCGCGATAGTTTGGGGCGTAGGGTTCGCAGACGCCGCAGTCTCCGGCGGCTCTATCGTCGGCGACGCAGCCTTGTGCGACCTCGGCTTCTTCGTCGCGTAACCGGCCCGGCGTTCCGTGAGGCGCCCACCTCCTCTGTTCGACACTCCGTCGTCGTTCGCTGAAAACACTGCCGCAACCTCGTCGCCAACGCGGCCTCCGGCCTGCGAGCCCGCCACTTACGAAACATAAGTCCAATGATCCGGAAAAGTTCAACCGTGGCCGTTCCGAAGATGGTCCGGCCATAGCCAGCGGAGGAAGGATTCGATGACCTGCAGCTCTCACAATTGGTCGTGGGATCGCTACGTCACGTCGATCGGCGTGATAGCACGAGCGGTCACCGAGTATTGCGAAGAAGCGGAGCATCGCGACGCCGGTTCGTGTTGAACGACGACCAATCGAGCAGAAGAGAGAGCATCATGAACGTCCTCATAATAGGCGCCACCGGTCAGGTCGGGCAAAAGACGGTAGACGCCGCGTTGGCTCAGGGCCATCGGGTCACGGCCTTTGGCCGCTCCATCGACAAGATCGAACAGCCGCGCGCAAACCTGTCGGTTTTCAAGGGTGACGTCACAAGGCCTGCCGACCTCGACGCGGCGATGCCGGGCCATGACGTGGTCGTGCTGACTTTCGGCGCACCGGCGAACCTTCACACGTTCACTCACCGACCGAATATCTGCGAGGATGGCACGCGCAAGGCGATCGCCGCGATGAAAGCGCACCGCGTCCCACGCCTCGTCTGCATGACCGCCATCGGCGCAGGAGACAGCGAGGGGCATGGCCGCTTCGTCTTCCGCAACATCATCGAGCCCGTCCTTCTCGGCCGCATCATGAAGGACCGCACGGCACAGGAGGCCGCTGTCAAAGTGTCCGGCCTGCCCGAATGGGTCATCGTCCGACCGACTGAACTCTCCGACGGGAACAGCAGCTCCGTGCGGGTGATACGTGAGCTGGCCGTCGAGCCCGAGCCTACGACGATCGCGCGAACGGACGTCGGCACGTTCCTCGCCAGGACGGTCTCCGAGAAGACCTGGGACGGGCGGACGATCCTTATCACAAATTGAGGATTGCGAACGGAAGGCATGGTCTGAGCTCGAGGCGTCGATACCGCTGGCGTGCCTTAACCCATTCTCTCCGTCTGCGCGTAAGGGCGGTCACGCGCAGAGTATCGTGTCTATTCACCTATAGGAGGGTCTGCCGCGGCGATTTGAGCGGCAGCCTCCTCGATATCCTCTCCCCCATGTCCGCCCCGGCCGACGTCATCGAGATACCACAGCACGCCACGCAGATTTTCGATCGCGCGGCGGGTCCCCCGCCTTCGTATCGACTTAGCAGTCCCGACAGACTGGCTCAGCGCCAGTTCCCACGGAGATAGAGAATTGCGGCCGTCGCGGCGACGAAAGGAATGCTGACGCGAATGACGACCAGCGAGCGTCCATGCCGAGCTGATCGTCCCGCCAGAAAGATCGGATGAGCTGCCTACGGCAGCGCTGCGTTCGCTGGTGTTCATATCCTATCGCCCTGCCGACAAGACCACGAACCCGGCGCCTCGCCCTGTCTCCGGCAGCGCGGATCGCCACGCATCGGCGATCATTCAGCTGAATGGGATCGACCATCGCTGCTGTATCGTCGAGCGGGGCTGATCCAGGGACGGGGCCGGGATCTACGGCACGGGACAAGGTTCAGAAGGCCCCGATACTGTCCCTCTCGACGCACGGATCTTCACTCGGAACCTCTTCAGACCATGTGTGGACGCGCTGGCCATGCGTAACCGACTGATCTTTGCTCTAGGGTCCAACGCCGACATGGAAGCGCTGAGCGGATCGTCGACGACGATGTCGATGCCGATGGGCGCACCGTCATCCCCCGGCCTGGTATGCGACCTCGCCGTGCTCGACCGGAACTACCTCGCCGTACCCAACAAGGCATTGCTGGACACGCAAAGCCTGCAGACGATCGTCGGCGGCCGCCACGTACCTGGGATGGGCGGCCAACGCGTCCGACAGGAACGCCGCCCCCGCTCCGAGCGGACCGAGCCGAAGCCAAGCGTCGCGCCATCGGGGTTCTTTCTAGTGGAGAAAGACGACGCGGGCTCGCCCGAGCCATTCCGTCGCACTTACGAAACGTTAGTGATAGGTATAGAGGTCTATCTTTGACAGCTGGAGGGGCGACACGTTTCGCCACCCTGCAAAGATGGAGAGACCGCTATTTCTACCTCTCTTCGATCTACGGGGTATCGACGGTGTCGATCCTCCCACGACCGGTCAATCCGTTCCACACGGGCTGGCCCGCCACGCCCAGACGTCGCTTCGAGCCAGACGCAGGCTACCTGGTTGAAGTCAGACCGACGGCGTATCCCTCCGCGCCGCTCGTCCTTGCATCGCACGAGCCTGATTGGTTCCAAGCGACCTGGAACACGGTCTCTCAAAAACGCTTCGGCGACTTGCGTGACCGATAGCGTCCTCAAAGGCGTGGTCGCGCCATGCCTCGTCTTGATAGGCCATCGCTGCGATGGCGGCGGTACATAGATCATGGCGATGCCGCCGGGACAGATCGATCTCGACATCGAAGCACCGACCTCGAATGTCGCGTCTCTTGATCCGACGACAGGGGCGATTTGCGGAAGGAATGGTGAGCCGGCCGGCCTGCCGACAGGCGCACTCGCGGGAGCGGCGTACTATACCAAACGTGCGGCATCCGGTTGCTGGGGCCGGAACGGGTCGCCGGTGTCGGCGGAATGATACACATGATGCCTTCGGAGCACCTCCGCCGATGACCGGGACGACGTTTCAGTCCGCGATCGACAACGTCACCCAATTCGAAACGATCCGCGAGACGGTCGGCTCGCCCATTCGGATCAGGCGCCTGCGGCAGGCGCTCGACGAGCGGACCTATGTGGGCGGGACCACGGACTACATGGTCGCTCTTAGAATAGGAGGCTCCGAAGCCGTTACGCGCTACGAAGGCAACCGTATCGACGGGCGCGGGGCGAGCATTGGGGGGGTCTGCATCTCAGGGGCCGAGCACGAGCATGGCTGGCTCTTTCCCGAGAAGATCGATGTCGTCCACCTATATCTCGACCGCAAGCGGCTCGAGCGCAGCATCGAGCATGAGCTGGACGCCGACGGCCGAAGCTTGGTGATTGAGCCTGTCTGGAGTGCGGCCGACGCGTTCCTCCATCAGTTCATCCTCGCTGCCGATGAGGCCCTGGACGACGCGACGCCGGCCGATCGCCTCTTCCTCGACCAGATGGAGGCGACGCTGAGCGCGCACATTCTGCGGCGCTACTCCAATTTCGGTCGGCCCCTCTCGACGTACGAACGGATCTATTCCGGCGAGGATGCGCGCATCGCCCGCGTCATTGCCTTCGTCGAGGAGAGCTTCGCGCAGACCCTCCGCATCTCAGATCTCGCGGAGGTGGCGGCGATGAGCACATCGAACCTGATGCGCAGCTTCAAGGCCCAGACCGGCCTTTCAGTAGCAGCCTATGTCCGCGAACGCAGGCTCCAGCGGGCACGGGAGATGCTAAGCGAGCCCCGCCGCAGCCTCTCGCAAGTTGCCTTCGACACCGGCTTCTCGGACCATTCCCACCTAACGCGCTCCTTCAAAGCCCGGTTCGGCGTGACCCCGAGCCAGTGGCGCCGTTGATGACACGCGCGTAATTTGCTTCGCGCGTGGCGCGGGCGCCGCCGTGAAAGGGTTTATGCTGGTTGCCAACCCTTCTCTGTACGCTGGGAAGGCTTTTCACGCCGAAGCAACCGACGGCGTAGCAGCTCCCAACCCGGGCGCCCCCCCAGAAGCTTTCCCCGGCGAGCACTCGGGACGCGCATGCCGGCAAATTCTCGCCACGCAGCCGAGTTCGGTGCCTCTGTACGGGCCGATTATTCTACTCTCTGCCCGCTTCGTTCAATAAACGAGCGCATCGCACCGCTAACGTGTCCGTCATCTGTTCGCTAGGCCTCATGGAGATAACGACGGTGTCCGATACATCCAACATTGCGAAGAGGGCCTTCCCTGCTGCGATCCTCGCCCTTACGATTAGCGCAAGCGCCATCGGCGCACCTCCCTCCGCAGCGCAAACGCCTATCCCCATGGCCGAGCGGAACGCGGCCCTGCGGGGGATCGACGCGAACAATGCGGTCCTCGTTCTCGTCGACTACACGAGCGGGCTCTACCCGGTCGTCGACACGATCGAGGTCGACACTATGCTCAACAACGCCGTCGCCGCCGCCAAGATCGCCAAGACCTTCGATCTGCCCATCCTGATCCTCGGTGACGAGGGCGGCTTCTATGGCGACATGCATCCGCCCATCAAAACGTTCCTCGGCGAGGGCGAGCAAGTCCACGAGCGCACTACGCCGTCGGCCTGGGATTCGGGCACATTTCGCGCGGCCCTCGAAGCGACTGGCCGCACGCAGGTCGTGATAGGCGGCATCTCGACCGATAACTGCACCTTCCTGACTTCGCTCGACCTGCTTCAGAACGGCTACGACGTCTTCGTGATGACGGACATCTCGGGCACCGACTCGGTGCAGTCCGAGCAGGCCGCCCTGATGCGCCTCGATCAGGCCGGGGCCTCCTTTGCCAGCTGGATTATGTTCGGCTCCGAACTTCTGGAGACCTGGGAGAGCCCGGAGGGCGCAGCGCTCGGTACGATTTACGACACCCACATCAACGGGCCCTCGCCGTCGGCCTATGGCAGCACCTCCGACGATGCGACCATTGGTGATCCCGAAAGCTCGGAAGGATGAGCGGGCCCGACCGGCGCACCATCCTCAAGGGAGCTGCGGCGGCGGCCCTCCTTCCCACCACCGCGAGGGCGCAGAGGACCGAGCAGAGCACCCGCCGCACCATCTGGGCGGCCGCCATGATGACCCGGCCCCTGGCCGAGCGCATCGAGGCCGTCGCCGCGTCCGACTTCACCGCCATGTCCGTCTTCCCCGCCGACATGAAGCGCTGGAACGAGGAGGGCCTGTCCAACGCCGAGATCGGGCGGATGGTCCGCGCCGGCGGCATCGACGTCATCGCGCTGGATCCGTTCACCGGCTGGGTGCCGGGCTGGAGTATGGAGGGTCTGGACCAAGCCACCCGAAATTTCATCGATTTCTCCGAAGACGAGATCTGGGCCTGGGCCGATGCGCTCGATGCCGAAAAGATCAACGCCGTCCAGTCGGTGGGCGACGACTACGAGTTGTCCGCTTACTCCGACGCTCTAGGCGCCTTTGCGGAGCGGGCGAAATCGCATGGCCGGGGTGTCGCGCTGGAATTCATGCCCATCAGCAAGATTCCCGACCTCGCTACGGGGTGGGAGTTGATCCGCACTGCCGGCGACGACATCGGCATGATCTTCGATACCTGGCATTTCTGGCGCTCCAACCCCGATCACGACCTTCTGGCGACCATCCCCGGCGAGCGCATCTACGAGGTGCAGATTGCGGATGCCAAGGACGAGATCGTCGAGAACTTGATGGTCGACCTGCTGAGCCACCGGCGCATCCCGGGCGAAGGCGACTTCGATCTCGTGCGCACCCTGGCGGTGCTGCGCGAGATCGGTGGCCTGCGCTCCTACGGGCCCGAGACGTTCTCGGACGACATGAACGCGCTCACCGCCAGCGAGGCCGTACGGGCCAACGCAAAAGGCTTCGCGACGGTGATGGCGCAGGTTCCCCCATGAGCCGGAAGCCTCGTGACCGACCCGAACGGCGCTCCGCGCATTCTGTCCTGGCACCCCCCATCATCGATGAGTAATTCCGCCATGAAGAGCCTGATCACCACCGCCCTCTCGCTCTGTCTGATCTGCACGGGCGGTAGCGCCTTCGCTCAGGCTACGATGCGGTTGCCGGACGGTTTCGATGCCGTCACCTTCGTTGGCAACGACGAGACGCTCTCTTGCATGACGAGCGGCGAAGGCCCCGCCCTCGTGCTGCTGCACGGCTGGCCGGAGACCGCGAACGAATGGGACGCCGTCGCCCCGATCCTGGCCTCCGACCACACCGTCTACGCCTGCGACCTGCCGGGCGTGCGGGCGTCGACCAACGAGGACGACGACTTTACGAAGGCGGGCATGGCCGACGACATCCACGCGGCGCTGACCGCCGGCGGCGTCGGCCCGGTCCACATGGTCGGTCACGACATCGGTCTGATGGTCGCCTACGCCTATGCTAGCGCCTTCCCCGAAGACGTCACCACGCTGACGGTGATCGACGCGCCGCTACCCGGCACGCCCGCCTACGAAGCCATCGCGGCGGACCCTCGTGCCTGGCATTTCGCTTTCCACGCCGTTGAGGAGGTGCCCGAGGCGATCGTCGGCAACAGCGTCGACTACTATCTCGACCACTTCATCCGCGAGATATGGGCGGCCGAGGACGTATCGCCGGATGATGCGATCGCCGATTCGGTCGCGGCCTATTCCAGCCCCGATACCCTGCGCACCGGGTTCGAGTGGTATCGTGCCTTTCCCCAGGACGCCGAAGACAATGCGGAGAAGGCTATCACACCGCTCGACATGCCTGTGCTGGCCCTCAACGCCGGCGCGCTCTCTCCGGCGCCTTATGTTCTGCAGATGATGCAGGCGCTCGGCACGAATGTCACCGGCGGCGCGATCGAAGGTTCAGGTCACTGGATCCCACACGAGATGCCGGGTGTGCTTGCTGCACGGATCTCCGAGTTCGTCTCGGCCGCCGGTCGATAGCAGACCGGGGCGGCACGCGGTACCGCGAGCGCCATCGAATGGTCCCTGGGCAGCAAGACCGCCCGCGGCGGGTCGATCGGCAGCATCGTGAAGACGATGGAGACCGTCGGCACCGATGACTTCGCCTGTCCCCAACGAGTGACGGTGTGGGGACGTCAGACGGCTCTTCGCTCCGTAGTGCCGCGCCGTTCAATCGAGAACAGCCTTTAGGGAGACCTCGATGAGCCGCCACCTCCTTGCTGCTACCCTGCCCACCCTCGCCTTAGCGACGCTCGCTATCGTCTTGGCCACGCATTCCCCTCGAAGTGCAGACGCGTCCACTACCCGCCGAGATGGTCGCGGCGCCCGACGCCTCGCTAACCGATGCGCTGGGCCAGCTCATCTCGGCGCGGGGCGAGGCCATCGTCGCGGGCGATCCCCGCCTACTGCCCGAGATGTCTGAGGATTTCGTCGGTACCGGGTTCACCGGCGCTGTCGTCGATCTTCGGACCTGGGTCGAAATTCACTTCGCGCCGGAGCCAGGCTTCGAGCGGTTCGAGCCTTCGACCATGACAGTGTGGCGGATCGGACCCTACGCGGCCGTCCTAATTGGCCAGCTAGACGTGCGGACCGGTAGATCAGCGGCCGAGAATACACGGAACTGCTTCACCTCCGGTTTTCGGCAGGTGGACGGTCAGTGGCGAGAGGCCGTCTATCACGAAACAGGGATCCCGGTGAGGAATTAGCTCTGTTACGTGTGCGTTCGAACCGTTTGCCGGTGTTGTCCGCGTGCGGTCGCCCAATGCGATCGGCTGAGGGCCCCCATTCCGTGATCTCTGCACGCGCGGATGCCTGTCTGCCGTTCAGGTCTTCGCGGCCGCAACGAGATCGAGCAGTTCGGCGGGCGAGAGGGAGGCGCGAGGTGCAACGAGGACGATGTCCTTCGTCGCGACCACGCAGAGACCTTCGACATCCTGCAGAACGATGTGGGGACCGTCCGTGTAGGCCGTGCTGTCGCCCGCTCGTAGCGCTAGCAGAGCACCTGTAGATCCGTCGGCGATTACCGCGTTGCCGTCTCTATCCTTGGGGAGGATGCCGTGAAGTGCGCCCCACGTTCCCACATCGCACCAGTCGAACGAGGCGACGACCAAAGCGGCCCGCGTCGTCTTCTCCATGACCGCCTTGTCGAAGGGCGTCTTAGCGGCCTGGTCGAACGAGGTGCGGTCGAGCCGAACGAAGTCCGCATCGCGCTCGGCGTGGGAGAGCGCGCGGGCGACGGCATCGGTCGTCTGCCGATCGAAGGCGGCATATTCCGAGATGATGGTGTCGGCGCGTGAGACGAAATTTCCCGAATTCCACAGATAGCCGCGCTCCAGATAGTCCGCTGCGACGGCGGCGGTCGGTTTCTCGATAAAGGCATCGACCATGGAGATTCGACCTTCGCCGATACCTGGGAATGGTTCGCCGACCCGTACGTAACCATAAGCGGGCGAGGCGTCTGTCGGCAATATTCCGAAGGTCACGATGTGTCCGCTTTCGGCGCCTTGACCCGCAAGGCCGGCATCGCTGCGGAACGCATCGATATCGCGCACCGCGTGGTCGGCTGCCAGAGCTATGAGCGCGGCCGCATCGCCGTCCCGCTCTGCGATGAGATGAGCACCTGCCAGCAGCGCCGGTCCGGAATCGCGGGCGCTCGGCTCGACCAGAATGTCGGCCTCCACAGCGATCTCCGCGAGTTGCTGCGCGACGAGGAACCGGTGTGCTTCGCCGGTGACGACGACTGGCCGCCCGAACCGCACCGCATCCCCATCCTCCGGCGCGACGCGCTGAAGCGTAGACTGGAAGGTGGAGCGCTCGCCGAGCAACGGCAGGAACTGTTTCGGCCGCTCCTGCCGCGATGCCGGCCAGAGCCGCGTGCCGCTACCGCCGGAAAGAATGAGCGGTATGAGCGTCGTCATGGCGCGAGGACCGTCGGCATCGAGCGCGGCCGCTACCCTACTCGATCACGTGCGGGACGAAGCGCGAAAGGTCCCGCGTTATGGCGCCCCTGTCCTCGCGAAGCCCGAGCCCGCAGGCGCGATCGCCGATTACCCAGGATCCAAGGACGGCGGTCATCCCGGCATCTTCGAAGAGAGGTATGAAGGCCTGCACGATGCGCGGTTCGGTGCCGTAGTCGCCATCCGTTTCCTCCGTCACGGTGCCACGCGTCAGGATCGCAACGTTGTCGCCCTCGCGGGAAAAGAACGGCTTGGTGACCGCGCGGTCTAGATCGGCGGCGCGAGGATCGCCCGCGAAAAAGGCCGGGAGCAGGTTCGGGTGGCCCTCGTGGCGTTCCCATAGGAGGGGCAGCATGGCCTTGTTCGACAGAATGGCCTTCCAGGCAGGCTCGACGAAGATGCCGGGTTTGAGGTGCTTCGCGAACGGTTCGCGGAACATGTCCTCCCACGGGTAAAGCTTGAAGCAGCGGTCGATGACCCGCTCGCTCGTGTCCGTGAAACGTCCCTCCGCGTCGACGCCGATCGCCTTTATGTCGATGAGATCGACGCGGTGGCCGGCCTGGACGGCGCAATCCATCAGGTAGGTCGCGGTGCCCTTGTCCT
The DNA here is from genome assembly GCA_963842125.1 of uncultured Alphaproteobacteria bacterium. GTDB lineage: Bacteria > Pseudomonadota > Alphaproteobacteria > Rhizobiales > CAWCWK01 > CAWCWK01. The sequence continues at coordinate 985,998 of CAWJFE010000005.1, read as the reverse complement.
CCTCGCTTTCAGTCCAGCAGGCGAAGTGGAAGATCGGACCGGTATCGAAGCTCGCCAGCGCCTCGACGAGGCTCTCCTGCAGGCCGTTGAACTGATCGACTTCGGGTGAGAACTGTCCGGCTTCGATCCGGTCCATCAGCCAGTTGTGCTGGAAGAAGGCGGCCTCGAAGATCGAGGTCGGCGTGTCGGCGTTGTACTCCAGCAATTTAGCCGGACCGGATCCGTCATAGGCGAGGTCGAAGCGGCCGTAGAGGTGCCGGTCGCCGGTGCGCCACGAGTCGCGGACGAGGTTGCGCTGCTCGGCCGGTATCGCGAGGCGCTCCAACGTCTCTTCGCTTTCGACGGCCTCGCCGACGAAGTCGAGACACATCTCGTGCAAGGCTTGGCTTGGCGCCTCGATCTCCGTCTCGATCTCCTCGAGAGTGAAGACGTAGGCCGCATCGTCGATCCAATAGGGCTCGCCATACATCTCGTGGAAGCCGAAGCCGACGGCTTTGGCCTTTTCACGCCAGTCCGGCCGCTCGGGGAGCGCGACGCGCTTCACGGCGCGGCCCCGTCAGCCACCCCAGCCGCGCGACGAGCTTCGCCCGCCGAAGCCCTGGCGCGAGACGGTGCGGGTGTTGACGTTGAGCGGCCGCGTGACGGGGCGTGCGCTTGCGTCCGAGCCCGCCGGCCGGCCGATGGTGACACGGTTGCCGCCTCGATCGCGGTAGATCGGCGCGGGCACGTAGCCGACATTGTTGGTGCGGTAGGTCTGGTAGGCGCCGTAGCTCGTAATGCCGCGCAGGGCCTGCCCGATGAGGAAGCCGGTGAAGAGCGGCATGAAATAGCTCTGCGAACCATTCCCTTCCGTCACACGAGTGCAGCCGTTGGCGCCGAACTCGGCTTCGCAGAGCGCTTGTTCATCGAAGCGCGGGGCGGCCGTCGTGTGCTGCGTGAACGCCTCGTTGAACTCGTTCTCGCAAACGACCCTGGTAAAGCCGCCGTCTAGGCACTCGTTGATGCTGGCGAAGGCGTAGTCGCCGTCGGGGCCGCTATCGCAGGCCGCGACGGTGAAGCCGGCCGCGGCGATGGTGCCGACGGTCAGCGTCCTGCGCGTTCGGGCTGCGTAGCGCCGCCGGGCGACGCGGTCGCGCTGTGTCTCGGTCATGGCGCGGTCCTCAATAGGTCATGCAGGCGGCGTTGAGGATGCCAACCGCGAGCGCGATGCCCGCAGCCCAACCTCCGGCTGCCATCTCGCCCGCCGTGATGCGTCCGGCGAGATCCTTCATCGTCGCAGAGGCTATGAAGAAGGCGATGATCTGAACGACCGCTCCGATGACTGCCCAGAGGATGAAGTCGATCACCGAAACCGAGTTTGCCGCGGCCGATGCAAGCGGCAGACTGAACCCGAGGATCGCACCGAGATAAGCCAAGACGGCCGCGCCGTTGCCGGCCTTGATGAGCGTCAGCTCCTTGTGCGGCGTCGCCAGCGCGTAGACGCCGGCGAAGGCCGCGAGGACGATCGTTCCCGAGACGAAATAGGCGAGAAACGCGGGCAGGCCCGCAACGTAACCAAACATGTTTGTCTCTCCATATGCGGCATCTGCGGCGGGTACGAAGCCGGGCCGTGCGTCAAACTCGGCGGATATCGGCTGCGCTCAGGCCGTAGCCTATCAGGAATTCGACCGATCCGCCCTCCCGCGCCGCACGCTCGGCAATATCGCGTTCGATCGTGATCAGCAGCATCTCCTCGGCGCTGCTGACGGGCCGCGAATAGAGCATGCAGCGCTGATGGATGGCGCGCTTCGTCTCGCCATCGTCTATGTCCTCGGTGAACTCGACGAGGTCGACCTTGCCGGGGCCGTCTCCCCAGTAGCGGCGGAAGGGAATGCCGTCGGCATCGTAGTCGGCTTGCCCGATCACGCCGTCTGGACCGGTCCAGCGCTGCCACTCCGCCGGCGTCATCGGCGCGACGGAGTCCCAGGGCCCGTAGAGGCTGACGTCCTCGACGCCCTCCGCGCCCGCGCCGGGCGGCGCGAGAACCTGTAGGATACGATGGTCGTCGTCATAGTAGCGCGTCAGCACGATGCCACCGTCGAGCCGGGCCTCGCCAATGGCCGCGACGACGAAGGACCCGCCCGCGGGCGGCTCCATGGCCGGTTCGCCGCCGGCAAGCGACGCCTGAATGCCGAGCGTGTCGATTTCGACCGCGCCTCCCAGAATGAGGCCGAGTGGGCCGTGCTCCTTTGGCAGGTCGGCCTCCGTATCGCCGCGCTTGAAGAACCGTCCGATCATGCGCCGCTCCCGTTCGCCAGCGCGTCCCACGAGACGGCATCGGCCTCGATTCGCTGGTCCGCAATATAGAAGACCCGCTCGCCGGGCAGGAGCGCGCGGTCGGGGTCGCAGTTGAGATCGAGGTCGCGCCCGCGATCCTGTCCGACGCCGACGAGCGTCAGACCATGCAGGCGCTTGAGGCCGATCATCGCGTCGAGATAGGTGAGCGGCCGAGCCGCACTGGGGATCGCCATGGAGAAGGCCGTGTCCTCCGACTTGGCGGAAAAGAGAAGGTCGGCCATTCGCGAGGAGCCAGGATCGCGCGCCGAGCGAACGAGCAGTTCCGACGAAAGCGAGCCGATGGCTTCGACACCGGGGCATTGCCCGCCGATCAGTTCGGCCGAGCGCTCATCCTCGAAATAGGCAACGATGTGGACGTCGGGCGCGATGGAGGCGGCAGCGAGTGTCGCAGCCAGCGTCTCGTCGTCGTCCCGACCGCGAACGACGGCCCCGCCAGCCGTCGCGAGGCCGGCGCGGGCCAGGTCCCGGCGGGTCGACAGGCTGTCGGCTCGGACGAGATCGACCGTATCCGGCATCGGGTTCTGCTCCAGCTCGCGCGCGACGAGAACGATGCGCTCGCCGCTCGGGTGGTCCGCCAGAAGAAGGTCGATCAAACGGCGCGTGCGCCCGCCCTGCCAGCCGAGCACGACGGTGTGCCCCGTTCGGCCCGAATAATCGCCATATCCGTTCATCCGCCGCCTCCAGAATGCGCCGAGATCCGCGATGCCCTTGCCGAGCACCGCCGTGAAAAGCGCGATCGAGCCCGGCAATACGAAGGCAAGCCCGGCCCAGCGCCCGGCGGCCGTCGTCGGCGACAGATCGCCATAGCCGACCGTCGTCGCCGTCGTCACGTAGTAGTAGAGGAAATCGACCGGCCTGTCCGCCAGATGCCCCTCGCCGGCCCCGGCGAGGAGGACGTAAGACACGCCCATATGAACGAGGGCAGCAAGCGCGAGCGTGCCCCAGCTAAGATTCGCGATTGCGATATAGGCGCGGCGGAGCGCCACCTCGAGGAACGGCATGCCCGGGCCTTCTCATTCCGTTGGGAGACCTGTAGACGAGGTGGCCGGCCGATGGCAACGCGGTCGCGCCAACGAAGACAATACCCCTGGCAAGCTGCGCGGGGCGATCCTAACTCTGCACGGTCGGCACGACGGCCGGCTGATACATGTCGATCGGAGGAGCCCTATGGCTGCGGAAATGAGCGTACCCGAAGATGGGTGGACCCTGTCGAGCCTGACCGAGCTCTTCGCGTCCGATCCCGAGGCGCTCGGCGATGTCGACGTCGATGTGGCCGAAGGTAGCGACGTGCTGCGCATCACGCTCAAGGACCGAGGCGATCTCGACATACTCGTTGCGGCCAGCGGCGAGCAGATCCTTGCCAGCGTGGCCCTTGCGGCGGCGGAGACGATCCCGCAGCGCGAGGCCTTCGAGCGCTTCCTGCTCGCGACGCATAAGCTGGTCCCGCTCTCCACCTTCGGCATCACGAGCATCAACGGGGCGGACTGGTACGAGCTCTTCGGCTCGCTCTCCTCGCATTCGCGCGCGCCCGTCGTCGTGGAGGAGGTCGCCGTGCTGGCGGCGAATGCCGTCGAGGCGGCCGAGATGATCGGCGAATGGATCGATTCCGGCGGCGACGCCTTCAAGAACGCGGCTTAGAGGAGGCCATCACGATGAGCGTTTGGGGAAAGCTCTTCACCGCCGTGCGCGGCGGCGCGAACGAAGCGGCCGAGGCCGTTGCCGACAGTCAGGCGCTGCGGGTTCTCGACCAGGAAATTCGCGACGCCGAGAACGCGCTGCGCAAGGCCCGGTCCGATCTCGCAGGGATCATGGCCGGCGCGAAGCGCGTGGAGCGCCGCGCGACCGATTTGCGCGAGAAGTCGGAGCGCGACCTCGAAAGCGCCCGCTCCGCGTTGCAGGCCGGCCGCGAGGACCTCGCGCAGGCCCTCGCCTCCCGCATCTCGGAGACGCGCGCCGAAATGCAGCGCGACGAAGCCGATCTGGAGCGCATGCGCGCTCAGCAGACCAGCATGATGCGGACGGTTCAGGAGACCGAGACGCGCATCCAGGCGATGAAGCGCGAGGTCGAGAGCGTGAAGGCGACCGCCTCGCTTCAGCAGGCCCAATCCGCCATCGCGACCTCGCAGTCGGGCGTCAACTCGAAGCTCGGCAACGCGATGGACTCGCTGGAACGCATCCGCCGCAAGCAGGACGAGACGGCCGCCCGCATCGAAGCCGGCGAGGAGATCGCGATGATCGAGTCGGGCTCGAGCCTCGACCGGCAGCTTCTCGAAGCCGGCATCGGTGGCAAGACGACCTCGGCGGACGACGTGTTGTCGGAGATCCGCCAGCTCTCTGCGCCAACCGATCAAAAGTCCCTGCCGTCTTCCTGATCGGCTCCTGAGAAGCCTGGTCCTATGACGACCTTCCCTCCCGGCGTCATTCTCGGGCACCGACCCGAGAATCCAGGGGCGCAATGGCAGGACCCACGTCAGAGCTGCGCACCGATCGCTTGCTTCGCGCCGATCCGCTTACAAAAAAAATGGTGTAGCGATCGACGCTCCGGATCGTCGGGTCGGTGCCCGAGGATGACGAGGAGGAGAGGGCGAAAAGGCTAGCCAACGTTCGCAGGAACAGTTTTGGGCGGCCAGCCTGGTCGTCAGACTAGGCCGTATTGCGCAGCCTTGTTGCGCAGGAACGGCAGGCCCTTCTTCATCACATCCTCGTGGCTTTCAGCCACGGGGCGCCAGACCGAAAGGCCGACGGCGATCTCGGGCGGCATGTTGATGAAGCTCTCCATTGCCAGCCCGCCCTTGAAGCCGATGGCGCGCAGGGCGGTGAAGATCTCGTCCCAGTCGCAGCAGCCCTCGCCGGGCGTACCCCGGTCGCTCTCGGAGAGGTGGATGTAGCGCAGGTGTTCGCGCGCATCGAGCACGCCCTGCCCCGCGCCCTTCTCCTCGACATTCATGTGATAGGTGTCGAGGTGGACGAAGACATTGTCCGCGCCGATGCGCTCCACCATCGCGACGGCCTGCGCGGCGGTGTTGATGAGATGGCTCTCGTAGCGGTTCACCGGCTCGATGCCGAAGGCGATACCCGCCGCCTTCGCCTTCCTCGCCGCGCCCTCGAGCGCCCTCGCGACGTTGTCGAGTTCGGCGGCCGTCGGCGGCAGGCCGGACCTCTCCCCGATACCGCCATAGACGACACCCGACAGCGCCTCGCCGCCCAGCGCCGCCGTCGTCTCGATCGCGACGGCGAGATAGTCGATCGCCTCCTCGACATGGCCTCGCGACGGCCAGACCGCCTCCGGCAAACCGAGCGAGCAGACGGCCCGCACATCATGCTTTGCGAGGAGGGCTCGCGTGTGATCGGCATCGACGCTCTTGGCGTCCAGCAGGGCGATCTCGATGAAGTCGACACCGTACTCGGCGGCACCCGCGATGGCACGCTCGGCGCCTTCCCGGTCCCAGGTCATCGCCCACATGCTGGTGTGTACGCCGAAACCCTGCATCATGCGTCTCCTTCGCTGACGGCCCGCCCATGCCGTGCCATGACATCCTGTCCGGCAGGACGTTCGTCCACCTTGAACGTCGGTTCTTCCATGGCGACACGATCGAAGTCTATATCTCGTCGTCGGTGACCCGGTGGCGGCCGGCGAGCGATGAGAGCGAACGAGATGATCGAGCGGATGTCGTCAGCAGATCCAAGTAGAAGCGACGACCGCTTCCGCGTCACCTATCGCCTCGCCACGTCGGACGCGGCCGAGGCGCGCACGGTTGCGGAAGGTATCGCGCTCGAACAGACGGTCGAGTTGCCGAGCGATGTCGTCCCGGCGGGCTTCATCGAGGACGTGATGGTCGGCCGGGTCGACGCTATCGAGGGAGCGGCCGACCATCACCTCGCGACACTGTCCTACGCGCTGGAGACGGTAGGCGACGGCTTCGCGCAGTTCCTCAACGTCGTCTTCGGCAACTCGTCCATGCAGCCCGGCCTGAAGGTCGTCGGCATCGACCCCGGAGATGCCCTCCCACGCACCTTCACCGGACCCCGCTTTGGAATAGAAGGCGTACGTGAGCTGGCGGGAGCGCCGAAGGGTGGCATGATCTGCCCGGTCCTCAAGCCGATGGGCCTCACGCCGGACGCGCTGGCCGCCATCGCCGGGCGATGCGCGCTCGCCGGCGCCGACTTCGTGAAGGAGGATCACGGCCTCGCCAACCAGCCGACCGCGCCCTTTCGCGCCCGCGTCGAAGCCACGGCGGAAGCAGTTGGCGAGGCCAACGCGCGGACTGGCGGCCGCACCCTTTATCTTCCGAACCTATCGGGCGCTCCCGACACGCTCGTCGCCGACGCGATGTTCGCCAAGGCCTGCGGTGCCGGCGGGGTGATGATCTCGCCGGGTCTCTACGGCTTCGGTGCGATCTGGAGACTGGCGAGCGACCCGGACTTCGATCTGCCGATCATGTTTCACCCGGCCTTGCTCGGCTCTTTCGTCGTCTCGCCCGATGTCGGCTTCAGCCATGGCGTGATGTTCGGAACGCTACCCCGACTGGCAGGCGCCGACATCGCGATCTTCGTCAATGTCGGTGGCCGCTTCGGCTTTTCCGCAGAGCAATGTCGCGACATCGCACACGCGTGCCGGACACCGGCCGGCGAAGCCGTCGGCACCGGCGGGCGGGCGTCCGGACGCACGATCCTGCCCTGCCCCGGTGGCGGCATGACGGTCGACCGAGCGCCCGACATGCTGGCCATGTACGGCGACGACGTCGTTCACCTCCTTGGCGGCGGCCTCCTGCGCTATGGCGCTCGCATCGGGGACGGCATCGCGGAAATGCGGACCGCACTCGGACGCTGACGACGCGCGTGCGCGCATATTGACGAGCCCGAACCGCGCCGCCAAACACGGTTCGGCAGGAGGAGCGCGCATGACCTACGTGATCGGGATCGACGGCGGAACAGAGTCCATCCGCGCCCATGTCTTCGACCTCGAGGGCCGCACGAAAGGTACCGAGAAGGGCGTCTACGAGACGACCTATCCTGAACCCGGACAAGCCGAGCAGAACCCTGAGGACTGGTGGCAGGCGCTTGGCGAAGCCGTTCGAGGCGCCGTCTCTGCCTCGGGCGTCGACCCTGCGGACATCGAGGCTTTGGCCTGCGACACCACGAGCTGCACCGTCGTCGCGCTCGACGACGCCGGCACGCCTCTCCGCCCCTGCCTCCTCTGGATGGACGTGCGCGCGCATGCCGAGGCCGAAGCGGCACTGGCGACGGGCGACCCCGCCCTCAGGGTCAACGGCGCCGGTGCAGGTCCCATCTCACCCGAATGGATGCTGCCGAAAGCCCTTTGGCTGAAGCGGAACGAACCCGAGACCTGGGCGCGGGCGGCGAAGATCGGCGAATACCAGGACTTCATCACCCTCCGGCTTACCGGACACTGGACCGCCTCCCTCAACAACCTGACCATGCGCTGGCACTACCAGACCGAACATGGCGGCTGGCCCGACTCTCTCCTCTCCGCGCTCGACATGTCGGAGCTTCGCGAGAAATGGCCGCAGAAATTTGCCGCGCCGGGCGAGGTGATCGATACGCTCACGCCCGCTGCCGCCGGTCATCTTGGCCTGCCCCAGACCGTGAAGGTCGTACAGGGCGGCGCAGACGCGTTCATCGCTATGGTGGGCCTCGGCGTCACGCAGCCGGGCGATCTCGCGCTCGTCACCGGCTCCTCGCATCTTCAACTCGGCATCGCGACCGGCGCCACACACGCGGCGGGCGTGTGGGGACCCTATGCGGACTGCGTCTACCCCGAACGCTACGTCATCGAGGGCGGGCAGACCTCGACGGGGTCCATAATCGCCTGGTTCAAACGCCACTTCGCGCCCGAGACGAGCTACGAGACCCTGAACGCGCTCGCCGAAGCGCTGCCGCCGGGCGCGGAGGGCCTTCTCGCCGTCGACCACTTCCAGGGCAATCGCAGCCCGCACACGGACCCGCTAGCCCGGGGCGCCATCACCGGTCTGACCCTCAAGCACCGACCCGAGCACCTCTACCGTGCACTCATCGAGAGCATATGCTTCGGCACGAGGAGCGTCGTCGATGCGTTCGGCGGCGCCTTCGAAGCGAAGCGCATCGTCGTGGCCGGCGGCGCCGTCAACGCGCCCTTCTGGCTGCAGATCCACGCCGATACGCTCGGCCTGCCGCTCGAAATCACCGAGCAACCGGAGGCGCCGGCACTCGGCGCGGCCATCCTCGCGGCCGTTGGCGCCGGTCGGTTCGGTACGATCGACGACGCCTGCGCTGCCATGGTTCGCACAGCCCGCACCATCGAGCCCGACCAAGCGGCCCACGCCGCCTATGCACCGCTCTACGAACGCTACCGGGAAGCCTACGAGGCGCTGAAGGCGGTTCGAGAATAGGCAGACGCGGTGCCGTGCCCGACTTTGGAGCAGTGAACGGCTCTAGACGCCCATCCACCCGGCGCTAAGATGATCGGGAATCATACAGACCGCGGGAAACGCGGCTGACACCCCAGGGAGACATCCATGAAGAAGACGCTTGCAGCCACCCTCATCGCCGGCACCGCCCTCATCGCCCCCGCCCACGCGCAGGACGCGAAGGACATGGCGACCGTCGTGAAGATCGACGGCATCGCCTGGTTCAACCGCATGCGCGAGGGCGTCGAGGAGTACGCGTCCGAGACCGGCAACAACGCCTTTCTCGTCGGCCCGGCCCAGGCCGACCCGCAGCAGCAGTCGGCGCTGCTCGAGGACATGATCGCGCAGGGCGTCGATGCACTCCTCGTCGTGCCGATGAGCCCTGAGGCCATCGAGCCCGTGCTCGGTCGCGCGATGGAGGCTGGCATCACCGTCATCACGCATGAGGCGGCCAGCCAGCAGAACACGCTCTATGACATCGAGGCCTTCCAGAACGAAGATTTCGGCGCCAACCTCATGGAGCGCCTCGCACAGTGCATGGGCGGCGAGGGCAAATACGCCACCTTCGTCGGCTCGCTCGGCTCGCAGACCCACATGCAATGGATCGACGGCGCCATCGCGCATCAGGAAGCCAACTATCCCGATATGGAGATGGTAGGCGACCGCAACGAGACGGCCGACGATCAGCAGCAGGCCTATGCCAAGGCGCAGGAAGTGCTGCGCGCGCACCCGGACATCAAGGGCATGCAAGGCTCGGCCTCGACCGACGTCGCCGGCATCGGCCTCGCCGTCGAGGAGCGCGGGCTCGAGGACGCGACCTGCATCTTCGGCACCTCGCTGCCGTCCATCGCCGGCCAGTACATGGAGACGGGCGCCGTCGACGGCATCGGCTTCTGGGACCCCAAGCTCGCCGGCAAGGCGATGAACAAGGTCGCCTCGATGGTCATGGCCGGCGAGGAAATCACCGACGGCATGGATCTCGGGCTCGAGGGCTATGAGAGCATCCGTCTCGATGGCAAGGTGATCTACGGTCAGGCCTTCGTGAACGTCGATAAGGACAACATGGCCGACTACCCGTTCTAGTCGCCACTCCTTCGGGGCGGCCCTCGCAGGCCGCCCCAATCACTTCGTCTGGGTCCCCTCCACGTGTCCGACACGCCCCTCGTCGCGCTCCAAGGCGTGACCAAGCGCTATGCCGCCATCACCGCGCTAGACGGCGTCGACCTGACGATCCGCGCGGGCGAAGCCGTCTGCCTCGCCGGTGAGAACGGGTCGGGCAAGTCGACGCTGATCAAGGTGCTCGTCGGCGTCGAGCAGCATGACGAGGGGCAGATCCTCTTCGACGGGACGCCCCAGGAGTACATCACCCCGACAACCGCAGCCGCTGCCGGCGTGAAGGTCATCTTCCAGGATTTCAGCCTTTTCCCGAACCTCACCGTCGCCGAGAACATCGCGATGACGGCCGAGCGCGCCGATGGCGTACGCTTCGTCAACTTCGCTCGCATGAAGGAGCGTGCGCGAGCCGTGATGGAGCGGGTCGGCGTCGAACTCGATCTCTCGGAGCGCGTCGAGACGCTGTCGGTCGCACACAAGCAACTCGTCGCGATCGGCCGGGCGCTCGCGTCGGATGCGCGGCTCATCATCATGGATGAGCCGACGACCGCGCTGACCGAGCGCGAGGTCGAGCGCCTGCTCGACATCATCCGCCGCCTGAAAGCCGATGGCGTCGCCGTCCTCTTCGTCAGCCACAAGCTGGCCGAGGTGCTGGAGGTCTGCGAGACGGTCGTCGTGCTCCGAAACGGCGAGAAGGTCGCGGAAGGGCCGGCCGACACGTTCGACGCCGCCTCGCTGACCCGCGCGATGACCGGCCGAGACGTCGCCTCCGGCCCGCCTGCACCACTCGATCCGGACGCCGCACCGTTGATGGTCGTCGACGGTCTCGGCAAGGAGGGTGCCTTCGAGGACGTCTCCTTCACCCTTCACGCCGGCGAGGTGCTGGGCGTCGCCGGACTTCTCGGCTCCGGCCGCACAGCGCTGGCGAAAGCGCTCTTCGGGCTCGTCGACCCGGAGGAGGGCCAGGTGACGCTTGACGGCCAACGGCTGCGCACTGGCGATCCGATCGCCGCCGCCGAAGCCGGTATCGGCTACGTGCCGGAAGATCGGCTGACGGAAGGCCTCTTCCTCACCCAATCGATCGCCCGCAACATCGCCGTCGGCCGGCTCGACGCGCATGCGAAGGGCGGCGTGCTCGATCTCGCCGGCCTGTGGGGCGAGGCGACCGAATGGCTGCGCCGCCTACAGGTCAAGGCGCCGGACGCCGAAGCACCGGTCCGCTCGCTCTCCGGCGGCAACCAGCAGCGTGTCGTCCTTGCGCGGTGGATGGCGCGGGCGCCCAAGGTTCTCGTACTGAACGGACCGTCGGTCGGTGTCGATGTCGGCTCTAAGGCGGAGATTCACGATATTATCGCGGAGCTCGCCTCGCGCGGCCTCGGTGTTCTCGTCATCTCCGACGATCTGCCGGAATTGCTCGCGACCTGCCATCGCATCCTCGTCATGAAGGCCGGTCGGATGACGGACGATATCCAAGGGGGCGCCGGCGTAACCGAAGACGACCTCTCTCACAGGCTCGCCTCATGAGTGCCTCGGCCGAAGCGACCGCGCCGAAGCGCAAAGCCGCGCGCCGGTTCGACTGGACGCGTAACGAAGTGCTGGTCGCCGGCGTCATCGTCGCCTTTTGCATCCTCGCCGGGTTTGCCGACCCGAACTTCTTCTCGATGCCGACGCTGACCGACCTGATGCGCAACTCCATCGTGCTCGGCATCTTCGCCGTCGGCGCAATGCTGGTGCTGGTCTCGGGCGGCATCGACGTGAGCTTCACCGCCGTCGCCGCCTTCGCGATGTATGCGACGACCGTGCTGCTGCGCGACTTCGCGCCCGACATGGCCTGGCCGCTCGCCTTCCTCATTGCCACCGCCATCGGCGCCGGCCTCGGTGCGATCAATGGCGTGTTGATTGCCTTTTTCGGCCTGCCGACGCTCATCGTCACGCTGGGTACGCTGTCCGTCTTCCGCGGTTTCCTCCTCACCTTCATCGGCACGTTGCAGATCTCGAACCTGCCGTCCGAGATGCGCGGCTTCTCTCGGCTCATGATGGTGCGGGGCACAAATGCGGACGGCTCGTTCTATTCGCTGCCCTGGGCTTTCGCCTTCCTCGTCGCCATCGTCATCCTCACCTGGTTCATCCTTCAGAGAACGATGCTAGGTCGCGCGATCTACGCCGTTGGCGGCTCGCCTGAAAGCGCCCGGCGGGTCGGCATCGACGTGCGAGCGACGCAGTTCTTCGTCTATGTCTATGTCGGCGCGCTCGCGGGGCTCGCAGGCATCATCCATGCCTCTACCGCGCGGATCTCCAACCCGTTCGATCTCGTTGGCGTCGAGCTCTCGGTCATCGCGGCCGTCGTCCTCGGCGGCGCCCGGCTAATGGGTGGATACGGCACGCTGACCGGCACGCTGCTCGGCGTTGCGCTGATCGTCTTGGTCAGCAATTCCCTTATCGTGCTCGGCATTCCCTCGACCTGGCAATCGGTGACGATCGGCCTTCTCATCCTCCTCGGCACGGGCTTGCCGGCCTATCAGGCCAAGCGGGCCGAGGCGCGCGCGTCATGAGCGAGCCGGTGAAAACCGAGGCCGTCGGCCGACCCGCCTCCAGCCCGCGCGCCAGCCGATTGCAACGCGTCTGGACGTCGACCGAGGGTCGGCTCGCCGTCATCGCCATCGCGGTCTTCGTCCTCATGGCGGCGCTCGCACCCGACCGCTTCCTGTCCGGCCAGAACCTGACGTCGATGGCCTTCCAGTTCCCCGAATTCGCGATCCTCGCCCTCGCCGTGATGGTCGCTATGCTGACAGGTGGGATCGATCTCTCCGTCGTCGGCATCGCCAACCTATCCGCCGTCATCGCCGCGACCGTCATGGCTGGTGTGGGTATCGACGGCGACGGCACGCTTCTCGTCGTCGCGGCCTACGCGCTGGCCCTCGTCGTCGGGCTTTGCGCCGGGCTCTTCAACGGTATCCTCGTCGCGACCTTCGGTCTGCCGCCCATCCTCGCGACGCTCGGCTCCGGCCTCATCTTCACCGGCCTCGCCATCGCCATGACGGGCGGCAGCGCCGTTTTAGGCATGCCGCCGGCGGTCGCCTGGCTGGGCAATGGGCAGGTGCTGGGTGTGCCCGTGCCACTCCTCGTCTTCGTCGTTCTGGCCGCCGGTCTCGCCTGGGTCCTCCGGCGCACGGCCTTCGGTCTCAAGACGATCATGTACGGCGCCAACCCGCTCGCCGCGCGGTTCGCAGCCGTCGATGTCGGGCGGACGCTCATCAAGGTCTACGTCCTCTGCGGCGGGCTCTCGGCCATCGCCGGTCTCATCGTCATGTCACGCGCCAATAGCGCGAAGGCCGACTACGGTTCGTCCTACCTGCTCCTAGCAGTTCTCATCGCCGTCCTCGGCGGCGTGAACCCTTATGGCGGCTACGGCCGTGTGATCGGCGTCGTGCTCGCGGTCCTCTCGATGCAGTTCCTGTCCTCAGGGCTCAACATGCTGCAGGTCTCGAACTTCGCGCGTGAGCTCATCTGGGGCGCGCTCCTCATCGGCGTCATGCTTCTCAACGTCCTCACCGCCCGCCGCGCGGCCGCCAAGTCCGCCAGGAGACCCGCCTCGTGATGAAGAAGATCCTCAACGATCCCGAAGCCTATGTCGACGAGATGCTGCAAGGCCTCGTCGCCGCGCACTCCGAGTTCTATCGCCTCGTCGGGGACGACGGTCGCGTCGTAGCGCGCGCAGCATCGGGCACGGATGGCAAGGTCGGCATCGTCTCGGGCGGTGGCTCGGGCCATCTCCCCGTTTTCACCGGCTATGTCGGCCCCGGCCTTCTCGACGCCTGCGCGATTGGAGATGTGTTCGCGAGCCCTTCCGCCGACCAGATGGCCGAGGCCATTCGCGCCGCCGATCAGGGTGCAGGCGTGCTGCGGCTCTACGGCAACTATGGCGGCGACGTCATGAATTTCGACATGGCCGGCGACCTCGTCGAGATGGACGACATCCGCACGACCACCGTCCTCCTCGCTGACGACGTGGCCTCCGCAAGGCCCGAAGAGGCCGAGAAGCGGCGCGGCGTCGCCGGCATGGTCTACGCCTTCAAGATCGCGGGCGCCGCCGCCGAGGCCGGCAAGGACCTCGACGATGTGACGCGCATCGCGCAGAAGTCCGCCGATGCCTGTCGCTCGGTCGGCGCCGCTCTCTCGCCCTGCACCGTGCCTCAGGCCGGCAAGCCGACCTTCGAGATCGGCGACGACGAGATGGAAATGGGCATGGGTATCCACGGCGAGCCCGGCGTCTGGCGCGACACGTTGAAGCCGGCTGACGACATCGCCGAAGAAATGATGGACCGGCTCCTCGCCGATATGCCGCTGGAGAAGGGCGACCGCGTGTCGATCCTGGTCAATTCCCTGGGCGCGACCCCGGCAGAGGAACTCTACATTCTCTACCGGGTCGTGAAGCGGCGGCTAGACGCTGCGGGTGCGACCATCGTCATGCCCCTCGTCGGGCGCTATGCGACCTCGATGGAGATGACGGGCGTTTCGTTCACACTCGTCAAGCTCGATGCCGAACTGGAGGCACATCTGACGGCGCCCTGCGACTGCGCCTTCTGGACGGTCGGGCGTTGAGGGCCGGGAGATGATCACCGTCGCCGATATTCGAGCCGCCGCTATCCGCCTTCGCGATGCGATGGAAACCGAGGCCGACGCGCTCAACGCCGCCGACGGCGCGCTGGGCGACGGCGACCTCGGCATCACCATGCGCAAGGGCAGCCGGGCGGTGGCCGACGGTGCGGACGCGCTGCCGGACGATGATCTCGGCAAGGCGCTCATGGCCTGCGCGCAGGCATTCACGAAAGTCTCGTCTTCGTCCTACGGAACGCTCCTCGCCACCGGCCTCATGGCCGCAGCCAAGGCCCTGAAGGGACGGGAGAGCGTGGAGGTGTCGGAACTCTCCGAAATCGTCGCGGCCGCGCGAGACAAGATGATGGAGCGCGGCAAGGCCGAGCTTGGCGGCAAGACGGTTCTCGACAGTCTCGACGCGATCGCCGAGGCGCTTGCCAAGACGACCGACGCACCCGCCGAACGCGTCATCGAAGCGGCCGAACGAGCGCAGGCCGACTTTCGCGACAAGCCGGCGACCGTCGGCCGTGCACGCATCTTCGCCGAGAAGAGCGTAGGCATGGACGATCCCGGCATGCTGGCGATGAGCAAGATCGTGCGGGCGGTCGTGGGACGCTTCTGAAGCGGCATCGCTAGAGCACCGCCTGCAAAGCTTCTTCCTGTATTCGACCTTACGTCTTGCCGTCAATCTCGAACACCGACCCGAGAATCCAGGGCGCGCCTCGCACAACCTGCGTCTGACCTTTCGACTGGTCGCACGCGATATGACGGTTCGCCTACGAGGAGAGCGAGGCGATTGACGCTTTGGATCCTCGGGCCGGTGCTCGAGGGCGAGAGGGAGGAAGCCACGCGGGCTTGTCAGGAAAGCTCTCAATCTCCCGGTTTCACTAGCAGGACGATCAGCTACGCCTCGTAGCCGTCCATCCCATCGACTTGCTGCCCGCGATGCAACGCCCAGTCCGCATCGCCGAACGTGTCCTTGGCGAACTGGTGCTGGTGCCAGTGGGGGTAGATGAGCGGGGGGCGGGAGACGGCGTCGAGCTTCGCGCGCTCATCGTCGGTGAGAGTGATGTCGCAGGCCTGCATCGACTCGGCGAACTGCTCCTTCGTCCGGCCGCCGACGACTAGGGTCGCGATCGCGGGTCGGCCGAGGAGCCAGGCGAGCGCGATCTGCGTCGGCGTGGCGCCCCGAGCCTGCGCGACCTCGCGCACGACGTCGACGACGGACCAGAGCCGGTCCCAATCGCGAATGGGCGGTTCGGTCCAGCCCTTCTCCTGGCGGCTATCGGCGGCGAAGCCCTCACGCGAATGCTTGCCGGTCAACAGCCCGGCCGCGAGCGGGCTCCAGACCATGACGCCGAGCCCCTGATCGACCGCCATCGGCAGCAACTCGTACTCGGCTTCCCGCGCCTCGAGCGTATAATGGATCTGTTGGCAGGACGGCTTCTCGAAGTTCCGCCGCTCGCACGCCGCCAAGCCCTTCATGGCCTGCCAAGCGGACCAGTTGGAGACGCCGAAATAGCGGATCTTGCCATCCGCCACGAGCCTGTCGAGGGCTGACATCGTCTCCTCGACGGGCGTCGTGCCGTCCCATTCGTGGATGAGGTAGATGTCGATCCGGTCGCGGCGCAGGCGCTTTAGCGAGCGCTCGCACTCGCGGATGATGTGCCAACGACTGGTGCCACCCTCGTTCGGCCCCTCCCCCATCGGCATGCGGACCTTGGAGCAGATGAGGATGTCCGGATCGCGCTCGGCCATCACCTCGCCGACGATCTCCTCGGCGCGTCCGCTCGAGTACATGTTGGCGGTATCGATCAGGTTCACTCCGTGGTCGATGCAGGTGTCGACCAGCCGCCCCGCCTCGGACGGCTCCTGCGCTCCGACCATGCCGAACGGACCCCGACCGCCAAAGGTGAACGTGCCCATCGCGAGGCTGGAAACCTTCAGGCCACTGCGGCCGAGTGTGCGATAGTCCATGCTTGCGCCTCTCCCTGGCTGTCCGCATTGGAAACTAGCGGTTCGAGGCGATCCTATACGACGGCCGCACCCCTGTTGAGGGTTAGATCTGCTCGAACTCTCAGAGGGAGGCGAGAATGGCGCGGGCCGTCATGAGGTCGAGATGCGCACCGCCGCCATTCTTGAAGAGCGTAATGGCCTCCGCATTCGGTCGTCCGCCCCGCCCCGCTACCAAGTCGTAGAGATCTCCTAGGACATCCGTGCGGGCGATGACGCCGCCGGCGAGCGGCGTCGCCAATTCACCGATATGGTCGAGGACCGTCTCGCGGGAATCGACGTGGATCGCGGCCTTGCGCAGCAACGCGTCGTCGGCCTCCCGCATGTCGCGTCGAAACGCACCGACGAGGTCTACATGCGTACCCGGTATGACCCATTCGCCCAAAAGGACCGGCTCGTGTGACATGGTGGCGGTACAGACGATGTCGGCCAGCCCGACATCGCGAGCGAGATCGCCGCTCGTGCGTGCCGGCAATCCGTCCGCTCGCAGCCGCCCAACGAGTGCGTCGGCCCGCTCCGTCGTTCGATTCCAGATCGCGATGTCATCGATACCCTCGAAGACCGACGTGTAGGCCCGCGCGAGATTGCCCGCGACTTCGCCGGCGCCGAGAATGGCGAGACGCCGAGAATCGGGTCTCGCCAGAACCGTCGCGCCAAGAACGGAATCGCCGGCGGTTTTCCATTTGGTGACGAGGTCGCTGTCAAGGACGGCGTCCAACGTGCCGGTCCGGGGGTCGAAGAGCAGCATCGCCCCTTGCACGCTCGGCAGACCGCGCGCAGCGTTGCCAGGCACCACGGTGACGGATTTCACGCCGATTCCGATGCCCTCGATCCAGGCCGATCGGCTCAGCAGAGTGTCCGGACCACGGGTTAGGAACGTGTCGTCGATCTGCGCCTTGGGTCGCCGATGGCCCTCGCGCAACGCGTCCGCGATACCGGACCACGTCAGGCGGCCAGCGACGTCGGCCTGGGTGATATGGCGTGTCATGCAAAGCGCTCTGGCGCTATGTCCTGCGGGCGAAGCCCGTGCTCCGCTAGGTCGGCGGGCCAGGTGCCGGACACGACGAGACCGGCCGTCGCCCGTCCGAGCGCCGGCGCCATCATGATGCCGTAGCCGCCTTGTCCGGCCAACCAGAAGAATCCCTCGGCTTTCGCATCGAAGCCGACGACGGGCGCTTCGTCGGCCACGAAGCTGCGCAGACCAGCCCAGGAATGGTCGATCCGGCGCACGGTGAGGAGCGTTTCGGCTTCGATCCACTCGGCGAGAACTGCGATATCGTATTCGTCCGGCTGCACGTCCTGCGGCTCCACGGGCGTCTCGTCGCCGGGTGATATCATGATCTTACCGGCGTCAGGCTTCCAGTAGGCGTCGGTCGTCAGGTAGTCGACGACCGGCATGGTGCGCACGTCGAGACCGGATGGTGGCGCTATAAGAATGCCCGTGCGCCGCTTCGGCACGAGACCGATATCGACGGCCCCGGCCATCGCGCCGATCTCCCCGGCCCAGGCGCCGGCGGCGTTGACGACGACGCGCGCCTCGATCGCCTCGTCCCCGGCCGTCGCACGCCAGCAATGGGTTTCGCGATCGAGCCGGTCGATCCGGCGGTTGCAAACCAGCCGTCCGCCGCGCGATCTGAACGCGCGCAGATAGCCCTGATGGACGGAGGCCACGTCGATATCCTGAATACCCTCCTCGTAAAGTGCCGCACCGACCCGCTCCGGTCTCAGAAGTGGGGCAAGAGCGAGGGCACGGTCGGGCGTGATCTCGGCGATGCCGTGGTCGGGGCCGGACTCGGCGACGGTGCCGGCGAACATTTCCCCCAACGCGTCTTCCCCGCCGGGTGCAGCGATCGTCAAACCACCCCGCGGCATAAGGAGCGGATTGTCAGCAAAGCCAGGCGGGGGAGCGGTGAAGAATGCGGCGCTGGCCCGGTTGATGCGCCGCACCGTCGGGCCACCGAAATGGCGCGTATAGAGCGCTGCCGATCGGCCCGTGCTGTGGTAGCCGGGCGACGTTTCGGCCTCGAGAAGAACGGTCGAGCCATACGCCGCGAGCTCGAACGCCGCCGCGGCGCCCGAGATCCCGCCGCCGATCACCAGATAGTCTTCCATCAGTCCTGCCGTTCGTCCTGGGCTTGCAGTTTGCGGATCGAACCCCTCGCACAAATTGCAAGAAAACATAAGTCATTTGACAAAATGAAAGAAAGCTATCTTATATGCAACATGATCGAGGACCAAGTTCCTACAGCCGTCAGAGACCGCCTCGCCGGCGCCGCCCGCGACGGTTCGAAGGCTGACCGCAGCCTTGCCAGCTACATGCTGGCCGAACTCAACGCCGTCGCCTTTCATACGGCCGCGAGCTTGGGCACGAAGGTCGGAGTCAGCGAGCCGACGGTCGGACGGTTCTGCCGATCGCTCGGCTACAAGAGCTTCAAGGATCTCAAGAGCCACCTCCAGGCCGACCTCGGTGACAAGCCATGGATGATCAGCGACCGCCTGCGCGACATGCAGGCGCGGGCGCGGGCTGGAGAGGACCAACTGTCTCGTGGGCTAGAACTCGAGATGGCTGAGCTGGTCTCGGTGTACGAACTTGCGCACACGCCGGAATGGGCCACCGTCGCGAGGCGTCTCGCGGTGGCGGACGGCGTCTACGTCGCGGGTTTCCAGACCGAACGCGGCATTGCCCAGCTCTTCGCCAACCAGTTGCAGTACCTTCGCGACGGCGTTCATCTGATGGACGTCGCAGGCGGCAACTTCGCCGAACTGCTGGCGTCCGATGCACCCAATCGCTCCCTCGTCATCTTCGAGGCGCGCCGCTACTCGCGGCTGGCCCGTGTGCTGGCGGCGGAAGCCAGGGCGGCTGGCATCCCGACCACGCTTGTTACCGATCCGTTCTGCGATTGGGGACGGGAACTCGTCGACGAGATGTTCGTCGTGCCGACCGAGTTCGGCCAGTTCTGGGAGTCGAGCGCGTTGATGGCCTCGCTCTCCAACCTCTTGGTCAACAGCGTGTTTCTGCAGATCGGCCCGGCCGTGGAGGCCCGGCTGGAGCGCATCCAGGCCCTCCACGCCAGGTTCACCGGCTATGTCGGCGGCCCCGCGCCGTCAGCCGGCGATCTACCCGTTTCCGACACGTCGTCTTCGCGCCCCGACGCCATCGAGCGCGCCAATAACAACGATAACAGGGATGACGACGATGACGATTCAGACACGGATGCTGCGCGGAACTGCGCTGGCGACGATGAGCTTGGCCGCGACGGTGATGGCGAACGGCGCCATGGCGCAGTCGGCGACGGTGGTCCTTCCCTCCGGTGAGATTGGCGCGACGTCCTACGACCCCATCCGCGCATCGAAGCTCAACACCGCCAATGCGCTGATCTATGATCGCCTCGTCGAGCAGGACGCCGACCAGTCCTACCATCCGCATCTCGCGACCTCCTGGGAGGAGGCGCCGGACGGCATGGCCTGGACCTTCAACTTGAAGGACGGCGTGACCTTCCACGACGGCACGGCGTTCGACGCGCAGACGGTCGCTGACTGGATCCCCGACTTCGCCGGCACCGAGAACGCTTTCCTCGCCGAGGCGATCGAGAGCGTCGAGGTTATCGATCCGCTCACGGTGAAGTTCGTCATGAGTCGACCGGAGCCGAACCTCCTCTACAACCTGGCCAGTACCTTCATGGGCGTGCCGAGCCAGGCTGCCTATGACGAGGCCGGCGAGGACTACGGCGTCTCCGTCGCGGTCGGCACCGGGCCATACAAGCTCGACAGCTTCGCCATCGGTCTTGAGACCGTTCTGACGCGCAACGATGACTACGCCTGGGCGTCGCCGCTATCGGAGAACCAGGGCGCCGGGCATCTCGAGACGATCACATTTCGCGAGATCGCGGACCAGTCGACCGCGTTCCTCGAATTGAAGACCGGCGGCGTCGACGTGCTCTTGGGCGTGCCGACCGACTTCCTAGAAATCCTGGAGGCCGAATCCAACGTCGGCACGAAGAACCTGCCCGGTACCGGCATCGTCTACATGCCGATCAACGTGACGGCCGCGCCCTTCGACGACATCCGGGTGCGTCAGGCGACGGCGTTTGCGGTCAATCAGCAGGCCATCGTCGATAGCGTCTACAATGGGGTCGGCGCGCCTGCGACCAACTTCCTGATCTCGTCGCTGCCGGAGTCGGAGGTGCCGGCCGAGCTGAATGTATCGTTCGATGTCGCGACGGCCAACGCCCTGCTGGACGAAGCCGGCTGGACGATGGGTTCCGACGGCGTGCGCGAGAAGGATGGAGCGCCGCTGGCGGTCAACCTCTTCACCCAGAACGACACCGAGTTCAAACGGCTCAGCCAGGTCATCCAGGCGCAGCTGAAGGATATCGGCATGGCGGCCGAGATCACGGTCTTCGACTCCAGCACCATCCGCGACGAGTACAAGCGCAACAGCCACCAGCTCGCGGTGCGAAGCTACGACTGGAACAACTCCGACATCCTCGACTGGTTCTTCTCCGGCGAGCGGCTCGGCTACCCGAACGTCTCGATGTGGAACGACCCGGAATCGGAGCGCCTCAACAAGGTCGCGATGACGGAGTCGAAGACGTCCGACGAGCGGATCGCCAACTTCCGCGCCTATCACGAGTACATTCTCAGCCAGGCGCTCTTCGCCCCGATCTACGAGCCGACGACGAACATCGCCTACAATACCGAGACCATCCAGCTACCCGAGACGATCCGCGGGCCGCGCTTTCGGTCGCAGTCGGTCGTGGACATGAAGCCGGCCGAATAGAGAAGGACGCCGAAACGGTCGACACGCGAAGGGGACCGGGATGATCGCCAGATATGCGGGCCAAAGGCTCTTGATGCTCATTCCGGTGTCGATCTCGATCTCGATCGTGATCTTCCTCATCGTCCACCTGCTGCCGGGCGACCCGATCGACAACCTGATCCGGGTCGGCTCGTCGCCTGAGGACCGGGCGGCGCTGACAGCGAAATACGGCCTCGATCGCGCGTTGCCGCTCCAGTATTTCGTCTGGATCGGCAACATGCTCACCGGCGATTTCGGTGAGGCGATCGTGCTCCGCCGCCCCGTCGGCGACCTCATCGCGCAGAACCTGCCCTATTCGCTCAAGCTGGGCGGGCTTGCCTTCCTCTTCTCCTCCATCGTCGGCATGATCCTTGGCACCATCGCCGCCGTGACGAAGAACCCGGTCACGACGCAGGTCGTGCGTGGCTTCATCCTCATTGGATCAACCGTGCCGGGCTTCTGGCTTGCCCTTCTCCTCATCCTCCTTTTCTCGGTAACGCTCGGCTGGTTCCCGGTCTCGGGTGCGCGGGACTGGACGGCGCTCGTGCTGCCGGTCCTCACCATCGGCGTCGGCGGCGTCGCGCTGGTGGCCCGGGTCACGCGGGTGGCGCTGATGGACGTGGCGCGAGAGGACTTCGTCACGCTCCTCCACGCCAAGGGGCTGTCGAAATCGACCATTCTCTTCAAGCATCTCATGCCGCACGCGCTGCTGCCCGTCGTCACGATCCTCGCTCTGCGCATCGGATGGATTCTCGGCGGCGCGGTCACGGTCGAGTTCGTCTTCGGGCGTCCGGGCCTCGGCTCGCTCCTCATCCGCGCTCTTGGCCAGCGGGACTATCCCGTCGTCCAAGGCTGCCTCCTCATGCTGGCACTCGCCGTCATGCTCGGCACGCTCATCGGCGATCTCGCACAGGCCGCGATGGACCCGCGCGTGAGAGAGGCCACCTCGTGACAAGGATACCGACATGAGAGCCCTTGCCGTCCGCATGGTGGGAATGACGGGGACGCGCCTCGCGACCTTCACGCAGTCAGGAGCCGGGCGCGCGATGTCGTCCTGGCTCGGGTTCGTTACCGGCGGGTTCCTCGTCCTCCTCGTCCTCACGGCGATCTTCGCGCCCTGGATCACGCCCTACGACGTGGCCGAACAGAACCTGATGAACGCCAACATGGCGCCAAGCCTCTCACACATCATGGGCACCGACGAGTTCGGTCGCGACGTCTTCTCCCGCGTCGTCTATGGAGCGCGCACCTCGCTCTCGGTCAGCGCGACGGCGATCGTCATGT
Organism: uncultured Alphaproteobacteria bacterium; assembly: GCA_963842125.1. GTDB lineage: Bacteria > Pseudomonadota > Alphaproteobacteria > Rhizobiales > CAWCWK01 > CAWCWK01. The sequence continues at coordinate 963,450 of CAWJFE010000005.1, read as the reverse complement.
CAGTGCTGGCGGGCATGACGCTCGGCGCGGCGGCCGGCTATTTCGGCGGCCTCTTCGAGCGTGCCGTCATGACGGTGGTCGATCTCACCTGGTCGTTCCCCGACATCCTCATCGCACTCATCTTCGTCGCGATCCTCGGCCCCGGCCTCACCTCGACGATGTTCGCCATCGCCATCGCCTATCTCGCCCAGTTCACGCGGCTCACGCGGGCGCAGATCGTGCGGCTGAAACGCGAGACCTTCATCGAGGCGACGGTCAATCTCGGCGCGACGCCGACCCACATCCTCCTCAAGCACCTGATGCCGAACGCCATCGCGCCCGTCATCGTCGTCGCCATGCTCGCCGTCGGCGACGGCATCGTTCTCGAAGCCACGCTCGGATTCTTCGGCCTTGGCGCCCAGCCGCCGACGCCGAGCTGGGGCGCGATGATGAGTTCAGGGACAGCGCAGCTCTTCCTCGCGCCCTGGGTCATCATCTTCCCCGGCGTCGTGGTCGCGCTCACCGTCGTGATGGTCAATCTCTTCGGCGACGAACTCATCCGCGCCCTCGACATCCGCGAAAGGCTCAGGGGTTCGTGACCATGATCCTCGAAGCCGAGACCCTGGAGACGGTCCTGCCTGGCGGCACCGCGCGCGAGGCCATGCTGATCGTCGAGAACCTCGGCGTCTCCATCGGCGCGATCAGTCCGCTCGCCGGCATTACGTGCGAGGTCGCAAAGGGCGAGATCCTCGGCATCGTCGGCGAGTCGGGCTCGGGCAAATCGCTGACGGCGATGGCCGTGATGGGCCTCCTCCCCCTCATCGGCGGCTCGATCACCACCGGCTCCGTCACCTTCGACGGACGGGACGTTACGGCACTCCCCGAGAGCGCCTACCGCAAGCTGCGCGGCGGTCGGATCGGGCTCATCACGCAGAACCCGATGACCTCGCTCGATCCGCTGAAGAAGATCGGCCCTCAGGTCGATGCCGTCGCCCTCCTTCATCTAGGGCTCGACAAAGCTGCGGCCAAGGCCCGCACGATCGCGCTTCTGGGCGACCTGCGCATCCCCGAGCCGGCCTCGATCTACCACCTTTACCCGCACCAGATGTCGGGCGGGATGAAGCAGCGTATCGTCATCGCGATGGCGCTGGCCGCCGACCCGGATCTCCTCATCGCCGACGAGCCGACCACCGCGCTCGACGTGACGGTGCAGGCGCAGATCATCCGGCTGCTCCGCGACCTCGTCAAGGAGCGCAACCTCAGCCTCGTCCTCATCACCCACGACATGAGCGTCGTCGCGCAGACCTGCGACACGGTGATGGTGATGTACGCGGGCACCGCCGTCGAGAACGGCACGGTCGAGGAAATCTTCGCCAATCCGCGCCATCCCTATACGCAGGCGCTCATCGGCTGCATCCCCAAGGGGCTCGACCCGAACGAGCGATTGAGCGGCATCCCGGGCACCGTGCCAAGCGTCGCGCACTATCCGACCGGATGCCGTTTCCACCCGCGCTGCTCCCGGGCCGAAAGCATCTGCGCCGAGACGCCGCCCTCGGCCGTGCGCGGGCGCAACAGCGTCGCGGCCTGCCATTTCGCGGCGGAGGCGGAGCTGTGACCGTATTGCTCGAAGTCCGGGACCTCTCCAAGGCCTTCGTCAGCGGCGGCGGCCTCTTCAAGCCGACCCGGTCGATGCACGCCGTGAACGATGTGTCGTTCGACGTCGGTGAGGGCCGCGTCGTCGGCGTGGTCGGCGAATCGGGCTGCGGCAAGTCTACCCTCGCCCGCCTCGTCCTCCGCCTCATCGAGCCGACCGAGGGCACCGTCACCTTCGACGGTCTCGACGTCCTCAATCAGACCGCCGCCGACATGCGCAAGCTCCGCGCGCGGATGCAGATGGTCTTTCAGGACCCCTATTCGGCGATCGACCCGCGCTACACGATCCAGGACGCCGTCATGGAATCCTACCAGATCCAGGGAAAGGGCTTGAGTTCGGCCGAGACCGTATCGACGGCTGCCGAACTCCTCGAGACCGTCGGTCTCAGCCCCCATATGGCGACAAGCTATCCGCACCAGTTGTCGGGCGGGCAGAAGCAGCGCGTCGGCATCGCCCGCGCCCTCGCCTTACGCCCCGCCTTGGTGGTCCTCGACGAGCCGACCGCGTCGCTCGATGTCTCGGTTCAGGCCCAGATCATCGGCCTCCTCGAAGAGCTTCAGGCGACCCGCAACCTCACCTACGTCTTCATCAGCCACGACCTCAGCCTGGTGAAATATTTCTGCGACGAGATCCTGGTGATGTATCTCGGCCGGGTCGTCGAGCATCTCCCTCGAACGGACGCCAGCCCGCGCCATCCCTACACGCGCGCACTCATGGACAGCACGTTCTCGCCCGACCCGTCGAGACGCCGCGAGATCGAGCCCCTGGGCGGCGAGATCCCCAGCCCCTTCGACCTACCACCCGGCTGTGCCTTCGAAGCCCGCTGCCCCAAGGCGAGCGACATCTGCCGCCGCGAACGCCCACCGCTGGCCGCATCGGGCGGTGGCCACCCCGTTGCCTGCCACCATCCTCTCTAGGCTTGGACAGATGCGGCATCCGCCATCATATCGTGGCCCGCAGCTCGTAGTCCGACACGAAGACCTGTCGCACGCACGTCAACGCACTCTCATCGTCCGCCCGGCAATACGTCACACGCTCCACGATGCAGACGGGTGAGCCCGCCGCCATCTCCAGCGTTCGGGCTTCCGTTTCACTTGCCGGCGCCGAGCGGAAGACGATTTCACCGCGGTCGAAGGGCGCGTTCGTGACGAGCCATTCGTTGGCGCCGATGACGGCAAAATCTCCATCCAGCACCTTGGAGAACCTGCGCGGGTCGATCCAACGATCCTCGAACATGAACGGCGCGCAATCCGCCGAGTAGAGCGCCAAGATGTGGATGAGCGGCATTGCATCGTCGCCGAGATCCATCGCTAGGCGCACCGCCTCGGGGGGCGCTTCGTTGACCCGCGAAAGCAGCCGATAGCCTGGCTTCGCGCCCCGAGCCTCGATCTCCTTTGCGATGACGGGAATCTTGAAGCGCGCCCGCAGGTCCGGTGCCTTCACCACGCGGGTGCCTGACCGACGACGCCTGTCGAGCAGACCTTCGTCGGCCAGTTCGCGCAAGGCCCGATTGACGGTCGCGCGCGCGCAGCCGAACGCAGCAGCCAGATCGACTTCGGTAGGGATGATGCTGCCCTGCGCCCAGACGCCGGACGCGATGCGGTCTCGCGCGACTTGTCGAACGTCGCGCCATCCGATCCGCGGCGTCTGGCTCGAAGGCACGTCCGTCATGTCATCAAGCGAGCGATGGCAGCGCGGTAGGCGCGCTCCACGGCATCCCGTGCGACATGCCGCCCATCGCGAACGACGTGCCGCCCGGCCGACCAGACGTCGCTGACGAGGCCGTCATCCCCGCCGAAAACCCAGGTGTCTATCATCGCGTCGCCATCCCGTCCGGCGAGCGAAAGCGCCGCATCGTCCAATACCATGAGATCGGCCCAGAGGCCTGACTCTATTCGCCCGGTCGCGCGACCTGATGCCTGCGCTCCTCCGGCACAAACAGTATCGAAAAGCCGTCGCCCGGTCGAGAGATGGGGCGTGGCTAAAACAGCGCGTGCACGGTCGCGTAGCCTTTGGGAGTATTCAAGTGTGCGCAACTCTTCGGCCAGCCCGATACGGACATTGGAGTCCGAGCCGACCGCAACGGCCCCGCCGGCCGCCAGCCATCGAACCCCGTCGAACGTCCCGTCTCCAAGGCTCGATTCGGTGATCGGGCAGAGCCCGGCGACCGCGCCCGTGGCTGCGAGTCCCTCCGTCTCCTGCGGCGCCATCTGCGTGCAATGGATAAGGCACCACCGCGCGTCGGGCTCGGCATTCTCCAACAGCCATTCGACCGGGCGCCGGCCCCACGCGGCCTCGACCTCCTCGACCTCCGGCACCTGTTCGGCGAGATGCATGTGGAAGGGGCCGCTCGGGTGATCGACGGCGAGGCGCCGAAGAGCGCCGGGATCCACCGCTCTAAGCGAATGCGGGGCGACCCCGATCGCGACATCGGCAGGCAGGCCACGGAGCTTGTCGCGGGAGCCTTCCCATAGGCGCGCGAACCTGTCCTCGTCGTTGCCAAAGCGGACCTGTCCAGGTGCAAGCGGCCGCCCGTCACAGCCGCCATGCTGGTAGAGGACGGGTAGGAGCGTGAGCCCGATCCCCGTCGTCGTCGACGCTGCCGCGATGCGGCCTGCCGTCTCGGCGAGATCATCGTACGGTACGCCGCCTGGCGCGTGATGAAGATAGTGAAACTCGACGTTCGTCGCGTAGCCAGCTTCCAGCATCTCGACCTGCACAAGGGCCGAGATGGCCTCGACATCGTCCGGCGTCAGACGGTCGAGGAACCGGAACATGATTTCGCGCCAGGTCCAGAACGTATCGTGGTCCCGCCCGGGAGAGCGATGTTCGCTCAAGCCCGCCATCGCGCGCTGGAAGGCGTGACTGTGGACATTGACGGGTGCCGGCAGGAGGATACCGACCGATGCCGCGTCGTCGTTGTCCGCACGCTTGCCCGCATCGATGGCACGGCAATCGGCAATCCGTCCGTTGGGCCCGATCTCGACCCGCACCTCTTCGTGCCACCCATCGGGTAGGAGGGCCTTTCGCGCGTGAAGGATCGTCATAGATCGCACCTTGACTGACTGGATATGTATAGACAAATTGACGCAACGCATTCGCCAACGCAACAGGACGCCGATGCTTCTCACGCGGGCCCGCATCGTAACGATGAACTCGAACGTCGCCGCCTCCGGCGCGGACGACTCCGGCGCGGAAGACTTGAGCGCGGTCCTGATCGAACACGGCACGATTGTCTGGGTCGGCTCCGCAGACGAGGCCCCAAGCGATCCCGATACGTACGATCTTGGCGGCCGGCTGCTGACGCCGGGCCTTATCGACTGCCACACCCACATCGTCCATGGCGGCAACCGCGCGCGCGAATTCGCCGAGCGGCTGGAAGGCGTGCCCTACGAGGAGATCGCCCGGCGCGGCGGCGGCATCGTCTCGACAGTCGAGGCCACGCGCGGCGCATCCGTCGACGCACTCGTCGCGATGGCGCTGCCCCGGCTCGACGCGCTCATCGCGGAGGGCGTCACGACGATCGAGGTGAAATCGGGCTACGGGCTGGAGCGCGAGGCCGAGCTTCGCATGCTGCGCGCCGCGCGGATGCTGGAAACGGTTCGTCCCATACGCGATCGTGACGTCCTATCTCGGTGCCCATGCGGTGCCGGCTGAATATGCCGGCCGGGCCGACGCCTATCTCGACGACGTCTGCCTGCCGACGCTCGATGCGGCGCAAGGCGAAGGGCTTGGTGGATGCCGTCGACGGGTTCTGCGAGGGCATCGCCTTCTCGCCCGAGCAGATGGCCCGCGTCTTCGATCGCGCCGCCGCGCTCGGCCTGCCGGTCAAGCTCCATGCCGAGCAGCTCTCCCACCTCGGCGGCACCCGCCTCGCGGCACGATACGGCGCGCTGTCCGCCGACCATCTCGAGCACGCCGACGCTGGGGATGCCGAAGCGATGGCCGCGGCCGGAACCGTGGCCGTCCTTCTGCCCGGCGCCTTCTACACGCTGCGCGACACGAACGTGCCGCCCATCGAGGCGTTTCGCGCCGCCGGCGTGCCGATGGCCGTCGCGACCGATTGCAATCCGGGCTCCTCGCCCCTCACCTCCATCCTCACGGCGATGAACATGGCCTGCACGCTTTTTCGCCTCACGCCGATGGAGGCGCTGGCCGGCACGACCGTGCACGCCGCCCGCGCCCTCGGCCTCGCCGATCGCGGCGCGATCGCGGTCGGCCTGCGCGCCGATCTGGCCGTCTGGGATGTCGGAGATGCGGCCGAGCTCGCCTATCGCATCGGCTTCAACCCGCTTCACGCCCGCATCTTCGGCGGCGACTTCGGCAGTGCAGCGCGTGCGATGAGCGGGCCCATGATCCTTCACCCCGGCGAAACCGGTCTGGCGCAGCTGGAAGCGATCTGGCGTGGCGAGGGCCCCGTCGAACTCCACCGAGAGCGCGAAGGCCGGCGTCGAGGCCGCCCATGCGCTCGTCGCGCGGGCCGCAGCCGAAGGCGCGGCGGTCTATGGCGTGAACACCGGCTTCGGCAAGCTCGCCTCGGTGAAGATCGCGGCCGCCGACACCGCCACCCTGCAGCGCAATCTCGTCCTGTCGCATTGCTGCGGCGTCGGCGATGCGCTCGACGCACCGACCGTGCGGCTGATGATGGCGCTCAAGCTCCTCTCGCTCGGGCGCGGCGCATCGGGCGTGGCCTGGGCGACGATCGCGCTCCTGGAGGCGATGATCGCGCGCGGCGTGACGCCCGTCGTGCCCGTGCAAGGCTCGGTCGGCGCGTCGGGCGATCTCGCGCCGCTCGCGCATATGGCCGCCGTCATGATCGGCGAAGGCGAGGCCTTTGTCGGCGGCGAGCGCCTGCCCGGCCGCCGAGGCGCTGGCGCGTGCGGGGCTCGCGCCCATCGTCCTCGGCCCGAAGGAAGGGCTCGCCCTTCTCAACGGCACGCAGTTCTCGACCGCCGTCACGCTCGGCGCGCTCTTCGAGGCGTGGCGCTGCGCGGCCGCGAGCGTCGTGACGGGCGCGCTCTCGACCGATGCGATCATGGGCTCGACGGCGCCGCTTCTCGACGCCATCCACACCTTGCGCGGCCATCGCGGGCAGATCGCCTTCGCCAGAGCCCAGCGCGCGCTCCTCGACGGCTCGGAAATCCGCGAATCGCACCGCGAAGGCGACGAGCGCGTGCAGGACCCCTATTGCATCCGCTGCCAGCCCCAGGTCGTCGGCGCCGCGATGGACCTTCTTCATTTTGCCGGCCGCACGCTCGAAGTGGAGGCCAACGCCGTGACCGACAATCCGCTCGTTCTCGTCGACGAGGGCCGGATCGTCTCGGGCGGCAATTTCCACGCCGAGCCGGTCGCCTTCGCCGCCGACCAGATCGCGCTCGCGCTGGCCGAGATCGGCGCCATCGCGCAGCGCCGCGTCGCCTTGATGGTCGACCCGACGCTCAGCCACGACCTGCCGCCGTTCCTGACGCCGGAGCCCGGCCTCAACTCCGGCCTGATGATCGCGGAGGTGACGACGGCGGCGCTGATGAGCGAGAACAAGCATCTCGCCAACCCGTGCTCGACCGATTCGACGCCGACATCTGCCAATCAGGAGGACCATGTCTCGATGGCCGCCCATGCCGCCATGCGTCTGCGACGGATGACGGCCAATCTCGCCGCGATCGTCGGCGTGGAGGCGATCTGCGCCGCGCAGGGCGTCGAGTTCCGCGCGCCATTGGCGACGAGCGCACCCCTGCAGCGCGTGATCGACCGGCTGCGCGCGGACGTCGCCCGCATCGAACAGGACCGCTTCATGGCGCCTTCGCTCGACGCGGCGACCCGCCTCGTGACCGATGGCGCGCCTGCTGGCGGTGGTCGATCTGCCGGGTTTCGTGCGCGGCCAAATGGACGACGACGAGGAACGCGCGACATGATCCCCGTCGAAGTCCGTCACGGCACCAGCACGCTCGTCATCGGCGTCCCCCATGCCGGCACGCATGTGCCAGACGCCATTCTCGCCGACCTCAACGAACGGGGCCGCCTGCTCACCGACACCGACTGGCATGTCGATCAGTTGCATGACGGGCTCGTCTCCGATGCGACGGTCGTGCGCGCGACATTTCCATCGCTACGTCATCGACGCCAACCGCCCGCCCGACGGCGCCTCGCTCTATCCCGGCCAGGCGACGACCGACCTCGTGCCGCTGACCGATTTCGACGGCGCACCGCTTTGGAACCGGGAGCCCGATGGCGCGGAGATCGCGCGGCGCGTCGAGGCGTTCCACGCGCCCTACCATGCGGCCCTAGAAGCCGAGATGGAGCGGGTTCGCGCCACCCATGGCCATGCCGTGCTCTACGACGCGCACTCGATCCGCTCACGCGTGCCGCGCCTCTTCGACGGCACCCTGCCCGACCTCAATATCGGCACCAATGGCGGCGTGACCTGCGATGCGGAGATCGCGGAGATGGTCGTCGCGGCTTCTGCCGAGAGCCCATTCGACCATGTCGCTCGACGGCCGCTTCAAGGGCGGCTGGACCACGCGAGCCTATGGCCGCCCGGCCGAGGGCTGGCACGCCATTCAGATGGAAATCGCGCAAGTGAACTATCTCGCCAGCGAGACCCTGCCCTTCCCTTACGACCCCGCCCGCGCGGCCCGGCTGCGCCCGGTCCTCACGACGATCTTGGAGCGCCTCGGCGCATGGAGACCCTCATGACCGCCCCCATCGACCGTCGGCACAACGCGCGGGACGTCTACCCGCCGACGGGACCGGAGCTCAACGCGAAATCCTGGATGACCGAGGCGCCGCTTCGGATGCTGATGAACAATCTCCATCCGGACGTCGCGGAGAACCCGCACGAACTGGTCGTCTATGGCGGCATCGGCCGCGCGGCGCGCAACTGGGAGGCGTTCGACGCCATCGTCGCGGCGCTCAAACGGCTGGAGGGCGACGAGACGCTGCTCGTCCAGTCCGGCAAGCCGGTCGGCGTCTTTCGCACCCATGTCGATGCCCCGCGCGTCCTCATCGCCAATTCCAACCTCGTGCCGCATTGGGCGACCTGGGAGCATTTCTCGAAACTCGATCGCATCGGCCTGATGATGTACGGCCAGATGACGGCCGGCTCCTGGATCTATATCGGCACGCAAGGCATCGTTCAGGGCACCTACGAGACCTTCGTCGAGGCCGGCCGCCAGCATTATGACGGCGACCTGACGGGCAAATGGATCCTCACCGGCGGTCTTGGCGGCATGGGCGGCGCGCAGCCGTTGGCGGCCGTGATGGCCGGCGCCTGCTGCCTCGCCGTCGAATGCGACGAGACCCGCGCCGACTTTCGCCTGCGCACCCGCTATGTCGACGAGAAGGTGCACGATCTCGACGAGGCGCTACGGCTGATCGAGACCTGGACCAAGGCCGGCGAGGCCAAGTCCGTCGCGCTCATCGGCAATGCGGCCGACGTCTTCCCCGAGCTCGTCGCCCGCATGAAGGCGGGCGGCCCGCGGCCCGACATCGTCACCGATCAGACCTCGGCGCACGATCCCGTGCATGGCTATCTGCCGCAAGGCTGGACGGTCGCCCAATGGCGCGAGCGCCAGGAGAGCGATCCGAAAGCCGTCGAGACGGCGGCCCGCGCGTCGATGAAGACGCATGTCGCCGCCATGGTCGACTTCTGGAATGCCGGCGTGCCGACGCTCGACTACGGCAACAATATCCGCCAGGTCGCCAAGGACGAGGGCTTGGAGAACGCCTTCGCGTTTCCCGGGTTCGTGCCGGCCTATATCCGCCCGCTCTTTTGCCGCGGCATCGGGCCCTTCCGCTGGGTCGCGCTCTCGGGCGACCCGCAAGACATCTATAAGACCGACGCCAAGGTGAAAGAGCTGATCGACGATCCGCATCTCCACAACTGGCTCGACATGGCGCGCGAGCGCATTGCGTTTCAGGGTCTGCCGGCGCGCATCTGCTGGGTCGGCTTGGGCCTGCGCCATAAGCTCGGGCTGGCCTTCAACGCGATGGTGCGCTCGGGCGAGCTGTCGGCGCCGATCGTCATCGGCCGCGACCATCTCGATTCCGGCTCCGTCGCCAGCCCGAACCGCGAAACGGAGGCGATGAAGGACGGCTCGGACGCCGTGTCGGACTGGCCGCTCCTCAACGCGCTGCTCAACACGGCGTCGGGCGCGACCTGGGTCTCGCTCCACCATGGCGGCGGCGTCGGCATGGGCTTTTCGCAGCATTCCGGCATGGTGATCTGCTGCGACGGCAGCGAGGACGCCGACCGGCGCCTGGAGCGCGTGCTCTGGAACGATCCGGCGACGGGCGTCATGCGCCATGCGGACGCCGGCTACGACATCGCGCTCGATTGTGCGCGAGAGAATGGGCTCGACCTTCCGGGAATTCTCGGCTGAGATTGGCCTCGAACGACGGGCCGCAAAGGCTCGCACAACAAGGAGAGTGGAGATGACCATGAAGAGACGTGACTTCCTCGCCGCCGGCGCGACCGGCGCCGCTGCGACCGCGCTTGCCTCGCCGCTGGCCAGCCCCGCCATCGCGCAGGACATCCGGCGCTGGAAGATGGTGACGGCCTGGCCGAAGAACCTGCCCGGACCGGGCGTCGCCGCCCAGATGCTGGCCGACCGGATCACCGCATTGTCGGGCGGGCGGATCGAGGTCGAGCTCTTCGCCGTCGGCGAGCTCGTGCCCGGCAATGGCGTCTTCGATGCCGTCTCCGAAGGCACGGCCGAGCTCTACCACGCCGTGCCCGCCTATTGGGGCTCCAAGTCGAAGGGCATCCTTCTCTTCGGCTCGCAGCCCTTCGGCCTCCTGGCCGACGAGCAGGTCGGCTGGCTCGCCCATGGCGGCGGGCAGGCGCTCTACGACGAGATGTATGGCCGCTTCGGGCTGAAACCCTTCCTTTGCGGCAATTCCGGTCCGCAATGGATGGGCTGGTTCCGCAACGAGATCAATTCGGTCGACGACCTCAAGGGCCTCAAGTTCCGCACCACCGGCCTCGCCTCGGAGATGTGCTCCAAGCTCGGCATGGCGGTGCAGGCGATGGGCGGGCGCGACATGTTCCAGGCGCTGCAGTCGGGCGCGCTCGATGCGGGCGAGTTCATCGGCCCCTGGACGGATTCGGCGCTCGGCTTCTACCAGATCGCCAAGAACTACTATTGGCCGGGCGTCGGCGAGCCCTCCTCGGCCGAGGAATGCGCCGTCAACAAGGACGTTTATGAAGCCCTGCCCGACGACCTCAAGCAAGCCGTCAGCCTGGCCTGCGAGTCGCTCTACAATCCCGTCTGGACGGAATACACGACCAAGCACGCCCAGGCGCTCGAACAGCTGGTGGCCGAGCAGGGCGTGATGGTGCGCGAGCTGCCGGCCGATGTCGTCACCGCCATGGCCGGCGCGGCGGCCGAAGTCATCGGCGAGCTGCGCGAGGACGATGACGAACTCGTCCAGCGCATCACCGAGAGCTTCGTCGCCTACCGGGATTCGGTCGGCCGCTACAAGGGCTATGCCGATAACGGGCAGATGAACGCCCGCGCCGCCGCGCTCGACTTTTAAGGCGAACGGCTCTGCTCGCCTTCGCAACAACGCTCGACCGCGCCAACCGCGCGGTCGGGCACGTCGTCTGCTGGACGGCGCTGGCCATGGTGCTGGCGCAGTTCGCGATCGTGCTCGCGCGCTATGTCTTCGGCCTGAGCGCCATCGCGGCCGGCGAGAGCGTGCTCTATCTGCACGGCGTGCTCTTCATGGCGGGCGCCGGCTACACGCTGCTGATCGACGGGCATGTGCGGGTCGATATCTTCTACGCCAAGGCGGAGCCGCGCACCAAGGCGTGGATCGATATCGCCGGCCACGCGCTGCTGCTGGTCCCGTCGATGACCGTCCTGATGGTCTGGTCCTGGCCATCGGTGCGCAACTCCTGGGCCATTCTCGAAGGGCCGATCTCGGTCGGCGGCATCCCCGCATCTTTCCTCCTAAAGTCTTTGATACCCGTATTTTGCGTCCTTCTTCTTATTCAATCTCTCGCCTCGCTATTGCGTGCGATAGCGGCGTTGCGAACCGAGGCCAGTGAAGGCCAACCCGTATGAGCCTGCCGCTCGACCTCCTGATGTTCGCCGCCCTCATCGGCGCGATCCTCTCGGGCTTTCCCGTTGCCTTCGCGATCGCGGGCGTCGCGGTCATCTTCGCCGTTCTCGGCCAGCTGACGGGGCAGATGGATTTCGCGCTTCTGGGCGCGCTCGGCCAACGCGCCTTCGGCGTCCTCACCAACACCGTCCTCATCGCGATCCCCTTGTTCGTCGTTATGGGCGTCATCCTGGAGAAGAGCCGGCTGGCGGAGGAACTCCTGGAGACGATGGGTCGCCTCTTCGGCAGCTTCCGCGGCGGGCTCGGGCTCTCGGTCGTCGTCGTCGGCGCGCTGCTGGCGGCCTCGACCGGCATCGTCGGCGCGACGGTCATTGCGATGGGCCTCATCGCGCTGCCGACCATGCTGCGCACCGGCTACGATCCGCGCCTCGCCTCCGGCATCGTCTGCACGGCCGGCACGCTCGGCCAGATCATCCCGCCCTCGACGCTGCTGATCATCCTCTCCGACGTGATGTCGAACGCCTATCAGCAGGCGCAATACGAGCAAGGCAAGTTCAGCGTCGAGACGATCTCGGTCGGCCAGATCTTCGCCGGCGCGCTCCTGCCGGGCTTCGTCCTCGTCGCCCTCTACATGGTCTACATTCTTGTCGTCGCTCGCGTTTCTCCACACCGCGCTCCAGCCGCCGAACCGGGGCCACGCGTTGAAGCGAGCGAGATCGTCGGCACGGTCGCGCCGCCAATGACGCTCATCATCGCCGTGCTGGGCGCCATCCTTGGCGGTATCGCGACGCCGACCGAGGCCGCGTCTATCGGAGCTGTCGGCGCTATCCTCATGGCCGGACGCAGGCAGGGGGCGAACTCTACGCTGGTACTCACCGGGGCGCTCTCGCTCATAGCGCTCGCCATTGCGGCGGGGATCGCTCCGGTTAGGCTTCAGCGGTCGGACGCCAGCGTCGCCGACTGGGCGCTGGGCGCGGTCTATCTTGCTCTCGCCGGGGTTGGCCTTGCCGCCATCATCGCCGCGCTTGTCACCCTCCTGCGCCGCGCGCTCCTGCGGCCGTCGCTGCTCCAGACGATGAGCGTGACGGCGATGATCTTCGCGACCATCCTGACGGCCTCGATGTTCTCGCTGGTCTTCGTCGGGTTGGGCGGTGAGACCCGCATCGAGCGCTTTCTCGAGCTGATGCCGGGCGGGGCGACGGGCGCGCTCTTCTTCTCGATGGCGTTGATCTTCGTCCTCGGGTTCTTTCTCGACTTCGTCGAGATCACCGTCATCCTCCTGCCCCTGATCGCGCCGCCGCTCCTCATGATGGGACACGACCCGGTCTGGCTGGCGATCCTCATCGCGATCAACCTTCAGACCTCGTTCCTGACGCCGCCCTTCGGCTTCTCGCTCTTCTACCTACGCTCCGCCGCGCCGCCCGAGATCACGACGGGCCATATCTATCAAGGGGTTGCGCCCTTTATCGGATTGCAGATCGTAGGCATCGCCGTCGTCTGGACCTTCCCGGCGATCGCCCGGTGGCTGCCGGGCGCGGTGTTCTGAACGTTGTGCGGATCATGGCGGGAGGAACCGTTCGAATGGCGAGGGCGACTAAGACGTCGAGAGAATGTCCGGCCTTCGCGCGTCGGGATCATTTGGACTTGAGGAAGACGTCGAGCCCAACCAACCGATCGAGAAGGACGATGGCAAAGCCGGCGACGGCGATGAAGACGACCGAGACGGCGGCGAGATCGGGCGTGATGATTGAGCGGATCGAATTGTAGATTTGCACCGGCAAGGTAACCGTGCGCGCATCGGTGAGAAGGAGGCTGACGAGGAACTCGTTCATCGCGAGGATGAACATGAGGAGCGAACCCGATATGACGCCAGGCATTACGGCCGGGAGCGTGACGTGGAGGAAGGTCGCCAGCGGCGGCGCGCCGCAACTCGCGGCGGCGAGTTCGAGGTCGGGGTCGAGCGACGCGGCGCTGGCACTCACCGCCCAGATCATGAAGGGCAGGTTGATGACGCAGGCCGCGACGCCCACCGGCCAGACACTGCCAAGGACGCGCGCCTCCCCGAAGAGCAGCATAAGCCCGATGCCGGACGCTATGAGGGGGATCGTGAAGGGTAGGAGCAGGTAGACCTGCAGCGCCGTGCCGAAGCGGAACCGGTACTTCGATAGTGCGATGCCCGCCAGCGTGCCCGCCGGAATGGCGAGAGCGGTGCATACGGTCGCGACCCAGAGCGAGCGCCCGAACGCGTCGCGCAGCTCGTCGGCCTGGAGGATGCGGCCATACCATTTGAACGTGAGGCCATCGGGTGGGAAGACGATGATGTTGCCCGTCGTCAACGAAGCACCGAGAACGACGATGGTGGGAGCCGAGAGGAGGACGAGAACGGCTGCGACCATCGTCCAGATGGTGACGCTCTTGGACAGCGGCCAGTTCATGCCCGATCTCTCCCCAACGCCAACGTTCCCGCGCCGAGAAGGGCGAAGATCGCACCGACGATGGCCGAGCCCAAAGCGACGAGACCGACCGTTAGCGCCGCGCCCATGCCCTGGTCGGACGTACGAAAGAACTGGTCATAGACGGCGTTCGCGATAAAGTCCTGACTTCCGCCGCCGAGAATGGCCGGCATCGCGAAATCCGTCAGCGATAGCGTGAGGACGACGATGCCGGCACCGACGAGCCCGGGCCGCGCCAGCGGCAGGACGACATGGCGAAATCCCCTCCACCAGTTCGCCCCCAAGGAGGCCGCCGCCGCCTCAAGCTCCTCGGGAATCGCCGTCAGCGCGGGTGCGAGCATCAGCACGGCGAAAGGCAGCATGTACTGGACGAGGCCGAAGAGGACGGCGCCGTAATTGTAGAGGAGCCGGATCGGCTCGATGCCGACGAGGCCGAGCGCGTCGTTGAGAACGCCCTGATTGCCGAGGATGATGAGCCAGCCATAGGCCCGGACCACCTGCCCGATGAAGAAGGGCAGGAAGAGCGCGATGAGGAGCGTCTTGCGTAGCGCCTTCGATCCCGTTCGAACGAGGAGATAGGCATAGGGAAACGCGAGCAGCAGCGTTAGAACGGTGACGACGGCCGCCCCCATGAGACTGCGCCACGCGATGGCGAGGAAGAGCGCTTCGGAGGCGACGCGCCGGTAGTTCGCGAGCGTGCGCTCTTCGGATGGCAGGAAGGTCGAGCGGTCGAGCGTGTGAAGGCTCGCCTCGCCGATGTAAAGCATGCCGAGGACCAGCAGGCCCACGAGCATCGAAGCCGGCAGGAGCATGAGCCATGGGGTGGCTGCCCGGAAGCGCGAAGGCCACAGCGCGCCCGCCACGCCCTCGGCGGCATCCATCGCCCGCCAGCGCAGCGGATAGGCGCTCCGTTCTGATCGCATGTCCGGCCTCGCTTGCGGGGCATGCGAACGAGATCCGCACGCCCCATTCCGTCAGCGATCTAGCGCTGCATGATCGCCTTGAACTTCGAGAACCAGTCGCTCTCGTTCTCGACCTGCACCTGACCGGAAATGCGGATCAACTTCTCGAAATCGGCAGGCTCCGTCGGGTAGGAGGCGTCCCCTATGAGGTCTTCGGGCGGAGTGAGGCCCGGCACCACGCCCGGCAGGCCGAGACCGTCGAGCCAGACCTGCTGCGCCTCCTGGCTGAGGGCGAAGTTGATGTACTCCTTGGCCCAATAGAGCTCGTTCTCCGGCAGGCCCTTCGGGATCCAGAGCCCGTCGGTGTCGAACTTCGCGCCCTCGACCGGCACCGTCCAGGCGATGTCGACGCCGTTCTTACGGGCCGCGCGCGCATTGGTGGAGATGGTGACCGCGAGGTCGATCTCGCCGTTCTGGAACCAGTTGGTGAAGTCGGGGTCTTCGCCGAGCAGCGGCTCCTGCGCCTTCACCTTCTCGATGAACTCCCAGGCCGGGTCCATGTTGTCCGGAATATCGTCGAGCGAGCCACCGCCGGCGACCTGCGCGGGAAAGTGGAAGCCGATGCCGTCATTGTAGAGCGCGATGCGACCTTTGAATTTCGGGTCGAGCAGCACGTCGAGCGATTCCGGCGCACCGTCCGGGAAGGCGTCCGGGCGGTAGGCCAGCACGTAGACGTAGCCATATGTGTTGGCGATCGGATAGCCCTCGAGCCCGGCGGGCTTTGCGAGGTCGGTCGTATTGGCGAGGTTGGGGAGGTCGGAGAGATCCTCGGTCACGCCTCGCAGCGCCGACTTCGTCGCGTTCGTCGTCGTATCCCAATTGATGTGGATGGGCGGGACGCGGCCCTGCGCGACGGCTGCCCAGACCTTGGGCTGGATCTCGTTATCCTCGGTCAGGTCGTGGCGCACGGCGATGCCGGTCATCTCGGTGAAAGGATCGGACACGCCGTTCTTTAGGCTCTCCACCCACTCGCCGCCCCAGGCTCGCACGATGATCTCGTCCGGCTTTTCCGGCGCGCTTTGCGCGAAGGCCTGCGAGCCGAGCCCGGTAAGCCCCAATGCCGCGACGCTCGCCAGGAGCGCGCGCCGCCCGATGGACAGGTTCGATAGCTTCGTCATGTCGTTCTCCTCTATCGGCCGTTGATCGGCCTTCTTCAGTTCGGAAACACCAGCACGTCATCGGCATTCCAGCCAAGCGTCACGTGGTCGCCGATGGCGAAGGCGTCGTGCGCGCCAGGGTCATGGTCGAATAGGCGCAACGTCTCTACGCCGGCCATGTCGGGCGCGATCTCGTAGACGATGCGCTCGCCCTCGAAGATAATATCGCGAACGATGCCGGTACGGATCGTATCGAGGGCGCCCAATCCCGCCGCGTTCGCTGCCATGCGTATCCGCTCGGCGCGAAGCGTGCCCGTGACGACGGCGCCGACGGCCGCCGCCGTGTCATCGCTCCATACGCCCCGCAGAGTTGGTCCGCCACCCGGCCCGAAGTCCACAGTCCCGCCCTCGACGGCGGTCACGCGGCCGGGGACGGTGTTGGTGACGCCGATGAAGCTTGCGACGAAGGCGTTGGCGGGCTGGCGATAGGTGGCGGCGGGATCGGCCCACTGCTGGATGCGCCCGCCCGCCATCACGATCACGTCGTCGGATACGACAAGCGCCTCGCGCTGATCGTGCGTTACGTTGATGGTCGTGACGCCCAGCTCGCGCTGAATGCGGCGAAACTCCAGCTGCATCTCCTCGCGCAGCTTGCGGTCGAGCGCGGCGAGGGGCTCGTCGAGGAGGAGAAGGTCCGGTTCGAAGACGAGCGCGCGGGCGATCGCGACCCTTTGCTGCTGCCCCCCCGACAGTTGCTGGATACGCCGGTCGCCCAGCCCGCCGAGGCGAACGAGATCGAGATAGCGATCCACCCGTTCGGCGATCGTGCGCGCATCGAAACGGCGCATGCGAAGCGGGAACGCGACGTTCTCGGCTGCCGTCAGGTGCGGGAAGAGCGCAAGGCGCTGGAACACCATGCCGATCGACCGCTTATGCGGCGGCGTTCGGTCGACCGGCATACCGTTGATCCGTATTTCGCCCGTGGTCGGGCGCTCGAAACCGGCGATCAGACGCAGCAGCGTCGTCTTGCCGGACCCGGAAGGCCCGAGAATGGTCAGGAAGCGGCCGACGGCCAGATCGAACGACGCATCGGCGACCGCACGGACTGTGCCATAGCTCTTACCCACGCCGCGCACCACGACGGCGGGTGCCGCTACGACGATATTCGGAGCGCCCGACGTCGCGGCAGTGTTCACCGGCGAGACCCGTCGGCGGCGGCCGAGATAGGGGTCAGTCGGAGGTTTGGCTCGACGCTCATTCGATATGCCTAGACATACGCCCAAGCCAGTGTCAACGCAGGTTCGCGCCCTGCCCTGCCGCTTCCCGCGCCGTTCCGCCAAAGCACTTGGCAGGGCCCTAGCAAGCCCATTGCCGTGCGCACCACCAGGCGGGATGGCCGTTGACCGTTCCCTCGCAGGCGGCGACCATCCCTCGAACACCGGAATGGAAACGCACGCCGATGACCGAACCCGCCGCCGACGATCAGAACCTCGACTGGCTTCGGCGACAGTTCTCCTTCGAGGGCAAACGCGTTCTCGTGACCGGTGCCAGCCGAGGCATCGGACAGGCTCTGGCGCTCGGCTATGCGAAAGCGGGCGCGGACCTCGTACTGACCGCCCGGGGGGCCGAAGCGTTGGACGATACGGCGGCGCGGATACGTGCGATCGGGCGCGACGCCGAATGCATCGGGTGCGACCAGCGTGATCTCGCACGCATCCGGGAGAGCCTCGGCTCCGTCGCGCCGGTCGACGTTCTCGTCAACAATGCGGGGATCGAGAACGTCTGTCCGGCCGCCGATCTCGATGAGGAGATCTGGGACCGCATCGTCGATACCAACTTGAAGGGCCCGTTCTTCGTCGCGCAAGCGGTAGCGGCCGGGATGGCAGCGCGGGGCGGCGGCGCGATCATCAACCTCGCCTCCCTGACGTCCTATGTCGGCATCCCGACGGCTGCGCCCTATGGCGCTTCCAAGACCGGCATTCTCGGCCTCACGCGGGCGCTGGCGGCGGAGTGGGCGCCGAGAGGCATTCGCGTCAACGCGATAGCGCCCGGCTACTTTCGCACAGAAATGACCGAAACCTTCTATGAGGATCCGGCGTGGGTCGAGGCCATGACGGCCAAGGTGCCCCTCGGCCGGCTCGGCGCGCTCGAAGACCTCGTAGGCACCGCGCTCTACCTCGGCGGCGACGCCTCCCGCTATGTCACCGGCCAATGCCTCGTGGTCGACGGCGGATGCCTCGCAGCGCTCTGACGCAAGTTACGACAGCGTCGTCCCGCCGAGCACGAGCCCGCGCGAGACGCTGCCCATCAGATCTTCCGATACGGTCTGCGCCGTGGGCAGCCGGGCCTCGAGTGCCGCCCGCAGGGGCGGAAAGAGCGAACTGCCGCCCATCCAGAGCAGCGTTTCGATCGCGTCGGGCGTAATGCCCGCCCGATCCGTGATGGTGTCGAGTACGCTGAGGACGCGGCCTGTCAGTTCCTCGGTCGTCGCGCTCAGAATCTCGCGATCGAGCGGTCGTTTCGCGTGACCGCATATGTCGAGCGTTGTGGAGCCGGCGGTGGCGTCGATCTTGGCGCTCTCGACGGCGATGGCGAGTTCGTGGCCCCGGTGTTCGTCCACGATGTCGATGAAGCGGCTGAAGAGGTCGGGCCGCGTCGCGCGCTCCAGAAGGCTGCGATGATGCGCCCTCGCCTCACGCGTATAGAGAAACGGAATGCGGTGCCACGTCGCCAGATCGATGAAGGGCGCGTTCGGCATCGGGAGAACCTGGCCTGACATCGGCCCCGGCGCGAGCGAAGTGCCGCGTCCCAGTTCGGGCATCGCGTGGTGGAGCGAGATATCCCGGTCATAGTCGGCGCCGCCAATGTGGACGCCTGCCGTCGCCAAAACAGGCCGGGTGCCCTCGCCCGACCCTCCGCCGAGATATTGCAGCGTGAAATCGGACGTGCCACCGCCGATATCCGCGACGAGGGTCAGCGTCTCGCGATCCAACGTCTTCTCGTGGTCGAACGCCGCCGCCACCGGCTCGAACCGGAAGCCGACTTCGGTAAAGCCGAGCGAGCGGACGATGGCGTCGAGATCGGCCTCGGCCTGCGCGTCCGCCGCGTCGCTTCGGTCGTCGAACCGGATCGGGCGCCCCATCATCACCCGGTCGAGCGGTATGCCGGCGACCGCCTCGGCACGCGCCTTCACGATAGACAGATAGCGCGCGACGATGTCGAGAAAGCGCCAACGGCGCCCGCCGGCCGCCGTCGTCTGGTAGAGGAGCGGCGAGCCGAGAAGCGATTTGAGGCCGCGCATGAAACGCCCCTCCTCGTTCGCCACATAAGCGTCGAACGCCGCCTGCCCGCAGAGAAAGCCATCCGGTCCGATGAACACCGCACTCGGCATGATCGCCCGATGCCCGTCGAGCGGGACAGGCACGGCCTCACCGTCGATGAGGATCGCCGCCGCTGAATTGGACGTGCCGAAGTCGATGCCGAGGAGCGGGGCGGCGGGCATGAGAGAGATCCGAAGCGTTTGAACGAACCGCGCTCTCTAGTTGCTTTGGCGACCGAATTCTACCGTCGCGGTCACGATTGCGGCGCGCTCCCGTACCGGCTCCAATCGGGTAACCCCCGACTGACAGTGCCGAACGGTGGAAGAGACGCCCGTCTCCCTACAACGACAACGACAACGCCATCACCCAGCCCGCCGGCGCGAGGCCGACAGAGTGTTCTGCATTAGCATGGCGATCGTCATCGGTCCGACGCCACCTGGGACCGGCGTGATGTGGGCGGCAATCGCGGCGGCTTCGTCGGTCGCGACGTCGCCCACCAGACGTGTGCCGCGCTTTGCCGTGGCATCTTCGATCCGGTTGATGCCGACATCGATGACCGTTGCGCCGGGCTTGATCCAGTCCCCGCGCACCATCTCCGCCCGCCCGACCGCCGCGACGAGGATATCCGCCCGCCGACACACACTGGCGAGATCCTGCGTCCGGCTATGTGCGATGGTCACCGTCGCGTTCGCCTGTGTGAGAAGCATCGCCATCGGCAGTCCGACGAGCCGGCTGCGTCCGATGACCACCGCATCGAGCCCGGAGAGGTCGGCGCCGCGCACCGTCTCGACGAGGTGCATCGACCCCTTGGGCGTGCAAGGCACGATGGCTGCCGGGTCGTTCACCGCCAAGCGCCCCGCATTGGTCACCGTCAGCCCATCGACGTCCTTGTCCGGATCGATGGCGGCTATGACGGCGGCGCTGTCGAGATGGTCGGGGAGCGGCAATTGCACGAGGATGCCGTCAATGGACGGCTCGGCGTTCAGCGAAGCAACTAGCGCCAGTAGTTCAGCCTGTGTGGTCGCCGCATCGAGCGTGTGCTGCACGGAGTGGAAGCCGCAGGCCTCGGCGGTGCGCGCCTTGTTGCGCACGTAGACGGCGCTCGCCGGATCGTCGCCGACGAGGACGACGGCGAGGCCGGGCGTGACGCCGTGTGTGGCCTTGAGTGTGGCTGTGTCCTTCGTCACCTCGGCCGTCACCTCGGCGGCGACGGCCTTGCCCGAGATCATCTGGGCAGCCGGATGAAAAGCCGCCAGCGGCCCCGTCGCATCGCTCATCGGATCGCCTTTCCGGACGCACTCACTTGAAGACGACCGTCGAGTCGCCGTTGAGGAGAATGCGCCGTTCCAGATGGTAGCGCACCGCGCGGGCCAGCACCCGGCTTTCGACGTCGCGCCCGGCGGCCACGAGATCGTCCGGCGTCATCGTGTGGTCCACATGCTCGACGTCCTGCGCGATGATCGGGCCCTCGTCGAGGTCGGGCGTCACGTAGTGACCGGTCGCGCCGATGACCTTCACGCCGCGCGCATGGGCCTGATGGTAGGGCTTGGCGCCCTTGAACGAGGGCAGGAACGAGTGATGGATGTTGATCACCCGCCCTTCGAGTTTGCGCGACAGCGCGTCTGACAGGATCTGCATGTAGCGCGCCAGCACGATAAGTTCGACGCGCTCGCTCTCCACGAGATGCAGCAGCGCCGCTTCTTGGCTCGCTTTGGTGTCCCTGGTGATCGGCAGGTGGTGGAAGGGCAGGCCCTCGGCCTCCACCCGGTCGCGCCAATCCTCATGGTTGGACGCCACGCCCACGAGGTCCATCGGCAGCTGGCCGATGCGCCAACGGTAGAGGAGATCGTTGAGGCAGTGCCCGGTCTTCGACACCATGAGGAGGACGCGCTGCTTCTCGGACGTGTCGTTCACCGACCAGTCCATATCGTAGGCGGTCGCGACGGGGCGAAAGCCATCGGCGAAGCGCTCGGGCGTGTAGCCGTCGGCACTCGTGAAGTTGACGCGCATGAAGAAGCGGCCCGATGCGCGGTCGAAATACTGCGCGCTCTCGATTATGTTGCAATCCTGCGCCGTGACCGACGATCCGACCGCCGCGACGATGCCCTTGCGGTCGATGCACGAGATGAGAAGGACGAGATCAGGCACGAAAGCTCCGAGATGAGAAGGTCGGACAGACCGGGGTGGCCCTATCGAAGCCGGGCCCGCGACGCAACGCCGTATCGCACACGCCCTCCGCTCAGGCGCTATCGGCGAACCGTCGTGACATGCCCCATCTTGCGGCCGGGCGCGGCTGCCGACTTGCCGTAGAGGTGGAGGTGAGCGCCGGGCTGCGCAAGAATGTCGGGCCAGTCCTCCGCCCCGTCGCCCAGAAGGTTGCGCATCGTGGCGCCTGAGCCGGCGAGGTCGGTCGGGCCGAGTGGCAGGCCGCAGATCGCGCGGATGTGCTGCTCGAACTGGGAGGTGACGGCGCCCTCGATCGTCCAGTGGCCGCTATTGTGAACGCGCGGCGCCATCTCGTTGAAGATCGGCCCGTCGGCGCCCGCGAAGAACTCGCACGCGAGGACGCCGACATAGTCGAGCGCGTCGGCGATCCGGACCGTGAGTTGGGTGGCAGCGTCGGCCTGCGCCTGACAGATCGGCCCCGCTGGAACCGTCGACTCCCGGAGAATGCCGGCGACATGTTGGTTCTCGCTGGCGGGGTAGGCCAGCGTTCGTCCCTCGACGGTTCGCGCCGCGACTATCGAGAACTCCGCCTCGAAGGCTACGAAGGCTTCGAGAACGAGATCGGCGCCGCCTAGCTGCTGAAACGCATTGCGTGCGTGGCCGGGCGCGTCGATCCGGACTTGCCCCTTGCCGTCATAGCCCAGGCGCCGCGTCTTCAGAATGGCTGGTGTGCCCAGTCTCTCGAGCGCCCGCTCGAGGTCGGCTAGCGTGTCGATGGCGACATAGGGTGCCGGTCGGCCTCCCAGACCTTCCACGAACGCTTTCTCGTGTAGACGGTCCTGTGCGATTTCCAGCGCCGCCGATCCCGGGCGAACAACGCAACGGCTCTGCAGAAACGCGACCGTTCTGGCTGGAACGTTCTCGAACTCGAGGGTCACGACATCGACGGCGTCCGCAAACGCCGCGAGTGCGACCTGGTCGTCATAGCTAGCCCGCGTCGCGGCGAAGCTGACATCCGCTGCCGGCAGCTCGGTCTCGGGTGCGAAGATGTGGACGCGATAGCCAAGCGGGGCAGCCGCGAGGGCGAGCATACGGCCCAACTGTCCGCCGCCGAGTATGCCGATCGTGGAGCCGGGCGGGATCATGTCGGAGGCTCGACTGCGACCGCCGACGACTGCGCTTCGCGCCACGCCTTGAGCCGACCGCGAAGCGCCGCGTCCGTCGTGGCGAGCATCGCGGCACTCAAGAGAGCGGCGTTGATTGCGCCGGCCTTGCCGATCGCCAGCGTTCCGACCGGCACGCCCGCCGGCATCTGAACGATGGAGAGCAACGAATCCATGCCCGACAGTGCCGCCGAACGCACGGGCACGCCGAGCACGGGAAGCGCGCTCATCGCCGCCACCATGCCGGGGAGATGCGCGGCTCCGCCAGCGCCGGCGACGATCACACGGAGCCCTCGCCCCTCGGCCTCGCCGGCATAGTCCATCATACGCTGCGGGGTCCGATGAGCCGAAACGATCCTGACCTCGTGGGGCACATGGAGCGCCGCGAGGGTGTCGGCGGCATTCCGCATCGTCTCCCAGTCCGACTGGCTACCCATGATGATCCCGACGAGCGGCGTCTCGGCCATGCTGATCCTCCCTTCGATAAAGGCGGCTTAGGGGAAAGGGGTCGCGCTTGGCAAGGTTGGACGATCAGGCGTTTCGTACCGTCTTCGCAGAACCCTGACGGGCGCCATCCCGACGACGCGCTTCGCCATTCGCCCCCCGAAGACGGACCGCGCGTCCGGCGAGATCGAACGCGGAGCCAACCCGCTACGGCATCAGCAACCCGCCGTTCACATGGAGCGTCTGGCCCGTCAGATAGCGGGAGGCCGGGCCAAGGAGGAAGAGGATGGGATCGACCACATCGCCTGCCTCCGCCATCCGCCCGAGCGGGACGGTGGCCACATAAGCCTCGCGGTCGAAGCGCCCTTCCGCATTCGCCCGACCCGTCCCGCCTTTCAGAAACGGCGTATCGACGGCCCCAGGCGCGACGGCGTTGACGCGCAGCCACGGGGCGTTCTCGGCGGCGAGGCTGCGTGTGAGGGCGAGAACGCCGGCTTTCGCGGCTGCATAGGGCCCATAGCCAGGCGTCGCCTTCAGCGCGAGACCGGACGATGTCAGGACCATCGCGGCATCCCTGCCCTCTCGCATCAGCGGAACGAGGTGGCGGGCGACGAGATGGGCGCTCGTCAGGTTCCCGGCTACGACGGAGTGCCAGCCGGCCGCATCCGTCTCCACGGCCGGCAGGCGCGGCCCGGCGAAACCGGCGAGGTTCACCAGTCCGTCGATCGGGGCATCCCGGGCCATGTCAGCGGCGGCTTCGGCGAGGCTCGCATCGTCGGTTGCATCGATGGCGTAGGCGGGAACGCTATCAGGCAGCGCACCGTCTTCGAGGGACGCCGCCAGATCGAGCGCGATCGGTGCGCAGCCCGCTGTCAGCAACGCCTCTACGAGCGCACGGCCGATACCGCCGGCCGCGCCGACGACGGCGATTCGTCGCCCCGCCGGCGGCGCGAGGCTAGACGGCGCGCTCACGAGACGCCGAAGCGGCGGGGCGTGATGGGATGCGACGGCGTCGTCACGGTCTTTGCCTCGGTGTAGAAACGCTCGCACGCCTCCCCGCCCTCGCGTCCGACCCCGCTATCTTTGTAGCCGCCGAAGGGTGCGCGTAGCTCGCGCGTCATCGTCGTATTCACCCAGACGACCCCGCTTCGCAGATCGCGCACGGCGCGCTCCACGGTCGGCAGATGGTCCGACCAGACATAGGAGACGAGGCCGAACCGCGTCGCGTTCGCCTTTCCGATGACTTCGTCATAGGTGTCGAAAACCTGGAACGTGGCAAAGGGCCCGAAGATCTCGTCCCGGCACACGGTCCGGTCGCCATCTGGTGCGAGCGCAGCGATAGGCTCGACGTAGAAGCCGCCGGCGATGTCGTCGCTCAGGTCAGGGACGCCGCCCCCCGTAAGGATCTCGACGCCGTCCGCTGCGGCGTCCCGCGCGAAGCCAAGTACGCGGTCTCTGTGGGCGGCCGAGGCGAGCGGGCCGAGTTCGGTCGTATCGAGCGTCGGATCGCCGACCTTGATGCGCCTCGCACGATCGACGAAATCGGCGATAAAGCCATCCGCCATCGAGCGCTCGACGAATATGCGAGATCCCGCAAGGCATTGCTGGCCATTGTTCGAGTAGATACTCGCCAGCGCCGCATCGAGCGCACGCTCGCGATCGGCCGAGGCGAAGACGATGTTGGCGCTCTTGCCGCCAAGCTCCATAGTACACGGAACGAGGCGGCGCCCGGCCTCTGCCATGATGGTCCGGCCCGTCTCCGTCCCGCCGGTGAAGCTGACTAGATCGACGCCGGGATGGGCGACCAGCGCCGCTCCGGTGACCGAGCCTCGCCCGTTGACGAGGTTGACCTGACCGTCCGGCAGACCAGCTTCGTGTAGCAGTTCGACGAAGCGCATCAACGCGAAGGGCGTCTGCTCGGACGGCTTCAGGACGCAGGCATTGCCGAACGCGATGGCCGCGGCGACCTTCATCGAGGCCAGCGCGACCGGCGCGTTCCACGGGGCGATGAGCGCGGCGACGCCGACGGGCTCGCGCGCGACGATGGTGCGATAGCCCTCCGCCTGATCGTAGACCTCGCCCCGCAACTGGCCGATATACTCGGCGAAGAAACGAAAATTGTAGGCCGCGCGCTTCATGTGCCGCGTGCGCAATTCGCGCAGGGATACGCCAAGCGCCCGGCATTCGAGATGCGCCAGCTCGTCGGCGTGAGCGACGATAATGTCGTGGATCGCGAGGAGCGTGGTCTGCCGCTTGTCCAGCGACGCTTCGCGCCACCCTGAATGATCGAATGCGCGCCGAGCCGCATCGACGGCTGCGCCGACCTCCGCCGCGTCCGCTTCGATCAGCGTTCCCGTAGAGCGACCCGTGGCGGGGTTCACGATGGGCATCGCGTGCCCCGCGCCCGTCGTCGCGCGGCCGCCGATGATGCTGCGGGCGGTCGGCATCGCCTCCGCCCGACTGGTGTCATCTCCCATGGATCGCCCTTCGCATCGCCCACCGGCCTTTCGCAGGCCACGGCATTTGTATTATCTATCAGACAGGATAGGACCCTTCGGCCCGCTTGGACAAGCGGATGGGATTGCGAGAAGGCGCCGCAGATGTCAGCGAACGGAACGGCAGGCACGCAGGTCGCCATCTCGGGTGGTGGCCCGGTTGGCCTGTGCCTCGGACTGCTCCTTGCGCGGTCGGGTGTCGAGGTTCGACTCTTCGAGGCCGGGCCGGCACTGCCGCAGGACCTGCGCGCCTCGACCTTCCACCCTCCGACGCTCGACATGCTCGATCGTATGGGCTTGGGCAACCCGCTGGTCGCCCAAGGGCTTATTTGCCCGGATTGGCAGGTACGGATGCATCCCTCGGGCGAGCGGGCGGTGTTCGACCTTTCGGTACTCTCCGATGAGACGGCACACCCCTACCGCTTGCAATGCGAACAGTGGAAGCTCTCTCGTTTGCTGCTGGAGGCGCTGCAAGCCGAGCCCACGGCCGAGATCACCTTCGGCGCGCGCTCGCTCGGCGTCGAGGAGGACGATGATGGCGCCGTGCTGACGGTGGAAACTATGTCCGGCACCGAGACCGTCCGCGCGGTTATCGTCGTCGGCGCAGATGGGGCACGCAGCCAGATACGCCGCGCGATGGACCTTTCGCTCAATGGCGAGACGTTTCCCGAAACGACGATCCTGGCGACCACCACCTTTCCGTTCGAAGACCATCTCGAAGGCTTGTCCAACGTCTCCTATTGCTGGACGGCTGGGGGCAACTTTTCGCTGCTGAAGGTGCCGGGTCGTTGGCGTGTCTCGATCTATCCCGACGAAGACCGCTCGGTCGAAGAGCAGTTGCAGCCGGACGCCATCGAGGCCGCGCTGCAGGCGATCGTCCCGCGTGACGAGGCCTATGAGGTGATGGAGACCCGGCCCTACCGCGTTCATCAGCGCATCGTGCCGACATACGCATCTGGGCGAATGGTGCTTGTGGGCGATGCCGCGCATCTCAATAGCCCGTCCGGTGGCATGGGCCTCAATGGGGGGCTCCACGACACGTTCGAACTCGCGCCCATCGTCACCGATATCGTGAAGGCCGGCGCCTCGCTTGATACATTGGCGCTCTACGACCGCCGCCGCCGCCCAATCGCGGCCGATCAGATCCTCGCGCAGGCCGGGCGGAACCGGGCGCGAATGCGCAATCGCGATCCAGAGCAGCGCCGCGCGATCCTCGCCGACCTCCAAGCCATCGCGTCCGACCCCGGGCGGCTAAAGATGCACCTGCTGCGGACGTCGATGATCGAGGGCCTGCGCATGGCCGAGATGATCGACTGAGCGCCACTCGAAGCGTTGGAGATCCGACATGAGTACGCAATATGCGCCCCTGGGCCTGGTGGGCGTGCTGACGCCGCAGGCCAACACGACGGTCGAGCCCGAGATGGCCATTCTGACACCGCCCGGCCGAGCCTTTCTGAATGCGCGACTGACAAGCGACAAGGGCTCGATCCCCGAGCGTTTACGAGACTATTTCGACAATTACGGCGATGCCGCTTTGCAATTCGCCAACGCGCCGGTCAAAGCCATCGGCTTCGCCTGTACCGGCGCGTCCTATCTCGCGGGCGTGGCGCGCGAGGATGCCGACATGGCCGCGCTGACGGCACGCCACGGTGTGCCCGTCGTGACGGCCGCGACCGCCGTCGTCGATGCCTTGAACGCGCTTGGCGCCCGCCGCATACTCCTCGCCTCCCCTTACGATTCAGCGCTCGATGCCGACAGCGAAGACTACTGGACGGCGCGAGGCTTCATGGTCGCCGGCCGCACCTCGTCCTATGCCGAAACGGACGCCTTCCATCCGATCTATTCCATGGAAGCCGACGCCGCCCAGAGCGGCATCGATGCGCTGGCGGATATCGAGGCCGACGCCATCGTCATGCTCGGCACCGGCATGCCGACCCTTCCGCCCATCGCCGCGACACCGGTCGTGGGTGGCAAGCCGGTCCTCTCCTGCATGGCTTGCCTCGGTTGGAGGCTCTTCGCAGAGACCGGTGCGTGGGGTGCGGATGCGAACGGTCTCAATGCGTTCCTGAACGATACCGGCTGGCGCGACCGTCTTGTGCGCTCGCGTCCAGCGCAATCGGCCTAGGGCCCAGACCTATAAACCGGATGCGCTTCTGTTCGTCAGAACCGGTCCGAATGCGAAGGAAAGGTGAGGACGGACATGCTGGGCATATTCGACGAGCCTTTCCGCAGCAGGCGGGCCGGTTCTGACGAACCCTTCGGGCGTGGCTTGGCTGTCGCCCGGCGTCGTTGCGAAGGTTTGAAAGGCAGAAGCCTTCCTGCACCTTCGCGTCTATCCGGATCGACAGCCAGGCCGCGCAGAACGCACCCGGTCTATAGGTCTGGGCCCTAGGAGATCGGCGTCCACCGCGCGACGGGACCGACCGTCGTGCGGGTCAGCGTCATGCGGTACTCGAACTGATCGGGTGCGTAGAGGCTGACATGGTGGATGACGGGCTCGCCCTCCCCATCCACCATCAGGCGCCGCATGGCGATCAGCGGGGCGTCGTGCGCAACGCCGAGTGCGTCACCGGCCATCGCTCCGGCCCGCACGGCGCTGATCGTCTGCTCCGTGCGCTCCGCGACGATGCCTGCTTCCTCGAGGAGATGGATCAGCGGAACGTTGTCCGGCCGCGACGTATCGATGAGGGCTTCGTGCGGGGCGGGAACGTGCAGCGTACTGAGTGAGATCGGCCGGCCGCGATAGCTGCGGAGGCGGACCACGCGAAGACAGGGCGCGGACCCCAATGCATCCCGAACAGGGCCAGGCTCGGGAACGACGGTCTCCCAGCTGAGATTGCGCGCGTCGGTCTTCTCTTCGTAGGAAATCAGGCTTTCGAGGTAGCCGGAGATATTGGCTGGTCTCTCCCCTTTGTCGTCGGGCTTGCCGACGCTCGCCGGAAACGTGCCGACGCCGCGAACGCGCCGAATGAGCCCCTCCTCGACCAGTTTCGCAAGCGTCCTCCGGATCGTCACGCGGCTGACCTTATAGCGGGCCGCCAGCATCGGCTCCGACGGCAGCGCGGTCGTCGGGTCGAGCGTTCCGGTCAGTAACGCATCCCGCAGTTGCACGTAGACCTGATGATAGAGCGGCGTGACCCGCGCACCTCGACGATGCTTGCGGACTGGCACGCCCGGAGGGTCTGCGGCCTCCGAAGCCGTCATTGCCGATCTCCAGAGGCGTCGAGCACGTGAATGAGGTGGCCGATCATTCACCTTGATAGACTGATTTGATGGAACGTGGGAACGCCTTGGCGATAGCCCTTGTCTTTTCCTCCAGGTCACGGTCCCATGAGCCCGCTTGCCGCAGCCTGCGACTTGTGTTTGTTTCAAGACAGGTGATCGCGCCCCGGCACGAGCGAAGAGGAGCCGGCTGGGTTCCGACGATTACGACGGATAGATCGGGAGGGACTTCCATGCGCCTCAAGCTCACGCGCCGCGCCGCCGCCAAGATGTTTGCCACGACCGCCCTCGCAGCCGTTTTGGCGGGTGGCCTGCCGCCTCCGACGGCCGAAGCCGAGACGATCGTGCGCGTCGCTTCCTTCACGCCGGAAGGCGCGGTCGGCGTCAAGAACGTGATGAAGCCCTGGATGGAGGCCGTCGCGGCCGAACTTGGCGACGAGATCGAGATGCAGGCCTTCTGGGGCGGCGCGCTGGGGCCGAACCCGTTCGAGCAGTTCGACCTCGTGCGCGACGGGGTCGTCGACGTCGCCTGGGTGCTGCCGGGCTATACGCCCGGCCAGTTCACCCAGCTTCAGGTCACCGAGCTTCCCTTCCTCCTCCGCACGGCCGAGGAAGCCTCCGTCGTCGGCCAGCGCCTCTTCGAGAGCGGCGTCCTGAGCGGCTTCGAGGACGTCCACGTGCTCGCGGTCTGGGCGCCGGACATGACCAACATCTTCGTCACCGATCCGGTCGACAGCCTGGAAGCGCTCGAGGGCGCCTCGATGCGGACCGCCGGCTCAACCCAGGCCATCTTCGTCGATGAGATGGGCGCGGCGCCCCAGACGCTCGGCTCGACGGAGGCGAATGAGGCAATGCAGCGCGGCACCATCGACGGCCAGCTGCAAGGCTGGACCGGCATGAAGACGTTCGGCGGCCTCGCCGTCGCCAACGGCGCCTACCGCGTGCCGCTCGGCGCGTCGCCCTTCCTCCTCCTCATGAACAAGGACCTTTGGGAGAGCCTGTCGCCCGAGGTACAGGAGATCATGACGAAGCATGGCGGAGAGGCACTCGCGCGCGCCGGCGGCATTGCCTACGACGCCGCGACCCAGGCCATCGTCGACGAGGTTTCGGCCGACGCCGACTTCACGATCAACGTGGCGAGCGACGAGGATATCGATCGCTATCGGGAAACCTATGCCGGCGTCTACGACCGTTGGGCCGCCGAGACGGACAATGGCGAGGAAGTCCTCGCGACCTTCCGCCGGTTGATCGACGAGTACCGGGCTGCCCAATAGCGCCCGGCAGCGGCGGGTACCCGTGTCATCGCTACTGGTCCAGCGCGCTTGGCTTGAAAACCTCACGCGCTGGCTGGCCCTTTTGGGTTTCGTCAGTCTCGTCACGATCTGCTGCCTGACCATGTATGACGGGTTGGCACGTTATGTCGGTCTGCCGCGCGTGCCGGGCTTCCGCGATTTCGGGGAGGTCGTCTTTGCCGTCCTCATTGCCTGCGCCTTCCCGATCGGTCTGCTGCGGAACCAGAACATCACGATCACCTTCCTCGGCTCGGCGCTGGGTGAGCGACCTGCGCGCTGGCTCAACCTCCTGTCGGCGACCGCGACCCTCCTCGGCTTCGCTCTCCTCGCATACGCGATGATCCTCCGCTCGGATGGCCTGGGAGTGCGGACCACGCGCACGGGCTTCATGGTCATCGCACCCTGGGCTTGGGCCGCAACGACGATCCTCGTCGGCGCCGTTCTCGTTCAAGCCTGGGTCTGGATCGCGCGGATCGCCGAGCTCCGTCGCGGAACCGGCATCGTCGAGGACCATGGCGGTGTGACCGAAGGCGGAATGGAGGAAGGCTTCACCGCCGCCGACGAGCTGCCCGCGTCCAAGACGTTGACGGATCGCCGCACGCAATGACGGGCGGCTTCACGATCGCCCTCATCGGCCTCGCGGCCATGTTCGCGATGATCGTCCTGCACGTGCCCATCGGCATCGCGATGCTGCTCGTCGGCGGTCTCGGCATCGCGCATTATATCGGCTTCGACAGGATGGTCTCCCTCGTCTCGGCCGAGACGTATAGCGCGATCGGCTCGGAAAGCCTGGCGGTGATCGCGATCTTCCTCTTGATGGGAACGTTCGCGACCGTGGCCGGCCTCTCTTCCGACCTCTTCCGCGTCGCCAACGCCTTTATCGGTCATCGCAAGGGCGGGCTCGCCGCTGCCACCATCGGCGGCTGCGCGGGCTTCGGTGCCATCTGCGGCTCATCCGTCGCCACCACGGCCACCATGGCGCGTGTCGCGATCCCCGAGATGACGGCCCGGCGCTACGATGCGGGCTTCTCGGCGGGGTCGGTGGCGGCGGGTGGTACGCTCGGCATCCTCATTCCGCCCTCGGTCATCATGGTGCTCTACGCCGTGCTGACGGAGAACTCGCCGCTCGCCCTCTTCGCGGCCGGACTGGTGCCGGGCATCATCGCCGTCGTCTTCTACTTCGTCGCCATCGAAGTGGCGGTCTACCTGCGCCCCGAGATCGGCCCCGCCGCCGACCGGATGCCGTGGCGCGAGCGCTGGATCGTCGTCAAGAGCGCTTGGCGCGCTCTCGTGGTCATCATCGGCGTCTCGGTCGGGATCTATGGCGGCATCTTCACGGTGCTCGAAGCCGCGAGCGTCGGCGCTGCCCTCACATTCTTCTTCGCGCTCGCCTCCGGCAATTTGACCCGCACGACCTTCGCCTCCAGCCTCGTCGAGACAGCCGGCAACACCTGCCTGATCTTCGTCGTCATCATCGGCGCCAACGTCTTCGGCCGGTTCCTCGCCTTTACCCGCGCGCCCGACGCCGTCGTCACCTGGATCGAGATGGCGGGCTTTGCGCCCTGGCTGATCCTCGTCCTTGTTCTCGTCCTCTACATCGTTCTCGGCAGCATCTTCGACACGGTGGCGGCGATGGTCATCACGCTACCCTTCGTCTACCCGCTGATCGTCGGCTCGCTCGGCATGGACGCGATCTGGTGGGGCGTCGTGATGGTGATGGTGATGGAGATCGGCATGGTGACGCCGCCCATCGGGATCAACGTCTTCATCATCCACGGCGTGATGAAGACGTTGCCGCTCCGGCACATCTACGTCGGCATCCTGCCTTATCTCGTCGCCGACTTTGCCCGCCTCGCCCTCGTCGTGGCGGTCCCCTCTCTTGCGATCGCCCTCCCGACGGCGCTCGGGTATATGTAAGGCAGCCCCATGATTGAGACCCCCGTCCTCATCGTCGGCGGTGGCCCGGTCGGACTGTCGCTGGCGGGGGAACTCGGCTGGCGCGGCACCGCCTGCATGGTGGCCGAGGAGCGCGAGACGCCGGCCGAGCATCCCAAGGCGACCCTCCTCGGCGCCCGGTCGATGGAGTATTTCCGCCGCTGGGGCATCGTCGACGCCATTTATGCCAACGCACTGCCGGCCGAGATCAACTACTTCATCACCTTCTCGACACGGCTGACGGGATACGAACTCTATCGCGTCACCGCGCCCTCGATCGCCGAGACCATCGAGCGCCCGCCGGAGGCCGTCGCGCGCTATCGCGAGTTGGAATGGTCGCCCTATTACAAGACCCAGATCGGGCAGCACGCACTGGAGCCGGTGCTGCTCGACTTCGTAGGCGGGCTCGACCAGGTCGACATGCGGCGCGGTCACCGGTTCCTCGACTTCGAGGAGGACGCGGAGGGCGTGACCTCACGGATCGAGACCGTCGCCACGGGGAAGATCACCACCGTTCGCTCGCGCTATCTCATCGCCTGCGATGGCGGTGGCTCGCCCATCCGACGGTCGCTCGGCATCCGCATGAACGGCCGCGGGCGGATGCGGCCGAACGTGAGCTTCTTCTTCGAGTCGGACGCGTTCCTGACGTCCCACGACCGTGGCGTCGGCAACCTCTACTTTATCTTCGCGCCCGACAGCTTCGGCGTCGTCACGGCGATAGACGGCGTGCGGCGCTGGAACTACCAGCTCTACTTCCTCGACGCCGCACGCGAGACCCGCGACGTCGATCCGACCGAAGCTCTGACTGCGATGATGGGCCGCCCGTTCGACTTCACGCTCAAGGGCGTGCAGCACTGGCACCACCATCAGTCGGTCGCACGGACCTGGCGCTCTCGGCTCGACACGCCAGACGGTCCCTTGCCCGGCAACGTCTTCCTCGCGGGTGATGCCGCCCACCTTTTCGCGCCCACCGGCGGCGTCGGCATGAACACCGGCATCGGCGATGCGGTCGATCTCGGCTGGAAGCTCGATGCGGTGCTGAAGGGCTGGGGCGGCCAAGCGCTCCTCGATTCCTACGAGGCCGAGCGCAAGCCGGTCGCCGTGCGCAACAGCGTCATCTCGGCCAACAATTCCGACAAGATCGACATGGTCATGGACGAGACTCCGCCGGAGGTGGAGGACGACGGCCCGCGCGGCGATGCGGTACGCGCCGAAGTCTCGCGCAAGATCCGCTGGATGGCCCGACAGTTCAGCTCCGCAGGCACCCATCTCGGCTATCGCTACATCGACAGCCCCATAGTGGTCGCCGACGGCTCGCCCGAGCCGCCGGACGACCCTACCCAGGTCGTCCCCTCGACCTGGCCCGGCAGCCGCGCGCCGCACGCTTGGACGGGTGCCGACACGAGCGTGCGTGGATCCTCGACACTCGATTGGTTCGGCCGGGATTTCGTACTCGTCGTCGCGCCCGGTGCCGACACGAGTGCCTTCGATCCGGCGTTCCGAAAGGCCGGCGTTCCGTTGCGCATCGAGATCCTCGAGTCGGATCAGCTCCGCAATCTCTTCGAGCGAAAATATGTTCTCGTACGCCCGGACGGCCATGTCGCTTGGCGTGGGGATGCTCTTCCTGCAAACGCGACTGCGATGGTTCATGGCGTGACCGGTTGGTCCAGCGATGAGGCCCCGGCCGTCCTATCGGCCTGACAGACCCCCGGAGTACCGACGATGTCGACAGAAAGACGCGCCTACGAGCCCGACACCGTCCACGTCGGCGCCCACCACGTCATCGACGGCGTGGCCGTCGCCGAGGGTGACCCCATGACGGTGCGCCGCCCGTCCGACGGATCGGTCCACGCCGAGCTTCCGCAGGCGGACGACGCGACCATCGACCGTGCCGTCGCCTCGGCCGCTCATGCACAAGCGAAATGGCGGACACTCAAGCCTCGCGAGCGCGGTCGGCGCATGCGTGCGTGGGCCGACCTCATCATGACGAACCTCGAAGAGATCGCCCGGTTGGAATCCGTCGTCTCGTCCCGCCCCATCGCGGAGTGCCGCGCCATCGACGTGCCCTCGGCGGCCGAGTACCTGCGCTACTATGGCGAGTGGTGCGACAAGCTCGAGGGCTCGATCACCGCCTCCGGCGAGGACGCCGTCTCGATGGTCGTGCGCGAGCCCTACGGCGTCGTCGCGATCGTGACGCCCTGGAATTTCCCGGTCATCCTGTCGACCTGGAAGATCGCCCCCGCCATCGCGGCGGGCAATGCCGTCGTCCTCAAACCCTCGGAGATGACGCCGTTCTCGATGACCCGGATCGCGATGCTCGCAGTCGAGGCAGGTCTACCCGAGGGTCTCGTCAATGTCGTCCACGGCGAGGGCGCCGACGTCGGCAAACGGCTGACGACGCATCCGGGCGTCTCCTTCGTCTCCTTCACCGGCTCGACCGCCGTGGGTGGGCGGATCATGTCCGATGTCGGGCTATCGGGCCTCAAGCCCGTCTCGCTCGAGCTCGGTGGCAAGAGCCCCCAGTTGGTCTTCGCCGATTGCGGCGACCTCGACACCGTCGCCGACCACGTGACCTGGGGCATCACCCGCAATGCCGGGCAGCTCTGCTATGCCGGCTCGCGGCTCGTCGTCGAGCGCGAGATCGTCGATGATCTGGTGGCCCGCATCGCTACGCGGATGGCCGCGCTCCAGCCGGGTGCGACCTGGGACGAAGGCACGACGCTCGCCCCCATCATTTCCGCCAAGCAGGCCGACCGGATCGAGACGCTCGTCGCCTCGACCGTTGCGGAAGGCGCGCGCGCCGATGCCGGCGGACGGGGCTTCAAACGCGGAGAGGGCCGCTATTTCGAGCCCACCGTCCTGACCGGGCTGACTCCGGGGATGAGCGGCTATCGCGAGGAGATTTTCGGCCCGGTCCTCGGCGTACAGGTCTTCGCCGGCGAGGAAGCCGGCGTCGAGGCCGCGCAGCACCCCACTTACGGCCTCACCGCCTCGGTCTTCACGCAGGACGGCGGCAAGGCACTACGGGCCGCCAAGGCGCTACGCTCGGGGACGGTGTGGGTCAACCGCTGGGGCCGTACTGCCGACATGATGACGAGCCCCTTCGGCGGCTACGGCCAATCCGGCTTCGGACGCGAATCCGGTCGCAACGGGGTCGAGGGATTCAGCCGGTTGAAGTCGATCTGGATCGAGCACGGCCAAGCCGTCGAAATGTCCCACAGCGCGACGAGATGATGCTGCGGATGCCACGTCGCAGTCATGCCATCTGCCAACGCTCCTGAAGCGCGGGGTTGGGGATGAAGTTGTCCGGCGCGCGGACGCTTGGAGGGGGATTGGTCAGACCGTCCTCGATGAACGCAAGGGCCTTCGTCAGACCGGAACTCGTGAAGGGCTTGGGCACGACCGCGTCGCCCTTCTCGATATCCGGCAGCAGCATTCGGGGGTTCGCGGTCACGAACGCGATAAAGGTATTGGGCCACAGCGACCGGATATGGTCGGCGGCATCGAGACCCGACGAGCCGTGCGCGAGTTGAAGATCGACCAGCGCGAGGTCAGGGCGGAGAGACTCATCGAGCAGCTTCAGACTGCGAACGCTCGGCGCATCGGCCACGACGTCGTGACCCGCCATCTCGATCAGATGCTCCATATCCATGACGATCAGCGCTTCGTCTTCCACTATCAGGACCCGTAGCTTCCGCGCTCCGTCCGTCACAGCGTGGGGCCGGGGGCGTAGGGTTCGGAGAAGAACCGTGTCACCGTAGTGGTGCCGCCGCTGCAACTCGTCCACGTGGTGCTGCCGTCGAGCTGTTTCGACAGCCGGCGGATCAGCGATTGCCCCAACGCGCCGTCCTTGACATTGGTCGGATCGAACCCCAGGCCGTCGTCCTCGATCGTCACGACGATCTCGTCATCCTCGCGCTCCAACCTGACTTTGAGCCGGCCGGAGCGGCCCTCGGCGAAGGCGTGCTTGAGCGTATTGGTCAGAAGCTCGTTCACGATCATTCCGAGAGCGGTAGCGCTGCGGGCCTCCACGTTATGGTCGCCGATCCGTTCGACTACCTCGATATCGGCGCGCCCGGACGCGCCGACTACGTCCTGCAGCAACCCTTTGACGAAGGTGCCAGCGTCGAAGCGGGTGATGTCATCCGTCTGGTGAAGCGTTCGGTGCACCGAGGCTAGCGCATCGACACGCTCCAGCATCTTGTCCAGCGTCGCGACGAGTTTCGGATCATCGATCGCGGCCGATTGAAGACGCAGCAGCGAACCGATCATCGTGAGATTGTTCTTCACGCGATGGTCGACCTCATGGAGGAGGATCGTCTTCTCTTCCAGCGCCCGATCCTTCGAACGCAGTGCGTCCTCCAACGCCTTCGTGCGCTCCTGCACCTCCTTCTCGACGAGCGCGCTCTGCCTCGCCGCCGCTTGAAGGGTTTCGACGCGTTCCGTCACGTCGATCTGTGAGGCGAAGAAGAATTGGAGCTCCCCGTCCTGTCCGTGAACCGGGCCGACGAAGAGCGCGTTCCAGAACGGCGTTCCATCCTTACGATAGTTCAGCAATTCGATCTGCACGGGCGTTTCCGCCTCTATGGCCTCACGCAACCGATTGACTTCGGCCTTGTCGGTGTCCGCACCTTGAAGAAACCGGCAGTTTCGCCCGATAATCTCCTCGCGTTCATAGCCAGACAGATTGAGGAACGCATCGTTCGCGAAGACGATGGGATTGTCGGGCTTGCGGGGATCGGAGACGATCATCGGCATACGCGTCGAGCGGACGGCCGCCGCGAACGGGTCACCCCGTCCAAGCTCGTGCTCGACGTCCTCCGTCTGGTTCCAATCCTTCGTGTGGTTCCAATCCTTCGTGTGGTCGGACATCAAGGTTCGGATCCCCAAACCTTGCGCGTTCTGCGCGGCCTGCCCCGGGAGTGTCCATCGAATACACCCAGCATGTCGGCCCTTCCCCCGTCTTCGCAATCGGACCGGTCCTAGCGAACAGGATATGCCTGCGTTGGCCGCCCAAATCCTAAGGCTGACGTCCTCGTTTAGGACAGATCCAACCTTCGTCCCGAAGGCTTAGCAGGACGCCGCTGGAAGTATCAATGTGGAGTGACTAAGGTGCGGCGTTATGGATGTTTTGCGGGACGGCCTAGCCTGCGATGAGGCGTCGCGACGGGGAAACAGCCGTGTCGCTACCCAGAGAGATCCCGAAGAGCACAGTACGGCCCACCGAACAGATAGGATATTATTCTTGCCAGCTGCCGCGGGTGCCTCCAGATGGCATTTCATGGCCGTTTCATAGTGCCGGGTTCGCACGAAAACGCCATCTCCCAACCTGATATCGTTCGTCAAAACCGACCGTATCGACCAACCCCAAAACAGTGTCGCAGCCCCCAGATGCTATCTTGGCCTCGGTCTCCACTGGCTCAGACCTACTCGCGTCGCTGCACGGCTATCATCGCCAGCGCCAAAATTCCCGAGCCGACCATCAGCAGAAGGGACACCGCATTCAGCACCGGCGTCGAGCCTTCCTTCAATCGGTCGAACATCGTGATCGTCAGCGGCGCGTCGGAGCCGACGAGCATCAGGGTCGTGTTGAAGTTCTCGAAGCTCATCAAGAAGGCCACGACGAACGCGCCGATGAGGGCCGGTGCGAGGAATGGCAGCGTGATCGTCCGCACGGCGACGAGCGGCGTTGCGCCGAGGTTGAGGGCGGCTTCTTCCAGCGAACGATCGAACTTGACGAGGCGTGCCGAGATCACCAGCGTCGCGATGGTCGTGATGAAGGAGAATTGCCCCGCGATCACGAGCGGCAGGCCGGGGCGCAACGCCTCGACATAGAGCCCCGTCACATCCTGCACGCCGCCGGCGATCCGGCTGGAGAAGACGAGGATCGAGATCCCGAGCACGATGCCGGGCACGACGAGCGGCAGCAGCATGAGAACGTAAAGAAGGCCCCGCCCGCGAAAGGCATAGCGGTTGAAGAGGAAGGCATTGGTCGTCCCGACCAGGACCGAGAGCGCCGACACGCAGAGCGCAACGAAGACCGATGTCCCGATCGATGACAGAATGCGCCTTTCGTGGAAGAGGCCGATACGGGGCGCCTCATCGCCGAAGAACCAGCCCCAGGTGAAGCCCTCCCACGGCAGGGACGGGAACTGGCTGTCGTTGAACGCGAAGACCGACACGGTGACGAGCGGCAGTGCAAGCCAAAGGAAGAACGCGGCTACATAAGCGTTATACGCCAGCTTGACGCCGCCGGAGCCCGGGATGGACGGGATCATGCGCCTTCACCCATCGTTCGCTCCAGCGTCTGCCCGGTCAGCTTTAGCGTGAGCCAGACGATGACCGATGACGCGAAGAGCAGGCAGAAGCCGAAGGCTGCACCAAGTTCCCAGTTGAAGCGGACGATGAACTGCGAATAGATCGCCTGCGTGAACCAGAGGCTGTCCTTGCCGCCCAGCATGGTGGGGGTCAGATAGTTGCCGAGCGAGAGCATGAAGACCACGATCGAGCCCGACACGATGCCGGGCATGGCGTGCGGGATGACGATCTCGCGAAGCACGCTCGGGCCGGAGCCGCCAAGATCGTACCCCGCCTCGACGACCTCGTCGTCCAGGCTTTCCAGAGTCGAGACGAGTGGCACGACCATGAAGAGCATCGACGTATAGACAAGGCCCAGCATCATAGCCGCGTCGTTGTAAAGCATCTCGATGGGCTGATCGACGAGGCCGAGCCACTGAAGCGCGTTGCTGATGACGCCGGTCTCACGCAGCAGAATGATCCAGCCGAACGTGCGCACCAGTTCCGACACCCAGAACGGCACCAGGCACATCAGGAAGAGAGCCGAGCGGCTGCGCCCCCGCGCGATCTTCGCGATGTAGTAGCTGACGGGAAAGGCGATGAGCAGCGTCAGGGCCGTGGCGAGGATCGACATCAGGACCGTGCGCGCGAAGATAATCAGGTAGAGCGGCTCGGTGACGACATCGCGGTAGTTCTCCAAGCTCGGAACATACTCGCCCGGCCCCACCCGCGCCCGGAGCGACACCAGCGCGAGGTCGACGTGCGGCAGAATGATCAATAGTCCCAGCCACAGGACGAGCGGCGCGAGGAGAAGCCAGAAGCCGAGACCGCGCTTCATTGCTCATACGCCATCAGCGACGCGGGGCCCCGGCGGCGAAGGCGAGGGTCTGTGAGGCATCCCAACCGAGGTGGATCGGGGCGTCCTTCGTCAGATCCTGGAGGCCTGCCGACTGCGGCAACGCCGCATCGATGGTGCCGCCCGACGCCTCGTCGCGCACGACGACACGGCTGTTGGCGCCGTTGAAGAGATGGGCGGAAACGCGGGCCGCGACAGTGTTCGCGCGAGTGGAATGCGCCCCCGCGTCGTGCGAGACGGCGATCGCCTCGGGCCGCACGAAGACCTCTACCCGATCGCCCTGTGCCAGCGCATTTCCGCGCGCGCGTATCGACAGCCCGCTCTCGGTGCGCACGGCTACCTCGCCGGCCTCCGCGCGTTCCACCGTACCTTGCCAGCGGTTCGCCTCGCCCACGAAACCGGCGACGAAGGCACTCGCCGGCTCGTAGTAGAGATCGCGGCCTGAGCCGACCTGCTCGAAGACGCCGGCGTTCATCACCGCGATGCGATCCGACATGACGAGGGCCTCGCCCTGGTCGTGGGTGATGTAGAGAAAGGTGGTGTCGAATTCGGCCTGCAGCGCCTTCAACTCGACCTTCATGCTCTCGCGCAGCTTGAGATCGAGCGCACCGAGCGGCTCGTCGAGGAGGAGCACGTCGGGTTCCAGCACCATGCACCGCGCGATGGCGATGCGCTGGCGCTGTCCGCCCGAAAGCTCCGACACCTTGCGCGATCCAACGTCGGGAAGCTGGATGCGCGCGAGGACCTCGTCCGTCCGGCGTGCGATCTCCACGCGATCGACACCACGCCTGCGCAATCCATAGCCGATGTTCTCGGCGACGTTCATCATCGGAAAGAGCGCAAGGTGCTGGAACACCATGTTCACGGGGCGCTTGTTGGGGGGAACGCCCAGCACGGAACGCCCGCCGATCAGGATATCCCCGCTCGACGGCGTCTCGAACCCCGCGATCATGCGCATGATCGTCGTCTTGCCGCAGCCGGACGGTCCGAGGATCGAGAAGAACGAGCCGGCGGGCACGGCGAAGTCGACGCCGTTCACCGCCCGGACGTCGCCGAACCGTTTCGTCAGCGCACGGCATTCGAGTTCCGCGCTCGTGAGATCGCTCATACGTTCGGCAGCGCCGGCGTGACGGCTCGAAGCAGCCGAGCCGTCACACTGTCAGTCATCATGTCGACGGACCCGATGGCGTTCAGCCGGCCGCCTGGATGCGGTCCAGCGTCTCGCCTTCCAGCCGCTCGATGCCGGCAGGCACCGGCGGATACCAGCGGATGTTGTCGATCGCCTCGGGCGGGAAGCTCGTCTGGTAGCGCGCCTTCAGGTCCTCGTTGACGAACGCGTCCGCGCCCTTCGACGCGGTGAAGTTGCCCGCCTCGTCGGTGATCATCGCCGCGATCTCCGGCTGCATGACGAAGTTGATCCAGTCATAGGCGGCATCGTCGGCGCGGCCCTGGGCGGGCAGAGCGAAGGTGTCGACCCAGCCGAGCGCGCCCGATGCGGGCGCGACGAAATTGATGTCGGCATTGTCCGCGTTCAGCTTCCAGCCGCCCGTGTCCCAAGCCATCGCGGCGGACGTCTCGCCCGAACGCATCAGGTTGATCAGCTCGTCGCCGCCGCTCCAATAGGTGCGCACGACCGGCTTGCAAGCGATGAGGGCCGCTTCGACCTCGTCGAGAATGGCGCTGTAGGCGGTCTCATCGCCATAGGCGGCGAAGGGATCCTTGCCCATGGCGAAGGCGAAGCCGATCAGCGTCGGGCGCTTCAGGCGGTAGGTGACCCGCCCCTCGAGCGCCTCGTTGCAGAGGTCGTCGTAATCGGCCACCTCGCCGGCCTCGGCCGCGTTGACGATGAGGCCGGACGTGCCCCAGACATGCGGCACGCCGTAGATGTCGCCCTCGACGGACGTGTTGGCCTTCGTCGCGTCGAGCATGGACGTGATGAACTTGTCGGCGTCGATGCGCGAGAAATCGATCGGCTTGTAGATGCCGAACTCAGCCTGCGGACCGGCGATGCGATCCTGGCTCGGCTGGACGAGATCGAACCCGCCGCCGCCGGTGGCGCGCAGTTTGGCGATCATCTCTTCGTTGTTCGACAGCGTCACCTCGACCTCGTGGCCGGTCTCTGCCTCGAACTTCTCGATCACGGCGTCGGGCGCATAGCCACCCCAGGTCAGGAGGCGCAGCGTCTCCGCGGAGGCGGGCGTGGCTATCAGAAGCGTCGCCGCAGACGCGGCCAATGCGAACTTGATGGTCATGAGGTATTCCCGAGAGTGATGACGTGATCGCCGAACCAGCGAAACCGCCGCACTATTGCCCGCGCCCCTTGGCGTGGCAAGGCCGCCCGCGGGCCGAACCTCAGCGTTTCAACAGACGAATGCAGGCGCCCAGAATGGCGACCGATCATCGGCCTTGCGCGAGACCGGCGAACGTCGGCTGGATCATTTCGCTGAGGAGCGCGAGAAAGGCCCGGGTCAGCTTCGACGTCGGGGCGTCGCTGCGCTGGATGGCGACGGCCTGCGCGTGGCAGACCGGCTCGAAGGGGCGGATCGCCAAGTCGAGGCCCTTTGAGAAGACCGCCGTGAACGGATCGACGATCGCAACGCCCAATCCCGCGTTCGCCAGGATGCATGCCGTATGGCAATAGCGGGCGACGATACGCGGGTGGTAGGCGCAGCTGGCCTCCGCATAGGCGCTCTCGACGGTGGCGCCGATGCTGGTCTCCAGGCCGATGAGATCGCCCGGATCGATCGCGTCCGGTGTCACCGTCTCCAGCCGAGCGAGCGGGTGAAGGCTCGGCATCACGCAGACGAGGCGTTCTCGCGATAGCGGATGGACGCTCAGCGCATCGGATTGGGGGTGCCCGAGGACTAGGCCGATGTCGGCGATCCCCGTTTCGACGGTCTGCACGACCGTCTCCAGCCGCCGAACGTTGTAGCTCACCGTGACCTTCTCGCGATTGGCTAGAAAGCTCTTCAGCGCGATCGGCACCAGGGTGTGGCCGAGCGGCGGCGTCGCACTGAGGCGCAGGCGTCCGGCGCGGCCGCTACGCAGGTCACGGACCTCGGTCTCGATGTTTCGCAGCACCGCGAAGGCCGGCTCGGTCTCGGCGAGAAGGAGGTGCGCCTCCTCGGTCGGGACCAGCCGCCGGTTAATGCGCTCAAAAAGGGCGAAGTCGAGCTGCTTCTCCAACGCCTTGATCGCGTTAGAGATGGCCGGCTGGGAGACGCCGAGATACTCCGCCGCGCCGACGGTCGTGCGTTGGCTCATGACGGCGCCGAAAATCTCGAGGAGGCGGAGACTGAGATCGTTGCGCCGCTCGACCTTCATCGCGTTTCGCTCAGGTCCGCGCGGCGAGAAGGACGAGGCCGAGCGCCTGCGCCGTGGCGGCCTGCGTAGGGTCGATCACCGGCAGCCCGATCGCGTCTTCGAGCTTCGCGCGGTGGTGGACCATGCCGGCACAGCCGAGGATGAGCGTCTCGGCACCCCGCTCGGCTAGCGCGCGGCCGGCCGCCTCGACACGGGGGTAAGCCTCGGCCGCTTCGGCCTCCGCCACGGAGAGATGGAGGGGTTCGGAGCCGGCACATCGGGACTGGACGCCCATCTCGCGAAACGCCCTCGCCTGACGCATGATCGACGAGGGGCCGAGCGCGATGACGCCGAACTGGTCGCCTTGCGCCAGCGCCGCGAAGACCGCGCATTCGCGAATGCCGAGGATGGGCTTCGTCGATGCCTCGCGGCAGGCCGCTAGCCCAGGGTCGGAAAAGCAGCCGATGACGTAGGCATCCGCCGCCTCGCGCACCACCACATCGCGCAGTAGGACGGCGACGTGATCGACATCGGCT
Organism: uncultured Alphaproteobacteria bacterium; assembly: GCA_963842125.1. Taxonomy (GTDB): domain Bacteria; phylum Pseudomonadota; class Alphaproteobacteria; order Rhizobiales; family CAWCWK01; genus CAWCWK01. The sequence continues at coordinate 920,214 of CAWJFE010000005.1, read as the reverse complement.
TGGCTCTCGATACCGAAGGGACCGCTCTCCAAGGTGACGCAATCGATGGCCGGGCCGTCGGCGAGACGAAGTGGTTGGACAGCTTCCGACATGCCCTCCGTCACCTGCGGGTTGGAGTTCGGGTTGATGACGAGGATGCGGCGCACGGGCTGGTTCGTCATCGTCTTGCATCCAGAACGTTAGCGCCGAATGCGGTGGCGGGGTCGAGTTCGGGCGGTGGCGGCGGGGTGTAACCGGTAAGGTCGAAAGGCGCGCGCTTCAGGAACGCCCCGTCGCCACGTTTGGCGAGCGTTTCGCCGTTGCGCATGGCGATCCGGCCGTTCGCGATCACGGTGACGGGCCAGCCGGTCACCTCCATGCCCTCGAAAGGCGTATAGTCCATTGCGTCGTGCAGATCAGCTTGGGTGACGGTACGGGTTTCGTCGCGATCCCACAGAGTCAGGTCCGCGTCCGAACCGATGGCGATAGTGCCCTTGCGGGGGTGGAGGCCGAACATTTTGGCGGCGTTGGTCGAGGTGAGCGCGACGAACTGGCTGAGGGAGATCCGCCCCTTGCCGACGCCCTCGGACATTAACAGCGGCAGGCGCAACTCGATACCGGGCATGCCGTTGGCCGTTTGATGGAAGCCAGGCGTCGGGCCGGCGGAGAGCTTGCCTGTCTCGTCGAAGCGATAGGGCGCGTGGTCGGACGACCAGAGGTGGAAGGTGCCAGCCTGGAGATGGCGCCAGAGGTCGGTCTGCGTCTTCGCATCGCGGAGCGGCGGCGAGCAGATGAACTTGGCACCGTCCGGCCGGTCGAGGTCGTCCTTCGTGAGAAAGAAGTATTGCGGGCAGGTCTCGCCGAAGATGGCGTGCCCGTCCGTTCGCGCGTTCTGGACGATCCGCGCGCCTTCGTCCGTCGATACGTGAACGATGAGGAGGGGCGCGCCGACGAAGCTCGCCAACCGCACGCCGCGCTGGATGGCCTCCGCCTCGGCTGCAGCGGGATGGCTGACCGCATGGAAGGGCGGCGTCGTGTGACCCTGTTCGACCAGCCTGCGCACCATCCACTTGATGAGCGCGTTGTTCTCCGCGTGCGTCATCGTGAGAGCGCCGTGCTCTCGCGCGGTCACGAGAATGTCCAGCATCGCCTCATCGGAGACGATCATCTTGTCGTAGGTCATGAAGACCTTGAACGACGTGATACCAGCCTCGAAGGCGCGCGGTAGCTCGTCCTGCAGCACCGTCTCGGTCGGGTCCGACACGATGAGGTGGAAGGAGTAGTCAATGACCGATTTGCGCGCCCGCTCGTGGTAGATCTCGAGTGTCTCGGTCACCCCCATGCCCCGGTGCTGGGCCGCGAAGGGGATGATGGTCGTATTGCCGCCATGCAGCGCGGAGGTGGAGCCCGATAGGTAGTCGTCCGACGTCATCGCGCCCGTCGCCGACTCCTGCTCGATATGGGCGTGGCTTTCGATACCGCCGGGGAGGACGTGCAACCCCGCCGCGTCGATCGTCTCGCGCCCGTCCGGCAGACCGAGGGCGAGCGCCGCGACCTTGCCGTCCGTCACGCCGACATCCGCGCGGAAGGTGTCGGAGGCGGTCGCGACGATGCCGCCCTTCACGACGAGGTCGAAGGCGTCCGCCCCCATCCAGCCGCCGCTCATTCCGCCGCGTCTCGCAACGGCGTGCCGAGGTCCGCCAGCCGGCGCTCCAACCGGTTCATCAAACGGCTGAGCTCTCCATGCCCCGCCTTGTCGAGGCTTGGCCCCGGTGCGCGGCATCTGGCGGACGTGATGACGCCGCGCCGCTTGAGAACTTCCTTTCGGACCGCGAGGCCGAAGCCCGGCTGCTGCTCGTGACGGACGAGGGGCAGGTAGGCGTCGAAGAGATCTTCCGCACCGTCCACATCACCCGCACGGGTACGCGCCACGACCTGAACCAGCATCTCCGGATAGGCGAAGCCGGTCATCGCGCCGTCAGCCCCTCTCGCCAGTTCCTGCGGCAGATAAAGCCCGCCATTGCCGCAAAGGATCGAGACCCTCCGGACGCCCGCCGCCTCGGCCGTCTTCCGCACCTGAGTGAGCTTCGGCAGGCCCGGCCAGTCCTCATGCTTCAACATGACGACGCTAGGGCACGCCTCGACGATGCGGGTGAAGCCACCGGCCGAGATCGGCATGTTCGTCGTCAGCGGGAAATCCTGATAGACGATCGGAACGTCCGGGCCGAGCGCCCTCGTGACGGCCGCGAAATAGCTCTCCACGCCGGCTTCGGTCTTGGCCGCGGCCTGCGGAGCGACCATCACGCCGGCGGCGCCTTCGTCCATGGCCAGGCGGGCCAATCCAGTGAGGTTGTCGAGCCCGGCATTCGATACGCCGACCACGACCGGCACGCGCCCATCCACACGGCTCAGCACGCGCCGCACGATGGCCGCCGATTCCTCGCCCGTCATCTTCGGGGCCTCGCCCATCATTCCGAGGATCGTGATGCCCGAGACCCCATGGCCGAGATAGAAGTCGGTCAGCCGGTCCAGGCTATCATGATCGACCGCGCCGTTCTCCTCGAACGGTGTCGCGGAAATGATGAAGACGCCGGAGGCGCTCTCGTCGAGGAGATGAGACGTCACGTGGGGCTCTCCTTGGAGCGGTCGTTGAGAGGCTGGCAGTCGAGAGCGTAAGCGCCCGTCGAGGCGGCGTCCATGGCGTCCATCCAGTCGGGCACCGGGCGCTCGAAGGCAGGGCCGAGCCCGGCGTAGTAGGCGCCGTGAAGACGGGCGATAGGGTGGTAGGCATCCGGATCGATGCGTAGCGTCGTCGGATCATAAACGCCGGGCCGGCTGACGAGGGCCGTCACTTCGCCGAGGACGAGATGGCGGGTTTCGGACAGCGTGCGCAATTCGAAGAGCCGACATTCGAGCGAGACCGGCGCTTCGGCCAGGCGCGGGACGTGCGTGGTGCGCCCCGCCTCAAGCGTCAGCCGCAGAGCATCCGGCTCGCCTTTGCCGGGCGGAAAGAGCGCGGCAGTCGCGACGAGCGCGTCGATAGAGTCCATGTCGGCGAGGTTGACGGTGAAGGCGTTCGAGGCTTCGATGTTCACGATCGTGTCCTTCACCCCTCCGTCCTTCTTGCGATCGATCCCGATGATGACCAGGGCCGGGTCTTCCGCGAAGACGTTGAAGAAGCTGAAGGGCGCGGCGTTGACGGTGCCATGCGCATCCACGGTCGTCACCCATGCGATGGGGCGCGGCACGACGCAGGCGCAGAGCATCTTGTAGCGGTCATAGGGTGCCATATCCGCGAAAACGAAGGTCTCGCCCGGCCGCTCGTCAAGGCTCACGCCGAGGCCCTGGCCGGCGGCGTGTCATCACTCTCCACGCCCGTGCGCTCGGTGATGAGGCCGTAATGCTCGATCCGGCGGTGACGTGCGAAGTCGAAGATCGTGCTCTTGCCGAACCGCGTTGCATCGAGATCGCAGGTGTGGACGAGCAATTCGTCGCCCTCCGTCTTCGCCTCCGCGACGATGCGGCCTTCCGGGTCGACGATAAGGCTGCCGCCGATGAGCGGGTGGCCGTCTTCGTCGCCCGCCTTGGCGACGGCGACGACCCAGGTCGCGTTCTGATAGGCTCCGGCCTGGATGACGAGCCGGTTGTGGAAGAGGCGTTCTTCGGGTCCTTCGGCGTCGTTCTGGCTATTCACCGACGGCGTGTTGTAGCCAAGGACGACCATCTCGACGCCCTGCAGCCCCATGACGCGATAGGTTTCCGGCCAGCGCCGGTCGTTGCAGATGCACATGCCGATCCGGCCGCCGAGTGCCGACCAGACGGGAAAGCCGAGGTCGCCAGGTTCGAAGTAGCGCTTCTCGAGATGCTGGAAGGCGCGCTCGGGATCGTATTCGCTATGCCCCGGCAGGTGGATCTTGCGATACTTGCCGACGGCCGCGCCGGTCTTGTCGGTCAGGATCGAGGTGTTGAAACGGTGCCCGTCCGGCGTCAACTCGGCATAGCCGAACGACATGGCGAGGTTCAGGCGCCCCGCCGCGTCGAATAGGGCTTGCGTGTCCGGGCTCGGCACCTCGCGCTCGAACCAGGCGTCGACCTCACCGTCCTCCATCAACCAGCGCGGGAAGAAGGTAGTCAGCGCCAGCTCGGGGAAGACGACGAGGTCGCAGCCCTTGGCGGCGGCGGCCTCCAAGTGGGCGACCATGCGCGCGATGACGGTTGCGCGGTCGTCGGCCCTCTGGATCGGCCCCATCTGGGCGGCACCTATGGTGATCGGTCTCATGAGGTCCTCTTTGGATATGTCCGGTGGAAAGCCAGGCTGCGTCACACCGCGGCCCGTCGCTCCAACCGGCTGACGAGCCGCACGAGCGGCCACAGGATGACGAGATAGAGCCCGGCCGCTGCCACGATTGGCGAGGCGTTGTAAGTGACCGAGCGCGCCATATCGGCCGAATAGAGAAGCTCGGCGAGCGAGACGACGCTGGCGAGCGACGTCAGCTTGACGACCTCGACGGTATTGGAGACGAGATCGGGCAGTACGTTGCGCACCGCTTGCGGCAGCACGACGTGGACGAGCGCTTGGCCGGCCGTCAGCCCCGTGGAGCGCGCCGCCTCGGTCTGGCCGGTGCCGACCGAGAGGATGCCGGCGCGGTAGACCTCGCCGTAATAGGCCGCGTTGTTGAGCAGAAAGCCGATGGCGACGGCCTCGAGAGGGCTGAGCCGCAGGCCCGCGAACGGGAGACCCGAATAGACGAAGATGAGGAGGACCAAGGGCGGCACGGCCCGAAAGAAGTCCACGAAGGCGATGGCCGTCCAGCGAATGGCGCGATTGGCGGAGAGCGAAGCCAGCGCCGTGACAAGCCCGCCGGCGAGCCCCAGCGGAATGACGATGACGCAGATGAGGGCGGTCATGCCCAGACCCGACATGAGGATCGGCCAGGCCTGGAGCATGATCCCGACGTCGAGGAACTGTGAGCGGAACGCCTCCATCCTATGCGTGGCTCCAGCGGATCCGCCCTTCGAGGACGCGCGAGGCGACGACGAGGGGAAGGAAGAGCGCGACATAGGCGACCGCCGCCAGCACCAGCGGCGAGGCGTTGCCCGAGAAGGACTGCGCGGTCGTAGCCTGCCCCAGGATGTCGGGCAGGCCGATGACCATACCGAGCGCGGTCGATTTGGTGATCGCAATGGCGCGGTTGGTCAGCGGCGGCAGGGTCAGGCGGAAGGCCTGGGGGACGACGACGTAGGCGAGCGTCTGCGTGAAGCCGAGGCCGGTCGATCGCGCGGCCTGCCACTGGCCCTTATCGATGGATAGGATGCCGGCCCAGAAAATCTCTTCGGCGAACGCAGCCAACGCGAGCGCCAGGACCACCCAGATGACGACGAAGGCCGAGAGCCGGATGCCGAGGCTCGGTAGGCCGAAATAGACGATGAGGATGAGGACGAGCGGCGGCAGCGCGCGCAGCACGTCGGCGAAGGTGACGATGAGGAGGCTGACGACGCGGATGCGATAGGCGCGAAGGCATGCGAGGAGGAGCCCAAAGGCGACACCTGTGACGACGACGAGCAGCGCCAATTCGAGCGTGACGACCATACCCTTCAGGATCGAAGGCGCGTAGCGTTCGATGACCGCGCCGTTGAAGAAGGTATCGAGGAAACGCTCCCACTGCGTCATGCCGGCGCGCCCTACTGCGACACGCGGGAGAGAAAGGCTTGCGTGCGTGCCTCGCGCGGCGACCCGAACACGGCTTCGGGGGTGCCCTCTTCCACGATAATGCCGCCGTCCATGAAGGCGACCCGGTCGGCCGCCTCCTGCGCGAAGCGCATCTCGTGGCTGACGACGAGCATGGTCATGCCGGCGCGGCGAACGGCGCGCATCACCTCCAAAACGTCGCCGACGAGTTCGGGGTCGAGCGCGGAGGTCGGCTCGTCGAAGAGCATCACGCGGGGTTTCAGCGCGAGCGCCCGGGCGATGGCGACGCGCTGCTGCTGGCCGCCCGAGAGGTTGGCAGGATAGGCGTCGGCCTTGTCGGCCAACCCCACGTCGTCGAGAGCGGCGCGGCCCTGCGCGATGGCCTCCACCTTGGAGAGCTTGGCGACCTTGCGCAGCGCCAGCGTCACGTTGCCAAGCGCCGTCTTGTGCGGATAGAGGTTGAAGGACTGGAAGACCATGCCGATCCGCTTGCGCGCGGCGTTGAGATCGACGCCGGCGCCGGTAATCGACGCACCTTCCAGTACGATCTCGCCCGAATCTGGCTCCTCCAAGCGGTTGCAGCAGCGCAGCAACGTGCTCTTGCCGGAGCCGGACGGGCCGATGAGGAAGACCATCTCGCCCTCCGCCACCGCCAGATCGACGCCCTTCAGCACATGGAGGTCGCCATAGTGCTTATGAAGTGCGGTAAGCTGGAGGATGGCGGGCGACGCGGCCCGCGCACCGGCGCCACTAAGGCCAGGATCAGCGAACGCGTTCATCGGTTGTCGCGATGTGCGTCGATATCCTATTCGCAGGCCATCTCGTGTGCGGTCTCATCATAGCCCGGAAAGCCTGGCTGGCCGAATCCCGGCATAACGGTTACGGCGGCACTATCGGCTGCCGGCGTGACGTTGAACCATTTCTCGGACAGCGCGGCGATCGTGCCGTCCATCTTGAGGCATTCGATCACGGCCTCGATCCGGTCGCGCGTTTCGGCATCGTCCTTGCGGAAGGGCATGCCCCAGACGAGGCCGGTGTCGACGAGATAGGAGAGTTGCAGCGCCGGGTTCTGCTTGACCGCCCAAGCGGAGACCGTATTGCCCGCGACGTTGGCGTCGGCTCGGCCCGAAAGCACGGCCTGCACTGCGTCGGTGTTGGTGCCGTAGCTCTCGACCGTCCAGCCGTACTCCTCAGCATTCTCGCGTGCCCAGCTATCGTATGCCGAACCCTTGTTGACCGCGAGAACCTTGCCCCCCAGCTGCGCCAGGTCGGTGATCTCCTCGGTGCCGGCGGGGACGACGAACTGGTAGTCGGTATCGAGATAACCTTCCGAGAACAGCATGGCATCGGCGCGCTCATCGGTGATCGTCGTGGGCGCGACGATGAAGTCGTAGGTGCCGGCCTGCATCGCGGGCAGGAGGCCCGAGAACTGTGCCGGCGTGATGTCGATGGTGATGCCCATCTTCTCCGCGATCGCGTTCGTCAGATCGACGTTGAACCCTTCTATGCCGCCGCCGAGCTTGGGCATCGCGTGGGGTGCGAAGGTGCCGTCCAACGCGACGTTGTAGCTGTCCTGAGCGTGTGCCGACGCGAGGACGGCAAGGCCGAGGGTTCCGGCCAGTAGCGACGTTTGGGCGGTGCGGGTCAGAATTCGGGACATATCGGCGTCTCCTGCTGAGGAAAGGTGGCGCACGGCGTTCGCGCGCAGTGGGCCCGTCGTGGACAGTCGACGACGACGCTAGCGACCGTCCGGCGAGGCAGCAATTCAAAAGACGATGAAAAATAGGGCCGTTCCATCACCCGAGGTTATAATTTGAACAGAAGAGGATCAGGGTTCCAAACGACCAGTTTCCAGCAGTATCGTAGGTTCGAGAGCCGACGCCCGGCGCCTGAAACTCTATTAATCTTCGAGGTCTGCCATTTGTAAGGATTATGAAGGCGGCCGACCGCATCGCGGCCTCGTACGCGACCCTGCCTTCCGTAAAGGTCTGAAGTCCTTGAACTTTAGGAGCGCCGGACGACGCCTGGAGCGCCCGACTTGCGCCGCTGCACCCATAGGACGGCCGTCCTTGACCTCATAGACCGACACGCCTCTCCATAGCGACATCGCCCTGTCGCCTCGACCCTGTCCTTCTCGGAGAGCCTTACGATCATGACCTATCATATCTCTTGTTCCCTCCGGCAGTCCTTCGCCGTCCTCGGCTGCACGAGTGTCATCCTTCTCGGAACGACCGCCCTCGCCTCCGCCGTGACCTTGCGACTTGCGACACCCGGCGATGTCGCGACCTTCGATCCCTACGCCCACACCGAAAGCTTCACGTCCAACATTCTCAGCCACGTCTACGAGCCACTCGTCCGCCGCTCGAAGGACCTGGAGATAGAGCCGGCCCTGGCTACGTCCTGGGAGCGGGTTTCCGACACGGCATATCGTTTCGAGCTGCGTGAAGGCGTGACGTTCCATAACGGCAATCCGTTCACGGCCGACGACGTCGTCGCGTCCATCGAGCGCCTGAAGAACCCCGACGCGCGGGCCAAGGGCAACGCCGCCAATATCGAGGGCGTGCGCAAGATCGACGATCTCACGGTCGAGTTCGACATGGCCGGCCCCTATCCGCTGCTTCTCAACGACCTCACCGGCATCTTCATGATGGATGAGGAGTGGATGGAGGCGAACGACGCCACCGAGCCTGGCAACATCACGACGGGCACGACGACCTTCGCCTCGACCAACGCCATGGGCACCGGCCCGTTCTCGCTGGCATCCTACGCACCCGACCAGCGCATCGTGCTGGAGGCCAATCCGGACTGGTGGGACGAGGCCGAGCACAATCTCGACGAGGTCGTAATCACGCCGATCCAGTCGGACGCGACGCGGGTCGCGGCGCTCCTCTCCGGCGAAGTCGATCTCATCTTCCCGACGCCGCTTCAGGACGTCGCCCGCATCGAGGCGGCGCCGGGCTTCAAGGTGATCGAGGAGCCGGCGCTCCGGCTCATTATGCTCGGGCTCAACCATGGCGGCGACGAGCTGCACGCCATGCCGGGCTCCGGCGAGAACCCTCTGAAAGATGTTCGCGTGCGCCGCGCCGTCGCCCACGCCATCGATATGGACGCGATCCGAGACCGCATCATGCGCGGCAAGTCCCGCAACACCGGCACGCTCGTCGCGCCGCCGGTGCCGGGCTATGACGAAGCCAACGACGAGCGCTTCGCCTATGATCCGGAGATGGCCAAGTCGCTGATGACGGAGGCCGGGTTCCCCGATGGCTTCACCGTCGGCCTCGACTGCCCGAACGACCGCTATGTCAATGACGAGGCGATCTGCGTCGCCATCGCAGGCATGCTCGCCCAGGCCGGCATCGACACCGACCTGACGACGCAAACCAAGGCCAACCACTTCCCCAAGGTCGATAAGGCCGAGACGGACATGTACATGATCGGCTGGGCCACCCTACCGCCGATGGACGGCTACAGCGTCCTCTCCAGCCTTCTTGCCACGCGGCAGGACGGCAGCGACCTCGGCGGCAACAACCCCAACGGCTTCTCCAATCCGCGGGTGGACGAACTGGCCGAGGCGGCGGCCGTGGAGCTCGATGAGGACGCTCGGATCGAGATGCTGAAGGAGGCTCTCGCCATCGCCCGCGAGGAAGTCGCCTACATCCCGCTTCATCAGCAACCGCTTTCCTGGGCCGCGCGCGAAGGCGTCGAGGTTACGCAATACCCGGACGAGTTCGTCCGTCTGTGGTGGGACCGGATCGAAGAGTAGCTTCGCCAGCGGGAGAAAGGCGCCATGTCCGGCTTTCTCTTACGCCGGCTCGGCCAGGCCGTTCTGGTCCTCATCGCCGTCAGCGCGGTCGCCTTCCTGATGTTTCGTTATGTCGGCGACCCCGTCGCCGGCATGACGCGGGAGGATGCGAGCGTCGCCGAGCGCGAGGCCCTGCGCGACAGCCTCGGGCTGAACGACCCGGCGCTCGTCCAATACGTCCGCTTCGCGACCAACGCCGTGCAGGGCGATTTCGGCCTCAGCTACCGCAACGGACGGCCGGTCGCGGAAATGGTCGTAGAGCGGCTGCCGGCGACGCTGGAACTCGTGTTCGTCGCAGCCACGCTTTCGCTCGTCCTCGGCATACCGCTCGGCATCATCTCGGCTCTGCGACCTCGGGGATGGCTGGCGCAGACCATCCAGACGACGTCGCTCGTCGGCATCTCGCTGCCGACCTTCGTCACAGGCATCCTCCTCATTCTCGTCTTCGCTGTGACGCTGCAGTGGCTGCCATCGTTTGGACGCGGCGAGACCGTCCGCATCGGCTGGTGGACGACAGGCTTCCTGACTGTCTCGGGACTGAAGGCGCTGATCCTGCCGGCCATCACGCTTGCGCTCTATCAGCTCACGCTCGTCATGCGCCTCGTTCGCGCGGAGATGCTGGACGTCCTGTCGAGCGACTACATCCGCTTCGCCCACGCGCGTGGCTTGCCGAAGCATTGGATCAACACGCGCCTCGCTCTCAAGAACGCGCTCATGCCGGTCATAACCGTCACCGGCATGCAGGTCGGCTCGCTCATCGCCTTCTCGATCGTCACGGAGACGGTGTTCCAGTGGCCGGGCCTCGGCCTCCTCTTCATCCAAGCCGTTACCTATGTCGACGTGCCCGTGATGGCCGCCTATCTCGTCTTCGTCGGCGTGGTCTTCGTGACCGTCAACACGGTGGTCGACATCCTCTACGCCGTCGTCGACCCGCGCTTGCGGACGGGTGGCGCATCGTGACGGAAACGGCGGTCGCGCCCACGCCTGACGCCGGGTCCGGCGGGTGGTGGGAGTTCCGCCGCGCCGTTCGTGCCGCGCCGCGCGTCATCATCGCCGCCAGCGTGCTGCTGGTGATCCTCGTGCCGTCCTATCTCGCGCCCTGGGTCGCGCCGCACGAGCCCTTCACCGTCGGCTCGTTCAACCTGATGGACAGCGAATTGCCGCCCGCCTTCCTCACCGGTGGAGACCCGCGCTTCTGGCTCGGAACCGACGCGCAAGGGCGGGACGTCCTGTCGGGCATCCTCTACGGCACGCGGCTCTCCGTCACGATCGGCCTCGCCGCCGTCATCATCTCCGCGCTGATCGGCTGTACGCTCGGCCTGGTGGCGGGCTATCTCGGTGGGCTGGTGGATGCCATCGTGATGCGGGTCGCCGACGTCATACTCTCCTTCCCGACCATCCTCATCGCCCTCCTCGTCAGCGGCATCGCGCGCGGACTTATGTCGGCCTCGCGCTACCTGGAACTCGCGCCCCTCGTTCTCATCCTCGCCATCGCGATCAACGAATGGGTCCAGTACGCCCGCACCGTCCGAGGCTCCACTATGGTCGAGGCCAAGCGTGACTACATACGCGCGGCCCGCGTGATGGGCCTCTCCGCGCCCACCATCATGCGCCGGCACATCCTGCCCAACATCCTCTCGCCGATCCTCGTCATCGGCTCTATCAACTTGGCCCTCGCCATCCTCACAGAGGCGACGCTCTCCTTCCTTGGCGTCGGTCTGCCGCCGACGAGCCCGAGTCTCGGCACTCTCATCCGCATCGGCAACGAGTTCCTGTTCTCCGGCGTCTGGTGGGTCGTCGTGTTCCCCTCGTTGACCCTCGTCACGCTCGTCCTTTGCATGAACATCATCGGCGACTTCCTGCGCGACTACCTCAATCCAAAGCTACGATGATGGCGGACGACGTGGTGACAGGTCCGCCCCTCCTCGAGATCCGTGGCCTCGACATCGCCTTCACGCGCATCGGTCAACCGGATCTTCTGGCCGTCCGGGGCGCGGACCTCACAATCCAGCCCGGCGAGATCCACGGCCTCGTCGGCGAGTCGGGCGCCGGTAAATCGACGCTCGGCTCCGCCATTCTCGGGCTGGAGGCGCCCGGACGGATCACCGGCGGCACCATGCGTTTGGAGGGGCGCGAGTTGCGCACCGTCGGCCATGCCGAGCGCCGCGAAAAGCACGTCATGGTACGCGGCCGGGACGTCGGCGCGATCTTTCAGGACCCGCTGACAGCCCTCAATCCGCTCTTCACGATCGGCGCGCAACTGGCCGAAACGCTGCGCTTCCATCTCGACCTCGATGCCCGCGCGATCCGCATGCGCTCGATCGAACTGCTCACCGCGGTCGGTATTCCCGAGCCGGAACGACGGCTCGGCCAGTATCCGCATCATTTTTCAGGCGGCATGCGTCAGCGCGTCGTCATCGCCATGGCGCTCGCGTGCCAGCCCCGCCTCGTCGTCGCCGACGAGCCGACGACGGCGCTCGACGTGTCTGTCCAAGCCCAGATCCTCGATCTCTTGCGCGATCTCTGCAAGCGCCAGGGGACCGGCGTCCTCCTCGTGACCCACAATATCGGCGTCATCGCCCAAACCACCGACCGCGTGACGGTGATGTACCGCGGGCAGGTCGTTGAGAGCGGGCCGACGTCGCAAGTCCTCGGCGTGCCGAGCCACGCCTACACGCGCAGCCTCATAGCTGCCGTGCCGCGCCTCGGCCGTGTCCTCGACCGTTTTCCGCGCATCAACTTCATTGAGGGCGACAGTGAGATCGAGGCCAGCCGGCGGGCCCCTCCGGCCCCTCGCGTTGCCGAACCGGAGTCCGTGTCCGAAGGTCCGCCCATCGAAGTCCACGAACTCGTCGTCGCCTTCGGTGGCGGCGGCTGGCTGCGTCGCACCGAGCCGTTCCGCGCCGTCGATGGCGTGACCTTTGCTGTCGAACGCGGCGAGACCTTCGGCCTCGTGGGCGAGTCGGGTTCCGGCAAGTCGACCATCGCCAATGCTCTTGTCGGGCTTCTGGAGCCGACATCCGGCACAATCTCCTTCGAAGGCTCCGACCTCGCCTCCGGCGGTCTCGCGAGAGCACGCCGACGCATGCAGATGGTCTTTCAGGACCCCTTCGCTTCGCTGAACGCCCGGATGCGGGTGCATGACATCGTCGCCGAACCCCTTCTCCACCATGGGCTGGCCCGGAACCGCACCAACGCGCGCGAGCAGGCCCTGACGCTCTTGGAAGACGTCGGCCTCGAGCGCTCGGCAGGCGCACGCTTCCCGCATGCCTTCTCGGGCGGCCAGCGCCAGCGCATCTCGATCGCGCGCGCCATCGCGTCTCGCCCCAGCGTCCTCGTCTGCGACGAGCCGACATCGGCGCTCGACGTCTCCGTCCAGGCGCAGATCCTCAACCTCCTCAAGGACCTGAAGGACGCCTACGGCCTCACCCTCGTCCTCATCAGCCACGATCTGCCGGTCATTCGTCAGATGTGCGACCGCGTGGCGGTCATGCGCGCGGGCCGCATCTGCGAGCTGGCCGACGCGGACACGCTCTTCGAGACCCCGCGCGATCCCTACACGCGCGAATTGCTCGACCTCATCCCCCGCCTCGATGCGCTCGACGGCGCCGCGCCACCCACCAACCCAACGCCGGAGCCCACATGGCCGACCTCCTGATCCTCCACGGCACCGTCATCACGATGAACCCGGAGCGCCGCGTCATCGAGGACGGCGCCGTCGCCATCACGGGCGACCGCATCGTCGCCATCGGCACGACCGATGAGATCACCGCGGCGCACGACGCGCCAGAGACGATCGACGCGCGCCGCAAAGCCGTTCTCCCAGGCTTGATCGACGTCCACGCCCATGCCGGCCACGGCCTCATCAAGACCTTCGGCGGCGAGCGGCACGACGTCTGGTACAAGGCTTGCGAGATCGCCTATACCGTGGCCTCCACGCCGGCGTTCTGGCGCGCAGAGGCGCAGCTCGCGGCGCTGGAGCGACTGCGCTTCGGCGTCACGACGGGCGTCTCGCTGCTCGGTGGCGGCGATTCCATCATGCGCACCGATGCGCCCGAATACGGCGACGCGCATGTCGATGGCGTGCTGGAGGTCGGGACGCGGTCCGTCGTCGCGATCGGCTCGACCCGTCCACCCTTCCCACGCACCTATGCCGATTGGAACGGCGACGACCGCACGGAGAAGCCTGTCTCCTTCGCCGAACAGATGGCGACCTGCCGCGACCTCATCGCCCGCTGGCACGGCTCGAACGGCGTCCGGATCGGCATGGCCATGCTGACGCCCACCATTCGAGAGGAACATGTCGCCGAGCTGGACGCAGCACTTCTGAAGGAAGCGAAAGACCAGGCCATCGAGGCCCGCGCCCTCTCGCGCGAGACCGGCACCATCTTCACCCAAGACGGGCACCAAGCCGGCAGCGTCGCGATCGCGCACGAATTGGGTCTCCTCGGACCCGACGCGCTGCTGTCGCATGCCATCGGCTTGCCGGCCGAGGAGATCGACCTCGTCGCCGGAACCGACACACGCATCGCCCACAACCCCAGTGCGGTCGCGTCGATCATGGGACGCTGCCCGGCGACCGAAATGATGGAACGCGGCGTTACCGTCGCCCTCGGTTCCGACGCGACGGCGCCCGACCGCTCGGCCGACATGTTCCGCCACATGCAGCAGGCCATGCACTACCACCGCACCCATCACCGCGATCCGGATTGGCTACCGCCCGGCCGCACGCTTTCCATGTGTACGATCGATGGAGCGGTGGCGCTCGGAATGGACGCCGACATCGGCTCCCTCGAGGTCGGCAAGAAGGCCGACGTGACGCTGCTCGACCTCGCACGCCCGCACCTCACGCCCTTCAACATGCCCGTCATGCGCATCGTCTACTTCGCCAACGGCAATGACGTAAGCGATGTCATCGTCGACGGACGCGTCTTGATGAGCGACCGCAAGGTCTCAAGCGTCGACGAGACCGCCATCCTCGACGCCGCCGATGCCGAGACCGCCCGCTTCCTCGAACGCGCCGACATGGGCGACCTCACCGAGACCCGCCCCGGGTTCTGGCACGGCGTACGGTATGAGAGTTGACGCTGGTCTTCTGAGCTTCACCGATATAGCGACCCGCAAAGCGCGGTTCATGGAGTGACGCGTCGCCGCGCCCGGACTTGATTCTTTTCGTGAAGCGGCTGGGTCCGGCGCGGGCCGTGTCACGACAGGCTCATCGAGAGATCAGGGCAATGGGGACCGTTCTCCAGCTTCATCAACGAGCTAGCGCCGACACCGGCCGTCAGGTCCGCGGCTGATCGTCCCCTCCCTGCATCTTCCGATACTGAATCACGCCCGCCTCAGCTCACTCGCCTTGGAGTAGCTCGGCAAAATACGAGATCCTACTGCGGCCGGACAATCCGCACCCTCTGGTCCAGCCTTGAAGCCCCCCACTACAAAGGCGCTCGTGTTGAGATGGTCCAGCGTGGCGGTCATTGGAACAACAGTGCCTCCTGGGAAACAGCGGCAGACAGGCGAACCGACTTTTAGCCATCAGTCGCTTGCGCCTGCCCGAGGATCCTATTCGCCATAGGGGCGACCTGGCCGGGGTTCTCCTACCGTTTGTCCTCCGACCCGCTGTTCGGATAGGACGCTAAGCCGCTTGGCGCAGTGCGCGGAGGAAGCTGGCGGCGCGTTCCCCGAGGTCCCGGCCGGTATCGCGCAGGCCCTTGGTGATGCCTCCGACCTCGCCGGCCGCCTGGCCGGTGTGGTTGGAGCTGTCCTTCTGTTTGGCGGCGAGATCCTGCACGCGCCGTGCGCTCGACGCGACGCCGTGGACGGCGCGGCTGATCTCGGAGGTCGTCGCCTGCTGCTGCTCGACGGCGGCTGCGACCGTAGAGCTGATCTCGTCGACGCTGCCGATGGCGCCGCGCACGTTCTCGACCGCCTTGAGAAGCGCGCCGCCGGCGGCATTGACCCGCTCGACCTCGGTCGTGACCTCGGCCGTCGCATTGGCCGCGCGCTGTGCGAGTTCCTTGACCTCGCTTGCGACGACCGCGAAGCCCCGTCCCGCCTCGCCGGCTCGAGACGATTCGATGGTCGCGTTGAGCGCCAGAAGGTTGGTCTGCGCCGCGACGTCGGCGATGAGGCTGATGACCTCGGTGATCCGCTTACCGGCCTCTTCCAAGGCCGCGCCAGAGGAACTCGCTTCGGTCGTCGCCTCGCTGGCACGGCGGGCCATTTCGGCGTTCTCCGCAATGCGCCGCGCGATCTCCGCGAAGGACTGGTCGAGCTCTTCGACAGCAGCCGCAACGGCCTGCACGGATTCCGAGGCCTCGATGGCGACCTTCGCCGTCTCGTCGCTGTCCATGCGGCTGGAGTTGGATGCCTCCTCGAGAAGCCCGGTGCGATCGGTAAGCGTGGCAAGGGCGGTCCCGACCTGGTCGAGAAGGGCGCCGATGTCCGTCTCGAACTGGCTCGCCAGCCGCTCCTGCGAGGTAGCGAGCGTCCAGTGAAGCATCGGGCCGGCATAGGAGCCATCGCGGTTGTGGAGTGCCGAGGCCTTGAGGTCCAGGATCTCGCCGCCAAACTCGATCCGCGCATCGTGCGGCAGGTGAGCCGGGTCGGCCAGAAGCCTGCGCATCTCGGACGGGTTCTCGAAGAACGCATCGATCATGGCACCCTGAAGGGTCGCCGCGCCAGTCGACGACCTCTGAGAAAGGTCCGCGAAGAGCCGTTCGCCGGCCGGGTTGGCATAGTCCACGCGCATGTCATTCGTGGGGTCCGCCGTCATGACGGCCGCGTCCGACTGCTCCATCATCTGCGCCTGCCGGAACGCGACCTCCGCCGTTGCAGCAAGTTCGGCGAGCGCGCTCTGCATCTCGCCAAGCTCGTCCTTGCGGGTGACCGCGACGTCGATCGTCTCGCCATCCGCAAGCTGCCTCATCTGCGAGACGGCGGTGCGCAAGGGGCGCAGCATCGCCCAGCAGGCGAAACCGGCCAGCGCGGCGGCCACGAGCACGATCAGGACGGCAGCGATCGTCAAGCCACGCTCGAGGGCGGCGATCGCCGCCTTCAACGCCGCGTCCTTCACGCCGACATAGAGAATGCCCGCCACACCGTTCTCGCTACGCGCCACGGTGGGATCGTCCGAGAAGATCGGCATGTAGAGGGTCTCGTAGGAGATGCCGAGAATGTTGGCCGTTCCGAGATAGGCCTCCCCCGACATGATCGGATCATAAGCCGCACTGCCCTCCCCGAGGTAGGTGCCCACGGCCCGCTGTCCGTCCGGCTTCACGATGTTGGTTGTGCGACGGATGAAATCGCGCTCGGCCGGATCGTAGGCGAAAATGGTCGCCGTCTCACCGGTGAGCATGCCGACGCCGTCGATGAAGGTGTGATCGGGCGTCGCCTCGGTCGCGAACTCGGGCCACGCCGCGAACGTAACGCGGGAGATCGTGTCGTCGGCATTGACGCCAAGCACGACGCCATCGACGCGAACAGCTAGCGATTGGGCCGCGACGATCAGATTTCGCTCCTGCATGGCCAGCACGTCGGACTTGATCCGGGACCGCATCTGGCTGTCGGCATAGAAGGCGAGCACGCCTGCCATCAATACCATGCAGGCGACGCACAGTGCCGCCAACTTCATCCAAACCGGTAATCGCGTCATAGACTTGCCCCTGAGGTCTGCCGATCGTCCTACGCAACCGTAACCCCGCGCGTAAGCTGCGGCGATAGGCTTAACGGGGCGTTACGATAGGCGAAGAATCCGTGGGGCCCCCGGAGGGCGATATCGTGTTCGCAGTCGGACAAGACAGGGTGTCACCGGCATGGGGCGTTCCGCTTCGATACAGCACCTGGACTTGGCACGCGTCGATGTGGACCGGCGGGTCCGGAAAGCCACCGACCATCGGCCGATTGTCCCCATCTGGGGGCAGAAGCGCGCTCACCCTTCCTGCAACGTGAACTCTGCAGAACCGCCGGGGGAGGTCACCGATGCCTTGCGCACGACCGGGTCGAGCGAAGTCCATTGTCGAACGGGGCGCCACGTCGAGCTTAGCGGCAAGTGTTATCGCTGCGGCGCTATGCGCGCCCTCGGCGGGGCTCGCACAGCCGGCGGCTTCGTCGCCCTTCATTGATGTTCGATCTCGAACGCTCGAGCCGATCTTCGTGAAGGTTCC
This sequence comes from uncultured Alphaproteobacteria bacterium, assembly GCA_963842125.1. Lineage (GTDB taxonomy): Bacteria > Pseudomonadota > Alphaproteobacteria > Rhizobiales > CAWCWK01 > CAWCWK01. The sequence goes on along the minus strand of CAWJFE010000005.1, from coordinate 902,579 downwards.
CACCATGCAGAATTTCGCCCTGCAAGCCGGGACTTACGAGGTCGTGGATGGCGGTGGCGGCGTGATCGCGCTTATCGAGATCGCGTCCAGCGGACGGACCTCTTCCCTCCCTATCGGCGTCGTTTTGCCGCGATGGGGCAACCCGATGCGGGTGTTCCAGGCGTCCGAGGCCATCGCCATCGATCGAGGCGGGTTCTGGTTTCCCATCGACGGCGATGGCGACCAGGGCTTGGCCTTCATAGGCGATCGCGTCGAAGGCTCTTGGTTCGCCGATCGAACCGGCGTGCGCGGCGAGCTGAAACTTCGGCCGACATCGCTCGGGCGAGACGGGATCGAGAGGGTCGTGAAAGCGGGCGGCGCCTACCCGTTGGACGTTAGCTCCGATAGCTCGGGCACGTTCGCCTACGGGCTCGGCGACTTCACGATGAACCTCCTGATCTCCGACGAGGGTTCGGAACTGGAGGTGCGCGCGGACTCGACCGTTCACTGTCCTCCGACCTCCATTCTGGAGCAACTTTGCGCCGAGGCGGCGCGCGATGAGGCGGTCATCGTCTACCTGCCGTCGACGATGCGCTACCCCGCCGACCTCGTACCCGAATGGTCGACCCACACCGCCATCATTGAAACGTTGAGCGTACGGCTCGACCCTGGCCGGCAAGAGGTACGCGTGACCTTCGGGCGCCAGGGAACCGACGCGGCCTACACACTACCGATGATGCGGGTTCGACAACCCCGATAGAAAATAACCGAACAGCAAACTCACTGCCTTCATGAACAAACCGTTCAGATTACGTACAGGAATTATAATATAAATGCAAAATAACAGTTGTATTGATCTATTTATGGTCGGGAGATACTGCAATGACGAACCGAATGGGGACTGATGTCGTGGCAGGCCCAGACGCGCCGGCCCACAGCACTTGCCGGCGCCGCTTTCTAAAGGGAATAGGCAGCTTTGCAGCCGGGCTGGCGGCCTCCTCGGTCATGCGGGCGACGGCCGAGGCTTCAGCCCGCGTCAGCCGCTCCGGCATCTGGAGCACGGACCACGGCCAGCTGCGACTGCATTCGTTCGGCGACTACGTAATCGGCGACTATGCGGACCGAGGCATCATCGTCGGTGCGCATTACGCGGTGAACCGCACGTCCCGCATACACGGCGTATTCACGAACGGCCCCCGGGCAGGTGTGTTCGACTTCCGCATGACGGCCACCCGCTTCGTCGGCGACTGGCATTTCGTGGATGGGAGCGGACGGGGCGAATGGTCCGGCAGTCTCGCGAGCCCTGGCATGCCGGATGCGATGCACAACTTCACCCGGTCCGGCCAACCCTCCATGATCACGCGCAACACGCGCTCCGAGTTGGACGGCCGCTTCGCTTCGCCCTTCGGGACAATCGACCTCATCCACCGGGATCTGATGATGGCCGGTAGCTACTCGGACGTGGGCGTTATCGCCGCGCAATGGGTCGGCAACGCCTACGAGGGCGTTTTCACGAACACCGATCGCGTCGGCTGGGTCCGCTGGCCATTCTCCTCGCGCCTCATGGACCCCATCGAACAGGACCGGCAGCGCTCCCAGTGGGGCTGGTACGGACAGGGGACCTCTGGAAGCTGGCCACTGACGCGGACCACGCGCGGCCCGATCCATACGCCCAAGTGGCTGACGCCACCGCCGACGTTCTCGAACTAGCAGCGGATTATACCACATTAGTACATTACAGGGAGTTATTTCCATGCGTGAAAAGAATTTGCTTGGTATACTTACCTCGGCATTGGCCTTGGGCATGATATTCACCAATCCGGCGACTGCAAGCGATGTTCCGCAAAGCAGCTACAGCTTCGAACGCGTGATACGAATCGTTCCGGAGAGCAATTTTTACGGAAGCGACTACAGATCAGTACAAATGAAGCAGTATGAAGATGCTGAGGACTGTGCCGATCTTTGTCGATCTGAGAGCCAATGTCGCGCTTTTACCTACGTTCCAGCACACGTCCAAGCGCCGACCGCCATGTGCTGGCTGAAAGATAGTTGGGGAGGCCTCACCAAGCTCGTGAGCGATCGACGAATGACGTTCGGATTCGTCAACACGCACACCAAAATTGAGGGAGGCGATTTGAGGGGGTCAGACTACGATAGTTTCGAGCTCTCCCCTGGGCCTCATAAGTATGCAGTCAGCACGTGTGCGCAAAGATGCCAAGATGATCTGCAATGTTCATCGTACACGCTCGTACACGGAAACCACTACGGAGACGGTTCTAATCACCGCTGTTGGCTGAAGAATAGCATTCCGAATGCTAGTCGTGCTTCTGGAATGTGGAGTGGTTACTTCAACAACAGAGGCCTGCAATAAATTGTCCGTATGATGATGTCTTTCAGGGGTATGTATGCATATACTGGGATACTGCACTGAGCAATTCTTCATATATCTCGGAAGAAGGACCGCAATTTTATTGGCAGCGCTCGGTCTTGCTGCTGGACTATTTAGCGCAAACTCGGCCTACGCCTCACGCCACGGCCCCGACTGTGACGATACCGGATACGACCACAACGGCTCTATCGTATCCGTGATCCAGTGTCTCGGCTCGATCGAGATCCGCTACGACACGCCCCGCAAAGGTCTTGCGGGAGCGGGCGTGGCGGAGGGAACGCTTCTTGCAGAGGCCGAGATTATCTACAACGGCACCGCGCAGTTCATTCAGGGCACCGCCTATACGTTCAAGCGCGGCTGCGAGCCGATGGGCTATCCGGTCGAGGGTTGGCTGGTCATGCCCGCCGGACCGACCGGGTTCCGCGATATCGTCTTCCAGGGCAAGGCGCCCAAGCGCGGTGACGATTGCCGCGTGCGCGAGTGGCGCGACGAACTCCTCGAGTTCATGCCCATCGGCGCCTTCATGGGCGGGGTCGAGGACATGACCGACGAGCAGCGTCGCATCGACGAGGACATGCAGAGACAGCGGGATGAGGCCGAGGCAAGGTCCGAGCTTCCCGACATTCCCGACGATGTCGATCCCAACGAGTATTTCCGCCCTGCCGTCGGCCATTGGAGCGATGCCTACCAAGTCGTGGGACCCGCTGGCATGGCAGCCCCCGTCCGCTCCCGGCCTGACAACGACGCGCCGACCATCGGCCACCTGGTGACCGGCACCACCGGCATCGGCGTCTTCGGCTGCACCAACGTCCCCGATGCGAGCGGCTGGGAGGCGATGAGCCCGTCGGAGCGCAACGACGCTCTGACCCGCGGCTGGTGCAAGGTGAAGACCGCTAGCGGCGAGATGGGTCACGTGTGGGGCGGCAACCTGACTGTCATGGCGCGATGATGCGGACCGATCGAACCCACGCTACCCGTCTGGCCCGCGGCTTGGCGGGGTTCTCCATCGCCTCGTTGGCCTACGTCGGCGCCACCGCGCCCGGCCTGACGCAAACGCGGAGCGGCTCGATCGACCCGGGGGCGCTTTGCGCGGCGATTACGCTCGATGTCGACCGTGCGGAACCACTCGAGCGCGTGTCGCTCGGCTTTCGCGATGGTCTCGGCTTTCCCAACGGTGATGGAAATGCCGCCTTCGCCGCCGTCATCGTCCGCTCGGACGGCGACGACGATCCCTTCGTCCTTCCGCTGATCGCGGCGGGCGACGACCGGACGGAACTCGTCGTTCCTCCCCATCCATCCATGGCGCTGGCAGGTGGCAACGTCACATTGTCCATCGTCGCCGCGCTGGCGAGCGGGTCGGACGGAGGGACGCACGCGTGCGAGCCCGTCCCGTTCCGCATTCTTCCACTTCCCCCCGCCCCGGATGCGGTGAGGGTCGTCCGCGCAAGCCTGGACGACCTGTTCGGAGCGCTCGGCCACCTTGATCGGATGACCGAGCAACCGACCGGCCTGGCGGACACGCTGTCTGAGGCAACGCACGCGACGCTGGATGAGGCGCTCGATGACGAAGGCCTGGACGAAGACGAGATCGCCATGCGCAACGCGCTGCTGGCACGAGCGGACGTGGCGAGGGGGGTGGCGCGCCAAGCGTGGGTCGCGAACAGGTTCGCCACGAGCGCGGCCGAGCGCAATGGCGAGATCGCGCCGGGGGTGCCGCGCGGCTTCCTTCGCCGGATCCAGATCGGCGCCCCGCTGGGTATCGCCTGCCCCTCGGACATGACGACGCTGGCGCGCATGATGGGCGAGCAGAGCGACGCGGAGCGCGCGATCCGCACCACGAACGCGGTCGCCGCTCCCACGCTGACCGGCCTGGGCTTCGTTCCGCATCCCGCTGCCAAGGCGGCGACGAACGTGGGCGGCGTCGCACTCACCGCCGCCAATGCCGGGCTCGCCTTCGTCCAGGGAACCTATCCTTCGGCCTTCGAGCCCCGATTGCTCTTCTCGCTGTCCAAGACGCGCTTCGAGGAGGATAACCCCCAGCGCGGCCGGGTCACCAACGTGACGGTCAAGACGATCTCCAAAGGGTTCGACGCATCTGGCGTGATCGCCGATGTCGCCCTCCAGGCCGCCGCCATGAGTGACATACGCCTCGTGCGCCAGACGACCCGCGATCTGTTGACGAACTCGAACCATGTCCGCGGCGAGGCGATCAACCTCGCTCAGGACACGCTGATGGCGAACATCGTCAAGGCCGGGACCGGCAACAGCCTCGTCGTGCCCCCGCAACGATGCGCAGTCACGGCGTTCGAGGACCTGCCCCAATGGTTCGAGCACGAGATCGTGACGGTATTCAGCGCCGACGGCCCGGCCTTCAAGGCGCTCGAATGGCAGAACGAGCTCGCCTACTTCCCCATGGAGGTCGGGCAGGAGTCCCTGGGCGTCAGGTTGCGGCGCGATCGCGAGCGGTTCGGCTACCAGGCGCTTCCCGAATGGAGCCGACAGATCGAAGTGAAGCCGATCGTCGTCTCGATCGACCCCGGCGACACGCGCGTCCGCCCGGGCGACGTCGTGACCATGCGGGCGGACGTGCGCGATGCGCTCGACACCGGCGTGCGGTGGACGCTGGACGGCAGCGGGCACGAGATCGAATCGACGAACGATCCGAACCTCGTGCGCATCCGCACCTCGGAATCGCGCGAGGATTTTCCCGTCTTCGTGAAGGCAATCTCTACGTCCAAAGGTGGCCAGCGCAGCTTGCCCGATGCGCCGGAGCGCTTCGATGTAGCACTGATCATGGCGGACCTCTGCCAGCCTGCGCTGACCGCAAGTGCACAATGCACTCCGGGCGAGCCGGCGAAGGTGAGCGCGCAACTGGTCCAGGACGCCTCTTGCCCGGGCGAGACGGGGGTGGGGGACTGGTCGGCATCGCATCCGGCCAGTCTGAGCACGGCGGACGCGACGCAAGCGACGTTCAGCTTGCCGGAGGGGCATTCGGGCATGGTCGAGGTACGCGCGAAGCTTCTTGGACAGGACGAGCCGCCCGAACCGGTATCGGTGGACGTCCAGTGCGGGCAGCTGAGATGCGAGGATCCCGGTTCGGCCGACCTCTTCATCTGCTTACCGTACGATCCTTCCCACAATTGTCCCACGGGCGGGGAGTTCGCCCAAGACTGTGCGTTCGCCGCGGCGCCGTATCTCAATGGCGGTAGCTGGCAGATGGGCATCGAGATGGTCCACGAGCCGGACGCGCTGGCCACCATGACGGTCGACCAGCCCGACGATCGGTGGGAAGAGGTGACGGGCGTGGCGAACGCATCGGGCAACGCGCCCGCTTCGGTCGGCGCGGATGGTCAACTTAACGGCCTCGAGCCTCGAGCGGGGGGAGCCGATGGACCACGCGCGACCTTCGCCCTCGAACCCGGCCACTACATCCTGGACGGTTCGTACCGCCGAAACGAGGCGGTCCGGATTTCGATAGAGACCGCACGCGACGCGTCCGTTCGCATCCGTGGGATCGGATCGCTTTCGCTAACGAGCGGCTCGTTGCGTCGACGGCGGACACCGTGCGGCGGGACCTATTGGCGAGGCCCGCCCGGCAAGCTGGGCGTCGACGAGCAGACCAGCGACCTGACGCTGAGCAACCGATCGGGCCGGTACGAGATCGCCATCGCCTACACGCCCAGATGCAGTGACCTGCAGCCAAGCGGAAGGGTCGAGTGGATTCAATCGACCGATGAGAGAGAGCCAGAAGCCATCACGTCCCGCTACGACCCCTCGCCATTCGAACCTTATGGCCCCGCCTATCATGTCCAACCCTATCCCAGGGTCGGCACGGCGCTGGGCGGGGTGGATGCCGTCTCGCCGGCCTTCCGCCGGATCGGCCGATGAGACGCCCGTGACGGGGGAGTTCGCGGTGGAAGGCGATAACGAGGAGATACGCAATGACTTCCGTCCCTGATCATGGGCGAGCAGCCCGCAGGACGGCTGAACGAGCCGTTCTGACGCTCACCCTGGCGTTTCTCGTTCATACCCCACACGTCCACGCTCAGTCCGCCGCGTCCGACACCGTCATCGTCTTCGACGGCTCGGGCTCGATGTGGGGGCGGGTCGATGGTGGGGAGGTGGGGCCGACGAAGATCGAGGTCGCGCGCGATACGCTGGCGGAGGTTCTGGGCGGCATCGACGATACGATGCGCCTGGGTCTCGTCGCCTACGGACACCAGTTCTCGCGCCGAGAGCAGAACTGCCAGGACATCCAGACGATGGTGCCCGTTGGCCCGGCGCAATCGAGCGTGCCGGCCATGCTGGAGGCTGCGCGTTCCATCACGCCCAAGGGCATGACCCCGCTGACCGATGCCGTCAGGGTGGCGGCAGAGGGCATGCGCTATACCGAGCGGCCCGCGACCGTGGTGCTGGTCACGGACGGTATCGAATCGTGCAACGGCGATCCGTGCGCGCTGGCCGCCGAACTGGAACGGTTCGGCATCGACTTCACGGCCCATGTCGTCGGTTTCGGGCTGGATCCTTCGGAGCGGGCACAGGTTCAGTGCCTCGCCGATGGCACGGGCGGCAAGTATTTCGATGCCGGCGATGGCCAAGCCCTTCAGACCGCGTTGACCGATGCGTTGGTGCGCGTCGAACCGGAACCTGAGCCGGAGCCGGTCGAGACGATCCCGCCTGAGCTTGCGATCTTCCTCTGGGCCGATCCGGAAAAGACGCGGCTTCTGGAGGCCGGGCGCAACGGGTATGATTATGCACGGCTCTACCGCGCCGAAGATCTGGAAGGGTGGTCGCCCACCGACGGCTTCCCCGCCGCCACCGAGTTGGGCATGGGCCTGACACAGTTCTACGCTCGCCCGGACGGACAGAGCCTGATCCCGGAGGTTCGTCTCGATGCGCCGACCGAAGGCGACTACGTTCTGGTGTCGCGCTTCTCCGGCATCAGCGAGCCGACCTACGCCGCATCGACCATCGCGGTGCGGCCCGGCATGGACGCGGTGGTCGATGTCGTCGCCGGCATCGCCTATATCGAGCCGGAAATGCTGACCGCAGACGGGCAGGAACTCATCACGGGATCGGGCTCCTTTCGCGATCCGGCCACCGGCCAGCGTTTTTCCTACGGCTACACGACGCGCAAATACTATCCCGTCGTGAACGGCGTTCGTGCGGACGAGTCCGCCGTCTCGGGCAAGTTCGGGCCGATCCCGTCCGGCGAGTACGAGATGGTGCTTCAGATGGGCGGCGCCGTTCACCGCGAACGCCTCACGCTCGAGCCGGGCGACGACCACCGCCCCAAGATCACGATCGCACCCATCGTCACGGCGAAGGTCGAGGTGATCGACCAACGAGGTACCGACCTGAACGACGGCTACCAGACCTATACGAGCTCTTGCCCCGTGCAGCCGCGCGACACAGACGGAAATCTGACGGACTGCGGCGCCTGGGGCGAGTCTTCCATCACGGGCGCGCGCGGCGCGACCTTCTTCCGGCCGGGACCCCAGGTCGTGGTGTTCGAAAGCAGGTACGCGGACAAGCGCGCCGAGCAGATCGTCGATATTCCAGCGGATGCGACGGCGGAGACCTTCACGATCACCATGCTCGCCGGCCAGACGGCGGATGTAGGCCAAACTACGCCGGCGGATAGCGACCCTACGGTCGAGAACGGCGAGGGATCGTCCGTGCCCGGACCCAGCCCTGAACCACCACACTTCGGCGAGGGGGAACCCGAGCCGGTTGTCTCTGAACCCACCCTACCGGAGCGCGTATTTTTGCGCGTCTACGAAGGCTCCGTCGACGGAACGCTTCTCAACGACAGTACCTACAAACGCAGCACGGGCTCGGGCAACTATCTCGGCACCTGGGTGTATCGGGCCGAGGATCTCGTCGCGCCGGACGCGTCCACGCTGCCCATCCTCGACGACCGCGAGACGGTGCGCGAGCCGATCCCGGCGGAGTATGGAGGCGACGGTGCGCCCGACCGCGCCTCCTTCCCCACGATCGCGACCAAAGGCGCGATGCGGGAAGGCGATTACGTGGCGCTCTCGTCGTTCGAGGTGGACGGCACACGGGTCAATCTACAAACGCCGTTCAGCGTATCGATGGGAACCGATCCCGTGATCGACCTCATCCTCGGCGAGGGCGCGATCGAAGAGGAGGCACCTCCCGCCCCCCCCATCTTCGGGAAGCCGGCAGAGGTAGACTGCTGCGCGCCGGAGCCCCTACCGTTTGTAGTCACGGATCCCGAGCGGCAGCCGGTCGAGGAACCCACCAACGTCGACAACGAGGAAACGAGCGGTTTTGCCCAAGTGACTGTCACGGTGCTGGGAGCGGACGGGGCGCCAATCCGTACACCCTATAACTCCGTGCTGTGCGAGGACCGCGAACGCGACGCCGACGATCGCCTTCAGGGTTGCGGCGATGTGATCGCCGCCGGTACCCATATCAGCGTTCCTGTCGGCAAGCCCGTCATCATCGGCGCTTGGAACGAGGCGGCCTTCGGTGCGTCCAAGGTCGTGACGGTACCACCAAGTGCCGACGGCCAGGCCTTCGAAGTTGTCATGACGAGTACGGAACGGGCACGGGAATGACGACATCTGAACCTGGGCTCGCCTACTCAACGCGGAAGGCCTTCGGCTCGGACGGGAAGGTCCTATGCCGGCGAAGGGAGCCGACAGCCTCCCTTGGAACTCAGCAGTAGGAGATCGTGGAATGCGCCGTCGCTCCGTGAGGGTCGGCGACGTGGCCGGCGGTAGGACAAACGGACGGAGGCGAAACGTTGAACCTCGTTCGGCCTTCTCTCCTACGAACAGACCTCACGCAACGCGAGCGGCCTGGAGCGATGCGCCGACGATGATGGCGGCGCCGAGGATCATGCTTGCGCTCGGAACCTCCGCGAAGACGAGATAGCCGGCGAGGGCCGATAGGATGAGGCTGGCATAGGACACGGGGCCGAGCACGCCCGCCTCTCCCAGCCAGTGTGCTTTCAGAAAGCAGAACTGCGCGCTCTGCGAGAAGACGCCGATGGTGAGGAGGAGAGGCCAGTGCTCAGGTGCGACCGGATGCCAGTCCGCCACCACGAAGGGCAGCGTCCCGAGCATGAGGCCGGCCGTGTAGACAACCATCATCACCACGCTTGGCGTGCCCTTGAGATGGCGGGTGGCGATGATGGCGGCCGTGCCGGACAGGACCGTGACGCCGAGCGCGGCGACGCCGAGGAGGGCCGCGCCGGTCCAGGACCCGCGCCATGGCTCGATCGCGACCACCGCGCCGCCGAGCCCGAATCCAGCCGCCACCCAACGCGGCCGGCTTATACGCTCGCTCATCAGGACGGCGGCCATCGCCATCAGGAGAAGCGGGCGGGTGAAATTGATCGCTGTGAAGAGCGCGAAGGGTAGCCGCGCGATCGCGAAGAAGCTGGTACCGAGCGTCACGATCGAGAGCGCGATGCGAAGCGCGTGCACTGGCAGGCGATCGACGGTCGCAAAGGCCGCGCGGTGCCTCCACGCCCAGGGGAGGAGGAGTGCAAGGCCCATCGCGGCACGCAGGAAGACGAGCTGCAAGGCGGGATAATCGGCCCCCATCGCTTTCACGATCGTCAGCGCGACGATGTTGAGCGACATGTCGGCAACGAGCCAGACGGACGCGATGCGGTTGTCGCGGGCCGACGTCGCCATCGCGCCCGCCATCGCCGTCAGCGCGCGGCAGCGACGAGATTGGCCATCAGCCGGAAGGCACCCGGCGTGAGCACTTCCATCTCGTGGTGGAGGATCAGGGCGCAGTGGGTGTGCCGCCCCGCCCCGAGCGCCGCGCTCAGAAGCGCGCCCTCATGCGGTGCCTCGTCGGGATCGGCCATCGAGAGAAGCGGCGTGTAGGCGTCGTCCCAAGCGCTCGCGAAATAGAGACCGCGCTCCTTGTGCCAGCCGGACCAATCGTCCGGGCCGATTCGATTGGGGGTCGTCAGAAGCGGGTGGTCGGGCGCGAGATGCTCGACCTCCGCCCCCTCGTCGGTCACCCGCCAGCGCAGCGATGGCGTGCCGATCGCGAGGCGTTTCGGCGGCACCGCATCCGGATCCCACGCGTCGGACGGGCGGTGATAGAGCGTGACGAGATTGCCGCCCGCCTCGATCCAGGCATGGATGTCGCCCATGATGGTGCGAAGGGCAGGACGGGTCCGCAGCGCGAAGACGCCGACGACGAGCGTGTCGAGATCGCCAAGCGCCTCTCCGGTCAGCGCCGCATCGTCGAGCGGGCGGGCGTCGCAACCCATCGCCTTCAGCCAGTGCAGCACGTTGTCGTTGCCACCGCCGACATAGCCGATCCGGGCATCCGGCACGCTCACGTCGACCGCGCGCAGACGGAGGGAGGCCGGGTACGTTCGTAGCCGAGGCGCGACGTGGGGATAGGCGATGCGGCGCGCGGTGAACGCGGCCGCGCCCTCGAAGAGGAGCGGCAACTCGTAGAGGCCGGCCGCGAGGTCTGAGGGCGCGGCGAGGACGATGTCCGCACCCTCCCCCGCGGCCGTCCAGCCCGGCGGGATGTCGAAGGCGACCGCGGCGGCAGGCGGCGTCTTGTCCGAGACCGTGATGCGAATGCTCCTCGCATCGCCGGCGAGGTTGATCAGCGCCGTCTCCGGTGTGAGCGTCGCGGCAGTGCGCGGCAGGACGAGCGGCTCGCTCTCGAAGGCATGACGGGTCGTCGCGGCGACGCCGGCGATATGCGTCTTCACTTCCAGATAGGGCGCGCGGGGGCGGAGCGGGTCGTGCGCGTCCGGGTAGGCGGGGGTGGGCGGCGCATCGGCAGAGACGGTCAGAGACGTGCCGTCGGTCGTCCACCCGTCGGGCACGACGATGCTATGGGTCGTCGTCGCCTCCTCCCCCGTCCGGACCTCCACGACGACGTCGCTCGTCTCGCCTGGCCGGAATATGTCTTTCGTGGTTCGTATGTGGACATCGACGCCGGCCGCCAACCGAAGCGCTCGAGCGAGTTGGGCGTCCTTGCGGTGAAGGCGATGGCGGTGTTCGTCCGCCGCCGCCGGGGTGGCGTCCTGAACGGCCTTCATCGCCGCCGCCAACGCCGGGACGAGCGCCGCACCGTTCGGGAACGCGTCGATCGCTTCGTCGATCGCAGCTTGCGCGGCAGCGAGACCGAGGTCGGCGAGCGTGGCGGGCAGACCGGCAGCCAGGTCGGTGTCCGGACCATCGACCGCGCTGCGTACGAGGTGGAGAGGCCAGTCGCGTTCTTCTCCGACAGGTACCCAGCGGCCCATGCCCTGCGTCGCGTGGAAGGCGCGCGACTGTTGAGCGATCCGCTCGTAGCTCCAGCCGGTGACCGGATCGATGCCCCGTGCTTCGACCGTCACCGTGGCCTCGGGCGGCGGCACCTCGTCGTCATAGGCCGACCCGCCGCCGCCCCAGGCGGGCAGATAGAGCTTCGAGACCGTCCAGGGCGGGAGGTCGCAGCCCTCGACGTTGGGATCGGCGGCAAGGTCCATCACGTGATGGGCGGCCTCGGTCATCGCGCGGTGGTGTCCGTGCTGGCCCGGTACGTCGAGGAAGGTGGGGCAGAGAATATCGGGCTTCTCCGCGCGCAGGACGTGGACGAAGCGATCGAGCGTCCTCTCGCGCCCCCATTTGCGCATCGTCTCGGTGCCGGACTTGGAGAAACCGAAGTCGAAGATCGTGTCGTCGGGGCTCGTCGAGAGCCAGTGAAGCCGCATGTCGAGCACATCGGCCGCGCGCTCCATCTCGGCGGTCCGCAGCGTGCCGAGATCGCGTGTCGTCTCGCGGCCGATATCGTTCTGCCCGCCCTCGCCCCGCGTCGAGCAGGCATAGGCGATGTCGAACCCATCGCGGAACCTGAGCGCGGCCAGCATGGCTGACGTCTCGTCGTCCGGATGAGCGCCGGACTGCAGGAAACCGACCGTCGATCGCAATGCCGTCAGCGCCCGCCAGAGCGAGACGATGCGCGGATGGAGCCGTTCCTCGGCGATGCGTTGCGGGGCGGTCAGGGGCATGCTTGTCCTAGATATCGGCGCTGTTGAGATGCGGTGTGAAGGCACGGTCGAGCACGAGCGCCGCACCGCCGAGCGTGGCGGTCAGCCGACCGGACGCGCCTCGGAGCAGGCGCGGCACGGTCCGCATGGCGTGGTGGGTGACCGACGCCTCGCTGAGCGGCACCCGAGCGATAAGGTCGTCGAGAACGCCGTCCGGCATGGCCCCGCCGACGATGATCGTTTCGGGATCGAAGAGGTTCTCGATGGTGCGGATCGCCTGGCCCAGGGCCAAGGCTCCCTCCACGATCCACTGAAGCAAGATTGGGTCTTCGGCAGCATGGAGGGTGGCGATCGCCTCGCTATCCGACGCCGCTACCAGACGGCGCGACAGGGCGAGGCGGCTGACGATGTCCTCGAGCGGCACCAGTCGCCCGTTCGCCTGCACGGGCATGTGGCCGATCTCGCCCGCATTGCCCCGCGCGCCGCGCAAGAGACCGCCGTTCGCGACGACGCCCAACCCGAGTTCACGTCCGAAATAGACGAAGGCGTAGCTGCCGAGGCCCTTGGCGACGCCCCACATGCGCTCGCCCGTCGCGGCCGCGTTCGCGTCGTTCTCGATCAGCGTCGGCACGCCCAGGGCCGCCTCGAACCACGCGGCAGCATCGAGCGCCCCCCAGGCGTCCGGGAGGTCCGACGCCGCGCCGCTCAGACCGGTCTCGCCAAACGGACCGGGCATCACGACACCCGCCCCGATCAACCGCGATGCGTCGATGCCACTGGTCTTCAACGCCATGTCGCGCAGATGGCGGACCTGACCGTCGACGGCGCCGGGCGAGGCATCGTCCAACGTTTCCCGATGCGTGAACCGCGCCGCGCCGTTGAGATCGACGAGGGCGATCAGCAGTGCGTCCGGCCGCAACTCCAGTCCCAGCGCGTAGCCGCCCGACGGCTCGAGAACGTATTGCTTGGCCGGCTGGCCGCGTCCCTCGGAGCGTCGCCCGCTTTCGCGCAGCCAACCGTCGGACAGGAGTTCGCCCGTGATGTTGCTCACCGCCTGGATCGAGAGCCCGGTCAGCCGCGCGATCTCGGCACGGCCGGATGCCCCGCCCGCGCGGACGTGCCTGAGCACCAGGCGACGGTTGTAGGCGCGCGTGCGACCGGGATTGGAGCCGGGCGAGGACGGTGCGAGGAGGCCGGACATGGCGTGCTATTAACTCAAGCTACTTGATTATTCAATTGTGCTGTTCTACCGCTGGAACAGGAACGCGCCTTCAGAGCGCCGGGAACAGACGGCCGGACGACAGGCGTAAGCCGCTACCTGGCCGCGACCAGACAACGGGAGAGCTTGCGATGCTGAAGACCTTCAAGACGATTATGCTCGGAACGGCGATTGGCGCCGTCGGTTTGACCGCGTCCGCCCAGGCCGTCGAGATAGAGTACTGGCAGTATTTCTTCGAGGGCCGGGTGACGGCGATGGAGCAGCTGATCGAGAATTTCGAGGCGGCCAATCCCGACATCACCGTTAAAATGAACACCTTCCCTTACGCCGACTATCGCACCAAGGTCGCCGCCGCGATCCCGGCCGGCGAAGGGCCGGACGTCGTGCAGCTTTTCTACGGCTGGCTCAACGATTACGTAGCGGCCGAGCTCATTCAGCCCCTACCTGCGGACGTCTTCCCCGCAGCCGAGATCGAGGCGGAGTTCTTCCCCATGGTCGAGGCGATGAAGATCGACGGCGACTATTGGGCGTTGCCGACGGCCGTGCGCTCGCTCGCGCTCTTCTATAACGAGCGCCTCTTCGAGGAGGCCGGCATCGACGGCCCGCCGGCGACGCTCGACGAGCTATTGGCCGACGCCGAGGCGCTCACCAAGAAGGACGGTGCCGGCAACCTCACCCAGGTCGGCCTCACCTCCGGCATGACCGGGCAGGACCATCATTGGTTCCGCGAGGTGCTACTGCGCCAGTTCGGCGGCGAGCCCTATTCGGCCGATAACAAGACGGTCGCCTACGACAGCGATGCCGGCCGCGCGGCGCTCAAATGGTATACCGATCTCGAGCAGACGCTCGGCGTGACCGATTCCACGTTCATGGACGAGGCGCAGGCCGCCTTCAAGGCGAGCCGGGCCGGCATGCACATCGACGGCTCGTTCCGCATCGGCGCACTCAACGACGTGCGCGGTCTGAAATGGGGCGTCGCGGAGCTTCCGGCCGGACCGGACGGCACGAGGTCGAACTACTCGTCCTATTGGGTCAACGCGATTACCACCAAGGCCGAGGGCGAGAGATACGACGCGGCCGTCAAGTTCATGGACTATATCATCTCCGACGAGGCGATGCAGATCTGGCTGGAGACGGTCGGCGAATTGCCCGCCAAGTCGTCTGCCGCACTGACGGACGAGAATGCCGCCGATCCCGTCTATGGTCCCTTCATCAAGGGTCTCGAATACGCGAACACCACGATCTTCGTCGACGAGAGCGCTCAGCGCCAGGTGATGACGGACATGGTCAGCCGGATCGAGTTGGAGGGCGCTTCGGTGGAGGAGTCTCTGGCTCAGGCCGCGAAGGACGAGCAGGCGATCCTCGACGAGTACTACAAGAAGTAGAGTACCCTGCTCCGGCGCGCCCAGCGTCCCTCTCGCCTCGGTGACAAGGTGCCGGCAGGTGGATCAGGGGGACGCGGGCGCCGTCGGAGCGATCCCCGGGCTCGCGGCGTCTCCCCCTCACCCGCCCTTCGTGCACCTTCCCCCCGAGGGGAGAAGGAAAAGGTGTCGTAAGCCGGCTTTCGCCTGATCGATTCTCTCAAGGACCCCCGCTCCGGTGTACTCCAACCTCACCATCCGGCAGAAGCAGGTCGTCTGGGCTTGGGCCTTCCTGGCGGTGCCGATCGTCTTCTACGTCGTGGTGCGTTTCTACCCGACGGCGAACGCCTTCGTGATATCCTTCCAGGATTGGAACCTTCTCGGAGCGCGCACCTGGACCGGCTTTGAGAACTACACCAAGCTCGTCAACGATCCGGTCTTCTGGAAGGTCTTCGTCAACACGTTCGAATACCTCCTCATCGGAACGCCGCTCAGCCTGGTCGTCGCCTTCACGATCGCCTATCAGCTCGACAAGGTGCGCTTCCTGCATGGCATGCTGCGCGCGCTCTATTTCCTGCCCTTCATGACGAGCGCAGTCGCGATGGCCTGGGTCTGGCGCTGGTTCTACCAGCCGGTGCCGATCGGCGTGTTCAACAATATCCTCGCCTCGATGGGCTTCGGTCAGGTCGCCTTCCTCAACTCGACCACCAACGCCCTCCCCGCCATCCTCGCACCCGCGATCTGGGCGGGGCTCGGCTTCCAGATCATCATCTTCATGGCCGGGCTGCGCGCGATCCCGAAGAGCTATTACGAGGCCGCGCGCATCGACGGCGTCTCGACCTGGACCGTGCTGACGGAGATCACGCTCCCGTTGCTGAAGCCCACCATCGTCTTCCTCGTCGTCTTCTCCTCGATCGGGTTCCTAAGGATCTTCGATCAGGTCTTCAACATGACGACCAACAATCCCGGCGGGCCACTCAACTCCACCAAGCCACTCGTGCTAATGATCTACGACACGGCCTTCAACGCCTTCGACATGGGCTACGCCGCCGCGCAGACGGTCGTCCTCTTCATCGTCCTCCTGACGATCTCGCTCCTGCAACTCCGCCTTTTGAAGGACCGCTGAGATGTCGACCGTCGAAGGGGTGGGCCGAGAGCTCGGTGCCGAACCGATCAAGGTGAAGGCCTCGTCGGACGCGCTCTTGAAGGACGGCGGCGGTTCCCCGCCGCGCAATATCGGCCAGTTCATCCGCTGGATGCTGCTCTTCGCCGGCGGCATCGCGATGGTGATGCCGCTCGCCTACATGCTCTCGACCTCGTTCAAGTTCCCCTTCGAGGTCTATAATCTCAAACTCATTCCCGAAGAGCCGACGCTGGAGAACTACACCTACGTCCTCTCCGACGGCCGCTTCATGCGCTGGTTCGTCAATTCTCTCGTCATCGCGGTCATCACGACGCTCTCCAACGTCTTCTTCGACAGCCTCGTCGGCTATACTCTCTGCAAGTTCTCGTTTCGGGGCCGCTACATCGTGTTCATCGCGATCCTCTCGACGCTGATGATCCCGACCGAAATGCTGGTCATCCCGTGGTATCTGATGAGCCAGCAGCTCGGCTGGCTCGACACTCATTGGGGCATCATGTTCCCGGGCCTCATGACGGCCTTCGGCGTCTTTTTGATGAAACAGTTCTTCGAGACCGTCCCCAACGACTTCATCGAGGCGGCCCGCATCGACGGCCTCAACGAATTCCAGATCTTTTGGACGGTCGCCCTCCCCCTGGTGAAGCCCGCGTTGGCGGCTTTGGCGATCTTCGTCTTCCTCGGCAACTGGACGGCCTTCATCTGGCCGCTCATCGTTACGAACAGCCAGGAGATGTACACGCTCCCCGTCGGCCTCACGACGTTCTCGGTGGAGCAGGCCGTCGAATGGGAACTCATCATGACCGGCGCGGCGATCTCGGTGCTGCCGACGCTGATCGTCTTCCTCGTCTTCCAGCGCTTCATCATTCGCGGCGTCGTCATGGCGGGGCTGAAGGGATGAGCCCGTTAGTCAGGATCGACCGTCTGGACCACGTCCATCTCTACGTCGAGGACCGCCCGGCGGCGATCGACTGGTATGCCCGTGTCCTAGGCCTCACGGTATACGGTGAGACGCATGACGACGTTTCTGCGGACCACCCCGTCTTCCTCGCGCCTCGCACTGGTGGTGCGCATTGCGTCTCGCTCTTTATCGGCGAGCGGCCGACGGGCGGCGACCGGACGGTCGCCTTCCACGCCTCGGCCCGCGCGTTTCTCGCCTTCGCCGAAGCGCTGCCCGCCGAAAGCCTTCAAACCTATGGCGGCAAGCCGCTGACGGCCTCGAGCCACAACGACTACGGCATGGCCGTCACGCTCAACTTCCTCGACCCGGCTGGCAACCATATCGAACTCGTAACCTATGACGCCGCGGACGTGCGCGCCGGGCTCGCGAAGCTCTCATGACGGCGCACGACACCTTCCCCGATCCCGTCTACCGCGACACCGTCCTCGCGCCCCTCTTCGAGGGTGTGAAGACCCACTTCGCGGGCCATATGGCGCAGATCAATAAGGCGCATCTCGTGATGCTGGTCGAGACCGGCATCCTCGAACGCGAGAAAGGCGCGGCGATCTCCGAGGCCCTTCGTGGGATCGACCGCGAGGTCGACGTATCGAGCCTGACCTATACAGGAGAGCACGAGGACTATTTCTTCCTCGTCGAGGCCGAACTTCGCCGCCGCCTCGGCCCCGATCTCGGCGGCATGCTCCACACCGCCCGTAGCCGCAACGACATGGACCACACGGTCTTCAAGATGGCGCTGCGTACCCGGGCCGATGCATTCCTGACGCAGGCCCTGACACTTGCCGAGACCATTGCGGGGAAAGCCCGTCTTGAGCGCGACACGCTCATCAACGCCTACACCCACGGCCAGCCGGCCCAACCCTCGACCTTCGGGCACTACCTTGCGGCCGCTCTCGAAGTCCTGCAACGCGACGTCGCGCGCCTGTCGGACGCCCGCGACGTTCTCGACCACTGCCCGATGGGCGCCGCCGCCATTACCACGTCGAGCTTTCCTATCGACCGACACCGCGTCGCCGATCTTCTTGGTTTCGATCGCCCCACGCGCAATTCCTATGGCTCCATCGCGGCGGTCGACTACGTCACGGGCCTCTACTCCGCCATCCGCCTGATGATGCTCCATCTCGGCCGCGTCGCGCAGGATTTTCAGTTCTGGTCCGCCTTCGAGGTCGGCCAGCTTCATGTCCCCGGCAGCCTCGTCCAGATCTCCTCGATCATGCCGCAAAAGCGCAATCCGGTCCCAATCGAGCACCTGCGACACCTCGCGTCGGTCACGGCAGGGCGGTGCGACACCATCGTCATGACGATGCACAATACGCCTTTCACCGACATGAACGATTCGGAGGGCGAAGTGCAGCAGGCCGGCTTTTCCGCCTTCGAGAGCGGCACTCGTGTGGTCGATCTCCTGGCCTCGCTGGTTGAAAAAGTGTCGATCGACACGCAGCGTGTGCGCCGCACGGGCGATGCCGCCTGCATTACGATCACCGAGCTCGCCGATACGCTGGTGCGAGACGAAGGCCTGTCCTTCCGCCTCGCCCATGAGATCGCCGCCGCGACGGCCCGCGCCGTCATCGCGAAGGAGCGACCGCTCGGTGAAGGCTATGACGCGTTCGCCACCGCGTTCGAGACGGCGGCCGGCCGCCCGACTACCCTCGGCGAAGACGTGTTCAGAACGACCGTCGCGCCCGAAACCTTCGTCGCCCGCCGCGATCGCTTCGGCGGTCCGGCGCCGGCTGCCCTCGACGCCGCGCTCGACGCGTTCGACGCCGACCGCGCGGCGATCGAGACCCGTATGGGCGCACGCGACGCACGGCTTCGCGCGGCCGATGGCGACCTCGCAAAAGCCTTCGCGCAGTTGGAGACCTGATCCTTGGCCACCCTCGCCCTCCGCGACCTCGTCAAGGTCTACGGCAAGACCGAAGTCCTGCACGGCATCTCGCTCGACGTTGCGGACGGCGAGTTCGTCGTCTTCGTCGGGCCATCGGGCTGCGGCAAGTCGACGACGCTTAGGATGATCGCAGGGCTCGAGGAGATCAATTCGGGCACCGTCTCCATCGACGGTCAGGTCGTCAACAACAAGGAGCCGAAGGACCGGAACATCGCCATGGTGTTCCAGAACTACGCCATCTACCCGCATATGAGCGTGCGCAAGAATATCGGCTTCGGCCTGCGCACCTCCCCCCTCGCCAAGCCCGACCGCGAGAAGCGCATCGACGAGGTCGCCGCGATCCTCGGCATGACCGACTACCTGGAGAGGAAGCCCGACCAGCTCTCGGGCGGCCAGCGCCAGCGCGTCGCGATCGGCCGCGCCATGGTGCGGGATCCGGCCGTCTTCCTCTTCGACGAACCGCTATCCAATCTCGACGCGCAGCTGCGCACCCAGATGCGGCTCGAGATCAAGAAGCTGCACGCGCGCGTCGGCAACACCATCGTCTTCGTCACCCACGACCAGGTCGAGGCCATGACGATGGCCGACCGGATCGTGATCATGAAGGACGGTCACATCCAGCAGGTTGGAACGCCCGCGGAAGTCTACCACGAGCCGGCCAATACCTTCGTGGCGCAGTTCATCGGCGCACCGTCGATGAACCTGCTGGAGGGCACGTGGACGGGCGACGGCGTCGCGCTTGCCGGCGGAACGCGGATCGCCCTGCCTGGCCGGGCCATCGAGACCGGGCGATCCGTGCGCATCGGCCTACGACCCGAAGACCTTACGCCGGCGGCGGACGGGGCGGCGCTGATGACGGGCGTCGTCACGGTCGCAGAACCCCTCGGACCCGAAACGCTCCTCTATGTCGATGTCGACGGGCGCGAGATCATCGCTTCGGGCCCCGGCCGCGCCGCGCCCGAACCCGGAGATCGGATAGGCCTGACGGCGCCGACCGGCAACATGCACGTCTTCGACGCGGAAGGCGGCGAGGTCCTGCGATGAACCAAGCGGACGCGCCCGGCCGGCCGCTGCGGGTGGTGTGCGCCGGCCGGCTCTACTGCGACCTCATCTTCGCGGGTCTTGCAGGATTGCCGAGAGCGGGGCGGGAGGTCTTCGCGGAGAGCGCGAGCCTCCACGCCGGAGGCGGGGCCTTCATCACCGCGGCGACGCTGGCAGCGCTCGGGGCGCGGGTCGACCTCCTCGCCACGCTTCCGGCCGAACCCTTCGGCGGCCTGGTCGCCGGCGAGATCGCATCGTGCGGTGTCGCGCTGTGCGATCAGCCGCCCGTGCCGCCGACCGAGCCGCAGATCACGGCGGCGATGATCGTCGATGGCGACCGTGCCTTCCTGACCCGTCGCACCGGCAGCGCCATTCCCTGCCTTCCGTTGGGCGAGATGGCGGCGGACCACCTCCACATCGGCGAGCTGACGACCGCACTCGAACATCCCGAGCTTCTATCGGCCGCCCGGACGGCTGGCATGACCATCTCCCTCGATTGCGGGTGGGACGACGCGAACGCCTCACGCGACGGGGTGGCGGAGGCGATCGCGGGCGTCGACGTGTTCCTGCCCAACGCCGCCGAGGTCATGCAACTCGCGGACACGCTGCGCACTGTGCACCCGAGACAGGCTCTCGTCGTCAAGAAGGGCGCCCTAGGCGCCGAAGCGCATACCGAGCTGGCGCAGATCGTCTCTAAAGCGCACCCGGCGAACCTCGTCGACACGACCGGCGCCGGCGATGCCTTCAACGCCGGCTTCCTCAGCCTCTGGCTGCAAGGCCGCAACCTCGCCGCCTGCCTCGACGCCGGTAACGCGAGCGGCGCGAGAGCCGTCGGCCATGTCGGCGGAGTACAGCCGCGCAGCGCTCCGAGCGACGGTGCAGCATGCGTGAGCCCGGAGACGACAGCTTGGCAGCAACGGGCAGCGCCCAGTTAATCCCGAATGGTTCGGCGATAGCGAACGAGACGCTTGCGGCCGTGACGCGGGTCGCGGCCCGGCGCCGGCGCCATTCCTGCAAACGCTCGCTCGGCCTCCCGTCCTCACCTCCTCGGGCACCGACCCCAGGATCCAGAGCGTCGATTGCTCCGATGTGATTCCCAGGCGAACGCTCGCAAGCCGATCGGTAGCGAGGTCGGACGGAGCACGGCTGGAGCAGAGGGCGCCTGCCCCGCTACACTATACCGGGGCGTCTCTGGAGCCGACGATTGCCGGGACTATCCAACCGTACGACCGGTCGAAGCTGGCGACGTCCGGTGACGACGTCGATGGGTTGCCTTGGTGAGTGCTCTCCACCCATAGAATGGAGCCCGCCGGGAAACCGGACGGATAAAATCGTGCAGGAGCTTCTATGTGGTCTCGCCTTGCCGCCGCGGTCTTCGTCGTCGCGCTGTCCGTCCCGGCCCTCGCGGACGTCGAGGAAACGATCGCGCGTCTGGCGCCGTCGGGGCTGGTATTGGTGCTCGACGACGACGGTAACGAGATCGTCGCGCAGAACGCCGACACGCCTTTCGTTCCGGCATCCGTCGCCAAGCTCGTCACCGCCTGGGTGGCCATGGAGGCGTTGGGCGGCGACTATCACTTCGAGACCCCTTTCTACCTCGACGAAGAGCGAGTGCTCTATGTGCGGGGCGGCGGCGATCCGTTCCTCGTCTCCGAAGAGTTGGCGCTGCTTGCCCCAAGGCTCCTGGCTGAGGCGGGGCGCGAGCCTTTTTCGGGACTGGTCCTCGACGCAAGCTACTATCCCGAAGACATTCGTATTCCGGGAACCGAGCGCAGCGACGAAGCCTACGATGCGCTCAACGCCGCCCTTGCGGTGAACTTCAACACGATCCACGCCATCCGAAATGGCAGGACCGTTCGGTCCGCAGAGGAGCAGACGCCGATCACCCCGCTCGCGATCAGCCAGTTTAGAGCGCGAGGCCCCGACGGCCGAGGCCGCATCAGCCTTCCGCAGGACGATCCGGCCGTGGGCGTGCGCTATGCCGGCGAGTTGCTCGGGGCTTTCATAGAGCGCGCGGGTGGAAGGGTTGGTGGCCCGATAGCGGTCGGCACGGTGCCTGAGGGCTTGGCGCCGATCTATGTACACCGTCAGTCTCGCGACCTCTCGGAAGTCTTGCGACTCATGCTGCTCGGGTCGAACAACTATATCGCCAATCAGGTCTTTCTCGAGATCGGTGCCCATCGGCTGGGCGGGCCGGTCAGCCTCGCGAAATCGCTTCGGGTGGTGCGCCAGGTCCTGGCGAACGACGGGCTTGGTGATGCCATCCATCTCGAAGAGGGTTCAGGCATCAGCCGCGAGAACCGCTTCACCGCGCGCGGGCTCGCCGAGGTCCTCGACCGCTTCGCGCCTCATGCGGACCTGCTCCGCAGCACGGAGGCCGGTTCGCGGTACAAGACCGGCACGTTCTCGGGCGTCAGCACGCTGGCCGGCTATGCGAGAACCACGACGCGCGGCGACGTGCGTTTCGTCATTTCGCTGAATGAAGGAGCCGGACGTTTGCGGTTCCGGCTGCTGCAAGCGATCGAGCGTGGCCTGTAGGCAGGGCTGACAAGCGAGACCCTTCGCATCGACGACATCGTCGGCCAACATAGTCAGGAGGTCGTAGAGGATCGCAACCGTCACGACCATACCGGCGACGCCCGGCCCATAGGCGTCCGCACTGTCTACATCCGGGATGGGCCCCACCTACATCCGCAGCAGAATGTCGTAAGGCAACTGAATGTGTGAGGGTTGCGCACCCTCGTGAAGCGCGTTCATTTCGCGAACCGCTTCGGATGCATAGGCGGCGTGGGGTACGCGAACGGTGTTGAGCCAGGGGGCAAGCCACTCGTTGAGCGGATTGTCGTCGAACCCGTAGATCCGCAATTCGTCCGGAACGCCGATGCCCAGTTCGCGGCATCTGCGATGCACGCCGTAGGCGATCGCATCGTTGCCGCAAAAGATGCCGTCGTGGAGCCGCGCATCGCCGAGGATCCGGCAGGCACCCTGATAACCCCCGTCCATCGTCAGGCTGACTTCGATGATGTCGGCCGGATCCGGCGCCCGCCCGCGCTGGCGCAGGGCATCGAGAACGCCTCGAACGCGCTGCGTGCTCGTGGGTGACCACGCGGGGCCATGGATGATCCCGAAGCGCTTCGTCGAATGCCGCAACGCCGACGTCATGACCTCGCGCCCGGCCGCGTAGTCGTCGATGCCGATGAAGGAGAGATCGGGCTCGCTCGCCACACGCCGGTTGATGAGAACGATCGGCACGGCCTGTGCCGCCGATCGCAAGCCCGGGCTCTCCACGGCGCAAAGGGTGAAAATGCCGCTGACCTGCCGCGCGACCAGTTCGTCGAGGAACTTGTCCTGCAACACCGGATCCTCGTTGGAGTTGAAGAGGAGCATGACCTTGTCGCGTGCCATCAACTCCCGCTCTAGGTCCCAGGCCACTGCCGTGTAGAAACTGTTTTGAATGTTGGAAATGATGAGCGCGTAAGTGTCGGTGCGCTGCGCGCGCAGCGCTCGGCCGATCCGGTTCGGGCGGTAGTTCAGCGCATTCGCCGCGTCCTGGACACGGGCGCGGGTCGCGCTGGAAATGCCTTTGGACCCCGGTTGCAGCGCGCGCGAAACGCTCGCGATAGAGACGCCGGCGCGAGCGGCCACGTCGCGGATCGATGCGTTCGGAACGGTCTCGCGAACTTTGCCGGATGAGGACGCATCTGCGGCGCCCGGCCCATCTGGCAAAGCCGGCCGTCCGGACGGTGCTTGGCCGCCCTGTACTCGGCCTTCGTCGTCGCCAGCCATGCGTGGTCCTCCGGGGCCGCCGCGCAGGCTGAGGCCATGCGATCGGATGGGGCCGGGTCGGGAGGCGGCAGGCGCAACCCCATCGCCCCCCCGGCCCACGTCCCTACCCCGTGTCGATCGAGACCTCCAGACCGTATGCCCTGGCCTTGCCGCCCGTCAGAGGCGAGCCGGCGTCGAGATCGGTCTGCGGTTCGAGGCCCAGCGCGAAGACGCCGGATTGAAACGCCTGCCAGAGCGCCGTCTTCGGCAGCGTCGCCGCATCGAAGCGCAGACGCAGTCGGACGCCGAGGGAAGGGTTGAGAATGCCGATGGTGCTGCGGCCGTCAGGGTCGGCCGCGGGGCTCGGTCCCACATCGACGATCTCGACATCGTCGTCGGTCGGCACGGCGCCCCTCGCGTCCAGTCGATCTCGCAACGCCCAGCGCTCGCCTACGAGTCGGCTAGCCACGTCGAGGAGCGGATAGCCGATGTTGACGTGGTAGAGGAGCCCATGCCGAGTCGGCTGGAAGCCATGGTTGGTCACCCGATCCGCGAGGCGAAGGCGTGGCTCCCAGAGGCCGACGGTCAGGGTCCGGTCGAGCTCCAGCACCTCGCCGAAGACGCTGGCCTGCCGCACCACGGTCCGCACGGTGATGGTGCCCGCGTCCCAATCGATCGTATTCTGCAGGAGGCTGGCGCGTGCGATCATGATGCGCCCGTGCAGCGGATGGACGTTCGTCTGGCGCAAGGGATAGTTGAACGCCGACGCATCGGTCTCGCTCGGGGCGCCGTGATGGTCTAGGCCGCACGTGACGAGAAAGCCATCGAAGCCGCGCAGGAAGCCGAGCCCGTTCTCCGCGTCGAGGTCCGGCCAGGGCGCGGGGGCACCGACGGCGCTGTGCCACCCCATCTCGTCGCCCCGCCAGTTAACACGGACGATATCGCCGCCCCGATCGAGCGCGACGTCGAGCGAGAGGCCGGACGGCGTGCGGATCTCGACAAGCCGTCCGCTGGCGCCCGGGCCGTCCTCGACCCGCACGATGCGCGTCCCGGCCAGCCCCTGAAGGAGGGCCGTCCGGCGACGGAGGGCGGCCAGGTTGTGGTCGATCCGATCAGAAGTCGGCGGCGACATCGGTCCATACGCCGCCATTGCGGCTCGACGCGACGCAGGCCTCGATAAAGGCCAGACCCTTGGCGCCGTCCTTCACCGTCGGGAGCGAGGTCGCGCCCACGTCGGGCTCGCGGCCGTCCTTCATCGCCCAGACCAGCTCGGCCGCATCTGTGTAGATGTTGGCGAAGCCCTCGATATAGCCCTCCGGGTGGCGCGGCGGCATGCGGGTGACGCGGTTGGCCACATCCCGGGCCTCCGGCCCGCCCCGCGTGATAATGCGGGTCGGCTGGCCGAAGGGCGTATAGGAGAGGTTGTCATTGTCCTCGCCGACCCATTCGAGGCCTCCCTTGGTGCCGTAGACGCCGATCGAGAGCCGGTTGTAGTTGCCGGGCGCGACCTGGCTGGTCCAGAGCGTTCCCGTCGCACCGCTTCGATAGCGCAGCAGCACGTTCGCATTGTCGTCGAGCTGCCGGCCGGGCACATAGGAGCGCAAGTCCGCGCAAACGCTCTCCAACTCGAGCCCCGAGATGAAGGCCGCGAGGTTGAAGGCGTGGACGCCGATGTCGCCGATCGAGCCGCCGGCGCCGGCCTGCGCCGGATCGGTGCGCCACGCGGCCTGCTTCTGGCCCTCGGCGTCGAGCGCCGTCGTCAGCCAGTCCTGTACGTAGGAGGTGCGGATGACCTGGATGTCGCCGAGCGTACCGTCCCGAACCATGTCGCGCGCCTGCCGCACCATGGGGTAGCCGGTATTGTTCTGCGTCAGCACGAAGACGACGCCCGACGCGTCTGCCACCTTCACGAGGTCGCGCGATTCGTCGAGCGTCAGCGTCATCGGCTTGTCGCAGATGACGTGGATGCCCGCTTCCAGGAAGGCCTTGGCAACGGCGAAATGCAGCTTGTTGGGCGTGACGATCGAGACGACGTCGATGCCGTCGTCCCGCCCCCTCTCGGCCTCGACCATCGCCTCCCAGGAGCCGTAGGCCCGGCTTTCGTCAAGGCCGAGGTCGGCGCCCGAGAGCTTCGCATTCTCTTCGGTCGACGAGAGCGCACCGGCGACGAGGGTATATTTGTCGTCGAGCCGAGCCGCCATGCGGTGAACGGCGCCGATGAAGGCACCCCGCCCGCCGCCGACCATGCCGAGGCGCAGACGACGGGCCGCCTGCTCGGTGCCGAAGGATTCGATCGCCATGCCGCCTACTCCAACCCGAGAATCGCGCGGGCGCCGCTCGTGTCGCCCTTACCGCCGGCGAAATCGTCGAACGTCTTGTCGGTCACCCGGATGATATGGTCGCGGATGAAGGCGGCGCCCTTCGGAGCGGCATCCTCGGGATGCTCTAGGCAGTCCTCCCACTCGTAGACCGCCCAGCCGGAGAAATCGTATTCGGTCATCTTGGCGAAGACGGCGCGGAAATCGGTCTGGCCTTGGCCCAGCGAGCGGTCGCGGGCGGCGCGCTTCAGCCAGGGCTGATAGCCCGACAGGAAGCCCTGTCGCCCGGTCGGGTTGAACTCCGCATCCTTGACGTGGAACATCCGGATCCGCTCGTGGTAGATGTCGATGAACTCCAGATAGTCCATCCCCTGCTTCACGAAATGCGACGCATCGTAGTTGATGTGGCAGCGGTTGTGGTTCTTGACCCGCTCCAAGAAGATCTCAAAGGTCGCACCGTCGAAGAGGTCCTCCGTCGGGTGGATCTCGAAGCACAGATCGACGCCGTTCTCCTCGTATTCGTCGAGGATCGGGGTCCAGATGCGAGCGAGCTCATCGAAGGCCTCGTTGATGAGCGACTCGTCGCGTTGCGGGAACGGGTACCAGAACGGCCAGGCTAGCGCGCCGGAGAAGGTCGCGTGCTCCGTCAGCCCCATACGGCGGGAGGCCTGCGCACAATATTTCAACTGCTGAATGGCCCAGGCTTGGCGGGCTTTGCGGTCGCCGCGAACCTCGGGCGGGCAGAGCCCATCCATCCAGGCGTCATAAGCCGGATGGACCGCGCAGAGCTGGCCCTGGATGTGGCTCGCCGTATCGCAGATGGCGACGCCGTTCTCCTTGGCCGTACCGACCAACTGATCGGCATAGTCCTGGCTCGAGGCCGCCTTTTCGAGGTCGATGAAACGCGCATCCCACATCGGCAATTGGATGGCTTCGAAGCCCGAGTCCGCGCACCACTTGGAAATCGCGGCAAGGCTGTTGAACGGCGCTTCGTCGCCTGCGAACTGACCGAGGAAGAGGCCGGGGCCTTTGATCGTCTGCATCTTGTCATCCTTCCCTTGAGACCGTGCCACGTAGCCGTGAAACCCGCGACGTTTTTGGAAACGTTTACTGCTTAGACGGACCATAGGTACCGCGCATCTGTCAAGCGGGATGTCGGAATGTCGTTTAAGGCCTCGGCCCTGGTATCAAACGCTGCGCGCGGCCAGATTGATCGGTGATATCGTCGTGGAGCAGTGTGAGAAATTGCGTCGATCCTGGCGGTTCCATGTACGTTCGTCATATCTCCGCGCACCGCGTCACCCGCCTACCAGGGAAACGTGCTTGACGAACGAAAACGTTTACGACAACGTCTGGCGATTGGGATGGGCGCGGCTGGGAGAGCTGCGCTGTTCGCGGTCAGAGGAGGAAGCGGCGATGTCGAACGATACCAGGACGAGACGGTCCGTGTTGAAGGGCGGTACGGCGTTCGCCCTCACCACAGCTTGTGGGATAGCCCCGCGTTTCGTGACGCCGGCCATGGCGCAGGACCTCGCGCCCGGCATGACCGGCGGCCCGTGGGGTTTCCCGGGCGCCGAGAGATTCCAGTACAACGAATCGCATTCCGAAGGCCGCGCGATCGAGGGCGCCAAACGCCTCATTGCTAATGGCACGCCCAAGAAGATCACGATGCTGCTGACGGACGGAGCGATCGGACAGATTACGCGACCCTTCCCGTCGGGTCCATCCGTTAAGGAGGTCTGGGAGAAGGAGACCGGGGTCGAACTCGAGATCGTCGGTGCACCGGCCGGCGACATCTGGGCACGTGTTCTCCAGGACGTGACAACGCAGTCCGCGACCTACGACATCTATACCCACCCCTGGAACAGTCTCGGCGACCTCGTCGAGGCCGGCGGCGCGTTCAAGCTGACCGAGTTCGTCGAGAAATACGAGCCGGATTGGGGCGACACGGAGCGGGGCGCGCCGACCGCGCAGACGGTCGAGCTCCTCTACAAATATGCCGGCGACTATTACGGCGCCTCGCTCGACGGCGATTTCCAGACCTGGGTCTACAACAAGGGTTATTTCGACGACGCCGGCCACGCGGGCGCTTTCGAGGAGCGTTATGGCGCCGCCCTCACCCCGCCCGAGACGTGGGAGCGGTCCGACCAGATCTCCGAGTTCTTCACCGGGCGCACCGGCCTCGATGGCACGACAATCTACGGCAATGGCAACGACATGGCCCCGTTCTGGGGCCTGCCGCGCTTCTATGCCCGCTTCGCGGCGCAGGCCATGCCGAACATGTACTGGTTCGATGAGGACGGACGCCCCAACCTCGACACCGACGAGGGGATCAAGGCTGCCACCGAATACGTCCGTTCGCGCGACTGGGCTCACCCCGACGCACTGTCCTGGACCTATGCGGAAGGCTATTCCGGCATCGGTTCGGGCGCGACACCGCACCTGACGACCTATACGAACGTCACCAAGTTCGTCGATCGGCGCGAGGAAGACGGCTCGCCCGCCAGCCCCGCCGCCGGTATGCTCTCGGCCTACATGCCGCCCGGCGTCGTCCATGGCGACAAGAACGTGCGGCGCTCGGTGATCTACTACAACATCACCGGCACCGTCTCCTCGCAATCGGCCGCCCCCGAGCTGGCCTACCTCTTCCTCCAGTGGCTGTCCTCGACGCGGACCTATTCCTGGATGACGGGCAATCCGGCCGGCTATTTCGACCCCTTCCAAAAGGCGAACTTCGAGGAACCGCTCGTTCGCGACACCTATCACGACTACATGATGGACCCGATCCGCGAGACGATCGCCCGCTCGGCACCCACCATCAACTTCGCCGGCCAGACCGCCCTCGACGCTGCGCTCGACGAGGAACTCCAGGCCGCCCTCACCGGGCAGAAGTCGGCCGAGGACGCGATGCGGGCCGCCACCCGGAAATGGGAACGGATCATCCGCCGCAAGGGCGAGGACAAGATGATCCCGATCATTCAGGCGAGCCGCGCGGCCTGGCCGACCATCGTCGACGACGCACCATCCGGCTAGCGCCGGCAGGACCGGCGGCCAGGAGCCGCCGGTCCGACGCCATCCGATCGCTCAATCCCGAAGTCCGACACGAGGCCAGTCGACCATGTGGGGTCTGACCCTTCGCACGATCGCCGTCGCCATCATGGCCGCGATCGCGCTCCTGCCCATCTCATGGATGGCAACGATGGCGTTCAAGCCGCCGGCCGAGTGGACGTCCATCGGCGGTGGAGGGCTGACCTTCCTGCCCAAGGACCCGACGCTGTCGAACTTCCGCTACGTCTTCACTGGCTCGGCGCCCGACCAGATCGTCAGCCTCGACCGAACGGTCTGGCGGCCGCTCTTCGCCAGCCTCCTCACCTCGATCATGGGCACGCTGATCGCCGTCGTCTGCGGCACTCTCGCGGCCTACGCGGTGAGCCGCGAGAAGATTGGCGGATCGATCGGTCTCTCGCTCCTCCAGCTCCGCATCTTCCCGCCGCTGGCCGTGATGATCCCGGTCATGATCATGTGGGCGTTCCTCGGCATGATCGACACCTGGTGGGGCCTCGCCCTCATCTACGGCATCGTCACGCTGCCCTTCTCGTTCTGGCTCATGAAGGCCTATTTCGACGAGCTGCCACGCGAGATCGAGGAGGCGGCCATCGTGGAGGGCTGCACGGCCTTCGAGGCGTTCTACCAGATCACGCT
The DNA here is from genome assembly GCA_963842125.1 of uncultured Alphaproteobacteria bacterium. Classification (GTDB taxonomy): domain Bacteria; phylum Pseudomonadota; class Alphaproteobacteria; order Rhizobiales; family CAWCWK01; genus CAWCWK01. The sequence continues at coordinate 872,833 of CAWJFE010000005.1, read as the reverse complement.
ACCCATCGTCGCCTCGGCCGTCGCCTCGACCGCGCTCTTCATCTTCATCCTCAACTGGTCGGACTACCTCATCGCCCTCCTCCTCACCCGCAAGGACTGGACGACGGTACCGGTCTACATGAACGCGCTCGCGACTGCGGCCTCCGGCCAGCTCTATGGCGCCAAGGCGGCGCTCGGACTCATCGCTGCGATCCCACCCATCATCCTCGGCATCTCGATCCAGCGCTTCCTCGTGCGCGGCCTCACCTTCGGAGCACTCAAGCAGTGACGGGCACGACCGCCGATCCAGCCGGCCGACGCCAACCCGATACGCTCGCCGGGGCCCGCCGAACGCTGGCGAAGCGTCTGCTGCTGCCGACGCAGCTTCTCCTCGTGTTCATCGTCGCCTTCCCCCTGCTGATGCAGCTCTACATCAGCACCACTTGGTGGACGCCGCTCGATGGCGAGCCGTGGTACATGGCCTGGCGCTCCTTTGCCTGGTTCGACAACTACGCCTACATGCTGGAGGATGACGGCCTGCACGGCGCCGTCTGGCGCACCGTCCTCTTCGTCGCCATCGCGGTGCCGATCGAATTCGCACTCGGTCTTGCGCTCGCGGCACTTTTCTACGAAGGGGTTGCCGGACGGCCGGTACTCTACAGCCTCATTCTGATGCCGATGATGATCGTGCCCGCCGTGGCCGGCTACATCTTCTACCTGATCTTCCAGCAGACCGGCCCCTTCAACGCCATTCTCGGTCTCTTCTATGCGGGCGCGGGCGATCTCAACTGGCTGAACGACGTCGATCGTGCCTTCGTCGCCGTCATCATCGCGGACGTGTGGCAGTGGACACCGCTCATGTTCCTCATCCTCTATGCCGGCCTCATGAGCGTGCCCGAGGACCAGATGCGGGCCGCGACCATTCTCGGCGCCAACTGGTACCAACGCTTCACCCGGATCGCTCTACCGCGCATCAAGGCCGTGATCGCGATCGCGATCGGGCTGCGCGTCATCGAGTGCTTCAAGATCTTCGACATGCTCTTCGTCATGACCGGAGGGGGTCCGGGCGTGGCGACGGAAAGCCTGTCGCTTTTCCTCTACAAGCGAACCTTTCAGGACCTCGAATGGTCCTATGTCGCGGCCATCGGCATCGTAGTGCTGATCGTCTTGAGCGTCATCACCGGCCTCATCCTCGCCCGCGCCGGCCGCAAGCCCGTCGAGGACGCGCTTGAGGAGACCTTGACAGATGTCGAGCACGCAGCCGAAGGGCGGGCCGCCTGATGGCCCGCGTCACCCTCGACGGCGTCACCAAGACCTTCGGCGACTTCACTGCTGTGCGCACCATGGCGCTGGAGGTCGCGGACGGCGAGTTCGTCGCTATCCTCGGCCCGTCCGGCTGCGGCAAGACTACGACGATGAACATGATCGCCGGCCTCGAGACCCCGACCACCGGCGCCGTCCTCTTCGATGGCGCCGACGTTACCCGAACGCCGATCCAGAAGCGCGGCGTCGGCTTCGTCTTCCAGAACTACGCGACCTTCACCCATATGAGCGTGCGCAAGAACCTCGCCTTCGGGCTGGAGGTCAGGGGCACGCCGCAGGCCGAGGTCGACAGGCGGGTGGGCGAGATGGCCGAGTTCATGGCGCTGTCGCACCGGCTAGACGCGCCTTCGGCCTCGTTGAGCGTCAACGAACTCCAGAAGCTCGCCATCGGCCGCTCCGCGATCGTGGAGCCCCGCATCTTCCTCCTTGATGAGCCCTTGTCCAACCTCGACGCCGCCTTTCGCGAGCGCATGCGGGCGGACCTGCGCGATCTTCAGCGCTCCTTGAAGCAGACCATGGTCTACGTCACCCACGACCAGATCGAGGCGATGGGCCTGGCCGACCGGATCGCGGTGATGAGCCAGGGCGACCTTCAACAATTCGACACGCCGACCGCGATCTACGCCCGGCCGGCCAACACCTTCGTCGCCCGTTTCATCGGCGCTCCCAGCATGAACCTCCTAGCCGCGACGATCGAGCAGACTGCGAGCGGTCCATCCGCTTGGCTGGCCGATGGGCAGACCGTGCGGCTCGGGGACGACCTCGCGCGCAGCCTCGGCGGGCGAACCGACATCCTCCTCGGCTTCCGCCCCGAGACGCTCGCGCTCGTCGACGCGCCCGGCGAGGCCACCCTGGCGGCGACGGTCCGGCTCGTGGAGACGATCGGCCGGCGCCGGATCGCCCATCTCGATATCGGCGGCGAGGCGATGCTCGGCGTCTTCGAGCGCACGCAGCCGGTCAGAGCGGGAGAGACCGTCAGGGTAGCGCTCGATCGTTCGCGCTGCCACCTCTTCGATGCCGATAGCGGCGTTCGGCTCGATCCCGAGACGAGGGAGGCCTGAGCCATGGCCCGCATCACGCTCGACGGCGTCACCAAGCGCTACGGCGCCGTCACCGCGCTCGACGACGTGTCGCTCGACATCGAGGACGGCTCGTTCACCTCGGTCTTCGGCCCGCCAAGCTCCGGCAAGTCGGTCCTCTTGCGCCTGCTCCTCGGTTTGGAGCCGGTCGATGCCGGCCGCATCCTTATCGACGGGCGCGACGTGACCGCCCTGCCGCCGCAGACGCGGGACATTGCGATGGTCTTCCAGAACCTCGCGCTCTTCCCCCATCTTTCGGCACGCGATAACATCGCGTTTCCCCTCCGCCGCCGCGGTACCGCCAAGCCCGAGATCGCCCGGCGCATCGATGCGGTCTCCAGCGTCATCGGCATCGACCATATCCTCCACAAGCGCCCGGCCGCATTGTCGGGCGGTGAGCGGCAGCGTGTCGCGATCGCCCGCGCCTTGGTGCGGAACGCGAGCGCCTACCTGATGGACGAGCCTATCGCCGCCCTCGATGCGCGCCTGCGCGACACGATGCGCGTCGAGCTGAAACGCCTTCAGACCGAGCTCGGCCACACCTTCATCTACGTCACGCACGACAACGAGGAGGCGATGAGCGTGGCCGATCGCCTCGCCATTCTCGATCGCGGCCGCCTCGTGCAGGTCGGCGTGCCCGACGATATCTACGCAGCGCCCGACACGCTGGCCGTAGCCGAACTCGTCGGCTCGCCCCGCATCAACCGTATTGCTGTCCGGACCGAAAACGGGCGCCTAGTCAGCCCCTTTGGCCCTGTCCCCTCCGGCCCTATCCCCTTCGATCGGCCGGGTGGCTTCGCCGGCTGCCTGCTCGCGGTACGGCCGGAGGCTGTGTCGGTGACGCCTGACAGCGCGTCTGACGCGCGAGTGACGGATGTCGAACGGCTGGGTGGCTTCGCCATCGTCACCGTGCGTGGAGGCGACGACGAGGTCCGCGCCATCGTGGGGGGAGACGCCCCGATAGCCGTCGGACATCAAGTTGCGCTGGCCTTCGATCCCTCAGGTATGCACCTCTTCACGCCTGACGGCGCAAAGCCGTGACGGAGGATCGGCGGCCATGACGGGAGACGGAGCTATGAAGGGGCGGGTGGCCGTCATCGGCTGCGGGCTCGTGGGCCGGTCCTGGGCCATCGCCTTCGCAAGAGGCGGCTACGAGGTCCGCCTTCACGACCGGGCACCGGGCATAGCCGAGGACGCCTTGCGCGAGATCGCCCGTATGGCACCGCCCCTCGCCGAACTCGGCCTCCTGGGCGGCCAGGTGCCCGACGGCATCCTGGGCCGCATCGCTGCGCCCGCGACGCTGGCCGAGGCCGCCGAGGGCGCATGCCACGTGCAGGAGAACGTCGCCGAACGGCTCGACGTGAAACGTGCCCTTCTATCCGAGCTCGAAGGCTTCGTCGCAGCAGATACCGTGCTCGCCAGTTCGACGTCGGCGCTGATGCCGTCCGATCTCTCGAAAGAACTCGCGCACCCCGAACGATGCCTCGTCGCACACCCGCTCAATCCGCCTCATCTGGTCCCTGCCGTCGAGATCGTGCCGGGGCCGCGGACCTCCGCCGCAGCGCTCGACGCAACGGCACGTCTGATGACGGCCTGCGGCCAATCCCCGATCCGCATGCGAGGCGAGACCGAGGGTTTCGTAATGAACCGGCTTCAGGGCGCGCTTCTCGACGAAGCCTTTACGCTCGTCGCCGAAGACCTCGCCTCCGTCGACGACATCGATACCGCGATCCGAGACGGGCTGGCACGGCGCTGGTCGGTGGTCGGACCTTTCGAGACGATCGACCTCAACGCGCCCGACGGCGTGGCCGGCTTCTTCGAGCGCTACGGCGACGCCTATGAGACGATCGGCCGGCACCGCCCGGCGCGCCCGGCCTGGACCGGTGGCCTGGGCGAGCGGATCGTCGCGGCACGGCGCGAACATCTCGACCTTGCCGACATCGTCGAGCGGCAGGCCTGGCGGGACGCGCGACTAGCAGACCTCGCCGCCCACATCATCCGCCGCGACGCTGACGAAGCCCGCTCCGCGTCGGACGAGAAGGACAAGCGATGACGACCCGCACCGACGCCGGCGAGCGCCGGACCATCATCACCTGCGCCCTGACCGGTGCGATCCACACCCCGTCCATGTCGCCACACCTACCTGTGACGGCCGAGGAGATCGTCGAGGAGGGCGTCCGCGCGGCCGAGGCTGGGGCGGCGATCCTCCACGTTCACGCGCGGGACCCCGAGACCGGCCGTCCCGACCAATCGGTCGAGGCGTTCGGGCGCATCCTGCCGGCACTCAAGGCGCGCACCGACGCGGTCATCAACGTGACGACGGGTGGGAGCCCCTTCATGACGGTCGAGGAAAGGGTCGCCCCGGCCGCCCATTTCGCGCCCGAGCTCGCGTCTCTCAACATGGGGTCGATGAATTTCGGCCTCTATCCGATGCAGGCCCGCTTTCCCGACATGCCGAGAGCTTGGGAGAACGAGCATCTCGAGAACTCACGCGATCTCGTCTTCCGCAACACATTCAAGGACATCGAGCACGTTCTCGATACCTGTCGCGGGAACGCGACCCGCTTTGAGTTCGAGTGCTACGATATCGGTCACCTCTATTCGCTCCGGCACATGGCCGACCGCGGCAAGGTGGAGGCACCGCTCTTCGTCCAATCTGTCTTCGGGCTCCTCGGCGGCATAGGCGGGCATCCGGAAGACGTACAGATGATGCGCCGCACCGCCGACCGGCTCTTCGGCGATAGCTATCGCTGGTCGGTGCTGGGCGCTGGCTCCGGCCAGATGCGGATCGGTGCGATGGCGGCGGCCATGGGCGGGCATGTTCGCGTAGGGCTGGAAGACTCGCTCTGGGCCGGACCTGGCCGTCTGGCCGAGTCGAGCGCCGAGCAGGTTCGGCTCGTGCGGCACATTCTCGACGGTCTCAGCCTCACCCCCGCCACGCCCGACGAGGCTCGCGCCATTCTCGGCCTCAAGGGCGCTGACAAGGTCGGGTTCTAGCGATGGCGGACGTGACGATAGACGTCGTGGCGGACGTGAAGCCGCTTCTCGGCGAGGGTCCGGTCTGGGACGTGGAGACGGAGCGCCTCTACTTCCTCGACAGCCTCGGTCAGCGGGTCTTTCGCTGCACCGCCGAGGGCGCCGAGATGCGCGCCTGGACCGTGCCCTCCCCCATCGGCGCGATGGCGCTGCGTTCACGGGGCGGCGCGGTCGTCGCCCTCGCCGACGGCTTCCACGGTCTCGACCTGGAGACCGGCACGCTCGATCTCTGGACCGATCCCGAGCCCGGCCTCGATACGAACCGGCTTAACGACGGCAAGGTCGATCCGAGCGGCCGGTTCGTATGCGGTTCGATGGACATGGCCGAAGCGGAGCCGAGAGGCGCCCTCTGGTCGCTCGGGGCCGACCATCGCATGACGCGGCTCGACGACGGCATCATCTGCTCGAACGGACCGTGCTGGTCGCCGGATGGGCGCACGCTCTACTTCGCCGACAGCTTTCGCGGCACGATCTACGCCTATGACTACGATCCGGCGACGGGCACCGCGACCAACCGGCGCAGTTTTATCTGTGTCGACAGCCCGGCGGGCGGCGCGCCCGATGGTGCGACCGTCGATGCGGAGGGCTTTCTGTGGAGCGCCACCGTCTTCGACGGACGCGTCATCCGCTACGCGCCGGATGGCACGATAGACCGCGAAATCCGAATGCCGGTCGTCAAGACGACCAGCGTCGCCTTTGGCGGCCCGGGGCTCGATACGCTCTTCGTCACGTCGATGGCCGAGCCGCCATTGCCGAAATATCCCGGCGACGGCCCGCTGCGCGGCGCGCTCTTCGCCGTCCGCGGGCTCGGCGTTCGCGGCCTCCCCGAACGCCGCTTCGCCGGCTGACCCATCACCCGATCGAGGACGGACCATGGCGACGAAAGATGACGGAACACGGGCTGGAAGCCCTCCGAGGACGGCCATCGTCACGGGCGCCGCGCAAGGCATCGGCCTCGCCGTAGCGCGACGACTGGTCCACGAAGGGGTCGAGCGGCTCCTTCTCGTTGATCGCAATGTGGATGGCCTCGCCCAAGCCGCCGGCACGCTCGATGCCGACGCCCGTTCGCTCACGCTCGATCTCGCAGACGTCTCGGCCCTCAGGCGTGAGATCGGCGAGGCCGCGCGCGACCTCGGCAACGTCGATGTGCTCGTCAATGCCGCGGGCGTGACCGACAGGGGGGGCATCAAGGACGCCGACCCGGAGACCTTCGATCGGCTCTTCGCGATCAACGCTCGCGCGCCCTTCTTCATGATCCAGACGGTCGCACCCTTCATGCCGCGCGGCGGCACGATCGTGAACGTGGCCTCGATGCTCGCCTATGGCGGCCCGCCCTTCCTCACGGCCTACGCTGCCAGCAAGGCGGCGCTCGTCACGCTCACCAAGGGCGCGGCCAACGCGCTCAAGGGCGACGGCGTGCGGGTCTTCGCCATCAATCTCGGCTGGACCGTCACGCCGGCCGAGCGCGAGGTCCAGACGCGGCTTCACGGGCTCCCCAAGAGCTGGGCGGAGGAACTCGCCGCCGCGCAGCCTTTCGGACGGCTCCTGGAACCGGAAGATCCCGCAGGGCTCGTCGCGTTTCTCGTCTCTAGGGACGCGGCGATGATGACGGGCGCCATCATCGACCTCGACCAGTTCGTCGCCGGCACAGTCGACGACAATCCCGGCAACGCCTGAGCGATGCGCGGTGAACCGGCGCGCTGGCCGCGACTGTGCCGGTACGAACCAGAGCGGCGATAGGGAGAACCGACATGCTACGACGCGATACTTTGAAGACCATAGCCGCGGCGGCGCTACTCGCCGCAAGCCCGCTCGCCTTCACGCAAGCCACCGCGCAGGACGATGGGCTGACCGTGGGTATGAGCTGGGCGAACTATCAGGAGGAGCGCTGGAAGATCGACGAGGAGGGCCTGCGCGAAGGCCTCGATGCGATCGGCGCGGTCCTCCTGACGGCAGACGCGCAGTCCTCCAGCTCTCGACAGGCCGCCGATATCGACAGTCTGATCGCGCGCGAGATCGACGTTCTAATGATCGTCGCGCAGGATGCCGAGGCGATCCGCCCCTCGGTCGAGCGCGCGCTGGGAGAGGGCATCGACGTGATCGCCTACGAGCGCCAGATCGAGCATCCGGACGTCACCTATGTCGCCTTCGACCCCGTCGAGGTCGGACGCATACAGGCGCGGGAACTGACGCGCATTCAGCCGACCGGCCGCTACGTCCTCATAAAGGGCAGCCCCACCGATCAGTACACCTACTACGTGCTCGAAGGGCAGCGCGAGGTGATCGATCCGCTCATCGCGGCCGGCGATATCGAAATCGTCGCCGAGCAGTTCACCGACGGCTGGGTGCCCAATACGGCGCAGACCAACATGGAGGGCATCCTCACCGCGACGAATGACGGGGTCGATGCCGTTCTCGCCGCCAATGACGGGACGGCCGGCGGTGTCGTCGCGGCGCTCCAGTCCATCGGCCTCGACGGCATTCCGGTATCCGGCCAGGACGGCGATGTCGCGGCGCTCAACAGGATCGCGCGCGGCACGCAGACGGTTACCGCCTGGAAGGATGCACGCGCCCTCGGCCGCACCGCCGCCGATGTCGCGAAGGCGATCCACGAGGGGGGCGACCCCGCCAAGCTGGAAGGTGCGCTCGCCTGGGATAAGGGCCCTCGCGGCGTCGAGCAGACCGCGATCGTGCTGGCACCCGTTACGATCACCCGCGACAATCTCGATGTCGTCGTCGACGCAGGCTGGATAACGACGGAGGATCTCTGCGTCGGTGTGACGGAGAACGTACCGGAAGCCTGCGCCGACTGAGCTTTAGGGGGACTGTGGCTTCGATGCGCGGCCGCGAACCGCGCGTCGAGGCCGCTCCTCTCGTTGCAGTCTCCGGGGGCGGCGCGAACCGCGCCGCCGCAGATTCCTAGTTTGAAATCGTATCGTCGTCGTCGACTGCTTTGGGGTCCGCCTCGTAGGCGGTGAGGAAGGCGTCGAGTTCGTCCTTGCTCATGCGCAGCTCGCGGCCCGCCTCGTCGGTCAGGAGAATGTCGCTGCCCTTGCGGCCGACCACCGTCACGGCCATCGGGGTCTCGTTCGTTCCCGCGACCTCGAGACCCTCTTCGGGGTCGGCCGTGGGCATGCTCTCGGTCGAGGAGGCGACCGGCGCGCCTTCACCCGCCACGGCCTCACCCTCGGCCACGCCCGTCACCGACGGGTCGAAGTGACCGATGTCGGGCGCCGCGTCCGCTAGGCGCAGATAGCCCAGCACCCGGTTGTTGCGGTCGGGGTCCAGCACCAGCATCTCGCCTTCGTAGACGTTGAACTCGGTCAGCTCGGCGATGTTGGTGAAGTGGCTGACGATAAGGAGCGGGCCGGGCAGCGGCGCCTCGTCGGTCTCACCATCCTGACGCGCGTTCCACGCCGCGATGCGTGTCCGCAGGGGCGTCACGTTCTGAGCGCCGTTGGTCGACAGGAGAAGGTTGATGTCGTTGTCCCATTCCAGCACCGTCTCGCGGCGCTCGGAGTTGGGGTGCGCGGCCATGCCGGCCATGAAGTTGCGCGTCGTGTCCTGGTTGCGGCACCAGCGCGACGAGACGATCTGCGACGGGATGAGGCCGGCCTCGGCGAACTCGTGGCCGAGCGCGCGCATGTCCTCGCGGCCCTGCACGGTCATGATCCGCTGGCGCGCGCAGTCCTCGGGCTCGACGTCGAAGGCATCGAGGAACGACCAGTCGGTCTGACCGTGGCGCATCAACAGCACGAGGTCGGGACGCTCGCGGATGAGGGCGATCATGCCGCGCGGCTCGAAGAAGACGCGGGCCTCGTCGGCGCTCGCGCGGATCTCCTCCACGGTCGCCTCGGCGTCCATCACCACGCGCTCGCCCGCCACCTGCGGCTCGCGCGCCGCCGGCGTGATCCGGCTCGAGCGCAGCAGATCCGCATCGACGATGAACTCCTCCTCGCCGACGGACTGCATCATGTGCTGGGCATTGGCCGGTGCGCTCAGCACCACGCCCGACAGGCAGGCCGCGCTCAAGAGCCGGAGGATCGAGTTCGTCATGATCTTCGCTTTCGTATGGCCGCGACACAGATCACCCAGCGCCGACGGATCAGATTCGTTATGAGGAACGAGCGCGCCTGCCAATCTAGACCGACTTGCGTCCGCGCAGCCGCGTCCCTCGATGAAGGAACCTGCTGAAATGGAGGTCAGTCTGCCAGAATGCGGACATGGGTTCTGGGACCGGTCGCGTTACCGCGCACCCCGTGCCCGTCGCCCGCATCGAGCCGACTGCCGCACCTATATAGAGGTCCCGCGCCGATATTTGAGTACCTGTCGGACTGCGATTTCGACGAGCGTTAAGGCTCCATCGGCTCTAGCGGTATCGGCGACGACCGCGCACGCGTGCACGATCACGGACGATGTCACTCGTTCGGCGGTTCGACGTTCGACCGCGCCAGCGACGGAGCGCCGCAAGACCAACACAATTCGCCGCAGCCCACGGCCATTCAAGCCTCTCGACCGTTTTAGTTCCAATGACTATCAACGACATAATGACGCGAATCTCATGGGGTGCCGCTAGGTGGTACAGATGGACGGAGACCTGCTGCCTGGCGAGCGGCCAGGCCAGGCATCCGATCGGCCGTCCGACGGCCATCTGAACGCGGCGCGATCGGGTAGCCCGGAGTTCAGGCCCTATTTCGACGCGTCGCCTTTCGCGACCTTGCTCTTCACGCCCGATCTCGTCCTTATCGACTCCAACGCCGCCCACGTCCGGGCTTCCGGGGTGCCGTCCCAAGTTCTGCGCGGGCGCGCCATGTTCGACGTGTGGCCCAAGAATCCCAACCACGCCGGCCCGGATACGGAGGACGTCCTTCGCACGTCGATCGCCCGCGTGTTGGAGACGAAGGCATCCGACGAACCGCCCGTCCAGCGGCACGACCTGCCAAGCGGCAACGGAGCGTTCGAGGCTCGTTTCTGGCGCATGATCCACTCGCCCGTGATCGAGAATGGCGAGGTCGTCGCCATCCGCCAGGATTCGTGGGACGTCACCGACGCCATCATGATGACCGAGCGCCAGCAGGCCATGCAGCGCATTGCCGGCAGCATTGCCGGCATCGCCTTCTGGGAGCTTGACGTCGACGCCGATACCATCGTTCGGACGCCCGAACTCGACGCGATCTTCGGCTTCCCCCGCCTCGAACTGGTGAGCGGCCCCGGCGGACCGGCGAGCCCGGCGACCGAGCTCGACCCGTTCCGCCGCTGCGTGCATCCCGACGACGCGCCGCGCTTCGACGCTGTCATCGCCGAGATGGTCGCGGCCGGCGCAGGCAGCGTACGCCAGATCGAGTATCGGTTAATCCGGCCGAGCGGCGACGTAAGACGGGTGGCGGTGCGCGGCGAGATGAATGTCGGCCTCGAGGGTCAGCCTGTCATCGTCGGCACCACGCTCGACGTGACCGACCTTCACGCCAATGAGGCGCGGCTGGAGGGCCTATTGTCGGAAAAGGAGATGCTGCTCGGCGAAGTGAACCACCGGGTCAAGAACTCGCTGCAACTGGTAAGCTCGATCCTTTCCCTGGAGGCCCGCCAGGCCGACGAGCGCGAGCGCGCCCGGCTGATGTCGGCGGCGGCACGGGTTCATGCGGTCTCCGCCGTCCACGCTTCGCTCGATCACAATGACGATGTCCGCACCGTGGAGTTCGGGGCGCACTTGCGTCAGTTCTGCGGACGGCTGGCCGACAGCCTCGGCGCGGAAGCGCGTGGCATCGCCGTTCTCATCGAGACGGAGGCCGTCACTCTCCAGGCCGAGACGGCCGTGCCGCTCTCGCTGATCGTCAACGAGTTGGTGACCAACGCCTTCAAATACGCCTTCGCCGATCAGGCGCCGGCTGGGTCGCGCGTATCCGTGTCCTTCAGCCGCTCTAGCGGCAGCGACGGCGAACTGATTCTCGTGGTCACCGACAACGGGACGGAACCGTCGGCGAGAGAGCCCGATCCAGATAGGTCTGCCCTTGCCGTGCCGCTTAGCTCGGGCCTCGGCGCACGCCTCGTGTCCACGCTGGCTAGCCAGATCGGCGCGAGCGTTTCCACGGAGCGAGCGGGCGGCTGGACGACGCGGATCGTCTTCATGGCTTAGGGTTCGTAAAAGCGGGTGCTGCGACTGGTCTGATGGTCGAAGCTGGGGCGGGAGCTATTTCAGACCGAAGCGCGCGCGGCCTTGAGCGGATAGAGAACCATCGGAACGCGGGAGCGCCCGACCTTCGCCTCGATGTCGGCGATCGCCTGCGCGAGCGCCTCCTCCGGCACGGCCTTGCTGAAGAGGAAACCTTGTATCTGGTCGCAGCCCTCGGCCTCCAGCCAAGCCAGCTGCGCCTCGTTCTCGACGCCCTCCGCGACCGTCTCGGCACCGATCTGCCGGGCCAGCGTGAGGACGAGGCGGAGGAGCGGGCCTGAGGCCGGCAGGCGCTGAACGAAGCTCTTGTCCATCTTTATGCACCGCACGGGAATGCGGGCGATGTGCGCGAGGTTCGAGAACCCGGTTCCGAAGTCATCGAGCGCGAGGCGGAAGCCGAGTGCATCGATTCGCCGGATCTTCTCCTCGACCGCGGCTCCATCGCTGACGAGGGAGGATTCGGTGATCTCCAGTTCCAGTCGCTCCGGCGGGAACGCGCCGCGCTCGACGATCTTCTCGAAGATGGCCAGGAAGTTCGAATGTTGGAACTGGTGCGGTGACACGTTGACCGACAGACCGAGATCGCTACCTGCGGCATGCCAATCGCTGAGAACGCGGCAGGCCTCGTCGAGGACGAACGTGCCGAGCTCGTCCATCAGACCCAGCTCTTCGCAGGCGGGGATGAAGCGATCGGGAGCGATCGGGCCGCGCTCCGGATGGTACCAGCGTAGCAGCGCCTCGGCCGAGAGGACGCGTCCGGTCTCGAGATCGAGCCTGGGTTGAAGGTGGAGTGTGAACGCCCGCTCCGCGACCGCCGTCTTGAGCGCCGCTTCAAGCCATTTGCGCTCCGCGGCCTCCGCGCCCAAGGCGGCATCGAAGAGCGTATGCCGATTGCGCCCGGCCCGCTTCGACTCATAAAGCGCGATGTCGGCCTGCTGCATGATCTGGGCCCAGCCCGCCTGCCCCCCTTGATCGCAAGTCGCGGCGCCGATGCTGGTCGTCGCAAGGACCGTCACACCCGCGCAGTGGATCGGCTGGGAGACCAGATCGCGAAGGACGTCCAGCCGTCGCCGCAGGATCGTTTCATCCGCCACATCGTTGAGAACGACGACGAACTCGTCTCCACCCATTCGGGCCACGATGTCGCTTTGCCTGACGGCCGACGAGACGCGCTTTGCGAAGACCTGCAAGACGGCGTCGCCGACCGCGTGGCCGTACGTGTCGTTGATCTGTTTGAAGTGGTCGATGTCGAGATAGAGGAGCGCCTTCGTAGTACCCATCGCAGGCCGGCGCGAACAGCCGCGTGCCGAGCCCGCGTCCTCGACCGAGGACGCTCGTGCGCCCGGACCCATCGGCTCTTCGCAGCAAGCAGTCCGCTCGAAGACGCGCTGCATGAAGGCGCGGTTGTAGCATCCCGTCAGCTGGTCTCGATCGGCCAGATAGCTGGCCTCGTCCCGCGCCATCTTGAGCGCGCTGACATCGATGGCCGTTACGAGAAGCGCCTGATCCCCGGTCGCCGCGTCGAGACATCGCTTGATGCTGAGATCGAACCACTTGGGCCCGAGGCTGGTGCGGACCCTGACGACACGCCGCGTCGCTCCATCCTGCCCGCAATCGCGATGGACACGCTCATGGTCCCGCCGATCCTCGAATAGGTCCTCAAATGCCGTCGGTTTCGCCGGCATCAGGTTGCGCGCGGCTGGATTGAGGTAGAGCACCTCACCGCCGATCGCATAGAGTGCGATCATCACGTCCGTATGGAGAAGCGCGTCGGCACTGCGCAGCGTTTCCGGCTCCTCCTCGACGGTGTCGGTGACCTCGCACATCATCGCCATCCGGCCGTCCGGCATCGCGAAGCCGCTGTAGACGACCTTGAGCGTGACGGGCTCGTCATCCGGATAGATGGTCCAGAACTCGTTGAAGACGGCGTCGCTATCGATGAAGTCCGTCTGATATTGCCGCAGCCGCTGTCCGACCGTCGCGGACATGCCGGCGCCCAAGTCACGCAAGCATAGCGACGCTTCGTTCTCCGCCTTCCAAATCCGACAGGCGCTCTCGTTGGCAAAGGCGATGCGATCGTGGTCGGTGTCGTAGACCCAGACCGGCGTCGTCATCCGTCGTGCCAGCCGGAACGGGTCGGCCGCCCGGTCCAGCACGCAAAGCTTCCCCGCCATATAGCCCCGTCCCTCTCATACCCCGCCACAAGGCTAGCACGCGACGTCTTGACCAGCGGTAGGGGAGAAGCTCGATTTTTATGTAAGTCGTCGGGTAACACGTCGTCCGCGATAAACGTCGGCGCGACAAGCGCTAGAGCCGTTCCAGCGGAGGTGCCATAGCACCGCAGCGTAAGGAACCGCGAAAGAACAATGCGTTAGAGCGCGTTCGGTGAATGCGTATGAACCGGACGCGCTCTAGGGCGTGAGTCAGGTGGGGATCTCCCGTGCCTAGGAGCACCTCTCGCGTGCCAGGGATCGGACCCAACGCCTCAGGGCGCGAGGCGGGCGAGGAGGGAGCTTTGCGTGATCTGTCCGACCGGCGTACCGTCGTCATGGACCTGGAGGCGTTGTCCGGCCTTGACTTGGTCGATGATCTCGCGAACCGGCGTTTCGACACCGATGATCGCGCCCTCGCAAGTACCCTCGGTCATCACGTCGCTGGCGGTCAGCACGCCGAGCGGGTTCATGTGGGCGACGAACTCGGCGACGTAGGCATTGGTCGGATTGTTGAAGATATCGCGCGGCGCGCCGCATTGCGCGATGCGTCCACCTTCCATGATGGCGATGCGATTGCCGATCTTGAACGCCTCGTCGAGGTCGTGGCTGACGAAGATGATCGTCCGTTTGCGCTGGCTCTGGAGCTCCAGCAGTTCGTCCTGGAGCTTGGTGCGGATCAGCGGATCGAGCGCCGAATACGGCTCGTCCATGAGAAGGATCGGGGCATCCGTGGCGAACGCGCGCGCGAGGCCGACACGCTGTTGCATCCCGCCGGACAACTCGCTCATGAGCGCGTCGGCCCGGTCGGTGAGACCGACAAGGGCGAGTTCCTCGTCGACCCGTTTGTCGCGCGACGTCTTGTTCATGCCGCCGAGCTCCAACCCGAGCCCGACATTGTCGCGGACCGTCCGCCAGGGCAGCAGGCCGAACTGCTGGAAGACCATCGCGACATCGCGCAGGCGTAGGTCACGCAGCCCCTTGGCATCGGCCGAGGTGACGGAGGTCATGCCCGAGCGCGTGTTAATCCGTACCTCGCCGCGCACGATGGGGTTCAGCCCGTTCACCGCCCGTAGAAGCGTCGATTTACCCGAGCCCGACAGCCCCATGAGGACGAGGATTTCGCCCTCCTCCACGGCCAGCGAGCAGTCGTGCACGCCGAGGATCTGGCCGGTGCGGTCCTGCACCTCGCTCCGGCTCTTGCCGTCGTCCATCAGCGGAAGCGCGGTCTTCGGCTTCTCTCCGAAGACGATCGAGACGTTGTCGAACTCGACGGCACTCACGAGCGCATCCGCAGCGTGCGGTCGAGGATGATGGCGACGACGACGATGATGATCCCGCTCTCGAAGCCGAGCGACGTGTCGACCCGGCTGAGCGCTTGCACCACAGGCTTGCCCAGCCCGTTCGCGCCGACATAGGCCGCGATGACGACCATGGAGAGCGACAGCATGATCGTCTGGTTCAGCCCGGCCATGATCTGCGGAAACGCGTAGGGTAGCTCGACCTTGACGAGGAGTTGGCGCGGCGTAGCGCCGAAGGAGCTGGCAGCTTCCAGAAGCGTGACGGGCGTATTGGAAACGCCGAGATAGGTCAGTCGGATAGGTGCGGGGAGCACGAAGATAACGGTGGCGATCAGTCCGGGGACCATGCCAAGCCCGAAGAAGATGATCGCCGGAATGAGGTAGACGAAGGTCGGTAGGGTTTGCATCAGGTCGAGAACCGGACTGACATAGGTGTAGATCTTTGGGCGATGGGCCAGGAATATTCCGATCGGCACGCCGATACCCATGCAGACGATGCAGGCCGACAGGACGAGCGCGAGGCTGTCGGCCGTCTCGTCCCAATACCCCTGGTTGATGATGAAGAGGAAGCCGAAGAAGACGAGCGCACAGGTCTTCCAGGACCGCTGCAAAAGCCAGGCGAGCGCCACGAAGACGAGGATCACGACGAGGGTAGGAGGCGCAGTGAGGCACCACACCATGGCATCGATCATCACTTCTATGACGTCGGCGACGAGGTCGAAGACCGGGCGGCCGTTGGTCTTGAGCCAATCGAAGAGCACTTCGGCAAAATCACCGACGGGGATCTTGCTTCCGGCAATCCACTGCATATCGGCTCCTGACGGCTCGTAGAAGGACGCCGGGCCGTTGCAGGCCCGGCGTCGTCAGCATCAATTCATCGGCATTCGATCAGGAGCCGAGCGCGGCGGAGACTGCGGCGGTGGCATCGCCGCCGTCGAGCGTCGTCACGCCGTCGAGCCAGGCACCCCACACGTCCGGGTTGGCGGCGAGCCATGTGGTCGCGGCGTCGGCGGGCTCGGCCCCGTCGTTGAGGATCGCGCCCATGATTTCGTTTTCCATGGCGAGCGTGAACGAGAGGTTCTCGAGAAGCTGACCGACATTGGGGCACTCGGCGACATAGCCCGCGCGGGTGTTGGTCGCCACGGTCGCGCCGCCGAGATCGGGGCCGAACCAGTCGTCGCCGCCCTCCAGATAGGTCATCTCGAAATTGGCGTTCATCGGGTGCGGTTCCCAGCCGAGGAAGACCACCGGTTCGTCACGCTCTTCCGCACGCGCGACCTGCGCGAGCATGCCTTGCTCGGAACTCTCGACGACTTCCATGTCCTTCAGGCCGAACGCATCGGCCGCGACCATGTCGAGGATGAGCCGGTTGCCATCGTTGCCCGCCTCGATGCCGTAGATCTTGCCGTCGAGCGCGTCGGCGGCCGCCGCGATGCTGGCGAAATCGGTGATACCGGCCGCGACGCCGGCTGCGTTCGTAGCCAGCGTATACTTCGCGCCTTCGAGGTTGACGCGGACGGTGTCGACCGTACCGGCCTCGCGGTAGGGCGCGATATCGCCCTCCATGGTCGGCATCCAATTGCCGAGGAAGACATCGACATCGCCTTCGGCCAACGAGATGTAAGTCACGGGAACCGACAGCACCTTGATGTCGGTCTCGTATCCCAGAGCCTCCAGGACGGCGCTCGTCGCGGCGGTCGTCGCGGTGATGTCCGTCCAGCCCACATCGGAGAACGTGACCGTCCCGCAGTCGGCGAGGCTTGGCGTGGCCGCGCAGATCGCAAGCACGGAAAGGGTCGCTCTGGAAAGGATCATGGTCGTCTCCCGACTACTGGGTTCGTTGAATCGATGGTCCCTAAGCCATAGGGAGCGGAGTGCCTGATGTCGACAAAGGAGGCCGGATCGCCCGCCGGTCGTCAACGGAATACCGATTTCCGAGGCGATCGAACGCTTTCCATTTCCCGGTCGCCCGCTTTTGCGGTACCGGAGGCGTCTGCCGCGAACATCTCGTATCCATGGAAGGGCGAATGCCGGCCTTCCGATCTCTCGACTGTCTTTGGACTCAGACGAATGACCTACCCCACGCAGCCCGTCGCAAGCCATTTCATCGGCGGTCGCTATGTCGAGGATGCCTCGGGCGAAGCGATCCCCGTGATCTATCCGGCGACGGGCGAAGTGATCGCGACCGTGCACGCCGCGACGCCCGACATCGTCGATCAGGCGCTCGATGCGGCGAAGACGGCCCAGAAGGCTTGGGCGGCCCTGACCGGAACGGAGCGCGGGCGCATCCTGCGCCGGGCGGCCGTTATCATGCGCGAGCGCAACCACGACCTGTCGGTTCTGGAGACGTTCGACACCGGCAAGCCCTATCAGGAGACGAGTGTCGCCGATGCGACGTCGGGCGCGGATGCACTGGAATATTTCGGTGGCCTCGCCGCCGCGATAACCGGCGAGCACATCCAACTGGGAGAGGACTTCGTCTACACCCGCCGCGAGGCCATCGGCGTGTGCGTCGGCATCGGCGCGTGGAACTACCCGACCCAGATCGCGAGCTGGAAGGCCGCCCCGGCCCTGGCCTGCGGGAACACGATGGTGTTCAAACCATCGGAGGCGACGCCGCTTTGCGCGCTGAAAGTTGCGGAAATCCTCTTCGAGGCCGGCGCACCTGCAGGCGTCTTCAATGTCGTACAGGGGCTGGGCGCCGTCGGCGCGTCGCTGGTCACCGACCGACGCGTCGACAAGGTGTCGCTCACGGGTTCGGTCCCGACGGGTCGCAAGGTCTATGCGGCGGCGGCCGATGGGATGCGCCACGTGACGATGGAGCTTGGTGGCAAGTCTCCCCTGGTCATCTTCGACGACGCCGATCTGGAGAACGCCGTGTCGGGCGCGATCCTCGCCAATTTCTATTCCTCGGGACAGGTCTGCTCGAACGGCACCCGCGTCTTCGTGCAGGCCGGTATCAAGGAGGCGTTCCTCGCGCGGCTCACCGAGCGGTTGGGGGCAGCCGTCATAGGCGACCCGCAGGACCCCGAGGTGAATTTCGGCCCGATCACCTCGGAGCGACAGCTCGATATCATTCAGGGCTTCATCGCCAAGGGCGTCGAGGAGGGCGCGCGGCTGGTCGTTGGGGGAAAAAGGCTCGATCGCCCCGGCTACTTCCTTGAGCCGACCGTGTTCGCGGACGTTACCGACGACATGACCATCGCGCGCGAGGAGATCTTCGGCCCCGTCCTGTCCGTCCTCGACTTCGATATGGAAGACGAGGTTCTGGCGCGGGCCAACGATACGCCGTTCGGTCTGGCGGCGGGCGTCTTCACCCGCGACCTCACTCGCGCCCACCGTATGGCGGCAGGCTTCGAGGCGGGCACCTGCTACATCAACACCTACAACCTCGCGCCGGTGGAGGCACCGTTCGGCGGGTCGAAACTGTCCGGCGTGGGGCGCGAGAACTCGAAGGCCGCGATAGAGCACTATAGCCAGATCAAGAGCGTCTACGTAGCGATGGGCGACGTCGAGGCACCGTTCTGATGGAGGCCGACTATCTTATCGTAGGGGCCGGCAGCGCGGGCTGCGCCATCGCCTATCGGCTCGCAGAGGCGGGCAAGCAGGTGCTGGTGATCGAACACGGCGGATCGGACATCGGCCCGTTCATCCAGATGCCGGCCGCGCTCTCCTACCCGATGAACATGAAGCGGTATGACTGGGGCATGGCGTCCGACCCCGAGCCGCATCTCGGCGGGCGAAGGATGGTCACGCCGCGCGGCAAGGTCCTCGGCGGCTCGTCGTCCATCAACGGGATGATCTACGTGCGCGGCCATCCCCACGACTTCGATCATTGGGCGGAGAGCGGCGCGCGAAGCTGGTCCTATGCCGACGTGCTGCCCTACTTCAAACGCCTCGAGAACTGGCACCATGGCGGCCATGGCGGCGACCCGGAATGGCGCGGGACCGATGGGCCCCTCCACGTCACGCGCGGCCCCCGCACCAATCCACTGACGCGCGCCTTCGTGGAGGCCGGCAAGCAGGCCGGCTACCAGGCGACGGGCGACTACAACGGCAAGCAGCAGGAAGGCTTCGGCCCTTATGACGCGACGATCTGGAAGGGCCGGCGCTGGTCCGCCGCCAACGCCTATCTCCGCCCGGCGCTGAAGCGACCGAACTGCACGCTTGTGCGGGCACTGGCCAGACGCATCGTTGTCGAGGACGGCCGCGCGGTCGGCTTAGAGGTCGAGCGCGGCGCCAGGGTCGAAATCATCAGGGCGAAGGCGGAGGTCATCGTCTCCGCATCGGCGCTCAACTCACCGAAGCTGCTGATGCTGTCGGGCATCGGCCCAGCCGAGCATCTGGCCGCGCACGAGATCGACGTCGTCGCGGACCGCCCCGGCGTCGGTCAGAATTTGCAGGATCATCTGGAACTCTACATCCAGCAGGCCTCGACCAAGCCTGTCTCCCTCTTCAAGTACTGGAAGATACCGAGCAAGGCGCTGATCGGCGCCAAGTGGCTCTTGGGGAAGTACGGCCTCGGTACGTCCAACCACTTCGAGAGTGCCGGCTTCATCCGGTCCAAGGCGGGCGTGGACTATCCCGACATCCAGTTCCATTTCTTGCCCATCGCGGTGCGCTATGACGGTAAGGTCGCGGCCGAAGGCCATGGCTATCAGGCCCATGTCGGGCCGATGCGCTCGGTTTCTCGCGGACAAGTGACCCTTCGCTCCACGGACCCGAGCGACCATCCCCGCATCCAGTTCAACTACATGTCCGACCCCAGCGACTGGGAGGATTTCCGAAACTGCATCCGCCTGACACGCGAGATCTTCGGTCAGGACGCCTTTGCCGAGTACCGTGGCAAGGAGATCCAGCCCGGCGCCGATCTCCAGTCCGACGACGCGCTAAACGGCTTCATCCGCGACCACGCGGAGAGCGCCTATCATCCCTGCGGGACGTGCAGGATGGGAAGCCGTGACGATCCGATGGCCGTCGTCGAACACGACACCCGCGTGATCGGCGTCGACGGTCTTCGTGTCGCCGACAGTTCGATCTTCCCGAGGATCACGAACGGAAACCTCAACGCGCCCTCGATCATGGTCGGCGAAAAAGCGGCCGATCACATCCTCGGCCGGCAACTAGTAACCCCGGAGAGCAAACCACACTGGGTGCATCCCAACTGGCGAACGCAGCAGCGGTAGATCTTCTAGAGGCTGCTCCTGCGGCGTGGTCGTCTTCCAGACTAGCTTTGCTCAAACCTCGCTACGCCATCATGTCCGACGTGACGGGATGACAAGGCGTGCCAGTCGCTTCGAAAGCGTCGGCATTGTCGAGCGTCGTGTGGGCGATGGCAGCTAGCGCCTCGCGGGTGAAGAAGGCCTGATGGCCGGTGATGAGGACGTTCGGGAAGGTAAGGAGGCGCGCGAAGACGTCATCTTGCAGCACCTGTCCCGAGAGGTTCTCGAAGAAGAGATCGCCCTCCTCCTCGTAGACATCGAGCGCCAGCGCTCCGAGACGGCCGCTCTTCAATGCGCGGATTACGGCAGGCGTATCGACGAGCGCGCCTCGGCTCGTGTTGATGAGCATCGCGCCCGGCTTCATCGCCTTGAGCGCGTCTTCGTCCATCAGATGGCGCGTCTGCGGCGTGAGGGGGCAGTGGAGGCTGATGATGTCGGCCATGGACAGAACGTCATCCAGCGAGGCGTAGGAGGCCCCCATCTCGGCTATGTCGGGGGCCTCGTGAGGATCGAACGCCAGCACATTGCAGCCGAAGCCACGCATGATGCGGGCAAAGCAGATGCCGATCCGGCCCGTGCCGACGACGCCGACCATCTTGCCGTGCAGATCGAAGCCCATCAGTCCGTCGAGGGCGAAGTTGCCGTCCCGCACCCGGTTATAGGCCCGGGGAATGTTGCGATTGAGCGCCAGAAGAAGCGCGACGGCATGCTCGGCTACGGCATGGGGCGAATAGGCCGGGACACGACCGATGGAAACGCCGAGCCGTTCGGCCGCCGTCACGTCGATATTGTTGAAGCCAGCGCAGCGCATCAGGATAAGACGAACGCGATGCTCTGCGAGCGCCTCGATTACGGGAGCGTCGAGCGTATCGTTGACGAAGGCGCAGACGGCGTCGGCCCCCTCCGCCAGCCTTGCGGTATTCTCTTCGAGATGCGGTGCGAGAAAGGTCAGCGTGTGCTGCGCCGCCGTTTCGCCGTCAGCACATGTCCGACGCGCATCCATGGCGTCCTCGAACGTGTCTTCGTCGTAGCGCTTCGCGCCGAAAATCGCGATCCGCATGGCCAAACCTCTCGCCTGCCGGCTTGCGACAGCCATCTGCCCCGCCGCGCCGTTCTGCGTCGGCGCAAGTCATGGCATGCTCGGACTTACCAACGTAACCCGTTGAAGGACCCTCCCCGGAAGGGCGGTATAGCCGTAGCGGACCGCTGGTGGCGGCTGATGATCGTACTGCGCCGGTCGCCGAAACAGAAGACGTCGTCCGAACGGATTGACACGCGTCGTCGGAACGCAAGAGCCGCTAACCCGGCGTTCGCCTGGCTCCTAACGGTCATCATCGAGGCGGTGCTCTAGAATGACGGTTAGTCATGGGGTCGTCTATCAGCCTGAGTGTGGCCGACGTCGCTGTAGGAAGCGCCGAACCGCCTCGTCATCGAAACGACCGTCAACCTTCCTCAAATACGCCATTCGACAGCCCGAGGGTCTCGGCCTTTCGGGAGGGCGGCCGTATGCCTCGCAGTCGGACCGGCAGATGCGGTGCGGCACTACCGTCCACCGTGGTCAGGAACGGGCGTCCGGCCTCGACGCTCGCCTCAACAGCTTCGGGCAGCGTCCGCACGAGCGCGGCGGGAACGCCGGCGTCGAGAAGCAATCGCTCCCACGCGGCCGCGTCGCGTTGCGCAAGCGCGGTTTCGATCTCGATCGCGAGGTTCCGGCGATGAGTCTCGCGAGCTGTCGCGTCGTGGAACCGGGGATCCGACAGCCATTCGTCACGGTCCAGC
Organism: uncultured Alphaproteobacteria bacterium; assembly: GCA_963842125.1. Lineage (GTDB taxonomy): Bacteria > Pseudomonadota > Alphaproteobacteria > Rhizobiales > CAWCWK01 > CAWCWK01. The sequence goes on along the minus strand of CAWJFE010000005.1, from coordinate 850,735 downwards.
GCCTGGGCGAACCGCGCGAACTGGCTCTCTTCGTTCACGCCGAGGGCGATTTGCCCCATGGCACAGTCGAAGGTGCCGGCGGAGGGGCTCCGGCTATTGGCACCGTTGCCGCGGCGGCGGGGTTCATGTCCCGTGAGGGCATGGTCGACGATGGTCGAACTCATCAAGCTGAAGGCGGTATCGAGCATGGACACGTCGACCAAGCCCCCTCGCCCCGTCCGCTCGCGGTCGAGAAGAGCCGCGCACACGCCCATGCTGGCGGCGAGCGCGGTCGCGTAGTCGATCACGGGGGCGCCCACACGGGTCGGGCCGGACTCCTCCGTTCCCGTCAGCGACATCAAGCCCGATGCAGCCTGGATGTTCACATCATAGGCCGGTGCGTCTTCCAACGCGTGACCGCGCCCGTAACCCGTCATCGCGCAGTGCACGAGATGAGGGTGGCGCTCGGCCAGCGTTTCGTCGTCGAGTTTGAGGCGGCGCAAGGTCGAAGGGCGATGGTTCTCGACCAACACGTCGGCGCCAGCGAGGAGTGTGTGCATGGCCAGCAATCCATCGGCGCTCGCGAGATCGATCTCGACGGACCGCTTGCCGGCCGCTTGGGTGAGGTAGGCCGTCGACATCCCGTCGGCGGCGCGCACGGGATCGGTGCCGCCTCGATGGCGCATCGCGTCGCCGCGCTCCGGCCGCTCGACCTTGATGACTTCCGCACCCAGCAAACCGAGGTGATAGGCGCAGGCGGGACCGGCGAGGACGTGTGTCCAATCGATCACACGCATTCCGCTGAGCGGTGCGGCGGTCACGCGCCGGCGCCCCGGGCTCGCGGCGACCGGCGGCGGGCGCGCAGGACGAGGACGGCGGCGCCCAAGACGAGGAAGCCGAGCGCGATGGGACGCTCCAAGAAGATGAGCGCACCGGAATCCGACAGGAGCAGCGATTGCCGCAACGCCTCCTCCGCACCGCCCGCCAGCACGAAGGCGATGACGAAGGCGGCGGGGTTCATTCCATATCGGCGCATCGCGAAGCCGAGGGCGCCCGCACCGATCGCCACCCACATGTCGAAGATCGACCCGCGAGCGGAATAGGCGGCTACGAGACCGACGAGGAAGACGAGCGGATAGAGCGCGCGCGCGGGCACGCGACTGACGATCCGTCCGACCGCCGCCGCACCGTAGAAGCCCAGCACGCCATAGCAGACGATGCCGACGAGACCGGCCGCGAAAAGCGAATAGACCAGCTCGCGATTGGTGAGGAAGAGCGTCGGCCCGATCTGGATGCCATGGATGAGGAAGACGCCGACGAGGATCGCGCCGATGGTGGAGCCCGGAATGCCGAGTGTCAGCAACGGCGCCATCGACGGACCTGACACGGCGTTGTTGGCCGATTCCGGGGCGGCGATGCCTTCGAGCGCGCCGTGGCCCCACTCCTCGGGGTTGCTGGCCCGTCGCTTGCCTTCGCCATAGGCGACGAAGGCCGCGATGGCGGAGCCGAGGCCCGGCAGCATGCCGATGAAGGCGCCGATGAGCGACGAGCGCGCGACATGCGGCAGGCATGGACGGTACTCGGCGAAGGTCAAGCCGTCCTTGCGCGCATCGGATGTGGCGAGCTTGGGCGTATCGGCCGGATCGGAGACCTGCACCAGCACCTCCCCCAGGACGAAGATCCCGACCATGAGCGGCACTAGGCCGAACCCATCGGTGAGCGAGTATGAGCCGAATGTGAAGCGCGGCACGGCGGTGATGGGGTCGAAGCCGACGGTAGCGATGAGAATTCCGAGCGCGGCCGAGGCCAGCCCACGCGCCGGGCTCTCCCCGATCACCGAGCCGATCACGACGAAGGCGGCGACGTAGATGCCGAAGAGTTCGGGTGGACCGAGCTTGAGCGCGATCGTCGCGATCGTGCCCACGAAGAGGATGAGGAGGATGTCGCCCGTGAAATCGCCGATGACGGAAGAGATCGTCGCCACCTTCATCGCCTTGCCGGCCAGGCCACGCCGGGCGAGCGGATGGCCGTCGATCTGCGTCGCGGCCGAGGCTGCGGTGCCCGGCGTGTTGAAGAGGATGGCAGCGATCGATCCGCCATAGCGGCCGGACTTGCCGATGACATAGAGGAAGGCGAGCGCGGCGAGCGGCTCCATCGAGAATGTCAAAGGCAGCAGCATCGCTATGGCCGCCGATGCCGTCAGGCCGGGGATCGCGCCCACCACCATGCCGACGAGTGCGGCGAGCGCGATCCAGCCCAGAAGTGCCGGCGACGACAGCACGGTCGCGAGACCGGCGAAGATGTCCATGGTGTCGGCTCTCGCGCGTTCAGACGGGCAGAATGTCGGTCAGGTCGAACCACGAACCGAACGGTGGGAAGACGGCCAGCAACCGAAAGAAGACCATGTGGAGCAGGAGCGGCACGACGAGCGCAACCGCCAGAAGCTTGAAAGGCGAGCGCAGGCCGAACAGCATGAAGGCCAGCGGCGCGGCGAGCGCGGTGGCGAACAGGTAGCCGGTCCGGTCGATGAGCAGCACGTAGCCGATGGCGAGTGCCAGCAGCAGCGGCACCTGCCAAGGCCGCCCGCCATCGTCCGGCGCGGCGGCGGGGACGCCGCGCGCCGAGCGGGCATCGGCGACGCCCGCCATCATCAGAGTTCCGGCCGCCAGTAGCGGCACCGCACGTGGTCCCCACGATCCGGCGGCCCAGCCGGTGCCGATGCCGAGCGCGGCCACGCCCGCGGCACCGCCAACGGCAGCGAGAGCAAGACCGACGGCCGAACCGCCCAGACGCATCGTCAGCCCTTCTTCAGCGCTTCGATCGTCGCGGCGGCATCCCTCGAGAGCGCCTCCAACCGCTTGCGAGCGTCGGCGCCCGAGAGGAACTCCGGCACGTTTCCACGCGCCTTCATCGTTTCTGCGAAGGTCGGCGATGCCGCGACGGTCTCGAAGAGCGCTTCCATGTCCGCGAGGATCGCGGGGTCGGTGCCCTTCGGGGCAAAGGCGACGATGGGCGAGGAGATCTCGACGAAGGCAAAGCCCTGCTCCGGGACGGTCGGCACGTCGGTCGCGATCCCGTCACGCTCCGGCGCAAGGAGGCCGAGCACTCGCAATTCCTTGTCGAAGCCTGCCGCCTGCTGAATACCGACGACGGCGAAATCGACCTGGCCGCCGATCACCGCCGCGCGGGTCGGGCCGCCGCCCTTGAAGGGCACGCCCGTCGCCTGCAACGCGTTGGCATCCAGGAAGCTCTGCCCGGCCACGTTGTGCGCGCCGCCGACACCGTTATGCGCCCAGCGAAGGCTTCCGGGGTTCGCGCTCAAAGCGTCCGCGAGGTCGCCGAGCGTCTGATGAGGACTACCGGCCGGCACGAGGATGGCGGGGTCGAGGTCACCGAATTGGGCGATGATCTCGAAATCATCGAGCGGCGAGACCGGTGTGTCCTTCATCATGGAGGTCAGGAGGAACGAGCCGGCCGACGTAATGAGGATGGACGAGCCATCGGCCCGTGCGCCCGCAGCTTCGGCCGCACCGGTAATGCCGCCCGCGCCCGGCTTGTTGGTCACGATCATCGGCACGGGGAGCAGTTTCTCCGCCTCCACGGTCGCGGCGACCGCACGGGCGAAGGCATCCGTTCCGCCGCCGGCGGCATAGGGAAGGACGACGTTGACCGGGCGGCGCGGCGCCCATTCCGCGTGCGCGTCGCCGGTGAAGGTGAAGGCCGCCGGCGCCGCGATGGCGACTGCGCATAGGGCTGCGAGGGTTCGTCTGAGCATGCTGGATCTCCCCGATAGACGCCTCCTCTTGCCGGAGGCTTTCCGGTCTACCGTAGCCAGTGCCGTTCAATCGCCCTAGTAGAATTGTCCGATGAGATATGCCGTTAATTCGATGAGTCGGCCATGAACCTGCGAGCCCTGCGCGTACTGGTCGGCGTCCTCGAGGACGGAACGCTGACGCGGGCGGCCGCGCGTATGAACCTCAGCCAGTCGGCGGCATCTCGCCTACTCTCGCTCCTGGAGGCGGAGTTGGGCGTAGCGCTCTTCGTTCGCGAGCGGAGAAGCCTCGTGCCCACACCTCGCGCCGAGGTGTTGTATCTGGAGGCTCAGCGCATCCTCGCCCAGGTGGATGCGCTGCAGGACTTGGTATCGGACGACAGCCGCGCCGCATCGCTGCACATCGTGTGCCAGCCACGCCTGCTCGCGGGTCTGGTCGTTCCCGCCATCGCCTCTTTCGCGAGGGCTTGTCCAGCCACGTCCATACGGCTGGAGACGGCGTCTCGGCGCGAGTTGGCCCGGCGCATACATACGAGCCGGCACGATGTTGCGGTGGCCGCGCTGCCGCTCTCTGTCGAGGCGATGACGCTCACCGTCCTCGGCAGCGTGCCACTATCGATCCTTCTGCCGGCCGACCATCCGAAGGCGACAGCGGTATCGCTAGGTACCGACGATCTGGCGGGGACGCCCTACATCGCGCTCGATGCGACGACGGTCATCCGCCACCGGATCGACGATGCGCTCGCTCGCAGCGGCACCGTTCTGCGGCCCGAGCATGAAACGTCGACCGGCTCGGCGGCCTATCGACTGGTAGCGCAGGGCATGGGCTTCACCTTCGCGGACCGCATCGCGCTCGACCCCGGTCTGGAGCGCGTCACGCGCCTCGTCCCGTGGAACCGGGACGTCACAGTCGAAATCGGGGTCTTTCGCACGCATCAAAACCGGCCGGAGATCGGAGCGTTCGCCGACGCGCTGATGACGACTTTCGACCTTTGCGGGACAGGACCATGACCCGTCGGAACGGCGCGTGCCGCGTTATCGAACGTGCCGCCGTCGCGGATGCGGCTCGCCCTACTCCCCCGGCGGCATGAGGATCGACTGGATCATTACTTCTCCGTTCCGGCCATTGGTGAGGAGGACGATCCCGTCGCCGGTCTCGGGCATAAAACCGGCGAAGGCGGTGAACTCGTCGTTGCTGCCGCCATGGCCGGCCAGGGACATCTCGCCGAGATCGAGGATCATCCAGCCTAGCCCCCACGAAGCGGGGGGCGGGATCGGCCCGTCGCCGATACGGATGACCTCCATCGGCGCTGGCGATTGCGGGCGCAGCATGTCTGCACGGAGGTCGGAGGCCAGCCCCTCGCCTTCGCAAACGTGGCTGAGGAAGGCGGCGTAGTCTCCGGCGGTCGTGACGAGGGAGCTGGCGGCCATCGCGCGGTCGTAGAGATTGTCGAGCCCGCGCCCGTTCCCCGCATCGGGCGCTGCCGGATACCCTTTGGCCGGAACGACCGTATGCGGCAGCGGGCGCTCGAGCGTGGAATTCGGCATGACGGCGCCCAGCCGGTCTTGGAAGAGGGTTTCGAGCGACGTGCGAGTTGAGTCCTCCACATAGGCTTGGAGGAGCTGAAAGGCCTCGCCGGAGTAGCTGAAGGCCTCGCCGGGTGGACTGTTGAAGGAGAGCGAAGCGGTGCGCTCGTGGAACGCCGTCCCCTCGTCCACCCAGTTGGGCAACCCGGTGCGGTGGGTCAGGATCATGCGCGGGGTGACGACGGCGTAGGCCCCGGCATCCGGGATGCGCTCGTAGGCGAATGTTTCGGCGAGCGGGCGATCGAGGTCGAGTACCCCGTCCTCGATTAGCGTCATCACGAGGTAGGCGAAGACGGGCTTCGTCAGCGAGGCTGCCTCGAACGCCGTACGCTCCGAGACGGGCACTCCGGTCGAGAGGTCCGCCGTTCCGGCCACGATCACTTCACGCGGCGCGCAGCCCTCCAGCGTCGCCATCGCTGCGCCGGGCACGTCGTAAGTCTTGAGCGCAGCGGTCAGTTCGGCTCTGTCCGGAAAGGCCGGGCGGGGACCCTCCTGCCCGGAAGCCGATCCTGCGGAAAGGAAGACCGTCGCAACAACCACCAAGGTCTGCCTCGTACTCATGAGCATTCAAACCTCCTAAGGTCCGACGTCTGCCCCACTTCCGAATGCGCGGCGTGACGATCACGGTTCACGATCCGCGCGGTCGCCCTCCGGATCGCTTTCCAATATGCCTGGCATGGCCCCGACGCGAAACGCCTTCTGCGTCGATCTTGCGCAGGGTCGATGGGGTCTTCGCGACATACCTGGAGTCGCTTCTGCAAACGTTCGCTCGACGTTCGCCCCCTCCTCGTCATCCTCGGGCACCGAGCCGAGGATCCGGAGCGGTGATTGCATCGCGCTGGGTCGTCGGCAACCCGTCGCAAGTCATCAATCAGTCCAGCGTTCGTACGAAGGTCCTGCTCATTGCGCCGCTGAATTCTCGGGTCGGCGCCAAAGAATGACGGCAAGAGGTCAAGTCGTCGCTTGAACCATGCTTTGCAGGAGTTGCCTTAGAGCCGGCGTAGATCGGCCACGTCGGTGACTGGTAATAGCGCGACACTGGTCCCTAAGGGGGCCATCGCAAGAGCGCGCCAATCAGGGCGGCTTGGATTCTCGTGGTGAATGTCTGCACGTTAGATCTTGCGAGGCCGTTCGCGCCGTCGGGCAAGCCGCAATGCGGCCGCCCTCTCCAGTTAAGAAGTTAAGAACGCAATTGAGGATAGAACGGGCGTAGAGCCGAACGGCATACGAGCCCCCGGCCTTCCGTTACGTCAAAAGATATACGCAACCCCGCCAATTGGAGATTGCACAATGGCGAAGATGGGAGCGAACGTTCCGCAAAGTTTGGTCCATAGCACCCGCGCATCCATGCCGCTCTCGGCATTTCGCGACGACAAGCGCGGCGTGGTTGCGGTGGTCTTCGGTGTCGTGGCGCTTCCCGCCGTCGCACTCATAGGGGCGACGGTCGACTATACGCGGGCTGCGACTGCTCTCTCGACGTTGCAGGGTTCGGTCGATAGCGCAGCGATGGCCTCGGCTTCGCGCATGCTCACCAATCGCGAGGAGGCCGAGGCTTACGGCATTTCGATCGGCAAGGCGAACTTCGCGCGAACATCGGACCAGCGCTCGCTGGCGGACCCCACCTTTCAAGTCGCGTTCGATGAGGAGAGTAGTGCGGTAACGGTTTCGGCCAAGACGGAACTGTCGACGGCGTTCATGGGCCTTATCGGCATCCCGGCGATCGACATCACCGCGACCGGTACCGCCGTGGCCGGCATTCAATCGCTCGAGGTCGCAGTCGTCGTCGATACGTCCCATTCGATGGAGATGGACATGAACGCTCTCCAAACGGGGCTGCGCGACTTCGCGGACGTCTTGGAGGAGATCCAGAAGACGGGCGAGGTCGACGTCTCGCTCGTGCCGTTCTCGCTCGCGGTCAACGTCGGTCCCGAAAACGCGGATGCCGACTGGATGGACGCCAAGGGCCACTCGCCGATCCACTACCAGGATTTCGACGAGACGGTCACCCGCTTCGAACTCCTCGACGAAATGAAGATCGAATGGGCCGGCTGCGTTATGGCCCGCCCCGGACTGTACGAACTGAGCGTCGGCGCGCCTGACCGCAAGAAGCCGGAATCGCTCTTCGTGCCCATGTTCGCGCCGGACGAGCCGGGCGAGCCGAACGAGCTCGACGTCAATCCGCTCGACGGCGTGCGCTACATGAACACCTACCTCCCCGATGACAGCGGCACATGCGGTAGCCGTCTCTCCCGCGCCGGAGGCTCCGCCGACCGACCTGCCGGTGACAAGAACAAGGGCACATCGAAGGGCAAGGGAAAGAAGAAAGGGCACAGCAAGAAAAACACGAAGGAAACCGGCCCTGCCGGCATTCTTCGCACGGCGCAGAATAGCGTCTGCAAATATCGCGGCGCACGGCCGACGCTCAGCAAGAGTTGGGCCGACACGTCGCACGGTCCCAATCTCCTCTGCGATACGCAGCCCATCACCCCGCTGACCGACGACCTCGGAACGTTCCGCGCCGATGTCGATACATTGAGGGCCGACGGCGGCACCAACGCCATTGAGGGCTTCATGTGGGGATGGCGCACGCTTGCACCGAACGAGCCGTTCGCCGGTGCTAAACCGCTCTCGGACCGGGCCAACCGGAAGGTCATCATCATGATGGCCGATGGCGAGAACAACATCGTGCCGACCGACGAGTACGTGCCTTACGAAGGCATCAACTGGTCGAGCTATAGCCCCTACGGCTATCTCAGCCACGGTGCCCTCCTAGCCGACCGCCCGGAGAGTATGGAAGAGGTCACGGCGGCGCTCAACACCCGGTTTCTCAAGGCCTGCGACGCTGCGAAGGCAGCGGATATCGACCTCTGGATGGTGGCCTTCGACCTCAAAGAGGAAGCAGCCCGCAAGACCTTGGAAGCTTGCGCCTCCAACCCCGAACAGTTCATCGTGGCCCGCACGCAAGCCGACCTGAAGTCGGTCTTCCCGGCGATCGCGGAGCGCCTATCGACGGTCCGCCTCACGCATTAGCGCCGTTCCTATCGACGTCGGCGCGGCCCTTCGTCCACGCCTACTCGTCCTCCTCGGGCGCCGGTCCGAGGATCGATCGCCTTCTGGACTGCCTCCGTCTGACGGCGACATCCGCAACCGTGTCAGGCCGTGCCTGCGCCCCGCAGCAAGAGGGCCACCAGCGCGCTACGGTCTCGCACGCCGACCTTGGCGTAGACACGCTTCAGGTAGATGCGCACGGTATCGCCGTTCACGCCTAGCATTGCGGCAGTCTCGGCCGTGCTCGCGCCGCTGGCGAGCGCTAGGGCGACGCGGCCTTCGCTAGGCGTCAACCCGAACGCTTCGCGGAGGTCGTCCACGGTCCACGCCATAGGGCGGGGCGCTCGAAGCGTGAGAAGCGTGGTCCCTTCGTCGCGATAGGACGGCCCGGCCTCCACTGTCAGCCGGGCGAACCCGTTCTCGCGTGCGACGAGGACGCTTCCCTCCTCGCACAGGCCGGCCTGCACGGTGGCTATGACGACCGACAACCGCTCCTGCGCGTCGGCGTCCGCCAGCGCGATCCCGCCATTGCGGCGCCGCATGGGGGCCGCCACGCCCGGATCGTGCGCGGCGGCGTTGGCGAGGTGAAGATGGCCGTCGGCGCCTAGCAACCAGCTGGGATCCGGTGCCAGCGCAAGAAGCGTCGCGTTCGCCTCGCCATGCGACATGGCGGCGGTCGTGCGCAGGGCGCGGGCAATCGTACCGCAGGCCGCTTCCGCGTAGCGTAGCTCGTCCGCGTCTAGCCAATCGCGATGACCGAGGCAGCCGATCACCACCCAGACCAGCCGGCCGTCGGGCGCCGGGAGCATGATCCCGCCGGCATGATCGCGCACACCGCTCGGCACCCACCAGTCGCCATAGAAGTCGGTATGCCGCAGCTCGTCCATGTCGATGATGTCGGTGCAGTGGTGGAACATATCGGGGGAGATACACGGCATCGCGCGCAGGAACGGGCTGGTCTCGGGCGTCGCGAACTCGCGTGCCATGAGTTCGATCAGCGCGGGATCGAGGTAGGCGAACCCCTCGCCGAGGCCCCGTCCCGTCGCGGGGTCTATGAGCGACGCGTACGCATCGCAGTGGCCCAGCACATCGCAGAGCACGCGAGCGGCGTCGTCGGCAGGCCGCCCCTCAACGACTTCCCAGGCAACGCGCTCGGTCCGGGCGAGGTCGTCCATGTTCGGCATGGCGTTCTCCAATACTTCGCCCGACGTCGCCGCCCTGCTTCAGCCAGCCACAGCTCGCATTCAAGAGAATACAACGTCGGAGTGCCGATCCGGATCCATCCGCTAGCCAACGCCCCACCGCGATCGCGACGGGATGACGCAACCGCGCGGGTAGTGATGAGGATGCTCGCACCCCGCGCATACGCCAACTCTGCGCGTTCATGGATCGTGATGGTCCAGGTCGTGCGATCGTATAAACCCCTCGACCGCGCGCGAGATCACGGGTTCGAGATCGTCCGGGACGGGCACTCGATAGACGAACTTACGAATGCCCAAATAGACGATACTGCCGTGCAACAACCAGATGTCTTCAGCATCGACCGGTCTCTCGGGCGAGATATGCACGCGCATCTCCTCAAGGAGGGGTTGCAGGAAGAGCTCGCGGATATGGTCGAGATAGCGCCGATTGAGGTCCGATCCGGCCAGACCCGCCGACACGAAGATGCGCATCCACTCCTCGGTGAAAATGGCGGCCGCGTATTCCTTGTAGAAGTCCGTCAGCCGCTCGCGCAGCGGGCGGGAGCGGTCGGTCAGGCGCGGTGCCCAGGTCGATGAGACGCGGTTTAGATAGACCTCGTCGTAGACGGCCTCGAGGAGCTCGGCCTTCGAGTCGAAGTATTTGAAGATCAGCGATTGGGTCACGCCGAGCCGGGTCGCCAGATCACGCGTGTTTCCGCCTAGACCCACCTCTGCGAAGTAGGCGACAGCACCGTCGATAATCTGCTGCCTGCGCTCATCGGGCGAGAGCCGCCTACGCCGGGCGGTGGGTTTCACTCGCTTGTTCATGCCCTCTCTATCCACAGAGAGGCCCGCGCAGGCAATCGTCTTTGCGCTTCTTCGTCCCAAGGGGTGCAGCCGTTAGAAAAGACTTGCAATTGGCGGCGACATTAAAGATCATTTGATCACTAAAGAGAGGTTCTGCCCAGGCTGCGCCAGGGTGGAACTGACCGGCTACGGCACGCAAAGAGGGCCGCGCCACGCAGTGGGAGGATGGTCGTGAAGGCTTCGCAGGTTGCCTATGCACGCGCCGCGTCGTTGGCGGATGCGTTCGACATGCTGGACGAGGCCGGCGATCGCGGGCGCATCCTCGCTGGCGGTCAGAGCCTGGTCGCCGCGCTCAACCTGCGGCTCGACGAGGACGTTGCGCTCATCGACATCAATTTCGTGGCCGAACTGTCGGGCATCGACGATGAGGGCGACCGCGTCCGTATCGGGGCCCTCACCCGACATGCCGAGCTTGGCGCATCCGACGTCATCGCCGAACATGTGCCCCTCCTGACCCAAGCCGTCCCGCTCATCGCACATGCCGCCATCCGTTCGCGCGGCACGATCGGCGGCTCGCTCGCCAATGCCGACCCGGCGGCGGAACTGGCCGCTTGCGTCGTGGCGCTCGGCGCAGAGATCATCGTCGCCAGCCGAGATGGCGAGCGGCGCATTCCGGCGGAGGCGTTCTTTGCCGGCGTCTTCGATACGGCCTTGGAGTCCGGCGAAATCCTCACCGGCGTGTCGGTGCCCAAGCTTGAGGCCGGCGAGACCCAGTGCATTCTCGAACTGGCCAGGCGCTCCGGCGACTACGCCATCGTCGGTGTCGCCGGCGTGCGCCGCGTGGGCGGCACGCGCCTTGCCTATTTCGGCGCCGGTGACACGCCCGTACTCGCCAGTGGCGCGATGAAGGCGATCGATGCCGGCCAGGACCTGACGGCGGCGATCGAAGCGCTTCGCAGCGATCTCGATCCCCCGTCGGACGCCAACGGTACCGCCCGCTACCGCCACCATCTCGCCGGCGTGTTGCTCGGCCGCATTCTCGATGCGCTTGGGCCGAACGCCGCGAAGAGGATGGCGGCATGAGCGAGACGATGGCGAAGCGGTTCGAGAAGCAAGGTCGCGCTGTCCTTTTCGGTCAATGGCGAGCGTGTCGACGCCGAGGTCGAGGCCAGCACGCACCTCATCGACTTCCTGCGCCACGACCTCGGCCTCACCGGCTCCCATGCCGGCTGCGAGCACGGCGTTTGCGGCGCCTGCACCGTCGAGGTCGACGGCGCGCTCGTCCGGGGCTGCCTGACGCTCGCGGCGCAGCTCGACGGGGCCGAGATCTGGACCATCGAGGGCGTCACGGAGACCAACGTCATCCGCGATCTGCAAGACGCGTTCGTCGCGCGCAACGCGCTCCAATGCGGGTTCTGCACGCCCGGGCATGCTGATCGCCGCCAAGCCGCTCCTCGAAGCCGCGGAGCGGCCCGGCCGCGCGGAAATTCGCGAACATCTCGGTGGCAACTACTGCCGCTGCACGGGCTACGAAGCGATCGTCGACGCCGTCGAGACGGTCGCTCGACGCGCGTGCGGCCGGAACGACACCGGGAGATCCGGCATGACGCTTGCCTTCGGCAATCCCGACCGTCCGAACAGCTATATCGGCCGCACCGTCCCGCGCCCCAATGCGCGCCGCCTCGTCGAAGGGCGCGGCCGCTATGTCGACGATCTCGTGCTGCCGCGCATGCTGCATGTCGCGTTCCTGCGGAGCCCGCACGCACACGCTGCCATCAAGGGTATCGCGCTCAACGGCGCGGACGAGGCGAAAGGCGTCAAGCGCGTTTTCACCGGCGCCGATCTGGAACCGCATTGCAAGCCGTGGGTCGGCGTTCTCGAACACCTGAAGGGCATGAAGTCGGCGCCCCAGCACGCCCTCGCCATGGACCGCGCGACCTGGGTCGGCGAAGCCGTCGTCGCCATCGTCGCCGACACGCGGCGCGCGGCCGAGGACGCGGCGGCGCTGATCGCGGTCGACTACGAGCCGCTCGACACGCTCACCGACATGCGCACGGCGCTCGACGCCTCGTCGCCCGTCCTCCACGAGAGCCTCGGCGACAATCTCGCCTTCCAGCGGCTGCACGAGACGGGCGATGTCGAGGCCGTCTTCGGCTCCGATGCGACCGTCGTCTCGGCGACCTTCAAGACGGGCCGGCACACCGGCGTCACGCTCGAGCCGCGCTCGATCCTCGTCGATTACGACCGCTCCGAGAACCAGCTGACGGTGCACCACTCGACGCAGGCGCCGCACATGATCCAGGTCGTGCTGGCCGAACAACTCGATTTGCCGGAATCGCACGTTCGCGTGCAATGCGATGACGTCGGCGGCTCGTTCGGCATCAAGGTCCATGTCTACCCGGACGAGGTCGCGACGGCCGCGATCGCCAAGGTGATGGGCCGGCCGGTCAAGTTCATCGCCGACCGCATCGAGAGTTTTGCCTCCGACATCCACGCCCGCGATCACGAGATCGATGCGCGGCTCGCCGTCGATAGCGAGGGGCGCATCCTGGCGCTCGACATCGACGACTATACCGGCATCGGCCCCTATTCGGTCTATCCACGCACGAGCGCGATCGAGGGCAATCAGGTCGTCAATCTCTGCGGCGGTCCCTACAAGTTCGACAACTACCGCGCCCGCACGACGGTCGTCCTCCAGAACAAGACGCCGACCTGCCAGTACCGCGCGGTCGGGCACCCGATCGCCGTCACCGTCACCGAGGGGCTCCTTGACATGGCGGCCGAGGCGATCGGCATGGACCCGGTCGAGATCCGTCGGCGCAACGTCTTTGCGGACGACGCCTATCCCTGCACGTCGCCGGCCGGCATGCGCTTCGAGGGCCTCTCGCACCAGCAGAGCCTCGATAAGATCCTCGAACTGATGGACTACGACGGCTGCGGGCCGACCAGGCCGCGCTATCGCGAGAAGGGCATCCATCGCGGCATCGGGATCGCCAGCTTCATCGAGCTGACCAATCCCAGCCCCTTCATGTACGGCATCGGCGGCGCGCGCATCTCGGCGCAGGACGGCTGCACGGTGCGCATGGACCCCGATGGCAGCGTCGTCGCCCTTTCCGGCGTCACCGAACAGGGCCAGGGCACGGAAGCGATGCTGGCCCAGATCGTGGCGGAATCGGTCGGCGTCGAGATCGGCACGGTCAAGATCGTCACCGGCGACACCCGCACGACCCCGTTCGGCGGCGGCACCTGGGCCTCGCGCGGCACCGGCATCGGCGGCGAAGCGGCGCTTCAGGCGGGACGCGCGCTGCGCGAGAACATCCTCTCGGTCGCAGCGGCCATGCTGCAGGCCTCGGCCGACGAACTCGATATCCGCGAAGGCCTCGTCGTCGACGCGACCAGCGGCCAGGAACGCCTGACGCTCGCCGAGCTCGGCCGCATCGTCTATTTCCGCGGCGACACGCTGCCGAAGGGCCTGCCGCGCGAGCTCGTCGTCACGCGGCATTACATCACCAACGACTATCCCTTCGCCTTCACCAACGGCGTGCAGGCGAGCTATGTCGAGGTCGATCACGAGACCGGCTTCGTGAAGCTGCTAGGCCATTGGTGCGTCGAGGATTGCGGACGGATCGTCAATCCGCAGCTCGTCGACGAGCAGATCCGGGGCGGCATCGTCCAGGGCATCGGGGACGCGCTCTACGAGGAGAGCCTCTACGACGAGACCGGTCAGCTGACCAATGCCAACATGGCCGACTACCTCGTGCCCATGGCCGCCGAGATGCCGGACATCGTCATCGGCCATGTCGAGACGCCGACCAAGGAAAGCGAGCTCGGCGCCAAGGGCGCCGGCGAGGCCGGGACCGCAGGTGCGCCGGCCGCGCTCATGAACGCCATCAACGACGCGATCCGCCCCTCGGGCGGTCGCATCACGCAAATGCCCATGACGCCCGAACGCGTGCTCGATGCGATCGGCGGCATGAAAGAAAGCATGGGCGAGGAATGAGCCGGATCGAGCCGGCCGTCACGACCAACAGAACGTTCTGGGAGGAACCAATGAAGCATTTGACCACAGTCGCGAGCGCCGCCCTCTTGTCGGGCACGATGCTGACGACGCCCTTGGCCGCGCAGGAGATGATCACCGCCAATATCGGCTCCAGCCACCCGGAAGCGAATATCTGGGTCTACGCGATGAAGAACACCTTCCAGCCGGAGGTGAACAGGCTCCTCATGGAGGCCGGCAACGAATACCAGATCGACTGGGTCGAGAACTACGGCGGCACGCTCTACAAATACACCGATACGCGCGAGGCCGTTCGCGACGGCATCGTCGATGTCGGCATGGTCGGCACGGTCTGGGAGGGCTCCGAGATGCCGCTCCAGAACGTGACCTATTTCACGCCCTTCGCGACGTCCGACCACGAGATGATCATCGAGATCTTCGACACGCTCTCCGACGAGTTGCCGGAGCTGCGCGACAGCTGGGCCGACCAGAACATGGTCCACCTCTCCTCGCTGATCACCGACAGCTACGACGTCTACGCCAATTTCGAGATCAATGGCCTCGCCGATCTCGCCAACCACCGCATCAACGCGCCCGGCACCTCGGCCAACTGGCTTGCCAATACGGGCGCGACGCCGCTCGATGGCGCGCTGACGACCTATTACACCGACATCCAGACCGGCGTGTCGGAAGGTGCGCTCTCCTTTGCGAGCGGCATTCTGCCGACACGCGTCTACGAGGTGGCGCCCAAGCTCACGCGCGTCGGCATAGGCTCGATGTATTTTGGCGGCATCGCGGTCAACAAGGACTTCTTCGACAGCCAGCCCGAAGCCGTCCAGAACGCGCTGCGCGAAGCCGGCAAGATCACGTCCAAAGGCCATGGCGACTACGTCTCGGAGCGCGCCACCACCGCGATCACGGAGATGGAGGCGGCCGGCCTAGAGATCACCGAACTGCCCGAGGCCGAGAAGACGGCCTGGGTGGAATCGCTGCCCGATATCGTCCAGCCCTGGCTCGACCAGACCGGCGAAGAGGGCAAGACGGTGCTCAAAGCCTATTTCGACGCCTTGCGCGAACGCGGTGTCGAGCCCCTGCGCGCCTGGGACGCCGACCGCTAAGGCGATTGCGTAACCCGCTAAGCCTGTGCTCCGCTGGCGCCATGAAGTGCCAGCGGGCCATTTAAGCAGCGAGTCGTCGGAGTGATATGTGACGGATGATGCCGACGACGAGCCGCGATCCGGCGAGGACGGGCGATCCGACCGAGGTCTGCTCGGGCTGATCGCCTCCGTCTTCGCGACCATCGGCACGCTCTGGATCTTCGGCCTCATGCTCCTCATCGTCGCCGACGTGATGGGCCGCAACGCCTTCAACCATCCGATCACCGGGGTCGCGGAATTCGCGGCCCACTCCGTCGTCGCCATCGTCTTCTTGCAGATGTCGGCGGCGGTGCTGTCGCGCCGCATGACGCGGTCCGACTTCGTCACGCAGATGCTGTTGGCGCGCGCGCCCGCGCTCGCCAAGGCCTTCGGCGTCCTCTTCGCCCTCGTCGGCGCAGCGATCTTCGCGGCGATCGTCTATGCGACCTGGCCCGGCATGGTGCGGTCCTGGACGGATAGCGAATTCTTCGGCGTTCAGGGCGTCTTCACGCTGCCGACCTTCCCGTTTTGGGCACTCATCGTCTTCGGATCGGCGGTCACGGTTCTCGCCTATCTGAAGGTCGCCCAAGTCGAATGGCGCAGGCCGGGTTCGCCCGATGCGCTAGCTGATGATGGTGTCGGCGCATGACGACGCTGACCGTCGGCTTCCTCCTCATCGGGCTTCTCGTCGTGCTCGTCCTTCTCGGCATGGAGATCGCGATCGCGCTCTTCGCCGCGGGCTTTGCCGGCATCTGGATCATTCGCGACAATTTCGAGCTCGCCATGCGGCTCCTGTCGCTGGCTGCCTATAGCGGCGTCTCCGACTTCCTCTTCGCGACCATCCCGCTCTTCGTGCTGATGGGGCTCATCGTCAGCGTGTCGGATGTCGGCAAGGACACCTTCCAGGTCGCCGAAACGCTGCTGCGACGCCTTCTCGGCGGACTCGGCGTCGCGACGGTCGCCGCCAACACCGTCTTTGCCGCCGTGACGGGCGTTTCCATCGCATCGGCCGCCGTCTTCACCAAGATCGCCGTGCCCGAAATGCGCCGGCACGGTTACACCGCCGGCTTCTCCGCCGGCACGGTCGCGGGATCGTCCATCCTCGGCATGCTGATTCCGCCGAGCCTTCTCATGATCATCTACGGCGTTCTCGCCGAGGTCTCGATCGGCGCGATGTTCCTCGCCGGCATCATTCCGGGCATCATCCTCGCGCTCGGCTTCGTCGCCGCGATCATCGGCATGGCGAAATTCCGCCCGCGTGTCGTCTTCTCCGACCCGGCGGCCGCCAAGGCGCTGCGGAACGATGCCCCGCCGATGCTCGGCGCGCGGGAGATGGCGGTTAAGCTCGTGCCGATCCTTCTTCTCGTCGTCCTCGTTCTCGGCGGCCTCTATACCGGCTTCTTCACGCCCACCGAGGCCGGCGGCGTTGGCGCCTTCGGAGCGCTCCTCATTGCGCTCGCACGGCGCAAGCTCGACCGGGCCCGCATGTGGCAGGTGCTCAAGCAGACCGGCGTCGTCTCGGTCTCGATCCTCGTTCTGCTGGTCGCCGCCGGCTTCTACAGCCGGATGCTGGCCGTCGCCGGCATTCCGAACGCGATCGGCGGGCTCGTCTCGGGCGGCGGGCTGGGGCCGTGGGGCTTCCTCGTCCTCTACGTCGCGATCGTCCTCCTGATGGGCATGATCCTCGATTCGACCTCGATCCTTCTCATCCTCGTGCCGATCGCCGCGCCCATCGCACAGAACTTCGGCTTCGACCTCATCCAGTTCGGCGTCGTGACCGTGCTCGCCGTCGAGATCGGCCTTCTGACGCCGCCTTTCGGCATCTCCGTCTTCACGGTCCACACGACGCTCGACGATCCGGATGTCGGCGTCGAACAGATCTTCCTCGGCGCCCTGCCCTACATCGTCATCATGCTTCTCACGCTGCTCGCCGTGGCCACGCTCCCGGCGCTGACGCTCGCCCTCGTTTGAGATCTGCGTAAGCCCAAACCGTTCGATGCGGACTGGCAGATGGGTACCGTTGGAGGGGCGCGACCTGCTCTCGCGCAATGCAGCGACCTTGGAATGCGCGGTGCACGGCTTACGTTAGCCTGGCGCCCCGATCTCGTGGCGCAGATGCACGACACCCACCACGAACAACGATCTACCGATGCGGACCCTCGCATCGGCGAAAGGCGCGCGACTGGCCAGAGCCTGTCCGACCGACGCCAATACCAAAGGCAATTCCATGAAAATCCTGATGGTCCTCACATCCCACGACACGCTTGGCGACACGGGCGAAAAGACCGGCTTCTGGCTCGAGGAGTTCGCCGCGCCGTATTATGTCTTCAAGGACGCCGGCGCGGATGTCACGCTTGCCTCGCCGAAGGGCGGCCAGCCCCCGCTCGACCCCAAAAGTGACGCTCCCGATGCGCAGACCGAGGCGACCAAGCGCTTCAAGGCCGACGAGGCCGCGCAGAAGGACCTCTCGAATACCCACGCTCTCTCTACGGTCGACGAAGCCGGGTTCGACGCCGTCTTCTATCCCGGCGGCCACGGACCCCTCTGGGATCTCGCGGAAGATGCCGACAGTATCAAGCTCATCGAGGCCTTCGCACGCAGCGACAAGCCGATCGGCGCCGTCTGCCACGCGCCGGCCGCTCTCAAGCAGCCCAAGGGCGCTGATGGCCGCTCCCTTGTCGCGGGCCGCACCGTCACCGGCTTCACCAACACCGAGGAAGAGGCCGTCGGCCTTACCGAGGTGGTGCCTTTCCTCGTCGAGGACATGCTGAAGGCCAATGGCGGGCACTATGAGAAGGGCGAGGACTGGGGGTCCTTCGTCGTTGCCGACGGCAAGCTCGTCACGGGCCAGAACCCGGCTTCGTCGGAAGAGGCCGCCCACAAGCTGGTGACGCTCGTCTAAGGCACCACAACCCCGGAGCGGCGCTGCGTCGCTCCGGCATCGGAGACTGGATTGGGCGGCAGAACTACGTCACGCGAGCCCTCTGCCAGCCCCTTCCTTAAGGCGGCCATGCCTGGAAGAACTCTCACAAACGTCGTTTCGGCCGAGGACCTGTCGCCTCTCCATGCTGGGCCGGCCTCCGAGAGCGACGGCCTGCGGAAGGACCGCGTTCCAGACCAAACGTTGCCGAACCGCCCTAGAATTTGGCGTCGCGTTTCTCGAGGAAGGCTGCAAGGCCCTCCTTGGCCTCGGGCGTCGTCTGAGTCAGAGCGGCGGCGAGGCTTTCGGTCAGGTAGCCGAGGGCGGACGGGCTTTCCGCCATGCGCGGCACGGTCTGCAGGATGATCTCGTTGACGAGCGGC
This sequence comes from uncultured Alphaproteobacteria bacterium, assembly GCA_963842125.1. Taxonomy (GTDB): domain Bacteria; phylum Pseudomonadota; class Alphaproteobacteria; order Rhizobiales; family CAWCWK01; genus CAWCWK01. The sequence goes on along the minus strand of CAWJFE010000005.1, from coordinate 831,925 downwards.
GCGTTGCCGGCGATCTGGCGAGCGGTCATCTCCGCGGCCGTGAAGACGTCGTCGGAACTCAGCTGATGCACGAGGCCGAGGGCGAGCGCTTCTTCGGCCGCGATGCGGCGTCCGGTCAGCATCATCTCTACCAGCCGATCCGGCCCGACGATCCGTGCGATCCTGACCGAAGCGCCGCCGCCGACGAAAATGCCACGCCGCCCCTCGGGCAGGCTGAAGAAGGCCGTATGGTCGGCGATCCGCACGTGGCAGGCGGCGGCGATCTCGAGCCCGCCGCCGATGACGGCACCCTGCAGCGCTGCGATGACGGGCCGGTGGCCGAACTGCACGGCTTCGAGAAAGCGATGCCAGTGGCGACTATGCGCCATCACCTCCACGGCATCGCGGTCCCGGTGGTGGCCGAGGTCGAGGCCGGCGCTGAAATGCCCACCGGATCCGCGAAGGACGATGGCGCGCGCATCGGCGCAGGTCTCGAACGCGGCTTCGAAGCCGGCGAGGAGTTCCGGGTCGATCGCGTTGCGCTTGCTCCGGCGATCGAGCGTGATTGTCGCCACATCCCCGTCTTCGTCGAGCCGCACGCAGCCGAACATCTGGACCTGCAACGTCATTCTGCGGCCTCCAATACGGGGATCGACTCGACGTCCCGCCAAAGCGCGGCGCGGCGCTCTGCGACATCCGCTTGCGCCTTCGCCTTCACATGGCCGAAACCGCGGATGTCCTGCGGGAGGGATGCAATCTGCGTGAGCGTATCGGCAGTACGAGAGGTTAGCCTCTCCAACATCTCGACGAGTTCAACCTCGTAGGCGTCGATCGTCGCGCGTTCCTCGCGCCGCTCCGCCGTGTGTCCGAACGGGTCGAGCGCGCCTCCCCGCAGAACCTTGAGCGGCGCGAGAAGACGGAAGGCGGTGAAGACCCATGCGCCGAACGCGATCTTTCGCGGCTCGCCCGTCAGCTTGTTGATCCGGCCGAGGAGAGGGGGCGCGAGATGGAGCTTCACCTTCGTACCCGCCGGCACCTGGGTTAAGGGGCTGCGCAGCCACAAACGCGCGACTTCGTACTCGTCCTTGTAGCTCATCAACCGGGCCAGCGAGATGGCAACGGCGCGGGATAGCGGACCTTCCTGGCCCAGCCGCGCACGTTCCGCCTCTCGAACCCGCGAGATGGTAGCGTCGTAGCGGGCCGCCCAGGCTTCGTCCTGATAGTCGGCGAGGAATGTCCTTCGGCTTTCGATCAGCGCATCGAGGTCGATCGGCACTGACCCCTCTCGGCTATAGGGGTCGGTAGATGCTCGAGCCGACGCCGAATTGCGGTCATTGGGTTTGCCGCCTGATATCCCAGCCGGTGCCACGGCTATGGAACGACCGACCGCGAAGGCTCGCAGATTGGTTTCGATTGCCGTTCCGTTGAGCCGGATCGCTTCTTCAAGCGCGGCGCGGGACAGCGGTATGAGGCCTCGCTGCCAGGCGAAGCCGAGCATCATTACGTTGGCCGTCACCGCACTCCCGAAGACGGTTTCAGCCCCGCGAACGGCGGCGATCTCGGCCTGCGCCTTGGTTGCGTCGTCGACGAGCCGGCGGGTCCGCTGTTCCTGGAAATCGAAGTTTCGATCGGTCACGTAGCCGGCGGTCGGGGCGATATCCGCGTTGAGGACGGCCGTCGTTCTCTCGGGCGACAGGGCGGTGCGCAAGGGGGCCGACGCCGCGACGACGAGGTCGGCCGCGATGAGGAGATCGGTCTGCCGGGTCGGTATCCGCGCGGCGGAAAGCAGGTTCGCACTCTGCGCGATGCGGATATGCGCGCCGACGGCGCCGTTCTTCTGCGCGAGCCCCGCCACGTCGAGCACGGTCGCCGCATGTCCATCGAGATGCGCGGCCATGCCGATCAACGCGCTCACGGTGACGACGCCGGTACCGCCGATGCCGGTGAGGAGGATGTTGTAAGGGGCGTTGCCGAGGGCGGGCATGGTCGGCTCGGGCAGATCGTTCCGTATCGCAAAAATAGGATCGCTCGGCCGGGCGGCGCTGGCCGCGAGCGGACCTTCCACGGTCGCGAAGCTCGGGCAGAATCCGTCGAGGCAGGAATAGTCGCGGTTGCAGGCGCTCTGATTGATGCGGCGCTTGCGGCCGAGCGGCGTCTCCAGGGGTTCGACGGCGATGCAGTTCGATTTCACGGAGCAATCGCCGCAGCCCTCGCAAACGAGCGGATCGATGGCGACGGTACGGGGTGGCGTCTCCAGCGTCCCGCGCTTGCGGCGGCGGCGTTTCTCTGCCGCGCACGTCTGCACGTAGAGGAGCGCGGTGACGCCCGGCACCTCGCGCAACTCGCGCTGCACGCCGTCGAGTTCGTCGCGGTGGTGGACGGTCGCGCCCTTGGGGAGGCCGGCGCGGTCGACCGCCTCCGGCGCATCGGAGACGATGGCAATGCGCCGGACACCGTCGGCAGCGGCCGTCCGCGCTATCTCCGCGATCCCGAGGCCACCCTCGACGGGCTGGCCGCCGGTCATCGCGACGGCGTCGTTGACGAGGATCTTGAAGGTGACGTTCGTCTTGGCTTCGGCGGCAGCGCGCAGACAGAGCGAGCCCGAATGCGCGTAGGTTCCGTCGCCCATGTTCTGAAAACGGTGCGTCTCGCCGACGAAGGGCGAGAGCCCGACCCATTGCAGCCCCTCCCCGCCCATATGGCTCATCGACACGATCTCGCGGTCGCCCATCCAGGACGCCATGCCGTGGCAACCGATGCCGGCCATGGCATGCGAGCCCTCCGGCACCCGGGTCGAACGGTTGTGCGGGCAGCCGGCGCAGAAGAAGGGCGCGCGCAGGGTCGGCGCTTGCTGCGGTGCCGTTCGGGGCGTCAACGCATCGGCGCGCGATGCGGCCTCGGCACGAAGCAGGTCATGCGCCGCCAGCCGCCGAGCCAACGAAGCCGCGACGAGGCTCGGGCTGAGCATGCCCGTCTCCGGCAGCAGTGCGTCCGGCCCTGCGGTCTTGCCACTCAAGGCGAGTCGCTCCGGCCAGTCGAGCATCATGCGTGCGATCTGAGGTTCGACGAAGGCGCGTTTCTCCTCGACGACGAAGACCTCGCGCACGCCTCGGGCGGCCTCCCGAAGACCTGCGGGCTCGACCGGCCAGGATACGGCGAGCTTGTATACGCGGACGCCGAGCGATGCCGGGTCGAGGTCGAGAAGGCGAAATGCCTCCATGAGGTCGTGGTGCGCCTTGCCGACGGTGACGACGAGGAGCCGGGCCTCGGCGGGGTCGACGACCGTTCGGTCGAGGCCGTGCGCACGAACGAAGGCACGAACCCGCGCCAATCGCTCGCCGAGCGCCTTCTCCTCGGTCGCGAGCGGTGGCTCTGGCCAGCGCAGCGATGGCGCATCGCCGGTCGCCGATGTCTCGAGGTGTGGTGGGGGGCGCAGGATTGCAGATGTCTCGACCAGTTCCGATACCAGCTTCAAGCCGGCCCAGGCCCCCGTCTCACGCGACATCGCCCAGCCGGCAAGGCCGAGATCGAGCATGTCCTGCGGGTCGGCGGGCGCGAGAATCGGGATCGCCGCCGCTTGGAAGCCGAATTCGCTTTGATGCGCAGTCGTGGAGGAGAAAGCGCCCGGATCGTCCCCGACCACGGCCAGCACGCCGCCCAGCGGCGACGATCCGGCAAAACCGCCATGCTTGAGGGCATCCATGGACCGGTCGAGCCCGGGGCCCTTCCCGTACCAGAGCGCGAAGACGCCATCGACGCGCCGCGTCTCTTCCTGGTGGACGAGCTGTGTGCCCCAGACGGCCGTCGCGGCCAGGTCCTCGTTGAGACCGGGCTGGAATTTAATGTCGGCCTCGTCGAGCAGCGTTTGCGCCCGCCAGAGCGCTTGGTCGAAGCCGCCCAGGGGCGAACCGCGATAGCCGGAAACGTAGCCGGCGGTCCGATGCCCGGCCGCTCTGTCGCCGGCGGCCTGTTCGAGGAGGAGCCGAACCAGCGCCTGGTTGCCGGTCATGTAGGCCAGCGGTTCACCGACGCGGTACTTGTCGTCGAGGGCGACGGTGCGCAGCTTCGATGCGGCATGCGGGATCATCGCACGACCCCCGGCAGCCAGAGCGCGATGGCGGGAAGGACGAAGATCATCGACAGGGCGAAGAGCTCCAGAAGGATGAAGGGTGTCGCGGCGGCGAAGACCTGCCGCGTGGTGGTGCCGGGTGGCGCGACCGATTTCATGACGAAGAGGAGCATGCCGAAGGGCGGCGTCGTCAGCCCGATTTCGAGGGCGAGAAGCATCAGGATGCCGAACCACACAGGCTCGATCCCGGCCTGCAACACGATCGGCATGTAGAAGGGCAGCGTGATCATCATCATGCTGATCTGATCCATGACCGCGCCGAGAAGGAGGAGAAAGGCGACCATGACGATGACGAGCATGGTCGGCGAGAGATCGGCGCCCTCCACGATGCGGAGGATCGCGCGCGTGGCTCCGGAGAAGGCGAGGATCTGGGAGAAGGTGATCGAGCCCGCGATGATGATGAGCACCATCGCGCTGATGCGCGCCGTTTCGAGAATGGCCCGCTTGAGCGCCGCCCAGGTGAGCGCGCGATAGGCGAGTGCGGCCAGCACCGTCGCGACCGAGCCGAGAGCGGCCGATTCCGTCGGCGTCGCGAAGCCCCCTAGGATCGAGCCGACCACCACGACGAAGATCGCCATCAGCGGCAACACGTGAACGACGAAGGGCTTGAGGCGCGCGCCCCACGGCTCCGGCGCCACGTCCTCAGCCGGCGCCAGTGTCGGGTCCATCCGGCAGCGGATGATGATGTAGCCGAAGAAAAGCGTCGCGACGAGAATGCCCGGCAGGATGCCCGCGACGAGGAGCTGGCTGATGGAGATGCCCGACAGCGAGCCAAGCAGCACGGCCAGCGCGGAGGGCGGTATCAGCATCGCGATGCCGCCCGTGCCGAGGATCGGCCCCATCGCGATGGAAGGGTGATAGCCAAGCCGCTTCATCTGCGGCAGCAAGACGTTGCCGAGGACGGCCGTGTTGGCCATCGTCGAGCCCGACAGCGATGAGAAGATCGTTCCCGAGACGACCGCGACCAGCGAGAGCCGGCCGGGCAGCCCCGTGATGAGCCGCTCCACCGCATTGATGGCCCGTTCCGCCAGCTTGGTATGAAGCAGCACTTCCCCCATCAGGATGAAGAGCGGAATCGGCGCGAGAGCGAAGGAGGAGACGGCCTCCGTCGCATTGAGCGCCAGCTGCTTCAGCCCCGCCTCACCGCCCAGCACGAGAAGCGCCCCGACGATGTTGATGCCGATAAAGGCCATCGCGACCGGCAGGCCGAGCGCCAGCAGCCCCAGAAGACCACCCAGCATAACGGTGAGAACGAGGGCCCAATCCATGCCTCAGAGCCCCTCCACCGAACGCGCGACGATCGCTCGCTTCCGGTGCGCACGGCGCAGAAATTCCATGGCGAGCAGCGTCACGCCTATCGGCATGACCATGAGGACCGGCCATTCCGGAATGACGAGATACTTGAAGAGCATCGAGCTACGAGAGAATGCGTCGAAGGCCGTTCTGAAGCCGTAGAAGGCGAGGACGAGGCAGACGAGGCCAGACAGGCCGTCCGCCAAGCGGAGCATCGCGTCACGACCGCGCAGCGGGAGTGCGTTGGAGAGAAGGTCGATCCGCACGTGATCGCTCGCCTTCAGCACCCAGGGGGCGCCCCAGAACGTCGCGAGGAGAAGGAGATACTCGGCCACTTCGAGCGTCCATCCGAAGGGCGGGAGACCGAGCGCGCGGACGATGACCTCCAGGCTCACCGCCACCCCGATGAAGGCGATGGCGAGCCCGGCGAGGATGCCGAAGAGATCGATGACGGCATCCAGCGCGCGCATGAGGACGGGCCTACTCCGGTTCGCGATAGGTGAGCGCCTTGAGCTGCGGTCCCGTCTCGGGCGCGTTGGCGATCACCGTCTCCCAACCCTTGTCATCGGCAAGCTTGCGCAGGCGCAGGTTCTCCTCGTCGCTGAAGGTGACGACCTCGATACCGGCTTCCTCCTGAATGGCCTTCTGCGCATCGGTGATCGTGTCCTGGATCTCGACGAAGCGTGCCTCGAAGGCCAGTACCTCGGCATCGAGGAACGAGCGCTGTTCGTCGCTGAGCGAGTCCCAGACGTCGGAGTTGATAAGGAGGGAGATCTCGGCGGAGTAGAAGCCGGGGTCGAGCCGATAGTCCGTGACTTCCAGAAGCCCCAGATCACCCACGCCCCAGAGCGGCCACGCATAGCCGTCGATGACGCCGGCCTCCATCGCGGGATAGATCTCCGACCCCGTCATCTGCACGATATTGGCCCCGAGCGCTTCGAGATAGGGTCGGTAGAGCGGCGTACCCCGCATGCTGAAGCCCTCGAGGTTCGCCGTCGGCAGGGCCTTGTTGGCGTAGACGTGGTAGGGAATGCCCTCGCCCCAGCGGGTGAGGAAATGGGCGTTCATCTTGCTCCGGTGAATATCGTTGATGAGATCGATCGCGCCGTTCGTGCGCAGTTCCGCGATGGGAACGTTGAAGAGCTTGTTGGCATCGCTTTCCGGCACGAGGTTCGTATAGAACGCGCCCGAGATGTTGAGCATGTCGACCACGCCGTTGGCCAGCGCCTCGCCCATCTTGAAGGGGCTCATAGCGGCCGGATCGACGACGATCTCGATCTGGACGAGGCCCTTGCCCTTCTCGTTGACCCCGTCGACGAAGTTCTGGAAGGGCTCGTGCCAGACGCCGCGCTGCGGCAGGAAGGTGCCGGCACGCAGCGTGCGCTCCTCAGCCATGGCACTGGCTGCGCCGAGCCCGAGGACGGTGGTCGCGAGCAGTACGGCTGCCAGCGCCTTTGTTGCGGAATGTGTCTTGGTCATGTCTCGTCTCCCTTGATCTATCATTGAAAGTCTCGTGGTCGCTCCGTCACTTCGGCGGCAGACGCACGCCGCCATCGAGCCGGATCGTCGTGCCGTTCAGCATCGGGTTCTCGGCAATGGCAACCGCCAGATGCGCGAAATCCTCCGCTCGGCCTAGACGCTTGGGGTGTTGGGTGACCTTGACGAGGCCCGCGCGCACCTCGCCCGGCAGACCCGCCATCATTGGCGTCTCGAAGAGGCCGGGCGCGATGGCCGCGACCCGGATGCCCAGAGGCGCGAGGTCCCGTGCGGCCGGCAGCAGGAGCGATGCGACGCCGCCCTTGGATGCCGCGTATGCCGTCTGCCCGACTTGCCCGTCCTCGTAGGCGACCGAGGCCGTAGCGACGAAGACGCCGCGCTCGCCCTCCTCGCCGTGTTCGATCAGCGGATCGGCCGCGGCCATAGCCGCAGCGGCGTGCGCGAGGACGTAATAGGTGCCCATCAGGTTGATCCCGACGATGCGGCGGAAGAGATCGGTCGCGACCGATCCGTCCCGCCCGACGGTGCGCGCACCGCCCGCCACGCCCGCGCAATGGACGACGATGCGCGGCGGTTCGCCCCAATGCTCGCAGGCCTTTGCCATTGCAGAGACGACGCTGACCTCGTCGGCGACGTCGACCGCGATCGGATGCGCACCGATTGAGGCCGCCGTCGTGGCAAGTCGATCGGCATCACGGTCGAGAGCGATCACGCGGGCGCCCCTCTCGGCGAGGAGTGCTGCGCTCGCCGCGCCGAGCCCACCAGCCGCGCCGGTCACGAGGGCGGTCCGTCCTTCGATCTTCATGAGGTGTTCCCGTTGTCAGCCAGCAATGCGCGCAACGCGACCTTATCGGTCTTGCCGACGCTCGTCTTCGGCAACGCGTCGAGGCGGATGAACCGGGCGGGGCGCTTGTACTTCGCAAGGCATGTCTCGCAATGGGCGCCAAGCGCGTCTTCGGCCGCATCGGAGACGACGAAGGCGACGGGCACCTGTCCGCGATAGGCATCCTCGCGGCCGACCACGCCGGCGTCCCGCACCTCGCCATGGGCGAAGAGCGCTTCCTCGATCTCGCGCGGATAGACGTTGAAGCCCGATACGATCAGCATGTCCTTCTTGCGGTCCGCGATGCGCAGCAGTCCATCAGTATCGATGCGCCCGAGATCCCCGGTATGGAGCCAGCCGTCCCGGAGCGTCTCGGCCGTCAGCTCGGGCAGATTGCGATAGCCCTGCATCATCTGCGGACCGCGCGCGCAGACCTCGCCGATCTCGCCCCGCGCGAGCGTGCGTCCGTCTTCGCGAATGGCGATCGTCGTGCGCGGGACGGCGATGCCGACCGACCCCGGCTCCCGAGGTCCGGCCGCCGGATTGAAGGCGAGGACGGGGCCGCTCTCCGACTGGCCGTAGCCCTCGCAGATCGTACAGCCCGTCGCGGCCTCGAAGCGTCGGAGCGTTTCCTCCGGTAGAGCGGACGCGCCCGAAAAGCACAGCCGCAGGCTCGACCAATCAGTCGCGGCGAAGTCCTCGTGTGCCATCAACCCCGAGAAGATCGTCGGACTGCCGGAGAGGAGCGTGATGCGTTCGCGCATGACCGCTTCGAAGACGATCTCCGGCCGATAGCGCGGCAGCACGACGAGCGTCGCGCGAGCATTCGCCGCCAGATAGAGGCACATGTGGAGCGCGTAGACGTGGAAGAGTGGCGAGATGGCGAGGACACGATCGCGCTCCGGCTCGGTCGGCAGCAGGGCCTCACGCTGCGCGACGTTGATCGCCGTCGCATCGTGCCGAAGGTCGACGCCCTTTGAACGGCCGGTCGTCCCGCCCGTGTATTGGAGGACGGCGAGGCTCGCGGGGTCGGGGAGATAGTCATCGAGCCGGGCCTCGCCGGTAGCGAACTCGGAGAGGCGGCGTGTGGGCGAGGTGTGCCAGACCGCGCCGGCATAGCCTGCGCCGGCCACCGCCTCCCGAGCATCCGGTCCGCAGATCACGAGGGCAGGAGCCGCATCCTCGAGAATGGGAGTCAGCTCGAACGCGGTGTAGCCGGGATTGAGCGGCACGAGTTGCGCGCCCGCCGCCTGGACCGCGTAGATCGCCACGACGACATCGATACCGTTGGCGAGCAGCGTCGCGGCGCGAACCGGGCCGTCCCCGACCTCGGCCCGTATTGAGGCTGCGAGGGATGCGACCTGCGCGGCCAGTTCGGAATAGGTCAGCCGCTCGTCTCCGCAGACGACCGCCTCTTGGTCTGGCGCGCGGTGCGCCGCATCGACGAGCGTGTGGACGACGCTCGGGTGGACGGCAGCCAGGTCCGTCGCGCCCTCGATGAGGGCTTCGGCCAGCTCCGGGCCCGTCGTCCGCGCGGCCGGAGCGCTCACGCCCGCGCCTCGTCGACGCGTAGGACGACGGCCATGCCGGTGTCGCCCCCGGCGCAACCCTCGAAGAGGCCCACCCCTCCGCCGCGCTCCACCAAACCCTCGATAAGCTCGATGACGGAGCGCAGACCCGTCGGCGCCTGCGGGTGCCCCCAGACGAGCGAGCAGCCGTGCCGGTTCATGTCGCGCCAATCGATATCGAAAGCACGCGAGAACGCGATGTCGTTCACCGCGAACGGGTTGTGCGAGGTGATCGCATCGACGTCGCCGATGCCGAGATCGGCTGCGTTCAGTGCGTTTTGGGCAGCTTCGATCGGCGCCGAGGGCATGTAGCCCTTGCGCTCGCGTGATTGGCCGAAGGCGAGGAGTTCGATCGTGATGGCCGGATCTGTGGAGAGCTCGCGCGCGCGCTCCGGAGCGGTGACGATCATGCCGGCATTGCCGTCGGCGGGATGGGTCTGCGTTCCGTAGGAGACGGTGCCGCCCTCGCGAACCGGCTTGAGCTTGGCCAACCCCTCGGCGGTCGAGGGGCGGATGCCTTCGTCGCCCGTGATGGTCGCCATCACCCGGCCCCGCGCATCGATGACGTCGAGCGGGCGTTGCATGTAGCGATCGTGGAAGGCGGCGGGCACGGCCTCGTACTGCTCGAAGCGATGGAGCGCGACCGTGTCTTGCTCCTCCCGCGAAATGGCGCCCTCGGCCGCCACGTTCTCGGCCGTATCGACCATGGCGAGCCCCGCCCAGGGGTCGCGGGCGAAATTGTCGAGAACCCAGGTCTCCAGCCGAGCTGCGCCGCCCGGCGCGTCAGGCGTCGGATAGAGGATCTGGGGGCCGTTCGACGTGCGATCGGCCGTCACGACGAGGCATTGCCGCGAGCGACCCTCGCGCACCTCGTCATGCGCGAGCGACAGGCAGCGCGCTGAGGTAGCGCAGGCCTGCGCGATCGTCGGGCCCGCAAGATGGTGCAGCCCGGCCTTCGCGGCCAGCGTCGGCATGCCGTAAAATGCGCCCTCCTGCGGCACCGTAGTCCCGAGGATGCCTAGATCGAAGGCGTCGGCTTCGAGCCTTCGCACTTCCATGAAACGAGCCAGCGAGCGGGATGCGAGATCGAGCGCGTGTTCGTTCGCCAGGCTTCCTTGCCAACGACAGAAGGGTGTCGTCCAATAGCCGCCATAGGGAATATGGGTCACGTAACGAGGGCCGCCCCGACAGTCCGACCGCGCTGATGAGACGCCACGACACGATCCTTTAGTCTTGAAGGAAGTGGACGGCAGTACCAGCCGATTGTCAATTCGCTATATCGCCTCCGCGTAGTCATTCGTGGCTCGATGGTGCGCTGGCCAACCGCTAAGACGGCCTTTAGGCTCACGGTTTCGCGGCGCTCGTCTGCCTGCAATCTTCGAGGATGCCTCATGCCGACCTTCGCCATCTCCGTCGTCGACAAGCCGGGCAGCACCGCGCTGCGCCTGGCGACGCGGGCCGCGCATCTCGCCTATATCGGTCGGCACAAGCACCGAATCGTCTTCGGCGGGCCGCTCAAGGATGTCGACGGAGAAACGACCGTCGGTGGGCTGACGGTCGTCGACATGCCGGACCGCGAAACCGCACAAGCCTTCATTGACGGCGATCCCTATGCGCAGGCCGGACTCTTCGAGACGATGGCGATCCGAGGCATTCAGATCATGGTTCCTGAGACCGAACCCGGCGCTCTTGCCCGCGAGGGCGAACGAGCTGCACAGGCGGCGAAGACATAAAAGAGATTCGGCGGCGTCTCACTCATGCCCGTAGGCCCGCCTCTCGCAGGAGCGGTAGTACGCGGTCACAGAAGAAGGGCAGTTCGTAGGTATAATTGACGAAGGAGAGGGCGATACCCGAATAGCCAAGTTCGTGAATGCGGATCATGTCCTCGACGATCCGCTCCGGCGTACCGACGAGCGGATAGCTGCCCGCCCCGCCTGCAAAACGCTTGCGATAGCGCTCATAGGCCTCGGCATCGTGCGAGGCGGAGAACGCCTTCTTGCCGGCCATGTGTATGTCGACAGCCGCGTGGTCGGCCTCTTCGACGGCGTAGCGTTCGTAATAGGCCTCGGCTTCGGCTTGCGTCTCCCGGCATACGACGTGGCAGACGGTGTAGAGGCCCATCTCGCGCCCATGGGCGGCGGCTCTCCCGCGCATCTCAGCCACCGGTTCGCCGGCGGTGACGAGGTCGCTGAAGGTCGTGAAGAGATACTCACAATGCTCTGCCGCGAAGGCGCGCCCCGGAGGTCCGAAGGCCGCGTTCATGGTGACCGGGCGCGGCAGTTGGAGGCTGGCCGGGCGGCTCACCACGTCCTTCAGCTGGTAGTAGGTCCCCTCATAGTCGAAGGGCTCCGACGAGGCGTAGGCACGCTCCACTACCTCCAGCCACTCGCCGGCCTGATCATAGCCCTTCTCTCCAAGCGCGATGCCGAACATGGCGAACTCAGCCGGGTTCCAGCCGCAGACGATGTTGAGCCCGGCACGGCCCTTGCTGATGTGATCGACCGTCGCGAGGGCCTTGGCCGCATAGAGGGGGTGCATGACGGGCACATGGACGGTCATGAAGACCGCGATACGCTCCGTCACCGCCGCCAGTGCCGCCGCCCAGGTGAAGGTCTCGAACGACCATTCGCGAGCCTTCGTCTGGCCGCCGAAGCCCTTCCAACGCGCGATCGGTAGCAGGAATTCGAGCCCCGCCCGGTCGGCGATCTGCGCAGCCGTCTGGTTGTCCTCCCACCGCGCCGCCCACCGCTCTTCGACGGCCGTGATCGCCAGCCCGCCATCGGCGTTGGTCGAGAACGTGCCGAGCTTGAGAGCGTTCGGACCCTTGAGGGGATGCTGCTTGATCATAAAGCCTCGGAAGAACGTATGGCCCACGGCCGCGGCCGGCAGCTTACGTCAAAGCACTGATCGCGCATCCATTGAAAGGCTTTCGGCTCGTCGAGTGATGCAGAGGTTGAAGGCCGATGGGGCCGCCATGCCGCTACGAGCATAGCAGATCCCCGAAACGTCAGCGTCATACGGTTGGGCGCAACGATCCTCACGCGCCGGTAGCATTGCGCCGCTCGAACCCTCAGACCGTGCGGGCGCCATCGACTTCGAGGACGACGCCCGTCACGAACTCGGAGGCATCCTCGCAGAGGAAGATCGCGGCGTTGGCGATGTCGCTGGCCTCCGACATCCGGCCCCAGGGGATGGTCGCAATGAACTTGGCCCGGTTCGCTGGCGTGTCCGGCATCCCCATGAAGTCTTCGAGGAGAGCCGTCGCGCCCATCACCGGCGCGATGCAGTTGACGCGGATGCGGTCGGGCGCAAGCTCGACGGCCATCGAGCGGGACAGGATGTTCACCGCCCCCTTGGTCGAGTTGTACCAGGTAAGGCCCGGGCGCGGGCGGATGCCGGCCGTCGATCCGATGTTGAGGATCGTACCGCCGCCAGCGTCGCGCATCATCGGCACGACGGCGCGGCTCATGTGGAAGATCGCCTTCACATTGATGGCGTAGAGGCGATCGAACTCGGCCTCGGTAACGTCCATGATCGGCTTGTTGCGATGGGTCCAACCGGCGTTGTTGACGACGATGTCGATCCGGCCGCCGCCGAGGTCGGCAGCGGCTTTAACCGCCGCTTCGGTGTCGGATGCGCTGGTGACGTCGCCCTGGATGCCGCGTGCGGCGCCTCCGATCTCGGCGGCCACCGCCTCGGCGCCCTGCCCGTTCAGGTCCATGAGGAGAACCTTGGCGCCTTCCCTAGCGAAGGCCCGTGCCATACCCGCTCCGAAGCCGGATGCGCCACCCGTGATCAATGCCGTCTTGCCTTGCAACCGCATAGGTCGTCCTCCCGTCGGGCGATGATCCGCCACCTTGTCGATGTTGGAGCCCGGACAGCGTCCAGGTCAGTCGTGCTTGGTAATGATCGTCTTGAGCGTCGTGACGTCGTAGAGTGCTTCGAACCCCTTCTCGCGCCCATGCCCGCTCTTGCCGGTGCCGCCGAAGGGCAGTTCGATCCCACCGCCAGCGCCGTAGGCGTTGATGTAGACCTGGCCGGCGCGCACGGCCCGCGCCACTCGCATGGAGCGCTTCGCGTCGCTCGTCCACACGCCGGCCACGAGCCCGAAATCGGTGCCGTTCGCGACGGCGATAGCGTCCGCTTCGTCGTCGAAGGGTATGATCGACAGGACCGGGCCGAAGACTTCCTCGCGGGCCAACTCGCTGCCCGTAGGCACGGGGCCGAAAAGGCGGGGCGCGACGTAAAAACCTCCTTCCGGCGCACCCTGCGCGACCTGCCCCTCGGCTACTACGGGCACATCGCCCGCCCGCTCGCAGAACGCACGAACGCGCGACTTCTGACGGGCCGAGATCAGGGGGCCGAGATCGAGGTCCATTTCCGGCGTACCGGCGCGAAGTGCGGCGAAGCGGGTGGAGACGGCCTCGACGATCCGGTCATAGGCGGCGCGCTCGACCATAAGGCGCGAACCCGCAGAGCACGTCTGACCCGCGTTCTGGACTATCGCGCCGACCAGGCTCGGAAGCGCTGCATCGAGATCGACATCGGCGAAGACGATCTGCGGGGACTTGCCGCCCAACTCCAGCGTGCAGGTAATGTGATTGTCGGCCGCCGCCTTCTGGATCATCACGCCGACTTCGGGGCTGCCGGTGAAGGAGATGAAGTCGATGCCCGGATGGGCCGCGAGGGCGGCACCCGTCACCTCGCCGGTGCCCGTAACGAGGTTGAGCGCACCCTTGGGCAGGCCGGCCTCCCGGGCCAGCTCGCAAAGCCGGATCGGTGTCAGGCAGGCGTCCTCCGCCGGCTTGATGACGCAGGCATTGCCGACCGCGAGGGACGGCGCGAGCGTGCGGCCGAACATCTGCGCAGGGTAGTTCCAGGGAATGATGTGGCCGGTCACGCCAAGCGGCTCGCGCTCAGTGGCGACGAAATAGCCCCTCATGAAGGGGATCGTCTCACCGTGCAGCTTGTCGCCCGCGCCGCCGTAGTATTCGAAATAGCGGGCACAGGCCTTGATGTCGGCGCGGGCTTGCTTGAGCGGCTTGCCGGTGTCGCGCGCTTCCAAGGCCAACAACTCGTCCTCATGGTCGAGGATGAGATGGCCGAGACGCATGAGGATTCGCCCGCGCTCGGCCGCGTCGAGCCGGCCCCACGCCCCCTCGAATGCCCGGCGCGCGGCCATGACGGCGCGGTCTATGTGGCCGGACGTGCCGGCGGCGATGGCCGTGAACGTCTGACCGTCGGCGGGTGCGACGACGTTCAGCGTCGCGTCGGGTTCGAGCCAGGCATTGTCGATAAAGAGACCGCGCCCTCTAGGGGGTAGAATGGCGGACGGATTTTGTGCCAACGGCGTATCTAGGGTCATGCGGAGTGCCTAGTCGGTTCGACTTCGCCGGCGGCGTCGATAATCTCGCCGCGCTCGATGGTGACGGTTCGGTCGGCGAAGGACTTCAGGAGTTCGGGGTTGGACTCGGTCACGACGATCGAGAGTTCCGGCGCCTCGTCGCGCAGCACCCTGAGCGCTTCGCCGTAGCGGGCGGCCAGGACGGGGGCGAGGCCTTGAAAGGGTTCGTCGAGGAGCACGAGGCGGGTGCCGAGCATGAGCGCACGGCCGAGCGCGACCATCTTGCCCTGCCCGCCCGAGACCGCACCGGCAGGCCGCGGGGCCATCTCCTTCAACTCGGGCAGAATCGTGTAGACCCGCTCCAGCCGGCGAGCGGTCTCGGCCGCGTCGAGCTTGGCGACGCGGGCCGGCATGAGCACGTTCTCCTCCACTTTGAAGGCTGAGAACAGGCGGCGATCCTCTGGCGCGTAGCCGATGCCGAGCGCGGGGCGCAGATGCGGCGAGAGCGTATCGAGGCGCTTCCCGTCGAAGGACATCGACCCCGTCGAGGCCTGCACCCCCATGATGGCGCGCAGCGTCGTCGTCTTGCCCGCACCATTGCGCCCGACATAGGCGACCGTCTCGCCCCGCCCGACATCCATGCGCACCTGCCGCAGGATCGGTACGCCGGAGATTGCCACCGACAGACCGTCGAGCGACAGGAGGGGCTCGGGCTGCGCCGCCATCATACGCCTCCGATGACCGTGCGGATGACTTCGGGATCGTTGAGCACCACGTCGGGGTCGCCCTCCATGGCGATCTGGCCAGACGACCAGACGGCGACGCGGTTCGCGTAGCGGGTGACCATGTCCATGTCGTGCTCGACGAAGACCGACGTGACGCCGCGTACCTGAAGCGCCTTCATCAAGGTGGTCATGATGTCGAACTTTTCCGACGACGCGACGCCGGAGGTCGGCTCGTCCATGAGGAGGACCTTGGGCTCCAGCGCGAGCGCGAGCGCGATGTCGACGAGCTTTCGCTTGCCTTCGGGCAGCTCGGCGGCGAGCTGATCGGCCACGTCGGAGCAGCCGACGAGGTCGAGCAATTCATCGACCGCATGCCGTTCGGGAATAGATGCGAGCGCGGTCATCGGCGCAAGCCTTCGCGCGCGGGCCGCGGCAGCCACCAGCATGTTCTCGAGCACCGTCTGCTCGGAGAAGAGCTGCGGGATCTGGAAGGCGCGCGCAATGCCCATGCGGGTGATCTCGCGCGGGCTCGAACCGACGAGCTCGCGGGCGCCGAAGCGGACCGAGCCGGCCTGCGGCTTCAGATAGCCGGTGCAGATGTTGAGGAAAGTCGTCTTGCCGGCCCCGTTGGGTCCGATGATCGCGAGGTTGTCGCCCTCGCGCACGGCGAGGTTGACGCCGTCGGCCGCGACGACCCCGCCGAAACGTATCTCCAGGCCCTTCGCCTCGATGAGCGTTGCGGCCTCGGCGGGCGCCTGGAGGGCGGCGGTCTGGGCGGTCATTCGGCCGGCTCCGGCTTGGCCTGTGCCGAGGTTTTCGCCGACGGTGTCGGTCGGGCCTCATGGCGCCGTTCGCGCTTCGGCAGCACGCGCTGCATCATGCCGACGAGGCCGGCCGGCTGGAACATGATGATGGCGAGGAGAATGAAGCCGAGCGTGAGCTGCCAGGCGTCGCCGACATAGGCCGCGGCGCCGGCGCGGATGAACTCGAAGGCGAACGAGCCGACGAACGCGCCCAGCACATGACCCGCCCCGCCCAGAATGGCGACGAAGACGAACTCACCCGAGCGGACCCAGTAAGCGTAGTCGGGCGTCGCCAGACCTTGAAAGGTGGCGACGAGCGCGCCGCCGAGACCGCACAGAACTGTCGAGACGACGTAGCACATCAAGAGGGTGCGCCGGGCCGAGATACCGAGATATTCGAGCCGTACTTCATTGGTCTTGATCGCGCGCAGCGAATGGCCGAGCGGGCTGTCGAGCAGGCGATGGACGGCGACGAGCGAGACCGCGAGGAGCGCGAGGGAAACGAAGTAGAGGACCGTCTCGAACTCCCCTCGGTCGAGGGTCAGGCCGAGGACGGTCGGCCGCTCGATTCGCAGCCCGTCCGTGCCGCCGGTGATGTGGAAGAACTTTTCGAGGAGCGAGTAGAGCACCATCGAGAAGGCGAGGTTCAGCATGGAGAAGAAGATGTAGCGATAGCGAACGACGAAGAGCCCGATGACGAGCCCCATCAGCGCTGACGCCACCGCCGCGATGAGGAGGAAGACGAAGAGGTCGACCTCGGCGATGTCGCGCGCGAAGAGGCCGATGGCATAGGCGCCCACCGCGTAGAACATGGCGTGTCCGAAGGAGACCTGCCCCGCCTGCAAGAGGAGAATGATGCCCAGGACGGGCAGCGCCTTTGCAAAGACGATCGTCAGCAGCGGCCCCGTCGTGTCGGCCACGAACGGATAGAGGACAAGGACGACCAGTCCGGCCGGCAAGGCGTAGCGCATGAGAAGATCATGGCGCGCCATCTAGATCTTCCTCGCCTGCGTGGTGCCGAACATTCCCTCCGGGCGAACGAGCAGCACGAGCGCCATGATGAGATAGGGCACGACGACCTCGAACTCGGGCGCGAAGAAGACCGCGAACGAGCGCCCCAGCCCGATCAGGAGAGCCGCCAGCGCCGCGCCCTCGATCTGTCCGAGACCGGCGGTCGCGGCGACGGCGAAGGACAGGACGATCATGTTGGCGCCGATGCCGGGCAGGATCGACGTCGTCGGCGTCGCCAGCGCCCCGCCGAGGGCGGCAAGTGAGGCGCCGATGATGAAGGTGACGAGAAAGACCCGCTCCGCGTTGATGCCGATCGTGGTCGCGGCCTCGCGATCCTCGGTCACCGCGACGATGAGCGCCCCGGTCAGCGTGCGCCGCAGGAAGAACCGCAAGCCCAGCAGAACGGCGAGCGCGGCCAAGGGCAGGAAGATCGTCTGATAGCTCGTATAGGTCACGCCGGCGACGGAGATGTTGCCCATGTCCTGTAGCGGCACCGAATAGAAATAGGGCTGCACCCCCCAAATCAGACGTTGCGCGTTCTCCAGAATGATGAAGACCGCGAAGGTGACGAGCAGCTGAAGCACCTCTTCCAGCTTGTAGATCGGCCGAAGGAGGAAACGCTCCATGAAGCCGCCGATGAGAACGCCGACCGCCAACGCTCCCAGAAGAAAGACCGGCAGGCTCAGCCAGCGCGGCAGATCGGCGTCCGTGAGGGCGAGGCCGAGGCTGGCGGCGGCGTAGGCGCCGAGCGCGTAGAACGAGCCGTGGGCGACGTTCAGGATGCGCATCACGCCGAAGACCAGTGTGAGGCCGACAGCCACGAGGAAGAGGAGCGAGCCGTAGGCCAGCCCATCCAGCATGACGAGAACGAGGATCTGCGTATTCACGCCGGGGTCCTACGGTTCGGAGTGCGACGGGCGGGCGGGCGCTTGTGCTCGCCCGGACGACGGCCCGCCACCCGCTGGGGATGGCGAGCGCTAGCTGACGAGCCTACTCGGCGTGCGTGTAGCTTTCGAAGGGTGTCTGAAGGAACGTCTCGTCAAGACCCTCGATCCATGAGATCGACTGGGTACCGACCGGCGGCATCAGGCCTTCGCCGGCATAGATCTGCATGTTGTCGATGATCGGGAAGTCGTATCCGTCCACCGTTCGTGCGGTGCCGATCAATTGCGCTTCGACGCCCTGGCCGTCCTCGCGGATGGTGACGGGGCGGCCATAGCCCTGGAACTCCAGGCCGCGCATAGCATCCGCCAATTGTTCGGTCGTCGGCCAAGCGCCGTCGTTGGCGGCGATGGCCTTCTCGTAGGCCCCTTCGAGTGCGGCGAAGGCCTGCGCCATGTGGAAGACCGAATAGATCGGATAATCGCCCGTCCGCTCTTGGAATTCGCTGATGAAGGCCTGGAAATCCGGGTCGTCCTTGAACTCGGGGTGGAGGAAGTAGTGGTCGCCGCGCGCGCCGACGATCGCTCCATCCGGCAGGGCACCGCCCAAACGCTGGATCGAGGATTCGGCGAGCGGCAGCACGAGCTGCGAGCTCTGGGTCAGCCCGCGCTGGCTGGCTTGACGCACGAAGGTGTCGAGGTCGCCGCCCCAGGATGTGGAAAGGATGACGTCCGGATTGAGCGCCTGAAGGCGACTGATCTCGGCCGAGAAGTCGGGCGCGCCCAGCTTCGGGAAGAGTTCGGCCACGACGCGGACGTCGGGCTTGAGCGCCTGGAGGGCGGTCTGGAAGAGTTGCCAGCTATCGCGCCCCCAGGAATAGTCCTGATTGACGACGGCCACCGTCTCGAAATCCGGGTTCGTCTGGAGAAGATAGAGGACGGTCGCCATCATCTCCGGCGTGGCATTGGCCTGCGTGCGAAAGACGGTGGTGTACTCGGCCTCCTCGAAGATGCGCTGCGTACCACAATCCCACATCAGGTTGACGACCCCGAGGTCCTCGGCCAGCGGTGCGATGTTGAGGCAGTTGCCCGACGAGATGGAGGCGAACATCACGCCGACGTCCTCGTCCTGAACGAGGCGCCGATATTCGTTGGTCAGGGTCTCGGCGCCGGCGCCCTCGTCGATGAAGGACAGCTCGATCGGCACGCCGTCGATGCCGCCATCGTCGTTGATCCGCCCCGCCAGCATCTCCGCCGCCTCCCGAGCCGGCACGCCGAAGACGGACGCCGGTCCGGACAGAAAGGCCGTCACGCCGATCTTGAGGGCGGCAGGCTTCTCGGAATGCTCGGCGGCAATGGCCGCGTCGGTGAAGGTCAATCCAGCCAGCGCACTGCCGGCAAGGAGCGCGGCAGCGAAAAACGTGCGTCGTGTCGAGCGCATAGGTCAGTTTCTCCCGTAAGACACAGCTCGGCACTTCCGGCCGGGTCTGCTGATCTCGGAAAGGATGGGACAGGATCGCACAGTCGTGCCAGCCGTAGTTGGCGATACGTCCTTTCGCCTGGGACGAAAGCCGGACTTGCGTCGGTCTATGGGCGGTTGGTGGCACCGGCAGCGGCGCTCACAAGCTCGTCGAGGAGAAGCTTCACTGAGGCCGACGGCTCGCTTTTCTCCGGCACGCACGCGATGAGATCCCGCTGCGCCCACGCTTCGTTGAGATGAACGGCGACCAAACTGCTGCCGACCGATGCATGTCTGAGCACGCCATGCGGAACGATGGAGATGCCGGCACCGGCAGCCACCAACCGGCAAACGCCCTCGAAGGACCGCAGCCGGATCCGCACGGTGAGGTTCCGGCCTATCTCGCGGGACCGCTCGGTCAGGTAGTGATGGATCGCGGATTGTTCATCGAGGCCGATGTAGTCTTCCTTCAGCGTCTCTAAGAAATCGACGCTTCGGCGGTCGGACAGAGCATGTCCCGCCGGCACGATGACGGTGAGGCGGTCCGACAGGAGGGGGTGGACGACGGTGCCCGAGAAATCGATGCTCCCGGCCGCGATGCCGACCTCGACGGCCCCCGAACGCACCGCCGTCGCGATCGCGTCCGACGTGTCTTCACGGAGATCGATCACGATCCCAGGGTATCTGGCGAGGAAGCGGGCCAGGACGTTGGGCAGGAAGCTGGTCAGCGCGCTCGAGTTCGCCCGGAGCCTGATCGTGCCCGTCTCGCGGCGCTTCAGGTTCGCGACCGCGCCCCGGCAGACGTTCGGCCTGGTGGAGGACGCCCTTGGCGCGGCTGAGGACGACGGCACCTGCCGCAGTGACCTTCGTGCCCCTCACCGTCCGAGCCATCAGCGGCACGCCGGCACGCTCTTCCAAGAGCTTCATCCGCTCGTGAAGGGCCGAGACGGAAATGCTTTCCCGCCTGGCCGCTTCGGCCATGCTGCCGGCCTCGGCTACCGCCGTGAAGAGGCGCAGATCGACGAGATCGAAATGCATGACGGGCCGCCTTGCGTTCGCCTGGGGTGAAAGCAGCTAAAGCATATTCCGACTTTCCCTGATACCGGGCGTTGGCTACGTGGCAAGCTCGTGTTTCCCCGCTGGACAAAGAGTGATGGCGCATATCTCACCACGGGCTGCGGATGGAGACGAGACCCTAGCGGTAGCGGACGCGGAGCAGGGTGGTGCGGTTCTGAGGCTCAGAGACCGCGCCGAGGCCGACCCCGCCGAGCGTTTCGGCGATCTGATCGGTCATATTGTCGACAAGCCGTCGCGGACCTACGCCCAGGGCGACGCCCTCCCCGCTCTCACCCATTGGTTGCTCTTCCAGCCGCGCGGACGGCACGAGGAACGGGGCCCGGACGGCCACGCCGCGCGCGGCGGTTTCCTGCCCGATCTCGAGGGTCTTCCACGGCGCATGTGGGCCGGCAGCGACGTGACCTTCCACGCCCCGATCCTGGCGGACGACCGGCTCGTGCAGCACAGCCGGATCGAAAGCGTCGATCTGAAGTCCGGGCGTTCTGGGCGTCTCGGGTTCGTCGTGGTGCTACACGAGGTCCGCACCGAGGACGGGCGCTGCCTGATCGAGGATCGCCAGACCCTTGTCTATCGTCCGGCACCACGCGCCGGTGCACCCGCACGGCCCCAAGCCGTCGCCCCCTCTAGCGATACCGAGGAGCTGGCCGTCCTGCGCACCCGCACATTCACGCCCGACCCCGTCCTCCTCTTTCGCTACTCCGCGCTGACCTATAACGGCCATCGCATCCACTACGACCGCCCCTATGCGCGGGATGTCGAAGGCTACCCCGACCTCGTCGTCCACGGTCCGCTCATCGCGACGCTGCTGCTGGAATTGAGCTGCAAAGGCGCAGGCGCGCCGACCCGGTTCTCGTTCCGCGCCTTGTCGCCGGCTTTCGTGAACCGTCCGATCACCCTGCGCACGTGGAAGAGCGCTCAGTCGGCCAATGACGTGGAGGCTTGGGCCTATGACGAGACCGGCACCCCGGCCTTTCGCTCGCTGACGCAGATGGATAGCGCCGCTGGGGTCGCCTCGTGAGCCGCCCGCTCGACGGTCTGCTGGTCGTATCGCTGGAACAGGCGATCGCCGCGCCCTACGCGACGCGCCTGCTGGCCGATGCCGGAGCCCGGGTCATCAAGGTCGAGCGACCGGGCGGCGGCGACTTCGCCCGGGGCTACGATCGCCGGGCGCGCGGCCTGTCGAGCCATTTCGCCTGGACGAACCGATCCAAGGAGTCGATCGCGCTCGATCTGCGCGAGACCGAGGATCTGGCTCTCCTGAAGCGCATGCTGAAAACGGCGGACGTCTTCGTGCAGAATCTCGCGCCGGGCGCCGCCGAGCGGCTGGGCCTCGGGCAGGCGGCACTGCGCGCTGCCAACCCCCGCCTCGTCACCTGTTCGATCAGTGGCTACGGCCCGGGCGGCCCCTATGAGACCCGCAAGGCCTACGACCTCTTGATCCAGGCCGAAGCCGGCTTCCTGTCGCTCACTGGAACGCCTGGCGAGATGGCCAAGGCGGGCATTTCCATCGCCGATATCGCGGCCGGCATCGCGGCCCATCACAACATCCTCCTTGCCGTCATCGCACGCCATCGCACTGGCGAGGGCGACCACATCGAGGTCTCGATGCTCGAAGCGCTGGCTGAGTGGATGGGCTTCCCGATGTATTTCGCGACCGACGGTGCCGAGCCGCCAAGTCGCAACGGCGCCGCCCACGCGACGATCTTTCCCTACGGTCCTTATGAAGCATCCGACGGCACCGTCTTCCTCGGCCTGCAGAACGAGCGCGAATGGGACGCGTTCTGCCGCACCGTCCTGCGCCGCGACGATCTGGCCAACGATCCGTCCCTGCGCAGCAATGCCGACCGGGCCGATCAGCACGAGCGCGTCGATACGGCCATCGCGTCCGTCTTCGAGACGCTGACGGCGCGCGAAGCTCTGGAGCGGCTGGACGCGGCCAGGATCGGCACGGCGTCCGTCAACACCATGGCCGGCCTCTGGGCGCATCCGCAGTTGAAGGCGCGCGATCGCTGGCGCACCGTGTCGACGCCGACCGGAGAATTACCCGCCTTCGTTCCGCCCACCGGAGAGGCCTGGGAGGCCCGAATGGACCCCATCCCCGATCTCGACGAACACGGGGCCGCCTTGCGGGCCGAGTTCGCCAGCCGGCCCGGCACATCGCAGGACCACTCGTGATGAATGCACACGCAGACCCCTCAGGCTTCGACGCCGACCACACCGATATGCGTGACGCCTTGCGCGACCTCTGCGGACAGTTCTCGGCCGAATACCACCGCGAGCATGACCGCAACGCGACCTACCCGACCGCGTTCATCGATGCGCTCACCGAGGCGGGATGGTTGGCGGCGATGATCCCCGAGGAGTTCGGCGGCTCGGGGCTCGGTCTCTCGGAGGCCTGCGTGATCATGGAGGAAATCAATCGCTCGGGCGGCAATGCCGGCCATTGCCACGGCCAGATGTACAACATGGGTACCGTGCTGAGACACGGCTCGGACGTGCAGAAGCGCAAGTACCTCCCGCAGATCGCCGCCGGCGAGCTACGCCTTCAGTCCATGGCGGTGACCGAGCCGACGGCCGGCACCGATACGACCAAGATCAAGACGACGGCACGGCGCGTCGGCGATACCTACGTGGTGGACGGACAGAAGGTCTGGATCAGCCGCGTCCAGCACTCCGACCTCATGGTCCTCCTCGCCCGCACGACCCCTTTGGCGGAGGTTACGCGCAAGTCGGAGGGCCTCTCCATCTTCCTCGTCGATCTGCGCGACGCGATCGGCAACGGTCTGTCGGTCAAGCCGATCGGCAACATGGTCAACCACGAGACCAACGAGCTGTTCTTCGAAGGCCTCGAGATCCCGGCCGAGAACCTGATCGGCGAGGAAGGCAAGGGCTTTCGCTACATCCTCGACGGTTTGAATGCCGAGCGCACGCTCATCGCGGCGGAATGCATCGGAGACGGGCGCTGGTTCATCGAGAAGGTGACGAAGTACACGAAGGAGCGCGAGGTCTTCGGGCGCCCCATCGCGCAGAACCAAGGCGTCCAGTTCCCCATCGCGCGCGCCCACGTCAACGTCGAGGCGGCCGACTTGATGACGCGGGACGCCGCCCGGCGCTTCGACGCTGGCCTGCCCTGCGGGGCGCAGGCGAATATGGCCAAGCTTCTGGCGGCTGACGCCTCGTGGGAGGCGGCCAATGCCTGCGTTCAGTTTCACGGCGGCTTCGGCTTCGCGCACGAATACGACGTCGAGCGCAAGTTCCGCGAAACGCGCCTCTATCAGGTCGCGCCCATCTCGACCAATCTCATCCTGGCCTATATCGCCGAGCACGTGCTCGATCTGCCGCGCTCATTCTGAAGGAACGGCTTCGTGACCGATCCAACGATGCCCCCAGAGGGGGAGACGATGCGCCTGGCGCGGTTCGCCGCGGGCGTGAAGGCGGACGACATTCCGGATGCGGTGATGGATCGCATCGTCGACCTTTTCGTCGATTGGGCCGGATCATGCCTCTCCGGCCGTGGGCACCGTGCCATCGCGGCACTCGAGGCCTATGCGGCCGATATGGGGCCGTCCGAAGGGCCTAGCATGGTGCTGACGGATCGGCGTCGCACATCCCCCCATTTCGCGGCCTTCGTCAATGGCGGCGCCGGGCACATCTCCGAGCAGGACGACGTCCATAACGGCTCGGTCTTCCATCCCGCAGCGGTCGTCTTTCCCGCCGCGCTCGCGCTGGCCGAGGCGAACGGCAGCAACGGGCGCGAGTTCCTGCGCGCGTGCATCATCGGCTACGAGGTCGGCATCCGGGTCGGCGAGTTCCTCGGGCGCAGCCACTACGAGATCCACCACACCACCGGCACGGCGGGAACGCTGGCGGCGGCAGCGGCAGCGGGTGCCCTCCTCCGGCTCGATGCGACGGCGATGACGCACGCGCTCGGCTCGGCCGGCACGCGCTCTGCCGGACTGTGGGAGTTTCTCACCGACGCCGCCGACTCCAAGCAGCTCCATACGGCCGCCGCGGCTTGCGACGGCGTCATGGCCGCGACGCTGGCCAGTCACGGCTTCACCGGCGCCCGGCGCATTCTCGAGGGTCCGAAGGGCCTGGCAGCGGGCACGTCGCGCGACGCCGACCCCGCCCGCCTCGTCGACGGGTTCGGCACGCGCTGGACGGTTCTGGAGACCTCGTTCAAGTACCACGCCTCCTGCCGCCACACGCATCCGAGCGCCGACGCCCTCCTCCAGGTCGTCACGCAGCATGACCTCGCACCCGATGCGATTGCGTCCATTGAGGCTGGCGTAAGCCAAGGCGCGCTCGACGTATTGGGACCCGTCACGCACCCCCGAAGCGTTCATCAGGCCAAATTCTCGATGCCGATGACGCTGGGACTGATCGCCGTCCATCGGCAGGCGAGCCTAGAGCGTTTCGCGGCGGTGATGGACGACGACGCCGTCTGGCGCTTCAACGACCGCGTGACGATGCGCGTCGATCCGAAGGTCGACGGCGCCTATCCGCGCCGTTGGCTCGGCCGTGTGCGGGTGACCACACGGGATGGCCGCACGCTCGAAGGCCGCGTCGACGAACCGAAGGGCGATCCCGGTAATACGCTCTCGCGCGCCGAGGTCGACGAGAAGGCCCGGCGCCTTGCTTTGTCGAGCGGTGCGGTCCTGCCGGCCGAGATCGAAGGCGTGATGGCGACCCTCTGGACGATCGGAGACGCGCAGCGGATCGCGTCCGGGCACCTCCTGCCGAGCCGCACATCCCGCCCGGAAGCAGCCGAATGACGGGGCGCATCCCCATTCCAGCCTGGCTCTCCGCGTCGCCGGCCCTCCTCTTGTTCTTGCCGGGCGACAGACTGGACCGGCTTCACAAAGCCCGCACCTCCGGCGCGACCGCCGTGGTCGTCGATTGGGAAGACGCCCTCGCGCAGCCCTCTCGGACGGAGGCTCGCAGCGTCCTGCGCTCCGCCCTTCGCGACACGGATGGCGCACCCGTGATCGTCCGGCTCAACGCCATCGATACGGACGACCACGCTCGAGATGCCGATGCCATTGCGGACATCCCGGAGGTCGCCGCCCTTATGCTTGCGAAGGCGGAAGATCCCGTCGCGATCGGAGCGCTATCGGAGCGGTTGAACCAGCGTCCGGTCGTCGCGCTGATCGAGACGCCGCGCGGGCTTGCAAACGCACGCGGGATCGCGGCCGCGTCCGCGCGCCTGGCGTTCGGCTCGCTCGACTACGCCGTCGCCCTGCGCGCGCGCCATACGCGAGAGGCCCTGTCGCTCGCGCGTCAGGAATTGGTACTCGCATCGGCGCTAGCGGGTCTCGCCGGCCCCATAGACGGCGTGACGCTATCGCTCGACGATCGGGCCATCACGACAGACGACGCGCGCTATGCCGCCGGTCTCGGCTTTGCCGGAAAGCTGATCGTCCACCCTCGCCAACTCTCGCCCGCAACCGACGGCTTCGCGCCGAGTGCGGAGGATCTCGTCCGCGCGCGTCGCATCGTCGTCCAGGCCGGCACGACGCGCGATGGCGGCGCGGCCTCGGTGGACGGCAGGATGGTCGATCCACCGGTGCTCGCCTGGGCCGAGGATGTCATCGCCCGCGCGGACGTCCGGTGAGCGCGCCCGTGACGACCATAGCCGAGGCGGATTTCGTCGAGAGCGTAGCGGCGGCGCTGCAATACGTTTCGTGCTACCACCCGCCCGACTTCGTCGCGAGCCTTGCGGCGGCCTATGAGCGCGAGGAGAGCCCGGCCGCAAAGGACGCGCTAGCGCAGATCCTAGTCAACAGCCGTATGGCGGCACTCGGGCGCCGGCCGATCTGCCAGGACACCGGCTCGGCCGGCATCTTCGTTCGTCTCGGCGCCGAGGCCCATCTCGCGACGACGAAACCTCTTCAGGCGCTCTGCGACGAGGCGGTGCGGCGCGCCTATGGCGACGAGAGCAACCCTTTGCGCGCCTCCATGGTCCGCGATCCCCTGGGGGAGCGCACAAACACCGGCGACAATACGCCAGCGCTCGTCCATGTCGAGCATGGCGCGGGCGCCGACATCACCGTCACGGTGGTCGCCAAAGGCGGAGGATCGGAAAACAAGGCCCGATTCACGGTGCTGAACCCGCGCGCGTCCGTTGCCGACTGGGTCGTCGACACGGTGCGCACGCTAGGCGCCGGGTGGTGTCCTCCAGGCATGATCGGCCTCGGGGTCGGCGGGACGGCGGATGTGGCGATGCATCTCGCCAAGACATCGCTGATCGCACCGATCGACATGCCCGACCTCCTCGCCCGCGCGCCTCGCACCGCCGTGGAGGCACTACGGGTCGAGCTTTACGAGCGGATCAACGCGCTCGGCATCGGCGCGCAGGGTCTGGGGGGTCTTACGACCGTCGTAGATGTGAAGGTCGCGACGGCCCCCGTTCACGCGGCATCTCTCCCCGTCGGCCTCATTCCCCAATGTGCCGCCAACCGCCATGCGACGTTCCGGCTGGACGGGTCCGGGCCGACCTTCCTCGATCCGCCATCGGCGGACGTGTGGCCAGAGATCGCGCTCGATCGCACGAAGGGTATGGCGCGACCCGTCGATCTCGACACCCTCACCCGCGAGGAGGTGGCGACGTGGCGGGCGGGCGACCGGGTCCTGCTGTCAGGCCGCCTTCTCACCGCACGCGATGCCGCGCATGCCAGGCTCGCCCGGATGCGCGCGCGAGGCGAGGCCCTGCCGATCTCTCTGACGAACCGCGCGCTTTACTATGTCGGCCCCGTCGACGCCGCGCCTGGCGAGATCATCGGCCCCGCCGGCCCGACCACATCGACCAGGATGGACGCCTTCCTGCCCATGACGCTCGATGAAGGCGTCCTCCTCACGATCGGCAAGGCGGAGCGAGGCCCTGCCGCCGTTGCGGCTACGGCCGCGGCAGGCGCCGCCTACCTCATCGCCGTCGGCGGCGCGGCCTACCTGATCTCGCGGGCCATCCGCTCGGCCCGCGTGGTGGCATTCGACGACCTGGGCATGGAGGCCATTCACGAGTTCGAGGTCGAGGATATGCCCGTGACGGTCGCCATCGACACGACCGGCCGCTCCGTTCACACGGAGGGGCCCACTCTCTTCGCGAATAATGGCGGCCGCTGATGCGGGACCGATCGAGCGGATAGTGCGTGACAGGTCGATGGGAGCGGCGGCGCGAACCGGCTAGCGGCCGACTTCTAGACCGGCATCACGCAAGCGTTCGCGGCCCGAATCTCATCGGCCACGACGCGCTACGTCCGCGCCAGTTCGGCGAGGTGCTCGGTATCGACGATCAGGATCGCGCCTCGCTCCGTCGTAAGCACCTCTAGGCTCCGAAGGCGCTGAAGGACGCGGTTTACGTGCACCGCCGTCAGGCCGACGGCCTCGGCGAGGATGGTTTGGGTGAGCGGGAGTCGAACAGGAAGGTCCGCACGTCCGATCCGGCGCAACCGTACCACGAGTTCGTGCAGCATGACCGCGACACGGATGAGCGCGTCGTGCTGTTCGAGCGAGATCATACGGGTGCGCATGTCGGTCTCCTCGCGTTCCATGCTCGTCCAGAGCGCGCGAAAGAGAAGAGCCGACGGCGCGAACCGATCGCCGAGATCGGTCTCCAGTACGCGTTCCAGCACGACGGGCGTCACTGCGGCCACCGAATAGTCCATGCTTCGCGTGCCGAAGGGATTGGCATTGCAGAGGTCGCCCGGCAGCAGAAAGTAGAGAATTCGTCGGTCGCCGCTGTGGGTCAGCCGGTAGCGGATCGCGAGACCCTCGCGAATGGCGATCAGGGTCCCTGCGCTGGGATGTGCACCCCGGCTGGACGGCAGGATCTCGTCGCCCGCAGCGGCGGTATAGGACTTGTACGGAATGCCGAGTGTCTCACCGACGTCCTGTCCGTTCGGCGGCAGGCACGCGGTGACGAGCTTGCTCAAGACGGACGGTCTCTTACCGGTGCCTTCTATAACCGACATATCTCGCGCCACGGCCGTACTCCCGGCATCGGGCGCGGCCGGGGCCAAGGGTTCGTTGGCCGGGACTGAACCGTGTTTCTTCATCCTGGATGGCCTCCACGCGATAGCGAGCGCTCGGTACCACCTCCTCCAAAAGCATTGCGGACTATCAATTCTCAAGAACATGACAAAGTTCCAAAGGCAATATGCAATCACAGGGATAATGGTAGTAATACCACAGCGATATGCCGGCATTTATTAGAAACATTGGGCACGATAATTGCAGATTCTGATCGACGATTTCGATACTCGGTATGGTTTATTCGGCCAGTAACGGTGAAACGTATGGTTCAGATCTCGGCCACGAGCGCCAGCTGCGGCGCTCGTCTGCTGGCGTGTCCTCGACCGTCTGGAGGCACTACCACGAACGACGACAAACCTCGCTGATCGCGCACAGAGACTGCTGCCGTTGCGGCATCCTATCAGGATCATGAAGGCCATTCACAGTTCCTCAAGGACGATCATGACCCCTGCCAGATCCTCGCCGCAGATTCCCGCCGCCGCAGCCTCACAATCGCGGTTGCGGCTCATTCGTGGGCGCCGCCGCGTGCTCGTCGCCGGCGGCGCGGGCTTCGTCGGCTCACATCTTTGTGAACGGCTCCTCGAACAGGATTCCACCGTTCTCTGTCTCGACAATCTGGAGACAGGGAGCGAGGCGAACATCGCCCATCTGCGCGCGCACCCCCGCTTTCGATTCCTCCAGCACGACGTCTGCGACGCGCTGCCGGTCGAGGCCGCTGAGATCGATATTCGGGGCGGCCACATCTACAACCTCGCATGCCCGGCCTCCCCGCCGCACTATCAGCGCGACCCGGTTCACACGACGAAGACGAGCGTTTTCGGCGCTCTTCATCTCCTGGCTTTGGCCAAAGCGCAGGGCGCACGCATCCTCCAGGCATCGACGTCGGAGGTTTACGGCGACCCGCATATCCATCCCCAGCCCGAAAGCTACTGGGGCCATGTCAATTCCTACGGCCCCCGAGCCTGCTACGACGAAGGCAAGAGGTGCGCGGAGACGTTGTTCTTCGACTATCACGCACGGCACGGCGTCGACACGCGGATCGCCCGCATCTTCAACACCTATGGGCCGCGCATGAGCGTGACCGACGGCCGGGTCGTCTCCAACTTCGTCGTCCAGGCGTTGCGCGGCGACGACATCACGATCTACGGCGATGGTAGCCAGACGCGCTCTTTTTGCTATGTCGACGATCTCGTCGAGGGTCTCGTGCGCCTCATGGCATCTGACGAGGCGGGTGACGCGCCAGTCAATCTCGGCAATCCCGGCGAATTCACGATGCTGGAGCTGGCCGACCTCGTCATCGAGCAGACGGCATCGTGCTCGCGCATCGTCCATCGCACCCTCCCGATCGACGACCCCCGCCAGCGCCGCCCCGATACCACGCGCGCACGGCGTGTTCTCGGCTGGTCGCCCCGGATCGACCTCACGGAAGGGCTCGCGAACACGATCGCGTATTTCGACGACATTCTCACCGGGACAAAGGAGCGGCATCCCGCCGTCGCCGCGGCCGGCCGAACGGACGAGCCTTCCTACGTGTAGGGTCGGCAGGCGCGGGCTGTCGTACTTTCAAGAGACCCCGGGAACTTCCCGTCCGGTCGTATCACAACCCCGGCCGCCAGCCGGCCCGACCGATCCCGATTGGCCGCCCTTCCGGCAAACCCGAGAGCAGCCGCCATCCTCGCCTCCTGGTCATCCTCGGGCACCGACCCGAGAATGACGGCCAGACGGGTCGCGCAAACCGGACAGGACTTTGGGAAAGCCGAACGACGTTTCTCCATCGCTCTCGACAGATAGCAAACATGAAGCGGAATGCTGCGATGCATCTAGCATTCCGCAGCTTCCAACCACCCTCGCCTACGCGGGCAATGGCTCGAACGAGCGCCTGGTCAGCATGCCAAACAGCGACCGGACTTCCTTGCGTACCGTATAGGGCGCAAAGCCGGCCCGGGCGCAGCCCTTCAAGGACGCGACGTTGGCAGTCTCCACGAAGGTGACGACTTCCGTGCAACCGATGTCCGGCGCACGGTCCGAGATCAGCGCCATCGCTTCAGACATGATGTGATTGCCGCGATAGGCCGGCGGCGTATAGGCGTTCTCGAGGAGGGCCTCATGGGCGGCGAGCCGGGGAAACCAGCCCTCCCCGAAGAGCGCCTGAAGAGCCTCGCTATGAGCCGGGCCGATCAGCCACTGGAAATAGCAGGGCGACCCATTGCGAGCGTCCACCGCCACGTAGCACGTCGGAATGCCGGTCTCGAGAAAGGCGCGCCTCGTCGCCAGTTCGACCGTCTCCCGTCGATTGGTGGTCGTCTCGGGAGCCGAGAGCAAAGCTGGCTCGTCCGCTGCCTCGAACGGTCGGATGCGGATCGGGATCTTGGCGCGCGGTCGCTCGAACGGTGCCGACACGACGCGTCGCAGGCCATAGGCCCGCCGTTCCTGATAGATGAGCCCAACCAGCTTTCGGCCGAACTCCTCATAGCGCCCTTCGGCGATGAGTTCGCCTGTGAGCCTTATTGCGTTGGGGACATACATGGTCAGCCTCGCGCAGGTGTATCGGCAGTCGCGTCGGCTGGGCACCAACGGCCGTGCGGGTTCCACCGCCCGGCTGTCATGCGCAGCCATTCCACGCGCGTCAGCGTCCGCCCGTTCGCCCGCCGGGGCAACGCATCATACGTGCTACTCCGGCGGGCCGCGCGTCGCAGATCAGTTCGAGAAGACCCGTTCCGCGCGAGCGGCGAGGGCGTCGCCTCTCCGGTCGGTCACCGTCCGAGCCATCGCGGGCGCGAGAACGGCGGCGGTCTTGCGGATATCGTTCCAGTCCGGGTCTTTGCGCTCCTCGTCTTCGTCATCCTCATCACCGATCGTTGCGTCGGGGGCGGTGTGGCTAGGATCCTCGTGCCGAGGACCGTGGCCGTTCTCCTCGACCTTCTCGAAGGGCTGGTCCCCTGCGCGAAGGCGTTCAAGTGCCCAGACCGCGGCCTGCGTTCGGTTCGAGACCCCGATCTTGCGCAGGATCGCCTTGAGATGGACCTTCACTGTCGATTCGGTGATGTCGCAGCGCCGCGCGATGACCTTGTTCGACAAGCCCTCGATGAGGCATCGCAAGATATCGACCTCGCGCGGGGACAGGGCTTCACGGCGCAGCCGGGTCCGGTCGGGCAGCGTGGTCGCGGTGGCCACGCTTGTAACGACCTCCTGGTCCCGGCACCGCTCGCACGCCGTCACCTTCGCGCCAGCGACCTCGTAAGAAGAGCCGTTCGTTCCACACGTGGACGCATCCTCTACGCCGCCGAGCTTCGTAGCCGGTCCGGCAACCAAAGGCTCGGGACCATGGCTCGACGCAGCCACGGCGAGGCCCGTGTCGGTGCTCGGTCCCTCACCGTCCTCGCCATCGCGATGCCAGATGTGGACGCACTCGCCGAGCCTGATCAGTTCGAGGCTGCGCATGAGAACGTCGGACGAGATGGAACCCGTTAGAACACTGTCCTTGTGCTCGTCCTGCAACGAGCCATCGCTGTGTTCGTCCTCGTCGACGTGGACGAAGTGCGCGGTCGGAAAGAGCCGTCTGAGAGCTTCGACGTCGGGCGCCTCCAAACCGGCACAGCGCGATCGGCAGATCAGCACGACGGTGTCGGACCGATCGTCGGTTGCGTGCCGTGCCTCCATCGCCCTCGCTTTGGTGTCGAAATCCGACGGCGCGGAGCAGTTTTCAACCTCGTATCCCGCGGATTCCAGCAGCAGACTGAGCCCTTCGCGAATGAGAGGGCGGACTTCCCAGACAATGATACGTGCTAGGCGATTCATGATGTTGCTCCCTGTCGGTGCGCATGTGGTCGTTCGACCATCGGGGACCGTGTGCGAGGTCCGCGGCGCTGATTATCGACGGGGGTACTTCGGGGCAGCTGAAGCATCGTGATTGGACACGCCATGCCATGCAGCTACGTTGAGCACCCCCCCAACCCGAGAGAACACTCTACGTTAAGTCAAGATCGAACTCGTTGACTTCGATCAGGTTTTTTATCTTATCTTTGGACCTGTGGATATTTTCGGTGGACGTTGTGGATAGTCTCCACCGCGACGAGCCCGACGAACCGCGGGACGACCTGTGCATAGCGAGCGCCGAGGCGGCGAGGTTCGGTCAGCGCCCGGTAGAGCCATTCGAGGCCCATTCGTTGCAGGTGCGGTGGTGCCTGCCGCGTCCGGCCGGAGAGGAAATCGAAAGCCGCGCCTACCCCTACGAGAACCGGCGCATCGAGGCGACCTCGAACGGCGCGCATCCATCGCTCCTGCTTAGGAGTACTGAGCCCGACCCAGACGACGTCCGGCCGAGCCTCGTTGATCTCGCCTATGATGTCGTCCTCCTCCTTCGGTGAAAGCGGACGGAAGGGCGGAGTGTGCGTACCCACCACGGTGAGGTCGGGATGACGTTCGACCAACCGGTCGCGCAAACCTTCCGCGACGCCCTCCGCGCCCCCGTAGAAGAAATGCCGCAAGTGATTCTCTTTCGCGCGCGAGACGAGTGTGCGCATGAGATCGGGTCCATAGACACGGTCGACATCGGCGAACCCGGCCCGGTGCGCCAGCCAGACGAGAGGCATGCCGTCTGGCGTCACGAGCCCGGCTTCCTCATGGATCGCCCGCAGCTCTGCATCGTCGCGGCAAGCGATAACGCCATGGGCACCGGTCACGCAAACATAGGTGCGACGGTCTTCGCGCACCCAGCGCTCTATCGTCTCGACGGCATCATCAAGGTCGATCGCGCTGACCGGAACACCCAATACGTCGAAGCGGACGGGATCGCGTGTGTCGTGTCGGGCTTCGATGCGGCTCGGTTCCGCTGCGACCTCGGGCTGTAGATCCCGTCTTTCGTTCGTCATCGCTATACCCCTCGCGCGCCTTGCTCGACGTCGATGGATGGCCGCCGATTCGCCGAGCCTGTCGATCCCAGAGACCTGCTTCGCTGTCATTGGGGTATCGGCACTACCACCTCCGATAGCACCGGTTACCCACCATGCGTCCGCCGGCGGAGCAGCCCGTCCGCTATAGTCGGCGGCGACCATTCCAAGGTCGCATCAGGGCTCGGGAGCGACCGCATGTTCGTCAAGGCTGCAAGACCAACCACGTGGCTCGGACCGGCCCTTTCCTGCGTGGGGGTGCACAAAGCGGCGCAGGCCAACGCTGTGTCGGACCATCGGATGAGAGGTCCGTCGATCAGTCACGCCACCGCGCGAGCGCCTCTCGGTCTCGCACCGTTTCTCGGCCCCCTCCTCATCTGCGGGTTCGTCACCCTCTGCGCAGTGCCCGAAGCGCGCGGCGACGATGCCGGTAACGCGAGCGCCGCCGTCGCTGACGCACCGGACAAATCGGGCACGACCGTAGCGGAAACCCGTCGACCCGATCGCAGTCACCTCGCCCCGGGCGACCGGCTGACGATCACGGTCTTCGACCAGCCGGACCTTTCGGGCGTCTATCTCATCGAACCGGCGGGGACGATCAACATGGCCTTGTTGGGCGCCGTTCCGTCGTCGGGCATCTCGGCCGAAGCGCTTCAGCGCGAACTGACCGCACGGCTGGGGGCCGACTACCTCCAGAACCCGACGGTCAGCGTACGCCTGGCAGAACTGCGACCCGTGACGGTCGTCGGCGGCGTACGCGCGCCGGGCCGCTATGCATTCATCGACGGTCTCAACGTCGGCGCTCTTCTGGCGATGACGGGCGGCGTCGCAGCCGGCACGGACGACGAATTACGCCGCCGGACAGAGACCCTTGCGGCCCGCGAACGCCTCGACGCGGCGCGCATCGCCCATCTCGGCCAGACGGTCCGCCGGGCGCGGCTGGAGGCGCAACTCGCCGGAGTTGCGCTCGACCATTCGCCAGAGGGCCCCGTCTCCGCGCTCTTTACATCGATCCTTGCCGTCGAGCAGCGAATTCTCGACGCCGCTATCGACGCCCGCCGGCGCCGACAGGCGGCTTTCGAGGAGCAAGGCCGTCAAATTGGAGCCGACATTCAGACCTTCGAGGAACAGATCGCACTCGAGACCACGCAGCTCGCCTCACTCGACGCGCAGATCGCGGATGCGACCAAGCTTCTGAACAACGGACTGACGCGAAAGAGCGTCGTCAACGATCTGGAGCGGGAGAAGGGGCGCGCGCGGGTCAACTTGTCGACGCTTCTCGGCAACAAGGCCCGCTCGCGGTCGCTGCTCGCCGAATCGTCCCTTCGGCTCGAAGAGTTGGAGTCGGCCGCCCGAAGCGCGCTCGTCGCCGAGCTCCAGACGATCAACATCGAGATCGCACTCAGCGAGGCTGCCCTGCCCTCTCTTGCCGAGGCGCTGTCGCTCCAGCAGTCGCGCGATCCGGCGGCGCTCCGGTCTCCCGCCGCTCCGCCGGCCATCATACGGATCACCCGCTACGAGGTCGGTGAGCGTGTCGTCCGCACGGTCGATGTCGATGAGGAGATCTGGCCGGGCGATATCGTCGATGTGGACGGCGACGCTTCGGCTGCCGGCTCCGTCTCCGTGGCGACGAGCTTTCGCGCGCTCGGCACGCCTGGCGCACCGGGCGCGCAAGCACGGGCCGGCGTGGCCACCGACATCCGATGACCGCCGACGTCTCGGCGCCCCTCCTCGCCTGGATCGCATTGATGGCGGATTGCGCGCCGGCCGACATCGCGGACGTGCTGCCGCCCACTCTTCGCGAAGCCCAGGCCATCGCCGGTCCACGAGACCAGTCGTGCCCCTCGGGGGCGACGGCGCTGGCGCTCCATGACCCGATCGCAGATATCGTGTCGGCATCGCCCGAGAACACGGTGTTCTGCCTTGCGTCCGGCCGTCATCGCGCGGTCACCATCGCGCCGAGGTCCGGACAGAGCTTTCATGGTTCGCCTGGAGCCGTCCTCGACGGAACGCGGCCGGCGGGAGAGTTCCGTCATGACGGCGAAGCCTGGATCGTCGCGACCCCGCTCATCCCCACCACGCGGCGTGGAACGTGCCGCGCGGACCGTCCGGCTTGCGACAGGCCCGATCTTGCCTTCCTCGACGGCGCACCTCTGGAGCGCGTCCTGTCGCGCGCCGATCTGGGGCCTGGCCGGTTCATGATCGAGCCCGGCGCCAACATCATCGTCCTCTACGACGATCCGACGGGGCGCGAGGTGGATGTCGGCGCCGCCGCCTTCGCATTCCTCGCAAACGGCGCCCGGGACGTGACGATCGCCGATCTCACCGTAACGCGATACGCCAACCCGGCGCAGCGGGGCGCCATCTTCGACGATACCGACGAGCACGCCACCGGATGGACGGTGACGCACAATACGGTCGAGGCCAATGCGGGGCTCGGCATCCTTGCCGGGCCGGCCGCCAGCGTCGTCGCCAACCGGATCGTGAGGAATGGCCAACTCGGCGTCGGCCTGTCGAGCGACGGCGCTACCGTCGCCGGCAACGTGATCGCGCACAACAACACCCGCGGGTTCGATGCGGCCTGGGAGGCCGGCGGCCTCAAGGCCACGGCCGCGCACGGCACGCGGCTTATCGGCAATATCGTCTACGACAATAACGGCCCTGGTCTCTGGTGCGATATCGAGTGCCGCGATACGGTCTACGAGGGCAACTTCGTCGGTTTCAACGCCGGCCCCGGCCTCTTCCACGAGATCAGCTACGCCGCCGCGATGCGGGACAACGCGCTGCTCTGCAACGGAACGGACGCCATCGGTTGGTTCTGGGATGCCAACATCCTCATCGCCGCGTCGGAGTCGGTAGACGTCGCCGGGAACGCCGTCGTCGTCGCC
Organism: uncultured Alphaproteobacteria bacterium; assembly: GCA_963842125.1. Lineage (GTDB taxonomy): Bacteria > Pseudomonadota > Alphaproteobacteria > Rhizobiales > CAWCWK01 > CAWCWK01. The sequence continues at coordinate 795,528 of CAWJFE010000005.1, read as the reverse complement.
GAAGAGGGGACCGGTATCGCCCTCATCGATCAAGGACGTGGTCGAGAAGGGACCGATACGCTCTACGCGACCCGTGACAACACCATCGCGCTGAACGCGGTGCGCTTCCTCGGACGCGAAGGCCGCACGGGCGGCGTCAGCGACGTCGATCCGGGCACGCCCAATGACGGCATCATCGCGCAAGGCGACAACCTCTATCGCGACAACCTCTACATCGCATCGCCGGATTTCGACGGCACCTTCGCATGGCCGGGTGGCAGCGAGGACTGGGCGCAGTTCCGCGCGCTGGGGCAGGACGTCGGTTCTCGTTTGGAGACTCTCCCGCTCGAGAGCCCTCTACGGTCTATCAAATAGGTGCGAAGAGTGTCGTCAGTACCGCCTGAGCAACCACCTCCGCAGTGACAGCGGCATAGCACGCATTACCCGTACGAGTTTCGGCCGGCCCTGTTCGAGATAGGCCAATGCGAGGCGGCCGGTCCTATTGAACGCCAGCGAGTAGTCGGCGACGGCGACGCTATGCGCCGTCCACTCCGTCTTGTGGGGCAGTGACGGCGGCATGAAGTCGAACTCGGCGACGTCCGGTGGCATCGTCTCGATGGTGTGCTGGAGGAGGAGACGACCGGGGGCGTGGCCGGCATAGCGCTGGTCGTAGGCCTGCATCAGCGACACGTATCGGCCGGCGTCGACGATACCGATCTCGGTAGCGGCGGTCTCGCCACCGACCGTAAGGCGCGTGGCTCGCAATCGCCCCATTGAGGCCAGCCGCCGGGCGGCTTCCGCATTGGCGGGATGGAGATAGCCGGCGCTGACCATGCCGTTCTCGGCGCACCACGCGGCCTTCAGCGTTAGCGTTTCATCGATGAGCGCCGGCACCGCGCGGGTCGCGACGTCCTCGAATGCGGTGACGCCGTGCTCCTCCAAGCCTCGCATATGACGGCGCAGCGCGTTGAGGCTGCGTCCGCTGCGCCGCTTCGGGCCGCCCTCGCCGGCTGGTGTCCGGCACCGGAAGATCGGTGCCGAACGCCGGTTGGACACTTGCCAGCGATCACCATCGCTCTCGCCATCGGCAATACCCGGCAGGCTGGCGAGACGGGCGTCCGCGCGCAGACCCGTCAAGCAGATCGCGCCGACGTCGGGCGTGGCTCGCAGCGCCTTCAAAGCGAGCGACAAGGCGCAAGCTCCGTTCGGGCCGGGTTCGGCGAGCGCATCGGCATATTGCGTCGCGGGGACGCCGAAGGCACGCAGAACGCCGATGCCGGCGACCGAGACCCGAACGAGCGGCCAGACGAGAACGAGACGACGATGCAGGCGGACCGTCACGATCCGGACGTCCTCGCGGACCCCTTCCGCTCTGCAAGCCTCCATCCAGGCGGCGCACCAGTGGGCGCCCTGGTAGAAGGTCGGCCGATCGACACGGGACACGAGGTCCGACCAGTCCGCCAGGATCGCGCAAGGTCGGTCGAGAACGTCGACGACCAAGCTGCCCTCCATTGGGAAAACGCGCGACGCAGCCGAACGCGCGGCGCCACCGGCGTGATCTCTCGTGTCGATTGTGTCGAATGCGTTCGACATATATCTCAGCCCCTAATTTCCCGCCCTCAGGATCCGCTCGACATGCGTCGGCGGAACCCCGTTCTCGGAGCATCCTCTCATGAAGCGGGCGGCTGCCGGGGAACGCGATCGTGGTAACCTGTGCGCGCGCCGGTGCGCATCGGAACGCTCGCGCGCACTCGGGGAAACGCGCGTGACAACACCGCTCCTGCCAACCTCGCGATATGAGTATGTTCCGTGCGACCGGCATTGACGAGGCCGGGATTTATGAAGATACGCCGGCCCTTCGCACGCAGCCTCGCGTGAAAGGCGACGTGTTCGCACACCTCGCGCCCCTCCGATGTCAAACCGTCGTAGCGGCCCTCGCGAAACGCAGCGCGGCGATAGAGGGCGAAGCCGCCAAACGCCGAATCGACCTCGATCCAGGGTGACGTTTCGGGAATCGTGATCATGCGCACGTGGACAGCGCTCCGCACACTTCGCAGCGCGCTGACGCCATGGGCGCGCAGAAACGCCTCCTCCGCCCACGCGTCGTTCGGACACCAGTCGGGGTGGCGAAGCGCGAAGACGTCGTAATAGGGGCCGGCCTGATTGGCCGTGCAGACGTCCCAGTCCGATCGGTCAAAGCACGTGCCGACGCTTTTCGCGGTCAGTCGCGTATTGAGCCCGTCGAAATCGGCGACGACGACGATGTCGGCCTCGGCGTAGGCATCGTCGTTCTCCAAGGCTTCGACATAGGCGTTGCGGCAGGCGGCGATGCGCTGGGTCCGGCGCGAATATCGGTCGGCAAGTGGGCCGAGAGTCAGGAAGGCGACGCCAACGTCGCTCGCCGCCAGGTCGCATAGCCGCGATACCGTATCGTCCGTGCTGTCGGACTCGACGAGCAGGAACCGCACCGTGCCGAATGGCGCGAGGGCGGCGCGGATGCGGCGGATGTCGGGTTCGAGATGGGCTGCGCAGTTCCGCACCGTCCCCACCACGACGAAGGCGTGGCCCGTCGCTGGAGGTCCTGTCGTCGATAGCAGCGTCATGCGTGGTCCGTTTCTGCGCGAAGTGCCGCCGGGATGCGGTCTCGATCCGTCGACCACCCTGCCCCAAGGAGCCGCGCCATCCGCCGACGCGTTCGGCCTACCTCGCCTTTCCACATTCCGTCGTGCCCGAGAGTGATCCATGGGTGGCACCATGATTGGCAGCGGGGCTTTGGACATGAATCGACGCGTGATGCGATACGGACGGCGCTGGCCTGGGTCGGCGGGCCCGATGTCTTCGCGGTGCGCGCCGATCGCCTTCGCCCGATATGGACGCGCGCCGTGAGCGGCCCCGCCATAGACGACAGGTTCCTTGGAGAACTGAGAGGCCCCGGCGTCCCGGCGCCGGATCTCCGAGGTGGCTACGACGTCTCCATCGGGCGCATGATCGACGCTCTTCGCCGCCATGCCGGACTGGCTGCGCTCGTGCTGGCGTTGGTACTCGGATCGGCGGCGGCCTACGGTATGGTGACTGCCAAACGCTATACCAGCGCGGCGATGATCCAGCTCGACTTTGCCGGCGCGGGCGGTCTCGTGATCGCGACACCGCGTTTCGAAGGTGCGCTCACGGCGTCCCCCGTGGCGCTCGACGCGACCGCTTTGGTGAAAGACGCCATGGCGATCCTCTCCTCGCGAGCACTTGCCCACAAGGTCGCTCTCGCAGTCGGCCCGGAGCCGGAACGGGCGGGCGGATTGGCCCAGATCGGAGCCTTCCTCGGCCCGGTTCTTGGTCCGGCGCCCGACATTCTCAAGGGCATCGTGCCACCTATGGCGGGCCTGACAGGCGAGGCGCCCACGTCTTCGACGACTGCGCTCGATCTCCGAATCCGACACCTTCAGGAGGGCCTGGAAGTCCGCAACGACGGCAAATCCTATATGATCGAGCTTGCCTACACGGCCGGAACGCCGAAACGCGCCGCTCTCGTCGCCAACGTCTTCGCGGAGACCTATCTCCAAAGTCAGTTCGATGTCGGCCGCACCCGTGCGCGGCGGGCGAGTGCTTGGCTGGCCGATCAGGTCGCCGAGGCGGAGCTCGAGGTCGCCGAGGCGATCGTGCGCGAGAAGGTTTTCGCCGGCACCGATGCCGGCCCGACGCCCATTGGGGTCCTCTCGGTCAGCGAGCAGCAGGTGCGTGACCTCGTCGCGCAGGTGTCCGCCATGCGGGTGGCTCTTCTGGAGAGCGAACGACGCGCCGCCCGGCTTCGTGAGGCCGAGGTGGCCGATCGCTCCCCCCTGGCGGCGGACGTCGCGGATTACGAGCGCGTCCGGCAGGCCCTGGCGGCGGAGCTGACGGCCGAGGCCGCCGTGCGAACCGTTCTCGAGACACTCAAACCCGGCCACCCGCGCGTCCGCGTCGCCGAGGCAGCCCGCGAGGCCGCCCGTCAGTCCCGGCGCGATGCCATGACCGAAGCCGTCCGGCTGGCCGCCGCCGACAGTGTCGGCGTCCGCGCTGCCCTCGCCGGACTCGAGGATCGGCTCGAAGCCGGCCGCGTCGATGCGGGTCTTGATGCCGCTGCCGCACGCACGCTCGCCCGCCTCGAAGCCGACACCGACGCCGCCCGCGCACGGCGCGACTCGCTCGGCCAACGCTATCGCGAAGCGCTCGCCATGGTCGAATTGTCGCCCAATGCGAGCGAGCTCGTCAGCCGAGCCGAGCCCATCCCCCGGCCCTCCTCACCCCGCCTTCTGGCCTTCCTCGTTCTCGGGGCGCTGGCCGGCGGCGTCGCGAGCGTTGGCTCGGTCTTCGCGCTCGAAATGCGGGAAACGGGGCTGACGAGCGCGGAGCAGGCCGCGCGAACGCTCGGTATCCCCTGCGCCGGCCTCGTACCCACGACGCCAACACACCGGTCCGGCAACCGCAGCCGATCCTCCGACCATGCGCTACACGAGGATGCCCTGCGGGCACTCGCGGTGCGTGCCGGTCTTCTCGATCCGGGCTCCGGACCCCGGCTCATCGTCGTCGCGTCGGCCTATCCGAACGAGGGCAAGACTGCGCTTGTCCGCGGCCTGGCTAGCGTGCTGGCGCAGGAGGACGTGCGGGTCGCGGTTGTCGAGAACGCGGCGGATCGCTCGCCAAACGCCTCGCAGACCGGCCTCGATCGCGCCGACGCAGGTGAGGTCTCGCTCGTCGCGCAGAGTTCGCTCGGATCGGCCGATGGTGATGTGGCGTTTCGCGCCTATCGACGGGCGGGTGCGATGCGCCTGCCTCGCTTCGAGCGTATGCAGGGTCTTCGCGACTGGCTGAGCGAGCATGGCGGGCAGTTCGATCTGGTGCTGGTCGAAGCGCCAGCCGTGCTGCTCGATGCCCGCGCCATTGCCCTCATGCGAACGGCGGACCTCGTACTCTTCGCGGCCGCATGGCGACGCACGCCGCGCGAAGCCGTCGCCGGGGCGCTCGCGCAAGCCTTCGGTCGCAAGAACACCGAGCGCGCGGCTCTCGTTCTCACCGACGTTCAGGTGAGGCGATACCGGCGCTATCGCCAGCACGACCGTCTCTCGCTGCAAGACCGCTATCGAAAGCGCAACCGATTGGCGCGAGACGTCCGCAGTGCCGGGCCGGACCAGATGGGATGGGGGCGGACGGGGTGACGTCCGTCTTTCACGATCGCTATTTCGCAGCCCTTCTCCTTTGCGTCGCGGCCTATGCCGTTTTTGGCAAGGGCTTTGCCTATGCAGGCGTCCCGCCCTTCTTTCCGGCCGAGGCCATGCTCTTCATCGGCCTCGTCACGCTCCTCTACCCCCGCCCTTCGGCAGCCGTGCTCTTCAACGGGCCGGTTCTCGTCCTCGCCGTCGCGATCGGTTGGACCGTGCTGCGGATGCTCCCCTATCTCGGTGTCTATGGGCTCGACGCAGCGCGTGACGCGGTTGTCCTCGTCTACGGGCTCTTCGCGCTCGTGATGGCGAACCTCATCCTCGAGGACCCGTCGCGGATCGACCGTGCCATCGGCTGGGCCGCGCGCTTCTTCGCGCTCTACGCCATCGCCGTCGTGCCGCTCTACGTCTTCAACATCGTCCTTGGCGACGCGATGCCGCGCTGGCCCGTATCGGGGGCGTTCATGATGCAGTTGCGGGGCGGAGAGGCGAGCGTTCACGTTGCCGGCGCCGCCGTCTTCGCGCTCTTGGGCTTCACGGCCGTCGCGCGGTGGCAGATGGTGGCACTCGTCGTCAGCATCGCCTTTCTCTGCGCGCTGAGCCGGGGCGGCATGCTCTCCATCCTGCTGCCCCTCGGGCTCGCCGCACTGCTGGCCGGCCGCATTCGCCCGATGGTGCTGGCAGGGATCGCGCTCGTTCCAGTCCTCACGGCGCTCTACGTCGCCGATGTCGAGATCCGGCTGCCGGGCGTCGAACGCTCTCTTCAGGTGGCGCAGATGATCGACAACATCATCAGCGTCGTCGGTGCGTCGGGCGACGAGGGGCTCGACGGCACCAAGGAATGGCGGCTCGAATGGTGGAGCGACATCGTCGCCTACACCGTTCATGGCCCCCATTTCTGGACCGGCAAGGGTTTTGGCGTGAACCTCGCCGTCGACGATGGCTATACGCTCGGTCTCCCCGGGCCGGCGCTGCGAAGCCCCCACAACGGGCACATGACGATCCTCGCCCGTGCCGGAGTGCCGGGGCTCGCGCTCTGGGTCGTCCTCCTCGGCCTATGGGCGACGACGATGATCGCGCGAAGCCGGCAGGCCGCCCGTGCCGGGCACCTGCAATGGTCGCGGCTCTTCGTCTTTCTTCTCTGCTACCTCGCCTCGGCCCTCGTCAATGCGAGCTTCGACGTGGCGCTCGAGGGGCCGATGATCGGGGTCGTCTTCTGGGTCCTCTTCGGCGCCGGGGTGGGTGCTTCGATGGTCTACGGCGCACTCGCGCCGGCGCGGACTGACATAGCGCTACCTCCCCTTCCCTTGGCGAGCCGGACGGCCTGATCCGAATGCGCCCTCTCCTCCGCCCCTCGGTCTCGCAAAGCGTTCCCATGGCCGTCTGGACCCTCGTCGATCAGGGCGTGGTCAGCGCGGGAACCTTCGCCTTCAACATCGCGCTCGCCCGAATGGTCTCGTTGACCGAGTACGGACACTACGCCCTCTTCATCGGCATCCTGGCGCTGATGCAGGGCGTGGCGGGCTCGCTCGTCTTCTACCCGCTCTCCGTTCGCGCGGCCGTCCTCGACGAGGACGGGGCACGGGCGCTCATCGCCACTGCCGGCCGCATCACGGCGACGATCTGCCTGCCCCTCGCTCTCGGTCTCGGGTGGCTGGTTCACACGCTCATCGACCCCCGCCTTCTTTGGCCGACGGTGGCCGTGCTGCTGGCGAGCCAAGCGCAGGAGGCGGCCCGGCGCGGACTGCTCGCTCGCTTCCGCCATCGCGATGCCATTCTCGGCGATGCGACGAGCTATCTTGGCCAAGCCGCCCTCGTCGTGGGTCTCTCGGCCATGTTCGCGCTCGATCTCGCGATGGCGCTCTATGCGATGGCCGCGACGTCCCTCCTCGGCTGTGCCGTCCAGCGCTTTCAGCTCGGTCGCTGTCGCGCGCCGCGCCCGCCCGTTCTCGCCACGGCGACGGACTTCTGGTCACTCGGCCGATGGTCGATCAGCAGCACCCTTCTCGGCCTCGTACGGGTGCAGAGCCTGCCCTGGGCGCTGGCGGCGTTGGCCGGACCGGCCGCCGCCGGCGCGCTTCAGATCGCGCTCAATCTCGGCAATGTCGTCAATCCGGTGCTGACGGGCATCGCCAATATCATCCCCCAGGCGGCGTCGCGGGCGCACCGGGGCGGCGCTCGCGCGGCGCTAACGGCCTGCGCGCCCTTCATGATCGCCGGCGCACCGCTCATCGCCGGCATGGCGCTCGTCATGCTCGCCATGCCGACGACGCTTCTCCAGATCGTCTATGGAATGCCGACGCCGGTCTCGGAACTCGTCGGCGCCGTGCGCTGGATGGGCAGCGCGGCCATCTTCTCCTATCTCGGCGTCGTCGGCGTCGCCTATCTCCACGGCACGAACGAAGGCCATGGCGCGCTGGTGGTCGATATCGGCGCGACCGTTCTAGCGCTCGTCATCCTCATTCCCCTCATCAGCTGGTTCGGTCTGATCGGTGCCTGCGCGACCTTCGCCCTCGGCGCGGGCGCGCGAGCTATCGCGATCGGTGCGCTCGTCGCGATGCGAACCCTGCCGGCGCCTTCCGTCCCATCCCAGACCCCCGCGGTCTCCTGATCCGGAAAGGATCCAAGCCATGCTTATCACCGTCGTCACGCCGACCTGGAACGGCATCGACTATCTGGCCGCCTGCATCGCCTCGGTAAAGCGCAACAGGGGGGCGGACTTCACAGTCGACCACGTCGTCGTCGATGGTGGGAGCACCGACGACACCGTCGCGCTGGCCCGTGCCGAGGGACTGCGCGTCATCGAGGGCAAGGATGACGGTATCTTCGACGCCATCAACAAGGGCTCGTTCGACTCGCGGGGCGAGCTTCTCGGCTTTCTCGGTGCGGACGATGTGATGCTCGAGGGCGCGCTCGATGCGGTCGCTCGAACCTATCGAACGAGCGGGCGGCGATGGGTCGTAGGCGGCATTCGCTGGATCGACGACGCAGACCGCCCCCTGGGCGATCTCGCCGCGCCGCCCGGCTGGATGAGCGCGCGCATGCAGGCCTGCCTCGGCTGGAACCCGATCATGCACATGTCGACCTATCTCTCGCGCGATCTCTTCGAGGAGTTGGGCGGCTTCGACATCGGTTTCCGCGACGCCAGCGACTACGACCTCTTCTTGCGCGCCCGTAGCATGGCGCCCTACGCCCGGATCGACCGACCGCTCACCTGCTTCCGGCGCACGGGTGAGAACAACAGCGTCGTCCACGCCGATCGCTCGGCCGCCGAGTCGGCGCGGGTGCTGGCGCGGTTCGGTCCGGAGAAGGCGTGGGAGCAGACCCTGTGGCAGCACGCGCTGCGCGGCTGGTTCAACCTGCGAAACCCGGAATGGATGGTCCGTAAGCTCGCCGCCGCGACCAGGGGGCGTTTCGACCCCAGGACGCCGTACTATTTCTGAGCCGACGCGCTCAGCGCGCGCCGCGTCCGCCAAGGACAGCCGGTACGGTGTGGACCAGGATGTAGAGATCGAGCCAGACCGACCAGTTGTGGATATAGAACTCGTCGGCGCGCTGCTGGCCGGCGAGATCGGCCGTTCCGCGCTCCGTGATCTGCCAGAAGCCGGAGAGGCCGGGTGTGATGCTCGAGCGCAGAGCCTGAAACGTCTCGTCGAAGGCGGAGAGATGGTAGTCCGGGAACGGGCGCGGCCCGACGAGGCTCAACTCGCCCCGAACGACGGCGAGAAGCTGGGGTAGCTCGTCGATGCTCAGGCGCCGAAGGAGGTGGCCGACGCCCGGCAGGACGCGGGGGTCGTCCCGAAGCTTGAACCGGCTCGCCCACTCCGCCCGCGCGGCCGGATGCTCGGCCAGATGACGCGTCAGGCGCGCGTCCGCGTCGCGATACATCGTCCGAAGCTTGGCGACCCGGATTGCCTGGCCGCCGCGCCCGGTGCGGACCTGTGCGTAGAAAGGATCACCCCGGTCGACGCACCAAACGGCGAGGGCCCCGAGCCCGATCGCAATGCCGGCCACCAGGAGTGCCGGGACAGCGAGGCAGAGGTCGAACGCGCGCTTCAGCCGGAGATTGGCCGCGACGAGAAGACCGTGGCGCATCTCGATCCCGACCGCGCCCGCGACCGCGCGGCTGCGTAGCCAGAGCGTCTGCAGCCCGGCGTCCTCGCCGACGAGGATGACATTCGGATAATCAAGCCGCGCGGCGAGCGCGAGATCGGCCCGCCAATCGCCGGATGCGACGAGGAGCGCGGAGCGAACCCCCTCGGGCGGTGCATGGAGGGGTGCGAGGAACGGCGTTGTGCAGTTGGCCGCGCGCAGGCCGTGGAGAGGGTTGGCGTCGAGAGCGTCCGCGAGGCGTCGAGCGCGGACGGGCTCGCCGACCACGACGACGGGTTCGCACCAGAGCCCGGTCGTGACGAGCGCGCGCCTGACGCCGGCGTGGCCGACGAGGCCGACGCCGAGAACGACTGCGAATGTGACGGCGCCGATCTCCAGCAGCGCGAGCGGCACCGTCAACGATCCGATCGCAACGCTGGTGGCGACGGCGAAGACGAGCGCGGCGATGACGCGTAGCCGGAAGAGCTCGACCGGACTGAACCGGCTGCCCTCGTAAAGGCCCATCACGCGGTGGAGAAGGACGAGGAGCACGGCGTTGGTGGCGACGAAGGCTCCCCCCTGTTCGTCCGACGGCCAAAGTCCAACCCGACCAAGCGTCAGCAGCGTCAGAGCGGAGAAGGCGCCTGCCGCCGCGTCACCGGCCGCGAGTGCGCTCCGGTGTACGAGGCGGCGATGCCGGGCGCGACCTTGGAGGAGGTCTGACGGGCCAGTCCGGCCGACAGCCGTCGCCCGGCCGGATGGTACCGGCTGTGTATCCATTGTGCGCGCCCCCGCCTTCTAGGACTGCAATCAGGCCGCGCTGGCCGCGCGCTCGGTCTCCGCCCGTTTGGGAGCCGGCATGGGCGACGCGGGCTTGCGTGCATCGGGCTTTGCGGCCTTCCTTGCGGTGGCGAGCTCGTTCGCAATCCACGCATAGGTCGGCTCGATGCCGGCGCGAAGGAGGATCTTCGGCTCCCAACCCAGCACTTCACGCAGCCGCGAATTGTCGCTGTTCCGACCGCGCACGCCCTGAGGCTTCGTCGTGTCGTGCCGCTTGGTCAGAGTCTTCGAGGCCGCTGCGCTGACGATGTCGACGAGCTGATCGATGCTCACCATCTCGTCGGTGCCGAGGTTGAGCGGATCGCCATAGTCGGACTGCATGATGCGCAGGAGGCCCTCGACGCAATCGTCGATATACATGAACGAGCGCGTCTGCTGACCGTCGCCCCAGATCTCCAGATCGCCGCCATCCTCGGCGAGCGCGATCTTGCGGGACAGAGCGGCCGGAGCCTTCTCGCGCCCGCCATCATAGGTGCCGAGCGGGCCGTAGACGTTGTGGAACCGCACCACGCGCGTGGCCAGCCCATAGTCCTCGGTAAAGTACTGGCAGAGCTTCTCCATGTAGAGCTTCTCCAGCCCGTAACCCTCCTCGGGCTGGGCGGGGAACGCATCGTCTTCCTTGAGTGGCGTAACGTCCGCGCTTTCCTGGAGATGGTGCGGATAGACGCAGGCCGAGGAAGAATAGAGAAAACGCGAGATGCCGGCGTGCTGCGCCGCGACGAGCATGTTCACGTCCATCATCGTGTTGTTGATGGTGATCTCGGCGTGCGACTGGCTGATATAGCCGATGCCACCCATGTCAGCCGCGAGATGGTAGACTTGGCCGATATCCTCGACCGCCTCGGCGCAGTTGGCCGCATCCCGGAGATCTAGTTGCGAGAATTCGTCGGCGTGCGAAGCCTCGTATTCGGGCTGCTTAATGTCGGCCCCCCGGACCCAATACCCCATCGCCTTCAGCCGGGTGACGAGGTGATGCCCGATGAAGCCACCGGCTCCGGTGACGAGTATCCTGGTATTGCGTGAACTATCCGCGGCCATGACTGCATCTCTCTCCTGTTCGGTAGGCTGCGACGGTGCCGCTTCGAGGCCGGGGATAGAAGAGTTGCAAGCGGACTAGTCATTTAGACCGGACGGCCCGCTCAAGCCGTGCCTCAAGAGAGCCTGCACCCCCATCATCGAAGACAACCGAGCCGCACGACACCGAAAGTTAAAAACGAAGACATAATCTTCCCCTAAGTTATTAATCGAGATCAATAAAGCTACTTAAAGGTGAAAGTTTCAATATTTCTTGAATTGGCAGATTTCGTCGCAATAATGACATGGTCATCGAACCTTTTCCGCCCCGCTTGGGGAGGCGCAGAAGAGGTAGCACTCAGTATGAATATCGATATACAGGCAGGCCCAGTTAGAGCGAACAAGCCCGCCGATGCCATCGTGCTCGGCGTAGGTGACGACTATCGAGCGATCGTCGACGCTTCTCCGGAAGGCGCGACCTTCTGGTTCGAGACCGGCATTCACCGCTTCGAAGACGTGATCGCGCCGAAGGACGGCCAGACCTTCCTCGGCGCGCAGGGCGCCATTCTCGACGGCGCCGCCGAGATCGACACCTTTAGCCGAGACGGCGACGCCTTCGTGATCGAGGGCCAGACGCAGCAAGGTCGCCGCCTCGCGACGTCGGAGGGTGCGGAAGGCGCTGAACGGGCGGGCTTCCCGGAAACCGTCTTCTTCGACGGCGAGCCGCTGACGCCGGTCGCATCACGCGGTGCCCTCGAAGCCGGAAGCTTCTATTTCGACTACGCCGAGGACGAGATCGTCCTGGCGGACGACCCATCGGGTCGGCTCGTCGAGGTGGGCGTGACGTCGGCCGCCTTCTCGTCGAACGCGGAGGGCGTGACGGTCTCGAACCTCACGATCCGGCATTTCAACAGCCCGACCCAGACCGGCGCCATCCAGGGCGGCGAGGATTGGACGGTTACGAATAACGAGGTCCATTCCAACTATGGCGTCGGCATTACCGTTCAAAGCGGCGGCGTGATCGCGGGCAACGACGTCCACGACAACGGACAGCTCGGCATCGGCGCGAGCGGCGCCGACATTCGTGTCGAGGGCAATGAGATCCATTCCAACGGCTTCTGGTCGGGCATCGACGTTTTCTGGGAAGGCGGCGGCACGAAGTTCGGCGCCGTCAGCGATCTCGTCGTCCGAGGCAACTACTCGCACGACAATCACGGCTTCGGCCTCTGGACCGACGAGAGCGGCATTCGCGTTCTCTACGAGGACAACGTCCTCGTTCGGAATGACGGCGGCGGGATCAGCCACGAGATCTCGTATACCGCGACCATCCGCGACAACGTCTTCATCGGCAACGGGACCGACCCGCAGGGCGGATGGCTCTGGGGCGGGGCGATCCAGATCCAGAACTCGAGCGACGTCGAGGTTACGGGCAACCGCATCGACGCGAGCGGCGGCCTCAACGGCATCGCCCTCATCCAGCAGGATCGCGGTGATGGCGCCTTCGGTCCGCACGATACGACGGGCAATACGATCTACGGCAACGTCATCGTGTCGAAATCCGGTATCACGCTCAATGGAGGCGTCGCCGACAGCGACGAGAACGTTCTCCTCAACGGCGACAACGCGTTCTACGACAACGACTACTATATGGAGGACGGCGATTTCTGGCGATGGGGCGACTTTCCCAGCGGTGACGACTGGGAGGCCTATCTCGCCGATTCCGGCCAGGGGGACGGATCGCGCCTCCTCTCGCCGGATGCCATCGATACGAGCGGTTGGCTTACCGCATCCTCCGGCACGAGCTCGCCCAGCCCCACGTTCGAGGTGACCGACGCGCCGGATGTCGTCACGACCGACCCCACCGACACGGTTGAAACAGTCGGTCTCTATCGAGGAACCGACGACGCCGACGATTTCGAGGCAGGCTCGGGCAACGACACGCTCGACGGCCGCGGCGGCCGGGACGTTCTGGAGGGCGGCGCTGGCGACGACGTGCTCATCGGAGGTGGCGGCTCCGATGTCTTCCTCTTCGAGATCAATGCCGACCGCGACGTGATTAAGGACTTCGCGACCGATGGGCCGGATGAGGATGTCGTGATCCTACCGGACGACTATTTCGAGAACGCCGCCGCCGTGCTCGACGCGCTGCAGGACGTCGATGGCGATGTCGTGATCGCCTATGGCGACAACGTCCTCACCATCGAGAACGCCCGGGCGTCGGAGTTCACCGAGGACCATTTCCTCCTCTACTGACGCCATCGCGAGAGGACCGGAGCGGACTTTCGAGGCCCGCTCCGGTCACGACGCAGTGGTCTACCGCCGTTGCGCACCCCGCTCATTAATCGCGCGCAAGGACGCGATCCGCCCCCGCACGGTCCGCTGCCGGCTTCTGTTTCTGAAGACGAGAGCCCAAGCCATGACGGACGCCGCCGCACAAGCGCCAGACCGCACGCCCAAGAGAACGCCGGTGCAAGAGTTCGGGCCGGTGCGAGAGTTCGGACCTTCGCCAGAGTTCGGTGACCGACGCGGGATGGGCCTTGCAGAGAGCACGCCCCGCACCCTCGAACTCGTCCGCACCGTACCCACTGAAGCTTTGCGAAGCGTGGATGGCGAGCTTCGCCGAAGGCTCGTCCACGACATCCTACCGCTCTGGTCGGTCGTCGGGCTGCGCCACGAGGCCGGCGGCTTTGCCGAGACGCTCTCCGAGGACGGGCGGACCTGCTCCGAAGCCCGGCGCGTTCGCGTGACGGCGCGGCAGCTCTACGCGTTCTCGCAGGCGCCGCGTTTCGGTTGGAACGAGGCCGCGTCCCGGTCCTGCGTGCGGCACGCCTATCGGTTCCTCTGCGCCCACAGCTCGGCCGAAGGCTTCCTCGTCCACACGCTCGATTCCCACGGAGAGGTTCTCGATCCGGGGTTCGAGCTCTACGATCAGGCCTTCCTCCTTCTCGCTTATGCGAGCGCGTTCGCGACCTTGCGCGACCCGGACATCGCCGAGCGCGCTCACGCGCTGTGCGAACACCTGCGGCTCCGTTTCGCCAATGGCGCGCGGGGCCTGAAGAGCCGGCTCGATAGTGACGGTCGGCTGCTCGCCAATCCCCACATGCACCTCCTCGAGGCGGCGCTGGCCTGGATGGAGGTCGAAGAGCACGACGAATGGCGCGAACTGGCCGACCACTGCGTCGCCCTCCTTCGCGACCGTTTCTACGACGGCGAGGACGGCACCATCATCGAGGCGTTCGACATCACGGGCCGGCGTGTCGAAGTCGGAGGGCGGCATGCGGTCGAGCCTGGCCATCACTTCGAGTGGGCCTGGCTTTTGATGCGTTGGGCCGATCTGACCGGGGCGCCGGCCGACGAGATCCCCGACCGGTTGATCGCTTTTGCCGAGGACTATGGCTATGATCGCGGGCGGCACGTCGTCGCCAACATCGTCTGGTCGGACGGCACGATGGCCGACGCCAATGCGCGACTCTGGCCCCAGACCGAACGGCTGAAGGCCTGGCTCGCCGTCGCGCGGCGCGCCGAAGCCGATGGCTCCCGACAGCGGCGCGTGGTCGCCGAGGGCCGGGCGGCGGACTCGGGCCGAGCGCTCCTCGCCTACCTCGACACGTCCACCCCCGGCGTCTGGTACGACGTTATGGACGAGAACGGGCGATTGGCGCCGTGTGCGGCGCCCGCAAGCTCGCTCTATCACATCGTCTGCGCGCTCGATTCGCTTCGTGCCTATTGCGGAGCCGGGCGATGACCGGCGCACGGTCGGCCATCGTCCCCGTCATCCTCTGTGGCGGCGCCGGCACTCGGCTGTGGCCGCTCTCACGGCGGGAGGCCCCCAAGCAGTTCCAGCGACTGACGGGTGATACGACGCTCTTTCAGGACACGCTAGCGCGGTTTCCCGGGCCGGCATTCGCGACGGCGCTGGTCCTCGCCAACAAGGCGCAGGAGACGCTGCTGCGTCGTGACATCGCGGAAGCGGGCCTCTCCGGCGATGCCCATCCCCGACTCATCCTCGAGCCCGCCATCCGCTCGACCGCGCCCGCGATCGCGGCGGCGGCACTGACCGTCGCGGCCATGCATCGGGCCGATGGAGGCGGTGGCCTCGACACCTTGATGTTCGTCGCGCCGAGCGACCACCGGGTCGTGCGGCCGGACAGACTCCGAGCCGCGATCGCGGCCGCCGCGCCCTTCGCGCGATCGGGCGCCATCGCCCTCTTTGGCATCACGCCCACCGCGCCGGAGACGGGTTTCGGCTATATCAGGACCGGTGCGGCCGGAAGCGACCCACGCGCCGAGGATCCCGTACGACCCGTCTCGGCCTTCGTCGAGAAGCCCGATGCCACGACGGCAGCGGCCATGGTCGCCGATGGCGAGCATCTCTGGAACAGCGGCATGTTTCTCTTCTCGGCGCGCACGATCCTGCGCGAGCTTCGCGCCTTCGCGCCCGACATCGTCGCCGAGGTGCAGACGGCGCTCGCTCAGGCCGATCTCTCCGACGCCACGACGATCCGGCTCGGCGAGGCCTTCGCCGCTGCGCCGGCCCTGCCGATCGATACGGCCGTCATGGAGCGCTCGTCCCGCCTCGGCGTCGTCCCGGTCTCACCGGGCTGGCACGATCTG
Source organism: uncultured Alphaproteobacteria bacterium (assembly GCA_963842125.1). GTDB lineage: Bacteria > Pseudomonadota > Alphaproteobacteria > Rhizobiales > CAWCWK01 > CAWCWK01. The sequence goes on along the minus strand of CAWJFE010000005.1, from coordinate 779,797 downwards.
GGCACGTTCGGTGCGCTCTGGCGGGTCGCTGAACGGGACGCGCAGGACAACGCGGTGCGCGGCGAGGTCGTCTTATCGAACGTCTCGGGAAGCTATGTCCGCGCCGACTCCCGGCGCGTCGCCGTCCACGATCTGACGGATGTCTGCGTCGTGGAGACGGCCGATGCGGTCCTCGTCGGCCCGCGCGAAGCCTCCGACAGCATCAAGACGCTCGTCGGCGCGATAGAGCAGCGATACGGATCCGCCAGAGACGCCTCCAACACCACGCCGCAGCCGGACAAGGCGAATGCGGGTGGCGTCGAGCGTACGGTTCTCGTATCCGGGGCCAAAGGCGCGGCGGATGTGATCCATCTCGACATTCCGCCCGGCATCGCGATCGATATGCCGAGCACGCCGACCGCCGCGTCCTGGCTCGTCGTGGGGATAGAGGGCCGCTGCACGCTCGTCTCGGCGGACGAGAGCACCGCCATCGGTGCCGGAAGCGTGGAGACGTTGGCGGCCACGAGATCGGCCCGCATCGTCAATGACGGCCCCAACGGAACGCGTCTCCTCGTCGTTATCGTAGACGCCTTCCAGTCGGGAACCTGGACCCGGCCAAATACGGGATCGAACGGGCCATCCGCCTTGTTCACCGACCTCCCTATCGCCCTACCGGCACAGGCGCCGACGCATGCGAGTGGGGCCGATCGGGGCCTCTGAGCGAGACGAAGGTTCCAGCGCCGCCTCCCTTCAGGTGCGAGGTTGGCGTCCGCACGGGTCCGATAGCTGGACGTTAGAACCGAACGAGGCCGTTTCTTTGCAAGAGGCCGAGCATCAGCTCCTTGGCGCGCAGACGGTGGGCGTGGTGGATCTCGCGGGCGCTCTCGCCGTCACCGTGCCGGATCGCTTCGAGGAGGGCGCGGTGGTCCTCGTTGGACTGGGTGGGGAGCGGACGCATGTGTAGCGTCAGCATCCTCGCGCGGTGGACCTGATCGCTATAGGTCGCGACGATGCTGGCCAACCGGCGGTTGCCTGCGAGGTCGACGAGTCGAGCGTGGAACCGGTCGTCGGCCGCGGCCCAGGCCAAGCGGTCCTCGCGTGCCAGAGCGTCTTCCATCTCCTCGATGCAGGCCTCGAGTCCGTCGAGCGCGACGCCGTCTCGGGAAGCGACGAGCTGGGCGGCGAGTGGCTCCAGCTCGGTGAGGATCTGGTAGATCTCCTCCATGTCCTCCGCCGTCAGAGGGAGAACGCGCAAGCCATGGCGCGGCCGGATCTCGACCAAGCCCCCATTGGCCAAGGCAAGCGCCGCCTCGCGGATCGGCGTGCGGGACATGCCGAGCATCACCGCCAACTCCGATTCGAGATGGTTCGAGCCGGGCGGCATCTCGTTGCTCAGGATCATTCGCTTGAGCGCCGCAGCAGCGCGATCGGCCTGCGATCGAGGCCTGTCCTCCACGACTGCGGTCACGCGCCCGTCTCCGGCGAGCCGAGTTCGACGCGGGCGCCGGACGCGGCCGATGCGTAAACCGCCTCGACGATAGCGAGATTGCGCAGATAGTCCGACGCTTCGTTCTCAAGCCTTGCGCCGCGAAGGAGGTGGTCGACGACATGGGCTTGGAGTGCGCCCACACAACCGCCCCCGAAGCGATCCGACCTGTCGAACTCCAGCATCTCGACCTCACTTTCGCCGTGTCGCCGATAGGCGAGATGTCCGTCTCCGTCCAGAGCGACCACGGCGTCGGACCCTTCGACCAAGGCCTCACCCATGGTGAAGCGAAGGTTCCCAGCGCGATGATCGATCAACCGGTTGCCGTCGAAGAGGGCGCGTCGGCCGTCGCGGTAGCCGAAGACGATCAGGCCAGCGTCCTCCCCGGCGATCGCGGGGTTGAGCCGACGCAGATCGGCCCAGACCCAGTCCGGCTCACCATAAAGGAAGCGGAACGTGTCGATGAAATGCACGGCCGTTTCCGCAACCAGAAACCGCTCCATCTGCTGAAAGTAGGGCTGGCGATCGAGATAGGCGTCTGGCCCGCCACCGTCACCGGGGCGCAGCCGGAACGTAACTTGGAAAAGGTCTCCGAGACGACCGTGCTCGATCTCCGCCTTGATGCGCCGGTACCAGGGCTGGAAGCGGAAGTTCTCATGAACGACCAGCGGCGTCTTAGCGGCGGCAGCCATGCGAACGGCCTCCGTCGCCCCCTCGATACCGCCGCAGAGCGGTTTCTGACAGATCGTCGGAATGCCGCGCTCCATCGACTGCGCGATCAGTGCGAGGTGGGTGGATGGGGGCGTGACGATGTCGACGAGATCCGGCGCGACGGCGTCGAGCGCTTCGGCCGTTTCGGCGAAGGCCTCGACGCGCCCATGAGCGCGGGCAGCGGTCTCGCGACGCTTCTCGTCAGGGTCGACGATGCCGACGAGCTCGACCTCGGGGTGCTCCGCCCAAGCTTCGTAGTGGAACTGGCTGAAATAGCCCGCGCCGACGCCGAGAACCTTGAGAGGCGCGTCAGCCAAGATGCGCCTCGACAGCATCGGCAAAGTCTTCCGTGGTCGCCAAGCCGCCAATATCGCGCGTGCGCGCCTCGCCGGATGCGATCGCGGCGCCGACCGCCTGACGGAGCTTTTCGCCGGCCGTGACGAGCCCGGCCTGGGCGTGCTTCTGGCCCAGCCAGTCGAGCATCATGGCCCCCGACAGGATCATCGCCGCCGGGTTGGCGATGCCCTGGCCCGCGATATCGGGCGCGGAGCCGTGGCAGGGCTGGAACACCGCATGACGATCCCCGATATCGGCCGAGGGCGCGAAGCCCAGGCCACCCATCAGGCCGGCGCCGAGGTCCGACAGGATGTCGCCGAACATGTTCTCGGTCACCAGCACGTCGAACTCCCAGGGCCGCTGCACCATCCATAAGGCGGTCGCATCGACATAGCCCATGTCGGCGACGATGTCGGGATGTGCGGCGGCACGCTCTTCAAAGACCCGCCGAAAGAATGCGAATGCGCGAAACACGTTGGCCTTGTCGACGCACATCACGCGCCCCGCACCGCGACCGGCATCCCGCCTCCGCTCGGCAAGTCCGAAGGCAAAGTCGAAGACGCGCTCGGACGCTTTCCGCGTGATGAGAAGAGACTCCCGGACCGCCTCGTCGCCTGTCACCTCGCCGTTCTTGTGATCGTGAAACAAGCCTTCGGTCGATTCGCGCACGAGCACGAAGTCGATGTCGCCGGCCCGTCGGTCGCCAAGCGGGCAAGGTTGGCCGGGAAAAACGAAGACCGGACGCACGCCTGCATAGAGATCGAGCAGAAAGCGCAGCTCGATCTGCGGCGTGATTTCGGTTCCGTCCGCGTAGCGCACGGTCGGCAGACCCATTGCAGATAGGAGGATCGCGTCGGCGGTGCGGGCAGAGTCTACCGACGCAGGCGGCAGCGCCTCGCCCGTCCGCGCATAATGGCCTGCGCCAGCCGGATAGTCATCGAAGCGAAGCTCGCAGGCTTGACCTTCGATAGCCCTGCGGATCAGCCGCAAGGCTGGCACCATTACTTCCGGGCCGATCCCGTCGCCGTGGAAGACCGCGACCGAGAGAGGTTTCGCAGCCCCGGCCACAGTGGTCATGCCGGACGGCACGGTTCGGCCGGGTGTCTTCATGGCGTCTCTCCTCGCGGTTCGCCCATCGCCATAACGCGAGTTGACGACCAATACAATAACGCATACGCAATGGTATGCACGTGACTGAAGGCCTTAGGCGGCGAGGTGGCGTGATCAGAGAGCCGCTCCACCATGAAGCGGTCCATCGGGAGGACGACATGAAACTCAACACGATCCTGCGCGGCGGTAGCCTTGCCCTGGCAACGACGCTGATGCTGTCCGGAACGGCCTTGGCACAGGACTACCCCTATCGCGACATCAACGCGGTTGTGGTCTGGGGCGCCGGCGGTGGCACCGACTCGATCAACCGCATGATCATGGCCGAGATGGAGAAGGAGCTTCCCGTCTCGATCACGGTGACCAACACGACCGGCGGCGTCGCCGGCTCGAACGGCATGACGTATGTGCTGAACCAGCCGGCCGATGGCTACACGCTCGCCGGCATCTCGGAGTCGAACGTGACGGCCGGCGTGCAGGGCGGCTGGGACAAGATGTTCGACGTCTGGTACCCGTTCATCGTCGGCGGTTCGCCCGACCTCATCTCGGTCAACGCCGATGCGCCCTACCAGACGCTCGCGGAGTTGATCGACGCGGCCAAGGCGGCACCGGGCACGATCGCGGCCGGAGCATCCGGGTCGGGATCGATCCATCACCTCAACCTGCTGGCGCTCGAGAACGGCACCGACACCACATTCAAGTTCGTGCCCTACAGCGGCTCCGGTCCGGCCCAGGAGGCGGCGGTCTCCGGTGAGGTACAGGTGATCGTCACCTCGCTCGCCGAACAGCAGGGCCTCATCAAAGGTGGACAGATCCGCCCGCTCGCCATGCTGGTCCCCGAGGCTGGTGAGCTCGACGACATGGCAATCCCCTCGGCCTTCGACGCCTATCCGGATCTCGCTGAGACGCTCCCGCTGAAGCAGGCGATCGGTTTTGCCGTCCTCGATGAGGCACCCGAAGACGTCAAGACGGCGCTCTCGGTTGCGTTCGAGAAGGCGATGCAGGCCGACGCCGTGAAGACTTGGGCCTCCGAGAACTACTACGACCTCTCCGGCCTCTCCGGCGAGGAGGCGAGCGCCGCCTTTGCCAACCTGGAGAGCAACTTCGCCTGGACCCTCAAGGGCCTGGGTGCGGCTACCGTCGATCCGGAGACGTTGGGCATTCCGAAGCCGTAACGGAGGTCGGGGGCCCGTCTTCAATATGGCCCCCACCGCCGCCGTGACGCCGAGATGCCGCCGAGGACCGTATCGCGGAGGGTCGAGATGAACGACAAGGTCGCCTTGCGCCGCCAGGATTTCTGGACGGCGATCGTCATGATCGCCGCCAATCTCTTCTTTCTCTACCAGACCACGGCGATCCCCTTCTTCAAGGCGGCCGCGGCCGGGGTGGACGGGCGATGGTACAACTCGGCGGCGCTCGTTCCCTACGGTATCTTCGCCGCGCTTCTGATCCTGTCCGTCGCGCTCCTCGTCACGGCCATCATCGAGGGCGGTGCGCCGACCGGCGGGACGATGGGCGCAGCCGGCGCGTGGCTGACGAGCCGCGCGGGTGGAAGGCTGATGGCAGCCGCCGCCATGATGCTCTTCTACATCTTCGCACTCGTACCTCGTGTCGATTTCATCCTGTGCAGTGCCTTGGTGCTTCTGGCGATGATTGGCGGTTTCCATCAGATGCGAACCCGCGCGACGCTCCTCGCGCTCGTCTTCGTCGCACTCCCTTCCCTTTATGCGCTGATGGCCAACTTTCCGCAGGATCGCTGGAACGTGCCGCATGACGACGACTGGGTGACCCTCGCCTGCCTTATCGGTCTCGTGGCGGCCCTGCCTCTCGAGGCCCGCCTAGCGGGCGCGCCGCGCGACGGCTTTCTGCGCTGGTCGCCACTCATCGCCATCGTGGTGCCGCTGGTGCTCGTGATCGCGATGGCCTTCGGCTTCCGCCAGAACGTGCCGAACCGATCCGGCCTCCTCTTCCAGCAGATCGAGTACCATTACTTCGTCACCCTGCGGCCTTGGATTCGGGGCTGACGGCGATGCTCGACTTCGTCCTTACGCAGTTCGGTCACTTCTTCATCGAACTTACCGACCTCGCGCTCGATCCGGCCACCTATCTCTACCTCTTCCTATCCGTATCCCTCGGCATCGTCTTCGGCGCACTGCCGGGCCTGACGGCGACCTTGGCGGTGACGATCCTGACCGGGTTCTTCGGCAACAAGTTCCCCGTCGAGCAAGCCATGGTGGCCCTAATGGGCGTCTATGTCGGCGCGATTTACGGTGGCTCCTACCCCTCGATCCTCCTCAACATTCCGGGCACGGCCGCCTCGGCGGCGACGGCGCTCGACGGTCATCCTCTGGCGCGCCAGGGACGCGGCGGCGAGGCGCTCGGCCTCACGACCTCGGCCTCCTTCATCGGCACTCTCATCGGCACGGTCTGCCTCCTCGTCTTCGTCTGGGTTCTGATGGCGATGGCGACGCAGATCGCCTCGCCGGAGAAAGCCTTGCTGGCGCTCTTCGGCATCCTGATCTCCGGCACGTTGATGAGCGAGGACCTCGTCATCAAGGGCTGGATCGCGGGCCTCATCGGCCTCGCGATGGCAATGGTGGGGCTCGATCCCATTCTATCGGAGCAGCGATATGTCTTCGGGTGGTCGTACCTCCTGTCGGGCTTCCAGGTAGTGCCGGTCCTCATGGGGTGCTTCGCCATTCCGCAGATCCTCCTCGGGCTCAACACCGGCCCGATCTCGGGCACGCCGATTCAGGTCGGTCGGATCGTGCCGAGCTTCGGGACCCTGCGCCGGAACATGCCGACCATCGCGAGGTCGGGCTCCATCGGCGTCGGCATCGGGGCATTGCCAGGCGTCGGCGAGGACGTGGCCGGTTGGGTCTCCTACGGCGTCGGCAAGAGCGTGTCGCGCGATCCGGATGCTTTCGGCAAGGGCTCGCTCGAAGGGTTGCTCTCGTCGGAGACGGCCAACAATGCCTGCATCGGCGGTGCGCTCATTCCTCTTCTCGTCCTAGGCATTCCCGGATCGCCCCCCGCCGCCGCTCTCCTCGGCGCCTTGATGATCAACAACGTGACGCCCGGTCCGACGATCGATCCCGACTTCATCGTGCGCATCGTCGCCATACTCGTCATGGCCTCGGCGACTATGCTCGTCCTCGGTCTCTTCCTGGCGCGAGCCTTCATTCAGGTGTTGCGCCTGCCCCAGACCATCTTCCTGCCGGTCGTGATGATCCTGACAACGATCGGCTCCTTCTCGGTCGGTGGAGGCACCAACGATCTCTTCTTGATGATCGTCGTCGGCTTGATCTCCTATGGGCTCATCCGGATGCAGTATCCGATCGCCCCTTTGGTGATCGGTGTGATCCTCGGGGGACTCTTCGACGAGAGCTTCCGCCGCGCGCTCCTCATCTCCGACGGCGACCTGTCGACGTTTCTCACCCGCCCCGCCGCAGCGGTTCTGGTGGTGGCCAACGTCGCGCTCATCCTCAGCCAGGTGCCAGCTGCGAAGCGGGTCTTCCTGCGCTACCTGCCAGCCGCCATGACAGAGTCGTCCGCCGCCGCTCCGCAGTCACCGAAAGGTACCAAGGCGCCATGAGCTTTTGCGTCTGCGTCGTCTTTACCGTACGCGAGCCGAATTTGGCCGCCTTCGCGACCCGCGTTGCAGACCAGGCGCGCGCCTCCCTCACGGAGCCCGGATGCCGGGTTTTCGACGTGTGGACCGATCCCGCGCGTACCGATACGGTCTTCCTCTACGAGGTCTACGACGATCGGGCGGCCTTCGAAGCGCATCTTGCAACGGAGCATTTCCTGGCCTTCGACGCCGAGACGAGCGAATGGATGGTCGGCAAGCACGTCGACATCTTCTCATCGAGGATCGCGGCATGACGGCATTGCCACGGAAGCGGTTGGGTACGGCGGGCCCCATGGTCTCATGCCTCTGCCTCGGCACGATGATGTTCGGCGATCGCACCGACGAGGCCGAAGCGATCGACGTGATCGCGGCCTACGCGGAGGCCGGCGGCAACTTTCTCGACACGGCCAACGTCTATGCCGCCGGGGCGTCGGAGCGCATCGTAGGCCGCGCCATCCGCGAGAGCCGCGATGCGTTCGTCGTCGCTACGAAGTTCGGCAACGTGATGCCCGACGTGCCTGGGTCGGGCAGTCTCTCGGCCCGCTCCCTAGCGGAGGCGCTCGACGCCAGCCTAGACCGGTTGGGGCTCGCGGCCATAGATCTCTATTACGTCCACCGGGACGACGAGACGACGCCGCTCGATGAGACGATCGACGCCATGGGTGAGGCGATCGCGGACGGAAAGGTGCGCCACTGGGGCCTCTCCAACTTTCGCGGCTGGAAGATCGTGGAGGTCGTGCGCGTCTGCGAGCGGCTGGGCGTCGCGCCTCCGATCGCACTCCAACCCTACTACCATGCGCTCTATCGCGAGGCCGAGCGGGAGTTGCTGCCGGCCTGCCGCCATCTTGGCATCGGCGTCGTCACCTATTCGCCGCTCGCTCGCGGCGTCCTGACGGGCAAGTACCGCGACGGTGCGCCGGAGGGCTCGCGCGGTGCGAGAGGGGACAGGCGGATCAGCGAGACGGAGATGCGGCCGGCGCTGCTAGACGCCGCGCGCGCCTTCGACGATCACGTCCGCGCCAGTGGCCGGCGCACCGCCGACGTCGCGGTGCAATGGGTGCTGGCGAACGAGACCGTCACGTCGGTGCTCGCCGGCCCGCGCGATGCCGCGCAGCTACACGCCTATCTCGGCGCGATGGACACAGCCTATGGGCCGGATGACGAGGCCTTCGTCGATAGCCTCGTTCCGGCTGGCTGCTCGGCAGGCTCGACCTATTTCGATCCGCGCTACCCCTATCGCGGCCGCGTGGTCGACCTATCGTGAGCCTCGACCGGGCTCGTCTGGACGATCGCGACACGACCGGCACGTGGGAGGTCTATGCCCTGCGCTATGCCGACCGGCCGGGGCGGACCCGTGCGGACAGCTTCATCCTCGACGACGACCATGCCAGCCCACACGACATGGACTATTTCGTCTGGGTGCTGCGCGACGGTGCACGGACCATCGTCATCGACACCGGCTACGATGCCGAGGAAGGCGCGCGCCGGGACCGTCCGATACTACGCGATCCGGCCGCTCAACTCGCCGCCTTCGGCATCGCACCCGGCGAGGTCGAGACGCTCATCGTCACCCACTTGCACTACGATCATGCCGGGTCGCTCCATCGCTTTCCTAACGCAATCTTGCATGTGCAGGCGGCGGAAATGGCGTATGCGACCGGCTCCTGCATGTGCCACCCCGTTCTGCGTGCGCCCTTCACCGCCGAGCATGTGTGCGAGATGGTGCGCAGGATCTATGCCGGCCGGGTCGTGTTCCACGATGGAGACGCCAAGGTCGCACCCGGCGTGACCGTCCACCGCGTGGGCGGCCACTCGCGCGGCCTGCAAGCGGTGCGGGTGCGAACGCGCGTTGGCTGGCTCGTCCTCGCTTCCGACGCCGCCCACTACTACGAGAACTGGATCGCGCAGCGCCCCTTCCCGATCGTGGTCGATGTCGAGGACGTGCTTCGGGGCTTCGAAACCATCCGCAGCCTCGCATCCTCGGCCGAACTGACGATACCCGGACACGACCCGCTGGTGCGCCGCCTCTTTCCGGCAATCAAGGACGGCTCCGACATCCACCGGCTCGATGTCATCCTTGAGCGGACCCTGACTTCGGATGGCCGGGATCTCCGCTAGACTGCTTCCGGCGAGAGCGTGCCCCGCACGGACGCTGGAACACGCCGCATAGGTCATGCCGGATCTCGGGCCAGTTCGTCGTCGATCGTCTCGATAGCCTCATTCAGTTTGTCCAATAGATCATGCAGCCGAGCCATCGCGCTTTCGGACTGAGGCGGCGGCGGTACCGTCGCATCGTCCTCGGCGGGAAAGACGGGCATCCCACGCCCCTGAAGTGTCGGTGGCAGGCCAAGGTCGGTGCAGGTCGCCAGGATCGCGTTCCGCAGCGCCTCGACGCGCGCGCCGTCGCGCGGCAGGTCGCGGATCGCCTTGTTGGCCTGTAGCAAACGCGCGGCGAAGGACGCGACCTGTGGCGAAGCCATCGACGTGCCATCCATCGGTAGATAGCCGCCGCCCGGCACCGTCGACACGACGGCTACGCCATTGGCGCATAGATCGATCTCGGGCCCGAAGCAGGTGAAGCCGGCAGCGAAGTAGTCTTCTGCCAAGGCCGGAGATGCACCCGGGACATGGCCCTGATGCGGAGAGTCGTCGGGAAACGTGCCGAGCTTGCCGATCGCCGCCACCGCCATCACCTCCGGATAAGCAGCAGGGAAGGCGACCGGTCCGGACGAGTTGCCCGCCGCGGCGACCAACAGGACGCCCGCGCGCCGCGCAGCTTGGATGCGTTCGTGAAAGCCAGGGTCGTTGACCGTGGTGCCAAGGCTCATGTTGGCCACGTCGACCTTCTGGTCGATGCACCAGTCGAGCGCGGCCAACAGTTTCGATACGCGCGCTCCGGGAAACACCCGCAATCCGTACACCTTCGCACCCTTGGCGACGCCGCCCAGCACGCCGATCGCATTGTCGCTCGCCGCGCAGATGCCCGCGACATGCGTGCCGTGACCCGAGGCGTCCTCCTTCCAGGTCTGGTTCGGGCGGGAGGTCTCCCCGAAGTCGCGCCCGCCGGTCGCGGTGAGGTCGGGGTGGGCCGTGTCGAGCCCGGAATCGATGATGGCCAACTTGACCGCCCCCGAGGAGGCCATGCCGCGATCGAGCTTCATGGCCGTCTTCGCCCAGCCGATCACCTGCTCGTCGGGAAACGATGTGCCGTCGTAAAGACGTTTGACGGACACGGTCGCGGTGCTGTCCGGCGTCAACGCGGGGCGCTCGACGCGTATGCCCCAATGGTCGCGCGCCGGCTTGACGGCGAGGAGGCGCAGTGTCTCGGCCGTCTCGCCGAACAAGGTCAGCGAGACGGTACCATCGTCACCGGTGACGCCGGCATCGTCCCACATCTCGCCGTAGAGCGATACGCGGGCCAGCGGCAGGGGATTTCCGTCGGGGTCGACGACTTTGATCGCGAAGCTGATCGCCTGGTCGCCGAGGGGCACGACGTTGAGCGTCGCGAAGGCGGCGATGCGCTCCTGCATCGCAGCCGGCGCGGCAAAAAGCTCCAACCCGATGTCGTCGTCGAGTATGCGGATGCCCTCGCCATGCTGCGCCTTGAGTTCCTCGACGGCCCGGCTGGTCATGTCCACGACGAGCGTGTGCATGCCGTCCTGCCGGTTGCTAAGCTTCTGGATCACCTGCGCGGCGGGCTGCGCTTCGTCGTCGTCGCCGTCGCTCTCGGTGCCGAACCGCGCGGCCATCTGGTCGATCTGGGTCGCCAGTTCCTCGAGGTCCACGGCGCCCTCCCCAGCGGCCACGATGCCGGGACGGTCGATGCGGTAGCGCTTGGCGCGTGAGGGAATGTCGGTCATGGGTCTGTCCTCTTTGGGTAAGTCGACGGCAGCGCGTCAGTCGACGCGGGCCTCTATCGCGATCAGGCGATCCTCGATCTCCGCAACGCGCCGTATCAGGCTGCCGAGATCGGCCGTTTCGACATCGCCCGGAGGGGTATCCGGTTCGGTGGGGGATGCCGGCTCGATCAGTTCGGCAATCGCGTCGCGTGCGGCAGCGAGCAGCAGCCGGGCGCGCTCCAGCGCCTCGCCGCGATCGCCCGGATCATCGTCGTCATCCGTCTCGGCCATGAAGGCGTCCAGGATGGTCAAGTCGTCCGCAACATCTGAAGCGAACGTTCGCGTTTCGGCCATGGCGGCCTCCTTGGGGTTGGGTAGGTCGGATGCCGTATCGTCGGGGGCGAGCCGTCGGGTTGGCCCGGCCCGCCCCCGCGCAGGACCCTAGTCCTTGATGCACTTGCGGATGCAGCTGTAGGCGTTCTTCGCTTCCCAAAGGGCCGCGACATAGTTCTTCTGCTTGAAGAGCTTGACCGCCTTGGTGACCTTGCCGACGCACTGTGCGCAGTCGCCATAGCGGCGCACGAGTGCGATCAGCTTGCGGATCAGCTTGCGAACCTTCCCACGGAAGTAGTTGAAGAAGAACGCGTTGACCTCCGGGTCATCCGACATGGAGAAGGCCATCACCTCCATGTCCTCGCCGAGGTCGGTGCCGCGGAGTTCGGCGTTGAGCTCGCTGAACTCCTCGGTCGCCTCCTCGTCGATGCCGAGCTCCTCGAACTCGGCGGCCAGCTCCATCAGTTCGGTGTCGAGCTCGTTATACTGTGTATTCGCCATTTCCATTCCTCCAAGTGCTTGTAGCAACACCCCGTTTTGGGGTGGGAGTGGGATGCACCGGGAGGCGTCAACCCAGCGCCAGCGGGGCGCGAGGATGGCGTTAAAGAAGTGTTTACCGAGTCGAGAAAAGCGTCAAACGGACGATCTGCGGACGCAGCTGTGCCGCCCGGCCATGCAGCGCGGGACAGGCTTCATGAGCGTGGAGCTTCTATTCGCCCGCGAGATCGGGAAAGCGGGCGCGAACGACGTCCGGCGGTAGGTGGGCGCCCGTCCAATCGACGACCGGCGGCACGTCGTGCAGCGCGGCGCCGGCCCATGCGACGAGGTTGCTCGGCCGATAGGGAGCAGGTACGCCGGGATGAGGCGCCGCGCCTTCACCCACCTGCCACCTGCGAGCGGCCGACACATGCAGTCGCTCGCCGATCGATGCGCTCTCGCGCGGCTTGCGCAAGCGGTTGCCGGGCGGCCAGATGCCTTCGACGGGGCGCCAATGGCGATGGCCGAGGGCGGCGATGCGGAAGAGGCCGCGGAAGCTGTCGCTATAGGGCAGCGGCAATTCGGTCTCGCCCCGCGCGCGTTCGCGAATGCGCAGGATCTCGTCGGGATCGAAGACGACGCCGCTCTGCTCCAGCCGTGTGGACATCCAGGCCAAGGCATAGTCCTGCACGATCGCGTCGGCCTCGCGTCCCCGGGCGGGAGGCGCCGTCCGCCCGCCTCCGATGGCGCCGTGGGAGCCGGCGAACCAGACCTGCTCGATCGTATCGGTGCGACTGTTGCGCTCGTTGAAAGGCTTCTCCCACAGCGTTGCGCGGAAGTCGGGCCGGTTCTCGTTGATCGCCAGAGCGTGGAAGCCGCGCCGGACCTCGGGGCCGAGCCGCGTGTCATGGAATGCGAAGCGCTGGTTGATGGCGTTGCGCCACAACGAGGGAACGCCAAGCGCGCCCACCGTGTCGAAAACGCCGATCGCCTCGATGGGAACGGAGGGGTAGGCGAGCGCCCGAAGCGCCATCCGCTCCTGTGGACTACGCCGCTTGGGCGGGGTTCGATAGAACGTCCACGCGCGCTTCTCGTTCTCGGGCGAGCAATGCTCGGGCCGCAGCAGACCGCTCGCACCCATGAAGCCCGCGAGGCTGCGTGCGGTGAACGCACCTCGCGAGTAGCCGACCAGCACGATCTCAGTCCGGTCCGGCCGAAAGTGCTCCGAGAGGTAGCGGTAGCCCTCGCGTACGTTCTCCGCCAGGCCGCCGCCCGTCACGCCGTTGACCACCCGCTCCCACCAAGCCCGCTCGGTGCCCACACCGGCGTCGTAGTAGACGCGTTGGAAGATGCGAACGCCGCCGCTGTCCACCGCACCACGCTGGACCATGTCGCGCAGTCGGACCACGTTGGAGCCCGTGCCGCGCCGGCGGTCGTCGTCCTGCCAGGTGCCGTCGAAGAAGAGAAGGAGGCGGGTCTTCACGTCGGCGTTGCCTCCATCTCCCCGACCGCCTGCGTCGCTCCGGGCAACGCGGATGCGGCTTGCGATCCCGCCGCTTCCGAGGGGGCGAGATAGCCTTCCCCGTGGCGCGGGTGCCACCCGGGCTCTGCCCCCGGCCAGGGCCGCATGAGATGGTCGCGCCAGGATGTCTCGCAGGTGCCCGATGTGCGAAGCTGCGCCAGCCTGGCCCGGGCGACGCGGGGCGCGGCGGCGCTTGTGCCCCCCATGGCGACGCGCGCCGCCCCCGTGCCGCCTGCGGCCAAGACTCCCGCGCGAACGAGCGAGCGATCACAGGCCGCGACGAGATGCGGCGCCTCACCCCGCCCCTCGCCTGTCCCGGAATAGGCAGCGACCTGACGGGGCTCGCCCTCCCCTACGCAGCCACCGACGATCAACGTTGCCGGATGCGCGGCCAGCCCGCTCAGCGAACCACGCCGGCGCACGGCGCCTGCGTCCGAGGGATCGTCGCCGGCCCATATGCCGCGCGGATCCCGATGCCGGTACACACCGTCGTCGAGCCAGGATTGACGCCCCCTTCGGCGGTGGTTGTGCGCCGCATCGTCCCTCTGGACCCAAGCCTCGATCGCTTCTCCATCGGACAACGCGGCCTCGACCGTCACCTCCCAGCGCCCGACCGGCGCGCTCGCGCGACCGCGCCGATGGGCGAAGGCCGATACGCTCGTCGGAGCGATGGCGAGCACGATGCGCTGAGAGCCGCAGGGCAACACGTCTCGCGCGACGCGCGCGATCACGCTGCCGTTCGGGGCGAAGCACTCTTCGGCAACATCGCCCGCTGCGAGCACGGAAACCGGTTCGAGACCCGGCGCGGCAATCGTCATGGTGCGCAGCACAGCGAGTTCCGGAAGCCAGATCTCCAAGTAGCTAGCCGTGCCGTCGTCGGGCGGAAGATGCCAGCCGGCGGAGAGGGTCGCGCGCCCGCCCTGCGCCTCGACCCGGGCATGACCTCGTGCGAGGTTGAGGTTGCCCGCAGGCAGAACGATCTCGACCGGCCCACCGTCAGGGTGCCGTTCGTGGGCTTGCAGAAGCGCGTCGAGCGCATCCCGCAGCACCCCGTCGCGTGCCATGGAGCCGCCCGCCAGACCGTAGGAGAGGTTGATGACCAGTGGCACGGGCCGACCCAACGCTCTACCGATGTCGCGCGTGCGCCCCAGCGCGTAGCCGATGCCGGCGAGGGCGAAGGGCGTCAGCGCCCGTCCGGACGTGTCTTCCGTCACGCGGGCGGGAAGTTGCACCGCGATGATCCGCGCGCCCTCGTCCGCCATGAGCGGGTCCTCGCCTGCCGCAAGGTCGAGGACGTGCGTTCCGTGATTGAGGCGCCGGTGCATCGGTCGCCAGCCTGGTCGGTCGCCGCGATCTAGACCGAGACTATGAAGCGCACCGGCCTCCGTCGCCGCACCGTCCAAGGCTGCATCGATCTCGGCCGCCGTCCACGCGCGGCCGAAGGGCACCGTTCCGTCCGGCAAGGCGTCGGCATCCTGCACCCAGGCAAAGTCGATGCGGCTGCCGGATGGCCCACGCGTCCGGGCCTGGACGAGGTTGATCGCATCGTCGATCACCGCCATCACACCGACCGAGGCGGGATCGACGCCATCCGGGCAGGTCCAGGCCTGTTCCGGTGCATCGTTCCTGTCCGCGCGCTGGGCATGGCGAAGCGGCACGCGGCACGCCAGTCGATCGCCCGCCCCTTCGGGTAGGAGGAAATGTCCTCGTTTGAGCGGCGTGAGACCGGCTGTCGCCAAGCGCACCGGGTCGGGGCCGATCGCGTAGGCGAAGTCGCGCGGATGTCGCACGGCGAGGTCTGCGCTCGGCTCGAAGTCGGCGCCTGGACCGAGCGTCCAGTCGAGGTAAGGATCGGCCACGCCATCATGGACGCTCGCCGGCTGCCACGCTTCTCGTCTCATGACAGCGCTCCCGCTGGAAGCCATTCGCGGGCGGCGGCTGTCCATAGCCAACCGAGTGCGTCCGAGGCGTCGCGTCCGGATATCTCGACCGACGAGGCACCGCCCACATCGGCCCCATTGCCCGCCCCCATCGCATGGAGCGGCGTTCGCTCGGACGACCCATCATCGTGAGATGGCAGGCGCGGCGTTCCGCCTGCGACGAGGTCGCGCCAGGCGAAGTCGGCGGCGCCGATACCGCGGGCGTCGAGCACCACGGCATCGAGCCTGCCGGAGCCGTTCGCGTGCGCGGCCAGATAGGCTGCGATCTGAAGGCCGAGAACCATGCCCGCGACGCTGTCTACGGGAAAATGGAGACCCGCCACCGTGCGGTTCACGGCAATGCGCGCGGCGGCGGCCATCAGCATGTCGCCCATCTGCGCCCGACCCGGATGTCCGGACGCTCCCATGAGGTGCCACAGCATGCCAGCGGTCGCGAAGGCTTCGGTCGCGTGACCGCTCGGGTAGGTCGGGTGGCCCGGCGTGTCGATCATCGGCTGGACCTGCGCGGAATAGGCATCGGGCCGGTGGCATGCCAGAGCTTGCTTGACCTGCAAGACGGTGAAGCTGGCCATCTGCTGCGCGACCTCCATCAGTTCTAGCGTGTAGCGCGTGCGTTGGACCGAAAGGTTGGCGATGTTGGACAGGAACGGGTTGGGGTAGCCTAGCTGCGCGATGATCTCGGCCGCCCGCTCGCTTCGCAGCTCCGCGTAGGCTTCGACGAGGTCGAGCTGCGCGACGAAATCGTCCGGCGTGGGCCTGATGAAGCGCGCGATAGCGTGGGTACCGCCCGTCCCCGCGTGGCTCACCGTCGCGGCCGCCGACCCCTCGCCATCCACATTCGTCTCGCCCTCGACCGAGAGCCGGGACAGAACCTCGCCCAGCACTATGCGGCCCCTCACGACCGGGCTCCATAGGGCGAGGTTGTCCGGCAGGGCCCCTGGCATGGGCTTGGGGGTGTGCGATGCGCCCGTCCAGCGCTCGACGAGCCCGTCGCGGGCCATGATGAGCGCCGTCGTTAGGTCGGCGCCGCGCCCGACGCCCGCTTGCGCGACGCCGGTCACACCGGTCACGCCAGTCACCCCCGTTACGCCCGTAACCCCTGTAACGCCCGTGACACCGGTCACCCCGGTTACACCCGTTGCTGTTGCACTTGTAGACATCCTGCCCTCCCAGCTTCACGGTCTGTTGTTTCCGTCTTCACTTGGCAAAAGCTCCGCCTAGCGCTCCGGCACGCCGGCCTCGATCAAGGCGCGCGCCCATGTCTGCCCCGTATTGAACTCGGCGGCGGGATGGGTGCGCAGGTATCGGTCGATCGTGAAATCCGGATCGCGCCGCATCAGTTCGTTCGTCGTCTCGCGCGCCTCGTCGCCCCGCCCGAGCAATTGAAGCGCCACCGCTCGGGCGCGAAGCGACGATGTATGCCGGCGGTTGATGCGCAACGAGCTGTCGGCGAAGGCGAGCGCGCCTTCATAGTCGGCATTGGCAAGGCAAGCCGCCGACGATAGCGCATCGAAGAGATAGCGCTGCGGGTCGAGTGGCGAGAGACGCCGTGCCCGACGGGTCCAGACGACTGCATTCGGCCCGTCGTCGACGAAGGCGTACTGCGTGCCCTTCAGCAGGCATGCGAGCGCGTTATTGGGATCGAGCCTCACGGCCTCGTCGAAGAGAACGCCGGCTCGTTCGCGGTCCTTGAGCAGCGTGCCGTGGACGAGCCCGTCCATAGTGAGCGCGATCGGGCAGCCGGGACTGATCTCGCGAGCTGTGGCGGCGGCCGCACGAGCGGTCTGGCCGTCGCCCGCGTGATCCGTGCTCCAACCTTGCTGGACGCTCAGCACGTACCACTTGGCGAGCCACGCATGCACCTCCGCATGGCGCGGCAGACGACGCACGACCTCCTCGAGACAGTTGCGCGCCCGCGCAAAGCTGCCGAGCTCGACCCGGTGCATGAGCGTGATGCCGGCCATCACGAGCACATGCGTCTCTACGGTCGTCAGCGACTGCCGCGCGACGGGTTCCAGCACCGCGCCCGCGATCGACAGGGCAATCTCTTCGGCGAGCATCGGCACGACGTCCGGTAGGCCGAAGTTCAGTTCGCTGCCGTTGCACTCGAACGCTTGCGACCAGTTCAACCGGCCGGTTGCCGCATCCACGAAGTCGACGTCGAGCCGGTAGTGGTCGGGCGCACCGCGGAGGCTGCCGCAAACGATGAAGTCGACGTCGAGATAGTCACGAAGGTGAGGCACATCGACGGTGTCGGCCGGCAGGCTACGGGTCGACAGATGGCAGATCACGTCGAAGAGGCTGCTGCGCGACAGCGCCCGCGTCACGTCTTGCGCGATCACGTCGCCGGCCGCTCGCAGGCTTGGATCGTCGACCACGCTCCGGAACGGAACGATCGCCACGGCGGGCCGCATGCGGGCCAGCGCTGGAGAGCCGGATCCGCCGGGCGCGGTCGAGAAGGGGGCGTTCGGGACGGGTTCGGCCGATTCGCGAGCCCGCACGTCGCGGAGCCACGCCTCGAACCCTTCCGAGCGCACGTCGATGCCTTCCAAAAAGGCGCCGTCCGACGCTACGCCCACAACCTCGAACGAGCCTAGCTTCAGGCGCACTGTATCGTTTGTGGACAGGATGTGAGCCTCGAAGCGATCGCCAAGCGTGCGCCGCAGGGCAGTCAATGTCTGGCGCAGGCTCGCCCGCCCATGTTCCGGATCGGAGTAGCTCCACAGCATCTCCTGCAGCCAGCTGCGCGAGCGTTTGCCGTCGGGCGCCGTGGCGAGCAGGGCGAGCATCGCCTTCGTTTTCGCGCTACGCAGATCAATCTCATCGCCGGCCGCCCAAGCGGCTGCGAACGGTCCGTGAAGGCGCAGCCGCAGCATAGACCGCCCGATAGCCTCCTCATGCACGACGCTGCCCATGATACTGGCTCCATCGCAATCGCGAGCGAACCCGCTTCCGGCCCCCTGCCCCGGTGTGCACAGGGACAGGAGCGCCGTTTGCAACGTTCCGCAAGGGCATTCACGCTTTTTTCGCACTCTTTCGACGCGAGCCCGTAGCTGCATTCGCTAACCTGTCCTTGAAGGATCGAGGGAGTTCCGAGTGACGAGTAACCGTGGATCGAACCGCACTCAGCCGACGGTTGATGCCCTCACCGGCCGGCGCGCCGAGCGAAGCGGGGCGCGTCTTACGCTGCGCGATCTCAGCGATTTCTGCACGCGGTGGAGCGAGCTGCGCCCCCTCGCGGATGATGCCTGTGCCGTCTCGGATCTGACCGACGATCAACGCGAGATAGTCGGTTGGCTGATCCTGCTGGCCGATCGAACGTGTGGGCGCGGCGAGAGCGTCGGCGACTAATACGCTGGCGCCGCTTCCACAGGTGGCCAGTTACGTAGGCTGCGCCTCCCGACGCTCGTCTTTCGTTTGGACCATGGCCATCCAGTCGCTTTGAAGCGCGCAGTCGACCTTGGCGAGCCCTGCGACGCTCCTCGTCGAGGGTCCTACGCAATGAGCGCGGTTCCACTTGGACATCACGACTGCGGACCTCGTCACGCGGCTTCGTTCGGTAGGTCGGCCAGATCGCGACGCAGTACCTCGTTTGGATACCCGCGCCCGTCGAGCACGAAGTCCGTCCGACCGACCGTGCAAAAGCCTAGCGCATGGTAGAAGCCTATGGCGGGCGTGTTCTCGGCATTGACTGTCAACCACACCGCCTCGATACCGCGCATCTGACAGCGTAGGAGCACTTCTGCCAGAAGCTCGCGGCCGATACCCCGTCCTTGGTGGCGGGGCTGGACGTACAGCGTCGCAATCTCGGCGCCCGTGCAAGCCAGCAGGGGCGGTGCGGCGTCCAGCATCGCACGGACGTAGCCGTCCGGCCCCTCGTCGTTCCGGGAGACGATGACGACCTGTCGGGGATCGTCGATGACGGCCCTCATGCGGGCCGCCGTGTACGCGTCCAGCACGTAGTCGGCGAAGGCCGCGCCCACGCCCCGCTTCAAGTAGGTCCCGACCCAGACTTCGATGGAAAGCGCGGCAAGGCTCGCCGCGTCGGCTGCGGTCGCCAGCTGTAAGGTCACTGCTTCATCCTCGGTCCCGTGCCGATCGACAGCCGTCCGATAGCCTCGTCCGGGCCATGGTATCCGTCGCCATCACCCATCCGGCCGCAGTGACGACGCAGATGAGCAGGCGCCAGGCAAGGCCGTTTCACACGCCAACGGCTACGTCAGCATCGATCAGGGTTTGGTCAGGTAGCGGAAACCCGCCCGACCGTCATTCTCGGGTAGCTGCCCGGTGAGAACGCGGCGAAGGTCGAGCCGGTGTTGGTGGGGTCGCTTCCGAGTCTCGGGCTCCCGATCTTGATGGCAGCGGAGTGGGCCCGCTAAGAGACTGGTTCGACATGGCTGGAGTAGGGCAAAGCTGGACGTCCGAGGAGGGTGGCCGCGCTCAGCGCGGCGAAAGCGGGCAAAGCGAGGTGCGCTTCCAGGCGTTCCACCGTCTCGGGATCGAAGCGGCCCTCGACGTCGAGGAGGTTGACCGTCCCGGCAAGCGTTCCGCCGATCGTCACCGGCAGGTTGAGGCAAGACGCGCAGCCGAGGGACGCGATGGTTTCATGGTCGGGGAAGACGTCGGCGATTTCGGCTATGATGTTGGCTACGAAAGGCGCGCGGCGGTCGTGGATCTGCGCGAACCAGTGGTTCTCCGGAATGGGCTTGGTGCCCGATGTCGGGTAGTCCTGCGGGTGGCTCGTATAGGCCCGGCGGGCGAGGCCGGCCTTCATGTCGACCATCATGACCGTCCAAAGCCGGACGGGCAGGAGACGCTGCGATTCCGCATGGAGGGCGGCAAAGGCCTCGTTGGGCGTGGTCGCGGCGGCGAGGGCAGCGGTGAAACGCATGATGATACTCGTCAGATGTCGCCCAGGCTCTCGGACCAGAGCTGGCGGGAATAGGGATCGGCAAAGCTGCCGTCGCGCAGGGCGGCGGCGGGCGCGATCTCGACGATGCGGCCCCGGCGCATGATGGCGAGGCGCTCGCAGAGGAACCCCACCACCGGCAGGTCGTGCGTCACGAGCAGATAGGTCAGCCCGTGCTCGGCGCGCAGCCGCTTGAGGAGGTTCAGGATCTCGGCCTGGACGCTCACGTCGAGCGCCGAGGTCGGCTCGTCCAACAAGAGGAGGCGCGGCCGCAGGATCAGGGCGCGGGCGATGGCGACGCGCTGGCGCTGCCCGCCCGAGAGCTGATGCGGATAGCGAAACCGAAAGCGCGCGTCGAGGCCGACCTCGGTGAGCGTGTCGGCCACACGCGCATCGTCGCGCACGCCCTGGATCGCCAGCGCTTCGCGCAGCACGGCGTCGACCGTGCGGCGCGGGTGGAGCGAGCCGTAGGGGTCCTGAAATATCATCTGGCATTCGGTGGCCAGCGCCTTTTCGGGGCGATGCGCGCGAGCACGTCCGAAGACCTCGATACCGCCGGTCCAGTCGGGCGCGAGGCCCGTGATCGCCTTCAGCACGGTCGACTTGCCCGACCCGCTCTCGCCGACCAGCGCGACGGATTCGCCTGTCCCGACATCGAGCGTCACGCCTTCCACGACATGGGTGTCGCCATAGGAGACCGACAGGTCCGCGAGCTGCAGGGCTGTCATGTGCAGCTCCATGCGCTGCGGTCGAGAACGGGTAGCACGTCGCGCGTTTCATCCATGCGCGGCACGGCGGCCAGCAGCCCGCGCGTATAGGGGTGGGTCGCCTTGTGAAGGTCGGCGGCGGCGCAGGTCTCGACGATTCTGCCCGCGTGCATGACGACGATCCGGTCGCAATAGCGCGCAACGAGCGGCAGGTCGTGCGAGATCAGGATGAGGCCCATGCCGCGCTCGCGCACGAGGTCGTCCATCAGCCGCAGCACCTCGCCCTGGACGCTGACGTCGAGGGCCGAGGTCGGCTCGTCCGCGATGAGGAGCGAAGGTTTGGGCAGCAGCATCATCGCGATCATGATGCGCTGGCCCATGCCGCCCGACACCTCGTGCGGGTAGAGCCGCGCGACCCGGTCGGGATCGTCGAGCCGCACCGCCTCCAGGGCCGCGCGGACGCGGGCTCGCATGTCGGCGCGACCGACGCGTTCATGGGTCGTCACGGCTTCGGCGATCTGGGCGCCGACGGTCATCACGGGGTTCAGCGAATAGCGCGGGTCCTGCATGATCATCGAGATGCGCGCGCCCCGCACGGCGCGCATCTGGCGCTCAGAGAGGGCGGTAAGATCCTGGCCTTCGAGATCGAGGCCGCCCTCGACGCGGCCCGGCGGACGGATCAGCCGCAGGATGGCGCGGCCGGTCATCGACTTGCCGGACCCGCTCTCCCCGACGATGCCGAGCCGTTCGCGGCCGAGCTCGAAGGACACGCCGTCGACGACGCGGACGGGCCCGCGCGGCGTAGGGAAGGTCACGCTAAGGTCGCGGACCGATAGAAGGGTCATTTGCGCCCCTTCGGGTCGAGCGCATCCCGCAGCCCGTCGCCGAGGAAGCAGAAGCCCAGCGACACGAGAATGATCGCGAAACCCGGCATCGTCGCGACCCACCATTGGTCGAGCACGAAGGCGCGGCCCCGCGAGATCATCGCGCCCCATTCCGGCAGCGGCGGCTGCGCGCCGAGGCCGAGAAAGCCGAGCCCGGCGGCGGTGAGGATGATCCCGGCCATATCGAGCGTGACCCGCACGATCATCGACGACGTGCAAAGTGGCAGGATGTGCAGCGTCACGATCCGCAAGTGCGACGCGCCGAGGAGCTGGGTCGCGGCGACGAACTCGGCGTTCCGGATCGTCAACGTCTCGGCCCGCGCGATGCGGGCATAGGCCGGCCAGGTCGTGATGGCGATGGCGATCACCGCGTTCTCGATACCGGGCCCAAGCGCGGCGACGAAGGCGAGGGCGAGGATGAGCTTGGGCATGGAGAGGAAGACGTCCGTCAGCCCCATCAGCACGCGGTCTATCCAGCCGCCGAAATAGCCGGAGACCGCCCCGACGATGAGGCCGACGGGCGCGGCGATGATGGCGACGAGGGCCACGATCATCAGCGTGATCCTTGCCCCCCAGATCACCCGGCTGAGGATGTCGCGGCCGAGCTCGTCGGTACCCATCCAGTTGTCGGCGGAGGGCGGCATGAGGCGGCGCGAGAGATTCTGCCCGATCGGACTCTCCGGTGCCAACCAAGGCGCGAAGGCGGCCACGAGCACCAGCGCCAGTACGATCGCCGCGCCGACGACGGCGAGAGGGTTGCGGGTGAGGAGCCGCGCCGTCGCGTAGCTCCGCCCGGCGAACGCCTGGCCTCGCGACAGCGGCGTGTCCGTCGTCAGCCAGTCGGCCCAGGTCGTGTCGGTCCGGTTCATGCCCGGCTCCGCGGGTCGAGGACGCGGTAGAGAACGTCCGACAATCGGTTGATGGCGATGAAGACCGCGCCGATCACCAGCGTCGCCCCCAGAACCGCGTTCATGTCGGCGTTGAAGAGCGCCGTCGTCAGGTAGTTGCCGATCCCGGGCCAGGAGAAGACGGTCTCGATCATCACCGACCCCTCCAGCAGCCCCGCATAGCTGAGGCCGATGACGGTGATGAGGGGAATGCGGATCGGACCGAAGGCGTGAACCCAGATCACCCGCCATTCCGGCACGCCCTTCACCCGCGCCGTCGTTACGAACTCCTGCCCCAATTGGTCGAGCATGAAGGACCGCGTCATCCGGGCGATATAGGCGAGCGCGAAGAAGCCGAGGATCGCGGCGGGCAGGACGATGTGGCTGACGGCCGAGCGGAAGACGTCCCACGCCCCGGCCATGGCGCTGTCGACCAGCAGGAGACCGGTGCGCGGCGCCACGATCCCGTCGTAGAAGATGCTCATCCGGCCCGGTCCCGAGACCCAGCCGAGCCCGGCATAGAAGACGGCGAGCCCGACCAGCCCGAGCCAGAAGGCGGGCACCGAATAGCCCGTCAGCGCCAGCACCCGGATCACCTGATCGACCCAGCTGCCCTGTCTGGCGGCCGCGATCACCCCCATCGGCACGCCGAGCGCGACGCCGATGACGATGCCGATCGTGGCCATCTCCAGCGTCGCGGGGAAGACGCGTACGAGGTCGGAGGCCACCGGCCGGTTGGTCGAGACCGACACGCCCAAGTCGCCCCGCATGACGTCCCAGACATAGCTCGCGAACTGCGCCACCAACGGGCGGTCGAGACCCATGGCGATGCGGGCGGCGTCGTATTGGGCCTGCGTGGCGCGGTCGCCGACGACGGCGAGGACCGGGTCGATGGGAATGACGCGTCCGATGAAGAAGGTGATCGCGAGAAGACCGAGAAACGTCGCCGCCGTCACCAAGACGAAGCCCGTCACGCCGCGCGCGGCGCGGGCTATCGCGCGATGCGACGGCGCGGAGATCGGGCGGAGCGTAGCGGCCATGCGTCCTCCGGGCGAGCCTGACGCGCGGTTCAAAACGAGGCGCACAGACCAAGGGCGGAAGAAAAAGCTTGGCGGATGAAAGAAGTTTTGTCACCATCTAACAGAATTTTACTGGCCCATCGGATTTGCAGATGATGCCATCGCTCGCCACTGACCGACCGGACGCTGCCGCGCCCGCGCTTGGACCGGTCATGCGACGGCGGCGCAAGGCGCTCGCCCTGACGCTGCGCGCGGCGGCCGAGGCGGCGGGGCTGTCCACGGGTTATCTGAGCCAGGTCGAGACGGGCAAGGCCGTGCCGACCCTTGGCACTCTGGCGCAAATCGCGCAGGCTCTGGGTGTCGGCCTCGACTACTTCGTCGCCGCGACGCGCCCGGTCGACGCGCTATCGCGCGCGGACGGGCGGCGCCGGTTTTCGATCCCCGGCTCGCCGGTGGAATACGAGGCGGTGAGCGCGGATTATCCCGGCTCGCTTCTCGTGTCCTATATCCTCCACGTCCCGCCCGGCTACCGCTCCGAGACGGCGGCGCATGAGGGCGAGGAGGTCGTCTTCATCCTCGATGGCACCATCGCGCAGACGCTCGGCGGCGAGACGATGCGAATGCGGGCGGGCGACAGCCTTCACTATGACGGCGCCACCCCACACGCCTGGTCCAATCCCGGCCCGGACACCGCCCGCGTCCTCTGGACCGGCACGCTGGCCGTGCTGCGCGGCGGCGGGGCGGCGGGCACGCCCAGGATTGATAGTTCCAAGATCGATAGCTCCAATATCGACAGTTCCAAGGCCGACAGTTCACCCACAGGAGAGACATGATGACGACGATCCGATCCCTACTCCTCGGCAGCGCGCTCGCGCTTCCGCTTGCGCTCCCCATCACTCCGGCGGCCCATGCCGACACGCCGCCCGGCCTCTTGATCGTGGCGCAGAACATCGACGACATCGTCGCGCTCGACCCGGCCCAGGCCTATGAGTTCACGTCCGGCGAGATCGTCACCAACGTCTACGATCGTCTGGTGCAGTACGACGCCGAGGACCCGACGACGCTGGCGCCCGGCCTCGCCACCGAATGGGAGATCGACGAGGCGACGAAGACGATCGTCTTCACCATGCGCGACGACGCCGTCTTCCATTCCGGCAACCCGGTCACGGCCGAGGACGCGGCCGCCTCGCTACAGCGCGTCATCAAACTCGATCTGACGCCCGCCTTCATCCTCGCCCAGCTCGGCTGGACGGCGGAGAACGTCGAGGAGATGGTCGTGGCGGATGGGAACACCGTCACCATCCGCTACGAAGGCGACTTCTCACCGGCCTTCGTGATGAACGTCCTCGCATCGCGCCCGGCCTCGGTCGTCGATATGGCGACGGTCATGGAGAACGAAGTCGACGGCGACATGGGCAATGCCTGGCTCAACACGAACTCCGCCGGGTCCGGCCCGTTCTCGATGCAGGCCTACCGCCCGGCCGAGATCGTGCGCCTCGCCGCCAACGAGAACTACTTCAAGGAAGGGCCCAAACTCGATGCGGTCATCCTGCAGCACGTCGCCGAGAGCGCGACGCAGCAATTGCTCTTGGAGCAGGGCGATGTCGACATGGCCCGCAACCTGACGCCCGATCAGGTCGCCTCGCTCGGCGACGGCATCACCGTCGAGACCTTCCCGCAGGCCGCCGTCCACTTCCTGTCCTTCAACCAGAAGACCGACAGCCTGACCGACCCGGCCGTCTGGGAGGCCGCGCGCTACCTGGTGAACTACGAGGGCATGACCGACACCATCCTCGCCGGTCAGATGGAGGTGCATCAGGCGTTCTGGCCGAAGGGCTTCCCCGGCGCGCTCGAGGAGACGCCGTTCTCCTACGACCCCGAAAAGGCCAAGCAAATCTTGGCCGACGCCGGCATCGCGACGCCGATCCAGGTCGAGATGGACGTCATCAACGCCGCGCCCTTCACCGACATGGCGCAGTCGCTCCAGGCCAGCTTCGCCGACGCGGGGATCGAATTCGAGATCCTGCCTGGCACCGGTGCCCAGGTCATCACCAAGTATCGCGACCGCACGCACGAGGCGATGCTGCTCTATTGGGGCCCGGACTTCATGGACCCGCATTCGAACGCAAAAGCCTTCGCCTACAATTCCGACAACTCGGACGGCAACTACACCGCCACGACCACTTGGCGGAACGCCTGGGCCGTGCCGGACGCGCTGAACGAGATGACCACGGCGGCCCTGACCGAGGCCGACCCTGAGGCGCGGCTCGACATGTATCGCGAACTGCAGCGCGAGGTGCAGGCCGAGAGCCCGATCGTGATCATGTTCCAGGCGTCCTATCAGGTCGCGATGGACGACGATGTGAGCGGCTACGTGAACGGGGCGACGTCCGACTTCGTGTTCTACCGGCTCGTCGAGAAGTAAGGCGCTTCGGCCATTTGCGCGCGTCTGGCGGCCACGGGGAAGGACCTCGTGGCCGCACACGCCGAGCCCCCGGTGGCCACGCCGATCACGCCGCGATACCGGCCTCGTCGCTGCGACGCGCACGGATCGCGCGGTAGACCGGAAGGCTCAGCATGCCGAGAGCGGCGATCGTCAGCGCGACCGCGATCGGGTGACCGCTGAAGAAGGCTAAGAAGCTGCCATCGGTCAGGATCAGCCCCTGGCGAAGGCTGATCTCCAGCGTCGGCCCGAGCACCATGCCGATGACCAGCGGCGGCATCGGGTACCCCTGACGGCGCAGGAGGAAGCCGACGATGCCGGCGAATGCCATCACTAGAAGGTCGAACGGGTTGCCGCGCACGAAGTAGACGCCGACCACGCAGAGCATGGTTATGACGACCAGCATATAGGCCTCCCGCATTCGCAGGAGCGGCGCCGCTACGCGCGAGACCAGCATTCCCAGAGGCAGCAGCATCAGGTTGATGATGAAGAAGCCGCAGAAGATGGCGGCGATCAGCACCGGATTGTCCGTCATCAGGCGCGTGCCGGGCGTGATGCCGTGGAGGGTGAGCGTGGCGAGCATGACGGCGGTGATCGCGTCGCCGGGAATGCCGAGCGCCATCGTCGGCACCAGCGCGCCGCCGGTGACGGCGTTGTTGGCCGATTCCGACGCGATCAACCCGTCCGGTTCGCCCTTGCCGAAGCCGGCCTTGCGCGGTGATGAGCGGCGCGCTTCGGCATAGGAGATGAAGGCCGCCGTCGCCGCGCCCGTGCCCGGCAGGACGCCGATGCCGTTGCCGATCGCGACCGACTTGGCGAGCCCGCCGAACCGGCCCTTCCACTCCGCGAGCGACGGCAACACGATGCCGCCGAAATCGACGAGTGAACCCGTACCGTCCAACGCTTTCGACGCGCGTAGCAGGACTTCCGACAGCGCGAAGACGCCGATGACCACGGCCAAGAGGTTGAAGCCGGCGATGAGTTGGAACTGGCCGAATGTGAAGCGCGCCTCGCCCGTGATCGGATCGCCGCCAACGGTGGAGAGAAAGATGCCGATCATCCCCGCCATCAGCCCCTTGATGAGCGAGCCCTCGGAGACCGAGACGATGCAGGTAAGGCCGAGAAGGATAAGCGCAAAGGTCTCGATCGGCCCGAAATTGAGCGCAAAGGCCGCCAGTTGCGGCGCGGCGACGATAAGGACGACCGCGGAGACCAGCCCGCCGACGACCGAGGAGACCGTCGCCCATCCAAGTGCCTTGCCGGCCTCGCCGCGCTGCGCCATCGGATAGCCGTCGAGGCAGGTGGCGGCAGACTGCGGCGTGCCGGGCGTGTTGATCAAGATCGCCGAGATCGAGCCCCCATAGACCGAGCCCGCATAGATCGCGAGAAGAAGGAGGATTGCCGGCGCCTGCGTCATCGTCAGGGTGAACGGCAGGATCATCGCCACCGCGACGGTGGAGCCGATACCGGGCAGAGCGCCGAGCACGATGCCGAGCATGGTGCCGAGAACGAGGACGAGAATGCCCTCGAGCGTGAAGATCAGGCCAAGCGCCTGCGGGATCGCATCGATCATCGAATCCTCACAGCCACCAAACGAACGGCGAATTGGGTAGTGGCATCGTCAGCACGTGGTTGAAAAGCCCGACGAGGGCCAGCGGCACGCCGAGGCCCACCAGCACGAGCGCTATCGGTCCGCGCACGCCGAGGAGGATCAGCACCAGCACCCCGAACACGGCCGAGCAGATGAAGAAGCCGAGGGGAATGAGAAGCTGCACGTAGGCCAAGACCGCCAGCGAGATCAACCCGACGCGCAGATAGAGGAAGTCCTCGCCCCGCCGCCTGGCCAGCACGTCGATGACGAGATTGACGGCTGCCAGCACGAGCCAGATCATCAATACGATGCGGGGGAAGAACATCGGGCTGAAGGCGCCGCCGAGATCGGCGAAGTTCAGCCCGAAGGTCGAGACGACCAGCGCCGCCCCCGTCAGGAAAAGGACGAGAGCGATCGCGGCCCGCTCATTGGCCAGACGACCCATCAGCACGCTCCTTGCGAGGAGAGAATGGCAAAACGGGCGGACGTGCCGATCTCGACAACCGAGGCCGGCACGCCCCGTCCGCGCCGGTGGGCTTCGCCTAGAGGCCGGCCGCCTCGATCAGGGCGGCGTTCGCCTCGTATTGCGCGCGATAGAAGGCATCGAACGCATCGGCGTCCTGGTAGGCGATGACGGTGCTCGTCTGCTCGGCGAACTCCTTGAAGCCGTCCGAAGCGACAGCCGTTTCGCAGGCCGCCGAGAGCTTCGCCTTCACGTCGTCCTCGATCCCGGCCGGCGCGAAGAGACCGCCCCAGAGGTAAAGCTCGTTGAGCGGCGGCTCGATGCCGACTTCGGTGGCCGTCGGCACGTCCGGATAGGCCTCCAGGCGCTCGGCGTTGAAGGTGACGAGTGGGCGGAAATCGCCGCGCGTCATCAGGATCTCGGTATCGCCGAAGAACTGGATCGTGCCGGCGGCCATCGCCTGTAGCGCAGGGCCCGAACCCTGGAACGGCAAATGCTTAAGCTTGTCGAGAATGTCGAGACCGGCAAAGGCTGCGACCGTCGTCAGGTGCGTCATCGCGCCGGGGCCGGACGAGCCGAAGACGTACTTGCCCGGCTCGGCATTCACCGCCTCGACCACATCGTCGATCGTCTCGAAGGGGCTGTCGGCGTTGACGAAGAGGATGGTCGGCGATGCCGCGACGGCGCAGATCGGCGTCCAGCTATCCACGTCGTAGGGAACGTCCTTGATCTGCGGCTGGATGGTGGAGACCGTGATCGAGAAATAGCCGAGCTGATAGCCGTCGGGCCGCTGGCCCGCGAGCGCACCGGCCGCCACCGTGCCGGAACCGCCGGCCATGTTGGAGACGAACGCGTCGCCACCCAGCGCCTCGGCGAAATGTGGCGCGAAGCCGCGCAGCAACAGGTCGGTGCCGCCGCCGGCGTTGAAGGGCGCGATGAGGTTGATCGGTCGCTCGGGGAAGTCCTGCGCCGAGGCTGGGCCGACCGCAACGGCGGCGACGCCGACGGCGAGCGCTACGCCGAGGGCAAGGCGGGCCGTACCGGCGCGCAAATCAACACGGGTGCGTGTCATGTTCGTCTCTCTCCCGAAATGCTTCGTATTGTTGTTATCGGCGCAGGCGCCGTGACACGTTCTCGCCACCGTCGCGGAGGCTGTCAACGCCGCCGCGCTTGCGCCCTATGTCGCAACAGTTCCGGCCGTGTCGGCCGTTTCGCAGAAGGTGTAGGACAGCATCGGGCCTAGGATCGACGGAAAATGGCGGTGCCTCATAGCGATCCTCGTCCCGCTTGATCCTTCTGCGCGTATTGGAAAGCCGAGATGGCGCCGCTCCTCCTAACGAGCCGAACATGCTTGAACACACCGCCGCGCTGCCCGGCGCAATGTCGTCCTGCTTGATTGAACCCTGCCTAGACCATCACGACCGGGATCGCCGCCAACGCCAGCACGACAACGAGCGTCACGTTCAGGAAGCGGACAGTACGGGGACCGCTCAGCCACCGGGACCCGTAGCGGCCAGCTACGAGCCAAACCCCTGCCCCGATCACGACCGCCGGAAATGCGACGGTCGAGAATGCAAGGGCGTGCCCGAGTTCGTCCAGTTCAGGCGTGCAGAAAAGCGCAGCAGCCGCAAAGCCGGTCACCCAGACCTTTGGGTTGCTCAGCTGAAAGCCGAAGCCATCGAAGGCCTGGCTGACGCCTGACACGGCAATTCCATCGCCTGCCGCCGCGGCGCGTAGTGGCCCGGATCGACGCAGGATGCGAAACGTGAACCACACCAGCAATGCGATGGCGGCCCATTGTGCGGTCTCGATCACATGGGGATCGAGCGAAGCTGCCCAGCGCATGCCGGCCGCCGTCACCCCTTTGACGGCTGCGTTGCCGATAGCCATGCCGATGAGTATGGGCAGGCCGCCGACGACGCCAATCCGTGAACCGATGGTGAGCATCAATACGGCATTCGGGCCCGGAAAGGCGGTCGTCGCGAAAATGAACGCGACCATCGTCAGGTCGATCGAGGCGAGAAACGTAGGCATAGCTGCCCCCCAAGAGCCGACGAGGCCATCGTCGATCCCGACCTCCGCCGGACCCCACGACGAAGCGCTGCGATGGTTGCAACGCGCCCAGTCCCTCCAATTGTGCCCGCCAGCCCCGGCTGTTCTGTCACAGTCCGTCGATCGCGATCGATACCCATTTGGGGGGCGATCAACGGCTTCTTTGTCCGTCGAAGCGCGCTACCGCGACATTCCAAGATCGCATCGCGCATTCATGCACCCCCGGGCTTGCTCGCAGCGGATGCTATGGATCGCCGCGTTCGGCAACGAAGGGGGGGTATCTACCCGCGATGCAAGCGCGACCGGTCAGCGACCGTCCTTGCCCATCAGCGGCGACGCCTACGATGCCAGGGATGTCCCAGGATACGTCTGGTGGACATTCTCACCTCGATCGGATCTGGCCATTATGTCAGCGCTCTTCGTTGCTTGCCAACTGCTGCGACAATGCCTCGAACGCTGCGTTCACATCGGCGTCACCGAGATGACGTGCGACTTGGCCGACGGCGATATCGAACAAAAATTGCTTTCGAGCATCGTTGGGGCGGCCTGATCGAAGAGGTTCAGCTTCCCCTCAGCCTGGGATCGAGATCGTCGCGCAGGACGTCTCCGAAAAGGTTGAGCGCGAAGGCGACGAGGAGGATGGCGAGGCCGGCGAACACGGCCGGCCAGGGCGCGAGGAAGAGGAAGTTGCGGCCTTCCGACAGCATCATGCCCAACGACGGCGTCGGAGGCTGTGTGCCGAGCCCGAGGAAGGAGAGCGACGCCTCGACCAGGATCGCCGCCGACATCAGAAGCGAGGTCTGGACGAGGATGACGCTGACGAGGTTCGGCAGGACGTGGATGAATAGGATGCGCACGTCCGATGCGCCGATCGCTCGGGCGCTGTCGACATAGTCGCTCTCGCACACCACCATCGCCGGCCCGCGCACGAGGCGCGCGAAGATGGGCGTGTAGACGACGGCGATGGCGACCGTGGTGGGGACGGCGCCCGGCCCCATGACCGCGATGACGCCGATCGCGAGCAGCATCACGGGGAACGCGAAGAGCATGTCCATGAGACGCATAAAGATGCGTTCCGTCCAACCGCGATAGAATGCGGCGACCAGGCCGATCGTACCGCCCACGATAAGGGCACAGAGGACGGCGACGACGGAGATGGCGAGCGAGGAGCGAAGCCCGTAGAGGATGCGGGAGAGGACGTCGCGCCCGAATTGATCGGTGCCGAGCCAATGCGCGCCGGTCGGTCCTTTCATCCGGGCGAGGATGTCTTGGTGGAGCGGGTCGTAGGGCGCGATCAGCGGAGCAGCGACGGCCGCGAAGACCAGCGTAACGAGGAGGCTGAGCGACACGATGAAAAGCGTCGAGCGGCCTGAGAGACCTCGCCACGCGCGCGTAGCGAGGCGGCTCGCAGCGACGCCCTGCGCCGATGTTTCAGAGACGATCACGCTCATGTCTCCGCCACCCTCATGTCTCAGCGACTCTTGGATCGATCACGGCATAGAGAAGATCGACCAGGAAGTTCACCAGCACGAAGGCGCAGGTGACGAGGAGGATCGTCGCCTGGATGAGCGGATAGTTGCGCTCGGCGATGGCTCCGAGGATGAGACGCCCGAGGCCCGGAATGGCGAAGACCTGCTCGATGACGATCGCCCCGCCCAGGAGATAACCCGCCATGATGCCGACGCTCGTCACGAACGGGATGAGGGCGTTACGAAGCGCATGGCGATAGAGGACGAGCCGTTCGGACACGCCTTTAGCCCGCGCGGTGCGGATGTAGTCCTGCCCGAGCGCCTCCAGCAAGGTCGAGCGCAGCAGCCGCGCCAGATTGGCCGTGATCGGCAGGCTCAGGCAGACCGCCGGTAGGAAGAGGCGCTGCAGGTTGCCGAGCGGATCGTCGGTGAACGGTACGTAGCCGAGGAGTTGGGCGCCCGGTGCGGCGACGGACACGAGCAGGATCAGAAGAATGCCGAGCCAGAACGGCGGTACCGTCAAGCCGACGACCGACACCGCTTGCAGGGCGGCCTCCCCGCTTTTGCCACGCCGGCGCGCCATCAGGATGCCGAGCGGGATCGACATCGCGACGGCGAGCATGAGCGACAAAAGCGTCAACTGGAGAGTGGGCCAGATATGGCCGACGATCTCGTCGACGACCGGCGTTCCCGTCCAGATCGACGTGCCGAGATCGCCGCGCACGATGTCGCTCAACCACGACACGTATTGCGTCAGGACGGGCTGATCCAAGCCGAGGCGCGAGCGGACGGCCTCCAGCCGCTCCGGCGTCACTTCCGTATTGGCGCCCAGCATGATCGCGACGGCATCGCCCGGGATCATTCGCACGAAAGCGAACGCGATGACGGACACGCCGAAGAGGACGATGACGAGGTCGATCAGGCGACCGGCAAGGAGCTTGGCCATAGCTGTCCTCGTTCGAAAGCGTCCGGGTTCGAGGCGTCCAAGTTCGTGCGACTGGCGTTTCGCCCGTCGCATCTGCGCGACGACCCGCACGACGGAGGCCGGGCGCCAAGCGTCCGACCTCTCGATGGGAGCCGCTTGGGCTTGCTGTCAGGAACCGGTTACTCGCCGAGCGTCACGCTCTTGAGCGACGACAGCGACCGGTTCGGATAGATGGTGTAGCCCGACACATCGTTCGAGGCGGCCGTGTAGAGCTGGCCATAGGTGAGGAAGGCGGCCGGTCCGTCGCAGGCCAAGCTGCGCTGCACGTCCTCGTAGACCGCCTTGCGCGCCGCCGGTTCCGTCTCCTGGCGCCCCTGATCGAGCAGCGCGTCCAATTCGGCGTTCTCGTATTGGAAGACGTTGGTCGAACCGCCGGACCGGAAGGTCCGGTAGAAATAGTCGTCCGGCTCGATCGTGCCCGAGTTGAGCGAGACGAACATGTCGAACTCGCTATTGCGCCAGTCCTGCACGAACTTCCCGATCTCCGGAATGTCGAGCGTCAGCTCGACGCCGACCGCGGCGAGCTGTTGCTGGACGACCTGGGCGATGGCCTTCGTATCATCGCGGGGCAGAACGAGGAGCTCGAGCTGGATCGGCGTTGAGACACCGGCCTCGACTAGGAGCGCCTTCGCCTTCTCGGGGTCTGTGCCAAAACAGCCGAACTGATCGACCGGCAGCGCGAAATTGTCGAGCGCAGGCGATAGCGGTCCGCCCGGAACGCCGGCGCCGAAGAGGGCGGCCTGCACGATATCATCGCGATTGATGGCGTAGTTGAGCGCCTCACGAACCATCGGGTTGTCGAGCGGCGGCCGGCTCACATTCATGCCGATGAGCGAATAGGCGAGCTCGAGCGTGTCGAACAATTGCGCGTTCGGTTGCGACTGGAGCTGCAATGCGGTCGGCGCATCGATATGGGGGAGCATATGGTACTGCCCGCCTTGCAGGCCGACCTGCCGGGTCGCGCTTTCCGGCACGATGTTGAAATTCACGCCGTCCAGCTTGGGCAGGCCCTCCTCCCAATAATCCCCGTTGGCCTCGAAGCGAAGCGCGACGTTGGGTTGCCATTCGGTGAGCTTGAAGGGGCCGGTACCGACCGTGGTCCGCTGAAGCGTTTCGGTGTCGTCCTTGTACTCTGACGGCACGATCGCGATCGTGGAAAGCGAAGAGAGGAGCGGCGAGGACGGCGTGGACAGCGTTAGGACGACCGTCCGCTCGTCGCTCGCTTCCATGCTCTCGACGGCGCTGAGGCGGCTCGCCAAGGGCGATCCTATCGCCTCGGCCAGCACGCGCTCCATGCTTGCGATGACATCCTCCGCCGTCATATCGGAGCCGTCGTGGAACACGATGCCGTCGCGCAAGGTGAAGGTATAGGTCTTCTTGTCGTCCGAGATCTCCCAGGTCTCCGCCAGACCGGGCACGATCTCCAGGTCCGGCGAGAGTGCCGTCAGCCCTTCGTAGACCGTGCCGTCGATCACCTGGAACGAGGAGAAGGCCGTCGCGACGTGCGGATCTAGCCCCGATGGCGACGCATCGACGGCGACCTCCAGCGTCGCGGCGAACGCCTGGCTGGCGAGCATGGTGGAAGCCAAGAGGGTGATGGCGAACTTCATGAGATCTCCTCCCAAAGATACCGAGCAGGACACGAGCGGGGGTTGCCTGTTGTGCCGTTGTCACACTATGGCTAGCCCACTTAAATACCAATCACAAGCGCGTCGCGTGCCGTTCGCCGAACGGGAGATCGGGGGCCGTGACATCGATGAGCATGATGAGCGAGCCGGATTGGGTCTTGCGCGTTAGCGGCCTCACCCTTGCGGCCGACATCGGCCCTCTCGTCGAGGACGTGTCATTCGACGTCGCACGCGGCGAGATGGTCGGGTTGGTCGGCGAGTCGGGCTGCGGCAAGACGATTACCGCCCTGTCGATCCTGGGCTTGCTGCCAAGACCCGCCGTCCGCGCCACAAGCGGGCGCATCGCGTTCGAAGGCGAGGACCTCCTCGGGCTCGGCGAAGAGCGCATGAACGGCCTACGCGGCAACCGCATCGCCATGATCTTCCAAGAGCCGATGACCTCGCTCAATCCGGTCATGACGATCGGCGATCAGATCGGCGAAGTTCTGACGATCCACCGGCGGATGACGGGGCGCGAGCGCATGAGCGAGATCGCGCGGCTGCTCGACCTCGTTCGAATGCCGTCGAGCGACGCGTTTCGCGCGAAGTATCCGTTTCAGCTCTCGGGCGGACAGAGGCAGAGGGTCATGATCGCGATGGCGCTGGCTTGCGAGCCGGCTCTGCTGATCGCCGACGAGCCGACGACCGCGCTCGACGTGACCGTACAGGCGCAGATTCTCGACCTCATCAAGGAGATGCAGAGCGAATTGGGCACGGCCTGCCTCTTGGTCACGCACGATCTCGGCGTGGTTGCCGAAACCTGCGCCCGCGCCGTCGTGATGTATGCCGGCCGGGTGATCGAGACCGGATCGACCCAAGACGTTTTTGCAAAGCCTTTACACCGCTATACCGAAGCGCTTCTCGACACCGTTCCGGCCGCCAACGCGCCGGGCACGACACTGCCGGCCATCAAAGGCTTCGTGCCGCCGCCCGATCAGCGCCTTGACGGATGCCGATTCCGCGACCGATGCCACGCCGCCGTCGAGGCCTGCGTGAAGGATCCCCCGACGGTCGGCAACGGGACGCATACCGCCACCTGTTGGAACCCGGCATCATGAGCGCGCTGCTGACGGCGACCGGTCTGACCAAGCATTATCCGACGAAGGACGGACCGGCCGTGAAGGCCCTCAACGGCGTCTCGTTCGACCTCAAAGACGGTGAGATCCTCGGCGTGGTCGGAGAATCGGGTTGCGGCAAGAGCACGCTCGGTCGGACCCTGATGCTTCTCGAAACGCCGACCGCCGGAACAGTCGAGTTCAACGGCACCTCGATCGCTGCGCTTCGCGGGAGACGTCTTAAGGCGGTTCGCCAAGACATCCAGATGGTGTTTCAGGACCCGTTCGGCTCGCTCAACCCGCGCCACAAGGTCGGGACAATCATCGGCGAGCCGCTCGTCGTTCATGGTCGGCCGAACCGCCGCGAGCGCGTTGCGGAACTCCTCGACCTCGTCGGTCTTCCGGCCGACGCCATCCGCCGCTTCCCGCACGAATTCTCCGGCGGCCAGCGCCAACGCATCGCGATCGCCCGCGCGCTGGCATTGTCGCCCAAGGTCATCATTGCCGACGAGGCGGTTTCGGCGCTCGACGTGTCGATCCAATCGCAAATCATCAACCTCCTCATCGATCTGCGGAAGCGTTTGAACCTGGCGATGATCTTCATCAGCCACGATCTCTCGGTCGTGCGCCACGTTTCGGATCGGATCATGGTGATGTATCTCGGGCGCGCCGTGGAGGTCGCGAGCGCTGCCGATCTCTTCGAGCGACCGCAGCATCCCTACACGAAGGCCCTCATCTCTGCGATCCCGCGCATTCCTGGCCGCGACACGATGATGGCGACGCCGCGCATTGCGCTCGAAGGCGAAGTGCCCGATCCGAGGCATCCTCCGACGGGTTGCGTATTCCACCCGCGTTGCCCGATCGCACGCGAGATCTGCCGGACGGACGAACCGGACCTGAAGACCCCCGCGGTCGACGCGCCATGGCCCTGCGCCTGTCATTTCGCGGGCGACCCGGTATTGGCGAGCTAGGCAACCCCATCCGCGAGCCGGAGCCGGTCGTTATTGTTTGCGACCGCCGTGCTGGATCGAGAGTTCCGCGACGAAGTCATAGCGGTCGCCTCGATAGTAGGAGCGCGTGAACTCCACGACCCGCCCGGTCGAAAGGCGCGACAAGCGCTCGATGTAGAGCACCGGTTCGCCCTCCTTCATGCACAGATGGATCGCTTCTTCCTTTGGCAGACTTCGCGCCTGCATCCTTTGGACAGCCGTATCCGGGAGGCAACCATGCATGGACATCGCCTCGTACAGCGACGTCGTGACGGCCTCGATCGAGGAGAGGCATGCGGCGGGCACGGCCGCATATTCGATGGCCAGCGGCTCGCCGTCGGCCAGGCGAAGGCGATGGAACCGGGCGATCTCGGCTCCGGGCGACAGGCTGAAGATCATCACCTCGTGCGGTGTCGGCCGATCGAGCCGCTTGGCAAGCCATTGGCTCGTCGGCCGTCGGCCGTGAAGAAACATGTCCTCGTGGAAGCCGGTAAGCTGCGTGAGCGGCTGCTCGATCCGGGTCGGACGCGCGCTCACGAACGTGCCCGAGCCATGGCGCTGCTCGACCAATCCCTCCTCGGCCAGCTTCGCCATCGCCCGTCGCACGGTGACGCGCGAGAGGCGGGTGACGTCGACCATGGTGCGCTCGGACGGTATGGCCTCGTCGGCGAGGAGGTGTCCGCCCTCGATCATGTCGCGGATGACGTTCGCGAGGCGGATGTAGCGCGGCGTCGGGTTCGCCGCCGAGACGTCCCGCGTCCGCTCCTCAAGAAGCTCCATGTTGCTCACGCGATCTGACCTTCGAAAACGTTTCGGTGCGGGCCAGGTTCGCGACCCGCCGTCGTCGCGACCAACTCTGCGCCCCATGTCCGTGACATCCACTGCTCTCGACAAATACCAGTTGAGGACCATTAGGCATACGGCCAACACGCAGGCAAGTGGACGCGCCCGACGGCCGTGGACCGCTTCGACTTGCGAAGGATGCATCAACGCCGGCCAGTCCTGCCGAAGTGGTCCGAGCGAGGGGTAGATCGTCCGGCGCGTCTATAGCGGCGGCCAATCTCTGCCAGATGAAGTGCGACAAGGTCTCCATGGTTCACCGTCCAAACGCGTGGTATGGATCTCCCGAGGCGGCCGTCCTCGACGGGCGCTCAAAGGGGTGTGGCAGTGGGGCTTGGAGCCGGGTTCACGATGGTGTGCTCGGCAGAACGAGGGCCTTATGCGGACCATCTCGACAGTCTTCATGCTTGCATGCGCGGCACCGTTGCTGGTGGCTTGCGTCGCGACGCCCGATGCAAGCGTGCCACCCAGCAACGCTACACCTCAGCTGATCGGCGTGGCCGACATGCCGGCCTTCTGCCGAGGCGAGGCGTCGGCGGCCTTTGGCGCGAGGCCCCAAGAGATCGTCACGCAGGCCGCGCAGCCCGATCAGGGACTTTTCTCCGTGCCTGGCAGCTATATCACGGATGCCGGCACGCCCGTGGCCTTCATCTGCACGTTTACCGGTGAGGGTGGCTTCGTCGGCGTGGATGCGATCTGATGGCGGTCCGCAAGACTGATGCCCCCGCAGGCAAGGCACGCGTCGCATCAGTGGCGGTCGTGATCACCCTGGCCGCAGTGCCGTTTGCCGCCAAGGCGGAGGAGAACATCGCTCGGCCGGACATGCCGCGCTACTGCCTCTACGAAGCGGCGTCTGCCTATGGTGTGAGGCGCGAAGACGTCATCACGCTGCCCGCCGAGCCGGACCAGAATATGTTCAGCGTCTATGGCCAGACGCCCGCCGAAGGCGCGAACGCGCTCTTCTTCATCTGCACCTTCAACGGAGCCGGCCAGTTCGTCGGCGTCGATACCCAGTCGGACGATCGTTCGTGAAGAGCGGCCGGCCGCGTTTCGACTCCACCGCCGTCGCGTCCGAGCACTCCCGCGACAAATGAGAGGACATCCCATGCTTCGCCGTTCATTCCTTGCCACCACGCTTACCGCCGTACTCGCCGCCGCACTCGCAACGGGCGGCGCTACGTTCGCGCTTGCGCAAGACGGTCCCACGGACATCATCGCGACCGCTTCGAAAGCGGAGGGCTTCTCGACGTTCGTCGCCGCCGTCGAGGCGGCGGGCCTGACCGAGACCCTGACCGGCGAAGGCCCCTACACGGTCTTCGCGCCGGAGAACGCCGCATTCGAGGCGCTTGAGCCCGGCGTTCTCGACGATCTCCTCAAGCCCGAGAACCAGGCCGCTCTCCAGGCGGTACTCTCGTTCCACGTGCTGCCCGGCAAGATCCTCTACGCAGACCTCACCGAGGACATGGACGCCGAGACGATCTCGGGTGAGACCATTCGCATCACGGTCGATGGCGACACCAAGACGATAGGCAACGCGCTCATCGTCGGGTCGGACATAGAGGCGAGCAATGGCGTGATCCACGTGCCCGATCGCGTGATCGTGCCCGAGTAGCGGCGGACCGACGCCCCCCCCGGAGCGACGAGTAACAATGCCGGCGATGCGGGCCGTACTCCGCTTCTGCGTCGCTGTTCTCGCAGTAGCCTATGTGGTCGCCCTTAGCCTGTGGGCAGCGGGTACGTTCGGCCTGTTCGGCGCTGACCGCGATCCGCTCGCGGCCATCCTCCTCGTTGCGCTCGCCTTCCCCTGGAGCCTCCTCATCGGGCAGGCGCCGGACGGCATCGCGCCCTGGCTCATCGCCGTGGCGCCGTTGGGTACCATCGCGGCGCTCTTGGCTCTGGCCCGGTAAAGGAATCTGCAGAGCGCAAAGACCTTATCGCAGCGCCTTTGCGATGATCGCGGCGAGTTCGCGCCATGCGGCGCCGTGGGCGCGCACGACGTCGGCGGGTGCCGCCGAGGCCGACGGCACTTGGAGGGAGAAGAGTTCGATCGCGTTGCGGTCCCGCGCTTCGTCGCGGCGGATCGCGTAGTGGCCGGATAGCGAGAGTAGGCCGTCGGCACGCACGACCATCTCGGAGACGCGCACCCGTATCTCGGCCTCCGGCACGCCGCCAAGCGGCCAGGGTTCGGCGGCAACGTCCGCCCCGGTGATCTCGGTGAGTTCCCTAACGAGCGCATTGCTCATCGCGCGGCCGGGGTCGTCCCCCCAATCGGCGTTCTCGAGCGCTTGGAGCGCGCTCCCCTCGCCTTCTACGAAGAGGCTCGGTTCCTTGGCGTAGGCAGGCAGGGAGACCTCGGCGATCGAGATCGTGCGCGCCGAAGTTCGCACGCGGGTGCTCGCTTCGGCGATGACGGGATCGACCACGTAGCGCAGTGGTTCGGCACCCGCGCATGCTGCGAGCGCAAGGGGAATGCCGACAAGGCAGATGGCGCGACCGAACATGGTCATCGTCCTCTCAAGAGGGATTCGGGCTGTCGTTCGATCGTTCTGGCGAGCGAGCGAAACGCTTCGGCCGTCGACGACACCTCCCGCAGGGTCCCGCGCAGGTCTTCGTAGATCCGCGAATCCGTCGCATAGCCGTTGACCACGCCCTGCAACCCGTCTGCGGCCGTATTCAGGCGAGCCGCGAGCGCGGGTAGCGAACGCGCGGCCTCGTCGACGGAGGACAGAGCGGTCTCGGCCGAGCGGAGCGTGGCATTGAGGCTTTCGATCGCACCGCCCTCGCGGATCTCCACGCTCAAGGCCTGCAACTCCGCCAGCGTACCCTCGAGCGTGGCCGGCAACCGATCGACGCCCTCGGCCGACAGCACACCTTCGGCCGTTCCAGCGAGACGCGCGACGTTGGCCAGCGCCTCGTTCGCACTGGCGTTGAGGGTCTCGACGACCTCGGGTAAGGACCGCGCCGCGCTACCGACAGAGGCCAGCGTGCCCTGCGCCGAGACGAGCGTGGCATTGAGGTTCTCGATGGCGCCGCCCTCGCGCAGCGACTCGGCGAGCATGCGAAGCTCGCTCAAGGTCTGATCGAGGGTTGCGGGAAGCCTATCGACGCCGTCGGCGCCGAGGACCCCGTTGGCCGTCTCCGACAGTCGCGCGACGCTGGCCAACGCGGCGTTCGCCCCCAGACTCAGCGCCTCGACCTGCTCGGGCAACGCGCGCGCGGCCACGTCTACGGAGGCGAGCGTCGTCTCGGCGGAGGCCAGCGCGCGTTCGGCCGATCCCAGGGCCGCGTTCAGATTGGCGACCGCACCGCCCTCGCGCACCTCGGCCGCGAGCGCCTGTATCTCGCCGAGCGTATTGTCGAGCGTGGCCGGGAGGCGATCGATGCCATCGGCGGAGAGGACGGTTTCTGCCACGCCGGCAAGGCGGGTGACACTCGCCAGCGCATCCGATGCCGACCCGCTCAAGGCATCCACCCTGCTCGGCAGTTCCGTGACGGCGGCATCGACGGAGGCCAGCGTCGCTTGGGCCGACTGCAGGGCCGCATTGAGATTGGCCGCGACGCCGCCCTCGCGGATGTCCGCGACGAGACCGCGCGCTTCATCAAGCGTTTGGCCGATCGTCTCCGGCAGGCGCGCGACCGCCTCGGAGACGAGCACGTCGTTGGCGGTGCCGGCCAGTTGCGAGACGTTGGCGAAGGTGTCCCCAGCGGCGACGAGCGTGTCACCGGCGGTGGACGTCAGGCGCTCCACCGTTGCCGGCAGGCCCTGCGCAATGGCATCGACCGAAGCCAACGTGCCCTCGGCCACGCTCGTCAACCGGGCGACGCCGGCCAGCGTGTCGGTCGCCGAGCCGCTTAGGGTAGCAATCGTCTCGGGCAGCGAGCGGGCGGCGGCGTCCACGGACGCGATCGCGCTTTCGGCCGAGCGCAGGGTCGCGTTCAAGCTCTCGATCGCGCCGCCCTCGCGCACCTCGGTCGCGACGGCACGGACCTCGCCCAGCGCCGCGTCGATAGACGCGGGAAGGCGAGTGACGCCGTCGGAGGCCAGCACTTCGTTGGCGGTGCCGGCGAGCGTCGAGATATTGGCCAGCGTATCTTCGGCCGTAGTACTCAGACCTTCGACGATCTGCGGCAGGCCGCGCGCGACATCGTCGACGGACGCCATCGTCCCCTCGACCGAGCGCAGCGTCTCGCTGAAGCTCTCGATGGCGCCGCCGCCCCGGACATCAGCCACGAGGCCGCGGACCTCGCCGAGCGTGCCGTCGATCGTGCCCGGCAGTCGGCTCACGCCGTCCGAGGTGAGGACGCCCTCGGCGGCGCCGGCCAGACGCGAGACGCTCGTCATCGCCTCGGCGGCGGCCGTCATCACGTCCTCGATGGGCAGGCGAGAAACGCGGCTGACGAGGCTCTCAACGCCCGAATCGCCTTCGGAGGTGGCCGGCGCGGCGGTCGGTATCATGAGGCGACCGTCCTGGGCCTCCGTAAGCTCTGCGGGCGGACTATTCGGCAGGCTGACCAATTCGACCACCCGTGTCTGCCCGAACAGTCCTTCTGACGAGAGGCGCATTCGAAGACCCCGCGCCACGCGAGCGGACAGCACCTCGCGCAGTTGCGCCTCGGTCAGACCCGGTCGGAGGCCGATGCGCGTCGGCTTCAGGGCCATGTCGATGAGGAGACGCACGCTCTCGTCGCTGCCGGCATCCGGCGCGACGCCGACGACATCGATGACCTCGCCCGCCTTGACGCCGCGAAAGCGCACGACCGTCCCGACGCCGAGCCCGGCCACGTCGGCGTCGAGGAGGATGGAGACGGCGAGGTCGGGGTCGGTCGTGCCCTCGAAAGCGTCGGCGCGGGCCTCGGCCTCGGTGGCGAAGACCTCGAAGACATGCCCGTCCGCCACCGGCTCGCCGCCGGTGACGGGCGTGCCGAAATTGACGCCGCCTTCGAGGAGTGCGGCAAGACTGTCGACCTTGAGCGCAAGCCCGCCGGCGCCAACGTTCACCGAGAGGCCGGACGCGTCCCAGAAGCGGGCATTGGTCGTCAAGCGCTGATCGTAGGGCGCGGCAACGAAGGCTTCCATCGTGACGGTATTGCCTGTTTCCGAGAGGATCGGCTGGCCGATGCGGCCGACCTCGATGCCTGTGGCCAGCACCGGGGCGCCGGCGGCGAGCTGTCCGCCCGCCCGGGCTCGCAGGACGACGCGCGTGCCCGCCTCGCCCGATGCCGAGAGGGGCGCGGTCGGCAGCGCGGTGAAGCGGGTGGCGGGCGTGCCGACCTCGCCATCCCAGTCGGCCTCGATGTATACGCCCGACAGGATGGTCCCGATGCCGGTGACCCCGCGCGCCGAGACCTGCGGCTGGACGATCCAGAACCGCGCGTCGGCATCGATATAGCGCGCGACCGAGCGGTCGATGCGGATCTGCGCCTCGACCGCCGCCATGCCGTCCGCGAAGCCGACCTCCTCGACGACGCCGACGCGGATGTCGCGGATGCGCAGTTCCGTCGTGCCGGCCTTGATGCCCGATGCAGAAGGAAAGGCGACTGTTACGAGCGGCCCCTGCTCCGAATAGTTGCGCCACACGACGCCGAACGCGATGAGCACGGCCAGCACCGGCATCAGCCAGACGAGCGACGGCCAGCGGCGGCGCGCATCGGGGATCGGGGCGGCGAGATCGCGGCCGGGGAACGGGTCAGACATCGGGATGGTCCTTGGGGTCGGCGCGGCGCGCATGCTGATCCTGGCGCGCCTGGTCCCAGATCAGCCGCGGATCGAACGCCTGCGCGGACAGCATGGTGAAGACGACGGAAAGAGCGAAGCAGGCGGCGGCGAGGCCGGGTTTGATGGTCGCCAGCACGTCGAACTGGACGAGGGCGACGAGGATGGCGACGACGAAGACATCGATCATCGACCAGCGGCCGATCCACTCGACGGCGACGTGCAGCTTGTGCAGGCGGTGCGGGTCGGTGCCGTGCGACCGCGACAGGAGTACCGCCAGGTAGGCGATCACGAGGAACTTGCCGACCGGAATGACGACGCTCGCTAGGAAGACGATGGCGGCGATGCCATAGGCGTGGTGATGGATGAGGTCGACCACGCCGCCGACGATGGTGCTGTCCTCGGTGCGAAAGAGCTGGGTCGTCCGCAGCATCGGGTAGAGATTGGCGGGAACGTACACAAGGAGCCCGGCGACGAGCCAGGCCCAGACCCGCTCCAGACTGTTCGCATCGCGGCTCGCGAGACGGGCATGGCATCGCTCGCAGGTCGCCGTCGCGGGCGGCCACACGAGCCCGCAACTGCGACACGCGACGAGGCCGGCCTCGCGCGCGCTCAGCGCCGGTTGGTCGAAAGTGCTGTCCACAGCGTGTTCCTGCACATGAAGGTGTCCTGAAGCGCGGCGACGAGGACGAAGAGCGCGAAGGCCCAGAAGGCCGTGCCCATGTCGATCCGCGCCATGCCTGCGAGCTTCACCAAGGCGACGGCGACACCGACCATGAAGATCTCGGCCATCGCCCAGGGTTTGAGGTGAAACGCCCATCGCAGCGCCGCCTCGGCGCCCGGCCCGTTGCGTGCCTGGGCGAGGAGGGGCGCTAGGGCGTAAGCGAGG
The DNA here is from genome assembly GCA_963842125.1 of uncultured Alphaproteobacteria bacterium. GTDB lineage: Bacteria > Pseudomonadota > Alphaproteobacteria > Rhizobiales > CAWCWK01 > CAWCWK01. Next base: position 735,874 of record CAWJFE010000005.1, on the reverse strand, counting down.
AGGCCAGCGCGCAACAGCGGCAATACGACGATGAAGACGAGCACGGCCACCGCAAGCGGCACCATGATTCCGGTGCTGAAGCCCAGAACCACGTCCACCACCGAGGCGGCAGAGCCGAACGGGCCCGCATCCAATGTCAGGAAGGGCGTGAAGAGCACCACCCCCATCAGCACGATCGACGTAAGCGCCAGCCCGACAACGCGCGCGATCGCCTCCCGGCGCCCGAGCGTGAGGAGATGGTGGCACCGCACGCACCGCGTCCGCAGGACGGCCGTTTCCGGGTCGAGCCGGTGGAGCGTGTCGCAGTTCGGGCAGGCGATGCGGGCTGGATCGAGAATCATGCCCTCGCCTCGCCCCTAATTGTGGGCGAATTCCGTTTGGTGGCCGATGAAGGGTGACGCGTCGCAGCGGCAGCAGGACGCCGTCTAGGACGGCAGGCGCCTCCTTAGTCCTTCCCCGAACGCTGTCAGTGCCTTGCAAAACCTCCACCTCGGCAGGTGCCCCTGCGCCGCGACTGTGACCGCGCCGGCCAGCAACCCTGTCAGATGCGCACCATGATGCGGCGGCCAGACGAGTTGGCTCGAGAAAACGGGCGCCGTCATCCATTCCCAACCGATCTTGGCGGCGCCGGCGGCGAGGAGGACGGGCCAGAAGACGAAGCGCGTGCGTTGCCAAAGGGTGAGACAGGCAGCCGAGAAGAGGGCGTTGAGCACGCCGGAGAGGCCGCTATAGGCGGTCGTCGCCGGATCGAGGACGAGGACGGCGCCGATCGCGAGCATGGCGACGGTGCAGACTTTGAGGAGGGCCGCCGCACCGGCCTCTCGCTCAAGGAGGGTTCCGAGACCGACGAGGCCGGCGAGGTTCAGCGTCAAGTGCCACGTGTCGAGATGAGTGAAGTGACCGGTGACGAGGCGCCAGGCTTCGCCATTGAGGAGGCCGTCGCGCGTATAGGCCAGGGTCCAGAAGACGCTGTCGCCGACGAGCGTCGTGGCGGCATGGGCACCCAAGATCACGACGGCGAAAGCGATGGTCATCCAAGGCCAAGAACGAGACCAAGAACGAAGATGGCTTTGGGAGACGCGTCGCGCCTCCCAACCTGTCTGACGCGGGTCAGCCGCTATGCTCATCGTCGTGCCCCTTAAGCCCGAGCGCGCCGCGAGACGAGCCCGCCGACCATTGCCGCGAAGGCGAAGACGAGACCGATCAGCCCAGAATTGCCGGAACCGCCACCGGAATGGGAGGGCCGGTTGGTGGTGAACATCGGCGTCGACGTATCGACCCGCGTGGTCTGCACCGGAGCCTGCGCACGCGCGTCGCGGGCCTCCGTCTCAATAGCGAGGCGGTCGCGATTGTTGCGCGCGATGCCGAGCTCTTCGAACCGCTCCTCGCGCACGACGATCATCGCGGTGAGCGGCGTCAACAGACCGTTCTCGACCGAGAGATCGACGACGGCCGCCTCGGCATCCGCATCAACGCCCAGAAGCGCCATGTCTTCCATGCGCTTTTCGATGGCCTGGAAGGCCCAGAGACGTTCGATCTCAGGATTGCGGGTCGCGGTGGCGGGCATGGCCACAACGGTCTCGTAGCGTTTCGGCTCGCCGCCGATCCGGCCTTCCAAGACGACGCGCGCCGGCCCCTCACCCCAATAATGCCCGGTCAGGACGAGCTGCTCGCCGCGATAAAGACTGCGAAGATCGTCGCCCTCGAGATCGGCGATGCGCACAGTGCCACCCTCGCCGCCCTCCCCTTCGACGGAGACGCTGAGATCCGTCAGCGCCTCGTAGGCGACCTTGCCGGTGGCGGCGACGAGAACGCCGGCGACGTCGTCGCTATTGGAGACGCGCGCGGCCGTACCGCCCGAGACGCGGGTCAACGGCTCCAGCAGCGGCGTGTTGGCGCTATTGCCCATGATGGCCGTGAAGAGCCGCGTGTCCTGGCGCTTCACGAGGTCGAGGAAACGACGTGTCTCGGTGACGCCGACATTGGCTTCGCCATCGGTGACGAGCACGACGGCACCGGTGCGATCGGCATCGAGCGTCTTCAGGCCCTTATCGAGCCCGGCATAGAGGTTGGTGCCGCCATTGGGGCGGACATTGCGCACGGCCTCGGTCCAGCGCGCAACGGCCTCGGGCGTCACCGCGACGAACCCTGATGTCAGCTCATCGGAATTGTTGGAAAAAGTCACGATGCGGAACCGGTCTTCGGACCGCAGCTTGGACAGCGCCTGACCGACGCCTTCGCCGAGCGTCGCCATCTTGCCCTCCATCGAGCCCGAGCGGTCGAGCACGAAAACCCAGTCGCGGCCTTCGGTGATGGGCTGCAGATCCATGCCCGGCGTCAGGGTGAGCATGAACGTTCCCCGCCCCTCGGCCTCCGCCTTGTGCGGTACGAGATCGACGCGTGCGGGCAACGCCTCGGGCTGGCGCCAATAGACCAGCACGTCGGTGTCGAGCCGGGTCGGCTGGCTCGTTGGGAAGGCGATCTCGGATGTCTCCTCTTCGAAGGCCGCCGAGACAAGCTGGGGCGGGCGCGATGTCGGATGTCGGCGCCTCGCCCGGCTCTGCCTGCGCTTCGCGGGTGTTCAGCACATCGGCGCCATCGCCGATCGAGATCGTCCAGCCGTCCGCGGTCTGCGTCAGCCGGGCGCCCGGATGGGCCGGCACGCGGACCGCCGCGATGGGGTAGTCGGTGCGCAGCTCCATATCGAAGGCGAAGCGGCCGGTGACCGCGTCGTCCATCTCCCAGAACGCGATCCGCTCTTCATCGACGCCGCCCTCTTCCAGCGGATAGGCATAGCGCCCGATACCGCCATCGAGATGGGCCGGCTGGATATAGGACATGCGAACGGTGACCTCGCCGCCAGCGGGCACGGCGGCGACGCGCATCTCAAAACCGTAATGGTCGTCCTGGGTGGCCAACGCCGTCTCGCGGCCTGCCTCGGCTTCGGCCTCGTAGATCGCCTCGCCCTTGGCCTTCTCGACCACTTCGCCGGTAACCGGCACGCCGTCGATCCAATAGGTGAATTCCGAGACGGCGGCCTTTTCCGGCACCGGAAAGCTGTAGAGCGCTTCGAGATCGACGCTGTGCGGATTGTCGAAGCGCTGCTCGATCGTCGTGATGGCATAACCGTCTTCAAGCACCACGCCGACCTCGTGATCGCGCAGCGAGAGTTTGGGTAAGTCAGACGAGACCGGCGTGAGAAGCCCGGCCGCCTTGGCGAGCCCCGGGATCATCGCAAAACCGCCCGAGATGAGCGCCGTGAGGACGAGCGCACTGACGCCCGAGCGAACACGAGCCGGGCGTTTTGGTGCCGCCGCGCGCGATCGTGTGAAGGGCCATGGGAGCTTGGAGCCACGGAATACAGTCTGGGATGGCAGGGTCATGATGTCTTCCCTCGTCGAATTCGGTTTTCGTAGGCTCGGTTTTGAACGACGTTCAACAACTCTATACGTGACTTCTGAACGACGTTCAAGTAGGTTTTTGAAAGAGCCCGATCGAGGAAGGACAAACCGTTGGACACATTGGCTGAAAGAGGCGAGACCCCCGCCGCACGCCCCGCGATTGCGCGCGGCGATGCGGAGGGTCGGCGCCGAGCGCTCATCGAAGCGGGCGAGCGGATCATGGCCGAGGAAGGCCTCTCCGCGCTGACAGCGAGGCGTCTGGCCTCAGAGGCCGGCGTGTCGCTCGGCGCGGCCTACCATCTCTTTCGCGATCTCGAAGGCCTGATCGTCGAGGTGAACGGGCGCACGTTTGGCCGGCTCAAGGTCGCGCTCGGCGCCGTTTCTCTCACCGGCGAGGACGTGGAAGCCGATCTTCTCGCACTGGCCGACGCCTATATCGACTTCGTCCTGAGCCACCCAAAACTCTGGGCCAGCATCTTTGAGTTGCCCCTCAAAGACGGCGAACCCGGCCCCAACGCTGGCCGCGTCGACGAACTCCTCGGCGCACTCGACGCCGCCTTCGTCCCAACCCTGCCGGACGACCCCGAGACGGCGAAAGCTTCGGCCCGCGTCCTCTGGGCCGCCGTCCACGGCCTCGTGTCCCTCTCGGTTACCAATCGGATGGGCACCGTCGGCATTCCCGACCTCCGCGCCGCCACCCGCCACCTCATCCGCTGCCATCTCGCCGGGTTGAGAGCGGGACATGCATGAGCGCTCGGCCGTCGACGGGCGAACCGACCTGCCGAGCCTTTCGAAGCCTGTAGCGTAGCGCCGTGCTCCTTCACGCACCCTCACGCGACATTCAGGCCGCTCGCCGTCCACATTTCGACCACGACCGATCGGCATAGCTCCCCGCGGCGGCGATGCACCCGGTGGATGCGTCGCGAGGGGGGCATTCAGACTTTGCGGGCTGGAGGCCTTAGACGATGACTATCAGTGGAACGCCGGGACCGGACGTCCTCAACGGGACGGATGAAGGCGAGTTCATCTTCGGCTTCGCCGGGGACGACGTCATCCTGGCCAATGGCGGCAACGATGTCGTCTCGGGCGCCGAAGGCGCCGACACGATCTTCGGTGGTGCCGGCATCGACTCCTTGGAGGGTCGCGAAGGCAACGATCTGATCTTCGGCGGCAATACCGACGAGAACGATTTCCTGATCGGCTATACCGGCAACGACACGCTCTATGCTGGCGGTGGCGACGACTTCGCCGATGGTGGAGACGGCGACGACGTCGTGGGGGGTGGCAGCGGCGACGACCGCCCAGTCGGTGGCGACGGCAACGACACACTCTTCGGCGGTGCAGGGGCCGATAGCGCGGCTGGCGAAGACGGCGCGGACCTCATCTATACCGGCTCGGGCAACGACGTCATCCTCGGCGGCCTCGGCGACGACACGGCCGGTGGCGGATCGGGCGACGACCTCGTTCGCGGCGGCTTCGGCAACGATCTACTCTATGGCGGCATCGGCAACGACACGGTGGATGGCGAAGGCGGCAACGACACCGTCTGGGGCGGCGCGGGCAACGATCTCCTCGTCGGATCCCGGCGTGGATCGGATGCCGAGACCTTCGCCTTCGACGACGGGCACGGCAACGACACGATCGACGCCTTCGGCTCCGGCGTCGACCGCATCGATCTGCGCGAAGTGGATGGCCTCAACGGCGGCAACTATACCGTGGCCGGCGATCCGACGAGCGAGTTCAACACCATCCTCTCCTATGACGACGGCGCCTCGTCGATCACTCTGCTGAGCGTGCGCCTCGTCGATTTCCAGGCGAGCGACGTGCTCGTCTAACGCTCACGCCCATGGTGGTCGGGCCTGGCAAGCCCGCCCACACTACGAACCGTAGCTCCTGGCCGCCTTTGCGGTCCTGACGATAGGTCCGAGGAGATAGCGGCGCAGGCCCTCGCTGCGGGCGGCGCCGATGAGGGTGCGGGCAAGGATCGCGGTCGGTGTGCGCGCTTCCTCCCCGGCGGCCTCGATGAGCGTGCGCGCGGCCTCGCCTCGCCCGGCGAGGGCCTGCGTGAGAGCGATCCTGGCGAAGCGGTCGGCCAGACGGGATGAGCGCGGTCGCTTCTCGAAGGCGACAGGTCCATAGGCGTCGAGCGGGTCCGGCCGACCATCACGCACCTCGCGCCCGCAGTGAACGGCGAAATCGGACAGGCGACCTTGAAGGACGAGCTTGCGCGGCGAGGCGGCAATGCCGTCGGGCAGGCGCTTTCGCCGATAAAGCACCTCCGGCACAATCGCATAGCCGGCCTCCCGGCTCATCCGTACCCAAAGATCGCGATCCTGCGCGACGGAGAAGAACGGGCGATAGCCGCCCGCCGCATCGAAGAGCGCGCGCCGATACATTACCTCGCCATGGGTGAAGGGGTTATGCCGGAGGATCACCTCGTGGAAGGGGCCGGTCTCACGCGGGCGCTTGATGGCGACGGCGTTCGACACCGGGTCCTCGTTGGCGACCCAGCAGCCGACGATGCCAACGGCCGGATCGGCATCGAGGGCGGCGGCCTGCGCGGCGAGGCGTTCCGGATCGGCTTCGTCGCCCGAGCCGTGAATGGCGACATACGTGCCCGTCGTCGCACGGATCGCGGCGTTGAGGGCGTGGACGAAGCCCATGTTGGCGTGGCGACGTAGGATGAGGCGCGCATCGGGATGGGCGGCTGCATAGGCGGCCATGCGCTCGCCCGTTCCGTCCGTAGAGCCGTCATCGACGACCATGATCTCGATGTCGGGATGGGTCTGCGCGCGCAGGCTGTCGAGCGTTTGGCCGACGAGACCGGCCCGGTTGTAGAAGACCGAGACGACGGAGACGCGGGTGCTCACGACGCCGCGCCCCGAGCACGAAGACGAGCCGGCAGCGGCAGTTTCTCCATCAGGTAGGCGAAATCGCTTCTGCGCGGCGCGATGAAGGCGAGGAGCGGTGTGTCGACCGCGCGACAGTAGAGAACGAGATACAGCGACGCCGTCAGCAGATAGGTCACGGTGCCGGCGACGGCGGCGCCGGCCGCGCCATAGGCGGGAATGAGGAACCAGGCGAGCACGAGGTTGACGAGAAGTGCCGGCACCACGGCCAGCATCGCGACCCAGGGCTTGCCCTTGCCGGCGAGATCGACGTTGAGGATCTTGAAGGCGACCATCGCGACGATGCCCGGCAGGAGGATCGCCAGCACGGCGGCGCTTGGCGCGAAGGCCGCTCCGTAGATAAGCGGAATGGCGACGATTCCGACGAGCGCCAGCCCGCCCGCCGCTACGAAGCCGAGCAGGACGGAGAGCCTCAGCAACACGCCCACCTTTTGCGTAAAGGCTGCATCGTCGCGCGCGTTGGCGCTGCGGGAGAGAACGACGGCGCTCATCGTGCCCGGCACCTGCCAGATCAGCTGGCCGATATTCGCTCCGACCACGTAGAGTCCCATCTGCTCGAGGGTCGACCATTCGCGCAGGAGGAGGATATTGGCCCTATAGTTGAGCGTAATGAGAAAGAGCGCCGTCGCATAGACGAGCCCCAGGCGGACGAGGGCGACGACGACCCGGCCGTCGAATGACCAGCGTGAACGGGCGTGGCGGGCGACCTGAACGACCGCGTAGACAGCGACGATCGCGAAGCCGACCAGCTGCGCCTGGATCGCCGTCGTCGCGCTCAATGCGCCAGCGAGGGCGAGGATGGCGAGGCCGACGAAATAGGTCGCGGCGGGCAGCCAGTTCAGCCGGCTGAAGAGCGCGATGCGCTCCAGCCCGAGGAAGATGCCGGTCGCATAGTTCTTCACCAGCGCAAGGGGGAGGAGCGCGATGGCCCCGAGGACGGCGGGCAGCGTCAGGCTCTCGTCCCAGGTCGCCCCGAAATAGACGGCGCAGATGGCTACGCCGAGCACGGTGCTGGCGAGGAAGATGACGACGAGAGCCGACACGATGGCGTCCGCGCGATAAGTGCCCTTGCCGAGGTGGAAGGTCGTGGCCTGGCGCGTACCGAGTTCGGCGAAGGTGACGACGAGGAACGGGACCACGGTCAGCGCCGCGATCAACCCGTTACCCTCCGGCCCGAGCACCCGCGCGATGATGACGCTGGTACCGAGCGTGCCGACGAGGGCCAGCACGCGGGAGAGCCCGACATCGAGCACATCGACGGCGAAGCGGCGGCGCTTGACGGGCGGAGTGGGGGCCGACGTCGTGGCCGCGACGACCATCAACCGCCCCTCGCCCGGGTGGCGGCGACCACGCGATCGCGTCCCGTAACCCGACGCCAAAGGTAGACGAGCGTCGGGATCGCCCCGGCGCGGCGAAGCGCGTAGCCGAGATGGTGGAGCGCCTTCGGTCGCCGGGAGACGTATTTGAGAAGATAGCCCGCGAGCCTGACGCGGTAGGGTCCCTCGCCCAACCACTCGCGATGCTTGTCGAGCACCCTGGCGCGGGCGCGCAGCTGCTCGGGCGTCTCGCGCTGTGCGGAGAGCGTAATCCCGTCATGGCCGCCATAGGCCCGTATGAAGAGCGCGTCGGGCACATAGGCGAGGGGACATCGTCTCGCGAGACGAACGTAGACGTCCCAGTCCTGCCCACTCGGCAGCGTCTCGTCGAAGGGCTCGGCCAGGAGGGCCGTGCGCCGCGCGACGAGGCCGGACATGCCGCAAAATGGGTTGCCCGCCCGCAGCATGACCTCGGTGACCCGCTCGACGGGCTGGACCTGACGCTTGCCGGTGGTCTTGTCGGATAGTCCGCAGAGGCTCGCCTCGGCGTCGCCTAAGCTCTCGACTTGGCGGGCGATCTTGTCCGGCACCCAGGCGTCGTCATCGTCGAGGAAGGCGACGAGGTCGGAGGACGCGGCCTGAAGGCCGGCATTGCGCGCCGCGTTGGCGCCGGCGTTGGCGGGCTGGCGCAGGTAGCGCACGCGAGGGTCCATCGCGGCCACCCCGGAAAGCTCTCCGGGCGAGGCATCATCGACGACTATGATCTCGGCGATCGGGTAGCTCTGCGACAGCACGCTGCGAACCGCGCCAGCCAAACGATCCGGCCGGTCGTAGGCGGGGATGATCGCAGTGACGGTGGGACGGCGTTCGGTCGGCTCGATGTGATCGACAGGCATGGTGGAGGCGCTCCCGCCGGGGCCGCGCGGAACGGACCAGCGGGCGGCGTAGGGTTTCATCAGGGCGGCGGTAGAGAATTGACGGCGGATATGCGCGGCGGCGGCCTGTCCGATCTCGCGGCGGCCCGGATCGTCAAGCGCGCGGCGCAGGCGGGCGGCGACGGCGCTGGCCGAAAGGTCGTCGGCGATCTCGCCCGTCTCCCCCACCCGGACGAGATCCTCGATGCCGGAGGTGCGCGAGACGATGGGGTAGCATCCCGCCAGCATCGCCTCCTTGACGACGTTTGGCAGCCGCTCGGACACCTTGGTTGAGAGGAATAGGAAGATGTCTGCGCGGCGAAGCTCGGCGAAGAGGCGGCGGCGAGAGAGATGGCCGGTGAAGACGACCGCATCCGGGACGCCAAGCGTCTGCGCCAGCGCTTCGAGCCGACCTCGCTCAGGACCATCTCCGATGAGGCGGAGCCGTGTTTCAGGCTGTCTGCTATGGAGTTCGGCAAAGGCGCGCAGCACCGCGTCGAGGTTCTTCTCCGGCTGGAAGAAGGCCGCGCTCGCGATCGTGCCCGGACTGACCTCGCCGGGCGCGTCGTCGTCGAGATCGAGCGGCACGCCGCGGCGGGCGACGGTGATCCGCTCGGCCGGCACGCCCTTCCCGATGAGGACGTCGACGTTCTCCTCGGCATGCGTCCAGACGCTATCAGCTATGTTCGCAGCGCGGGGCGTGAGGGCGAAGAAATGCGAGGTCAGGTCGTAGGCGCCGAGGAACATCGAGCGATGGGTGCCGGGAAAGAACCGCGCGGCCAGCAGCACCATCAGCGAGGGGAGATGGCCCCAGAACGCATGAAGGACGTCCGGCGGATCGCGTCGCATTCGGGCGCCGAGCTCGACCAATCGCGGCACCAGGGCGAGTGTCTTGACCAGCGCAGCCGGGCGCAGCACGCCGCCACGCAAGATCTCCCCGAGAAGGAAACCGAGGATATCGAGATTGCGGGGATCGATCGCGGCCAGCACCGTCCGCAGCCCAGGGTGCGAGCCCGGTGCGAGACGCAACTCATGCTCTGCGATCATGGCCGCATGGCCGCCGCCCGAGACTGGACCGCGCAACGCATAGGCCGTCACCTCATGGCCGGCCTCGGCCAAGGCTTCGACATCCGACACCGCGAAGGGCTGTGTCGGCACCGGGTAAGCCATGAAGATGTAGGCGATCTTCAGACGGGGGTCTGTTTGCATGTTTCCTAGCCAAACTGCCGCTCGATTACACAGACCGATGCGACAACAGCCCCGCGCTTCATCTTACCTATACAGCACGGAAAATCCATACTATAGACCGGCCGCGGGCAAGATTTTTTAGGGGCTGTTCATTCACGACAGCTAGTCCTTCCCGGCTCCCGATCGCGTAGGCGGACGATGCCCGGAGGGCGGAGATCCTGCCCATGGCCATCAAGGTCGTCGTCGTCGGCGCACGCGGCATTCCCCATGTCGAAGGGGGCGCCGAGAAGAACGCAGAGAACCTCTTTCCCCTCCTGACACCCTCTTGCGAGATCACGCTCATCGCGCTCGCCGGCTTCGCGCAGGCGGGCGACTATCGCGGCATTCGCGTGCTGACGGCGCCGGCGGTTCGGTTCCTGGGGACGGACAAGCTCGCCTACTACCTCGTCACGATCTATCATCTCCTGCGCATCCGGCCGGCCATCGTCCACTGCCAGGGGCTGAATGCGGCCTTCCTCCTCCTCGTCTACCGCCTGATCGTGCCGCATGTCGTGGTGCGCTACGGGTCGGCCGACTACGTGAACGCGAAGTGGGGCGTCATCGGCCGGTTGGGCTTTCGCTGGTGCGAATGGCAGCTGCGCTTTGCCGACGCCGTCATCGCGGTCACGGAAAGCCTCAAGACCCGGCTCGTCGCCACCGGCGTGTCGGCGGACCGGATCGTCGTGGTGCCCAATGCGGTCGACGCCTGGGAGGAGGGCATGGACGGGCGGCGCGATCAGATCACCCGGCTCGGCCTTACCCCGGGAGACTACGTACTCTCGGTCGGCCGCGTGACGGCGCAGAAGGACTTCCGCACCCTGATCGCAGCCTTCAACGCGGCGCGTGAAACGGACGAACGGCTCGGCAAGCTCGTTATCGTCGGCGGAGACGACGGGTCGAACTACCAGGCCGAGATCGCCGCCCATGCCGGACCGCACGTCCTCTTCACCGGGCGGATGCCGCGCAACGAGATCGGCCCCCTTTACGCGCACTGCCGGGTCTATGTGAACAGCTCGCGGCATGAGGGGCTCTCCAACGCGATCCTCGAGGCGCTGAGCCACGGCGCGCCGCTAATCGCGAGCGACATCGACGAGAACCTCGATTTGCCCCTCCCATCCCGGCACTTCTTCGCCGTCGGCGATGTCGGCGACCTCACGCGCGCACTTCTCGCAGCGTCAGCCAACCTCGCCGCCTATCGCGTCGATCGCAGCGCGTTCCGGACCTGGAGCGACATCGCGGCTGCGACGCTCGGCCTCTATCGGCGGATCGTTCCCAAGGCCGGCCTCGAGGCTCCGTCCGCGAGCTAGCTTTCGCCCCCCTCCTCATTCCAAACGTTTGGAGACTACCGCATGCATATCGTCATGATCGGATCGGGCTATGTCGGCCTGGTCTCGGGCGCCTGTTTCGCCGATTTCGGACATAGCGTGACCTGCGTCGACAAGGACGCGGACAAGATCGCGCGCCTGGAAACGGGCCAGATCCCCATCTTCGAGCCGGGTCTCGACGACCTCGTCGCGCGCAATGCGGAGGCCGGCCGGTTGCGGTTCACGACGAAGGGCGCTGAGGCGATCGGCGCCGCCGACGTCGTCTTCATCGCCGTCGGCACGCCTTCGCGGAGGGGCGACGGCTATGCCGACCTCTCCTATATCGAGGATGCGGCACGCGCGGTGGCCGCCGCGCTCGACGGCTTCACAGTCGTCGTCGTCAAGTCCACCGTTCCCGTCGGCACGGGAGACGACGTGGAGCGCGTGATGCGCGAGGCCAACCCCACGGCGGACTTCGCGGTCGTCTCCAACCCCGAGTTCCTGCGCGAGGGCGCGGCTATCGAAGACTTCAAGCGGCCTGACCGGATCGTGGTCGGCTTGGAAGACGAGCGTGCCCGCGAGCCGATGACCGAGGTCTATCGCCCGCTCTACCTCAACGCCTCGCCGTTGATGTTCACGCGCCGGCGGACGTCCGAGCTCATCAAATATGCGGGCAACGCGTTCCTCGCGATGAAGATCACGTTCATCAACGAGATGGCCGATCTTTGCGAGCGGGTCGATGCAGATGTCCAGGATGTCGCGCGCGGCATCGGGCTCGATAAGCGGATCGGGTCGAAATTCCTCCACGCGGGCCCCGGCTATGGTGGCTCGTGCTTCCCGAAGGACACGCTCGCGCTCGTGAAGACGGCACAGGATCACGCGAGCCCCCTTCGCCTCATCGAAGCGACGGTGGCCGTCAACGACCAGCGCAAGCGTGCCATGGCCCGCAAGGTCGCCGATGCGCTCGGCGGCTCGGTGCGGGGGCGCAAGGTCGCCGTACTCGGTCTCACCTTCAAACCCAATACCGACGATATGCGCGAGGCCCCGTCCCTATCCATCATCCAGGCGCTTCAGGACGGCGGCGCGATCGTCTCGGCCTATGATCCGGAGGGCATGAAGGCGGCGGCCGACATGCTGCCGGGCGTCGCGCTCACGCCCTCGGCCTACGACGCAGCCGAGGGGGCGGACGCGCTCGTGCTGGTGACCGAATGGGACGCCTTCCGGGCACTCGACTTCGCACGCCTGCGCGACGTAATGCGGTGCCGCGCCCTCATCGACCTCCGCAACGTCTACGAGCCCGCCGACGTGGAGCGGCACGGATTCACTTACGCCGGCATCGGGCGGTCGGCCGCTCCGGGCGCGATACAGCTCCAGGAGGCCGCGGAATGAAGGTCTTCGTCACCGGCACGGCCGGTTTCATCGGCTTTCACCTCGCCAGACGGCTCCTGAAGGACGGCCACACCGTTACCGGCTTTGACGGCATGACGGCCTATTACGACGTCGCGCTCAAGGAACGCCGCCACGCGATCCTCGAGACGTATGAGGGGTTCACGCCCGTCATCGGCATGTTGGAAGACATGAGTACGCTGCGTGCGGCGGCAGAGCGCGCCGCGCCCGACGTCATCGTCCACCTCGCCGCGCAGGCGGGTGTGCGGTACTCGCTGGAGAACCCCAAGGCCTATGTCGACGCCAATCTCGTCGGCTCCTGGAACGTGCTCGAGGTCGCCCGGGACCTCGCGCCCGACCATCTCCTCCTCGCCTCGACGAGTTCGGTCTACGGCTCGAACGAGACCGTGCCCTTCGAGGAGACCCACCGCGCCGACGAGCCGATGACGCTCTACGCGGCAAGCAAGAAGGCGATGGAGGGCATGGCGCACGCCTACGCTCACCTCTACCGGGTGCCGACGACGGCCTTTCGGTTCTTTACCGTCTACGGCCCTTGGGGGCGCCCCGACATGGCACTCTTCAAGTTCGTCGAGGCCGCGCTCGCCGGTCGGCCGATCGAGGTCTACGGGCACGGGCAGATGCAGCGCGACTTCACCTATGTGGACGATCTCGTCGAGGCCATTCGGCGCCTCGTAGCCATCGCGCCCGGCGAGGACAATCGCGTGACCGGTTCTAGCGGGCTGGACACACTCTCGGCCCATGCCCCGTTCCGTGTCGTCAATATCGGCGCCGGCAGGCCGATCGAACTCATGGCCTTCATCGAGACGGTCGAGGCCGCCCTTGGCCAGCCGGTCGCACGCACCATGCTGCCGATGCAGCCCGGCGATGTGCCGCGCACCTTCGCAGACCCCGCCCTTCTGGAAGCGCTGACAGGCTATGTCCCGCAGACGCGCGTCGACGCGGGCGTGCGCGCCTTCGTCGACTGGTATCGGAGCGACTATGCCGCGCCCGAACTGCGCCGGGTCGGATGATGAGCGAGCCTTGAGAGCCCGGGTCGATGAACGAGCCTTTTCCCTTACCGCCCCGCCCTATGCCGCCTCGCCCCATGCCGCTTCGCCATCCGTCCGCCGAGGATGCTGGTCAGCCAAGCCGAGCCCTGCGTGCCCATGTGCTTGACGCGGACCTGATCGACATCAAGGCCATCGTCGCTACGCTCGTGCGCTTCTCGCCCGCGATCGTAGGCAGCGCGCTTGTCGGCGGCATCGTCGCAGCGATCGTCCTTCTGGGCGCCGACCCGACCTACCGCGCCCGCGCGCAGGTCTTTCTCGACGACCGCGACAACAGCGTGATCGAGATCGAGAACGTGGTCGGCGAGACCATCTTCGGCGATCGGATGATCCTGTCGGAGACGGTGGTGCTCAAGTCGCGCGCCGTTCTGACCGAGGTCGCCCGCAGGCTCGATCTCGCACGCTACCCGGAGTTCAACCCCGCACTGCGCACCGCCGGACCGGTGACCCGGGCCAAGCGGTGGCTGCGGGCGCTCGTCTCGTCCGATGACGATGCGGGCGACACGAGCCCTCGTGAGCCCGAGGCGATCGCGGCGGCGGCGCTGGCGGACCACGTCAAGATTACCCAGCTCGGCCTCTCCTACGTCATCGCCATCGACGTGACGTCGGCGAGCGCCAGCCGCGCGGCGGCCATCGCCAACACGCTCGCGCAGACCTATCTCGACCAGCAGGTGGCCGACAAGGTGCGGGCCGGCGAGAGTGCCGTCGCCTGGCTTGGCGAACGCGTGAGTGACCTGCGCGACCAAGCCATCGAGGCGGAGACGGCGGTCTCAAGCCTGCGCGCGAACCTGCGAGGCGCCTGGCAGCAGAGCCCGGACAGCATTCAGCGCCAGCTCGACGAATTGTCGACGCTCCTCGTCCGCGCGCAGGGCGAACAGACGGAGGCGGAGGCGCGCGCGTCGCGCTTCGAGCAGTTGGTCGCGGCCGGCGACTACGGAGCTGCGATGGAAATCGCGAGTTCTCCCGCCATGACGGGGCTGGAGGAAGCACGCGCCGATGCCGTTCGCCAACTCGTCGGCATCGAGACGAGAGCCGCAGAGGGCACGGCCGTCTCGGCCCGCGTCACCGAGCTTCGCGCACTCACCGAGCGTGTCGCGGACGGTCTGGCGCGCGAGGCCGTAGCGGTCGTAGAGGGGCTAGGCGCCATCGCAGACATCGCGCGCGAGCGCAACGATGCGCTCCGGGTACAGGTGACGCGGTTGGAGCGGTTGATGGGCGAACAGTCGACGCAGCTCATCGGACTGCGCGAGCTGGAGCGCGAAGCCGAGGCGCTGCAGGCCGTCCACGCCCAGTTCCTCGGCCGGCTGAAGGAGGCGCGCGAGCGGGTCAGCTATCAGGATCCTGACGCGCGCATCCTCTCCCCCGCCTCGCCGCCCGGCAGCCCGTCCTCCCCGAGCCGCCTGCTACTCGTCGCCATGGCGATGATCGGCGGCGGCCTCCTCGCCGCGCTCGGCATCATCCTCTGGGACGCACGGCGTGATGTGTTGCGAACGGAGGAGGATGTGTTGCGCACGCTCGGTCTTCCGGCGCTCGGCCTCCTCCCCGCGCCCGTGGACGCAAAGGCGGTCGCGAAGATGCTCGACCAGATATCGGCCGATCCGCACGGCGCCCTCGCGGGGCAGATCGCCCGGATGGCCTCGAGCATCGTCGCGCAATGCGCGCGGGGCGATGGGCCGGGCAACGGCGTGCGGCGCATCGTCGTCACCTCCGCCCTTCCGGACGAGGGCGCCGCCGGCCTCGCCTGCCTCCTCGCGCAAGCGACCGCGCGGATCGGGAGCCCTGCTCGGGTGTTGGGGCTCGGGCCGGAGGCGAAGGCGGTCTTCGCGAACCTGTCCGGAGAAGGCGAGACGGCAGACGACCCACCGCGCCCGTTCACCACCCAGCTCCTCTCCACGACGGAAGGTTGGGAGCCGAGGGATAACGGTCGCGGATCGAGCGAGATCGTCATTCTCGCCGCACCGCCGATCCTCGCGACGCACGAGGCGTTGGCGCTGGCTGACGAGGCCGATTGGGTGGTGCTCGCCGTGCGCTGGTCGAGCACGCCTCGGCAGGCCGCCGCGGCGGCGATGGCCGACCTCGCCGAGGGGGACGTCGGCGTTTCGATCGTGCTGACCGACGCGGCGCCTCGCAGGCAGGCCCTCTACGACTATAACGGCCGCCTCGGCGTCGTCCGCGCGCTCGATCGGCATGCCCGCCGCCGCGCCGCGATGGGCTAGGCCGCGATGTGGTTCGTCGTCTCGGCCGGCATTTCGGCGGCAACACTCGGCGCGGTCGTCTGGATGTTTCGCGGGATCGCCGATCTGCCGACCCGCGCGTTGCTGCTCGCCATCTGGCTGCGCTACGTCCTCTCCGCCTTCCACGAGATCACCTTCGATCCGCTGATCGCCGGCCTGTCGATCAATGCGCTCGCCTCGGCGGGCGTCGCGGCGATGGGGCTCCTTCTCGTCGAGCCGCGACTCCTTCGACTTCGTGCACTCCTGCCGTTCTGGGCGCTTCTCGCTGCGATAGGTCTCTCGGGTGTTCTCAACGACCAGATCGGCGGCCTGATCAATGCGAGCGTGAAGTGGTTCTATTTCCTCGCCATCCTTCTCCTCGCCTACCGCGCGATCCGGCTCTATGGGCGCGACCCCATCCTCCGCGCGCTTCTCATCGCCATGCTGGTGCCGATCGCGCTTCAGGCCTGCTCGGTCGTTCTGGGGGTCAGCAAGGTCGCCGACACGGACGGCGCGCGAAGCTACATCGGCGGCTACCATCACGAAGCGGCCTTCGTCGGTCATGCTCTTCTCGTTCCTCTGCGTCGGAACGCTCGTCGGGCGCCAAAGCCTGATCCGTCTCGTCGCCGTGCTGGCAGCGGCGACTATCGGCATCCTACTCGCCAACTACCGCACGACAATCCTCGCCATGCTGCCGGTGGTACTGGCGATCCTCCTCGTCGGCGCGGGGCGGTTGGTGCCGAGAGGGACGGGGGGCATCCTTCTGGTGGCCAGCGGCCTTATGCTCGGTATCCTCGCGAGCGGCTTCGTCGACCATTTGCCCGACCGGTTCGCGGACGTCGTCCGCGTGGTCGAGGCGGCGCCGGACCTCGTCAAGGACCCGCTCTACTTCACCGAAGCCGAGCGCGATCTCTTTACCGGCCGGGTCTACTGGTGGGCCCGCTATGTGGGCGCGTGGAACGCCGGCGGCATCGTCGCAACGCTGATCGGCTTCGGGCCGGACGCTTGGGAGAGCCGGATGGCGCTCTATGCGCACAACACCTTCGTCTCCTACCTCTACGAGTTCGGCGCGATCGGCCTCGCACTCCTCATCGTCTTCATGGCGGCCATGCTTGGCACCGCCTTCGCGGTCGAGGAAGCGCGCGTGCGATACCGGCTTCTCGCGATGCATGTCGGTTTCATCGTCCTCAATCAGGCGACGATGCCGCTCTGGCAGATCGAGGGCGTCATCCTCTACGCGATCCTCTGCGCCGTCGGCCTCGCGGCCATGAGCGAGCGGCGCGAGCGACGCCTCGTACCAGACGGCAGCTACGAAGCCGCGACGCTCGCTTGACCCGCCTCGCGATCCGTCACGACATGGGCTGGCACGACCTCGCCGCCTGCGCCGACGAACTTGACCTCGCAGTCCATGGCGACGCCGGTGCGGTCCCGTACCGTCCGGCGCGCTAGGGAGATGAGGTCGAGAACGTCGCGCGCACGTGCGTCGCCAGTGTTGACGATGAAGTTGCCGTGCAGCGGCGAGATCTGCGCACCGCCCACCTGTGCCCCCCGCAGGCCGGCCTGCTCGATGGCTTGGCCGGGCGGACCGATAGTCTCGTAGAGTTCGGGCGACGAAAGAAAGACGGACCCGCAATTGGGTAGCTTGACCGGAAATTTCCGGCGCCGCGCGGTGATGATCCGCAGCATCTCGCGCCGGATGTCGCCCCTGTCGCGGGCTTCGAGGCGGAGAACCGTCCAGCCGATCGCACCGAGACCCGACTGGAAGCGCGAGCGACGATAGCCGAAGCCGCACTCGCTCTGCGCATAGGTCCGCACGCCAGCGGCGTCGATCCACCCGACCTCGACGACATCGCGCCCGACCGATTGGCGCAGCGAGCCGCCGTTCATCGCGACAAGTCCGCCAAACGTGCCCGGAATGCCGACGATATGCTCCAGCCCCGTCAGCCCACGCCGCGCGGCCTCCCGCGCGACGAGCGGGCTCCAGGCGCCGGCCTCCACATGGAGCGTATCGCCCTCGCCCGCAATCCGTGAGAACTGCCGCCCGATCCGCACGACGACGCCCCGAAAGCCCTCATCCGCAAAGAGAAGGTTCGAGCCGTCGCCGATCACGAGCGCCGGCAGTCCGACCGCTTCCAGATAGGCGAAGATCCGCTGCGCGCCCGCGAGCGTGCGCGGCGTCGCCAGCCAGTCGGCCGGGCCGCCGATCCGGTACCAGCCATGGCGGGAGAGCGGCTCGTCGGTGAGGACGTCCGCGTCGCCGATCTCGACCAGCGTTCGCGACAGCGTGTCGGTCGGGGCGCGGGCTTGCATCAGCCGGCCTCGGCCGAGGCGCCAAGGGCCTTCAGTTTCGGCAGAAGCGCGTTGTAGCCCCTCTGTATCTGCCAGGCGTCCGACACGCGGGTGCGTCCCCTCGCGACGAGGCCGAGCAGCATCAGCGCGGCGCCGGTACGCAGGTCAAGCGCTTTCACGTCGGCCCCGGCGAGCGTCTGCGATCCGGTAATGCGCGCGACGCCTTCGCGAACCTCGCTCTCGATGCCGAACTTGGCGAACTCGTCGAGATAGGCATAGCGATTGGCAAAGCGCAGGTCCGTCACCCGCGACTGGCCGCGCGCGCAGGCACCCATGACGGCGAAGAGCGGCTGCATGTCGGAATTGATGCCTGGATAGGGGCCCGTGCTGATCTCGACCGGGTAGGGCCGCCCCGAGCGCACGACGACCGTGTCGCCGCTATGGAAGACCTCGGCGCCGCTCTCCCGCAGGAAGATAAGCGGGACTTCGAGATCCTTTGTCGGAAAATCGACGATCTCCACGTCGCCCCCCGTCACCACCGAACCGATGAGCCAGGTCAGCGCCTCCATATTGTCCGGCATCACCCGATGCGTGACGCCGCTGAGCCCTTCGGCGCCATCGATCGTAATGCTTTCCTGACCGTTGATCACGATGCGTGCGCCCATCCGCGTGAGGAAGGCGGCGAGATCGATGATCTCGGGCCGGATATGCGGGTTCCAGAGCGTCGTGCGCCCGCGAGCGAGCGAGCCGGCGATGAGGGCGTTCTCCGTCGCGCCCGTGGATCGGAGCGGCAGAACAATATCCGCGCCGGTGAGGCCATGCCGTGCGCTGGCACAGAGCATATCGCCTTCCGTCCAGACGTCGGCGCCGAGGGCGCGGAGCACCTGCTCGTGGAGGTCGTATTTGCGCTCACCGAGCTTGCACCCGCCCGGCAGCGGGACCCGGCCCTCGCCCGTCCGCGCGACGAGGGCGCCGAGGATGAGGAGCGTGTTGCGGATCGAGCGTCCGTCCCAGTCGAGAGTGGAGCCGGGCGCTTCGTCCTCCTCGATCCGAAGCGTGTCGCCCGTGACGGCGCAGCGCTTGCCGAGGCGGCCGAGCATCTGGACATGGATTTCGGCATCGAGCAGCCCGGCCGGATAGTTGGCGAGCGTGATCGTGTCGGGCGTGAGAAGCGACGCTGCGAGAAGACGAAGGACGCTGTTCTTCGCCCCGCTCAGCCGCACCCGGCCGACGAGCCGCGAGGGCTCCAGTTCGAGCGTATCGATCTCCGCCCGCTCCGCGACCGAAGCCGAAGAAAGCACCTCCGGCTGCGGTATGAGAGGGCGAGGCGAGAGAGCGCGGGGCGCGTGGTCCGCCGTGAATGCCATGGGTCGTCTCCGATGAAGTCCTGGCCGCCGGCCATTGCCGCGCGCCACTAAAGAACCGATGCCCCCGCATCGCCCCGTCGCTGCTAGAGCCGTTCCAGCGGCGTTGCGATAGCGCCGAAGCGTAAGGAACCGCGCAATATCAAAGCCCTAGAGGGCGCTCGGTGAATGGATAGGAACCGGACGCGCTCTAGTAGGCCTGATCGCCCGCGACGACGACGAAGGCCGTGCGCAGCAGGATCTTCAGATCGAGCCAGATCGACCAATGGTTGACGTACCAGAGATCGTGCTCGACCCGGGCCTCCATCTGGGAGACCTCGCGGGTCTCGCCCCGGCAGCCGTTCACCTGCGCCCAGCCCGTCAGGCCTGGCTTGACGTGGCGCCGGCTGGCGTAAGTGGCGATGCGCAGATCGTAGTGACTGTCATGCGCCAGCGCGTGCGGGCGCGGACCGACGAGCGACATCTCGCCTTTCAGCACGTTGAGAAGCTGGGGCAGTTCGTCGATGCTCGTCCGCCTGAGGACGCGGCCGAGCGGCGTCACCCGCGCATCGCCGAACTGGGCCTGGACGACCCGCTCGCCATCCTCGCACACCGTCATGGTGCGGAATTTCAGGATCGAGAAGACCTTGCCGCCAAAGCCCTGCCGACGCTGGCGAAAGAGGATCGGCGCGCCGCTCTCGGCCATGATGGCGAGGCTGACGAGCGCGAGGAGCGGCGAGAGGACGATAAGAAGGAGCGCCGAAAGCGCCACGTCTAGCCCGCGCTTCGCCATGCGCTCGAGGAGGCCGAGCGGTGCACGCTGAATCTGAAAGGCCGTCAACCGGCCGAGATGGAGAGCGTCGCCCCGCGCGAGGCGCGCCGTTTGCGGATCGACGAAGAGGAAGGTCGGCACCGGCAGCGCCGCCATCATGGCCCTGATACGCCGCAGGTCCCCATTGCCTTGCCACGGCGCTGAGAGATAGACGGCGTCGAACCGATCCTCGGCGAGCGCTCGTCGTGCCTCGGCAATCGCGCGGCGCAGGCTTCCCTCGCCGCCAGCGTCCATCAAGCGGTCCGGATCGAGGTGCGCGCCGCCCGAAAGCTCGATCCCCTGCCGCCCCAACTGGCGCTCGATCCGGGCCCTCTCGG
This sequence comes from uncultured Alphaproteobacteria bacterium, assembly GCA_963842125.1. Classification (GTDB taxonomy): domain Bacteria; phylum Pseudomonadota; class Alphaproteobacteria; order Rhizobiales; family CAWCWK01; genus CAWCWK01. The sequence continues at coordinate 715,356 of CAWJFE010000005.1, read as the reverse complement.
TGTTGTCGCCGGCATGAACGAGAAAGACCGTGCGCGACGCTATCCGCAGCGAGGCGAGATAGGCGTGGAGGCGCGAGCGGACACTCGCGCGAAGGATGAGGGCAGGCACGATGGAGAGAAAGGCCGCTGTCACCCCGCCCCGCGAGAACTCGTTCGCCGTCTGCGCAAGGAAGACGACCCAGCCCAGAATGAAGAAGGCGAGGACCCAGCCCTGGAGAAATATCCGCGCGTCGCGGCGAGGCGTGGCCAATGCGCCACTCTCATAACCGCCGTGGTAGTGGACGTAGCCGACCGTCAGCACACCCAGCACCTGGCCGAGCGCGAAGGATTCCAGCCCGAAGCCGAGGTGGCCGTAGAGCGCAAGTCGGTAAAGTGCGTCACCGCAGGAGATCGCGGCGACCACGAGACACCAGTCGAGACCGGCCATCACGAGAACGAGCAACCAGTGCGCGATCTTCCACCGTGCCCGCTGCCGCCGCACGGGGCGGTCGGTGGGCGCTGTGGCGTGATGCGCCGCGTCCTGATTGGAAAGGGCAGTGCCTAGAAGCTGCATGGCGTCTATCCCACACGGCCCCCCGTCGCATTCTCTAGCATCTCGCGTCTGCGAGATGCAAAGCCTTAACGATGATTGTGATGGCGTCTGCGGCTATATGTTAAGCAAGTCGATCGCGTCATTGTCGATAGCGGATGCGTTAGCGGGGCGGTGGCCGAAACGTCGGGGCAGCCGGACTGTCGTTAGCCCGTCGCCGGCCCCGTTCGCGGACCGCCATCACCAGGACCGCCACCACATAACCGGCCTGCAGCGCGGCCAGCGAGGCGAAAGTCGCCAGCGCAGCGGGGAGCGGTTCTAGACCATGCCTCACCCAAAAATACGCCGCCACCGGCAGCACGACGAGGAGGAGGACGGCGAAGGCGCGGGCGTTGAGAGCGGCACCGCTGATGGCGCCCACGACCAAGAGTGCGGCAATCAGCAGCAGGAGACTTACCGCCCCGAACCCCATGATCACGAACCCCGTGCCCGCGAGATGCGGAGGCGACGACAGTAGCGCCTCCAGCCCGTGACCTCAACATCCTTACGCTACGGTAGACATACAGCGATGACTCGGTTGTCCATAGCCGCGTCATCCGCCGAAGCGTGGACCAGAACCCCTTGCGAAGCGCGGCGCTTCTCCGCTAGCGTTCCCGGCGGGGGGCTTGCCGATGCGAGAGGCAGGCCTTGTGGACACGTCATCTTCCTATGTCACCCGGCGACGGCCCCGCATCGCGTGGTGTGCCGCGCTGATCTGGTGCGCTGCGCTGACCGCGGCGGTGGATGCGGCTTCGTCAGAGACGCCAGTAGTCGCGGGCGCCGACCGAGCCCTCCTCGCTCGCACCTTTGCCGAACCGCAGATCGTGATCGTCGATTCGCTTGGCGACGATGGCGCCATCGGCACGCTTCGCTGGGCCGTCGAGACCGATGAAACGGCCGACGGAGCACCGATCACCGATGCGCGCGTCATCGCTTTCGCGGTGTCGGGCGATATCGCGCTGGGCGCCCCGCTCGCCATTCGCCGTCCGGCCACGTGGATCGCGGGTCAGACGGCGCCGCGCCGTTCGGATGGAAGCGGCGGCGTCACGCTTCTCGGGCAGTCGCTCATCGTGCGCGCCGGCCGCGTGGTGGTGGAGCATCTGCGCATCCGGCCCGGCCCCACGACAGGCGATGACGGGGACGAGATCGACGGTGTACGCGTGGGCGCCTCTGTGCGCGGAGACATCGCCGACATCGTACTGCGCAATCTCTCCATTTCCTGGTCGGTGGACGAGCTTTTGTCGGTAGCTCCGCGCGAGGGCGAGCGGATTGTCGGTGTCAGCATTCTCTCCAGCCTTTTTACCGAACCCCTTACCGACGGCGGGCATTCCAAGGGCGCCCACAATTACGGCGTCTTTCTCCGACGGGGCGCGCAGGGCGTGCTGCTGGCCGGCAACGCGATCTCAGGCGCCACCCGGCGCCTGCCGACGGTCGAGCAATCGAGCTCGGCCGCGATACTCAACAATCTCGTCTCGAACTGGGGGGCCAAGCCGCCCTTGCACGCGCTCTTTCGCGACGATCTCAAAGGTCGGTACGCGGATCTCGACATGCGCCTGACCGTGCGGGGGAACGCGGCGACGGCCGGTCCACAGACACCTGCGAAGACGGCCGAGCTTTTCATGACGCCTTTCGCGAAGCGGCCGGAACGCTTCAACGGGACAAGCGGGCTCGCCATCCACATGGCCGACAACACGGTGGGCGGCCGAGCCGTCGCGTCACCCCGCGGGCAGCGCTGGCTACGCCTGCTCGACAGCCCCCCTCTCACGACACCCGAGTGGACGGCATGGCCGGCGATCGAGACGCGCACACGCGTTCTCGCCAGCGCCGGCGCCTGGCCCGGTGCGCGGGATGAGACGGATACGCGGATCGTAGCGGCCATCGCTGCGGGACGCGACGACTGGACGGCCCGCCCGCCGCCACGAAGGCCGGACACGCCTCATAGTACGATGCCCACACTGCCGGAGGACAGATCACCAGGCGCCGTCGTTTCCTGGCTGGAAGTGCTCCATCGCTCGCTCGGCGGGATGCCAGGCGCATGACGCGGCATCAGGGATTCATGAGCGGGCTCGCGGTTACGGTCGTCGCCATCCTCCTTCTGTTGGCATCGACGCTCTTCGGCCTTGCGCAGTCGATCCCTGCCGAGACCCGGCTGCAGCCGGGCGATACCGTGCGGCTGACCGTCCTCGGGCTCGAGGACCTGACGACGGAAGCGATGGTCGGGAGCGATGGCGCCCTGCGTCTGCCGCTTGCAGGCTCCGTGACGGCCGCAGGCAGAACGCTCGACGAGGTCGAGGACGGTGTGCGGACCGCCCTCGCCGGCACCGTCTTCGAGCTTCATGCGGGCACGGGCTCGACGCTGGTGCCGATCCGCCCCGAGACCGTCCATCTCGCGATCGCGGCCTGGCGCCCGGTCTACGTCCACGGCGCCGTCGCGGTGCCGGGAGAACAGCCGTTCCTGCCCGGCGCCAGCGTTCGCTCCGCGCTCGCGCAAGCGGGCGGTGCGGGCGTCGCGGGCGTTCTCTCGCCCTTGGAGGGCGTCCGGCAGCTGGCGGCGTTGCGAAAGCTCGAGGTCGGACACACGCTGCAAAGCGCCATCGTGCGCCGATTGGAGGCGCAACTCAGCGGCACGGGCCTGGAGGCGGATCCCCCGTCCGATCCGATCTCGCGTCTTCAAGCCGAGCGCCTCGCTCTCGCGAAAGGCAGCCTCGCCGCCGACCGCAGCTTCCTTGAAGAGACGCTCGCTCTTACCGACGCGCGGTTGAACCTTCTCGCGCGCCAGAACACCGCGCAGACCGAGGCGGTGGCGGCCGACGAAGCGGAAGCGGCACGCGCGCAGGACCTGCGCGAGCGCGGTCTCGTGGCGAATGACCGCGTATTGGAGGCGCGCCGGGCCGAACTCCTGTCCGGCACGCGGCTCCTCGACACCGAGGGCGAGGCCGCCGCCGTATCGGTCCGCCGCGCCGACATCGCCCGCGATCTCGCGACCCTCGACGATCAGCGCCGCGCCGAGGCGTTGGCGGAACTGGAGACCGCAGCCCAGAGGCTGCGCGAGATCGACATCGAGATCGACGCGGCGCGCACCCAGGTCGCGCTGGCCGGACTGACGACAGCCCCCAGCATCGAGGCGACTATCCATCGACGAGAGGGCAACGCGGTAACGGCGATCCCGGCCGCGCTCGACGCGCCGCTCCGCCCCGGCGACATCGTCGAGATCCGCCTCATCCCTCCGGCCGCCGACGACACCCGTTGAGGAGCGCGCGATGCGGAGAACGGTCGGCGTGACGTCTCGCCCTGCACCCATCAGGGGATCGCCACCCTCAGACCGAAACCGATCCGCGCGCCCTTCCGATCGTCTAGCGTCCGACAAGCCTGGAGAGACCGTATCTTGGCCGAAACCCCTCCCCTGACCTTCGCGCCTTTCCTCCGCTCGTTCTTTGCCGAACGAGAGCGGATCGACATTCTCGAGGTCGGCGGCGGCTCGGCCTCCTATGTCGGCGTTCCGGACGCCCGCTACACGGTCCTCGATCTCGACGGCGCATCCGTCTCGCGCAATCGCTATGCGGACGAGGTCCTCATCGGCGACGCCCGGACGGTCGATCTGGAAGGGCGCAGGTTCGATGCCGTCGTCTTCTGGAACGTGCTGGAGCACGTCTCCGAGCCCGAGAGGGCCGTCGCCAACATGCTGCGCGCGCTGAGGCCGGGCGGCGTGCTCATCGTGCGGGGGCCGCTTCTTCGTTCGCTGAAGGCGCTGTTGACGCGGGCGACGCCGCACTGGGTCCACGTGCTCTTCTACCGGCGTGTGCTCGGTCACGTCTCCGCCGGCCAGCCAGGGCGAGCGCCCTTCCCGACGACGCTCTCCAATGGCGCCGATGCCGACACGCTCATCGCCCATCTCGCCCGGCGCGGCTTCGGCGTCGTCTTCGAGGCCCGCTATGTCGGAGACCAGGTCACGCTCCTGCGCCAATTCTCGCGCGCAGCCCATGCCGGCTACGAGATCGCGAGCGCGGTGTTGCGCGCGTTGACGGGCAATCGGTGGGGAAGCCACGAGAGCGACTTCGTGATCGTCTTCGCAAGCCCCGACCTTCCCGTGTCACCCGCATCGACGGACGATCAGTGTAGGACCGACGTCGAGCCGAGGGGCTTGACCGTGTCGGAGCTTGCATCCGCCGCCCATGCGGCGAGAAGAAGCTCCGCATAGGCCTTCGTCGTGATGTCAGCCCGTTCGGGCTTTACATGATCGGGGGTGTTGCCGACGATCTCGGTCGGCATGCAGACCGGCATCGACGAGAGAAGTCTGAAATGAGGGCTCTCAAGCGCCCTGATCTGCCGAGAGCGATGCGCGATCCGTGCGGCGAGATGGCTGCAGGCGCGATCCCAAAGCGGGCCGTGCGCATAGGTGCAATCGAGGCGCGCCCGCGCGCAATCGTCCGCGATGCCGGTCAGCTCGGCCAGCGCCTGCGGATCGTCGTGCAGCATCGCTTCACCCACGAGCGTCTGCTCGGCGAGCGGCCGACCGGTCCGCTGGCTGCGGTAGATGTCGCGCGGGAACGCCGCCTCCGCCTGCCCGAACACGACCCGCGCCAGCGTGGCAGCGATGCGAAGGAGATCGTCGCTATTGTAGAGTCGTAGGGCCAGCGCGCCATGCGATCGCCAGTCGCGCGCGCCGAACGGCAGGGCTCGCGCATGGGCGAGGTTCGGTGGCGGGCGGCCGAGCATGTCGACCGTCTGAACGATGAGAATGCGCCGCACGCCCGACCGCCGCGCCCGCTCGATCATATCGCGCGTGCCTTCGAAGCCGAGGCTGCCGTTGAGCGCGAGGTTGGTGGCCGCGACACCCAGGCCCTCGCCGATCGTGTCCTGGATGCCGTAACCGGCGCTGCTGTCGCCGACCACGACGAGATCGGCGTCGAGGTCGCGCAGCTGCTCGGCGCGGTGGCGCACTAGGCTCTCGGTCGTGACGTCGGGCGCGCCGATCATAAGGCCGACCGCGATGAGTGCGAAGAGCCCCGCCATCGCGGCGCCGACCGCGACCAGCCAAATGGCCACATAGGCCCGCGCGGCCTGCGTATCGAGAACCATGGGCGGTGTATCCCTAGAACTGGAAGTAGATGAACTCGGACGGTGCCGAAAGCCGCGTCGTCGTCACGACGAAGAGGCCCGCCACGAGAAGCGCGACGACCGGGCCGGGCCGCCAGACGAGCCCACCGCCATCCGTACGCGGCTGGGTGGCCGGATAGCCTCGAACAGGCAGGACGGGATCGACGGTGCGCATCAGGGCGATGACGTTGGGCGCGAGGAAGGCGATCGCGGCCGCAGCGGCGAGGACGACTAGGCCTGCGAGATCGAGCTCGATTGGAACCTCCCCCATCTGGAGAGAGACGAGGCCACCGAACATCAGCCGCGCCGCGTCGAGATTGGCGGCGCGGAAGGGGATCCATGCGAGAGCGACGAAGACGAAGGTCGCAGCCCAGCCCAGTCCGGCACGAAGCCACGAAGCGGGTCGCAGCCCGGCCATCCGCGCCCAGCCCTGCGCAACCACGATGGCTCCGCCATGGAGAACGCCCCAGAGGAGAAACGTCCAGCCCGCCCCGTGCCAGATGCCGCCAAGGACCATGACCACAAAGACGTTGAGATAGCGCCTTGCCGGTGCAACGCGGTTGCCGCCCAGCGGCACGTAGAGATAGTCGCGCAGAAAGCGCGAGAGCGTGAGGTGCCAGCGGCGCCAGAAATCTACGATCGAGGTTGCCTTGTAGGGCGAGGCGAAGTTCGGCGGCAGCCGCACGCCGAACATCCAGCCGAGCCCGATGGCCATGTCGGCATAACCCGAGAAATCGAAATAGATCTGGAACGTGTAGGCCAGCGTCGCCAGCGCGGCGGCAACGAAGCCGGGTGCCACCCCGAGCGCGGCTGCGTCGAAGACGGGCGAGGCGATGGTGGCGAGTTCGTCGGCGATCAGCACCTTCTTGGCCAGCCCGATCGTGAAGATGGTGAGGCCAACGGCGAGGCACGCACCCAGCGCTCGGCGGCGCTGCCCGAACTGCGGCATCATCTCGCCGTGGTGGACGATCGGCCCGGCGATGAGCTGCGGGAAGAAGAGGACGAAGAGCGCATAGCGCAGCGGATCGCGCTCCCGGTCGAGCCGGGCATAGGCGTCGGCGAGATAGCCGATCTGCTGGAAGGTGAAGAAGGATAGCCCGATCGGCAGTACGATCCGCGTCGCCCAATCGGTGCCGGCTACGAGCGCAGCCTGATCGACGAGGAAGTTCGTGTACTTGTAGTAGCCGAGAACGACGAGGTTGACTGCGATGCCTATCGCGGCGAGAGCCATTCGCAGCGGCCCGTCAGCCTGGTCCGCAAGCTGCCTCGCCACCACGAAGTTCGCCGCGATAGAGAGAAGGACGAGCGGTACGTAGGCCCAGTCCCAATAGCCGTAGAAGACAAGGGATGCGGTGACCAGCGCCAGCATCGCTCCGCGCGCGGACCCGGCCCAGAGGAGCGCGTGATAGAGCCCGACCACAGTGGGCACGAAGACGAAGATGAAAACGGGCGCGTTGAACAGCAAGAGCCATCCTTTCGACCGTGATGCCTCGAAACGCGCTCTGCCCAGTCGAGCCGCATGCGTTCCGGGACGGTCGTCGAGGCCCCCGCACCTCAACCGCTATCACGCCTGCCAGTCCGAGCGCCAGCGGTCCTCTCTCGAAAATGAATGCCAGCCAGAAGGCTCCACAGTCGGAGCACAAACAGGCACATAAGATTTTTGCATGGGGGATCGGTGAGTACTGATTTGCTATTATGGCACCGGCTTCCTAGCATTTCACCGTTCGCGCCGAGAGGATGACGGTTAGTGTGACCAGCGGCCCCGCACGATACGGCTACCCACACGCAGCTGATCACCCTGCTAGATGAGTCGAGGATCGCAATGCGCGCTGGACACCGAACGCGGCCTCGTGCCTAGCCATGCGACGGAGGCCGGATCGTGCTTGACGCCGATTCACCTGCCATCGCCCGACGCCGATCGACTGAACGAGGGTAGACCATGGATCTAGGGATAGCGGGCCGCCGTGCCCTGCTGACGGGCGCGAGCAAGGGCATGGGCCGCGCTTGCGCGATGGCGTTGGCCCGCGAGGGTGTGGAGGTCACGATCACCGCGCGCAACGCTGACCAACTGCGCTGCACGGCCGACGAGATCGAGGCCGAGACCGGCCGACCCGTCGGCATCGCACCCGGCGACATCACGACCGAGGAAGGGCGCACGGCCGCCCTGAAGGCCTGCCCCGAGCCGGACATCCTTCTCAACAACGCCGGCGGCAAGCGGCCCGGCGACTTCCGCGACTGGGATCGCGACACCTGGATCGACGCGCTCGACCTGATGATGCTCAGCCCCATCGCTATGATCCGCGCGACCTATGACGGCATGCTCGCGCGCGGCTTCGGACGGATCGTCAACATCACCTCGCGCTCGGTGAAGATCCCGCAGGCCGAACTCGGCCTCTCCAACGGTGCGCGCACCGGCCTCGTCGGCTTCTCCGCCGGCCTCGCCCGCGAGGGCATCGCGCGGAACGTGACGATCAACACGCTCCTGCCCGGCATATTCGACAGCGATGCGCAGCGCGAGCATGTAGCCGATCTCGTCGTGCCGGGCGGCCCGACCTTCGACGAGATCTGGGCCAAGCGCGCCGCTACCAATCCCGCCAATCGTTACGGGCGGACCGAGGAGATCGGCGCCTATTTTGCCTTCCTCTGCTCGGCCCATGCCGGCTATATCACCGGTCAGGCGCTGCTTATCGACGGAGGCAGCTATCCGGGCACGTTCTGAGATGGTGCTGGGCAGGAGGCAGCGCCGATGAACGAGCGCCAAGTCAACGCCTTCCGGCTCGTGATGAAGCTCGGCTCGATAACGGCGGCGGCGCGGGCGCTCAACGTCTCGCAGCCGGCCGTCAGCCGCCTCATCGGCGATCTCGAGCACGATCTGGGCTTTCCTCTCTTCGAGCGCCGCTCCGGCAAGGTCTTCCCGACGCCCGATGCACGCGGCCTCGCCCAGGAGGTCGACCGCATGTTCTACGGGCTGGAGCGGCTGGAGCGCTTCGCCCGGGAAATGCGCGGTCTCCATCACGGCACGCTTTCGCTCGCGAGCCTGCCCATGGTGAGCTTCGAGGTCGTGCCGCGCGCGCTCGGCCGGTTCCTGCCGATGCACAAGGGCGTGCGGGTCACCCACAACGTCCACACCTCGCCCCGCATCCTCGATCTCGTCGGCACGCAGCAGATCGACCTCGGCATCGCACAGATGGAAGGCCCGCGCAGCGATGTGCGCCGCATCGCTTCCTACCGGACGCACTGCGTCTGCGTAATGGCGCCCGGTCACCACCTCGCCGGGCGAAAACGCCTCACGCCCCGCGATCTCGATGGCGAGCCCATTGTCGCCCTTGCCTATCATACCGCGACGGCGAGCGCCGTCACGCAGCGCTTCGCGGAAGCCGGCATCGCGCTCGACCTCGCCGTAGAGAGCCAGCCGTCCTACTCCGCCTGTGCGCTCGCCGCCGAGGGCATCGGTATCGGCATCGTCGATCCGCTGACGCCTTCGGTCTTCGCCTCCGACCGCCTGCGCACGGTGCCCTTCGAGCCGGCCATCCCGTTCGACCTTCACGTGCTGGCCCATGCCGACCGGACGTTGTCGCGCGCCGCGAGCGCCTTCGTCGACGTGCTTCTCGCCGCCGTCGAGGAGATGCCGCTGGTGCGGCGGTTGGGTGGATCGCCTAAGTCATAACAGCAGCGCATGACCTTGCATCCGGTTTTGATTTGATCGAATGCCCGCAACCCGTCAAAGCTGGTATCGACAACACCGATCGCCGCATCGCCCCCTGTCAGAGGATCAAGACCCATGCTCGCAAAGCTGCTCTCCGCCACCGCCATCACCGGTCTGGCCGCCGGTCTCGCCCTATCGGCCGCCTCGGCCGCGGAGTTCGACCTGCGCCTGCACACGCTAGTCAGCGACCCCCATCCCTATAACGACATGGCCGCTGCAATGAAGGCCAAGCTCGAAGCCGAGAGCGACGAGCGCATCACGCTGCGAATCTTCGATGCCGGCCAGTTGGGCCAAGACCCGGCCGTCATCGGCGAGATCGGCCTTGGCACGATCGACCTAATGATCTCGAGCACCAATAACGCGGCCAAGCAGGTCCCCGAATATCAGATCCTCTCGATGCCCTATCTCTTCGCCGATATGGACGAGATGGCCGAGACGCTGGGCCCCGACTCGGCCGTCAAAGCGCATTTCGAGGAGGTCTACGAGGCGCGCGGCGTCGGCATGAAGCTTCTCGCGCTCACCGGCTCCGGCACCCGCAACCTCTCGACCGCCGAGGGTCCGGTCGAGAGCCTGGCGGATATCGAGGGGATCCGCATGCGCACGCCGCCCTCGCCGCTCGATTCGCAGACCTGGGAGGCGCTCGGCACGCTGCCCGTCTCCGTCGCCTGGGGCGAGCTCTACGCGGCCATGCAGACCGGCGTCGCGGAAGGTTTGGAAAGCTCGCTTCCGGGCTACAAGGGCTCCAAGCTCTACGAGGTCGCGCCCTACCTCGCCCTCACCGCCCACACCATTCAGGGCACCCACATCTCGATGTCGCAGCGCAGCTGGGACAAGCTGCCCGAGGACCTGCAGACGCTCGTTCAGGAGGCCGCGAACGAGGCCGCCACGCTCGGCATCGAGAAGGCCAAGGGATACGACGCCGACCTCGTCTCGCAGCTGGAGACCGAGAACGGCGTGACCGTCACGCGGCCCGACATCACCGCCTTCCAGGAAGCGCTGGCGCCCAAGCAGGCCGAGCTCGCGGCCGAGCTCGACCTCGAGGAGGAACTGGCGCTGATCAGGCAGTAGGCGCGGCGGCCGGGGCGCGCCCGTGATCCGGTCCATCAATGACGGTCTGGAGCGCTGTGTCGTCACGGCGCTCTGGATGGGTTTCGCCGCGCTCGTGCTCACGGTTGGGATGCAGGTGCTGGCGCGCAACGTGTTGCAACTGCCGATGATCTGGACGCTCGATCTTGCGCAGCTCCTCTTCACCTGGCTCATCTTCATCGGCGCCGCCATCGCTTATCGGCGGGGCGTCCACTACCGCATCGACATGGTACCGCCCGGCTGGCGGCGGGCCGACCTGACGCTCGACGTCCTCAGCTATGTGGCCGGCGGCATCGTCGTCTACGTCCTCGTTCGCTACGGCTGGATGCTGACCGATATCCGATCCAGCAGCCGCGTACAGGCGCTCGGCCTTTCGGAGGGCTGGTTCTACGCTGCCATACCCGTCAGCGGCGCGCTGATGGGCCTCTTCCTCGCCGAGAAGATCGCCGTCGCCCTGCCCCATCGCCGCCAAGCCGATGCCACGTGAACCCGCTCGCACTCCTTCTCGGCAGCTTCTTCGTGTTGATCGCGCTGCGCATCAATATTGGCTTCGCGCTCATCCTCTCGTCGGTCCTCGTGATGCTGGTCGAGGACTTGCCGCTCGCCTCGGTCGTCAACCAGATGTATTCGGGCATCGACAGCTTCACGCTGCTGGCCGTGCCGTTCTTCATGTTCCTCGGTCGGATCCTCAACGAGGGCTCGATCACGCAGCGGCTCCTGGCGGTCGCCGACGGAACGGTCGGCCACATCCGTGGCGGGCTGGGGCACGTCAACGTCTTCGTGTCGATGATCTTCGCCAGCCTGTCGGGCTCGGCCGCCGCCGATACGGCCTCGGTCGGCTCCATCCTCATTCCGGCGATGAAGAAGGCGGGCTACGATCCGGCCTTCGCCGCCGCGCTCACGGCAGCCTCATCGACGTTGGGCGTCATCATACCCCCGTCGATCATCCTCATCGTCTACGGCGCCTTCGGCAACGTCTCGATCGGGGCGCTCTTCCTCGGCGGCATCGTGCCCGGTCTCACCATCGGGCTCTTCATGATGGGCTATACCTTCGTCGTCGCCGTCAGACGAGGCTATCCCTCAACGCCGTTCCCCGGCCTCCGACCGATGGGCATCGCGATCGGGCGGGGGCTTGCGCCCCTGATGATCCCCGTTCTGGTGCTGGGCGGCATCGTTGGGGGCATCTTCACGCCGACCGAGGGCGCGATCGCGGCCGTCGGCTGGGCGCTCCTCCTCTCCATCGTCCTCTACCGCGACGTACCGCTACGGGCGCTGCCCGCACTCCTGACGGCGGCCGTGATCGATTTCTCGGTGCCGCTCTTCACGGTGGCGGGCGCCGGCATCTTCGGCTGGCTGATCGCCTATCTCGGCGCCGCGCAGATGGTGGTCGACTTCATCCTCGGGGTCACGGCGAACCCCTATGGTATCATGCTCCTCCTCATCGGCTTCCTCCTCCTCGTCGGCACGGTCCTCAACCCCATCTCGGCCGTCCTCATCTTCCTGCCGATCATCCAGGGGCTGGGGCGCACGGCGGGGGTCGATCCGGTGCATCTCGGCGTGCTGGCGACGATCGTCCTGTCGGTCGGGCTCATCACGCCGCCCTACGGCATCTGCCTCCTCATCGCTTCCCAGATCGCCGACGTGCGGCTTGGGCGGGCAATGCTGGCAGTGGCGCCGATCTGCGCGCTCACCGTCTTCGTCGCCTGCCTCTCGCTCTGGTGGCCGGGGCTCGTCCTCGGCCTGCCTCGGCTCGTCGCCCCCAACCTCTTCTGACGTCTCGAAAGGACTGACACCATGGCCCATACCCAGCCGCGCGGCTCCTTCGTCGCGCTCATTACCCCGATGAACGCCGACGGCTCGATCGATTACGAGGGCTTTCGTACCCTCATCGACTGGCACGCCTCCAACGGCACGTCCGCCCTCCTCATCATGGGCTCGACCGGCGAAGTCTCCATGCTCTCGCCCGAGGAGCGGCGCGAGATCATCACCCGCACGGCCAAGATGAAGCCGGCCGGCGTCGACATGTATTACGGCTGCACGGGCAACAACACGGCCACCACGATCGACTACGTGCGCTTCGCCAAGGGCGAGGGGGCGGATGGCGCGATCATCGCGGCACCGGCTTATATCTGCGCTGACAACGCCGCAATCGCAGATTACGCCCTCGAAGTGTGCGACAGCTCCGACCTGGCCATCGGCTTCTACAACAACCCACCCCGGGTGAAGACGGACCTCCACTGGACCGACCTCCTGCGGCTCGCCAAGCACGAGAACATGGTCGTCCTCAAGGAATCGACCACGCGGGTCGGCCAGGTGGCGCAGGTCTGTGCGGCCAAGCCGGACATGGCGATCATGTGCTGCTGCTCGCCCAATCTCGGACTGGTGATCCCCATGATGGCGCTCGGAGGTCACGGCACGGCGAACATGACCGGCAACCTCATCCCGCGCGAGATGGCGGTCATCTCCAAGCCCTGGGAGACGGGCGAAGACGCTTTTGCCTGCCGCGCGGCCTGGCTCGACAATCTCGACATGCTCCACTTCGCCTATTCGGCCATCAATCCCGTCGCCATCAAGTCGCTGATGCGCGCCGTCGGCCTGCCGGCCGGACCGCTGCGCAAGCCGCTCCAGACGCTGGCGCCCGAGGGACTTCGCAAGGGTCTCGACATCGTCGCCAAGCTCGGCCTCGACGATCGCTACGGCTTCCGCGCGGGGCCGGCCGCTCTGGCCGCCGCGGCCTGACCCGGAGCGTGGCGCCCCGGATCGCGACGAGCCTGTGCCACTGGGGGGCCTTCGAAGCCGAGATCGAGGATGGCCGGCTCGTGCGTACCCGCCCCTGGGTGGACGCGCACGGCGTGGGCGGCGCCGATGCCGACATGATCGGCGCTCTTCCCGCCTGGGTCTACGCGCCGAGCCGGATCGACCGCCCGCACATCCGGGAAGGCTATCTGAAGCACGGCCCCTGCGGCGACGGCACCCTGCGCGGACGCGAGCGGATGGTGCCCGTCGATTGGGACGAGGCGCTCTCCCTCGTCGCGCGCGAACTGACCCGCATCAACGAAACGCATGGACCCCGGTCCATCTTCGGCGGCTCCTATGGCTGGTCGAGTGCCGGGCGCTTCCACCATGCCCGAACGCAGGTTCGCCGCTTCCTCGCCGCGACGGGCGGCTTCACCGACCAGACGGGCAACTATAGCTGGGGTGCGGCCGGCGCACTCCTCCCGCACGTGCTGGGCGATGCCTCCGCCGTCTCCCACGCCGCGACGAGTTGGTCGAGCGTGGCCGGCAATACGGACCACCTCGTCGCCTTCGGCGGCCTCAACCCGAAGAACTGGCGCGTCACGTCGGGCGGCGCCGGCCATCACCGCATGCCCGACATGGTGGCGGGCGCAGTCGAGAAGGGCCTCCGGGTCACGATCGTCTCTCCCTTTCGCGATGACAGGCCCGACGGGATCGGCGCCGCCTGGATCGCGCCCCGCCCCAACTCCGACACCGCCATCCTCCTCGCGCTGATGCACGCCGTGATCGAAGCCGGCCGCGTCGATGAGGCGTTCCTCGCTCGCTACACGAACGGCTATGCAATCCTTCGCGACTACGTCACGGGTGTATCGGACGGTGTGCCGAAGACGCTGACCTGGGCGGCCGGCATCAGCGACGTCCCCGAGGCGACGTTGCGTGACCTCGCGGACGGCATTCTCACCGGGCGCGTGCTCCTCACCATGGCGTGGTCGCTGCAGCGGGCGCGCCATGGTGAGCAGCCCTTCCTCGCCCTCATCGCGCTCGCGGCGATGCTGGGGCAGATCGGGCTGCCGGGCGGCGGCTTCTGCTTCGGTTACGGCTCGATGAACGCCGTCGGCGCCGACGCCCGGCGCGGCTATGTGCCGGCCATGCCGGGCCTTCCCAACCCGCACGGCACGGCCATACCGGTCGCCCGCTTCGCCGACGCCTTCCTCCACCCCGGCGAGCCCTATGCATTCAATGGGCGTGAGGATCGCTATCCCGACATCCGGCTCGTCTACTGGGCGGGCGGCAACCCCTTTCACCACGCGCAGGACTTGACCCGCGTCGAGCGAGCCTGGGCGAAGCCGGAGACGGTCATCGTCCACGAGCCCTGGTGGACGCCGACGGCGAAGCGCGCCGACATCGTCCTCCCCGCCACCACGACGCTGGAGCGCAACGACATCGGCGGCTCCTCGCGCGATCCGCACGTCTTCGCGATGCCCCGCCTCATCGATCCCGTCGGGCAGGCGCGAAACGACGTCGACATCTTCACCGACCTCGCCGACCGGTTGGGCGCGCGGGGGACGTATACCGAGGGCCGCGACGAAGAGGCCTGGCTGCGCCACCTCTGGTCGTCCAACGAGGCGAGAGGCGTGGCCGACGGCATCGATGTTCCGGATTACGATGCTTTTCGCAAAGCCGGCCACTGGCGTGTGCCGGCGCCGGCGGAGCCCGAAGTCTTGCTGTCCGCCTTTCGCAACGACCCAGACGCGGCCCCGCTCGCCACGCCGTCAGGGCGGATCGAGCTTGCCGCCCCCACGATTGCGTCTGCCGCCCTGCCAGACTGCCCGGCCCACGCGACCTGGCTCGCGCCCGAGGAATGGCTCGGCGCCGCAGCCGAAGACGAGTTCCATCTCGTGACCAACCAGCCGAAGAAGCGGCTGCACAGTCAGCTCTATCAAGCCGGTAAGAACATCGGCCCCGAGCCGGTGCGCATCAACCCCGCCGACGCCACCCGGCTCTCCATCCGCACCGGCGACGTTGTCCGCCTCTTCAACGCGCGCGGCGCCTGTCTCGCTACCGCCGACGTTACCGAGGCCGCCCGCCCGCGCGTACTGGTGATGGAGACCGGCGCCTGGCTGTCGGACGCAGCGGCGGGTCCGGAGCGGAACGGCAACCCGAACGTGCTGACCGCCGACCGCCCGACCTCAGAGCTCACCCAGGCCTGCGCCGCGCTATCGGCGCTGGTGCGGATCGAGCGCTACGAAGGAGACGACGGGTGACGACGATCGTCATTGGTGCGGGTGTCGTCGGGCTTCTGACGGCGTTCGAACTCTACAAGGACGGTCATGACGTCCTCATCGTCGAGAGGCGCGAAGGTGCCGGACTGGAGACGAGCTTCGGCAATGCCGGCGGCCTCTGTCCCGGCTTCGCCGGGCCCTGGGCGGCACCCGGCATGCCCGCGAAGGCGCTGAAGTGGATGTTCGCCAGCGCCGCCCCCCTCAAGATCCGACCGAAGCTCGACCCCGCCCAATGGCGCTGGCTCCTCGCCTTTACTAGGGCCTGCACACCCGCCGACTTCGCACGGAACAAGCGCGCCATGCAGACCATCGCTCATTACAGCGCCGCGCGTCTCGATGCCATGCGGACGGAGACGGGCCTTGCCTTCGACCATGCGACGGGCGGCGTGCTCCAGACCTTCGAGACGCCGGACGAGATGGCGGCGGGGCGGATCAGCGCGTCGGTCCTAGAGGAGTTCGGCGTGGCCCACCGCCTCGTCGAGCCCGGCGATATCCCCTCCATCGAGCCCGGCCTCGCCGAAGCGCGGGTGGAGTTCTCGGGCGCCCTCCACTTGCCCAACGACCAGACCGGGGACGCGCACCTCTTCTGCCGGGCCATGCAGACCTGGCTCGATAATGCGGGCGTCCGCTTCCAGCCCAATACGGACGTTCGCTCGATCGCGGTGGAAGGTGGTGCGGTTGTCGGGGTCGATACGGCGGACGGGCGCCTCGATACGTCCCGCGTCATCGTCGCGGCTGGTCCCTTCGCGCCTTACCTCCTCCGGCCACTCGGGATTCGGCTGCCGCTCTATCCCGTAAAGGGCTACTCGCTCACCTTCGCGCTGAAGGATGGCGAGGGGCCTTGCTCCTCGGTCATGGACGAGCATTCGAAGCTGATGCTGACGCGGCTCGGGCGCCGGCTGCGTGTGGCTGGCGTGGCCGAGCTATGTGGGTTCGACCCGTCGCTTCAGGAGACCAGCCTCGGCGCCATCCGCCGCCGCACCGCCAGTCTCTTCCCCGGCGCGGTCGCGGGAGAGCCTGGCATGGCTTGGTGCGGCTTTCGCCCGATGACGCCGGACGGGCGCCCCCGCATCGGCCCCACCGGCATTGGAGGGCTCTACGTCAATGCGGGTCACGGTTCGAACGGATGGACGCAGGCTGCGGGCGCCGGGCGGTTGATGGCCGACCTGGTCTCCGGCCACACGCCGGCGATCGATGCGGGGCCATACGCCATCACGTAGCTCCTCAGGCAAAGAGCGCTCCCGTGCGGGTGGCGAGGAAGGCGTCGAGGGGTACGTCCTCCTGGCGCAGGAAGCCGGACGCGGGAAGCGCGCCATCTCGCACCATCTCGATGATCGCCACGACCGAGGCCGATGTCGTCCACGCGATGGCCGTACGGCGCTGGCCGGCGAGGTCGAGCGGAAGGTAGCTTCGAACGAACTCCCGGCGGCGCATCTGCCCGTCCAGCTCGCCCTCGGATGCGACATGGACATAGACTACGTCCTCCTCCACCGGCGGCTTGGCGTGGACGAGGATCTCGCCTGCCTCCTCGCGCCGCTCGCGCATCAGGAGTTCATGGAAGAAGAAGTTCATCTGGCGCATGTGGCCGGGATAGCGCAGCGACTTGTAGTCCATGTTGCCAACACGCCCGAGATAGGTCGCGCACATCGTCCCGAGCCCGCCCGACGTCGTGAAGGCTTCGAGCTGCCGACCCTCGATATAAAGCGTCTCAAGCCACTCCATGGCCGAAACCCATTTGCGCGTTCCGTCCTCGATCACCTCGCAATCGTTGAGATATTCGTTGACCACGCCCTCCGGCGACCAATTGAAGGCGTAGCCCATCAGTCCGGTCGGGTGCCGCGGCAAGGCGCCGACGCGCATCCGACACGACCGGCAGGTCTCCAGCACCGCGATCTGGCTCGCTCCAACGATGCCGACGAAGCCGGGCGCGAGGCCGCACTGGGGCGCCATCAGACCCTTCGCATCGGTGGCCATGGCAGCGATGACCCGTGTGGTCGCGACATCCTCCGTCAGGTCGAAATAGTGTCGCCCCGCCTTGTGCGCCGCGGTCGCGATGGCCGTGTTGAACTGGAAGGGCATGCAGGAGAGGACCGCATCGACACCCTCCGGCACACCGTCGAGCGCCGCGACATCGCCGATATCCGACTGCCGGACCTCGAAAGGGAACGCGTCAGGATCGAGGACCTGCCGGTCATGGCCGATGACGGTGAAGCCGCCCTCGTGGAGAAGCCGGGCCGCGAGAGCCCCGACCTTACCGAGGCCGAGGACGGCGATCGTCCCGATGGTATGCGTCATGCTTCGCGCCTCACTCTGGGGAGGAATGGTCGGCACGGCATCAGGCGAGACCGCGCACGATGAGAACGAGGCCGGATAGCGCCGAGACCACGAGGACGGCCACGCGGATCCGCCCCTTGTCGAGTGTCCCCCGCAAGGATCCTGACAGCGCGAAGCCGACAAACGCGAAGGGCACGAGGCCGATGGTAAGGACGAGGTCGCCCCATCCCATTCGCCCGCCGAGCGCGAGCGCCGCCAACGAGATCGCGCCGCCGACGACGAAGAAGGCGTTGAGAGTCGCGCGCACCACCCGCCCATCCGCGTTCTGGTAGACCATCGCCATAGGCGCCGCGCCGATGGCCGTCAGCGTGCCCATGAAGCCCGATACCGCGCCCGCCGACACGAGCGCGACCGGCGTCGGCGCGAGCTTCGGACCCCAGACGCTCGCCGCGACGGCGAGGAGCACGATGACACCGAAGACGAGCGAGAAGGTCGCCGCGCTGAGGAGCCCGAGGCAGAGCACGGCCGGCAATGCCGCCATCAGCCGGCCGGTCAGCGCATAGCCGAGGCCGCGCCGATCGAGCGCGTCGATCTCGCGCCACGCCCCGCCGACGCAGACCAGCATCGCCAGCAGCAGCATCGGCCCCGGCACGAACCGCGCGTCGATGACGGCAAGGACCGGCGCGGCCAGCATGTTGAACCCGAAGCCGACCGCGCCCTGCACGGCGCCCGCCGCCACGAGGGCGAGCACCGCAGCCGCGAGGATCGGCCAGTCCGAGACGGTCAGCTGCCCCATGGTGCTCCGTGATGCTCGTTTGGCTGCGCGGGACCCGTCGGTCCCCGGCGGGACGGGTGCGGCGGTGCGCTCCACGCTAGAATGGGGAGCCCGGCACGGCAATGGCGCAGGCCGATGTGACGGCATGGGCGGCGGCACGCCAAATGGGCGCGCACGAGCCCCGCTGCCTCTTATCGCGGCACTAGATGGCCGCCTTGCTGCGCGCCTCGCGTTGACAACCGCGCGCGGGCGCTCCCTACTTGCCGCGACGATACGCGCCGAACCGCGAAGACGGGCGGCGCTTCATATGGGAGGGAATTGCAGATGCGGACCATGGCTCGAGCCTTTCTGGTTGCCGGACTGATGGCGGCGGCCTCGCCGCTCACGATCTCGGCCGCGCTGGCCCAATCCATCACCGTCGCGATCGGATCGGAGCCCTCGACGCTCGACCCGCAGCTGCGCGACGATGGCGGCGAGCGCGCCGTCAACGATAATATATACGAGACGCTCATGGTCCGCTCGCCCACGGGTGAACTCGGCCCCGGCCTCGCAGCTGCGGCGCCGACGCAAGTCGACGAGACGACCTGGGAGTTTACGCTGCGTGAGGGCGTCACCTTCCACAATGGCGAGCCCTTCGACGCGGATGCCGTCGTCGCGAGCGTCGAGCGGATCATCGATCCGGCGAACAATTCGGAGCAGATGGGCTATTTCGGCACCATCGCAGGCGCGGAGGCGGTTGACGCGACGACCGTGCGCATCCTTACCTCCGGCCCCGACCCCATCCTGCCGTCGCGCATGTATTGGATGAAGATGATCCCGCCCGTGCACGCCGCCGAGGGTGATCTTGCGGACGAGCCGGTTGGCACCGGGCCCTATCGCTTCGTCGACTGGGATCGCGGCAACGCCATCACGCTCGCGGCCAACGCCGATTATTGGGACGGCGCGCCCGAGATCGACGAGGTGACCTACCGCTTCGTCGGCGAACCGGGCACGCGGCTCTCGGGCCTCATGGCGGGCGAGCTCGACGTGATCACCAACCTCCTCCCCGAATTCACGACGACGGTGCCGAAATTCGCCGCCGTCGAGGGCCTTGAAACCTCGGTCTTCGTTCTCGGTGTCGACAACGAGGTCACGTCCGACCCGAAGGTGCGCGAGGCACTCAACCTCGCCATCGACCGGCAGGCGCTGGCGGACGGCCTCTTCCTCGGCTACGCGACCGTCGCCAAGGGCCATCACATCAATCCGCGCGCCTTCGGCTTCAACGACGCGATCGAGCCCTACGCTTACGATCCCGACCGCGCAAAAGCGCTCATCGAGGAAGCGGGCGCGACCGGCAAGACGCTCGAAGTCGTCGGCACCGCGGGGCGCTGGCTAAAGGACCGCGAGCAGGTCGAGGCCGTGGCTGCCTACTGGGCCGAGATCGGCCTCGTGCCCGACATTCAGGTGCAGGAATTCTCACAATATCTCGACAGTCTGATGGGCGACGGCGCACGCCCCGATTCCATCTTCATCGCCAACTCCAACGAGCTCTTGGACGCCGACCGCGAATCGTCCTTCATCTATTCGATGGAAGGCGCGGCGGCCTCCAACTCCGACGCGGAGATGGCCGCGATGATCACCGAGGCCCGCGTGACGACGGATGTCGACGCGAGAGCGGCGCTCTACGCCGATATCTTCCAGAAGGGGCACGACCTCAACTACACCGTGCCGCTCTTCAATCTGCAGGACATATACGGCATGTCGGAGCGCATGGAATGGCAGCCGCGCATCGACGCCAAACTGCTGATCAAGGAGATGGCCGTCTCCGAATAGGCCGGCAGGCGTCGCCGAGGGGAACGGTCGAAGAGGCATGACACGATTCATACTGCGGCGGTTCTGGCAGGGCTTTCTCGTCGTTCTCGGCGTCACGCTCGTCGTCTTCGTCGTCACGCGCGTCTTCGGCGATCCGGTCGATCTGATGCTCCCGCTCTCGGCCTCGGCCGAGCAGCGCGCCGCCTTCGCGCAGCAGATCGGGCTCGACCGGCCGATCCCGGTCCAGTTCGTCGGCTTCGTGCGCGATCTCGCCACGCTCGATTTCGGCCAGAGCGTCTGGCAGCGGCGACCGGCCATCGAGGTCGTGTTCGAGCGGTTGCCGAACACGCTCCTCCTCATCACGGCGGGCCTCGGCACGGCCGTCGCCCTCGGCATTCCGCTTGGCATGATGGCGGCGGCGCGGCCAGGTGGGCCGTCGGACCGGCTGATCACCGGGTTCGGCCTCCTCGGCCTTTCCATGCCGCAGTTCTGGGTCGGGCTCCTTTTCATCCTCGTCTTCGCGGTGACGCTGAAAGTGCTGCCGACGTCGGGCATGGGCACGCCGGCTCATCTCGTTCTCCCCGCGCTCACGCTGGCGCTGGCGCCGCTCGCGCGGCTGACACTCCTCGTGCGATCGGCGATGATCGACGAGCTCAACGCGCAATACATCAAGACCGCTCGCGCTAAGGGCCTGCACTGGCGCCGCATCTTCGGCGTTCACGCCTTGCGGAACGTCGCCATTCCGGCGCTGACCCTCGTGGGCTGGGAGTTCATCGCGGCGTTGGCCGGCTACACCGTCGTGGTCGAGACCGTCTTCGCCTGGCCGGGCCTCGGGCTGACGGCCATCCAGGCCATCCAGCGCGGCGACCTCTTTCTGATGCAGGCCATCGTCTTCACGGTCGCCTTCCTCATCGTCGTGGCAAACATCGCGCTCGACGTCGCCTTCAAGGCCATCGATCCGCGCATCGCGCTCAACTGACGTGCGCGAACCCGGCCGGATCACGGCTCTCCTTCGCGAGCTGACAGCCGACAAGGCAGGGCTCGCGGGCTTCGTCGTCATCCTACTCATCGTCCTGATGGCGCTTCTCGCCCCCCTCATCGCACCGCACGATCCGGCGGCGCAGAACGTGATCGCGCGGCTGCGTCCGCCGGCTTGGCTGGCGCGGGGCGACTGGGCCCATCCGCTAGGGACGGATCAGCTCGGCCGCGACGTCCTCTCCCGCATCATCTGGGGCGCGCGGATCACGCTCTTCATCGGCGCCGCCGTCGTCCTCGTCGCGGGCACGATCGGGGTGACGGTCGGCCTTCTCGCCGGCTATCGCGGCGGACGGACGGACAGCCTGCTGATGCGGCTCGTCGACATCCAGGTCTCGTTTCCGGGCATCCTTCTCATCCTCCTCGTCGTATCGGTCGTGGGCCCCGGCACCGGCACGCTCGTCCTCGTTCTGTCCGTGACCAACTGGATGGTCTACGCCCGGTTGGTGCGCGGCCTCGTCCTTTCGGCGCGCCAGACCCCCTATGTGGAGGCCGCCGAAGTCATCGGGTGCCGGCCGGGCCGCGTAATCGCGCGCCACATCCTGCCCAACCTCGTCTCTCCGCTCCTCACAGTCGGCATTCTCGAATTCACCAACGTCGTTCTCGCCGAGGCCGCCGTCTCCTTCCTGGGCCTCGGCGTGCAACCGCCGGCGACGAGTTGGGGCCTCGATGTGGCGGGCGGGCGCGACTACATCTTCATCGCGTGGTGGCTCGTCACGTTTCCGGGCCTCGCGATCGTGGCGACGGTGCTGTCGATCAACCTCTTCGCCGGATGGCTGCGCGTAACACTCGACCCCAAGGAGCGTGAGAAGCGGTTCGCGCAGACCCGCGCCCGGCCACGCCCCGGCCCGCCAGCCGCCCGAGCCCCCGCGGAATGACGAACCCGCAGCCCCTCCTCGAGATCGAGGGCCTGGCCGTCCGCTTCGAGACGCGGGGCGGGCTCGTCGAGGCCGTCCGCGATGTCGGCCTAACCGTCGCGCCCGGCGAAACGCTCGGCCTCGTAGGCGAATCGGGCTCCGGCAAGAGCGTGACGGCGCAGGCCGTGATGGGGCTGATCGATCCGCCTGGCTTCGTCGCCGGCGGAGACGTGCGCTGGCGCGGTCGCTCGCTTCTCGATCCGGCGGATGCGCGCGAGGCCACCCGGGTGCGCGGACGCGAGATCGCGATGGTCTTCCAGGATCCCATGACGTCGCTCAACCCTTTGATGACGGTCGGCGCGCAACTGACCGAGGTCCTGCGCCATCACTTGCACCTCACGCGAAGCCAGGCGCGCGCTCGCGCGGCCGACCTGCTGAACGCCGTCGGCATCTCCGACGCCAAGCACCGCCTCGACCAACATCCGCACGAGTTCTCGGGCGGCATGTGCCAGCGCGTGATGATCGCCATGGGCATCGCGTGTGAGCCAGACTTGCTCATTGCCGACGAGCCCACGACGGCGCTCGATGTGACTGTCCAGGCGCAGATCCTCGACCTCCTCGCCGAATTGCAGCACCGACTCGGCCTCGCCATCATCCTCATCACCCACGATCTCGGTGTCGTCGCGGGGCTCTGCGATCGGGTCGCCGTGATGTATGCGGGCGAAGTGATCGAGACGGGTGCCATCGACGGCCTCTTCGCCGCACCGGCCCACCCCTATACGCAAGGCCTGCTGCGCTCGACGCCCGAGGCCGGGCGGCCGGAGGACCGGCTGGTGTCGATCGCCGGCATTCCGCCAGACTTGCGAGACCCCATCATCGGCTGCGCCTTTCTCCCCCGTTGCCCGCTCGGCGACGACGGCTGCCGCATGGCGCCGCCCCTCCGCTCGACGTCATCCGGCCGGGCCGCGTGCTGGAAGGCTGGCAAGATCGCGAATTTCACCAGTCCCGCACGGGCCGCGTCCCTATGAACGACGCGCGGCCGCCTACGCTAGACGTCGAGGGGCTCGGCGTGCGCTACGAGACGGGCGGCGGCGGCCTCTGGGGGCGACGGCGCAGTTTCGCCGCGCTCGACGATGTGTCCTTCTCGATCGCGCCCGGCGAGACACTTGGTCTCGTCGGCGAATCGGGATCGGGCAAGACGACGGCCGGGCGTGCCATTCTCCGGCGGATCGACGCCGCCACGGGCCGCATCCGGCTCAACGGGCGCGATATCACCCATGTGAAGGGCGAGGCGCTGCGCCGGCTTCGCGCCGACATGCAGCTCGTCCTCCAGAACCCCTATTCGAGCCTCAACCCACGCATGCGTGTGCTCGACATCGTCGCCGAGCCGCTGATCGTCCACGGCCTCGCCAAATCGTCGGCCGATGCGCGGGGGCGGGTGACCGACCTTCTCGATCTCGTCGGCCTGCCGAGCGACACGCATGCCCGCTATCCCCACGCCTTCAGCGGCGGACAGCGTCAACGCATCGGCATCGCGCGAGCGCTGGCGCTCAAGCCCTCGCTCATCGTCGCCGACGAGCCGGTGTCGGCGCTCGACGTGTCGGTGCGCGCGCAGGTCGTCAATCTGATGCGCGACCTGCAACGACAGTTCGGCCTCAGCTATCTCTTCATCGCGCATGACCTCTCGATCGTGCGGCATATCTCGGACCGCGTTGCGATCCTCTATGCGGGCCGCCTCGTCGAGATAGCCGATCGGAACGCGATCTACGAACGGCCGATCCATCCCTATACGGAAGCCCTGCTCTCAGCCGTGCCCGTCACCGACCCCGCCATCCAGCGCGCCAGGCTGCGGCGGACCGGTGAGCCGGCATCGGACTTGGTAGCGGTGCCCGATCTTCGCGATGGCGCACCCGGCTGCCGGTTCCGGCATCGCTGCCCGCTCGCCACGGCACGCTGCGCGACTGAGACGCCGCCGCTAGAGGAAAAGGCCGCCGGTCACCATGCGGCCTGCTGGAACCGGCCGTAGCTAATGTATGCGATATCGCGTCGACGGCTCACCCTACGGCGGAGACGGCGAACTTGAACAGCGAGCGGATATGTGCGGCCACGGCGCTCCGAGCGGCCTTGGCATCCCCCGCCTCGAGCGCGTTGAGGATGCGTTCGTGCTCGCGCGAGTCGGGGGCCAGCCGCTCCGCCAGCCGGTCGATCTCGAAGAGTTGGGTCGTGGTTCGCAGCGAGGTGAGGATACGACTCATCACGGCATTGCCGCAAGCGTCGATGAAGAGTTCGTGCACCTCGTCATCGGAACGCCAGTGGGCCAGCATGTTGTAGGGCTGACTGTCCCGCACCGTCTCCACATTGGCCCGCACGCTGGCGATCGACGCCGGATCGAGACGCGATGCGGCGAGGGCCGCAGCCTCCGCTTCCAGCGTCTCACGCACGCGCAGGCTGTGAAGATATTCCTTCAGTTCGACCTGCCGGACGACATAGCTCCGATTGGCCGTCTTGCGCAGCAGGCCCTCGGTGTCGAGGCGCTGCATGGCCTGGCGCAGCGGCGTGCGCGAGATGCCAAGCTGGGCCGCGAGGTGCTGCTCCACAAGCGCCTGCCCGCCCCGCAACTCGCGTGTGTGGATGAGATGGGAGAGGGCTTGGTAGGCCTGCTCGGAGAGCGTCCCTGCTCGCGCGGAGGGGCCTGGAGCGGGCGATGCCGACGGCGGATCGCCCGGCGCATCTACGATGGCCAGGGGAATCGAACGTGTCTCGCTGGTGCCCATCACCGGCCGCGTTTCCTGAATGTAGAACCTGTGTCGTAACTCAGACCTGCCCTTGCACACCGCGCCCCGCCGGACAAGCGGGCATGAACGCCGCCTTTGGCGATGAAGCCGGAAACGGCCGCAGAACGGTTTGTTCTGACCCAGAACCTCAAGCAATTCCGCCGTGTTCAGCCGCTCCTGCTCAACTGCACGCCAGCGTGGCGAGAAATGACGCTTGACGCAAGATTGTATACAGATTGTATTCAGTCTCTACAATTTGCGTGATGGGAGCCGCCGTGACGACTGGTCGGGCGAAGGATATGCGGGGCGCTGCACTCGACCTCCTTGGTGAGCTCGTCGCGGCGCAAAGCCATGGCGAGGCGGCGGTTCAGACCGTAATCGCGGATCGCCTCCGCGCCATCGGCTGCACGGTCGACGAGGTCGAGTACGATCCGGGCGCGGTCCCCGTTCGCGGTGAGTTCGCGCGCGACGATGCGCGCAACGCCGAGCACCGCCGCGCGGTCGTCGGGCGCCTGCCGGGCGACGAAGCCCAGGCGAGCCTCCTCCTCTTTGCGCATCCGGACGGCGAGCCGACGGGCGACGTCTCCGCCTGGAGCCGCGATCCCTTCACCGGCGCATTGGACGGCGAACGTTACTACGGATGGGGCGTCGCGGACGATCTCGCGGGCTGCGCGGCCGCCGTGCTCGCGCTCGAAGAGGTCGCCGGGCTGGAAGGGCGCGGGACCGTCCAGTTCGCCAGCACGCCGAGCAAGCGCTATGCGCGCGGCGTCGCCGCCCTCCTTCACAAGGGCTTGACCGCCGATGCAGCGCTCTATCTCCATCCGGCCGAGTCCGGTCTCGGCATGGGCGAGATCAAGGCGCTGGCCTCGGGACAACTCGAATTCCGCATCACGGTTCGCGGCCGATTGCCGGAGACTACGGAGCCCGGGCATACGGCCTTCTCACACCTCGCCGTCAACCCGATCGACAAAGCCGTCCTCATTCATACCGCCCTTTACGCGCTGGCCGAGCGGCGCGCGGCGCGGATCCGCCATCCCCTCATCGAGGCCGAGGTCGGTCGCGCGACCAACCTCCACATCGCGTCCATTCGCTGCGGCGACATGACCAAGCTCTCGCGGCTCGAGGAGACGTGCGAGATGGGTGGCGCGCTCTCCTTCCCGCCCGGCGAGACGCTGGCCGAGGTGCAGGCCGAGGTGGAGGCGGCCATCGAGGAGGCGGCCGACGGGGATGTATGGCTGCGCGAGCACCCGCCCGAGATCGTGTGGCTGACGGGCGTGACGGGCGCCGAGGTCGCCTCCGACCATCCGCTCTATACGGTCAGCGCGGCCGCCGTCTCACGGATCACGGGCCGAGAGCCCCAGGTCAATCCGATGCACACGTCGAGCGATATCCGCAATCCGCCGGTCGAGGCCGGCATCCCGTGCGTGGGGCTTGGCTGCCTTGGCGGGGACCTGTCGCAGAACGGGCGTCACGACGAATGGGTGGATGCCGACGACTTCGTGCGGATGGTCGAGGTGACTTCGGCCATCGTCGCCGACTGGTGCCGGCGACCGGCGGACACGAACCGATCCGGTGCCACCCCGGCCTGAACATCGCAGTGGAATGCCGCGCACGAGGTGCCCGGCGCAATGGGAGAGAGAACGATGACGACGACCAGACCCTTGACCCTCCTCGCCGCCTTCGCCGGCACGATGGCCGTGATGACCGGCGCGAGCTACGCGCAGGACTGCCCCGAAGGCCTCGATCTCGTCGAGGAGGGCAAGCTCACCATGTCGATCAATGCGACGATCCCGCCACGCCAGTTCATCGACACCAGCGGCAACCTTCAAGGCCTCCACCCCGACCTCGGCAACGAGATCGCCCGCCGCCTCTGCCTCGAGCCCGAGTACCGGAACGTCGGCTTCGAGGTACAGATCCCCGGCCTCGCCAACAAGCGCTGGGACATGGTCAATACGGGCATGTACTACACCGAGGAGCGCTCCAAGATCATGCGCATGGTGCCCTATGTGGTGAATGCGCTGGCGATCGTCGTCGAGGCCAACAACCCGCTCGGCGTCACCGGCTACGACGATCTGGCCGGGCAACCCGTCGGAACCGAGATCGCGGGCTTCGCCGACAAGCTGATCCGCGAGATCAATGACGAGCAGGTCGCCAAGGGCCTCGCCCCGATGAACATCCAGGCCTTCAACTCCTTCGCCGAGGCCTTCGCGGCGCTGGGCGCCGGTCAAGTCAAGGCGGTCTTCGGACCGGACGCGACGGCTGCCTACTATGCCGAGCGCGGTCAGTTCTCGGTCGGCGCGAGCGCGCTCAACCCCGGTCTGCCGTCCTCCTTCGGCTTCGACGCGGGCAATGAGGGCTTGGCCAACGCCGTCGCCCAGGTGCTGGAGGACATGAAGGCCGATGGCACCTACCAGGAGATGATGGAGTCCTACGGCGCTACCCAGATCGACCTCTGGGACCAGTATAGCGGCGCGTTCGAAGTCTTCCACGCGCCCGAGGGCTGACCTCCTCTTGCAATCGCGCGGTCGCCAGGCGGCGGCCGCGCCCATCACTCAACTGCCGGGGACGCGCGACCGCCTCAAGGTCCGCGCCAGAGGGCGAGGAGCACGGCCGTGAACTGGAGCTGGGCCTATTTCTTCGAGTATCTGACCAACGGTCTGATGCTGCAGGGCGCCTGGACGACGGTCTGGCTCAGCGTCGTCTCGATGGCGATCGGCCTCGCTCTCGGCATTCTCGCCGCCCTGACGAAGATGTACGGCAACCGCGCCATGCGCTGGGCGGCCGAGTTCTACATCTGGCTCTTTCGCGGCACGCCGATCCTCATCCAGCTCGTCATCATCTACACGGGCCTGCCTCAGCTCGGCATCCGGCTCAACGTCGTCGAGGCCGCGATCCTCGGCCTAGCGCTCAATGAGGGCGCATACCTCGCCGAGATCATCCGGGCTGGCATCATGTCGGTCGACAAAGGTCAGGACGACGCCGGCCGCGCGCTTGGCATGACGTGGCGCGAGCGGATGTGGATCGTCATCCTGCCACAGGCGACGCGCACCATCATCCCGCCCCTCGGCAACCAGTTCAACGGCATGCTCAAGACCACCTCGCTCGCCTCCGTCATCTCGATGGAGGAGCTGATGCGCAACGCGCAGATGCTGGCCCAGATCGAGTTCCGCATCCTCGAGGTCTATCTGGTCGCCGCCTTCTGGTATCTCGTCCTGGTCTCGATCTGGCATCGTATTCAGATGGTCATCGAGAACCACTACGAGAAACCCTTCGGCCCCGCCGCCGCCGTCGCGCCGGAGGGCGAGAAGGAACTTGCCAAAGCCGTCCGCGCGGCCGGCGCGACGGGGGCCTGAACGATGTCCGAGACTCTACTTCCGGGCGTGCCCGGAGCCCCGATAGAGACCGCCGCCGCCCGTCCGGTGCGGCCCGCGAAGACACTTGGCGAGCCCATCGTCATCATCGACGAGGTGCGAAAGTCGTTTCACGGCACGGAGGTCCTCAAGGGCGTGTCGCTGACCGTCCGCCAGAGCGAGGTCGTCGTGGTGGCGGGCCGGTCGGGCAGCGGCAAGTCGACTCTCTTGCGCTGCATCGATCATCTGGAGACGATCGAGGGCGGCCGCATCACCGCCTGCGGCAACCGGATGGGCTATCGCGAACGGGGCGGGCGCACGGTCTCGTTGAAAGACGCCGAAGTGGCCCGCCAGCGTAGGGAACTCGGCGTCGTCTTTCAGAACTTCAACCTCTTCCCCCACATCTCGGTACTCGACAACATCACCGTAGCGCCGATCCGCATCAAGAAGGTTCCCCGCGCCGAGGCCGTCGAGGAGGCGATGGCGCTTCTTACGCGCGTCGGCCTGCCGGAGAAGGCCAACGCCTACCCGCGCCAACTCTCGGGCGGCCAGCAGCAGCGCGTCGCCATCGCCCGTGCCTTGGCGATGAAGCCGCAGGTCCTCCTCTTCGACGAGCCGACATCGGCGCTCGATCCTGAAATGATCTCCGAAGTCCTCGACGTGATGGTCGATCTCTCGCATCAGGGCATGACGATGATCGTCGTCACGCACGAAATGGGTTTCGCGCGCGCCGCCGCCGACCGGGTGCTCCTCATGCATGACGGCATGATCGTCGAGGAGGCGCCGCCCGAGACCTTCTTCACCGCGCCCAAGAGCGAGCACACCCGCGCCTTCCTCTCCAAGATCCTGCAGCACTAGCGTGGGCGTGGTGCGGACCGTGCTGGGAGACGTGGAGGCCGGCGACATCGGCCCGGCCCTGCTGCACGAGCACGTCCTCTTCGACATCGTGCCGCCCGGCGCCAGCGGCGATCGCGATGCGAAGATCGGGATGGAAGACCGCTGGCAGACCGATTACCGCTCCAACGAGGCGCCGGCCAACGCGCACCAGCGCGATGTCGGCATCGCCGCGCGCGAGCTGGCTCTTTACGCAACCGACGGCGGCTCGCTCATCGTCGATCAGTCGGTGGCGGGCCTGGCGCGCGATGCGCAAGGGCTGGCGCGCGCGTCCCGCGCCAGCGGCGTCCACGTCGTCGCGGCCGCCGGCACCTATACGGCGCCCTTCCTGCACCCGGCGTTAGTCGCGCTTGACGAAGCCGCGCTCGCCGTACGCTTCGCCTCCGAGATCGAGACCGGGCTCGACGGCACGGATATCCGTGCCGGCGTCATCGGCGAAATCGGATGCTCGTGGCCGCTCGAACCGGTGGAGCGGCGCGCCCTGGTGGCGGCCGCGCGGGCGCAGCGGCAGACCGGCGCGGCCGTCAGCGTTCATCCGGGCCGGCATGAAGACGCCTGCGTACAGATCCTCGACGTAATGGAAGACGCCGGCGGCGATCTCTCACGCACCATCCTCTGCCACATGGACCGAACCCACCCGGACGGGCGCGGCATCTCGCGACTACTCGAGCGCGGCGCTTGCGTCGAGTGGGACTTCTTCGGCATCGAGCAGTCGCACTACTGGATGGGCGAGACCGAGTTGCCAACCGATCTCGGCCGCTTGCGCCTTATCCGCGATCTGGCCGAGCACGGCTGGGGTGCGCGTATCGCGATCAGCCACGACATCTGTACCCGAACGCGCCTGCGCACCTGGGGCGGGCATGGCTATGGCCACATCCTGCGCAACGTGACCGCGCTCATGCGCCGCCTCGGCTTCACCGCCGATCTCATCGACAACCTGACGCGCCGCACCCCCCTTCGCCTCCTCACTCTGGAGCCGACGTGACCCTGGAGACGACATGATGGCCGGCTTTCGCGGCACCTATACCGTCATGATCACGGCCTTCGACGCATCGGGCGGTCTCGATCTCGGGGCGCAGGCCCACTTTACCGACTGGCAGGTGCGCGAGGGCATTCACGGCCTCATCCCACTCGGCTCCACCGGCGAGTTCCTATCGCTCACGCAAGCCGAGCGCCGCGCTGTCGCAGAGTGCACCGTGAAGGCCGCCGCCGGGCGCGTGCCCGTCCTCGTCGGCGCCGGCGCCGAGCGCACCGAGGACGCGATCGACTCCGCGTTGATGGCACAGGACATCGGTGCCGACGGGGTGATGATCATCCCGCCTTTCTATTCGACACCGACCACCCCCGAGCTGATCCGGCATTACGAGCGCATCGCCGCCGCGATCCGCATACCGATCATGCTCTACAACAACCCCGCCACCGCCAATGTCGATCTTACCCCACCCATCATCGCGCGCCTCAGCGAGATCGACGGCGTCGACTACGTCAAGGAATCGACGATGGACGTCACGCGGGTACGCGACATTCTCGATCTCAGCGGCGGGCGCATGACGGTCTTCGGCGGCATCATGGGCTACGAATCGTTCTGCAACGGGGCCGAGGGCTGGGTCGCCGTCGGCTCCAACGTGATGCCGGCCGCCTTCGCCCGCCTCTTCACGCTGACCGCCGACGAGGGCGACCACGCGGCAGCGCGCGCGCTCTACGCCGACATCCTGCCGATCATCCGCCTCGTCGGCGGACATCGCTATGTCTCGGCAAGCAAGGCGGCGCTCAATCTGATGGGCCGCGACGTCGGCGACCCCCGCGCGCCGAGGCTACCTTTGCCGGCCGCCGAGGTCGCCGAGGTCGCCGCGATCCTCGACGGCATGGGTCTGGCCCGAGCGCACGCCGCCTGACCGTGTCCGACATCTCCTTCACCTTCGACGGCGCGCCCATCCAGGCGCGCGAGGGCGACAGCATCGCCGCTGCCCTTGGTGCGGCGGGCGTGCGCACGCTCGGCCGACGGCGCAGCGGCACCCCGCGCGGCGTCCATTGCGGCATGGGCGCTTGCTACGATTGCCTCGTCACCGTAGACGGCCGCCTCTCGCAGCGCGCCTGCCTCGTCGAGGCGACGGAGGGCCTCACCGTCGCGTCACAGGCCGACGGGACCGCCCTCCCCTCGAGCGCGATCACCAACGCGGCCGAGCCCGAGACGACCGTGTGCGATCTCGCCATTCTCGGAGC
The DNA here is from genome assembly GCA_963842125.1 of uncultured Alphaproteobacteria bacterium. Taxonomy (GTDB): domain Bacteria; phylum Pseudomonadota; class Alphaproteobacteria; order Rhizobiales; family CAWCWK01; genus CAWCWK01. Next base: position 683,908 of record CAWJFE010000005.1, on the reverse strand, counting down.
CGGACCAGCCGGACTGTCGGCAGCCTGCGTCGCCGCATCGGCCGGTCTCTCGACCATAGTTCTCGATGAGCGCTCGGCCGCCGGCGGGCAGTACTTCAAACCCCGCAGCGCCGGCTTTCGGGGCGAGCGCGCGCTCGACGCCCAACACCGGGCAGGCGACGCGTTGCGCAAGGCCTTCGGTGCGAGCGGCGCCGTCCTTCGAAGCGGGGAGACCGTGTGGTTCGCGCGCCGGGAGGACGACCGGTTCGCGCTTCGCTCGGTCGGAGGCGACCGTCAGACGGTCTTCCAGGCTCGCGCCGTCATCATGGCGACCGGCGCCGTCGAGCGACCGGCGGTCGTACCGGGCTGGACGCTGCCGGGCGCCATGACGATCGGTGCCGGCCAGACTATCGCCCGCCGCTATGGCGTCGTACCGGGCCGACGCATTCTCATTGCCGGGCACGGCCCGCTCGGACTTCAATTGGCCGTCGAGCTTCTCGATCTCGGCGCCGATGTCGTCGCCGTGGCCGAGCGCGCGCCCTTCCGCCCGTTCGGCCTCCTGCGGGCCGCGATGGCCGACCCCGCCCTTGGCCGCCTCGGCCTCGCCTACCGTGCGAGGCTCGCCCGTGCGGGCGTTCCCGTGCTGCATGGCTGGGAGCTTGCGCGCGTGGAGGGCACGGACGGGGTGGAGGCCGCAATCATACGCGACGGACAAGGCCGCGAGCGCCGGTTCGCCATCGACACCGTCTGCGCCGGCGACGGCTTCCAGCCGCAGATGGAGGTCGCGCGCATGCTCGGCTGTACGGTCACGCGCGGCGCGGACGGCGCTATCGGGACCGTACGAGACGACGAGGGCGCGACGACCGCCCCGGGCCTCTGGATCGCCGGCGATGCGGGCGGTCTCGGTGGTGCTCAGCTCGCGGCGGCGCAAGGACGGATCGCTGGCGCTGCCGTCCTGCGCTATCTCGCCCCTTCGAACGCCTCCTCGGCAACCGGTCCCTCCGCCTTGGCCGAGGGTGCCGGCGCGCGGCGCTTCCAGACCGCCCTTTGGCGTGCCTACGCTGCCCCGCCGCGCGAGCCGCCACAAGGCGACACCATCGTCTGCCGCTGCGAGACCGTGACCGCCGCCGATCTCTCCCGCGCCCTAGACGAAGGCGCGACCGATCTCGGCGCGCTCAAGCGCGCGACCCGCGCCGCCATGGGGCGCTGTCAGGGCCGAAGCTGTGCGAGCACGCTCGTTGCGATGCTAGACGCGGGCGGCCACACGGTCGCGGCGGAAGCGCTCTTCGCACCGCAGGTTCCGGCTCGGCCCGTGCCCGTCGCAGCGCTCGGTCGGGCCAAACCGGAATGGGGCGGCCACCGGGAAAGCCTGCCGGCCGCGCGCCCCGGCGTAGCCGATCGCGAACCCCTCGGCATCACACGCGTCGACCTTGTCGTCATCGGCGGCGGCGTCACCGGCGTCAGCGCGGCCCTCCATGCGGCGCGGCGCGGCGCGAGCGTTCTTTGCTTGGAGCGCGGTCGGCTGAATGGCGAGGCGTCTGGCGGCAACGCCGGCAGTCTCCATTTGCAGCTCCTCTCCTGGGATTTCGGCGCCAAGGCCTTCGCCGATGGGTCGACCGCACTTCGAACGCTGCCTCTGCAGGCCGAGAGCATCTCGCTCTGGCGAGACCTCGAGCGCGAACTCGGCGCCGACTTCGAAATGCGCGTCACGGGCGGTCTGATGGTCGCAGAGGACGAGGCGCAGCGCGTCTTCCTCGAGAGGAAGGCCGCGGCGGAGGCCAGCGTCGGCATCGAAACCCACGTTATCGGCCGCCACGAGATCCAACGCATCGCACCCGCCGTCTCGCCGCTGATGGTCGCCGCGGCCTGGTGCCCCGGCGAGGGCAAGATCAACCCGCTGCCCGCCACGATGGGGCTCGTGCGCGCCGCCCGAGACGCGGGCGCCCTGTTCGCCGAGCGGACGCCCGTCACCGGCATTATGCGCGATGGCGAGGGCTATGCCGTCGAGACCCCGCGAGGGCATGTCCACGCAGCACGGATCGTCATCGCCGCCGGCGGCTGGTCGGCGCAGGCCGCCCGGCTTCTCGGCGCGGACGTGCCGGTGCGCGGCGCGCCTCTCCAGATGGTGGTGACCGAGACGGCCCCGCCGCTCGTCCCCTGCCTCCTCGCCCATGCCGACCGCCACCTGACGATGAAGCAGACCGATGCCGGCACGATCCTCATCGGCGGCGCCTGGACCGCGAGCGTCGATCCGTCCGGCCAGCCGCAGGTGCTGCCCGAAAGCCTCGAAGGCAATTTGTGGGTCGCGGCGCGCACCGTGCCGGCCGTGGGCGGTCTCCACGTCGTGCGAAGCTGGGCCGCAATGAACATCGATGTCGACGGTGCGCCCCTGATCGGCCCGCTACCTGGCCATCCGCACGTCGTCATCGCCGCGACCGCGAACGGCTATACGCTCGGCCCACTGATGGGCCGCGAAGCCGCCGAGGCGGCCCTCGCCGGGCGCTTGCGCCACGATCTCTCACCCTTCACCCTCGACCGTTTCGCCAAGGACCAAGCAGCATGAGCGACATCCACATCGACGCCGGCCCCTTCACCTTCAAAGCCAAGCTGGAGAGCGACGCGGCACCCGATACCTGTCGCGCCTTCAAGGCGCTATTGCCATGGGAGAGCGAGCTGGTGCACGTGCGCTGGAGCGGCGAAGGGGTCTGGATCCCGCTCGGCGAGCGCAAATTCGACTTCGGCTACGAGAACCACACGAGCCATCCCGCCCCCGGCCACTTCATCTTCTACCCGGGCGGCATCAGCGAAACGGAAGTCCTTCTCGCCTATGGCGGCCTTTCCTTCGCCTCCAAGATGGGCCAGCTCGCCGGCAACCACTTCCTCACCATCGTCGAGGGCCAGGACCAGTTGATGGAGCTCGGCAACCACGTTCTCTGGAAAGGCGCGACGCCTATCCGCTTCACGACTGTCTAGACCGGCGCTTTCGAACATTTGCCGCCACGTCGGCTCAGTCTCCTCACCGTCATCGTCGGGCACCGACCCGAGGATGTAAGGGCGGTGGCGTCACTCTGACCGAAGGCAAAACGCCGATGCGAGTGCGATGGGTTAGAAGGTGCAACGCGCCTTACGCAGTGCGCTCCTGGATTCTCGGGTCGGTGCCCGAGAATGACGGCGGGAGGTGGGTGGCAAGACGAACTAGACTTCGCGCGCGGGGGGGGTCGCTCCCGACACACTTCCACAATGCGACATGGACCGAGCCAACCGCAGCAATGCTCAAAGGTTATGCCGTATCAGGATCTCGATCCTGATTCTCTCCTGCGCCGCCAGCGTAGCCCGGCCCTCGCAGCGGGCACGCAGGGTGCGGATGGCGCTGCGGACGAGGTGGCCTTGGTCCTGCGTAATGAGCGCGTCGAGCGCGCCGCTCCTCAGCGCCGCCTCGGTCGAGGCCGTACGCTCGTGGGCGATGCGCACGAGGGAGCGATGGGTACGCGCCTCGGCTATGGCCATGATGGGAAGCCGGGCCTCGGCGGCGAGAATGTAGATGCCGACGAGATCGTCGTGGGAGGCCATCGCGCGCGCCATCGCGGCGCGCGTGCGCTCGGCCTCGCCGCGCGTCTCGATCGACGGCAGGACGACGAGTTCGGGAAACATCTCGCCCATGACGGCGTCGAAGCCAAGCCTCCGGTCGAGGCTGTCGCGCGAGCGCAGGTTCTCGCCGACGACGAGGATCGAGCCCGCGCGCGGTGCGATGAGCCGGCCCATCAGTTCGCCGGCCGTCGCCCCCGCCGCCCGGTTGTCGATCCCGACGAAGGGCATCTCGGGCAGCGCAACCTGGCCGGCGATGAAGGCGATCGGCTCGACTCCGCGCGCCGCCATGCGCCGCATCGCGTCGCGCACCTGGGGCGTCTCGGGTGCCATGATGGCGGCGCCGTCATAGCGGTCCGGGTCGAGCCCGGAGAGAACGCCGGCCACAGTGTGCGGATCGCCCTCGGCGATGACGAAGGTCTCGGTCTCGATCCGCTCGGCCGCGAGCGCATCGCGCGACGTCTCCAGATGGCCGAGGATCTGATCGACGAATTCGCCAGCCGGAGCGGGCAGCACGAAGGCGAAGCGCATCGGGCGGCGGCGGGCGAGCGCGGCGGCCAGCGTGTTGCGCTCGAAGCCGATCTCCTGGATCGCACGGCGCACGCTTTCTGCCGTTGCCGCGCGCACGCCCGCGCGACCGTTGAGCACGCGATCGACGGTCGCGAGGCTCACGCCGGCCGCCCGGGCCAAATCCCTCGTCGTCGGCCTCTCGGTCATCGCGCCCTGCGTTCATTTCACATCGCGCGGTCATACGACAGTTATTCGCACGTCGCCAACGCATCGCGGGTGCGCCGATGAACGCCCAGCCTCGACCTCCCGGTCGCTTCCATGGAAACTTTCTGAGGCACGTACCTCAGAAATTGCTTTACCACGTCGTCGGCTTGTGTACGGTAGCTCTCAACGAACCACCGGGGCGTCGAATCCCGGGGTCATCACCTGGGAGAGACAGATGACGAAACGCACACTTCTGACCGGTTCCGCCGTCGTCGCGGGTCTGGCCGCCGGGCTCGCCGGCACCACGACGCAGGCCTCGGCCGAAGACCTCACGCTTTGCTGGGCGGCCTGGGATCCGGCCAACGCACTGGTCGAACTCTCGAAGGATTTCGAGGCGGAGTCGGGTCACACCATGTCGTTCGAGTTCGTGCCCTGGCCGAATTTCGCCGATCGGATGCTCAACGAGCTCAACTCCGGCGGTCAGCTCTGCGATCTGATGATCGGCGATAGCCAGTGGATCGGCGGCGCGGCCGAGAACGGCCATTACATCAAGCTCAACGACTTCTTCGATGCGCAGGGCATCGCGATGTCGGACTTCATCGACGCGACCGTGACCGGCTATGCCGAGTGGCCGAAAGGCACACCCAACTACTGGGCGCTGCCCGCCTTCGGCGACGTCGTCGGCTGGACCTATCGCAAGGACTGGTTCGAGCGCCCCGAGCTTCAAGAGGCCTTCGAGGCCGAATACGGGCGCGCGCTCGGCGTTCCGGGCACGTTTGCCGAGCTCAAGGACATCGCGCAGTTCTTCCAGGGCCGCGAGATCGACGGCAAGACCGTCTACGGCGTTTCGATCTACACCGAGCGTGGCTCGGAAGGCATCACGATGGGCGCCATGGACGTCCTCTATTCCTTCGGTTTCCAGTACCAGAACCCCGACGAGCCCTACGACATGGAGGGCTTCGTCAACTCGGATGGGGCGATAGAGGGCTTGGAGTTCTACAAGGAACTCTATGATTGCTGCACGCCGCCCGGGTCGTCCAACGGCTACATGTCGGAGGGCATCGATGCCTTCAAGTCGGGCCAGGTGGCGATGCAGATGAACTTCGCCTTTACCTGGCCAGGCTTCGAGAACGACGCCGAGGTCGGAGGCGGCAAGACGGGCTATTTCGTCAACCCGGCCGGCCCGCGCGGCGATCAGTTCGCGCAGCTCGGCGGTCAGGGCATCTCGGTCGTCTCCTACTCGGAGAAGCAGGACGCCGCGCTCGAGTACATCCAGTGGTTCGCACAGCCGGAGGTCCAGGCCCGATGGTGGGAGATGGGCGGATACTCGGCGCTCAAATCCGTGACCCTCGCGCCCGACTTCCCCGAGAGCCAGCCCTACGCGCAGACCTTCCTCGATTCGATGGCCGTCGTGAAGGACTTCTGGGCCGAGCCTAGCTACGCGACCCTCCTCCAAGACACGCAGCGCCGCTTCCACGACTACGTCGTCGCCGGCAACGGCACGGCCAAGGAGGCACTCGACGGCCTCGTGCGCGACTGGACGGAGACCTTCGAGGACGACGGCAAACTCTGACGCCGCCGACGTTGCCGGACGAAGGCCCCTGCGCCTTCGTCCCACCTCGCCTAGATCCGGCGCTTCGATAGGCGCCCCCTCCCCGCCCGACCGGATGTCCCCATGAACGGTTCCGCATCATGAGCGATCCGATCGCGCGGCGCGTGCGCGGCCTGTCGGACCGCGCCATCGCCTGGATCTTTATCGGCCCGACGATCGCGCTCCTCCTGGCGATCAATATCTTCCCGCTGATCTGGACGGTCCGGCTCAGTCTCACGAATTTCCGTGCCAACCGCACCAATGCCGACGTGGAATGGGTGGGCCTGCGCAATTACGAGCGCATCCTCACCGATCCCGACGTGTGGAATGCGATGCAGGCGACGGCGCACTTCCTCGTCTGGACGTTGGTGCTGCAAGTGCTGATCGGTTTCGCGCTGGCCTATCTCATCAACAAGAAGTTCCGCGGCAACGATCTCTGGACCACCATCATCGTGCTGCCGATGATGCTCTCGCCGGCCGTGGTCGGCAATTTCTGGACCTTTCTCTACCAGCCGCAGATCGGCCTCTTCAATTACGTCGTCGCCTTCTTCTCGGGCGTCGATCCGGCCTCGTTCTCGATGATCGGCGACGTGAACCTCGCCCCCTGGGCCATCGTGATCGTCGATACGTGGATGTGGACGCCCTTCGTGATGCTCATCTGCCTCGCCGGCTTGCGCTCGATCCCCGACTCGATCTACGAGGCGGCCGAGTGCGACCGGGCAACGAAATGGCGCCAGTTCTGGACCATCACCATTCCGATGGCCCTTCCATTCCTGATGCTGGCCGTGCTCTTCCGGGGCATCGAGAACTTCAAGATGTTCGACCTCGTGGTGCAGCTCACCGGCGGCGGGCCAGGCTCCATCACCGAGCTCGCCTCCATCAACCTCAAGCGCGAGGCGTTCGAGAAGTGGCGCACGGGCTATTCCTCGGCCTACGCCGTCATCCTCTTCGTCACCGTCTTCGGCCTCGCGTCCATCTACGTGAAGGCGCTCAACAAGGTGAAAGAGCGATGAGCGCGTCCGTCACGGAGGCGTCCAGCCGTCAGAAATGGTTTGCCGGCGTGCTCGTCGTCGGCTACGCGCTCATCACGCTGCTGCCCTTGGCCTGGATCGTCGCGACCGGGTTCAAATCGCCATCGGATGCGATCGCCTATCCGCCGAAAGTCGTCTTCGAGCCGACGCTCGAGGGCTACGTCAACCTCTTCACCACCCGCACCCGGGCAAGCGAAGAGACGCTAGCGGCGCTCGGCGACGATCCCTCCTGGTACGACCGGATCGTAAGCCAATACGACATGGTCATCGTCGGCCCGTCGCGATATGGCGAGCGCTTCCTCAACTCGGTGATCATCGGCTTCGGCTCGACGCTGCTTTGCATGGTGCTGGGCACCGCTGCCGCCTACGCCTTCAGCCGGTTCCGCGTACCGTTGAAGGACGATCTGATGTTCTTCATCCTCTCGACGCGGATGATGCCGCCCATCGCGGTCGCGATTCCGATCTTCCTGATGTTCCGACAACTCGGCCTGTCGGACACGCATCTCGGCATGATCCTCCTCTATACGGGCGTCAATCTCTCGCTCTCGGTCTGGCTCCTCAAGGGCTTCATCGACGAGATACCGATCGAGTACGAGGAAGCCGCCCTCATCGACGGCTACACACGCTTCCAGGCCTTCACCAAGGTCGTGCTGCCGCAGGCCGCGACCGGCATTGCCTCGACCGCGATCTTCTGCCTCATCTTCGCGTGGAACGAGTACGCCTTCGCCGTCCTCCTGACGTCCGGCACAGCGCAGACGGCGCCGCCCTTCATCCCGACCATCATCGGCGTCGGGCGCGACTGGCCGGCGGTAGCCGCGGGCGCGACGCTCTTCCTCCTCCCCGTGATGGCCTTCACGATCGTGCTTCGAAAGCATCTCCTGCGCGGCATCACCTTCGGCGCGGTGCGCAAATGACGGGTTTTCTCGGCGGCCTCGTCCGCCTTCGCCGCGGGCCGTGGGAGATGGTGGCGACGATCCTCATCGGCCTCGGCGTCTTCATGTTGATGCAGCCTTTCGCGATCGTGCTCTATACCTATTCCTTCGTGGTCATTCTGGCGGGCACGGTCACGTTCCTCGTCGTCAGCCACTTTCCGGACTGATCGACATGGCCCAGATCCGCATCACAGACCTGAGGAAGGAGTTCGGCGCCTTCACTGCCGTCGAGGGCTCGACCTTCACCATCGAGGACGGCGAGTTCTTCATGTTGCTCGGACCATCGGGCTGCGGCAAGACCACGACGCTGAGAATGATGGCCGGTCTGGAGCTTCCCACGTCCGGTACGATCCACATCGACGGCGAGGAAGTGGCGCAAAAGCCCGCCAGCCAGCGTGACATCGCCTTCGTCTTCCAGATGTTCGCGCTCTACCCGCACCTCAACGTGCGCGGCAACATCGCCTATCCCTTACGGAGCCAGGGCATGGCGCGTGCGGCCAGGGACGCCAAGATCGCCGAGGTCGCGGGCATTCTCGGCATCGAGGATATTCTCGACCGGCCCGTCGGCGGCCTGTCGGGCGGGGACCGCCAGCGCGTCGCGCTCGGCCGCGCGATCGTGCGCGACCCCAAGGCCTTCTTCATGGACGAGCCCCTGGGCGCCCTCGACGCGGAGTTCCGCGAGCACATGGCCGAGGAGCTGCGCGCCCTCCACGACCGCATGAACGCCACCACCGTCTACGTCACCCACGACCAGCTCGAAGCCATGCAGATGGGCGACAAGATCGTCGTGATGAACCACGGTGTCGTCGAGCAGTTCGGCGTGCCGCAGGACATCTACGACTGGCCGGCAACCACGTTCGTGGCCACCTTCATCGGCTCGCCGCCCATGAACCTGATGCCCATCGAGGCCGCCCTGGCGCCGGGTGCGACCTCGTTCGACCTCGGTGGGGTGCCGGTCCCGATACCACCTCTGCGAGAAGCGGCGTCCGGGGCCCTTCAGCTTGGGGTACGGCCGGAGCATGTCGCGCCCGACGATGCGAGCTCCTATCGCGGCCGGGTGACGGGCACGGAATATCTCGGCACCACCCAGATCGTGATGCTCGACACCCCGCACGGCCCCCTCAAGGCCCGTCTCGACGCCGATCGGGCCGTTCGAGACGGCGAAACCATGGGCCTGCGGCTCGACGCCCGCGCCATCAGTCTCTTCGACTCGGGTACTGGCCGGGCGCTTCGGTCGGCGGCCAACGAGGCCGTGCTGACGGGAGGGCACGGCTGATGGCCGACGTCGCCCTCACTTCCGTCACCCGCCACTTCGGCGATGCCTGCGCCCTCGACGACGTAACGATGACGGTGCCTGATGGCGCCTTCGTCGTACTGCTGGGGCCGACGGGCGCCGGCAAGACCACCACGCTCCGCCTCGTCGCAGGCCTCGATACGCCCGACGCCGGCGTTATCCACATCGGCGGGCGCTCGATGAAGGGCCTGACGCCCGCCCAGCGCGACGTCGCAATGGTCTTCCAACAATATTCCCTGTATCCGCATCTCACGGTCCGCGAGAACCTCGAGTTCCCGCTGAAATCCCCGATCCTGCGAACCCCGGCCGATGCGATCCGCGCCAAGGTGAGCGAGGTCGCCGAAACGCTCCAGATTGCTCACAAGCTCGACAACAAGGCGACACAGCTGTCCGGCGGCGAGATGCAGCGCGTCTCGATCGGGCGGGCGCTGGTGCGCTCTCCGTCCGTCTACCTGATGGATGAGCCCCTCTCCTCGCTCGACGCCAAGCTGAGGGCGGACCTCCGGGTCGAGTTGAAGCGCATTCAGGCCGAGCTCGGCGCCACGCTCCTCTACGTCACGCACGACCAGATCGAGGCGATGACGATGGCGACCCATGTCGGCGTGCTCGACCATGGCCGCCTCATCCAGTTCGGCAGCCCGCGCGCGATCTACGAGGACCCCGTCAGCGCGACCGTTGCGGCGAGGCTCGGGCAGCCGCGCATCAACTTGCTGCCGGCCGATCTCTTCGGCGCGGCCCCGCCCAGCGCCGCCACCATCGGCCTTCGGCCCGAGCAGATCAGGCAGGGTAGCGGAAACGAAGGCGAGGACGACGGTGATGCCGCCCAGGGCCGCGATGCGAGCGTGCGCCGTGTCGAACGGCTGGGGGATCAGACCCGTCTCCATCTCGACCTCGCCGGCCACGAGATCGTCACGGTCACGGACCCGCATGCCGGCCTCACCCCCGGCGACATTGTCCGCATCCGCCCGCACCGCCCGCTCTGGTTCGACCGCGAGGGCACTCGCCTGCGAACCTGACCGCTGCCGACCTGCCCGCCATCCCAACCATTACCCTATCGAGGACGATTCCGTGGCCCAGTTCATCAACGCCAAGGCAGACGCGGTCACCGACGCGATCGACGGGCTCGTCGCTGCATCGGGTGGCCGTCTCGCCCGCCTCGACGGCTACCCCCACGTTCGCGTCGTCCTGCGCGCCGAGCACGACCGCGCCAAGGTCGCCATCGTTTCGGGCGGTGGCTCGGGGCACGAACCCGCCCATGCGGGCTTCGTCGGCGAAGGTATGCTGACGGCGGCCGTCTGCGGCGACGTCTTCGCCTCGCCCTCGGTCGATGCGGTGCTGGCCGCCATTCTTGCCGTCACCGGGCCGGCGGGCTGTCTTCTGGTGGTGAAGAACTACACCGGCGACCGCCTCAATTTCGGTCTCGCGGCCGAGCGCGCCCGCGCGTTCGGGTTGAAGGTCGCCATGGTCGTCGTCGGCGACGATATCGCACTGCCCGATCTGCCGCAGCCGCGCGGGGTCGCAGGCACGCTCTTCGTTCACAAGATCGCGGGCGCGCTGGCCGAGGACGGCGCGTCGCTCGATACCGTCACGCAGGCCGCCGAGCGGGTGATGGCGGGCACGCGCAGTCTCGGCATGTCGCTCGACACCTGCACCGTGCCCGGCTCCCCGAAGGAAGAGCGCATCCCCGAAGGGCGCGCCGAGCTCGGCCTCGGCATACACGGCGAGCCCGGCGTCGAGCAGATCGCCTATGAAGGCGCGCGAGAGGCTATGGCCCGGGTCGCCGACCGTCTGGCCGGCGCGATGACAGACGGACCGCATGTCGCGCTCCTCAACACTCTGGGCGGGACGTCCGATCTCGAGATGGCGATCCTCGCGGGCGAACTCGTAAGCTCCTCCATAGCGCCCCGGCTCGGACACATCGTCGGCCCGGCCGCGATGATGACCTCGCTCGACATGCGCGGCTTCTCCGTCTCCGTCTATCCCGCCTCCGACGACGAACTGGCCTTGCTTGCCAGCCCCGTCCCCATGCCGGCCTGGCCGGGCTGCAACGCGCTCGTCCCCGCCGACGCGGTCGAGCTACCCGACGGACTCGCCCCCATTCAACCGACGCCTTCCGCCCACCCGGCAACGGCGGCACTTCTCACGACCTGCTGCGAGGCCCTCATCGCAGCCGAGGGCGATCTCAATGCGCTCGACGCCAAATCGGGCGACGGCGACACCGGCTCGACCCTGGCCGGTGCCGCCCGGGCGCTCCTCACCCGGCTCGACCATATGCCGCTGGCCGATCACACCCAGCTCTGCCATGCGATCGGGCAGGAACTCGGCCAGACGATGGGTGGCTCGTCGGGCGTTCTCCTCGCCATCTTCTTCACCGCCGTCGGCGATGCCGCATCCTCAGGCCTCGCCATGCCCGCCGCGCTGCAAGCCGGGCTGGAGCGCATGCAGGAGGTCGGCGGCGCGGGTCCCGGCGACCGTACCGCCATAGACGCGCTCGGCCCGGCGCTCGGGGCACTCGGCCAAGGCCTGCCGGCAGCCGCGTCGGCCGCACGGGAGGGCGCGGATGCCACGGCAGCCCTGCGCACCGCACGCGCCGGCCGAGCCGCCTATGTCGGCGCCGACCAGCTCGACGGTCACAACGATCCAGGCGCCGAAGCCGTCGCTCGCCTTTTCGAAGCCCTGGCTGCGAGAGGCGGTTGAGGCTCGCTCGTCGTTCCGTCCATATCGGATGAGCCGACCGCGTGTTCCCCGGCAGGCTTGGACTTGGCCCGCCGAGAGCCCCACGAGCGCGACCACCCCTTGCGGCTGGCGCCCGTCTCGTGTGCAAACGAGACATGATCCGCACCCTCGTCATCGCTCTCGCCTTCGCCCTTGCCGGTTGTACGTCCGGCCTGTCGCCGGAGCGCTATGCACAGCGCACGCCGGCCTTCGATCCGATGGCCTTCTTCGCCGGCCGGACGCTCGCCGAGGGCGTCTTCGAGATGCGCGCAGGGGCACCCAAACGACGCTTCACACAGGTTATCGACGGCAGGATGGAGGGCGAGACGCTCGTCATCGACCAGACCTTCACCTATGAGGACGGCGAGGTCGAGCGACGCACCTGGCGACTGACGAAGGTGGATGCCACGACCTATCGCGCCGTGTCCAACGCGGCAGTCGGGCCGGGCACCGGGCGGGTCTATGGCGACGTCTTCCTCTGGGAGTGGACCTACGCGGCGCGCCCGGGCAATCCGCTGGCGAACCTCCACGTGCGGCAATGGATGTACCGCCATGACGACGACCACGCCACCAATCGGGCAATCGTCACCAAGTTCGGCATCCAGGTCGCACAGGTCACCGAGTATTTCCGGAAGCCGTAGGGTCTACCCGTCAGGCGTGCTCGTCGTGGCGCTTGAGTTCGGTGCGCACGAGGAGTTGCAGCGCCTCGGCCGGTTCGCCCTCGAGCCGGCGCAGGGCGAGGTCGGCGAGATGATGGCCAACCTTGGAGCGCGGGTAGTAGCTGGCCCAGATCGGCGTCGCGAGATAGTCGGCGATGTTGGTGCTCGTCCGCACGGAGAAGCCAACGCGATCTAAGGCACCGACATCGCGGGCACCGGCCCGGGCGCCGAGGAGGACGATCTCGTTGGCGCAGACGAAGGCGTCCGCGTTTTCTTCCCTGATCTGCCGGGCCGCCTCGGCCCTCGCGGCGCGCGCTTCGAGCGGCACCGCACCGATCAGCGCTTCGTCGAAGGCGATGCCGGCTTCCTCCAGCGCCGTGACATAGCCGCGCCGGCGCTGCTGCACGAAGGTATAGGCCTCCTCGCCGCCGAGGAGGCTAAGGCGCCGCCTCCCTTCGCCGAGAAGGGCCGTGGTGCCCTGGTGAGCCGCGAACGCGTTGTCGATATCGAACCAGGCGTGCGGTGTGAACAGCTCCGTCCGCCCGAAGGTGACGAAGGGCCGGTCATGCTCGAGCAGGAGCTTGATCCGGGCGTCCTGGGGCGTGGTGTGATCGAGGATGACGGCATCGGCGCTGCGACTGGCGACGACCTCCCGAAGGCGCGCGAGATCGCCGACGTCCTCGCCGGAGGGCGCGGCGCGCAGCGAGAAATCGGTGCCTGATAAGCGGTCGTGGATGCCGCCCAGGAGGCCGGCCGAACCGGCGTCGCCGATCTCCTCTTCGGAAGAGCGGGTGAGGAGCGAGAGGATCGTGAAGGTGCGCCCCGTCCGTAGCTTCACGCCCTCCATGTTGCGCCGGTAGCCCAGCTCATCGGCCGCGGCCCGCACCCGCGCGACCGTCTGCGCCCCGATCCGGTCGCCATCCTTGAGAGACCGGGCGACGGTGGTGACCGATACGCCGAGATGCTCGGCAATGGTGCGGATCGTGACCGGGCCGGAACCGGCGCGCTTGAGTGGCGCTTTCCTGCGCTCCGTCATTCGCGCGGCGCGCCGAGATGGCAGATGTCCATCGCCGAACGGTCGAGCGAGGCAGGGTCCGCGCCGCTCGCCATGCGGCGGGCGACGATGGTCCGAGGACGGCCGGGCAACAGCGTCATCGCGTTGTCCGACCAGATCGCGTCCCGCCCGAGGCCTACGGTGACGAAGAAGGCCGGCGCGTCCGTTTCGAGCGTCAGGGCCGGCAAGCCATCCACCACACCCCACTCCCGCACAATCGTAGCATCGGGCGGACTGTAACGCGCGAACGTCTCCGGCACCACATAGTCGCTCTCGCCCTCGACGCGGCCCTCGGCATCGCGCCAGACGAGATGAATGAAGGCGGCGTCCTTAAGCGCGCCACGCGGGATGTGGGTCAACGTGACGGCCGCATCGGTCGGGACCGGGGCGCTCCAGCTGCCGAGCGTCTCGCTGCGCCCATCGAAATGGACGAGGGATGCGCCGAGCGTGAGCGAGACGCCGCCCGGCACGTCGCAGACCGCGACGAGAGCGACGCTATCGGTGGCCTCGTCCGGCACGGCCGTGACGAGGATGGGCGCATGGAAACGACGGGCCGCGTAGTGCAGCACCTTCCACGCGCCGCCATGGTCGAGGCCGGACCACGACGCGACCGGCCAGGTGTCGTTGAGCTGCCAGTAGAGCGTGCCCTGGCAGCGCGGCTTGGCCGCTCGCCACCCCTCGACGGCGATGCGGATCGCCATCGCCTGCTGGACCTGGGAGAGGAAGACGCGCTCCTCGAAACCGTCCGGCACGATGAAATGGCGCGCCATCGTATCGAGGATCTTCGCGTTCCCGCCTCCATTACGCTGATGGACCTCCATGACCGCCGAATCGAAGGCGCGATCGGACGGATCGGCGAAACGCGCGATGCACGGCATGGTCGGGAAGGACTGGAAACCGAACTCCGAGCAGAAGCGCGGCGCGATCCGGCGGAAGCGCTCGAAATCGCCCGCCTCGTCGCCCTCGCCGTGCCAGACGGCCCAGAAATGCATGTCGCCCGCGTCGTCGCGGTACCAGTCGTGCCCGAAATCGAGCGGCCCGCGCGACGGTGAGGACGACCAGAACGGCGTGTCGACGCACTCCGCTGCATGGACCTGCCGGAGGGCGTCGTTGAGGCGCAGATAGTTGGCGAGATAGCGATCGCGATCCTCTCGGGTCTCCTGCCACCACTCGAGCGCGGGCACGAGTTCGTTGTCGCCGCACCAGACGATGAGCGAGGCGTGGGAGGAAAGCCGGCGGACCTGCTGGCGCGCCTCGGTGCGCACCAAGGCCAGCCAGTCTTCGTCGAAGGCGGGGAACTGGTGGCACGCGAACATGAAGTCCTGCCAGACCATGAGGCCGAGCTCGTCGCAGATGTCGTAGAACCAGTCGGGCTCGTAGACGCCGCCGCCCCAGACGCGGATCATCGTCATGTTGGCGTCGAGGGCCGAGAGGAGAAGGCGGCGCACGACGTCGGGCGTCCGGCGCTCGGGCAGGGCGTCGGCCGGGATCCAGTTCGCGCCCTGTGCGTAGACGTCGCGTCCGTTCACTCGAAAGCCGAAGGACCGACCGATGGCGTCGGGCTCGGATACGAGTTCGGCCTCGCGCAGGCCGATGCGGCGCGTGCGTCTCTCGTCGCCAACGCGGAATGCGAGGTCGTGCAGCGTCTGCGGCCCTTGGCCCACCGGCCACCAGAGGTCCGGGTCGGCGACCTCGACGGCGAGCGTGAGCGCGTTATCGCCAGGCAGCAGCCGCATCGTCCGGATCTGCGTTTCGCCGCAAAGCGACAGCGCGACCTCGATCTCGCCGATATCGAGCGCCGACACGCAAGCCGTCGCCTCCACCCGAACCGAGCCCGCGCCATGGCGCTGAACGATCTTGAGGTCGTCCCAGCGCGCTGCGGCCGGCCCGTCGCGGCGCTTGAGCACCGCATTGCCGTAAAGGCCGAGCGGCATGAGCGCTATGTTCCAGTCCCAACCCGCGTCGCATTGCGATTTGCGCAGCAGGTTCACATGCGGAATACGGCAGTTCCAATCGACATAGGGAATGGCGAAGGGAAGTGCCGCCGCGCGCCGCGCCGCCTCTGCGGATGCCGATGCGAAGCGGATCTCGATCGTGTTGCGACCGACGGTGAGCGCCGGCGTAATATCGAGATCGTGGCGTACGAAGGCGCTTTCGCACGCCCCGACGAGATGGTCGTTGACGCGGACCTCGGCGATGCCGTCGAGACGGTCGAGGGCAAGCGTCCAGCGCCCGACCGGATCCTCGAGATCGAAGCTGCGGGTCGCCGCCCACTCCGCTTCGTGCACCCAGTCGAGCGCTGTCTCGTTGTCGCGGTGATAGGGATCGGGGATCGCGCCCTCCGCCAGGAGGCGGGAGTGGACGTCGAAGGGCACATCCGCGTCGAAGCCGTGCTCGCCCCCGATCTGGCGAACGCGCCAGCCCTCGGCGAGGTCGATCGTGGTCGCGCGAAGGTAGGCCGCGTCGTCGCTCATGAGGGATCGTCTTCCAGTTGGGACCAGGGAAAGCGCGCATCGGCGGCGCGCAGGGCGTCATCGAGCGAACTCGCTGCGGCTGCGAATGCCAGATTGTCGAACTGCAATGGGTCGGCGCGATTGTCGAACCGGGTGCGCGGGCGCGCTGCGAGCGTGCGGGTGCCGGCCTCGAAGGGTACGAACAGGGTCTCGTCGGGCCCGCGCATTCCGGCGCCGTCGATCTGCTCGAAGAAGGCCGATCGGCCATCGCCCGCGCCGCGCGCGGCCTCGTCGGCCAGGCTCGCGCCGTGGCAATGGTCCGGAACCGCGCCGCCGGCCATCTCCAGCAGCGTCGGCATCAGGTCGACGAGCGAGGCGACGGAGTTCTCGACCTGCGCGCCTTTCGCGATGCCGGGGCCGGCCATGGCGAGGGGGATGCGGATCGACTCGTCGTTCTCAGTGCCCTTCTGAACGAGGCCGTGGCTGCCGAGATTCTCGCCGTGATCGGACGCGAAGACGACGATCGTGTCGTCCGCGAGGCCTGCGGCTTCGAGCGCGTCGAGCATCCGGCCGACGGCCGCATCCATCCACGTCACCGCACCGTAATATTCGGCCGCGAGATGGCGGATACCGTAGCCCTCGGGCAGCGTTTCGGTGTGCGGCAGGTGGAACGAATAGTAGCGAAAGTCCCAACGGTAGACGCGGTACCAGTAGTCGCGATCCGCGATGTCGGGCTCGCTCGTGTTCGCGCGCAACGCGATCTCCGCAGGATCGTAGAGCGTGAGATACTCGTCCGGCATGTCGGCCAGCGGGCAGTGCGGGGGCGAGATGTTGTAGTAGAGGAAGAACGGGGCTTCGCCGTCCTGATCCTTCAGGAACCGTTCGACCTCGCCGGCCTCGAAATCGACCGAATAGCCCGGCGGAGCGAATTCCGGCCCGCCGTCGCGGCTGAAGATCTGCGCCGAATGGGCATGGTGGACGCGCGGGATGAGATAGTGGTCGAAGCCGATCTCGTGCGGCCAGGAATGGATGTGCCACTTGCCGATCACGCTCGTACGATAGCCCAAGGCTTGTAGCGCCTCGGGGAGGGTTTCGTGTGGCAAGTGCGGGCGCCGGGCATACGGGTATTCAGGCATCGCAAAATCGCCGTCGCGTGCCGCATAGGCGATATTCGTGCGCCCTCCCGTGGCCGTCCGGTTCATTTGGCCGGAGATGAGGACTGAGCGGGCGGCCATGCAGACGGGGAAATTCGTGATGGCCGTCTCCCACCGCGTACCCCGCCCCGCGATCCGATCGATATTGGGCGTTCGAACCGCGCCGCCATAGCAGCCGAGTTCGAACGGTCGCAACTGATCGGACGTGCAAAGGACGATGTTGGGACGCTTCACAGATGGGCTCCGGTAGCGGCCGAGAAGAGGTGGGCGTTGGAGAGATCCCACGTCACGTCCACGCGCTCGTCGCTTCGCAGCGGCGTAAGGCCCGGCCGCTTGAGCCGCACCGGCACGCCATCGAGCGACAACTCGACGAAGGTCTCCGATCCCGTCGGCTCGCAAAGGACGACGCCGAGATCGCGTGTGACGCCGACGACGGCACCTGCTGCCTGTCCGCTGGGCGCGAAGGCGCCGAGGCTGAGGAACTCGGGACGCACCGCGAGCATCGCCTCCGTGCCGTCCACGACGTCCCCGCGTGCGGCGCGGGCCGGAAGCGGAAGACGCTCGTTCCCGAGCTCCGCAACGAGGGCATCGCCCTCCACGCGAACCCGCACAGGCAGCACGTTGATCTCGGGCGCACCGATGAAGCGGGCGGCGAAGAGCGTGTCGGGCTCCATGTAGATATCGGTCGGCGAGCCCATCTGCTCGATCGTGCCCTCGTTGAGGAGGACGATCGTGTCGGCCAGCGTCATCGCCTCGATCTGGTCGTGCGTGACATAGAGGATCGTGGCGCCCAAGGCCTTGTGAATGCGCTTCAGCTCGGCCCGCATCTCGCCGCGCAGCTTCGCGTCGAGGTTCGACAAGGGCTCGTCGAAGAGGAAGACGTCCGGATCGCGCACCATGGCACGGCCGATCGCGACGCGCTGGCGCTGACCGCCCGAGAGGAGTGCCGGACGCTTGCCCAACTGATCAGTTAGCTTGAGAACGTCGGCCACGCGCGCGACCTCGGCCGCGATGTGGGCCTTCGGCTCTCCCCGTATCTGCATGCCGAACGCGATGTTGTCGAAGACCGTCATGTGCGGATAGAGCGCGTAGGACTGGAAGACCATCGCCACGCCCCGGTCCTTGGGATCGAGCCCCGTCACGTCCCGCTCGCCGAACCGGATCGTACCCTCGTGCTCCTCTTCGAGCCCCGAGACGAGGCGGAGCAGCGTGGACTTGCCGCACCCCGATTGACCGAGAAGGACGACGAATTCGCCCGGCGCTACGTCGATGTCGATGTCGCGCAGCACTTCGACGGCACCGTAGGATTTCGATAGGTTGGAGATGGCGACGCCGGTCGTCATGCGGTCCTCCCGGGTTCGAGGGTGTGAAGGACCGGGTCGAGGAGTGCGAGCGCCAAAGCGGCATGAGCCGACAGCGCGAACCAGAGCCCGAAGGGTGGAAAGGCGAGAGCCGCCAATACGGCGAGCGGCCAGCCGAAGGTGACCACCGTCACCCTCGCCGGAGCGGCGCGTAGCACCAGAAGTGCATTGGCAAGGGCGTCGGCATGTGTGCCGGCACTGCGCGAGATGGCGACGAGGGCGGCGCAGCACAGGATCGCGATGGGAAGGGCCAGACCGCAGAGAAGGAAGGCGAGCACCGGCACGCTCGACGCCCGCCCCCCTACGAGACACACGATAAGCGCCCCGAGCAAAGGGAGAACGACCGCGTTCGCGCGTACGAACTCGGTCCGCCACTCGTGCCACATGCGCTTGAGGATGGATGACGCTCCGGCACCGGCCGCATCGTCGCCGGAGACGGCCAGCATGGCGACAGTCGCAGGCGCGAAGCCGAGGAGGCCGCCCCCCAACGCCATGAGGACGAGACCACCGACGTTGATGACGGCCAGGCGCCAGACACGCTGGCATACATTCGCGACGAAGGGGCCCTGCCCCGCGCGGATGCCGGTGAGCGCACTCATCCCTTCACCGATCCACGCATGACGCCAGACACGATCTGCTTTTGAAGCACGAGGAAAAGGATGAGCGTCGGCGCGATGACGATGACGATGCCCGCCATCAGCACGGTCTGGGACGAGGCGACCAGTCGGTCGGCCGCCTTGAAAAGGAGGATCGACACCGTGCTCTGGTCGGCGCGCGGCGTGTAGAGATAGGGCAGGATGAAGTCGTTGTAGATGTGGATCGAGCGCAGGATCACGACAGTCGCTATGGCCGGCACCGTGAGCGGCAGGATGATGCGGCGGAAGATCGTGAAGGTCGACGCGCCCTCGATCCGTGCGCTCTCGTCGACTTCGCGGCTGATGGTCGAGATGAACTGCATGAAGATATAGATCGAGACGATGTCGGCCCCAGAATAGAGCGCGATGAGCGCCCATTTGGAGTTCACCAATCCGAGCCACAGCATGACCTGATAGGTCGAGACCTGCGTCGTGATGGGCGGCACGGCGACGATGAGGACATAGGCCGCGATGATCGCCGTGCGCCCCGGAAAGCGATAGCGATCGAGGATGTAGGCGACCATCGTGCCAAAGAGCGTCACGAGGACGAGCGAGATGCCGAGGACGAAGAGCGTATTGCCGAAGGCCAGCCCCACGGGCTGCTTTTCGATGAATTCGGCATAGTTGGCGAAGTTTGTGAAGCTCTCGGGCAACTCGGCCTTGTCGCCGCGAAAGAGCTCCAGCGGCGTCTTGAACGAGTTGATGAACGTGATCCAGAGCGGCAGGATCACCACGATCGAGGCCAGCGTCAGCATGGCGTAGTGAAACGTCGTCCAGGCCGGATGAACGCGGGGCCGGTTCATCGTGCCGGCTCCCGCACCAGCACCGCGCGCTGCACCACGATGGTGATCATCACGGCGATCAGCAGGATGACCGCCATGGCGGCCGCAATGCCGACATTCCTGAACTCGAACGCCTCCTCGAGGATCACCATCACAAAGGTCTTGGTGCCGTTGGCGCCGCCGGTGATGAGGAAGGGTACGTCGAAGACCTCGAGCGAGCCGATAGTCGCGAGAATGAGCTGGAGTGACAGGATCATCCGGATCGACGGGAAGGTGATCCGCCAGAACTGCTGCCATTCCGAAGCGCCCTCCAACCGGGCGGCCTCGTACTGGTCGGTCGGAACGGATTGGAGCGCGCCGTAGGTGATCAGGAGCTGGAAGCCGAGATAGCGCCAGATCGATGCGAAGACGAGGCTCCACTTCACCAGGTCCGGGTCCTGCACCCATTGTTGCTTGGCGGCGCCGAGCCCGATCATGTCGAGCGTCGCGTCGAGGCCGCCGCCGATCTGGAGGAAGTCGCGAAAGACGACCGTGACCGCCACCGTGTTGAGCACGAAGGGCAGGAAGAGGATGAGCCGGAAGGCGTCCGAACCCGGCATCTTGCGGTTGAGAATGACCGCGAAATAGGTCGCGATGACCAGCTGCAGGCACGAGCCGAGGAAGTAGTAGAGCGAGTTGACGAGCGAACCGAGGAGTTGCGGCTCGTCGATGAGGAGGAGGCGATAGTTGGCCAACCCGACGAACTCGCGCGTCGGAGACAGTCCGTCCCAATCGGTGAGGGAGAACCAGACGAGCTGCGCCAGCGGATAGAGGTTGAAGACGATGAGCGCACCGAGCGGCACGACGAGGAAGCCGATGATCGTCCAACGCCGCTGCGCGCTGGCCGAGCGGACGGGTCGGGCCGTCGGCACGGCCCGCGGCGCTGCGGTGATGGTCATGGACGGGTTCCGATGGGCCGCCGCGCGCTCGTCTTGTCGAGCGCGCGGCTGAAGTAGTCGATAGGTGTGGCGGTGGCTCGGGTACGAGCCCTAGTTCGCCGCGGCCTTCGCCCAGCGGGCGTTGAGATCGTCCAGCGCGGCATCGAAATTGGGAGCCAGCACGGCATCGCGGATATAGGTGCCGGTCATGAAATCGATCCGAGCGTCCGACATCGCCTCCTTGAAGGCGGAGGGCGGCGTTCCGGCCTCGATCGCGACGGCGGCATAGCCATCGAGTTCGACAAGCTGCGGCATGGTCGCTGCGATCCGCTTGTCCCCGGGAATGAAGCCCGCCTTGTTGGAGACGTCCGTCTCGGTCAGCAGGAACTCGACCCAGGCCTTCGCCGTCGGCTTGTTCTCCGACTTCGCCGACACGCCGATCGCCCAGTCGGGGTTGTAGAGCACGCGCGGCGCGCCGCCGTCATCGATGGGCAGCGGGAACATGCCAAGATCGGCGTCGGCACCCGTGACGCCGAGCGCCTCGGCCGCAGCCACGGCCTGGGGCACCGACCAGTTGGCGAGGAACCACATACCGGCCTCGCCGGCACCCAGCGCCGTCTTCGACTGGTCCCAGTTATTGGCCGTGTAATCCTCTTCCGTGCATCCGGCGTCGAAGAGTTCCTTCACGAAGGATAGCGACTGGCCGTAGGGTTCGTCGGGTGCATAAGGCGTCTCGGACGATAGCATCGTCTCGTAATAGTCGCCTCGGTCGGCGAACAGCAGCGCCGCCTTGTCCCATTGCTGCATGGGCCATCCGGCACCCATGTTGATCTGGAACGGCGTGAGGCCGGCGCTTTTCAGCTTCTCGCAGGCCGCGAAAAGTTCGGTCTTCGTGTTCGGCGGCACCTCGATGCCAGCTTTCTCGAAGGCCTTCTTGTTATAGACGACCGCCTCGGCGTTGAGGCCGTAGATGAAGCCGTAGATCTGTCCGTCGACGGTGTAGCGATCGACGAACTGGAAGTTGTCCTCGAGCCCCAGGTCGTTCAGCGGCTCATAGAAAGTCGCGTAGTCGGACGGCGGCAGATTATCGAGGACGTTGAGCACGTCGCCATAATCGCCGGATGCGATACGCGTCGGCATCTCCTTTCGGTATCCGGTAACACCAATCACTTCGACTTCGGCGCCCGGATACTTCTCCGCGAATGCCTCGCCCCACGCGTCGAACGAGCCGTCGTCAACGAAATGCGTGAAGTGCGTGTAGAAGGTGATCTTGCCGGTCACCTCCGCCGGATCGATACCTTCAGCGGCGAAAGCTGGCGTGAAAGCAGTCGATAGCGCGGTCGCGGCGAGCAGGATTCCGCAAAGGGCGGTCGTGCTGCGGCGGGTGAATGTCGTACTCATATCGTCCTCCCAGACGTTTCTCGGGTTATTGGCGAGCCATTCGTAGCGTGGCCTCTGCGGTGGTGTATCGTTACACCTTGAGAAACGCAATCGGTATTTTCGCGCGGGCCGAGGACCGACGCGCAGTTGTGGACAGGCATTGAGAGTTGAGCGCTCTAGGCCTGTGGACAAGCGACTTGCGACCCGGACGACGAATGGGGAGACGGAGAGGGAGCGGTCCGAGGGGCTCGGCGGGCGCTATGGAGTGATGATGGTGCGAACGAAGCCCGCGGTTATGCCTGCACGCGCCCCTCGATCGTGAAGACGATGCCGTTCGGCAAGTATGCGACCTGCGAGACGCCGTCGAAATAGTTGCCCGCCACTCGGTCGAGAATGGTCGAGCCGAATCCCCGGATTTCAGGGACGGTCACGGGCGGTCCCTCGTGCTCGGTCCACCGCAGCGAGAACTGCCCGTCATCGCTTTCCGACCAGATCAGTTCCACGCGCCCGCCATCCTCGGAAAGTGCACCGTGCTTGGCGGCATTGGTGGCCAGCTCGTGCAGCACGAGAGACAGGCCGAGCACCTGTTGCGCCTGAAGGAGAAGGTCCGGCCCCCGGGTCATGATGCGACCGGCCTGATAGGGGCGCAGCGTCGTCTCGACGACGGTACGCATGCCGGCGGCCTGGTGGTGGGAGCGCGTCAGGATGTCCTGCGCGTGGCTGAGTGCGCCGAGTCGTGCCGCGATGGCACCGCGCTCATGGTCGAGCCCTTCCACCCGCCGCAGGCTCTGCGTGACGACGACCTGTGCAATCGCGAGCATGTTCTTCATGCGGTGCGCGAGTTCGGCCGTCATGATGTCGCGCTCAGTCTCTGAGCGCGCCCGATCGATGGCGGCGCAGGTGCGATCGAAGATCGCGCGAAGGAAGCCGATCTCCGCCTCGTTCCAGTCGCGTGGCCCGGCGTCGTTGACGAAGAGGACGGCCTTGACACGCCCGCCCTCCATCAGCGGCAGATTGATAAGCGCTCGCGCCCCGATGGCCTCGAGGGGTGCGGGATCGGAGACCCGCTCATCGGTCCGCGCGTCGTTGATGACGACCGCCTCCCCCCGGCGCAGGCTGGTGGCGAAGGTGCCGAACTCGCTGAACCGGCGGCGACCGATCAGGCTCACGCCATCCTCGGCGTTCCAGTCGGCGCGAATGTCGATCGTGTCTCCGTCGTCATCGAGATAGCCGTGGCCCGCGCGGCGCGCGTAGAGCGTCTCTCCGATCAGCCGCGAGGCGAGCTGCGCGATCGCTACGGGGTCCTTCAACTCGCGCACGTCTTCGGAGAGACGCAGCCTTGCCTCCTGCATGCGAGACAGCTCCCGCTGCGCGGTCACCTCCGTGACGATGCCCGACAATCGGGCGGGGCGGTCGTCACCGTCGCGCTGAACGGCGGCCTGCGAATGCACCCAGCGCGGGCGCGGATCCGGTGAGACGATCCGATACAACTCGTCGAGGTCGCGTCCGTCCTCGGTCGCGAGAGCAAGCGCTTGCCGAACGGCAGGTTCCTCGTCGGGATGGATAGCCTCGAAGAAACTCTCCGCAGACGTGCCGTTCGCGGCGAGCTCGACCGGCACGGAATGCAGCTCCGCGCAGACCCGGTCCGACACCACGATGCCTTCCAGTAGATCGAGGTCGTAGACGCCGACGGTGCCCGACCGGCGCATCGCGAGCGCAGCCCGGTTCTCGAGCCGCGTCAGGCTCTCCATCGCCTGATGTTCGAGCGTTCGGTCACGGAAGATCTTGACGAACCCATCGACCCGGTCGCTGCGCTGCGCTGCGTCTCCTGCCGCATCCGTGACGGAGAGGAGCGGCATCATCAGACCGCTGCCCCAGAAGCGCTGGCCGCCCTTGCGCACATGCCAGCGTTCGTCCTCTCCGCGACCGTTCTCCAGCGCGAGACGCATCTCGGTCTCGGGCCGCGAACGCGCGACATCCTCGGGCGTGAAGAAGACGTCGCCGTGGCGACCGACGATCTCCTCTTCGCGCCAGCCGAGGATGCGCTCCGCCCCCTCGTTCCAACTCGTGATGATGCCGTCTGCATCGAGCGTGATGATCGCGTGGTCGACGATGGATCGGAGGATGAGGTCGTTGAGGACCGTTGGATCGACTTTAGCGGATGACGGGGGGTCCGGCTTTAAATTCATGACGGGCTGATGCTCTGGGCGGGACCTATTGGCGACAAGCCTAAGGGCTCTTCGCCGCCGACCCTACCAGCCTCAATTGTGAATGTAACCTTTGGCCTCGCGAACGCGTTGGCGTGGTGGGGAGGTGCTCAGCCTGCCCCCCACACAGCGGGCGCGCAGCGACCCATGCGGCAGGACGGCGCTATGCGAACAAGACATAAGCCTGGTACCCGATGCCGGTAAACGCCCCGCTATCCGGTCTGCGGATCCTCGTGCTCGACGACGAGCCGATGATCGCACTCGATATCGGAATGGCGCTGGAGGATGCGGGTGCCCACGTCGTCGGCCCATACCGCGAGGCGGTCGATGCACTCGCGCGTCTCTCTGCACACGATGCCGACGTCCGGATCGACGGCGCGATCCTCGACGTCGACCTTGGAGACCACATCTGCGATCCCGTGGCCGGGCAGCTTACCGCGTCCGGCATTCCCTTCGTCTTCCACACCGGCAAGTGGCTCGAGATGGCTAAGCTTCTGGAAGCCTACCCCGCGCCGACCGTACACAAGCCGGCCCAGCCGCAGACGATCCTCGCTGCGCTGATCACGCAGGTTGGCGGCACAGGCTGAGCCGCGCCGGGGACGCCGTCAGATGCGATAGAAGCGCTCTGCCGTACCTGCGAAGACGTTCCGTTGCTCGGTCTCGGAGAGTTCGGCCACGGCCGCGCGCGCGACGTCCATCCAGCGCCGCGCGTCGATGGCTTGGATCGCGACAGGCCAGTCGCCGCCGAACATCAGCCGGCTGGGGCCAAAGGCTTCGAGCGCGGCATCCATGAAGGGGCGGAGTTGGTCGGGCGTCCAAGCGGCGTGATCCGCCTCGGTCGCCACGCCGGAGAGCTTGCAGACGACATTGGACCGCTCAGCCAGCCTTCGCATCTGGGTCCGCCAGGGCTCGAGGGCCGCATTCGCGATCCGGGGCTTGCCGATATGGTCGAGGACGAAGCTGATATTGGGGCAGGCGTCGACGAGCCCGATAGCGTCGTCCATCTGGGGGCCGAGGATGCAGATATCGAACGACCAGTCGAAGCGCTCCAGGCACCGGACGCCCTCGATGAAGCCCGGCTGCGTGCAGAAGCCGGGCTCCGTCTCGGACTGGATGAGGCGCCGCACGCCGCGCATCAGGCCGAAGGGCTCGAGCGCTTCGAGCGTTGCCAGCACAGCGTCGCCTGTGTCCACCGGCGCGTGCCCGACGATGGCGGCAATCCGGGGATCGGACGCGGCGACCTCCTCGACCCAGGCGACCTCATCGACGGCATGCCCTTGGTCGATATCGCATTCGACGAAGACCATTTTCGAGACGGTTTCGGGTGCGGTCGCGGCATCGTAGTCGGCGAGTAGGAACGATCGTCCAAGCACCGGGTGACCGTCCAGCCACGCATAGGGCAGACGTGCCGGATCCCAGATGTGCAGGTGGGCGTCGATCACGGCGATATCGGACATGTCGGTCTCCGGTGGACTTTGTGCAATCAGGGCGTGAAGGCGTCCTGCGCGAGGATATGGTCGGCGGCGCTGTTGAGGTCGGCAGCGAGGGCGTCGCGGGCATCGGCCGGAGATCGCGCGGCAAGCGCCGCCACCAGGGCACCATGGTGCCGGCAGGGAACGCGATCCGCGATCCGTTTCGAGCCCTGGCGGACATCGAGATTGAGGACCGGGCCGATCTGCGTCCAGAGCCCGGAGATGATCTGCAACAGCGCCGGCATGTCGGCGCTCTCGTAGATCGTGAAGTGGAGCTTCTTGTTGAGAAGGACGAGCCGGGATGGATCGGGCGACGGCGCGTCGCAGGCCTTGTCGAACGCCTCGCAGAGCGCTTTTGCGTCCTTGAGGGCCGCAGGACGGATGGCGCGGGCAGCTCGTTCGGCCGCCAGCCCCTCCACCGCAAGGCGGATATCGCGCAATTCCAGGAACCGGGCGCGGCTCATCAGGGGCACCCGGAAGCTGCGCTTGGGCAGCAGTTCGATGGCCTGATCGACCATCAGCTGGCGCAAGGCGTCCCGCACCGGCATCGGGCTCGTCCCGATCGCCTCGGCCAGCGACCGGATCGTGACGGTCTCGCCAGGGGCGAACTGTCCGCAGATCAGCATCTCGCGCAGCTGGAGGTAGATCCGCTCGCCCAGCGTCTCGTGCGTCAAGGGCACGATCTCCGCGATGCCGCTCATCTGTTCGCACCCCACTCCGGACCGCCGCCAGTCAGACGGTATCGTGATAGCGCATGACGGCGCGAATCGAGAGCCAGGCTGTCTCGATCAGCCGCCTTCCGCGCCGGTGCGGAAGTCGAAGCAGGCCGTGAGGCCGGCATCGGCGACGAAGGTGCTCCCCGTTACGCCCGACGCCTTGGCCGAGGCGAGGAAGAGGATGGTCTCGGCGACCTCCTCGGACGTCAGCAGCCGGCCGAGCGGATTGCGCTGCTCGCGCGTCGAGAGGAACTGCTCCGGGTTCGACGCCGTCGCCAGGTGTCGGCGGAAGAAGGGCGTGTCGGTTACGCCCGGGCAGACGCAGTTGGCGCGGATGCCGTCGCGGGCATGGTCGATCGCGAGGGAGCGGGTGACCTGAAGGATCGCGCCCTTCGAGGTGGCATAGGAGATCAGCCCCTGCTCGGCCATGTAGGCATCGATGCTCCCGACCGTCACGATCGCGCCGGAACCGCGCGCGATCATGCCGGGAAGGACCGCCCGCGCCGCCATGACGAGGCCGCGCACGTTGACCGAATAGGTCCGGTCCCAGTCTTCATCGGAGAGATCGAGAAGCGTGCCGACCTTGAGATAGGCGGCCGCGGTCACGAGTGCGGTCGGCGCCCAGTCCTTGGCGTCCAGCGTCTCGGCGACCTTATCCCACGTCATGGCCTCATCGACGCTGCCGGTGACCCAGGCGAGGTGGTCGCTCTCATCGCGAGGATTGAGATCGACGCCGACGACCGCGTAGCCCGCTTCGAGGAAGAGATCGACGGCGGCGCCGCCAATGCCCGACGCGCCGCCCGTGATGACTGCGACTTCCATGATACGCTCCTCCGGCTCGGTTTCGTTGACGTCTGATGTCGTTCGCACCGTTAGAGTGCAGTCGCTTCGAAGCGATAGTCGATCCGCGTCGGTTTGGCCGGATCGAGCGTCGCGGCCGTCGCGATGCCGCGCGTGCTGATGGGGTTGGGGGCGAGACCGGCGCGGGTGCCGAGGTCGAAGACGGCGCAGAGCGGCTCGACGCCGAGGCACATGTTCCGCCCGCTCCAGGGCGCGCCCTTGCGGCCCCGATTGCTGATCCAGAGCTGGAGCGAGGGCAGGATGTCCGCGTCCCATGTCAGGCGATAGGCGGCCCCGGCGCTCTCGTCTTCGAGGCGCACAGTGCCGTCGGCTCCGCAAAGCTGGAGGATTTCCTCGGTGTCGTGCGCGAAGGGCAGACGATCGAACGGGCCATCGCCCCCAGTCCGCCAGCGGTACATGCTCCAGATCGGTGAACGTACCGCCCGGCAATGCGCGTGACACGCCGGCCTCGGGCCCGGCCGGATGGATGGCGCCGAACGCGAAGGCGCCGGGGATCACGCGCAGGGCGCCCGCGATGGCAGGAAACGCGAGGTTGGGGTGGAGACCGATGGGCCGCCGTGCAGGCCGCCGCGCGGTGATCTCCAGCGAAAAATCGATGACTGCCTCGCCGGGCGTGCAGCGCACGGTGCGAACGGAGACGGGAGACGGGCGAGGACTGGGGATAGTCGAGCGCGATCGTCATGTGATTGGCGGACCGCTCGACAAGCGTCCACTGGCCGAGACAGCCCGGCCCATGCAGCAACTCGTCCGTCGCATCGAGCGCGCCGTCTTCGGGCGACGGCTCGAAGGCGAGCGCCGGCTTCCAGTCGTCGGTGACGCTATCGGGCGGATAGATGCCGCCAAAGGGCACGCACGGGAACTCGGAGCGCAGGTTCTCGAGCAGTTTTGGATCGAGGCTCATGCCTTCGTCCAACCAGGGCGCCTCGTAGAAGGGGGCGCACGAGTGCCCCCCTCCAATATCGAGCGAAACGTCGCAGAGCATGCCGCCATCGGCCAAGACGCGCAGCGAGCCGCGGTCCCATTCCAGTCGCCAATCCTGCATGCTCTCTTCCTCCGACATGGGTTCATACGCTCAGAGTACAGACGGACATCAGTAGTCGCCGTATTTCTCGTTGAGCACGTCGATGAAGTCCTTGGCGTCCTTGAGGATGTCCCAGGCGTCCTCGTTGAAGACGAGATCCACGACCCACCACTCGCCCGTATAGTTGGCCTTGTCGCGCAGGGCCGGCATGATCTTGTCGAAGTCGATGTCGCCGGTGCCGAAGGCGTTGTGCATCGACGTGATGCCGGCGTAGAGCGAGCCGTCATTGTCGATGATGTGGACGATGCCGATCTTGTCCTTGCACATCTCGATGAATTCGAGCTGGCCGCCGGGCAACGTCTCCTTGCGGGTGTGCTGGAGGGAGCCCAACTCGCTCATCAGGTAGACGTGGGCGCTGTCGAGTTCGAGCCGGAAATTGGGCTCGCCCACGTCCTCCCACATCTTCACCACTTCGCTCGGCGTGTTGAAGAGGAAGCCCGGCTCGAACTCCCAGACGATCTGCATGTCGTATTTCGCCGCCGCCTGGGAGGCCTTCTTGAAGGCGTAGACGGTCGTCTCCCACGCCTTCTTGTAGTCGCTCTCGACCATGTAGGTCGGCGTCGCGCGGGTATCGACGCGCAGGCTCTTGGTGAACCCGCAATCGTGGACGAACTTGAGGTTCTTCTCGATCGTCTCCAGCCATGTGTCGGGCTGGAACTGGATGATGATGCCGCCGACGACGCCGATGGCCGGGTTGTACTCCGAGACTTCGAGGCCGTGGTCGGCGATCTTCTTGGCGAGCGCCTGGCGCGATTCCAGCGTCGGATGGGTGTCCGGGTTGGCATGATTGCCGTCGAGGCTGATGCCGTCATAACCGATCTCGGCCGCCTTCTTCAGCACGTCGTCGAGCCCAACCGGGTTCTTGTCGTAAGGGGTGAACTGGAAGCACCAGGTGCCGAATGAGATCTTCCGCTTCATGTCTGTTTCCTCGTCTCGTTGGTATTCAGGTCGTCACGCGCGGCGTCTTGCGTCCGTGTCGTGGGCGTTGGGTAGGCGTCGCGGCTAGAGGCTGTAGGGCCAGGGCGTAACCGGCGGCTCGTGGAGCTCGGGCAGCAACTCGTCCGGCTCGAAACCGAGGAGGCGCAGGTCCTCGTTCATCGCGTCGATCCGGGCCATCGTGTCGGCGTCGAGGGAGAAGTCGAAGAGGTCGATATTCTCCTTGATGCGCGCAGGATTCGCCGACTTCGGGATCACGACGACATCGTTCTGGAGGTGCCAGCGCAGGATGATCTGCGAGACGCTGCGCCCGTGCGCGTCGGCGATCTCCTTCAGCGCCGCATTGTCGAAGAGCTTGCCCTGCGCCATCGGACCCCAGGCCTCGACCTGGATGTGATGGGCCTTGCAATAGTCGAGCAGCGGCTTGGTGCTCTTGAGGGGATGGAGCTCGACCTGGTTCACCATCGGGGCGACGTTCGCCGTACCGGCCAGCTCTTCGAGATGGTGGATCTCGAAATTGCTGACGCCGATCGCGCGGACGCGCTTGTCCTCGTAGAGCTTTTCCAAAGCACGCCACGTGTCGGCCGACTTACCCTTCACCGGCCAGTGGACGAGGTAGAGGTCGACCACATCGAGACCGAGCTTGTCCGCGCTGACGTCGAACGAGCGAAGCGCAGCGTCGTAGCCCTGCTCGGAGTTCCAGACCTTGGTCGTCACGAAGATCTCGTCGCGCGGCACGCTCGCGTCGGCGATGGCGCGGCCGAGATCGTCTTCGTTCTGGTAGAACGAGCCGGTGTCGATGCTCCGATAGCCCGCATCGAGCGCGGCCTGTGCGGCGGAGAAGGCGGCCGGTCCCTGATCCCAGGTTCCCAAACCGACCCAAGGCATCTCGACGCCATTGGCGAGCGTTACGGTCGAATTCCTGTTGGCCATTACGGTTCCCTTTCTCGTTATCTGTTATCACAGTGGTGAGCGCGTCTAGTCTGGCGCTTAGGTCGGTGTTCTTCGCCGTCGTCAGACCGCGTAGGCGATCGATCCGTCGGCTCGGAGCGGGACGGCGAGGGTTGGGGCGGGCGAGGCCTTGGCGACGATGTCCGGGTCCTTCAGCGTGAGCCCTAGGCCCGGACGATCCGGGATTGGCAAGTAGCCCCCGTCTCGGACGGGCACGCCGTCGAAGCCGGCTGCGATCGGGCCTTCGTCGATGAGGGCGTATTCCTGAACGACGACGTTCGGAATGGCCGTATCGAGATGGACCGAGGCGGCGGTGAGGACGGGCCCGAGGAAGTTGTGCGTCATGACGGCGGCATGGTGCGCCTCCGCGATGGCCGCGATCTTCTTCACGTGGGTCAGTCCGCCGGCAAGGCCGAGATCGGGGCGGATGAACTGCGCGCCGCCCTGGGCCAGCAACTCCTTGAACTCCCAGATCGTGTGCAACCGCTCGCCGTTCGCGATCGGCTGCGTGAGCCGTGCCGCGATCTCGGCCTGCGAGGCGATGCTGTCGATCTGGATCGGGTCCTCGCTCGCCATCGCGTTGAACCGCGCGACCGCCTGCAGCACGGGATAGGCCTGGAGCGGGGTGAGCTTGCGGTGGAACTCAAGGATGAGGTCGGCCTCGCCGCCCACCGCATCTCGCGCCGCCTCGACCCGCGCTTCGACGGCCCGCACCAGTGCCTCTAACGAGAGGTCGGCATAGCCGGCCGGGACGGGGTCGAACTTGATGGCCGTGAAGCCCTGCGCGAGACCGTCTCGCGCTGCGGCCGCGACGCCCTCAGGCGTGAAATCTTCGAGAAGAAGGAGGTGGAGGCGGATGCGATCGCGGCAACGCCCACCCAGAAGATCCCAGACCGGGGCGTCGTAGCGCTTGCCCTTCAAGTCCCAGAGCGCGATGTCGACCGCGCTGACCGCAGCGCCGAGGATCGACCCCCGAAACGGTCCCATCCGGTAGAGGTGCTGCCAGAGATGCTCGATCCGGCCGGCATCCTGGCCGACAAGATGGGGCTCGAAGGTCTCGACAAGGGCGTGGACGGCTTGCGGGTAAGCCCAGCACGCCGACTGGCCGATCCCCTCCAACCCGTCCTCGGTGCGGATGCGCACGAGATGGGTGCCCCCGAGGAGCAGCGATTCCACGCTCTCTATCTTGGTCACGCGCGTCATCCGGAAATGTAGAGGCCGCCATTCACATGGATGACCTCCCCGGTGATGAAGCTCGCGGCTTCGCTGCAGAGGAAGTGGACGACGCTGGCGACCTCGGAGGGCTCGCCGATCCGACCGAGCGGCGTCTGCTCGATGCTCTCGGCGCCTCGCTCCTCGATGAGATCGGTCGTCATGGGCGTTCTCACGATGCCTGGCGAGACGGCGTTGACCCGCGTGCGGGGGCCGAGTTCGCGCGCCAGGCAGCGCGTCAGCGTCAGCAACCCGCCCTTCGACGACCCATAATGCGCGTTGTAGAACGAGCCCCGGTGGGCCGCCATCGATGTGAGGGTGACGATGGCGCTCGATGGACGCATCAGATCGATGGCCCGGCGGGCAAGGTAGAAGACGCCATCGAGATTGATCGACAGCGTCTCGCGCCAGTCGGCATCGCTCATCTCGCGGATCGGCCGGGCGAGGTAGAGACCGGCGGCGGGAACCAGAAAATCGATGCCGCCGAACCGGTCCCGCGCCAGATCGACGAGCCGACCGGCATCGTCGGGGTTCGCGCTGTCCATGGCCATGGCGGCGATGGTGCTGTCGTCGCCATTCTCTGCGGCAAGCTCTACGGCGAGCGCCTCGACGGCCGCCCCGTCGATATCGGCGAGGACGAGCAAGGCACCCTGCGCGTGAAAGAGCCTCGCGACCTCGCGGCCGATACCACCGCTCGCCCCCGTCAGGACGAGGACGCGACCGGAAAGGGCGCGATGGTCGCTCATACTGTCACGATCTCACGCGCGGCGGCGGCGATCGCGTTCGCATCAGGAATGAGCGCAGCCTGCCAGGTGGGGATGGCGGGCATCCGCACATCCGGCGTCGTCACCCGGCGCGCGTTGATGGCGCCGGGACGCATCTCATGTAGTCGGGCGACGATCTCGGCGCCGAAGCCGCCCGTCCGCACCGCCTCGTGCGCCACGACGATACGGCCGTTGCAGGCGCGCGCGAGATCGGAGAGCGCCGCCTCGTCGAGCGGATTGAGCCAGCGCAGATCGAGCACCGACGCTGCGATACCCTCCCCGTCGAGCATCTCGGCGGCTTCCATCGCGCGGGGCACCATGTTGCCCCACGTAACGATCCCGACATCGGCGCCCTCGCGGCGCAAGCGCGCCTTGCCGACGGGGCCAGCCCCCTCGGTCCGCACGACGTCGCCCTGGCTTGGATAGAGCCCGCGTGCTTCGATGACGATGCACGGGTCGGGATCGGCAGCGGCCGAGCGGAGGATTTCATAAGCATCCTCGGCCGTCGCGGCGAGCGCGACCTTGAGGCCGGGCACATGCGCGAGCATGGCCTCGATCGATTGCGAATGCTGTGCGCAGGATCCCGGCGTGACGCCCTGCTGGGTGCGCACCACCATCGGTACGCTCGCTGCGCCGCCTGTGATGTAGCGCACGTTCGAGGCCTGGTTCACCAACTGGTCGAGCGCCACGAAGAGGAAGTCGCCCCACATGATCTCGACCACGGGGCGCAGCCCGCTCATGGCCGCGCCGACGGCGGAGCCAAGGATCGCGTTCTCCGCGATCGGCGTATCGAAGACGCGCTCGGCCCCGAAATCACGCTGGAGGTACCGCGCGGCCTGGAAGATACCGCCCGACTTACCGACGTCCTCGCCATAGACGATCGCCGCCGGATCTTCCTCGAGAATGTCGCGCAGGGCCGCGTTGACCGCCTGGACATAGGTCATGCCCTTCGTCTCGACCGTGCGCGGGGCGGCGCTGGGCCTCGGCTCCGCCAAGCACGTGCGAGCGGGCGTTGGCCACATCGGCGATCGGCATGGCCAGCACATCGCGTGCGATCGCATCGACGCGGTCCGTCTCCGCCTCGACGAGATCGTCGGCCTCGCCTTCTGAGAAGTGATCGGCTTCCAGCCCGCGCGTGCGGAGCGTGACGAGCGGATCGCGCGCCTCGTCCGCCTGCCGGTTCTCCTTGCTGCGATAGTGCTCCATGTCGCGGCTATAATGACCCCAAAGGCGGGGCACGCGAAATTCCAGCAGGCTCGGACCCTTGCCGGCGCGCGCATGGGCCGCCGCGTTGGCGACGGCGTCGCGCACGGCGAAGGGATCGGTTCCGTCCATCGTCGCCGAGGGAATGCCATAGCCCTTGCCGCGCTGCGCGAGGCGGTCGATCAGGAACATGTCGCCCGTGGCCGTCAGTTCCGACCAGCCATTGTTCTCCACGACGAAGATTACGGGAAGCGCCCGGACGGCCGCGAACGCCATCGCCTCGTGCACGGCGCCCTGGTTCATCGCCCCGTCGCCAATCGTGACGATGACGACGCGCCCGTTGCCAGCTGCCACGTTCGCCATCGCGACGCCGCAGGCGATGGTCGTTCCGGCGCCCACGATCGAGTTCTCGCCGATGAAACGGGTGCCCGCACCCATGAAGTAGGCCGAGCCGCCCCGGCCTTCGTTCACCCCGCCGGCCCTATGGCAGATCTCGCCCAGCACCGCCTCGCCCGACAGGCCTGCGGCCAGCGCCCAGCCGTGTCCGCGATAGGTCGCGATCGCTTGGTCATCCTCGCGAAGCGCCGCCATGGCCGCGAGAGGCACGACCTCCTGGCCTGCGCACAGATGGACCGAACCTTGAACCTCCGGTGGCTTCGTCAGCGTCAGTTCGAGAACCTTCGACTCGAAGGCGCGGATGAACGCCGTTCCGGCCAGCATCTTGCGCAGGAACGTGGCGTCATCTTGCGCCGTCCTGGTGTTCGTCGCGCTCGTCATGGTCGCAGGGATCCGTCGTACCGTTCAATACGAGCAAGCCTCCACGCTCGCCTCCGCGTTGTCAATAAGTGAATAGAATATCATATTGTGATAATAAAAGCGCGTTGGTTGGGTTGCCGTCATAGGCCTTTTGACCGACTGTTCACCCACCTGAGACGCTACAATGAGCTACGATGATCGATCCCCACGCCGCATCGCAGGACGAAACGCGCGGGTCGGCGAGCGGCGGCGATGCCAGGCCGCGCGTCCAGTCCGCTGCCCGGGTCATCGACATTCTGCAGGCCGTTGCGCGCAGCGACACGCAAGGCCTCACAATTCGGGATATCAGTGAGAGTCTGGGTGTTACGAGGCAGGTCGTCTACCATCTCACGCACACGCTGGTCGCCAAGAACATGCTTAGCAAGACCGCGTCCGGCACCTACATTCTCGGCCTCGGCGTGGCGGCGCTCACGCATGGCCACAGGCGCCAGATGGCGACGACGAAGACGCTCGGCGTGCTGGCGGAACGCGCGGCGGCCGCGACCGGCGAGACCGCCTATGTCGTCGGCTGGGTCGATGGTCAGATCGTCGTTCTCGATAGCGCGCGCGGCAACGCCGCCATCCAGGTCGCCGAAATCCCGCGCGGCGTCTCGACCGATGCGCACGCAAGGGCGAGCGGCAAGCTCTTGCTCGCCATGTCGTCTGACGACGACGTGAGGCGTTATCTCGAGACCCATCCCATGACCAAGCGCACGCCCAACACGCTCACGAGCGCCGCGGCTATGATGGACCACCTGGGGGACATCCGGGAGGCGTGGGTCGCGATCGAGCGCGGCGAGTATCTGACCGGCATCTCCTGCATGGCCGTGCCGATCGGCCAGCCCCCGTCGCCACTGGTCCTCGGCATCTCGTCCGCGACGCAAAGCTTTGCGGAGAACGAGATGCGCTACCGCAAGGCGTTGCAGGCCCTGGCGGCCGAGCATCGATGAGGGGTCGTCATCCGCGCTGACGGTTATGTCGGAAGTCGATGCAATCCCGGCGTCGAATTCTTCTCGCTCTGCAAGAAGAAAAGCTCGTTCAACGATCAACGCGTCTCGACAGGTCGGCCACGGTTTGTGAGGCTTTCGTCCTAGGACGGCCCGCAGAGGCCGCAGGGAGGAAGACATGGTCCGGATCGAGGGGCCCCGGATGCGCCGCAGCCACGAGCCGGGCAGGCCTTTCGCCGGGCATGACGGCATCGAGGACCGGCAGATCGAGAGCCGATCGTCGCTCATAAAAGGCCTCGACCTTCTGACCGTCATCGCGCAGGGCGGCGGCGATGGGATGACGGCGAGCGCCGCCGCCAGGCGCTGCGGCATGCACACGGCGACCGCGCACCGTCTTCTCAAGGCTCTGGTCGAGCGCCAGTTCGTCAGCTTCGATCCTTATACCAAGCGCTATTCGCTGGGCTTTCAGCCGTTCGATCTCGTCGCCAAGGCAGGGCAGAGCGTGGCCTTCGTCGACCTGCGGCGGCGCTTGCGCAGGGCGATAGCGAATGGCGGCCTCGACGGATTGGGCATCATCTGCGTCTCCGTCCTCGTCGATCACGAAGCGCTGTGCATCGATCTCGTGCCGAACGGTACCGACATCGCCGTCAACACGCTGAAGGTAGGCTCACGCCGGCCGCTCGGCGTAGGGGCGGCCAGCCTCGCGCTCCTGGCCGCGATGCCGGACGCGGCGCGCGACGCCGTCATCGCACGCGAGGCGGATCGCTATCAGCGATACGGGCGGGTCACGGCGGAGACGGTCCGCGACGCCTGCGCGCGGCTGGGCGATGAGGGCTATGTCGTCAACGAGGCCTTGGTCATTCCCGACATCGCGGCTCTGGCCGTTCCGGGTTTCGATGACGACGGGCAAGCCTTCGCGATCTCCGTCACCAACGTCGCATCCCGCCTTCTCGAGGATCGCCGCCGGGAGATCGGCGCCAGACTTCTCGACACGATCCGCCATGCCGGGCTGCGGCCAGGCGTGCAATCGGCCGTCCGCGATCTCGGTGAGGGTCGCTAGATGCTGCCGATCGACCATTTTCACCGTCAGGCCCGTCTGACGCCCGATGCCATTGCGGCGGAATGCGGTGAGGCGACGATCTCCTACGCCGCGCTCCGCGCCCGCGTTACGGCCTTGGCTGCGGGGCTTCAGGCGCTGGACGGCGAGCCCGGTTCGCGTGTGGGCGTGTGCTGCCTCAACCATATCGATCACCTCGTCGCCTTCCTCGCCGTTCTCGCCGCCGGCAAGGTCTGGGTGCCGCTCTACCCGAAGAACGCGGCCGAAGAGCTGCGCCGCGGCATCGACTTCACCGAAGCCAGCATCGTCATTGCGGACGAGGCGGGCCTGCCGCTGGTAAAGGGGGTCTCGGCCCGCATCGTACCCGTATCGGGGGATGGAACGACACATCATGCGCTGGAGGCCGAACACGTGGGCGGGGCTCCGAAGGAGCACTTCCCGACACTCCACGAAACGCAGGCCATCAAGTTCACCGGCGGCTCGACCGGCACGCCCAAGGGCGTCATGCAGCCCTACCGCGCCTGGAACGCCTGCCTCCTCGCGCAGACGATGGCTTGGGGCCTTCGCAAGGGCGACCGCTTCCTCGCGGCGGCGCCCATCACGCACGGCACATCGACCTATCTCCTGCCGACCCTGGCGACCGGGGGGACGGTCGTCATCATGGACAGGCCGCGCCCGGCCGACGTAGTACGGGCACTGTCGGAGGGCGGCATCACGACCACCTTCCTGCCGCCGACGCTCATCTACATGATGATGCAGGAGACCGGCGTCGGGGACCGCGAGTATCCGGCCTTGCGCAGCCTCATCTACGGCTCCGCGCCGATGCGCGTCGAGGAGATCGCGCGGGCGCAGGCGACCTTCGGCCCCGTCATCGCCTCGACCTACGGACAGACCGAGGCGCCGCAGATCGCGACCTTCATCTCGCCCGACGACATGGCGCGCGATGACCTGCGCGGCTCGGTCGGTCGCGCCATCGCTCTCGCGCGCGTCGAGGTGCTGGACGATGACGGAGCGGTGCTGCCGGTGGGCGAGATGGGCGAGATCGCCATTCGCGGCGACCTCGTCATGACCGGCTATTGGCGCCAGCCCGAGGCGTCCGAGGAGGCGCTTCGGAACGGCTGGCTGCGGACGGGCGATCTCGGCACGTTCGACGAGGCGGGCTACCTCACCATCAAGGGGCGCTCCAAGGACGTCGTCATCACCGGCGGCTTCAACGTCTATCCGGCCGATGTCGAGCCCGTCATCGCCTCGCACGCGACCGTCGGAGACTGTGCCGTCTTCGGCGTGCCCGACGACAAGTGGGGCGAAGCCATCCACGCCGCCGTCGAATGGGCACCGGGCAGCACGGGCGACCCTGACGAGGTGATCGCCTTCGTCAAGGCGAAGATCGGGTCGGTCAAGACGCCCAAGTCGATCCGGGTCTACGAACGCCTGCCACGCAACGCCTACGGTAAGCTCCAGAAGCAGGTCCTCGTCGACAATGCGATCGCCGAACAGACGACCGGGACCGAGAGCGCGAAAGAACCCGCATGACCGAGACGCCCACCACCGCGCTCTGCCGACACACCCTGCGCGACGTCTTCTATCGCGAACGCAGCCTCGTCCACGACATCCTCGGCGGCACCGAACAGGAAAGCTTTACCCGCGTGATGATGGCTCACATCCTCGGCCGCGAGATGAGCGCGAGCGAGGTGCGCGTCATCGATGCGATCCTCGCTACGATGATGGAGCACGGCTTCACGCCGAGCGCGATCGCCGCCCGCTCGGTCTACATGAGCGCGCCAGAGAACCTGCAGGGCGCCGTCGCAGCCGGGCTGATGGCGGTCGGGAGCCAGTTCGTCGGCACGGTGGAGAACAACGCGCGGCTCCTCGCGCGGATCGCCGCCGCGGCCGATACGTCCGGCGAGGCCGCCGCCGAGACCGCCCGCGCGATCATCGCGGAACACCGGGCGGCGGGGCGCCTCGTTCCGGGCTTCGGGCACCACCTCCACAAGCCCGACGATCCGCGCGCGACGCGGCTTCTGGAGATCGGCGCCGAGAACGGCCTGTCCGGGCGCTACGTCGCGGCGCTGCGGCGTCTCTCGGCCGAGATCGATGCGGCGCGTGGCAAGTCGATCACGATCAACGCGACCGGGGCCGTCGCGGCGCTCCTCGGCGAGATGGCGATCCCACCCGATCTCATGCGCGGCATCTCGGTGATCAGCCGCACCGCCGGCCTCGTCGCGCATATCGCGGAAGAGCAGCGGCGCCCGAGCGGCCGCTTCATCTGGGATCTCGTCGACGAGACGATCCCCTACGAGGCCTGAGGAGGGCGCGGCGATGTCGGACTATGCACTCGTCACCGGTGGGGCGCGCAATATCGGTGCCGCGATCGCGCGCCGGTTGCGCACCGATGGTCTGCGCATCCTCGTCGTCGACCGTATCGATCCCGAGCACGACGAGCACGACGCGCACCTGACGCTCGACCTGACCGATGCGGTCGCCGCATTCGAAGCCATCACCCATTTTGCGCGGGACCATCGCGTCACCAGGCTCGTCAACAATGCCGGCATCGTGGAGCCGGCCTCGATCGAGGAGACCGACCCGGCGTCCTTCGACCGCGTCGGAGCGCTCAACCTCAAGGCCCCGCTGGTCTGTCTCCAAGCGCTACTGCCGGGGATGAAGGCGGCCGGTCTCGGGCGCGTCGTGAACGTCTCCAGCCGCGCCGCCCTCGGCAAGGAGCTGCGCACCGTCTACGCGGCGACCAAGGCCGGGCTGCACGGCATGACCAAGACCTGGGCGCTCGAACTCGGCGCGCACGGCATCACCGTCAACGCGGTCGGACCGGGCCCGATCGACACACCGCTTTTCGCCGCCGCCAATCCGCCAGACGATCCGCGCACCCGCGCGATCCTGGAGCGGGTGCCGGTCAAGCGTCTGGGCACGCCGGACGACATCGCCGATGCGGTCTCCTTCTTCGCCTCCGACCGGGCGGGCTTCGTCACCGGACAGGTCCTCTACGTCTGCGGCGGTATGACGATCGGCTCCGTCTGACGGGGCCGATCGACAAGGAAAGCCCCTCGGACGAACCGAGGGCATAGGAAGGCGGGCGCCGCAAAGCCTCCGCCGACGACGAGAAACCGGGAGAAACGACCGATGACGAGTTCCAAGATGACGACGAGCCTGACGGCCCTCGCGGCCGGTGCCCTTTCGCTGGGGCTCACGGCCTCCGCTTTCGCACAGGCCGAGGACTACCCCTCCAAACGCGTGACGATCATCGTGCCCTACTCGGCCGGCGGCGCCACCGACGTCCTCTCCCGGCGCATGGCCGAGGGTCTCTCCACCCTGTGGGACGAGACGGTCTCGGTGGAGAATCGGCCGGGCGCCGGCGCGACGCTGGGCACCACGCAGGCCGCCCGCGCGCGCAACGATGGCTACACGCTCTTCATGGGCCAGGTCTCGTCTCACGGCATCGCGCCCGCGGTCTACAAGAACCTCCAATACGATGCCCAGGCCGATTTCGAGCCGGTCATCTGGCTGACCCGCATACCGAACGTGATGGTTGTCGATGCGGATAGCGACATCCAGGACGTCCAGGGCTTCCTCGACTACGCGGGCGCGAACAGCACCACGTTCGGCTCTTCGGGCACCGGATCGTCGATCCACATGTCCGGCGAGATGTTCAAGGCACGGACCGGGATCGAGATGACCCACGTGCCCTATCGGGGCTCGGGCGAGGCCGTGCCGGCGCTGATCTCGGGCGATGTCGACGTGATGTTCGACAACCTTCCCTCCGCCATGCCCCAGATCAGAGCAGGCGAGCTGCGCGCGCTGGCCGTCACGACCGCGGAACGCGACGCCTCGCTGCCAGACGTGCCGACCCTGTCCGAGACCGGCATCGACGGTCTCGACGGTTTCGTCGCCCAGTCCTGGTTCGGCCTCCTCGCGCCAGCAGGCACGGACCCGGCGATCGTGGAGAAGATCAACGCGGCCGCCAACGAGGTGATCGCCTCGGACAGCTTCCAGGAGTATGCCGGCACCAGCGGCGCGGCCGTGATCGGCGGCACGCCGGAGGACTTCGCCAATTTCATCGGAGACGAGCTCGGCAAGTGGAAGACGATCGTCGACGATGCCGGCATCACAGTCGAGTAGTCGGATGAGACAGCCGAAGTAGACCGCAGAGCGTGGGCGGGCCATCCGGCCCGCCTGCCGGCGGAGACGACGCGAGAGGCTTCGACATGGACGCAGGGTCCGTCAGACAGGGGAATGCGCCGGCGACAGTCGCCGTCGACCCGGCCCTGCCCGGCGACGGCCCGGAAGGCCTGCCGGTCCTGCGCGCCCGGCGCAGTCGCTCCGACGTCATCTTCGGCTTCGGCACCGCGCTCGGTGCGCTCCTGATGGCCGTCTGGGTGATCCCGCACGGGGTGACGGCGCCGTCCTCCGTCAAGGCCCTGCCTCTGTCGCCGACCTTCCTGCCCTATGTATTGACGGCCTGTATCGGACTGCTCGGTCTGGTCTGCGGCTGCCAGGCCGCCTTTGGCCGGGGCGTTCCCTCCGAGGACGATGCCCGCCTCGACGTTCGGCCCCGCTGGCCGCTGCGCCTCCTCGTCGTCCTGGCGATCTTTCTGGCCTATTACGCTTTCGCCGAACCGCTCGGCATGTTGCCGGTCGCGGTGGTGCTGATGGGCATGATGCTCTGGCTTGGCGGCGAGCGTTCGGTGCTGCGCGGCCTCCTCCTTAGCGTCGCCCTGCCGCTCGGCGTCTATCTCTTCTTCACCCAGGTCGCGCAGGTGCCGCTCCCGGCCGGCATCCTCGAAGATCTCCTGTGATCGGGATCGTGACGATGCGCTCTGCATGGGCCGTGAGGACGATCTGATGTGGGAGACGCTAGGCGAGAGCCTCACCCTCTTCTTCACGCTGGCGAACTTCCTTGCCATCGCGGCCGGCGTGGCGATCGGCGTCACGGTCGGCTCGATCCCGGGGCTCACGGCGACGATGGCCGTCGCGCTCGCCCTGCCCTTCACCTTCGCGCTCGATCCGGTAACGGGCATCCTCCTCCTCGTGGGCATCTACAAGGGCGGCATCTTCGGTGGGTCGATCACCGCCATCCTCATCCGCGCGCCCGGCACACCGGCCGCCGCCTGCACGGCGCTCGACGGCTATCCGATGGCGAAGCAGGGCCAAGCCGGCAAGGCGCTGCAGATGGCGCTCTACGCGTCCTGCATCGCCGACGTGATCTCCAACATCGCGCTCATCTTTCTCGCCGGCATCATCGCCAGCTTTGCGCTGCAATTCGGAGCGCCGGAGTTCTTCTGGCTTATCGCCTTCTCGCTCACCATCGTCATCTCGATCTCCGGCGCTTCGCTGGTCAAGGGCCTCATCTCGGGGCTTCTGGGCATTCTCCTCTCCACGGTCGGGCTCGACCTCGTCTACGGCACGCAGCGCTTCACCTACGACAACTTCAACCTCATGGGCGGCGTCGGCTACATCCCGCTTCTCATCGGCCTCTTCGCAATTCCAGAGGTCATCGCCTTCTACCTACAGAAGGTGTCACCGCTCGCGGTCGGCGGAGCCGACGGCAGCCGGGTATCGAAGGCCGAGTTCCGCCGTTGCCTGCCGACCATCGTGCGCGGCAGCCTCATCGGCGTGGCGCTTGGCGCTATTCCGGGCATCGGCGCGACGGCGGCGTCGTTCCTCTCCTACGGAACGGCGAAACGGGCCTCCAAGTTCTCCGACAATTTCGGGCGCGGCGAGGTCGAGGGCGTCGCCGCGGCCGAGAGCGGCAACAACGGCGTCGCGGGCGCCACGCTCATCCCGCTCCTCGCGCTCGGCATTCCGGGGGACGTAGTGACGGCCGTCATCCTCGGCGCCTTCATGCTCCAGGGCCTCACCCCCGGTCCGCTGATGTTCCAGGAGAACATCACGATGATCTACGCGCTTTTCGCCGGCATCGTCGTCGCGTCGGGCTTCCTCTTCCTGATGGGCAGCTTCGCCATCCGCTACTTCGCGCGCATCGCCGACATCCCGCGC
This sequence comes from uncultured Alphaproteobacteria bacterium, assembly GCA_963842125.1. Classification (GTDB taxonomy): domain Bacteria; phylum Pseudomonadota; class Alphaproteobacteria; order Rhizobiales; family CAWCWK01; genus CAWCWK01. The sequence continues at coordinate 641,461 of CAWJFE010000005.1, read as the reverse complement.
CATGTGCTGATGCCGCTGGTGCTGCTCTTCTGCGTCTTCGGGTCCTACGCGGTCCAGAATCAGATGTTCGACGTCCTCGTCATGATCGCCTTCGGCTGGGTCGGCTTCGCGATGGCACGCATCGGCATGGCGCCCGCCCCCTTCCTCATCGGCTTCATCCTCGGGCCGATCTTCGAGGACAATCTGAGGCGCTCCTACCTCATCGCGGACGACCCCTCGATCTTCCTGCGCTCGTGGATCTGCTGGTTCTTCATAGCGGCGACCGCGTTCTCGCTCTTCGTCGGACTGCGCAAGGAATGGCAGGCCGCCCGCGCGGCCCGCACGTCGCCCGCCATCTCCAACCGTCCAGCATGAGCGCGGATCAGAGACGAGGCCAGATGATGGAGCTCGAGGGTCGGGTCGCCGTCGTGCTGGGTGGCGGGGGCGAGGACCATGCGCTGACCGGCATCGGCATGGCAATCTGCCTCGCCTTCGCACGAGAGGGCGCCCGCGTCGTGGTCGTCGATGCGTCGGAGGCCGCCGCCAGACATACGCTCGCCGCCATAGAGATCGCGGGCGGTCGCGGCGAGGCGCTGGCCTGCGACGTCACCGACGACGACGCCCTGACCGATCTCCTGCAACGCGTACCGGAGCGCCTCGGCCGGCTCGACATCCTCTACGCCAATGTGGGCCTGGGGCAGGCCGGATCGTCGGCCAAGACCACGCCCGCCCAATGGCGCCTCTTCGCCGACGCGAACCTGACCTGCCTCCACGTCGCGTCGCAGGCCGTGCTCCCGACCATGCGATCACGAGGCGCGGGCGTCATCCTCACGACGTCTTCGATCGCTGGCATTCGAGACGTCGGTTACGCCCACCTCGCCTATGGCGCGACGAAGGCGGCGGCCATCCACTTCATGCGCCTGCTGGCTTGCGAGGAGGCGGCGCACGGCATCCGCGCCAACGCCATCGTCGCCGGCCTTATCGACACGCCGCGCATCGAGCGCACGCTCGCCAAGGCCTATGCCGACGATTCAGGCGACGCCTCGCTCGACGCCATGCGGGCCTCCCGCGCGCGTCAATGCCCGCTGCAACGCATGGGCCGGGCGGACGATGTGGCCGAGGCCGCGCTCTTCCTCGCTTCCGACCGCGCAGCCTACATTACCGGAACCGAACTCGTCGTCGACGGCGGCCTCTCGGCCACCGTCCGCACGGCGCCGTAACGCCAGTCCCCCGAAGGATCCCAGCCCATGACCCTACCCGACCGTATGACCGCCATCTTCGCCCGCGAGCCTGGCGGCCCGGATGTGCTGGAGCCGCGAGACGTCGCCCGGCCCGAGCCGGGGCCCGGCGAGGTGCTCGTCAAGGTCGCGGCGGCGGGCGTGAACCGGCCCGACCTTCATCAGCGCCAAGGCAACTACGCACCGCCGCCGGGGATCACCGAGGGGCTGGGGCTCGAGGTGGCGGGCGAGGTCGTCGCGCTGGGCGACGGCGCCGACGAGGCGCTTCTCGGGCGCAAGGTCTGCGCCCTCGTGGCGGGCGGAGGCTATGCCGAATATTGCGTCGCGCCCGTCGAGCAGGTCCTGCCCTGGCCCTCCAACCTGACCGCCGTCGAGGCCGCCGCGCTGCCGGAAACCTATTTCACCGTCTGGACCAACGTCTTTCGCATCGGGCGATTGCGGGCGGGAGAGACGATCCTCGTCCATGGCGGCGCGAGCGGCATCGGCACGACGGCGATCCAACTCGCCAAGGCCTTCGGCGCGCGCGTGCTCACCACCGCCGGCGGGCCCGACAAGGTCTCCCGCTGCCGCGAGATCGGCGCCGACGTCGCGATCGACTACAAGGCCGAGGACTTCGAGGCCCGGGTGATGGAGGTCACGGACGGCAACGGCGCCGACGTCATCCTCGACATCATGTGCGCCGCCTACCTGGAGCGAAACCTCGGCTGCCTCGCGATGGACGGCCGTCTCGTCGTCATCGCCTTCCTCGGCGGGCGCAAGGGCGAAGTGAACGTCGAGCGCATGGTCCGCCGCCGCCAGACCCTCACCGGATCGACGCTCCGCCCCCAGAGCCCGCAGGCGAAGGGACGGATCGCGGCGGATCTGTCGGAAAAGGTCTGGCCCCTCATCGAGGCCGGCACGGTCCGGCCGATCATCCAGTCGGTCCACGCCCTTAGGGACGCGGGTGCGGCGCACGCGGAGTTGGAAGCTGGGCGGCACGTCGGTAAGATCGTGCTCGAGGTCGGTTGAGCCCTTCTAACAGACCTGCGCTCGACCTGCGCCCTCTCCTCCTCGTCATCCTCGGGTCGATGCCCGAGAATGACGGTTGGAGGCGAGGTTGCCTTCCAGACCAAGCTTTGCTGGCGCGGCCCTAGAGCCGTTCCGGCGAAGGTGCGATAGCACCGCAGCGTAAGGAACCGCGCAAAAACAGGGCCCTATAGCGCGTTCGGTGATTGGATATGAACCGGACGCGCTCTAGAAGGAGGCCCGCACACCCGTCGCTCTGCCTAGGCGACCCGGACATGGGCCGCGAACGCCGGGCGGGCGCGGATCGCCTTCCACCACGTCGCGACGGCAGGCGGTAGCGCCCGAGCCGGATCGAGGTGGAGGAACCGGTGCAGCGTGATGGCGGGCGGGATGTCGGCCAGCGAAAAGCCCGCCCCGGCGACGTGATCGTCCTGCAGCAAGGCTTCGAGGACGCCGAGATGCGCGCCAGCCGCTTCGAGCGCCGCCCGAACGTCCTCGTCCTCCGGCGCAAGTCCTTGGTGAGCGACCATCTGGAACGCGGGCCGTACGGCCGGCCAGAAGGTGCTCCCCGTCCACTCCATCGCGATATCTGCCCGCGTCGCTCCTGCCGGATCCGCCGGCCAGAACCGCCCCTCGCGCCGCGCCAGATGGCGAAGGATCGCGGGGGACTCCCAGATTGCGAGATCGTCGTCCACCAGCGTCGGCACCCGCCGCATAGGGTTGAGGGCCGCGTAGTCAGGCGTATCGAGGCCGCCGAACCGCCCACCGACATCGTGCCGCACGGCATCGAGCCCGAGCTCGTCGAGCGCCCAGAGGATCCTCTGCACGTTGGACGAATCGATCCGTCCGTAGAGTTCCAAGCTCATGTCTGCGCCTTTCTCGAACAACCCGCGTAAGGGCTCGGTCTGACTATGAGGGCGTTCCGTCCGGGGTTCCAGACCAGCGCCCCGGACGCCTTTCGACAACTACCGAAGCGCGATATATCGACATGTCCGATCCCTCTTCTCTCGGCGGGATGCATGAGGACGGCGCCTTGCGGACGGACTGAACGACATCGGGAGGCGATCGAATTGGGCGATGTGACCGTGTCAGGCGAAGACGCCGACATCTCGCCCTTCCGGGTTCCGATCTTCCGCGCAATCTGGCTCGCGTCGCTGTCGTCGAATTTCGGCGGTCTCGTGCAGGCCGTCGGCGCGTCCTGGCTGATGACGACGCTGTCGAACTCGCCGCGCGACGTGGCGCTCGTCCAGGCGTCGATGGCGCTGCCGATCATGCTCTTCTCGCTGCTGGCCGGCGCGATCGCCGACAATCTCGACCGCCGCCTCGTCATGCTCACCGCGCAGTTCTACATGCTGGGGGTCTCGGCAACGCTCTCCCTCTTCGCGTGGAACGACTGGTTGACGCCGTGGGGGCTCTTGGCGTTCACCTTTCTCATCGGTTGCGGCGCCGCGCTCAACAACCCGGCCTGGCAGGCCTCGGTCGGCGACATGGTACCCCGCGCGGCGCTGCCGAGCGCGGTGGCGCTCAATTCGATGGGCTTCAACATCGCGCGCTCGGTCGGGCCTGCCATCGGCGGTGCGATCGTCGCGGCCGTCGGCGCGGCCGGCGCGTTCCTGACCAACGCGCTCTCCTATCTCGGCCTCATCGTCGTGTTGCTCCGATGGCATCCCGAGACCGCCCCGCGCGCGCTGCCGCCAGAGCGGCTCGACATCGCGATGGGAGCGGGCCTGCGCTATGTCGCGCTCTCGCCCAATCTTCGGACCGTGCTCCTCCGCTCCAGCCTCTTCGGCGTATCGGCCGCCGCCCTGCCAGCCCTCATGCCTGTCGTCGCGCGGGACCTCATAGCGGGCGGGCCGATGACGTTCGGGCTCTTGTTGGGCGCGTTCGGTCTTGGCGCCGTCGGCGGCGCCTTTTCCACGCGACGCCTGCGCGCGCGGTTCTCCACGGAGAGCATCGTGCGGATCGCATCGACCGCGCTCGTCGTCGCAGCGCTGACGACGAGCCTCAGCCGCTCGCTGGCGCTGACCATGCCCGCCCTCATGATTGGCGGAGCGGGTTGGGTGCTGGCCCTCTCGACCTTCAACGTGACCGTCCAGCTCTCGACGCCGCGCTGGGTCGTCGGCCGCGCCATCGCCATCTATCAGATGGCGACCTTTGGCGGCATGACGCTCGGCGCCGGCATCTTCGGTTGGCTGGCGGAGATGAGCGGGATCGAGACCGCGCTTCTCTCTGCGGCCGCCCTCCAGGGCTTGAGCGGCCTGTTCGGACTGGTGCGCGCGGTTCCCGGCAGCGGGCAGGACGATCTCTCGCCGCTCAACCGCTGGCGCGAGCCCGAAACGGCCGTGCCCGTCGATGCCCGCACCGGGCCGATCGTCGTCACGGTCGAGCATCGGATCGCGGCGGAGAACGTGCCGGCCTTTCTCGAGGCCATGAACGAGCGGCGCCGCATCACGATGCGCGACGGCGCCAGGCGGTGGACGCTGCTGCGGGACCTGGCCGAGGCCGACCTCTGGATCGAACGCTTTCACGCACCGACCTGGCTCGAATACGTCCGCGACGCGAGCCGGCGCACGCAGGCCGACCTTGCCAATTTCGAGCGCATCCGCGCGCTCCACATCGACGAACACGAACCGCGCGTCCACCGTATGATCGAGCGCCCCGTCGGTTCCAGCCGCTCCGACCACGCACCGAGCGGGCGCGAGATGGGGGATCCGATGACTGACCCCACGCGGGCGAGTTAATCGACCGAGAGCGCTCATGTGCGATCGCCAAGGCGGTTCCGGCGAAGGTCGGCTCGACAGTCGCCCTCTTCCCGTCCCCCCCCCCGGGCACCGACCTAAGGATCCGGAGCGTTCACCGAACTGGTCCGACCATGCGCAAACGGTTCGACGAATGCGCCCGGTCGGGAGTTCAGACGCCAGGCCTACCTGGCGCCGGCTCCACGTCGCCGAGCTTGATGCTGATCGACGAGGGATCGCTCGCAGCCGTCGCAGCGCTCTCATGGCCGGCGCCGGTCGGCTCGAACCGTTCGCGCGACTGGTCGCGCAGATAGGGATCGTCCGCATAGGCGTCGGCGGGGGGCGACGGGAGGGGGGCCGAAGCCGGATAGGGCTCGCGAACGACCGGGCGCGAGGCACCCCGGCGACCCATCGCCAGCCAGGCGACGCCGGCTCCGATCAGCAGGAAGGGCAGCGGGTTGTCGCGGGCCTCGCGAACGACGCTATTGGCCATGTCGCGGCCGCCCCGTGCGCGGGCGAAGGCCAGAAACTCTTCGAAGAGCGGGCCCGGCGCCATGCGATCCTGCACCTCGTCGAGAGTATTGGTGAGCCGAGACCGGGTCGCCTCGACCTCCGCCTCGATCTGCTCTGGCGTTCGGTCCTGAGGATCGGTGGCGTGCGTATCGGTGGTCATCATCGGTCTCCCTGTCTGAAGGAACGGCCCCACCCCACGCGCAAGCAGCGGATCGGTCTGGCCAGCACGTGGGACGCGCGTTTCAGAGCTAGGGGAATGCGGGTCGGGCGGCGCATGTTCCCCATCACCGGCGAGATGCGCCGCGCAGCTGCGAAAGCCCGCCTCTAGAGGATCGCGTGGCGCACCTTGGCGGAGACCCATTCGGAGAGGACGACGGTGGCGAGGATGACGAGGAAGATCACCGTCACCTGCGGCCAGGCCAGCGTGTTGAGCGAGGCCTGGAGCTGGAGGCCGATGCCGCCGGCGCCGACGAGGCCGAGGATCGTCGATTCCCGGATGTTGATGTCCCAGCGAAAGACCGAGATGCCGGCGAAGGCAGGCAGGATCTGCGGCACGATGGCTTGTTCGACCACCTGCGCGCGCCCGGCGCCCGTCGCGGTCACGGCCTCGATCTGAACGGTATCGACCTCTTCGATGGCCTCGTAGAGGAGCTTGGCCACGAAGCCGATCGAGCGCAGCGCGATGGCGATGATTCCGGCGAGGATGCCAGGCCCGATGATGGAGACGAGCAACAGCGCCCAGATGAGAGAGTTGATGGAGCGCGACGCCACGATGATGAAGAGCGCGATCGGACGCACGAACGTCGCGCTGGGGCTCGTGTTGCGCGCCGCGAGAAAGGCGACCGGCACGGCGAAGACGAGCCCCAGCAGCGTGCCGAGGGTGGCGATGTTGAGCGTGTCCCAGAGCGGCCAGAGCAGCGTCTCCAGATAGCTCCAGCGGGGCGGCAGCATCCGCGCGCCGAGATCGGCGGCCTGTTCGGGCGCATCCCAGACGAAGGCCCAGATCGTAGTCCGGGTCATCACCTCCCAACAGAAGACGAAGAGGGCGACGAGCCCGAGCCAGGCGGCCCACAACACGAGACGCGTCTTGGGCGTACGGTGCCGCCAGACCGGGGTGGTGGTCGTGGACGTGGTGGTCGTATGGGCCATCACTGCACCCACTTGCGCACGTAGGAGGACGAATACTCGGCCACCATCACGATCGCGATCACGATGAGGAGGATTGCGCCGGCGCTGTCATATTCGTAGCGGTCGATGGCCGTGTTGAGCGTCGCGCCGATGCCGCCGGCGCCGACGATGCCGATGACGGCGGACTCGCGAAAGTTGATGTCGAGCCGATAGAGCGACAATCCGATGAGGCGGGGCATGACCTGCGGCTGGATCGCGTAGTTGACGAGCTGCCACCAGCTCGCTCCCGTCGCGCGGATCGCCTCGGCCTGCGCCTCGTCGATATCCTCGATGTCCTCGGCCAGGAGCTTGGAGAGGAAGCCGATGGTGGCGAAGGACAGGGTGAGGAAACCGGCGAAGGGCCCGAAGCCGAACATCGCGACGAAGAGGATCGCGATGATGATCTCCTGAAAGGAGCGCGAGACCGCAATGATGGCCCGGCAGACGGCATAGACCGGGAGCGGCGCGAGGTTTCGCGCGGCGCCGATGCCGATCGGGACCGAGATCGCGATGCCGACCACCGTCGCCGTCACGGTCATGGTCAGGCTCTCGATGAGACCCTTCTGGATGTCGCTCCAGCGCGAGGTGAAGTCGGGCACGAGGAAGCCCTCGACGAAGCGCCAGCCGCGCTCCAGCCCTTCGTAGACACGCAGCCAGTTCACCTCGATCGAGGCGATGGCGAAGACCAGATAGACGAGGAACCCGCCATAGACGATCCAGCGCCACTTCCGGCTCTGAATGAGGATGGGTGGGCGCCGCCAGGTACGGGGATAGCCGTCGACCGACACGGCGGCGGCGCGCGTGGTATCGCCCGTCATCGAGCCGGACGTCATGGCGCCGACGAGGCCGGCGACGCAGCCACCGACGCAGCTACCGACGCATGGGCGACCGGCGGCATGGGGAGCACGGCGGGACCATTGAGGGCAGCGCGGTCCGCGTCGTCTTCCGCCTCGGCTTCCTCGTCGGCCTTCTGCTCGCCGCGCATCTGGGTCCAGTCCTCCTCGCCGTAGATGCGGGTGAGAGCGTCATCGTCGAGCGCATCTGGAGGGCCATCGAAGACGATGCGCCCAGCCTGGAGGCCGATGATGCGATGCGTGAAGGTTCGCGCGAGGAGGACGTCGTGAATGTTGATGATCGCCGGCAGGCCGGTATCGGCACAGACCTCGGCGATGAGACGCATGATCTGGCGCGAGGTCTTGGGGTCGAGCGAGGCGGTCGGCTCGTCGATGAGGAGGAGTTCGGGCTCCTGCGCGAGCGCCCGCGCGATGCCCACGCGCTGACGCTGGCCGCCCGAGAGCGCATCGGCGCGCTTGTCGGCATGGGTCGGCAGGCCCACCCGATCGAGGAGCGCGAAGGCGCGCGCGATGTCCTCCGGTGGATAGCGCCGCGTGAAGGACCGCCAGAAGGGCACGTAGCCGAGCCGGCCCGACAGCACGTTTTCCATCACCGTCAGCCGCTCGACGAGCGCGTATTCCTGAAAGATCATGCCGATGCGGCGGCGCACGCGTCGCAGCTCGGCGCGCGGCAGGCGCGTCAGTTCGAGATCGTTCAACCAGACCTCGCCGCTCGTCGGCTCGACGAGCCTGTTGACGCAGCGGATGAGCGTCGACTTGCCGGCGCCCGAGGGGCCGATCAGTCCGACGACCTGCCCCGCCGGGACTTCCAGCGTCGCGTCGGCGAGCGCCTTGTCGCCCGTCTTGTAGGTCTTGGTCAGGCCTTCGATGCGCAGCAAGGCAAGTCTCCGAATTGAGCGGGCACGGCGCAGGCCGCCCCGATGGCACCCGCCACTAGCGGGGCTCGATCGTCGTGATTCGTTTGGCGAATGGCGGGCGTCCGGCCGGAAATCGACGCTTGGTGGGGCTTCAATGCCGGGCAGGGCCTCGACGCCTGGCGGGGCCTCGACGCCTGGCGGGGCCTAGACGGCCCCGCGCAACGCTTGCCGGCCGCATCGGCCTGCATGACTACCGGCCTACTGGCACTCGTAGGAGACGCCGTTGGCCTCGTCGATCTTGCGGATCACGGCCCACTCCTCCTGGAAGGTGATGGGCACGAACTGCGCCTCGCCCGACTCCTTGAACTCGGCCTCCAGCGACGAGCCTTCCCAGTCGAAGGTCTCGAAAGCCTGCTTGATGCTGTCCTGCAACTCGGCGCTCAGCGTGTTGGCCGTGCCGTAGCTGGTCGTCGGGAAGGTCTGCGACTTGTAGAGCGAGACGATCTGGTCCTCGGTCACCACGTCGCGGCTGAGCATGCGATTGAGCACCGAGTTGGCGATGGCGGCGGCCGGGTAGTCCTTGTTGGCCACGCCCAGGATCGAGTTGTCGTGCTTGCCGGAGAACACCGGCTCGAAATCCTCGCCGGCGATCATGCCGTAGTCGGCCTTGAGGATCGCGGACGGGGCCTTGAAGCCGGAATTGGACGTCTCGGACGTGAAGGCCATCTCCTTGCCCTTGATGTCCTCGACCGATTCTATCCCGGACCCCGGATAGGTGATGATCTCCATCTCGTATCCGTAAGAGCCGTCGGCAGACGCCATCATCGTGAACGGGCGATAGCCGGCGCAGGCGACGGCCAGCGGGTTCGACCCGGTGTTGAAGCCGGCCACGTGGAGACGGCCCGCGCGCATGGCCTCGATCTGGGCTGCATTCGATTGGACGGGGAAGAACTGGACGGACTTGCCGGTCACCTCTTCCATATGGGCGAGGAAGTCGGACCAGGCTTCCTCGTAGACCGCCGGGTCCTCGACGGGCGTATAGGCGAAGATGAGCGTGCCGGGGTCGTTCTGCTCGGACGCATCGGGTATATCGGCGATCAGGTCGCCATCGGCATCGGTATAGCGGGCATCGAGCTTGAACTCGGCCATCGCGGGCGCCCCGGCCAGAAGCGTGGCAGCCAAGGTCGCGGCGAAGGTCGCGGCGAGAGCCGTCGCGGGGGTCTTGGTGAGGGTCTTGGCGAGGGTCTTGCTCATCGTCATGGATCGTCTCTCCGGATAGGTCTGCGCGGCATGAATCTGGATGGCGGGTTCGGTCACCATAGGAGATGTCTTAGCGGCTGTCGTGCGACTGTCATATGACAGCGCGACCGCTATCCCCAGGGATGTCCTCGCCCCACAGCGGCGTCTCCGCCGGTCAGCCCCACATCGGCAACTCCCGCAGCTCATCGAGCCGCCGCGCCAACTGTTCGGCGAACTTGGCGGCGGCAACCGGGAGCGTACGGCCGCGGCGCTGTCCGAGGACGAGCGGCCCGTGCGCCGCGTCGGCGTCGTCCACGGGCCGTGTCGTCAGGCCCTGGCCAAGGCCCTGGGGCATCGCGCCGATACCGACCTGGAAGGTGAGCACGTCGCCCTGGCGCGCGAGGTTCCTCAGCATCTCGAAGGAGTTGGACTCCAGTTCGATCGAAAAGCGGACCGAGGAGGACGCGACGAAATCGTCGATGAGCGTGCGCGATCCGAGGCCCCGATGCGGCAACGCGACGGGAAAGGCCGCGCAGTCGCGCAGGCGCACCGTCTTCATCGCGGCCAGCGGATGGTCGTCCGCCATGATGACGGCGAGGCCCTGGCCGAGCGTCATCAGTGGCTGGAAGTCCGCATCGCGTTCGGGCCATACGACGAGGGCGAGATCGGTCTCGTAGTCGCGCACCATCCGAAGCGCGCTCCGGTGGTCGCCGACCTCGACATCGAAGCGAACCTGGGGAAAGTCCATTCTGAACCGCGTGATCTCCTCGGCGAGAAAGGCCTGGGCGAGCGCCTGGCTGCAGGCGATCCGCACCTGGCCGCGCCGCAGCCCTTCCAGATCCGCGACGAGGGAACGCACGCGCTCCAACTCGGCGCTCTGCGTGCGGATCCAGTGAATGAGGGTTTCGCCGGCCGCCGTCAGGCGAATGCCCCGGCGCGAGCGCTCGAAGATCGCGAAGCCGAGGTCGTCCTCCAGATCCTGGATGCGCCGCTGCAAGGCGGACGGTGTCACGTTCAGCCGTTCGGCCGCTTGCCGCAGCGAACCCAGCCGGGCCGCCTGATCGACATAGGTCCAGATCCGCGTATGCCGCACGAAGCCTGCCTCCGATCAGTGTAGCCTATTCGGCACCACCATAGTTCGAAATCAGCATTTTTCGAGGTCATACGACAGGCCTACCGTCCCTCCGACGAATCTTCGAAGGGATGATGATGGACGGGCTCCACGGCCGAGAGGGGGAAGGATCGCGCTACCGGGTCGGTTCGGGGGCCAGTGGATGGACCGTCGGCGCGCAGACCGTCAGCGCCGTGCGAACACCCCCGCCCCCGCGCGCCATACGCATTTCGGCCCGACCGCTTCCCGTCGAGATCGATCTCGCCCGCACGGCGCTTCTCGTAGTCGACATGCAGAACGACTTCGTCCACCCCGACGGCTGGTTCGCGGCCAAGGGCATCGATATCGCGCCGCTGGCCGATCCCGTGGTGCGTATCCTGAGGCTCTGCGAGGCGTGCAGGTCCGAGGCTGTCCCGGTGGTCTGGCTGAACTGGGGCATCCGATCCGACGCGGCCAACCTGCCGGCCAACACCCTCTATCGCGGCAAGCGCACGGCCGATGCACCGGGCTATGGCGAGGCGCACGGCGATGGCGCGGACGGTGCACTCGTCGAGGGTAGCTGGGGCGCTGCGACGGCGGATGCCCTGCGTGCCTCACCCGACGACCTGACTGTATCCAAGCACCGCTTCTCCGGCTTCCCGGACAGCGTGTTGGAGAGCGTGCTGCGGGCTCGGGGCGTCACCACGCTCCTTTTCGCGGGCGTCAACATCGATCGCTGCGTCTTCGCGACGCTGACGGACGCCAGTGCGCGCGGCTTCGACTGCGTCCTCGTCGAGGATGCCTGCGCAACCGTGTCCCCGCCCGAGATCGCACAGGCCGTCGTTTGGCTCGTCGCCGAGTTGCACGGTTTCGTCTCCAAGACTGGCGATATCCTCGGGGCCATTGCGTCCCGACAGACGTCACCGCGCGTGGCTTAGCGGCCCTCCATATTCTTCCTACCAGCCCAAAGGTGTTCTCATGATCAGATTATCGAAGATCTCCGCCCTCGCTCTCGCCCTTTCGACGGGTCTCGTCGCCCAGGCGACGGCGCAGGACCTCACGCCTGTGCGCTTCATCCTCAACTGGAAGTATCAGGGGCCGCAGTCGGCCTTCTTCATCGCCGAGGACAAGGGGTATTTCGAGGAAGAGGGCCTCGACGTCACGCTCGACCAGGGCGAGGGCTCGGCGGCGGCCGTCACCAAGGTCGCGTCCGGCGCCTATGATGCGGGCTTCGGCGACATCAACGCGCTCATCGCGCTCGCGGCCGACAAGCCGGACGAGGCGCCCATCGCCGTCTACGCGATGTTCAACAACCCGCCCTTCACGATCGCCGTGCGCGCATCGAGCGATATCGAGACGCCGGCCGACCTCGAGGGCAAGCTCCTCGGCGGGCCGGCCAACGATTCCGCTCTGAAGCTCTTCCCGGCCTTTGCCAGCATCACCGGCATCGACACCGAGACGATCGAGATCACCAACATGCAGCCGAACCTGCGCGAGCAGATGCTGGCCCGCGAGCAGGTCGACGGCATCTTCGGTTTCGTCAACACCATCACCTTCAGCGCCAAGGCGGCGGGCCTGGATCCGGAGACCAACTTCCGCTTCATCAACTACGCCGACAACGGCATGGACCTCTATTCCAACGTCGTCATGGTCTCCAAGACCTTCGCCGACGAGAACCCCGACGCGGTGAAGGGGCTGGTGCGCGCCATCAACCGCGGCACCAAGGACATGCTTGCCGATCCTGTCGGCTCGGTCTCCTACGTCATGGAGCGCGAGCCGCTCCTCAACGCCGAGGTCGAGGGCGAGCGCACGATGGCGACCATCGCCATGGAGATGGGCAACGCCGAGGTGGCCACGCTCGGCGTCGGCACCGCCGACAAGGAGCGCCTCGCGCGCAGTATCGACATCATCGTCGAGGCGCAGGGCCTGTCGCGCGCCCCGGCGGTCGATGAGATCTACACCGACGCTTTCCTGCCGCCGATGGACGAGCGGGTCATGACGGTCACGAACTGATCCAAGCCCCTTCGACGACGCAGCTCAGATGAAGACGAGGCTTTCGTGGACCTTCGACTGAACGACCGGGTGGTGATCGTCACCGGCCCCGCCAAGGGAATGGGCGCGGCCGTCAGCCGGGCCTTCGCGGCCGAGGGTTGCCGGCTCGTGCTGGCGGGCCGCGACTTGGAGGCCATCGCGCCCGTCGCGGCGGAGCTGGAGGCGGACGGCGCCACGGTGCGCGTGCAAGCCTGCGACGTGACCGTGCCAGCCGACTGCGACGCGCTGGCGGCGGACACGCTGGCGGCGTTCGGGCGCATCGACGTGCTCGTCAACGTCGCCGGCGGCTCCGGCCCGATCGGCAAGACCGGCTGGGAGACGTTGCCCGACGAGTTCGACGAGATCGTCGGGCTCAACATGGGCGGCTGCTTCAACACCATGCGAGCCGTGCTGCCGGCGATGATCGCGCAGAAGGACGGCAAGATCGTCAATGTCGGCGGCACGTTCGGCATGCGCGGGCGGGCCGGCCGGGCGGCCTATTCGGCATCGAAATGGGGCCTGCGGGGCATCACGAAATCCTTCGCGCTCGAGGCCGGGCCGCACGGCATCAACGTAAACTGCGTCGCGCCCGGCATGGTCGATGGGCCGCGCTTTCGCACCAAGGTCGTGCCCGAGATGGCCGCACGGCTCGGCATCACCGAAGAGGAAGCCGCCCGGCGGCATGCCGAGGACTACGCCCTGCGCCGCGTCTCGACGGCCGAGGACGTCGCGGCGGCCTGCGTTTTCCTGGCGAGCGAAGCCGCGCGTCAGATCACCGGTGTCGACCTCCCCGTCGACGGCGGCTGGGCGATGCTATGAGCGGCGCTGTCTTTCCCATCGCCGATCTTGTCATTCGCGGCGGCACGCTCGTCACGGAAGCTGGCGAAACACCGGGCGCGATCGCCATCAAGGACGGTGCCATCCTCAGCCTCGGCGCTGATGACGCCATGCCGGCGGCTGCCGAGACGATGGATGCGACCGGCCTCCATATCCTGCCGGGCGCTATCGACGTCCATGTGCACTTCCGCGAGCCGGGCTACACCCACAAGGAGGACTGGGCGACCGGCACTGCGGCCGCCGCCATGGGCGGCGTCACGACCGTCTTCGAGATGCCCAACACCGACCCGCCGACGGGCACGCCGGACGCGCTGCGGATCAAGCAGAAGGCGGCCGAGAAGGCGATCGTCGATTTCGGCCTCTACGGCCTTCTTGCCGAGGACAATCTCGATCAGCTCGACGCGCTGATGGATGCCGGCGTCGCGGCCTTCAAATGCTTCATGGGCAACACGTTCGGCAACCTGCCATCGCCGTCCACCGCCGCGATGCTCGAAGGCTTCGAGATCATTGCGAGGCGCGGGCTGCGCATCGCCCTCCATGCCGAGACGGCCTCGATCAACAAGTGGCGCGAGGCGAAGCTGAAGGCAGCCGGCCGGCATGATGCACTCGCCCATCTCCATGCCCGTCCAGCCATCGTCGCCATCGAAGCGGTCAGCCGTGCCGCGGTGCTGGCCGAATGGACCGGCGCACGCATCCACGTCCTCCACATCTCCTCGGCCGACGAGCTGCGCCCGCTCGCCGAGGCCAAGGCGCGCGGCGTCGACATCACCGGAGAGACCTGCCCGCACTACCTCCTCTTCGACGAGACAGCCTACGACACGCTCGGCTCCGTCATCCGCGTCAATCCGCCGGTGCGCGAGGCGCACCATCGAGACGGTCTCTGGGCCGGCCTCGCGGACGGTACGATCGACATGATCGCCACCGACCACGCCCCGCATACGCCGGAGGAGAAGACGCAGAACGACATCTGGGTCGCCGATTGCGGCTTTCCGGGCGTCGAGACGCAGGTCCCGCTGATGCTGACGCAGGTCCATGAGGGGCGACTGTCGCTTACCGACTACGTGCGCCTCTCCAGCGCCGCGCCTGCACGCACCTTCGGGCTATACCCGCGCAAGGGCGCCCTGATGCCCGGCAGCGATGCCGACCTCGCCATCGTCGATCTCACGCGACGCCAGACGATCCGGGCGGACGCACTCCATTCGCGCGGCAAGATCACCCCGTTCGAGGGGTTCGAGGTGGTGGGCGTGCCCATCCATACGCTGGTGCGCGGACGCTTCGTCATGCGTGATCGTACCCTCGTTCCGGGCTGCGAGGGGTGGGGGCGGTCCGTCACCCGCGTGCAGGAGATGCCGACGCCCGAACCCCGGCATGTCGACGAGACCATGGCGGCCGTCACCACGATGCGTGTCGATGAGATGGCGCGATGACGGCGCCACTCTCCAGCATGTCCCGCGCAACGTTCGCAGCCGGCATCGCCCCGCCGCCGCTCATCGAGTTCGACCGGGTGTCGCTGGCCTATGGACGGGGACCCGAAGCCTTGCAGGCGCTCGCCGAAACCTCGCTGACGATCGACACCGGAGACTTCGTCGCCCTTGTCGGCCCGTCCGGCTGCGGCAAGTCGACGATCCTCAAGATCGTCTCGTCGCTCCTGCCGGCGACGACGGGCAACGTCCTCATCGCGGGCCGCGAGATCGGCGCGATCGACACGCGCATCGGCATGGCGTTCCAGAACCCGACGCTGCTGCCCTGGGCCTCCGTGCGCGACAATGTGATGCTGCCGCTCAAGATCGCAGAACCCTTTCGCAAGGACTGGGCGGCGAAGAAGCGCGGCGAATATCGCGACCGGGCCGAGGCGTTGCTGGCCAAGGTCGGGCTGGCGGGTTTCTCGGACAAGTATCCCTGGCAGCTCTCAGGCGGCATGCAGCAGCGCGCCTCCCTTTGCCGGGCGCTTGTGCACGAACCGACCCTCCTCCTCCTCGACGAGCCCTTCGGCGCGCTCGACCAGTTCACCCGCGAGGAGTTGTGGGACGTTCTCCAGGCGCTGTGGATGGAGACGAAGCCGACCGTCCTTCTCGTCACCCATGACCTGCGCGAGAGCGCCTATCTCGCCAACCGCATCGTGGTGATGAGCGCCCGTCCGGGCCGCATCCTCGTCGACGAGCCGGTGCCTTTCGCCCGTCCGCGCGACATGGAGACGACCTACACGCCCGCATTCACCGACCTCAATCACCGGCTGCGCTCACTGATCGCACAGGCGCGCGCCGAGCAGCCGAAGGAGACGCTATGACCGCGCGCACCCGCGAGCGGATCGCCTCCGCCGCCCTGGTCATCGGCTTCTTCGTCGACCTGGGAGGTGATCTGCCTCGCCTTCGGGGTGAGCGACATCATCCTGCCGCGCCCTAGCCAGATCGTGACGGTGCTCGTCGAGCGCTGGCCGGCCCTCATGCCGCATACGGTGCAGACGCTCTACACGACGCTTCTCGGCTTCGCGCTCGGCGTCGGGATCGGGGTGATCATCGGAATGATCATCGGCTCGTCGCGCTTGGCGTACAACGTCGCCTTCCCGATGCTGGTCGGGTTCTCGTCGATCCCCAAAGTCGCGGTCGTGCCAATCTTCGTCCTCTGGTTCGGCGCCGGCACCGTCCCGGCTGTGCTGACGGCGATGATCATCTCGATCTTCCCCGTCGTTGTGAACGTGGCGACCGGGCTGGCGACGACCGAGCCCGAGCTCGAGGACGTGCTGAAAGCGCTGAAAGCCACCAAGCGCGACATTCTCTTCAATGTCGGCCTGCCGCGCGCGATGCCCTATTTCTTCGCTTCGCTGAAGGTCGCCATCACGCTCGCCTTCGTCGGCTCCGTCATCGCCGAGACCGTCGCCTCCAACCGGGGCATCGGCAACATGATGCTGATCGCCTCGTCCAACTTCAACGTGCCGCTCGTCTTTGCTGGGCTCTTCATCCTCGCGGGCCTCGGCATCGGGCTCTACCTCGTCTTCGCCCTCATCGAGCGGCGCGTGACGGGCTGGGCCAACCGGAAGACCGAGTTCGCCATGGGGTGAACCGTCACCCCTCCCCCTTAGTCCCCCACTGGAGCTTGACACCATGCCTCATACAACACGCCGTGGAATCCTGGCGACGGCCGCCTTCATCCTCTCGCTTACCACCGCGCCGATCGCCTTGGCGCAAGACCTCCTGCCCGTCCGCTTCACGCTCGACTGGAAATACCAAGGCGTCCACGCCTGGTTCCTCGCCGCCAAGGAGCGCGGCTATTTCGAGGAGGAAGGCCTCGACGTCACGATCGACCAGGGCGAGGGCTCGGCCGCGACCGTGACGCGCATCATGTCGGGCGCCTACGATGCCGGCTTCGGCGACATCAACGCCATCATCCAAGCGGCTGCAGACCGGCCGGACGAGGCGCCGGTGATGGTCTACCAGATCTACAATGCCCCGCCCTTCGCCGCGCTGACCCGCGCAGACGGCACGATCGAGACCCTGGCGGACCTCGCGGGCAAGACCGTCGGCGGTCCGGCCGGCAGCGCCGCCACAAAGCTGATGCCAGCGCTCCTGGCAGCCAACGACGTCGATCCGACCAGCGTCGAGGTCATCAACATGCAGCCCAATCTCCAAGAGCAGATGCTCATCCAGGGCGATGTCGACGCGTCGATGGTCTTCAACGTGACGAGCTACATGAACCTCGTCGCGCAAGGGCGCGATCCGGAGACGGAGTTCGTCTGGTTCAACTATGGCGACTACGGGCTCGACCTCTATTCCAACGGCGTGATGGTGTCGCAAGCCATGATCGCGGAGAACCCCGAGGCCGTGCGCGGCCTCGTCGCGGCGATCAACCGTGCCATCATCGACGTCGTGGCGGATCCTGCGGCGGGCGTAGCGGTGGTCAGCGGTATCGAACCCCTCATCGATGCCGGTGCGGAGGAGCAACGTATCGCATTCGCATTGGAGCGGCTGATGTTCCCGGCGATGTCGGCAGATACGCCGTTCGGCGACATCGACACGGATCGACTATCACGGTCCATCGCGACCATCGCGGAGGTTTACGAGATCGCGGCACCGCCGGCCGCAGAGACCGTTTTCAACGACGCCTTCCTGCCAGCGATCGATGAGCGGCCGACAGTGCTTGGCCAATGATGTTTGGGGCAACGGGGCGGCGGATAGCCGCCTCGACCCTTTTGGAAGGCGAGGACTACCGGCTCGCGCGTGATCGCGCGATCGAGCTGGATGAAGGCTCGATCGCGGGCATCGAAGACGCAGCCGACACGTCCAATGTTTTCGCCATCCCGGCCCTCGCCAACGCGCACGACCATGCGCGGGCCGTGCCGTCGAGCGCCTATGGCGTCTACGCCCGCCCATTAGAGATCTGGCTGCAGTCCTTGAGCCTGCTGCCGCCGGTCGATCCTTATCTGGCCGCCGCCGTCTCTTTAGGGCGCAGCGCGATCGGCGGCAGCGCGGCCGTGATGGTGCATCACACCCGCCCCTTCGGGCGCGATACGACGATACCGGACGAAGCGCGGGCCATCGCGAGGGCGGCGAGGGATGTCGGCGTGCGCGTCGCTTTCGCCGTAGCGCTCAAAGACCGCAATCCACTCGTCTACGGCCCGCATGACACGGTCCTAGCCGCGCTCCCAGTCGAAGCGCGCCGTGTGATCGAGACACGCCTGCCGGCGGCGAGCCCGACGCCCTCGGAGCATATCGCACTCGTCGAGGAGGTCGCGGACGCCGCGCAAGGGACAGGCCTCGACGTCCAATACGGTCCCACCGGCGCGCAATGGTGTACGCCCGCGCTGCTGGAGGCCGTCGCCGAGGCCTCCGAGGCGACGGGCCGGCGCGTTCACATGCATTGTCTGGAGACGATCTATCAACGCGATTGGGCCGACCGGGCCTATCCGAACGGACTCCTGCCGGCGCTCGACGCGATCGGCCTCCTCACGCCCCGCCTAACGCTCGCGCACTGCACGCACGCCCGGCCGGAGGAGCTCGCGCTGCTGGCCGAGCGCGGCGTCACGATCTCGGTCAATGCCGGATCGAATCTCGGCCTGCGCTCCGGTATCGCGCCGGTGCGCGAAATGGTGCGCCAAGGCTGTCGGATCGCCATGGGGCTCGACGGCCTCGCGCTTGTAGCCGAGGACGACGCGCTGGGCGAGATGCGGCTCAACCACGCGCTCCATGGCGGCCTCGGCTTTCGGGAGGATCTGCCGGTCTCGACATGTCTTCGCATGGCGATGCGGAACGGCCGAAGGTCGGTACTCGGCGATGACGAGGGTGGCACGCTGCAGCCCGGCGCACCGGCCGATATTCTTCTCCTCGATCGCGCGGCCCTCGACCCATATGACCTGCCGGGCGGATCGGATCTCCATGCCCTCCTTGCCCGTGGGGCGAAGCAATACATCCAAGAATTGATCGTCGGCGGCCGGACGATCGTGCAGAACGGATCTCTAACGGGGCTCGATCACAAGAGCCTGGAGGCTGAGATGCTATCCGTCTTTCGGTCCGGCCTAGCCAAGGACGATGGGTTGCGGCCGGCCCTGGCGGCACTCGAGCTTGCGCTGGCCGACCACTACGACGCCGACGCGCTCGGCTGCTGCTGAGGACGATCCATGGCCCGCACCGCCTTCGTCCACCGCATTCCGGCCAGCGCGCCCGATGATGCGTCAGGCCTCGAAGCCCTGATCGCGAATGGCGCTGTCGATCCCGAATCTATCGTCGCCATTCTTGGCAAGACGGAGGGCAATGGCTGCGTCAACGATTTCACGCGAGGTTTCGCCACACGCGCCCTACGGGACGCTCTCGCGCGCCATATCGGCGAGGCTGCGCGGGATGTCTGCTACGTCATGTCCGGCGGAACGGAGGGCGCGCTGTCGCCGCATTGGCTCGTTTTCGGCGCGACCGAGGCCGCTGTTGTCCCCGTCCACCCTAGGCTTGCCATCGGCACTGCTCATACCGCTGATCTGCCCCCGATCGACCTCGGCAGGCCCGGACAGGTGGAGCAGGTCGCTGCAGGCCGTGCGCAAAGCGATGGAAGCAGCCGAGATCGCATCGCCTGACAACGTGCATTTCGTTCAGATCAAATGCCCGCTGTTGAGCCAGGCCCGTGTCGCGGCTTTGCGCGCGGCCGGCGACACACCCGCGACAGGCGACACGCTCGCTTCGATGGGCTTGTCGCGCGGGGCGAGCGCGCTTGGCGTCGCGGTAGCGCTCGGCGAGATCGAGATGGGCGAGGTGACGAAGGAGAGGATCGGCCGGGACGCCAGCCTCTTCTCGTCACGCGCCAGCGCTTCGGCCGGCGCCGAGCTAGCGAACCACGAAGTCGTCGTCCTCGGGATGAGCCGATCCTGGGGCGGGGACCTCTCGATCGCGCACGCGGTGATGGCGGATGCGGTCGACGTCGCGTCCGTGCGCACCGCCGCCGAAGGACTAGGCCTCACAATGGGCGACCCGGCCGGCCTTATCGCCGTCCTCGCCAAGGCCGAGGCTTCCAAATCCGGCCGGGTGCGGGGCGCGCGCCATACCATGCTGGACGACAGCGACATCTCCTCGACCCGGCACGCCCGAGGCTTTGTCGGCGGTGTCTTGGCCGGTCAGTTCGGCATTACGGAGCTTTTCGTCTCCGGCGGCGCGGAGCATCAGGGTCCCGACGGCGGTGGACCGGTCGCGATGATCGCTCGCGCGGTCTCGTAAGGCGCGTCGCAAGCGTCATCGGCCCGCTCAGAACGATGTCTGGAGCGTCAGAGAGACCTGCTCCGCGAACTTGGCTGCGGCGACGGGGAGCGTGCGGCCGCGCAACTGACCGACGCAAAGAACACCGGCCGGCACGTCTCGCGGATCGAGATCGCGCATGGCGATGCCGGCTCCTCCTTTGCGCAACGCGTCTGCTGCAGGAAGGCCAACAGGGATCTGGAACGAGATCGTCTGGCCGTCGACGACGCAGTTGCGCAGGAATTCGAAGCTGTCGGATTCGAGAACCGGACCGATATCGAGCCCCATTCGCACCGAGGGCTGCGTCGATCAGGTAGCGCACGCCATAGCTCCGGCTCGGCAGGGCGAGGGGATATGCGAGGCACTCGTGCAGCCGGAGCGGCACGTCCCCACCACAATCGGCCAGCGGATGCGAGGGCGCCATGACGGCGCAGATCGGTTGCGGCACGGTGACGAGGGTCTGGAATTCCGTCATGCGCACCGGCTCGAAGACGATCGCGAGGTCGCTCGTATAGTCGGCGAGTGCCGCCTCCGCCGCATCACGGTCCCGGCGACGAACGTCGAACGTCACGGCCGGATGTGCATCGCGGTAGCGGGCGATCTCGCTCGGCAGGAAGAAGGGGAGCACGGCTTGGCTCCCGGCGACCGAGACGTGTCCGCGACGCGCGCCCGAAAGGTCCGCAATCCTTGAGCGGACCCGTTCCATGTCAGAAATCTGGTTGCGGGCGTGATGGACAAGGATCTCGCCGGCGCTCGAAAGCCGCACGCCGCGCGGCAAGCGCTCGAAGATCGGCGCGCCGAGCTCCGCCTCCAACGCCAGGATGCGCCGGTTGAGGGCGGTCGATGTGATGGCCAGCGTTTCGGCGGCGCGGCGAATGGAGCCATGCCGCGCGATGACGTCGATGGCCCGTAGCGTATCCAGATGTCTCATTCGCAGCCTCCCCGACTGCTGCAAGAACCGCAGCAGTCGAGTGCGAACTTAGCAGAAGACCTCAGCACTCGCCTCCCCCTAGCGTGACGCCAGACAGAGTCGCGTCAGCAAAGCTAAACGCGCTCGAGACACCTCAGGAGAGAGCGACGATGAACGACAAGCGGACCAGAGCGACCGGCTTCGACCCAACCCTAACAGGCCTCACTCGACCCTCACGGCGCGGCCTTCTCAAGGCCGGCGCGGGGCTCGCCAGCCTCGCCGCCATGGGCCCGCTGTCGGCCCGCGCGCAAGGCAACGAGATCACGGTCGGCTTCATCTATGTCGGCCCAAAGGACGATTTCGGCTACAACCAGGCCCATGCCGAGGGCGCGGCCGCCGTCGCGGCGATGGACGGTGTGACGATCATCGAAGAGGAAAACGTCGCCGAGACGGTGGACGTCCAGAACACGATGCGCTCGATGATCGAGTTCGACGGCGCGACGCTGCTCTTCCCGACCTCGTTCGGCTATTTCAACCCGCATATCCTCGAAGTCGCGCCCGACTATCCGGACGTGCGCTTCCAGCATGCCGGCGGTCTTGTGGACCGACGCGATGCCGAAGAATGTCGGGTCCTATTTCGGCTACATCTGGACGGGGCAGTACCTCAACGGCGTCGTCGCCGGGCATGCGTCGAAGTCCAAGAAGCTCGGCTTCGTCGCCGCCAAGCCGATCCCGCAGGTGCTGCAGAATATCAACGCCTTCTTGCTTGGCGCGCGCAGCGTCGATCCTGAGATCACCTGTCAGGTCATCTTCACAGGCGAATGGTCGATGCCCGTCAAGGAGGCCGAGGCGACCAACGCGCTGATCGACCAGGGCGCCGACGTCGATCGACCTGCCATGTCGACGGCCCCAAGGTCGTCGTCGAGACGGCCGCCGGGCGCGGTGCGTATGTCTGCGGCTACCACGCCGACCAGTCGCCGCTCGCGCCTGAGCTCTACCTCACGGGCGCCGAGTGGAACTGGCCATCCGTCTATACCGGCATGGTCGAGACGGCGATGGCGGGCGGCACGATCGACAACTTCGTGCGCGGCGGCCTCGCCGAGGGTTTTGTGAAAATGAGCCCGCTCGGCCCGGCGGTCTCGGATGCGGCACGCCAGCAGTTCGAGGAGACCAAGGCGACCATCGAAGCGGGAGACTTCCCCCTCATCACCGGCCCGATGGCCTCCAATACCGGCGCCTCGATCGCGACGGAGGGGCAGAGCTTCATCGAAACCGACGTCGAGCTGGAGAGCATGGACTACCTCCTCGAAGGCGTGATCGGCTCGACGTCTTAAGGCGAGGCGAACGAGGCGACGGCGATGGCCGACCAGACGGCGACGGCATCCTTCCTGACGCAGACGGACGTCGATACGCGGCCTGCCGCGCTCGCCGGTCTCGCCCGGCGGGCGGAAGCGGTGCTGATCCCCGTCGCAGCGCTCGCCGTCGGTCTGGCGGCCTTCGCGCTCTTTCTCCTGGTCCTGGGCAAATCGCCGGCCGAGTTCTACGCCGTCGTCTACAAGGCCGGATTCGGAACGAGCTTCAGCTGGTCGAACACGCTCTCGCGTACGGCGCCCTTGCTACTGGCGGCGCTTTGCGTCGCGCTGCCCGCCCAGCTCGGCCTCGTCGTCATCGGCGGCGAGGGCGCGATCGTCCTCGGCGGCGTCGCAGCTGGGGCGGTTGCCGTCTGGTTCGCCGGAATGGGGGCCGCCTCGATCCCCATCATGATGCTGGCCGCCGCGCTTGCCGGCGGCGTCTGGATCGGCCTTGTTGGCTACTTACGCCACCGGCGCGGCGTCAACGAGACGATCTCCAGCCTCCTCCTAGCCTATCTCGCCATCGCGTTGATGAACCATCTCGTTGAGGGTCCGCTGCGCGACCCGGCGAGCCTCAACAAACCTTCGACCGCACCGCTATCCCTCGAACAGCGCATCGGCGACATGCCGGGTCTCGACGTTCACTGGGGCCTGGCGCTGGGAATCGTGGCCTGCGTGATCGCCCACATCGTCGTTCACCACACGACCTGGGGCTTCGCAGCCCGGGTGACGGGCGGCAACGTGCGAGCAGCACAGGTGCAGGGCCTGCCGGTCGGTCGGCTCATCCTCGCCTTCACGGCCGCCGCCGGAGCGCTCGCCGGACTGGCCGGCGCTTTCGAGGTCGCCGCCGTGCACGGCTCGGCCAACGCCTCGCTCGCCTCGGGCTTCGGCTATACCGGCATCCTCATCGCGTTCCTGGCGCGTCAGAACCCGCTGGCGATCATCCCCGTCGCGCTGCTGTTGGCCGGCTTCGAAGCGTCGAGCGGGCTCGTGCAGCGGCGCATGGACCTGCCAGACGCGACCGTCCTCGTCCTTCAGAGCTTCGTCTTCGTCGCCATCCTCGTCAGCGAGACGGCCTACGGGCGGTTCAAGATGTTTGCGCCAGAACGCTGGTCGCCGGAGGCATCGCGGTGAACGATCTCGGCCTCTGGGGTGTACCGTTGGCGATCCTCGGCGGCGCGATCCGCGTCTCGACGCCCTTCCTCTTCGTCAGCCTCGGCGAATGCCTGACCGAACGGTCCGGCCGCATCAATCTCGGGCTGGAGGGCACGCTCGTCTTCGGCGCCATGGCCGCCTATGCCACCGCCGTCGAGACCGGCTCGCCCTGGGTAGGCGTTGGCGCCGCGATGATCGCGGGCGCGGGCTTCGGTCTTTTACACGGACTCATCTGCTCTCTGCCGCGCGTCAACGATATCGCGGTCGGCATCGCGATGATGCTTCTCGGGCTCGGCCTCGCCTTCTTCTTCGGCAAACCGTACATCCAGCCGATCGCACCCGACCTGCCGGCGATCCCGCTCGGGGACTGGTCGGACGTGCCGCAGGTCCAGGCGGCACTGCAGGTCAATGTACTCTTTCCCATCGGCCTCGTGCTCGGGGCTGCGATGTGGTGGATGTTCCGCTCGACCCGCATCGGGCTGACCGTCCGCGTCGTCGGCGATTCGACCCCGGCCGCTCGTGCGCTCGGCCTCGACCCGACGCTTGTGCGCGTCCTCTCCACCATGGCGGGCGGCTCTCTCGCGGGCGTCGCGGGCGCTTACCTCTCGCTCTATTATCCGGGCTCCTGGTCGGAGGGCATCTCGTCGGGCCAGGGTTTGATGGCGGTCGCGCTCGTCATCTTCGCGCGCTGGAACCCGATCGCCTGCGTCGGTGCGGCGCTTCTCTTCGGCGGTGCGGGGGCCTTGGGCCCGGCGCTGCAATCGGTCGGCGTCAGCCAGGGCTACTACCTCTTCTACGCCGCCCCTTACGTCCTCACCCTCGCTCTCCTCATCGCCACCTCATCGCCGACCCGCGCGCTGACCGGGGCGCCGGGTGAGCTCAGCATCACACGATAGGAGTTTGACGATGAATGGATTGGGCGGTCTCAACCCTTCGCCGAACGGCGTCGTCCTCGGCCTCGTGCAGCTCCAACTGCCGGTCGTCGAGACGCCGGACGACCTCGCGCGGCAGACGGACAAGATCGTCGCCATGGTCGCCAAGGCCAAGCGCAACATGGCGGGGCTCGACCTCGTCGTCTTCCCCGAATACGCGCTGCACGGCCTCTCGATGGACACGAACCCGGCCATCATGTGCCGCAGGGACGGACCGGAGGTCGCCGCCTTCGCCAGGGCTTGCGCCGACAACGCCGTCTGGGGCTGCTTCTCGATCATGGAGCAGAACGACGGCGGCTACCCTTACAATGTCGGCATCGTCATCGACGATATGGGCGAGATCCAGCTCTATTATCGCAAGATGCACCCCTGGGTGCCCGTCGAGCCTTGGGAGCCGGGCGATGGCGGCATTCCGGTCATCACCGGGCCGAAGGGCGCCAAGCTGGCGCTCATCATCTGCCATGACGGCATGTTCCCCGAGATGGCACGGGAATGCGCCTATAAGGGCGCCGAGATCATGCTCAGGACGGCCGGCTACACCGCCCCCATCCGCGAGAGCTGGCGCTTCACCAACCAATCCAACGCCTTCTGCAACCTGATGGTGACGGCGAACGTGTGCATGTGCGGGTCGGACGGCACCTTCGACTCGATGGGCGAGGGCATGGTCTGCAATTTCGACGGCACGATCATCGCGCAAGGAACGTCAGGTCGGCCGGACGAGATCATCACCGCCGAAGTGCGCCCCGACCTCGTCAGAGAAGCCCGCGAGAACTGGGGCGTCGAAAACAACATCTACCAATTCGGCCATCGCGGCTATACGGCCGTCAAGGGCGGGGCCACCGACTGCCCCTACACCTACATGACCGACCTCGCCGCCGGCCGCTATCGCCTGCCCTGGGAGGACGCGGTCAAGGTGACGGACGGCACGTCCTGCGGCTTCCCAGAGCCGAGCCGGGACTATGGCGAGCGCACCCTGCCGGAGGCGGCCGAATGAGCCTCGCCGAAGCCACGACGGCGGGTCTCGACGTCGAGGCCACCCCCTATCGCTGGCCCTATGACGGCGCGATGCGGGCCGACAATACGGCCCTCGTCATCATCGACATGCAGACCGACTTCTGCGGACCAGGCGGCTATGTCGATACGATGGGCTACGACCTCTCGCTCACCCGCGCGCCGCTGGAGCTGATCGGCCGCATCCTGGCGGCGATGCGGGCTGCTGGCTACACCATCATCCACACCCGCGAGGGCCATCGCGCGGACCTCGCCGACCTGCCAGCCAACAAGCGCTGGCGCTCGCGTCAGATGGGTGCCGGTATCGGCGATCCGGGCCCGTGCGGGCGCATCCTGGTGCGCGGCGAGCCGGGCTGGGAGATCGTGCCGGAACTCGCGCCGCACGCCGGCGAGCCGATCATCGACAAGCCCGGCAAGGGCAGCTTCTACGCGACCGACCTCGAGCTGCTGCTCCGCACGCGCGGCATCACCAATCTCATCCTGACCGGCATCACGACCGATGTCTGCGTCCACACCACGATGCGCGAAGCCAACGACCGCGGCTTCGAATGCCTCATTCTCGAAGACTGTTGCGGCGCGACCGATCGGGGCAACCACGACGCAGCGATCAAGATGGTGACGATGCAGGGCGGCGTCTTCGGCGCAGTCAGCGACAGCGCGAAGCTTCTGGCGGCGCTGAAATGAGTGCTCTGCCAAATGACATCGCAGCCCCGCTTGCGCTCGGCATCCCACCAACGGTGGCAGCACGACACGAGAACGGCGCCATCGGTTTCGAGGCGCGCGGTGTCACGATGCGCTTTGGCGGCTTCACGGCGCTCGACGACGTCTCCATCGCCGTCGCGCCCGGCAGCTTCCACGCCCTGCTCGGCGAGAACGGGGCGGGCAAGTCGACGCTCGTCAAATGCGCGATGGGCTTCAACCGGGCGACGAAGGGTCAGTTCCTCGTAGCAGGCCGCGAGGTCGATCTGCCGGACCCACGCGCCGCCCACGCTCTGGGGCTCGGCATGGTCTACCAGCATTTCACCCTCGTGCCGTCGCTGACGGCAGCCGAAAACCTCGTGATCAGCCGGCCGGACGCGCCGCACATCATCGACTGGCGGGCGGAGCGGGCACGGCTCGAAGCCTTTCTCGATACCATGCCTTTCCGGGTGCCGCTCACCGTCCCAGCCGACCGGCTCTCGGCCGGCGAGCGCCAAAAGCTCGAAATCCTCAAGCAACTCTATCTCGGCCGTCGCTTCCTCATCCTCGACGAGCCGACATCGGTCCTCGACCCCGCCGAGGCCGACGAGGTGCTCGGCACCGTGCGGGCGCTCACGCAGGCCGGCGAGGTCACGGTGCTCATGATCACCCACAAGTTTCGCGAGGTGACGGGCTTTGCCGACGACGTGACGGTGCTGCGTGCCGGTCATCGCGTCGGCGGCGGCCCGGTCGCGGGGCTGACCCACGCGGACCTCGGACAGATGATGGTCGGTGCCGCGCTGCCGGAGCGCAACCGCCCGGCCGCCGCCGAGCCGGGCGCCGCGTTGCTGCAAATCGAGGGGTTGCGCGCATCCGATGCCTCCGGCTTCTCGGCACTCGCGATCGACGATCTCTGCGTCCATTCCGGCGAGATCGTCGGCGTTGCCGGCGTGTCGGGCAACGGGCAGACGGCGCTCATGGAGGTGCTCTGCGGGCAGCGCGCGGCCACGTCCGGCACAGTCCGCGTCGCCGGCGCGCCTTATGCCGCGACACGGACCGAGATGCGTGAGCGGCGCGTGCGCTGCCTGCCCGAAGAGCCGCTTCGCAATGCCTGCGCCCCGCGCATGAGCGTGGCCGAAAACATCGCGCTGCGCAGCTTTGATGTTAGCGAGGCCGGCCCGCGCCTACGCCTCGACCGCAAGCGCATCGCGTCGGAAGCCCGGCAACGCATCGCGAGCTTCGGTATCCGCGCCAGTTCGCCCGACTTAGCGATCGAGACGCTATCGGGCGGCAACGTGCAGCGCGCTGTCCTCGCGCGTGAACTGAGCGGCGATGTCGCGCTTCTCATCGTCGCCAACCCCTGCTTCGGTCTCGATGTGACGGCCGTCGACGAAATCCGCACCCGCATCGTGGCGGCGCGCGACGCAGGCACCGCCATCCTCCTCATCAGCGAGGACCTCGACGAGATTCTGGAACTCTGCGACCGCATCGTCGTGATGTCGGAAGGCGGCATCACCTACCGCACCGACGGAGCAACGCGCCGACCGCGCCGAGATCGGCCGCCACATGGCGGGGCACGCCTGATGACCGAGGCACGGACCATCGAAGCGGCCCCCTTCGCCTTCCCGTTCGCGCCCGAGACGCTCGCCCTCGTCGTCATCGACATGCAGCGCGATTTTCTGGAGCCGGGCGGTTTTGGCGCATCGCTTGGCAACGACGTGTCACATCTCCGCGAGATCGTGCCGACGCTGGCCGGCCTCCTCCGCGCCTTTCGCGAGCGCGGCCTCACTGTCATCCACACCCGCGAGAGCCACGCGCCCGATCTCTCCGATTGTCCGCCCGCCAAGCGCCTGCGCGGCGAGCCTCGATTGCGCATTGGCGATGCGGGTCCGATGGGGCGGCTGCTCGTCCGCGGCGAACCGGGAACAGAGATCGTGCCCGAACTTGCGCCTGAGCCTGGCGAGATCGTCATCGACAAGCCCGGAAAGGGCGCCTTCTACGCCACGCAGCTCAGCGCAGTGCTGGAAGCACGCGGCATCCGCCAGCTTCTCGTTACGGGCGTGACGACCGAGGTCTGCGTCCAGTCGACCGCGCGCGAGGCGAACGACAGGGGCTATGACGTCTGCGTCGTCGAGGACGCGACGGCGAGCTACGTCCCCGCCTTCAAGGCAGCGACGCTCGACATGATACGCTCGCAGGGCGCCATCGTCGGCTGGACCGCCTCCGCCGCCGCGGTGCACGACGCGCTGACGGACGTGGCCCCGGCATGAGCGAGACCGAGCGTCGTTCGTCCCTCGAAGAACCCGGCCTTTGCGCCCAACTCGGAGACGGCGGCTGGCGCGACCAGCCGTTCGAGCCCTTTCGCGAAGGCGTCGAGATCGCTTGGCTGCGGCGCGAGGGCGACACCTACCCTCAGGTCGCCCTCCTACGATATCGGCCGGGCGCGAGCGTGCCGCGCCATCGGCACGAAGGTCTGGAGACCATCCTCGTCCTCGAAGGTGCGCAGTCCGACGAGCGCGGACGCTATGCGGCTGGCGCCTTCGTGACCAACCCGCCGGGCTCCGTCCACTCCGTATGGTCCGACGAAGGCTGCACCATCCTCATCCACTGGGCGGCGCCGATCAACGTTCTGGGGTGACCAAAGGCACCCTTCCCATTCTCACGCATCGAGGTGTCCCTTGCAGGACCAGCCGTTCCGAATCGACCACCTTCACGCCGCCTATGCCGAGGGGCTCGACCCGGCGTCGGTCATCGCCGAGTGCTATGCCCGTATCGCTATAGTCGATGATCCGGGCATCTTCCTCCATCTGATCCCAGAGGACGAGGCGAAGGCAGCGGCCTCCGCGCTCGGGCCGTTCGACCCGCTGACGCGACCGCTCTGGGGCGTGCCGTTCGCGGTAAAAGACAATATCGACGTCGCAGGCGCACCGACGACCGCCGCATGCCCGGCCTATGCGTACGAGGCCGAGGCGGACGCCTTCGTGGTCGCGCGCCTACGCGAGGCGGGCGCGATCCTAATCGGCAAGACCAATCTCGATCAGTTCGCCACCGGCCTCGTCGGCGTGCGCACCCCTCATCCGGTGCCGCGCAACGCCCTCGACCCAGAGATCGTACCCGGCGGCTCGTCATCGGGCTCGGCGGTCGCGGTCGCGCAGGGGATCGTCGCCTTCGCGCTCGGCACCGATACGGCAGGCTCCGGTCGCGTCCCGGCAGCCCTCAACGGTATCGTCGGGCTCAAGCCCTCGCTTGGCGCCTTGTCGGCGACGGGCGTCGTGCCGGCCTGCCGAACGCTCGATACGATCTCCGTCTTCGCGAGCACCGTCGAGGATGCCTACACCGTCTTCGCCGCCGCCACCGCCTACGATCCCGCCGATGCGTATTCGCGAATCTGCCTGGCGCCTCCTCTGGGAGCAGCCCTTCCCGCCCCGCGTGTCGGCGTTCCCATGCTCGAAACGCGCCGCTTCTTCGGCGACGACGCGCAGGCTGCCTCCTTCGAGTTCGATATCGATGCGCTTGCGGCAATGGGCGCCGAGATCGTCCCCATCGATTTCGCACCCTTCTACGAGGTCGCCGATCTCCTCTACGAAGGCGCCTGGGTGGCGGAGCGCTACACCGTCGTCGAGGACCTCCAGAGGAGCAATCCAGACGCTCTTCATCCGACGACGCGCGCCATCATTTCCGGCGCAGAGCGACTGTCGGCCGCAGACGCCTTTCGCGGGCTCTACCGGCTGGCGGACCTCAAGCGCGCGATCGCACCCATCCTCGACGGCCTCGACGCGCTTTGCGTGCCGACCATCCCCACCTTCTACACGCGGGCCGACCTCGATGCCGATCCCGTCACTCCGAACTCGCGGCTCGGCACGTACACGAACTTCGTGAATCTGCTGGACCTCTGCGCGATAGCCGTTCCGACCGCAAAACGCGGCGACGGCCGGCCGGGCAACCTAACCTTGATCGCCGACCATGGCCGCGACGCGCAGATCGCCGCGCTGGCCAGGGCGGTTGAACTGCCGGCGAGGAGCCAGCCTTCGGGGAGCAAAGTAGATAGGATCGGTGGGGCGGACGGCGCTAGCGGCATCCCACAAGGCTACACACCCCTCTTCGCCATCGGCGCGCACATGTCGGGCCTGCCGCTCAATGCGGACCTCCTGGGCTATGGCGCGCGCTTCCTGCGCGAATGTCGCACTGCCGAAGCTTACCGGCTCTTCAGCCTGCCCGGCGGTCCGCCTCACCGCCCCGGCATGGTTCGGGCTAGCGAAGGCGCAGCGATAGCGGGAGAGGTGTGGCTGATCCCGACGGGGTCGCTCGGTAGCTTCCTCACGACGATCCCGGCACCGCTCGGCCTTGGGCAGGTCGTACTCCACGATGGATCGACATGCCTCGGTTTCCTTTGCGAAGTGCATGCGACACTTGATGCTACCGAGATCACCGGACATGGGTCCTGGCGGGCCTACCTGGCCGCTACGTAGCGAACCGGGTCGGAATTACGATCGAACATCGTAGGGGGGGGCCCAACGCCTCCCCCCTTCTGACGTTGCCCGCGCAAAGCCCTTGCCGAAACCGGTTTCGGAGGTTTCAGTGGGCTTTATGTCCTCTGTTACCACCAGTAGACCCAAGGTTCGCCGCACGACGATCGCGGACCTCGCGGACGGGCTGGGGCTGACGAAGGGGACGGTGAGTCGCGCCCTCAACGGGTATCCTGACATCGCCGCCACGACACGCCTGCGCGTCAGTCGCGAAGCCGAGCGACTGGGATACCGGGCCCTCGGATCAGCGCAGGCGATCCGCACAGGGCGATGCCGCGCGTTGGGTCTCGTCCTCGAGATGGACGAGCACGACGCGCACCGGCCGTTCCTTGCGGAATTCCTCGCTGGTCTCTCCGAAGCCGCGGCGACCGAGGGCTGGACGCTTACCGTCGCGACCGCGCCCGAAGGTGCCGCGCTCGAGACCTATCAACGCCTGATCGACGAGCGAAAGGCCGATGGCTTCGTGCTGCCGCGCACCCGCCTGGACGATCCGCGCGTGGCAATGCTGCGAGCGGCGTATGTGCCTTTCGTGCTGTTCGGCCGCCATGGCGACCCGGAAGGCTGCGCGTGGTTCGATATCGACGGTACGGCCGCGATGCGCGAGGCCGTGGCGGTACTGGCCGGGCGTGGACATCGGCGCATCGCCTACATCGGCGGCAGCACAGCGTTCACCTATGAAGACCTGCGCGAGACGGGCTTTCGAGATGGCATGCAGGCCGCGAACCTCGATCTGCCATCCGCATTCGTGCGCACGGGCGCATTGACGCGGGCGGATGGCGCGCGTGCCGCCGCTGCCCTCCTCGATCTCGCCGATCCGCCGACCGCCATCGTCTGCGCCATCGACCGGGCGGCCCTCGGCATATGGCGCGCGGCCGAGGCGCGAGGGCTGAAGGTCGGGCGCGATCTGGCCGTGATCGGCTATGACGGCGACCCCGAGGGCGCGCATGCCGAGCCGCCGCTCGCGACCTTCGCCGTCGATTATCGCACGGCCGGAACCCGACTGGCCGACATCCTGATCCGGCGCGTGCGCGGCGAGGCCCCGGAGGGTCTGCGCGCCATCGCACCGGCGACATTCCTGGACCGCGGTTCCGCGGGACCTGGACAATAAGAAGCAACTTGGAGGAACGATTGATGAGACATATCCTGATGGCCGGCACCGCGCTGGTCCTGATCGCCGGTAGCGCCGTCTCAAGTGCACAGGCCGAAGCCTTGCGCTTCTGGACGACCGAAGAGCAGCCCGAGCGCCTCGCCAAGCAAGAAGAGATGGCGGCCGCCTTCGCCGAAGCGTCCGGGCACACGGTCGAGGTGATCCCGGTGACCGAGTCCGATCTCGGCACCCGCGCGACGGCGGCCTTCGCGGCCGGCGATCTGCCGGACGTGATCTACCACCCGCTGCAATACGCGCTCCCCTGGGCGGAGGCCGGCATCCTCGACACGGACGCGGCGACCGACGTGGTCGAGAACCTGGGCGGCGACACCTTCTCCGAGGGCGCGCTGTCGCTGGCGGCGGTCGATGGCGGCTATGCCAGCGTGCCCGTCGACGGCTGGACGCAGATGATCGTCTACCGCAAGGACCTCTTCGACGAAGTCGGGCTGGAGGCGCCCGACAGCTATGCCGATGTGGAGGCCGCCATCGAGGCGTTGCACAACCCGCCGGAGATGTACGGTTTCGTCGCCGCCACCAAGGTCGACGAGAACTTCATGAGCCAGGTGCTGGAGCACGTCTTCCTCGCCAACGGCGTGAGCATCGTCGATGCCGATGGCGTGGCGACGCTGGAGGAGGGTCCGACGCTGGAGGTGCTCGACTTCTACAAGGCCATCGCCGACGCCTCGCCCGAGGGCGAGCTCTACTGGGACCAGTCCCGCACGCTCTATTTCTCGGGCAACGCGGCGATGATCATCTGGTCGCCCTTCATCCTCGACGAGCTGGCCGGCCTGCGCGACAGCGCCCCGCCGACGATCACCGACGATCCGACCTCGTCGGACCTCGCCTCCAAGACCGGCATCGTCACCAACTTCGCCGGTCCGTCCAACCCCGACGGTGCCGCCTGGGGCGACATCCGCTATTTCGGCATCACGTCGGACGCATCGACCGATGCGGCGATGGCGTTCGTCGAATATTCGATGTCGGACGGCTACGAGGCGACGCTCTCCATCGCGCCCGAGGGCAAGTTCCCCGTGCGCCGGGGCGACGGCACGAACCCGACCGCCTTCACCGATCTCTGGGCCACGCTCGATGTCGGCGTCGACCGACGCGCGCCGCTGGGCGATCTCTACGAGGCCTCCGTCATCGAAGACCTCGTCGGCGGCCTCGACGTCGCGCAGCGCTGGGGCGTGACCGACGGTCAGTTGGCGACGGCGTCCAAGATCATCAACGCGCAGGTCATCAACCGCGTGGTGCGCCAGTATATCGATGGCGAGATCGAAGGGTCGGCGGCCGTCGCAGCGCTCAACGAGGCCATCGCCTCGGTCGAGTGACACGAGCTTGATTATAAGCGCGGGGCGGCCTCCGGGGCGCCCCGCCTGTCCCGCGCACAACACGTAGGCTCGCCATGACGGACCCGATCCGCAGTCAGGCGCCTGGACCGGACCCCGTTCCGGTCTCGGGTACGCCCGCAGACGTGCCGTCCGCCGTCCCACCCATGGGGCGCGGGGCGCTGGCCAAAGGCGAGGCCCGGCTCGCCTGGAGCCTTCTCCTGCCGACGATCCTCATCGTTTCGGCGGTCGTGATCCTGCCGCTGCTCGCGATCTTCTGGATCAGCGTAAAGCCGGTGCAGCTCTCCGACCTGCGCGCGCCCGAACTCGTGCTGCGCGAGGACCTGCGCCGGATCGATGGTGCGGGTGATGCCGGCGCCTGGCGTTTCAGATTACGCAACTCCTCTCCGGACCGCGCGCTGCGCGGCGTGAGCTTCACCGACACCGTTCCGCCCGGCCTGACGCTCGGCGCTTTGCCCGAGCCCTGCGCACTGGCGGGCGAGCGCCTGACCTGCGCCTTCGGCGACGTCGAGGGCGGCTGGCGCGAACAGCTCGAGATTCCGGCCACCGCGACGGACGCCTTCGACCCCGCTATCGGCGTGCGCGACACGGCACCCGAAACGCGCGCCAGTGCGAGCTCGGTCCTCACCGACGGCACGTTCACGCTCGCCAACTTCGCGCGCATCTTCGACGGGCGGGAGTTCTGGGACGTGCTCTATGCGACCCTCTTCTACACCATCGTCGGCACCGTCGGCGCCATCGTCGATGGGCCTCTTCGCGGCGCTGCTGCTCGACAAGTCGTTCAAGGGCCAGGGCCTGCTGCGTGGCCTCTACCTCTTTCCCTATGTCGCGCCCGTCATCGCCGTCGCCTTCGCCTGGATCATCCTCTTCGACCCCTTCTCGGGCAGCGCCAACGCGCTCCTGCATCCGCATGGGCGTCGCCGAGAGTTCGATCAACTTCTTCGGCGAGCGGCCGCTCGCGCTCATCATGGTGACGGTCTTCGAGATCTGGCGCTATTTCCCGCTGTCCTTCCTCTTCATCCTCGCGCGCATGCAGTCGATCCCGACCGACATGTACGAGGCCGCCGACATGGACGGCGCGTCGCCCTTCCAGCAGTTCGCCTGGCTGTCGCTGCCGCAGCTCCTCGGCATCCTCTCGGTCCTCTTCCTGCTGCGCTTCATCTGGACGTTCAACAAGTTCGACGACATCTTCCTCCTGACGGGTGGCAGCGCCGGCACACGCACCCTCACGGTCAATGTCTACGAACAGGCCTTCGCCATCTCCAATATCGGGGCGGGCGCGGCCGTCGCCGTCGTCATCTTCGCCTGCCTCCTCGCCTTCTCGGCCCTCTTCTTCCGCTTCATCAGCCGGGAGGAGGGACTGTGAACACGCTCCGCCACGGCATCGTCGCGGCCGCGCTCCTCGGCGCCGCATGGCTCGTCGTCCTCTCCATCACCATCGCCGTCGCGCTCGCCTTCGTGACCGGCGAGGCCGCGCGGCCCAGCCCGCTCTGGTCGCTGCTTTGGGGCGCGGCGGCCGGCGTGGTCGCGTTGGCGGGCGGCCGGATGGGGCCTTGGATCGCCGGCGCGGTCATCGCCCTAGCCGTCTACCTCCTGCCCGTCGGTCCGATGGCGGTGGAGAGCGGCGTCGTAGGGCTTATCGGCTCCTGCGCGCTCGGCCTCTCGACCGCCGTCGCCCTGCGCGCCACGCTCATCGGCCTCGCCGCCGGACCCAACGACCGCCACGCCTTCGAGGCCGCCGTGATCCGCTTCCTCACCGGCTTCGGCTACATCTTTTTCACCGCCATCGTCGCCATTCCCTTCTGGGTGATGCTGATGACGTCGTTCAAGAGCCGGGCCGAGCAGGTCGCCAACCCGCTCGACTTCGGGATCGACCTGTCGAAGGGCCGCGCGCTCTTTCGCTCCTACGAAGAACTCTTCACCCAGTTCGATTTCGGCCTCTACCTCTTCAACAGCTTCGCCATCAGCGTGGTCACGGTCGCGATCACGCTCCTCTTCGCGATCCCCGGCGCCTATGCCGTGGCGCGGCTGCGCTTCGCGGGCCAGGCGGCGTTCAGCCGGGGCATCCTCCTCATCTACATGGTGCCGATGATCGTGCTGGCTTTGCCGATCTACATCGCCTTCAGCCTGACGGGCCTGCGCAATTCCTTCCTCGGCATCTTGATGATCTACCCGGTCACGACGATTCCCGTCGCGCTCTACATGCTGCAGGGCTACTTTCGGGGCCTGCCGACGGAGGTCGAGGAGGCCGGGCTGATGGACGGCCTGTCGCGCCTGCAGGTCATCTGGAAGATCACGCTGCCCCTCTCGCTGCCGGCGCTGGCGAGCGTCTCGCTCTACGTCTTCATGATCGCGTGGAACGAGTTCCTGCTCGCGTTCATGCTGCTCGACGATCCGTCGAAATTCACGCTGACGCGGGGCATCGCCGCGCTCAATTCGTCCGAAATACCGCGCCAGCACCTGATGGCCGGCTCCGTCATCGCGACGGTGCCGATCATGGCGCTCTTCCTCGGGCTGGAACGCTTCATGACGAAGGGGCTGACGGCCGGCTCCGTCAAAGGATGACAATGGACCTCAACGAACGCGCCCGCGCCATCCTCAATGGCAACGACCGGGGCGGCTATACCGTGCCGACGGCCGGGCTCTACCCCTACCAGTGGAACTGGGATTCGGCCTTCGCCGCCTGGGGCTTCTCGACCTTCGACGTGACCCGCGCCTGGACCGAGCTGGAAACGCTCTTCTCCGGCCAATGGGCCGACGGCATGGTGCCGCACATCCTCTTCCACCGCGACGATCCAGGCTATTTCCCGGGGCCCGACGTCTGGGCCTCGGGCACCACGCCGCCCTCGTCCGGCATCACGCAGCCGCCGGTCGCGGCGACGATGGCCCGGCTGATCTGGGACGCCGACCGGGAGGCGGGACGCCCGCGCCTTGCCGCCCTCTACCCCAAGCTCCTGGCCTGGCACCGCTGGTTCATGGACCACCGGGTGCGCGACGGCGCCGTCTGCGTCACCCACCCGTGGGAGTCGGGCCGCGACAATTGTCCGGACTGGGACATCGGCATGGCCGGCGTCGACGGCTCGGGCGTCGGCCCCTACCAACGGCGCGATACGGGCCATGTCGATGCCTCCATGCGGCCGACCAGGGCCGAATACGACCGCTACGTCGCCATCCTCGAATGGGGCCGCGCGGCAGGATGGGACCCAGTGCGCATCATGGCAGACGGCCCCTTCCTGATGGCCGATCCCGGCACCCATTTCATCCTGATGCGGGCCAACGCCGACCTTGCCGCCATCGCCCGCGACTCGGGCGAGGACACCGCGGAGATCGATACCTGGGCACCCACCCTCCGTGCCGGCTGCGACCACATCTGGAACGCGGAACTCGGCGCCTACGACGCGCGCGACATGCGCAGCGGCACATTCGCGGGCATTCTCGGCTCCGGCGCCTTTCTCGCCTATCTGGCCGAGGCGGGACGGCCCGAGCTCGATGCGCATCTCAAGCGCGTCTGGGGCGCGGTGCGCTACGGCCTTCCATCGTCGGACCCGGAGGCCCCGCATTTCGATGGACGGCGCTACTGGCGGGGCCCGATGTGGCCCTTCCTCAACGCGCTGATCGCCATGGGCTTGGCCGCGCCCAAGCCGAGCGACTGCGCGCCGAGACGGCCGAAGCGATCCGCGCCGGCGGCTTCAACGAATATTTCGATCCCACCGACGGCACGCCCTGCGGCGGCGCCGATTTCTCGTGGACGGCGGCGATCTGGCTGACATGGGCCGGCATGGGCCGGGAGGGTTTGAAATGGCTTCCATCGAACTGATTGGCGCCGAGAAATGGTTCGGCCCGGTGCAGGTCATCAAAGGCGTCGACCTCGCCATCGAGGAGGGCGAACTGGTCATCTTCGTCGGCCCGTCGGGCTGCGGAAAGTCGACCTTGCTTCGCATGATCGCGGGGCTCGAAGAGACCTCACGCGGCACGATCATGGTCGGCGATCGCGACGCGACAGCCGAGCCGCCCTCGAAGCGCGGCCTCGCCATGGTCTTCCAGTCCTACGCGCTCTATCCGCACCTCTCCGTCCGGCAGAACGTGGGCTTTCCACTGAAAGCCGCCGGCCTGCCGCAGGCCGAGATCGATGCGCGGGTGGACGAGGCGGCGCGCGTTCTCAAGCTGCACGACTATCTCGACCGGCGCCCCAAGGACCTCTCAGGCGGACAGCGCCAGCGCGTCGCCATCGGCCGCTCGATCGTGCGCGAGCCGGCCGCCTTCCTCTTCGACGAACCGCTCTCGAACTTGGATGCCGCGCTGCGCGTCGAGATGCGCCTCGAGATCGCCAAGCTGCACCGCGCCCTCGAAGCGACCATGATCTACGTGACGCACGACCAGATCGAGGCCATGACGCTGGCCGACCGGATCGTGGTGCTGGAGTTCGGACGCATCGCGCAGGTCGGCACGCCGCGCGAGCTCTATCACCGCCCCGCCAATCTTTTCGTGGCCACCTTCATCGGCAGCCCGCGCATGAACGTCATGCCGGCCGAGGCCGTGCCGACGCTAGCGAAGGGCGCGGCCCATGTCGGCATCCGCCCCGAGCATCTGGCGATCGGGAACGGTCCCTTAGAGGGTATCATCGAGGTGATCGAATATCTCGGCGCCGAGAGCTACGTGATCGCCGATTGCGGCGAGGCCGGTCAGGTCACGATGCGCATCGCCGGCGAGACGACATTGTCGCCCGGCGATCCGCTGAGCATGATAGCGAGCGAGGAGACCATCCACCGCTTTGGCGCCGACGGTACGCGGATGTCCGCATAGCGCCTTCGCGCAGGACGAGACGATGTCGGTCGGCGCGACGACGTTCTACAAAGACCCTAGAAGAGGATGTCGGCCAGATCGTCTTCGGATACGGTCGCTTCCGTAGCGGCGGTGCCTGTCGCCGGCTTCTCGATGAGATCGGTTTCGGAGCGCATCGTGTAGAGCGTCTTGATGTGCTCGACGGCGATGAGGCTCGGGCCGGAGAGCGGTCCGGCGTCACGGGCAACGTCGGCGAGGATCGCGGTTCGCAGGCCTTGGAGGCGTTCGCAGAACTGATGCATGGCTTGGCTGCTGCGGGCGGCGTCCATCAGGTCGAACCCCATCGATCGCAAGACGCCGACATAGCTCTCGAACTCCGCATCGCGGTGCCTATCGGCCTGCGACAGCGAGTCGAGCGTCGCGGCGACTGAGACCGTCACCTGGTGGATCGACCCGCCATCGGCCGCGTAGTCCCGGGAGACGATCGCATCGAGGACGCGTGATAGCTCGGCGAACTGCTCCTCGATCATCGAGATCGTCGCCTCGTTCTGCCGCGCGATCGACATGATCTCCTTGGCGACCACGCCGAAAGCACGCCCCTCGCCGCTCAGGCGTTCAGCGATGATGATGGCGTTGACGGCGCTGCGAAACATCTCGGCGCGCATGCCGTCGAGAAGGCGTGCGGAATGCTGCATCTCCTCGATGGTCTCGATGATGGCGGCGATGGCCTGGGTTTGGACGTCGACCGAGCGCCCGAATATCGAAAGGTCGTTCTGCGCCTTTCGAAGGGTCTCGACGACCGATACGTTCTGCCCCGCCGCAGTGCCCTTCGAGATCGATGCGGTGCGCCCCGAGAAGGCTCGAACGACGCCGGTGATCTCGGCGATGCTCGTCTCCAGCGCCAGCGCCTGCTCGGCCAGATCGCCCGCCACCGCATCGGTCTGCGCGGCCGACACACGGCGGATCGTCGCGCCAACCTCTTCCCGCTCGGCGTCGTCGAGCAGAGGGAGGCCCTCGAAGAGCGCGGCGGCACCCGTGGCTTCGATGTCGGCGGCTGCGAGGCACGAGGTCTCGACATGGGTCAGGCGCTGATTGCAGGCGTCGGCGAACTGGATCAGCGTCACGCAAGTGGAGACGTCCGAGATCAGTCCCTCGTTCTGGCGTTCCAGATCGGCGATCTCGGCAGCGATGCCTTTCGCGTAACCGTCGAGGTCGCTCAAGCCCTTCTCCAGACCGGAGGTGAGAGCGTCCAGCCCCCGGCCGATGCCGGCGCCACCTTTCTCTACGGGAACCGCCGACGCGTCGGCTGTCACCTCGAACCGCATGACGGCTGTGAGCATCGAGGACGCGATGTGGGAGGCCTCGGCCGAGTGGGCGACCATCTCCTGGCCGAACTGCACGAGTTCGTCCCCCCTGGTGCCGAGCTGGCGCCCATAGACGAGTGTGGGGATGCAGAGCGCCGTGAGGGTCTGATAGCGCCCCTCGACGGTCTGCAAGGATTGGCGCACGGCCGTGATCACGCGGGCACATTGCGCCATCTCATCCTGAAAACGGACGATATCGCCAGCGACGCTCTTCGACTGTACGGCGGCATCCCTCAGCATCGAGATGGCATCGATGGTCGCGGCTGCGTCATCAGCGCCCAGTGTCCGCAATCTCGTCATCATATCGGCCAGTGCACGATAGGATGAGGTGATCGCGTCACTGACCTGTCCGAAGCCGCCCTCGACCCCTTCGGCGATAGCCCGAGCGGACTTGGCACATGTTCCTAGGCATTTTGTCATCGTCGCCTGCCGTTTGCGTGTCGCCTATTCTCGCCTTGAAACCTACAGGCGAGCATTAACAGTTCTAATAAGCGAACCCCCTCGATTTAGTCATATGTATAGACGTGAAAGTAAGAGTTCTATTAGCACATCACGAAAAGCCGACTGATTTGAAGCGGGCACCGTGTTTTTGGCGCCGATGGCTCACCGCCTACGTTAACTTCTTCTTCAGCATCGCGACCGTATCCTCCTTATAGGACGGAAATCTTTATGAAGGGCTAAAATGGCTATGGACCGTCTGACTATCGATGTTCTCGCCAGCGATACGACCGCCCTCGATGGCGGCGGCCCGTTCGATCTCGATGCCATTGCCGAGATCGACTTGGCCGGCATGCAGTTCCTGATCGCCGCGCGCCGCGGCCAGCAGGTGCCGAAGACAGGTCGGTTGGGTGTCCGGGACTTACGCCAGTCGCTGACCGATCTCGGCCTCCTCGGACGCCCCTCCCCCAATCCCGACGAAGCTGCCGATGAAGCCATGTGGGAGCGCATCTCATGAGCAAGACGATTCTGAGCGTCGATGACAGCCGGTCGATCCGCGACATGGTGAATTTCACCCTCCAGTCGGCCGGCTACACCGTCCACACCGCCGAGGATGGACGCGCCGGGCTCGTCGAGGCGCAGGCCCGGCCGGCCGACATGGTCATCACCGACCTCAACATGCCGAACCTCGACGGCATCGAGTTCATCCGAGAGCTTCGCAAGCTCCCGGCCTATGCCGGCAAGCCGATCATCATGCTCACCACCGAGAGCCAGGACACGAAGAAGGCCGAGGGCAAGGCCGCCGGCGCGACGGGTTGGCTGGTCAAGCCCTTCAAGCCAGAGCAGCTCGTCGCCATCGTGCGCAAGCTCGTGGGGTCATGACGATGGAGATCGGGCACGATCCGGCACAGACCTATCGCCAAGAAGCCGCGGAGCTTCTCGCCGAATTGGAGACCTCGCTCCTCGGCCTCGAGGACGAGGTGCGCGACGACGAGACGATCGACGCCGCCTTTCGCGCCCTTCACACGATCAAGGGGTCGGGGTCGATGTTCGGCTTCGACGACATCGCAGCCTTCGCGCATCATTTCGAGACCGCCTTCGATCGGGTGCGTTCCGGTGAGGTCGAGGCCAACCGGGCGCTGGTCGACAGCGCGCTGGCGGCCGTCGACCACATCCGCGCGCTCCTTGAGGGCACGGGGTCTCCAGAGGCCGGCGATCCGATCCTCGCCGCGCTCGACGCCGCAGTGAGCACGACCGCCGCGCCCATCGCCGTTGCCGATGCGTCCGACGAGGCGGTGACGGATGAGGCCGCGCGGACCTACCGCATCACGTTCTACCCGAACCCGGACGCGCTGCGCTTCGGCGCCGACCCTCGGCTGATGTTCGAGGAGCTGCGCGCGCTAGGCCCGCTTCAGATTCGCGCCCTCATCGACCGCGTGCCGCCACTGGAGACCCTCGATCCGACGGCCTGCTATCTCGGCTGGGAGCTTCGGCTCGAGACCGGCGCGCCGCGCGATGCGATCGACGACGTCTTCCTCTTCGTCGCCGACGACAGCGAGCTGACGATCGAAGAGGCGTTGGAGGTCGACGCGCCTGCCGAGCCCAAGGCCGCGCCCACGGTGGCGGAGATGGCGACGGACAAGACGCCTACGCAGACGGCGCAGAAGCGCTCCCCGGCCACCGAGAGCATCCGCGTCTCGGCGGAGCGGCTCGATGCGCTGATGGATCAGGTCGGCGAACTCGTCATCATGCAGACCCGGCTGGCCGACACGGCCGACCGGCTGGGCGACATGTCGCTGCGCGCGGTCGCCGAGGATATCGAGCGGCTGGTCACGAACCTGCGAGACGAGACCCTCGGCATTCGGATGCTGCCGATCGGGCTCCTCTTCTCGAAATTCAAGCGCGTCGTGCGCGACCTGTCCGGCGAGCTCGGCAAGGACGTCGAGTTCGTCACCTCGGGCGAGGACACCGAGGTCGACAAGACCTTCATCGACCGGCTCAACGATCCACTCGTCCATCTCATTCGCAACGCGGTCGACCACGGCATCGAGGACGCGAAGACGCGCCTCGCCGCCGGCAAGCGCTCCACCGGCACGCTCCGCCTCAGCGCCGAGCAAGCCAGCGGCGAGGTGCGCATCACCATCACCGACGATGGCGCCGGCCTCGACATGGAGCGCATCAAGGCGCGCGCCATCGAGCGCGGGCTCATGCAGGCCGAGGACGAGCTGACCGACAAGTTCGTGCGCGCCATGATCTTCGAGCCCGGTCTCTCGACGGCGGCCGAACTCTCGAGCGTCTCCGGGCGCGGCGTCGGCATGGATGTCGTGCGCCGCACGATCGAGGGCCTGCGCGGGACGATCGACGTGACGTCCCTTGAGGGCGCCGGCTCGACCTTCACGCTGCGCCTGCCGCTGACGCTGGCCATGTTCGAGGGCTTTCACGTGCGCGTCGACGAGGGCACCTACGTGCTGCCGCTCGACGTGGTGGAGGAATGCGTCGAGCTGTCGAGCGCCGAGGACACGGCCTCGTCCGGGCGCAGCCTCATCTCGATCCGCGACGAGAACCTGCCCTTCGTGCGGCTGCACGATCTCTTCGGCGTCGAATATCCGCCGCAGGAAGGCCGGCGCGTCGTGGTGCTGCGCTCGGGCGACGAGCGGGTCGGCGTCGTCGTCGACGAGATCCTCGGCCAGCGCCAGACCGTCATCAAGCCCTTGACCAAGGTTCACCGGAGCATTCCGGGCCTGGCCGGCGCGACGATCCTCGGCAATGGGCGGGTCGCGCTCATCCTCGATCTGCCGACCGTGATGGAACTGGCCCGTGGGCTGAACACGCGCGGACGCTCGACCGAGGCCGAGGCCCCTAAGGGCGAGCGGAGGCTGGCATGAGCGCAGTAGCAAGAATCGCTATCGAGGACGACGCGCCCGGCGCTGCGGGCCGAGAATTCCTCACCTTCGCGGTCGCCGGCGAGATCTTCGCGCTCGAGGTCG
The DNA here is from genome assembly GCA_963842125.1 of uncultured Alphaproteobacteria bacterium. Taxonomy (GTDB): domain Bacteria; phylum Pseudomonadota; class Alphaproteobacteria; order Rhizobiales; family CAWCWK01; genus CAWCWK01. The sequence continues at coordinate 598,572 of CAWJFE010000005.1, read as the reverse complement.
TGCGCGTTTAGGAGATCCTCGACATCGTCCACATGACGATGGTGCCGAACGCGAACCCGTTCGTACCGGGCGTCATCAACGTGCGGGGGCACGTCGTCCCCGTCATCGATCTGCGCCGCCGGTTCGGCCTGCCGACGAAGGTCAAGGGCGAGCCCGGCCGCACCGTCGTCTTCGAGGTCGACCTCGGCGACGAGCGGACCCGCGTGGCGATGACCGTCGACACCGTCCGCGACGTCATCGCCCTCGATGCGCTCGACGTCGAGGCCATCCCGGAAATCGGGACCCGGTGGGACCGGGAACACGTTGCCGGCATCACGCGCATCGACGGCGCGCTGATCGTCGTGCTCGACGCGGAAAACATATTCGCGGGCCTTTGAAGGTCCGACTGTCGCGAAGGCCCTTGGGGGGCACGAATTGAAGTATTTCGGGGGGACTGAAACGATGAGACTGACTATCAAGGCCAAGCTTGGCCTCGCCTTCTTCCTGGTGATCGCCATGTGCGTCGCCATCGGCGTGATCGGCATCAGCCGGTTGAACAACATGAACCACCGTCTGGCGACCGTGGTCGACCATTCCGCCCATATCGTCCTTCTCGGCAAGGAGATCGAACGGCTCGCCGAAGTCGTGATCCGCAACGAGCTCGACGTCATCCTGGCCGAGACCGAGGCCGAGATGGACAAATACGCCCACGAGATCGACGAGGCTCGGGCCGAGATCGATACGCATCTCGCCGAGATCGAGACCTTGGAGGACGAGGACGGCCAGCGCCTGCTCGCCGACTTCTCGGAGACGTGGACGACCTATCTGGCAGTCAACGCCCGCGTTCTCGACTACGCCCGCCTGAACTCCAACGTGGAGGCGCGCCATCTCTCCGAGCACGGCGCGCAGGAAGCCTATGACGCGACGGTCACTGCGCTGACCGATCTCGTGACGGCTGTCGACGGCGTGGAAGGTGTCGATCCGACCTTCCTTCGCCTTCACACCGCGCTCCTGCGCGAGAACATGCTGCTGGCGGTTCGCGCCGAGAAGGACATCATCCTCGCCACCGCGGAGGAGGAGATGCGTCTCTACGAGGCAGCGGCGACGGCGTCCTACGCGAAGGCCGCGGACGAGGTCGGCATTCTGCGCGAGGTCGTCGGCGAGAGCGGCGCCGTGGCGCTGGCCGAGGTGGAGCGCCAGTGGGGTGAGTACATCGCGATCGCCGGCAAGGTCATCGCGCTCAGCCTCGAGAACGGCAACACCAAGGCCTTCGCCCTGTCGACCGGCGAAGGCGCGACCGCGCTTGCCGACGCCACCACGGCGCTCGATCGGATCGTCGCGGACAGCGAGACCGACATGGCGTCGGACGTCGCCCTGGCGGATGCCAGCTACAGCTCGGCCCGCACCACGATGATCGCCCTCGTCATCGGCGCAGCCCTTCTCGGCCTCGCCGCCGCGCTCTGGACGGCCCTCAGCATCTCTAGCGGCCTCTCCAAGGCGGTTCGCATGGCCAAGGCCGTCGCGATCGGCGACCTGGATACCCGTGAGCAGACCACGGCACGCGACGAGATCAAGGACCTTCTCGACGCCATGAACGAAATGGTCGTGAACCTCGACGTCAACGCCGACCTCGCGACCGCGATCGCCAAAGGCGATCTGTCGATGGATGCACGCCGCCTGTCGGACGTCGACAAGCTCGGTATGGCGCTCGAAGCCATGGTTGCCAAGCTGCGCGAGGTCGTCGCCAACGCGGCGGTCGCAGCCGAGAACGTCGCCGATGGCAGCCGCCAGCTGGCCGCCTCCGCCGAGCAGCTCTCGCAGGGCGCCACGGAGCAGTCCTCCTCCGCCGAGGAAGCCTCGTCGGCGGTCGAGGAGATGGCGGCGGGCATCACGCAGTCGGCCGGCAATGCCGAGACGACGGCCGGGATCGCGCAGAAGGCGTCGGGCGACGCCCGCCTGAGCGGAGAGAGGGTCAACGAAGCCCTCAAGGCCATCCAGACGATCGCGGACAAGATCAACATCGTGCAGGAGATCGCCCGCCAGACGGACCTTCTCGCGCTCAACGCGGCCGTCGAGGCGGCGCGCGCCGGGCAGCACGGCAAGGGGTTCGCCGTCGTCGCGGCGGAAGTCCGCAAGCTCGCCGAGCGGAGCCAAGCCTCGGCCTTGGAGATCAACGAGCTGAGCACGCAGACGCTCTCCATGTCGTCGGAAGCCGGCGAGATGCTGCAGAAGCTCGTGCCCGATATCGAGAAGACCGCCGAACTGGTGCGCGACATCACTGCCTCGGCCCAGGAGCAGAATGCCGGCGCCGAGCAGATCAGCGTCGCGATGCGCGAGCTCGACGGCGTCATCCAGCAGAACGCCTCGGCGTCGAACCAGGTCGCCTCGGTCTCCGAAGAGCTCGCGGCCCAATCGACGCAACTGCAAAGCACGCTAGCCTTCTTCAAGCTCTCTGAGACGAGCCGCCCGGTCGCATCGGCCCAGCCGACGGCACGCCCGGCGGCGAACGTCGCCAAGCCTGCACGCAAGAGCACCAAGCGCGATGTCGGCTTCGAACTCGATCTCGGCGACGAGACCAGCGATGCCGAGTTCGAGCCCTACCGCGCAAACGCGGCCTAGAGAGGGGGTTCGATGACGACGTCCACACCAGCGCAGTTCGAGGCGGCCGACGAGGCCGTCTCGGAGCATCTCGTCTTCCGGGTCGGTGAGCTCAACCTCGCCGTCCCGGTCCTGAACGTGCGCGAGATCCTCAACGTCGAGACGATCACGCCGCTCCCGCAGGCGCCCGCCCACACGCTCGGCTTTATCGACGTACGCGACAATTCGATCGCCGTCGTCGATCTCGGCCGGCGCATCGGCTACCGCCAGACCGATCTTGGCGAGGCGAGCCGGATCGTCGTCCTCGAGATCGGCCACGGCGACGACATCGACGTGATCGCGATCCTGACCGACGGGGTGGACGGCGTCACCGATCTCGACGAGGGCGGCGATAGGCCGGTCCCGTCGATCGGCGAGGTCTGGCGGCAGGACATCGTCTCCGGCCTCGGCAAGCACCAGGGGCGCAGCGTCCTCATCCTCGACCTGACGCGCATCTTCGCGCCGCAAGCCGTCGCGGCTTGACCCGTCTCGCGGTGTCGGATCGCCAGACCACCTCCCAGTCGCGCAGCGACGACATCGACCGGCTGGCCGAGCACATCCAAGCGCGTTGGGGTCTCGTCATGGATGCGCGGCGTCGGCGCCTGCTGGACACGCGTCTCGTCCAGCGGCTCCACGCGCGCGGCTTCGCGACCCTGGGCGACTATACCGATTTCCTCTTTCAGACCGGCGGCCTCGAGGACGAGAACCCCTTCCTCGTCAACACGCTGACGACGCGGACGACCTCCTTCTTCCGCGAGCGGGCGCATTTCGATTTCGTGACCGATACCGTCTTGGCCCAGCACACCACCTCCAGCCTCTCGCAGGGGCGGCGGCTGCGCTTCTGGAGCGCGGCGGCGTCCTCGGGCCAGGAGGCCTATACGCTCGCCATGGTCCTCGAAGAGGCCCGGCGCCTGCACCCCTCGCTCGACTACGACATCCTCGCCACCGACGTCTCCGACGATGCGCTGCGCCGCGTGCGGGACGCCATCTACAGCGAGGCCGGCATCGCCGACATCCCGGAGAGCTACAAGGCACGATACCTGCTGCGCAGCACATCGACGAAAGCCCAGGTCCGGATCACCAAGGCGCTACGCCAGAAGGTTCGGATCGGCCGCGTCAATCTCATCGACGAGCGCTACCCGCTGTCGGACACGTTCGACGTCATCTTCCTGCGCAACTGCCTGATCTATTTCGACAAGCCGACGCAGATCCGCGTGGTGCGCCAGATCGCCCGGCATCTCCGGCCGGGGGGCTACCTCCTGACCGGCCATACCGAGCATTTCAGTCCGAGCGAGATTCAGCTCTCCAACGTTCGGCCATCCATCTATCGCAGGGAGGCGCGCGACGCCGCATGACGATCAAGGTCCTCATCGTCGACGATTCGGCGTCCGTGCGCCGGGAACTGTCACGCCTCGTCGAGGGCGAGGACGACATGACCGTCCTCGCCGCGGCCGCCGACCCCATCGTCGCTGCGCGTCATATCAAGAAGGCGATGCCCGACGTCATCCTTCTCGACATCGAGATGCCGAGGATGGACGGTCTGACCTTTCTGCGGCGCATCATGGCGCAACGCCCGATTCCCGTCATCGTCTGCTCGACGCTCGTCGAGAACGGGTCTCGCGCCTGCGGCGAAGCCTTTCGGTGCGGCGCGGTCGACGTGATGCTGAAGCCCAATGTCGCCAGCGCGGCCGCGCTCGCGGAAAGCCGCATCGTCATCGCGGACAAGATCCGCGCCGCTGCCAGCACGCGGCCGGGCGCCGGCCCGACGCCGAGCATCGTGCGCGAGCGGTTCGGACCGGACGTCATCCTTCCTCCAGCGCGTGGACGCAGCCTCGCGCAGCCCATACCCGTCACCGCCATCGGCGCGTCGACAGGGGGCACGAAGGTGCTGGAGGCGATCTTCAAAGACTTGCGGCCCGATTGCTGCGGCATCGTCGTCGCGCAGCACATGCCACCAGGCTTCACGGCCACCTTCGCGCGCCGCCTCGACGACATCTGCGAGATTGCGGTGCGGGAGGCGGAGGCGGGCGACGCCGTCACGCCCGGCACCGCCCTCATCGCTCCGGGCGATCGGCACATGGTCGTTCGAAGGCGAGGACGGGGACTGACGATCGATCTCGTCGACGGCCCGCTCGTCTCGCGCCACCGCCCCTCGGTCGACGTCCTCTTCCGCTCCGTCGCCATCGCGGCCGGCGCGGGCGCCATGGGCATCCTGATGACCGGCATGGGCGATGACGGCGCGCAAGGCCTCGGCGAAATGAGGGAGGCAGGCGCCCTGACGATCGCTCAGGACGAGGCCTCCTGCGCCGTCTACGGCATGCCCGGGGAGGCCGTGAGGCGCGGCCACGTCGATCGCATCTGCAATCCCGTCGCAATCACACGCGCCATAGTGGCGCATAGGGCGAACGAGCTAGAGCCGTTCCAGCGGCGGTGCGATAGCACCGCAGCGTAAGGAACCACGCGAGAACGAAGCGTCAGAACGCGTTCGGTGAATGGATAGGAACCGGACGCGCTCTAGCGGCGCCGAGTTAGTCGGCCGTCGTCAAGATCCGGCGGGGCGCTTTCTCGGGAATGGCCCTCGCCAGCGACAGACCGGCGACAGGCGTCCTCGATCGCGTGATCCCCGTCTGACCAGCCCCCTGCCGCGTGAGGGAGGCCATGCGTAGCGCGTTCTCGCCCTTGCATTCGAACGCGCTTCCACGCAATGTTCGCCATACGAACAATTGTGCGCGGTGATGGATATTGAGTGGCGCGGTGGACGGGCGATGCGGAGCCGTGCTCGGGCTGGTCGTCAATCCGGTGGCGGGTCTGGGCGGACCGCTGGGCGAGAAGGGTAGCGATCGGGCGGGCATCGCCCATCGCGCCACCGCGTGCGGTCTGGAGCAACGCAGCCTTCCCCGGGCCACCCGCGCGATGGCAGCCGCGATGCGCGAGCATCCCGTCTCGATCCTCACAGGCGCAAGTGCTCTAGGAAGATCGGCCTGGCCGAATGCGAAGGTTCTGGATATCGGACCGCTGACGGGCACCTCGGCCGACACGACCCGTCTTGTCGAGGCAATGGCCGGGCGCGTCGATCTGATCCTTTTCGTCGGCGGGGACGGTACGGCGCGCGACGTGGCGTCCGCTAACCCGCAAGGCATCCCGATCCTGGGCGTTCCGGCGGGCGTGAAGATGCATTCGGGCGTCTTCGCGCGCAGTCCCGAGCGGGCGGGGCACGCGGCGGCAGCCTTCCTGGCGTCGTCGACGCGCAGGACGGAGATGGTCGAGATCCTCGATATCGACGAGGAGGAGCGCCGGGCCGGGCGGCTCTCGGCGCGGCTCCACACCGTCGCACGCACGCCCGAAACGATCCGCGTCCGCCAGTCCGCGAAGGTCGGCGGCGGCGACCTCATGGCCGAGGTCGATGCGGCGCTCGCCCGCTACGTTGCGGAGATGGAAGACGAGACGCTTTATATTCTTGGCCCCGGCACGACCATGGCGGCGCTGAAAGCGAGACTCGGCGGCGGCACGCTGCTTGGCGTCGATGTTGCGCAGGGCGGCCGCATCGTCGCCCGCGATGTCGATGCGGCAACGCTACGCACGATGGTCGCGAAGCCGGCACGGATCGCGCTCACGGTCGTCGGGGGTCAGGGCTTCATCCTCGGCCGCGGCAACCAGCAGATCTCGGCCGACATTATCCGCGCCGTCGGCCCCGGCCGGATCGACGTGATCTGCAACCCGGCCAAGCTGGCCGCGCTCGATCCGGCGGAGCTGACCGTCGATACGGACGACCCGGCGCTGGACGATGCCTTGGCGGGATACTGGCCTGTCATCACCGGACCCGGCCGCCGCCAGGTCATGCGGGTGGTGAGATGAGGCCCGCAAGCGAAGCGCGCGGCGCGGTCGGCGGCCCGCGCGAACGATCAATCAATCGAGGAGACGACACGCCATGACGAAGGCACATCCCTGGATGGCGAGTTCCACGGCCGACGCGAAGGCGGAGATGCTGGAGGCGATCGGCGTCGAGGACGTCGAGACGCTCTTCTCCCAGATCCCGGCCGACCATCGCTATGACGGGCCCTTCGATTTGCCGCCACAACTGGCGTCCGAAGTCGCACTTTCGCGACATCTCGGCGACATGATGGCCCGCAACGTACGCGCCGCGCCCGGCCGCAGCTTCCTCGGCGCCGGTGCGTGGCCGCATTACGTTCCCGCCATCTGCGACGAGGTCGCCAACCGCTACGAATGGCAGACGTCGGTCTTCGGCTCGCCGACCTCCGACCATGGCCGCAACCAAGCGTGGTTCGAGTTCTGCTCGCAGATCGGTGCGCTCGTGGAGTTCGATTTCGTCGGCCTGCCGGTCTATTCCTGGGGCTGTGCGGCGGGCCACGCCATCCGCATGGCCTCGCGCATCACCAAGCGCCGAAAGGTCCTCATCCCGGCGGTGATGGACCCCGAACGCCTCTCGGTGATCCGCAACTATTGCGAGCCGCCCGAGATGGCGCGGCACATCGCGATCGTCGAGGTCGCGGTCAGCGCGGACGGTACGATCGACCAGGCCGACCTCGCCGCCAAGATGGGCGACGACGTAGCCGCCCTCTACATTGAGACACCTTCCTATCACGGAGTGATCGAACCCGACCCGGGCGCGCTCTGCAAGCTGGCGACCGATGGGGGCGCCGAGGCCATCGTCGGCGCGGACCCGTTGTCGCTGGGTGTGCTCGCCCCGCCGGGCGCTTACGGCGCCACCATCGCCGTCGGCCCGACCCAGCCCTTAGGCGTTCACATGAATGCCGGCGGCGGCGTGGGCGGCTTCATCGCGAGCCCCGATGAGGTCGCTTACGCGCGGGAATACAACACGCTCAACATCTCGATCACCGAGACCATAAAAGCGGGCGAGTTCGGTTTCGGCCTCTCGCTCTTCCACCAGTCGTCCTACGGCTCGCGCGACGAGGGCAAGGACTGGACGGGCAACTCCGTCTACCTCTGGGCGCTCGCTGGAGCGGCCTACATGTCGGCGATGGGCCCAGAGGGCTTCGCCGAGATCGGGCGCCTCATCATGGCGCGATCGCGGCATGCGCGCAAAGCGATCGATGCGGTGCCAGGCTGCACGGTCGATCTCTCGAGGACGTGCTTCAAGGAATTCGTCGTTCGCTATGACGGCCTTTCCGCCCGCGCTGTCGACGATGCCTTGCGCGAGCGCGGCCTCTTCGGTGGCAAGGTCGTGACCGGCGAGGCCGGCATCGAGGGCGAAGCCGCCCTCTACTGCGTCACCGAAATCCATACCGAGGAGGACGTCGCCCGTCTCGCCTCCGCCCTTGAGGAGATCCTGTCATGACCGCATCCCTCCCCGGCCGTCTGGCCACGCATGCCGATGGCTTCCACGCGCCCCGTTGGGCGGAGCCGGTGGTAATGGAGATGTCGAGCCCCGGCCGTCGCGGCATCGTGTTCGACGATGCGCCCGCGCCCGATCTACCCAGCAACGCGGCCCGTCGCACACCGGCCGCGCTGCCCGAGATGACGGAGCACGACGCGCTGCGCCATTACCTCCACCTCAGCCAGATGACGCTCGGCATGATGGGCGTTTCGCTCTTCGGCACCTGCACGATGAAGTACAACCCCCGCATCGGAGAGCGCGCATCGCTGGAGCATCTGGCGCACCTCCACCCGCTCCAGCACGAGGAAACGCTGCAGGGCATTCTCGAACTCTATGCCAATTTCTCCGACTTCCTGTGCGGCGTGTCGGGCATGGATCAGTTCGTCTTCCAGGCGGGCGGCGGCGCGGACGCGGCCTATACCCACGCCTGCATCACCCGCGCCTATCATGCGAGCCGGGGTGAGCTGGAGCAGCGCGATCAGGTCATCACCACGATCCAGACCCACCCCTGCTCACCGGCCACCGCCAATGCGGCCGGCTTCGAGGTCATCACGCTGAGCCTGGAGGAGAACGGCTACCCGTCGTTGGAACAGCTCAAGTCCGTCATCGGCCCGCGCACGGCGGCCCTGATGGTCAACAATCCCGACGACATGGGCATCTACAATCCCGACATTAAAGAGTGGGTCCGGCTGGTCCATGAGGCCGGCGGCCTGTGCTTCTACGACCACGCGAACTTCAACGGCGTGATGACGCGGCTGCGCGCCCGGGAGCTCGGCTTCGACGCCTGCATGTATATGCTCCACAAGACGTTCGGCGCGCCCAAGGGTGGTGGCGGACCGGCCGTGGGCGCCTATGGCTGCGCCGAGCATCTCGTCCCGTTCCTGCCCTCGCCAGTGGTGGTACGCGATGGGGACCGCCTGCGTCTCGATGCCGACCGGGCGCAGTCGATCGGCCATATCCGTGAGTTCTGGGGCAACGCGCCCCAGGTCCTCAAGGCCTATGCCTGGGCCAGGGCCATGGGCGAAGAGGGCCTGCGCGAAGCGGCCGACATCTCGGTCCTGACCAACAACTATATGGACAAGCGGCTCGGCGAAGTGCGCGGAGTCAGCCGCTCCAATCCCGATGTCCACGCTCCGCGCATGGAAATGACGCGCCATTCGGTCGAGCAGGTGACGAAGGATACCGGCTGCTCGGTCTTCGAGATCTCGACGCGAATGTCGGATTTCGGGATCGACGCACTCTGGCTGAGCCACGAGCCCTGGGTGGTGCCCGAGCCCTTCACGCCCGAGGCCGGCGAGCTGTGGTCGAAGGCCGATATCGATTACTGGATCGACGTGCTTGGCTACGTGATCGACGAGGCCTACGAGACGCCCGACATCGTGAAGACCGCGCCCCATCGCGGACCGATCCGCCAGCTGAAGGGCGAGGCGCTCGAAGACCCGGAGCGCTGGGCGACGACGTGGCGTGCTTACCTGCGCAAGAACCCGGACTACGGATCCGCTGCGCCACGTGGAAACGAGGCGACCGCCTTCCCGATCGGCGGGCAACGCACCGCTCGAGGGTAGAGCTCACGGGCCGCGCGATGTGCGCGGTCCGCCAGGCCGGCGCTGTCAGATCGAAGCTTCAAGCCGCGTGTTGACGACGATCTCGGGCAAGCTCGCCTGGTTGGGGAGCCGCAGGACCATCGACACGATCTCGGCGACGTCCTCGGGGCGCAGTCGCTGGCCCTTGGGCGTGGCACCGGCCAGATCCGCGATCATCTCGGTGTCGATCGCGCCAGGGCAGATCGCGGTGCCGCGCAGGCCTTCGTCCCAGCCGGAGAAGCGCACGGCCTGCGTCATCGCGAGGAGCGCGCCCTTCGTCATGCCGTAGCCGAGCGAGGCACCGGCGCGGAACCGCTTGGCATCCGTCGAAGCGATGGCGATGACGCGGCCCCGGCCCGAGGCCTTGAGATCGGGCAGGGCGGCCCGGATGAGCCGCAGGGGCGCCATCACATTGGTGCGCCACATCGCGTCGAGATCGTCTTCCGTGCCGCCTTCCAGGCCGACCATCCGCAGGATGCCAGCGTTGGCGACCACCGCGTCCGGCGGGCCGATCTCGCGGCGGGCGGCGTCGAGCCAGGCCGGCGTCGCGGCCGGATCGTCCGCATCATAGGCCGCGATGTGAAGCGAAGCGTGGTCGCCGAGCGCAGCCCGCGCGCGCTCGACATCGCGCGCGCCGACCGAGACGGTGTGGCCGTCCTCGAGCGCGCGCCCTACCAGCCCGGCGCCGAGACCCCGCGCGCCGCCCGAGATCAGGATCCGACGCGGCTCCACCTAGAAGAGCCCCTGATAGACGCCGCCATCGTTGACGATATTCTGACCGATGATGAAACCGGCTTGGCTCGAGCAGAGGAACGCGACGAGATCGCCGCATTCGGATGGATCGGCGAAGCGGCCGGCCGGCACGCTCTGCAACCGGTTCTCCACGATGGCTTCATAGGTCGTGTTGCCGCGCTTGGCGTGGTTGTGGAGGTTGGTGGTCAACGCATCGGTGTCGAAGAAGCCGGGGCAGACCGTGTTGATCGTCACGTTGTCGGGCGCCACGTCGCGCACCATCGCCGCGATGGCCCCCGATAGAGCGAGGCGTGCGGCGTGCGAGTGCGCGAAGTTCTGCTGCGGGAACTTGATGAAGCTGACGGAGATGTTGACGATGCGGCCGAACTTCCTCTCGCGCATGCCGGGCAGGACGGTCTGGATCATCTGCAGCGACGAGAAGAAGTGGACGTCGAGCCAGTACTGCCACTCGTCCTTGCCCCATTCGGCAAAATCGCCGGGAATCTGGCGCACGCCCGGGTTGGTGACGAGGATGTCGGGCTCGCCGGCGGCGTCGAAGACGGCTTGTCGGCCCTCGTCGGTGTTGTAATCGGCCGCGACGGTGACAACGTCGACACCCGTTGCCCGGCGGATGTCCTCGGCCGTCGCATCGAGCGCTTCGGCGTTGCGGGCGTTGAGAACGAGGTCGACGCCCTCCTGGGCGAGCGACATGGCGCAGGCCCGACCGAGCCCCTTGCTGGCTGCGCTGACGATCGCGCGGCGGCCTTTGAGACCCAGGTCCATCGGTGTCTTCTCCTTGAATGGGCCGCCTTTCAAGCGGCGGTATCGATGCTCGAACCGACGAGGGCGTCCAGTCCGTCCTGCAGCCCGCGCAGGGCCGCACCCGTCAGCGGGGCCAGCGGCGCGCGGGGACTGCCGCCACCGGGCAGCCCGAGATGGTCCATCGCCGCCTTCGTCGCTGGGTAGAGCGTTCGCCCCTCGCTGGTGAAGAGCGTGGTCAGCGCCTGCGCGGTCTCCTGGTGGGCCCAGGCCTCGTCCATCCGGCCTGCCTTGGTGAGCGACCAGAGGTCGAGGCAACCCGTCCAGACGTTGGGGAAGCAGTCGACGAGCCCGTCGCAGCCCGCGAGGACTGCCGAGACGCCGATCGTCGATGAGGGACCGCAGAAGACACGGATCCGGTCGTGCGCGATGGTGAGAGTTCTGGTGGAAGTTCAGCCAGTCGCCGGAGCTTTCCTTGATCGCCACCACGGGGTCGAGATCGGCGAGGACATCGACCACGTCGGGCGTGAGCGCGTTCCAGGCATTGCCCGGAATGTTGTAGAGCATGATAGGCAGCGGCGCTTTGGCGGCTACAGCCTCGTAATGCGCGATCAACTCGGCCTGGGAGAGGTGCGCGAAGTAGGGCGGCAGGACGAGCCCTGCGTCGCAGCCGGCCTCCGCTGCCTCGTGCAGCGCCTCGACGACCGCGCCGGGCGTGATGGCCGCGCAGCCGACGATCTTGGTGCCGCGCGTGCCGACGGCCTCGACCGTCGTCCGGTAGATCGCGGCGCGCTCGGCTGCCGTCAGCGCCCAGAACTCGCCGGTGCAGCCGGCCGCGATGACGCCGGTGGCGCCCGCGTCGAGCAGACGGCGTATGTTGCGCGCCAAGGCCGGGTGGTCCACGCCGCCATCCTTCGCGAAAGGCGTCGTGACGGCGGGCATCGCACCCGTCCAGTCTATCGTCGTGCGATCCATAGGTCCGCGTCTCCTCAAATTCCCAGAAGGCCCTTCAGAAGGGCTCGTTACAGCGCCCCGTCGGCCTTCAATTCGCCGAGCACCGTCTCGGCCGCCTTGCGGATCGTCGACACGGCGAGGTCGACCTCCTCGCGGGTGACGATGAACGGGGGCGAGAAGGATACGGCATCACCGTTCGGCAGCGCCCTGGCGATCACGCCGTCCTCCAGCGCCGCGCGCACGATGCGGGCCGCGACCGTTCGGCCGGGGTCGAACCGGGCCCAACTCTCGCCGTCCGGCCGGGCGAACTCGACGGCGGCGACGAGGCCGGTGCCGCGCGTCTCGGCTGCAATCTCGAAACCGTCGAAGGCATGGCGCAGCGTCTCGTTGAGATAGGCGCCCGTGTCGCCCGCGCGGGCGACAAGGCCCTCTTCCTCGATGATATCGAGATTGGCGAGCGAGGCCGCCGACATGACCGGATGACCGGTATAGGTATAGCCATGCCCGAAGACGCCATAGCGCGCGACGGCTTCGTTCGAGAGGACGGACCAGACCTTCTCGCCGACGAGCACGCCGGACAGGGGCGCATAGCCGGACGAGATACCCTTGGCGACCGACATGAGGTCGGGCCGCAGATCCATCGCTTCAGAGCCGAACCAGGTGCCGAGGCGGCCGAACCCGGTGATGACCTCATCCGCGATGAGAAGGACGTCGTGGCGATCGAGCACGGCCTGGATCTTGGCGAAATACCCCTCCGGCGGAACGATGACGCCGCCGGCGCCCTGCACGGGCTCGGCGATGAAGGCACCGACCGTCTCGGGTCCTTCGGCGACGATGAGATCGTCGAGCTCCTTGGCCAGGCGATCGCCGAACGCCGCATCGTCCTCGCCCGCCTTACGAGTCCAAAGGTTGTGCGGCGCCGAGACGTGGCGGATCATCGGGAGCGGCAGGTCGAAGCCGGCATGGAGGCCCGGCAGGCCGGTCAGCCCGCCCGACATCACGGTGACGCCGTGATAGCCACGGTCGCGGGCGATGATCTTCTTCTTCTCAGGCTTGTCGCGGGCGTTGTTGTAGAGCCAGACGAGCTTGACCTGGGTGTCGTTGGCGTCCGATCCCGAGGCCCCGAAGAAGATCCGGCGCATACCCTCGGGCGCCCGCGCGATCACGCGCTCGGCGAGGGTCGCCGCGGGTTCGGTCGCCATGGAAGAGAAGCCGTGGAAGTAACTCAGGTGCTTGGCCTGATCGGCCATCGCATCGGCTATTCGCGCGCGTCCATAGCCGGCATTGACGCACCAGAGGCCCGCCATCGCGTCGAGATAGCGCTTTCCGGTATCGTCGGTGATCCAGCAGCCCTCGGCCGAGCGCGCCATCATGGCGGCACCGCTCTGCGCATGGGTCTGCGCCTGGCTGAACGGGTGGAGGACGTAGGCTTTGTCGAGGTCTCGCGTGGTTGTCATGACCGGTCTCCGGACTGGTAAGAGCGAGGGTGCGTGGCAGGATCGTGCGCGGGACGCGGACGATCGTCGCGGTTGAGGCGCCGCCCGTCGGCATCGGCGGCGAAGAGGTGAATGGCGTCCGGCGCGAAGCGAAGCCCGACCGACTGTTCGACGCCGAGGCGATGGTCCGGATGGGCACGGGCGTGCAGGCGCGTGCCGCCGGGGATCTCCAGCGTCACGATCTGCTCGTGGCCGGTGTTCTCGACAAGCCGGACCGTCGCCGGGACGGACCCCGCCTCGCCGATCTCGCCGATATGGGCGCCCTCGGGCCGGACGCCGAGGACGCGCGGCCCGTCTGCGGCATCATCGTCGAACCGGGTCCGGTCGATCGGTATGGCGGCGCCGCTCGGCGCGTGGATGACGAAGGCATCGCCCTCGAGACGGCCCTCGATCTGATTCATCGACGGCGTGCCGATGAAGCCCGCCACGAACCGGTTGGCCGGCCTGTCGTAGACGATCGACGGCGCGTCGAACTGTTGCAAACGCCCGTCGTTCATCACCGCGATGCGGTCGGCCATCGTCATGGCCTCCAGCTGGTCGTGGGTGACGTAGATCATGGTCTTGCCGAGGCGGCGGTGAAGCTCGATGAGCTCGGCCCTCATATAGGCACGCAGCTTGGCGTCGAGATTGGACAAGGGCTCATCGAGGAGGAAGACCTTGGGCTCGCGCACCAGTGCACGGCCGAGCGCGACGCGCTGCTGTTGACCGCCCGACAACTGCTTGGGCTTCCTTTGCAGCAGGGGCTCCAGCTGCAGGAGTTCGGACGCCCTCGTCACCGCCGCTTCGCGGTCGGCGGCGCCCATGCCGCGCTTCTTCAACGGGTAGGCGATGTTCTGCGCCACCGTCATGTGCGGGTAGAGGGCGTAGGACTGGAAGACCATTGCGATGTCGCGCTTGCCGGGCGCGACGTCATTGACGACCCGCCCGTCGATCGCGATCTCGCCTTTTGTGGGGAATTCCAGCCCGGCCAGCATGCGCAGCGTCGTCGATTTGCCGCAGCCGGACGGACCGAGCAAAGCGACGAACTCGCCGGACGCGATCGCCATGTCGAGCTCTTCGAGCGCGACGAACGCGCCGAACTCCTTGCGCACGCCCTTCAAGGTCACTTCGGCCAATGCGGTGTCTCCAAGGTCATGTCCCGCGTGGTCATCCCTTGACGCCGCCGGCTCCGAAGCCGGACGTCAGATAGCTTTGCAGAAAGGCGAAGACGACGATGAGCGGCAGGCTCATCATCACCGAGGCCGCCATGAGGAGCGACCACTCGATGTTGAAGGCCGAGATCAGCATCGACATCACGCCTGTCGTCAAAGGTGCGACAGCGTCCGAGTTGATGAGCACGAGCGCGTAGAGATATTCGTTCCACGACAGGATGAAGGTAAAGAGCGCCGTCGAGACGATGCCAGGCAGGAGCTGGGGCAGGATGATGTCGCGAAAGGCGCCGAGCCGGGTCGCGCCGTCGACGAGCGCCGCCGATTCCAGATCCTCCGGTATCCCTTCCATAAAGGAGCGAAGCAACCAGAGCGCATAGGGCAGCGCGAATGTCGTGTGGGCGAGGATAAGGCTGACGAGCGTGTTGGAGAGCCCGATGCCGACCATCATGAGATAGAGCGGGATGATGAGGACGACCGAGGGCAGCAAATACGTGAAGAGAACGAGGACGGCCAACGTCTCGCGGCCCCGATACTTGAACCTGACGAGACTGTAGGCGCCGAGCGTTCCGAGCGCGACGACGAAGATCGTCGTCGAGGTGGCCAGCACGACCGAGTTCCGGAAATAGGTCAGGAACGGCGTCTCGCTGAGGAGGCGCCAATAGTGTTCGAACGTGATCGTCTCCGGCAGCCAGGTCGGCGGGATGCGGAAGAGCTCGGTCTGCGGCTTGATCGAGGTGAGGATCATCCACAGGAGCGGGAATGCGACGAGGAGGACGAGCGTCCACGTCACGACGTTGAGGATGAGCGCGGGGACAAGCCGCGTGGGCCGACCGCTCATGCCCGGTCCTCCTGGCCGCTACGCCGGATGTAGACCACCATGAAGAGTAGCATGACGACCATCATGCCGACCGAGTAGGCCGCCGCCTGCCCCATGCGATTGAGGCCGAAGGCTTCCTGGTAGACCAGCAACGAGAGCGTCTGGGTCGACGTCACGGGCCCGCCCCCCGTGAGGAGGAAGAGGAGGTCGAACTCCTTGAAGTCCCAGATGGCCCGCAGGAGGATGATGACGGTGAGGACGGAGCGCAGTTGCGGCAGCGTCACGTCCCAGAAGCGCGCGATCGGGCCCGCCCCGTCGATGCGCGCGGCTTCGTAGAGATGCTCCGGGATCGTCTGGAGCCTGGCGAGGACGGCGATGACGACGAAGGGAAAGTACTTCCACGCGCCGACCAGAATGACGCCGATCATCGCGTTGGGCATCGAACCCAGCCAATCGACCGGCATATCGACCAATCCCAACTGCATGAAGCCGTGATTGAGCGCACCATAAAGATCGTTGAAGAGCCATCGCCAGACGAGCACGGCGACGACCGTGGAGAGGAAATAGGGAAAGAGGACGAGGGACCGGGCGAGCGAGCGGAACCAGATGTTCTGATGCAGGAGAAGCGCCATGCCGACACCGAAGACGATCTGCAGCGAGAGCGTGCCGACGGTCCAGATGAGCGTCGTGAGGAGCGACGACCAGAACACGCCGCCGGTCAGGAGCTCGGCATAGTTGTCGAGGCCGACGAACTCGCCCTGGAGCGTCGGCGTGTAGATCGAGAAGACGCTCAGATAGATGGCCGCGAGGAGCGGGTAGACGATGACGAGCGTGAAGACGACGACCGTCGGCGCGATCAGAAGCAGGCCCAGCCGGGCATAGCGCTTCTCCAGCAATGGGGTGACGGATCGTGACACGGCTTCGCAATTCGTCTGGTCGCGGATGGACGGTGAGACCGGCCCACCACCCACCAGAAGAGGGGCGGGGCGAGCCGGGCCTCCACCATTTCGTCAGGCGCTCTGAAGGCCGAAGGCGACACGGCCGACGGGTGAGGCCCGCCAGATCCGCGTCGCCTCCGAGGCTTAGCTCGCCATGATCTCTTCGATGCGGGTCACGGTCTCGCCGATCACGTCGTCGACATTCTCGTCGTTGAGGATCACGCGCTGGACCATCTCCGCAATGACGTTGGAGTTGACGATCTCGCCAGCCTTCACGTTCGGTTGATGCCGCGCGGACTCGCGGCCGAGATTGTAGCCGTTGGCGGCTGCGGCCGACATCAGGTTCACCTCGGCCTCGTATTTCTCGATGATCGCGTTGTCGAGATAGGTCGGATCGTTGGAGATCGTCTGAAGCACCGGCAGGACGTGGCCGGGCGCGGCGTGAAGCTGCTGGATGTAGCCTTCGGGGTCGAAGAGGAAGGCGGCGAACTGCTTGGTCGCCTCCATGTTTCCGGCCGCCTTGGGAATGAAGACCGAGGGGAAGTCGTTGAACGTCCACGGCTCGATATCGGCCGACTTGGTCGGATAGGTGACGCAGGTCACGTGATCCGCGATGCTCGGGTTCTGGTCGACCACGTTGATCAGCACGCGTCCCGTATAGATGCCGGTCGCGCAGGCCCCAGCCACGAAGGCGGTGAGGCTGTCGCCCCACGAATAATTCGTTGCGCCGGGCGGGCAGAATTCGCGCATGGCGCGGTAGAACTCGAGCGCGTCCCGCGTCTCGGGGCTGTCGAGCGCGATCTGAAGGTCCGGCGTGAAGACCTGGCCGCCGGCCTGATGGATGACGCCGATGAAGATCAGCGACGTCATCGAGTTGCGGCCATAGGGGAGCGGTGCGCCGTAGATGCCGCCGCCCTGCATCTTGGAGACGGCGGAGAGGAGCTCGTCCCAGGTGCGCGGCGCCTCGGCGATGCCGGCCTTCTCCATGAGGTCGGTGCGCAGCCACAGCATGTTGGCGGCCGAGTTGCCGATGCTCGTTCCGGCATACTGGCCGGCGTCGATCTCGTAGATGTCGTTGACACCCGGGTAGAACTTGTCCGGCCCGACCATCTCGATCACGTCGTTGAAGGGCTCCAGAAGACCATTCGCCCAATAGCTCGACGTCGCGAAGCTCGGCAGGTGGGTGACGACGTTGGGCACCTCCCCGCTGGCAAAGGCCGCCGCGAGCTGCGGGGCGTAGCCCTCGTCCGAGGTCTTCTCGAAGACGACGCGGACATTGTCGTGCAACGCCTCGAAGTTGGCGATCTGGGTTTGATAGGCGGCCAGCTGATCGGGCGAGGACTGCGGCGACCACCAGCGCAACGTGACCTGCTCCTGCGCCCGCAGGCGGCGCGGCACGACTGCGGCGGCACTCATCGCCGCCATGCCGGTCAGCACCGTTCGACGGGAGGCTGCGAACGTCTTGGAGGGGGACCGGGGGTTCATCGACATGGCATCGTCCTCTCATGAAGCAGAGTTCGCATTACGAACATATGTTCGATCCTGGCACGGTGCTAAGATGTTTAGCAAGGGGCTTTTTCCCCTCCCCTGACGAGAATGCCCACGTCGATGGCCTATGCATATCGGTTGTTCGTTCGCCGCTAGGGATGGTAGGCGAGAGACCGAACGAGTGAGGAGGCTGTAGGATGGCCGATATCGGCAGCCGTACGGTCAAGACGGCGCGCAGGGCGGCTCCCAAGGCCGGGCCGAAGTCGCGCGCGAAGGCCAAGGCGAAGACGGGCGAACCCGTCGCCAAGCCTGAATCGAATATCGGCTCTGCTGGCGGCACGGCCGTTCGCGCGCTGAAGTCGAGCGGCCGGACCGTGCAGGCGGGCGTGGGCCAGAACCGGCTCGGCACGGTCGATCTCGATTCGAGGGGCGAGGAGCCGGAAGGCCTTTCCAGCCGCGATTTCGTCGGCTCCGTCTCGCGCGGGCTGGCGATCCTGGAGAGTTTCAGCCGCACGTCACGCAAGATGACCCTGACCGAGGTCGCGACCGAGACGGACATGAGCCGCGCCACCGCGCGCCGCTTTCTCCTCACGCTGGTCCGCGAGGGCTATGTGGTGACAGACGGCAAGATGTTCGACCTGACGCCCAAGGTGCTCGATCTCGGCTTCTCGGTCCTGTCGCGCATCGGGATCTGGGACCGTGCCCGCCCGTTTATGGAGCGGCTGTCGGAGCAGACGGGCGAATCGTGCACCGCAGCGATCCTCGAGGGACAAGAGGTCGTCTACGTAGCGGGCGTGCAGGCGCACAACATCATCAGCGTCGGCATCACGGTCGGCAGCCGGCAGCCGGCCTATTACACCGCGAACGGCCGGGTGCTTCTCGCAGCTCAGCCCGAGGACCATTGGGATGCCATCGTAGCCAACGCCCGTCTGACGCCGCGGACCACCCACAGCATCACCCGCAAGTCGGAGTTCCGCAAGATTCTCGAACAGGTCCGACACGACGGCTGGTCACTCGTCGATCAGGAACTCGAAGTCGGTCTTCTCTCCATCGCGATCCCGCTGCACTACCGCTCGGGCGAGTTGGCCGGGGCGATCAATATCGCCATCCCCTCCATCCGTGCCACGGCCGAGGACATGGTGGAGACCTACCTGCCGAAGCTGCGCGAGACGGCCGAGCAGATCCAGCGCTCGCTGGCGCACTGAACGTCGAGAGACTGGCTCCGTCAGGCCGTATCGCGCCATCGACCGGGCGCATAGGGCCCGGCATCGACAGGCGGCGCGAGCCCAAGTGCGAGCGCGGCCGCGCACTGCCCGACGATCGGGCCGAGCGTGTAGCCGGCATCGCCTGGGAGAGCGAGATGGACCCGGCTCCCCGGCCACACCGGCCCGATCGTAGCCTTGCCGTCGACCGGCGTGTTGTAGCCCGCCCAGGTCCGCAGAACGCGCAGACCCTGGATGCCGGGCGCGATGCGGTGGGCGAGAGCGACGTTGCCGGCCATGCTGGAGAGCCGCACGCGCGCCGTCTCCTCGCCCGATCGGCCGTCCGCCGGCCAGCCGCCGCCGATCACGACCTGGCCGGACCGGAACTGTTTGAGCGTGATCGAGCGCTCGGCGTGCTGCACGAGATGCCGGATGCCATAGGCGCCGGCTTCCGTGATATTCATGTGCAGCGGTTCGGGCGGCGTGGGGATGGTCAGTCCAAGATCCGGGAGGAGCGCCCCCGCCCCCCAGGCCGCCGCTATGATGACGTGATCGGCCGCATGATCGCGGTGCGCGCCCCGGACGAGGGGGCCGTCTCCGCCCCCGTCCTCGATGCCGTGCACGCGGTCCCGTCGCTGCTCGACGCCGAGATCGGAGAGGAGGTCGCGCAGCAGCCGGTTGGCGACGAGCGGGTTAACCTTGCCCTCGTCGCGGCAGATCTCGGCGCCCAGAATGTCGGGACTCAGGTAGGGCGCGACCCCGTGCAGCGCGTCGCGGTCGAGAATGTCCACGTCGAGGCCCTTGCGGCGTTCGCGCTCCGCCTTGTCGTGGAGAAACGCCATCTGCGCATCCGTCTCGGCCAGCATCAGGCCCCCGTCGCGCGACATCTCCACCCCGCCGAGATCGACGTCCAGCACGTCCCAGGCTTGGACGGCGGCAAGGTAGAGTGGCAGGGACGATTCGAGGTTGTCGGCCAGATGTGGGTTGAGCCGCAGGAAGCGGCTCTGCATCTGCACATGGAGGCTGCCGGCGTTCGCGCCAGACCCGCCACCGACGCCCTGATCGACGATCGCGACGCGCGCGCCGGTGCGGGCCGCCGTCAGCGCCGCGACCTGCCCGGTTATGCCGCCTCCGACGACGAGCAAATCGACTCGATCAGGCATCGGCCTCGATAGCCTCCAACAGGCCCTCCACCGCCACCAGAACGCCGATCGGGACGGGTTTGACGGGCACGCGCGGGGCGAAGAAGGAGAGGTCCTGCGGATCGACCCCGGACCGCCGCGACATCAGACCGGCCAGCGCGGGCGCGCAATAGCGGCCCTGGCAGCGGCCCATGCCGATCCGCGTCGCGCGCTTCACCGCCCCGATATCGGTCGAGCCAAAGGCAAGCGCTTCGTCGAGCGCCGCCTTGGTGACGTCCTCGCAGCGGCACACCAGCGCATCGGCCGAAACATCTTCGAGCCGGGGGATCGGCGCGGCATAGAGCGTCCAGAGGGCGTGCTGGAAGGCACGGTGGGCCTTGAGCCGGCGCAGTTCGTCCGCTGTCGGGCCTCCACCGCCGGCGGCGGCCCGGCCGGCGATGGTGCCTTCCAGTCCAGCTGCCGGCGCACCGCCGATGCCGCAGCAATCGCCCACCGCGTAGAGACCCGCGACGCTCGTCTCGAACGCGGCGCCACGCGTTGGGCGCAACTGGTCGAAGCGCGCATCGAACGTCATGGCGGCGCCGAGGAGTCGCAGGATCTCGTTTTGCGGCTGGAAGCCGAAGTTCATGCAGAAGACGTCGGCTTCGACCGTGCGGGTGCTGCCGCGTCCGACTTGGCCCTGATCCAGCGTGATGCCGAGGCCCGTGGAGGTTGTCTCGATGCGGGTGGGTAAGGTGGCATGCGAAACGCCGATCCCGCGCCGCGCCAACGCTCCAAGAAGACCGACGCCCTTGGCGGCAAGCGCCGGCTGCGCGCGGGCGAGGGCCAGCCCAGCGAGGGGACGCCTATACGGAGCCGGCGCCGCCTCGGCCAGCGCGACGATTTCGGCCCCGCCGCGCGCCAGTTCCAACGCGACCTGCGCGACGAGTGGGCCATTGCCCGCCAGAGCCACCCGGCGGCCGGGCAGCGTGCCGTAGGAGCGCCAGAACGTCTGCGCCGCGCCGACCGTCATCACGCCCGGCAGCGTCCAGCCGGGAATCATGACCGGGCGTTCATAGGCGCCGGTCGCGACGATGACGGCCCTCGCGCGGATCGCGTAGGCCGCGTCCGCATCGGCCGTCATGATCTCCAGCCCGTCGAACGCGCCCCAGATCTCGGCGCCCTCCAGCACCTCGACGCCTGCCGCGAGGACGGCCTCGACGAGCACGCGACCCTCGTCCTGCTGCGGGTCGAGAGACGCGCGGCCGGGCTCTGCCGGTTGCTTGTAGTACTGGCCGCCAAGTCGCTTGCGCTCATCGATCAGCAGCACGCCCGCGCCTGCCTCGCGCGCGGCCAGGGCGGCGCTGAGCCCCCCTGCGCCTCCGCCGAGGACGAGAACGTCGACATGGCGCCGCACACCCCTCAGCGGCGTCTCGGGGGGGGCCGTAAGCGGTGCACGCGCGGGCTGCGTCGCGACGACCATGCCGTTCTGCAGCGCCGTCATGCATGCTCGGCGGTTGGAGACGCCATCGACCGTGACGAGACAGTCCTGGCAGACCCCCATCCCGCAGAATACGCCGCGCGCAGTGCCGCCCTCGGTGCGCCGCAGGTCGCGTATGCCGGCGCCGGTCAGCGCGGCGGCGATGGACTGTGTCGCTTCGCCCGTGAAGGACGCACCGTCGAAGGTGAACGTGATCGACCCCACATCGGAACTGGTCGATCGCTGACGAGAGAGCGCCGACGTATCGGGTCTCTCGAGGCTTGCGTCATCCACAGCCTGGCCTACCGACCTAAGGTCCGTTTCGCTTCGGGTCATGGCGCCGCATCGCTGGCGAGAATGCGTCCGCGGGCTGCCAGAAGCTCGGCCAATGCGCGCTCCCGCCAGGCACGCCGAGCCGGGAGATCCGCCTCCGGCAGAACCGCGCGGCGCTGCGCCTCCACCGTGTCGACCAGTTCGGGAGACCAGGCGGGTTCCGTCTCGCCCCGCGCGGCCCCGATGGCGGCGTAGGCCGGTCCGAGCCGCTCGGCATGGCCGCGAATGCCACCGGCGGTGTTGAGGTCCGCAGTCTCGAAGGGGCCGCAGAGCGCCCAGCGGGGCCCGAGCCCATCCCGCACCAGCCGGTCGAGACCGTCGACATCGATCACGCCCTCGGCGACCAACCGATACGCCTCGCGCAAGAGCGCCGATTGCAGCCGGTTGAAGACGAAGGCTGGCACCTCGTGGGCCAACACGACGGGCGAGAACGCTGCCGCCTCGAAAGCGCCGATGGCCGCATCCACCGTGGTCTGTTCCGTATGCGGGCCGGGCACGATCTCGATGACGCGTATGAGGCTGGGCGGATTGCCGGGGTGGGCGACGAGGCACCGCCGTTGCGCCGTCGGATCGGGAACGATCTGCGATATCGGCAACGAGGACGAGGCTGTGGCGAGAACGGCATCTCCCGGCAGCGCGGTTAGAAGCTCGGCGAAGATGCCCGCCTTCACCGCCACACGCTCCGGCCCGCACTCGATCGCCATCGCAGCCGTGCCGACGGCCTCGATGGCGGGCGCGAGGCTGGCTATGACCTGTACCGTTCCGGGCGCGGCGGCGGCCGGGTGCCCGGCCTTGCGCAGCATCGCGTCGTGACGGACGACGGCGTCCGGGGCGGCCGATCTGGCTGATGCGTCGGGCTCAACCAGGGCGACGGCGCGTCCGGAAGCGGCAAACGTCGCCGCAAACGCGACGCCGATGGCCCCGGCGCCGATCACGACCACCGGTCGAAGGTGACCGCTCATGTTGTCCATTCCCCGACTGTTCGCTATGCGAACGATTGTCCGATTATTAGGTGCCGGTCAATGTGTCGATCGGTCCTGTCGGACGTCATGAAAGGTGTACGACGATGATGCTGGACGGAAAAACCATTCTCGTCACCGGAGCGTCGAAGGGAATAGGCCGTGCGATCGCCGAGCGCCTGGCGGCGGAGGGCGCGCGCGTAGTCGCCCATTACGGCCACGATGAAGAGGGTGCCCGGGCGGCGCTGTCAGCGGCACCACCGGAGCGCGCCATCCTTATCGGTGCGGACCTCTCAAAACCGGAAGGCGCCGACGCCCTCATGCGGGACGCGATCGCGGCCACGGGCGGGCTCGACGGCTTCGTCAACAATGCCGCCGTGATGCGCTTCGATGGCGGCATCGACGATGACGATGGGGCGTGGGACCGGGTCTGGGCGGAGACGATGCAGGTCAACGTCCTGTCGGCCGCACGGCTGCTCCGCTCGGCCGTCCATCACTTTCGCCAGCGCGGCGGCGGCGAGATCGTCGGGATTTCCTCCTGGGCCGCGCAGAAAGGCGTCACCAACCCGCGCACGATCGCCTACGCCGCATCGAAGGCCGCCTTCAAGGCCGCGCTGCAGACCGTGGCGACGGGCTACGCGCGCGACGGCATCCGCACCTACATCATCGCGCCCGGCGTGGTCGACACGCAGATGTCGCGCGACTTCGCCGAGAGCCAGGGCGGGCGCGCCGTCGTCGAGGATCGGCTGGCCATGGGCGCCTTCGTGCCGCCCTCCGAGATCGCGGCGCTCACGGCCTTCTGCCTCAGCGGCCAGGCGAAGCACCTGTCGGGCGGCACGATCGACATCAACGGCGCGAGCTACATTCGTTGAGGCGCGCCGATCAAGCCGCGAGCTTGAGGTAGAAGGCGTAGAGCTTGGGCAGGATGGAGGCCGGCTCCGGGTGGCCGAGCGCTATGGCGGCGCGGTAGGGCCATGCCGGATCACGCAGCAGGCCACGGGCGAGCGAGACGAGATCGGCCCTCCCGTCCGCGACGATGGCATTGGCCATCTCCGCCTCGGTAATCATGCCGACGGCCATGGTCGCCATGCCGACCTCGCTGCGGATGCGATCAGCATAAGGCACTTGGAACCCGGGCTCCGGCTTCTCCTCCGCCATGCGCATGCCTGCGGGAATGCCGCCGCCCGATGCGTCGACGAGGTCGATGCCCGCCGATTTCAACTCGTGCGCCAGCGCGACCGTGTCGTCGAGCGTGAGGCCGCCGCCCTCGCCGTCGACGCAGGACGCCCGGTAGAGCACAGCCATATCGTGTGGCACAGCATCGCGCACGGCCCGCGCCACCTCGACCGGCAGACGCATGCGCCCCGCCAGATCGCCGCCATAGGCATCGGTCCGGCGGTTCGAATAGGGCGACATGAAGCTGTGGAGGAGATAGCCGTGCGCCCCGTGGATCTCGACGCCGTCGAAGCCTGCGTCGGACGCGCGCCCGGCGGCCGCTGCAAAATCAGCGACGATACCGGCCAGGTCCTCGACCTCAAGGGCTTTTGGCACGTGCCAGCCCTCGCGGGCCGGGATCGCGGACGGGGCGACCGTCTGCCAGGGCGACTCCTGCGTACCGGGGGTGAGCGGGCCGCCACCATCCCAAGGACGCTCGGTCGAGGCCTTCCCGCCGGCATGGTTGATCTGGACGAAGACGGGAATCCCCTCGCGCCGGTAGAGGTCGGTCACCCGGCGCCAGGCAACGACCTGCGCGTCGTTGTAGAGCCCGGTGCAGCCGGGGCTGATGCGCCCTTCCGCACTCACCCCGGTCGATTCGACGATCGCACCGCCGAGGCCCGAGGTCGCATAGCGGCCGTGATGCGAGACGTGCCAATCGTTCGGGCACCCCTCGTCGGCCTGATACTGGCACATGGGCGCCATCACGATCCGGTTGCGGAAGGTGACACCGCGCAGGCTGAACGGCGTGAAGAGGGGGATGTCGGTCATGCGGCGCGTTTGTCCTGCGTGTCGAGAAGGCGGTCGAGATCGTCCATGATGCCCTTGAGCTTGGCCGCGCGCGTGCGGCCCTCCTCCCCCAGCGACGCGAAGAGGGTCAGCGGCGGGCGAACGTCGCCGACGGGGTAGCCGGCCTCGGCGGCCAGGGCCTTCGAATAGCACTGATGGCCGTAGGTGGGATGCCCCTCCGCGATCGTGTGCTCGATCACGGTGATGTGCCGCTGGATCGCCTTGGCGTCGTCGATCCGGCCTTCCTCGAGCAACTCCCAGATGCGCGTGGAGGCGCGGGGGATGTAGTTGCCGAACGGGTTCACGTAGCCGACGGCGCCGAGGAGGAAGGATTCGACGATCCGCTCGCCCGCGAAGACGTTCATCACGCCGTCCGTCGCCTCCACGATGTCGTAGACGCGCCCGACATCCATGCTCGCTTCCTTGATGTAGCGCACGGTGTCGAAGCTGCGGGTCAGCCGCGCGACGAGGGCGGCCGACATGTCCACGTTGGAGGTGACGGGGTTGTTGTAAAGCATGATCGGCAGGTCGCAGCGCGCCGTGATCGTCTCGTAATAGCCCATGATCTCGTCGTCGGTGGGCGTGTAGTAGTAGGGCGGGATGATCATCAGCCCGTCTGCGCCCGCGTCCTGCGCCTCGCGGGCGTAGCGGGCCGCCGTCGGGCTGTGCGCGTTCATGGCGCCGACCAGCACGTCAATGCGCCCGTTCACATGGGCCACCGTATCCTCGACGAGGGCGGCGCGCTCCGCGTCCGTGACGGTGAGGAACTCGCCCGTCGTGCCCAGCATGATGATGCCCGGCACGCCGCAGGCCATCTGCCAGTCGAGGAACCGGCGATTGGCCTCCAGGTCTATGCCCGACCCATCGGCCGTGAAGGGCGTGACGTTGACGGAATAGCTGCCGCGAAAAGTCTTCATGTCCCTGGCTCCCTCAGCCGCCGACCGGCGCCCAGCCGTGCTTGGTCAGAATGTCGTGGCTGACGCGAAGGTCCTCGTCCGGGTCGGAGGTCGGATCGTTGGCGTCTGTGATGATCTCCAGGACGGTCAGGCCGTCATAGCCGATCTCCTTCAATGCGGCGGCGGCGGGTGCCGGATCGACGATGCCGGTGCCGAGACGGTCGTGCTTGAATTCCTCGAAGCCGCTGTCGGAGATGTGGACGTTGCAGACGAGGTCGCCCAGCATCCGGATCGCTTCGCCGACATCCTCCTTGATATAGGCGCCGTTGCAGACGTCGTAGTTGACCCCGACCTCCGGTCCGATCAGGGCGGCGGTGTCCTGCATGTCCTTGGCGGAGGGCAGGAAGGTGAAGGGGACGTTCTCCAGCAATATCTTCACGCCCGTGCCTTCCGCGTGGGAAACGAGCGCCTTCATCGCCTCCACGAACCAGTCGAGCATCCAGTCGTGGGGCGGGTTGATCAGGCTGTTCACGGGGCCGGGGATCGCGACCACATAGGGGCAGTTCCACTCCGCTGCGAGATCGACCGCCTCGCGATAGCGATCGAGCGTGTAGTCGCGCATCAGCTTGTCGACGGAGTTCGGATTGTTGTCTAGCGCGGGGTAGCAGAACGACGTGATGCGCGCGCCCTCGCCATCGAGCCAAGCCCTCACGTCCCGGCGCACGTCCTGTCCGAGTTCGGGCGGCCAGCAATGCGGCGGAAAGATCATCATCTCGAAGTCGCGATAGCCGAACGAGCGCAGATGCTTGAGCGCATCGAAGCCCAATTTCGAGTAGAGGAAGGGAAAGGTGCTGGCAGCAACCGAGAGCGTCGACATCGGGTCCGGTCCTCGCATAAGGGAGACGTGCGAAAAGTTCATATCGCGTACAAAAGTCTGTATAATGAACACGACGTACGATTCAACCGACTTTGAAGGCAGGCTTAGCCATGGAGCGGGTGTACGACCTTGCCATCATAGGCGGCGGGCTGGCGGGGGCGTCGACGGCCTATTTCGCGTGCCGGCGCGGGGCGCGGGTGGTCTTGCTCGAGCGGGCGGACGTGAACCTCGGCGCATCGGGCTCGAACGCGGGTTCGATCCATGCGCAGATCCCGTTCGATCCCTTCCAGACCCTCGGGCGAGACTGGGCGCGGCGCTACGCCGAGACGATCCCCCTCTTCATGGCCTCGATCGCGCGATGGCGCGGGCTGGAGGACGAGTTGGACGGCTCGCTCGGTCTGTCGCTGAAGGGCGGGCTGATGGTCGCGCGCACGCCTGCCGACGTAGCCGCGCTGCGGGATAAATCGGAGATCGAGCGGGCGGCGGGCCTCGCCGTCACGAACCTCGAGGGGGAGGCCCTTCACGACCATCTGCCGGGCTTGGCACCGGACATGCTCGGCGGCGCCTTCTGCCCCATCGAGGGCAAGGCCGATCCGTTTCGCGTCGCCCCGCTCTTCGTGCGACGCGCCATCGAGGCCGGCTTGACGCTCCTGCGCGGGCACAAGGTCCACGCCATCGCAAAGGAGGGGGATGTCTTCACCCTCTCGGCGGGGTCGGAGACGATCCAGGCACGTCGTGTCGTCAACGCCGCCGGGGCCGATGCGGCGCGGGTCTCGGCCATGGTTGGCGTTCGCGTGCCGATCGAGGCGCACGCCATCCAGGTGGCGGTCACGGAGCGCTGCCCGCCAGTCCTGCCCTATCTTCCTCTACTACACGGGCGAGAAGCTGACGCTGAAGCAGTCGGCCGAGGGCAGCTTCCTGATCGGCGGCGGGTGGCCGGCCCGTTTGGGCGGACCGGAAGGCCGGTTCCCCATCGTCGATACCGCCTCGATGGTGAGGAACCTCGCCGTCGCCTGCGCGGTGCTGCCGATGCTGGACGGCGTGCGAATCGTCCGGAGCTGGGCCGCTTTCGTCAACGGAACGCCCGACTGGCGCCCCGTGCTGGGGGAAACACCAGCCGTGCCGGGCTTCTTCCTCAACCTCTTTCCCTGGATGGGCTTCACCGCCGCGCCCGCCATCTCGGAGGCCATCGCCGCGCTGGCCCTCGGAGAAACGCCGCCCGTCGATCTCTCGAGCTTCGTACTGGAGGAGCCGGACTTGCGAACCGCATGACCTGACCGCTATACGAACAAGTGTTCGAAACTGAGGTGTCGCCGTGTTCGAAGACGTGCTGAAGCAAGCCAATCTCATAGACGGCGCCTGGTGCGATGCCGATGACGGTAAGACGATCACCGTGACGAACCCCGCCACTGGCGCCACGATCGGCACGGTACCCAATGCAGGCGCAGACGAGACCCGGCGCGCGATCGACGCCGCCCACAAAGCCTTCCCCAGCTATTCGACTTTGCCGCTCGGCGACCGGGTCGCGCTGATACGGGCCCTTCACGCGCAGATCGTGGACAATGCCGACGCGTTGGCCGCGCTTCTGACGGCGGAGCAGGGCAAGCCGCTGGCCGAAGCGCGGGCGGAGGTTCTGTCTTCGGCAGCCTACGTCCTCTGGTTCGCTGAAGAAGCGCGCCGCGCGGGCGGCGAGATCATCGCGTCGCCCTGGCCGAACCGCCGGCTGATGACGACCCGCCACCCGATCGGCGTCGTCGCCGCGATCACGCCCTGGAACTTCCCCTCCTCGATGCTGGCCCGCAAGCTCGGCCCCGCGCTCGCGGCCGGCTGCACGGTGGTCGTGAAGCCCGCGACGGCCACGCCCTATTCCGGGCTCGCCTGGGGCCTGATGGCCGAGCGCGCCGGCTTTCCCGCCGGCGCCGTCAACATCCTCACCGGCTCGGCGCGCGCCATCGGGGGCGAGATCCTCGCCAATCCCAAGGTCCGCAAGCTCACCTTTACCGGCTCCACCGAGATCGGCAAGGAGCTCATTCGCGGCGCGGCCGACACCGTGAAGAAGGTGTCGATGGAGCTCGGCGGCAATGCGCCCTTCATCGTCTTCGACGACGCCGACCTCGACGCGGCCGTCGAGGGTGCGATCATCGCCAAGTTCCGCAATGCGGGCCAGACCTGCATCTGCTCCAACCGGGTCTACGTCCAGACCGGCATTCACGACGCCTTCGTCGAGCGCTTCGCAGCCCGAACGGCCGCGATGACGGTGGCGCCCGGTGCCGATACGGGCGCCCAGATCGGCCCGCTCATCGACGCCGCCGCGCTGGAAAAGACCGAGGCGCTGGTCGCGGACGCCATCGCCAAGGGCGGTGCCGTCGCGGCCGGTGGCAAGCCACACTTCCGAGGCGGCCTCTTCTACGAGCCGACCGTCATATCGGGTGCGACACCCGAGATGCGCGTGACGCGTGAGGAGATCTTCGGCCCCGTCGCACCAGTCTACCGCTTCACCGACGAGGCAGAGGCGATCGCGGCCGCCAACGACACCGAGTACGGCCTCGCTGCCTACGCCTACACCCAGGATCTCGGTCGCGCCTTCCGTCTGCAGGACGGGCTCGAATATGGGCTCATCGGCATCAACGAGGTCCTCATCGTCACGCCGGAGATTCCCTTTGGCGGCCTGAAGGAGTCGGGGCTCGGCAAGGAGGGCGGTTGGCAGGGTCTCGATGATTATCTGGAGACGAAATACACGTGCATAGGCGGCCTTGCCCGATAAATGTGCTATGCGAACTGTCGTTCGCATAGTAAAACAAATTGCCGGACTGTACCGACGATAGGCGCCGCGCGAAGAGCGCCACGGTCAGGATCGGACGCAATACTTCTGGAGGGCCTGCTATGAAACATTGGAAGCCAACCGTCCTGACGGCGATGATCGTGGTGGCGATGCCAGCCATGACGCTGCCCATGACGTCTGCCATCGCGCAGGACGTCCTGACGATCGGTGTCAGATCGGAAGCCAACTCGCTCGATCCGCACTGGACGCAGCTTTCGGCCGACGTGCAGGTCCAGGAGCACATCTTCGAGAAGCTCGTCGCGCTCGATTCCGCCTCGCAGCCCATCCCCGGCCTCGCCGTCTCGTGGGAGCCGATCGACGAGACGACCTGGGAGTTCAAGCTGCGCGACGGCGTGACCTGGCATGACGGCGAGGCGTTCAACGCCGACGACGTCCTCTTCACGTTCGACCGGCTGCGCGCCGGCATCTCCGGCGCCCCGGCCTCGCCCGCCTTCCAGCTGGAGAAGGGCGGCAAGACCTGGGAGAAGATCGACGATCTGACCGTCCATATCATCACGGACGGACCCTATCCGACGGTCGCCGAGGATCTGGCAATGCTGCCGATCGTGGCCGAGCACGTCGCCGAGGGCGTCACGCCGGCGGTCGATTTCAACAGCGGCCAAGCCGCCATCGGCACCGGTCCCTTCAAGTTCGAGGAGTTCAGTCCGGGCAGCCTCGTCAGCGTCGTGAGGAACCCCGACTGGTGGGGCGGCGAGGTGGAATGGGATCAGGTCGTCTTCCGACCCATCACGCAGGACGCGTCGCGTCTGGCCGCGCTCCTCAATGGCGATGTCGACATGATCGACTATCCCCCGACGATCGACCTGCCACAGCTTCAGGACGACCCGGACTTCACGGTCTCCACCATCGCGTCCGACCGGCTGATCTACCTCATGCCCGGCTACAAGCATGTCGAGCGCTTCGTGACGGACAACGACGGCAACCCGCTCGTGCCGAACCCGTTGCGTGACATGCGCGTCAGGAAGGCGCTCAGCCTCGCGGTCGATCGCGAAGCGATCCGCGACCGCGTGATGGGCGGCGCCTCGCTGCCGGCAAAGAACATCGTGCCGCCGGGCTTCTTCGGCTATGTCGATGGGTTGGAGGCCGACCCTTACGATCCCGAGGCCGCGCAGGCCTTGCTCGAAGAGGCTGGCTACGGCGATGGGTTTCGCGTCACGCTGCATGGCCCCAATGACCGCTACGTGAACGATGCCCGCATCCTCCAAGTGGTCGCGCAGATGTGGAGCCGTATCGGCATCACGACCGAAGTCGATGCCATGCCGCGCAACGTCTTCTTCTCCCGCCTCATTCGCGGCGACGAGCTGTCGATACCCGGCTTCGACGTGCCCGAGTTCTCGCTGGCCCTGACCGGCTGGGGCACAGTGGCGGGCGAAGCGACCTACACCGTTTCCGGCACGCTGGAGACCTACAACGCAGCGACCGGCGGCGGTAACGGCAATTTTGGCCGCTACTCCAATCCCGAGGTCGACGCCCGCTCGGTCCTCGCCAAGCGCACCATCGACACCGAAGAACGCCGGGCGCTGTTGGAGGAGGCCATTCGGATCGGCATGGCCGATTACGCCTATATCCCGCTCCATTTCCAGGTGAACAATTGGGCCATGCGCGCGGGGCTGGAGCACCAACCGCGCACCAACGAGCGTACGCTGGCGACGGAAGTCAACAAGGTCGACTAGCCACAGGGCTTCGGCGCCCGCGTCGCGAATATGACCGTCGTCCGAGCTTCGGCCCGGACGACACCCCGCACCACCCGGACAAGGCTTGCGAGAGATGGCGGAGTTCATCGTCAAGCGTCTGCTGCAGGCCGTCCTCGTACTGCTGGTGATGACCGTTCTCGTCTTCTTCGGCGTCAACGTGATTGGCAATCCGGTCTACATTTTCGCCTCGTCGGAATGCGATCAAGCCTGCCTGACTCTCATCATCGAAGACCTCGGCCTCGATCGCCCGATCTGGGAGCAGTATTTCGTCTTCCTGGGCAATCTCCTACAGGGCGACCTCGGCAATTCCTTCACCCACGGCATTCCCGCGCTCGGCCTCATCTTCGAGCGCCTGCCGGCGACGCTGGAACTGGCGCTCGCGGCGCTCGTCATCGCGCTCACGGTCGGGCTGCCGCTCGGGATGCGCGCCGGACTGCGACCCGAGGCGTGGGACAGCCGCGCCATCATGGGCTTCTCCATGGTCGCCTTTTCCCTGCCGGTCTTCTGGATCGGCCTGATCATGATCCTCGTCTTCTCGGTCTTCCTCGGTTGGATGCCGGCCATCGGGCGCGGAGACACGGTGGACGTGCTTGGCATCGACGTCTCCTTCCTCACGCTCGACGGCCTGCACCACCTGGCCATGCCGGCCTTCACGCTTTCGCTCATCATGATGGCCATGGTGATCCGCCTCACCCGGGCGGGCATGCGCGAGGTCCTCTTCACCGACTACGTGCGCTTCGCAAGGGCGAGCGGCATTCGCGAGCGACGCATTCTCTCGGTGCACGTGATGAAGAACATCCTCATCCCCATCGTGACCGTCCTCGGCATGGAGTTCGGCGGCGTGATCGCGTTCGCGGTCGTGATCGAGTCCATCTTCTCGTGGCCGGGCGTCGGCAAGATGCTCATCGATGCCATCGGCGTCCTCGATCGTCCCTTGATCGTGGCTTACCTGATCTTCGTCGTCTGCCTCTTCGTCGTCCTCAACCTCCTCGTCGACATCCTCTACTCGGTGCTCGATCCACGGGTTCGGCTCGGAGACGCGGCGTCGTGAGCGTCCAGACCGCTATTGGGACGGCGCCGCCCTCTTCCGGTCCTGCTGCCGGATCGATGCGCGACGTGGTGGCCCGCTTCCTGCGCTCGCCGCTTGCTGTCGGTGCGCTCATCGTCTTCGCGGCGTTTTGCATCGCGGGCTTCGGCGCACCTTGGATCGCACCGCAGAACCCTTACGATTTGCGACAGGTCGATGTCCTCGACAGCCTCCTGCCCCCCGGCGGCGAGAGTTTCGGCGGCGTGACCTATTGGCTGGGGACGGACGGCGAGGGGCGCGACATGCTCAGCGCCATGCTCTACGGCATCCGCATCTCGCTCGTCGTCGGGCTCGTCTCGGGGCTTCTCGCGCTTGCCGTCGGCACCGCAGTCGGCCTCGTCGCAGCCTATCGCCGCGGCTGGGTCGACACCGTGCTGATGCGGATCGTCGACCTACAACTGAGCTTTCCCACCATCCTCGTGGCGCTCATCCTGCTGGTGATCCTGGGGCGCGGCGTCGACAAGATCATCTTCGCGCTCGTCGTCGTGCAATGGGCCTACTTTGCCCGCACGGTGCGCGGCGTCGCCTTGGTCGAGGCCTCGCGCGATTATGTCGACGCCGCGCGGGGGTTGCACCTCGGTCGCCTGCGCATTCTCCTCGGCCACATCCTGCCCAATTGCCTGCCCACGATCCTCGTCGTCGCGACGATGCAGATGGCGGCCGCCATCTCGCTGGAGGCGACGCTTTCCTTCCTCGGCCTCGGCCTTCCGCCGACGCGCCCCTCGCTCGGCCTCCTGATCGCCAACGGCTTCGATTACTTGCAGTCGGGCCGCTACTGGATCAGCGTGCTGCCGGGGCTCGTCCTCCTGGCGATCATCATCAGCGTCAACGTGTTGGGCGACCGGCTGCGCGACGTGTTGAACCCCCGGCTCTGACGATGACGGCCACCCAAGACACAGTCGCTGCTGTCACCTCCGCCGTCTTGGAGGTCCGCGACCTGCGCACCGCCTTCGGCAACGATCGAAGCGCTCCGCGGCGTATCGCTGACCGTGCGGCGCGGTGAGATCCTCGGCCTCGTCGGAGAGAGCGGGTCGGGCAAATCGCTGACAGGCTTCTCGATCAACGGCCTCCTCTCCCCGCCCGGCCGGGTGACGGGCGGAAGCGTGCGCCTATCGGGCGACGAACTCCTGACGAAGACACCGGCTGCCCTGCGCGAGATTCGCGGCGCCAAGGTCGCCATGATCTTCCAGGACCCGATGATGACGCTTAATCCGGTCCTCCGTATCGAGACGCAGATGCGAGACGCGCTGGGCGCCCACACGAGCCTGCCCCGCGCGGAGGCGAAGGCGCGCTGTGTGCGTGCGCTGGAAGAAGTCGGCATTCCGGGCGCCGAGGCACGGCTACGAGGCTATCCGCACCAGCTTTCGGGCGGCATGCGCCAGCGCGTCGCCATCGCCATTGCGCTTCTCCACGAGCCCGATCTCATCATCGCCGACGAGCCGACGACCGCGCTCGACGTGACGATCCAGGGGCAGATCCTCGCGCTCGCGCAGGCGCTCTGCCGTGATCGGGGCACGGCCATGGTCTGGATCACGCACGACCTTGCCGTCGTGGCGGGAATCGCGGACCGGATCGCGGTCATGTACGCCGGACAGATCGTCGAGGTAGGCCCCGTCGACACAATCATCGACCGACCCGCCCACCCCTATACGCGCGGTCTCATAGGATCGGTGCCCGCACGTGGTCGCAAGGGTAAGCGCCTGGAGCAGATCGAGGGCCGGATGCCCCCTCTGACCGACCTACCCCCCGGCTGCGCCTTCGCCCCGCGCTGCCCCCGCGCGACGGCGGAATGCACCACCGAGATTCCGGAGATGCGCGCCCTTGGTCACGAGAGCGAGGTACGCTGCATCCATCCCCTCAGGCCTGCCGTCGAGGCGATCACGAACGACTCTCCCGCCGCAAGAGCCGAACGCATGGGGGCGGTATGACGGACGCGGACCCCGCTATGGAGAATCATGCCCCGCCAGCCGACATCATCCTGCGCGCCCGCCATCTCTCGCGCAATTTCGGTGATGGCGGGGACATCATCGCTCGCACCCTCGCCCGCGTCGGCCTCGCCAAGCCGAAGCCGATCGTGCGCGCGGTCGAGGACGTCAGCTTCGATCTCAGGCGCGGCGAGGTGCTGGGCGTGGTCGGCGAGTCGGGCTGTGGGAAGTCCACGCTCGGCCGCATGGTCGCCGGCCTCCTCGACCCCACTGCCGGCACGATCGAGACCGACCTCGAACGCGGCGCCGACGATCCGCTGGCCACGCAGATGGTCTTCCAGGATCCTTTCTCCTCGCTCAACCCGCGCATGCGCGTTTCCAAGCTGATCGGCGAGGCGCCGCGCGTCCACCGCATCGCGGCGCCCGGCGATGTGAACGGCTACGTCGCCGACCTGCTGGAGCGTTGCGGGATCGACCCCGGCGTGCGCGACCGCTTCGCGCACGAGTTCTCCGGCGGCCAGCGCCAACGCGTCGGCATCGCGCGGGCTCTCGCGGTGAAGCCCGAAATCCTGGTCTGCGACGAGGCGGTCTCGGCACTCGACGTGTCGATCCAGGCGCAGATCGTCAATCTCTTCGCCGACCTGCGCGACGATCTCGGCCTGACCTATCTCTTCATCAGCCACGATCTCGGCGTCGTCGAACACCTCTCCGACCGCATACTCGTGATGTATCTCGGCCGGGTCGTGGAATCGGGGCCGAGCGAGACGGTCTTCGCACAGCCCGCCCACCCCTATACCCGCGCGCTCATCGACGGCGTTCCCCGCCTCGACCGACGGCGGGTGATTTACGAGCCGGTGGAGGGCGACATCCCCTCGCCTCTCGACCCGCCGACCGGCTGCCATTTTCACCCCCGCTGCCCGCTCGCCATGCCGCGCTGCCGCGTGGAGCGACCGGCCTTGCGCCCCGTGCCGACGGCTGGCGATGCAGACGATCAGATGGCGGCCTGCCACCTTCTCGACGACACCCCCTCCCAAGGAGAGCCGTGATGGCCAGCTACGCAGACCGCATGACCCGTTTCCAGGGCCTGATCGAGGGAAAGGCGGACCTCGTGTTCCTGCCGCTCAAGACCGATCTCGACTACCTCACGGGCCTTCATCGCGACATCCCGAACTATGGCCGCAACCTGCACCCCGGCATGTGGCTCGAAGGGCTCTGGGTCGCACCAGGGCACACGCCGATCCTTACCGTGCCGCGCATGACGGCGGAGTTCGGCAGTTCGCAAGGCATGGACGGCATGGATGTCCGCGTCCTCGGGGACTGGGACGACCCGGCGGAGATGGTGTCGGGTATCCTGCGGGAGCTAGGGATAGGCAAGGGCGCGCGGATCGCGACCAGCGACGACGCGGAGGCCGAATCCCTCTTCGAGTTGCAGAGGCTCGTGCCAGGCGCCGTCTTCTCCTCCGGCACCGACATCCTGCGCCCCATGCGCGTCATCAAGGACGCCGACGAGATCGCGACGCTGCGCCGAGCCGGCGAGATCACCGAGAAGGCCTTTGCCGCCACGGTCGCCAACCTCAAGCTCGGCATGACCGAGCTCGAGGTCTCCTCCGAGATCGACTACCAGATGAAGGCGCACGGCTCGCTCGGGCCATCCTTCACGACCTCGCTCTACAATTCCGGCCCCAACCATCCGCTGCGCTTCGGCGACAAGCTCGGCACCTGGCCGCGAAAGCTCGACGCGCCCGTCTCGGTCAATTTCGACTTCGGCGCGGTGCTGGATGGGATGTGCTACGATTTCGGACGCACCATCTCCTTCGGCGCACCGAGCGACGAGCAGGTCCTCGTCCATCGGCTGGTGATGGAAAGCCAGCGCGCCGGCATCGCGGCCCTCAAGGCCGGCGAGACGACCTGCGAGGCCGTCGACAAGGCCGCGCGCGACGTGATCGAGGATGCCGGCTTCGGCAAGGACTTCCGCCATCGTCTCGGCCACGGCATAGGCTGGGACGTGCACGAGCCGCCCTTCCTCACCAAGGGCGACACGACCGAGGTCCGCGAGGGCATGGTCTTCACCATCGAGCCCTCGATCTTCCGCGACGACACGTTCAGCGCCCGCGTCGAGGACTGCATCGTCGCCCGCCCGGGCGGGGGCGAGCCACTGACGGGCGGCTTTCAGGATCTGATCGTGATCGAATGACAGCCTCGACCGCCCACACGCTGCGAGGCCGCACCGCACTCGTGACCGGCGGCGCGCAGGGCCTCGGGCGCGCGATAGCCGAGACATTCGCGCATCATGGTGCAACGATCCACGTTCTCGATCGCGAGGAAGTCCTGGCCGAAGCCTCGCTTCCTGTTGCATGGGGTGCCGTGCCACTCGATCTCGCTGCGCCCGACGCGGAGGATCGGCTGGTTGAGGCGATCTCCGGGCTCGATCGCCTGGACATCCTCGTCGCCAATGCCGGCCTCGTGCCGCCATGGCGGCGCGTCGCGGCGCTTGATGCAGCCGAGTGGGACCGCGTCTTCGCCGTCAACGTGCGGGGCGTCGCGCTTTGCCTCAAGCATGCTGCTCCTCGCCTGACCGAGGCCGAGGATGGCTGCGCGATCGTGATGGCATCGATCAACGCCTACCGGGCGCATCCCGACCAGACGCTCTATACCGCCTCCAAGCACGCAGTCCTCGGCCTCGCCCGCGCGGCGGCGCTCGATCTCGGCCGCGACGGGGTGCGGGTGAACGCGCTCGCCCCCGGCCCGATCCTGACCGATGCGCTGCGCAGCCGCATCGCTGGACGCGTCGCGGATGGCGGCCCAAGCGAGGAGGCGGTGATCGGTGCGATGTCGGCCGAGACCGCTCTGGGCCGGATGGCGACCCCCGCCGACGTCGCCGAAGCCGCCCTCTACCTCGCCCAGGCACGCGCGATCACCGGCGTCTGCCTCCCCGTCGAGGCGGGGCTGCCCTGACCCACGCCGCCTCGCCTCGTTCTGACACCGGAGCCCTACGATGATGCAGTTCTATTTCAACGCCGCGCCCAACCCGATGAAGGTGGCCCTCATGCTGGAGGAGACCGGTCTCGACTACGAGCCGGTCCCCGTCGACACCAAGAAAGGCCAGCAGCATGGCGAGGCGTTCCGCGCGATCAACCCCAACGGAAAGGTGCCCGCCCTCATCGACGGCGATGCGGTGCTCTTCGACAGTAACGCTATCCTTCTTTACCTCGGCGAGAAGACGGGCCAGTTCATGCCCGGCGAGGGCGATGCGGCCCGGGGTGCGCTCCTCTCCTGGCTGATGTTCGTCGCCTCGGGCGTGGGACCCTATTCAGGGCAGGCCGTGCACTTCCGGCACTTCGCCAAGGATCGCAATGCCTACGCCTTCGAGCGCTATCGCTTCGAGGCGCAGCGTCACTGGCAGATCGTGGAGGAC
Source organism: uncultured Alphaproteobacteria bacterium (assembly GCA_963842125.1). Lineage (GTDB taxonomy): Bacteria > Pseudomonadota > Alphaproteobacteria > Rhizobiales > CAWCWK01 > CAWCWK01. The sequence goes on along the minus strand of CAWJFE010000005.1, from coordinate 560,847 downwards.
AGGCTGGCCGCGCACCCCTGGATGCTCGGCGATGCCTACACCATCGTCGACATGGCCGTCTGGGGCTGGGCGGACCGGCTGCCGTTCATGCTCGGCGACGACGCGATGGACGCCTATCCCTCCATCGCCCGCCTTCAGCGCGAGATCGACGCCCGTCCAGCCGCCGACCGCGCCAAGGCCCTGCCCAAGGCGCACGCCTTCAAGCAGGAGATGGACGACGAGGCCATCCGCCACATGTATCCGCAGCTCTTCGCGAGTGGAGCGGCAACGTAGGGCACCGACTGCGGTGGTCAGGCTCAGGCCGTGAGGGGGAGGCCTCCGCCGCGAGGGGGTCACGCGCCGGCCGCAAGCGCGTGCCGCGCGACCTCCTCATGCGTACCCACGAAGACGTCGCCACACTCTCTGGCGTGCCGCAGCAACGCATCCAGAATGCCGATGCGCGAGCGGTAGCCGATGACGAAGGGGTGCATGACGAGCTGGCAGACGCCGCCTTCGGAGCGCGCGCCATCGAGCTCGCGCCGGAAGACGTCGAGAACGTCGTCGGGCGAGAGGGTCGGGCGCGTGGCGGGCATGCGGTTGAAGAGGAGGTAGACGGCATCGTCCCGCACCCAGTCGACGGGGAGCTCGACGAGGCCGGAGGGCACACCGTCGAGGTCGATCTCATAGCAGTCGTCGTCGGCCATCATGGACGAATCGTAGACGAAGCCTGCCTCGGCCACGAGCTTGGCCGTCCATGGGGAGAGGTCCCAATTCGCGGCGCGGTGCCCGACCGGGCGCGTTCCCGACAGACGCTCCAGCGCATCTGCCGAGCGCTGAAGCAGATCGCGTTCCGTCGTCTCGTCGAGCGTCGACGTATTCTCGTGGATCCAGCCGTGAACGCCGATCTCGTGGCCCTCGGCCGCAATCCGCTTCGGTTCGTCCGGGTCGATCAGCGCGGCGACGGCCGGCATGAAGAAGGTGGCGCGGGCGTCATGCCGGCGAAGGGTTTCGAGGACGCGGGGCACGCCCGCACGCCGGCCGAACTCCCCCCAGGCCAATCGGCCGATGGCCCGGCCCCCGCCGCCCATCTCGAACGTCTCGTGGTCGCAATCGAAGGAGAGGGCGAGGGCCGAACGCGCACCGCCCGGCCATGTCGCAGGCGCCAGCCGCCGGCCGGCCCGCACGCGCCCCACGAGGCCGCGCCATTCGGGTTCGGTCCAGTGATGGGGCGGGATCGCGTCGAGGTCTCGCGTCATGGTCAGCCTCGTAGAACCTTGCCGAAGAAGTCGCGCGCCCTGGCGCTCGTAGGCGCGTCGAAGATCGTGGCCGGCGCGCCCGTTTCCACGACGCGGCCCTCGTCCATGAAGACGACCTGGCTGGAGACCTCGCGCACGAAGCTCATCTCGTGGCTCACCAGCAGCATCGTCATGCCGTCGCCGGCGAGACGGCGCACGGTATCGAGCACCTCGTTGACGAGTTCTGGGTCGAGCGCCGACGTCACCTCGTCGAGCAGGAGGATGTCGGGCCTCAGCGCCAGCGCACGGGCGATCGCGACGCGTTGCTGCTGGCCACCCGACAGCGTGTCGGGATAGGCGTCGCGCTTGTCGGCCAGCCCGACGAGCGCAAGGAGATCCATCGCCTCGCCCTCTACCTCGGCCCTTGGGCGGCGCTTGATCTTGGTGGGCGCCAACGTGATGTTGCGCAGCACCGTCATGTTCTGGAAGAGATTGTACTGCTGGAAGACGATCGCCATGCGGTCGCGCGCGGCCCGGATCGCGGCGTTGCTCGAATAGTCGATCCGCGCACCATCCACCTCGACCTGGCCTCGGGTCACGGGCGTGAGGCCCATGAGCGTTCGCAGGACCGTAGACTTGCCCGAGCCCGACGGGCCGACCAGCGAGACGACCTCGCCGCGATCGACCGCGAGGTCTATGCCGTGGAGGACCTTTGTCTTGCCGTAGGCGGCGTGAAGGTCATCGACCGCGAGGTGAGGCAAGACGCTTCTCCAGGTACTGCCCCAGCATGCTGAGCGGGAAGGACATCAGAAAGTAGCAGAATGCGATCGTCCCGAAGACGAGGATGCCCGAGTAGCCCTGATTGTTCAGCTCCTTGCCCCGGAACGTCAGCTCGAAGACACCGATCTGACTCACGAGAGCCGTGTCCTTGATGAACGAGACGGCGAACGCGATCGCTGGCGGCACGATGATCGGCCAGGCTTGCGGCAGGACGATCGTGAAGAGCGTTTGAAGGCGCGACAGGTTCATGGCGCGGGCCGCCTCGATCTGCGTCTCCGACACCGATTCGATGCCGCCGCGAATGATATCGGCCGTATAGGCCACCGCGTAGATGCAGATCGCGATCACCGCGATCGTGAAGAGCGAGGCGTCGGTGGTGATCGTCTGAATGAAGAAGAGGACGAGATAGACGACGACGAGGAAAGGGATGCGACGAAAGACCTCGACGTAGAGGATGCATACGAAGCGAAGCGGCGCCGCCCAAGCGCCTGGCGTGGTGCGCAGGATCACGAGGCCGAGCGCGAGCGTGAAGCCGATCCCGCAGCCGACCAAGGTCATGCCGAGCGTCATCATCGCGGCCTCTCCGAGGAGACCGAGATTCGCTAGCGTGAAGAAGTCTGGAATCTGCGCGAGAATCCGTTCCATCAGAAGATCCGCACGCGCACGCGGAACGCCCAGCGCCCGACCAACGCCAGGCCCATGCTCGCAACGAAGGTCAGCGCTACGTAAAGCCCGGCCGTGACAGTGAAATATTCCAGCCAGCGATAGTTGATCGACGACAGGTTAATTGCCTGCCCCGTCAACTCGTCGACACCGATCAGCGCGCCGACGGACGTGCCCATGACGAGGACGACGATGAAGAAGTTGGCGAGCGCCGGATAGATCGACTTCGCGATATGCGGCACGACGATATAGCGGATGCGCTGCACGAGCGTCATGCCCAGCGTCTCGCCCGCCTCCATCTCGGTGGTGCGGACCGAGAGGAAACCCGCCCGCAGGATCATCGTGAGATAGGCGCCGGCGTTAAGCGTCAGGCCGATCAGCACGCAGGCCTCGTTCGACCAGCGAATCCCGAGTTCGGGCAGGCCGAAATAGAGGAAGTAGATCTGAATGAGCGCCGGGGTGTTGGTGATGAAGACGACATAGGCGTCCACCAGCCAGCGCAGCGGGCGCGGACCGTAGGTCTTCACAGCCGCCCCCACGAGGCCGACGAGCGCGCCGGCCGTGAAGGCGAAGACGCCCAGCTGAAAGGTCAGCCAGGCGCCTTCGAGAAGCGTACCGAAATTGTCCCAGACGACACCGAACTGGAAGGTGTAGTTCATCAGGTCTCAAGCCTCGGGAACGGTTACGCCGCGCTCTTCGCCCGATCAGAACCAGGGCGTCACGGGCACTTCGCGCAGCATCGGCGCACCATAGTTCTCCTCCCAGATCTCCTTGATCGCGCCGGACGAGTGCAGGTCGTAGAGCGCGATGTTGAGCACCTCGGTCAGCTGTTCGTTGCCCTGTGAGACGCCGGCCGCGCAGAAAGCGACGAAGATCGGGTCTTCGACCACGCGCCAGGTCACGTTGTCGTGGTTGCCGGTAAAGCCCATGAAGAAGTCGATGTTCTCGACGATGGCGTCGGCGCGGCCCTGCGCGACGAGGCGGACCGTGTCGGCGATGCTGTCGACCAGCTCGATCTCGACATTGGGCATGTTCTCCTCGATCCAGCCCACGGTCCAGTTGCCGCGCATGTTGGCGAGCGTCACGCCCTCCTTGTTGAAGTCCTCCCAGCTATCGCCCTCGATCTGATCGGTGGCGAGGACGGCCAGCACCTCGGTGTGGACCGGCACCGTGAAGTCGATCAGCTTGGCGCGATCGACGTTGCGGGTCAGCGCGCCGAGCGAGACGTCGATCCGGTCGGACACGAGGAAGGGTACGCGCTGCGCGGTCTCCGTCGGGACCCATTCGACCTCGACGCCCAGCGCTTCGGCGATGCGGGTGCCGACCGTGATGTCGAAACCTTCCCACTCGCCCGCATCGTTGCGCGTGCTCATGTTCGGGAAGTTCGGATTGATGCCGATCCGGATCGTCCCGTCCGACAGGATGTCGTCGAGCGACTTGGCCTCGACCGCAGTCGTGAGGCCGGCGACCAGGCAAACGCTGGCTATCGCAGTGATGATACGGTTCGTCATGTCACACTTCTCCTTGCGTGGACGGCGAAGATCGACGTCCGTTGAGGTTTCCAGATCCCAGCGCACTTCAGCACCTCAAATGTTCGCTGCGCGCACTTTTGTTCGAAATACGGTTGCTCATCCCTGGGAAGACGTCAATGGTTTTGTTCGAAAGCGGTAGCCGCCTACGGTATCGGTCAGTCTCGTGCAGTGAGACCGCCGCCCGCGCGCAACGTGAAGAGGAACGATCCGCCCCATGACCTCGACAGAGCCCGTCATCATCTGCGTCGCGATCACAGGGTCGCTTCCCCAGAAATCGGACAACCCGGCCGTGCCCGTCACGGTGGCCGAGCAGATCGAGAGTACGCAGGAGGCGTTCGAGGCCGGCGCCGCGATCGCGCATTGCCACGTTCGCGAAGACGACGGCACTCCGACGAGCGACCCCGACCGGTTCGCCGCATTGAAGAGCGGGATAGAGCGCCACTGCCCCGGTATGATCGTGCAACTCTCCACTGGCGGGCGCTCCGGCGCCGGGCGGGTGCGGGGCGGAATGATCCGCTTGGCGCCGGACATGTGCTCGCTCACGGTCGGCTCCAACAACTTCCCCACCCGTGTCTACGAGAACCCGCCGGATCTCGTCGATTGGCTGGCCGGCGAGATGGCGCGACATGCCGTCGTCCCCGAGGTAGAGTGCTTCGATCTTTCCCACGTCTATCAGGCGCATGCGATGTGGCGGGACGGACGCCTGACCACGACGCACGCCGGCGCGGACCAGGAGCGCGCGCCCTATTGCCAATTCGTCCTCGGCGTCCGGAATGCCCTTCCCGCCGAGCGCCACGCTTTCGACGCGATGCGCGCCGCCCACCAACATCTCTTCGGCCCGGATGCGCCCTGGTGCGCGGCCGGCATCGGCCCGGCGCAGATCGTCGTCAACGAATGGTCCATCGCGGCCGGCGGGCATGCTCGCACCGGGCTCGAGGATAACGTGCGGATGGATCGCGAGACCCTCGCGCCCAGCAATGCGGCCCTCGTCGCACGCGCGGTGGAAATCGCGGCGACGCACGGCCGCTCCGTCGCGACCGCAGCCGAAGCCCGGGCAGTTCTCGGCCTTCGCGCGTCGCCTGGCGCAGCTGCGAAGGACAACCGAAGAAGAGTCATCACCAGCGCAGCCAACCGTTGACAGCACGTTCGTAATGCGAACCTATGTTCGCAGCACATCCTCCAGCGCCAAGTCCCATACATGCAAAACGAAAATCCGCTCTGGCGGCATGTCGAAACCAAGTCCCGGACGTTCACCGAACTGGCCGACACGGTCTGGGGGACGCCGGAGACGCTTTACGCCGAGCACCGCTCGGCCGAGGCGCACCGCGCGGCTCTGGAGGCGCAAGGTTTTCGCGTGACCGCCGGCGTGTCGGGCATCGAGACCGCGGTGATGGGCGAGGCGGGCGCCGGCGGGCCGGTCATCGCCATCCTCGGGGAATACGACGCGTTGCCGGGTCTGAGCCAGGAGGCGGGCGTCGATACGCATCGACCGGTCGAGCCTGGCGGCGCGGGGCATGGCTGCGGTCACAACCTTCTCGGCGCGGGAGCGCTCTTGGCGGCGACCGCCGTCAAGGATTGGCTAGAAAGCGAAGGCCTGCCCGGCACCATCCGCTATTACGGCTGCCCGGCCGAGGAAGGCGGGGCGGCCAAGACCTTCATGGTGCGCGACGGAATCTTCGACGACGTCGACGCGGCGTTCTCCTGGCATCCGATGAGCTTCAACGGCATCATCCCGCCGCTGACGCTCGCCGTAGCCATGGTCGATTTTCACTTTCGCGGGCGGACGTCCCACGCGGCCGTCTCGCCGCATCTGGGCCGTAGCGCTCTCGACGCGGTCGAGTTGATGAACGTGGGCGTCAACTACCTTCGCGAACACGTGCCGCAAGACGCCCGGATGCACTACGCGATCACGGATTCGGGCGGCATCGCGCCCAACGTCGTGCAGGAGCGTGCGACGGTGCGCTATTCGGTCCGTTCCCTGAAGCGGGTCGACATGCAGTCGGTCCTGGCCCGCGTGACCCGCGTCGCCGAAGGCGCGGCGATGATGACGGGCACCGAAGTGTCCGTCGATTTCATCTCCGCCATGTCCGAGATGCTGGACAATCCGCCCCTCTATCGGCTGCTGCACCGGCACCTCGAAGATGCCGGTCCGGCGCGGTTCAACGATATCGAGCTGGCCTCGGCCGCCAAGATGCAGGCCACGTTGACGGCCGAGGACATCGAGGCGGCGCATCTGGCCGCAGGCGTCGAGCCGCGGGATGTGCCGATCTGCGACTACGTCGTCCCCTTGGAGACCCGTGGCGTGCCGATGCTGGGATCGACCGATCTCGGCGACGTGAGCTGGACGGTGCCGTTCGCACAGCTGGGCGGCGCGACCTTCGCCACCGGGACACCGCTTCATACCTGGCAGATCGTGGCACAGGGCAAGACGCCGGCGGCGCACAAGGCCATGGTCCAAGTCTCCAAGGCGCTCGCCGGCGCGGCGGCCGATCTGTTGACCCGGCCCGAACTGCTGGCCGAGGCCAAGGCGGATTTCGACGCCAGGATCGCTCGCCAACCCTATGAGAGCCCGCTGACGCCCGATGCGCGTCCGCGCGCGGCCTGAGAGGAGACGAGCGATGGGCCGGACAGACGAGAGACTGGCACGCATTCGCGAGCGGATGGATGCGGACGCGGTCGACCTCGTGGCCCTGGGGCCGGGGGCGCACATGCACTGGGTGCTCGACTGGCATCCGCACCCCGACGAGCGGCTCACGCTTCTGGCCATCGGGCGGGACGATACGGTCTTCGTCGTGCCCTCCGTCAACGCCGAGCAGGCGGGTGCCCAGTCGGGCCTGCCCCTTCTGACATGGCGCGACGAGGATGGCCCGGGCGGCGCCCTCGCCGCGCTGGCGGACCGGATCGGCCCTGTACGGCGTCTCGTTCTCGACGAAACCATGCGCTCCGATTTCGCCCTGCCGCTCCTGGCCGCGTTCGACGGGGCCGAGCCTGTCTTCGCCGATACGCTCGTCGGCGCCTTGCGCATGCGCAAGGACGCGGCCGAGTTGACGGCGCTGAAGGCCAGTGCAACGGCAGCGGACAACGCGATGGAGGCAGGTTTCGCCGCCCTTCGCGTCGGCATGACAGAGTTGGAGGCGACGAAGGCCATTCGCGACGCCTTTGGGCAGCAGGGTGCGAGCGTCGCCTTCACGCTCTGCGCCAGCGGGCCGAACGGCGCCTATCCGCACCACGCGACCGGCGACAGACGGTTGGAGGATGGCGATGCGCTCGTCTTCGACATTGGGGCAGCCCTTGGAGGCTACCCGAGCGACATCACCCGCATGGCCGTGATAGGAGACGCACCCGAGGGCTATGACGAGGTGCATTCCGTAGTGGAGCGCGCCTGGGAGGCCGCCGCTGCGGCCGCGCGGCCCGGCGTGCGCGCCCACGAGGTCGATGACGCGGCCCGGCAGGTCATCGCCGACGCGGGCTATGGCGAATACTTCGTCCACCGCACCGGTCACGGATTGGGCCTCGAAGTCCACGAACCGCCTTACCTGACATCGACCTCCCAGACCGTGCTGGAGACCGGAATGGTCTTCTCCATCGAGCCCGGCATCTACCTGCCTGGCCGCTTCGGCGTGCGCCTGGAGGACATCGTGATCCTGCGCGAGGCCGGCCCCGACATCCTGTCGAGCCTGCCGCGCGAGGTGCGCCGGGTCGGTTGAAGCGAAGCGTTGCATGAGGTCCGACCGAAACCCGTCGACCAACGTCTTACAAAGGAGCTTGAGGACACATGAAGACCCTGCTGACAGCCACCGCGATGACCCTCGTCCTGACGACCACCGCAAGCGCCGAAACGCTCCGATGGGCGCGCTCCGGCGATGCTCTCACCGTCGATCCCCACGCCCAGAACGAGGGGCCGACGCTCGCGCTCCAGAACCAGATGATGGAGCCTCTGGTGTTGCGGAACCCCGACGGCGAACTGGAGGCCGCGCTGGCTACCGAGTGGTCGGTCGATCCCGCATCGCCCGAAGTCTGGACGTTCAAGCTGCGCGAGGGCGTGACCTTCCACGACGGCGCCGACTTCACCGCCGAGGACGTTGTCTTCTCGATGGAGCGCGCGCTGTCGGAGAACAGCGACATGAAGGGGCTCATCTCCTCGGTCGCCTCGGTCGAAGAGGCGGGCGACCACGAGATTCGCGTCACGACGAAGGGGCCGAACCCGCTCCTTCCCACGGCGCTGCCCAACATCCTGATGATGGACAAGGACTGGGCCGAGGCCAACGGCACGGTCACCGTGCAGGATGTCGAGGGCGGCGAGGAGACCTTCGCCTCGCAGAACGTAAACGGGACCGGCCCCTACAAGCTCGTCAGCCGCGTCGCGGACGAGCGGACCGTGATGACGGCGTTCGAGGACTATTGGGGCAAGGACGAGTTCCCGCTGGCCTATACCGACATCGTCTATACGCCCATCCAGAATCCGGCCACGCGGATCGCGGCACTTCTCTCCGACGAGGTCGACTTCATCCAGGACGTGCCTGTGCAGGATCTGGCCAGGGTCGAGGAGGCCGCCGATTTCAAGATCATGTCGTCGCCGCAGAACCGCGTCATCTTCTTCGGCATGAACGTCAGCGACGCGCTGGTGCACGAAAGCGTCGACGGCAAGAACCCGATGGCCGATCTTCGGGTGCGCGAGGCCATGAACATGGCGCTGAACCGCGACGCGATCCGCGACATCGTGATGCGCGGCCAGTCGATCCCGGCCGGTGTCATCATGCCGCCTTTCGTCAATGGCTGGAACGAGGAACTGAATACCGTTCCAGACACCGATCTCGACGCGGCGCGCGCCAAGTTGGAAGAGGCGGGCTTCGGCGAGGGCTTCTCCGTCCAGCTCGATTGTCCGAACGATCGCTACATCAACGACGAGGCCATCTGCCTCGCAGCCGTAGGCATGCTGGCGCAGATCGGGATCGAGGTGGGCCTCAACGCGCAGCCGAAGGCGCAGCACTTCCCGCTGGTGAACGGGCTCGAATCCGACTTCTACATGCTTGGCTGGGGCGTGCCGTCCTATGACAGCGAGTACATCTTCAACTTCCTCTACCACACCAAGGGCGATCTCTACGGCTCCTGGAACGGCACCCGCTATTCCAACCCGAAGATCGACGAGATGACCAAGGCAATCGCGGCCGAGGTCGACCTCGAGAAGCGCGACGCGATGATCGCCGAGATGTGGGAGATCGCAAAAGCCGACGTGGCCTACCTCCCCATCCACCATCAGGTGCTGAACTGGGCGATGACGAACGAGGTCGGCGCAGCCGTCGATGCCGACGATCAGGTGAAGGTGAAGTACTTCACCGCCGGCATGTAGGCCCGCCCGGCAGGAACGAGGCGGTCGGCGAGGTTCGCACGTCGGAAGTCACCGAGCGATCCAAGATTGCGATGCCCCCAGGCGGGCGTCGCAGCCCTTGCCGGCGAGCAGAGTTCGCCGCGCTAGAGCGGATCCGGTTCATGTCGGCTCGTATCCTGCGGCTTGGAACTAGTTGGCGCATTCGGCTGGCGTGAAGGCGTCGAGCAGGCGTCCGGTGGTCTGCCACAGGTCGGGGATGGTCCTCTCGGCGGCCTTTCGCAGCAGCGCTTTGAGCTTGGCGAACGCGTTCTCGATCGGGTTGAAGTCGGGACTGTAGGGCGGCAGGAACATAAGCCTGGCACCGACGGCGTGGATCGCCTCTCGTACGCCCGCGGCCTTGTGAGCCGGGAGGTTGTCGAGGATGACCACGTCGCCTTTTTGCAGGCTCGGCGCGAGGACCTGCTCGGTATAGGCCAGGAACGCGGTCCCGTTCATCGCGCCATCCAACACCATGTATGCGGTCATGCCCGTCAGGCGCAGCGCGCCCACGAAGGTGGTGGTCTTCCAGTGTCCGTGCGGTACGCCGGCGCGGCAGCGCTCGCCTCGAAGCGCGCGGCCACGAAGGCGCGCCATCTTGGTCGACAGCCCCGTCTCGTCGACAAAGACCAAGTGGGCGGGGTCCAGATCGAGTTGGCCGGCGCGATCCTCGCCCTCGACATGGCCGCAAGCCTGACCTTCGATGCCTTCCTGTCCGAGCGCAACTTCGTCGACGTCGTGCGCCAGGCGGTCACCAACGGCTTTCTCGCGCTCGGCATGCTCATCGTCGTGCGCACCGGGGGCATCGACCTCACCGTCGGCTCGACGCTCGCCATCGCCGGCATGCTGGCGGCTGGCCTCTAGGATTAGGTGCATTTCAGCGCCGCCATCGCCATCGCGCTCATGGCTGGCGGCGTGAACGGCTTCGTGAACGGCTGGCTCATCGCATGCTTCGACCTGCAACCCTTCATCGTAACACTCGCGACGATGGGGACCGTGCGTGGCCTCGTCTACGTCTATGCCGGGACGCCGCGGTACCCGACGGACGAACTCTTCCGGTCGCTGCTCGGCGGCGCATTCATCGGGCCCGTCCCCGTCACCTTCATCCTCTTCGTGCTCACCGTGCCGCTCGTCTGGTTCTACCGCGACCACACGGTCTCCGGCCGAGCCGGCTTCTCGATCGGCGTCAACAAGGAAGCCGGCCGCCTGACTGGCATCAACGTCAACAAGCATCTCATCGCCGCCTACGTATTGACGGGCATCGTGTCGGCCGTGGCCGGCGCGCTGCTCGCCAGCCGGCTCGGCATCGCGCAGCCCTCCGTCGGCGCCGCCTACGAGTTCGACGCCATCGCCGCCGTCGTGATCGGTGGGGAATTGCTGGGCGGAGGCGGCGGCACCGCCATCGGGGTTCTGGGCAAGGTGATCGCGCTCGCCGTCATCGACAACGTCGTGAACCTCTTCAACGTCGACAGCGACTACCAGCAGATTTTGAAGGGCGCGATCATCCTCGTCGCCGTTCTCGCGCGCCGCAAGGAGGTCTGAAGGCCCCAAGGACGAAAAACCAGGGAGAGAAAAATGAGCCTGATACGAACGACCGCCATCGCCCTTGTGGCCGCCGCAGGCCTGACCGGCCAAGCCCAGGCGCAGGACGCCGAGATCAAGATCGGCTCCGATCGCTTCGACGGCGTGCGCGCCAAGCTCGGCGAGGCCGGTATCGAAGCCGTCTTGGCGCCCGGCTGGGGCGAGTGGAGCGCCGATGGCGGGTTCACGCAGATGGAGGACATGTTGGCCCGCGAGACCGATATTGCGACCGTCTTCTGCGAGGACGACTCCATGTGCCTGGGCGCGCAGCGCGCCATCAATGATGCCAGCATGGGACATGACATCTTCATCACATCGGTGGATGGCGAGAAGGGCACTCTCAAGGAGATCCTCCGCGAGGGCACCAACTATGGCGCGACGGGCCTCAACTCCTCCGTCGCCATCGGCACCGCCGGCTTCAACCGGTTGATGGCGATCCTCGCCGGCGCGAAGCCGGAGCAGCGCACGGTTCTGCCCTCGCCTATCATCACCGGCGAGAACGCCGGCGAGTATTACGACGAGAACAGCGTCTTTTGATGCGCCTCAAGGGGTGGGCGCCGCGCCCGCCCCTCCCGCCGCCGCCGCCGACGACGACGACGACGACGACGATAATACGATCCGCCGCCAAGGGCGGACACCCGCAAAGGCTCCGGCATCCGCCTGGCGCCGCGCCTGACGGCATGGGGCTACCAGGGAGAGAGACATGACACGTTCGGATCTCATCGCGCGCACCGCGATCGCGACCGCCATGATGGTCGGCTCGGCCGCCACACCGGCGCTCGCGCAGAACGATGACGCGACGCTCGTCATCGCCACGCATGCCGTGAACCAGGCTATGCAGGCCCAGCAGACCTACAAGGAGGTGAACTCCCCCGGGCCTGCGCAACGTCATCGAACAGCTCGTAACCGTCGACTTGGCGACCGGAGAGCTCGCCCCCATGCTCGCCACGTCGTGGGAGCGGGTCGACGACATGACCTGGCGCTTCGATCTACGCGAGGGCGTCACCTTCCGTGACGGTTCGCCCTTCGAGCCACGCCGCGGCCTTCGCCGTCAACTAGGTCTGGAGCCCGGACAACTCCTTCCACGCACGCGAGACGATGGGGCCGCAGATCACGGCTTAGGTGGCCGGCGCCATGGCGATCCACGTGAAGACCGAGACCCCGGATTCGCTCATTCCCTGGCGGATGTACCTGGCCGGTATCTCGTCGATGAAGCAGATCGTGGAGAGTCCCGGCGAGGTCGACGAGAACCCGGTTGGCACCGGCCCCTACCGCTTCGTCGAATGGGCGCGCGGGCAGTATTGGGAGGCCGAGGCCAATCCCGATTGGTGGGGCATCGGGGCGGACGACGCCTATGGCGACGTCGAGTTCGAGCGCCTGCGCTTCCTCTTCATGCGGCCCGACGTGACGGGCGCCCACCCGGCCTTCGAGGACGAGGGGGTCCGTACGGCCATATTCCACGCGATCGACCACGAGGCGCTTGTCGCGTTCGTGATGGGTGGCGCAGAGCATCTGGCCGGTCGGCTCCTCACGCAAGGTGCGGGCGGCTCCAACCCGGAGGTCGGCGACTACGACGCTAAAAAGGCCCGCGCTCTTGGAAGAGGCCCGCGCCGACAGCGTACCGGTCGACGATGCGAGCGTCCTCGTCACGGCGCGGGTCGGCAACGTGCCGCGCATCCGCGAGATCATCGAAGCGGTCGGCAACATGCTGGATAAGGTCGGCCTGCCCAACCGCGTCGAGTTGCAGGAGCAGGGCCAGATCATCGAATGGTTCCTGGCCCGGCCCAGCGAGAACCGCACCAACATCCTGATCCATCCGGGCGGCAACCCCTTATGGGATTACGCCCTGACCCTGCGGGCCCTCCACCACTGCGAGACGATCGTCTCGATGGTTTGCGACCCGGACTTCGATGCGCGGCTGGACAATGTCGCGATGCTGAGCAGTGACCAGCAGGAGAGCACCTTGCAGGGTCTCGTCGCCAAGGTGCACGACAAGTATCTCGTCATTCCCATGGCGCGCATCGCCTGGAACTACGCGTTGCGCGACGAGCTGGACTGGAACTACCAGTTCGACCAGCGTCTCGTCGCCGTCCAGGTGAACCGCAAGTAGTCCGAGTATCGGGCGCCGCGCCTATCCTGCGCGGCGCCCCGCTCATCACCGACAACCGGGCGCGTCCACGACATCCTACGTCGCCACACGTGTCCTCCAGTCCGTTCTCGTCCTCTTCGTCGTGCTGACCTTCGTCCTCGTCACGGGGCGGCTGATCGGCGATCCGACCGTGCTGCTGTTGGGGCCGGAGGCGAGCGCCATCGACATCCTGCGCGTTTGCACGCAGATGGGCCTGGAGGACCCGCTCATCGAGCAGTACATCCGCTTTATCGCAGGCGCCGTCACGGGCGATTTCCGCGTGACCTTCCGCTACGGCTTCGCGGTGTCCGACGTTGCCTCGGCCGAGGCGACCGGCACGGCCGTGATCCCGCAGGTGCTGGAGCGGCTGCCGGCTACCCATCTTCTGGCCGTGACGGCGCTCGTCTTCGCCTTCACGGTCGCCGTGGTGCTGGGTTGCCTGGCGGCGACGCGTCCGCGCTCCATCCTCGACCGCGCGGTGAACCTCGTCTCGCTCGCCGGCGTGTCGATCGTCGACTTCTGGCTCGGCTTCCTCCTGATCATGGTCTTCAGCGTGCAATGGGGCGGGCCCGTCTTCGCGCGCGTCAGCCGGGGCCTCGCACTCTCCCTGCGCGAGAACACGTTCATCCAGGCGACGCGCTCCATCGGGGCGACCGACGCGCACATTCTTCTCAAGCACATGCTGCCCAACATGGCCTCGCCGCTCATGGTCCTCTTCACGCTCGAGGTCGCGGTGCTGATCCTCGCCGAGGCCGCGCTCAGCTTTCTCGGCTTCGGCATCCAACCGCCCGGCTCCTCCTGGGGACTGATGATCGCGCGAGGCCGCGAATATCTCGGCTCCGCCTAGTGGCTGGTGACGATGCCCGGCCTCGCGATATTCCTGACCACGCTCAGCCTCAACCTCGTACGCGATCGGCCTGCTCCATTCGATTCCGACCACGGATGCGCCCGCCGGCAAGCTGCGCCCGATCCGAGGCACGCCGCCCAAGCTGACGGTGCGGCCCGACTGGTGCGCCTTCCACCCGCGCTGCGACCATGCCCGCGGACTGTGCCGGAACGACCGGCCAAAACTGCGCGCTCTCGCGCCAGAGCGCCGCTGCGCCTGCCACTTCGCCGAGGAGATCGCCCGTGGGAGCGCCTAAGCCCGAGCCGCTGTTGCGCGTCACCGATCCGGCCAAGCACTATGGCGGATCGAAAGCCGGTCTCTTCTCGAAGGCCGTTTCGCCGGTGCGCGCGGTCGACGGCGTGAGCCTGACGCCGCGGCGCGGGGAGACAGGCGCAGGTCGTGAACCTGTTGCAGGAGATCCAGGCGCACACCGGCGTGGCCTACATCTTCATCGCGCATGATCTTTCGGTGGTGCGGCACATCTCCGACAGGGTCGCCGTGATGTATCTCGGCCGCATAGTCGAGGAGGGTCCGGCCGACCGACTCTTCAACGCCCCCGCGCACCCCTATACATGCGCCCTCCTCTCGGCCGTGCCGACCCGTCGCCGCGACCGCGAGTGCGTCCTCCTCGAGAAAGACATCCCCGACCCACGCCATCCACCCGGCGACTGCCGCTTCCGCACGCGCCGCTGGAAGGCGCAGGATATCTGCGCACGCGAGGAACCCGACCTTCGCGAGCGCGGTCAGCGCACCTGCGCACGGCCTGTCTCTACTCGGACGTTTCGGCGAACACGTCGTCGCTGCGGTTCGAGTTCCCTCGACCCGCGAGCTCCGAAGCAGTTCTGGCAAAGCTCGAACGAATAGACGATCTTAACTCCCGCCGGCATTCTCGGGCGGCGACCCGAGACCGCAGCTTGCGATAGACCGGATCGACCCCCGATCTTCCAGCCGCTGGCGACCTTGGCGACGGTTCAGCCTGAGACCGGCGCGACACGATCACCGCCCAAGGGCAGCCGCAACAGTCAAGCGCCCTCCCCTCGGAGGCGTGCGAGATGCTCGCGCAGCATCGGCACCCGTCGGGGCCGGAAAGAGCGCGTCGTCGGCGCCAGGCGCTCGATGCGCGCGACGATGAAGGTGCGGTAGTCCTGTCGGAGCAGGCAATGCGCCAGAAGCCCCAGCGTCCGATCGAGGTAGACCAGGGCGAGCGGCTCGATGGTTCGCTCGGTCCGAACGCCTTCGCTGTCGACATAGACAATCTCTACCGCGCGCTCGTCCCAACAGGCGGTGCGCAGCGCGTCTAGCGAGACGGCGGGCGGGGCGCGATCGATCATAGAATGGATCATCGACACGCTGTGCATCGCCTCGCGCTGGCGTCGCTCGCTCAAGGATGCCGTCAGTTTGGCCGCTGCGCCTCGCGCGGCTTCCGCGAGCGACGCGTCGCCGAAGCCTTGAGCGGCGGCTAGACCCAAGAGCGCGGCCTCCAGCTCCAGCCGGTTCAGCGCTTGAGGCGGCATGGCCCCGTCCTCGATCATCACGTAGCCCGCACCCGCCGCTCCGTCGATGATCGCCCCCGAGGTTCTCAGCGTGTCGATGTCGCGATAGAGGGTGCGGCGCGATACGCCCGTCTCCTCTGCGAGCCGTGCGGCGGTGACAGGCGCGGGTAGCATCCGCAGCGCCTGCATGAGGCGAACGAGGCGGTCGCTTCGGCTCATCGATTCCAGTCCACCGGTCCGCGCGGCGCTCCTGCTGCCATCTTCCGTCAGCATAAGCGGTTTAGCATCGGGAAGCACGCTCGCACAGAAGGACATGCGCCATGCTCACGCTTTACCACGCCCCACGCAGTCGCTCCTCGCGCATCGTCACGTTGATCGACGAGATCGGCGCAGGAGAAGCGGTGACGATCCGCTCCGTCACGATACCCCGCCAAGATGGGACGGGCGCGTCCGATCCGGCGAACCCACACCCCGAGGGCAAGGTGCCGCTCCTCGTCCACGACGATGAAACGATCTGGGAGACCATCGCCATCGTCCAGCACTTGACGAACCTCTTCCCCGGCCCGCTCGCCCCTTCACCGGGAATGTCCGGCCACGGCACGTACCTCTCCTGGCTGGCCTGGTATGCCGCCGTCGTCGAGCCGGTGATGGTGCTCGGCGCGGCGGGGATCGAGCACCCGATATGCCACGCGACCTTTCGTGGCGTGCCCGAACTGATCGCCCGCCTTGCCCGCGCGCTGGAGAGCGCTCCCTATCTCATGGGCGAGGGCTACACGGCCGCCGACCTCATCCTCGCCTCCCCCTTCGCCTGGTTTCCGGACGCGACCCCCGATGTGCCCGCCATACGCGACTGGGTCCGCCGCACGCAGGGCCGGCCTGCCGTCGCCCGCACCGCCGCGAGGGATGAGCGGGACATCGGTCGGAGCGGCAAAGCCAAAGACCGGGTGTGCGGGACGTAGGCCTGCGAAGGGCCGACGCCGCGTCTCCCTTTTCATGAGCACGAAGCGTCCGCCCGCCATGCCCCGTTCGATGCACGCTGGAAGGGAGCCCCTCACAGGGACCCCGTCATCCCGATATATCCGACGGGCGGTGATCGCGGCGAGCGAGAGCATCGACCCATCCGGGTGTCTCGCCGACCATCTTGTCGAGCAGTGCGAGAAGCTGCCTCCGTTCGGCCTCGTCGAGTGCGGAGAGCATCGCCGACTGGCGGGCCTCGAACAGGGGCACGGTCTCGCCCAGCAGCGTCCGACCCCGGGCGGTGAGCCGCAGCGGCTTTGCGCGCCGGTCCTCTCCGCCATCCGCAAGCGCGACGAGCCTCCGTGCCATCTGCCCGCCGACCGCGCGACTGAGCGAGTTTTTGGGCAGGCCGGAGAGGCGGGCGACGTCGCGCGCCATGAGGCCGTCCTGACGCGACGGGCACAGCAGGATCACGAAATCCGGTCGCGAGAGGCCGAAGCGGTCGGCCACGGCGGCGTAGAGCGGCCCGGTGAAGGCGTTGATGAGGAAGCTCAGCCGCCAGGCGGGCGCGAGTGTGCCGTGCTCGAGCATCTCGCGGGCGAGCGGGCCGAAGCGATCGGCGACGGGATCGGGAGAGCCGTCCTTCATGCCCCCTAGCTCGCACGATCCGGTTCCGGATGGAGCTGGCAGTACGGCTCCAACCGGTCCCATCGTTCCGCGGCAGACCCGCCTCGCGGGCGTTCCGGGAGGAACATCATGACCCTGTCGATCCGCGCCGCGCTCTGCGCCGCGACCCTTCTCGTGCCCGTCCACATGACCGTCGCGCGGGCCGACGAGCTGCGGATGGTCGGCAGCTTCCCCGAGGGGTTCGTCTTCACCCGCGAGATCGCGCAGCCGTTCATGGACGCCGTGGCCGAGGCCACCGGCGGCGAGGTCACGATCGCCTTCACCGGCCCCGACGCCGTGCCGCCGCTGGAACAGCTCGAGCCGGTGCAGGCCGGCGTGTCCGACCTGCTGTTCACTCACCCCGCCTACCATGCCGGCACCACATCGCTCGGCCTCGCCATCGACGCCGTCGTCACCGATCCGCAGGTCCGGCGCGACAGCGGGATCATCGGCCTTCCGGACGAGACCTACCGGACGCTCGGCCTCAAGCTGATCGCTGCGCCCGCGACGGGCACGCTGGGCTTTTGCTACTTCCTCAAGGAGCCGATCGACGGCGAGCCCGCCTTCGAGGGCCGCAAGATCCGCGGCACCGTCTCCTACCATCCGATGATCGAGGCGCTCGGCGGCACCGGCGTCGTGATGGGCGGCGGCGACGTCTGTTCGGCGCTCCGGGCCGGGGTGATCGACGGCGCGGCCTGGGGCACGGTCGGCGCGCTCGACTTCAGGTGGAACGAGGTCGCGGACCACATCGCGGACCCGGTCTTCGGGCAGGACGGCGTGATGATCCTGATGAACCTCGACGCCTGGAACGAGCTGCCGGCAGAAGAGCAGGCCGCCGTCGAGACGGCGGGCCAGCAGATCGAGGCCGGCTCGATCGACCGCTTCGACGCGTTGGCCGAGGAGGAGCTGGCCAGGCTGCAGGAGATGGGGATGCAGATGACGTCGTTCCCGGACGCCGAGGCCGCCGACCCGAACCGGCCGTGGTCCGAGGGCGTGCGGGAGGTCGCGGCGGGCGGCGCGCCCGACGAGGTGGCGCGGATGCGCGAGATGGCGCAGGAGGCGGGGCTGGCCGAGTGAGCCGGCCTCGGGCGCTTGCGGCAACGCTCGATCTCGCGACGTCCGCCCTCTTCGCGCTGTCCGGCGCGGCGTTGGCGTCGATGGTCGCGCTCTACCTCTACGAGGTCGTCGCGCGTTACCGTCTCCGGCGCGCCGACTATCTGGAGCGCCGAGGCCGTCGGCTACGCGCTGGCCGTCGTAATCTTCGCCGCCCTGCCGCAGGTCACGCGTGCGCGACGCCCGGTCGCGGTCGACATCCTGCCCGCCTCGCTGCCCGGGGGGCGGGGCGCGCGCTGATCCGCATCACCGACGCGGCGGCGGCGATTGCGGCCTCGGGCGCGGGGGCCATCGTGGCGCGCGAGGCATGGCGTCAATTCGAACGCGGGCTGACCAGCAGCGGCGCCGTCGCGCTGCCGCGCTGGCCGGTCACGGCGTTGATCGCGCTCGGCCTGCTGCTCGCGGCGATCCACCTCGTCGCGCCACGCCGCGCGGCCACCCGAGTGACGGACGCCATGACCTGGGCGATCCTCCTGATCGGTGCGGTCGGCCTGCTGCTGGCCTTGCTCTTCACCGGCATGCGGATCTTCGCGGCGTTCCTGGTGCTGAACCTCGCCGGCGTGCTGGTGATGATCGGGCCGCGCGGCTTCGGGCTTTTCACCAACTCCATCGTCGAGACCGGCACATCGCAATCGCTGGCGCACCGTCGCGCTCTTCATCCTCATGGGCGAGATGCTCTTCCGGTCGGGCTGCGTCGAGGTACTGTTCGACGGCATCGACCGGCTGGTGGGCGGGCTGCGCGGGCGTCTCTATGTCGTCACGGTGGCCCTCTCGACGGTATTCGGTGCGTTGTCGGGAAGCGCCGTCGCCGTTGCCGCAATGCTGGGCCGGTCCGTGCTGCCCGAAATGCGCGCGCGCGGCCATGACGGGCGGCGCTCGGCCGCCACGGTGCTTGCCGGCGCGTCGTTGGCGCCGATCATACCGCCCTCGCTCCTGGCGATCATCGTCGGCTCGCTGGCGGACGTCTCGATAGCGGGACTGCTGATCGCCGGCATCCTGCCCGGCCTTCTGCTTCGCGGCGATGACGCTGTGCCTTGGGTGCTCTGGCAGGACGGGCCCGCGGCGGCGCCTGCGAAGCGCGCGGCGGCAAGGCGCGTGCGCTCCTGTCGATCCTCCCCTTCGCGCTGGTCGTGGCCTCGGTCATGGGTCTGATCCTGGCCGGCATCGCCACCCCGTCCGAGAGCGCCGCCACCGGTGTTGCCGGCGCGATAGCGGTCGCGGCGCTGCAGCGACGCCTCGCCGCGCCCCCTGCAGCGGCGTCTGAGCCTCGCGATGCTGCGCGAGGCGCTGGCCTCGGCCGCCGCGACGACCTGCGTGATCCTGATCATCGTCTGCGCCGCGACCCTCTTCTCGCAGCTCCTCTCCTTCGCGGGCGCGACACGCGGCCTCGTCGAAGTCGCGGGCACACTCGGCCTCGGGCCCGAACGCGACCTTCCTCATTCTCATGCTCATCCCATTCGTGATGTGCATGTTCATCGACTGGATCGCGTTCATGCTACTGGCTGTCCCGATCTACGTGCCGCTCGTCGCGGCGCAGGGCTACGATCCGATCTGGTTCTGGACGCTCTTTCTCATCAACATCACCGTCGGCTCGCTGACCCCGCCCTTCGGCTACACGCTCTTCGCACTCAAGGGCGCATCCGACCTCAGCACGCGCGAGGTCTTCGCGGCAGCCTGGCCGGTGGTCGGCATCTTCCTTGTGGGCATGGTCGTCCTCTGGGCCGTGCCGGCTGTCGTCACCGTCCTGCCGGGTCTCCTGCGGTGAGCGTCCACCGCCATATCGACAGCACCGACCTCGCGGGCCTGCGCCTTCACTTGCGCGGGCGCGGCGACGATCCCGAACGCATGCCCGTCTTGATGGTGCACGGCGCGACATACGCATCGCCGCTCTACGACCTCCCGTGCCGGGCTATTCCTGGCTCGGGGCGCTGGAGGCGGCCGGCTTCGCCGCCTATGCGCTGGATGTACGCGGCTACGGACGCTCCACGATGCCTCAGGTTCCAAGCGCACCATTCGCGCGGCTGGACAAGGCAGGCCGGGACATTGGCGACGCGATGGCCTGGATCGCCGCCCGCCATGGCCGGACGGCGGCGCTGATCGGCGGCTCATGGGGCTCGATCACGACGGCGGCTTGGGTCGCGGCCCGGAACGCGGCGGCGGCACTCGTCCTCTACGCGCCGATCTTTGCCGCACGCAACGAGGGCTGGCTCGACCTGCTGGGCGAAGGAGGCCGGTTGCGCGATTGGGGACCGACGCGGGCCATAACGCTCGCCGCCACACGGGCCAGGTGGGACGCGGAACTGCCGCGCGGGTCCGGCTGGCGCGAGGAGGCGGTCCTCCGCGCGCTTTGGGGCGGATCGCTGGCCGATCACGGCCACGCACCGGACGCGGACGCCTTCGAGGTACCCAACGGCACCTTTCTCGATCTCTGGGAGGCGATGAACGGCCGGCCGCTCTACGATCCCGCCCACGTGCGCTGCCCGACGCTGCTGATCCGTGGCGGCGCCGATCCGACATCCACCCGACCAGACGCGCTCGGCCTCCTCGACGGGCTCGGCGCCGACGAGCGGCACTACGTCGAGATCGCCGGCGGGGCCCACTTCGTCTCGGCCGAACGCCGCGCACCACAAGTCTTCGCCGCCGTGAACGCGTTCCTCGACCAGATGACCAGGGCTCAAGCGCTGCTCTGACGATCCGATTGATTGCGGCGCCCCCCTACGTCTACTCAAGTAGCTACGGCCACTTGCGCCGATCCAACAAAGGTTGGTTCGGTAAGCGGCCTTGACCCAAGCCGTCATTCTCGGACACGATCGACGGAGCTGCGGTCCGACGTCTCAACCAGCCGTCTTCGCGACGACGGTTTGCGTACGCCCAGAGCGATGCGCCGACCGCTCTGGATCCTCGGGTCGGTGCCCGAGGATGACGTTGAGGAGAGGGACCAGGTCTAGTCAAAGTTTGCAGGGTCGGCTGGCGCCCTCCGACACTCTCACGATCGACGCTGAAGCATGTCGAGACGTAAACCTGTACGGGCGTTCCCTTACGCGACGGTCCGACAGGCCCGGAACACTCGTCTCGACCGCCGACCACTGGATCGAAAGCGCCCCATTCGACGCGAACGGCTGAAATCGACGCGGTGTTGAGAAAAACCGTGGTGCCCGGGGGCGGATTCGAACCACCGACACGCGGATTTTCAATCCGCTGCTCTACCAACTGAGCTACCCGGGCATCGTGCGGGGGCGTTCGCGAACGGCCTCGACGGAGCGGGGTTATAGGGGGGGATCGGACGGCTGTCTAGCGGTCCGGTGCCGGTTCCTGAAGGTCGGCATCGAAGGCGCGGTCGCCGTCTTCGTCGTCCTCGTCGGTGACGGGGATCGCGTAACGACCCGAGAGCCAGCGGTTGAGATCGACATCGGCGCAGCGGCGCGAGCAAAAGGGCTTGTAGTCGGGCGATTGCGGCTTTCCGCAGAGGGGGCAGCTGCGCGTGGACACGGCATCGGGCGCGGCGTCGGATTCGGCCATGCTCAGAGCTCCGTGATCACGGGTCGCTCGCCGAGCCAGCCGGTGTGGAGGGGATAGCCGAGGCCCGTCAGCAGCGCCGCCGTCTCCTGCAACGGCAGGCCGACGACGCCGGTATAGGAGCCGACGAGGCGGACTACGAAACTGCCGGCCAAGCCCTGAATGGCATAGCCA
The DNA here is from genome assembly GCA_963842125.1 of uncultured Alphaproteobacteria bacterium. GTDB lineage: Bacteria > Pseudomonadota > Alphaproteobacteria > Rhizobiales > CAWCWK01 > CAWCWK01. Next base: position 538,779 of record CAWJFE010000005.1, on the reverse strand, counting down.
CCCGCCTTGCCCCGCCATTCACCGGTCGCGAGATAGGCTTCGATTTCCTCTCGGCCAAGGCGCTTGAACCGCACGCGCGTCTCGACGAGGCGCTGGCGCTGGCGGCCCTTTGGATCCGTGACGCTGACGCCCGTGTAGACGCGGTGGCCGCGCCCCGAGAGGAGCTCGAGGCAGGCGACGGCCTCCTCCATCAGCTCGGCCTTCGGCAGCACGCGCCGGCCGACGCAGACCACGGTGTCGGCGGAGACGATATAGGCATCGTCCATGGCCTCCACGCGGGCAGTGCGGGCGGCGGCCTCGCCCTTCTCGCGCGCGAGCCGCTGGGCGAGCCGTCGCGGCGCCTCGCTTTTTCGAGGCGTCTCGTCGATCTCGGCAGGAAGCAGCAGGTCGGGGTCGATGCCGATCTGGTTGAGAAGCGCGAGCCGGCGCGGGGAGCCGGAGGCGAGAACGAGCCGATGGCTTCGCTCGGGTGCCGTCATGGGAGAATCATCCGGACGTCGTCGGGCAGCGCGGGTATGGCGACCTACTTGTAGCGGTAGGTGATGCGGCCCTTGGTGAGATCGTAGGGCGTCATCTCGATGAGCACCTTGTCGCCGGCGAGAACACGGATGCGGTTCTTGCGCATGCGGCCCGCTGTGTGGGCGATCACTTCGTGATCGTTCTCCAGCTGCACGCGAAAGGTCGCGTTGGGCAGGAGCTCGACCACCGTTCCGGGAAATTCGAGAAGTTCTTCCTTGGCCATGTAGGTCCTATGCAAATGTCGCAAGTCGCGGCGCGCCGGCCGGGAGGGCGGGCGCGAGAACGGGTCGAGGCGCCGGCGGCGCCTGATGAAGCTGATGCCGGTGTTATCCGATAGCGCCGGCTGTGGAAACCATCATGTGGGTTCGCGCGCGATAGTCGGCAAGTTACATGCGAGTTACGTCGCGAGTTACGTGGCGAGCGAACGTGCAATGCGGACGCGCAAATGCGATCAGCTGAAGCGTTGCGCGATGCGGGCCTTGAGATCGTCGCGAATCGCCCGGTAGGCCGACATCCGTTGCTCGCGAGAGCCGAGCGCGTCGCTCGGGTCGGGGACCGTCCAGTGCTCGTGCGCGAGATCGTTGGTGCGCGCTAACCGCTCGACCGTCATGCGGGCCTCGTCCGAGAGCGTGACGACGAGATCGAAGCTCAGATCGCCGAGATCGAGGATCGTGTGCGGCGCGTGATCGTCGAGACTGAGGCCGTCCTCGTGCGCGACGGCATTGGCGAACCCGTCGGGATAGCCGCGCGCGACGCCGGCCGAGGCGACGTAGAGGTCGGGACGGCGCGCCCGCGTGATCGCGGCGGCGATGGGCGAGCGGATCGCATTGAGGCTGCACGCGAAGAGAACCGCGCGAACGGGCGCCTTCTCATTGGCCACCGCCGCCGCCGTCACCGAAAGCTCCCGCGCCACTGGAGGGTGCAGATGAGCGTGAAGAGGCGCCGGGCCGTCGCGTGGTCGACCGTCACCTTGCCGGCCAGACGCTCGGCCAGGATCGTCGCGCCTTCGTCATGGATACCGCGCCGGCCCATGTCGATGGCCTCCAGCTGAGCCGGCGAAAGCGTTGCGGCGGCCTCCGTATAGCTCTCGAAGATCGCCCAATAGTCACGAATGACGCGGCGAAGGGGCGTCAGGGAAAGATTGTGGGTGACGGCTCGCATGTCCGTCGCGCCATCCGCCTCCGCGTGGGTAATCGCGAAGACGAGACGGCCCTCGGCCTGCGACAGCGCGAGGTGGTAGCGCGCGGAATCGTCATGGCCCGCGCCGCCCCCGGCGGGTGCGAAGGCGTTGTCGAGGAGGAGGTCGTGGATCGCGGTGCGTCGCTCCATGTCGACCTCAGGTGATGCCTGTCGGATCGTCGCTTCGTCGAGGGTAACATCGACCAGGCGGCCGCCGCTCTCGCTCACGCGCCGTCCATCCGCTCGGCAGCCCGGTGGTCGGGCCTCGCGTGGGTGGCCCATGCGGGACCGAGATCGGCCAGGCGCGCCTCGACACATTCGACATCGAGACGGACGCAGCTGCCGCCCGCGAAGTGGAGATGGATCTGGCCGGACGCCGCATCGTCGTCGCTCGCCGGGGTGAAGACCGCGCCGAGAAGGTTCAGAACCGGATCGCCCGCATCGATGCCGGCATAGGCCGCCTGGGAGACGCGATCGACCACGAGGGTCGATTGGCGCCGGGTATAGGTCGGCCCCTTGCCCAGCATCCGCCCGAGTAGCCCGCCTCGGGCCTGCGCCGCCACCCAGTCGAACCGGTTGCAGACGAGGGCGAAGCGGCCCTGCGCCGGCGTATAGGTCATGGCCGAGCGCTTCAGGACGGCGTCCTGAAGATGGGCCGAAAGGACGGCGAGGTCCTCGGCATCCATCGCCGCAAGCTTCAGGCCGCCATCGGGTGTGTCGCTCATGCGGTGGATGATCTCGCGCGGGTGTCGTGAATCGGTCTCTGCGGACAAGAAGCTAGGCGGCGCCGGCAGAACTGCAAGCCGCACACCGCCTTCGCTCGTTAAACGTCAGGCGCGGACGCGGTCGATCTGCGCGCCGCAGGCCTTCAGCTTCTCTTCCAACCGCTCGAAACCGCGATCGAGATGGTAGATGCGGTTGACCTCCGTCACGCCTTCGGCCGCGAGCCCGGCGATGACGAGGGAGACCGAAGCGCGAAGGTCGGTCGCCATCACGGGCGCCCCCTTCAGCGTGTCGACGCCCTCGATCGTGGCCGCGTCGCCATCGAGCGAGATGCGGGCGCCGAGGCGGGCGAGCTCGCCGACATGCATGAAGCGGTTCTCGAAGATCTTCTCCACGATCTTCGACGTGCCCGACGCGCGCGTCATCAGCGCCATGAGCTGCGCCTGGAGATCGGTGGGGAAGCCCGGATAAGGCTCTGTCGTGACTTCGACGGGCTTGAGACCGCCTTCCTTGCGGACGATGCGCAGACCCGCATCCTCGCGGGTGATCTCGACGCCGGCCATGCGGATGACGTCGAGCGCCGTCTCGAGCGTGTCGGGCCGGGCCCCGCGCAGGAGCACGTCGCCGCCCGTCATCGCGACGGCCATGGCGTAGGTGCCGGCTTCGATCCGGTCAGGCAGCACGGCGTGGTGCGTACCGTGAAGGCTGGTGACACCCTCGATCGTGATGGTCGACGTTCCCTGCCCCTCGATCCGCGCGCCCATCTTGACGAGACAGTCGGCGAGATCGACGATCTCGGGCTCGCGCGCTGCGTTCTCGATCACCGTCTCTCCCTTGGCGAGAACGGCAGCCATCAGGACGACATGCGTGGCGCCGACCGAAGGCTTCGGGAAGACGACCCGCCCGCCGATGAGCCCCTTGGGCGCCTTGGCGAGAACGTAACCGGCATCGATCTCGATCTCGGCGCCGAGCGCCTTCAAGCCGTCGAGATACCAATCGACCGGCCGGGTGCCGATCGCGCAGCCGCCCGGCAGCGACACTCGTGCTTCGCCGCAGCGTGCGAGCAGCGGTCCGATGACCCAGAAGCTCGCCCGCATCTTTGAAACGAGGTCGTAAGGCGCCGTCGTATCGACGATCTCTCGCGCGTCGAGCCGCAGCGTGAGACCGGGCTCGTCGGCACCCTTCGCGCGCTTGCCGACGGTCGTGATGTCGACGCCGTGATTGCCGAGAATCTGCATGAGCTGGCGCACGTCGGCGAGCGCAGGAACGTTGGCGAAAGTGATGACGTCCCGTGTGAGGAGGCCCGCGATCAGGAGCGGCAGCGTCGCGTTCTTAGCGCCCGAAATGGGAATTTCCCCGTTGAGCGTCTGCCCGCCCGTCACCTTGATCTTGTCCATCGTCCACTCCCGGGTGCCCGCCCTGGCGCGCCATAGGGCTGCGCTCGCAGTTCGGCTCAAAACGTTTCAGCAACTACCTAAGACCTTCGGCGAACGCACGGAAGGCGTTCCGGGTCCGTCATCGGGCGCGACGGTAAATGGCGGGCGCCAGAATTCGGACCGGTGTGGCGTTTGAGCCGATGCTAATCGGGCGAACCCTCGTCGGCGCCCGCACGCTCCGACCGCTGCCCCCGGGCCTGATCCTTGCGGCGGCGCAGATTGGCCCTCAGCCGGGCGGCCAGCCGCGCCTTTCGCTCATCCGCCTCGCTTCGGGCCGATCCCTCACCCGCCGTTTCGTCCTTCGACACAGCGCCGCTCCTCCGCCGATCCGCATGACGGCCCACGCTACTCTCACACAGCCGTTCTGCCGAGTCCGGCCTTCGCCCCCCACGCGCTCTACATCTTCCACGGCCGGACCCCGTCATGCCCTCTTGCGGCGACATGGCGGCTATGGCACTAGACGCCCGCTCACGGTCGGCATCGCCCTCCGGCGGGCGCGATGCTGCCGTAGCTCAGTGGTAGAGCACTCCCTTGGTAAGGGAGAGGTCGAGAGTTCGACTCTCTCCGGCAGCACCACCGCCCTTTGGTATCGTGGGGTGGGGTCCGGCCTTGGGCTGGCTCATTGCTGCATCACGATCTGCTTCCAGATCGCGACCTCGTCGATCAGCGTCCATTCCCGCCGCAGGCCCCAGGGGCCGAACTCGGCGTGCGAGATGCCCATGACGTGGATCTCGGCCTGCGTGGGCGTGCCGAACGCGCCCCAGCCGTCGTGCCTGCCGGTCAGCGACCAGCGCACCGCCGAGCGCGGCGAGAACATCGGATCGTCGCGCCCGATCCGATGGTGGATCTCGAAGCGGGCGTCGGGGAGCGAGGCGCGCAGCCCCATCCAGAACGCGTCGGCCGCCGCGCGGCCGTGCTCGGTCACGTGGCCGGGCAGCTCCAGCTGCACCGCACGGTCATAGGTCCGCTTCACGACCGACATCTCGCCGTCCATGACCCGGGTGAGGAGGTCGGCATGGACCAACCCGACCTCGTGGTCGTTACCGCGCCCGGTGTATTGGATCGCCTCGTCCTGGTCTGGATGGAACGGGCGGACGGCGTTCTCCGCGCCGCCCTCCCGCGCGATGAGGTCGACGGCGAACTCACGCGGCGTCTTGCCGATCTGGCGGGCGATAGCGCCCTGGTCGCGGATCAGCCATTCGTCGAAGATGGCGTCGGTCTGCGCCGCGCAGTCGGCCAGCACGCGGTAGCGCAGCACCTTGCCGGTCGGCTCGCCATAGGCGCCCGGGCGGGAATGGGTGGCGGTGCACATCAACCGGTGGGACGAAAGGAAGCCACCCTCCCCCGGGGCCTCGCCGGGCTGGATCGGGGACCAGATGACGTCCTCGCCAAGCAGCCTTCGGTCGGGCCATTCTGCCAACGTCGCCATCGTCGCGCCGATGACCTTTCGATTGCCGACGACGATGGAGGCCGGGGTACGCACCGCCATCGCGTCTCCATAGTAGTGGCGCAGCGTGTGGAGGTTGCGGTCCTCCCAGATCTCCTTGGTGATGCCGATGATGTAGTCGGCCGGATCGCGCCATCTCGGATCGAAACCCGTCATCGCACCCGTCATCGCATCGTCTGCCCCATCACTCACGACCGTCTCCCTTACGCCTTGGCGGCGCGGAAATAGCACGGGACGTAGCACCCCGCACGAGCCTCGCCAGCATGTCGCAGAAATCGTGATCGGGGCCCGCCCTGACGCCGGCCCGCCACGGGCCTATCTAAGGTCGATGCTTTCCAACCTCTTCGGATATTTCGAGCGCCGGCTCGACCCTCTGGCGCCGACCGAGATCGTCCGGCCGCCAGCGGACATCTGGGGCTTTCTGCGGCATTTTCTGACGCCGATCCGGGGCCTTCTGATCGCCGCCACCGTGGCCGCCTTCGTCGCCGCATCTGTCGAGCTTTCGCTGCTCGTGTTCTTGGGCCGGCTCGTCGACTGGATGGCGGAGACCGGGCCGGACCGGTTTATCGAGACCTATGGCCTCGCGCTGATGGGCATGGCGGCGGTCGTGCTGATCCTACGCCCCGTCACGGTGCTGCTCGCGCGTTCGACGGTGAACCTCACCCTCGTCCCCGGCATCACCAACCGGGTGCGCTGGCTCTCGCATCGCTATGTGCTGCGCCAATCGCTCGGCTTCTTCCAGAACGATTTCGCCGGCCGCATCTCGCAAAAGGTGATGGCGGCGGGCATGTCGCTGCGCGAGATCGTGATGGCCGTCATCGACGCCGCCTTCTACCTTCTCGTCTATCTCGTCGGCACGCTCGCCCTGACTGCGGGGCTAGACTGGCGGCTGATGCTGCCGGTCTTTGGCTGGATCGCCGGCTACGCCGTCATCGTCTGGAAGCTGGTGCCGCAGGTGAGGAAGCGCTCGCGCAAGCTCTCGGAGGAGAACTCGGCGCTCTCCGGACGCATCGTCGACAGCTACACGAACATTCCGAGCGTGAAACTCTTCGCGCACGCCTCCCGCGAGGAGGCCTTCGCGTATGAGGGCTTCGCCAGCAATACCCGCGCCTATCGCGATCTCATGCGCGCCATCATCACCATGACGCTCGCCGTCACGGTGATCGGCAGCCTGATGATCTTCGCCTCCGCCGTTCTCGCGATCGGGCTCTGGATGGAGGGCGCGATCAGCCTGGGCGCCGTCGCGCTCTGCGTGACGCTCGTGTTGCGGATCAACCAGATGTCGGGCTGGATCCTGCGCAACATCACCCACGCCTTCGAGAGTGTCGGCACGCTCCAGAACGCGATCGAGACGATCGCCCGACCCAACGCCGTCATCGACCGTCCGCGCGCCGAAGTGCTGGCGGTGGACAAGGGCCGCATCGCCTTCGAGGACGTCACCTTCGCCTACGGCGAGGCGCGGCCGGCCGGCGCCGATGGGCGGGGTACGGAGATCATCGACCACCTTCAGCTCGACATCGCCGCTGGCGAGAAGGTCGGCATCGTCGGCCGCTCGGGGGCGGGCAAGTCGACGCTCGTCAACCTCCTCCTTCGCTTCTACGATGTCGGCTCGGGGCGCATCCTCATCGACGGGCAGGACATCGCGGCCGTGCGCCAGGAGAGCCTGCGTGCCGAGATCGGCGTGGTCACTCAGGATACCTCGCTCCTCCACCGTTCGATTCGCGACAACATCCTCTACGGACGACCGGATGCCGGCGAGGACGCGCTTCGCGAAGCCGCCCGCCTCGCCGCCGCCGACAGCTTCATCCCCGAGCTGACCGATGCACGGGGCCGAACCGGCTACGACGCACATGTGGGCGAGCGGGGCGTGAAGCTGTCGGGCGGACAACGCCAACGTATCGCCATTGCGCGGGTGCTTCTAAAGGACGCACCGATCCTCGTTCTCGACGAGGCGACCTCGGCGCTCGATTCGGAGGTCGAAGCCGCGATCCAGGACAATCTCAACCGCCTGATGGACGGCAAGACGGTCATCGCGATCGCCCACCGCCTCTCGACGATTGCCGCGCTCGACCGGCTCATCGTGATGGACCAGGGCCGCATCATCGAAGAGGGTACACACGAAGCACTGCTCTCCGCCGGCGGCCTCTATGCGGACCTTTGGGCTCGGCAGTCGGGCGGCTTTCTCGGGCTGGAGGCGATAGCCGACGCTGCGGCGTAGGACCGACGGAACAAAAGTTCCCCGAAAGGGCACTTGTGCGAGAGTTCGTCTTTCGGGCAGGGTGAGGCATGCGAGTGCACGGACAACGTGCGCCGTTTCGGCACGTCACGACCGTGCGCCCTGGAGGACACATCTATGATTCCCGGCTCATTCGAGTACCACCGCCCGCCCGACGTCGCGTCGGCCGTCAAGATCCTCGTCGATCTCGGCGACGATGCCCGCGTGATCGCAGGCGGCCATAGCCTTGTCCCGATGATGAAGCTGCGGATGGCGACGCTCGACCATTTGGTCGACCTCCAGGACATCGACGTTCTCAAGGGCATCACTGTCGAGGGCGGCCGCGTCGCCATCGGGGCGATGACGACGCAGATGGAGCTCATCACCCACGAGGGGCTTACGACGGCATCGCCCCTGATGCGCGAGGCGGCGCTGCAGATCGCCGATCCGCAGGTCCGTTACATGGGCACCATCGGCGGCAACGTCGCCAATGGTGATCCGGGCAACGACATGCCGGGCCTCATGCAGTGCCTCGACGCGACGTTCACCGTCGAGGGCCCCAAAGGCACTCGCGAGATCGCGGCGCGCGAGTTCTACGAAGCCGCCTACGCGACCGCACGCGAGGACGACGAGATCCTCACCCGTATCACCTTCGAGGCATCGGGCGGCGGATACGCCTACGAGAAGCAGAAGCGCAAGATCGGTGACTACGCGACCGCCGCGGCCGCCGTGCTGCTGACGCGCGACGGGGATGGCGTCGGCACGGCCTCCATCGCCATGACGAACCTGAGCGACGTACCTGTGCACTCCGAGAGGGCTGGCGCCGCGCTCGTCGGATCGCAGTGCGGACCGGACGCGGTGAAGGCCGCGATCGAGGCGATGCTCGACGATATCGATCCCCAGGAAGACAATCGTGGTCCCGTCGCCTTCAAGCGGCATGTGGCGGGCATCGTCCTCTCCCGCGCGATCGAGCGGGCCTGGTCGCGCGCCTGAGCGGGCACGCTCGACAATCTCAAAACTGACAAAGAACACAACGACATCCGGGGAGGATGCCTGATGGCGAAAATGGCCATGTCGATGACGGTGAACGGAGAGGAGCGCGAGTTCCTGGCCGAGCCGCGCGAACTACTCGTCTACGTGCTGCGCGAGACGCTGGAACTGACGGGCGCCCATGTCGGCTGCGAGACGTCCCATTGCGGCGCCTGCACGGTCGATATGAACGGCAAGTCGGTGAAGTCCTGCACCGTCTTCGCGGCGCAGGCCAACGGCGCCGACGTGACGACCATCGAGGGCCTCAACACGCCGGGCGAGCTCAACGCGCTGCAGGCGGCGTTCAAGGAGCATCACGGCCTCCAGTGCGGATATTGCACGCCGGGCATGATCACCCGCGCGCATCGGCTCCTCCAGGAGAACCCGAACCCGACCGAGGAGGAGGTCCGCTTCGGCATGGCCGGCAACCTCTGCCGCTGCACGGGCTACCAGAACATCGTCAAATCGATCCTCGCCGCCGCCGGTGAGATGAATGCTGCGAAAAGCATGGATCATGCCGGCGGAGGTCAGCACGCGGCCCCCGAGCTCGAGGATGCCGAATAATGAACGACATGACCCCCATCTCCCGTGAAGACCGGATCAAGGGCCTCAAGGGGCTCGGTACATCGCGCAAGCGCGTCGAGGACGTGCGCTTCACCCAAGGGCGCGGCAACTATGTCGATGACATCAAGCTGCCGGGCATGCTGCATGGCGACTTCGTGCGCTCGCCTTACGCCCACGCCCGCGTCAAGTCGATCAACAAGGACGCCGCGCTCGCGCTGCCGGGCGTCGTCGCCGTCCTGACGGCCGAAGACCTCGCACCGCTCAACCTCCACTGGATGCCGACGCTGGCCGGCGACAAGCAGATGGTGCTGGCCGATGGAAAGGTCCTCTTCCAGGGCCAGGAAGTCGCCTTCGTCGTCGCCAAGGACCGCTACATCGCGGCCGACGCGGTCGAGCTCGTCGAGGTCGACTACGAAGAGCTGCCGGTCATCACCGACCCCTTCAAGGCGCTCGAAGAGGGCGCCGTGGTGCTCCGTGAGGACATCCAGGGCCAAACCTCGGGCGCCCATGGCGAGCGCCGGCACGACAACCACATCTTCCTCTGGGAAGAGGGCGACAAGACCGCCACCGAGCAGGCCATCGACAGCGCTGAAATCGTCGCCGAGGAGATGGTCTACTACCACCGCACGCACCCGTGCCCGCTGGAAACCTGCGGCTCGGTCGCGTCGATGGACAAGGTGACCGGCAAGCTCACGCTCTGGGGCACCTTCCAGGCGCCGCATGTCGTGCGCACCGTCGCCTCGCTGCTCTCCGGCATCGAAGAGCACAATATCCGCGTCGTCTCGCCCGATATCGGCGGCGGCTTCGGCAATAAGGTCGGTGTCTATCCGGGCTATGTCTGCTCCATCGTCGCCTCGATCGTGACCGGCCAGCCGGTCAAGTTCATCGAGGACCGGATGGACAACCTGATGGCGACCTCGTTCGCCCGCGACTATTGGATGAAGGGCAAGATCAGCGCCACGAAAGAAGGCAAGATCACCGGGCTCCACGTCCATGTGACGGCCGATCATGGCGCCTTCGACGCCTGCGCCGACCCGACCAAGTTCCCCGCCGGCTTCTTCCACATCGTCACGGGCTCCTACGACATCCCGGTCGCTTACGTGGGCGTCGACGGTGTCTACACCAACAAGGCGCCGGGCGGCGTCGCCTATCGCTGCTCGTTCCGGGTGACGGAGGCGGCCTATCTCATCGAGCGGATGATCGAGGTCCTCGCGATCGAGCTCGACATGGACGCGGCCGAGCTGCGCCGCATCAACTTCATCAAGAAAGAGCAGTTCCCCTACCAGTCGGCGCTCGGCTGGGAATACGATTCGGGCGACTACCACACCGCCTGGGAGAAGGCGCTGAAAGCCGTCGACTATGATGGGTTGCGCAAGGAGCAGGCCGAGCGGTTGGAGGCCTTCAACCGCGGCGAGACAAGGAAGCTCATCGGCATCGGCCTGTCGCACTTCACCGAGATCGTCGGCGCCGGCCCGGTCAAGAATTGCGATATTCTCGGCATGGGCATGTTCGATAGCTGCGAAATCCGCATCCATCCCACGGGTTCGGCTATCGCGCGCCTCGGCACGATCAGCCAGGGCCAGGGCCACGCGACGACGTTTGCGCAGATCCTCGCCAGCGAGATCGGCTTGCCGGCCGATTCCATCACGGTCGAGGAAGGCGATACCGACACGGCGCCCTACGGTCTCGGCACCTACGGTTCGCGCTCGACGCCGGTCGCAGGTGCGGCGGCGGCCATGGCGGGGCGCAAGATCAGGGCCAAGGCCCAGATGATCGCGGCCTACCTCCTCGAAGTGCACGACAACGACGTCGAGTTCGACGTCGATCGCTTCGTCGTCAAGGGCGCGCCCGAGCGCTTCAAGACGATGAAGGACATCGCCTACGCGGCCTACAATCAGGCGATCCCGGGCGTCGAACCGGGTCTCGAAGCGGTCAGCTATTACGATCCGCCCAACATGACCTATCCCTTCGGCGCCTATATCTGCGTCATGGAGATCGACGCCGACACCGGCACCCACGAGATCCGTCAGTTCTACGCGCTCGACGATTGCGGCACGCGGATCAACCCGATGGTGATCGAGGGTCAGGTCCATGGCGGCCTGACGGAGGCGCTCGCTATCGCGATGGGCCAGGAGATCGCCTATGACGAGATGGGCAACTGCACCACTGGCACGATGATGGACTTCTTCATCCCCACCGCCTGGGAGACGCCGACCTACACGACCGACTTCACGGAAACGCCCTCCCCGCATCACCCGATCGGGGCGAAGGGCGTCGGCGAAAGCCCGAACGTGGGCGGCGTGCCCGCCTTCTCCAACGCGGTGCATGACGCGTTCCGCACCTTCGGCCTCAAGCAGGCCCACATGCCGCACGATCACTGGCGCATCTGGAAGATCGCCAACGATCTCGGTCTGCACGGTTGATGGACAGGGCGAGGCGGCCGCACCCCGCCTCGCCGAGACGATGACAGACTGGACCCAGCTTCAGGCCGATCTGGCGACCGAGGGCTATGTCGCCCCGCCCGATCTGGCGATGGCGCTCCACCTCGCGCTCGCGCTCGGCCGCCCCTTGCTGCTCGAAGGCGCGGCTGGTGTCGGCAAGACCGAGGTCGCGCGCACATTGGCGGCGGTGAAGGGCACCGAGCTCATTCGCCTCCAATGCTACGAGGGCCTCGATGCGGCTCAGGCCATCTATGAGTGGAACTACCAGCGCCAGCTTCTCGCCATCCGCGCGGCGTCGGAGGGCGGTGAGACCGGCTCCGAGGTCGAGGCGCGTATCTTCTCAGAGGACTACCTCCTCGAACGCCCTCTTTTAAAGGCCATTCGGCAGGATAAGGCGCCGGTCCTTCTCATCGACGAGATCGACCGGGCGGACGAAGAATTCGAAGCCTATCTTCTGGAGGTCCTGTCGGACTTTCAGATCACAGTACCGGAACTCGGCACCATCCCGGCCGTCACCCGCCCTAACGTCATCCTGACGGCCAACGGCACGCGCGATCTCTCCGATGCCCTGCGCCGGCGCTGTCTCTACGCGCATATCGACTACCCGAACCGTGAGACCGAACTCGCGATACTGGCCGCGCGCCTGCCCGGCGTCGAGGCACGGCTGGCCGAGCAGATCGTCGGCTTCGTGCAGGCGCTTCGGAAGGAAGAACTGGAGAAGACGCCCGGCATTGCCGAGATGCTCGACTTCGCGGCCGCGTTGGCTGGCCTCGGCGTCAACGATCTGACGCATGATCCGGCGGTCCTCCAAGTCACGCTTGCAACGCTGCTCAAGACGCAAGGCGACCGCGCGGCGATCCCCGAAATGGTCGCACAGCGTCTTGCAGGCAAGGCGGCATGAGGCCGGCGCGGGGCACAGCGGCATGAGCCACCCCGCCACCCGCGTCACCCGCTTCGCGGCCCGCGACGAGGGCATTGCCGTTCGAATGGCGGGCTTCGTGGGGCACCTGCGCGAGAACGGGTTCAAGCTTGGCGTCGCCGAAGCCGGCACGGCGCTCGAAGCCCTCACGCATGTCGCATGCCCCGACCCGACGGCCACGCGCCGCGCGCTCAAGGCCGTCTGTTCCGGATCCACCGACGAGGCCAAGCGGTTCGACGAGCTCTTCGACAGCTTCTGGATGGATGCCGGCCGCGTCCGGTCACGGTTGGCCGAGAACGACAACGGCACGCCCAAGGACAACACCCGATCGACCCGCGAAGGCGACGACGCGGCAGGCGGCGCCAAGGGCGAGGCCCATGCCCCAGACGACGAGGGCGAAGGCGACGCCTTCTCGGACGGCGTCGGCAAGCTCGTCGCCACACGCACGCGCAACCTGATGGCGACGGATCTGCGCAAGATCGTCAGCCCGCAGGACATCCGCGCGGCCGAGGCCGTCGCCGTTCGCATCGGAAGGGCCCTGCGCGACAAGCGCTCGCGGCGCGCCAAGATCGCGAAGCGGGGCGCGCGGATCGATCTGCGTCGCACGGCCCGCCACAGCCTGTCGACCGGCGGCGAGCCGCTGCGCCTCGCCCGGCGCAGCCGGCCCGATCGCCCCGTCCGCATCGCCGCGCTCTGCGACGTATCGGGCTCGATGACGCTCTACGCGCGCTATTTCCTCGCCTTTCTCGCCGGCCTGATGCGCGCCGACGCCAATGCCGACGCCTATCTCTTCCACACCCGGCTCGTCCGCATTTCGGACGCGCTGCGCGACGAGGACCCGTTGCGTGCCATCAACCGCATCACGCTTCTCGCCAACGGTTTTGGCGGCGGCACGCGGATCGGCGGCAATCTCGACCAGTTCGCCCGCACCTACGCCCGGCGCCTCGTCGATGCGCGCACCGTCGTGGTCATTCTCTCGGATGGTTATGACAGCGAAGGGCCGGAGGTCATCGATGCGGCGCTGGCGCGCCTCAAGCGGCGGGGTTGCCGCGTGGTCTGGCTGAACCCGTTGAAGGGCTGGGCCGGGTACGAGCCCGTCGCGCGCGGCATGGCGGCGGCGCTGCCTCATCTCGATCTCTTCGCATCCGCCACGACGCTCGCCGACATCGCCGCGCTCGAGCACGAACTGGCCCGGCTGTGAGCCCGTCCCTCCACACGCGTTCCCAACTCGAGAGCGAGGTCGCGGCCCTGCGGGACGCCGGGACGCCTCATGCAGTCGCGACTGTCGTGCGCACCGTCGGGGCTTCGGCGGTACGGCCGGGCGACAAGGCCCTCATCCATGCCGATGGAACGCTCGGCGCTGGCTGGCTCGGCGGCGGGTGTACGCGAGGCGCCGTGGCCAAGGCCGCTCGCGAAGCGATCGAGACGGGCGTGCCGCAACTCGTCGCCCTACGCCCGCAGGATCTGTTGGAGGCGACCGGTGCGGAAGCCGGGACCGAGCGCGACGGGCTGCGCTACGCACGCAACAACTGCCCGAGCCGAGGCTCGGTCGATGTTTTCATCGAGCCTTCGCTCGCGCAGCCGCGCCTCACGGTCTGCGGCGGCGGCCCGGTCGCGCTGGCACTCATCGGCCTCGCTGCCGGTATGGACCTCCATCGGACCTTGCGCGCCCCCGGCTTCGAGCGACGCGACAGCGCTGACCCGGATGCCTTCATGGCCGATTTCGAGGCTGAGGCCCCGGCGCCCGACTACGTCGTCGTCGCGACGCAGGGGCGCGGCGACGAAGTGGCGCTGACCTGGGCGTTGCAAAGCGGTGCCGCACATGTCGCCTTCGTCGGAAGCCGCGCGAAGTTCACCGCTCTCGGCGCGCGCCTCGGCGAGGACGGGCTCGACCCGTCGTGCGTGCAGGCGCCCGCCGGGCTCGCCATCGGTGCGGTCACGCCCGAAGAGATCGCGCTGTCCGTGCTCGCGCAGATCGTCAGCTGGCGCCGCACACCGCGCCCCGCCGAGGCGCCATGACGGACATCGCCTTCGTCATTCTAGCCGCCGGCCTCTCGCGGCGGATGGGTGCGCGCAACAAGCTGCTGCTCGAACTGGGCGGTCGCCCCCTCGTCCGCCATGTGGCGGAGGCGTGCCTCGCCGCGCGGCGAGGCCCCGTCTTCGTCGTTACCGGTCACGACAGCGCAGACGTGACGCAAGCGCTCGACCGGTCGGACGTAACGCTCGTTCACAACCTGGATTTCGCGGACGGGCAGATGACCTCGGTCGGCGTAGGGCTATCCGCCGTGCCGACGAGAGCTCACACCGTACTGGCCCTGGGCGATCAGCCACGCCTGACGTCCGCGGCACTCATCACGCTGCTCGACGTCCATTTCTCGGGGCCCGGCGGGCGGATCACCGTTCCGGTTCGCGGCGATGGGCGCGGCAACCCGATCGTGATACCGCCCGTCCTTCGGGACACCATCCTGGCCGGCGACGCCCGCCTCGGTTGCCGCCGACTGACCCGGGATAGACCGGATCTCGTCTCGCCGTTTCCGACGAGCGATCCGGCCTATTTCGCCGATATCGATACGCCCGACGACCTCGCCCGCGAGGAAGCGCACCTATTGGAGACGGCGGCATGACCCTCCGCAGATCGCGTTCACTGCGGCCGTCAGCCTGGCGCTCGCGGCTTCTCGACAGCTTTACTCGATTTCGGCCCCGTCTTTCCCTAGCAGACGCCGAAACCCTCGCCCGCCTCCGCCTTCCCTCCTGTTAGAAAGGACATCCCATGGCCATGGAACTCGAAGACGAGATCATGATCCCCGCCCCCCGCGCCGAGGTCTACGCCGCGCTCAACGATCCGGAGGTGCTCAAGGACTGCATTCCAGGCTGCGAGGAGCTCATCAAGCACTCAGATACCGAGCTTGAAGCCAAGGTCGTTCTGAGGGTCGGGCCGGTAAAGGCCACCTTTGGCGGCAACGTCACGCTCGACCCGAGCAACCCGCCGGAGCGCTTCTCGCTGACGGGCGAGGGCTCGGGCGGTGCAGCCGGTTTTGCCAAAGGCGGCGCGGACGTGGTGCTGGAGGATCACGGCGAACAAACGCTGCTGAAATACACCGCCCGCGCCGATATCGGCGGAAAGCTTGCACAGCTCGGTGGCCGGCTGGTGAAGAGCACGGCGACGAAGCTGGCGGGCAAGTTCTTCGAGAAGTTCGCCGAACGCGTCGGCAATCCCAAGGTGGAAGACGCCGCGGAGGGCACCGCAGTCGGCTAAGGCATCGGCGCCGAGACGACCGGCGGAAAGGCATCGTTCAATCCGCCGGTCCCGCAGTGCCGGTTCGTCGCCGCCAGGCAAACCGTTCCTCCAAAGGTTGGTTCGACCACTAACCTCCTCCTCGCCATCCTCGGGCACCGACCCGAGGATCCAAAGCGTCAACCGCGTCGTCTTGATCGCAGGCAAATCCTCGCAACTCGTGCCATCGGTCGGGAGAGCGGGCAGAGGTTCCACACACGACGCCCCTGGATTCTCGGCTGGGTGCCCGAGAATGACGGTAGGAGGTAGGGTCACCTACCGGACTGAACCTCGATAGAAGCCCTCGAGGGTCCGGCCCGCCTCTCGCAAGCCGGTCGGCGCTAGGCGTTCCCAGGCCGCCGGCTTGAGACATTAAAGATAGAGCTGGTAGCTCGCGGCGACGTAGCGGAAGCCACCGCCGTCCATCGGTTCGATGTAGCCGATGCTCGGGAACGGCATGTGGTAGCCGACGAAGGGCACCTTGTCGGCGGCGATCATGCCGAAGAGGTCCTTGCGCGTTTGGGCGGCGGCTTCCTTATCCATGTCGAAGCGCACATGCCAGTCGGGCTTCTGCAGGCTGACGACATAGTGGTTGGCGGCGTCGGCTGTCACGATCAGGCGCTTGCCCTCGCTCTCGACATTGTAGGCCATGTGGCCCGGCGTGTGGCCATAGGCCTCGATGGCGGTGATGCCGGAAACGACGTCATCGCCGGGCTCGATCATCCGAAAGCGGTCGGCGAGGGGGAGGACGTTGGCAACGACGTGGTCCGGCACCGCATCGCCCGATGTCCAGGCGTTGAACTCGCTCGCGCCGGTGACGTATTCGGCATTGGCGAAGGTCGGCGCGTCGCCATTCATTAACCCGCCGACATGGTCGGGATGCATGTGCGTGATCACGACGGTCGCGATATCGGCCGGATCGATCCCCGCCGCCATCATGCGTGAGACAAGTTGGCCGGCATCGCCGCCATTGCCGGTGTCGAAGAGAACGAGGCCCGAGCCCGTATCGACGATGGTGGGCGTGAAGCCGATCTCCATCTGGTCGCCCGGCAGGAAGTGCGCCTCGGCATAGGCCGCGACCTCTTCGGCAGGCTGGTTCTCGCCGAAGATCGGGTGCGGTCCGGGCAGTTGACGCGCGTTGTCGAGCACCGTCATGACAGTGAAGGCGCCGAGATTGCCTTTGTTGAAGACCGGGCGATCGGGAAGCGAGGCGGTCTCCGCCGCCGTGTGGCCGCCCGCGCGCGCCGGCACGGTGAGAGCCGCTGCGCCGAGGCCGGCCAGGCCGGCGGTCTTGAGCGCACTGCGCCGGGTGTGATCGAAGGCTGTCATCTGTCGTCTCCGTTTCGGTCTGTGCGGCAAGGTAGGGCGATGGGCGCCGTCGGCCAATCGCGATCTCGCCCGCACGCTTCACACCCGCGCGTGTAGAGGCGTCCGCCGGGGGCTGCATAGTTAAAGCCACCTTTACCCGGCCGCGCCTATCCTTCGCCTCTCTTTGACGACGAGGAAGCCATCGATGGCGGGCGTACGGCTGAACCGGACTGTAGGCGAGCGTTGGGAAACGTTCCTGGATGCGCTGGCGGCGCAGGGTCACACGCGGCGCTTCAGACGGGGCATGGCGCTCGTGCTGCTGGTCGCGATCGGCATGGCGGCGCTGGCGCTCGTCTCCTGGTCGGTGGACGACCCGAGCCTCAACCACGCGACCGATGGGCCCGTCACCAACTGGATGGGCGCGCGCGGCGCCGTCTTCGCGGACATGGCGATGCAGCTCTTCGGCCTGGCCAGCATCGCGGTCCTCGTCGTGCTGCTCGAATGGGCGCGGCGCTGGATGGTGGGCGCGATCGTGCCACGCATTGGCGGGCGGGCGCTCGTTCTCCTCGTCGGTCTGCCATTTGTCGGAGCCCTCCTCTCGCACCTGCCGACGCCGATGAGCTGGCCGCTGCCGACCGGGCTCGGCGGCGTCGTTGGTGATCTGACCGATGGGATGATCGCGTCGTCCCTTGCCGGCATCGGTCTGCCGGGCAAGATCTCGGCCGCGCTGGCGCTCCTCGTCGCCGGTTTCGCGCTTCGTCACGCGAGCGCGATGCGGGTGCCGCTCGATGCCGTCCGCGCCATGCCGCGCGCCAAGCCCGAGCCGCGGGTCGAGGAACCCGTGAAGGCCCGTCGGGCACCGGTCATCCACTCGCATGACAACGAGGATGACGAGGACTACGACGAGACGGACCGTTCCGGCATCTTCGCGGTCGCCGCCGGCGGCGTCGCCCATGCCGCGATCAGTGCGCGTGGGGCCTTCTCCAGGCTCCTGAAGCCGCGCACGCCCGAGTTCGCGTCACCCGGGGAAATGAGCGACGATTCGCTGACGCGTCAGGAACCCGCCTTCACACGCCGGGAGCCCGGCTTCGCCGCCCAGACCCCGGCCTTCGCCGCTCCGCCGGAGCCGGTCTACGCAGAGCCAGCCTATGCCGAGCCGGTCTACACTGCACCGGCCTATGAGCCCCCGGGCGACGCGAACGCCGCCGCTCCGTTACAGTCGGCCCCGCAAGCCATCCGACCTGCGCCCGAGCCGACGGCGCCCGCAACATCGCCCGTAGCCGACAGAGACGATCAGGCGCCTGAGCCCGACGCCGAGCCTCATCAGAGCCTCGCCGCGCTCGAAGTGACGCGCCCACGCGATTTCGAGATGCTGGCCTTCGACGATCCCGATGAAGACGAGCCGGACGCACCATTGGCAGACATTGCGCCGCAGCCCACGCCGGCACCGCGCCCCGTCGCGGTCGCACCGACGCCCATCCGCCCGGTCGCACCGACGCCCGCGGCGAGGCAGGCGGCCCCTGCGGCCCCCGTTGCGGCGAACGATCCCGCCCGCGCCTACGAGACGCCGCCGCTCGACCTCCTCTCACTGCCAGGTCCGCAGCAGCAGGACCCGGCGATGAGCCGCGTGCAGCTCGGCGACAACGCGCAGATGCTGGAAGGCGTGCTCGACGACTTCGGCATCAGGGGCGAGATCGTCGACGTTCGGCCCGGCCCGGTCGTCACGCTCTACGAGCTCTGCCCGGCGCCCGGCATCAAGTCGAGCCGTGTCATCGGTCTGGCCGACGATATCGCCCGGTCGATGAGCGCGATTTCGGCGCGCGTCGCGGTCGTGCCCGGCCGCAACGCGATCGGCATCGAGCTGCCAAACCGC
Source organism: uncultured Alphaproteobacteria bacterium (assembly GCA_963842125.1). Lineage (GTDB taxonomy): Bacteria > Pseudomonadota > Alphaproteobacteria > Rhizobiales > CAWCWK01 > CAWCWK01. Next base: position 519,852 of record CAWJFE010000005.1, on the reverse strand, counting down.
AACCGCCAGACGGTCTACCTGCGCGAGATCCTGGAGGCCGAGGCGTTCGACAACTCGAAGGCCCGCCTGCCGATGTGCCTCGGCAAGACGATCGGCGGCGAGCCCGTCGTCGCCGACCTCGCGCGCATGCCGCATCTCCTCATCGCCGGCACCACCGGTTCGGGCAAGTCGGTCGCCGTCAACACGATGATCCTCTCGCTCCTCTACCGGCTCTCGCCCGAGCAGTGCCGCCTCATCATGATCGATCCGAAGATGCTCGAGCTCTCGGTCTATGACGGTATCCCGCATCTCCTCTCGCCAGTCGTCACCGACCCCAAGAAGGCGGTCGTCGCGCTCAAGTGGACGGTGCGCGAGATGGAGGATCGCTACCGCTCCATGTCGAAGCTCGGCGTGCGCAATATCGAGGGCTTCAACCAGCGCGTGAAGGAGGCAGCCGAGCGCGGCGAGGCCATCACCCGCACCGTTCAGACCGGTTTCGATGTCGAGACCGGAGAGCCCGTCTACGAGACCGAGGAGATGGATCTCAAGCCGTTGCCGATGATCGTCGTGATCGTCGACGAGATGGCCGACCTGATGATGGTCGCCGGCAAGGATATCGAAGGGGCCATCCAGCGCCTCGCGCAGATGGCGCGTGCGGCCGGCATCCACCTCATCATGGCGACGCAGCGCCCCTCGACCGATGTCATCACCGGCGTCGTCAAGGCGAACTTCCCGACCCGGATCAGCTTCCAGGTCACGTCGAAGATCGACAGCCGCGTGGTCCTCGGCGAGCAAGGCGCGGAGCAGCTCCTCGGCCAGGGAGACATGCTCTATATGAAGGGCGGCGGGCGCATCAGCCGCGTGCATGGGCCGTTCGTGGAGGACGCCGAGGTCGAGGATGTCGTCAATCACCTCAAGTCCTTCGGCGCGCCCGACTATCTCGACGAGATCACGGTCGACGACGACGAGGAGCCGGCGGCCGGTGGCGGAAAGGGTGGAAAGTCATCCGGTCACGCACCCGACTCCGACGATCCCTACGATCAGGCGCTCTCGATCATCCTTCGGGACGGAAAGGCCTCGACCTCCTACATCCAGCGCCGCCTCGGCATCGGTTACAACCGGGCGGCCTCGATTATCGAGGAGATGGAGAAGCAGGGGATCGTCGGTCCCGCCAACCACGCGGGCAAGCGCGAGATCCTGATCGACCGGGCGGCCTGACGCCGTGGCGGGGGGCGTTCCCCTCGCGTTGCCGGCTTGGTGATCCGAAGTCACTGGCAAGACCCGCCGCAACGCGCCATGTTGGTGGCGAAACATTCCGCACCTCAAGGACCCGCCCGATGCTCCGCACCGCCCTCGCGACGACACTGGCCTTCGTGGCCCTCGCCGGCCCTGCCTTCGCGTTCACTGAGACGCGCGAGCGGCCAGGCTATACCGGCTACGTGATCAACGACGAGAACGCGAACCGCCGCCATACCGACGCGCTGCGCGAGCCATTCCTTCGGACGCGGAACCAGGGGCTGCTCGGTGCCTATCTCTTCCGGCAGGGCGCGGGACCGGTCGTCAATATTGCACCGGATGACCGCCCGCGCCGGCTACGTCGCCGCTAAGGCCACCGATGTCCCTCGCCATTCGCGACTACGAACCGGACCGAGACGCCGACTGGCTGCTGGCGCTCAACAACACCTATATCGCCGAGATCTGCGAGGAGACGGCGGAGAGCCTCAACGAGGTCCTCGCCATGGCGCTCGCCGTCCGCATCGCGGAGCGGGATGGCGCACGAGTGGGTGCGCTCATCGGCATGCCGCGAGGTCTCGCCGACTATGACAGTCTGAACTACCGCTGGTTCGAGAACGCGAGCGACGAACCCTTTTTCTACATCGACCGCGTGATGGTCTCACCCGATGCCAAGGGCGGCGGCATCGGCCGCGCACTCTACGAGGATGCCGGGCGCATCGCGGCGGTGAAGGCGATCCCGCGCCTGACATGCGAGGTCAACGAGGATCCGCCGAATCCGGTCTCGATCGCGTTTCACGAGCGCTCAGGCTTCGTGCGCCTTCTCTCGCGGTTCAATGCGATGAGCGGCAAGACGGTACTGATGATGGAGAAACGGCTCTAGCATCTGTGCCGCTCTTGATGCCGCGCGCCCTATCCGCCATGTGAGGATGCGCCCGGGTTCTCCGTGCGACCTCCTTCCGTCTTCGCCCCGTTCTCCCAAGGTCCCGCGCCCATGCTCGCCGCACTCGTCATCGCCGGGCTCGTCCTGCTGCTGCTCGGCGGTGAGGGGTTGGTGCGCGGTGCCGTCGCGCTGGCGAACCGGGCCGGCGTCTCGCCGATGTTCGTCGGCGTCGTCCTTCTCGGCTTTGGAACGTCCGCGCCCGAACTCGTCGCCTGCGTGCAGGCCGTGCTGGCCGGCGCGCCCGGCGTCGCGCTCGGCAACGTGTTGGGCTCCAACACGGCCAACATCCTTCTCATCCTCGGCGTGGCGGCGCTCATGATCCCGGTCCCCGTCGGTCGGGATGCGCTGCGGCGCGACGGCGGGGTCATGCTCCTCTCCGCGCTCGCGTTGGCCGGACTGGCCGTCTTCGGGCGCATCGGCGCGTTGGCCGGCGTCGTCCTCATCGTCGGTCTCGTCGCCTACATCGCCTATGCTTGGCTCGCCGAGCGGAAGGATGACGATCTTCCCAAGGACACCAAAGTCTCGTTGCCGCTTTCGCTGGTCTTCGCGCTGGGCGGTCTCGCCGCCATCCTTGTCGGCGGCAAGCTCCTCGTCGACGGCGCGGTCGGGCTGGCGGAGGCGTATGGCGTCTCCGATACGGTGGTCGGGCTCACCGTCGTCGCGGTCGGCACGTCGCTGCCCGAGCTGGCGGCCGCCATCGCTGCCGCGCTTCGCAAGGAGGCCGGGCTCGTGATCGGCAACGTGCTCGGCTCGAATATCTACAACATTCTCGGCATCATGGGTGTCACCGCGCTCGTCGGCCCGATCCCGGTGCCGGCCAGCGTTCTGACCTTCGACGTGCCGGTCATGCTGGCCGCGACCGTCCTTCTTCTCGCGATCGGCTGGTGGCGGGGCGTTCTGGGGCGGGCCGTCGGCGCGGGCTTCCTCGTCACCTATGTCGCCTATACCGCCTATCTCTGGGTCTGAGGCGTGACCACGCCCGCCACGTCGTCCGGGTCGGCGACCCTCGTCGGTCTCGTCGCCGTGCTGATGTGGGCCGTCCTCGCCACCCTGACGACGCTGACGGGCGACGTGCCGCCCCTTCTCCTCAACGCGCTCGCCTTCTCGGTCGCGAGTGTCATCGGGGTGGTCTGGGTGCTGCTGGGGGATGGACCGAAGGGGCTGGCGAGCCTTGCCCGGCAACCCTGGCCGGTCTGGCTTCTCGGCGTCGGCGGGCTCTTCGGCTACCACGCGATGTACTTCACCGCACTCAAGCTCGCGCCGCCCGTCGAGGCGAGCCTGATCGCCTATCTCTGGCCCCTCCTCATCGTACTCTTCTCTGCGCTGCTACCGGGCGAGACGCTGCGCTCCAACCATATCGTCGGCGCCGTCCTCGGTTTTCTGGGCGCCGGGCTGATCGTGCTGCGCGCCGAAGAGGGTGCGAATGGGCAAGCGCTGGAGGCCGGTTTCGATGCCGATTACACGCTAGGCTACCTCGCCGCCCTCGCCTGCGCGCTCATCTGGTCGGGCTATTCCGTCCTCTCGCGGCTCGCGCGCTCCGTACCGACGCAAGCCGTCGCCGGTTTCTGCCTCGCGACGGCAGCGCTGAGCTTCGCGCTTCATGTTCTGTTCGAAGAGACGGTCTGGCCGCCCGGTTGGGGCGCGTGGCTGGCAATTCTGTCGCTCGGGCTCGGACCGGTGGGCGGTGCGTTCTACGTCTGGGACTGGGGCTGCAAGCGCGGCGACATCAGGGTGCTCGGCGCGGCGTCCTATGCCGCGCCCGTCCTCTCCACGCTCGTCCTCATCGCCGCCGGGCAGGCGCGGCTGACGGCAGGCATCGTCCTCGCTTGCGCCCTCGTCACCCTCGGTGCCGTCGTCGCGTCCTGGCAGATGCTGCTACGACGCTCAGGCTGACCGGCGCACGCCCTGCATCATCTCCGGGCTCGGTGCCTCGGTCAGGACCGAGATGCCGCCCGTCGTCTCCAGCACCACGGCTGCCAGGCCCTCCAAGCTCGCGACGCCCTGCTGGCGCAACTGTCCGCGCAGATCGTCCGGTGTCACGCGGGCGGCCGCGAGGTTGGCCTCCAGCATCCGCCCGTTCTCGACGAGAAGCAGCGGCTCGTTGTCGATCATCCGTGCGACCGCCTTGCCCGAAAGCCGGAGCCGCGCCACCGCGATCTGCGCTCCGAAGAGGACGGCCAGCGTGATCAGCGTGTGGACGATCGCCGGATTGGGGCTCGCGACGGCGGACGCCAGCGTCGATCCGATCGCGACCGTCATGGCCATGTCGTAGGCGCTCATCGACGCGAGCGAGCGCAGGCCAGCCAGCCGCGTGAGCGCGATGATGGCGGCATAGACGATGATCGCCGAGACGATGCCCCAGGCGACCGCTTCCCAGGATCCGAAGAGCCAGCCCTCAGCCACGGGCCTTCAACATCGCGCCGTCCTCGTAGCAAAATCCCCAGCCCTCGCCGGGTTCGATGGAGCGCATGATGGGGTGGGCCGTCGCGTGGAAATGCTGGGTCGCGTGCTTGTTCTTGGACGAATCGCAGCATCCGACATGGCCGCAGGTCATGCAGATGCGCAGGTGGACCCAGTCGTCGCCGGTCTTCAGGCAGTCCTCGCATCCGTGGGCGGATGGCTGCACCGGCTTCGTCTCGCCGAGATGGGTACATGGCCCGGGGCGGACGTCTAGGGTTACGGTCCGGTTGGTGTCGATGTCGTTCGTCATCGTACGCTCTTCGTCTCGTTTTGATCGGACCGAGTATCGCGCGGTTTCGGGAACCAGTCATCGGGTGCCATCTCGAAGCCCTCGAAGACGAAGCCCGGCGCGACGGTGCAGCCGACGAGCGTCCACTCGCCCAGCGGCTCCGCCGTCTGCCACCAGCCGGCCGGCACGACGATCTGCGGGCGCTCGTTGGCGCCGAGGTTGAGGCCGAGCCGATGGGCCTCCGCGTCGTGCCCGTTGGGCGAGAGGGTCAGGGCGAGCGGGCCGCCGGCGTGGAAATGCCAGACCTCGGCCGCATCGACCTTGTGCCAGTGCGAATGCTCCCCGGCTTCGAGAAGATAGTAGATCGCCGTCGATGCGCCGCGCGCTCCTCCCGCCTCGTCGCGGAAGGTCTGCCGGTAGTGCCCGCCCTCGGGATGCGGTGTGAGGTCGAGCGCGGCGACGATCTCGCGCGGGCTCATCTCCGAGAGACTCTTGCCTTCGAACATCAGAACGTGTCCTTGGCCGCCCGCAACGCGCCGAAGACCATCCAGGGCTCGGTGCCCGGCATGCCCATGGCCTCGGCCATCTCTTCGGTATCGGCCCGCAGGAACGGATTGGTAGCCTTCTCGGCCTGGATCGTCGTCGGCACGGTCGGGCGATCGTCGCGGCGCAACCGGTCGACCTCCTCCATGCGCATCAGGAGGGCAGCATTGCCAGGATCGACGGAGAGGGCGAAGCGGGCGTTGGACTGGGTGTACTCGTGGCCGACATAGACGGCCGTGTCGTCGGGCAGCGCGCGCAAGCGCTCCAGCCCTTCCCACATCTCCTTGGCCCGCTGACCGCGCATCCGCCCGCAGCCCATCACGAAGAGGGCATCGCCGACGAAGGCGAGCTTGTCGGCCGCGAAGTGGTAGCTGACATGGCCGGGCGTATGCCCCGGCGTATCGATGACCGAGACGGTGCGACCCAGGACCTCGACCGTATCCCCGCCCGAGACCCGCAGATCGATATTGCCGATCGCATCGGCATCCTTGGTCGGCCCGATGACACGCGCGCCGAAGCGGTCCTTGAGCGCGCGCAGCCCGTCGACATGATCCCAATCATTATGTGTAATCAGGATCTCGTCGAGGCGCCATTCCCGGTCCTCCAGCACCGCCATGATGGCCGGATCGTCCGGCGCGTCGATGAGGGCGGTGCGTCCGTCCTCGTGGAGGATGACGTTGTAGTTGTCTTCGAGACAGGGAACGAGCAGGACTTCGAGCGGCATGGAAACCTCGCGGCAGTGGGTGTCCGCATCGGCGGGACAGGACGATCTAACCCGAACGCATGAATTGGGCGAATGGATTGGCCGCACGCATTGTCCAATCGATCGGATGGACTTTGTGATGTAGGCTTGTCGCGCGCGGCGGCCAGCCGTGCCGCACGATCGCCCGGCATAGGCTCAGGGGATCGGCCTCGTTACGAAAGGGTCGCCCGGCCGTGTCGCTCGACGTCTCGGACCTCCTTGCCTTCTACGGCAAGCCCGACGCCCGCTCCGTCGGCGAGTTCGCGCGGCGGCTCATCGTACAGCGCATTCGGGCCCGCTGGCAGGACGTGCGCGGCCTTCGCGTCGCCGGCCTCGGGTTCGCGCCGCCCTATCTGGCGGGCTTTCGCGGCGAGGCGGAGCGGGTCGCGGCCTTCATGCCGGCCCGGCTCGGCTCCAGCCATTGGCCGATGCGGGAGCCCGGCCTGACGGCGCTCATCGATCCTCTGGATTGGCCGGTGGTCGACGCGATGTTCGACCGCGTGCTCCTCGTGCACATGCTGGAGGAGGCGCAGCGCCCACGTCTGACGCTACAGGAAGCGCACCGCGTGATGGCGCCGAACGCGCGGTTGATGATCGTGGTGCCCAACCGGCGCGGCACCTGGGCCCGGTTCGACACCTCGCCCTTCGGTTCGGGCCGTCCCTATTCGCGCGGACAGCTGACGCGGATGCTAGGCGAGACCGGCTTCACGCCCGTCACCTGGTCGGAAGCCCTTCACTGGCCGCCCGCCGTCGCGCGCCTCGGCGCCTCGACGACGCTCGCGATCGAGCGGATCGGGCGCTTCGGCTGGGCGTCCTTTTCGGGCGTCATCATCGTGGAGGCGATGAAGACGGGATCGCCCGGCCTCGCCGCCATCGACGGAGAGAAGGCCTGGACGTTCAACTGGCGACCCGCCGCCGCGCCGCAGGCGGCCCGCACGGCGCGGGGCGTCAGTCCTTGCGGCTCAACACCATCACCGCCTGCTCGGCCAGGAGATTGATGAGCCAGAGAGGCACGCCGCGCCGTCCGTCCCCGGCCTCGGTCTCCGGCCGCGCGACCGACTCGACCGTCCCCGACCCGAATCGCATGCGTCGCCCATAGGCGTTGAACGCGATGGCCCGCTCCACGCGCGCACCGGCAACGTCGCAAAGATCGAGAAAGTCGGTGACCGTGCAGAAGTGGATGTTCGGCGTCTCGTACCACGTATAGTCGAGAAACTCGGTCACCGGCATGTGCCCGCCGAACATCAGTTGCGCGCGAAAGCGCCAATAGCCGAAGTTCGGGAAGGAGACGATGACGCGCCGTCCGATCCGCAGCATCTCTCGCAGCACGGTCTCCGGCGCGCGGGTCGCCTGGATCGTGCGGCTGAGGATGACGGTGTCGAAACCGTCGTCCGGGTAGGCGGTGAGGTCGGTATCGGCATCGCCCTGCACGACGGCCAGTCCCTTGGCGACGGCGGCGTTCACCGAGCGCTGATCGAGCTCCATGCCCCGCGCATCGACGCCGCGCTCCTCCTCGAGAAGGGCCATCAGCCCCCCCTCCTCGCAGCCGATGTCGAGCACGCGCGTGCCGGGCTCCACCAGATCGGCGATGGCACGGAGATCCCCCCGCGCATCGGCTTCACGCGCCAACGCATCGCGCTCACGCTTGAGATCGCGCGCCCGTTCGATGATTTGGATCATGATGCGATGGCCTTGCCCGCCGATGCCGCATCGCGCGCGTTCAGCCCGCTGGCGCGAGGCGCGGAATGCCCGCCGGCGCGAGGCAGGGAAAGCCCCGCAGCGCGCGCGGCGCCGTCCAGGAAGCCACGCATCACGCCATCGAGTTCGGGCTCGTCGAGGAGGAAGGCGTCGTGGCCCTTGTCCGACTCGATCTCGACGAAGGAGACCGATGCCCCCGACGCGTTGAGCGCCTGGACGACGACACGCGCCTCGGCCGTCGTGAAGAGCCAGTCGGAGGTAAAGGAGGCGACGCAGAAGCGGGTTTGCGCGCCCCGGAAGGCATCGGCGAGGCGCCCGCCGTGGTCGGCGGCGAGGTCGAAATAGTCCATCGCGCGGGTCAGATAGAGATAGGCGTTGGCATCGAAGCGCTCGACGAAGGTGACGCCCTGATGGCGCAGGTAGCTCTCGACCTGGAAGTCGGCGTCGAAGCCGAAGGTGAGCGCATCCCTGTCCTGCAGCCCACGGCCGAACTTCCGCGCCAGCGCGCCCTCCGACAGATAGGTGATGTGCGCGGCCATGCGGGCGACGCCGAGGCCTTTCCTAGGGATCACCTCGTCCGCCCAATAGCGCCCGCCGCGCCACTCGGGGTCGGCCATCACGGCCTGCCGTCCGACTTCGTGGAAGGCGATGTTCTGTGCCGAATGGCGCGCCGCCGTCGCGATCGGCATGGCGGCGAAGACGCGGCTCGGGAAGGCGGCGGCCCATTGCAGCACCTGCATGCCACCCATCGACCCGCCAATGACGGCGAAGAGCCGGTCGATACCGAGATGGTCGATGAGAAGCGCCTGCGCGCCCACCATGTCGCGGACGGTCACGACGGGGAAGTCGAGGCCGTAGGGTCGGCCCGTCTCGGGGTCGAGCGAGGCCGGGCCGGTCGTGCCGAGGCAGGAGCCGAGCACGTTGGCGCAGACGACGAAGTAGCGATCCGTATCGATGATGGAGCCCGGCCCGATGGCGCGCGACCACCAGCCGGGCTTGCCGGTTACGGGATGGTCGTTCGCCGCATGCTGGTCGCCCGTCAGCGCGTGGCAGACGAGGATGGCGTTCGACTTGTCGGCGTTGAGTTCGCCATAGGTCTGGTAGGCGACGGTGAGCGGCGCGAGCCGGGTCCCGCCGTCGAGCATCAGCCCGTCCGCGAACGTGACGGTGAGGGAATGCGGGTCGCGCGCTTCGTCCCGCGCGGTGTCGGTCTGCATCTGGCTCATGGCGCGGCCCGCATAGCATGGATGGGCGCGGGTGCGAGAGAGGACGACATCACATCGGAGTGCGGCGCGGCCCTACCGATCCCGCGTGCGCGTCAGCCCTTCCTGCGCGACGGAGGCGACGAGCGTTCCGTCCTGCCGGAAGATCGAGCCCCGCGCGAAGCCGCGCGACGCGCCCGATGACGGGCTGTCCTGCGCGTAGAGCAGCCATTCGTCGGCACGAAATGGCCGGTGGAACCAGAGCGCGTGGTCGAGCGAGGCCACTTGGATGCCCTGGTCGAAGATCGAGCGCCCGGTGGCGAGGAGCGAGGTGTCGAGCAGCGTCATGTCGCTGGCATAGGCGAGAACGCATTGGTGGACGGCGGCCGTATCCGGCAACGGTGCCGTCGCGCGGATCCAGATATGGCTGACGGCATCGGCGCCGTCCTTGCGCATCAGGTAGCTGCCCATGTCGACGGGCCGAAGCTCGATCGGCCGCGGACGCTCCCAATAGCGGCGCACGGGCTCGGGCGCGGTGGCGAGGAAGCGAGCCTTCACCTCAGCCTCCGTCGGCAGATCGTCGGGCGCCGGCACGTCGGGCATCGAGGATTGGTGGCCAGGCCCGTCCTCGCGGCGGTGGAAGGAGGCCGACATGGAGAAGATCGCCGCGCCGTGCTGGATCGCGACCACGCGCCGGGTCGCGAAGCTCTTGCCGTCGCGGATGCGGTCGACCTCGTAGATGATCGGCACCTGCGGATCGCCGGGCCGCATGAAATAGCCATGCAGCGAATGCGCCGCCCAGGGGTCACCCGCCGTCTCGCCGTCGGCATCCGTCTCCTCGATGGTGCGCGCGGCGGCGACGAGGGCCTGCCCGATCACCTGGCCGCCGAAGACGCGCTGCCAGCCGACCTTGGGGCTGCGACCGCGATAGAGGTTGCGCTCCAGAGGCTCGAGATCGAGAGTGCGCATCAGCGAGGCGACGGCCGACGCGGGGTCGGCGCTCTCCGAGCCGGGGCCGGACGGGCCGTCGGGACGCATGGCGGCGGACTGGCCGTCGGCGGGACGTGAGGCGGATTCGTCGGTCACGGGGATGGGCCTATCTTGCGAGGTCTCAGGTTGCGGCATCGGAGCGTCGGCGCGATGGTCCGACGCAGCGGTGCGACCCCGTGATTTCACGACCCGGGCGGAGCGGCAAGCCGTTCCGTGGCGGCAGATGACCAAGACGAGGAAGCGAAGGGTGACGGACATGCCGGATTCGAAGGGATCGAGCGATCCGCGGGTCGTGATCGTCGGCGGAGGGCTGACGGGGCTCGGCCTCGCCATCGCGCTCAAATCGGCCGGCGGGTTCGACGTGACGGTGCTCGACGCTGCGCCGCCGCGTCCGAAGGCGCAAGGCTCGGGGGCCTCCGCCGCGCCGATGCAAGGCGACTACCGCGCCTCGGCCATCACGGCGGCCGCCCGGCGCATGCTGGAGACGCTGGAGATTTGGGAGGCGGTCGAGGATCGAGCCCAGCCTATACTCGACATGGTCCTCACCGACAGCGCCGCCGACGAGCTCGTGCGCCCGCACCTCCTCACCTTCGACGGCGAACCCGAACCCGGCGAGCCCTTTGCGCACATGGTGCCGAACAAGGCGTTGGGGCAAGCGCTCATCGCGCGCGCGGAAGCGCTTGGCGTCTCGGTGGAGGCACCGGTCCGCGCGGTCGGCCTTTCCGGCGAAAACTCGCGCACGCTGACACTCGACGACGGGCGCTCGCTCACGGCCGACCTCGTCGTCGCGGCCGATGGCGGACGCTCGGCTCTGCGCCGCATGGCCGGCATCCGCACGGTCGGGTGGGACTATCCGCAGACCGCCATCGTCGGCACCGTCGCCCACACCCGGCCGCATCAGGGCCGCGCGATCGAGCATTTCCTGCCGCCCGGCCCCTTCGCCACCCTCCCCCTCATCGGCGACGAGGCGCACCCGTACCAGTCGTCCATCGTCTGGACGGAGGCAACAGAGGACGCCGACGCTTTCCTCGCGATGGACGACGCCGATTTCACCGAGGCGTTGACCGAGCGGTTCGGTCGTCAGTTCGGGCGGTTGACGCCGGTCGGGGGCCGCGCGGCCTATCCGTTGCGTCTCCTCGTGGCCCGCCGTTTCATCGCGCCTGGCCTCGCGCTGGCGGGCGATGCGGCGCATGTCATTCACCCCATCGCCGGCCAGGGCCTCAATATCGGACTGAAGGACATCGCCGCGCTCGCCGAAGTGCTGGTCGACGCTCGCCGCACGGGCCGCGAGATCGGATCGCTCGCGACGCTCGAAGCCTATGAGCGCTGGCGCCGCGCCGATGTCGTCACGATGGCCGCCGCGACCGACGGGCTCAACCGCCTCTTCTCGAACCGGAGCGGCCCCCTGCGCGCCCTCAGGAGCTTCGGCCTCCGGCTGACCAATGGGGCCGATCCGCTAAAGGGATGGCTCGTGCGGGAGGCGGCGGGGCTGACGGGCGATCTGCCACGGCTGCTGCAGGGCGAGGTTCTCTAGGCGACTATCGCTGCGACCCTGCCGCTCCAATCCCAGTTCGCCATCCGTCCCTCCGGCCCTAGCTTCTCCCCAACCAGGAAGGGACCGAGATGGCAGACCAGAATCGTAGCATCCTCGTCACCGGCGCATCGAGCGGGATCGGCGCGGCGATCGTGCGCCGGCTTCGTGCCAAGGGCGACGACGTCGTGGCGCTCGCCCGCCGCGCCGACAGGCTGGAGAGGCTCGCCAGCGAGACCGGTTGCCGCGTCAAAACGCTCGACATGCGCGACTTCGCGGCCGTCGAGGACTATGTTCGCGCGCTCGACCCCGAGGTCGTCGTCAACAATGCCGGCTCCGGCCAGGGTTTCGAGGGGCTGGTCAACACGAGCGCCGACGAGATCGACGCATCGATAGAGCTGAACGTCATGGCGCCCCTCCATGTGCTGCGCGCCGCGATCCCCGGCATGAAGGCCAGGGGGCGCGGGCACATCGTGAACATGGGCTCGATCGCCGGGCTCTACCCGATCGTCTCGGCGCTCTACGGCGCATCGAAGGGCGCGGTCCATCTGATGAGCCAGAATCTTCGCATCGAGTTGAAGGGCACGGGCATCCGCATGACGGAGATCGCGCCGGGCCGCGTCACGTCCGAATTCTACGATGCCGGGGGGCTGCCGCCCGACAAGATCGAGGCCTTCAAGCGTACCGGCATCACCGAGCTCTTGCCCGATGACGTGGCGAGTGCCGTCCTCTTCGCGCTCGACGCCCCGCCACACGTCAATGTCGGCCTCATCGAGCTGACGCCGACCGAGCAGGTCCTGGGCGGCGTTCACCTCGCCCCGACCGGGTCCGCCCCGTGACGGGCCTGATGGCGGGCAAGGTCGCTCTCGTGACGGGCGCAGGCGCCGGCATCGGTCGCGCGTCCTGCCTGCGGATGGCGTCCGAGGGCGCGCATATCGTCGCGGCCGACTGGGTGTTGGAGCGGGCCGAAGAGACGGCACGTTTGGCGGAAGAGGCCGGCGGCCAGGGCTTTGCCTTCAAGGCCGACGTCACCGATGAGGACGCCTGGAAGGCGCTTGCCGAGGCGTCCGTCGCGCGGTTCGGCGGCATCGACGTTCTCTTCAACAATGCGGGCGGGGGCTCGGGCAAGGACGGGCCGGTTACCGAGATGGATCTCGACGAGTTCTGGCGCGCCATCCGCGTGGATCTTTTCGGAACGCTGCTCGGCTGCCGTACCGTCATTCCCCACATGGTGACGCGCGGCGGCGGCTCGATCGTCAACATATCGAGCCTGCGCGCCATCGTGGGCACGCGCGGACAGGACGCCTATACGGCGGCCAAGGGCGGCGTCCTCGCGATGAGCCGTGCGATGGCGGTGGAATGGGCACCGCACAACATTCGCGTCAACGTGATGGCGCCGGGCGTCGTCCTGACCGAGCGGGTCGCCGCCCTCATTCCGCCCGACAGCCCGCTCTACCGTAAATCGCTGTTGGGGCCGCTCGCCCCCGAGGATGTCGCCAACCTCGTCTTCTACCTTGCCTCCGATCAGTCCAAGGGCATGACCGGCGCCGTACTCAACCTCGATGGCGGGGCCTCCATGTCGTGACGATTCGGAAGGTTGCCTGGGCGTCGCTGCGACGGCGCCTGTTTTCGAGCAGCAACGCGCAGAAGCCTGACCTTCGTGGGTCGTCGGGGCCACGAACTCTGAGACGTTTCCCCCAACCGTCAGTTCGGCTCCCGCCCTCTCCTCGTCGCCATTATCGGGCCGCGCCCCGAGGATCCAGAGCGGCAATCGCATCGATCCGATCGTAGGCGAACCGTCGCAGCGCGTGCGATCGGTTGGGAGGTCAGACGCGGGTTTGGCGAAGTGCGCCCTCGATTCCCGGATCGGTATCCGAGAATGACGGCAGGAGGTTGGGTCGCCCACCGGACCGAGCTCTGCAGAAGCCACCCTAGACATTGGACGGAGGTAGCCACCACGAGGGTTGCATATGGCGCACCGGACGGGTGAGATGGGCGCACGCGAATTCGAGAGACATCGAAGCGCGGATCCGATGAGCGGGCCCCTGCCTGCCGACGTTCTGGGAGGAACGCGCCTTGGCGACATCACGCGCCGACGATCATTCCGGGGGCGACGCACCCGTTCTCGAAGTGCGCGACGTATCGCTGCGCTTCGGCGGTGTGCGGGCACTCTCCCACGTCTCGTTCGAGGTCCGGCCGGGCGAGCTCTTCTCGATCATCGGCCCGAACGGCGCCGGCAAGACCTCGATGCTGAACTGCATCTCGGGGCGCTACAAGCCGACCGAGGGCGAAGTCCTCTACAAGGGCGAGCCGCTCAAGGGCCGCTCGATCAACGACCGCGCATCGATGGGGATCGGCCGCACGTTCCAGAACCTCGCGCTCTTCGGCCATATGAGCGTGCTCGACAACATCCTCGTCGGCCGCCATCACAAGCTGAAGAACAACCTCCTGACCGGCATGTTCTACTGGGTCGGCGGCGCGCAGGCCGAAGAGTTGGCCGAGCGGCGGCGGGTCGAGGACATCATCGATTTTCTCGAGATCCAGCACGTGCGTGGGCTCGCTGCCGGCACGCTCTCCTATGGCTTGCGTAAACGCGTCGAACTCGCCCGCGCCATGGCGATCGAGCCCGATCTCATCCTCCTCGACGAGCCGATGGCCGGCATGAACCTCGAGGAAAAGGAAGACATGGCCCGCTTCATCGTCGACCTCAATCAGGAGTTCGGCCAGACGATCGTGATGATCGAGCACGACATGGGCGTCGTCATGGACCTCTCCGACCGCGTCATCGTCTTGGACTTCGGCAAGGTGATCTCGGCTGGCACGCCCGCCGAAGTCCTCGCTGACGAACACGTCAAGCGCGCTTACCTCGGCGAGGACGACGAGGTTCTGCACGCACTGGCCGAAGAGGACGAAGCGGCATGAGCGACGTGAACCGGCCTCTTGCGGCCAAAGGCGACGACTTCGCCTGGGCAGCGCCCTCCCCCGCGCTCGTGGAGTCGCAAGGGCTCGACACGCTGCCGAAGCTCCTTCTCCACAACGCGGACAAGCACCCCGGCGACGTCGCGCAACGCGAGAAGGAGTTCGGCATCTGGGTGCCCTACACCTGGGCCTCGGTGCGCGACCGTGTCTCCGCCATGGCGGCAGGCTTTACCGAACTCGGCCTCGCGCCCGGCGACGTCGTCGCCCTCATCGGCGACAACCGGCCCGAATGGGTCTGGGGCGAGGTCGCGGCGCATACCTGCCGCGCGATGAGCCTCGGAATCTACCGCGATGCCTTGGAAGAGGAACTCTCCTTCCTTCTCGACTACGCCGCCCCGAAGATCGTGGTGGCCGAGGACGAGGAGCAGGTCGACAAGTTCCTCGGCCTCGAGGAGCGCATCCCAAGCGTCAGCCACATCGTCTATCACGACACGCGCGGCATGCGGAAATACGACGATCCGCGCCTCGTCTCGATCGAGGAGCTGGAGCGGATGGGCCGGGAGCGGCTCGCACGGGAGCCCGACTGGTTCGACGCGACCGTCGCGGCGACATCGGGCGACGAGGTCGCGATCCTGTGCACCACGTCCGGCACGACGGCGAACCCCAAGCTCGCGATGTGGACGGGCCACGCCTTTCTCGGCCACGCCCGCTCCTACCTGCGCGCCGATCCGCGCGGCCCGGGCGACGAATACGTGGCCGTCCTCCCGCTCTCCTGGGTCATGGAGCAGATGTATTCCATCGCCTGGAACCACCTCGTGCGGATGACGGTGAACTTCGCCGAAGAGGAATCGACCGTGATGTCGGACCTCCGCGAAGTCGGACCGACCTTCAAGCTCTTCTCGCCGCGGGTCTGGGAGCAGGTCGCGGCCGACATCCGCGCGCGCATGATGGATTCGACCCGCTGGAAGCGTGCGCTCTATGATTGGGGCGTGAAGACCGGCACGAAGGCGATGGAAAGCGGTCAGCGCTCCGGCCTCGCCGACGTCGTCGTCTACCGCCAATTGCGCGATCGGCTAGGCTTCTCGCGGCTCAAGTCGGCCGCGACGGGCGGTGCCGCAATGGGGCCGGACACGTTCCGCTTCTTCCAGGCGATGGGCGTGCCGCTCAAACAGCTCTACGGGCAGACCGAAGCGATGGGCGCGCACACGATCCACGCCGATGGCGAAGTCGACAACGAAACCGTCGGCCTGCCCATGCCGGGCTGCGAGCTGATGATCCGCGACCCCGATCCTGAAGGCCTCGGCGAGGTACTGGTGCGCCATCCGAACATGATGACCGGCTACTACAAGAACGAAGAGGCCTCCAAGGAGAGCTTCACCGAGGACGGCTGGTTCCAGACGGGCGACGCCGGCTACCTGACGGACAGGCACCACCTCGTCGTCATCGACCGCATCAAGGACCTGGCCGAGACGGCGCGGGGCGTACGTTTCTCGCCGCAGTTCATCGAGAACAAGCTCAAGTTCTCAACCTACATCGCCGAGGCCGTCATCCTCGGCAAGGACCGCGACCACATCGCCGCGATGATCTGCATCCGCTATCCGATCGTCTCCAAATGGGCCGAGGAACGCCGGATCAGCTTCACCACCTATTCCGACCTCGCCTCGCGCCGCGAGGTCTACGATCTCCTCCGCGAGGAGGTCGAGCGCGTGAACGACACCCTGCCGCCCGCGCAGCGGATCGCCAAGTTCGTCCTCCTCTACAAGGAGTTGGACGCCGACGACGGCGAGCTGACGCGCACCAAGAAGGTGCGGCGCGGCGTGATCGCCGAGACCTACGGCACGATCATCGATTCGATCTACTCTGACGCACCATTCGTCGACATCGACACCGTCATCCGCTTCCAGGACGGATCGAGCCAGCGCGTCGTGACCAAGCTCCCGATCGAGCGCCTGGGCGATGCGCCGGCGATGCTGGAGGCGGCGGAGTGAGCGCCGAACGATACCCGCATTCCTCCTTCTCCCCTCGGGGAGAAGGTGCCCGAAGAGCGGATGAGGGGGCACGCGGAACACACGATCGGCCGCTACGCTCACCGTCGCCCGCCTGCCGCCGCCGTCTTCCCGACGGGAGAAGGAACATCATACGAGAGGGCATCGCCCCATGAACTGGACCCTCTTCCTCCAACTTCTCATCAACGGCGTCATCGTCGGCATGCTCTACGGCGTGGTCGCGATGTGCTTCGTGCTGATCTACAAGTCGACGCAGGTCGTGAACTTCGCGCAGGGCGAGTTCGTGGTGCTCGGCGCCTGGGTCTGCCTCGCGCTGGTGCTGAATGCCGGCCTGCCCTTCTGGCTCGCCTTTCTCTTCACGCTCGTCTTCATGACCCTCTTCGGCATCATCGTGCAACTGGTGCTGCTGCGGCCCCTTGTGGGGGAGCCCGTCATTTCGGTCATCATGGCGACGATCGGCCTGTCGATCTTCATGCAGGCCTCGATGAACTGGATTTTCGGCAACTCGGCCGTCCGCTTTCCGGACGTGTTCGGTACCGGCTCGGTCTCCATCGGCGGGCTCAACGTCGAGACGGCCTACCTGATGAGCCTGGTGCTCTCATTGCTCATCATGGGCGCCTTCTTCTACTTCTTCAAATTCTCCCGCTGGGGTCTCGCCATGCGGGCGACGGCCTATAATCAGCAGGTCGCGCAGAGCCTCGGCGTGTCGGTCGGCAAGGTGTTCGCCATGGCCTGGGCGATCTCGGCGGTCGTCTCGGGGGTCGCCGGCATCGTCATCGGGCTCGTCTCGGCGGTCTCGAACTCGCTCGCCGTCATCGGCATCAAGGTCTTCCCGGCCGTCATCGTCGGCGGGCTCGACTCGATCGTCGGCGCCATCGTCGGCGGGCTCATCATCGGGGTGCTGGAGAACATGGCCGAGTTCGTGGACGGGCAGTACCTGCATGTCGGCAACATGTACGCCGTCGCGCCCTTCTATGTGCTCATCATCATCTTGATGATCCGTCCCTACGGCCTTTTCGGCACACCCGACATCGAGCGGATATAGCGTGGCAGTCCCCAATCCTCGCCCGGCCGGCGATTTTCGTTCCTCCTACCGCGCCGACCAAACGCTCTTCCAGACGCGGGGCGCGCGGAACGCCGTCATCGCGCTCGTCATCGCGGCGCTCTTCGTGCCCCTGCTCGGGAGCAACTACTGGACGTCGCAGCTGATCCTCATCGGCATCTACGGCATCGCCGCGCTAGGGCTCAACGTCGTGACGGGCTTTACGGGTCAGATCTCGCTCGGCCACGCCGCCTTCTTCGGCTTCGGCGCCTTCGCCTCGGCCTGGTTGTCGGGCAAGGGCATACCGGTCCTCATCGCCATCCCGCTCGCCGGGCTGATGACGACGGCAGTCGGCATGATCTTCGGCCTGCCGGCCGCGCGCCTCAAAGGCCTCTATCTCGCCATCGCGACGCTGGCCGCGCAGTTCATCCTTCAGGACTTCTTCGCGAGGGCGGCGTGGTTCACCGGCGGCCCCTACGGCTCGGTCGCCGAGACGGCGTCGTTCTTCGGCTACCAGCTCAACACCGACAGCCGTTATTTCTACCTCGTCCTCTTCTGGGTCGTCGTCAGCTTCATCGGCGTCTCCAACCTGATGCGCACGCGGGACGGGCGCGCGCTCGTCGCCGTGCGCGACCACTATCTCTCCGCCGAGATCATGGGCATCAACCTCACTCGCTACCGGGTCACGAGCTTCGGCATCGCCTCCTTCTTCGCGGGCATAGGCGGCGCGCTCTACGGACACTATCTCGGCTACGTGTCGGGCGAGGGCTTCACGATCCTCCTGTCGATCGAGTTTCTCGCCATGATCATCATCGGCGGGCTGGGCAGCGTGGCGGGATCACTCCTGGGCGCGGCCTTCATCCTCCTGCTGCCGCAGGTGATGGAGATCTTCGCCTCCGGGCTCGCCGACATCTTCCCCGCCATCGCGCAGGGCACCGCCTACATCAAGCAGATGTCGGTCGGCGCCGCGATCATCCTCTTCCTCGTGCTGGAGCCCGAGGGCCTCATCCATCGCTGGCAGCTGATGCGCGCCTCGTGGAAGCTCTACCCGTTCTCTCACTAAAGACGAGGACGACAACCGCCCCCGCCCTGTGGCAGGGTCCTACAGTATGAGCCCCGCGACAGACGGGGCATATCGGAGGAAAGACATGTTGAGACTGACCACGCTTCTCGCCGCGACGGCGCTCACGGCCGGCATCGCCCAGGCGCAGGACTCCGTCCTCGTCGGCCATCTCGTCGACTATACCGGGCCCACCGCCTTCGTCGGCAAGCAATACGGCCCAGGCGTCTCCGATGCCGTCAAGCAGATCAACGCCGATGGCGGCATCGACGGTACGATGATCGAGCTCGATTCGGTCGACTACGCCTACAAGGTCCCGGACGCGATCGCGAACTACAAGCGCTGGACCGGCAACGGGATGGTCGCCATGCAGGGCTGGGGCACGGCCGATACCGAAGCTCTCATCTCCTTCGTCGCGCGCGACCAGATCCCGAACTATTCGGCCTCCTACTCGGCGCATCTCACCGATCCGCAGGCCAAGAACCCGAATACCAAGATCGCTGCGCCCTACAATTTCTTCTACGGGCCGAGCTATTCGGACGCTTGCCGCGCCATGGTCCAGTGGGCCTTTGAGGACGCGGAGGGCAAGGGGATCGCCGAGCCGACCTTCGTCTATACGGGCGACAACCACCCGTATCCGAACGCCCCCAAAGCTGCGTGCACGGCCTATGCCGAGGAGCTCGGCTTCACCGTCGCGACGCCCGTCGTGGTGCCGCTCGCGCCCGGCGACTTCAAGGCGCAGTGCCTGACGATCAAGGAGTCGGGCGCGCAATACGTCTATATGGGCAACCTGGGCGGCTCGGTCGTCTCGCTCCTCAAGTCCTGCGACACGGTCGGCGTCGAGGCGACCTACATGGGCAATCCCTGGGCCGGCGACTACCAGACGGTCGAGGCGGCCGAGGCGCAGGGTCTCATCTTCCCGTCATCGACGCCCTTCTTCGGCGCGGACGTGCCGGGCATGGCGCTGGTGCGCACCATCGCAGAGAACGGCTCGGTCGGCGAGGAGCGCCCCACCCACCACTACATCCGCGGCATCTGCGTCGCCTACTACATGAAGGAGGCGATGGAGTGGGCCAAGGCCAATGGCGGCATAACGGGCGAGAACATCCGCGCCGGCATGTATGCCAAGTCGTCGGAGGGCAACTGGGTGCCCGCCGGGCTGGAGGGCGTCTGCTCGCCGTCCAACTGGACCGACGAAGACCATCGCGGCCTGATGACCGTCACCATCAATCGTGGCTCCTATGAGGGCGGCGAGGCCGTGATCGAGACCGTCTCGCAGACGGAACTGCCGCGCCGCGAGGACTGGCTGGGCCAGTAGGCCGAGATCTCGCCGACGAAAGCCGTTCCAGCGGCGGTGCGATAGCGCCCCAGCGTAAGGAACCGCGCAGAAACAAAGCGCTGGAGCGCGTTCGGTGAATGGATATGAACCGGACGCGCTCTAGTTCGCGCCGAGGAGCGCAGCACGACGACGCCCTTCCCGCACCCGGGAAGGGCCGGTTCACGATCGGTCGAGGAGACTGACATGTCATTGGCTCTCGACACGACCGCCGCCACAGCGGGCGCCGCGTCCGCCGAGGACGACAACGTCCTCGCGCTCAACAATGTCGAGGTCGTCTTCAACGACGTCATCCTCGTGCTGCGCGGCATGTCGATGTCGGTCCGGCGCGGCAAGATCACCGCCTTGCTGGGCGCCAATGGTGCCGGCAAGTCGACGACGCTGAAGGCCATCGCCGGGCTCCTCCACACCGAGGACGGCGAGGTGACGCGCGGGACGGTGACCTATGACGGGCGAGACGTCACGCGCCTGCCGCCCGACCGGAAGGTCAAGGACGGCATCTTCCTCGTCATGGAGGGGCGTGGCATCGTCCAGGACATGACGATCACGGAGAACCTGACCCTCGGCGCCTTCACCCGCCCCAAGGCCGACGTGAAGGGCGATATCGAGCAGGTCTATCAGTACTTCCCCCGCCTCCGGGAGCGCACCGGCCTCGCCGGCTATCTCTCGGGCGGGGAGCAACAGATGCTCGCCATCGGGAGGGCGCTGATGGCGCGACCCAAGCTCATTCTCATGGACGAGCCTTCGATGGGCCTGTCGCCGCTCTTGGTGAAGGAGGTCTTCGGCATCATCCGGCGCATGAACCAGGAGCTCGGCCTCTCCATCCTCCTCGTCGAGCAGAACGCCAACATGGCGCTGAAGGCGGCCGACGACGGCTACATCATGGAGAACGGCAAGATCGTGCTCGATGGGCCGGCCGACGAGTTGGCCGACAACGAGGACGTGAAGGAGTTCTATCTCGGCGGCGGCGAGAGGCGCTCGTTCAAGTCGGTCAAGTCGTTCCGCCGCCGCAAGCGCTGGCTTTGATATGACCGGTCCTTACGACGATGCCGAAATGCGTGACGGCACCACGCGCGACGTCGCGCTGATGGCGGCCCTGCGCGCCACGATCGAGGCCGCGAGGCGCGCTCCCTACTATGCCCGCACCCTGCCAGACATCGCCGTGGACGCGCTGCAAACCCGCGCCGACCTCGCGGCGCTCCCCATCCTCGCGAAGTCCGATCTTCCCGAACTGCAGGCGGCCGACCCGCCCTTCGGAGGGCTCGTCCCCGACGATGCCCCTGCCCCGCATCGCCTCTACATCTCGCCCGGCCCAATCGCCGAGCCGCAGACGGAGGGCGGCGACGCCTGGCGCATGGCACGCGCCCTGCACGCCGCCGGCTTCACTCGCGACGACCGCGTCCTCAACGCCTTCGCCTACCATGTCACGCCGGCCGGCTTCATGTTCGACGGCGCGGCCCGCGCGCTCGGTTGCGCCGTCTATCCCGGCGGCGTCGGCCAGACGGAGGCGCAGGCCGATGCCGTGCGCCGGCTCGGCCTCACCGCCTATACCGGCACGCCCGATTTCCTAAAGCGCATCATGGAGACGGCGGAGGAAGCGGGCGCACCGTTGACCTCGATCACAAAGGCCCTCGTCACCGGAGGTCCGCTCTTTCCCAATCTGCGAGACTGGTATGGCGACCGCGGCGTCGCCGTGCGCCAATGCTACGGCACTGCCGAGCTCGGCCTCGTCGCCTACGAAGTCGAGGGCGTGGAAGGGCTCGTGCTGGACGAGGACGTCATCGTGGAGATCGTCCGCCCCGGCACTGGCGATCCGGTGCCCGACGGCGATGTCGGCGAGGTCGTCGTGACGACCTTCTCGCACCACTACCCTCTCATCCGCTTCGCCACCGGCGATCTCTCCGCGCGCCTGCCGCCGGCGGAAGGCCCGCGCACCAATGCGCGGCTCAAGGGCTGGATGGGACGCGCCGATCAGACGGCGAAGGTGCGCGGCATGTTCGTGCGCCCCACGCAGATCGCCGCCGCACTCGCGAAGGTCGAAGGCGCCAAGAAGGCGCGGCTGGAGATCACCGAGAACGACGGGCACGACCACGCGCGCCTCCTCGTGGAGGCCCCCACCGACACCATCGACGATGGGTTGGCCGACGCCGTTCGCGCGACCTGCGGAATCCGTGCCGAGATCGTCGTCGTCGCGCCGGGCTCCCTGCCCAACGACGGCAAGGTGATCGATGACCAGAGGCCGATTGGATAGTCAGCCCTCGCGCAGGCCCTTCACCAACTTCGAGACCGTCTTGAACCCCGGCGAGCGGGACGAACCGGCCCACTCGAAGAGCACCATCTCGGTCGTCACCAGCACCGCGCCCGCATCCGTCGTCCGCTTGATCGCGGCCCGGCGGTTCTCGGCCCCGTGTGCCGTCACGGCGTCCGACACGACGGCGACGGAGATGCCGGCGCCGAGCAGATCGAGCACCGTCTGCATCACGCAGACATGGGCCTCGATGCCGGCGACGATGACGGTGTCCTGCCCTTCGCTATGACGCGCATCGATCTCGGCCCTGATGGCGGGGTCGGCGGCCGCCGAAAAGTCTGTCTTCGGGAGCCGAGGTTCGTTGCCGAGTGCCTCGATGAGCCCGGCATCCGTCGATCCGAGTCCGTCCGGATACTGCTCCGACGCCAGCACCGGCACGCCGAAGGCCCGTGCGCCTTCGATGAGCGCGCGGCACCGTGCGGTCACGCTGCCGATATCATCCATGCTCGGCATCAGCCGGGCCTGCATGTCGATGAGGAGAACTTGGGAGCGGGCGGGATCGAGGGTCATGCGCGAGGCTCGCGCGGATGAGGCCGCGCGGTCAAGCCGGCGCGATCGTCATGGCGCCCCTTACGCGATCCGGTGTAGGCTCCCCCCAAACGTGAACCGGCCCCGCCGCGCATCTCGCGAGGGCCCAGCGCAGGTGCTTCGCGCCATGACCAAACCGATCTCGCTCGATGACAAGTACACGGCCACCGAAGGCCGCGTCTTCCTCACCGGCACGCAGGCCCTCGTCCGACTGCCGATGACGCAGATGCGGCGCGACAGGGCGGGAGGGCTCAACACGGGCGCCTTCGTCACCGGCTATCGCGGATCGCCGCTCGGCGCCTACGACATGGAGCTCGGCCGCGCCAAGCGGCATCTCGGCGCTCACGACGTCGTCTTCCAGCCCGGTCTCAACGAGGAGTTGGCGGCGACGGCCGTCTGGGGCACGCAGCAGGTGCCGCTGAGCCGGGGCGCGAGGAAGGACGGCGTCGTCGGGCTCTGGTACGGCAAGGGTCCGGGCGTCGATCGCTGCGGCGACGTTTTCAAGCACGCCAACGCGGCCGGCACCTCGCCCCATGGCGGCGTCCTCGCGCTGGCTGGCGACGACCATGCCTGCAAGTCCTCCACCGTGCCGCACCAGTCCGACCACGCCTTCATGGCGGCGCTGATCCCGGTCCTCTACCCGTCCTCGGTGCAGGAGTTCCTGGAGATGGGGCTCCTCGGCATCGCGATGAGCCGGTATTCGGGCTGCTGGGTCGGCATGAAGTTCATCTCAGACACGGTCGAGACGACGGGCGTCGTCGATCTGTCGGGCGAGATGCGCGCCTTCGTCCGGCCTGACGATTTCGAGATGCCGGCGGGCGGACTCTCGCTGCGCTGGCCGGACCCGCCGCTCGTCCAGGACGAGCGGTTGCAGGAGGACAAGGGCTACGCCGCCATCGCCTTCGCCCGCGCCAACGGCGTCGATCAGGTCACGCTCGACAGCCCAGACGCTCGCTACGGCATCGTCGCCTCCGGCAAGGCCTACGAGGACGTGCGCCAAGCGTTGCGCGAGCTGGAGATCGGCGAGGCCGAGGCCCGCGCGATCGGCCTTCGCCTCTATAAGGTGCGCATGCCCTGGCCGCTCGAGCCCGAGGGCATCCGTCATTTCTCCGAAGGTCTGGAGGAGGTCTTCGTCGTCGAGGAGCGGCGCGAGATCATCGAGAACCAGATCAAGCAGCAGCTCTTCAACTGGCGGGCCGACGTGCGCCCCCGCATCGTCGGCAAGTTCGACGAGGCGGACCGACGGCTCCTGTCGCATTCCGCGATGCTCACCGTGGGCGAGACGGCCCGCATGCTCGCGCGCCGGCTCCTCGCCCTCGATTTCGACGAGAGCCTCAAGGCCCGCATCACCGGGAAGCTCGACTATCTGGAGGAGCGAAAACGCCTCAGCGAAGGGCATAGCGCACCTGTCGCGCGCCTGCCCTATTACTGCTCCGGCTGCCCGCACAACACCTCGACGACGGTCCCCGAAGGCTCAAAAGCCATGGCCGGCATCGGCTGCCACTACATGGTCACATGGATGGACCGCGACACCGACACCTTCACCCAGATGGGCGGCGAGGGCGTGCCGTGGTCGGCCATTCAGCACTTCACGGACGAAACGCATCGCTTCGCCAATCTCGGCGACGGTACCTATTTCCATTCCGGCCTACTCGCCATCCGGGCCAGCGTCGCAGCCAAGACCAACATCACCTATAAGGTGCTCTACAACGACGCCGTCGCGATGACGGGCGGGCAGACGCATGACGGGGCGCTCAGCCCCGAGATCATCACGCACCAGCTGCACGGCGAAGGCGTCGCGCCGATCTACCTCCTCTCCGACAGGCCGGACGTCTACGACCCGGCCGACCTCGCCCCCGGCGTCACGGTCCACCACCGCGACGAGCTCGACGCGATCAGCCGCGCGGTCCGCGAGATCCCCGGCACCTCCGCCATCGTCTACGAGCAGACTTGCGCGGCCGAGAAGCGCCGGCGCCGCAAGCGCGGCCTCATGGAAGACCCCAAGAAGCGCGTCTTCATCAACCCCGCCGTCTGCGAAGGCTGCGGCGATTGCTCGGTCCAGTCGAACTGCGTCTCGGTCGAGCCCGTCGAGACCCCGATGGGACGCAAGCGTCGCATCAACCAATCGACCTGCAACAAGGACTATTCCTGCCTCAAGGGCTTTTGCCCCTCCTTCGTGACGGTGCTGGGCGGCGACCTCCGGAAGCGCGCCGCACAGACCGCCGATGCCGCGCATCTTCCCGCCCCTACACTACCCGACATCGCGGAGCGGCCGTGGAACATCGCCGTCACGGGCGTCGGCGGCACGGGCGTTCTCACCATCGGGGCGATCCTCGGCATGGCCGCCCATCTCGATGGCCGGGCGCCGATGATCCTCGACATGGCGGGCCTCGCGCAAAAAGGCGGCGCGGTCATCAGCCATGTGCGGATCGGCGCCGCGTCCGAGGACGTCACGAGCCCGCGCATCGTCAATGGCGGCGCAGATCTCCTCCTCGCGGCGGACGATGTCGTCGCGGCCTCCAAGGAGGGTGCGACGCTCTGCAGGCCGGAGCGGACGGTCGCGGTCGTCAACACGGCGCTGACGCCGGTGGCCGACTTCGTCCACGCGCGTGATTTCGACTTCCAGCGCGCCGGTGTGGAGCGCACGATCAGAAAGGCCGTCGGCGAAGGCTCGCATTTCCACGACTTCACGAAGGTCGCCGAGGCCGTCGCGGGCGATGCCATCGCGACCAACATCATGATGCTGGGCTTTGCCTGGCAAGCCGGCCTCGTGCCCATTGGTGGAGACGCGATCGAAGAGGCGATCCGGCTCAACGGCGTGGCCGTGAAGGCCAATCTCTCCGCCTTCGCCTGGGGCCGGCTCCTCGCGCACGACCCGCAGGCCGTGAAGGCGCTCGGCGCCGAGCCCGAGCGACCGAAGCCGCTCTCCGAGATGACGCTAGACGAGATCGTCGCCCACCGCACCGCGCATCTGACGGCCTATCAGGATACCGCGTTGGCACGGCGCTATACCGAGCGCGTCGAGTATGCGGTGCGGCTGGCCGAGGACCGGGGGCTCGACGATGCGGTCCCCCGCGCGGTCGCGATCTCCTATGCCAAGCTCCTCGCCTACAAGGACGAATACGAGACGGCGCGGCTCTTCACCGACACGCGCTTCGTCGAAGGGCTGAAGGCGCAGTTCGAGGGCGACACACGCGTCGTCTTCAACCTCGCCCCACCTCTCCTGCCGGGCCGCGATGCGAACGGGCGCCCCAGGAAGCGTCAGTTCGGTCCCTGGACGCTGACCCTCTTCCGCCTTCTCGCCCGTATGAAGCGCCTGCGCGGTACGCCGCTCGATCTCTTCGGCTACAGCGCCGAGCGAGACCAGGAGCGGCGCGATATCGCGGATTACGAAGCGCTGATGACGCGCGCGCTCGCGAAGCTGGACGCAGGCAACGCGGGCATCGTCGCGCAACTTCTCGCGCTGCCGCAGGACATGCGCGGCTTCGGGCCGGTCAAGGACGCGGCTCGCGACGCAGTCGCCAAGCGTCGCGAGATGCTGATGCGCCAGCTTGACGCGCCACCGGCCGAAGCCTCATGCGAGCTGCCGATGGCGGCGGAGTAGTCGACATGCTCGATATCGTTCTTGGCGTGTTGGCGGTCGCCCCGCTTTGGCCGCAGTCCGTAGACGTGACGGAGATGATCTGTCCTCGGTCGCAGGAACTCTACGGGATTGAGGACTACCTACCGGAAGATGTAACAGTAGAGAGAGGCACGGATGTTTCAAGCAATTGGTACGTCCGCATCGAAAAAGACGGCTCGTTATTCGATCGCGTTCTCATGATTCGTGGCCTATCGGGCATCGCGCCTTGTAAAGCCAAGGTCTACCATTCTCTCCTACTATGATTTGACATGTTGACACGAGCGCTATGATAGGCTGCCATTGATGGACTTCGCTCTTTCCGACGAACAAACCGCGATCCGCGACATGGCGGGCGACTTCGCCGCCGAGCGGCTGGCGCCGAACGCCCTCGAATGGGACGAAAGCGGCACCTTTCCGACGCCTATCATGAAAGAGGCCGCCGAGCTCGGCATGGCGGCCATCTATACGGGTGAGGAGCATGGCGGCTCGGGCCTCGGCCGGCTCGACGCCGTCCTCATCTTCGAGGCCCTGTCGATGGGATGCCCGTCGATCGCGGCGTTCCTGTCTATCCACAATATGTGCGCCTGGATGATCGATGCCTTCGGCTCGGATGCCATGCGCGCGGCCTGGGTGCCGCGTCTCGCCAGAGCCGACCTCATCGCTGCCTATTGCCTGACCGAGCCCGGCTCCGGCTCCGACGCGGCGGCGCTGCGCACCAGGGCCGCACGCACCAATGCGGGCTATGCGCTGTCGGGTGCCAAGGCCTTCATCTCGGGCGGCGGCATGGCGGATGTCTACGTCACCATGGTCCGCACCGGCGAGGAAGGCCCGAAGGGCATCTCCGCTCTCCTCGTCGAGAACGGCACGTCCGGCCTCTCCTTCGGCGCGCAGGAGCGCAAGATGGGCTGGAAGGCGCAGCCGACGGCCGAAGTCCAGTTCGATGGCGCGAACGTGCCGGCGGAGAACCTACTTGGCGAGGAGGGGCACGGGTTCTCCTACGCGATGAAGGGGCTAGACGGCGGACGGCTCAACATCGCGGCCTGCTCCCTCGGCGGCGCGCAGGCCGCGCTCGACGCGGCCCTGCGCTATGCCGGCGAGCGAAAGGCGTTCGGGCGCTCCATCGATCAGTTCCAGGCGCTGCAGTTCAAGCTGGCCGACATGGAGACCGAGCTGCAGGCCGCGCGCACCTTCCTCTATCAGGCCGCCTGGAAGCTCGACACCAAGGCGCCCGACGCCACCAAGTTCTGTGCCATGGCCAAGCGTTTCGTGACCGACACAGAGCTTTCGCGTCGCCAACGATGCGCTCCAGGTCCACGGCGGCTACGGCTATCTCGCGGACTATGGGATCGAGAAGATCGTGCGGGATCTGCGCGTCCACCAGATCCTGGAGGGCACCAACGAGATCATGCGCGTCATCACGGCGCGGGCACTGTTGGCCGAGCGGAGCTAGCCACGCGACTTGTAGTGCTTCGCAATATCGTCCGCCGTGAGCGTCACGCCGCTCGCCTCGGAGACCTTGCCGGCGATGAACGCATCGTCGTGGCCGGCCTCGCGTGCGGCTTCGATCTCGTCGCCGATCATGTTGACGAAGCCGGCCATGGGCACGGTGCCCGGCCCGAGCGCGAGCGCCTCACGAAGGTGTTGCTGTGCGGCATAGGCGTCGGGCAGCGTGATCTCGTCGGACATGATGCGGGTCTCCTGCGCGGATAGGGCGCGCAGGTCCGTAACGCCTTGCCCGGCTGCTTGGTTTCGCGCTCTAAGAGCGTCTCAGCATCAGCGAGACCGGAGCCGATCCCCGTGACAGACGCCATCGCCATCGTCGGCGCGAAACGCACGCCCATTGGCGGCTTCCAGGGCGAGCTAGCGCCTTTGAGTGCAGCCGAACTCGGCGGTCACGCCATTCGCGCGGCGCTGGCGGATGCCGGGATCGACGGCGCGGACGTCGACGAGGTATTGATGGGCTGCGTCCTCCCCGCCGGCCAGGGCCAGGCGCCCGCACGGCAGGCGGCGCACCATGCGGGCCTCCCCTGGAGCACGCCCGCGACGACGGTCAACAAGATGTGCGGCTCGGGCATGCGCACCGTCATGGAAGCTGCGACGAGGCTGCGAGCGGGCGAGGCAGACGTCATGGTCGCCGGCGGCATGGAGAGCATGACCAACGCACCCTACCTCTTGCCGAAGATGCGGGCCGGCGCGCGGCTCGGCCATGCCGGGGCCATCGATCACATGTTCCTCGACGGGTTGGAGGACGCCTACGACAAGGGCCGCCTGATGGGCACTTTCGCGGAGGACTGCGCGCGCCGTTACGGCTTCGCCCGCGAGGCTCAGGATGCCTACGCCCTCGCCTCTCTGGAGCGCGCGTCGGCTGCGCAGACCGAGGGTCGATTCGAGGCCGAGATCGCCTCTATAGAGGTCGCATCCCGCAAGACGGCAGACACCGTCTCTACCGACGAGCAGCCCCGTCTCGCCCGCCCCGAAAAGATCCCCCATCTCAAGCCCGCCTTCGCGACTGACGGCACCGTGACCGCCGCCAACGCCTCCTCGATCTCGGACGGGGCGGCCGCGCTCGTCCTGATGCGCGAGAGCGACGCGAAGGCGAAGGGTCTGGCGATCCGCGCGCGGATCACCGCGCAGGCCGGTCATGGCCAGGAGCCCGGCTGGTTCACCACCGCCCCAGTGCCGGCCGCGCGCAAGGTTCTCGACCGGCTCGGCTGGCGGGCGGGCGATGTCGATCTCTACGAGGTCAACGAGGCCTTCGCCGTCGTGCCGATGGCGTTCATGCACGAGACCGGCATAGGTCACGAGCGGGTCAACGTCCATGGCGGCGCCTGCGCCCTCGGCCATCCGATCGGCGCGTCCGGCGCGCGCATCCTGGTCACGCTTCTCCATGCGCTCGAGACGCGAGGCGCTCGCACCGGCCTCGCCTCCATCTGCATCGGGGGCGGCGAGGCGACGGCGGTGGCGATGGAGCGGGTTTGATATCCATCGAAGCCGGGCCATAGTGCCGACAAAACGAGGAAACGCCGCTACATGTTCGACGCGTCATTGAACTTCGCCCTTGGCGAGGACATCGAAGCCCTTCGCGACACCGTCCGGCGCTTCGCGCAGGATCGTATCGCCCCGCGTGCGGAGGAGATCGACCGGACAAACGAGTTCCCGTCCGAGCTCTGGGCCGAGTTCGGCGCTCTCGGGCTCCTCGGCATCACGGTCGACGAAGCCTATGGCGGCGCCGGGATGGGCTACCTCGCGCACACGATCGCGATCGAGGAGATCAGCCGCGCTTCGGCCTCGGTCGGCCTCTCCTACGGCGCGCATTCCAACCTTTGCGTCAACCAGATCAAGTTGAACGGCACGGATGCGCAAAAGGAGAAGTACCTCACGAAGCTCGTGTCGGGCGAGCATGTCGGCGCGCTCGCCATGTCGGAGCCGGGCGCGGGGTCGGACGTCGTCTCGATGAAGCTGCGCGCGGAGAAGCGCAACGACCGCTTCGTCCTCAACGGCAACAAGATGTGGATCACCAACGGCCCGGACGCCGACACGCTCGTCGTCTACGCCAAGACCGACCCCGAGGCCGGCGCGAAGGGCATCACCGCCTTCCTCATCGAGAAAGGCATGACGGGTTTCTCGACGGCGCAGAAGCTCGACAAGCTCGGCATGCGCGGCTCCAACACCTGCGAACTCGTCTTTGAGGATTGCGACGTACCCTACGAGAACATCCTCGGCGAGGAGGGCCGCGGTGTGAAGGTCCTCATGTCGGGCCTCGACTACGAGCGCGTCGTCCTCTCGGGCGGGCCCTTGGGCATCATGGCCGCCTGCATGGACGTGGTAATGCCCTACATTCACGAGCGCGAGCAGTTCGGTCAGCCTATCGGCGAGTTCCAGCTGATGCAGGGCAAGATCGCCGATATGTATACGGCCATGAACGCGAGCCGCGCCTATGTCTACGCCGTCGCGCAATCCTGCGACCGGCACGAGACGACGCGGCAGGACGCCGCCGGCTGCCTCCTCCACGCCTCCGCGCGCGCAACGGAACTGGCATTGGAAGCGATTCAGGCGCTGGGCGGCAACGGCTACATAAACGACTACCCGACGGGCCGTCTCCTTCGCGACGCCAAGCTCTACGAGATCGGCGCCGGCACGCAGGAAGTGCGCCGGATGCTGATCGGCCGCGAGCTCTTCAAAGCGACGGCCTGAGCCTGTGCCCGTCCTCACCTCGCAGATCTCGCCCCGCTCCGAAGCCTTCGCCGCCAACCGCGCCGCGATGGAGGCGCAGCTCGACACGTCGCGAATGGCGGCGACCCGCGCCATCGCCGGCGGGACGGAGCGATCGCGCGAGCGACACGTCTCCAGAGGCAAGCTCCTGCCGCGCGACCGGGTGCAGGGGCTGCTCGATCCGGGCTCGCCCTTTCTCGAGGTCGGCCTCCTCGCCGCCAACGGGATGTACGGCGACGAGGTCCCGGCCGCCGGCGCCATCGCCGGCATCGGACGGGTCGCGGGCCGCGAAGTGATGGTCGTCGCCAACGATGCGACGGTGAAAGGCGGCACCTACTATCCGCTCACGGTCAAGAAGCACCTGAGGGCGCAGGAAATCGCGCAGGAGAACCGCCTGCCTTGCGTCTACCTCGTCGACTCGGGCGGCGCCAATCTGCCGAACCAGGACGAGGTCTTCCCCGATCGCGACCATTTCGGGCGCATCTTCTACAATCAGGCGCAGATGTCGGCGCGCGGAATCGCGCAGGTCGCCGTCGTCATGGGCTCGTGCACGGCAGGTGGGGCCTATGTGCCCGCCATGTCCGACGAGGCGATCATCGTTCGCGACCAGGGCACGATCTTCCTTGCCGGCCCGCCGCTGGTGAGGGCCGCGACGGGCGAGGTCGTGACCGCCGAGGACCTCGGCGGCGGCGACGTCCACACCCGTCTTTCCGGCGTTGCCGACCACCTGGCCGAGGACGACGCCCACGCACTCGACATCGCCCGCCGGATCGTCGGCAATCTCAACGGCGGCAAACCCGAGACCGTCCAGTTGGAGCCGCCCGAGGACCCCGCCTACGACCCGGAAGAGATCCTCGGCGTCGTCCCGGCCGACGCCAAGGCGCCCTTCGATGTTCGCGAGGTCATCGCCCGCGTCGTCGACGGCTCGCGGTTCGATGAGTTCAAGGCGCGCTACGGACCGACCCTCGTCTGCGGCTTCGCGCATGTGATGGGCATTCCCGTTGGCATCGTTGCCAACAATGGCGTCCTCTTCTCGGAAAGCGCCGTGAAGGGCGCGCATTTCGTCGAGCTCTGCTCGCAGCGCAAGATCCCGCTCGTCTTTCTCCAGAACATCACCGGCTTCATGGTCGGCCGACAATACGAAGCCGGCGGCATCGCCAAGAACGGCGCCAAGCTCGTGACCGCCGTCTCCACCACCTCGGTGCCCAAGGTGACCATGCTCATTGGTGGGTCCTACGGTGCGGGGAATTACGGCATGGCCGGCCGCGCCTATTCGCCCCGTTTCCTTTGGACATGGCCCAACAGCCGCATCGCCGTGATGGGCGGCGAGCAGGCGGCGGGCGTCCTGGGTCAAGTCAGACGCGCCGGCATCGAGGCGAAGGGTGGCACCTGGAGCGTCGAGGAGGAGGCCGCTTTCAAGCAGCCCACCATCGACATGTTTGCCGAGCAATCTCACCCGCTCTACGCCTCCGCCCGCCTCTGGGACGACGGCATCGTCGATCCGCGCCGAACGCGAGAGACGCTCGCCTTGTCCCTCTCGGCCGCCCTCAACGCGCCGGTCGACGATACGCGCTTCGGCGTCTTCAGGATGTGAGGGCCATGATCTCCACCCTTCTCATCGCCAATCGTGGCGAGATCGCCGTCCGCGTCATCCGTACCGCCCGCCGGATGGGCGTGCGCACCGTTGCGGTCTTCTCCGACGCCGACGCCGGCGCGATGCATGTCGAGATGGCCGACGAAGCCGTTCGCATCGGCCCGGCCCCGGTCTCGGAAAGCTACCTCAAGGTTGACGCGATCCTCGACGCCGCGCGGCGCACGGGTGCGGACGCGGTCCACCCGGGCTACGGCTTTCTGTCGGAGAACCCCGATTTCGTCGATGCGGTCGAGGCGGCGGGTCTCACCTTCGTCGGTCCCTCCGCCTCCGCCATTCGCGCCATGGGCCTCAAGGACGCGGCCAAGACGCGGATGGAGGAAGCGGGCGTGCCGGTCGTGCCCGGCTACCATGGCGAGCGCCAGGAGCCGGACTTTCTCGCTGCGAAGGCCGACGAGATCGGCTATCCCGTCCTCATCAAAGCGCGCGCCGGAGGCGGCGGCAAGGGCATGCGGCGGGTCGACGATCCCGCAGACTTCGCCGCCGCGCTCGAAGGCGCCACGCGCGAGGGGCAGGCCTCCTTTGGCGATGGTCGGGTGCTCATCGAGAGCTATGTCGCCAAGCCCCGCCATATCGAGGTGCAGGTCTTCGGGGACACGCATGGCGAGGCCGTCCATCTCTTCGAGCGCGACTGCTCGCTCCAACGCCGCCATCAGAAAGTAATCGAGGAGGCCCCCGCCCCCGGCATGACGGCGGAGATGCGCGCGGCGATGGGCAATGCCGCCGTCACGGCGGCCAAGGCGATCGGCTATGCGGGTGCCGGCACCGTCGAATTCATCGTCGACGCGTCGGACGGGCTGCGATCCGACCGCTTCTACTTCATGGAGATGAACACCCGCCTCCAGGTCGAGCACCCGGTCACGGAAGCGATCACGGGGCTCGATCTCGTCGAGTGGCAGCTGCGCGTCGCGTCGGGGGAACCGTTGCCCCTTATGCAGGACGATCTCGCCATAGACGGCCATGCCTTCGAGGCCCGGCTCTACGCCGAGGATGCCGCGCGCGACTTTCTCCCCTCCACCGGCCCGCTCACGCATCTGCGCCTGCCCGAAGGCCAGGCCCGCGTCGACACGGGCGTGCGGGAAGGCGATGCCGTCACGCCATTCTACGATCCGATGATCGCCAAGATCATCACTCACGGGCCCGACCGCGCGAGCGCTCTTGCGCGATTGCGCGCCGCCCTGGCGATGACCGAGATCGTCGGATGCACGACGAATACCGACTTCCTCGCCCGCCTTAGCGCGCAGGAAGACTTCGTCGCGGGCGATGTCGATACGGGCCTCATAGCGCGCGAGAAAGAGTCGCTGACGGAGGTGGGCTCGCCGCCGCCGAGCGTTCGCGCCGTCGCCGCGCTGGAGGCCTTGGGACTCGCGGCGGTGCTCGCCAACGGCGTAGACCCCTGGGCGATGCTAAGCGGCTGGCGGGTCTGGGGCGCGGCAGAGCACCTCGTGCGGTTCGACGACGAGGGTCCGATCCGCGTGCACCTGAACGGGCCGGCTTCCTTCACGGTGGAGAGTGGCGACGAGACGACCACGCTCCGGCGCGTTTCGCTTGGCCGCTTCGAGAGCGAAGGCAGGATCATGTCGCTCCGAAGCGTCCGACATGGCGAGGTCGTGACCGTCTTCACCGATGACGGCGCCCACTCGTTCCGCCTCCGCCCCGTAGGTGCCGGGGGCGCGGACGAGGCCGGCGGCGACCATGTGGTCGCGCCGATGCCGGGTACCATTCGGGCCGTGAAGGCGAAGGCCGGCGACACGGTCGCCGTCGGCGATGCCGTCCTCGTCATGGAAGCGATGAAGATGGAGCTCACCCTCCCCGCCCCGCGCGACGGCACCGTGGCCGAGGTGCTGGTCGCGGTCGGCGATCAGATCGAGGACGGCGCACGGCTGCTCTCCCTGGAACCTGAGGCGTGACGGTTACGCTTGTCGAGGTCGGCCCGCGCGACGGCTTGCAGAACGAGGCGCGTTTTATCCCGACGGCCGACAAGGTCGCGCTGATCGATCGGCTCTCTGCCTGCGGTTTCACCCGCATCGAGGCCGCCAGCTTCGTCTCGCCGCGCTGGGTGCCGCAAATGGCGGATGCGGCCGAGGTGATGGCCGGCATCGCCCGCAAACCCGGCATCGCCTACGCCGCGCTAACGCCGAATCTCAAGGGCTACGAGAGCGCGAAGGCGGCGAAGGCCGACGCGGTCGCGGTCTTCGCCTCGGCCTCCGAGGCCTTCAGCCAGCGCAACATAAACTGCTCGATCGCGGAGAGTCTGGAGCGCTTCCGGCCCGTGATGGACGCCGCCGCGCGCGATGGCGTGCCGGTGCGGGGCTACGTCTCCTGCGTGACCGACTGCCCCTATTCCGGCCCGGTCTCGTCCGCCGAGGTCGCACGCGTCGCGAAGGCGCTTTTCGACGCGGGCTGCCACGAGGTCAGCCTCGGCGATACGATCGGACACGGAACGCCGGAGACGATCACCGCGATGCTCCGCGCCGTCCTCGACATCGCGCCGCCGGAGCGTTTGGCCGGGCACTACCACGATACCAAGGGAAAGGCCGCCGAGAACGTCGAGGCGAGCCTCGCGCTCGGGCTCGCGGTCTTCGATGCCGCTGTCGGTGGGCTTGGCGGCTGTCCCTATGCGCCGGGCGCGAAGGGCAATGTCGACTCCGTCGTATTGGCCAAACGCTTGGCCGAACTCGGACACGAAACCGGCCTCGACATCGCCGCGCTCACCGACGCCGCTACCTTCGCCCGATCCCTTCGCAGTCCCGACGAGCCTGCTGATGAGCCCAACCCATGACGACGATCCGCATCGAGACCACGCCGCAGGGCATTGCCACCGTCACCCTCGACCGTCCGGACGCGCATAACGCGATGGACGCCGCGATGATCGCGGAACTGCACAAGGCCGCCGAAACGCTCGGTGCCGATGAGGCCATTCGGGCCATCGTCTTGACCGGAGAAGGTCGCAGCTTCTGCGCCGGCGGCGACCTCAACTGGATGCGAGGGCAGTTCGAGGCGTCCCGCGAGACGCGCATGAGTGAGGCGCGAACGCTTGCCCACATGCTGCGCGCGTGGAACGTCTGTCCGAAACCCGTCATCGGTCGCGTTCAGGGGCAGGCTTTCGGCGGCGGGGTCGGGCTCGTCAGCGTCTGCGATGTTGCGATCGCGGCCGAGAGCGCACGCTTCGGGCTGACCGAGACGCGTCTCGGACTCATCCCCGCGACGATTGGCCCTTATGTCGTCGCCCGCCTCGGTGAGGGGGTCGCGCGCCGGGTGTTCTTCTCGGCGCGCCTTTTCGATGCGTCCGAGGCGGTCTCACTGGGCCTTGTCGCCCGCGCCGTGGCAATCCAAGACCTCGATGACGCCATCGCGCGCGAAGTGACGCCCTACCTGTCGACCTCGCCGCAGGCGGTCGCCGCCGCCAAGGCCTTCGCGCGCGCGCTTGGCCCCACCATCGACGATGCGGCCATCGAGGAGAGCGTTCGACATCTTGCCGATACGTGGGAGACGGCCGATGCGAGGGAGGGCATCGCCGCCTTCTTCGACAAACGGAAGCCAGCCTTTGCCGCCGGCTGAACGACGCCGACGAGGAACGAAGCTCGAACACTCTGGTCAGCTCGTCCTTCCATCGCTAGGCTGAGCCCACACTGCGCACCGCCAAAATGCCCGCGAGACCGAAGCCCGTGCGGCTTCTGTCACCTCCTCGCCGGCGCCCGACTTGGCGATGGGGCGGAGCGACGACATGTAAGGGAACACGCGCGGGGGCATATGGCCGCCGCGCCGCCAAAGGCCAGCCGAATGACCGAGCCCGCATCGACAGCCAGCACCGACTTCCGCCGCGATTCGGAGGATGCCGAGATCGTGACGGCGAACGAGGGATCGCCGCGACCGTCTTTGTCGCAGCGCGCCTTGGCCGCGAGCGGACAGGCACCCGCCCGGCAGAACGACTATCTGGAAGGCCTCAATCCCGAGCAATGCGAGGCCGTTACCACGCTCGACGGCCCGCTCCTCGTCCTCGCTGGCGCCGGCACGGGCAAGACGCGCGTGCTGACGACGCGGATCGCGCACATCCTGGCGACGAAGTCCGCCTGGCCGAGCCAGATCCTCTCGGTCACCTTCACCAACAAGGCCGCGCGCGAGATGCGCGAGCGCGTGACGGGCCTCGTCGGCGGCGCCGTCGAGGGCATGCCCTGGCTCGGCACCTTCCACTCCATAGGCGTGAAGATGCTGCGCCGCAACGCCGAGCTCGTCGGCCTGCGCTCCGACTTCACGATCCTCGACTGGGACGACCACCTGAGGCTCCTGAAGCAACTTATCGAGGCCGCCGACATCGACTCCAAGCGCTGGCCCGCACGTCAACTCGCTTCTCACATCGATGGCTGGAAGAACCGGGGGCTCACCCCCGACCAGGTGCCGAAGGACGAGGGCTTCGGCTACGCCAATGGCGCTGGTCTCGATCTCTACAAGCAGTATCAGGCGCGGCTGAAGGTCCTCAACGCTGCCGATTTCGGTGATCTTCTCGTCGAACCGATCCGGCTGATGCGCGACAACAAGGACGTGCTGGCCGACTACCACCGCCGCTTCCAGTACATCCTCGTCGACGAGTATCAGGACACCAACGTCGCGCAATATCTCTGGCTGCGCCTCCTCGCTCAAGGCTCGCACAACATCTGCTGCGTCGGAGACGACGACCAGTCGATCTA
Organism: uncultured Alphaproteobacteria bacterium; assembly: GCA_963842125.1. GTDB lineage: Bacteria > Pseudomonadota > Alphaproteobacteria > Rhizobiales > CAWCWK01 > CAWCWK01. The sequence goes on along the minus strand of CAWJFE010000005.1, from coordinate 482,930 downwards.
TGGCTGGCGCGGCGCCGAGGTCGACAACATACTCCGGTTCGAGAAGGACTTTCCGGGCTCCAAGATCGTACGGCTGGTGAAGAACTACCGCTCGACGTCGCATATCCTCGAGGCGGCCAACGGTCTCATCGCGCATAACGAGGCACGGCTCGGCAAGGACCTGACCTCCGTCGGCGAGGCTGGCGAGAAGATCAAGGTGCGCGGCTGCTGGGATTCCGAGGAGGAAGCCCGCTACGTCGGCGAGACGATCGAGGACTTCCAGCGCCAGGGCCATGCGCTCAACGAGATCGCGATCCTGATGCGTGCCTCCTTCCAGATGCGCGAATTCGAGGACCGCTTCGTCACGCTGGGCCTGCCCTACCGCGTCATTGGCGGCCCGCGCTTCTACGAGCGGGCCGAGATCAGGGACGCGCTCGCCTATTTCCGCGCAACCGTGCAGCCCGCCGACGACCTCGCTTTCGAGCGGATCGTCAACACGCCGCGCCGGGGCCTCGGCGATGCGACGATGAAGATCGTGCACGCCCATGCGCGCCGCAACGGTATTCCACTCATGCAGGCCGTGCGCGAGTTGATCGAGACGGAAGAGTTGAAGGCACGGCCGAGAAAGGCGCTGACCGATCTCATTCGCGCGTTCGAGCGCTGGCGCGAACAGCTCGACACGCTGAAGCACACGCACTTGGCCGAGATCATTCTCGAGGAAAGCGGCTATACGGAGATGTGGCAGCAGGACAAGTCCGCCGACGCGCCGGGCCGGCTCGAGAACTTGAAGGAGCTCGTGCGCGGCATGGACGCGTTCGAGACGATGGCGGGCTTTCTCGAGCATATATCGCTCGTAATGGATACGGATGGCGGCGCGGCGTCGGACGACAAGGTGAGCCTCATGACGCTCCACGGCGCCAAGGGCCTGGAGTTCGACACCGTCTTCCTGCCTGGCTGGGAGGAAGGCCTCTTCCCGCATCAGCGTTCGCTCGATCAGGAGGGCCAGGCCGGGCTCGAAGAGGAGCGCCGGCTTGCCTATGTCGGCATCACGCGCGCGCGGCGGAACTCGACCGTCTGCTTCGCGTCCAACCGACGCATCCACGGCCTGTGGCAGACGACGGTCCCCTCACGCTTCGTCGATGAGATTCCGGAGGCCCATGTCGAAGTCGTCGAGGCTGGCGGCAACGGTGGCTATGGCGGCTACGGCCAGAGCCGCTTCGAGCGCTCGGGCGGCGGATTCTCCGCCTCGTCCTACGAGACGCCCGGCTGGCAGCGCGCCAAGCGAAACGCGGCGGAGAAAGCCAAGAATGCGCTGAAGGTCGGTCAGATTCGCACCATCGAGGGCGATCTTATCGCGACGGCGACGACCAAGGCGAGCTTTGCGACCGGCGACAAGGTTCACCACGACAAGTTCGGGCCCGGCATCGTGCAGAGGGCCGAGGGCAACAAGTTGACCATCGATTTCGCCCATGCCGGCCAGAAGCGTGTGCTCGACAGCTTCGTGAAAAGGGCCTGAGGCTTAGTCCGGACCGGGCATCGCCATTGACCGCGTGCAGTCGGACGGAGATAGGGAGATCCTCCCCTCCCCGCAGAGACACGGGCGACGCGCCCGGCTTTGTGCCATAAGCGAATGAGACCATGATGCGGACGAACCCGATCGACCAGCAGCTCGGCTACGGCGAGGCGTCCTCATGACAGGTTCGGCCGACGCCTGGCGCGCGGTCGCGCTGATGCTGCGCGCCGAGGCCGAGGCGATGGCCGATGCCATCTTCGACGACGGTCTCGCCGAGACCGCCAGCGCGCACGAGACGGACGAGGGCTGGTGCGTCGAGCTGATGTTCGAGACCCGGCCGGATACCGATGCCCTCCCCTCAGCCGATTGGCGCGTGGAACCGATGCGGCAGGAGGACTGGGTGACAAAGAGCCTCGCCGGCCTCCACCCCGTTCGCGCCGGCCGATTCGTCGTTCATGGCAGCCATGACAGGGCGCGACTTCCGGGCGGCGCGATCGGGATAGAGGTCGAGGCCGGGCTTGCTTTCGGTACCGGTCATCACGGCACGACCTGGGGTTGCCTCGTCGCACTCGACCGGTTGCTGAGGCGGGCGCGACCGGAGCGGGCGCTCGACCTCGGATGCGGCTCGGGGGTCCTCGCCATCGCGCTCGCCAAGGCGACGCCGGGCGGACCGACGATCCTCGCCAGCGATATCGATGCCGATTCGGTGGTGGTCGCGCGCGAGAACGCAAAGCTCAACGCCGTGCCGCACCGTCTCCACGTAGTCGAGGCGACCGGACTCAATCATCCCGCCCTACGAGGTGGCGGGCCCTACGATCTCGTGATGGCGAACATTCTCGCCGGACCTTTACGCGCGATGGCGCCCGAGATCGCGCCCAGCATTGCACATGGCGGGACGCTGATCCTCTCGGGCCTCCTCGCCCATCAGGAGCCGATGGTGCGAAATACCTATCACGCGCACGGCTTCACCCATCTCTTCCGGGTACCGAACCATGGCTGGATGACGCTCGTGCTGCGGCGCACATAGAGCGAACCTGGCAGAAGTGCCGGGGCCGCCGCGGCGGTCCCGGCTGGTTCGGTCGGGTTAGCGGCTGGCGGACATCACGGTGCCGGCCATCCGCTGTGCCGGCGCGCGCTCGTTGCGGCCTTCTGCGAGATCATCCCAGATATCCTGGGGCGTGAAGGTCGCGGTGTACATTGCGACGCGGCGGTTCGCCTCGCGCGTGCGGGCGGCGATCATGCTGTCGAAGGCGCGGCGGAGGAAGGAGCGGGTCTGGGTCATGGCAGGAAACCTTTGCGGGTGGGAAGAGCGGAGCGCTCTTCGAAACGAGAAGAGACGGGGCGTCTCTTGTGCACCGCAAACATAGGTGGCCTACGACTTTGGTAGGAGGGCTGTCCCTGCAGCCGAGCCGTGCGTCAAGCGCATGGCCTGCTTCAATCCTTCATTAAGACTGGAGAAGCGATCTCAGACGATCCCGATCGTCAGCACGGCGAGCGAGAAGACGAGGAGCGCCAGTGTCGCGGTGACCGCGATGATGACGGGCGGCCAGCCGACCTTGGCGATCTCGCGCAGGCTCGTCGTGAGGCCGACGGCGGCGACGGCGGTGATGAGACACCAGCGGGAGAGATCGACGAGGAAGACGCGCAGCGTCTCGGGCAGGATGCCGAGCGAATTGATCCCGACGAGAACCGCGAAGACGATTGCGAAGACGGGGATCGGCAGATCGGCCTTACGTCCATCGGCAAGCTCAGCCCGGGCCTTGGCGAAGACGAGGCTGACGACGAGGACGGTCGGGAGTAGCATCGCGACTCTGAGGAGCTTGACGATCGTCGCCGTATCACCGGCTTCGCCCGAGACCGCGTAGCCCGCGCCAACGACCTGCGCGACATCATGGATCGTCGCGCCGATGAGGATGCCGATCTCTTGATCGTCGAAACCAAGCGCCCGGAAGAGCGCAGGGTAGAGGACCATCGCGACGGTCGAGAGCGTGGTGACGGCGACGACGGTGAAGATCGTGTCGCGCTCGTGGTCCTTGTGGCGTGGCAGCACGGAGGAGAGCGCAAGGGCGGCGGACGCGCCGCAGATTGCCGTCGCGCCGCCGATGAGCGTTCCCATGTGCCCCTCGCGGTTCGTCGCGCGCGCCGCCGCGAGCCCGGCCGCTATGGTGAGCGCGATGCCGACGAGCACCATCGCGACGACCTCGCCGCCGAGCGCCACGACGTCCGACACCGCGATCCGCAGGCCGAGGAGCGCCACGCCGACGCGCAGAACCTTCTTCGACGAGAAGCGGATGCCCGGCCCCGCCTTCGGTCCCTCGGAAAGAAAGGCGAGCGCCATGCCGATCAGCAGCGCAAGCAGCATGACCGGCCCGCCATAGTGATCGGCCACGAAGCCCGCAGCCGCCGCGACGGTGAGCGCGAGCGCGAAGCCGGGCGCGATCGTGCGCAGCCAGGCGAGAAGCCCCGACAGGCGTGAGGGCACGGCGGGGGTGCGGGATGTTTCGGTCACGCTGTCCTGTCTGCCGTACGGGCCGACATGAGTTGTCGCGCGCCCGGGGTTGCCGGGCACGCGCTCCGCATCATGCCGAGCGGTAGAGTTTCGTCATCACGAACTCACGGTGGCCGAGGGCTTCGGCGGCGGTGAGGCGCCCGTTAGACGTGCGGACCACCATCTCGATGAGCGCATCGCCAGCTTGATCGATCGTCTGCTCACGCTTGAGGATGCCGGACACATCGACATCGACATGCTCCGGCATCGTCCGCACGGTGCGCGGATTGGCCGTGATCTTGACGACGGGGACGATCGGGTTGCCGACGATATTGCCCTGCCCCGTCGGGAAGGTGTGGACGACATAGCCGCCCGCCGCCATCAGCGTGATGCACTCGGCCGCAGCCGACGACGTGTCCATGAAGTAGAGGCCCGGCCCCTTGGCCGGCGCTTCGGCGGGGTCGAGGATGTCGATATAGCGGCACTCGCGGCCGATCTTCTCCAGATTGCCGAGCGCCTTCTCCTCGATGGTCGTCAGGCCGCCCTCGATATTGCCCTTGGTCGGCTGGCTATCGGAGAGGTCGTCGGTCTGGTGTGCGAAGATGACGTCGTCCTGGTAGGATTTCCACATGGCGTACCAGCGGTCGGCGACATCCTTGTCGATCGCGCGCTCCTTGCAGATGTGCTCGGCGCCGGTGATCTCGGAGGTTTCGCCGAAGACGCCGTAAATGCCCTTCGGGATGAGCTTGTCGTACATGTTGCCGACCGTCGGGCAGGAGCCGAGGCCGGTCGTGGTGTCGCTCTCGCCGCATTTGGTCGACACCCAGAGGTCGGAGACGGGCGCCTTCTCGCGCTGCTTCTCGGACGCCCAGTGGACGAAGTCCTTGGCGGCGCGCGATGCGTCCATGATGGTCTTGAAGTCGCCATTCTGCTCGATCGAGAACGCCGCGACCGGCTTGCCGGTCTTCTCGATGCCTTCCGCGATCCGGTTCGTCCAGCCGGGCTCGATGCCGATGACGACGACGGCGGCGACGTTGGGGTTGGATCCGGTGCCGATCATGGTGCGGAAGTGGAGATCGAGGTCTTCGCCGAACTGAAGGCGGCCATAGGCATGGGGCAGCGCCATCGTGCCCTTCACGTTGTTGGCCACGGCCTCGCAAGCCGCGTTGGAAATGTCGTCCACGGGCAGGATGACCACGTGGTTGCGCACGCCCACGCGGCCGTTCTCGCGCCGGTAGCCGAGGAAGGAAGAGGTGTCGGTAGATGCCATGTCGGAAACCTTGGTGGTCTGGGCGGAGGCCGCCGGGCGTCCGCAAGAAGATGGGGGATGAGGTCGGGCGAACGCGCGTCAGCGAGTCGATGGGCTGCGCTTAGACGCGCCCCGCGCCTACCAACGCTTGGTCTTCAGGTTGTGCGTGTGGACGTGCTCGCCCGCCTTCACGGCGGCGACGAACTTGCCGATGTCCTGGCCGTATTTGATGGCCGTATCGCCTTTTGAGATGTCGCTGAGAGCGACCTTGTGGCCGATCGGCACGTCGGCGTGCACCGCGATCTCGAAGGTCGAATCGTCGTGCGTTACGACGCCCCGCGCCTGCGTGCCGGCCTTGAGGCCTTCGACGACGACGACAGCGACGTTGTCCTCATGGTCGTGCTTGAGGACGTGCGGAATATCGGACATGTCTACCTCTTCTCATGATGGCCCCTGGTGGAGGGCAGCTGCTACAATCCCTTACGGGAGAAAGACGATCTTCGGCGCGGCGATGCGCCCTCCGGCCATGTCGCGAAGCGTCGATGCCCCGTCCGACAAGGACCGCGCTTCGGCCCAGGCCATGTCTCCGAGGCGACCCTCGAAGATGGCGGCGGCCGTCTCGGCGAAATCCTGCGTCGTGTAGGTATAGGCGCCGGCGAAGGTGATCTCCTGAAGCGTCAGGCGCCGTGCGTCTACGCCGCCTTCGCCAGAGCCGAGGCCGATGTGGACGATCGTGCCGCCCGGCCGGGCGAGCGCGCAGGCGGCGGCGCGCGTGGCGCTGAAACCGGCCGCATCAATGACGAGTTCGGCGCCCATGTCTTTCCGCATCGCCTCATCCGGGTGGCGCAGCGTAAAATCGCCGGCCTCGGCCAGCCGCGCGCGGCGGTCGGCATTGGGCTCCGCGATCGTGATGGATCTGTAGCCGAACGCCTTCGCGCAGAGCGCCGCACCAAGGCCGATCGCGCCGCCGCCCAATATGACGACGCGTGTCTCTACAATGGGCTTGACAATGGGCTTGATGGCCGTGCGCGCGGCCAACTTCAGCGCGTGCCAGCCGCAGGCCAGCGGCTCGGTCAGAACGGCACGCTCGAAGGGGACGCCATCGGGAATCGGCGTGAGATTGCGGACCGGCATGGCGATCCGCTCGGCGAAGGCACCCTCGCGTGGCGGCATCGAGATGATCTGGCGCTCGGGGCAGAGATTGTCGCGGCCGGCCTCGCAGTCCTCGCACTGGCCGCAGGAGACGAGGGGGTTGATGGCAACCCGCTCGCCCGTCTCCTCGACCGTGCCGACGGCTTCGTGCCCGAGGATGAGCGGCGCGGGGCGGCGCGCGTCGTGGCCGAGGAAGGCGTGCATGTCGGATCCGCAGAGACCGACGGCGGCGATGCGCACGACGACCTCGCCCGCCTTCGGGATGGGCTCGGCCACGTCGCGATAATCCGACGTCTCGGGGCCCGTGTAGACGAGAGCCTTCATTTCGCGGTGAACCCTCCGTCGACGTAGAGTATCTGGCCCGTCACGTAGCCCGAGGCCAGGGTGGAGAGGAAGAGGGCGGGGCCGACGAGATCGGCCAATTCGCCGTTTCGGCCGATGCAGGTCTGGGCCGCGTTGCGCGCGGCGAGTGCGTCGTCGGCAAAGACGGGGCCCGTGAGTTCGGTCGGGAAGAAGCCTGGTGCGAGCGCGTTGACGGTGACGCCACGCGCCGACCACGCTTCGGCCATGGCCCGCGTCATCTGCGCGACGCCGCCCTTGCTCGCACCGTAGGCGATGCCATTCGGGAAGGCGCGCTCGCTCTGCAGGGAGGCAATGTTGAGGATGCGACCCCAGCCCCTCTCAGCCATGGCCGGCAGGAGAGCCTGGGCGAGGAAGAAGGGCGCCGACAGATTGAGGTCGAGCGTGCGTGACCAACCGTCGAGCGTCACCGCATCGGCAGCCTCTCGCGTGTTGAGCCCGGCCGCATTGACGAGGATGTCCGGCCCTCCGAAGGGCTCGGCGATGCGCGCGGCGATGCTTGGTATGGCGTCGAGCTGTCCGAGATCGGCCTCCACATCCGCATACCCCTCCCCCGCCAGCCCTGCCCCACGGCGCGACACGCCGACCACCTTCGCGCCGGCATCGAGAAAGCCTTGAGCGAGGGTGCGCCCGATGCCGGAACTCGCGCCGGTCACACAGGCGATGCGCCCTTCGAGCGTGAAGAGGTCGGCCGGATGCGTCATGCCGGGTCGACGGCTCCGGCGAGATCGAAGGTCTCGTCGGGGAAATACTTGGCGAGCCGGATGTCGGCCGTGCGGGCATGCGCTTCCATGCCTTCGAGCCGCGAGATGCGGGCCGTGGCCTCGGCGACGGGTTTGACACCGTCCCGCGTGCCCTGCTGCCAGGTAACGAGCTTCATGTACTTGTGGACCGAAAGCCCGCCCGTATAGCGCGCCGCGCCCGATGTCGGGAGAACGTGATTGGGGCCCGATGCCTTGTCGCCGAAGGCCACCGTCGTCTCTTCGCCGAGGAAGAGCGAGCCGTAGCACTTGAGCCGCGCGCGCCACCAGTCGAGATCGGCGGCCTGCACATGCAGATGCTCGGGCGCTATGCTGTCGGAGAGTGCTGCCACCGTCTCGCGCGTGTCGCAGACCATTACCTCGGCATAGTCGCGCCACGCCGCCTCGGCGTTCTTGCCATTCAGCTCGGGCAGAGCCGCGATCAGCTCCGGCACGCGGGCCATCACGGCCTCGGCCAGCGGGCGATGCGTGGTGGCGAGCCAGACGGGCGAGTTGTAGCCGTGCTCGGCCTGGCCGACGAGGTCGGCGGCGACGATTTCCGGGTCGGCCGTCTCGTCGGCGAGGATGAGGCTGTCGGTCGGGCCGGCGAACATGTCGATGCCGACGCGTCCGAAGAGGATCCGCTTGGCCTCGGCGACGAACTGATTGCCCGGCCCGACGAGAATGTTGGCCTGCGGGACCCCGAAGAGGCCGTAGGTCATCGCGGCCACACCCTGCACGCCGCCGAGATTGAGAACGGTGTCGGCACCGCAGAGATCGGCCGTGTAGAGAATGGCGGGGTGGATGCCGTCCGGGCGTGGCGGGGAGCAGACTGTGATGTGATCGCAACCGGCGACCTTGGCGGTCGTCACCGTCATGATGGCCGAGGCGATGTGGCTGTAGCGCCCGCCCGGCACGTAGCAGCCTGCCGCCTCGCACGGGATGTGCTTCTGGCCGGCGCGCAGGCCCGGCACGATCTCGATATCGACATCTCTGATCGTCGCCATCTGCGCCTCGGCGAAGCGGCGCACATTGTCGTGGGCGAAGCGGATGTCGGCCTTCAGCCGCTCGGGGATCCGGGCGGAGGCGGCCTTGATCGCTTCGGGAGAGACGACGATCTCGCCCTCGAACTTGTCGAGCGTGGCGGCATATTCCCGGGCCGTCGCCTCTCCGCCGGCCTCGATCTTGGCCAGCATGTCCTCGACGATATGGCGCACGTCGCCCTGGCCGGTGGCCGCGGTCTTCTCCGCGCGCTTGAGGAACGTGACACCGGTGGGCAGGCCGACGCGTACCGTCCGCGTCTCGTCCCCGGCACCGACATGGGTGGTGGCAGCTTGGCTCATGTGTGGACGTCCGGAAGAAGGGTGAAGGGAAGCATCGATCGGCGAGCGCAGAAGCGGACGCTATTTGTAGATGTCGGGCAGAAGGGCCGTCGAAATCGGCGGATAGAGCGCGATCAGGAGGGTCACGAGGAGCATGAAGCCGACGAAGGGGATGGCCCGGTAAGCGATCTTGAGGATCGATTCGCCCGTGAGGCCCGATACCACGAAGAGGTTCAGCCCCAGCGGCGGCGTGATGAAGCCGACGCCGAGCGCGGTGATCATCATGATGCAGAACTGGATCTCGTTCATGCCGATATTGTCGGCGAGCGGTTTGAGGATCGGCGCGAGAATGACGATGTTGGGCGTCGTCTCCATCACGCAGCCGGCCGCGATCAGGATGCCGACCATGAGGAGGATCAGCAGCGTCGGATCGTCCGTCAGCGACGTTACGGCAGCCACGAAGCCCTGCGGCACGCCCATGATGGCGAGCGCCTGCGCCAGCGGCAGCGAGAAGGCGATAATGGGCAGGATCACGCCGTTCACCTTGGCCGAGGAGATCAGCATGGCGGGAAAGTCGGCGAGCTTGAGCGTACCGAGGAGGAAGCCCATCGCGATGGTGACGACGACGGCCACGGCGCCGGCCTCGGTCGGCGTGAGCCGTCCCGAGAAGATGCCGTAGAAGATGATGCCGGGCACGATGAAGGCGTACCAGCCGGATTTGAGCGTGGTCCAGAGGTTGGCCGCCCATTCCGACGTCGTCATGATGCCGCCGCCTTCCCAAAGGTTCAGCCGGTTCATCACGATGTTCGTGGCAAGGATCGAGAGAAGGATCAAGATGCCGGGAATGACGGCCGCCAGGAAGAGCGTCGAGGCCGAGATGCCGAGCACGAGGCCGATGATGATGTAGGCGATGGAGGGCGGGATCAGAATGCCGGTACAGGCGCCTGCCGCGACGAGCGCGCAGGCATAGGGGCGCGGGTAACCGGACTCGACCAGCCGGTCGATCGTCATGCGCCCGACGGCGGCCGCGCCCGCAGCGTCCGAGCCCGAGATGGCCGCGAACATGCCGCAGACCAGGACGGTGGCGGAGCCGAAGCCGCCCTTGGCCCAGCAGGTGAGAGCCTCGGCCACGTTGAGGAACTTGCGGCTGAGGCCGGTGCGGACCAGCACGTCGCCGGTGAGGATGAAGAGCGGCACCGCCGTCAGCGCGAAATGGTCGATCCCGTGAAAGAGGCTCTCGCCGACGAGGCTGAGCGGCAGCGCGCCCGACATGAGGAGCATCGAGATCGCCGCGACCCCGATCGCCGCCCAGACCGGCACGGCCAGGGCGACGAGCGCAACGAAGAGGAGAACGGGAACATAGAAGTCCCAACCGAGCGTGACGGTCTGTTCTTGGAGCTGGTTCCAGAGCATGGCGGTGGCCTTCAGTCGAACAGCTTGTCGCCTTCGTAGACGGGGCGTCCGCTACGAAGATCGGCGACGTCGCGCAGGAAGGATTGGACGAGGCGCAGCATCACGAGGGCAAAACCGATCGGCACCGCCATCAGGAACCACACCTGGCTGATGCGCAGCCCATGGGTGACCGAACCGAACTTGGCCGAGACAAGCGCCGTCTCGAACGACCAGAAGACGGCGATTGCCGCCACGCCGAACATGACGATATCGCCGAAGATATAGAGCAGCGCCTTCACGCGTGGGCCCACATAGTTCATCAGCACGTCGATCCGGATGTGCCCCCGCTCGCGCACGGCGGCGGCGGCACCGATCCAGGCCAGGTAGATGAACGAATAGCGGACGATCTCCTCGCCCCAGATCGAGGAGTAGGAAAAGACCTCGCGGCGGACGACCTCAATGAACATCGTACCGACGAGCATCGCGTAGAAGACGAGCAAGGCCCATCGCTCCGCATTGCGGTCGATTGCTCTCAAGATGGGAGGCATGGCTGCACCTCGGCTGTACGCCGGCGCTGACGCGCGGTGACCGATCCGGCGGATGGAAGAGACGTCTGGCGAGACAGGCGGACGGAGAGATGATCCGTCCGCCTCGACGTCGACTACGCGTCGTTGACGTAGTAGCGGCTCTGGGTGTTGGCCGCCTCCTCAAGGCGCGCGAAGTCCTCCAACGAGCCGGCCAGCTCGGTCTTGAACGCATCCCACTCCGAGCGCTGATATCCGCCGGCTTCCTTCCACTCGGCGAGCTGCTCGTCGGTGAGCGTGTGGAACTCGACGCCCGCCTTGGCCAACTCCGACATGGCGTAGGCGCGCGCGGCCGGCACCTTGGCGAGGTTCTGCTGGCGGGTGATCTCACCAGCGAAGAGCACGCCTTCCTGCACGTCGGCTGGGAGCGCGTTGAACCATTCGAGATTGACCGAATAGACCTGGCTGTCCGGCACCGCCTGGGTGAAGGTCACGTGGCTCAGGATGTCGGTGAAGCCGAAGACGTAGAGCGCGCCGACCGACGGATCGAGGGCATCGGCCACGCCCTGCTTGATGGCCGACGGCGTCTCGCCCCAGGCGACCGGCGTCGGGTTGGCGCCGACCATGCGGTAATACTGCTGAAGCATTTCCGAGCCCGGCACGCGGAACTTCACGCCCGCGAGGTCGCCCGGGGTGATGACGGCGTCGCCGCCCCGGCGCACGGCCACGACGCGCGGATCGATGTTGATGTAGGACAGAGGCTTGAAGCCGGCAGCCTCGATCTTCGGGTGGACCTCGGCCTTCCAGACGTCCGAAATCGACGAGGTTCGTGAAGCGCTGATTGGAGCCGCAGAAATAGGGGAGGTTGATCAGGTCGACCACCGGGGCGAAGGGCGCGAAGTTGGCCAACGAGTGCTGCGCGGCCTGGATCGTGCCGCCCTGCACGGCCTGCGCGAGCGCACCGCCCGCGCCGAGCTGTCCGCCGGGGGCGAGCTTGACGTAGACCTTGCCGTTCGTCGCGTTCTGGATGTTCTCCTTGAGGTCCAGCTGCATGATCGGATAGGAGCGCGAGGCGCCGAGCACATAGGCTGTCGCGATCGTCATGACGTGCTCGGCGGCGGCCTCGCGGGCCGTTTCCTCCTGCCGGGTCTGCGCGACGGCTTCGCTGGACAGCAGCGTGCCAGCCGAAGCCGCGACGACGGCGGTCGTGAACGCGCCAGCGCCCGTCAGCTTCAGAAAAGAGCGACGCTCGAGGCGCTCGATCTGCGTCTTGTCAGAGGTGTCCTGTGTCTTCATCGGTGTTTCCTCCAGAAACGGATAGTGCGGGCCGCTCTTTTTCGGCGGCTTCCTTGACGAGAATGCACGCCACGAAGAGCACGACGGCCCCCAGCAGCAGCAGGAGTTCGACGACATTCGAGAATGACTGCTGACGGGTCGCGGCCGAGACCGCCACGTTTCCGAAGAAGATCAGGAACAGAACGAGAGCGCCCCACCCGAATATCCGACCCATCACGAACGCCTTCCAGACCCGATGTCGCACCTTATTGTAAGCGCTTACAGAAGACCTTTGCAAGCGCTTTCTTCTATCGTGTGATGATCGTGCCTATATCGATAGGGGATACGGGGTCGTGCGCACCCCATGTCTGTCCGCAGCCCTCAGGAAAGGCCGCCATGCCGCAGTCGGCCGCCAGGCGAACGCCCAAGCTTGATGACGTCGCCCGCGCCGCCGGGGTCTCGACGGCGACCGTGTCGCGCTGCCTCAACGCACCGGAAAGCGTGCGCGAGCAGACGCGCGACGTCGTGCTCGCGGCCGTGCGGGACCTCGGCTATGTCCCGAACCTGAGTGCCAGGGCCTTGGCCTCGCGCCGCACCAACGCGGTGGGCGCCGTGGTGCCGACGCTCGAGAACTCGATCTTCGCCCTCGGACTCCAAGCCTTCCAGAGCGAGCTGGCCCGGCGAGACACGACGCTTCTCGTCGCCAGCTCCGACTATGACAGCGCCGAGGAGGTCCGCCAGATCAGAACGCTCGTCGCGAGGGGCGTGGACGGGCTTCTTCTTATCGGGACGAGCCGCCCGCCGGAGATCTACGAATTCCTCCAGGCACGCCGCATTCCCTATCTCCTCGCCTGGAACACGGCGGGCGAAGACCATCGCAGTGTCGGCTTCGATAACGTTCAGGCGGCACGGGCGATCACGGAGGCCGTCATCGCTAGCGGCCACACCCGCATTGCCATGGTCGCCGGCCTCACGGCCGACAATGACCGCGCAGCCTGCCGCGTCGTCGGCGCGCGCGAGGCGATGACGGCAGCGGGGCTCGGCGATCTGACCGTACGCGAAAGCGCCTATACGTTCGAGGATGCCGGACGGGCCTTCGCCGATCTCATCGACACGCCCTATCCGCCGACCGCTATCGTTTGCGGTAACGACGTGCTTGCCGCCGGCGTCATTCGCGCCGCCCAGAAGCGCGGGCTGACCGTGCCCGACCAACTCTCCGTCACCGGCTTCGACGATACCGACCTCGCCGACGTTATCGCCCCGCCGATCACCACAGTGCGCGTACCCCATCGCCGCATGGGTACGGCGAGCGCGGCCCTTCTGATGGCAATGATCGACGGCGAGGAGGAAACGCAGAGCATCGTCTTCGAGACCTCGATCGTGCACCGGGCCTCTTTGGCGCCGCCGCCTGCCTGAGTCAGCCGGACGGCCGTTACATGTCGCCGCAAAAGGCGTCGTAGAGGGCTTTCATCAAGGTCCGCGTCTCCGCGTCGCCAAGGCTGTAGAGAATCGTCTGCGCTTGGCGGCGCGTCTTCACCATGTCCTCGGCCCGAAGCCGGGCCAGATGCTGCGACAGGGCGGACTGGCCGAGCCCGACGGCCTGCTGCAACTCGCCGACGGACACATCCGGTACGCTTCGGCTCCCATCAGCCTCGGCCTTTGCCAGATAGCAAAGTATGAGGAGCCGCTTGGCGTTGGCGACCAAGGCGAGGCGCCGCGCGACGTCGTCGGCGCGCTCTTCCAGGCGTGTGAACGCAGCCGAGGCGTCCGCCATATTAGCGTTGTCTAATTCTGCCATCCCGTATATCTAAGGGCTCCCCCGGCCCGGCGCTAGCCCGCGCCGATCTCTGCCGCCGACGAACCTGAAGGACGAACACGCGTGCCATCCTATGTCGTTACCGAGTTCACGCCCTGGTCGGCGCTTGTGGGCGGCGCGCTCATCGGCGTCTCGGCCGTCATGGTCATGGTCCTCTTCGGCCGGATCGCAGGCATCGCGGGGATCTCCACGGGCGCCCTCACGGCGCTTGGCCGCCTTGCGCGATCGGGAGACGAAGGCGCATGGCGTGTCGCCTTCGTAGCGGGCCTGATCGCGGCGCCGCTTTTCATGGCGATGCTGGGCCGTCCGGTCGAGCAGAACGTCTCCGACGATGTCTTCGGAATGGCGCTCGCCGGGCTCCTCGTCGGCTTCGGAACGACGCTCGGCTCCGGCTGTACGTCGGGGCACGGTGTGTGCGGTCTGGCGCGGCTTTCAAGCCGATCCCTGGCAGCGGTTGCGACGTTCATGGCGTTTGCCGGCGCTACCGTCTTTCTTCTTCGCCACGTCGGGAGCGCCTGAACATGCGCGCACTCCTCGGCTTCATCTCCGGCCTCGTCTTCGGCGTCGGCCTCGTTCTGTCCGGCATGTCGAACCCCGCCAAGGTCCTCAACTTTCTCGACGTGGCCGGTACCTGGGACCCGTCGCTCGCCTTCGTGATGGGCGGCGCGTCGGTTACGGCCTTCATAGGCTATCGACTGGCGTGGCGGCGAAAGCGCCCGGTGCTGCTCGACGCGTTCGACATTCCGGAGACCAAAGCGATCGATCGACCGCTCCTCACCGGTGCCGCCCTTTTCGGCATCGGATGGGGTCTTGGCGGCTTCTGTCCCGGTCCCGCATGGACCGCGTTGCCATTGATGGCGCCCGGCACCTTGGCCTTCGTGCCAGCGATGATCATCGGCTTCCTGATCGGGGGGCCGCTGAAGCGACGCTTAGCCCGGGCGCCGGTCGGTCCATCACCGGCGGCGACGACATCGTGAGCGATCAGACCTCCGCCCGCACCATACGTCACTCGGCCTCTACAGGGCCGTCGTCGCCTGACGTCTGGGGGCTCTACGACCCGCCGACGGGATCGGCGCAGTACGTCGTCGCCTGTCCTACGACACGAAGGGCCGCGCTCGTCGATGTCGTCCTTGGCTTCGACCCCAAGAGCTTCACCACGGATGAGGATGCCATCGACCAGGTCGTCGCCCTCGTGAAGCGCGAAGGGCTGACGGTCGACTGGGTGCTCGACACCCATCCGCACGCCGATCACCTGACGGCGTCGGCCAGACTCACCGATCGTTTCGGCGCGCCGAACGCCATCGGCGCCCGCACCCGCGAGATCGCCGCGCTCTGGTGCGGGTTCTACAATCTGGCCGGGTCGTTCGATGTGGATCGGCACTACGCGCGCCTCTTCGAGCATGGCGAGCACTTCCGCATCGGCGACCTGCCCGTTCGCGTCATCCTCTCGACCGGTCATACGCTCGGCTCGATCACCTACATCGTCGGCGGCGACTGCGCCCTCGTTCACGACACGCTCATGCAACCCGATCGCGGCACCGCGCGCTGCGATTTCCCGGGCGGATCGGCCGCCGACCTTTGGGAATCCCTGCAGGTCATCCTCAGCCTCGACGCGTCGACTCGTCTCTTCGTCGGCCACGACTACCCCGACGAGACCCGCACCGAGCCCCATTGGGAGGCCAGCGTCGCCGAGCATCTGGCGCAGAATATCCATGTGAAGCGCGGGACCGACCGCGCCACATGGATCGCCCGGCGCGAGGCACGCGACGCAACGCTGTCGCTTCCCGATCGCATGCTGGCCGCGCTTCAGATCAACCTCCGCGCCGGACGCCTGCCGCCCGCCGAGGATGACGGTCGGCACTATCTGAAGATGCCGGTGAACCTCTTCTAGGGTCTCGCCGTTGGCCCGTCATGGACGCACCGCATCTCGCCCCGACCCGAACGCCCGCGCCCCGCGCGGAGCCCGAGACGCTGACGAGGCGCCTGCCCAGCGCACCGGCGACGAAGGCGTGGACGCCAAAGCGCGTGCTCCTCACGAAGGCCGCCCGAAGCTGGCCGATGGCGGAGCGGGTCGCCGAGCGCGCGGCGGCTCTGGGCGCCGAGATCGTCGAGCTCTCGACCGACCGCGTTACCGGTCTGCGCGGCGAAACCGACCGCGAGACTTACCGGCTGGCGAAATCGACCCTCGCCGTCACCGTCGCGTCTCCGAGCGCAATGCGGCCGCAGCCGATTCCGCCCTCGGCGGACTGGCGCTTCGATCTCGCGACGGGCTGTCCGGCGCATTGCCAATACTGTTACTTGGCTGGCTCGCTGAAAGGGCCGCCGGTCACGCGCCTCTTCGCGAACCTGCCGGACATCCTCGACCGGCTGCCGCCGCTCGTCGGCAAGGGCACGATCACCTCGCGGCAGGACCACAGACGGCACGAGGGCACGACCTTCGAGGCGTCTTGCTACACCGATCCCGTGGCGCTGGAGCCGTTGTCGGGCGCGTTGGCCGACGCGGTCGCTTGGTTCGGCCGTCAGGATGCGGACATGTCGCTTCGCTTCACCACCAAGTTCGCCGATATAGCGGGACTGGCGAGCGCCGCGCATCACGGTCGGACCCGGGCGCGCTTCTCCGTCAACGCCGAGGAGATCACACGCCGCTTCGAGGGCGGAACGGCGCCGCTGCAAGGACGGCTCGATGCGATGGGTCGCCTCGCGCGCGCAGGCTATCCGGTTGGGCTGACCGTCGCGCCCATCATGCCGATCGAGGGTTGGCAGGACGCCTATCGCGACCTCTTCCGCGCGGCCGCCTCGGCCCTGCCGCCGGATGCCGACCTGACCGCAGAACTCATTACCCATCGCTTCACACCCGGCTCCAAATCCGTCCTGCTCGGCTGGTATCCCGCGACGGGGCTCGAAATGGACGAGGCGGTCCGCACCGTGAAGCGCAACAAGTTCGGCGGGCGCAAATACGTCTACCCGATCGAGCTGATGCGCGAGATGCGGCAGACGATCGAGGCCGCCCTTCTCGACGCGCTACCGCAGGCAAGGCTGCTCTACTGGACTTGAGAAACGCGTGATGCGCGATTGCCATTCGATTGCGAGAGTGGCGACAGCACTTATGTGGGCTGCGACTTCGCGCTCAACCCACTCGACCGAGACCGTCCCCATCTCGCAGTCCGACACGCCTACATCCAAGACCGCAGCACAGATCGCCCTTGGAGGCGGCTGTCACTGGTGTACGGAAGCGGTCTTCCAGTCCTTGCGCGGCGTCGGAGCCGTCGAGCAGGGCTTTGCCATGTCCGAGGCACCCTTCGATGCGTGGTCCGAAGCCGTTCGGGTGACTTACCACCCCGCCGTCATCGGTCTGCGCGATCTCGTCGAGATACATCTGCGCACCCACGCCAGCACGTCGGACCATTCGATGCGCGGCAAATATCGCAGCGCGCTCTACGCATGCAGGCCCGAGGATGACGGTGCCATGCGCAAAGCATTCGCCGCCGCGGCCGTTACGATGGACGGCGAAGTCGTCACGCGCGTTCTGTCACTCGCTGCCTTCAAGGCGTCCGACCAGCGCTTCCGCGACTACTACCAGACCGGCCCCGAACGCCCGTTCTGCCGAACCTATATCGACCCGAAGCTCGCGCTTCTCCGACAGCGGTTCGGCAGGCATGTCAAAGGCGGATTTGGATAGCGTATGAACTCTGATGTGGGCTCCGCCAAGTTTGTTCGATGAGTCACTTCCGCCTCCAGCCGTTATTCTCGTGCACCGGCTCGAGAGGCCAGGGCGCAGTCCGACAGCCCGTGTACGGCCACCAAGTGATCGCAGTCTGCGCGTCGGCGTACCTCAGATCGGAGCGATGCGGGTGACGCTCGTCATCCTCGGGTCGAAGCCCGAGGATGACGAGGTGGAGCGGACATCAGTCGAGCCGGCGTCTTACGAACGACTAGGCCTGAAGACCAGCCAGCGGCATGCGCAGTGTCGCGCGCAGGCCCGTAGGGCGCCAATCCGTTTCGAGCGTCCCCTGAAGCTGAGTGGTCACGCTCATCTTCACGAGTGTGCTGCCGAAACCAGTCTTTGCTGGAGAGCCGGTCAGAGCGGGGCCGCCGGATTCGGTCCAGACGAGCTTCAGGTCCGCGCCCTCGATCCGCCAGACGACTTCGAGATGGCCGTCCGCCACCGACAGTGCCCCGTATTTCGCGGCGTTCGTCGCGAACTCGTGCAGTACCAGTGAGAGGCTCGTCGTGCCGACCGCGTTCAGCATTATCGCTGGTCCGTCGATGCCGACCCACTCTCTTCTGTGCAGCAGATGCGGCTCGATCAGCGAGGCGACGAGCGTTTGCAGCGACACTTCGGACTGCGAGAGCTCTTCCTCGTTCACCGCCGGTCGGATGAGGTCGTGCGCCTTGGCGAGCGCGCCGATACGGCCTCGCAGGCCCTTGGCCATCTCTTCCGGTGTGCGCGTGTGGCGCGCCGTCATTCCGACCATGCCCGAGACGACCGCAAAAAGGTTCTTCACACGGTGATTGAGTTCGCGAACGAGTAACTGGCGCGTCTCGACGGCCCGTCGCTCCGCCGTCACGTCCCGAAAGAAGACGATGAGATCGCGGCCGGTCGGGAACGCGCGCGCCTCGAAATGGAGGGCGCTCTCCTCGATGTGGAGTTCCGCCGTTCCGGGCACGCCCTCGCGCACCGCGTCCTGATAGGCGTGCCAGATCGGCCCTTCGACCCAATCCGGAAAGGCCTTCCAGATATCGCGGCCGACGATGTCCTCGGCGCCCGGCAGAACCGCGCGCGCGGCCGCATTCGCGTAGGTGACCGTCCAGAGGTGATCCATGACGAGGATCGGATCGACCGTACCTTCCAGCACGCGCACGAGTTGCCAGCGCGTCTTCTCGGCCTCGGCCTCGGCCAGCTTTCGCTCGGTCACGTCGATGAAGGCCGCGACGGCGAGACCATCGTCGCCCGGCATGCGGTCCGAGCTGACCTCGAGCTCGATCACCCGGCCGTCCCGCCGGCGATAGACCATGGGTTCGGCCACGACGGCCTCACCGGATGTCGCCGAACGCACGAGGGGATAGTCGTCCGCTCCATAGCGCGAGCCGTCCGGATGCTGTGCGCCGAGCGCGCGATAGTCGCGGGCGTCCTCGGCTTCGAGATCATCGTTGAGGACCTCGCGACCCCATCGGTTGACCCAGGCCAGCGCGGCGGTCGGAACCTTCGCGATCGCGATACCGATCGGGAGCGCGTCGATGACGCGTTGGAGGAGATCTCCCTGCGCTTCGCTGTCGGCGAGAGCGCTTCGCAGCGCGATTTCGCTCTCGGCGCCGCGCGCGATCCCGGTCAGATGTGCGAGGTCGTCGTCGCTCCAGTCCCGCGGCGCATCGCAGATGGCGCAGAGCGCGCCCAGAACTTCGCCGCCCGGCGCACGCACCGGCACACCGAGATAGGCGATGACGCTGAGGTCCTCTATCGCGAGGTTGTCCTTCACGCGTGGATCGGTTCGCGCATCGGTAACGCGCAGCGGCGCCGCCTCGGCCACGACATGCTGGCAGAACGAGTGGCTGAGTGGCGTCTGGCGCTCTTCGGCGACGCGGCCCGTCAGTCCGGTCTGCGCCTTGAAGAACTGCCGCTCCTCATCGACGAGCGAGAGGAGGCTCACCCGAACGCCGAGAACGCTGCTGGCCAACAGGACGGCGCTATCGAAGACCGGCTCGGTCTCGGCATCCATCAGCCTCGAGCGCGCGAGCGCTCCCAGCCGGCCGGGATCCGACAAGGCGCGCCGCGCGGGACAGGCGTCGGATTGGCTCCCGTCAGAATGCAGTCCAGCGTCCATCATGCCCCTTTGGAACCGCCAGCCGGTGCCGCACGAAGCATCCGCGAACGCCTCCCCGACAGCGATACAGGCTTTACAGTCGGCGACCAACCATCCTTCAACAATCCGGCGAGGATAGCGAGCGATGCGAGGATGCATGACGATCAACGGCGGGTCGATGGACGTCGGCCACATGGAGCGAACCATAGACGGCGTCGTGGAAAGCGGAACCGCGATGCACAGGCTTGCCACCGGCTTCGGCTTCACCGAAGGCCCGATCTGGCATCCGCACGAACACTGGCTCCTCTTCTCCGACATCGCCAAGAGCCGCCAGTGGCGATGGAGCGAGACTGACGGGCTCGACGTCTTTCGAAGACCGTCCAATCAGGCCAACGGCAATTGCTTCGATCGCAAAGGCCGCGTCGTCACTTGCGAGCACGCTTCGTCGCGCCTCGTCGTCCACGATCACGGCGGCAAGCGCGTCCGCACGCTCGCGTCCTCGTTCGAGGGCCGCGCTCTCAACAGCCCGAACGACGTCATCTGCGATGTAGAAGGGCGGCTCTGGTTCTCCGACCCGTCCTTCGGTCGAATCCGCGAGGATCTCGGCCTGCTGCGCGATCAGGAGCTCGACTTCCAGGGCGTCTTTCGGCTCGACCCGCACGGCACGCTCAACTGCGTCGCCCGCGACCTCCAGCAGCCGAACGGCCTCTGCCTCGACCTTTCGGGAACGCGGCTCTTCGTCAACGACAGTTGGGGGCCGACCATCCACGTCTACGATATCCACACCGATGGATCGCTATCGGGCGGCGACGTCTGGGCGACCATCGATGGCGAAGGCGAAGGCGTGCCGGACGGGATGAAGATCGATCTCGCGGGCCGCCTCTACTGCAACGGACCCGGCGGCGTTCACGTCTTCTCGTCGGACGCTGTTCCTCTCGGCGTGATTCGCACGCCCGAGAAGTCGACCAATTTCTGCTTTGGCGGCCCGGCCCGCAGGACGCTCTTCATCACCGCCTCCACCAGCGTCTACGCGATCGATCTTCTCTCCGAGGGCGGATCGATGATCCCGGGCTAGCTTTGCCCGGCAAAGCCCTCTCGACGGGGTCGCAAACGTCCATATGATGCGCGCGCCCACCTCCCGATCTCTCGCATGCACGAAGGCAGCACGACATGGCGCATCACCTCAAGACCGCCCGCTCCGAGGCCGATCGTCTGGACGATGACGTGAAGACGCGCGCCATCGTCGAGGCGACGCTGAAGGAGATCGAGACGCGGGGCGACGCGGCCGTGCGCGAACTGTCCGAGAAGTTCGACGGGTATGCGCCCTACGCCTTTCGCCTTTCGGACGCCGACGTCGAAAGCCTGATGGGCAAGGTCTCCGCGCAGGACATGGACGACATCAACTTCGCGCAGACCCAGGTTCGCATCTTCGCGCAGGCGCAGCGCGATTCCATGCTCGACATCGAGGTCGAGACGCTGCCGGGCGTCGTCCTGGGCCACAAGCACATCCCCGTCCAATCCGTCGGCTGTTACGTGCCGGGCGGCAAGTTCCCGATGGTCGCGTCGGCGCACATGTCGGTCGCGACCGCCGATGTCGCCGGGGTGCCGCGCATCATCGCCTGCACGCCGCCCTTCAAGGGCGAACCCAACCCCGCCGTCATCGCCGCGATGAAGCTCGGCGGCGCGCACGAGATATACGTGCTCGGCGGCATTCAGGCCGTCGGCGCTATGGCGCTCGGGACGGAGACGATCGATGCGGTCGATATGCTCGTCGGCCCCGGCAATGCCTTCGTCGCCGAAGCCAAGCGACAGCTTTACGGGCGCGTCGGCATCGATCTCTTCGCCGGCCCGACAGAGACCATGGTCATCGCCGACGAGACGGTCGATGCCGAGATGTGTGCGACCGACCTTCTCGGCCAGGCCGAGCACGGCTACAATTCGCCGGCCGTCCTCCTCACCACCTCGCGCCGGCTCGCCGAGGCGACGTTGGAGGAGATCGACCGGCTCCTTCAAATCCTCCCCACCGCCGACACGGCCGGCAAATCGTGGGCAGACTACGGCGAAGTCATCGTCTGCGACGACCATCACGAGATGCTGCGCGTGGCCAACGAGATCGCGTCCGAGCACGTCCAGGTCATGACCGATCGAGACGACTGGTATCTCGACAACATGCATTCCTACGGCGCGCTCTTCCTCGGTCCGCGCACCAACGTCGCCAATGGCGACAAGGTCATCGGTACCAATCATACGCTGCCGACGAAGAAGGCCGGGCGCTATACGGGCGGGCTTTGGGTCGGCAAGTTCATCAAGACCCATTCCTACCAGCGCGTGACGACAGACGAAGCCGCGGCGATGATCGGCGAGAAGGGCTCGCGCCTCTGCATGCTGGAGGGCTTTGTCGGCCATGCCGAGCAGTGCAATGTGCGCGTGCGGCGCTATGGCGGGCGGAACGTGCCCTATGGCGAGGCCGCCGCGCCGATGGTCGACCCGGCCGAGTGATCCGTCAGTCCCGCCCGACCCGCCGGATGAGCACGCCGAGATCGGGCTCGTCCACGGCTTCGGCGGCGGCTTCGGGTGCGAACCAGAGCCGGGTGCGCTCGTCGGCCTCCTTCCAGCGGCCGAGCGTCTCCTCGACCGTCATCGGATAGAGCCGGACGCGGCAGGGCACGATGCGACCGCTCGCCAGCGCCTTGTCGTAGCGGTAGCTGCCCAGCATGTCGTGGCCGACGGAGCCGCGCACGCCGGCCTCCTCCTCGGCTTCGATAAGTGCCGCCGCCCAGGGCGTCTTGCCCTTCATCGGCCAGCCCTTCGGCACCACCCAGCGCCGCGTCTCGCGTGACGTGATGAGGAGGACCATCGGCGCGCCGCCTTCGTCCGCCCCGATCGGCAACACGCCGACTTGCTCCCTCTCCCGCACGTCTCGTCCATTCCCGGATCGCCCTGGCGATCCTCATCCATTCAACGCCCGCGCGATGGGTAGACCGCGCGGGCTTCTCGTTAGGTCAGGCTCTATAGCAGCTCGAGCACTAGCCGTACCAGTCGCCCATCTTCACCTCGGCGGCATCGCCGACCATGGCGGCGAACTCGGCCGGATCCTGCGTGCCGTTGTCGCGACCGCGATAGTGATAGGGATAGACGGCTTTCGGCTGGAACTCGGCGACTGCCGAGGCCGCCGCTTCGGCCGTCATCGTGAAGGGCAGGTTCATGCAGAGAAAGGCGAGGTCGATGTTCTCGAGCGCGCGCATCTCGGCCGTGTCCTCGGTATCGCCCGAGATGTAGACGCGGAAGCCATCGACGGTCAGCACATAGCCGTTGTCGCGCCCTTCCGGATGGAAGTCGAGCCGGCCTTCGGTGATGTTGTAGGCCGGGATCGCGTCGATGGTGACGCCGAGCGCCTCGGTCGATTCGCCGTTGCCGATCGACGTCGCGCGAGCCTTCATGTCGTCGGACAGCATCGCGTGGACGGCCGGGTTGACGACGAGCACCGTCCCCTCGCCCATCAGCGCGGCCAGCGTCTCGGCATTGTAGTGGTCGCCATGCTCATGGGTGACGAGGATGAGGTCGGGCGCGGGGAAATCCGCATAGGCCGAGGCCTCACCGACGGGATCGGCATAGATCGTGCCGGCCGGCGTCTCCATCACGAAGGAGGCGTGGGCGACCGGATGGACCGTGATCGTGCCCGACGCGGTCTCGAAGACGTCGGCGTCCGAATGCGCCGCCGCCAGCGCACGGCCCATACCCCAACCGAGGACCGTGATCGTGCCGGCGCCGAGCGCCGCCGTCGTGAGGAAGCGGCGACGGGTCGTCTGACCAGCTTCCGACAAGACCGATGTGTCTGCGCGATTGGGATGAGCCATGGAATATCCTCGTAAGGGCGCGGCGCACCGGAATGGCAGGCCGCCTCGCGCCTACGCCGCGATGGCGCCTGCGCTCTGCCGATGAGGATAGGGCGCAGGCTCCGCCCGACCATGCCGCATCGCACTCTCGTCGCCCGCCCGCGACAACCTGACCGCCTTCCCCGTCTCGTCCGATGCCTCGGACTAGCACGAAAGGCCCCGCGTGCCGCCGGCTCGCGAGGGTGGACCTAGCTCTCATCCCAAACCGCGAAGGCGCGGGAGCGACCCAGAGGCCGCGACCCGTTCTACGGGCCTGACTGATGTGGCAAGCTCGGCCCGAGGCCGCCCCCGCATAAGCGACGACTTGTGACGGCTGAGCCGCCCGTTCGCGAGACCGTGGCGCTTCGGCCGTGCCCGGCCCCCGCCGCCACCCGTCGAGCGGGCGACGAACGATGGGCGGGAACACGCGCCTTAAGCATCGTCACGGCGCTTTCGCACCGCGGACGCGGCCGGATCGTAGTATCCGACGGGCCGATGATCCCGCGACCCCCCGGGACCCAGGGTCAACCCAACCCCAGGACGCAGGCGCCGCACCCCACCCCACGTGATCCCGGTTCCGGAGCACGGTGCCTCATGGGGTGGGGCGCGCAAGTTCTAACCGCTTCGGGAGAAGCTGAACGCCACATAAGTTGCACAGTGGCAAGAAAAATTCGATGCGAAGGCCATCATCGATAGGGCATATGCCAGAACAGTGGGCCCGGTCGCCGTGGGCGCCGTGCTCCGATACCTCGCTTCCAGCCGGGCAAGGGCCTGGCATAAGAGCTTTCATGTTGGCGATTGCGGGCGAGCGCTAGTTCCAAGTTCGGACGAAAGAGGCCGATCGACGCGATGCGCGATCCGGTCCGTCTGCAGTCTTCGGAAGCGTGGAGACGACCGCCGTTCGGCCAGTGCGGGCGGACGGTTCCGTGCATCCTGAACTCGAGCGATATCCATGACCAAGATCGAACAGTCGCGGACCGAAGTCCGTTCGATGAGACGCACCGACCTTCGCGCTCTGCAAGCCGTCCTCGATGGCACGGAGCTTTTTCCGTCCGATAGGCTGCCCGACATGATCGAGAGCTTCCTTGGCGATGAACCAGCCGATCTCTGGCTGACGGCCACGCTCGACGGCGAACCGGTCGGGCTATGCTTTGCGGCACCCGAACAACTTGCGCACGGTACGTGGAACATGCTGGCGCTCGCGGTGTTACCGGCCCATCAGGGCGGCGGTCTCGGCGCGCGCATGACGGAGCGGCTCGAAGCGGAACTGAAGGCACGCGGTGGCGTGCGTATCCTCATCGTAGATACGTCCGGCTGCGACGACTTCGTTCTCGCGCGCGAGTTCTACGCCAAGCAGGGCTACGAACTGGAAGCGCGCATTCGCGACTATTGGGCCGACGGCGACGACAAGATGACGTTCCGTAAGCCGCTGATCTAACGGCTCGAGCTCTACGTGGGCTTGAGCCGCGCCGGATAGCGTGCAGGCTCGCCATCCGTCTGGTGCTATGCCCCAATCGATCAGCACAGTCCGGTAGGCAACCCGACCTCCAGCCATCATTCTCGGGCACCGACCCGAGGATCCAGAGGCGCTACAGGTGAGACCTGCGTCCGATCTCCCGATCGATCTCACGACCTCTACTGGTCAGACTCCGATCAGCACCATGCAATCAACACTCGGGATCCTCGGGTCGGTGCTTGAGGATGACGAGGAGGAGGGGGGAACGCCGGGCCGATGTTTGCAGGAACGGCTCTGGAGCCTCATCACGAACTGGCCCGTACCGAGTGGCTAAACACGCCGACCCGCCCCTGTTCACGGCACACCGGCTTCGAAGCGATCCGTCCAGTCCCGGCTCGTCGCACTCGCCAGCTTCGCAGTCGGTGGCTCCATGCCTTGCGCTCTGGCGGGGTCGAGGCCGAGCGCGCCGAGAACGCGTGCCAGGGTGCTTTGGGGATCGGCGGCCAGATCATCGTAGCCGATCCGCAGGGGTGCGAGGCCCTCGCGCGCGAACCAATCTTCCCACGCGGTATCGAGTGCGCCGAGGTCCGTCAGGTGGCGCGCGATGGCGTCCCGATCGTATTGGGGCTCATGGGACGGGCCGAGGCGTTCGAGTTCGGAGCCATCCGCCGCGCGATGCCAGAGCCCGGTCTGCTCCGCCATCACCCGGGAGACCGCCTGAGCGAGCTTGTCCGCTCGCGCGAGGTGGATGAACAGCGTCGGACCGAACGCGGCCTCGATGCGCGCGACGTCGCTGGTCGCGGTCGGATGAAGCCGCCCG
Source organism: uncultured Alphaproteobacteria bacterium (assembly GCA_963842125.1). Taxonomy (GTDB): domain Bacteria; phylum Pseudomonadota; class Alphaproteobacteria; order Rhizobiales; family CAWCWK01; genus CAWCWK01. The sequence continues at coordinate 457,168 of CAWJFE010000005.1, read as the reverse complement.
AGTTGCTCCATGAAGTATGGAAAGCTGCCGCGCTGCATGCGCAACCCGAAGACGTCGGTGCCACCGCTCCCTTGCTCGAACGCGGCCGCGAACGCCGACCGGAGCGCCTCCTCTCGCGAGGCAAACCGCTCGGCGCTCAGTCCGAAGACGTCCAACCATCGGTCGAGCGACGGCTGATGAAAGTGCGAGTTCGGCCGACCGGCCACGCCCGTAGCCTTGAGCAAGGCGCAAAGCAGCGTGCTGCCGCTGCGCGGGGTCGTGCAGATCATATAGGAGCGGAGACGGGTGTTCGGCATGGTCTGCTCTATAGACCCGCAGCACGCATCCGTGGAGCGCGCCGTCAGCGCGTCGTTCGACGGCAGGCCCCGACGGCCCCGTCGAGGCTGTCGATCGAGGCCACCGCTCTCTCGATGGAACGCTGTCGCACCCGCCGGAGACGGGTGCGACGTCGCTCAACCGGCCAGGTAGGTGCGGAACCAGGCGACCATGCGCTCTTCGGCGAGCATTGCGGCCTCCTCGTCGTAGCGGGGCGTGGTGTCGTTGTGGAAGCCGTGGTTCACGCCCGGATAGATGTGCGCCTCGTAGCGCTTGTCGTTTTCCTCCAGCGCCTTCTGGTAGTCCGGCCACATCGCGTTGATCCGCTGGTCGAGCGCGGCGAGCTGGATCATGAGCGGCGCCTCGATCTGTGGCGACCTGCGTGCTGTCGGGCGATGCGCCGTAGAAGGGAACGCCGGCGGCCATCTCGGGGTAGGCGATGGCGAGCTTGTTCACGACGCCGCCGCCATAGCAGAAGCCCGTCGCACCCACCTTGCCGTTCGTGCCCTCGAGCGCCTGGAGATACTCGAAGCCCGCGAAGAAGTCGTTGAGGAGCGCGTCCTGATCGAGGCTCCGCTGCATCTCGCGGCCCTCGTCATCGGTGCCGGGGTAGCCGCCCAGCGACGAGAGCCCGTCGGGCCCCATCGCGACGAAGCCCGCCTTGGCGAGGCGCCGCACCACGTCTCGAATGTAGGGATTGAGGCCCCGGTTCTCATGGACGACGAGCACGGCGGCCGGCGGGCGGTCGGCATCGACCTCGGCCGGGCGCGCGAGATAGGCGGTGATCTCGCCCGTGCCGTTGGGGCTCTGATAGGTGATGTCCTCACCCACGATGTCGGGATCGTCCTCGGCGACCTGCTGAGCCAGCGCGTAGTTCGGCGCGAGCGTCCCCAAGATCATCGCCGCCGTCACCCCGCCCACGGCCCACCGGCCCGCGCGGTCGAGGAACTCGCGCTTCGAGATCTTGCCGTGCGCGTAGTAGTCGTAGAGGTCGAGCAATTCCTGGTCGAAGTCTGCGGCGGTCAGGCGACGTGTTGGCGTATGTTCGTTCATGAACGTTTCTCCCTATCGATGCGATCTGATTTACTACGCCCGCGCCACCGCGTCGTGCGACATTTTTCCCCTGGCAGGACCGGTCGATCCGCTCGTTTGAACCCCTCACCAGTGGTGCCATGCCGACCTATCGCTTCCGTCCTGTCACGACCGACGACTTCGGACTCCTCGACGCATGGCGCCGCGCGCCGCATGTGGCCGAATGGTGGGAAGCGAGCACGCCCTACACCGCCGCAGACCTTCGCGATCCCCGCCTGGCGATGCGCATCGTCGAGGCGGACGGCATACCCTTCGCCTTCCTGCAGGACTACGACGTCCACGGATGGGAGGGGCACCATTTCGGCTCCCTCCCGTCCGGTTCGCGCGGCACGGACCAGTTCATCGGCGATCCCGCCATGATCGGTCGCGGCCACGGATCGGCGTTCATCGCGCAGCGTATGGCGGAGCTCTTCGCCGCCGGTGCCCCCACGCTCGCGGTCGACCCGCACCCCGCCAACGCCCGCGCTATCGCGGCCTATCGGAAGGCCGGGTTCGAGGTCACCGGCGCACCGCGCGAGAGTGCTTGGGGACTGTTCCTGCCTATGGAGGCGTCGCGGTAGGGCGCGCGGCGACCCCCCTCGCTGCGGTGGCACCAAGGATCCCGACCTTTCGGGCACGGACAAATTTCGGGATTTCTCCTTGCCACAGCCTCATGTTTCCGTAAGGCTCGAAGAGCCCGAATGGCGTGAGACAGCGACCCGTCATCGCCCTGATGGCCGCCATTCGACTGGGGATCGAGCATGATCAAGCTGCTGATTCTGGCGGTAACCCATGTGGCGGCGCTCGCCGTCGGATTCGGGCTGGGCGTCTACTTTCTTCCGATTCTGACGGCCCCGCCATCGGTGGACACAGTCGTCCTTGCGGACAGTGCGCGGGATGCCGAGTACCGTGTCGAGTTGACCCGGGACTTGCGCGGCTCGGACGCCCTGCACTGGGGCGAAGGGGCGATCTCGGTCGGGTCCGCGCAGATCGTCCACGAGGGCAGGCTGGCCCCCGGCCCTGACTACAAGGTCTACCTCATCGACCGGTTCGTCGAGCACGAGGACGAGTTCGAGCCGATCAAGGCTAACGCGGCCCTGATCGGGGACGTGAAGACCTTCGACGGCTTCATCCTCGACGTGCCCGCCGGCGTAGACATCGAGGACTACACGACCGTCATCGTCTGGTGCGAGGCCTTCTCCGAGTTCATCACCGCCGGGCGGTATCGTTAGGCTGCGGTTACGAGGCACGCCCGCGAAAACGCCATCTGACGTCGTTCAGGCGAGCGTATCGCCCGATCCGGCGATCAGGCGGCGTAGCATGGATGCGAACCGTTCGACCTCTGCGTCCTCCCAGCGGTCGTCGAAGAGGTAGCCCGCACGCTTCGCGAACGTCGCTTTGGCTTCGGACAGCTTCGTGCGGCCGGCCTCCGTGATGACGACGAATGCCAACCTCGCATCACGGTCATCGACCTCGCGATCGACGAGGCCGATCTTCTCCATCGGAGCCGCCATGCGAGTGATGGTGGACGCGCTGACATGCATCCGCTTCGCCAGGTCGACACGGGACAACCGGCTCGCGGCCGCGCGCTCGAGATGGAGCATCAACAGGAACTCGTTCACCGAGATGCCGTGAACGGCCGCCACTTCGTGGGACAAGCCCGCCCGAAAATCATCCGCGGCTTGGAGCAGGCGCAAGGCATTGATGGTGTGCTGGTCGGTCATTCCAACTCCTTAACGCAAGTAGCTTGCGTGTGCAAGCGTTATGCACGAGAAACGGGAGGATCGTCACGCGAGGCTGGATATTCGAGATGGCTTTAGAGATGTGGTTTTCCCTCGCCGGCGTCGTCGCCATGGCGGGGTGGTTTCTCCTTCTGGCCTCTCCCGCGATCCCGAAATGGTCCGACCGGATCGCAGGAACTCTCCTGCCGGTCGTCCTGTCTTTGGGATACGTCGCGCTTCTTGCCGTGCCGGCGGCCAGTAGCGGCGGTGGCGTCGGCACGCTCGCGGCCGTGACGGAGCTCTTCTCTTACGAAGACGCGGCGCTTGCGGCCTGGGTTCACTTCCTCGCCTTCGATCTCTTCATCGGCGCCTGGGCCTGTCGCACCGCGCGGAGGGACGGCATCGCCTTCTGGCTCGTCGTCCCGTGCCTGCCGCTCGTCTTCCTGTTCGGACCGGCCGGCCTCCTCATCTTTCAGGCGCTTCGGGCGTTTCACCTCGGCAGGGATTCGCTGCCGCGACATCGCGCGGGGTAGTTCCAGGAACGCCATGGCGCGCTCCGCGACCGTCCTACACGCTCGCCACCGTCTTCAGCCGCACCCTCGGATGCACCTCGTTCTGGCTCACCACCGCCGTCTGCGCGCGGAACCGCTCGACGATGGAGCGCACGAAGGGGCGGGCCTGGCCTGAGGTAAGGAGGACGGGGACCTCGCCGAGCTGACCGGCCTCTTCGAAGGCGTCGCGCACGCCGATGACGAAGTCCTGCAGCTTGGACGGCGCCATGGTGAGGCGTTTGGACTGGCCCTCGCCGACGATGCTCTCGGCGAAGGCGGCCTCCCATTGCGGGCTCATCTGGATGAGCGGCAGGTAGCCGTTGGGGCTCATGTACTGCGCGCAGATCTGCCGGGCGAGGCGACCGCGCACATGCTCCACGATCTGCCCCGGATCGGAGACCGAGCCCGCGATCTCGGCAATGCCCTCGAGAATGGTCGAGAAGTCGCGGATCGAGACCCGCTCGGCCAAGAGCTGCTGCAGCACGCGCTGCACGGCCGTGACGCTGACCTGGCTCGGCACGAGGTCGTCGGCGAGCTTCTTCTCCGGCTCGGGCAGGTCGGCGAGCTTGGACTGCACGTCCCCATAGGTGAGGAGCTCGTCCATGTTGGCCTTGATGATCTCGGTGAGATGCGTCGAGAGCACGGTCGAGAGATCGACGACGGTATAGCCCTTCATCGCGGCTTCGTCTCGGAGGTTCCCGTCGATCCAGGTGGCGGGCAGGCCAAACGTCGGCTCGGTCGTGTGGATGCCCGGCAGCTCCACCCGCCCGCCGCGCGGGTCCATGACCATGTACTGGTCGGGGTAGACCGTGCCCTGGCCGGATTCGACCTCCTTGACGCGGATGACGTAGGCGTTGGCGTCGAGCTGCACGTTGTCGATGATGCGGACCGGCGGCATGACGAAGCCGAACTCGCCCGCCACCTGGCGGCGCAGCGCCTTGATCTGCTCCGACAGCCTGTCCTGCCCGTCCCGGGCATTGATGAGGCTGAGAAGGCCGTAGCCGAGCTCGATCTTGAGCGCGTCGATGGCGAGGGTGTCGGAGATCGGCGCTTCCTTGGGCGGGGGCGGGTTCGCCTCGAGCGCTTCCTTGGCCATCTCGGTGACGACAGCGCGCTGCTGCTTTCGCGTCGAGGTGTAGGCGAGATATCCGGCCAGGCCTGCCAGCGACATGAAGGGCACGAAGGGAATGCCCGGCATGAACGCCATGAAGGCCATCGCACCCGACGACATGCCGAGCGCTTTCGGGTAGCCCGACAGCTGGCTGGTGAGCGCCTTGTCGGCCTCGCCCTTCACGCCAGCTTTCGAGATGAGGAGACCGGCCGCCGTCGAGACGATGAGGGACGGGATCTGGGAGACGAGGCCGTCGCCGATCGTGAGGAGCGAGTAGACCTGACCGGCCTCGGCGAAGGAGAGGTCCTTCTGCATCATGCCGACGACGAGGCCGCCGACGAGGTTGATGGCCGTGATGAGAAGGCCGGCGATGGCATCGCCGCGCACGAATTTCGATGCACCGTCCATGGCGCCGAAGAAGGACGATTCGTTCTCCAGCGTCTCGCGGCGCAGCTTGGCCTGCTTCTCGTCGATGAGGCCAGCCGAGAGATCGGCGTCGATCGCCATCTGCTTGCCGGGCATGGCGTCGAGCGTGAAGCGTGCCGCGACCTCGGCGATACGGCCCGAACCCTTGGTGATGACGACGAAGTTTACGATGACGAGAATCGCGAAGACGATGAGGCCGATGACGAGATTGCCGCCCATCACGAAGCCGCCGAACGCCTCGATGACCTCGCCGGCGGCGTCCGTGCCCGTGTGGCCCTCGGAAAGGATGAGACGCGTCGAGGCGAGGTTGAGCGCAAGGCGCATCATCGTCGCGATGAGGAGGATGGTCGGGAAGGACGAGAATTCGAGCGGCGTGCGATGAAGAGCGCCGTCATCATGACGAGCACCGAGAAGGTGATCGAGATGGCGAGGAGGAAGTCGAGCATCATCGCCGGCATCGGCAGGATGAGGACGACGAGGATGGCGAGCACGCCCAGCGCGAGGCCGAGATCGCCGCGCTTCAGGAAGCCGAGGCCGAGCTTGGCCGCGCCGATGCCCTGCGCCAGCGCGCTCGGGCCCGTCGGCAGGCCGCCCGAGGCGCCGTCGGGCGCGGAGCCGGTCTCGGACGAGACGGTCGCCGGTACGTTTGCGCCAGACGCGGTGACGTCGCTCATGCTACCCCCAAACCCAATGAACCCGCCAAGGGCCATGCCGGCGTGTCCCGCAATGAGACCCCGGCAGGCAACATTTGCCGGGTGAGGCGTTAGTAAGGGGTTAACGAGCGCATTAACGCGCCATTCAGTTCCGGTTCAGCGCGTACGCGCTACACCGGGTCATGGTCATCCCTGCGGGCCGGCATTCCCCCCTCGGCCGGTCCGCGCGTTTCAGGAGTCGCATCCCATGCTCAAGTCCCTTCGCCTGCTCGGCCTCGCCGCCGTCGCCACGTTCGGCCTCACCGCCGCCGCCAGCGCCTATGACGCGACGGTGACGACGACGCTCAACATGCGCGCCGGCCCCGGCACGGCCTATAGCGTGCTCGACACCATTCCCGCCGGCGTCCTCATCGATGCCGGGCAGTGCAGCGGCAGCTGGTGCCGGGTCGTCTTCGACGGTCGTCAGGGCTGGGTCTCGGGACGCTATCTGCGCCGGATCAACGCGGCCGTTCGCGGCCCGCGCCGGGTGACGCCCGCGCCCGTGGTCGTCGGCCGCCCCGCCCCCGGCGTCTATCCCCGCGACGGCTATCGCCAGCGCGAGTATATCGAGCAGGAGGTGCTGGAGCCGGAAACGAACTTCAACTTCGGCATCACCATCGGCCAGCAGCCCCGCGAGGAATTCTGCTACCGCACCCAGTACGGCGACATCGTCTGCCGCTAGGGGTTAGGGCCGAGCCTACCGGACAAGACGTCCGGCGGGCTCCGGCGCGTCGTGAATTGACTGGAAATCCCCCAGGTCGGCCGACGCGCCGTCAGTCGGTCACGCCGTCGACGGCGATCCGTCCCTCTTCCAATCCGGTCCGGATATCGTATATGCGGATGGACACCCCTTCCGCACCGCGCGTCTGGATCGCGATCCGATCGCCGTCGAGAGCCATCGTCTCGACCGGACCGTCGAGCGTGATGCGCGCCTCGCCAGGTCCCGCCGTTCCGCCGCCCGACAGCATGCGCACCGTCACGGCGACGAGCCCGACGAGGATGAGCATCGTCATGAAGACGATGCTGCCCAGGAGGATGCGCTCGGTCGCCGTCCAGGGCTTTCGGGGCTCCGGCACGTGTGGATCCGGAGCGCCTGTGGAAGGGGATGCGGGGTCGGTCATGAGGGCCGTCGTCGAGGAGCGATGTAGCGAGGACTAGGCGACTGAGCCAGGATTGGGAACAGGGCAGCGAAACGCACGGCCCGGTGGTCGGTGCGACCCGCCATGTCGAGATCGACGAGGCGGGCGCCGGCGCGCGCCTCGACAAGGCGCTCGCCGACGCGCTCGACGGGCTGACGCGCAGCCGGCTGAAGGCGCTCATCCAAGAGGGCCAGGTTCGCGTGAACGGCGCCGTCGTGACGGAGCCGAAGCGCCCGGTCGCGGAAGGGGATGCGATCGTCGTCGCTCTTCCCGCCGTCCGCCCGGCCGAGCCCGTCGCGCAGGCGATGCCGCTCGTGATCGTCCATGAGGACGACGCGCTCATCGTCATCGACAAGCCGGCCGGCCTCACCGTCCATCCGGGTGCTGGCCAATGGGACGGCACGCTCGTCAACGGCCTCCTCGCGCATTGCGCCGACAGCCTGAGCGGGATCGGCGGCGTGGCACGCCCCGGCATCGTTCACCGGCTCGACAAGGAAACGTCCGGCCTCCTCGTCGTCGCCAAGACGGACGCAGCGCACCAGGGCCTCTCCGAGCAGTTCGCCGCCCATGGACGCGACGGGCGGATGGTGCGCAGCTACGTCGCGCTCGTCTGGGGCGACCCTGGCTTCGCGCGCAGCATCGATGCACCTCTCGACCGCGCACCGCACCACCGCACCAAGATGGCCGTCGTCCCGGCGCACCGCGAAGGCGGCCGCCACGCCATCACGCATGTGCGGACCGAAGCGCGTCTCGCCGGCGGGCTCGTCTCTCAGGTCGCCTGTACGCTGGAGACCGGCCGCACGCACCAGATCCGTGTCCACATGGCCCATGTCGGCCACCCGCTTCTGGGCGATGCCGTCTACGGCCAGCACATGGCGACGAAATCTACCAAACTGTCGGAGCCCGCCCGTGCAGCGCTGGAAGCGCTCGGCCGTCAGGCGCTCCACGCCCGCACGCTTGGCTTCGAGCATCCGGTTACCGGCGAAGCGATGCGCTTCGAGGCCCCGCCGCCCGAACCATTAGCCAGACTGATCGAAGAGATTACGACAATGTAAGAGCCCACCGTACCGATTTTGGAACAAAGTCGGTGCTTGATGCGCTAGACTGAATCCATTCAGCCCTCACGAGGGCGCCGCAGTTTCACCGGGCCTTGAACCCGGTCGAGACCAAGGAGATACGACTTATGGCCTCCATGCCAAGCATTTCCTCCGAAGGTGGTCTGTCCCACTACCTGCAGGAGATCCGTAAATACCCCATGCTGAAGCCCGACGAGGAGTTCACCCTCGCCAAGAAGTGGCAGCAGGATGAAGACCAGGAAAGCGCGCACCGGATGGTGACGTCGCACTTGCGCCTCGTGGCGAAGATCGCGATGGGCTATCGCGGCTACGGGCTCCCCATGTCCGAGGTCGTCTCGGAGGGCAATGTCGGCCTCATGCAGGCCGTCAAGCGCTTCGACCCCGACAAGGGCTTCCGCCTCGCGACCTACGCGATGTGGTGGATCCGCGCCTCGATCCAGGAATACATCCTGCGCTCGTGGAGCCTCGTGAAGATGGGCACGACGGCCAATCAGAAGAAGCTCTTCTTCAACTTGCGCAAGGCCAAGTCGTCCATAGACGCGCTCGAGGAGGGCGATCTTCGCCCCGACCAGGTCAAGGTCATCGCGACCAAGCTCGGCGTGACCGAGGAGGACGTGATCTCGATGAACCGCCGCCTCGGCGGGGACGCGAGCCTCAACGCGCCCATGCGCTCGGCCGAGGCCGACTCGTCGCAGTGGATGGACTTCCTCGTCGACGATTCGGAGACGCAGGAGTCGATGCTCGCCGAGAGGGAGGAGAAGGACATGCGCCGCGACATGCTGCACGAGGCCATGGACGTTCTCAACGACCGCGAGCGCCGCATCTTCGAGGCGCGTCGTCTGTCGGAGGATTCGATCACGCTCGAAGAGCTCTCCGGCGAGTTCGGCGTCTCCAGAGAGCGCGTCCGCCAGATCGAGGTCCGCGCCTTCGAGAAGGTGCAGGACCAGGTCAAGAAGCTCGCCGCCGTCGCGCTTCTGCCCGAGCAGAGCCGGCAGATCGAAGCGCCGGCGTGACTTACTGTGCCTAGGGCGCGCGGTCTCTGACGAGGTCGGAGATCGCCGCCTGCATCGGCGTATCGGCATCCCTCAGGCCGGCCTCGACGCCCGAGCGGTCGGCGTCCAGCTTGTTCTGGCTGACCTTCCAGACGCCCGAGAGATCGTCGATCGCGATCTCGAACCCGACGAGCCCCTTCAATTGCCGGGCGATGAAGGCCGGCGGCGCGTCCGATACCGCCCAGGGTTTCGGCCGGTGGCTCTCGTGCTGGTGGGTCAGGGCATCGAGATGGGCGAGGAGCCAAGCCGGATCGCGCTCGAACCGGAGCCGGCCGCGCGCATGCGCCACGACGTAGTTCCACGTCGGCACCACCTTGCCGTGTTCCAGCTTCGACGCGTACCAGGACGGCGTGACATAGGCCTGCGGCCCCTGGAAGACGGTCAGAACCGCAATCTCGCCATAGGTCTCCCGAAAGAGCGGATTGCCCGCGCCGAGATGGCCGCGCAGCACGCCGAGCGACCCTTCGTCTTCGTGCAGGATCAACGGCACATGATCCGCCGTCACCGGCCCGATCGCCGCCGAGACGAGTGTCGCGAAGGGGTGCATGCGCATGAGATCGTGGAGGACCTGGGGGCGGTCCTCGCGGAAGATGGCGGGTTGGAACATGGGCGAGCTCCTCGAAGTCGGCAGCGTCTGCTAGCACACCAGAGGCGCGTGGAGACATCAAAAGGCGTGTGCCAGACCATCACGGCGCGTTCGCCAATGATGGAAGCCTGAAGTCGACCGCACGACCGATTCCTCATCTCCGGCCGAAGTGCAGGACCAGGTCGAGCCGCTCGCAGCCGCGCGGCCTCCGCAAAAGAGCCAGCAGCTCGAAGCCGCCGACCGAGCCAGCTCCCCGAGGGGAGAACGAAGAGGAGGCGAGTGAGAGCTGTGATCGCCAATCGCCTTGGCTGTCGTCGTGGGCTACGGTCGGGCCGATGGGCATGGATCGTTCTCTTAGTCAGGCCAGACGCGCGCCGCCTCCGGGGGACGATCCGCGCGGCGCTGCGGTAGCACGCCTGGTCGCGAGCGAGGGCGGGCCGCTTCACGCGTTGATCCTTGGCGCGGCGTCCAACAGCTCCTATCTCGCGATGCTGTGCGAGAGACATGCCGATTGGCTGCGCGAGAACGCGGCGGCAGACGCGGCAGCCGTCATGCGCGGCCTCCTCGACGACGCATCGCCGGCGGAGGATGCCAATCGCGCGGCGCTTATGGCACGCCTGCGCATTGCCAAGGCGAAGGCCGCCCTTCTCATCGCGCTCGCCGACCTTGGCGGCCTCTGGTCGCTCGAGGACGTCACCCAGGCCCTCACCGACCTTGCCGACTCGAGCGTGCGCTCCGCCCTCGCCTTCCTCCTCCGCGAGGCCGTCACGCGCGGCAAGCTGCCCGCCGAAGCGGCGGACCCGGCGACGTCGGGCTATTTCATCCTCGCGCTCGGCAAGCATGGCGCCGGCGAGCTCAACTATTCATCCGACATCGACCTCATCTGCCTCTTCGACCCGGACCGTCTTCCAGGCGCGGACAGAGGCGCGCTGCAACAAGGCTTCGTGCGTCTGACGCGCGATCTCGTGCAGATCCTCTCCGAGCGCACGCGGGACGGTTACGTCTTCCGCACCGATCTGCGCCTTCGCCCCGACCCCGGCGCGATGCCGATGGCGATTTCTGTGCTGACGGCCGAGACCTACTATGAAGGGCTCGGCCGCACCTGGGAGCGATTGGCCTACATCAAGGCCCGCATCTGCGCTGGCGACGAGACGGCCGGCGACGATTTTCTCGCGGCGCTCCGCCCCTTCGTCTGGCGCCGCCATCTCGATTTCGCGACGCTCTCCGAGGTTCGGGCGCTGAAGGCGCGGATCAACAGCCATTTCGGCCACGGCGCGCTCGCCGTCGCGGGGCACGATCTGAAGCGCGGACGGGGCGGCATCCGCGAGGTCGAGTTCTATGCGCAGACGCAGCAGATCATCTTCGGCGGCCGCGATGAGAGCCTGCGTCTGCGCGAGACCGTCACCGCCCTCGACGCCCTCGTCGAGGCGGGCTGGACGGATGCCACCGTGCGAGACGATCTCCACGGCGCCTACCGCATCCTGCGCGATCTCGAACACCGCCTTCAGATGCTCGCCGACATGCAGACGCAGACGTTGCCCGAACCCGGGCCCGATCTCGACCGCGTGGCGCGGCTGGCGGGAGACGCGGACGGCACCGCGCTCAGCCGTCGCCTCATGCCCGTGCTGGGGACCGTGTCACGACATTTCGACGCCCTTTTCGCGCGTCTGCCCGGCGGCGAGGCGGAGACCGTCGCGGAGCCGGCCGAGGGCTCGATCGCGGAGCGGCTCGCCCGCCTCGGCTTTGCCCGGCCGGACGATGGCGCAGGGCTGATCGACGTGTGGATGCAGGGCCGCTATCCAGCCATGCGCGGCGAACGCTCCCGGGAGATGCTGCGCGGGGTGCTGCCCGCCCTCCTCGAATCCCTCGCCGCCAGTCCCGACCCCGATCGCGGTCTCGCCCGGCTCGACGCCGCCTTTTCGCGTCTGCCGACGGGCTTGCAGTTCTTCGCCATGCTGGCCGCGCGCCCGAAGCTCATCGAGCTTATCACCGAGACCGCCGGGCTCGACGCCCCGCTGGCCGAGCATCTGGCCCGCAACCCGGACGTGCTGGGCGCGGCGCTCGAGCCCGACTTCTGGACAGACCTTCCCGTCCGCGCCACGCACGAGGCCGAGCTGCGGGACGCGATCGGCGCCGACCGCAGCTTCGAGCCCGCCCTCGACGCCGTGCGGCGCTACCATGCGGGCGCGCATTTTCGCATCGGCACGCATGTCCTCCGCGGCCTCGCCCCGCCGGATGAAGCCGGCCGCGCCTTCACCGCGCTCGCCGAGGCGTGCATCGCGACGTTGCTGCCCGTGGCGCAGACCGAGGTGGAGCGCCGGCACGGCACGCTCCAAGGCGGCGGCCTCGCCGTCGTCGCGATGGGGCGGATGGGCGCGGGCGAGATGACGGCGGCCTCCGATCTCGACCTCCTTTTCGTAGCGCCAGGCGACATGGCCGCGATGACGGAGGGCCATCGCCCCGTCTCTCGCGAGCGCTGGTCGGCAGCACTGGGCCAGACGCTGGTGACGGCACTGACGAGCCCCACGGCGGTCGGTCGCCTCTACGATGTCGACATGCGGCTGCGACCGTCGGGCAAGTCCGGCCCGCTCGTGACCACCCTGCCCGCCTTCGCCGCCTATCATGCCGGCACCGCACAAACCTGGGAGGCCTTGGCCCGCACCCGCGCCCGCGTCATCGTCGGGCCGGACGCGCTGGTGCGGGACGTGAAGGCCGCCATCGCCGTCGCGCAGAGCCACGCCCTCCCCCCGGCATCGACGGCGCGCGAGGTCCGCGACATGCGCGCCCTCATCGCCAAGGAGCGCCGCCCGCGCGGAGCCTGGGACGTGAAGCTGCGCGATGGCGGCCTCTTCGACCTCGAGTTTACCGCGCAGCTCCTCCAGATCGTCCGCGCCTGCCCGGCCGAGCCCCACACCGCCCGCGCCATCGACGCGCTGCGGCTGGACGGCGCGCTCGGCGACGGCGATGCCCGCGCCCTCCTCATCGCCCACCGCGACTACTCGGCCCTCCTCCAGTTCACCGCCGTCGCAGCGCCCGAACTCTACGATCCGGACACTGTCGGGCAGCGCGTGCGTGATGGCGTCGCGCGGGCCTTTCATCTGGGCGGCAACGGGGCTGTGACCGCGAAACTGGCTGCGCATGGCGAGGTCTGCGCGCGTGTGTTTGCGGAGACGGTGGATCGGTTGGCCGCGGACGGACAGGCCGACTAGCCACGCCTCTCGCGTCGAACTTACCTTCTTCCCTCGGGGAGAAGGTGCCGGCAGGCGGATGAGGGGGATCCGGCGCCGAGGATTGGCCCCTCAGAGGGCACCGCAGCGTCAGCGCCATTCTCCACTGGCGCGCATCTCGTCCGATGCGAGGAACGCCTTGGCGTCCGCGCGGACCGTGTCGCGCTTCTCGTCCGAGAAGCGGTCCCAGGTTCGGAACATGTTGGCCATGCGGGGATTGCCGCCGACCTTCTCGCGGTTGCGGTCGAGGAAGTCCCAATAGAGGTAGTTGAAGGGGCAGGCCGTCGGGCCGGTCTTTTCCTTCACGCTGTAGAGGCAGCCTTTGCAGTAGTCCGACATGCGGTCGATATAGGCGCCCGACGCCGCATAGGGCTTGGAGCCGAGCATGCCGCCGTCGGCGAAGAGGATCATGCCGTGGACGTTGGGCAGCTCGACCCAGTCGTAGGCATCGGCGTAGACGACGAGATACCACGCCTCCACCTCGTAGGGCTTCAGCCCGGCCAGCAGCGCGAAGGTGCCCGTCACCATCAAGCGCTGGATGTGGTGGGCGTAGGCGTTCTCGCGCGTCTCGGTCACGACCTGATGGAGACAGTTCATTCGGGTCTCGCCGGTCCAGTAGAAATCAGGCAGCGGGCGGTCGGCGCCGAGATAGTTGGTGTGCTCGTAGTCCGGCATCAGCAGCCAGTAGATGCCGCGCACGTATTCGCGCCAGCCGATGATCTGCCGCACGAAGCCCTCGACGGCGTTGAGGGGCACGCGGCCCGCCTCGTATTCCGCGATCGCGCGCTCGCAGACCTCCGCCGGGAGCAGCAGGCCAGAATTGATGTACGGGCTCAGCACGGCGTGGAAGAGGAACGGCTCGCCCGTGCGCATGGCATCCTGATAGTCGCCGAAGAGCGGCAGATGGGTAGTACAGAACCCGTCCAATGCCTCCAGCGCACCCTCTCGGGTGACGGCGAAGTGCATCGGCTCCAGATCGCCGAAATGGTTGCCGAAACGACGCGCGACGAGATCCATGACCTCGCGCGTGATCGCATCCAGCGGAAAGCTCGGCCGCGGCGGCACGGCGATGTCCTTGGGCAGCGCGCCGCGATTGTCGTGATCGTAGTTCCACTGTCCGCCGACGGGCTTGCCCTCCTCCGTCATCAGATAGCCGGTGCGGCGACGCATCTCGCGGTAGAAATACTCCATCCGCATCGCCTTGCGGTCCTCCGCCCAGTCGGCGAACTCGGCGTGCGAGCACAGGAAGCGGTCGTCGGGACGGATGTCGACCGGCACACCGGCCTCGGCCTCCCACTGCCGCATCGCCTCCAGCACACGCCATTCGCCGGGCTCCGTCGCGACGACGCGGGTAGCGCCGTGCCTCTTCACGGACCGCACGAGCTCGCCGGTGAAGGAGCCGGTATTGCCGGGCGCATCGAGCGTCACGTAGTCGACGGTCACTCCCTCGGCGCGCAATGCTTCGGCGAAATGGCGCATGGCGGAGAAGAGAAAGGCGATCTTCTTCTTGTGGTGGCGCACATAGGTCGCCTCCTCGCGCACCTCGACCATGAGGACGACGTCGCCCGCCTCACAATCGCGCAAGCTCGCGATGCCTCGGGTGAGTTGATCGGCGAAGACGGTGCGAAGGGTGGTCACGAGGGGTGCTGGCCTTGATAGCGTGTAGTGAAGACGCACCTATCTCCCGGCACGCCGCCGGCAAGCACCCGCGACGCCCCGTCCACAACCGATCGCCAACCGCTTCATGCCCAAGATGCGCCGCAAGGCCGACCTGCCCAGCAAGCCCTGCGCACAGTGCGGCCTGCCCTTCACCTGGCGCAAGAAATGGGCGCGGGTCTGGGACGAGGTCCGCTATTGCTCGGAGCGGTGCCGGCGGGAGGCCAAGGTGCCGCCCGCCGCGAAAGTGCAACGCAGCGCACCGTCCTAGAATATGAAGTCGCTGCTCGTGACGCCGCTGACACCCGATAGCTGAATGGATGCGCTGCCATAGGTTATAACCGTGCCGCGCCCGGCGATGACGAAGACGTCGATATCGCTGATGTCGTCGACGCCGAAGACTTCGCTGAGATCGATCTTGTCCGTGCCGATTTCGAAGTCGGAGACGATATCCGCTCCGTGGTTGTCGTCGAATGCGAAGATGTCCGCACCGCCTGCGGCACCGGGAACATCGCCTTGAAGCGTATCGTCGCCGACGCCGCCCCAGATCGTATCGGCGCCAGCCTGACCGACCAGATTGTCGTTGCCGCCCGCCCCGAAGATGAGATCGTCGCCGGCCCCGCCACCGACGATGTCGTTGCCGCTTCCTGCACCGATCGTGTCGTTGCCGACTCCCGTCGTGACGAGGTCGTTTCCATCTCCGACGAAGACATTGTTGTTCCCGGAAACACCAAAGCCATCGATATTGTCGTTTCCGAACGACCCGAAGACGAGATTGTCGCCGCCCTGCAGAACGATCCTATCGTCACCGCCGCCGCCGCCGACCGTGTCGGCTCCGTCACCGGTAAAGACCGTGTCGGCACCGCCATTGACGAATATGAGGTCGTTGCCGCTTCCGGCGTCCACGATATCGATCTCCGCTCCGACGCCGCCGAAGATCAGGTCGTCGCCGGCGTTGCCCTCCAGGGTATCGGCGCCCGGACCACCGCCTAGCGTGTCCGCACCTTCGGACCCCGAGACGAAGTCATCGCCCTCGTTGCCACGCAAGACGTCGTCTCCGAAGAGACCGTTGATCGTGTCGTTCCCGGCCGTCCCATCAATGGTATCGGCCCCGTTCGTTCCGGTGAATAGCATCTCGTCAGACCCCTGCCTTGGACGCTGTCGAGCGCAGCGTCGATAGCTGACCCCGACCCAGTATTGAGCTACATCGAACGATGCAGGGTCACCAAAAGGATAGAGCGATCTTAGATCTGCGATCAAGCCGCGATATTGATCGTCAAACGTGTGTCACGTCGATCTTCTTATGCGACCCGGCCTGATACTTGGCCCGCCATTCGTCATAGGGCATGCCGTAGACGATCTCGCGGGCACCGTCCTTCGAGATCGTCTGGCCGCGCGCTTCGGCTTCCTCGGCGTACCAGCGCGAAAGGCAGTTTCGGCAGAAGCCGGCGAGGTTCATCAGGTCGATGTTCTGCACGTCGGTGCGCTCGGCGAGATGGGCGAGGAGACGGCGAAAGGCGGCGGCTTCGAGTTCGGTGGTCGTGGGGTCGCTCATGATGCGGTCTCGCTCGATAGGACTTCGTGGGTGGCGGCCTCGAAGGCCGGCGCGAGGCGATCGGCCCAGGCGACGATATCGGCCTCGGAGCGCAGATGGTCGTTGCGCACCTCGAGGCCGATGACCGGCAGACGGCGCGGGCCCGCATGGCGGTCGATGGTCGAGCCCTCCATCCGGCCATTGTATGGCTCGTTCGCGCCGACACTCACGTCGCCCGTCACCCGAAGTGCGCTGACGAGGGCGCGGGCGAGACGGTCGTCCGCGTCCCACATCACGCCCACATCCCAGGGGCGCGGGACGCCCTTCCAGGCCGGCGTGAAGCTGTGGATGGAGAAGAGCGCGGGGCCCTGGCCCTTCGCCAGCGCGTCGATCCGCCGTCCGACCGCTTCGTCATAGGGCCGGTAGTGATTGGCGATCCGCCGCGCCCGCTCGGCGGCGTCGACATGCGCGTTGCCGGGCACGATCGCGCCGTCGGAGAGCCGCATGACGAGCGTCGGATCGTCCAGCCCCCGGTTCGGATCGATGAGAAGGCGGGAGAATTGCGAGAGGACGGCCGGCGCGCCGAGCCGCTTGGCCAGCAATTCGGTCAGCCGCTCGGTGCCGACATCATAGGCCACGTGGCGCGCGAGGTCGTAGTCGCCCAGCCCGAGCTTGGCGTATTCCGCGGGGATGTAGCGGCTCGCGTGGTCGGCGATCAGCAGCATGTCGCGCCGTGCGCCCTCGATCTCGCGGACCGGCGGGCGGGTGGGCCCGGCGGCGCGCTCCTGGGCGCCAGGCGTCAGGTCATTGGTGGCGTCGGCAGGGCGCGGCGCGGCGATGTCGGAACCATCCGTCCGACTGGTCAGGGATGTCATGATTGCGTCTATACGCGGATCGCGCGGCAGCGACCAGTATCGCACGGACGGCCGGCACCGCAGTTCCGCACCCTCAGACCCGCACGGCACGAATGCCCGCGCGGATGGTTGAGACTTCGTAAAACTTTCACCCATATCCTGCGCCATAGGTCTCCACGCGCCCGTGCCCGAGGAGGCCCGGCGCGTTCCGATACGACGGATGAAGGATGTTCGAGGTGGTCAAGGCGCTATCCTCCCCGCTCCGCCCCTCGCGCGGATTTCGGGCGATACGGTGGAAAGCGGCCCCACTGGCCGTGGCGGCGCTCGGCCTGCTCCTGACCGGCATACCCGTAGACGAGGCGCTGGCGGACCTGCGCGTCTGCAACAAGACGTCGAGCCGCGTTAGCACCGCCATCGGCTATCGCGACACCGAGGGCTGGGTGACCGAGGGCTGGTGGACGCTGCAGCCCGTCACCTGCGAAACCATCCTCTCCGGCCCGCTGGGCGCCCGCTTCTACTACGTCTATGCGCTCGATGCCGATCAGGGCGGTTGGTGGTCGGGCGAAAGCTTCATGTGCACCCAGCACCGGATGTTCAAAATCCGTGGCATCGACAAATGCGGAGACCGGGGCTATGAGCGCACCGGGTTTCTGGAGATCGATACGGGTGAGCAGAGAAGCTGGACGGTGCAGCTCACCGAACCGACCCAGCCCTGACCTGCGCGCCCGTCCGGTCCTCCTTTGAAGCGATACAAGGCCGGGCATACCCGTAACCCACGGGCCCGCCTCGCCATCTGAATTTTTCGGGTCTGGGATCGAGAGCCATGATGAGACGTCAGCGCAACGTCAAGATTGTCGCCACGCTGGGGCCGGCCTCCTCCAATGCAGAGATGATCGGCAAGCTCTTCCAGGCCGGCGCCGACGTCTTCCGCATCAATATGAGCCACACCTCGCACGAAAAGCTGAAGGAGCTCGTCGACACCATTCGCGGCGTCGAGGCGGAAACGAAGCGCCCGATCGGCGTCCTGGTCGACCTGCAGGGACCGAAGATCCGCATCGGCGCGGTCGAGGAAGGCGTGAAGAAGGCGATCGGCGAGCGGCTGCGCATCGATGGTCAGGTCGACAGCGTCGGCAACGGCACGCGCGTCGCGCTCCCCCACCCGGAGATCCTCTCCGCCATCCGCCCTGGCCACGTCCTTCTCATCGACGACGGCAAGGTGCGGCTCAAGGTCGAGGCGATCGACGAGGGCGGCGTCGATACGGTCGTCGAGGTCGGCGGCGCGATCAAGAGCCGCAAGGGCGTCAGCCTGCCCGATACGCTGGTGCCGATGAGTCCGCTGACGCCCAAGGACCGGGCCGACCTCGACTACGCCGTCACGCTCGAGATCGACTGGCTCGCCCTCTCCTTCGTCCAGACGCCGGAAGACGTCGCCGAGGTGAAGAAGCTGGCCGCCGGCCGGGCTGCCATCATGTCGAAGATCGAGAAGCCGCAGGCGCTCGAGCAGCTGGAGCGCATCGTCGAACTCTCCGACGGTCTGATGGTCGCGCGCGGCGATCTCGGCGTCGAGCTGCCCTTGGAGAAGGTGCCGGGCGTCCAGAAGCGCCTCACGCGCCTTAGCCGCGAATACGGCAAGCCGGTCGTCGTCGCCACGCAGATGCTGGAGAGCATGATCGAGAGCCCGGTGCCGACGAGGGCCGAGGTCTCGGACGTCGCGACGGCCGTCTACGAGGGCTCGTCCGCCATCATGCTCTCGGCCGAATCGGCCGCCGGTGCGTATCCGGTCGAGGCCGTGGAGACGATGGACAAGATCGCCCGCGAGATCGAGAAGGACGTACTCTATCCGGGCATCATCCACGCCCAGCGCGCCGAGCCGGACGCGACGGCGCAGGACGCGTTGGCCGAGGCCGCGCGCACGGTCGCCGACAATCTCTCGGCCAAGGCCATCGTCTGCTGGACCTCGACCGGGCAGACCTCGCGCCGCGTCGCGCGCGAACGCCCGCGCACGCCCGTCATCACGCTGACGCCCTTCCCCAAGACCGCGCGCCGCGAGACCCTGATCTGGGGCGTCCATTGCGTCGTGACGGAGAACATCCGCAACGGTGACGACATGGTCGATCGCGCCTGCTGGTTCGCCGGCACCGAGGGCTTCGCCAAGGATGGCGAGCGCATCGTCATCCTCGCCGGCGTCCCCTTCGGCACGCCCGGCGCGACGAACATGTTGCGGATCGCCTATCTGGGGTCGAAGAACAAGTAGAGCCGCGCTCTCGCCGCGCGGTGGGTCCGGCTGCGGCCCTTCAGTGACATGACGCCTGTCACTGGGTGAGGTAGGACGTCTTCATGTTCTCCGCGATGTAGCGAAACGCATCGCCGAGATCTTCCGGGGCCTCGACCACGAAGAGGCTTTCGTCATCGGTGGCGCAGGGGCCGAGAACGGCGGCGCTGCTCTCGATCTGGGCCGGATTGGTGAGGGCGAACTGGATCGTATAGATGTGCACCTTCCGGGCCTTGAGGCGCGCGCAGGTCTCCAGCGTGTGCGCGTCCGCGATCCGATAGGCATTGCCCCCGCTCGACGCCTTGTAGGACGAGCCCGGCAGGCTATCGGCGATCGGACCGTCGAAATGCTCCAGCAGCCGGCCATAGCCCGACGGATAGGCTTCGAGGCCGTCCTCGACTTCGTAGACCGGAATGTCGTTCATGCCATCCGTCAGCAGGATGACGTATTTGCGGACATCGTCGTCCCAGCCGGTGCGAGCGGTTCGCCAGCTCGACGCCCATTTGGGATCGAGAATGCGCTCGGCCCAGAGAACGCCGAGGCTCGAGATCGTGAACCCGCTCGGCGCGAGAGCGTCGATGGCGGCCAACACGTCCGACTTGTCCCTGCGAAGCTCGGTGAGCGGGGTGGCGGCGGGTACGGTGCAACCGTAGTTCTGGTCGGCCAAGCCCCATTCCGCCGGATATTCGAGACCGTTCATCGGCGGAATGGGCCGCTCCCTGGGCGACCTGTGGTCACCGAAGTCGGAATCCCGCACGGCGAGGCAGCCCGTCCACGACGCGAGGTCGAACCCGTGGGCCCCGTCTCTTCGATAGGCGTCCGGCAACCAGTTCGCGAGCCCGGGGCCGACGCTCACCGCATTGTTCCAGGGAACGAGTCCGATCCGCGTCGTCTGCCGACCGGTCCGGGCCGCGAGGAGCTCCTCGACGAGGTCGACCGAGGCCTCCTTGAGCTTGGCCATCTTGTCGTCGTGGCGCATCGAGCCACTCATATCGAGGGCGAGGACGAGCTCGACCTTGTCGTAGGGCATCGCGGCCTTCGCGGTCGTCTCCACGTCGATTGCGTTGATGCGAACGAGACCGAGGAAATTGGTCGGCATCCGAGCGGGCACGCTGACCGTCACGGCTCCGCCGACATACTTCACGGTGATCCTCTTCGTGGACACGTACTCCTCGATCCGCATCCGTTTGAGACCGTCCGCGACCATGTCGTAGGCGGCGCCCGTGTCCTTCCTGTTCGAGGACATGGTCGCCGAGGCGGCGGCGAGAGCCGCCGAGTCGACCACGCCCTGCAGCTTCGTCTTGAGCGACATGGCCCTCGAATAGTCGGTCGCCCCGCCGACCAGCACGATCATCGGCAAAGCGATGAGGCCAAATAGGATGGCGACGTTGCCGCTCTCCGCCCGCAGGAAACGATCGACCATAGGCTGGGTCCCGTCCGACGAGAACCGTCGGTCGCTCTCAACCTAAGGTGGAATCGTTCTACGAACCGTTAAGGCGGCGCTACCTTGGCAGCGCGCTTTCCAGCTCCTTCAGCCATACATCCGCCGTTCCGTCCGATGGGGCGCGCCAGTCGCCACGCGGACTGAGCGCGCCAGCGGCACTGACTTTGGGGCCGTTGGGAATGGCGGAGCGCTTGAACTGGCTGAAGCCGAAGAAGCGGGCGAGGAAGATTTCGAGCCAGCGGGTGACGGTGTCGAGGTCATAGGCCGTCTTGCGCGCCTCCGGGTAGCCCTCGGGCCACTGCCCGGCACCCGCATCCCGCCAGGCGTGCCAAGCGAGGAAGGCGGCCTTGGAGGGGGCAAGGCCGGCGCGGGCGATGTGGTGCAGGAAGTGGTCGTGCAGCGCGTAAGGTCCGATCCTGTCTTCAGTCGATTGGATGGCGCCATCGGCGTCAGCCGGCACGAGTTCCGGGGAGATCTCGGTGTCGAGGATCGCCTCCAGCACGGTGTCCGTCTCGTGGTCGAACTGGTTCGTGCGCTCGCACCAGCGGATGAGATACTGAATCAGCGTCTTGGGTACGCCGGCATTGACAGCGTAGTGGCTCATCTGATCGCCGACGCCATAGGTGCACCAGCCGAGCGCCATCTCGGAGAGATCGCCCGTGCCGACGACGAGCCCGCCGCGCTGGTTGGCCAAGCGGAAGAGATAGTCGGTGCGCAGCCCCGCCTGCACGTTCTCGAAGGTCACGTCGTAGACCGGCTCGCCATCGGCGAAAGGGTGGTCCATGTCGGTCAGCATCTGACCGGCAGCGGGGCGGATGTCGATCTCGTCGCCGGTAACGCCGAGAGCGCGCATCAGCGCCCAGGCGTTCGCCTTCGTCGCCTCGCTCGTCGCGAAACCGGGCATGGTGAAGCCGAGAATGTCGGAGCGGTCCCGCCCCAGCCTATCGAACGCCTTGGCGGCGAGGATGAGCGCGTGGGTGGAATCGATGCCGCCCGAGATGCCGAGAACGAGCGTCTTCGCCTTCGAGGCCTCCACCCGCTTGGCCAGCCCTGCGACCTGAATGTTGAACGCCTCGTAGCAGTCCTCCTCCAGACGCGTCGGCTCGTCGGGCACGAAGGGGAAGCGCGGCACGGGGCGCCGGAGGTCGTTGACGTGCTGAGCGTCCTGCGTGAACGTCACGCGCCGGAACCGCATCTCGGGGTGGTCGGCGGCGGCGGCCGAATCGTTGAACGAGCCGTTGCGCATCCGCTCCAGCGCGAGCCGGCCGAGATCGACATCGGCCACGACGAGTTCGGGCGCGGTGCCGAAGCGGTGCGAATGGGCGAGCTCTTCGCCGGCCTCGTAGATGAGGCCCTGCCCGTCCCAGGCGAGATCCGTCGTCGATTCGCCCGGGCCTGCGGCCGAGTAGGCATAGGCCGCGATGCAGGACATCGATTGCGCGGCGCAGAGCATGGCCCGGTCGCGCGACTTGCCGATGGTCACGGGGCTGGCAGACAGGTTGCAGAGAAGGAGCGCGCCGGCAAGCGCGCCTTCGGAGGAAGGCGGTGACGCCGTCCAGAGATCCTCGCAGATCTCGACATGGAATATGAACGCGTCGAGGTCGTCGGCCGCGAAGACGAGATCGGTGCCGAAGGGCACGGTCCGGCCGGCGATCGTGATGTCGAGGCCCGCCAGTCCGTGGCCGAGTGCGAAATGGCGCTTCTCGTAATATTCCAGGTAGTTGGGCAGGAAGCTCTTCGGCACCACGCCCAGCACGCGCCCCCCCTTGATGACGACGGCGCAATTGTAGAGACGCCCGTTCCTGGGCAGCGCGGCGCCGACGAGGAGAACGGGCGCCAGAGTCTCGCTCTCGCGCGCGATTTCCGCAATCGCGGTCTCCGTCGCCCTGTGCTGCGCGGCTTGCAGCAGTAAGTCGTCGATCGCATAGGACGTTACGTTGAGCTCCGGGTAGACGATCAGGTCGACGCCGTCCTCGTGGCCTTGTCGCGCGAGCGCAAGGGTCTCTGCGACGTTCGTCGCCACGTCGCCGACACTCGCCATCGGCGTCGCTGCGGCGACCCGAACGAAGCCGTGGGTGTGGATGTCGTGGAAGGGATGGGGATCGGCCAAGGGGCGCTCCGGGGGCGGGATTCGCTGAATGCCGTCTGATAGCAAAAAACGGCGTGTCGCGTGAGGCGCTGCGGTGCGGATGGCGCGACGGCATTTACGGCGCGCGTCGCCTTTCCCCTCGTGGGAGAGGGCTAGGGCGAGGGGGCGGCGCTTCCACGTGACCGCCCGCCCGGGATCGAGGTCCCCCTCATCCGGCACCTTCTCCCACGAGGGGAGAAGGGCGGTGGGTGGCAGGGTGACGAGTCGGTCGGCTGTGGGGCGTCGATGCTGTGCGCTTACGATCTATGCATCTCGCGCAGAATCTCGCTTGCCTTGGCGCACGCCTGGCCTCATCATGGACAAGCTGATGCGATGTTCACTGAACCTTAGGTCCGGTTGCGCATTGTCGAGGCATATCTCCCTCGCGGGAGAGATCGGCTGAAGAGCCGGCGCCGAAGGAGCAACCGCCCCCGGAAACTCTCAGGCAAAAGGACCGCGAAGGCGACCATACAGTTCTCCGAAGAGTGGCCGCGCCGTCAGGTTCGGCCCGCCGAAGGAGCAAGTCGCGGCCGGCATGGTGCCCGCCGCGGTGAATCTCTCAGGCTCGTTACGGAGGGGGCATGCATCGCTCGAGGCTTTCTCGAGAGGAGGACGCATGTCTCAGGTCGCCACGCAGTCGAAGTTCGCCACCCAAAGGACTTCCAGCCCGTCCCGCAATGCGGTTGCCGTCATCGGCGCGGGCATCACCGGCGTCACCGCCGCCTACACGCTGGCCAAGCAGGGCCACGACGTCACGCTTTTCGAGCGCCATCCCTATGCCGCTATGGAGACGAGCTTCGCCAATGGCGGGCAGCTCTCAGCGTCCAACGCCGAGGTCTGGAATCAGCTCGGGACCGTGAAGAAGGGTATCAAGTGGATGCTCCAGCCTGGTGCGCCGCTTCTCGTCAACCCGAAGCCCTCGTGGCACAAGGCCTCCTGGATGGCCGAGTTCCTGCGCCATATCCCGGCCTATGAGGACAACACGGTCACGACGACCCGCCTCGCCATCGCCGCGCGTGAGCATCTCTTCCGCATGGCGGCCGACGAGGACATCGACTTCAACTGCGAGAAGCGCGGCATCCTCCACTTCTACAAGACGAAAGCGGGCCACGACCACGCCGCCGCCGTCTCCAAGCTCCTCGCCAAGGGCGGGCTCGAGCGGCGGGCCGTCTCGCCCGACGAGATGAAGGCGCTGGAGCCTGCGCTTCACGGCACGTTCCACGGCGGTTTCTTCACCGAATCGGACTTCACCGGCGACGTCCACAAGTTCACCAACGGCCTCGCCGAGGCCTGCCGCCGGCTCGGCGTGACGATGCGCATGGGCACCGAGATCACCAAGCTGTCGCCAGGTGCCGACGGGATCGTCATCGCGTCGCGCCCGACCGAGGAGACGAGCGAACCCGAGACCGAGCGCTTCGCCAATGTCGTCGTCTCGGGCGGCGTCGCGTCGCGCAAGCTGGCCGCGATGCTGGGCGACCGGGTCAACGTCTATCCGGTGAAGGGCTATTCGATCACGGTGAAGCTCAACTCCGAGGAAGACCGCGCGTCGGCCCCTTGGGTCAGCCTCCTAGACGACGATGCCAAGGTCGTGACCTCCCGGCTCGGGGCCGATCGCTACCGGGTCGCCGGAACGGCCGAGTATAACGGCTACAACAAGGACATTCGCGCCGAGCGCATCGGCCCGCTCGTCACTTGGGTCCGCAAGCATCACCCGGGCGTCTCGACCCGCGACGTGACGCCGTGGGCCGGACTGCGCCCGATGATGCCCGACATGATGCCCCGCGTGCAGCCCGGCCGTCATCCGGGTGTCTTCTACAATACCGGCCACGGCCATCTCGGCTGGACGCTTTCGGCCGCCACGGCGGAGATCGTCGCCGGTCTCGTCTCGGGCGCGAAGGAGCGCCGCTTTACACCCGTCGCGGCGCGCGTCGGTCAGCAACAGACGGCCTGAGGGCGCGGGCATACCCCGCCGTCTGATCTCCTGCGCCGCGGGGTGCGATAGGAGCGGCGGCCGTCTCGACCCCCCCTTCCCGATCTGCTAGCCGGAACGGGGAGGAGACCCTGATGACCGACACCACCTGCCGCCGCCTGGCCGGCAAGACCTGCATCGCCACGGCGTCCGGCGCCGGCATCGGCCGCGCGACGGCTCTGCGCTTCGCCGCCGAGGGCGCGCGCGTGATCGCGACCGACATCGACGAGGACGCGCTGGCATCGCTCAAGGCCGCGCACGACGGCATCGAAACCCATCGGCTCGACGTGACGAGCGGTGAGGCGATCGCCGATTTCGCGGCTCGCGCGGGCACGCCCGACGTCCTCTTCAACTGCGCCGGCTTCGTCCATCACGGCACGATCCTCGACTGCTCCGAAGACGACTGGGACTTCTCGTTCTCCCTCAACGTGCGCTCTGCGCACCGGATGATGCAGGCGTTCCTGCCAGCCATGCTGGAGAATGGCGGTGGGTCGATCATCTGCGTCGCGTCGGCCGCCTCCTCCGTCATGGGCGCGCCCAACCGATACGTTTACGGGGCCACCAAGGCCGCGCTCATCGGCATGACCAAGGCTGTTGCCGCCGACTATGTGGATCAAGGCATCCGCGTGAACGCGATCTGCCCCGGCACCGTCGAGAGCCCGTCGCTGGAGGGCCGCATGCGTGCGCAAGGCGATTACGAGACCGCCCGCGCCGCCTTCATCGCGCGCCAGAAGATGGGGCGTCTCGGCAAGCCCGAAGAGATCGCAGCGCTCGCAGCCTATCTCGCCAGCGACGAATCGGCCTTCGTGACCGCGCAGGCCCACGTCATCGACGGCGGCTGGACGAACTAGCGTGGATGACGCCACCGTTCGCGTCGAGGGTCATCTCGACGTGCCCCCAGAGCATCGCGAGAGCGTCGCCGACACCCTGGCCGACCACGTCGCGCTCACCCGCGCCGAGCCCGGATACCTTGACTTCGACAGAGCGCCGGACCCGAACGTGGCCGGCCGCTACCGGGTCTCCGAGGCCTTCGTCGACCGTGCGGCCTTCGACGCGCATCAGGCGCGCGGCGCAGCCTCGCCCTGGGCCGCGGCGAGCGCAGGCGCGACGCGTCATTTCACGATCACCGAAGGCGGCGCCTGAACGCCCCTCCCCGTCAACGTAGGAGAATCCCCCATGAAGTTCATCCGCCACGGTGCCGCCGGCGCCGAGAAGCCCGGTCTCGTCGATACCAACGGGACCTATCGCGATCTCTCCGGCCACGTGGACGACCTTTCGGGCGACGTGCTGGCCGATCTCGCCCGCTTCAAGGATGTCGATCCGTCGAGCCTGCCCGAGGTCGCGGCCGACACCCGCCTCGGCCCTTGCGTGGGCGGCACCGGCAAATTCATGTGCATCGGCCTCAACTATTCCGACCACGCGGCCGAGAGCGGCATGGACGTGCCGCCCGAGCCCGTCCTCTTCATGAAGGCGACCTCGGCCATTTGCGGCCCGAACGACCCGATCATCATCCCGCGCGGCTCCGAGAAGACCGATTGGGAGGTCGAGCTCGGCGTCGTCATCGGCAAGGCCGCGAAGTATGTCGACGAGGCCAACGCGCTCGATCATGTGGCCGGCTATTGCGTCATCAACGACGTCTCGGAGCGCGCCTTCCAGGCCGAGCGCGCGGGCCAGTGGACGAAGGGCAAGTCCTGCGACAATTTCGGCCAGACCGGCCCGATGCTCGTGACGCCCGACGAGGCGGGCGACCCTCAGAACCTCTCCATGTGGCTGAAGGTGAATGGTGAGACCCGGCAGGACGGCTCGACGGCGACCATGGTCTACGGCGTCGCGCATATCATCAGCTATCTGAGCCAGTTCTTCACGCTCCATCCCGGCGATATCATCTCGACCGGCACGCCTCCCGGCGTCGGCATGGGGATGAAGCCGGAGCCGGTCTACCTCAAGGCCGGAGACGTGGTCGAACTCGGCATCGCCGGCCTCGGCGAGCAGCGCCAGGACGTCGTCGCCGACAATTGAGCGACCATTCCTTCTCCCCGAGGGGGGAAGGAAGACGACGCCCGCGTCTTCTCACGCCCGCCAGGTCAGCAGGGCCGTCTCGACCCGGCCGATGATCCACGAGACGATCAGCCCCATCATCGAGAGGATGGCGACGCCGGCGATGAGTTGGTCGGTCGCCATCAGGCTGCCGGCGAGGAGGATGTAGGCGCCCACGCCGTATTCGGCGCCGATCATCTCGGCCGCGACCAGGAGGATGATCGCGATCGAGGCCGAGATGCGAAAGCCGGACAGGATGGCCGGCAACGCGCCCGGAATGATGATCTTGCGGACGATCGAGGTCCAAGACAGCCCGAAGCTCTGGCCCATGCGGATGAGCGTGCGGTCGACATTGTCGACGCCGCCATAGGTCGCGATGACGGTGGGGAAGAAGACGCCGAAGAGGATCGTCGCGACCTTCGAGCCCTCGCCGATCCCGAACCAGATGACGAAGAGCGGCAGGAGCGCGATCTTGGGTATCGGGAAGATGGCCGAGACGAGTGGCGAGACCGTCGCCCGCGCGACAGAGAAGAGCCCTATCGCGAGCCCGACCGCGACGCCGGCCAGCGTGCCGAAGGTCCAGCCCATCACCAGCCGGTAGAGCGATGCCGAGAGGTGCTGCCAGAGCTGGCCGGTCTCGATGAGGTAGGCGAAGGCGGCGAACGCCTCGGAGGGTGCCGGCAGCACGATCGGGCTGATGACGCCCGTGGCCGATCCGATCTCCCAGAGGACGATGAGGACGGCGAAGGTGACGAGGCCGATCAGCTTGAGGGGATGCGTGCGGAAGCCACCGCCCCGGAAGGGCACGGGCCGCGCCGTCTCCGCCCGGTCGTGGCTTTCCCGGCTTGTGTCGTCCAGGCTGATGTCAGTCATCGAGGAGTTCCCTGTCGGCCGCCAGCGCCTCGTCCCGCATAGCCTGCCAGAGGGCGGTCTGGTGGGCCTCGAGCGTGGCGGCGTGGCCAGCGCGCTCGTCGAGCGGAATGTCGATGGTGACGACCTCTCGCACCCGGCCGGGCCGGCGCGAGAGGACGACGATACGGTGGCCGAGGCGGACGGCTTCGGCGAGGTTGTGCGTCACGTAGACGGCGGCGAAGCGCTCGCGCATCCACAGGTCGACGAGGTCGTCCATCAGAAGGTCGCGCGTCTGGCCGTCGAGTGCCGAGAGCGGCTCGTCCATCAGGAGGACGGCGGGGCGGACGGCGAGCGCGCGGGCGATCGCGACCCGCTGCTTCATGCCGCCCGAGAGCTGGCGGGGGTAGGCGTCGGGGAAATCGGCGAGCTTGGTGCGGGCCAGCACGTCGGCGACGATGCGGTCGCGCTCCGCGCCGTCCAGCCCGTGATCCTCCAGCGCCAGCGCGACGTTGCCGCGCACCGTCCGCCAGGGCAGGAGCGCGAAGTCCTGGAAGATATAGGTCAGCGGGTTGAGGGAATCGCTTGGCGGGTCGCCGATCTGGAGCACGTCTCCGGCATCGGGTCGCTCCAGCCCGCCGAGAAACCGCAGCAGCGTCGATTTCCCGCAGCCCGACGGCCCGACGATGCAGACGATCTCGCCTTCCCCGACGGCGAGATCGACGTCGCTGAGGACCTCGACCGCGCCATAGTGGTGCGAGACGCCGGAGAGGCGCAGTTCCATCGGGGTCTCCGGCGCAAGGTCGCCTATTTCGTCGCGACGAACTGCGTATCGACGAAGGTGTCGAGCGTGACGCTCTCGTCGACGAAGCCCTGGCTTTGGAACCAGTCGAGCTGGTCCTGAAGGCTCGTCGTGCTCAACATGGCATCGGGGCTGATGCGCATGCCGCCGGCGCGGATGGCGGGCTCGGCCGCATCGAGGGCGCGGTCGGTGTAGACGTATTTGTGAATGAGGCCGACGACCTCGGCATCGTCGCCCGACGTCTTGTCGACGAGGGCGGCGTTGAAGTCGGCCGCCCCCTTGGAGAAGGCCGCGAGGAAGCGCTTCACGAGGTCGGGGTTGTCCTCGACATTGGCCGTCGAGGTGAAGACCGTCGTGACCTGATAGTCTGGAACGTAGTCGGAGACGAGCCCGATCATCTCGACCTCGGGCGCCTTGGAGAGGCCGACGCCGATATTGGGGACGATCGACCAGGCATCGACCTGCCCGGTCTTGAGGGCACCCACGATGGCGCCGACCTTCTGCAACGGCACCATGCGGACTTCGCCCGTATCGATACCCTCTGCGGCGGCGATCTTGTGCGCCATGTAGTGAAAGGACGAGCCGGGCTGCGTGACGGCGTAGGAACGGCCCGCGAGCGCGGCGGGCGATGTCAGACCGTCGTCGAATGCGGCCTTGGAGGCGAGGATGACCTGCCCGTCGACGCCGGCTTCCTCGGTCAGCGCGCCGCCGACGACCTTCACCACGCCCTTCTCAGCCAGATTGATGAGACCACCCGTGACGGCGGTGATCCCGAAATCGACGTCGCCCGACGCGATGGCCACCGCCATCGGCTGCGCGGCCTGGAAATAGACGAGTTCGACCTCCAACCCCTCGTCGGCGAAATAGCCGCGCTCGACGGCGAGATAGGTCGGCGAATGGCTCACCAGTCGCAGCGCGCCGACCTTGATGGCGTCCTGCGCGAAGGCGGGCGTGGTCAGCGTGAGGGCGGCGAGCGCGGCGCCCGCCATGATCGATTTCAGCATGTCTGTCTCCCTGGTGGGCCGGTTTCCCCGGCCCGCATCGTTGCCGGCAGGCTTAGCGGGGCCGGCCGGCAGGGGTCAATGCGGCGGGCCGTATAAGAAGAGTCGGATGGCTGGCGGACCTCTGGTTCAACCTATTCGGCCGGGTACCAGTACGCCGCCTCGCCAGCACCCCGCTGGAGGACGACGAACTGATTGGCGAAGACGCGGTAGGGGTGGCTCCACGCGCCGTCCGGCCATTGCACGCGCACCGAGGCGCGCTCCGAGACGCCGAGGCCGACATGTATCCAGCCTGCCTGACCGGACGCATGTCCGCCGCCGACCTGGACTTGGCGCACGATGGTCCGGTTGCCAATGCGGATGTGGAGTTTGGCGCCGACGGCGGTCCGGTTAGTGCCGTCCCAGTCGGCGCCGATGATGTCGTTCGGGCCGGTGGCGGCCGACTGGTCGAGCTCGATCTGGAGCCAGTTGCCCATCGGCCGCGTGCCCCAATCCTCGGCGGCGCCGCGATTGCGGAAGACGGCCGCCGGCGCGGCGCGGTTGACGACGACGAGGTCGAGAAGGCCGTCGAGGTTGAGATCGACCACCGCCGCGCCGCGCCCACGCGTCGGCTGCGCGATGCCGGCCGCCTCGCCGCCCTCCGCGAAGACGCCGTCCCAGCGCCCGAGAAGGAGGTTGTCGGGATCGTTGGCGGCGAAGTCGGGCATCGCCTCGACATTGCCCTTCGCGATGAAGAGGTCGGTCAGGCTGTCATTGTTCACGTCCGCGAAGGCGGCGTGCCAGCCGGTCGACGGGCGGATGTCGCCGCCGGCATAGGGACGGTGCGCGGTGGCGCCCCTCTCATAGGCGATGTCGCGATAGGTCGGGCGATCCTCCTCGACGAACTCGTCGTCGAGCGTCTGGATCTTGGTGTCGCCCATCGAGGTGAGCGCGTATTCGGGCAGGCCGTCGGCATCGAGATCGGCCTCGGCGATACCCATGCCCCAGATCGTCAGCCGCTCCCAGCCTTCGCCGGCGGTGTAGAGGCGGGGACCGCGCCCCTCGCGCATCTCCCAAAGCTGTTCCTCGCCGCCCCGATAGTAATGCCGGTCGTTGGTGACGCGCAAAGCCGGCGTGCCCGAGCGGTTCCAGTCGGTGAAGAGCATGGAGAGCGCGCAATGGCCGGGCTCCAGCGGCAGGGGCGCGGAATAGTCGAGTGTCTCGCCATTCTCGGGGCGGGCGAGGACGTTGCCGGCGCAGGTGCCCCACGGACTGCCGGGCGCGGTGCGGTCGACATAGTTGCCGAACGCGAGGGTCGGGGCCGGCAGACCGGGCTCCCAGGTAGCGGCGAAGGCGGTCGTCCAGGCGCGCCCGCCGTCGAAGTTCCAGGCCGTGTTGGCGCGCGTGAACGTGCAGTCCGGCCCGCCCTTCAAAAGGAGGTTCTGCCCGACACGCAGCACCGCGAGGTCGAGGTGTGCGTCGCCGTCGATATCGAGCGGATAGGCGCCGATGACGCCGGTGAGGAGACGATCGGGCAGGCCAAGCGCGCGCTCGGCGAAGGCGAGTTCGCCGCCGATGGTGCTCTCGTTGACGAAGAGCCGCGCCGGGTTGCTACCACCGGCGAGAAGCAGATCGGGCTTTCTGTCGCCCGAACAGTCGAAGCTCGCGACACCGCCGCCGACGAAATGCTCCCAGGGGCCGTCATAGACATGGTCGATGCCCGCGAGGGTGGCTTCGTCGGTGTAGGTGGGGATGTCGGACGTGGGACGGGCGGGCTCGACCGCAAAAGCCGGGCCGATACCGACAGCGACGAGCCCGAACGCCGCGCCGATCGTGAACCGATCGATCATGCGAAGAGCGCCGACAGGAGAGCCCACCCCATCAGGATGAGGATTACGGACCCCAGCACGAAGAGGATCGGCACAAGGAAGCCCAACGCGTGGACGGCGAGGCCGAAGCCCACGACGACAAGTGCGCCGACGCCGAGCGCCTCGAACAGAAATCCGTCCGAGCCCAGCGCCCAGGTGATCGGACCGCAGATGGCCAAAACGAGGAGAATACCCAAAACCTGAGGCAGCATGTCGAACGAGAACGCGGCGGCCACGATCCCGCCGAGGATGAGAGAACCGATAACCGGAAAGAGCAGCCCCTCGCCGAGATAGACCAGGGCATCCATCCACGCATTGGATAGGCTATCCGAGCGCGAGGACCGCTCCCGCTTCTTTCGCTTCACCGCATCCGTCATTCGATCACCAGCGTTCTTAGATACGCGATCAGCGCCACCCGCGCCGCATCCTCCGCACCCACATACGCATCCCGCGAGGTCCGAGCCTCGCCGCCATGGGCCCGGATGACCTCGTCGAGTGTCGTCATGTCGCCGCGATGCCCGTAGGGGCCCGTCGACGCGACGCCCCAGAGCTCCGAAGTCATGAAGGCGCCGCGTTCGACGAAGCGTTGGGCGAGAAGTTCGTTGCCGAGCGCGTCGATCTGCTTGTCGGTGACGACGTGGCGCTTGAGGTCGCCGAAGAGCGGGACGAGCCAGCGGCCCGCGTCGTCGCGCTCCAGCGTGTCCGCCCACGGCATCAAGGAGAGATCGTAGGCGAGCGGCTGCTCGACATCCGTTTCGCGCAGCGTCCCGGCGGTCTCGACGGGGCCGGGATCGCGGAAGACGAGACTGTCTAGCGGCATCGTCGCGCGGTGGCAGGCGGCGCAGCCAAAGGTGCCGAAATGGCCCTTGCCGGCCTCGGCCGCCTCTTCCCAGCGCTCGGGCAGATCGGCGCGCACCTTCGGCGGCGGCAGCGCGGCCTGCCAGGCGACGAGGGCGGCGATATCGCCCTCGCCCATCTCGTCGGCCACGCCGTCGCCGTCGAAATCGTCCTCGCCCGTCCAGCGCCGCCCGAAGCGCTCGGACGCCTGGATGCCGTGATGGTGGTTGAGCGCGTTGACGGAGAACTGGCGCAGGCTCGTCATCACCCCCTTCTGGCTGAAGGGCCGCACGACGAGATCGGCGTCGACGCCATCGACCTCGGCTAGATCGACGAGGCCGTCGGGATGCGCCGTGATGCGGCCGAAGGCGACGTCCTTCGTCACGAGCGCGGCGGTGACGGTCTCGCCGGTCGTCCGCGCCTCGCGCAGCGCGTCGGCGCGGATGGCCGTGAGGTCTTGCGTCATCTCGCGCGCCAACAGCTCCACCAGCCCGGCGCCAAAGAGATGGTTGGTGCCGCGTTCGTTGGAGAATTGCGGGTCCAGGCTGTCGAAATCGGCCTGGGAGAAGCCTTCCGAGACGAAGACGTTGACGGAGAAGTCGCCCGCCCCGCCCGTGATCGGATCGTTGTGGCAGGACGAGCAGGCGTTGGCATCCGGCCCCGACGTGCGGGCGAAGGCCTGCCGGGCCGGACGGCGGCGCTTGGTGGGCACGATGGCTTGCGTCGCCATCGGTCGGCCCGCGCCATCGAGCGTGGTGAACTTCGCCGAGAAGAGATGCTCGCCGCGGTCGACGAGCGCGCGGAGACGCTCCTCGGGCGACAGCTTGGCCAGTGCGGCCGTGTCGAGCGGCGTGCCGATGGTCCGCTCGTCCCAAGGCAAGGGTGCATCCAGCAGGGGTTCGGCAGCCGCGCCGGGACCAGCCGTCGTGGCCAGCATCGCTACGCAGATGGCAAGCGCGCGAAGCGGCGCGGTTGGTAGCAGGGCTCTAACTAAAGCTCTCATCGATCGGCTTCGCCGTCCATGACCTGTTTCATCCTTCGCCCGTCGCGCGTCCCGTCTCTACGCCGTTCTCCCGAGGACGAAACCGTTGACACGGACGCCGGCTCAGCACATTCATCGGCGCATGCAAAGGTGTCGCAGGGCGCCCATCCCACCTGATGCCAACCCGGCGCGGCATGCAAGTCATGCGAAGGTCGGGGGCGGCAGAGTAGCGCGGAGTGGGCTATGCGAAACACGCCGAATGCGCCGGATCGCTCCGCCGAGACGCGGAGACGGACCACAAGAATAGCGTCCGAAACGGACCATCGGGAAACGACTGGAAGGAACGACGACATGAAGACCCTTATCGCCACAGTTGCGGCCACCATGCTGGCCACCACCGCCCTGACCGGGGGCGCCTTCGCGCAGGATCCGATCACGGTCGGCGTCTCCTGGTCGAACTTTCAGGAAGAGCGCTGGAAGACCGACGAGGCCGCCATCGTCGCCAAGCTGGAGGAGCTGGGCGCGGAGTACATCTCGGCCGACGCGCAGTCCTCGCCGTCCAAGCAGCTCACCGACATCGAATCGCTCATCAGCCAGGGCGCCGACGCGCTCATCGTGCTGGCGCAAGATTCGGCCGCCATCGGCCCGGCCATCCAGGCCGCCGTAGACGAGGGCATCCCCGTCGTCGGCTATGACCGCCTGATCGAGAACGCCGACGCGTTCTACCTCACCTTCGACAACAAGGAAGTCGGCCGCATCCAGGCGCGCGAGGTGCTGAAGGTGCAGCCCGAGGGCAACTACGTCTTCATCAAGGGCTCGGCCCAGGACCCCAACGCCGACTTCCTCTTCTCCGGTCAGCTGGAAGTGCTGCAGGAGGCCATCGATTCGGGCGCGATCACGAATGTCGGCGAGGCCTATACCGACGGCTGGCTGCCCGCCAACGCGCAGCAGAACATGGAGCAGATCCTGACGGCCAACGACAACGATGTCGACGCGGTCGTCGCCTCCAATGACGGCACGGCGAGCGGCGTCGTCGCCGCGCTCGACGCGCAGGGTCTGGCCGGCGTCGTGCCCGTCTCAGGCCAGGATGCCGACCACGCCGCGCTCAACCGCATCGCGCGCGGCCAGCAGACGGTTTCGGTCTTCAAGGACTCGCGCCAGCTCGGCTCTTCCGCGGCCGAGATCGCCGTCGAGCTCGCCGGTGGCACCGAGATGAGCGCCGTGGAGGGCGCCGAAATGTTCTCGGGCGGCCCGAACGGCGTCGAGATGACCTCGATCTTCCTCACCCCGACCGCCATCACGCGCGATAATCTCGATGTCGTGATCGATGCCGGCTGGGTCGATCAGGCCACCGTCTGCAACGGCGTGTCGGGCGACAACGCCCCGGCCGTTTGCCAGTAGACCCCTGACGGGCCGGGCGTTGCGCGCCCGGCCCCTTTTCTTTCGGGGCCATTCCCATGACCGATGCCGTAGAGACGCCGCCCGCCGCGACGCAAGCCGACGCCGTCACGCCGCCGACTCGGCCCGACACCGCCCGGCCGAAAGGCTTCCTCGCCGCGACCGAGCTCGACACGCGCATGCTCGGCATGCTCGGCGCGCTCGCCGTCATCTGGATCGGCTTTCATGTCCTGTCGGGCGGCAACTACCTGACGCCGCGCAATCTCTGGAACCTCTCGGTCCAGTCCGCCTCGGTTGCCTGCATGGCGACGGGCATGGTGCTCGTCATCGTCACGCGGAACATCGATCTCTCGGTCGGCTCGCTCCTCGGCTTCATCGGCATGGTGATGGGGGTCACGCAGACCGAGTTCCTGCCCGGCATCCTCGGCTTCGACAGCAACCTCACCTGGATCGTCGCACTCCTCGTAGGCGTGGCGACGGGGGCGATCGTCGGCGCTCTCCAGGGCTTCATCATCGCCTACATGGCCGTCCCGGCCTTCATCGTGACGCTGGGCGGCCTCCTCATCTGGCGCGGCGCCGCCTGGTGGGTCACGTCCGGGCGCACGGTCGCGCCGATGGACGAGACATTCCGGCTCATCGGCGGCGGTTCGGACGGATCCATTGGCGCTACCGCCACCTGGATCGTCGCGCTTCTCGCCTGCGCCGTCATCATCGTCATGCTCGTCAACGGGCGTCGCTCGCGCACCCGCTTCGGCTTTCCGGCGCGTCCGCTCTGGGCCGAGGCCTTTCTCGCCTTCGTCGGCTGCGCGATCGTGCTGGGTGCCGCCCTCGTCGCCAACAGCTACTACCTGCCGCGCCGCCTCGCCGCGCGCTATGCCGAGGCCAACGGCATCGCGGTGCCGGAGAACGGCGTGATCGAGATCGCCTACGGCTTCCCCGTGCCGGTCCTCATCGCCATCGCGGTCGGCGTCCTCATGACCTTCCTGTCGACCCGCACCCGGTTCGGGCGCTACGTCTTCGCGACGGGCGGCAATCCCGAGGCCGCCGCGCTCTCGGGCGTCGATACCAAATGGGTGACATGCAAGATCTTCATCCTGATGGGCGTTCTGGCGGCGATCGGCTCCTCGATCACCACCGCGCGCCTCAACGCGGCGACCAATAGCGCCGGCACGCTCGACGAGCTTCTCGTCATCGCCGCCGCCGTCATCGGCGGCACGTCGCTCGCCGGCGGCGTCGGCACAATCGTCGGCGCGATGATCGGGGCCGTCGTCATGCAGTCGCTGCAGTCGGGCATGATCCTCCTCGGGGTCGACGCGCCGCTGCAGAACATCGTCGTCGGCGCCGTGCTCGTCCTCGCCGTCTGGATCGACACCGCCTACCGCAAGAGGGCCGGCTGATGGCCGATACGACAACCACCCCGCTCGTCGAGATGCGCAACATGTCGATCGCCTTCGGCGGCATCCACGCCGTCGAGGACGTCTCGCTCTCGCTCTATCCCGGAGAGGTCGTCGGGCTGCTCGGCCATAACGGCGCCGGCAAATCGACGCTGATCAAGATGCTGTCGGGCGCCTACAACACCGGCACGGGCGACGTCTTCGTCGACGGCACGAAGGTCGAGATCACCAATCCGCGCGAGGCCAAGGCGCACGGTATAGAGACGATCTACCAGACGCTCGCGCTAGCCGACAACGTGGACGCCGCCGCCAACCTCTTCCTCGGCCGCGAGATCATGACCCGCTGGGGCACGCTCGACGAGCCGGCCATGGAGTCGGAGGCCCGCAAGATCATGGGTCGCCTCAACCCCAACTTCAAACGCTTCAAGGAGCCGGTTATCAAGCTCTCAGGCGGTCAGCGTCAGTCCGTCGCCATCGCCCGCGCGATCTACTTCAACGCCCGCATTCTCATCATGGACGAGCCGACGGCCGCACTCGGGCCGCAGGAAACCGCGCAGGTCGCGGAGCTGACCAAGCAGCTCAAAGCCGACGGCATCGGCATCTTCCTCATCTCCCACGACATTCACGACGTCTTCGACCTCGCCGACCGCGTGGCGGTTATGAAGAACGGCCAGCTCGTCGGCACGGCCAGGACGAGCGACGTGACGCAGGACGAGGTGCTCGGCATGATCATCCTCGGCAAATGTCCGCCCGGCGCGATTCCGGGACCGGGCGCAAGCCTGGAGCAGGCGGCGTAACGTCTGGGCGATGGGTGCGGGCGTGCTTCGGGATCGTCGGATGAAGGGGAATCACTACCCTCGCTATCCCGCCTAGCTCAAATACCGCCCCCGCAAATGCACCAGAAACGCATCCGGCCCGAGCGCCGCGCCCGTAGCGCGCACCATCAGGTCGTCCGGATCATAGCGTGAGCCCTGCTGGTGTACGTTCGTACGCAGCCACGCCAAGAGGGGGGCGAAATCGCCCTTCACGATGCCATCGGGGATTGCGGCATCGGCGGCGAGCGCGGCCTGGAAGATCTGCGCCGCACCCATCGCGCCCAGCGAATAGGTCGGGAAGTAGCCGAACGCGCCCATCGGCCAGTGGATATCCTGCAAACAGCCTTCCGCGTTCGACATCGGCGTGTAGCCGACGAGATCGGTCATGCCGGCGTTCCAGGCCTCGGGGAGATGCTCGACCGCGAGGTCTCCGGCCAGCATCGTGCGCTCCAGCCGGTAGCGCAGGATGACGTGGAGCGGGTAGGTCATCTCGTCGGCGTCGACGCGGATCGGCGTGCGGGCGACGTTGCGGTAGGTGGCGCGCAGCCCGTCTTCCCTCAACGCAGCCTCTTCGCCGAAGGCGGCGACGAGCTGCGGGCGCAGCCAGTCGAGGAACGGGTCGGAGCGGCCAAGTTGCATCTCGTAGAGCAGGCTCTGCGTCTCATGGATGGAGAGACCGGCCGCCGACCCGAGCGGCTGGCCGCGCCAGTCCTCCGGCAGGCCCTGCTCATAGAGCGCGTGGCCGCATTCGTGGATCGTACCCATCAGGCTCTGCGTGAAGTCGTCCGCGGCGTAGCGGGTCGTGATGCGCACGTCGCCGGGCGCGCCGCCGGTGAAGGGGTGGGTCGAGACGTCGAGCCGGCCGTGGTCGAAGTCATAGGCGAGCGCGTCCAGCACCGCGCGGCCGATCTTCTCCTGGTCTTCGAGCGCGTAGGTGCCCTCAGGAGCCGGCGGCGTGCCCTGCGCGCCCAACACCTCGTCGATCATAGGCGGCAGCTCGGCCGCGAGACGTTCGAAGAGCGCATCGACATGCGCGGCGCGGCGACCAGGGTCGAAGCCATCGAGGAGTGCGTCGTAGGGGTCGAGACCGAGCGCCTCGCCGAGGAGGGCGGCCTGCTCGCGGTTGAGGGCCAGCACCTCGGTGAGATGCGGTTCGAGAACGGCGAAGTCGTCGGTCGCCCGCGCCTCGCGCCATGCCATCTCGCTGGCCGACGAGGCCTTGGACAGCGCCTCGACGAGCCGCCCCGGCAGCGCCGTCGCGCGCGCGTGGTCGCGGCGCAGCAGCGCAAGGTTACGGGCCTCGTCCGGTGTCAGGTCCTCGCCCTCGGCCTTCGCGAAGAGGTCGGGCATGTCAGGCGCGGTGCCCATCTCGTGCATCAGGCCGGCCAGCGTCGCCATGGTCTCGCCCCGCCACGAGGCTGCGCCCTTCGGCATCATCACCGAGTTGTCCCAACCGAGGATCCCGGAGGCGGACCCCAGATGGGCGATGCGGCGCTGGCGCGCGGTCAGGGTCTCGTAGGCGGTGGCGGTCATGGGAGGGTCCGGATGGTGGGGATCGTGCGCCCTTCTAGCCAAGAGGGCGGCAGGGCGCCATCCAACGGCGGATCCGGGGCGTGGGCCGGTCGGTGCTTAGCTGGAACATGCGGCGAGAGGCCGCGTTGGACCCCCGTGACCCTACGTACCTTCCTAATGGCGCTGGCCGTCTTGCCGATGTTCGCCGTCCCCGCACTGGCACAGAACGCCGACCCGCTTCTCTCACCGCCACCCGCCGAAGAGGCGGAGCCGCGCATACGCATCGAGCGGATCGAGACCGTTCTCGTCGACCCCGATAGCGCACCGCGCCTCCGGGTCGGCGTGGCCGAGCAGGCGCCCTTCGCGATGCGCGGACCGGATGAGGCCTGGGTCGGGATCGGCGTCGATCTCTGGCGGCTGATCGCGGAGCGCGAGGGCTACGCCTATGATTTCGTCGCGCTCGATGTGCCGCCGATTGAAGCACTCGCCGCGGGGCTCGTGGATCTCGCCCTGCCGGCGACGCCGACGGCGGAAGCGGACGCCGACTTCACGCACGCGTTCTACACGGCCACGCTCGGCGCGGCGGGCGTCGCGACCATCGATCTCTGGGAGACGGCGAAGGCGTTCGTCTCCTGGCGCTTCTTACGGATCGTCCTCGGCCTCAGCGCCATCCTCCTCGTGGTCGGCGCACTGATGTGGCTGATCGAGCGACGAGCCAACGCGGAGCAGTTCGGCACGACCGACGAGGATGTGGAGGG
This sequence comes from uncultured Alphaproteobacteria bacterium, assembly GCA_963842125.1. Classification (GTDB taxonomy): domain Bacteria; phylum Pseudomonadota; class Alphaproteobacteria; order Rhizobiales; family CAWCWK01; genus CAWCWK01. The sequence goes on along the minus strand of CAWJFE010000005.1, from coordinate 418,112 downwards.
CGAAGCCAAGGATGCGAGCTTCGGGCGGCGCACGCTGCGGGGGCTCGGCTCGGGCTTCTGGTGGTCGGGCGTCACGATGACGACGATCGGCTATGGCGACAAGGCACCGGTGACGACACTAGGGCGCGCCGTCGCGATGGTCTGGATGCTAGTCGCGCTTGGCATCACCTCAGCGCTGACCGCCTCGATCGTCGCTGCCACGGACATCAGTTCGGGCGGAACGTTGGCCATCCCCGATGACCTCGAGGGCAAACGCCTTGGCGCCGTCGAGGAAAGCGCGTCGGCGGCCTATCTCGACGCCGAGGGGCTAACCTTTGAGACGTTCGCGACGCTGGGCGACGCATTGGCGGCGGCGGGCGACGACCGGATCGACGCCGTTCTCGGCCCTCTCCCCGCGATCCGGCACGGCGTGGACGCCAAGGGGCTCGATCTCAAGGTCTCGCCGTCGCGCGCCGAGCCGAATCTCATGGCGATCGCCCTTCCCAAAGGGTCCGACCTGCGCGATCCGGTGAACGCCGCGCTCTTGAGCCTTACGACGGGCAGCGGTTGGGTCGATCTCGTGGAGCGCTACGCGCCGGACTGATCGGGCAAGTCAGATCGGAATTTCGAGGCCCGCCGCCTCCAGCGCCGCCGTCTGACGCGCGCGGAGGGTCTCCTCGTCGTAGTCGGCGATGGCCTCGTTGAAGAGGTCGTAGAAGTTCATCTCCGCGCCGAGGTGGAGGAAGGCGGAGCCGAGGCCGATGGCGGCGCGGTCCATGAAGACGAACTCGCGCGGGATCCGCACCGGCCCCTTCGCCTTCAACTCCTGATGCACCTTGAAGGCTTCGCGTCGACCATAGTCGCCAGGCTTGGTGCCGTCCGCCACCGAGCGGGTCCGGTCATCGAGCAGCGGTCCGTAGATGAAGCGCGCCCAGACGTTGAGGACGTCTACCAGCTCGCCCGTCAGACCCTGGAAGCCCCAACGCTCATAGGCGGCGACGGTCCGATCACGATCATCGGTCCGCAGGCCGTGATAGAGGTCGATGACGCCCGTCACGAAGCCGGGGCGGAAGATGCGGATGCAGCCATAGTCGAGGAGGTTGATGCCGCGAACGGTCTCGTCCTTCCAGACGGTGTAGTTGCCGAGGTGCGGGTCGCCGTGAATGACGCCGTGGCGCGCGAAGGGCCACCACCAGGCCTTGAACATGGCCTCGGCGATGGTGTTGCGGTCGTCGGCCGGGGCGTCCCGGTAGTCGAGAAGGCGGCCACCATCGAGCCAGTCCATAGTGAGGAGCCGGCCGGTAGAGAGGTCGTCGCGGATGCGGGGAACGCGCACGCCGTCGGCCTCGTCGGGGAAGATGGCGGCGTAGAGCTTGGCGTGCTTCGCCTCGCGCTCATAGTCCAGTTCCTCGCGCACGCGGTCGGCGATCTCGTCGACGATCTCGGTGGCGTCGACCGCGCGGTCCATGCGCTTGTAGAGCGAGAAGAGACCTCGCAGCTGGCTGATATCGGCGTCGACCGCCGAAGCCATGTCCGGGTACTGGAGCTTGCAGGCGAGTGCGTCTCCCTCCAGACCGAGCGCCTTGTGGACCTGGCCGAGCGAGGCGGCGGAGGTCGGCTGGTGCTCGAACTCGGCGAACCGGCTCTTCCAGCCCGGCCCGAGCTCGGCCGCCATGCGGCGCTTGACGAACGCCCAACCCATGGGCGGCGCGTCCGACTGGAGCTTCATCATCTCGGTCGCATATTCGGGCGGCACGGCATCGGGAATGGTCGCGAGGAGCTGCGCGACCTTCATCAGCGGTCCCTTGAGACTACCCAGCGCCTTGGCCAGCTCGGCCGCGTTCGACGCATCGTCGCCGCGCCCGAAGGCGCGGGAGGCGGCCACGCGGGTCGCCACGCCTCCTACATTGGCGCCGACCCTCGCATAGCGCTGCAGGCGGCCGGCGAAGCGGTTGCGCTCCGCATCGATACGGGCGGCGTCGGGCGTGTCGGCCATGCGGTTCTCTCAATGACGTCTCGTCTTCTGAGATAGGCACGCGGGGCCGAAAACAAAGAAGGCCGCCCGCCGGTTTCCCGGGGGGCGACCTTCCATCGCAAGGCATGAGACTGGGCGATCGACGCTCGCGCGTGCTCGAAGGTCTCAACCCTCGGTATGATCCTAGGCGGCCAGCAGAGGCTGCTCTACCGTCACCAGACCATACGACGAGCGGATCGCCACAGAGTTCTCATTGGACACTAGATCACCTCCTTTCGATTGTTGCGGGTGAGGAGACGATGCCCCCTATCGATGGCGATGTGAAGGCAGTGATCCGTGCTGCGTCACGCCGCCGCGTCGGCCGTCTCCAACTCGTCGATCAGCCCCTCGATGACGCTGAGGCCCTTCGACCAGAAGTCCGGGTCCCGCGCGTCGAGGCCGAAGGGTTCGAGAAGTTCGGAATGGTGCTTGGTGCCGCCGGCCCGGAGCATGTCGAAATATTTCTGCGTGAAGCCTTCTTCGGCGTTCTCGTAGACCGCGTAAAGCGAGTTCACGAGGCAGTCGCCGAAGGCGTAGGCGTAGACGTAGAAGGGCGAGTGGATGAAGTGGGGCACGTAGGTCCAGAAGACCTCGTAGCCCTCGCCGAGCGTGATAGCCGGGCCTAGGCTCTCCTTCTGGACGTCCATCCAGTAGCCGTTGATCTGCTCGGTCGTAAGCTCGCCTTCGCGCCGGCCGAGATGGACCTTGCGCTCGAACGTGTAGAACGCGATCTGGCGCACGACAGTGTTGAGCATGTCCTCGACCTTGCCGGCCAGGAGCGCGCGGCGCTGCGCGGCGCCATCGGTCCCTTTCAGGATCGCGCGGAAGGTGAGCATCTCGCCGAAGACGGACGCCGTCTCGGCCAGCGTCAGCGGGGTCGGGGCCATGAGCGGGCCCTGCGGTCCGGCCAGCACCTGGTGGACGCCGTGACCGAGCTCGTGCGCGAGCGTCATCACGTCGCGCGGGCGGCCCTGGTAGTTGAGGAGCACGTAAGGGTGCGCGGAGGGCGTCGTCGGATGGGCGAATGCGCCGGGGCTCTTGCCGGGGCGCGTTGGTGCGTCGATCCACGATTCGTCGAAGAAGCGCCGCGCGATGTCGGCCATGTCGCCGGAGAAGCCGCCATAGGCGTCGAGCACCGTGTCCTTGGCCTCGCCCCACTGGATGGTGCGCTGCTCGACGCTCGGCAGCGGCGCGTTGCGGTCCCAGTGGTTGAGCTGGTCCTTGCCCATCCACTTCGCCTTCATCGCGTAGTAGCGGTGCGAGAGGCGTGGGTAGGCGGCACGCACCGCCTCGACCATCGCATCCACCACCTCGCGCTCGACCCGGTTGGCGAGGTGGCGCGCGTCGGCGACGTCCTCGAAGCCGCGCCACTGATCGGAGATCGCCTTGTCCTTGGCGAGCGTGTTGGTGATGAGGGTGAAGAGGCGGATATTGTCCTTGAACGTTACGGCAAGCGCGTCCGACGCCTCCTTCCGCTTCGCCCCGTCGGCGTCGAGCAGGCGGTTGAGCGTCGGTTCCAGCGGCAGGCTCTCGCCGCCGATCTCGAAGCGCAGACCCGACATCGTCTCGTCGAACAGCCGGTTGAAGGCGCCGGCTCCCGTCTGGCTCTTCTCGTGGAAGAGGCGCTCGACCTTGTCGTCGAGCTGATAGGGCCGCTCCTTTCGCACGTCCTCGAACCACGGCCGGTAGCGCGACAGGCCCTCGTGATCGAGAGCGGCGTCGAGGCGGGCGTCCTCGACCTTGTTCAGCTCCAGCGTGAAGAAGAGAAGCTGCGTTGAAGCGTTGGTGATGCGCTCCTGGATGTCGCCGTAGAACTTCGCGCGCGCCGTATCCGACGTGTCGCCCGCATAGACGAGACCGGCATAGGAGATCACGCGGCCGATGCGGTCGGACAGCGCCTCATAGGCCATGACGGCTGCGAGCAACGCGTCGGGGTCGCTCGCGGTTTCCGAAAGCTTGCCGGCATAGGTTTCCGCGAACGCCTTCGCCTCGGCATCGATGCCGTCGAGGTCGGTCTTGAGGGCCGGGGCATCCATGCTCTCGTAGAGATGGGTGAGGTCCCATTCCGGGAGCGCGCCGAGATCGGCCTGGGCGGAGGAGCTTTCGGGCGAGAAAAAGATCAACGGGAGAACCTCGGTCTGTGCCGGCGCGGCGGAAGGGTGGCAGCTCGGAAAGACATAGGGCGGCAATCCTCGGGTTCGCAAGGGTATCCCTCAGGTTCTGTCTCCCCGTGCCGCATCGGGACTGCCGCGCAAGGGCCGACGTGCCCGGCAAAGACTGCCCTCTGCTAGGCAAAACATGCCGTCTATCAGCACCTTGCGGGATGGTCGCGCTTAAGTGCCCATTAACGACGAGATGAGACATTGCTGCCGAGCCCGACGCCGTGCCCGCCCCGGAGGCAAACCACGGTCGGGTGGCTCACAACGATAACAACGAGAAGCGATCGTGCACCCATGCCAAAGGTCCTGATTGCCGACGACGACCCCGTGCAGCGCCAGCTGCTGGAGGGCGTCCTGACCCGCCTCGGACACCAGGCCGAGAGCGTGGTCGACGGTGAGGAGGCGCTGACGCGTCTGGCGCAGACCCCGCGCCCCGACATCCTGCTTCTCGACCTCGACATGCCACGCCGCGACGGCATGTCGGTGCTGCACGAGATGCGCGAACGCGACATCGAAGTGCCGACCATCGTCCAGACGGCACAGGGTGGTCTCGAGACAGTGGTGCGCGCCGTGCGCGGCGGTGCGCACGACTTCTTCGTCAAGCCGGTCGGGCCCGAACGGCTTCAGGTCTCCATCGCCAACGCCCTCAAGTCGGGTGCGCTCTCGTCCGAGATCCGCCGTATCAAGAGCCGCCAGTCCGGCACGCTCACATTCTCTGACGTGCTGATGAACTCGGCCAACATGCTGGACGCCATGCGCATGGCGGAGCGGGCGGCGGGCTCCGACATCCCCGTCCTCCTGGAAGGCGAGAGCGGCGTGGGCAAGGAGATCGTCGCGCAGGCGATCCACGGTTCGAGCAGCCGCAGCGACAAGCCGATCGTCGCCGTCAACTGCGGGGCGCTACCCGAGCAACTGATCGAGAGCATCCTCTTCGGCCATGAGAAGGGCGCCTTCACCGGCGCGACAGAGGCGCGGGCCGGCAAGTTCGTCGAGGCCGATGGCGGCACGCTCTTCCTCGACGAGATCGGCGAGTTGCCGCTCGACGCGCAGGTCAAGCTGTTGCGCGTGCTCCAGGAAAGCGAAGTCGATGCGGTCGGCGGCACGAAGCCGCGTAAGATCGACGTGCGCATCGTTTCGGCCACCAATCGCAGCCTTGAGGAGATGATCGCGGAAGGCACGTTCCGCGAGGACCTCTACTACCGCCTCAACGTCTTCCCCGTGCGCATTCCGCCCCTGCGCGAGCGGCGGGCCGACATCATCCCCCTCGCCCGGCATTTCCTCGCCCGCTTCGCCGCGCAGGAAGGCCGCCGCGTCACCCGCATCCGGCCCGATACGCTCGCCATGCTCGAAGACTACGACTGGCCGGGCAATGTCCGCCAGCTGGAGAACGCGCTCTTCCGCGCCGTCGTCCTCACGCAAGGCGAAGCACTGACGCCCGACGATTTCCCCCAACTCGTCGGTGACGGTCAGCGGCGCGGGCTGACGCTCGGCCACGAGGTCGTTCAGCTCCACCCGCAGCCGAGCCCGGAGCCTGCGCAACCCGCCGGCCACTCCCTGCCGGCGGTCGCCGACGACGGCGAGATGCGCCCGATCGTCGACATGGAGGCGGACATGATTCGCCTCGCCATCGAGTTCTACGACGGGCGCATGACGCAGGTCGCCCGCCGTCTCGGCATCGGCCGCTCGACCCTCTATCGCCGCCTGAAGGAACTCGGCATTTCTGCCACAGAAGAGGCCATTGCGAGCTGAGCACGGCTTCGTGTCGTCGGCTCGCCGCCAAGGTCGGGGTAGAGTCGACGGGGCTGCGTCGCGAATCCGCGCTCAGTCATCTGTCGAGTTGTAACGGGGAGTCTTTCGCGATGTCGCGTAGGACACGAGTGCGTCGTCTTTCATCCAATCCGTCCGTGACCGGCCCGTTCGGGAGCGGATGGGGAGCGGCCCTCTGCGCGCTCCTCCTCGTGGCCGGCGCCGGGCAGGCTTCAGCCGAACCGGCTTTCGGGCCGCGCGCGGGGATCGTCGGGGTCGAGGCGAGCCATGGCATCGCCGCCGCGCCAGCCGTCGCTCCCGTGCTCTCGCTCAGTCGCTCCGCCAACCTTGCGCCAACACCCCAGAGTCGCAGCGCGCTGGCGCTGGAGGCGCGGATTGCGGACCTCTTCGCCGAGGACGCCGCCTCCCCCGCCGAGATCGAGGCACTGCTCGGCTTCTATGCCGCCCGTAGCTTCACGCCGCTCTGGACCGACGACGCGGGCCTCACGCCCGCTGCCGCGCGGATCGGCGACTGGCTCTCGACGGCGGCCGATGACGGGCTCGACCCCGCCGCCTATCCCGTCCCCCGCCTCAGCCGGGTTCGTGCGCGCAATGCGGATGCCCGCGCCCGCGCCGAGGTTCAGGTCGCGCTGTCCGTGATGCGCTACGGCGACCACGCGCAGGCCGGCACGCTACGCCCGAAGGACGTGAGCGGCATCATCGACGTGACGGTGACGCGGCCCGACCCGCGCGCCACGCTCGACACCGTCGTCTCGGCCGAGGATCCCGCGCTCGCGCTCGATGCCTTCAATCCGCCCCATGCCGGCTATCGTGCCCTCCGAAAGGCGCTCATCGCGCTCAACGAGGCCCGCGAGATCCCGATCGTGGAGGTCCCGCCCGGCCGCACGCTCCGCAAGGGCGTCGCCGATCCGCGCGTGACGCTGCTGCGCGAACGGCTCGGCATTCTCGAGCAGGGCGATTCGAACGATCAGGACCTGACCTTCGACGCGGCACTGGAGGAAGCGGTCCGCACGTTCCAGGCCGAGAACGGCCTTCTGGCCGACGGAATCGTCGGGCCGCGCACTCTGGCGGCGCTCAACGGCGGATCGGGCTCGCAGCGCGAGACGATCGTCGCCAACATGGAGCGCTGGCGTTGGCTGCCGCGCGATCTCGGACGCCGCTACGTCCATGTGAACGTACCGCAATACCGGGTCTGGATGATGGAGCCGGACGGCAGGGGCGGTTACGAATCGGGCTATTCCGGCCGCGTCGTCGTAGGCAAACCCGAGAATGCCACGCCGATCTTCTCCGACGAGATCGAGCACGTCGTCACCAACCCCTACTGGAACGTGCCCTACTCGATCGCTTCGGGCGAGATGCTGCCCAAGCTGAAGCGCGATCCCGGCTACTACGCCAAGCGCGGCTACGATACGATCTCGTCGTCCGGCAAGATCGTCGATCCCTATTCGGTGAACTGGTCGGGCATCGCCGCGAATCGCCTCGGCTACCGGTTCCGCCAGCGCCCGAGCCCGAACAATGCGCTCGGCAACGTCAAATTCCTCTTCCCCAACGACCACGCCGTCTACCTGCACGACACGAATGCGCGGTCGCTCTTCTCCCGCTCGCAGCGCGCCTTCAGCCATGGTTGCGTACGACTTCACGAGCCCTTCGTCTTCGCCGAGGCTCTCCTGAAGGGCGAGGAGAAGTTCTCCGCCACTACGCTCAAGCGCTCGCTGGGCGGCAAGGAGCGGTGGTTCAACACATCCGACCATATTCCCGTCCACATCACGTACTTTACTGTGACGGCGGATGAGAGCGGCACGCTGGAGTTCGCCGGCGATATCTACGGCATCGACCGGCGCACACAGCGCTTGATGGGTTTGATCTAGGAAACGCGGTTTTCGGCCGCGCTGGTCAGCCCATCCCACCCTCGACCGCAGCTTTGAGCGTGGCGTGCGTGCTGGGGGCGCGGTTAACGAATGATCAAGCTCTTCGGCGCACTCTGCGCAATCGGATGCACTACCGACAAGGCGTCGCCCCCCAAGGTCCAGTATGGATCTCGCCCTGCGGTTCGAACGAAAGGCTTCGGCGTGCGCAACGTAACGCCCTTCGGCTTCTTGAGCGCGCGTGCCCCCGCCGCGCTCATGGCCGCCCTCTACATCGTGACGGTCTTCGCGACCTCGCTGCTGCCCATGGCGCAGGCCGAAGCGGCGAGAGGCGACCGGATTCTCGATCTCTACTACACTCACACGAAAGAGCGGAAGCAGTTCAAGTTCCGCAAGCGCGGCAAGTTCGACCAGGCGGTCCTCAAGGAGTTGAACTATTTCCTCCGCGACTGGCGCCGGTCCGAGCCGACCAAGATGGACCCGGCTCTCTTCGATCTCGTCTGGGAGGTCTATCAGGACGCCCGCGCGACCGGGCCGATCCACGTCGTCTCCGCCTATCGCTCGCCGGCGACCAACAACATGCTCCGCTCCCGCTCGCGCGGCGTTGCGAAGAATTCGCAGCACACCAAGGGTCGGGCGATGGATTTCTTCATCCCCGGCATGCACATGCAGCAAGGTCCGCGACGCGGGCCTCCGGAAGCATGTCGGCGGCGTCGGCTACTATCCGCGCTCCAACACGCCGTTCGTCCATCTCGACACCGGCTCTGTGCGCCATTGGCCGCGCATGAGCCGCAAGGAACTCGCCAAGGTCTTCCCGCGGGGCGACACGGTCCATGTGCCGACCGACGGCAAGCCCTTTAGCGGCTACAACACGGCCATGGCTCAGATGGAGAAGCGCAAGCGCACGGCCGCCCGCTTCAAGCCTGGCCGCGACGCCGAGGAGGAGAGCGAGAGCGGCGGTGGCCTCCTGGCCCTGCTCGGTTTCGGCCGCAAGAAGGACGAGCCGGCCCCCGCGCCCGCCCGCACCCGCCGCGCCGCACCTGCAACCCCTGCCCCGTCAGTCGTGGTCGAAGCGCCGAAGCCGAAGGCTCTCCCGCCCGTTCCCGGCACGCGGCCCGGCTCTCTTCCTGGCATCATTCCGCAGCCCGATCTTCCTGCGATCCTCGAAGAGGCTCCGGTTCTCGTAGCCTCTCTGCCGCCGGCGCCGCGCATCCGGCCGGTCTCTTCGGCCGCCGTCGCGCTCGCCGCCCTGGATGGAGCGAACGGTCTGCCGGCCCCGATTCCGGTCGATCAGCTGCCGCTCGATGCGTCCGATCCCGCGCGCGCCTCCATCGTCGCGCTCGCCGCCCTGCCCCGCACTCGCCCGGCCAACCCGAACGTGACGCTGGCCTCGCTCAGTCCTTCGCAGGAGCGCGTGCCGCCGTCTCCGCTCGAGAGCTTCGCTCAGGCCGATCCGATCGCCCGCATTGCCGCCGCCGCACCGGAGAAGTTCGACGATCGTCTGTCGCCCGGCCAACTGCCGATCGCGGCCACGGCTTACGCGCCCGCCATCAGCGAGACGCGTGCCCGCGCCGAAGCCATCATTCCGGTTCGTGCACCGGGCGCCGCCAAGCAGCAGGCTCGATTGACGGTAGCCAAGCCCGATGCGCCGAAGCTGCGCCATCACAAGGGTCCGGCCTATCGCCAGCTTCTCAACTCCGGCGTATCCGTCGAAGGCAAGGACGTCGCCTGGCTTGCGGCCCCGAAGCTCGCCGGGGATCTGCTGCGCGGCACGTCCGCTGCCTCGGCCGGCTTCACCCGCACCCTGAGCGGTCCGTCGACCACCGGCTTCAGCGGAAGCGCGCTGCGATAGCGCCATCCGACTCGAAACGCAGGATTCGAAACGTAGGACAGGAAAAAGCCGCCTCGGGTGACCGGGGCGGCTTTTCTCGTTTCCTGAGGCGTTGAAGCTGTATTCGGCGAGCGCTCAAGCTCTCCTTGGCGCCGGCTATTCCGCCGCCTGCAACTCCTCCACCGCCTCTCGCGCGCCCTCGCTGCCGAGGATCATGCCGAGTGCGTGCATGTAGAGGTCGAGCAGGGCTTCGTGCTCCTCGCGCTCCGACTTGTCCTGCTTGCGGATGCGTACGATGGAGCGCAGCACCTTGGTGTCGAAACCGTTGGCCTTCGCCTCGGCGTAGACTTCCTTGATGTCTTCCGCGATGCCCTTCTTCTCTTCTTCCAGGCGCTCGATGCGCTCGACGATCGCGCGCAGCTGATCGCGCGCCACGCCCATCGCGCCGGAGGTCACGTCGCTCATGGCATTCTCCCTGATAAAGACGACACGTCTTGCGCCTTTATCGACCAACGTCGTTAACGAATGACGATGATGGTGGTGCGGGATGGCAGATCAGGACGATTCGTCGCCCGCATCGATCCGGGCCAGCAGTCCGTCCAGCGTCGGCACTTGGGGCGCGAAGATGGCCTCTAGCCGCGCCATCGTCACCGCGCCGGAGGCCTTGGCGCGAAGGGCGCTCGCGACGGCATAAGCCTCCGCCTTTCCGGTGTGCAGAACGAGCGGATCGCCAATGCCGAAGGGCAGCTGTACGCCGAACTGAGCTTGCAGCGACTTACTCAGCGTCTCCGCATCCGAAACGGAGGCGCGCAGCTCGACTGTTCGGTGCGCCATCTCGTGGGCGGCGAGACGGCTTAGGATGTCTCGGACCCGCGCACACGCGGCGTCATTCCAGTCCGCCCGTAGCGAGGCGACGAGGTTGGCCTGGCTGGCGAGGATGAGACCATCCGCCAATACGCCGAGCCCGTTCGCATCGAGCGTCGCGCCCGACGAGGTGATGTCGACGACGACCTCGGCCGTGCCAGCCGCGGGTGCGCCCTCGGTCGCGCCGAGGCTCTCGACGATGCGATAGTCGCGCACGCCGTGGGCCGCGAAGAAGGCGCGGGTGAGCGTGACATATTTCGTCGCGACCCGGAGCCGATGCCCGTCGGCCGCATGCATCCGCGCCGCGACGTCCTCGAGATCGGCCATCGTCGTCACGTCGATCCAGGCCTTGGGGCTTGCGACGACGACATCGGCATGGCCGAAGCCGAGCGGAGCGACGAAGTGGACCGCGTCATCGGCATCCGGCACCGATTCCCGGATGAGGTCCTCGCCCGTGATGCCGAGATGAACCCCGCCGGCGCTCAGCTGCGCCGCGATCTCGGAGGCCGACAGGAGGCGCACCTCGACACCGTCCAGCCCGGCGATCCGGGCGCGATAACCCCGGCCGCCATTGTCGCGCGCAAAGGCGAGCCCGGCGGCATCGAAGAGGTCGTGCGCGGCCTCCATGAGCCGGCCCTTGGAGGGAATGGCGAGGACGAGGTTCATCACGCGGCCTCGATCTCTAAGCGCTCGGTCCAGACCGAGAAGCCGACGGCTGGTACATCCAGAGTGGCGCCGAGGCGCTTGAGGAGCCCGTCATAGCGGCCGCCGCCGACAAGGGGGCCGATCTCCGCGCGGGCGGGATCGTGGATTTCGAAGACGGTGCCGGAATAATAGTCGATCCGCCGACCGAACGCGGTCGAGAAGCGGGCCGATTCGTAGAGATCGACGCCCTCGTCGGCCATCAGGCCGAGGCGGCGGGCGAAATCGTCGAGCGTACCGTTCATCTCCAGCCGGCCTTCGCGCGCGATGGCCTCCAACTCATCGAGCGCCTCCCAGGGCGACGCGTCGACCTTGAGGAAGCGGGTGAGGAGGTCGGCCTTCTCCGCCTCGATCGCGGCACCGCTCAGAAGCGCGCGCTCGATGTAGCGCGCTGCGATATCGGCGCTGGAGCGACCGGCGACGCGGCCCTCCATCGTGGTACCGGCGAGGCGCAGCATCTCCTCGACGCTGGCGCGCGCCGTCGCCTCGTCGACGCTCGCGAGCCAGCGGGCGAGCGGCGAGGCCTCGTCGCGGTCGGCGCGCAGGGCCGCGATCTCGGCCGGAAGATCGACAGCGCGCGAGAAGCGGCGGCGCCAATGCGCCTCGATTGGTGGCGGAAAGCCGATGGCGGTCAGGAAGGTCTCGAAGAGGCCGACATCGCCGAGATGCAGTTGCGGCGCGTTCAGCCCCGAGCATTGGAGCGCGAGGGCGAGGAGGCGGGCGTCGGCCTCCTCCCGGTCGTCGTCGCCGAAGAGCTCGATGCCGGCCTGCGGGAACTCGCCGACGCCGCCCCGGTCGCGAAAGACGGTGCCTTCATAGGCGTACATCGCCCGCGCGCCGACGGTCTCCTCGGCGAGATAATGGAGCGAGAGGGGGATGGTGAATTCGGGGCGCAGGCAAAGCTCGGTGCCGTCAGGGCCGGCCGTCAGGTAGATGCGCTTGGCCAGTTCCTCGCCCGAGAGTTCGAGGAAGGGCGCGGCCGGCTGCAGCACGGGCGGCGAGACGACGCGTGCGCCGGCGGCCTCCAGCCGCGCGAGGAGGCTGGCAGGCTCGGTGCCGGGCTCCGGCGCCTCGTCATCATTGGCGGGACGGACCGTCACGCGTCGCCCGTGTCGACCGACCCGTGCCGGGCCAGCATCTCGCGCACCGTCCCGACGAGGTCGGCGCGCGGCACCGTCACCTGCGCGGCGCGCGATTCGCGCCATTCGCGGTTGTCGGTGATGGCGGCGGCTTCCTCGGCGCCGAGGATGAGGTCCTTGACCTGCACGGTGCCGGCCTCTCGCTCGTCCGACCCCTGGATGATCGCGACGGGGGAGCCGCGCTTGTCGGCATAGGCGAGCTGCTTGCCGAATTGCTTCGGGTTGCCGAGGAAGACCTCAGCACGGATGCGGGCATCCCGCAGGTCCTTGGCCATGGCCTGATAGTCGGCCATCGCCGTCTTATCCATGACTGTCACGACGACCGGCCCGGGCCTCGGCGCATCGCCGAGCTTGCCGAGCGCCTTCAGCGCGGCGGCGAGGCGCGACACGCCGATCGAGAAGCCCGTCGCGGGCACGTCCTCGCCTCGGAAGCGCCCGACCAGCCCATCATACCGCCCGCCCCCGCCGACCGACCCGAACCGCGCCGGCTCGCCCTTCTCGTTGACGGTTTCCATGAGCAGTTCGACCTCGAAGACGGGGCCGGTATAGTATTCGAGGCCACGGACGACGGAGGGGTCGATTATGATTTGATCCTCCGCGTAGCCCACGTCACGCCAAACGTTCTTCGTTTCTACGAGAGCGGCTAGGTGTGGCGCACGATGACCAAAGCCCGCGTCCGCAACGGCGACGTGGTACTCATCTGCTTCAATGAACGCGACGATCCTTTCTACTTGGTCGATCGGTAGCTTCGCTCCTTCAGTATAGTCGCCGGACTCGTCGCGCCGCCCTTCCCCAAGAAGCTGTTTGACCCCTTCCCGTCCAAGTCGATCGTACTTGTCGATTGCACGAAGCGTCGCTAGGCGACTGGCTTGGCCGACGCCGACAACGTCCATCAGTTCATTCAGAACACCTCTCGAACTCACCCGCACCACATATTGCCCGCGCTCGAGCCCCAACGCCTCCATGACGTCCGCCATCATCATGCACATCTCGGCGTCCGCCGTCGGGCCGGGCGCGCCTACGGTGTCGGCGTCGATCTGCATGAACTGACGGAAGCGGCCGGGGCCGGGCTTCTCGTTGCGGAAGACGTAGCCGGAGCGGTAGGAGCGGAAGGGCTTGGGCAGCGTCTCGAAATTGGCGGCCACATAGCGCGCGAGCGGGGCGGTGAGGTCGTAGCGCAGGCTCATCCAGGCTTCGTCGTCGTCCTGGAGCGAGAAGACGCCCTCGTTCGGGCGGTCCTGATCGGGCAGGAACTTGCCGAGAGCCTCGGTATATTCGAGGAAGGGCGTCTCGATCCGGTCGAACCCGTAGGCCTCGTAGACGGCCGAGACCTTGTCCAGCATCTCCGCGATGGCGCGCGCATCCGCGCCGTCCACGTCCTGAAACCCACGCGGCAGCACGGGGGCCGGACGCTTCGGGCGCTTCGACGTCTTTTTGGGATTGGATGGCGTGTCTGACATGGAGGTGCGGGCCGGGTTCGAAGGTCGTGCTGGCTGTAGCGCAGGCCTCGGAAGAGATAAAGCGCGCGGCGGGGCTTGAGAGCCTATGCGGGCTATAACGGGCGTTCACCACGAAGGTGCACCATTACGAAACCCTGATCCTCAGCGAAGCGGAAAGGTTCATGCGTCATTGTCTCCATGCGGGCCTGTTGAGTTCAGCGTCTGGCCCGCGCGTTTTTTGTGTAGGCCCACCACGGGTGTTTCGTGGCGGGTCGGTCGGGGGATGACTGTCATGCGGCGTATCGCGCTTCTCACTGCCGCCATCGTCGCCGGTCTCGCGGCCTCCGCCCTCCCCGATACTGCCGAAGCTGGCGGCGTGCGCTACTACCATGCGCCCGGCCCGCAGGTGCAGGCGATGCCTATGCATCAGCCCGCGCCCGTCTCGGCCCGCGCGGGCAATGCCTGCTGGCAGACCTACAATCCGCTCTACGGCGCCTACAAGGTCGCCTTCTGCGTCGGCTTGCACGGCCAGGGCACCTATCGCGTCATCGGCGGCGGCTATGACTGCAAGGGGCATGCCGACTGGCGCGACCAGGGCGATATCCTCGTCTACCAGATGCGACGCGGCACCTGCGGGGCCCAGGCCGACTGGACGCCCGACCAGATCGTCTGCCGCTCGGCCGGCGGTTTCAAGAAGGGTCTGACCTGCACCTACGCGCCCGCCGTCACCGGCCATGCGCAGGCCCGTTTCAGCGCGTTCCGCCAGTAGCAGCGCCCTCGAGCGTATCCTTGACATAGAGTTGCAGCACCGCCTCGCGCACCACCGCGATGACGGGTACGGCCAACACGAGGCCGGCGAAACCCGAATAGCGTGCCCATCAGCACCTGCCCGCCCAAGATGAGCGCCGGCGGCACATAGACCGCGCGCCGCTGGACGATCGGCGTCAGCACGTTGCTCTCCAAGACCTGCAGAACGACATAGGCGCCGATCGCATAAGTGCCTGTCGAGCCGCCGACGCTGAGGCCGATGAGGATGATCGGAATGCCGGCGATGAACTGCCCGATCAGCGGAATGAAGGTCAGCAGCCCCGCCTGTAGCGCGAGGAGGAACGCGTAGGGCAGTCCGATCCAGAGGAACATGGGGTAGGCGACGGCGAAGACGACGATCATCGAGACGGACTGTCCCAGCAGCCAGCGCCGCAACGTCGCGCCGAGATCGTCCATGACCTCGGCCACGCGCGCACGCCGCGAGACGGGCAGCAGCGAGACGGCCCCGTCGCGGTAGAGCGTCGGCTCGATGGTGAGGAAAAGACCGAAGAAGAAGATGACGACGAGGCTTGAGGCGACCGACAGCGTGACGCTCGCCATGGTTCGCACACGGTCGATCATCGTGGAAACGTCGTCGGCGGTCTCGTCGCGCTCCAGATCGTCGACCTGAAGCCCCGGGATACCGATCTTGGCTACCTGGCTCTGCAGGGCGTCGATCTGGTCCTCCAACGTGGAGGCGATCTCGCCGGACTGTTGGACGAGGGTGCGCCCGCCATACCAGATCGCAGCCGCCGCCGCCCCGAAGACAACCAGCGCTACGAGGATCGCCCGCCAGCGCCGGGCGAGCGGCACGACCTTGCCAAGGAGCCAGACTCCGACATCCATGAAGGATGCCATCAGGAGGCCGGCGAAGAGAAGAAGAAGCGAGGCCGACGCGTTCCACGCCGTCATCAACCCGGCGACGACGAGAAAGCCGATCCCCACGACGACGACCGTCGCTCGGGCCACGGTGCCGCTGCGCAGGGCGTGCTGGAGCGGCCCTTCGGCGCTTGGGGGAGCCGCCATCTGCGCTACGCTGGTCGGGCGGAGGCGGTGCGGCCGGAGGGTTCGGCATCCTCGCCGCCCTCCGCACCCTCATGGCCCGTGGCGGTTCCGCCCATCTCGTCCTCGACATAGAGCGCCTCGACCGCCACGCGCAGCATCGCGACGAGCGGAACGGCGAGCGCCAGTCCGGCGAAGCCGAAGAGGGCACCCAGCAACAGCTGCGATCCAAGCGTGAAGGCGGGCGGCAGCGAGATCATCCGCTTCTGTACGAGCGGCATGATCAGGTTGCTCTCCACGCCCTGCACCAGCACGTAGATGCCGAGCCCCCAGAGGACCATCGTGAAGCCCTCGGTCGCGCCCGCGATGAGGATCGGCACCGCCGCGATGAGCGGCCCAAGCGTCGGAATGAAGGCGAGAAGGCCGGCCTGCAGCCCGAGCAGCAGTGCGAAGGGCATCCCCGCGATCAGCAAGAGCGCCGTCGTGAGAACGCCGATGACCACCATGCTGATCATCTGGCCGAAGAGCCAGAGGCGAAGCGTCTCGCCCATGCTGCCGAGCACTTCGCCGACCCGCTCGCGCTTGTCGTGTGGCAGGATGGAAAGGATGCCGGCGCGGTAGACCGCCGGGTCCCAAGCGAAGAAACAGCCGAGGAACAGGATGAGCGCGCCTGTGCTCAGCGCGGTGAAGAATGCTGTCGCGCCGCTCATCAATCCACCGGCCACGCCGGCGTCACCACCGCTGCCGAAGCCGGAGCCGACGAGCTCGCGGATCGAGTATTGATCGGGCAGAACGCCGCCGATGGGCGAGTTGTCGAGCCAGGCCTTCAGCGTCGCGAAGACGCCGCGCGAGCCCTCCGTCAACGCCTCGATCTGGGAGAGGACGGTAACGCCCGCGAAGTAGCCGAAGGCGACGATGAGCACGAGAAGAAGGGCGATCGCCATCAGCAATCGCCATTTGCGTGCCAGTGGCACGATCTTGCCGAGCCCGAACGCGATGGCGTCGAGCAGCGCCGCCAGCACGATGCCCGCGAGGATCGTGAAGAGGGCCGATGCGCCGTTCCAGATGACGAAGAGGAGCGCGAAGAGCCCAAGCGCGATCGAGGCGACGAGGACGGTGCGGCGCGCGAGCGGACCGTCCATGCCGCCGCTCAAAGCGCGCTCGGCAACGCTCCCGCGCTGGCGGTCTTGATGGTCAGGCGAATCGAAGGTTGAGGACACGGGCGGCCTTTCGCTGGCATGGAAGCGAAAGGCCCGATGCCGAGCTTAGGTTCCGGCAGGCGCCCTATTCGGCGGCCTCGAGAGCCGGTGTCCGCGCCGGGCGGTCCGCAAGGGGGGTTCCGGTCAGGGCTAGCGGAAGGGGCCCGCCCGTCGCCCAGTCGAGAAGCTCGGCCGTGTGAACGATCGGGATCGCCGTGCCCTTGGCGATCTGCGTGATGCAGCCGACATTACCAGTTGCCACGAGATCCGGCGTCACGCTCTCGATGTTGCGAGCCTTGCGCGCGCGCAGACGGCCGGCGATCTCCGGTTGGAGGATGTTGTAGGTGCCGGCCGAGCCGCAGCAAAGATGGCTCTCGGGCACTTCCCTCACCCGGAAGCCGGCGGCCCGCAGCAGCGCGCGCGGCTGCGCTTGCACGCGCTGGCCATGCTGCATGGAGCAGGCCGAATGATAGGCCGCAACGAGATCGACATCGATGACGGGCTCGATCAGCCCGATCTCGTGCATCACTTCCGAAACGTCGCGCGCGATGGCCGAGACCCGCGACGCCTTCTCCGCATAGAGCGGATCGTTGCGGAATAGGTGGCCGTAATCCTTCACCGTCGTGCCGCAGCCCGAGACGTTGACGACGATGGCGTCGAGGCCGTCACCGTCCATCTCGGCGATCCAGGCGTCGATCGTCTTCCGCGCGAGGCCCATCGCCTGTTCCTCGCGGCCCATATGGTGGACGATGGCGCCGCAACACCCCTCCCCCTTGGCGATGACGACCTCGACGCCGTGGCGCGCCAGAAGCCGGATCGTAGCCTCGTTGATCTGCGGCGCGACGACGGGCTGCGCGCAGTTGGAGAGGAGCGCGACCCGCTTGATCCGCGCCCCCTCGGCCTCGAAGGTCTGCGCGCCTTCCGTGGGCGAGCGGGCGGGTGGGATGGCGGGCGCGAGGTCGAGCATGGCCGCCAGCGGTCGAGAAGGCGCCCAGCTTGCCAGGAGCGGGCGGACGAGCTTGCCCGGCACGCTCGCCAGCAGCGCGATCCGGAAGCGGGTCCGATAGGGCAGCACCTGCGCGAGAAGCGCGCGGATGGCGCGGTCCATGAACGGCCGCTCGTAGGTCTCCTCGATATGCGCGCGGGCATGATCGACGAGATGGCCGTAATGGACACCGGACGGGCAGGTCGTCATGCAGGAGAGGCAGGAGAGGCAGCGGTCGATATGCTTCACGACTTCGGCGCTGGCCGGCTTGTCGTTCTCCAGCATGTCCTTGATGAGGTAGATCCGCCCGCGCGGACTATCGAGCTCGTCGCCCAGCTCCACGAAGGTCGGGCAGGTCGCGGTGCAAAAGCCGCAATGCACGCATTTCCGGATTATCCCCTCCGAGGAGGCCATGTCCGGATCTTCGAGCTGAGCGGGGGAGAAATTGGTTTGCATCAGATGCTCGAATAGGCCGCGACATTGCGGCTGTGATAGGTGGCCAGCCGGGCGCAGGCCGCCTCGACCGCGGCCGGGGACTGACGCGCGAGGTCGGCGGCGAGTTCGCGGTCGGAGCGGGTGTAGATGCGGGCAAGGTCGGCGCGGTCGGGGCGCCCGCCCTTTGCGGCGTAGCGGGTGCGCGCATCGGTGAAGACGGTGCGGGCATTCGCGAGTTCGTCCGCGTAGGCCGGCAGCCGCGCGGCGCAGCGCGTCATGGCGGAGCGATAGAGCGCAGCGTCGTTGAAGTAGAGGAAACCGTCAGGATCGAGGCGGGCCGACACGGACGGGGCCGGCGGGGGCGTCGTCGTGCAGCCCGATGCCAGAAGTGCGAGCGCGAAGGTCGCTCCAAGCCTCAACGAAGGTCGCGCCCGATCCGGTCGCGTCATGTCGAACCGTCCGCTTTGCGCAGGTTGCCAAGCTGCTCCTCGGAGATGTTGCGGCAGACCTCGATTCGCAACGCCGGCACGAGCGCCTGCAACTGCGCACGGACGCGGCGTAGCTCCAGGTCGTATTCCTCCGGATCGAGGAACGTCGTCGCGGGCTGGTCGTAGATCGCCTCGACCCGTTCGGCGAACCGGGTCTCGAGGGCGCGATGAAGACGCAGGTCGAGGCGGAAGCGATCGTCGTAACCCGCGCAGTCTTCCATGATCTGCCGGCCGACCGTCGCGTAGCCGTAGAAATAGGCGGCTCGGGTGGCGGGCGGCGATGTCAGCGCCGCGTCGACGCTGGGTGTGCAGGCGGCAAGAGCCGTCAGGGGAACCGCAGCGGCTACGACAACGGCCTGCATCATCACGTCATCCGTCCTGGGTTCAGCACCCCGTTCGGGTCGAACTGCGCCTTCAGCCGGGTTGCCAGCGCGGCCAGCCCTTCTTCCTGCGGCTGGAAGACGGGGACGGCAGCGCGCACGGGCGCATCGGCGCGGATGAGGGTGGCGTGGCCACCGACCTCGGCGATGACGCCGCGCACGCGGTCCGCCATCGCGTCGTCATGCGGCGGCACGGCAAGCCAGACGAGCCCGCCGCCCCAATCGTAGAAGGCCTCGACATCGCCATAGCCCTCGAGAAGACGGACGAGTTCGGCCCCTTGCATGGGCGCCGTCGAGCAGCGCCAGATCTGGCGTTGGCCGATCTCGCCATTGTCGGCCGAGGATTGGCAGGCGAAGGGCTCGGCAT
Source organism: uncultured Alphaproteobacteria bacterium (assembly GCA_963842125.1). GTDB lineage: Bacteria > Pseudomonadota > Alphaproteobacteria > Rhizobiales > CAWCWK01 > CAWCWK01. Next base: position 398,690 of record CAWJFE010000005.1, on the reverse strand, counting down.
CGCGAATGACGCGCCAGAGCGCCTGCGAGGCGTCGGTTTCGACGAGTTCGACCGGGCCGTGCCGTGCCATCATCTCGCGCAGACGATCTCGCCGATAGGCGACCGAAGGGCCAAAGCCCTCAAGGCGAAGCGCGGTGACGGCGCGGTTGAGCGCCCTCACCTGCGGCACGGAGAGCGCGCAGCGATGCGGCAGATGCGCAGCGCCGGAGACTTCGGCCGACGAGCCCAGCGCCTCGGCCATCGCCCGCGCAGCGGCGTGGTCCTCGAGCCCGAGAACGAGCACGGTCGCTTCTGTCTCCGGGCGCGGCAGCACCTTGACAGTCACGTCGGTGAGGACGGCGAGCGTGCCCCAGGAGCCGGCAAGCCCCCGCGAGAGGTCGTAGCCCGTGACGTTCTTCATCACCCGGCCGCCGGACTTGAAGGCCTCGCCCCGGCCCGAGACGGCGTGGATGCCGAGCACGTGGTCGCGCGCGGCGCCCGCCTGGATGCGGCGGGGGCCACAGGCATTGGTCATCACCGCGCCGCCTATCGTGCCATGGCCAGGCTCGGTGCCGAGAAGAGGTGCGTAATCCATCGGCTCGAAGGCGAGCATCTGGCCCGCTTCGTCGAGCGCTTCGCCGATCTCGGCCAGCGGCGTGCCGGCCCGGGTGGAGAGGACGAGCTCGTCCGGCTCGTAGAGCGTGATGCCGGTCAGGTGCGAGAGATCGAGCGTCGCCGCCGTCTGCATCGGGCGCCCGATCGCACGCTTCGAGCCCTGCCCGACGATCTCGATCGGCGTCTCCTCGGCAACCGCCCAGGCGACGACATCGCGGACGGCGTCTGCCGAATCGGGCCGCCAGGTCAGGTCTGTCTCGGTGCGAGCGGGGTCGGTCATGTGGGGCCTATCGCGCCGAGATGGGTGTCCTTGAAGCCCGAGGGCAGCTTCAGACCATATCCGATAGCACGGTCGATTCCGATATGGGCGGCGAAGATGAGGGCGGCCGGCAAGGCCCAGGCGAACCCCAGGAAAGCCAGCGCGGCCAAGGCGATCGGCGTCAGCCACGTATGGGCCGCGTTATAGGTGATGGCGCCGAACCTCGGGCTGACGAGATAGCCCAGCATCGACAGGTCCGGCAGCAGGACCAAAAGCAAGAAGGTCAACCAGCCATAGCCCAGCCAGATGAAGGCTGCGGCAGCCCCGAGCCCGAGCAATGCCTGCTCGGCGCGAAGCGTCAGCTGGAGTGACCCGGGAAGTGCCATCAGAAGCGCGGGATATCCGGGAACTTCACCTGCCCCTTATGCACATGCATCCGGCCGAGCTCGGCGCAGCGGTGGAGCTGCGGGAACATCTTGCCGGGGTTGAGCAGATGTTGCGGGTCGAAGGCGCATTTGACGCGCTGTTGCTGCTTCATGTCGTCCTCGGTGAACTGGACGCCCATGAGGTCGCGCTTCTCGACGCCGACGCCGTGCTCGCCGGTCAGGCAGCCTCCGACTTCGACGCAGAGCGTGAGGATGTCGGCACCGAAGGCTTCCGCGCGCTCCAGCTGGCCGGGCTTGTTGGCATCGTAGAGGATGAGCGGGTGGAGATTGCCGTCGCCGGCATGGAAGACATTGGCGACCTTGAGGTCGTATTTGATCTCCATCTCCTTCATCCGCGTCAGCACGAGGGGGAGCTGGCGGCGGGGGATGGTGCCGTCCATGCAGTAATAGTCGGGGCTGATGCGGCCGACGGCGGGAAAGGCGGCCTTGCGGCCGGCCCAGAAGGCAAGGCGCTCGTCCTCGTCTTGGCTGACACGAGCATAGGTCGCGCCGTTCTCGCGCGCGATGGCCTCGACGCGCTGGAGGAGGTGGTCGACCTCGGCTTCCGGTCCGTCGAGCTCTACGATGAGGAGCGCCTCGACATCGAGCGGATAGCCGGCGTTCACGAAGGCTTCGGCGGCGTGGATGGCGGGCCGGTCCATCATCTCCATGCCACCCGGAATGATGCCCTCGCCGATGATCTGACCGACCGTCTCGCCGCCCTCTTCCGACGAGGGAAAGCCAAGGAGGACGGCGCGCGCGGTCTCGGGCTTGGGAAGGATGCGCACGGTCACTTCCGTGACCACGCCGAGCAGGCCTTCGGATCCGACGAAGGTGCCGAGCATGTCGTAGCCGCCCTCGTCCATATGCTTGCCGCCGAGACGGACGACCGTGCCATCGATGAGGACGATCTGAACGCCGAGCACGTTGTTGGTCGTCAGCCCGTATTTGAGGCAGTGCACGCCACCCGAGTTCTCCGCGATATTGCCGCCGATCGAGCAGGCGATCTGGGAGGACGGGTCGGGCGCGTAGTAGAAGCCCTCATGCTCGACCGCACGGGTGACGCCGAGATTGGTGACGCCGGGCTGCACGACGGCGCAGCGGTTCGCGAAATCGGTCTCGATGACCCGGTTGAACTTCATCATCGAGAGAAGGACGCCGTCCTCCAGCGGCAACGCCCCGCCCGATAACGACGTGCCCGCCCCGCGCGGCACGACCTTGATGCCTTGCGCGTTGCAATAGGCCAACACCGCGCTGACCTGCTCGACCGTCTCGGGCAGCACGACGACGAGCGGGATCTGCCGATAGGCCGTCAGCCCGTCCGATTCATAGGGGCGCATCTCGTCGGTCTTGTCGATCACCCCCTCGCCCGGCACGATGGCGCTGAGCGCGGCGACGATCTCGTCGCGTCGCGAGAGCGTGGCCGGATCGGGCTTGGGCATCATCAGACCGGACATGGCGGCACCTTCTCTTGGAGAGCTGGCTCATGGCGAGCTTGAACGGTGATCGACCCTAACAGACGCGCCCCGCGCCGTCGAAGCGACAACGCGCCCGGGGTCAATCCAACAGATACTCCGGCAGGTAGAGCGCGATCTGGGGGAACCAGATGACCATGGCGAGGCCGAAGAGTTGGAGGAGGACGAAGGGGATGATGCCCTTGTAGATCTGCTCCATCTTCACCTCCGGCGGCGCGACGCCCTTCATGTAGAAGAGGGCGAAGCCGAAGGGGGGCGTGAGGAAGCTCGTCTGGAGGTTGACCGCCACGAGGACGGTGAACCAGAGCAGCGTCTGTTGGGATATGTAGTTGGTGGCGCTCCTCAGATCCGCACCCGAGAGTTCGCCCGCCTTGATCGCCGCATCGAACGCCGGGGCGATGTGATAGCCGATATCGACGATGGCGGGATCGGCCACGATGGGTCCGAAGACCGGCAGCACGATGAGCGTGATCTCGATCCAGTCGAAGAAGAAGCCGAGGAAGAAGACCATCCCCATGAGGAGGAAGATGATCGCCCAGGGGCTCTCGAATCCGTCGATCAGGTGCCGGATGAACTCGTCGCCGCCCAGCGACCGGAAGACGAGGCTGAAGCAGGTCGCGCCCAGGAAGATGCCGAAAAGCATGGCGGTCGTCAGCGCCGAGCGATAGCAGACCTCGTTGAGGTTGGCGCCCGTGAGGCGGGACTTCAATGCCGCGAGCACGGTCGCGCCGAGCGCGCCGACGCCGGCGGCCTCGGTCGGCGTGGCGAGACCGCCGAAGATGGAGCCCAGCACCACGACGATGAGGAAGATGGGCGGCAGGAAGCTCCAGGCGATCATCGACACGAATTCGGACGTCGTATCGGGTCCGATATCGTCCGGCAGCGGCGGCGCGAGGTCAGGCTTGAAGAAGCACAGGACGCCGATATAGAGGACGTAGAGACCCGACAGGATAAGACCCGGGATCATCGCGGCGACGAAGACGTCGCCGACCGAGAGCTGCATCAGGTCCGCCATGATGACGAGCATGATGCTGGGCGGAATGAGGATGCCGAGCGTGCCCGACGAGGCGATCGTGCCGGTCGCGAGCGGCACGTTGTAGCCGCGCTCCAGCATGACGGGGAGCGCGAGCAGCGTCATCATGACGACCGACGCGCCGATGATGCCCGTCGTCGCGGCCATGATCGTGCCCATCAGCGTGACGGACATGGCGAGCCCGCCCGGCACCTTTCTCAAGAGAACCTGCAGGCAGTGGAGGAGATCGGCCGCGACGCCCGATTTCTCCAGCATCGTGCCCATGTAGATGAACATCGGGATGGCGACGAGCACGGGGCTCTCATAGGTGCCGCCGAAGATGCGGCCCGACAGCGTCGCCATGCGCTGGAAGTTCATGGCGCCCGTCATGTCGCCGATGATGGCGAAGAGGAGGCCGATGCCGCCGAGGACGAAGGCGACGGGATATCCCGTGAAGATGAGGAGCGCGAGTGCGATGAACATCATCGCCGGCGCCCAGGCCTCGAAGAAGGCTGCGAACTCCATCAAATCCCCCGTTGCGCCGCAGCGCCTCTACCCGGCCGCACCCCATGCGGCCCCATCGTCGCCCAAGCGAGCCGATCAGCCACCCGGCACACCCGCCGCGGCCTGCGCCGGACTCTCATGATGCTCGCCGACATGGCTGGACGCCTCGATGCGCAGGTCCTTCGGTCCGAAGAGGAAGACGACCGAGCGCAGCGCGACCGCGAGCCCCGCGAGGCCGAGCATCGCGAAGCCGACCGGCAGTACCGCCTTGATGATCCAGCGATGGCTGAGGCCTGTCTGGGCTGAGGAGACCTCGCCGAGCTTGAAGCTCGATGCGGCGGCGTCCCAACCGAAGCGCACGACGAGCCAGCAATAGGGCATCAGCGCGATCGCGCAGCCGAGGAGTTCGATCCAGGCGCGCGTGCGGGGCTGTAGCTTGTCGCGTACGAGTTCGATGCGCACGTGCTGATCGCGCAGATAGCAAAAGGCCAGAGCCAGCGTGAAGAGAACGGCGTGGATGTGCCATTCCAGCTCCTGCAGCTTGGTCGAGGAGAACGCGAAGGGCGAATCCATGAAGCCCGTGTCGAAGTCCAGCATCTTCCGCTGCGTGATGTCGTAGGCGATGACGAGCATGAGCGGTATGAAGAGATAGGCGGCCACATGGCCGATAAGGCTGAGCCCCTGATCGAAATCCTTGGAAGCCTGCATCATCGAGCGATAGGGTCCGCGCGGCTGGCGCCAGGCGGCGGCAAAGATGAGGCAGGCGAGCGTGAGCGCGACCGAGAGCGTGACCGTCGTACCCCAGGCCCGCATGAAGCGACGGGCATTGAACTCCTCGCCGGCGATGAGCTCCATCACGCCGAGAAACCCGCCCGGCGCCACGAAGAACGCGATGAAGGCCGCGCCGATCGCGAGATAGACGAGACTGAGCCGCGCCTGCAGGAACATCGCCGCGACCGCGAGGACGACCGCGACGAGAATGGGCCCGAGTTCGGGCAGTTCCAGCGGCGTCAACTCTAGAAACGAGATGACGATGGCGAGGATGGCGAGGACGTTTCCGAGCATGGTCACCCTGGCGCTACGGGGGAAGGGAGACGGCCAGCCGGCCCGCGAACGGGCGACCGGCCGATACCGAAGGCGCCCGGGGCGAACCCCGCAGCGCAGCGTGGAAGGCCCGGCCGGGTTGGGCGCCTCGGGCGGCGCGCCTTCGGCCGGGTCCGGTCAGATCGACTAGCGCTTCAGGTAGCCGAGATCGCCCCACTTCTTGTAGTCCTCGCGGAACGTGCTCAGCGAGTCCCAGGCCTTGGCGAAGTTCGGGTTGGCGGCCTTCTCCTCTTCGGCCACCTCGTCCCAATAGCCGGACAGGGTGTCGAGAACCTCTTCGGGCCAACGGTGCAGCGTGACGCCGTTCGCCTCGAGCTCGGTGAGCGCCGCGAACTGGATCGCCTCACCCTCCGCCAGGCCATAGGCGACATTGGCTTCGCAAGCCGACTCGATGACGGCCTGCGTGCTCTCTTCGAGGCTCTCCCACTCGTCGAGATTGATCATCAGCTCATACATCGTCGACTGCTGGTGCCAGCCGGGGAAGTAGTAGTGCTTGGCGACCTGATAGAAGCCCGACGACAGATCGACCGCCGGCATCGAGAACTCGGTCGCGTCGATCGAGCCGAGCTCCAGCGCCGGGTAGATGTCGCCGCCGGCGAGAAGCTGCGTCGAGACGCCGGCCTTCTCCATGACCTTCGCGCCCAACCCGAAGAAGCGCATCTTCTTGCCGCGCAGCTGCTCTAGCGAGGTGATCTCTTCGCGGAACCAGCCCGAGGCTTCCGGCGCGGTGATGGCGCAGATGATGGAGTGGATGTTGTACTCGTTGTAGATCTCCTCGAAGAGCTCCTTGCCGCCGCCGAGGCGGTACCAGCCGTAATATTCCGGCGCGGACGGACCGAAGGGCACGGCCGAGAAGAGCGCGAGCGACGTATCCTTGCCCGACCAATAACCCGGCGTCGACCAGGCCGCCTGGATGGCGCCCGAAGACACGGCGTCGAACGCCTCCAGCGCCGGCGTGATGGCGCCCGGCTCCTGGAAGGTGATGTCGATCTCGCCATCGGTCATGGCGCGCAGGTTGTCCGCCACGCGCACGCCGAGCGTACCCAGCTGCGTCAGCGCGGACGGGAAGGTGGACTGCATGTCCCAGGAGAGCGAGTCGAGTGCGCTCGCGGGGCTCGCGAGCGCGGTGGTGGCGGCCAGCGCGGCGGCGCCGAGAAGTTTCTTCATGGTGTTTCCTTACCTAGACTGACTGTTCTTTGCCGGCACTTGGCATGCCTTGACCTTGATCTGACGCAAATTCACGCCGGCTCCGGTCCGCAGGAGACGCTAAAGGAGACAGGCGCGAAGGCGAAGCCCAAGGCTATGCGACTTTCGTCGCCCCGCCCTGATCGCACAAAGCGAACGCTTTGTCTTTATCGCCTCGCAGGCTCTCTATGGCCTCGCGCCGGCGGGCTGGGATTCTTTAGTGCCTCGCGCCGGCGGGCTGGGAGGTGTGGCTGGCGCGGGCGAACGGATGAGGGGGGGGCAGGGGCGTAGCGCCGGCGGGCTGAGTTTATCAGACGTCATTGGGCCTCAAGTCTCGTCGCCCCATGGTGATCGCACCGACATGCCGCCTTGCATCCGGGGGGACTATCGCGCGAGCATGGGCCGTTCGACGATGCGCCCCTCGAGAGGTCGACCGAAATGCCCGAGATGCCAGCCACCAAACCGGACGAGACCGCCGCACGAGCCACCCGGCCGACGGTAGCACTCTTCGCGACCTGCCTCGTGGACCTCTTCCGCCCGACCGTCGGTTTCGCGGCCGCGAAGCTGATCGAGGAGGCGGGCTGTACCGTCGTCGTGCCCGAGAACCAGACCTGCTGCGGTCAACCGGCTTTCAATTCGGGCGACCGGGCGACCGCCAAGGCCATCGCGCGCCAGATCGTCGATGCGTTCGAGACCTACGACTACACCGTCGTCCCCTCCGGCTCCTGCGGCGGCATGATCGTCAAGCACGTGCCGGAGCTTCTGGCCGACGACGAGACCTATGCCGCCCGCGCCCGCAGGCTCGCCGCGCGAACCTTCGAGCTTGTCAGCTTCCTCGTCGACGTGCGTAAGATGACGCGCGTACCGGCCAGCTTTCACGGCAGCGTGACCTATCACGATAGCTGCTCAGGGCTGCGCGAGCTCAACGTGAAACGCCAGCCCCGCCAGCTTCTCGGCTCGGTCGACGGGCTGGAATTGCGCGAGATGAAGGACACCGAAGTCTGCTGCGGCTTCGGCGGCACGTTCTGCGTGAAGTACCCGGACGTCTCCAACAACATGGTGAAGAAGAAGACCCGCAACATCGCCGAGACCGGGGCCGGCACGGTCCTCGCCGGAGACCTCGGCTGCCTGATGAACATTGCGGGCAAGATGAGCCGGGAGGGCAAGCCCATCATGGCGCGCCACGTCGCGGAAGTCCTCGCCGACATGACGGAAACACCGCCATTGGCCGGCGTGGGGACGATCATCAAAGCTGGATGATCGAACGGCGCGGATAGCATCCCGACGCCACCTTCCCTCCCCACCGCCCTCATCGAATGACGGCGCGACCGCATCACGGCGATCCCCATCGCTTTACAAGTTTGATGTCATACCATATTAGTTTGTCATCAAACCTTATGGAGCGGTGATCATGAACCGACGGACATTCCTTTCCGTACTTGGCGGCGGCGTCATCGTTGCCGCCGGCAGCGCTGGCCTCTTCGCCGCCACCCGCACGCCCGACGGCGCCCTCGCACCCTGGGAGATGGCAGGCTCCCACTATGACGAACCACGCCGCAGGGCGTTGTCCTATGCCGTCCTCGCGCCGAATCCGCACAATCGGCAACCCTGGCTCGTCGATCTCGATACGCCGGGCAAGGTCACCCTTCTCGTCGATCGCACGAAGATGTTGCCGGAGACCGATCCACTCAATCGCCAGATCACCATCGGTCTTGGCTGCTTCCTCGAACTCTTCGTCCTTGCCGCACAGGAGGATGGTTATCGAGTCGATCTCGACCTCTTCCCCGACGGCGAGTCGTCGGACGGCTTGACGGACGGGCGCGTGGCCGTCGCGCGCTTCACCCCGGACGCTGCCATGGCCCCCGATCCGCTCTTCGCGCACGTCCTCGCGCGTCGGTCCAACAAGGAGCCGTTCGACACGACCCGCACGGTCGAGGCTGCGGCGATACCGCGCCTCATCGAGGCCGCGCGCGATCCGGCCCGCGTCGGCGGCTCGGTCGCGGCGGCCGATGTGGAGGCCGGGCGCGCGCTGACCGCCGCCAGCATTCGGCGCGAGTTCGAGACCCCGCGCACACTGAAGGAAAGCGTCGATCTCCTTCGCATCGGAAAGGCCGAGATCGAGGCCAATCCGGACGGGATCGACCTAGGCGGCCTCCTCTTCGACAGCCTCAACATGGTCGGCATGATGAGCCGGGAGGCGGCGCTCGACACGAGCGACCCGAACTATAGGCAGGCGCTCGAGGGCTCGCTGGAGAACGCCAATACGGCGATGGGCCATCTCTGGCTCGTGACGACAAGCAATACACGCGCCGACCAGATCGCGGCCGGGCGGGACTGGCTGCGCCTCCATCTGGCCGCGACGCGCGACGGCGTCGCCTTCCATCCTTTGAGCCAGGCGCTTCAGGAGTTCCCCGAAATGGCGGAATACTACGCCGAGGCGCACCGGCGATTTGCGCCCCGGGGCGGCACCGTGCAAATGCTCGTCCGGCTGGGATATGGCCCCGAGATCGCCCCCAGCCCGCGCTGGCCGCTGGAGGCGAAGATCGTGGTCTAGCGGATCGCATGAAAGGAGGGTTGGCGTGACGGAGCGATCATCGGACGAGACGCTGCGCCTCGCCTTCACCTTCTTCAACGAAGTCGGCATCATCCAGCAGCTCTCCACGACCTTGCTCAACCGGAGCCTGCCGGACGGTCTCCACGCGTCCCATTTCGCAATCCTCAATCACCTCGTGCGGCTGGGTGATGGGAAGACGCCGCAGGCCATCGCTTCGGCCTTTCAGGTCACCAAGGGCACGATGACCCATTCGCTCAAGGTACTGGTGGAGCGGGACCTCGTCGTCATCGCGCCCAATCCCGAGGACGGGCGCTCGAAGCTCGTCCGTCTGACACCGCGCGGCCGTGCCTTTCGCGACGACGCCATCATGGGTTTGCGGCCCGCCATGGACCGCTTGGGTGCCAAGCTCGATCTCGACGCAATGGCAGACATGCTGCCCGCGCTCTCCAAGGTCAGAAGCGTTCTCGACGAGAACCGATGAGGCGCTCGGTCGCTTGTTCGCCAGCGGCCTGGCGGTCTAGTGTCCGGTCAACAGGAGCACTTCGATGCACGTCACGTCCAAGGATTTCATCCAGAACACAGCGCATGCGCTGACCGACGCGCAGCTGCAAAAGGCGCTCGGCAATGTCGAGGTCGGCTTCATCGAGAAGCGCCGCAAGGCCGCCGACAAGCTGCCCGAATTCGAGGCGCTGCGCGATGCGGCGCGCGACATCAAGAACCACACGCTCGAGCATATCGACCTTTATCTTCAGGCCTTCGAGGGGAAGGTCGAGGAGAATGGCGGCCACGTTCACTGGGCCGCGACCGAGGACGAAGCCCGGCAGGCCGTGCTCGACATCTGCCGCAAGGCGGGTGCCCGAACGGTAACGAAGGGCAAGTCGATGGCGACGGAGGAGATCGCGCTCAACGATTTCCTCGAGGCCAACGACATCACGCCCGTCGAGACGGATTTGGGCGAATACATCATCCAGCTGCGCGGCGAGGCGCCGAGCCACATCATCGCGCCCGCCGTTCACGTCAACCGCGACCAGGTCGAGGCCGACTTTCGGCGTGTCCACACCCATCTCGACGCGAACCGCGACCTGACCGAGCCGGTCACGCTCCTCAGCGAGGCGCGGGGGGTCCTGCGCGACAAGTTTCTGTCGGCCGATGTCGGCATCACGGGCGCCAACTTCCTCATCGCGGAGACGGGCACGTCCGTCATCGTCACCAACGAGGGCAATGGCGACCTCACGCAGATCCTGCCGCGCGTCCACATCGTCCTCGCCTCCATCGAGAAGGTGGTGCCGACGCTGGAGGACACGTCGACGCTGCTGCGCGTCCTCGCCCGCTCCGCGACGGGGCAGGAGCTGAGCGTCTACACGACCTTCTCGACCGGTCCGAAGCGGAGGGACGATCCGGACGGACCGGAGGAATACCACGTCATCCTGATCGACAACGGCCGCTCCAACATGATCGGCACCGAGTTCCAGGAAATGCTGCGCTGCATCCGCTGCGGCGCTTGCATGAACCATTGCCCTGTCTACCACTCCGTCGGCGGCCATGCGTATGGCTCGGTCTATCCCGGCCCCATCGGCGCGGTCCTCACGCCAGCCATCGCGGGCGTGGCCGAGGCGGGGCATCTGCCCAATGCATCGACATTCTGCGGGCGCTGCGAAGAGGTCTGCCCCGTTCGCATCCCGCTACCCAAGCTGATGCGCCACTGGCGGGAGAAGGAGTTCGAGCAGCATCTCAGCCCCGCCTCCGTGCGCTCCGGTCTCAGCGTCTGGGCCTGGTTCGCCAAGCGCCCGAAGCTATACCGCGCCGCGACCCGAGCCGCGATGGGCTCGCTGAAACTCCTCGCGCGCGGCAAGGGCAAGTTCGCCACGCTACCCCTCGCCAAGGGCTGGACCGACCACCGCGACCTGCCGGCGCCCGAGGGCAAGACGTTCCAGCAGATGTGGGCGGAGAGCCGGGGCGCCACCTCGTGAGCCGCGAACACGTCCTCGCCAGCCTCGGCAAGGCGCTCGCCGGCGCCAAGCCCGATGAAGAGCGTCGCAGGACGATCGAGGCACGGCTGCGGGTGGCGCCGCGCAATCTCGTGCCCGCGCGCGGCCAGCGCCCCCATGCGGGCCAGGTCGACCTCTTCGAGGAGATGGCGCTCGCCGTCAGCGCGACGGTCGAGCGGCTCGCCAGCCCTGGCGACGTGCCGGGCGCTGTCGCGGGCTATCTTCGCGCGAGCGACTTCCCTCAACACATCGTGCGCGGCAGCGACCCGCGTCTTGCCGATCTGCCCTGGGACGGCGAGGCGCAGCTGGAGGTGAAGGTCGGGCGGGCCGATGGGTCTGAACTCGTCGGCCTCAGCCACGCGACGAGCGGCATCGCGGAATCAGGCACGCTCGTCCTCGCCTCCGGGCCCGACAACCCAACGAGCATCAATTTCCTACCCGAGGCGCATGTCGTCGTGCTGAAGGAGAGCGACATCGTCGGGGATTACGAAACGATGTGGGACGCGCTGCGCGAGGCGCATGGCCGCCGCACCATGCCGCGCACGGTCAACTTCGTCACCGGCCCGTCGCGCTCGGCCGACATCGAGCAGACCCTGCTGCTCGGCGCTCACGGCCCGCGAAAGCTCCATATTCTCATCGTCGCGGGCGATTGAGATCGGAGAAGCGCCGGCTTTACTGGGAACTTGCGCCTAGGGTGGGGATTGAAAGGCGAGACCGCCATCCCGCCTAGCATTCCGAGTGTCCATGCTCCCTCGCCTCCCCCGCCGCCTCCTCGCGTCGCTCGCCCTCGTGCTGACGCTCTTCGTGACCGAAGCCGGTTTCGCCCAAGGCGTGCCGGGATTTGGCGGAAGCGACGGTGGTGGGGGGAGTGCCGAGGAGTCGTCGTCCGGCGGCCAGGAGGCGTCCGGTGAAGGCGGTCAGGAGAGCGGCGAAGCGAACAGCGAGGCCGCGCCAAACGGTCCCCGCGCCCTCTCGCTCGGCGACTACAACGAGGCCTGGTTCGCGACCGACGCCGTGAACGAGGGCCTTGCCGACCCCATCGTCGCGCCCAACCGCTCGACGCCGCAGGCCACGCTGGAGAGCTTCCTGCGGGCCGCGCGGAACAACGATTTCGATGCCGCCGCGCAAATGCTCAACCTCAACCTCGTGCCGCGCGCCGACCAGGCCCGGCTCGGTGGCCTCTATGCCAATCAGCTGCGCGATGTGATCGACCGGAAGATCGCGCTCGACTGGTCGAACCTGCCGGATCGGCCCGATGGCCTGGCCGAAATCGCATCGAGCGACAATCCGGTTGCCGGCCAGCCGCGTCGCTCCATCCGCTTCGGCCTGTTGGAGATCGACGACCGCGATGCGGAACTGCGGCTCGACCGCATTCGCGTCGGAGACGGCTCGCCGATCTGGCTCGTCTCGGCCCAGACCGTCGAGAACGTGCCCGATCTCTACGACGCCTATGCGCCTAGCGAATACGAGCAGCTGCTGCCTGAATGGCTGAAGGCCGATTCGCCCCTCGGGCCACGCTGGTTCGAGCTTCTCTCCCTGCCGATCATTCTCGTCGCGTCGGTCATCGTGGGTTGGATGGTGTTCAAGGCTTGGGCATTCCCGGCGCGGCCCTTCGGGGAGGACAGCTGGGTACGGACCGCGATGCGCTCCGTCCGCGCGCCGCTGGCAACGCTCGCCGCGCTCAGCGTCGCCTGGATCCTCATCTCCAACGTCCTCGTCTTCAGCCAGGCGATCGAGAACTGGGTCAACCCGCTCCTCACCTTCGGCTTCGTCGCGACCGTCATCTGGGTTATCGCCCGCGCGATCGACGGCGTGTCGAACTGGATCACGAACCGCTATGTCGACGACATCGGCGACGAGTACAACGACGACGCGCGCCGGCTCTATACGAACATCTCGATTGCGCGGCGGTTGGTGCTACTCCTCCTGGTGCTGGTCGGCGCAGGGATCGCGTTCTCGCAACTACAGGTCTTCCAGGTCTTCGGCATCACGCTCCTGGGTTCGGCCGGCGTGCTCGGCCTCGTCCTCGGCTTCGCCGCGCAGACCGTGCTCGGCAACATCCTCGCCAGCGTGCAGGTCGCGATGTCGAAGCCGGTGCGGATCGGCGATGCGGTCTTCTATGAAGGCGCCTGGGGCTATGTAGAGGAGATCAACTATACGTTCATCCTCATCCAGACCTGGGACCTGCGGCGCCTCGTGGTGCCGGTCAAATATTTCGTCAGCCACCCCTACGAGAACTGGTCGATCCGCGATCCCTCGCTGATCAAGCCCGTGGAGATCGCGGTCGACTTCCGCACCGACGTCAAGGCCCTGCGCGAGAAGTTCGAGGAGGTTCTCAAGGCCAACGAGAACTATGACGGCGAGCAGGAGGCGAAGGTCCTCGTCATCGCGTCGGACAACAAGACGATGACGGTGCGTTTCTACACGTCGGCCTCCGACTCGTCGAAGGCCTGGGACCTTCACTGCGAGGTTCGCGAGGCGATGATCCGCTACATCAACGAGGAGCTGGGCCAGCAGTATCTGCCGGTGGAGCGCGAGATTCAGTTGGAAGCGGCGGAGTAGGCTTCGCCGACCCGGCAATTCTCCGGCCGCAATACGCGAAGGCCCCGCCCTACGATCGCGAGGACGATCTGCCCAAGCGCCATGAAGGCCGCGAGACCGGCGATCTGGACGTCGATAGCCACGCCGGCGTCCAGCAGCCGCCCCAGAAGGATCGGCGCGAGCGCCGTCGCGAAGACCATGGCGGCGGAGATGACCGAGCGGATACTGCCGAGATGCTTCGTGCCGTAGATCTCCGCCCAGAGTGCACCAACGGCCGCCGCGTTGAACCCCATCGTCATGCCGCCTAGCCCCAGGAAGACGAAGGCGATGGCCGGCCCGTCGAAGACGGACAGGAGAACGAGGCCGAGGCAGGCCGGGATGAGGTTGAAGGGCAGGAGCGCGATGGCGCCGAACCGATCGACGGCCCAGCCACCGACCAGCATGAAGCCGACGCTCATCGCCGCGTAGGCTGCGAACGCGCTGGCGTAGAGATCGAGCGGCCAGCCCTTCTGCGCGACGAGCGTCGTCTGCGTGAAGAAGACGCCGGTGTAGGAGAAGCCGAACGACATGAGGCCGAAGACGAGCGCATAGAAGCTCGGCCGACGCAGCACCTCGGCGCGGGTGAGGCCGAAGGCTGGGCCCGCGGAATCCTCCGTCGCGGAAGGCTCGCGCAGGCGAGAGACGGCGTAGGCAACGGCGGGCGCGACCACTCCGATGAGCACGATCCCGCCGACCAGCCAGACCCCGCGCCATCCCAGCATGTCGCTCAGCCAGACGGAGAGGCGGGGAAAGCTCGCCTCCGCGATCGGCAGCCCGAGCGCCGCGATGGCGATGGCGCGGCCGCGATTGCGCGAGAACCACTTGGCCATCAGCGTCATGGCGAGATGCGTCATCAGCCCCTGGCCGAAGAGGCGAAGCCCATAGATCGCGACGACGAGAAGTCCGATCGCCAGCCAGCCCGTAGAGGCGAGCGAAGGCAGAGCGGCGAAGAAAAGCGCGGTCAGCCCGAGACACGCGATGGCGAGACCGGTCACGCGGGCGATGTCCGCCCGGTCCGCGACCCGGCCGAGCGGGATGAGGGTTGCGGCGCTCGCCAGGGTGGCAATCGCGTAGACGGTGCCGAAGCCGCCATTCGACAGCAAGAACGCTGCCCGGATCTCGTCGTTGAAGAGCGAGATGAAGAAGGTCTGCCCGAATGCCGAGCTCATCGTCAGCAGAGCGCCTGCGCCGAGCCAACGGGCATTGGCGCCGGCGAAGCCGACGTTGGATTTCGAGGCGGACATATGCGGATCTCACGAGGGTCGACCGGCAGAACTGAACAATTCGGGGCCGCAGGAGGGCGTTAGCATCGGATGACATATCGACGCAATCGATGGCCTTCAGTCGCCGGGCGATGAAACTCACGCAAGCGTGACCCGTTGCTATGAGGCGTTCGATGACAAACGGCCGTCGTTTCTCTATCTCATGGTGTAGCGACGCCGCGTAACTTCGAGAGGATCGATAGATGGCCCAGACCGACAAGACCGCACGAACCGCGACCCGCCGCAGCGCCCTCCTCGCGGGCGCAGGCCTCGGAGCACTCGGCCTCTTCGGTCTGAGCCGTCCCGAGGAGGCGAAGGCGGCCAAGGGCGACTTTCCGCTCTCCCTCACCGAGGCGGAGTGGAAGGCCCGATTGACGGACGAGCAGTTCTACGTGCTGCGCGAAGCGGGCACCGAGCGCGCTTTTTCCAGCCCGCTCAACGATGTGAAGGTCCCCGGCATCTTCCACTGTGCGGGTTGCGATCAGGCGCTCTACTCATTCGAGCACAAGTTCGATAGCGGCACCGGCTGGCCGAGCTTCTGGCAGCCGATCTCGCCGGACGCCGTGGCCAACAAGACCGACTTCGTCCTCTTCTACCCCCGCAAGGAAGAGCACTGCTCCAATTGCGGCGGCCACCAGGGCCATGTCTTCAACGATGGTCCGGCACCGACCGGCAAGCGCCACTGCATCAACGGCCTCGCCATGGTCTTCAAACCCGCCGATGGCGGCGCGGCGATCGTCGGATGATGCGGCGCGCGGGTCTGGCACTGGTCTCGGCGATGGTCGTCTCGCTTCCGGCGCAAGGGGCGGACGATTCGATCGAGACGCCGCCTTACGAGGTCGTCGCCACAAATGATGGTATGGAGGTGCGCGATTACGCGCCCATGCTCGTCGCCGAGGTGGACGTCGAGGCGCCCACCGCGCGGGATGCGGCCTCGATGGGCTTTCGTCCCCTCGCCGGCTACATCTTCGGCGGCAACGGCTCCGGCACCGAGATCGCGATGACCGCGCCCGTGATGACGCAGGGCCCCTCGTCGGAGGACCCCGACGGCGCGCTCGTTCTCGCCACGTCCGCCGCCGGTGATGGGCCGGTCACTTGGACGGTTCAGTTCACCATGCCGTCGCAGTGGACGATGGAGACGTTGCCGGCGCCGCGAAACGGCAGCGTGAGACTGCGCGAGGTGCCGTCCCGCACCGTCGCCGCCGTCACCTATGTCGGGGACGATGCCGCCCGGCGCGAAGCGGCCGGCAAGGACCTTCTTGCAAAGGTCGATACCGCCGGTCTCGAGATCGCCGGCCCCGTCACGATAGCGGGCTATGACGGACCGAGCGTCCCGCAGGCGGAGCGCCGCTGGGAGGCGATGGTCGAGGTCCGCCGCTAGGGTTCACATCACCGCGCGCGTCGACGGCCCTCCTCCCCCGGGGCGAGGGGCTCGATGGCGAGTGCATGGAGGCCGTCGTCGAATTCGGCCGCCAGCGCTTCGTTCACCGATCTGTGACGCTGAACACGCAGCGCCCCGGCAAACGCATCCGCGACGATCCGCACCCGAATATGCGTGCCGCCGCCCTCTCGCCAACCCGCATGGCCGGCGTGGAGATGAGATTCGTCCGTGACCTCAAGCTCTTGCGGCGCAAACGCTTCGCGAAGGCGGGTCTCCACGCGTGTCCTGCGGTCGGTCATGGGGCGTCTCCTGAAGCTCGGTCGCCTCTCGTTGGCGCCCTTCTTCGCGATGTCAAGAATTGTTCGACGCGTTCGAGACCACCATACTGCGTGACCGCGTCTCGGGGCGCCTCCTTTCGTCCCGATCACGGCGCGCGATCCGCCTCTCGTCCCGCTCCATCGCATCGGTCGCATCTATGCCGCCCAAATCTTCGTCCAGATCCTCGTCCGGGCCTTCCTCCAAAGGTGCCGATGCGTCCACGGGCGCGAAGCCCTTCGATCCCTTCGCCAGCATTCGCGTCGCGCCCAAGAAGGCTCGCGCGAAGGCGAAGGAGGACGCGAAGGCCCCCGTGTGCGACAAGCCCGGCTGCGAGAAGCCGGGCGGCCACAAGGCGCCCAAGGGCCGCGACGCGGAGAATTCCTACTGGAATTTCTGCATCGACCACGTGCGCGAGTACAACAAGACCTACAACTACTTCTCCGGCATGGAGGCCGACGAGGTCGCCGATTTCGCCAAGAAGGCCGAGACCGGGCATCGCCCCACTTGGAAGATGGGCGGCAACGCCCACGCACAGGATTGGGAGCGGGAGAACCGCGCGAAGCTCAACCGGGCCGGCCGGGCCAAGGATCCGTTCGAGTTCGCCGAGGGCGCAGCGCCACGCCCGGAGAAACGCGTCAGGAAAGCCGAGCAGAAGGCGCTCGACACGCTCGGCCTCGATGCCGGCGCCTCCAAGGACGACATGACGGCGCGCTTCAAGACGTTGATGGCCCGCTATCACCCCGACCTCAACGGCGGCGACAACAGCGATCAGGACCGGCTGCGCGACATCATCCAGGCCTATAAGCTGCTGAAGGGCTAGCGCCAGGCACCCCAGCGTCGTGCGCGACCCAGACCTGCGGGGGAAGCGACCCGGCATCCGTCACGTGCGTGAAACCAAGGCTGCCGCGTCTCCGCACCCGACGATCCGGCGCGAGCCGCCCGCCCCTGCGACAAACCGCTGAGGCTGGTCGCTTTCCCGCCGCGCCGTATGTCTGCTAGAGACGACGCCGAACTTTCGATACGACGAACGGGTACCGCATCACGTGTACCCCGAGGGAATCCCCATGCAGGTTGCCGCTGCCCTAGACGAACGCCTCGACGATGCCAGCGAGACCGCCGCCGGCGCGCCCGACACCGAGGTCTCGGTCCGCGACGCCTTCGGTCTGGACATGGACATGATGGTGCCGGCCTACGCCAAGGCGTCCGAGCACGTGCCCACGATCGACGAGGACTACCTCTTCGACCGCGACACCACGCTCGCGATTCTGGCGGGCTTTGCCTACAACCGGCGCGTGATGATCCAGGGCTATCACGGAACCGGCAAATCGACCCATATCGAGCAGGTCGCGGCACGGCTCAACTGGCCTTGCGTGCGCGTCAATCTCGACAGCCACATCTCGCGCATCGACCTCGTCGGCAAGGACGCCATCGTCCTGTCGGGCGGTCAGCAGATCACGCAGTTCCAGGACGGTATCCTGCCCTGGGCGCTACAGACCAATACCGCGCTCGTCTTCGACGAGTACGATGCGGGGCGCCCGGACGTGATGTTCGTCATCCAGCGCGTGCTCGAGGTCTCGGGCCGTCTGACGCTGCTCGACCAGAACCGCGTCATCCACCCGCATCCGGCCTTCCGCCTCTTCGCGACCGCAAACACGATCGGCCTCGGCGACACGTCCGGCCTCTATCATGGCACGCAGCAGATCAACCAGGGCCAGATGGACCGCTGGTCGATCGTCGCGACCTTGAACTACCTGCCGCACGACGCCGAGGTCGACATCGTCGCCGCCAAGGTGAAGGCGTTCGCCGAAGGCGAGGGCCGCGACGACGTGGCCCGGATGGTCCGCCTCGCCGACCTCACCCGCAACGCCTTCATGAACGGCGATCTCTCCACCGTCATGAGCCCGCGCACCGTCATCACCTGGGCCGAGAACGCCCAGATCTTCTCCGATATCGGCTTCGCCTTCCGCCTCACCTTCCTCAACAAGTGCGACGAGGCCGAGCGCGGGCTCGTGGCGGAATTCTACCAGCGCTGCTTCGGCAAGGAACTGCCGGAGAGCACGGTGAACGTGGCGCTGAGTTGAGAAGACGCCTCTCGGACGATGTTGCGACAGGCTTCGCGTTCTCGATGTTTATGCTCACCAGCCTTATATGTTTTGTGGCAGTGGCCAATCATCACCGGGAGGTCGTGCGATGAACGGATTGGTCTTGATGGGACTACTTGCGCTCGCGGTAAGCGTAGCGGGCTTTGCCTTCTCGAGGTTTCACATCGACCGGATAAGGCGGCGATACCGCGGAGAGCAATGGGCGTATCGAATGCCTAGTCCGGCGGAATGAAACCAACCCTACGGCCGCGTACATGACCGACCCCACCCTCTCCACCGCGCTCGTTCTTGCGTGGTTTGCACTTCCCCAGCTTGCCGGCATCCGGTTCGGCTGGCGCGGCGTCGTCATCGCCACGCTGATCTATGCCGTCGCCATACCTCTAGGGGCGATCGTGCTGGCGCCGGGGAATGGACTTTACCTTGCAGGCAGCCCGACGCTGCTGCCGCTGATGGCGCTCTTCGTCGTCGGGCTCAACGTCGCGATCTTCGCGCTCTTGAAGACCATCGCGGATCTCTTCCGCCCCAAGAAGGACGTGGCGCCTTGAGCCAGATCGGCGACAATTCGAAGGGGTTGAAGAAGGGCGAGGCGCCGAACGAACCGTTCAAGCGCGCCGTGGCGGCCAGCCTGCGCGCCATCGCCAGTCGGCCCGATCTCGGCATCAACTTCGCGTCCGACCGGCCGGGCATGGTCGAGGACCGCGTCAGGTTGCCCGAGCCGCCGCGCAAGATGACCGAGACGGACGCCGCCATCACGCGCGGCCATGCCGACAGCTTCGCCCTCAAGGTCGCCTGCCACGATGCGGGCCTCCACCGCCAATGGATGCCGGACGGCTCCAATGCGCGCGGGATCTTCGAGGCAGCGGAGCAGGCCCGGATCGAGGCCATCGGCGCCAACCGCATGGAGGGCTGCGGCCAAAACCTGACGGCTATGCTCGAGGACCGATATCATCGCGGCAATTACGAAGAGATCACCGATCGCGCCGACGCGCCGCTGGAGGATGCCGTTGGTCTCATGGTGCGCGAGCGCCTGACCGGCCTCAAACCGCCGACGAGCGGCCAGAAGATCGTCGATCTCTGGCGTGACTGGGTGGAGGAGCGGGCGGGCGAGAACCTCACCAAGCTCATCGACGGGCTGGAGGACCAGCGCAGCTTCGCCGCCGCGACGCGCGATCTCATAGCGTCCCTCGACATGGCGGACGAGCTTGGCCGCGATCCCGGCGAGGACGACGACGAGCCGCAGTCGCAGGACAGCGCCGACAACACCGACGAGCAGGGCGAGGGTGACGAGGGCGCCGAGGGCACCACGCAGGCGCAGGCCGAGGTGACCGAGGGCGCGGCGCCCGACGACGAGGACGGCGCCACCGAGGCTCCCGAGAGCTTCCCCGACCAAGCACCCAGCGACGACGAGGGCGGCGATACCGACCCGTCCGGCGAAGCCCAGCGCCCGCCCGCCGCGCAAGCCGACGCCGGCCCGAAATCCGACTATAAGGCCTATACGAAACGCTTCGACGAGACGATCGGAGCCGAGGATCTTTGCGATCCGCAGGAGCTGGATCGGCTTCGCGGCTTCCTCGACCGACAGCTCCGCAACTTGGCAGGCGTCGTCACGCGCCTTGCCAACCGGTTGCAGCGCCGGCTGATGGCGCAGCAGAACCGCTCCTGGGCGTTCGACCTCGAAGAGGGCATGCTCGACCCCGCGCGGCTCGTACGCGTCGTCATCGATCCGATGCAGCCGCTCTCCTTCAAGCAGGAGACGGAATCGGAGTTTCGCGACACGGTCGTCACGCTCCTTCTCGACAATTCGGGCTCAATGCGCGGCCGGCCGATCACGGTCGCGGCGACCTGCGCCGACATCCTCGCGCGGACGCTCGAGCGGTGCGGCGTGAAGGTCGAGATCCTCGGATTCACGACCAAGGCCTGGAAGGGCGGCACCAGCCGCGAGACCTGGCTCGCCGACGGCAAGGAGGCGAATCCCGGCCGCCTCAACGACCTGCGCCACATCGTCTACAAGTCCGCCGACAGCCCCTGGCGCCGCGCCCGGCGCAATCTCGGCCTGATGATGCGCGAGGGTCTCCTCAAGGAGAACATCGACGGCGAGGCGCTCGAATGGGCGCATGATCGGCTGATGGCCAGGCCGGAGCAGCGCAAGATCCTGATGATGATCTCCGACGGCGCCCCGGTCGATGATTCGACCCTTTCGGTCAATCCCGGCACCTATCTGGAGAAGCACCTGCGCGAAGTCATCGAGCGGATCGAGACCCGCAGCCCGGTCGAACTCCTCGCCATCGGCATCGGCCACGACGTCACCCGCTACTACCGCCGCGCCGTCACCATCACCGACGCCGAAGAGCTCGGCGGCGCGATGACCGACAAGCTCGCCGAACTCTTCGCCGAAACCGGCCAACCCTCGCGCCGCCGGCGAGCCGAGGGCCGCCGGGCGGCCTAGCGGCTCGCGAAGGCGCTGAGGGTGCGGGGGCTGCGGAAGAGGTGGAGGCGGCCGGCTTCGATCGTCCAGTGGTAGGGGTTGCCGGGTGCGGCGTGACCCTTCGCGGCCATTTCGGGGGCGTGACCGCCCAGGGCCGGGGCGTAGACGGCCGGGGCGGCGACGAAGGCGTCCCGATTTCCGGCATTGCTGAAGAGCCAGACGACGCCGCGCCACTGCGCCTCGAAGGCCGCATCGCCGGGGATGGCGGTGCCTTCGGTGAAATAGGCGACGGGGTCGAACCCGTGGATGGCATAGCCCGTTTGCCAGTCGATGGCGATGCTATCGATGGCGGCTGCGTCCATCGAACCGGTCGAGACGCCGGCGCTGGCGCGTTCCTGCGTCGATGCGGTGCAGATCGCGGCGAGCGCGATGACGGCCATCACACGCAGAGCCCGCTTCATGAGAGCCGAGAGCCCGGCGACGGGGGCGATGGAACGGGTCGAATAGGTGAGAGCATCGGTCATGGTTTGGCGTCCTGTTGGTTGGATGGGCGCGCTCTTCGCCTCGGGGGCGCGGGCACCTCGTTCTCGAGAAAGCGTCGTCGATCGGTCTGATGTCTCGTAGCGCGCGGTTTCGCTGCGCCGACCGATGCTATCCGGCAGCGCGGACGAGGATGGTCGTATTGACGTCCGAGCGGCTGATGACCTGCGTCTCGGCCGGCGCCCGGCGAATGGTCTCGACGCGGACCGTGCGCGGCGTCTCGTCGATCGTCGCGCAGACCGAGGCGTTGAGATCGCAGAAAGCGGCGGCGTGGCTGGCGGCGGCCGAAGCGACCTCGATGACCGTGGCCGTACCGGCCATCAGCGTCTCGGCGGTCTGGCCCAGCTTGTCGGTATCGGCGGGGATAACGAGAGCAAGAGCGCCGACGATCATGATGTTGCGAAAGAGTGCCATGGTATTGTTCCCAGTTGTTTGACTGTCGAGGCCGTGGTTGCTTGCCGCCTCTTGCATGACCCCCTTATACAACTCCTGGATGCAGAACAGCTTGAAGGACGCAGTTGCCGAAAGCTGAACGGGTGGGATGGTATCGGCTTTGTAAAGGCGCCGAAGGCCGCAGAGGTAAACGGGTTTACTTGCCAGTAACTGCGCCTTGCACACAGTTCGGAAAGGCTGTCCGGCGGCGCGCCTTCGCCTCGGCCCGCAAATCGTTACCGGCGGACGCGGGCGGCGCACCCCTGGGGTGCGCGGAACGTTCGGCTTGTCTCCGATCGTCCCTTTGCCTATACAACGCCCTGCGTGGACACCCCTGGAGGACGCGCACCCGTGGCGGCCCGTCGAGGCCGCCTTTTCGCGTTTCGACCAGGCCATAGGGGCGTGGCGGCGCGTATTTCGGAGAGATATCATGAGTGACACACGCACGCTCGACGCGTTGCCGCGTGACCGGGTCGGCAAGGGGGCCGCTCGGGCCGCGCGCCGCGAAGGGCAGATCCCGGCCGTCATCTACGGCGACAAGAAAGAACCCCGCCCGATCCTCATCCCCTTCAAGGAGATGTATTTCGCGATGCAGCGCGGCGGTCTTCTAACCACGATGTTCGACATTTCGGTCGATGGCGCGACCGAGCGCTGCCTGCCGCGCGACATCCAGGTCGACGTCCTCAAGGGCACGCCGACGCATGTCGATTTCCTGCGCGTCAACGCGCGCTCGATGGTCGCCGTCGAAGTGCCGGTGCACTTCATCAACGAAGACGCGGCACCTGGCCTGACCGAGGGCGGCGTGCTCAACGTCGTGCGTCATGCGGTGGAACTCAACGCGCCGGCTGGCAACATTCCCAATTCCGTCGAGGTCGATCTCACGGGCAAGACGCTGGACGACGCAATCCGCATGTCCAACGTCACGCTGCCCGAAGGCGTCACCCCGGTCGAGACCGAGCGCGACTTCATGATCGCCACGATCACGATGCCGAGCGTCGCCCCCGCCGACGACGAGGATACGCCGGACGCCGACGAGGTCCCCGCCATCGAGCAGGATGCCGGTGCGCCCGACGCCGAGTCCACCGACGACTGAGCCGCATAGGACTGCGGGCGGGGCCAAGGCGCTCCGCCCGTACGACCGTGCCCCCACCATTCGGAGCTAGGCGATGTTGCTTCTCGTGGGACTCGGCAATCCGGGCAGCGAATACGCCAGGCACCGGCACAATGTCGGCTTCATGGCCGTCGATGCCATTGCGGACCGGCACGGCTTTTCCGACGAGCGCCGCAAGTTCAAGGGCTTGCTGCGCGAGGGGCGACTTGGGCTCGAAAAGACGCTCGTCCTTAAGCCGCTGACCTTCATGAATGTCTCTGGCGAGGCCGTCGCCGAGGCTGTCAACTTCTACAAGATTCCGCCCGAGGACGTCGTCGTCTTCCATGACGAGCTCGACCTCGCGCCGGGCAAGCTGCGGATGAAGACGGGCGGCGGTCATGCGGGCCATAACGGCCTGCGCTCCATCTCCGCGTCGCCGACCGGCACCGACTTCCGGCGCGTGCGCATCGGCATCGGCCACCCCGGCCACAAGGCGCGCGTGAACGGACATGTACTCGGCAACTTCTCCGCGGACGATCAGGACTGGCTCCAGCCGGTGCTGGAGCGCATCGCGGAGCATGCGCCCTTGCTGGCGGAGCGCGACGACAAGGCATTCGCTGCGAAGGTGTCGAATCCGCAGGAAGGACCGGCCAAGCCGAAGTCCCAGCCGAAACCCGTCGTAGAGCCAGAGGCTGCCGATCGGACATCGACCGAGCAGAGCAAGGGCCCGATGGCCGAGATGCTGCGGCGCCTGATGGGTCAGGACAGGTGACCTCGCCACACCGGCAGTGGGGCTATGGCTTCGTCGTCTCGCTCGCCATTCTGGCCGCCACCGCCGTCATACTCTTCTTGATGGGCCGCGAAGTCATTTGCACCTGCGGAACCGTCAAGATCTGGCACGGGCAAGTGGTCAGCTCGGAGAATTCGCAGCACCTCACCGACTGGTACACGCCGTCGCACATCCTCCACGGCATTCTCTTCTTCGGCGCGTTCTGGCTTCTCAACCGTTGGACGCCGCTCGATTTCTCGATCGGCACGCGCCTTGCGCTCTCGACTTTGCTGGAAGCCGTATGGGAGATCGCCGAGAACACCGACGCCGTCATCCAGCGCTACCGCGAGGCGACGATCGCGCTCGACTACTTCGGCGATTCGGTCGTCAATTCGTCCGCCGACATCCTCGCCATGTGGCTCGGCTTTCTCATCGCCGCGCGGGCGCCATGGTGGGTGTCGGCCGCACTCTTCGTCGGCTTCGAAGCCCTCACGATATGGCTGATCCGGGACGGGCTGATGCTGAACGTCCTCATGCTCCTCTCTCCGCTCGACGCGGTGCGGCTCTGGCAGGGCGGCTGACGCCGACGGGGCTTTAAGTTCCCCGCCTCTTCGTCCATATCGATCCCAACATTCCACGACAGCAGAAACGCGAGACCCCATGGGCTTCAAATGCGGCATCGTGGGCCTGCCGAATGTCGGCAAGTCCACCCTTTTCAACGCGCTCACGCAGACGGCGGCGGCGCAGGCGGAGAACTATCCGTTCTGCACGATCGAGCCGAATGTCGGCGAGGTCGCGGTGCCCGATCCGCGCCTGATGCGTCTGGCGGAGCTTGCCGGCTCCAAGGAGATCATCCCGACCCGGCTCACCTTCGTCGACATCGCGGGCCTCGTTCGGGGCGCGAGCCAGGGCGAAGGGCTCGGCAACCAGTTCCTCGCCAACATCCGCGAGGTCGACGCGGTGGCCTACGTCGTGCGCTGCTTCGAGGACGATGACGTCACCCATGTCGAGGGCAAGATCGACCCCATCGCGGACGCCGAGACGGTCGAGACCGAGTTGATGCTCGCCGACCTCGAGAGCTTGGAGAAGCGTATTCCCGGTTTGGAGAAGAAGGCTCGCATCAACGACAAGGAGGCCAAGCTCCAGCTCGACCTTGTGGAGCGCGCCAAGATCGTCCTCGAGGAAGGCCGCCCGGTTCGCACGATGGAGGTCGCGGAAGACGAGCGCCGCACGCTCAAAATGCTCAACCTTCTCACCGCCAAGCCGGTACTCTACGTCGCCAATGTCGACGAGGAGAGCGCAGGCACGGGCAATGCGCAGTCGGCGCGGGTCGCCGAGCGCGCGGAGGCGGAGGGCGCCCAGTGCGTCGCCATCTCGGCCAAGATCGAGGCCGAACTCTCCACTCTGCCAAGCGATGAGCGGACCGAGTTTCTCGAGGAGCTGGGGCTGGAGGAGCCGGGCCTCGACCGTCTCATCCGCGCCGGCTACGACCTTCTCCACCTCATCACCTTCTTTACCGTCGGCCCGAAGGAGGCCCGCGCCTGGACGATCCGCTCCGGCACGAAGGCGCCCCAGGCGGCTGGCGAGATCCATACCGACTTCGAGAAGGGCTTCATCCGCGCCGAAACCATCGCCTATGCCGACTACGACACGCTGAAGACGGAAGCTGCGGCCAAGGAGGCCGGCAAGATGCGGCTCGAGGGCAAGGACTACGTCGTCTCGGACGGAGACGTGCTGCACTTCCGCGCCGCCAACTGATGAAGCTTGACCGCCTCCACCGCTGGGACGTGAGCCCGCGCGAGGCGGCAGCGATCCAATCGGACCTGCGCGCCCGGCTCGACATCGGCCGCGAACTCGATCCGGCGGCGATCCACACCATCGCCGGCGTCGACATCAGCGTGAAAGAGCGGGATGGCAGCTTGGCCGGTCGCGCGGCTGTCGTCGTGATGCGGCCCGACTTCACGGTCGTCGACACCTCGGTTCACGAGGCGCCGATCACCTTTCCTTACGTACCGGGCCTTCTCGCCTTTCGCGAAGGGCCGCTGCTCGAAGCGGCCTTCGCGGCTTTGGAGACGGTACCCGACGTCCTCATCTTCGACGGTCAGGGCTACGCCCATCCCCGCCGCGTCGGGATCGCCTGTCAGATGGGCTTGTGGCTGAACCGGCCGACACTCGGCTGCGGCAAGACGCGGCTCGTCGGCACGCATGAGGAGGTCGGGCCGGACAAGGGCGACGCGGTGCTGCTGCGCGACAAGGGCGAGGTGATCGGTACGGTGCTGCGCACCCGGGCCAGGGTCGCGCCGGTCTATACGTCGCCCGGCCACCTTTGCGATGTCGCCTCGGCCAACGCGCTCGTCCTCGCGACGACGACGCGCTATCGTCTACCCGAGCCCATCCGCGCCGCCCACAAGCTGGCCGGCGCGTTCTGAGCTATTGAAGGACGAGCGTTCCGCCGGTCGCGAGCGTATCGGAGACCGAGGAGACATTGTCGTCCTCGACGACCGAATCGCCGAAGAACGCAAAGCCGAAATAGACGAGGCCCGCGAGGATCAGAAGACCGGCCAGGATGAGGCCGATGGGGGGGACTTTCATGGGTGCTGATATCCGGTAGGGCCGCGATCGCGGCGGGGGAGTCGGATGACAACGCGAGATGAGCGATAGGGTTGCGCCGGTCGCGCTCGCGGGCGCTCTTCCCTACGCCTCAATGTCCGTCGAAGCCGACAAGCGTGTGAACGACGATGCCGGCATCGCGCAGCCGCTTCGCGCCGCCGAGTTCGGGCAGGTCGATCACGAAGGCGGCCGAGACGACCTCGCCGCCCGAGCGCCGGATGAGCTTGGCGGCGGCCTCGGCCGTGCCGCCCGTCGCGACAAGATCGTCGATGAGGAGGACCCGGTCGCCAGGCTTGATCGCATCTTCGTGCATCTCGACGACATCGACGCCGTATTCGAGACTGTACTCCTGCCCGATCGTCTTGCCGGGCAGCTTGCCCTTCTTGCGGATCGGCAGGAAGCCCTTGCCGAGCTCGTGCGCCACCGCCCCGCCGAGGATGAAGCCTCGCGCCTCGATGCCCGCCACATGGTCTACCTGGGACTTCAGGTAGGGCCAGACCAGCCCGTCCACCGCCGCGCGCAGGCCCACCGGGTCCGCAAGGAGCGTGGTGATGTCTCGAAACATGATGCCGGGCTTGGGGAAGTCCGGAATCGTGCGGATGTAGTCGAGGAGATTGGGGGTGGGGTGAGAGGTCATGTCATCCGTCCTTCGGCCGCTGCCGGCGAGGCAATAGCCGGTTCGCGACCCAAAAGCCAACGAGCCCGGCGATAAAGCAGGAGGCGGCCGTCCACCAGTTCCCGATGGCGAGCGGCATCGGCGCGCCAAAGAGGTAGAGTGCGGCGAGACCGAAGGCCCAGAGCCAGACCCGCCACGATAAGCGCCTGCGCGCATCCCGCAGCCATTGGGTCAGGACGACGATCGGTGTCAGCGTGATCGCCAGAAAGCCCACATAGATCGGCGTCATGGCGAGCGCCGATCCGGTCCAGGCGCGGCCTCCCCGTATCGTCGCGCTCAACTCGATGAGCAACCCGTAGACGATCGCGGCCACGAGAACGACGATCGCCATTCGGAACGCATAACCGAGGAATCGTTTCATTCGCTAGAGTACGCGCCCCGCCACGGCGTCGAGCTTCTCTCTGACCGCCGGATCGATCCGGTCCGGAGCCGTCATGATCGCGCCGTCGAGTGCGCGGTCGCTGCCCACCGGGCACGGCATATGCTCGCGCGGAAAGTCGGCGGCGATCCTGGCTACGAGGCTTGCGGCGCGGTCGGCGTTCTCACGGGCGGTTCTGACGACCTGCGCGACGTCGACGGCGTCATGGTCGGGATGCCAGGCGTCGAAGTCGGTCACCATGGCGATAGTGGCGTAGGGGAGCTCGGCCTCGCGGGCGAGCTTGGCTTCGGGCATGGCGGTCATGCCGATGACGGCGCAGCCCGAGGCACGATAAAGATGGCTCTCTGCCTCGGTCGAGAATTGCGGCCCCTCGATGCAGACGAGCGAGCCGCCGCGATGATGAGCGAGATCGAGCGCCTTGGCCGCCGCCTCGGCGCGGTCCTGGAGAAAGGGGCTGACGGGGCGCGAGAACGGTACGTGGGCAACGCAACCGTTGCCGAAGAAGCTCGTCTCACGGGCGAAGGTGCGATCGACATATTGGTCGACGAGAACGAAGGTGCCGGGCGGGCAGTCCTCCCGGAACGAGCCGACCGCGGAGACCGAATAGAGATTGGTGACGCCCGCGCGCTTCATCGCATCGATGTTGGCGCGGTAGTTGATGCCGGTCGGCGAATGGACGTGGCCGCGACCGTGGCGGGGCAGGAAGACCATCGGGAGCGGCTCGTCGCCATCCGGGGCAGGAAACTCGCCCTTGCGCAGCGCGTCGGACGGCGGCCCCCAGGGCGTCTCGACCGTCTCCCAGCGGGCGTTCTCCAGGCCGGGAAGATCGTAGATGCCGGAGCCGCCGATGATGCCGAGAACCGTCTTCATCGCCCACCCCGTTCCGTCAAACCATTGCGACCTCGATAGCAGACCGTCGCTTATGGGCAAGGTGCCGCCGCCAATCGCCGCCCGGTACGAGCGAAGGGGCGGTGGAGGTCGCAGGCCCTTGGTACACGTAGGCCCAGACGGTTACGCCAGGGGAGAGGAGTGGCATTCGCACGCGCTGATAGAGGGAGCCAGGGATATCTCTAGGATCGTAGAGCTCCCACGCATCGAGTGCGACCGAGAGGGACGGCGACAGAACCCGGTAGAGCTCTCCGCGAACGCGAGACGTGGCGTGTGGGCGAAGTCCCGGGTAGTCGCCGAGATCATAGAGCCGACCGGGCAACAGACAGGGTCCCTCGAAGATCGCGCGGCCACGTAGGTTCGGGCCGCCCGCCAAGCGTGTTGGAACCGGCATCTGCCGCATCAGGGAGCCGTAGACGGCCAGTCGATCACCGGGGCGTATCGCGGCGGTCATCGTTCATCTCGTATGTGGCGCGATCAGCGATAGACGAAGGCGCTGCCGTTGACGGCGATCATGAACGGATCGGGCAAGCCCAACCTCGCCGGCGCCCGTAGGGAACCGGGGCAGGACCGTTGCTCGTAGGCCCGCTTGAAGGCGTCGTTCTTCGCGAGTCGGCGTCCGAGTTCTTCGTTCTCCCCGTCCTCGAATGTCGGTAACGCGAAGCCGGAGGTGATGCTGCCCGGTCGATAGCCAGGATTGCGCGCGAGCGCGCGTCCGACAAGCGTGCGAGCCGCCATGACATTGCCGTCGAACGAGGATCGCAGGCTTTCGCAGGTCGCACCGGTCGGGACCGATACGGACGGCGTCGTTTGACAGGCAGTCAGCGCGGCTAGTCCGACGAGGCAGAGAGCCGCGCGGGCGATCAATGCTTCACGCCTGCCCAGATCGTGCGTGTGGTCGCGAAGAGGAGGCTGGCGAGGACGACGAGGAGGATCATGCCGACGAAGCCGACGGAGCGGCGCTCCTCGAGCTTCGGCTCGGCCGTCCACATCATGAAGGCGCTTACGTCCTCGGCATACTGTTCGGCCGTCATGGGCGTGCCGTCGGTATACTCGATGAGATCGTCCGACAACGGGTTGGCCATGCTGATCCAGTGGCCGGGATAGTAGGTGTTGTAATACTTGCCCGCCGGGGCGCCCTCCAAAGCTTCCTCGGGGGCGTCGGTGTAGCCGATAAGGAGGGCGCGGAGGTAGTCCGGACCGTTCGGGCGGGCCTTGGCCATGACCGAGAGGTCGGGCGGATAGGCTCCGCCATTGGAGGCGCGGGCGGCGGCCTCGTTCGGGAACGGCTGGAAGAAGCGGTCCGTCAGGCTGGCCGGGCGATCGAAGGACTGTCCGTCCTCGGCCGAGATATCGGAGACCTGATACTCGGACGCGATCACCTCGGCCTGCGCCTCGGTGAAGCCCGGACCGCCGGCCTGCGCGAGGTTGCGGTAGGACATCAGGTCCATGCCGTGGCAGGCCGAGCACACGTTCTTGTAGACCTGGAAGCCGCGCTGCAACTGCGCCTTGTCGAAGCGGCCGAAGGCGCCTTGCCACGACCAGTCCATCGAGGGCGGGGCGACCGTTTCGCCGGCCGCGAGCGCGGGCGCGGTGGCGCCGGCTGTGAGGCCGAAGGAGATGAGCGCGGCCGTGGCGAGCGTCTTGAAAGACATGTCTGACGTTCCTGTCTGTCGGCCTAGCGTGTTTCCGGAGAGGCGGGGACGGGCTCGCCCATCCGACCGCCGGTCACCGGCGCACCGCCGAAATATTTCGGGCGATCGTCCTTCATCAGCACGGCGTCCGCAATCGATGGCGGCAGCTTCTTGGGCCGCTCGAAGAGACCGACGAGGGGCATGACGACGAGGAAGAACGCGAAGTAGTAGAGCGTCAGGACCTGCCCGATGAAGACATAGGGCTGCTCGGCCGGCATCGCGCCGATATAGCCGAGCCCGATGCAGGTGAGGACGAAGAGCCAGAAGAAGACCTTGAAGACCGGCCGATAGGCGGCCGAGCGGATGCGGCTCGTATCCAGCCAGGAGATGAAGAACAGCACCACGATCGAGGCGCCCATGGCGACAACGCCGCCGAGCTTGGCCGAGATCGGCCCGATGTCGAAGGTGACGGCGCGCAGGATCGCGTAGAAGGGCAGGAAGTACCATTCGGGCACGATATGGGCCGGCGTCACCAGCGGATTGGCCGGAATGTAATTGTCCGGGTGACCCAGCACGTTCGGCGCATAGAAGACGAAGAAGCCGAAGAAGACGCTGAACGCGACGACCGCGAAGAGGTCCTTGATCGTGTAGTAGGGATGGAAGGGCAGCGTGTCTGCCTTGGTCTTCACCGAGACGCCGGTCGGGTTGTTGGAGCCCGGAATGTGCAGCGCCCAGATGTGGAGGACCACGACGCCCGCGATCATCCACGGCATCAGGTAATGGAGGGAGAAGAAGCGGTTCAGCGTCGGGTTGTCGACCGAGAAGCCACCCCAGAGCCACTCCACCAGGCCGGGGCCGATGAGCGGGATGGCCGAGAAGAGGTTGGTGATGACCGTGGCGCCCCAGAAGGACATCTGCCCCCAGGGAAGGACGTAGCCCATGAAGGCGGTCGCCATCATGAGGAGAAGGATGACCACGCCGAGCATCCACAGGACCTCGCGCGGCGCCTTGTAGGAGCCGAAATAGAGCCCGCGGAACATGTGGATATAGACCGCGATGAAGAACATCGACGCGCCGTTGGCGTGCATGTAGCGCAGCAGCCAACCGTAGTTGACGTCGCGCATGATCTTCTCGACCGACTCGAAGGCGTGGTCGACATGCGCCGTGTAGTGCATGGAAAGCACGACGCCGGTCGCGATCATGATGACCAGCATGAAGGCGAGAATGCCGCCGAACGTCCAGAAATAATTGAGGTTTCGCGGGTTCGGAAACACCACGAAGCTATCATACATCAGGCGGGGCAGCGGCAGACGGGAGTCGATCCACTTCTCGACGCCGGTGCGCGGCTGATACTGGCTCACATGCTCGGACATGGACGACGCTCCTTAACCGACGACGACGGACGTGTCCGACTCGAATACGATGGGGTCTGGAATAGCGAGGTTGGACGTCGCCGGTCCGCGGCGGATGCGGCCGGCCGTGTCGTAATGCGAGCCGTGGCAGGGGCAGAACCAGCCATCGTAGTCGCCCTCGTAGGCAATCGGAATGCAGCCGAGATGGGTGCAGACGCCGACCTGGATGAGCCATTTCTCGAAGCCGCCGACAGGGGCGACACCGCCGCCGCCCTGGGAGACGCTCGTCGAAGGATTGCGGGTCGCGCAGCGTCGACACGTCGACCTCGCGGGCCTCCACGATCTCGGCGTCGGTGAGGTGGCGCACGAAGACGGGCTTTCCGCGCCACATCACCGAGATCTCCTGGCCTTCCTCGATCGGCGCGAGGTCGATGGAGACCGATGCAAGGGCCTGCACCGAGGCGTCGGGGTTCATCTGGTGGACGAACGGCCACGCGATCGCACCGACCGTGACCGCGCCTACGGCTCCGGTAGCGAGAAAGAGGAAATTGCGCCGACCTTCGCTGGCCGGTGCGTCATCGAGCCTGTCAACGGTTGTGTCGGCCACGCCGCCGTCCCCTTCACTATATCTCTTGCGTACCGCGCCCATCGCCCTGCCGAGCCCTACGCCAGCACCGTCCGGTGGGCGATCCGGCTGTCTGGTGAAGGGCAACCGGAGGGACGACGGGGCTTGAGCACGCGCGTTCGATCCTACATGTCAGCCTGCATGTGCCATGTCCAGTGCGCATACGCGCCGCGCCGCATCGTGTCGCATCGCGGGCACGCATCCGACCTCGATGAAGCAGTAGAAAGATGAGATGAGAGATGCGCCTCGCACTCTACCAACCCGACATTCCACAGAATACGGCCAGCCTGATGCGTCTTTGCGCCTGCCTCGGCGTCGGGCTGGACATCGTGGAGCCCTGCGGGTTCACGCTCGACGACCGTTCGCTCCGGCGGGTGGGGATGGACTACGTCCGGCAGGCCGAGGTCGTGCGCCACGCCGACTTCGACGCGCTGCGCGCTGCTGGGGGACGAATCGTGCTCCTCAGCACGAAGGCCGCCCTTCCCTACACGCGCTTCTCGTTCTCCCCCGGTGACACTCTGCTGCTCGGTCGGGAGAGCGCTGGCGTGCCGCAGGCCGTGCACGAGGCGTGCGATGCGCGCGTGCTCGTGCCGATGCGAAGCGAAGCCCGCGCCCTCAATGTCGCATTGGCCGCCGCGCTGGTGCTAGGGGAGGCGTTGCGGCAGACGAACGGCTTCGTATCAGCCGAGATGGAGGGTGTCTCCACAAAGACGTGCATCGCCCCCCGAACACCAGACGACACGACGAAGGACGCCCCATGAAGAAGACTGCCGACGCCGGCGAACTCGACGCGCGAAAAGCCCGCGCCGTCACGTGGTTCTCCGACTTGCGCGACGACCTCTGCGCGCGGCTCGAGGGACTTGAGGATACGGTCGATGCCAATCTGACGGACGAAGACGGGCGACCGATGGGCGATCGCGCGCCCGGCCGATTCGAACGCACGCCCTGGTCTCGCACCGATCATTCGGGCGGGCATGGCGGCGGCGGCGTGATGGGGCTCTTGCGGGGGCGCGTCTTCGAGAAGGCGGGTGTTCACGTCTCTGCCGTCCACGGCGAGTTCGCGCCAGAGTTTCGTGCGCAGATACCGGGCGCTGCCGACGATCCCCGGTTCTGGGCCGGGGGCATCTCGGTCATCGCCCACCCGCGCAATCCCAACGCGCCGACCGGGCATATGAACACGCGCTTCGTCGTCACCACGCAGGCCTGGTTCGGCGGCGGCGGCGACCTGACGCCCATGCTGGACCCCCGCCGCCAGCCCGACGATCCGGACGCGCTCGACTTCCACGCCGCCATGCAAGGCGCCTGCGACGCGCATGGGCAGGACTACGCCGCCTATCGCGACTGGTGCGATCGCTATTTTCACCTCCCGCATCGCAACGAGCAGCGCGGCATCGGCGGCATCTTCTACGACCATCTCGACAAGGGCGGCTGGGAGGACCGCTTCGCCTTCACGCAGGATGTCGGGCGGGCCTTCACGGACGTCTACACGCGGATCGTCGCGGCCAACATGAGCCGACCCTGGACCAAGGCAGACCGCGAGGCGCAGTGCATCCGCCGCGGGCGCTACGTGGAGTTCAACCTGTTGCACGACCGGGGCACGGTGTTCGGATTGAAGACGGGCGGCAACGTCAATTCGATCCTGTCGTCGATGCCGCCTGTCGCCAAATGGCCGTAGGTTCCGCCGGACCGACCTGTATCGGGACGAAGGTGACGCTACGCCTCCATCGGCTTAGCGCTCGATTAGCCTTTTCCACATAGCGTTGAATGGAGACATTGTCTTCCGGGGGTCGGAGCTATGAAGCGATGGGGGCTACGGGAGTACCTGGGAGGCGCGGCGCTGCTCGCGCTCTTCTGCGGCGCCTGGGTCTGGACGGTAGTCCTGGTCAACGCCGTCGGCTCCCAATTCCTCCATCGCGAGGCCGAGATCGTCGCGACGACGTGGCACGCGCACATCAAGGCTCAGAACAGTCTTTATCGGAAGCTGACGGGACGGGCGCCATTGTCGCCCGACGAGACGTGGATGATCCGCGTCGCGACCAGCGACACCGTCTCCCGCTTCGTCGTCTTCAACCCGGCCGGCGGGGTTCTCTTCGATTCCCGTGAGGCATCGGGCATCGACGTGAACCGCCGTCAGGACCCGCTCCATGCCTCCCGCCCCTTCGCCCAGAAACTGGAGACCGGACCGGAGGTTTCGCTCTCGTCGGCCGGCATCTCGCGAGACCTGACCGCGATGGCGGACGTTCCGTTGCGAGTCGCGGGCGAGATCGTATCCATCGCGCGCCTCGAGCTTCAGATCGATAGGGCCGCCTCCCGCATCGACGGCGCGATGACGGGACTGACGATCGCCATCTCGTGCACGTTCGCGCTCATGCTGGTTCTCATTATCGCGGCGCTTCGCCATGCGACCCGGGCGCAGATACAGAGCCGGGCCGAAGTGGAGCGCATCTCCCGGCGGGACGTGGTGTCGGGACTGCCCAACCGCGTTCTTCTGGAGGAGATCATCCAGCGCAGCGCGTCGTCGCGGAACCCGCAGACCGCTGTCATCCTTATCGCGATCGACCGTTACAACACGCTGGCCGAGCAGGAGGGCGCGCAGACGCTCAACGCACTCGTGCAGAGCATGGCAATGCGGCTGCGCCAGCGTCTGCGGCCGGAGGACACCGTCATCCGGCTCAGCACGAGCGAGTTCGTCGTCCTCTCGCCGGGCGGCTCGGCCGACGGAGCCGTCAGCACGGCGACGCGCCTGCGCGACGTCGCCAACGAGGTCTATGCCGTACGGGGCCGTCAGTTCAGCGTCACGATCTCGGCCGGCATCGCGATGATGCCGGAGCACGGCCTGACCGAGGATCTCCTTATCAAGTCCGCGCGCATCGCGCGAAACCGCGCCGTTGCGAACGGCCAGCCGGTCCTCGTCTTCAGCGACGAGATGGCGAGCACCGAGCGCGCCAATGCCGCGCTCGAAGCCGACCTTAGAGAGGCGCTCGAAGTCGGCGGGCTGCACGTCGCCTATCAGCCGCAGCACGATCTCGCGTCGGGGAGCGTGCACGGTTTTGAAGCGCTTTGCCGCTGGACGCACCCGAAATGGGGCGACATCTCACCGGGACGCTTCATCCCGCTGGCGGAGGAGAGCGACCTCATCGGACCGCTCGGCGAGTTCGTCCTCAACGAAGCCTGTCGCCAGGCGATGACCTGGCCGGACCCTCTCAAGGTGAGCGTGAACCTCTCCCCGCTCCAGTTCATGCGCCAGAACGTGGTCGACGTCGTGATGACCGCGCTGCGAACGAGCGGCCTGCCGCCGCGCCGGCTCGAACTGGAGATCACCGAGAGCACGCTCATGCAGGACACCAAGGCCATCCTCGACGCGCTCCTCACCCTCAAGCGCCTCGGCATCTCGATCGCGATGGACGATTTCGGCACCGGCTATTCCAGCCTCGGCTATCTGGCGAAGTTCCCCTTCTCCAAGATCAAGCTCGACCGATCGTTCATCATCGATCTCGAGGAGAAGCGCGAGGCGGTGGCGATCGTGTCGGGCGTGGCGCTCATGGGCCGCTCGCTCGGCATGCGCATCAATGCCGAGGGCGTCGAAACGGAGGCGCAGCTCGCCAAGCTGCGCCAGATCGGCGTCGACGAAATCCAAGGCTATATCTTCGGCCGCCCGCTCGACCGACTGGAAGCGGACGCCCATATTCGCGCGAACCATGTCGGCAGCGGCGGCGCGCAACAAGCCGCCTGAACCGTTTCACACGTCGAACTCAGCGGTCGAGCCGCCGGATACTTGCAAGGAGGAGCGTGCGCACGGCGTCGTCCTGCGGAAAGTCGGCCGCGATCCACTCTCGCTCGACCTCGGCCAGGACGGTCCCGATGTCCGGCCCGGCCGCGAGACCGGCGGCCACCACGTCACGACCTTTCAAGGGGAAGACAGGGCGGCTCATATCGCCGATCTGCCGGAAGCTCTCCTCCCACCGCAGATCGCCGCCGGCGATCGCGAGCCGCAGGGCATCGTGCAGCCGCGCCGCTCCCCAGCGATAGAGCGTCTCGCGAACGCCCACGGGGGCGCCTTCCGACAGCGCCTGGGCATCCGAGACCGCATGGACGAGCCGGTCCGCTTCCCTGGTCGACAGTCTCAGCCGGTCGGCGGCCCGGCGGGCCTGATCGGGCGACGTCAGGAGCGCCGCGACCCGGAGAAGCGCGTCCGGCGAACCCGGATCCGTCCGAGAGACGAGCCTGGCGAAGCGGTCGCGATCGTGCCCCTCGCCGACGATCCGCTCGATATGCCCGCCCGTCGCCATGCCGTCATGGACCGGCAGTACGAAGGGGGCGACGAGGAGTTTGAGGAATTCCGCGCGGATTCGCTCGCCCGACAGCGCGTCGAGACGCTCGACGGAGGCGTCGGCGGCGTCGAGACCGGCCGCGTCGAGCTCTCCGCCGCCATACTCCGCGCTGAAGCGGAAGAAGCGGAGGATGCGCAGACCGTCCTCCCGAATGCGCTGGTGTGCATCGCCGATGAAGCGAACCCGCATCGCCCGGGCGTCGGCGAGACCATCCAACGGATCGACCAGCGTGCCGTCGGCGTCCCGATAGAGCGCGTTCATCGTGAAATCGCGGCGGCGGGCATCGGCCTCCCAGTCGGTGCCGAAGCGCACGACAGCGTGGCGCCCGTCGGTCTCGACATCCTCGCGCAGGGTCGTGACCTCGAAGGTCTCCTCGCCATCCGGCGGCACGAGAAGGACGGTGCCATGCGCGATGCCGGTGGGGACGACCTTGAACCCGGCCGCCTCGGCCCGCCGCGTCGTTTCTGCGGGCGCGATGGTGGTCGCGAAGTCGATATCGGTGATCGGCCGGCCGAGGATCGCGTTGCGCACCGCGCCGCCGACGATGCGGGCCTGCCCGCCGTCGCCGCTCAACGCTTCGTAGACACGCGCGACCGAGGGGGCGTCGAAGCGGGGATGGTCGACGATCATCGGCTAACGGCCGCGAATGAGCCGGCCGTCCTCGACCCGCGTCCGCTCGAAGTCGCTTCCGGGAGGACGCCCGCCCTGCGTGCCCGCGACGAGAAATCCGGCGACGGCGAGAGCGAGACCTGCAAGAACGAGCCACCCCGTCGGCCGGGGAAACGCGACCTTCCGGCCGATCTTCACGTAGAGCCAGAAGAGGAAGAAGGGCAGGAGGAAGAGTCCGACCTGGATCGCGATCAACCGGCCCATTTCAGCGCTCCCCTCCGCCAGCGGCGAGGACGCGGGCTGGCGAGGCCATCGGCGCGGGTGCCGCGCCCTCCAGGCGATCGACGAGATTGCGGATCATGCCGGCGGTCGCGCCCCAGATGTCGAAGCCCTCATAGGGCATGGCGTAGGCCGTCCGCCGGGCGCCGTCGACGGTGCCCGATCGTGTCCGGTGGTTGCGGCGGTCGATGAGAAAGGCCAGCGGCACGGTGAAGACCTCGGCGACCTCTCGCGGATCGGGCCTGAAGCGCAGGCCCTCGGGCAGGAGGGCGACGCAAGGCTGAACCCGAAAGCGGGTGATCGTCACGTAAGGGTCGAGATAGCCGATTTGCTCCGGGACGTGCCGGGCCAGTCCGATCTCTTCCTCCGCCTCGCGCAGCGCGCCCTCCCAGGGCGTCTCGCCGTGCTCCATCCGGCCACCCGGAAAGGCGATCTGCCCCTTGTGCGTGCGCAGCGTGTCGGCGCGGCGGGTGAGGAGAAGATGGGGTTCGGGCCCGAGGATGACGGGCACGAGGACGGCCGCATCCGCCAGATCGGCCGGCGGCGTCGTCTCGGTACCGCTATCGCCGAGCGGAACGCCATCCACGGGCGGGGGCGCGGCGGAGAGCGCCGAGACCAGCCGCTCGCGCGTCGTCATGCCGGCAGCACGGGGAAGTAGACCCCGCCGGCCCAGAGCCCGCGCCCATCCACGTCGAGGCAGTCCACGAGGTCGTGCACCAGCGCACGGCTGAGCAATCCCTCCAGTCGGCCGCGCACGAGCACGTAGGGCTTGAACGCATCAGCCGGCGAGACCAGTCGCAGCGGATGCTCCGGCCCCACCTCGATCCAATCGCCGACATTGTCGCGCAGCGCGATCCGACGATTCTCACCGTCGCCATCCACGCGCATCTCGACCATGGCGAAGGGCGCGTCCTCGACCGTGATCGTCAGCTTCTCGGCAGGCGTGACGAGGACGTATGACCCGTCGTCCTCGCGCCGCAGGACGGAGGCGAAGAGCGCGACCATCCGTGCCCGGCCCATGGGCGAGCCCTCGTGGATCCAGCGCCCATCCCGGGTGATGACGAGGTCGAGCGCTCCGCAATGCTCCGGATGCCAGTGCTCGACGGGCGGCTTGGTGCCGGTCTGCGACAATAGGGCCGTGAGGTCGGGGAGCGCGTTCATGCCACCCTAGTTGGACCGCGCGGCGCGCCAGGACAAGGCGGACGGGGACAAGGCCGGTGAGGATAGGGCGCGCACCCGGCGGCGCTGGCCTCGCCGCACATGACGAATGTGTAAGGTCGCCATCACGCGCCTTTGCCTTCACAAGGGGGGCTCGCTGTGATGACATCGCGCGAACGGCGGAGCCGAGAACGGAGCCTGAAAGATGTCCGAAACGCAGACGCTACCGTCGCAGACCCCATCCGACGACGAGATCGTCGCGCGCGCCGATGCGCTCGCCGCCCGCGCGGCCGAGGCGAAGGCGGCGGCCGGCGAGATCATCTACGGCCAGGACGACGTGATCGAGAACACGCTCGTCACCATCCTCGCGGGCGGTCACGGCCTTCTGGTCGGCGTTCCCGGCTTGGCCAAGACGCTCCTCGTCGAGACGCTCGGCACCGTGCTGGGGCTCGATGCGGGCCGTGTGCAGTTCACGCCCGACCTCATGCCGGCCGACATCCTCGGCTCCGAGGTCCTCGAGACGGCCGATGACGGGACCCGCGCCTTCCGCTTCCTCAAGGGGCCCGTCTTTGCGCAGCTCCTGATGGCCGACGAGATCAACCGCGCCAGCCCCCGCACCCAGTCCGCCCTCCTCCAGGCGATGCAGGAGCGGCACGTCACGGTCGCGGGCGCGCGACACGACCTGCCCGCGCCCTTCCACGTGCTCGCCACGCAGAACCCGCTGGAGCAGGAGGGCACCTATCCCCTCCCCGAGGCGCAGCTCGACCGCTTCGTCATGCAGATCGACGTCGACTATCCCGACGAGGCGGCCGAGCGGCGGATGATGATCGAGACGACGGGCGCGCGGGAGACGCCGGTGCGCAGCGTTCTCGATCCCGCCGACCTGACCGACATGCAGGCCCTCGTGCGGCAGATGCCCGTGGGGGAGAGCGTTATCGACGCCATCCTCGGGCTCGTGCGCTCGGCGCGCCCCGGCGAAGGCGGACACGAGGTCACGCGCTTCGTCTCCTGGGGCCCCGGTCCCCGCGCGGCGCAGGCACTGATGCTCGCCAGCCGCGCCCGCGCGCTCGTGCAGGGCCGGCTCGCGCCGTCCGTCGAGGATGTTGCGGCGCTCGCCGTTCCCGTCCTTCAGCATCGCATGGCGCTCACGTTTGCCGCGCGGGCCGAGGGGCTGACCATTCGCGACGCGATCGGGCGGCTCGCCGCCGATCTCGGCTAGGGCAGACCGTGGCGCTCGCCCCCCGGGGCCGATACGCGGTCGACACGGCGATCGAACCAGGCAACGCCGGCGAGGAGGCCGGCCGGCTGGCGGAGCGCCTGCCCGAGATCGTCATGTCCGCCATCAACGCCTCGCGCACCATCGCGTCGGGCGTTCACGGCCGGCGGGTGAGCGGTCCGGGCGAGGCCTTCTGGCAATTCCGGCCCTTCCAGAACGGCGAGCCCGGCTCCCGCGTCGACTGGCGCCGTTCGGGCCGCGACGACAATCTCTATGTGCGCGAGCGCGAATGGGAGGCGGCGCACACGCTCTGGATCTGGGCGGCGCTCGGCCCCGGCATGCGCTATCGCTCGCCTTTGTCGAAGACGCCCAAGGCCGACCGCGCGCTCACCATCGCCTTCGCCCTCGCGCAACTGGCGGCGGGCGGCGGGGAGCGGGCCGGTTGGCTCGGCCTCACCCGCCCCCGCAGCGGCGGCCGGGTCGCGCAGCACATCGCGGACCATCTCGGCGAAGCGCTCGGCGGGAGCGAGGACGCGTTGGCCGTGATGCCCCGCACGCCCCTCGCCCGCCTCACCCAGGCGCTCGTCGTCTCCGACTTCCTCGACCCTATCGACGAGATCGAGACCGGCCTCACCGCCCTCGCCGCCGACGGCGCGATGGGCCATTGCGTTATGGTGCTCGACCCCATCGAGGAGAGCTTTCCCTTCGAGGGCCGCACCGAGTTCACCGGCCTCGGCAATCCCCTGCGCCTCACGGTCGGGCGGGCGCAGGCGCTGGCCGACGATTACGCGACCCTTCTCGCCGCGCGAAAGGACCGGCTGCGCACGCTTTGCGGGCGCCTCGGTTGGTCGTTCCACGTCCACCACACCGACACCAGCGCGCATGTGCCGCTGCTCGCCCTCCATGGGCTGATGACGCAGGGGCTACAGACCCGGGTGGGGGCGCACTGATGCTCGGCCTCCCCCTCGCCTTCGCCAGCCCCTGGCTGCTCCTCGGGCTGGGTCTCCTCCCCGTCATCTGGTGGCTCCTGCGTGTCACGCCGCCGGCGCCGGCCCGCGTCGCATTCCCGCCCATCCGCCTTCTTCTCGAATTACGCGAGCCCGAAGAGACGCCGCAGCGCAGCCCGTGGTGGTTGACGGCCCTGCGCCTCCTCCTCGCGGCGCTCGTCATCCTCGCCCTTGCCGCACCGATCTGGCGGCCGAGCCCGCCCGTCCTCACCGGCGAGGGCCCGTTGCTCGTCGTCCTCGACAACGGCTGGGCCAGTGCACCCGGCTGGGAGGACCGTGTCGCCGTGGCCGAACGACTCGTAACCAGCGCCGAGCGGAGCGGTCGCCCGGTTCATCTCGCGCTCTCGGCCACGCCTGCGAGCGACGACCTTCCCCCAGCCGACACCCTCGCCGCCGCCGCGCCGGAGCCCTACGCACCCGCCCGCCCCAGCGTCGCGGCGCGCCTTCTCCAGCGCGTTTCGGCGGAAGCGATCGAAGAGATCGCCTGGCTGTCGGACGGTCTCGGCGACGACGCTGCCGCCTTCGTCGACACGCTGCGCGCAGCGGTGCCGGGCGATGTCGCAGTCTGGACGCCGCAGCGCCCGATCCTCGGCCTTCGCGCGCCGGCCGAGGGCGAGGAAGGCGATGCCGTCTTCCTCGC
The DNA here is from genome assembly GCA_963842125.1 of uncultured Alphaproteobacteria bacterium. GTDB lineage: Bacteria > Pseudomonadota > Alphaproteobacteria > Rhizobiales > CAWCWK01 > CAWCWK01. The sequence continues at coordinate 357,287 of CAWJFE010000005.1, read as the reverse complement.
CTCCGGCCCCGCCGAGGGGATCGCCCGCGCGCTCGACGCACGCTCGCGAACCCTCGCCGAAATCCCCGTATCCGGCGCGGGCGCCACACCCTTCGACTTCGACCTTCCCCTCCAGATCCGGAACGAGGTCGCGCGGATCGAGCTCGTCGGCGAGCCGTCCTCGGGCGCCGTCCGCCTTCTCGACGAGGGCGCCCGGCGGCGAACGGTCGGGCTCGTGTCGGGCGACGCCGTCAACGAGACGCAACCGCTCCTGTCGCCGCTCCACTACATCTCGCAGGCTCTGCTGCCCTATGCGAATGTCGTCCAGCCCGAAGAGCCCGACGTCGGCGCCGCGTTCGACACGCTCCTGGCCGAGGGGCGCGGAACGGCCGTCGTGGTGCTCGCCGATGTGGGCGTCCTCCAGCCTGACGATGAAGAGCGCCTCGGCGCCTGGATCGACGGTGGCGGAACGCTCGTCCGCTTCGCCGGCCCGCGTCTGGCCGCCGGTGAGGATGATCTCATTCCCGTCACGCTCCGGCGCGGCGACCGCTCGCTGGGCGGCACGCTTTCCTGGGAAGAGCCGCAGCCGCTCGACGCCTTCACCGGCCCCCTCGCCGCGATCAACCCCCCGGCCGATGTGCGCGTCGCCCGCCAGGTGCTGGCCGAGCCCGATATCGACCTCGCGGAGAAGACCTGGGCGAGCCTCGCCGACGGAACGCCGCTCATCACGGCCGAGACGCGGGGCAGCGGGCGGATCGTTCTCTTCCACGTCACGGCCGATACGCGCTGGTCGAACCTGCCGCTTTCGGGCGCCTTCGTCGACGTGCTGCGCCGCACCGTCGCGCTCGCCAGCGCACGAAGCGCAGCCGGGGTGCCGGAGACGACGCTCGCGCCCTATCGCACGCTCGACGGATTCGGGCGCCTCGGCGCGCCGGCCCCGACGACGCAACCCCTCGACACGCGCCGCCTACGCCCAGGCCCGGTCAATCCGCCCGGCCTTTACGGCACGCAGGACGGCTTCGTTGCCCTCAACCTCTTGGCGGACGACGCGATGCTCGATGCCCTCGACCCCGCCGCGCTGAGCGGCATCGCCGCGCCGCGCGCCTACAGCGAGGCCGCGCCGTTCGACCTCGCGCCCTGGCTCCTCGCGGTGGGGCTGACGCTCCTGGTTCTCGACGGACTTGCGATCCTCGTCTTGCGCGGCGGCGGCCTCACTGCGCGCCGTGCCGCGACGATCGGCGCGGCGGCGCTCGTCACCGCGCTCGCCATGCCCCTACCGGAGGCGAACGCCCAGACGATCAGCGATGCCGAGGCCGCCGGGCAGACCCGCCTCGCCTACGTCCTGACCGGAGACCAAAGCCTCGACCGGGTGTCGGAGGCAGGCCTGGCCGGTCTCACCCTCGCGCTCAACGCACGGACCGCGTTCGAGCCGGCCGAGCCCGTCGGCATCACATTGGGCGAGGACGAGCTCGCCTTCTACCCGATACTCTATTGGCCGATAGACGCCAGCGCCGCCGACCTGACCGACGAGGAACGCCGCAGCCTGACCGGCTACCTCTCCAACGGCGGCACCGTCCTCTTCGACACGCGGGACGAGGGAGACGCCGCGACCCTGACCGGAGGCGCCGGCCCCAATATGGCCCGCCTGCGCGCACTCCTCGCCAGCATAGACCTGCCACCCTTGGAGCCGGTGCCCTCCGATCACGTGATCACGAAGGCCTTCTACATCTTGCAGGACTTTCCGGGCCGCTGGCGCGGCGGCGACCTCTGGACTGAGCGCCTCACCGGGGCCGCCGACACCACCCGCCCGGTGCGCGCCGGAGACGGCGTCTCACCGATCCTCATCACGTCCAACGATTTCGCGAGCGCGTGGGCGATCGACGAGGCCGGCCAGCCGCTCTTCCCGACCGTGCCGAGCGGCCCTTTGCAGCGCGAATACGCCTACCGGACGGGCATCAACATCGTGATGTACACGCTGACGGGCAACTACAAGGCCGATCAGGTCCACATCCCCGCCATCCTCGAACGGCTTGGCCAGTGAGGCGGGCGCCATGAACCTTTCCCTCTCCATCACGCCCCTGCTGCCTGTCTGGCTGATCGCGGGGCTCGGGATCGCGGGCGTCCTCGTCGCGGCGCTCGGCCTCCTGCGTGGGGCGCGGGGAAGCCTGCTGCGCGTCCTAGCCGCTCTCGTTTTGAGCGCCGCGCTCCTCAATCCGACGCTGCGCCAGGAAGAGCGCGAGGCCCTGCCCGCCGTCGCCGCCCTCATCGTCGACCGCAGTCCGAGCCAGGCGCTCGACGGGCGGCCGGCGCGCACCGATGCGGTCGCGGCCGAGGTGACGGCCCGGCTCGACGCGCTCGGCATCGAGACCCGTACCGTCACCGTCGCCCGGGCCGGCGAGGATGGCACGGCCCTCTTCGAGCCGCTCTCGCGAACGCTCGGCGACGTCGCGCCCGGCCGCGTCGCCGGCGCGATCCTCATCACCGACGGTCAGGTCGTCGATGCGCCGCAGGCTCGCGAGGCGCTCGGCTTCGACGCCCCGCTCCACGCCCTCGTCACCGGTCGCGAGGGCGAGGTCGACCGGCGGGTCGCGATCACGGCCGCGCCGCGCTTCGGCATCGTCGGCCAGAGCCAGTCGCTCACCTTCCGGATCGAGGATGAAGGCGAGACCTCGTCGAGCATCGCCGAGATCACCCTCACCCTCGACGGCGAACCTCTCGACACCTTCGCCGTGCGCGCGGGCGAAGACGTCACCCTCGACGTGACGCTTGAGCATGCGGGCGCCAACTATATCGAGATCGCGGCCTCGCCCGTCGAGAACGAGCTGACGGAGGTCAACAATCGCGCCGTCGTGGTCGTCCAGGGCGTGCGCGAAGCGCTGCGCGTCCTTCTCATCTCGGGCGAACCGCACTCGGGCGAGCGAACGTGGCGCAACCTCCTCAAGGCCGATGCGGCGATCGACCTCGTCCACTTCACGATCCTGCGCCCGCCCGAGAAGCAGGACGGCACGCCGGTCGCGCAGCTCTCGCTCATCGCCTTCCCGACGCACGAGCTCTTTCAAGTCAAGCTCGAGGAATTCGATCTCATCGTCTTCGACCGCTACCAGCAGCGCGGCGTGCTTCTCCAGACCTATTACGACAACATCGCGCGCTATGTGCGCGATGGCGGCGCGGTGCTCGTCGCGTCGGGCCCCGAATATGCGGGCTTCGACAGCCTCTACGATTCCCTCCTCTCGCCCATCCTACCGGCCGAGCCGACGGGCGCCGTGATCGAGGAGGCCTTCAGTCCGCAGGTCACCGAAGCCGGCGCCCGCCACCCCGTCACGCGCGGGCTCGAGGGCCAGGAGAGCTGGGGCGACTGGCTCCGCCTCATCGAATCGCTCGCCGCCAGCGAAGGCGAGATCGTCATGACGGGCGCTGGGGAAAGCCCGCTCGTCGTCCTCTCCCGCCAGGGCGAGGGCCGGGTCGCGCAGATGATGTCGGATCAGGCCTGGCTTTGGGCGCGCGGCTATGATGGCGGCGGCCCCTATGTCGATCTCCTGCGCCGCACCGCGCACTGGCTCATGCAGGAGCCCGACCTCGAGGAGGAGGCCCTGCGGCTCGTTCGCGAGGGCGAGCGCATCGTCGTCGAGCGCCAGACCATGGCCGACGGCGTCGCCCCGGTCACGCTGACCGATCCGACCGGCACACCGACCGCCCTCACGCTGGCGGAGAGCGAGGACGGCCTCTGGCGCGCCGAAGCGCCAGCCCGCATTCTCGGCCTCTACCGCGCCACCGATGGCGACCTGACCGCCGTCACCAATATCGGCCCGCTCAACCCCGCCGAATTCGCCCGCGTGACGAGCACGACCGAGCGTATCGCCCCCATCGCGGAGGCGACGGGCGGCAACACGGCCCGCACCCTCGGCGCGGACGACGTGCCCCGCCTCTCCCTCCTCGGCGAGACCGCGACCCGCTTCGCCGGCACCGGCTGGATGGGCCTGCGCGAAAGCCGGGCCTATGCCCTCACCGGCGTCACGACGGTGCCACTCCTCTCCGGCCTCCTCGGCCTCGCTCTCCTGCTGGGCGCACTAGGCCTGATGTGGTGGCGTGAGGGACGCTGAGGCGCCAGCGATCTTCGTCGCCATCGCTCCGAACCGTTCGGGCTCCGCGACCCCCTCGGCGAGATCCAACCCGTTCACCGCGCCGAACTTGAAAGCGTGGCCTGAATCGATGGCGGTCGCGATCAGGCGGTCGTCGCGGCGGATGAGGAAGGCCTCGTCTGGTGCCAGCGTCCAGAAATTGGCGACGGCGCTGCGGATCCGGTATTCGGCGAGACGGGTGAAACAGGTCGCATAGCCGGCGAGAATGGTCGCGATATCGACCTCGGTCGCCTCGCGTTCCTGCACTTCGTCGCCATCGCGGGTGTGGGCGCCAAGGCCAAGCTTGAGCGGCAGACCGGCGACGGGCGCGATGCCCCAATGATCGTCCGCACCGCCGAGATCGCACCAGCTAGGGCCACGCGCCCAGGCTTGGCCGAGATCGCTTGGCGGATCGACGTAGAGGACGACGGAGCGGCGGGGGCGCAAGGGGTCTGCGATCCAGTCCGAGAGTAGCGCGGCGCTGCCTACGCCCACGGCGGCGACCACGGTATCCGCTACGAGAGTACGCCCGTCGCGGGCCGTCGCGCAGCCCCTCGCACTATCGATCGCGACGGCTTCGAACCCCTCGACCAGCACCACGCCCTTGGCCGTCAGCCAGCGTATGAGCCCGTGGATGATACGGTCGGAGAGAAGCGCGCCGCCGGCCTCGGTGTAGAGGCCATAGCGCGCGTCGGACAGTGCGAACTGGGGATAACGCTCGGCAAGCTCCACCGGCTCCAGACGCTCGTTGGCGACTTCTGCGGTATCGAGAGCGGCGGCGGCGCGGTCCGTCCAATCGTCCTCTTCAGTGCTGATCGAGAGGACGCCCGTCTCCGCATAGAGCGGCCCATCAGCACCGACATCGCTCAGATCGGCGAAGAGGACATCCCAGGCCACATGCGCGTCGGCCACCCGTGCGGCGAGCCCTGGTGCGCTCGGATAGTGCGGCCGGATGAGGCGGTGGTGGTCCCACGACGCGGCGAGCGGATTGGGGATCGTGCCCCGATCTGCGACCGTAACGTCCCAACCCCGCTTCACCAGCCCCCAGGCGGTACAGAGCCCGGTGATGCCCGCGCCGAGGACGAGCGCGCGGGGCTGAACCCTCACGCCAGACGCTCGCGCCAGAAGGCGACCTGTGCGCGGACATTGTCGGGCGCCGTGCCGCCAAAGCTCGTCCGGCTCGCGACCGACGCCTCGACCGAGAGAACGTCCAGCACCTCGGCCGTGATGTCGGGATCGATGGCCTGCATCGCGTCCAGCGGCAACTCGTCGAGCTTGCAGCCGCGCGTTTCGGCCTCGGCGACGATCCGGCCCGTGACGTGGTGTGCACGGCGGAAAGGCATGTCGAGCGCACGGACGAGCCAGTCGGCAAGATCGGTTGCCGTCGAGAACCCGCCGCCGGCAGCCGTCTTCATCGCTTCGGCATTGGGCGTCAGGTCCCGAACCATGCCGGCCGTCGCGGCGATGCACAGCTGGAGGGCCGGCAATGCGTCGAAGACCGGCTCCTTGTCCTCCTGCATGTCTTTTGAATAGGCGAGCGGCAGGCCCTTCATCACCATCATCAGGGTCTGGAAAGCGCCCGCTATCCGCCCGACCTTGGCGCGCACCAGCTCGGCCGCATCCGGATTGCGCTTTTGCGGCATGATCGAGGAGCCGGTCGTATAGGCGTCCGTGAGCTTGATGAAGGAGAAGGGCGCCGAGCACCAGATCACGATCTCCTCGGCCAACCGCGACAGATGCATGGCGCAGATGGACGCGGCCGCCAGCGCTTCGAGCGCGAAGTCGCGGTCCGACACCGCGTCGAGCGAGTTGCGCGTCGGACCGTCGAACCCGAGGGCTTCGGCCGTCCTGTGCCGGTCGATCGGATAGGGCGTGCCGGCCAATGCGGCCGATCCCAATGGTGAAAGGTTCATCCGCGCCCGCGCATCACGGCACCGGCCACGGTCGCGGTCCAGCATCTCGACATAGGCCAGCATGTGGTGGCCGAAGGTGACGGGTTGCGCCGTCTGTAGGTGGGTGAAGCCCGGCAGAACCGTGTCGGCATGGGCATCGGCCACATCCACCATCGCCGCCTGCACGTCGGCAAGCCCCGCCTCGATCGCATCGAGCGCCTCGCGGACCCAGAGCTTGAAGTCGGTCGCGACCTGATCGTTGCGGCTTCGCGCCGTATGAAGCCGCCCGGCCGCATCGCCGACGAGTTCCGCCAACCGCGATTCGACATTCATGTGAATGTCCTCGAGGCTGCGCGAGAAGGTGAAATCGCCCGCCGCGATATCCGCCCCGATCTGGTCGAGCCCCGCCTGGATCGCGGCGCCATCCTCGTCGCTGAGGATGCCCTGCGCCACCAGCATCGCCGCATGCGCCTTCGAGCCCCGGATATCCTGCGCCGCCAGTCGCTTGTCGAAGTCGATCGACGCGTTGATCTCCTCCATGATCGCCGCCGGCCCGGCCGCAAAACGCCCGCCCCACATTTTCTGCCTCGCGCCGGCGGGCTGGGTTTGCCTCGCGCCGGCGGGCTGGGCTTGCCTCGCGCCGGCGGGCTGGGCTTGCCTTGCGCCGGCGGGCTGGGCTTGCCTTGCGCCGGCGGGCTGGGTTTGGGTATCGCCATCTGAGTCAGTCGCTGCCGGCCGGCCTTGCGTGGCGGCGATCCCGGCTTTGTCATCGCTCGCGACCTTGGAGGATGTGGCGGGCGCGTCTATCTCTGGGCTGGCCTTGTCGGTCATCAGTTCAGGTCCGGGAGTTCGAGGTATGGCGGTGAAACGCAGGATGGTCGCGGGTGTCGGGGCGGCGGCCTTGCTCTTCGCCGCATCGCTTGGCCTCGCCTTCTATCTGATCGGCCCCACCGGCGACAACGCTGCCAATGCCTGTCCGCTCGCGAGCGCCTCCGACACCATCACGCCGCTCGCGACGGGCGAGGTCGCCGCCTTCCTCGTCCACGAGACGCCCGTGCGCCCGCCCGAGATCGCCTTCACCGATGGCGACGGGCAGCCCCGCACGCTCGCCGACTGGGCGGGCCGCGCCGTCCTTCTCAACGTCTGGGCGACCTGGTGCGCGCCCTGCCGACACGAAATGCCAGCGCTCGACGCCCTCGAACAGACGTTTGGCGGGGAGGATTTCGAGGTCGTCGCCGTCAGCATCGACACCGGAGACGATGCCAAGCCCCGCGCCTTCCTCGACGAGGTCAGGGCCGCCAATCTCGCCTTCTATCATGACCCGACGACGGACGTCTTCGATGGCTTGCGTGCGGCAGGGCGCGGCATCGGCCTCCCCGTCACCCTCCTCATCGACGCCGCAGGGTGCGAGGTCGGCTATCTCGCCGGTCCGGCAGACTGGGCCTCCGACGATGCGAAGGCGCTTGTGCGCGCCGTCGTGGCACCGGCCGCCTGACATGGCGCGCATCGAGGAGAGGGTGCGAATGCCGGGCGCCATCCGCCGCCTCCCCGATCTCGTCGTCGATCGGATCGCGGCCGGCGAAGTCGTCGAGCGCCCGGCTTCGGTCGTCAAGGAACTCGCCGAGAACGCCGTCGACGCCGGGGCTTCGCGCATCCGCGTCGAGTTGGAGGGCGGCGGGGCCGATCTCATCCGCGTCATCGACGACGGGGCGGGCATGGACCGCGCCGATCTCGACCTCTGCACCGAGCGGCACGCGACATCGAAGCTCTTGGGCGACGACCTTCTCAGCGTCGCGACGCTCGGTTTTCGCGGCGAGGCGCTACCCTCCATCGCCGCCGTCTCGACGCTCTCCATCCTCACGCGACACGCTTCGGAGCCCCATGCCTGGCGGCTCGATGTCGATATGGGCGCGCGGTCCGAAATCGTGCCCGCCGCGCTGACGCGGGGCACCGTCGTGACCGTGATCGGCCTCTTCGCCGGCCTGCCCGCGCGGCGCAAGTTCCTCAAGACCGCACGGTCGGAGGCGATGGCCGTCGCCGACGGGCTGAAGCGTCTCGCCATGGCCTGCCCGGGCATCGGCGTGACGCTCGTCTCCGACGCCGGCGGCGGCTTCGACTACGCGCCCGCCGATGGCCACGCGGAGCGCCTGGCGCAGGTGCTCGGCCGCGCTTTTGCCGACAACGCCTTCGATGTCGACGCCGGCCGCAACGCCATGCGTCTCACGGGCCGCGCGAGCCTGCCGACCTACAATCGCGGCACCGGCCAGCAACAGTTCCTCTTCGTCAACGGCCGCCCGGTCCGCGACCGCCTCCTACTGGGGGCCGTGCGGGGCGCCTATTCGGACGTCGTCCCACGCGACCGCTTCCCCGTCCTCGCGCTCTTCCTCGACCTCGAGCCGCAGGCCGTCGACGTCAATGCCCATCCGGCCAAGACCGAGGTTCGCTTTCGCGACGCGCAGGGCGTGCGCGGCCTCATCGTGACGGCTCTGAAGGCGGGGTTGGAGACCCATGCGGGCGTCGCGACCACGTCCAACGCGGCGCGCTTGCAGGCCTTCGCAGCCCGGCGCTCGCAGGATGACGGGCAGCTTGCCCTAGCCGAGCGCACCGTGGAGGCGGACGAGCGGGCCGGACAGGCAGTGGACCGGACATCCTATACCGCCACCCGCTCGCGCGGCTTCGCAGAGTCACGCCCGGCCAGCACCTACGCGCCGCCACAAGCGCGCACGGACGAGCCGGACGCGATCGAAACGATGCCGGCCGACCATCCGCTCGGGGCCGCGCGAGCGCAGGTTCACGAGACCTATATCCTTGCCCAGACCGAGGACGGCGTCGTCCTCGTCGATCAGCACGCGGCGCATGAACGCATCGTTCTGGAGCGGATGAAGGCGGCGCTCGGCACGGGCCGCGTGCCCTCGCAGGCGCTCCTCATCCCCGATGTCATCGAGATCGGCGAGGACGATCTCGACCGGCTGGAGCCCCATTTCGCCATGCTGGCGACCTGCGGGCTGACGCTCGAGACCTTCGGCGCCGGCACGTTGCTGGTTCGCGAGACGCCGGCCCTTCTCGGTCAGGTCGATGCGGCCAAGCTGGTGCGCGATCTGGCCGATACGCTCGCCGAATGGGGCGGTGCGGGCGAGGTGGCCGAGCGGCTCAACCACGCCCTGTCCACCATGGCCTGCCACCACTCCGTACGCGCCGGGCGCCGCCTCAGGGCGGAGGAGATGAATGCGCTCCTGCGCGAGATGGAACGCACGCCCAACGCGGGCCAGTGCAACCACGGCCGCCCGACCTATGTGCGCCTGTCGCTCGCCGATCTCGAATCGCTGTTCGGGCGACGGTAGCGGCCGCGAACCGGCCGTTGATAGACATGGCGCTCAGCCTAGCCTGCGAAGGAAGGTCACCGCGCCCAGGCCCTGCGCGCGTGTCTCGATAGGCTCGAAGCCCTCTGGCACCGCGATCTCGGCGTTCGCCCGCTCCTCCAGAACGCAAAGTGCGCCGGGTGCGAGCCAGCCGCCAGCGGCGATACTCACCAGCGCCCTCTCGCCGAGACCCTTCCCATAGGGCGGATCGAGAAAGGCGAGGGTGAAGGGCTGGAAACGCTCCAGCGGTCCCATGTCGGTCGCATCGCGGCGGAAGATCTTCGTCGTGCCGTTAAGGCCGAGCGCGCTGCAATTGTCGCGTATGGCACCCCGCGCGCCCGCATCCTCATCGACAAAGAGGCAGAACGCGGCGCCGCGCGACAGAGCCTCGATGCCGAGGGCGCCCGAGCCTGCGAAGAGATCGAGCACGCGTGCGTCCTCGACAGGACCGGAGTCGCCGATCCGCCCGTGCGCGAGAATGTTGAAGAGGCTCTCGCGCAGCCGATCGGAGGTGGGGCGGGTGCCCTCCCCGGCCGGTGCGCGCAGGGGCTTGCCCTTAAGTCGGCCGGCGACGACGCGCACGCACGACCTCCCGAACGAGTGTCGGCGGCGGCCCTTCGCGCCTGGTCGGCTTGCCGAAGGTCTTCGTCGCCTTGCCACCCTTCATGCCGCGCTTGACCTTCACGCCCGGCACCTTCTTCGGCACGGCGCCGGATGCGCCCGGCTTGTCGGTGCGCGTGTCCGGCAGGGCGATCCTGTGCTCCTTGAGGATCTTCTCGCCCAACTGGTCGCGCAGCACGCGTGGGCGCACTTCCTCGACCTCGCCGGCCGGCAGATCGCCGAGCTGGAAGGGCCCGAAGGACACCCGGATGAGACGCGTCACATGAAGCTGGAAATGCTGCAGCAGCCGTTTGATCTCCCGGTTCTTGCCTTCGCGGAGGCCGAGCGTCAGCCAGGAGTTGGTGCCCTGCTCCCAGTCGATCTTCGCGTCCACGGGCCCGTAGCGAACGCCATCGACCGTGACGCCGGCCTTCAAGGCGTCGAGCATCTTCGGGTCCATGTCTCCATGGACGCGCACGCGGTAGCGGCGTAGCCAGCCCGTGGCCGGCAGTTCGAGCGCACGGCTCAAGTGACCGTCATTGGTGAGGAGGAGGAGGCCCTCGGTGTTGATATCGAGCCGACCGACCGAGACCACGCGCGGCAGTTCGGGGGGCAGCTTGTCGAAGAGGACGGGGCGGCCCTCGGGGTCGATCCGGCTCGTGACGGTCCCACGCGTCTTATGAAGGCGCCACAGACGTGTCGGCTCCTGATCCGGCAGGAGCGCGTCGTCGACGAGGATCCGGTCGGCCGCCGTAACGTTGAGCGCGGGCGAATCGATACGTCGCCCGTTCACGGCCACGCGGCCCGCCGCCACCCATGCCTCCGCCTCCCGGCGCGAGCACAGGCCCGCGCGCGCCATCACCTTCGCGATGCGCTCACCGGCCGCCGATGCGTCGGCCGAGGGCGCGCCCGCGGGTGAGTTCTCGGTCGCGCGAAATCCGGCGCCGTCGCCACCACGATGTTTCATATGTCCAGCCGCCTTCAGGCGCCCTCCAGCCAATCCGCTATAGAGCCAGCGAACGTGGCGGCGGCAAGGCCCCGCGATTCGGCCGAAACTTCGCCTGGTCTTCCTTTGGCACAGCCGGATGAAGCATAATGCGGAGTTAAACGGGCTCGATATTAACTCTGTGTTAATCTTTCGAAGGTATCAATAGAACAGCTCAAGTGATTGAGTTCTGGACAGGTTTTCCGGTTCAGTTTGACGCCTCCCTGTTGACTTCCTTCGGGCCGCACTTTTGTGCGGCTCTTTTTTTTGTCATCTTCTCCGCCAGGCCGCGCCGTGCCGGCCGCAAGAGGGTGCACAGACGTTATGGACGATCGTGAAGCAGGTACCGGAGCGATGCCCCGGCCGGTGGCCGAGGCGCCGATAGCGTTTGGGCGGCGGCTTGCGGGCTCGTCTTCCTTCAAGGCGCTCTTCGACGATGGCATCGCGCTCATCGAGGAGACGGCGGCCTATCTCGACAGCGAAGGGCGCATGGCGTCGAAGACGATGTCGGGCAATGGCAAGCTCGCCTATGCGACGCTGAGCATGAAGCTGACGACGCGGCTGATGAGCCTCGCGTCCTGGCTCCTCGTGCAGCGCGCCGTCAACGAGGGCGAGATGACGCCCGAGACCGGACGGTCGGAGCACGACAAGGTCAAGCTCGGCGAGCCGCTCAGCGCGCCCGACAAGGCCGGCGATGCCGACATGATGCCCGAGGGCCTCGTCGATCTCTTCGGCCGCTGCGCCGACCTTCAACACCGCGTCCTGCGGCTCGACGCGATCCTGCAGGACGAAGCGGACGATAACGGCAACGATATGCGCGCGGTGCCCGCCAATGCCGTCGCGAGCCAGCTCAACCGCCTCGAGAATGCGTTTCAGTGACGCGGTGACGCCGCTTGAGCGGTTCCAGCAAGACTCGGTCTAGCAGCCACCTTACCTCCTGCCGTCATTCCTGGCACCGACGGGAGAATCCAGGGGCGCAATCGGCAAGCCCTCCGTCCGTCCTGCCGGTCGGTCGCCCTTTGCGACGGCGGGCCTGCGATGAGAGCGACGCGGTCGACGCACTGGACCCTCGGGTCGATGCCCGAGGATCACAATGAGGAGGGGATCGGCGGCAAGCCAACGTGTCCATCCCCCTTTGGTCACGCGAAAGGCCGGACCAGCGATCTGGTCCGGCCTCTTGGCGTCGTCTCATGAACGATAGATGTCGCCAGCGCGGCGGCGGGCGTCGATACGGCCATCCCTCCCCGCGCCTATCCGCCCGGCTACTTGCGGGCGAGGTTGCCGAAGCGCTTCTGGAAGCGCGAGACGCGGCCGCCGCGATCCATCAGCTGCTGGTTGCCGCCGGTCCAGGCCGGATGCGTCTTGGGGTCGATGTCGAGCGTGATCGTGTCGCCCTCGGAACCATAGGTCGATCGCGTCTGATACGTCGTGCCGTCGGTCATCACCACGTTCACGAAGTGGTAGTCGGGGTGGCCTTCCTTCTTCATCGCTCGTCCTTTTCCGAAGGCCTGTCGCCTTCCGCCATGCGCGACGCGTGCGCGTCCTGTTGAGAGTGTCCGCTCAGATGGGAATGGCCGACGGACCCGATCCGAACGCCTTCGCTTCCACGCGCGAAAGCGCCCGCAGGATCGCGCCTCGGCCGTCGGCGGCTTATAGCGCCGCGTGCCCGGCGAGACAAGGGCGGGATCGCACCGAGGGCGCCCACACCCATCGCGACGATCGGTGCCTCTGTTATGGGGCCGCTCCATCGCCTAGATAAAGGCCGAACAGACGAACGAGCCCCCCTCTTGGCCCCCTCCTCCCGCGCATCGCAGCCGGACCGCCCGTCATCGCGGAACCTGCGCCCGCTGACGATGCTGCTTCCCCATCTCCTCGCCTATCGCTGGCGGATCGCGGGAGCCGTTCTGGCGCTGACGGCGGCGGCCGGCGCGTCCTTGAGCCTTCCGCTCGCGATCCGGTTCATGATCGACGATGGCTTCACATCGGGCACAGCGGCCGAGGTGGCGCCCTATTTCGGCCTCCTCCTCGTCGTCGTCGGGGTCCTGGCCCTCGCCTCGGCAACCCGGTTCTATTTCGTCACCTGGCTCGGCGAGCGGGTGGTGGCGGACGTGCGCGCCGCCGTCTTCGCGCACCTGACCACGCTCGACGCCGCCTTCTACGACACGACGAAGACCGGCGAGGTCGTCTCACGCCTCACCGCCGATACGACGCAGATCAAGTCGGCCGTCGGCGCAGCGGTTTCCATCGCGCTGCGCAACATCGTCCTTCTTCTGGGCGCGCTCGGGTTGATGGTCTGGACGAGCCCGCGCCTGTCACTCTTCGTCATCCTCGCCATCCCCGCCATCGCGCTCCCCTTGAGCGTCTTCATCCGGCGCGTGCGCAAGCTCTCGCGCGAGGCGCAGGACACGCTTGCCGAAGCCTCCGCCTACGGCACCGAATCGCTCGGCGCGGTGCGAACCATGCAGGCCTTCACCAACGAGGCCCGCGTCAACACGCGCTTCGGGTCGCAGGTCGAACAGGCGTTCACGGCGGCGCGGGCCAGCATCCGGCTGCGCGCGGTGCTGACGGCGACCTTGATGTTCCTCGTCTTCGCCAGCGTGACAGCCGTCCTCTGGGTCGGCACGCAGGACGTCTTCGCGGGTCGGATCACGGCGGGGGAGCTGGCGCAGTTCGTCCTCTACGCCGTCTTCGCCGCGTCCGCGCTTGGCGAGATCGCGCAGGTCTGGGGCGAGGTCGCCGCAGCCGCCGGCGCGACGGAGCGTCTGACCGAACTTCTCGCCGTACGGCCCGACGTGCGAACCCCGGAGCGCCCGAGAGCCCTGCCGGCGCCAGTCCACGGCCGCGTCATCTTCGACCATGTCGCCTTCTCTTACCCGACACGCCCCAGCATCGAAGTTCTCCAAGACGTCTCCTTCGACGTCTCGCCCGGCGAGACGGTCGCTCTCGTCGGGCCATCGGGCGCCGGCAAGAGCACGATCTTCCACCTCCTCCTGCGCCATTACGATCCGACGGCGGGTACGATTTCGCTCGAGGGCGAACCGATCCGCGAACTCGATCCGCAGGCCGTCCGGCGCGTCCTCGGGCTCGTCTCGCAGGACCCGGTCGTCTTCGGCGATTCGATTGCCGAGAATATCCGCTACGGCCGCGCCGATGCATCCGACGAAGAGATCGCGGTTGCAGCCCGGGCGGCCCAGGCCGGTGATTTCATCGATGCGCTGCCCGAAGGGTACGAGACGCTGATTGGAGAGCGCGGGGTCACGCTTTCGGGCGGGCAGCGCCAGCGTATCGCCGTCGCGCGCGCCGTACTGAAGGACGCGCCCGTGCTCCTCCTCGACGAGGCCACGTCCTCCCTCGACGCCGAAAGCGAAGCGCTGGTGCAGGCCGCGCTCGACCGCCTGATGGAGGGGCGCACGACGCTCATCATCGCCCACCGCCTCGCGACGGTGCTGAAGGCCGACCGCATCCTCGTCATGGAGGCCGGACGGATCGTGGAGACCGGCACGCACGATGCGCTCGTCGCGAAGGGCGGGCTCTACGCGCGACTGGCGCGGCTTCAGTTCACGGATGGACGGACAGCGACGTCTATCGCGGCCGAATGACGTCGCGAAGTGTTCGAGCGTTCAAGTTCAGGTAACCATACCTCTTAAGTGGGAAGTTGCATATACGCCTTTAGAGTTCGATCACTAAGACTTGTGATCGCACGACCAGAAGGCCGTCATGAACAGTGACATCATTGCTCTATCCAAGGGCGTCAGAGCCGCCCTCCTGTCATCGCAGACGGTGGCGGCGCAGCAAGCCGATACGACCGCTCGCCTCGCCTCGGGGCTGAAGGTCAATTCCGCGCTCGACAGCCCGACGAACTTCTTCACCTCCCGCTCGCTCGACGCTCGCGCGACTGAGCTCAACGGCATCCTCGACGGCTTCGGCAACGCCCGCTCGCAGATCCAGGCGGCCGTCGATGCGCAGGAGAAGGCCTTGAAGCTGATCGACGTCGCTGAGGCCGCACGCGAGGGTGGCTGGCAGGCCTTGAAACGAGGCGAGTTCAAGAACCTGACCCGCGTCGCGACGTCGCTCAAGACCGACGGGTTCATCAGGACCAGTCAGGCGGGCACCGGATTACCCTCACAGCCGGGACGGCTTGGCCGCCTCTCGCAGCTCATAGTAGACCTCAACGCAGCGGGGGACGACGCCACCCGCATTGCGGCCGTCGAGGCGTTCCGCATCGACGACTTTCACAACGACGGCAGCGGCGGACAGCAATTCTACATTTCAGTTGGCGAGAACGAGGATTTCTCCCAGGCGCGGTATCTCAGCACGAGCACCGGCAACAAGACCATCGGCACGTTCATCTCGGACCTCGAGGCGAATATCCCGAACCTTAACGTCGATGTCGTCATCGACAGGCCGACGGGCGCAGCGTTCGACGTCGGACAGGTGAAGCTCCAACTCAATCTGCCGGAACGAGACGACCGGGCCATCTATATGACCGGCTGGTTCAACATCTTTCAGGATCTCAACGTCGATCACGGCATCTACTGGTCGGAGGATCCCGACACGGAAAAGGCGCTCCTCAGCTTCGAACCGCTTGCCGCAGGCTGGGAGACCCAAACGATCGGCGCGACGCCCGGCTTTCACACATCGATCGATGGATATGCGGCAAACAACTGGGTGCTCAACGATGGCGTCAACCCCGATCTCCAGTTCGCGGCCACGCCTGGAACCTCTACGCTCGGCGACTTCGTAGACTACGTCAACACTGAGCATGCCGCCGGTCGCTTCGGGTTTCGCATGGAGGAGATCCAAGACGCCAGTGATCCCGATGATGGGAAGCTGAAGGTGTTCACCGATGGCTCGGCCGCAACGCAGCTTCTCTTCAAGCCCCGTCTTAGCGATCTCTTCTATAAGCTGCGCATCGACGGAACGGCGAGCGGCGGGGCCGGTCAACCCTTCCACATCCAGAACACGGCCAATCCGCCGAACCCCGGCATTCCGCCGGCCAAATACGATATCGACAACAGCTATTGGGATCAGTTCGAGGCCGCGCGGACGCAGATCGACGACATCGTCGCGGATGGCAGCTTCGCAGGGATCGCTCTCGGCACGGGCCAGGTCACTTCGATCGCCCTCAACGAGCGCGGCTCGCGGCTGACGATCCGGCAGGAAGAGACGTCGACACAGGAAATCGGCCTCGCCCGGGCACTCGACTACGAATTCCAGATGTTCGACCGGCTCGACGTGATCGAGAACGAACTCGCCGAGGCGCGGGAGGCCGTGAAGTCTCGCCTGACGCAGTTGCAGAACGAACTCGCCATCATTCAGGTCCGCGAGACATTCACGAAGGATCTGATCAACGTTCTCCAGGCCGGCTCCTCGAAGCTCGTTCTCGCCGACCCGAACGAGGAGGGCGCGAACCTTCTGGCCTCCAACACCCGCCAGCAGCTGACCGGATCGGCGCTTCAGCTTGCAAGCCAGGCCGACCGGGGCGTTCTGCGGCTCTTCTAGAGCAGATGGCTCAGCGCTCGGTCAGCTTGAACTCGATCCGCCGGTTGCGGGCGTAGTCCGCATCGCTGGTGCCGTCCGCGAGCGGGCGGAACTCGCCGAAGCCTGCGGCGAGAAGGCGGCTGGGCGGAACGCCTCGGTCTGCGAGATATTCGCTCACCGAGATCGCACGGGCCGCCGAGAGCTCCCAGTTCGACTCGAATCTCGACGCCGCGCTGACCGGGCGGGCATCGGTATGGCCCTCGACCCGCAATACCCAGTCGATCTCCTCGGGAATCTGATCGGAGACTTCGAGAATGGCGTCGGCGATTCGGTCGAGCTCGGCCTGACCGGACGAATCGATGTCCTCGCCGCCCGGCGGGAAGAGGACCTCGGACTGGAAGACGAAGCGGTCGCCGACCACGCGAATGTCGGCTCGCTGGCTCAGGATCTCGCGCAGGCGGCCGAAGAAGTCGGACCGATAGCGCTCCAACTCCTGCACGCGCGCGGCTAGAGCCGTGTTGAGCCGTCGCCCGAGATCGGAGATCTGGGCTTGGGCGTCTTCCTCCTTGGCTTCCGACGCGTCGAGCGCGTCCTGCAGCGAGGCGATCTGGCGGCGGAGGGCGGAGATCTGCTGGTTGAGCAGTTCGACGCGCGAGAGCGCCTGCTCGGTCAGCGATTGTTCGCTCTCCAGTTCCGCGATGATGGCGGCGGCACGGTCGCGCTCCTCGTCGAGCGTGCCCCCCTGCCCGGCGAGATCGGCGGCCAGCACGTCCCGCTCGGCGCTCGTCGCGTCGAGTGACGTCTGGAGGAGGGCGAGCCGGGATTCGAGATCCTCCGAACCATCCCGCTCCAGCGACAGAAGCTCGGTCAGCTCCGCGATCTGCCGGTTGAGGCGTTGGAGAACGGTGTCGCGCCCGGTGATCTCCTGCGTCAGGTAGAACTGCGCGAGCATGAAGACCGAGAGGAGAAAGATGATGACGAGCACCAGCGTCGCCATCGCATCGACGAAGCCCGGCCAGTAGTTGTCGGCCGTACGGCGCCGGCCTCGCCCGAGGGCCATGATGCGCTACCCGTCCGAATTCGAAGGCGCGCCGCGATAGCCGCTCGCGTCTTCGCGCAGGCCCCGCGTCTCGGTCACGAGGCGCTCGAGGAGACCGCGCGTCTCGTCCTGCCCACGCGATTGCGAGGCGATCTGTTCCTTGAGGACCTGCTGCTCGATCCGCATGTGGTGAAGGATGCCCTGGACGCCCTCGGCGAGGTCGGCAATGGCCTTGACGGTCTGCGTATCGGAGCCGCCGCCTGTGGAAGGCTTGCCGCCGGAGCCGTTCACCGCCGTCGCGACACGCTCGATGCTCGATTGGAGAGGCTGGAGCGCCGGAATGAGCGCGCGGCCGATGTCGACGCGCAGATTGCTCGGTTGCGCGGCGCCGCCTTCGTTCGATCCCGTGAGCGAGGTCAGCCAGTCTTCGAGCTCGGTATAGAAGCGCGACTGCGCCTGCCCGCCCAAAAGGTCGAGAAAGCCGAGCACGAGCGACGAGGCGAGGCCGAAGAGCGAGGACGAGAAGGCGATGCCCATGCCGGCGAGCGGCGCTTCCAGACCCTCTTTCAGGTCTTCGAACAGCACGCCGAAATCGTCTCCGCCCTGGAGCGAGCCGATGATGTTGCCGACCGAGGAGACCGTGCCTTGTAGGCCCCAGAACGTGCCGAGGAGGCCTAGGAAGACGAGGACGCCGGTCATGTAGCGCAGGATCTCGCGCGATTCGTCGAGCCGGGTGCCGATCGAATCGAGGATCGAGCGCAGCGCCTGCGGCGAGAGGCCGGAGCGGTCGGAATGGGCGTCGAGCAGCGCCGCCATCGGGCCGAGAAGGCGTGGCGGCGCACCGACGCGCGTGCCCGGATCGCCCAGGCGGTAGGCGTTGACCCAGCGAATCTCCGGGAGAAGGCGCAGTACCTGGCGGACCGCGAGGACGATGCCGATCGCAAGTACGGTCAGGATGATCGTGTTGAGCGAAATGTTGGCCAGATAGGCGCTCTGGACCTGCGGAAAGAGGATGAGCACGGTGAAGGCGACGAGGACGAGTACGATCCCCATCCCGAAGAGCGCACCTCTCGGGGACGACAGCCGATAGGTGTCAGCGCTGGCAGCCATATCGCTTTCCTATGCGTCGTGTCGTCATGTGCCTCGTCCCGTCATACGCCGTCCAAGCCAGGCCTGTACGCCTGGCGCCGACCGAACGCACGGAACAGGGCCGTCTGCTATCACCATAACCGATCCGTACGCTGCACCATATTGCGCCGATGCCGTTAATACTCCGTCAAGCATGTTCTGGCGGCGCGGGCGAATAGTTGGCGTCAGCGAGGTTGCGACGTCAAGGACGAGGCAGAGCGGGCACGACTGGCCGAAGATGTGGCCTACTTCGCCGTCGCGGGCACCTTCGCCTCGCGGAGGAGGCCGATGAGCGCCTTGTGGATGGCATTGTTGCCCGCGACGATCTCCTGACCGTCCAGGACCCGGTCGCGATCGCGCGTATCGGACACGGAGCCTCCGGCCTCGCGGACGAGAAGGATACCGGCCGCCACGTCCCAGGGCTGGAGCGCATAATCCCAATAGGCCTCGAGCCGCCCGGCTGCCACATAGGCCAGATCGAGCGCCGATGAGCCCGAGCGGCGGGTCGCCGCGACACGGGGCAGGACGGCGATCATCTCGTGCTGGAAGAGGCCCATGTCGCCCCGGCCGACCGAGGGCATGCCCATTCCGATGACCGACTCGCCCAAGTCGCGCCGCCCCGACACGCGAATGCGGCGATCGTTGAGGAAGGCGCCGCCGCCGCGTTCGGCCTCGTAAAGCTCGTTCGTGATCGGGTTGTAGATCACCGCCGCGACGATCTGCTTACCGCCCGCCATCTCGCGCTCCAGCCCGATCGAGACGCAGAACTGGGGGATGCCGTGGAGAAAGTTGGTCGTGCCATCGAGCGGATCGACGATCCAGCGATGCTGTCCGTCCGAGCCCTTGATCTCCTCCGATTCCTCCATGAGGAACCCATAGGTCGGGCGCGCGCGGCCGAGTTCGGCCTGGATCACCTCCTCGGCCCGCTTGTCGGCGACGGAGACGAAATCACCCGGCCCCTTCACCGAGACCTGCAGGTTTTCGACCTCGCCGAAATCGCGCGTGAGCCCACGGCCGGCCTTGGTGGCGGCGTTGACCATGACGTTGAGGATGGCGGAGCGGGGCATGCGAAGTCCTGATCAGAAACGGTCGTGACGGCGAGCGAATGGCGATGAAAGCGAGAACGCGCGGTCAGGCGCGCCGCAGATAGGTCAGCTCGTTGGTATCGACCACGATCTTCTCGCCGGCGGTGATGAAGGGCGGCACCATCACCTTGACCCCGTTGTCCATCACGGCGGGCTTGTAGGACGAGGACGCCGTCTGGCCCTTCACGACCGCATCGGCCTCGACGACCTCAAGCGTGACTTGGTCGGGCAGCGAGATGCCGATGGGGCGGCCGTCATAGCTCTCGACGGTCACCTGCATGCTCTCCTGCAGGAAGGCCTTTCGCTCGCCGACGAAATCGGCCTGCAATTCGAGCTGCTCGTAGGTCTCGGTGTCCATGAAGACCAGCGTGTCGCCTTGGTCGTAGAGGAACTGGTAGTCCTTCTGCTCCAGCCGGATACGCTCCACCGTCTCGGCCGAGCGGAAGCGCTCGTTCAGTTTGCGGCCGTCGATGAGGTTCTTCAGCTCGACCTGGGCGTAGGCCGGCCCCTTGCCGGGTTTGACGGCCTGCACCTTCACCGCAGCCCAGATCGTGCCCTGGTGCTCGATGACGTTGCCGGGGCGAATTTCGTTGCCGTTGATCTTCATGGGACGTTGCCTGCTGCGCTTCGGAGGTCTCTTGAGCCGTCCCCTAGCAAATAGCGGAGCCGCTTGATAGCGCTCAGACCGGCTCCGGCCAGCCGAGAACGGCGAGGAGCGATGCGGCATCGCCAGGCGTGGGGCTCGGATGGAAGGCGGCGGCGGCATCGCGCGCGGCCGCGAGCTCGTCCGGCGCCACGCTGGCGAGGAACGCATCGAGGAAGGGATCGCTGATGCCGTCCTCGCCCTCGCCACCAGCACCGCCCTCGCGCGCGACGAGATGCCAGAAGGCGGCGAGGCCGGGATCGGCCGGAACGCCGAGGCCGCGCGAGTGGAGGCGGGCGAGCCGGTTCTGCGCGACCCGGTTCCCCGCGATCGCCGCCCGCCGGATGAAGCGCGCCGCCTCGGCAGGGTCGGCTTCCACACCGACGCCGTTGAAGAGCATCAGTCCGTACTCGATCTGCGCGGCGGGCAGTCCCGCCTCGGCCGCCGACCGGATGAGCCGTGCCGCTCGGGCCTCGTCACGCGCGACACCGTCGCCGAAGCGGTGAAGGACGCCGAGCGCGTAGGCGGCGTCCGGCAGACCGGCATCGGCCGCGCTTCGCAGCAGCGTGATCGCACGAGGCTGGTCCTCGATCCGGCCGCTCGACCGGATGATGTCGGACAGGAGAAAGGCCGCGTCGGCGCGCCCGGCGGCGGCGGCGCGCGCGAGGCGTTCCGCGAGCGTGCGGATCTCGTCGGAGGTCAGGTCCTCGCCGGAGGCGAGACGGGCCGACCAGACCGCGCTCGGCGGATCGCCTCGCTCATAGGCGATGGCGAGGTCGTCGCGGGCCTTGGCACGCACGCTCGCAGCGTCATCACCCGGCGCGACGACGCCGGTGCGCGCAGACGTGAGCGCGGCGACGGACCGGGCGGCGGGATCGTCGGTGCCGAGTTCGAGCGCTTTCAGGTAGGCGCCGCGGGTCAGGGCTTCGTAAACGGTCGAGGGTTTGGCGGCGGCGGCGATGGTCGCGCCGATCGCGTCGGGTCCGGGATCGGACAGGACATTCGACGCGGGTGCCTCGTCAGAAGCGCCGCGCTCCCCTTTGCCGCCATCCGACGACGGCGCGGCAGCGGGCGCTACGACCGGCGGTGCCTCGGGAGGTGTATCGACGTCCGCCGACGCATCGGCTTGCGCGAAAGCCTGTCCACCAAGCGGCAGGCCGAGCAAGTCGCCTAGGACGAGGGCGGTGAGACCGATCGCGGCGAGGCTCATCAGGGGTGTGCGGCGCGATCGACAGGCGAAGGACCGGGCCATGTCAGGCCGCGTCCGCAAACCGGGCTTTCCGCGCGGCGAAGCCGGCATCGATCGCGCGTTGGGCGGCGCTGGCGGCGGCGGCCACGTCACCATCCCAGAATGCGAGATCCGGCATGATGAAATCGGCGCCCGACTCGGCCAGCGGCTGGACGGGATCGGCACCAACGGCGACGCCCACGCAAGGCACCTCGAAGAGGGTCGCCCACCAGTCGACGCGGGATGCGACCCAATCGGGATCGGACCCGCCCACGCGCCAGCGCCCGAAGAGAACGTAGTCGGCGCCAGCCTCCCCCGCCTCCATTGCGTCATGGCGGCTGCGCAATTCGCCCGCGCCGACGATGAGCTGCGGCTTGAAGCGTTCGAGATCAGCCTCGAGGGTCGCCAGCCCGCCCGCGCTATGAACGCCGTCCGTCCCGTAGGTGGCAATGAGATCGAAGCGATCGCTGGTGAGGACCGCGCACTCGCGGCGCTGAGCGACGGGGAGGAGCGCCGTCAGCGTCGCCTCCCAGTCCTCGGGCGCGGCTTCGGCGTCGAGATCGATGATGAGGCAGGCGACATCTGCCTCCCCCATCGCCGCTTCGAGGCTGCCGGCCAACGCTTTCGGATCGAAGCGCGGCGGCGTCGCCAGCATCAGGCGTGCGGGAAAGAGCTCGGGCGCCTGCGCGTTGCCCTTCGCTCCACCCTTGGCTCCACCTTTGCCCGCGCCCCGCTGAGCTCGCTTCCGCTTGGCCATGGCCCTGCCCTTACGCGGCCTGCTCGAGGCCGGCATTGTACTCGCCCTTGCCGGCGAGCCAATTCATGCGGGCACGATGCGCAAAGGCCTTCTGACCGGCCCCGACGTTCTCGGGCTTGCCGCCCCAGGCTGCCAGCGCTGCCGCCTGGAGGGCGCGGCCGTAGGAGAAGGTCAGCTTCCAGGGCAGGTCGTAGTTCGCATTCATGGCCGAGAGGTGCGCCGTCGCATCCTCCTCGCTCTGGCCGCCGGAGAGGAAGGCGATGCCGGGCACGGATGCCGGCACGCAGCGCTTCAGCACGCGCACGGTCGCCTCTGCCACCTCGTCGACACCGGCCTGCACGGGATTGCCCTTGCCGGACACGATCATATTCGGCTTGAGGATGATCTCCTCGAGCGTCACGCGCTGAAGGAAGAGCTGGTTGAAGACTTCGTAGAGCGTCGCCGTCGTCACCGCCTCGCAGGTCGCGAGGTCGTGGTCGCCGTCCATCAGGACCTCGGGCTCGACGATCGGCACGATATCGGCCTCGAGGCAGAGGGCCGCATAGCGCGCCAGCGCGTGCGCGTTGACGTGGATGGCGGTCGTCGAGGGGATGCCGTCCGCGATGTCGATCACGGCGCGCCACTTGGCGAAGCGCGCGCCCATCTGGCGATACTCCTTGAGGCGCCCGGCCAGCCCGTCGAGGCCCTCGGTCACCGTCTCGCCGGGGCAGAACGGCAGCGGCTTCGCGCCGGCATCGACCTTGATGCCGGGGATGGAGCCCGCGTTCTCGATGAGCTGCGTGAGCTTGACGCCGCCTTTCGTGGAGGAGCGAATCTGCTCGTCGAAGAGAATGACGCCCGAGATGTAGTCCGACATCGTCTCCTTGTCGGAGAAGAGCATGTCGCGATAGTCGCGCCGGTTCTCGGCCGTGTTCTCGACCGAGATGTCGTCGAACCGCTTCTTGATCGTCGAGACGCTCTCGTCGGCGGCCAGGAGGCCCTTGCCGTCCGCTACCATCGCGACGGCGACCTCGTGCAGGGTCTTCATGTCTCTTCTCCGCTTATGAATCTCAGCTTATCAGACTATCAGGCCGGCTTTCCGCGCGCCGCGTCTTCGAGCGCGACGACGCCGGGCAGCGCCTTGCCCTCCATCCACTCCAGGAACGCGCCGCCGGCGGTGGAGACGTAGGTAAAGTCGTCCGTCACGCCCGCCGCGGCAAGGGCGGCCACCGTGTCGCCGCCGCCGCCGACGCTGACAAGACGGCCGTCCTTCGTCAGGCGGGCCGCCTCGCGCGCCGTCGCGACCGTACCCGCATCGAAGGGCGCGATCTCGAAGGCGCCGAGCGGGCCGTTCCAGACGAGCGTCCGGGCCGCCTCCAGATGCTTCGCGATGACGGCGACGCTGGACGGGCCGGCGTCGAGGATCATCTCGTCGGGGCGCACCTCGTCTAGCGAGACGGTGCGGGTCTCGGTCCCGCTCTTCAACGCGGTCGCGACGACGGCATCGACCGGGAGCACGATCTGGCAGTCATTGGCGGCGGCCTCGGCCTCCATGGCCCGCGCCGTCTCGACGAGGTCGCGCTCGACGAGCGAGGCACCGACCTCGCGGCCCTGCGCGAGGAGGAAGGTGTTGGCCATCGCGCCGCCGATGACGAGGACGTCGACCTTGGAGGCGAGGTTTCCGATAAGGTCGAGCTTGGTCGAGACCTTCGCGCCACCGACGATGGCGACGACGGGATGCTCCGGGTTGAGGAGCGCCTTGTCGAGCGCGGCGAGCTCGGCCTCCATGGCGCGGCCCACATAGGCCGGCAGCAACCGGGCGATGCCGTGCGTGGAGGCGTGGGCGCGGTGGGCGGCCGAAAAGGCGTCGTTGACGTAGACATCGCCCAGCAGGCCGAGCCGCTTGGCGAAGGCCGGATCGTCCGTCTCCTCGCCCGGATGGAAGCGCGTGTTTTCGAGCAGGAGCACATGGCCGGGCGTGGCCCGCGCGACGGCGGCCTCGGGGCCTTCCTCGGCCCAATTGGCCGCGATGAATTCGACCGGCCGATCCACATACGACTGAAGGCTCGCCGCGACGGGGCGCAGCGAATAGTCGAGGTTCGGCTCGCCCTTCGGACGCCCGAAATGGCTGAGGACGATGACGGCCGCGCCTTTCTCGGCCAGCTCGCGGATCGTCGGGGCTACGCGCGCGATGCGTGTGTCGTCCGTCACGTCACCGTTTAAGACGGGCACGTTGAGATCGGCGCGTAGCACGACGCGCTTGCCGGTGAGGTCGGGGTGGGCGGCGAAGAGGTCGTCGAGTGTGTTGCAGGCGGCCATGGCGACACGGCTCCTCATGACAAATTGGGGCGGCGGAGGCCGAAGGGCCTTCGCGGGAGGGCCTTCGCGGGAGGGCATCGGATCGACGGTCTGCGTCACCTGCACCGGATGGCGAAGGCCTCACGGCCGTCGCACGGACGATGACGCATGGGTAGGACCGGTTCAGCCGAGCTTGCCCATCGCGACGGCGGTGTCGGCCATACGGTTCGAGAAGCCCCATTCGTTATCGTACCACGACATCACACGCACGAGATTGCCTTCGAGGACCTTGGTGCCGGGTCGCGAGAGCGAACTCGATACCGGGTTGTGGTTGAAGTCGATCGAGACGAGCGGCTCGTCGTAGACGTCGAGAATGCCCTTGAGCGGTCCCTCGGAGGCCTTGGTGACGGCCGCGTTGATCTCCTCGACGGTCGTGTCGCGGGCGGCCACGAACTTGAAGTCGACGAGCGAGACGTTGGGCGTCGGCACGCGAATGGCGACGCCGTCGAGCTTGCCGTCGAGTTCGGGCAGCACGAGGCCGACCGCCTTGGCGGCGCCCGTCGAGGTCGGGATCATGCTCATCGCGGCGGCGCGGGCCCGGTGCAGGTCGGGGTGCATCGTGTCGAGCACGTGCTGATCGAGCGTATAGGCGTGGATCGTCGTCATGAAGCCCTTCTCGATGCCGACGGCATCGTTGAGGACCTTGGCGACGGGCGCGAGGCAGTTGGTGGTGCACGACGCATTCGAGACGATCGTCATGTCGGACGTCAGCGTGTCGTGGTTGACGCCGTAGACGATGGTCGCGTCCACGCCCTTGCCGGGCGCCGAGATCAGCACGCGCTTGGCGCCGCCATCGATATGGGCCTGCGCCTTGGCCTTGTCGGTGAAGATGCCGGTGCACTCCAGCACGATCTCGGCACCGACGGCGCCCCAGTCGAGCTTCGTGGGATCGCGCTCGGAGGTCGCGCGGATCGGGCCGGTGCCCAGGTCGATCGTGCCGTCGCCGACCGTCACTGTGCCCGGAAAGCGGCCGTGCACGCTGTCATAGCGCAGGAGATGGGCGTTGGTCTCCAAGGGCGCCAGATCGTTGATCGCGACGACCTGGATGTCGGTGCGGCCCGACTCGACGATGGCGCGAAGGACGTTGCGGCCGATGCGACCGAACCCGTTGATGCCGACCTTGACTGTCATTGTGACCACTCCTTGTGGGAATTGAGCTTGCTGGGGTGTCGGGACCGATGGTCAGAGCGCGGCGCGAACCGCGTCCGCGACCGCGTCGGCCGTGATGCCGAAATGCTCGTAGACGCCCTTGTAGGGCCCGGACGCGCCGAACGAATCCATGCCGATGAATGCGCCGTCGCCGATATAGCGGTCCCAGCCGAGCCGGACGCCGGCCTCGACCGCGACGCGCACCGGCGCCTCGCCGATGACCTCGGTCCGATAGGCGTCCGACTGGCGCTCGAAGAGCTCGAAGGACGGCATGGAGACGATCCGGGCATGGATGCCGCCGCCGAGAAGGAGGTCGCGCGCGGCGACCGCGATCTCGACCTCGGAGCCCGTCGCGAAGATCGTCGCCTGCGCCTTCTCGTCCTCGATGAGGACATAGGCGCCGCGCGCCGAGCGATTGGTCTCGGCCTCGGCGCGGAAGGTCGGCAGGTTCTGGCGGGACAATGCCAGCGTCGTCGGGCCGTCCTCGCGGGTGAGCGCGATCTCCCAGGCCTCGGCCGTCTCGACGGCATCGGCGGGGCGCAACGTGAGCATGTTGGGCATGGCGCGCAACGAAGCCAGATGCTCGACCGGCTGATGGGTCGGGCCGTCCTCGCCGAGACCGATCGAATCGTGCGTCATCACGTAGACGACGCGCAGGTGCATCAGCGCCGAGAGGCGCATGGCCGGGCGGGCGTAGTCGGAGAAGACGAGGAAGGTGCCGCCATAGGGGATGAGCCCGCCATGGAGCGCGATACCGTTCATGGCCGCCGCCATGCCATGCTCGCGAATGCCATAGTGGACGTAGCGCTGGCCCATGTCGCCGGCCGAGAGCGGGTCGATCGACTTGGTCTTGGTCTTGTTGGACGGGGTGAGGTCGGCCGAGCCGCCGATCGTCTCCGGCAGGAGGTCGTTCACGGTGCGCAGCACGACCTCGGACGTGGCGCGGGTCGCCGCCTTCGGCGCCTCGTCGGCGAGCCGCTCTCGCAGGTCCGCCATGGCCTCGCCGAAGCCGGCCGGCAGGCTGCCGCGCTGGCGCCGCTCGAACTCGGCCCGCACGCCCGGCTCCAACGCCTTCACCCGGTCGGCCCACTGGCGATAGCCATGCGCGGCGCGAAGGCCCGCGATACGCCATTCGTCATAGACGTCGGAGGGGATCGAGAAGGGCGGCTCGTGCCAGTTGAGATGCGCGCGCATCTCCGCGATCTTCTCGTCGCCCACGGGGTCGGAGTGGATGTCGGACGTGCCTTCCATGCCGGGCATGCCGAAGCCGATCTTGGTCCGGCAGGCGATGAGCGACGGGCGGCCCGACTGGCGGGCTGCGTCGATGGCGGCCTCGACGGCATCGATATCGTGCCCGTCGACGCCGCGCACGTCCCAGCCCGCAGCCTCGAAGCGCTTCATCTGGTCGGTCGAGTCGGAGAGCGAGAGCGGCCCGTCGATCGAGATGCCGTTATCGTCGAAGAGGACGACGAGCTTGGAGAGCTCCAGGTGGCCCGCGAGCGTGATCGCCTCCTGGCTGACCCCTTCCATGAGGTCGCCGTCGGAGGCGAGCACATAGGTGAAGTGATCGACGACGTCGGCGCCGAACTCGGCCCGCAGCTTCTCCTCGGCGATGGCCATGCCGATGGCGGTCGCGAGCCCCTGGCCGAGTGGGCCGGTCGTCGTCTCGATGCCGGCCGCCTCGCCGAACTCCGGGTGGCCGGCGGTCTTGGAGCCGACCTGACGAAAGCGCTTGAGGTCGTCCATCGTCATGTCCTCGAACCCCATCAGATGGAGGATCGAGTAGAGCAGCATCGAGCCGTGGCCGCAGGAGAGGATGAAGCGATCCCGGTCCGGCCAGTCGGGATGCGTCGGCGAGAGCTTCATGAAGCGCGTGAAGAGCACGGTCGCCACGTCCGCCATGCCGAGCGGCATGCCCGGATGGCCGGATTTCGCAGCCTGCACAGCGTCGATGGTGAGGAAGCGGATCGCGTTGGCGAGACGTGCGAGATCCACGTTGCCGGTCTCGTTTCCGCTGTCGCGGGCGGCGGTATCGCTCATGATGGGGGTCTTCCGTTCCGGCGCGGCCGTTGCGTCGGCGGCGGCATAGCCGGAACGGGGGGGCAGCGCAACGTTTGGGGCGCCTCCAGAGCTTGCGGGAGGCTGCAACGGCCGAAAGGCCGACGCAGAGATTTCCCGCAAACGAGTTTCAGGCCCTGGGATGCGCCTCGGTATAGGCCTTCACCAGCCGGGCGGCATCGACATGCGTGTAGATCTGCGTGGTGGAGAGGCTCGCGTGGCCGAGGAGTTCCTGGATCGCGCGCAAGTCGCCGCCACCGGCGAGGAGATGGGTCGCGAAGGAGTGGCGCAGCGCGTGCGGCGTCGCGGTCTCGGGCAGTCCGAGCGCGCGGCGGGTGCGTTGCATGAGAAGTTGCGGGATGCGTGGGCTCAAAGGTCCGCCGCGCGCACCGTAGAACAAGGGATCCGTCGGCTCGGCGCCATAAGGACAATGGCCGAGATAGGCTGCGATGGCCTCCGCGACCACGGCCAGCACGGGCACCCGTCGGGACTTGCCGCCCTTGCCGGTGACAGTCAGCGCGCCCTCGGCCAGCGGCGCTTCGGCCCGCGTGAGACCGAGCGCTTCGGAGATGCGCAGGCCACATCCATAAAGAAGCGTAAGGAGGGCTGCGTCCCGCGCGGCGATCCACTGGTCGACCGGTGTCTCGCCCTGCGCGAGATCGGCTCCGTCGATGATGTCGCGGGCGCCGATATCGGTCAGCGCCTTGGGGATCGCCCGCTTCGCCTTCGGGCCGCGCACCAGCGCGAGCGCGGGAATGTCGCCCATCTCCCGCACCTTGAGGAAACGGGCAAAGGTGCGCAGCGCGGCGAGCTGACGAGACAGCGTCGCCCCGCCGACGCCGTCGCGCCTGCGCTGGGCGAGGAAGGCGCGGATGTCGGCCGGATTCAGGGCATCGAGCGCGGCGAGATCGGGCGCCGCGCCGAGATGGCCGGTGAGGAATTGGAGGAACTGCTGAAGGTCGCGCGCATAGGCCTCGAGCGTATGCGTCGAGAGGCGCCGTTCGTCGGCAAGATGCGTAAGCCAGGCGCGGACAGGCGCGCTCAGCGCAGGGGCGATCGTCAGCGGCGTCCCAGGGTCCGCACCCATATCGGTATCGATCGTTTCTGCCATCGCCCAGCATGGCCTCTGCGACCTTTCGGAAACGTTGGCGTGTGGATGCGCGCGAGCAACAAGCCGACATTGCGGCCCGGCGAGGCCATCGCCTATATAGCCTTGATGAACAAAACGGGCACATCGCGAGCGGACGACGGCGGGGACGCGGTGCCTTCCGGGGCCCACCCCCCTCTCCTCACCCGTTCTCGTGCTCGCACCCGTGGCGACCAAGGCCTACACCTATACCGTTCCGCCAGGCATGGAGCTGCATGTCGGCGATATCGTCCGCGTGCCGCTAGGCCCGCGAGAGACGATCGGCGTCGTCTGGGGCGCGACGGAGCCGCCGGAGGGGCGGGCTCTGAGGGCCGTGTCGGAGATCGTCGAGACACCGCCGTTGACGGAGGAACTCGTCAAGTTTTGCGATTGGGTCTCGCAATACACGCTCACCCCGCCCGGCATGATGCTGCGCATGGTGCTGCGCGTGCCGGACGCTATCGGGGCGCCGCGCCAACGCCTCGGCGTCGTCCAGGTCGGCGATCCGCCCAAGCGCATGACCGACTCGCGCCGCGAGGTCCTGCGCGTTCTCGAAGACGGCGATGCGATGACCAAGGCGGAGCTCGCCCAGACGGCAAAAGTCTCCGTCGCCGTCATCGATGGGTTGGTGAAGGCGCGCACGCTCGCCCTCGTCGAGCTGCCCCCCGCCCCCATCGCGGGGGCACCCGACCCGCATTTCGCCGAGACCGACCTGACGGACGATCAGGCCGCGGCCGCCCACACGCTGCGGGCGCGGGTGCGCGAGGGCGGCTTCGGCGTCACGCTTCTCGACGGCGTCACCGGCTCGGGCAAGACCGAAGTCTATTTCGAGGCCATCGCGGAGGCTTTGGCGAAGGACGCGGACGCGCAAGTGCTGTGCCTGATGCCCGAGATCGCGCTGACGGCGGCCTTTCTCGACCGTTTCGCCAAACGGTTCGGCAATCCGCCCGTCTCCTGGCACTCGTCGCTGACCATGCGGCGGCGGGAGCGGGTCTGGCGGGCGGTCGAATCGGGCGAGGCGCGGGTCGTCATCGGCGCGCGCTCCTCCCTCTTCCTGCCCTTCCAGAAGCTCGGGCTCGTCCTCGTCGACGAGGAGCACGATCCGGCCTTCAAGCAGGAGGAGCGCGCGACCTACCACGCCCGCGACATGGCCATCATCCGCGCACGGCTCAACGACGCGCCGGTCATCCTCGCTTCGGCGACGCCGTCGCTGGAGACCTGGGTCAATGCGCAGACCAACCGCTACCGACTCCTCCAGCTGCCCGCGCGCTTCGGCAACCATCCGATGCCCGATGTCGAGCCGATCGACATGCGGCTCGACGGGCCCGAGCCCGGCCACTGGCTGAGCCCACGCCTCTTGGAGGCCATGAAGGAGACGGTGGAGCGCGGCGAGCAGGCGCTCCTCTTTCTCAATCGGCGCGGCTATGCGCCCCTCACCCTTTGCCGGAAATGCGGCCACCGCTTCGGCTGTTCGCAGTGCACGGCCTGGCTCGTGGAGCATCGGTTCAGAAAGAAGCTCCTCTGCCACCATTGCGGCCACGAGGAGCCCCGGCCGCACCGCTGCCCGGCCTGCGACGCGGAGGAGAGTCTCACGCCCATCGGTCCCGGCGTCGAGCGGGTGGCCGAGGAGGTCGCCGAACTCTTCCCCCAGGCCCGCGCCGTCACGCTCTCGTCCGACATCCTGGGTGGCGTCGACCGCGTGCGCGCGGAGCTGGAGACGATCGCGGCGGGCGAGGTCGACATCGTCATCGGGACGCAGCTCGTCGCCAAGGGACACAACTTTCCGAAAATGACGCTGGCCGGCGTGATCGACGCCGATGTCGGCCTCGCCCACGGCGATCCGCGCGGCGCGGAGCGAACGTTCCAGCTCCTCAGCCAGGTGATGGGCCGGGCCGGGCGCGCGCGCGACCACAGCCTCGGCCTCCTCCAGACCTATGCGCCCGAACTGCCCGTCATGCAGGCCCTCATCTCGGGCGACCGCGAGCGCTTCTATGCCGAGGAGCGCGACGAGCGGTTGCGGACCGGCCTGCCGCCCTATGGCCGCCTCGCCGCGCTCATCGTCTCCGGCGAGCCCAACGCGGGCGCCGACGCCTATGCCAGGACGCTCGCGCAGCACGCGCCGCCGGCCGAGGCGATCGACGTCCTCGGTCCCGCCGAGGCGCCCATCGCGATGATACGGGGCCGTCGCCGCTACCGCCTCCTCCTGAAGGCGACCCGTACGGCCGACATTCAGGGCTACCTGCGCCAATGGCTCGACGACGCCCCGCCCCCGCGCGGCGGCGTGCGCGTGGCGATCGACATCGACCCGCAGACCTTCATGTGAGGTGCGGTGAACGGCCGGCGGCTCTTGAAGGCGCCGCTATGCCGCCGCAGGCGGCCTCAGCCGTATTGCACGGCCCAAGGCACCATGTTAGAGCGGCGGCGCTTCGAAGGACCCGCGTTCTTCGGGGACCATTGACATGTTCAGGGGCCGTTCCTCCCGGTTCCGCAGGCCCTTCGTCCGAGAGAGTGCTTCGTGGCAGCAGATTCTCCATCCTCCGCCGTTTCCGGCGTCGCCGGCCGATACGCCTCGGCGCTGTTCGATCTGGCCAAGGAGCGCGGGGAGATCGAGGCCGTCGAGGGCGATCTCGGACGCTTCGAGACGCTGGTGAACGAGAACGAGGATCTGCGGCGTCTGATCATGAGCCCGGCCTTCTCCGCCGAGGAGCAGGTCAAGGGCGTGATGGCCGTGCTGGACCGCGTGGGAATCGGGGGTCTCGCCGCCAACTTCATCGGCCTCGTCGCACGCAACCGTCGCCTCTTCGTCGTCATGGACATGGTCAAGGGCTTTCGCGCCTTCGCCTCGGCCGAGCGCGGCGAGGTGACGGCGCAGGTGACCTCGGCCGAGCCGCTCTCAGAAGGCCAGGAAGCCGCGCTGCGCGACGCGCTTCGCGAGGCCGCCGGCCGCGAGGTCTCGCTGACGAGCCGGGTCGATCCCGACCTCATCGGCGGGCTCGTCGTCCAGCTCGGCTCCCGCCAGATCGACACGTCGCTGCGCACTCGCCTCGCGGGCATGCGCAAGGCGATGATAGAGGCGCCGGCATCCGCGGCATCCGCGTAAGACAGTAATCGAGAGTCGCGGCGCCCCGAGAGATCGGGCGATGGCGCCGCACACGCCAAGAACGACAAGGAAATGGGTGACATGGACATCTCCGCCGCAGAAATCTCCTCCATCCTGAAGGAGCAGATCGCGTCCTTCGGTCAGGAGGCCGAGGTCTCCGAGGTCGGTCAGGTCCTCAGCGTCGGTGACGGCATCGCCCGCGTGCACGGCCTCGACAACGTTCAGGCCGGCGAGATGGTCGAGTTCCCGAACGGCGTTCGCGGCATGGCGCTCAACCTCGAGGTCGACAATGTCGGCGTCGTGGTCTTCGGCGACGACCGCGACATCGCGGAAGGCGACACCGTCAAGCGCACCGGCGACATCGTGCAGGTCCCCGTCGGCAAGGGCCTTCTCGGCCGCGTCGTCGACGGTCTCGGCAACCCGATCGACGGCAAGGGCCCGATCCCGCATGACGAGACCAAGCGCGTCGACGTGAAGGCGCCGGGCATCATCCCGAGGAAGTCGGTCCACGAGCCGATGCAGACGGGCCTCAAGGCCGTCGACGCCCTCATCCCGATCGGTCGCGGCCAGCGCGAGCTGATCATCGGCGATCGCCAGACCGGCAAGTCCGCCATCGTGCTCGACACGATCCTCAACCAGAAGCAGGTCAACGACAACGCGACCAACGAGCTCGACAAGCTCTATTGCATCTACGTCGCCGTCGGCCAGAAGCGCTCCACCGTCGCGCAGTTCGTCAAGGCGCTCGAAGAGAACGGCGCGATGGAATATTCCATCGTCGTCGCCGCCACCGCGTCCGACCCGGCGCCGATGCAGTACATCGCGCCCTTCACCGGCTGCACGATGGGCGAGTTCTTCCGCGATAACGGCATGGCCGCCGTGATCTCCTATGACGACCTCTCCAAGCAGGCCGTCTCGTACCGCCAGATGTCGCTCCTGCTGCGCCGCCCGCCCGGACGCGAAGCCTATCCGGGCGACGTCTTCTACCTTCACTCGCGGCTGCTCGAGCGTGCGGCGAAGATGAGCGACGCGCACGGTTCGGGCTCGCTGACGGCACTGCCGATCATCGAGACGCAGGGCAACGATGTCTCGGCCTTCATCCCCACCAACGTGATCTCGATCACCGATGGGCAGATCTTCCTCGAGACCGACCTCTTCTACCAGGGCATCCGTCCGGCCGTGAACGTCGGCCTCTCCGTCAGCCGCGTCGGCTCGGCCGCGCAGGTCAAGGCGATGAAGCAGGTCGCCGGCAAGATCAAGGGCGAGCTCGCACAGTACCGCGAGATGGCCGCCTTCGCGCAGTTCGGCTCCGACCTCGACGCCTCGACGCAGCGCCTCTTGAACCGCGGCGCGCGCCTGACCGAGCTCCTGAAGCAGCCCCAGTTCTCGCCGCTCGCGGTCGAGGAGCAGGTCGTCGTGCTCTACGCCGGCGTCAACGGCTATCTCGACAAGCTACCCGTCGCGTCGATCGGCGCCTACGAGCAGGGCTTGCTGCGCAACATGCACGGTTCCCATGCCTCGTTGATGAGCGATATTCGCGAGAAGAAGGCGCTCAGCGACGACATGATGGCAGCGCTCAAGAAGGCGGTCGAGGACTTCACGGCCTCGTTCGACACCACCGCCACCCCGTCCGGCCTGGCGGCCTGATCGACCAGATAGGACCGGTCCATGGCCAGCCTCAAGGATCTCCGAAACCGCATCGCCTCCGTCAAGGCGACGCAGAAGATCACCCGCGCCATGCAAATGGTCGCGGCCGCCAAGTTGCGCAAAGCGCAACAGGCGGTCGAGGCCGCGCGCCCCTATGCGGGCCGCATGGAGGCGGTGATCGCCAACCTCACGGCGCAGGTCGGCGGCGACGGCGCGAGCCCGCTCCTCGTCGGCACTGGCTCGGACCAGCGGCACCTCCTGCTCGTCTGTACGGCGGAGCGTGGTCTGGCCGGCGCCTTCAACTCGTCCATTGCTAGGAAGGCGCGCGTCCATGCGCAGGCCCTCATCAAGGATGGCAAGGACGTCAAGTTCCTCTATGTCGGCCGCAAGGGCTACGACATGCTGCGCCGCTCCTATGACGAGCGGACCGAGGAGCTGATCGACCTCAAGTCGGTCAAGAGCATCGGCTTCGAGAATGCGGCCGACATCTCGGCCAACGTCCTCGGGCGGTTCGAGCGAGGCGAGTTCGACGTCTGCACGCTCTTCTATTCGGAGTTCAAGTCGGTCATCTCCCAGATACCGACGGCCCAGCAGATCATCCCGGTCGAGGTCTCCGCCGAGGCCGAACTGACCGATCTCGGCGGTGCGCTCTACGATTACGAGCCGAGCGAGGAGGCGATCCTCATCGATCTCCTGCCGCGCAACGTCACCGTCCAGGTCTTCCAGGCGCTCCTGGAGAACGCGGCGTCCGAGCAGGGCGCGCGCATGTCCGCCATGGACAATGCGACCCGCAACGCCGGCGACCTCATCGACAAGCTGACGCTCACCTACAACCGCGCCCGCCAGGCGCAGATCACCACGGAGCTGATCGAGATCATCTCCGGCGCGGAAGCCCTTTAGGGTCTCCGCCGCCAACGCATGACAGGGAAGAACACGCATGGCTGACATGAACGCAGGCGGACGTATCCGCCAGGTCCTCGGTCCGGTTGTCGACGTTCAGTTCGAGGGCGCGCTGCCCGCGATCATGAACGCGCTCGAGGTCGAGCATCAGGGCGAGACGCTCACGCTCGAGGTCGCGCAGCACCTTGGCGAGAACACGGTCCGCACCATCGCCATGGACACGACCGAGGGCCTCGTGCGCGGTCAGGCCGCGCGCGACACCGGGCTCCCGATCGCGGTTCCCGTGGGCGAAGGCACGCTCGGCCGCATCCTCAACGTGACCGGCGATCCGATCGACGAGGCCGGGCCGGTCAACTCCAACAAGACACGCCCGATCCACGCGCAGGCGCCTGCCTATACCGAGCAGTCGACCGAGCAGGAAATCCTCGTCACCGGCATCAAGGTCGTCGACCTCCTCGCCCCCTATCAGCGCGGCGGCAAGATCGGTCTCTTCGGCGGTGCGGGCGTCGGCAAGACGGTGCTCATCCAAGAGCTCATCAACAACGTCGCCAAGGCCCATGGTGGCTATTCGGTCTTCGCCGGCGTCGGCGAGCGGACCCGCGAGGGTAACGATCTCTATCACGAGATGATCGAATCGGGCGTCAACAAGGAAGGCGGCGGCGAAGGTTCCAAGTGCGCCCTCGTCTTCGGCCAGATGAACGAGCCTCCGGGTGCGCGTGCGCGCGTCGGCCTGTCGGGCCTCACCATCGCGGAAGAGTTCCGCGACCAGGGCCAGGACGTGCTCTTCTTCGTCGACAACATCTTCCGCTTCACGCAGGCGGGCTCCGAGGTGTCGGCGCTTCTCGGCCGCATCCCCTCGGCGGTGGGCTACCAGCCGACGCTGTCGACCGACATGGGCGCGCTACAGGAGCGCATCACGACGACGACCAAGGGCTCGATCACGTCCGTGCAGGCCATCTACGTGCCGGCCGACGACTTGACCGACCCGGCGCCTGCCACGTCCTTCGCGCACTTGGACGCGACGACGGTGCTCAACCGCGCGATCTCCGAGAAGGGCATCTACCCGGCCGTCGACCCGCTCGATTCGACGTCGCGCATGCTCGACGCCCGCATCATCGGCGAGGAGCACTATCGCACCGCCCGCGGCGTGCAGGAGATCCTGCAGCGTTACAAGTCGCTACAGGACATCATCGCGATTCTGGGCATGGACGAGCTGTCGGAAGAGGACAAGCTGACGGTGGCCCGCGCCCGCAAGGTCGAGCGATTCCTGTCGCAGCCCTTCTTCGTGGCCGAGATCTTCACGGGTTCGCCCGGCCAGTTCGTCGACCTCGCCGACACGATCAAGGGCTTCAAGGGCCTCATCGAGGGCGAGTACGACCATCTGCCGGAAGCGGCCTTCTACATGGTCGGCACGATCGAGCAGGCCGTCGCCAAAGCCGAGAAGATGGCGTCCGAGGCCTAAGCCTTTCGCCGCCCCTATCGTTCACGCACGCCACCCGGCGTGCGCCCCCTACGGACAAGCAGGTTCTCGCCGTGTTGAACTTCAACCTCGTCAGCCCCGAACGCGAACTTGCCTCCCGGCAGGTCGAATACGTCGTCCTGCCGGCGGCGGAAGGCGACATGGCGGTCTATGAGAACCATTCACCCGTCATGACGACGCTTCGCCCCGGCCTGATCGAGGTCGCGGGCGGCGAGTCCTATGTCGTCTTCGGTGGCTTCGCAGACGTCAATCCGTCCGGCCTCACGGTTCTCGCCGAGGAAGCCGTGTCCAAGGATGCCGTCGATCGCGGTGCCCTCGACACGATGATCTCCGAGACCGAGACCCGCATCACGGAAGCACCCAACGACGACGCGCGGGCGATCGCCGAAGAGCGGCTCGGCAATCTGCGCCAACTGAAAGTCCAGCTCGGCTAGACGTCGACCGCCGAGGTCGGCGCGCTGCCTACGCGTCCGCGCAACCGGCGTCGCAATTCGTGGTCGGCGGTGAATTTCGCGTCCGCGTTCATTTCCGGCTCGCGCAGCATCCATTCGAGATAGTCGGCGGGCACCTCCGCGATTGGCTTGCCCTTGTGCTGGCCGAAGCGAAGGCGTCTGAGAAGGCCGGGTTCGCGGCTGACAGCCTCGGCACGCGTCAGAAAATTCTCGACGCCGTCGCATCGCGGCATCAACACGGCTGCGATCGCGCTCAATAGCGCCGCCGTGCAGATCGCATCGTAGAGGGCGCGGTGAGCGTGAAGCGTGTCGGGCGTCGCCGGCGCCAGCTCGAGCCGTTTGACGAGCGTTTGGAGACCGTGCGCCCTTTGCTGCGGGAAGGCGCGCAGCGCGAGCTTCCAGGTGCACAGCCAGCGGCCCTTGAGGCCAAGACGCGGCCTGTCGAAGCTCATCCGATGGGCGGCATAGGTCTCGGCCCCGTCGAACGCCTGGATGGCCTCGGCAAAGGGCGGAGCGCCCATGAGCATCTCGTCCGTGATCTTGTGGACTTTCCGCGCGGCGTCGACGATCTCCACTCCGGCCGGATCGACGAGCGACTCCATCGGATCGTGCGTCTTGCCAGTCGTCAGATCGAGATCGATCGAACCGATCTCGATGACGGCGTCGTCGGCGAGCCTGTGCCCGGCGGTCTCGGTGTCGATGACGCGCACACGGGGGCTCGCGCCCAGCAGCGAGGCCTGCAAAGCGATCCTCGTCAAGACTGGCGGATCTGCTCTGGCAGGTGCGCGAAAGCGGCCGTGACCTGCTCGTAGACCGGGCGTTTGAAAGGAATGATGAGCCCGGGCAGCTCGTCGATCGGGCGCCACGCCCAGTCCGTGAACTCGCGCTCCGCACCGTCATGTCCGGAGATGTCGATCTCGGATTCGTCGCCCTCGAAGCGAAAGGCGAACCAGCGCTGCGTCTGTCCGCGATAGCGCTGTCGCCAACGGCGCGTCTTAGCGTGCGGGATGTCGTATCTGTACCAGTCGGGCGCCTCGGCGAGCAGCGTGGCCGAGCGGATATGCGTCTCTTCGAAGAGCTCGCGCCAGGCGGCATCGATGGGCGCCTCGCCCTTGTCGATTCCACCCTGCGGCATCTGCCAGACATGGGTGTCATCGACGTGCTCGCCGCCATGATCGTCGACCCGGCGACCGACCCAGACATGGCCGTCGCGATTGAAGACGGCGACGCCCACGCAAGGGCGGTAGGGCAGCGATTCGCGCCGCGAAAGGGTGCGGGTCACAGGGCGGACGACCGGGTAGCGATGGACGAGATGGGCGCGAGAAGGATGCCGCGATCCTCCAGCGTGGGCGCCCAGGCGCTGATGCGTGCGACGATGTCGGGATGGGCCTGTGCGATGGCGACGGCGCGACCATTGGCGTCGGCCGCATCTTCGAGAGCGGCGAGCTGTGCGTCGATCTCGCCGGGCGTACCCGGCGTCAGGCGCACGTCCGCCGCGGCGAGCGCAACGCCGTGGCGCCCGGAGACCGGGCCGACCTTGCTACCCTTGTTCGTCGCATCATCGACGTAGAGGAGACCGCGCGCGCCGATCTCTTCGAGCACCGGCGACAGGGCGTCATCGTCGAGCGCGAATCGTTCGCCCATGAAGGGCACGATGCCGACATAGCTATGCATCTGCGCCAGGGACCAGCGCAGCCGCTCCACGTTCTCGCCGGCCGGCAAGTGTGTCAGGACGGCGCGGGGTCCGGGATCGTTGTCAGGATAGCCATAGGGCTCCTGCGGCAGTTGCAGCAGCGTTTCGTGGCCGCTCTGGCGCGCCTCGGCCGCCCATTCGGCAACCCGGGCGGCATAGGGCACGAAACCGAGCGTCACGCCGCCGGGCATGGCCTCGATCGTGGCGCGCGTTCCCTTTTCCGAAAGACCGAGACCGGTGAGGACGACCGCGACACGCGCCCGGGTGCGTCCGGCAAAGCGAACGGTGGGGCGGGCATAGACGTCCATCGGACGGCGTCCATCCTCGGCGATGCGCGGGAGGATGCCGTAGACGCTCTCTTCGGCGACGGCGGGATCGATGAGGGAGGACAGCGAGAGGACGCGGTCGCGGCCGGGGCTCGGTAAGTTGAGGGCGGCATCGGTCCACGCGCCATTGAGAGCGGCCGCATCGTGGTCGATAGGCAGGCCGATATCCTCGGCACGCGTTTGGGTATCGAGCGTGACGGCCAGGCGGGCCATCGGCTGCCCGCCCGCACGGTCGCCGTGGAGGACGACCCAGCTACCCACGGCCGACGCCACCGCCAGCATGCCGCAGGCGGACCAGATCAGAGGGTCGCGAAAAAACGTATAGGGCCGTCGCGGGGGCCGGAGAGACGGATCGCCCACGGGTGCTGCGAGCGGCAGATCCATCTCCGAGCGGCCGTCATCGGTCACGTCGTTGGCTTCTCCAGATCGCCCGCGCAGGATCGTCCTGACCCGATCGCCCCGACGCCTCGCGGCGCTGGCCGACCAGTCGCGGGCTGGCGCGCAATCAGTTCGGAATGGTCTCGGGCTCGACCGGGAAGGCGCTGTTCACCTGAATGCCGGAGAGAAGATCGAGGGCGTAGCGCAGCTGCTTGTCGTCCTCGGGGTCCTGCGGAACGTAGGCGAGCGAGCCGGCCTCTTCGCCGTCATCGTTGGAGAGATGGCCACGAAGCGAGGCTTCGCCGCGCGCTTCGAGCTTGCCGATCAGTTCCTCGGGCAGTTCCTGCTGCACGACGATGTCGGGCTCGATGCCCTTCGCCTGGATGGACGTACCGGAGGGCGTGTAGTAGCGGGCGGTCGTGAGGCGAACGGCACCGTCGGAGCCGAGCGGGATGATGGTCTGGACCGAGCCCTTGCCGAAGGAGCGCGTGCCGACGACGGTCGCTCGCTGATGGTCCTGAAGGGCACCGGCGACGATCTCGGAGGCCGAAGCGGAGCCGCCGTTGATCATGACGATGACGGGCTTGCCGTCGGAGAGGTCACCGGCCCGGGCGTTGTAGCGCTGGGTGTCTTCCGGGTCGCGACCACGGGTCGAGACGATCTCGCCCTGGTCGAGGAAGGCGTC
Organism: uncultured Alphaproteobacteria bacterium; assembly: GCA_963842125.1. GTDB lineage: Bacteria > Pseudomonadota > Alphaproteobacteria > Rhizobiales > CAWCWK01 > CAWCWK01. The sequence continues at coordinate 317,665 of CAWJFE010000005.1, read as the reverse complement.
CGATACGGCGATCGCCTGATCGAGGAGACCGCCCGGATTGTTGCGGAGATCGACGACGAAGCCCTTGAGCTCGTCTTCGCCGATTTCCTGCGTCAGTTCGGCCATCGAATCACGAAGATCCTCGAAGGTGCGCTCCGAGAAGCTCGTGACGCGAAGATAGCCGACCTCGTCCTCGACGCGGCTGCGGACCGCCTGAATGGTGATGATGTCGCGGATGATCTCGATCTCGAACGGCTCGTCGACGCCTTCGCGGGCGATCGTGATGACGATCGGCTCCTTGACGGCGCCGCGCATGCGCTCGACCGCCTCGTTGAGCGTCAGGCCCTGAACCTGCTCGCCGTCGAGTTCGACGATGAGGTCGCCGGGCAGCACGCCCGCTTCCTGCGCCGGGGTGCCGTCGATGGGGGTGACGACCTTCACGAGGCCCTCCTCCATCGTGACTTCGATGCCGAGGCCGCCGAACTCGCCGCGGGTCTGCACCTGCATGTCGCGGAAGTTCTTGGGGTTGAGGTAGCTCGAATGAGGATCGAGCGAGGCGAGCATGCCGTTGATGGCGTTCTCGATCAGATTCTCGTCGGCCGGCTCCTCGACATAGTCGGCGCGAATGCGCTCGAAGACATCGCCGAAAAGATTGAGTTGCCGGTAGGTGTCGGCGCCGGCGGCCAGCGCCGCGCTGCCGATCGGCACGCCTTGTACCAACGCCATCGTGGATACGGCACCAAGGGCGGCTCCAACGATCATGTAGGAGGTGTTACGCATCGCTTATCCCCGCACCTTCTGGTTCTCCTCGCCATCGGTCCACCAGGGGGTGGGATCGATCGCTTGGCCGTTCCTTCGGAACTCTATGTATAGGGCCGGTTGTGTCGATTGCGGGGCAAGCACCGAAGCGCTGGCCAGCAATCGTCCTCCCATCGCCGCCACGGGTTCCCCCGCCAGGACGAATTGGCCCAATTCTACGTCTATACGCGCCATACCGGCAAGAAGAACGTGGTGGTCCTCGCCGGCATTCAAAATGACAAGTTGTCCATATGACCGGTAGGGACCGGCATAGACGACCCAGGCGTCCGTCGGTGAGACGACCTGCGCGCCCGTCCGGGTGACCATGGTCAGCCCTTCGGAGCGCCCGCCAAAGCCGTCCTCGTCGCCCCAGTCGGTCGTCACGACGCCGGATGTCGGGCGGGGCAGAAGCCCACGGGCGGCTGTGAAGGGCATGGCGGGCTGAAGCCGGGCCGTGTTCTCGAGCGCGAGTCGCTCCAGCTCCGCGGTCCGCTCGACCTGCGCCGCGGCGGCCTGTTCGGCTGCCGTGCGGGTGGCCGCGATCTCGGTTTCCATGCGGGCGATCAGGTCCTGCATGGAGGAGGCTTCGGCGGCCAGCGTCTCGGCCTTGGAGCGCGTTTCGGCCAGTTCGGCCTCAGACGCGCGAAGGGAGCGACGCTTCTCCTCGACGAGAAGCTCCACGCGGGTGCGCTCCTCGGAAAGTTCGGTCAGGCGCGCGACCAGGCGTCCGTGCTCGGCCTCGCGCGCGTCCGTCAGTGCGGCCAGGCGCCGCAGATCGGCGCTGAGGGCGGCGGCTTCGTCGCGCAGCGCCGGCATGGCGTGGCCGAGAAGGTTCGCGGCCCGGATGGCGTCGAGCGCATTGTCGGGCGCGGTGAACACGGCCGGGGGCGGGTTGGCGCCGAGGCGCTGCATGGCGCGAAGCGTTTCGGCCAACGAGGCGCGGCGCAGACCGAGTGACGTGCGCAAGGTGGACGATTCGCTCTGAAGGCGGCCGAGCTCGGCCTCGGAGGTCGTCACGTCGGTCTCGAGACGGCTGACGGTGCGGGCAGTGTCGATAAGGGCGCTGTTCAGTTGCGCGCGGTCGTCACGCAAACGAGAGACGCCGTCGCGAAGATCCTCGGCCCGCTCGCGGCTGACGTCGGCCGCCTCCCGAATCTCTCGAAGGCGTCGCTGCTCCTCGGCCAGTTGGGCGGCGAGCCGCACCTCGTCTTCGGATACGTCCGCAGCCACGGCCTCGGCAGGCGCATCCTGCGAGCGAATGGGGGTGGAGGTGAGCATAAAGGCGGCCAGCGCGGTGGCGATGACGGGCAATGCCGCCTTCGTACCCTGCCCCGAGATGTTCAGCCGTCCGTCCATGAAGCCGATGTCATCCCGAGATGGTTAACAGCGCGTTAACCCGTCGGAAAACAATGCCGCCGCCAAGGCTCGAAAAGCAGTGTGGCGGCAACGAGGCGACGGGCATCGCCGCGTTCGGAAAAGGTCGGTCCGTGCCTCATAAGTGACGGACGGACGCCTGTCGGCATCTACCAATGGGGCGGTCTGTCCACGGGCACGGTCTGACTGCCCGGCGGCTGGATCTCCTCGATCCGCTCATCGAGGCGGGCGATCTGGCGCCGCAATGTCTCGATCGTGCGCCATTGCTCGGCCAGTGCGTCGGAGAGGTCATCGATCGCCTGTTGCTGGTGGGCGATATGGAGTTCGAGCGCTTCGAATCGCTCGAGGATCGCTTCGGGCTTCATTGCGTCAGACTCGGTGATAGGGGTGGCCGGCGAGGATGGTCAGCGCGCGATAGACCTGCTCGGCAACGAGCGCGCGTGCGAGGAGGTGCGGCCAAGTCGCGCGGCCGAGCGAGATCGTCACGTCGGCCCCGGCGAGGAGGGCCTCGCCATGACCGTCCGGTCCGCCTAGCAGAAAGGTGAGACCCTGTGCCCCGCCATCGCGCGAATCGCGGACGAGATCGGCCCAGCCCTGGCTCGTCCGGTCGCGGCCACGCTCGTCCAGCGCCACACGAAAGGCGCCGCGTGAAAGGTCGAGAAGGGTTTCGGCCTCCTCGGACTTGCGGGCCGGCACCGTGCCGGCGCGAGATTCCGCCCGGTCCTCGATCCGCACGCCGCGCAAGCCCACGGACCGGGCAAGGCCATCGGCCCGGCCGAGATAGCGCGAGACGAGCTGAGCCTCGGGCGAGCGGGCGTCGCCGCCCTTCACCCGGCCGATGGCGGCTATGAGAACGTCCACGTTCCGACCTTTCCCGGACCGCCGCTACCGGACGAGGTCAGCGCCCTATGAGAGCGCCTCGCGACCGGCACCGTCCGCAGGGCGCTCGGCCGACCACATCTTCTCGATGTTGTAGAACTCGCGGACTTCGGGGCGGAAGAGATGCACGATGACGTCGCCGGCATCGATGAGCACCCAGTCGCCGTGGTTCAGGCCCTCGACGTTGAGGCCGCGCAGGCCATGCACGTCCTTGAGGCCCTTGATGACGTTGTCGGCCAGCGAAGAGACCTGGCGGTGCGAGCGCCCGGATGCGACCACCATGTGGTCCGCGATGCTGGTCTTGCCGTGGAGATCGATGGTCACGATGTCCTCGCCCTTGATGTCGTCAAGGGCGGACAGGATCGTGTCGAGCACCGCCTGGCCGGGCTGAGCCTCGGTCAAGGATGCGGAGGGCATGGCGGCATATGCGCCAGCGCTCGAAGTTTGCGTTTGCAGTGTCGTCCTCATCGCAAAGCCCGGCACCATGCGGGGCGTCTTGCGCTTCTAAGATAGGGATCGTGTTGGGGGTATGACAACCCTCGGTTCTGCGACCGATTAACGAAGTGCGCGCAGGGCCGTGGAGGAGCTGCCATTACGCGGCCCGTGCAGCAATGTCCAGGCGGGCGCGGGGATGCCGGCCAGGTGTGGCGCACCCGCCTCATTGATGCGCCAACGTGCGAGCGCCTGCGCGGCCGGCGCGGCGACGGCGTGGAACGTCTGGCCCGGGCGATCGACGACGCAGATCGGCATCGTCTCGGCGATATCGCGCCACCGGTCCCAGCGGTGAAAGCTCGCGAGACCGTCCGCCCCCATCACCCAGACGAAGCGTGTCGTTGGCGAGCGGGCCTTGAGCGCGCGCAGCGTGTCGGCGGTATAGCGCGTGTGAAGATCGGCCTCGAGGGCGGTGACGACCATGCGGGGATGGTTCGCGATACCCGCGACGCCCCGAAGGCGCGCGGCGATATCAGCGAGATCGCTCTGCTTCTTCAGCGGGTTGCCGGGCGTCACCAGCCACCAGAGCCAATCCAACTCAAGGCGCCGCAGCGCCGTCTCGGCGACGAGGAGGTGACCTTCGTGGACGGGATTGAACGAGCCGCCGAAGACGCCGACCCGCTGCCCCGCCCCATGCGGTGGCAGCGCGGTCCAGTGGCTTCTCCTCAAGGCCGCGTCTGGCCCGATCCGCGTACCCGGTAGTTGAACGACGTCAACTGTTCGACACCGACCGGTCCGCGCGCGTGCATCCGCCCGGTCGCGATGCCGATCTCGGCGCCCATGCCGAACTCGCCGCCATCGGCGAACTGGGTCGAGGCGTTGTGGACGACGATGGCGCTATCGACTTCTGCGAGAAAGCGCGCCGCGACGGCAGGATCTTCCGCCACGATGCCATCGGTATGGTCGGAGGAGTGCCGCGCGATATGCTCGAGCGCCTCGTCGAGACCTTCGACGGTGCGGACCGAGACGATCGCGTCGAGATATTCCGTGTCCCAATCGGCGGGCACGGCCGCCACGACGCGAGGATCGACGGCCTGCGCGGCCGCGTCGCCGCGCACCTCGCAGCTGGCATCGAGAAGATCGATGACGAGGGGCGCGAGGAGATCGGATGACGCATCGACCAGCAGCGTCTCCAGCGCGCCGCAGACGCCGGTGCGGCGCATCTTGGAATTGAGCGCTATAGCCCTTGCCCTCTCGGCGTCGGCGGAGGCGTCGACGTAGAGATGCACGATCCCTTCGAGATGGGCGAAGACCGGCACCCGCGCTTCCGTCTGCACGCGCTCGACCAGACTGCGCCCGCCACGCGGAACGATGACGTCGATATGGCCGTCGAGGCCGCGCAGCATCTCACCGACGGCGGCGCGGTCGGTCGTCGGCACGCGCTGGATGGCGGCGGCGGGTAGGCCGGCGGCTTCCAGCCCCGCGACGAGGCAGGCGTGGATGGCGGCGGACGTTCGCGCGCTGTCGGAGCCGGCGCGAAGGATGCAGGCGTTGCCGGCCTTGAGGCAGAGGCCGCCCGCATCGGCCATCACGTTCGGCCGGCTCTCAAAGATGACGCCGACGACGCCGAGCGGCGTGCGCACGCGCTCGATCGCGAGCCCGTTCGGCCGGTCCCAGGCGGCCATGGTCGCACCCACCGGATCGTCGAGGTCCGCGATGGCCTCCAGCCCGGCGGCCACGCCATCGAGGCGCACGGCGTCGAGCGTAAGGCGATCGATGAACGAGCCGGCGAGGCCCTTGGTGCGGCCCGCAGCGACGTCCTCGGCATTGGCCGCCAGAATGTCGGCCTCTCGGGCACGCAACTGACGCGCGGCTTCGCGAAGAGCGGCGTTCTTCGTCTCGGTCGTCGCGCGGGCGAGGATGCGGCTGGCCGCGCGGGCGTCACGCCCGAGCTGCGCCATGGTCGCGGCGACGTCATCGGTCTCGACCACGTGGAGCGGCGGTCGGGCGGTGGTATCCTGACGGTACGCTTCGCTCATCTCGCCCTCCTCGCCTGACCGTGAATGCCCGCCCTCAAGGGCCGAGCAGCGCCATATCGTCCCTGTGGATCATGGCCGCGCGGCCTTCATAGCCGAGACGGGCGGCGATGTCTTCCGTGCGCAGCCCGACGATCGCGCGAGCCTCGGGCGCATCGTAGGCGACGAGCCCGCGACCGATCTCGGCGCCATCGTCGGCACGGATCGTGACGGCGTCGCCGCGCTTGAACGTGCCTGCAATGGCGCGGACGCCAGCCGGCAGCAGCGACTTCCCGCGCCCCAGCGCCGCGATGGCGCCCGCATCGACCACGAGAGCACCTTGCGGCGCCACCTGCCCTGCGATCCAGGACCGCCAGGCCGCGCGCGGGCTCGCATTAGCCGGGAACCAGGTCGAGCGGGCGCCCTCCCCCAGAGCGCGAAGCGGCCGGTCCACGCGGCCCGATGCGATGACCATGGAGCACCCGGCACCGAGCGCGATCTTGGCCGCCTCGATCTTCGTGCGCATTCCGCCACGAGAGAGCGCCGAGCCCGCATCTCCCGCCATCGCCTCGATCTCGGCCGTGATGCCGGCGACGACCGGAATATGCGCGGCATCCGGGTTCGTCGCCGGCGGAGCGGTGTAGAGCCCGTCGATATCGGAGAGAAGGACGAGCGCGTCACACGAAGCCATGGCGGCCACGCGCGCGGCGAGCCGGTCGTTGTCGCCATAGCGGATTTCGGTCGTCGCGACGGTGTCGTTCTCGTTGATGATCGGCACGGCCCCGAGCCGGATCAGTGTCCCGACCGTCGAGCGCGCGTTGAGGTAGCGGCGGCGCTGCTCGGTATCGCCGAGCGTGAGGAGCACCTGCGCGGCCGTGATGCCGTGCGCCGAGAACGTCTCGGCCCAGGTCTGCGCCAGCGCGATCTGGCCGGCGGCAGCGGCGGCCTGGCTTTCCTCCAGCTTGAGCAGCCCGCCCCCGAGCCCCAGCCTCGCCCGCCCGAGCGCGATAGCGCCCGAGGACACGATGACGATCTCCGCACCCGCCTCGCGCAGGTTCGCGAGATCGGCCACCAGGCCATCCAGCCAATCGCTTCGCACGGCCCCATCCTCGACGAGGAGGGCCGAGCCGATCTTGACCGTGATCCGGCGGAAGGTGGAGAGAGAGGGCGTCATGAGGCTGTCGCATTGGAGTGAGGAAGCGCCCCTGGAATGCAATGAGGGCGAACGCTTGGTAGCGCCCGCCCCATGAAAATGCACGCGACGACGTCGAGAGCCCTTGCCCTGACGAGGCCTTCTCAGACGTTCCGGTTATAGTAGGGATCGGCCGTATAGTGGGTGTGTACCTCGTCCTCGTAGGCACGATCGTCGAGACGGGTCTCCTCGCCGGCGCTCAGCGTAGGTGCCTTGGAGAGAAGATCCTTGTCATAGGCGATCTTGTAGCCGCCAAGCGCGGTGTCGTAGTCGAGCGAGCTCCATGGCAGCGGATGATAGCGCTCCCCGATCCCGAGAAAGCCCCCCATCGAAAGGACGGCATAGGCCACGTCCCCGCCGGTCTTGGACAGCATCACGTCCTTCACTGTGCCCAGCTTCTCGCCATTCGTGCCGTAGACGGCGGTTCCTTCGACCTTGCCGGCCGAGATGAGGCGGTCGGTCTCGACATGCGGCACGTCGATATGGGCGGGCGTGGTCACCGGGTCGCCATGGGCGACGGAGCCTCCCTCGCGGGCCGCGTATTCGCGCGCCCAGCCCTCGGCATCCTGCTGCGTGGCGCCGCTGAAGAGGACGCCCTTGCCTTCGTCATGCACCTCATAGGTTCCATTGGTCGTGTTCTTGTGGACGGTCGGCATGATGCAACTCCCTCTCTGTCCGTGAATGCGTGACGGAACGCGCGGCAGCCCCGTCGACATGTCCCGGTGCAAGGCGCACGCGGCGATCACGTGCGCTTCAGCTCCCAGGACGACGCTGCCATGACAACGACGGAAGGCCCTTAGCGTTCAATCGCGTTCGATCAGGGAGTCCAGGCCGGTGCGGGCGGTGCCCCCGCCTCGGCTTCCTCGGCTCGGTCGGTGCGGATCTCGGAGATGAGACGGCGCAGGACGCGGTCTAGGCCGTTATGGGTCGCGGCCGAGACGCGCAGGGGCGGATGACCGCAGGCCGCTTCCAGGGCAGCGGCGGCTTCGTCGAGTGCGTCCGCTTCGAGGATGTCCGATTTTGATAACGCCACGATCTCCGCCTTCTCGCCAAGACCGCCGCCGTACGCCTCCAACTCGCCGCGCACCGTCCGATAGGCCGCGACGACATCGTCGGAGCCGGCATCCACGAGATGAAGCAGCACCCGGCAGCGCTCGACATGGCCGAGGAACCGGTCGCCTATACCCGCACCGTCATGCGCGCCCTCGATAAGGCCCGGAATATCGGCGAGGACGAAGCTGTCGTCGTCTATCCCGACGACGCCGAGATTGGGGTGGAGCGTGGTGAAGGGGTAGTCGGCGATCTTCGGCTTCGCAGCGGACGATGCGGCCAGGAAGGTCGATTTGCCTGCGTTGGGCAAGCCGACGAGGCCGGCGTCCGCGATCAGCTTGAGGCGCAACCAGAACCAGCCTTCGTCGCCCGGCAGGCCCGGATTGGCGTTTCGCGGCGCACGATTGGTCGAGGTCTTGAACCGCGCGTTGCCGAAGCCGCCATTGCCGCCCGAGGCCAGGAGAACCCGCTCGCCGACGACGTCGAGATCGGCGACCAACTCCTCGTCCTCCGTGAAGACCTGGGTCCCGACGGGGACCTTGATGACGGCATCGTCACCACCGGCGCCGAAGCGGTCCTTGCCCATGCCGTTCTCGCCCCGCTCCGCCTTCACATGCTGGCGGAAACGGAAGTCGATGAGCGTGTTGAGGTTGTCGACGGCCTCGGCATAGACGTCGCCGCCCTTGCCGCCATCGCCGCCGTTCGGCCCGCCGAACTCGATATATTTCTCACGGCGAAAGGCGACGCAGCCATTACCGCCGTTGCCGGCCTTGATGTGGATCTTGGCCTGATCGAGGAACTTCATGTCCTGTCCAATATCTCTCGCCTAAACAGTCTCGCCCGGCACGCCGCATGGGCGGGGTCGGGAGCGAGCCGTCGCACATGTTTCGCTCGAATGACAGCGTGGCCGACGTAATGGGCGCCGTCGCAATGCGCTACCCGTTCGCAGCCGGCGAGCGCCTGAGGCTCCACATCAGCCCCTGCGAATGCGGCGTCCACACCCCGACGCGCACGCCTGCCTTTGCCAGAAGATCACCCATCCAGACGTTGCACGTCCGGAAGGCGTGATAGGTCTCGGCACCGGCATAGAAACCGTCGAACTCCGCGTAGCCACGGCCGGCAAGCGGTTTGGGGTCGGCAAAGCCGCCATCGAGGGCCGCACCGATCCCTTCGACGAGCGCCCGATAGGCGTCCTCCGAGACCGACAGCGTCACCGCCCCCGGCATATTCGACGGATCGCCGAGCAGCGTGAGATGAACCGCGCTGTCGTCAACGAGGGCGCTCGCCACATGGACGGGCCGCAACCGATCCCAGGTCGGCACATCTTCGAAGAACGCGCGTGAGCCCCACGAGACCGCGACATGGGAAACGGCGCCGCGCCACAGATCGAGCGTCGCCTCGTCGGCCGAGAAGGCCGGTGCCGTGATGAGTGCGGAGAGATCGATTCCCGCCGCCCGCATCGGCAGGACGACATCGGTGTGGATCGGCGTCGCGATCACGTGGATCGTGACGGTCTGCGACGCCGCCGAGATCGGGTGGCGCTCTGGCTCGCCTCCCGGGATCACCGTTCCGACGAGCGCGGCCGCTGCGTAGGACGCGACCACGACCACGAGGCCCGCAAGAACCACGCCAAGCCTGCGCAGCACCCGCGTCACCAACCGATCTCCGAACGCAAAGAGGGAGGCCGCACGGCCTCCCTCGACATTGCCTGATGCCTACCGAGCGCCACGGCCCGCGGCGCGCGACCTGCCTACTCGGCGGCTTCCGCGAGCGGTGCGACGGAGACGAAGCTGCGTCCGTCCTTGCCGGTGCGGAACGTCACGTTGCCCTCGATGAGCGCGTAGATCGTATGATCCTTGCCGAGCCCGACGTTCAGGTTCGGCTTCCACTTCGTGCCGCGCTGGCGAACGATGATGTTGCCCGGGACGACGTGCTCGCCGCCGAACTTCTTGACGCCGAGGCGCCGGCCGGCCGAATCGCGGCCGTTGCGGGATGAACCGCCTGCCTTTTTATGTGCCATGAGATGTCACTCCTGATCTGACCCCGGCCGCGCTCGCCGCGAGCGACGAGACGCCGGGCTGGGGATTACTCTTCCTCGTCGGTACCGGCGGCGAGGGTCTTGGCTTGCTCGACCCAATCCTCGCGGGCGATGCGGCCCTTGAAGGACAGCGCCGCATCGACGCGCGCGATGTCGTCGTCCGAGAAACCGGCGACCTGCGCATAGGTCTTGATGCCCAGCGCGTGCAACTTGCCTTCGATGACCTTGCCGACGCCGGAGATCTTCTTGAGATCGTCGGCCTTGCCCTCGGGCGCCTCGAAGAGCGGCTCGAGCTCGGACGTCGCGGGCGCCTCGACCTTCGCGACCTCGTCGAGGCTCGTGTCGGCGACCTGCGCCGGCGTGCCGGCCTCGTTGGCGTTGTCGCCGGCCGTCTCGACTGGTGCATCGACGAGCGTCTCGGCAGCTTCGGCGGCGGTCTCGACAGGCGCGACGTCAGCCGTCGCGTCATCGGCGGCGATGCCGACCTTCTCGGCCGGATCGTAGGCCGGGTAGAGCGGCTCGCCCGTTGCCTCGACGGAAGGCTTGGCACCGCCCGTCAGGATCTCGGTGATCCGGACGATCGAGATGTTCTGGCGGTGGCCGTTCTTGCGGCGATACTTTTGGCGACGCTTCTTCTTGAAGATGATGACCTTGGGCCCGCGCGCCTGCTCGACGACCTCGGCCGCGACGGCCGCGCCCTCGACCTGGGGTGCGCCGACGGTCACGTCGTCGTCGTCGCCCAGCATCAGCACCTCGTCGAAGGTGACGATCGTGCCGGCTTCGGCCTGGATGCGCTCGATGGTCAGCACGTCGCTCGGGGAAACCCGATACTGCTTGCCGCCCGTCTTGATGACTGCGAACATGGTGTCGCCTGCTCTTGGCTATGTGTTGAATAGCGGGGTGTTGAAAAAAATCGGGCGCGAGAGCCGTTACGCTCCGCGCCAATCGCGGCGATTTATATGGGCCGCTGCCGTCCTGTCAAGGTCGAAGACCCTTTACGCGCCCTCTTTGTCGAGCCGGGCGGCGGACCTGTCCGGCAACGATCGTCCGATTGGTCCGTCAGACCGTCTCGGCGCCCGCCCGTCGAAGCCCCCCTTGCGCGATTGAACGCCAAAGCGATGTCTAGCCGGCACCGACGATAAGGCCGGGCGACGGAACCCAACCTTCCCCCTTGCCATCCCGCCCCAATCCGGCCTATCTGCGGCCCGCAAGAGACCTGCGGAGACGGCCCCCGTCCCCGCGCACCCGCGGAGAGGTGCCGGAGTGGTCGAACGGGACGGTCTCGAAAACCGTTGTGCCCGCAAGGGTACCGTGGGTTCGAATCCCACCCTCTCCGCCATTTCCTGAACGATCGCAAGCCCTTGTAGACGCTCGGTTCTGCCGAAGGCCGGCGGCCCACCCAAGGGTCGTTCTCGTGTCCGATCACGCCGATGTATCACCAAATGTATCTCACAATGTGCCACCGTTGGAATGCCGGAAGCCTGCGGTTTGCGGCGTCTCGCGGGCTGCGCAGAAGATCGTACCTGTTGGCGGTAGGTACCTGACTCGAACCCGGTCGGGCTGGCGCTTTCAGATGCGGGTGCCTCGTGCCCTGGCTTCGTCCCAAATTGGTGTAAAATCGGAAGGGACGCGAAAAGGATTCGTTAGGGTCTCGCTCGGGCATGTCTCGCCCGGCCAAGCCCGTATCCTCGCGGATATCTGCGCCGGCATCTGTCGGCAGGGCTTCGAGGAGGCGAAGGCGATGGATGGCCGGCGAGCAAGTAGCGAAGCAGGCGAAACGCAAGGCGACGGTTTACCGAGGACGCCCTATGGCGACCTCGTTCGAGACATAACCCAGGCCTGTCAGGCGAACATCGCCGCTGCAACGCAGGATCCGTCGCGCGCGATTGAGTTTGTCAAGACATTCGAGAGGAGCATGAGGGCGATGGAGTTCGCCCGCGATCGCGCCTTGGAGGCTCGCGCGGCCGGAGAACACTACAACAAACAGGCGGAACTCGTCGCTCGCGAAGCGCTCGACACGATCCTAGCGAACGTCGGTTCGAGCGTACCTCCCGGCTTGCAGATCTTCTCGGACGAAGGGCTCGCGACATTCTCGAAAGCACAAGCCGTTCCTTCCAACCCGCCAGCGGAGCAGGCCGTCCTTACGGCACATCCTGTTGCGACTTCTATTCCACCGCGTCAGTCAGATACCTCGAAGACCCCTACGTTTAGCGCCATCTCGGACGCCTATTTGCGAATGCGTATTGAAGCGGCTGGGAAAGAGACGAGGGATATCCAAACGCTGCGCCTGCGCCGTCGCGCATGGCTCGAGGTCATCGGCGATCGGCCCGTCGATGAGTATAAGCCGAGTGATCTGCAAGCCTACGTGAACCGCATGCAGGTCTGGCCTAAGAGCGACAAGGATCGGCGTTCCTGGACGAATGGCAAGGTCGATGCTTCCCAGATGCTGGAGAGTAACAAGGACCGGACGGCGCAGCCAATCGGGCGCAAGACCCTTGAGGACGGCTACGTTGCGGCGGTCAAGATGATGATCCGACACGGCATGGCAGATCACGGCTACCGCGACCCATTCGCGGGGTTCAAGGTGCGCTTCCCGGAGGGGTTGGCGGCTTCGGTACCACGCGAAAGCGTTAGCCATAGCGTGCTGAACAAGACTTTCCTGCTCGGGACAGAATCCGGCTACCTTGATGAAGCCATGCTGCCGCTCCTAGCGTTCTTAACGGGCCGACGCATTGGTCTGCTGGCGCACCTGACCGGAGCGGACCTTCGACAAAAGGACGGAGTTTGGATTGGCGATACGAATGGCCTGGCGTTCATCAATGGTCATTGGGCACGCATCCCGATCAAGACTGGCGAGAGCACCACATTCTTTGTGCTGCACAACGTTTTGTCTGGAATTGGGTTCTGCGAGTGGGCCAGTCGACAGGAAGGTAGTCTCTTCAAGGCGCTTCACACAACGGCCGATCCAAGCAAGCAGGCCTCGACGATCTTGAACCGCCTGCTGAAGAAGGCCGGCGCGGCGGGAGGCAACCGAGAGGTCATTCACTCCCTCCGGGGCGACCGGATCGACGCCATGCGGGAAGGTCAGGTCTCGGGTCGGGCGAACCGGCTCCAGGCCGGTCATGGCCTCGACGGCGAGCACGACCGCAGCTACGGCCACCGCGCCTTGAGTCTTTCGGATATGCGGAAGCTCGCCAACCAGAAGATCCCGAAATCGATCGATCTCAGCCCTTTTCAGGGTCTCGACTTCGATAAGCTCGCCGCGAAGAAGCGACAGACGCGTCCCCGTAGGGGCAAAACATAGCGATGTGTTCCGTTGGTCCGACTTCGAGTGACCTTCTGAGAGATAACCTGCCAAGCGGGGTACCGTCTTCGGCGTTAGGCGCAACTCATGAGAGGATCGGGTAAGCGAAAAGGAGCCCGATCATGGACGACGGTACGACCACCAACGATGGGTTTGAGGCGACATACTTTCTCGGCGCCCTTGGACAGGACTCGCGTGGTGCATCTGACGCCCGAGAGGTGCAGCATACCGGCGATGCCAAAGGGTCGAACAGGGCTAACACGGACGTGTCGGTCCCCCTCTACAAGGGGCGGCCGGAAAACGAGGCCGAAACGTCGTGTAAGGTAGGTGTCGAACCCGAGGACCCGGTAATGGCCGTTGCTGCAACTGCGCGGGATGAACCCACGGCCTCCACGACGATACCTCGTCCTAGCGTCCAGGATGTTGCCTCGGATGAAGACGCGTTGGACCTGATTATGGGCTGGGTCGAATGCATGAACCCGCGGACCGCCGCGGACTATCGCAATAGGGCTAGGGGGCGCTTGGATAGGCTGGAGCTTACACTACGCAAGAGCGAATTCATCATAAGCGATGTCTACAGGTTCGCTGAGTCGCTCGGGGGGAAATCGCCGTCCTCAATACAGCAGTATCGTTCGGCACTTCTCTTCGTGCTGGGCGAGCATTTGGTAACGTCGCGTGACGACATCGACATGCAGATCTCGCTGATGGCGTTCCGAGCTGCCGAGGATCGCAATACCTGGCCGGCGGCGCGGAAGACGGCATCGCGGGCCAAAGCACATGGGGTCGGTCACATGCCTGCCCGCGATCTCGAACGGTTGAAGGCGGCTTTGCGATTCAGTCGATCTCCTCGGGCGCACCATTTGGCGAATATGCTGGACGTCCTCGTGGTTATTGGTGCGCGCCCCTGCGAACTTCGCACCGGCGTCGTCATCGGATCGGCCCTACCAGCAACCTTGGTGCAGCTCCACAACGGCAAACACGACGAGTTCCAATGCCGAACACACGGTCCGACCCGCGACCTTCGGTTCGAACACCTACCAGTGGGAATGCACCGTCGGATCGAAGAAATCTTTGCTTACGCAGCACAGTTCTCCGCCGCAGAGTGGGACCATGAGCGGGGACGATTACAGAACTTGCTAAAGATCACGAGCCGTCGGCTATGGCCAACCCGGCGTCGCAGTTACACCCTCTACGATTGCCGGCATCAGTTCTGCGCAAACATGTTGCTAGCGCTGGGCACCGATCCGGATGCGAGCGTCAAGGTCGCATACATGATGGGACATGGCCAGGACAGCTCACACCGGCAGCACTATGCGCGCGCGGGCAAGGGCGCGATCGGCGCAGTCGTTCCAGATCTCGCACCTGCCGCGGTCGCCGATATCAGGAAGACCTACGAGACCAGTTTGGAACGACTGTACGATGCGCACTGGATTACCCCAAGGGACAACCCTTTCTCCATGTAGTGTTTTCTCAACGCTACGAAGACGCGGCAAGGCTTGCGATCAAGTCCTGTCGGCGGAGGAGATACGATTTGGCACATACGCGTTCAGCAATCTGGTTAGATACGGGTCTCAGGAGAGCAGTTCTCGTTCGGCGCGGAGGCCCGTCAGGGCGCTGACGGGATCTATAAACTTACTCATACACAAAAGACGGTTTCCGATCGGCATAGAGCTGGCATGCCCCAACGACGTTCATCGAGTTGGCCATGCTTACAAACACTCTTACCTGCCCGTCTCCCGACCTGCGCTCCCCCTGGGCAATAGATCTCGCAGACCGTGGCGCGTATGCGACACGTCGAACCTGAGAGGTGCAAGCTTCAGCTAGGATGTCCAAGGCATGCTCGCGCTCGCCTGGACGATCTTCGGCGTTTCGTCGCGACGGATCGCGGACATGGATCAAACCGCGCCGCTCTAACGACCGGCGTCTCTTTGATCGACGAGCATTTGGAAGGGGGCTTAAGCGCTACCGTCTTGCACGAGTTCGTCGATGCGTCCTGCGGCTTCCTAAGCGGTCCATCGACGTCGTTTGTCGCAGCCCTTCTATCTGGCGCATCGAATCCGCTTATCTGGATCCACGAAGCATCGTCCATCTTTCCGCCGCCTCTGATTCGATTAGGCCTCGATCTAACGCAGGTTATATTCGTGCAGTCGCGCACCTCGAAGCACGCCTTGGGCGCGATGGAAGAGGCGCTGCGAACGCCGGACGTCGGCGCCGTGGTCGGCGAGATCCGACAGGCCGACCTAACCGCGACGCGGCGGCTATCGCTGGCCGCCGGCGAGAACCAACTGCCAGCATTTCTTATCCGCACGGCAGGATCGCAGGACGATCCGCTAGCCCATCCGTCCGCGGCAGCGACGCGATGGCGAGTCGGGCCTTCGCCGAGCCAACGACAGTCCGTCCGCGGCCTGAGACCGAGGCGGTTACGGGTCGAACTCGTCCGATCGCGAACCTGTCCGCCTGCATCGTGGATAGTCACGGACCGCGATGACGAGGCTTTTCCACCCGACTTTGCATCGGACGATCGTAGCCGTCCATCTACCCTTCCTCGCGACCGATCTGCTGCGCGGGCGGGCTGAGGCTCCGCCCGTCTCGACGCCCCTCGTCACGGCGACCGGCACGAGCCGTCGCGCGGTCGTTCATGCCGATTACGCCGCCCTCGACGCCGGTGTGCATCCCGGTCTGACGGTCGCGAAGGCGCGTGTTCTCGTGCGCGATGTCGTGGTGGTCGAAGACGACCCAACAGGGCAACGCGAGGTGCTGAAGGATCTCGCGCTAGAATGCCTGCGCTATGCCCCCCTCGTTGCGATGGTCAGGGAGGACGGCATCGTCATCGACGTGACCGGCGCGGATCATCTCCACGGCGGTCTTCGTCCTCTCACCGACGATCTACACCGTCGCCTCGCCCAAGCTGGCTATACATCACGCATTGCCATTGCCTCGAACGCATCGTCGTCGTGGGCGCTCGCCCGCTTCGCAAATGCGGATACGGGGGTTCGGGTCTACTCCGTCGATGAAGAGGTGGCATGCGTTCTCACCCTTCCGCTCGCCGCCCTTGATCTGGATGACCGGACACGCCGTTCCCTCCTCGGCCTGGGCTTGGTCACCGTCGGCGACCTTGCTCGCATCCCACGCGGCCCGCTGGCAAAGCGGCACGGCCGCAGCGTCGTCCTCGCGCTCGATCGCCTCCAAGGCGCAGTCGCGTCGCCGATGGCGTGGCTGCGCTTCAGGGACCGTGTCGCGGTGGAGCGCCGCTTCCTCGAGCCCGTCCTCGATCACGATCAGCTTGGCCGCCTCGTCGCTGAGGCCTGCAGCACGCTTTGCCGCGAGCTCGAGGCGCGGACCGAGGGTGCCCGTCATGTCGATCTCGTCGTTTATCAGGTGGACGGCGATGCCCAGGCAATCGGGGTGGGCTTCAGCGCGCCCTCGCGGGCGGCGGAGCACATCGCGGGTCTCCTTGCGCGGCGGTTCGATCGGCTGTCCGCCCGCCACGGCGCGGAGGGCCTGCGGCTCGTCGCGAGCGTAACGTCGCCGTTGGAGGCTACGGCCGCTCCATTCGGTCTCGCCGACGAGGGCATACCGGCCGCGGTCGATCGTGCGGCCCTGGTCGATCGCATCTGCTCCCGGCCCGGCATCGTGCGCGTCTACGGCGTGCGCTTGCACGAGAGCCGCGTGCCGGAACGCAGCTTCCGCTGGGTCGATCCGCTGCTCGAGGATGACGATAGCAACGGCGCCTACATGCCTCCCCCGCGCCCGACCCGCCTTCTGCCCCGCCCGGAACCGATCACGGCGGTCACGCAGGTGCCGGATCATCCCCCCGCCTTCTTCGTCTGGCGCCGCGTCCGCCACCGTGTGGTCCATTCCGACGGCCCTGAGCGCATTCGAGGCGAGTGGTGGCGCAAGGACCGCGAACGCGAAGCCCTGCGGGACTACTACGTGGTCGAGGACGAGACCGGACAGCGGTTCTGGATCTTCCGCAATGCCGCCATGGAGGACGTACCGGCCTGGTTCCTCCACGGCGTATGGTGATTGCGAAAACCGTCGGCACAGGAGGCGGCATCCGCAATCGCGTATGGGCAGGCGCCTATGCCGAACTGCAGACGACGAGCCATTACTCGTTCCTGCGCGGCATCTCCTCGCCGGCCGAGCTGATCGTCTCAGCCAAGGCGCTCGGCCATTCCGCCATCGCGATCACCGACCGGAACACTCTGGGCGGCCTGCCCCGGGCCTTCGAGGCGGCCAAGGTCGCGCAGATGCGCCTCGTCGTCGGATGCCGGCTCGACCTGCGCTGCGGGACGAGCCTTCTCGTCTACCCTATTGATCTCGTCGCCTACGGACGCCTCTGCCGCATGCTGTCGCTCGGCAAGTCCCGCGCGGGCAAGGGGGCGTGCGACCTCGGATGGGAAGATGTCGAGGACTGGGGCGACGGATGGCTCGCCGCGCTGGTAACGGACCTGCCGGGGGAGAGGCTGACCCGGAACCTCTCCCGCCTCTGCCATGTCTTTGGGAACGCGGCCTATGCGACGATGACGCGATCGCTGGCGGCGGGCGATCATCTTCGCTTGCAAGCCGTCTACGAGGCGGCGCGGGCTGCCGGCGTCCTTCCCATCGCGACCGGGGACGCCCTCTATCACGCCCCCGAGCGCCGTATCCTTCAGGACGTCGTGACCTGCATCCGCCATGGCTGCACGATCGACGAGGCAGGCTTCCGGCTCGACGCGCATGCCGGGCGCCATCTGCAGGCGCCCGCCGAGATCGCCCGCCTCATGGCCGATTGGCCGGACGCCGTCGCGCGCACGAACGAGATCGCCCTACGCGCCGCCTTCCGCCTCTCCGACCTGCGCTATGATTACCCGGAGGAGGTCGCCGGAGGTCAGACGGCGCAGGGACGCCTGTCTCGGCTCGTAGAGGACGGCCTCGCCTGGCGCTATCCGACGGGTGCGCCCTCCGCGGTTCGCAATCAGGTCCGGCACGAGCTTCGGCTCATCGCGACCAAGCAGATCGCGCCGTACTTCCTGACCGTCGAGAGCATCGTCTCCTTCGCTCGCTCACAGGACATCCTGTGCCAGGGGCGCGGCTCGGCGGCCAACTCTACGGTCTGCTTCGCCGTCGGCATCACCTCGATCGACCCTGTCGCGCAGGGCCTGCTCTTTGAGCGGTTCGTGTCGGAGAGCCGCGACGAGCCGCCCGACATTGATGTCGACTTCGAGTCCGGCCGCCGCGAGGAGGTGATCCAATGGATCTACCGGACCTATGGCCGGACCCGCGCAGCCCTGACGGCGGTGGTGACCCGCTTCCGCGTGAAGGGTGCCGTGCGCGACGTCGGCAAGGTGATGGGCCTGTCGGAGGACGTGACCTCGCAGCTGACCGAGCTGACCTGGGGCTGGTCGGACGAGGGCGTACCGCCGGAACAGGCGGCACAGTCCGGCCTCAACCTTGATGACCGTCGCCTACGCCTGACGCTGGAACTGTCCGCCCAGCTGATCGGAACGCCGCGCCACACCTCGCAGCATCCGGGCGGCTTCGTTCTGACGAACACTCGGCTGGACGAGCTTGTCCCGATCGAGCCCGCCGCCATGGCGGATCGCCAGATCGTCGAATGGGACAAGGACGATCTCGATATCGTCGGCTTCATGAAGGTCGACGTCCTCGGTCTCGGCATGCTGTCGGCCATGGCGAACAGCTTCGAGCTTCTGGAAGCCGAGAAGGGCCTGCCCTTGTCGCTCGCCCAGATCCCGCAGGAGGACCCCGCCACCTACGCCATGATCCGCCGGGCCGACACGCTCGGCACGTTCCAGATCGAGAGTCGCGCGCAGATGGCCATGCTTCCGCGACATGGTCCGCGGACGTTCTACGACCTTGTGGTGCAGGTCGCGGTCGTTCGCCCTGGGCCGATCCAGGGGCAGATGGTCCACCCCTATCTTCGACGCCGCAATGGCGAGGAGACGGTGACCTACCCGACGCCGGAACTCGAAGCCGTTCTGTCGAAGACGCTCGGCATCCCGCTCTTCCAGGAGCAGGCCATGCAGGTCGCCATCGTGGCGGCCGGCTTCACCCCGGCCGAGGCCGACGAGCTTCGCAGGGCGATGGGGACGTTCAAATTCACGCAAGGGGTGACGATGTTCCGCGACAAGCTGGTGGAGGGCATGATCGCGAACGGGTATGATCAGGCCTTCGCGGAGAACATGTTCACCCAGCTCGAGGGCTTCGGGAGCTACGGCTTCCCGGAGAGCCACGCGGCCTCCTTCGCCCTGATCGCCTATGCGTCCAGTTGGATGAAGCGGCATCACCCGGACGTGTTCCTCGCCGGCCTTCTGAACGCGCAGCCGATGGGCTTCTACGCCCCGGCGCAGCTCGTGCGGGACGCGAAGGAGCATGGCGTCGAGGTGCGGCCCGTCTGCCTGAACGCGAGCGATTGGGATTGCACGCTCGAGCCGATGGAGGGGCGACCAACGGCGAAGGGCGACCGGCCAATCGGGGACGCACCGCACCTTGCGGTCCGCCTCGGGCTACGCTCCATCGTGGGCCTGCGGGAGGGCGACGCCGACGCGCTCGTTCGGGCGCGGCGAGGCACGCCCTACGCAAGCGTCGCCGACCTCGCGCAGCGGTCGCACCTGCCCCGCGCGGCGCTCGATCTTCTCGCGCAGAGCGACGCCCTGGCTGCGCTCGGCCTCGGGCGGCGCGAGGCGGTCTGGTCTGCACAGGGGCACGCCACACCGCCGATCGCCCTTCATGCCGCGACTATGTCGAACGAGCCGGACGCGAAGGAGGACTCCGTCGCCCTGCCGGCCATGACGGCCGGGGCGGAGGTGGCGGCGGACTACTGGGCGCAGGGGTTGAGCCTGCGGGACCATCCGTTGGCGTTCCTTAGGTTGGACCTGCGACGGCAGAGGTTCGCGCCCTGCGATGCGCTCCTCATGGCCCGGAGCGGCCACCACAAGGCGGTGTCGGGCCTGATCCTCGTGCGCCAGAAGCCAAGCTCGGCCAAAGGCGTCATGTTCGTCACGCTGGAAGACGAAACCGGCATCGCCAACGTCGTGATCTATCCCAAGCTCTTCGAGGCCAACCGCCGCCTGATCCTGACCTCGCGCATGATGGGCGTGCGCGGCATCGTCCAACGCGACGGGGAGACCGTGCATCTGATCGCGCGGTCCTTCATCGATCATACGCATCTGCTCGACACACTCGCAGGACGAGACGCGTTCCGTCTCGACGCCGGGCGGGGCGATGAGGCGCGGTCGGGCGGCGGGGCCGCGATCGATCGGCGGACCGTGCCGAAGCCGCGCGATCTGCTCGAACCACTGGCCGAGGAGCGGGCCATCAGGGTCCGTGCGAAGAACTTCCGGTAGGACGGCCCGACGGGAGGCTAACCGAACTATACCGTCAGCTCGATAGGATCGCTCTTCGCACCGGTGAACGCGATCTCTAGCGCCTCATCGGGAAGCGGCCGCTGCAAAGTCCGGGCGGCCTCAGCATCCCCGGTCAGCCACGCTTCCCAATCGTTCTCGCGTAGGATGACCGGCATGGCCTTCGGATGGATCGGCGCGACGACGCCGTTCGCCTCCGTGGTTAGGAACGCCATTGCAAGCGTCCGCGCGTCTGCATCGGCCAGCGGCTGGTCGGACTTGCGCCGCAGACCGTCCTCCTTCCAACTCCACCGCCGCACGAGACCGGCGAAGGCGAAGGGCGGGCGTGGTTCGTCGCCGGTCAGGCGGAACCACGTGGCGAGCTTGCGGCCCTTCTCGTCCGTCTGCGTCGGGTGGTACTCCGCGAACGAGGTCGCCGGGACGAGGCAGCGCTGAAGGGGATGCTCCAGCACATCCTTCCACGGCCACCGGTCGAGGTTGCGCACGTTCGTAACCCAGCCAAACTTCGCCTTTGAGTAGCCCCACCGGGCCGGGACTAGGCGCCGCTCGCCGGCCGACGTGCGATGGACGATAGGCACCTCGGCGTCGGGGAAGACCGCCGGCATGCTCTGCTGGTTGCCGAGCCGGTCCTCGGCTCGGAACAGGCGCCGCATGGCCTCCTGCGGCAGCGTGTTGGAGTAGAGGTTGCACATCACCGTCGCCGCATGTCGAGACTTGGATCACACATAAGAAGTTCGCGGGTCGGTCGCGCTGATCAATAACACGGCCGGCCGAGTTACCCTACGAGCCCTCAATGCTCACCACTCAACGCGCTCGCCTTCGACGCGTCCGTCGAAGATCGTTCGTTCAGGGCGACCGAGGCGGCGAAGGCGACGTCGTGCGACCTTCGGATTGCCCGTGACTTGAGAGCGCGGTCGCTACGGCACAGCCTCGACCAATATCCCGCGCGAAGGGTCGTATCGCACGCCGTCGATGTTCCCCCGACGCAAGCGCTCGACGAGCTCGTCGATCACGGGGAGCGGAACGAGGTACCACTCCCGGGGATGCACCGGCTTGCCGAAGCGGTCGTGGATCGTGATGTCCTGGCGCGCCTCGGCAAGTATGCCGTGAATGATCCTTTCGAGCTTGCGGCGATCGATGTTGGCGAGCTTGTACTCCGCCACGACGTCCACGTCCGCCAGCAGGTAGGTGGCGTCGTTCCTGGCGTTAGCGATGCGCGCCTCTACCGAGCCGCCGGTCACGCCGACCTTGTGGACGAGGTCGCGGTTCGCTGCGATCAGGGGGTAATCCGAGCGGCTTCGCAGCACGTAGATCGTACCGCTTCCGATATCGTCAGCCTCGACCGTCGCACCGAAGAGCGGGCCGGCCGCGCCCTCGGTGATGCGGCGCCCGTTCTCGTCCTTCGTGAGCGCACGCTGCAGCGAACGCATCAGCATGTTGCTTTGCGTTGCGTTGTCATAGACGACGCGCAGCCGCGCATCGGTATCGCCGTACTCCTGGCGGAAGGGTTCGCCTACTTCCGCGACATAGAGCTTCTGCCCCTCCAGGACGAAGAAGCGTCCCACCTTGATCTCGGCCTTGCGGCCGAAAGGCCGCGTTTCGCGGACGCCCTTGTCGAGATCGTCCTGCACAGCCTCGAACAGCGGCCGGAAGCGTTCGAACTCGGGGCAGGGCTCGCGGTTCGCGATCTCCTCGGCCGCGCGCTTCTCGGCGCTAGAGCGGACGTGCCGCAGCGTGGTGACGCTGGCCTCGCCCCCCGGCGACAGGCCGCCCAGGCGCTCGAGCAACGCCTCATCGTCCATCGGATCGTCGTCCGGCGCTGCCGCGTCGAGCAGCCCGGCGGTGTCCAACGGGCGGAGGACGTCGTGATGCTCGCCGAGCGCGCGCAGGCGATCGAGACGCACGGCATAGAGCCGCTCGAAGATGTCGCCGCCCGAGGCATGGGAAGGCGCGCGCCCGTGCTCTTGCA
Source organism: uncultured Alphaproteobacteria bacterium (assembly GCA_963842125.1). Classification (GTDB taxonomy): domain Bacteria; phylum Pseudomonadota; class Alphaproteobacteria; order Rhizobiales; family CAWCWK01; genus CAWCWK01. The sequence continues at coordinate 295,271 of CAWJFE010000005.1, read as the reverse complement.
CGAAGCGAAGGATGTCCTCGAAGCCGGCGACGATGCGCTCTTGCAGGGGGGTGTACGCGCGTTGCGGTTCGTCCGCGATCGCGCCGCCGACGGCGGCGAACAGTTCTTCGTCCGATAGCTCAGGCACTGGCCCGCTCGCTCATTATACGTCGGAAGGCTTGGACGCCCTCCGCCAACTTGGCCTCCCAGGGATCCGCCGAGTTGGCCTTCGGCTCGCGGCCGCGATCTTTGGCAAAGGCGACGGCTCGGCGCGCGTAGTCGCGAGCCTCCTCGAAAGTCATCTTGGATTTTCTGCCAGTGATGACGGCCGCGATCTCGCGCAAGCGCTCCTCGTTTATCGTCTTGGCCATCACGGCATAGGCCTCGCCGAACGGATTGATGGCATCGATGAGGTCGATGTCGAGGTCGCGCACGTCCATAGCGTAGCGGCGCACGCCGTCGAGGAAGGCGGTGTTGGGTGCGGGCTCACCGGTCCGCTCCTCCTCGCGGCGGATCTCCTCCTTGACCTTCTGCGTCAGGTTGAGGGCCGCGACGGCGCGCTGGCGTACGGCCTCGACGTCCTCTTCGGAGAACTCCGGGTAGCGCTCGCGGACGATCTTGCCCATGCGCACCTGTGTCAGGTCCTCGGGGATTGCCTCGGTGTTGAACAAACCCTCCTCGATGGTCCTCTTGTCCTGCACGAAGGCGGTGACGACCTCGACGAGGTCCTCGCGGCAGACACGACGCGCCTCGGGCGAGGCGGGCTCGACGAGGCCCTTGATCTCGATCTGATAGGGCGCCTGGCCGCTCTCGCCGAAGCCGCCCGGCTTAAGGTCCGACGTGTCGCCGCCAGCTGCGTCGCCCGCCTGTTCCTGCTCGGGCTTGCGCTTTGGCACGAACTCGAAGCGCGGAGTGAGCACCTGCTCCATCAGGAGGCTGGCCGCGATGGCTTTGAGCGTGTCGTTGACGGCCTCGCGCACGTTGTCGTCGGCGGCATCGGGCTCGGCGATGAGGTTAGTGAAGCGCGCATGTGTCTTGTTCGGTGCGTCGCGGGTCGCGCGGCCGATGATCTGGACGACCTCGGTCAGGCTTGCGCGGTAGCCGACGGTCAGGGCGTGCTCGCACCAGATCCAGTCGAAGCCCTCCTTGGCCATGCCGAGCGCGACGATGATGTCGACATGGTCGCGATCCTGCTTGTGGGCGGGGTCCTTCAGCGCGTTCAGCACCCGGGCGCGGCGGGCCGCGTCGCTGTCGTCCACCAGATCGGCGATCTTGAGCGTGCGGCCGTCCTCCGCGCACACGATCTGAAAGCCCGTCGCCTCGTCCACGCCCTGCCACTCGCCGAGCGCGTCGATAACGTGTTCGACCTCTTGGATCTTCTGCTTGGTCGACTCGCGGCTGTTGACGCTGGGGATGTGGACGATCGTCTTCAGTGCGGGATCGAGGACGCGCGTGATCTCGTCGGCATAGGAGCCGGAGTAGAAGCAATAGGCGATGTCGAGCGATTTCAGCCAGCGATAGCCCTGGAGCTGCTCGTAATAGGTGTAGGTGACGGTCTCGAAGCGCGCCTCGTCCTCGGGGCCGAGCACTGCCTCGGCGTCGCCGCGAAAGTAGGAGCCGGTCATGGCGACGATATGCGCGCGGTCGCGGGCGATGATGTCGCGCAGGTGCGCGCCGAGGCGATTGTCGGGGTTGGCCGAGACGTGGTGGAACTCGTCGACGGCGATCAGGCGGTCATCGAACGCCTCGATGCCGAAGCGCTCGACCGCGAAGCGGAAGGTCGCGTGTGTGCAGACCAGCACCCGATCGCCCGAGGCCAGGAACGACCCCACCGCATCGACTAGTCCCTGATCGGAGGCCGAGGCGTTGCACAGGTTCCAGCGCGGCGCGACCTGCCAGTCGGTCCAAAAGCCGTGCGCGCTCAAGGTCTCGTCGTTGAAGCTGGCCCCGATGGAGCGCTCAGGCACCACGACGAGGGCCTGGGTCACGCCCTGGTTCTCCAGCTTGTCGAGCGCGATGAACATCAAGGCGCGACTTTTGCCCGAGGCGGGCGGCGACTTGATGAGGAGGTATTGCTCGCCCCGGCGCGCATAGGCCCGCGCCTGCATGGCGCGCATGCCCAGCTCGTCCGGCGCGGACGACGCGCCGTTGGCATCATAGGTGACCGAGACGGCGGGGATGGGGTGAGCGGTCATGCGTGTGCCTTTCGTGCTGCGTCGATGCCCTTGTTGAAGGCTGCTCTGGCAGCCGCCTCTTCTGCCAGGAAGAACTCGCCTCCCAGCGATCTACCGGTCGTCGCCAGGGCCGTCTTCATCTCGTTCTCACCTGCGATTGCGATCTTGGAAGAGGGGAAGGCATCGAGCCCCTGCGATGCGGTCGACCATAACAAGGACCAGCGAAACCGGCCCATCGGCAGCGCCGCGTTGTGTTCGGCGCACCGTCGCTCAGGATCCCCCGTCATGCCGACCTTAACGATGATGCCATTGGCGGAAGCGTCGTTGAGGAAGACGCCGGGCGGACCGGACAGCTTAAGAACGTAGAGGTGCTTCGGTCCTTCGGATGCACGAACCTCGAACGGGCACTGCGACATGGGGCCGGCCCTGCTCGGCGTGAAGACTGCCCGCGCTGTGCCAGCCTCGGAATGCGCGATTGGGTCCTGACCATAGACGCTGACCTCCTCGACATCGAGGTCCAGCACGCGGCGCGCCTCGGCCTCTGTCAGGAGCATGCCCGCCTTGCCGATATAGCGGGCCCTTTTTGGCGACCACGTTTCGAGTGCCATTTCGCGCTCAGGTATGCGGCTATGCGGGAGAACGCGCCAGGCTCGGACGCAGCGGACGGCAAGGTTCCACTTGTTCTTGTCCGGACCGGCGTTCTTCTCGGCCAGGGCATCCGGGTGGAGGAAGTCGTCCGATGTTCCGCGTTCGTGGGAGCACTGTTGGATGCCGATGATGCGATGCCGCTCCTTCGCGTCGGCTCGGTTCGATCCGATCAGCACGACCAGGACGCCGGGCTTCGTCCTGTTCAGAAAGGCCGTCAGGTCGCCGGGCTGCGTAAAGCCGAGCTGTCCCCAACGCTCGGGAGCAAAGCCGTCAAAATAGGTCAGCCAGACATTGGGCGGATCGGCCTCTATGGCTTCCAGCGGTGTCATGAATGGAAGTCTCTCCCCCAACATCGAAGTCGCCTTGTGTCAGATCGGCCGGATGGTTTTGACACAACACCACGGGCTATATCAGATCCGGCACGTTCGCCTCGTCCGATGTCTTGCTCTTTCGTGAAGCAGCCTTCGGCTTCGCCGACCCTTCCGTCATCTTCACGTACATCTCGAAGAGCTTCTCCAGCCGTTCGGTGTCGTTGCGGAAGCGGCGGCCGATATAGATGCGCTCGAGGGTCTCGTCGTTCGCCTCGTGGGCGGCGCGCAGGTCGTCCGGCATGGCGTCGGGGGCGTAGAGATCGGCGATGGTGGCGGGGAAATGGGCCTCGCGGGCCAGCAGGATGGCCTCGGCGCAGGCCGTCAGATCGGCCTTGTGCGCCGCCGTGAGCTTCGGGACCGGGAAGGTGTTCCAGCCGAGGGTGTTGGAGTAGGAAAAGTCAGTGCGCATCCGCACGCAGACGGTGCCGATCCAGACCCAGTGAAGGCGCGAGGCGATGAGGGCTAAGTTCCAGAGAGGGGCATCATAAAGCGCGAAGGCCTTGTTATGCACGACGGCTGTAGCATCGACCATTCCAGTGGGCAGATATTCCCTATTTTCTGAACTGACAATGGAAACAACTGTCACTGAAGATTTTGCTTGATGCTGGTCTCTAAAACGATGCGAGACGTTGGCCAATTTCTGTGCTTGCTTGTCTTTTACCTTAGATTGCCGGGTCATCCGAACGGCCTCGATCCGCTGTCGGATGCTCTGGTTTGAGATAGCTAGCTCAGCGTCATCATCCTCAATCCAGATCTGATACCGCGGCTGGCCGTTGATTAATTCCCTTGAACCGTAGAGCGGTCTTATATCATAGCCAGTCTGCTTGTTCCTCGAAGCAATAGCGCGAGTCTTATCTGCAGATATTATAAGTTCGTTAGCATAATAAGGGTGATTGCCAAAGCGCATCTCGTTGCGGTCATCAGAGAGGCGTGGTTGAGGTCGAACGAATGCGTTCTCTGCAGCGATGAGATACGGGTTGATATTGGCGACAGATCTCGATGCGTTTGCATCGTTGTTTTCATCAAACAGAATGCGTGACTTGGGTTTGACGGACATACCAATAATCGAAACCGTAACGCCCGCATTATGAGCGCAAGATTCGACCATTTGAATGATCGAACCGCGAAGGAGATATTAAGGCCTGCCGCGAGTATCGTAGGCCAAAGAGCTTAGACCTGAATTCCCTGACAAATTGAGTTAGTTGCGACAAATGCAATTTCGGCGTCAGCATACTGCACGTAGGAAGCAGATTTCCCGAACCACCCCGATACATAGTCTAACTCAAGTGTCCGCACCTTTTGATCCGAGAATACACTTTCGAGTTCACTTTTCTGATCTTGTGTTTGATACTTTCGCCCGACATACGGCGGGTTCCCGCAAATATACGTCTCCCCACCGTCGTTCTCGAAGTCGATCGCCGTCTGCTTCAGCGGCGTCTCGAAGAGGTCGTCGCCGCGCGTCTTCGTGGCGGCGCCGGTGGGTGGGCAGATGCTCATCCAGTCGAGCCTAAGGGCGTTGCCGCAGGTGATCCAGTTCTCGGCGTCGAGGGGCAGGAACTCGGCGAGCGCCTCGCGTTGGCCGCGATAGAGCACGTCGCACTGATACTCCGCGATGATGAGCGCGAGGCGCGCGATCTCGGCCGCGAAATCGCGGATCTCGATGCCCCGGAAGTTGGTGAGCGGGATGAGGCTGGCCGCGTTCGGCTCGGCCCGCCGCCGGTTCGCCTCGGCCTCGATCTCGCGCATCTGCTTGTAGGCGATGACGAGGAAATTGCCCGAGCCGCAGGCCGGATCGAAGACCCGGATGCGGGCCATGCGCTTCTTGAGGTTGAGGAGCTTGATCTTGCTGTCGCCCGCCTCGTAGAGCTGGCGGCGCAGGTCGTCGAGAAAGAGCGGGTTCAGCACTTTGAGGATGTTGGGCACGGAGGTGTAGTGCATGCCCAGGGCGCCGCGCTCCTCGTCGTCGGCCACGGCCTGGATCATCGAGCCGAAGATGTCCGGGTTGATCTTCTTCCAGTTCAGATCGCCGATATGGAGGAGGTATTTGAGCGCGATCCGGGTGAAGCGCGGCACCTCCGTGGAGCCCTCGAACAGGCCGCCATTCACATAAGGGAACCCGTCCGCCCAGCGCGGCAGGCCGGCGGCCTCGCGATCCCTGGTGCGTAGGTTCATCGCCGCGAAGCACCGCCCGATCACCTCATGCGCGTCCGATGCGTCGCGCGCACTCATCTGGCGCACTGTTGCGGTGAAGAGGTCGTCACCGAAGAAGATGTCCGTATCCTCGGCGAAGAAGCAGAAGATCAGCCGCGCCATGAAATGGTTGAGGTCATGCCGCCGCTCGGCCTCGGCCCAGTCGGGATTGTCCTTCAGGAGCGTCAGATAGAGCCGGTTGAGCCGCGAGGTGGCGCGGATGTCGAAGGACGATTCGCGGATCTGCTTGACGGTCGTGATGCCCGCCAGCGGAAGGAAGAAGCCGAAATGGTCGGGGATCTCGGCATAGGCACCCGCCGCCGTCTCACCCGTCTCCCGGTCCTCGGCCTCGAACGTCTCGCCGTCGGTGGCCAGGAGGAAGCGGGCGCGTTGCTTCTCCGTCTGCGGGCTGGCGCGTAGGGCGGCCAGCGCCTCCGTCACCGCATCGGCTTCGTCCGACGGCTGCGTGGCCAGGATGTGAATGAACCGGTTCTGCAGCACGCCGCCCACGTCCGACCGGTTGGTCGTGCCCGCGCGCAGCTTCTTGATCGTCGTCGCCTTGTTGCCGAACGCCTCCAGAAAAGCGAAGGGGAACGCGCTCGCGTCGTACTCCGCCTCCGCCAGCGCGGACACGGCCTCCTCGATCTCCACAGCGTTCATCGCGCAATCCTCCCCTAGACCATTCGATACGACGAGGTGCCCATGCCGACCAAGGGGGTGGGCGAACCGGAGCCTCGCGGATGGGCGGTGGAGGGAAAGACACTCCAGAACGTCCGACGCGCCCGTACAAGCATTGCCGTTAGGAGAGTTCGACCCCTCGGATGAACGGTTCGACCTCCCCGCCTTCCAGGTATCCCGCGGTCTCGAGCCGGGCCGCGATCGCAAGGATCGTCTCTTCGTGTCGCTCGACGAGCTCTGCAGCTTCGGTCTCGGCCTTCGCAAGCATCGGCCGGATAGACCCATGCAGCCGCGCGACGGCGGTTTCCAACGCGCGGTCCGTCTCGATCGCGCCGATCCAAAGAGGCGGGCCGTCGCCGAGGCCCCATGATCCGACGGCGCGGGCCGCAATCATCGTTGCACGGGCAAGATCCGACTCCGCCGAGCCGCCCGCACCGGCGCAGACGGACCCGAGGATACGCTGCTCGGCCGCCCGTCCTGCGAGGCAGTAGATCATGTAGGCCTGTGCGCGCTGCGGCGTGATGATGGGCCAATCCTCCATCGTCATTTCGGCGGAACCACCGTTCGCATGGATGGACAGAGCGCCGGGGGATCCGAGATCGAGGGCATGACCGATTACGGCATGGCCAGCTTCATGCACGGCGATCCGGTACCGCGCCTCTCCGGTCGGGAGGGACCGGCCCTGCGCGGCGGCGTCGAACAGGTCCGATAGGCCGAGAGGTCGGTTCGCACGCCGTGCCGTTGCTCTGGCGCGCCGAACCGCGCCAGCCGCATCGGCGCCCGACCCGCCTCGCAGCAGAAGCGCGGCCGGCATGAGGTCAGCGCCTGCGAGGTCGCCTCGTAAGTGGAAGCGCAAGATCGCCGCGAGCTCGTGCCGATCGGGCAGGCCGACCTCGATCACGCGGTCTAGCCGACCGGGTCGTAGCAACGCGTCGTCGATCCGCGAGGCATAGTTCGTCGCCCCGATAACCAAGACGCCGTCCCGCGGCTCTGTCCCATCGAGCAGTTCGAGCAGGGCGTTCAGTACCTGCACCGAGTAGCTCCGATGGCGCTCGTCGAAGGTCGCACGATCTCCGACGGAGTCGAGTTCGTCGATGAGAAGGACGCAGGCTTTGTGCCGACGCGCTTCTTGGAAGGTTTGGCGCATCGCGCGCAACATATCACCCAGGTGACCACCGCGATCCGCCTGCCACGCGGCCAGGCTGCCGATCACGAGCGGCACGTCGGCGGACTTGGCGAGCGCCTGGACGAACAGCGTCTTGCCCGCGCCAGGCGGGCCATTCAGGACGAAGCCCGGGTCGATTTGCGTCCAGGGAAGACCGCCGTCGCGATAGGCGCGTAAGTCCTTCGCGACCGCGAGCCCGAACGCTTTGACGGACCCATAACCGGGAAGCTCTTCGAGGGTCGGGGTATCGCCATCGCCGTGGCGGCGGCGCTTCGCAATGCGGGCTTCGAGGTCGGACACCACGACCTTGAGGTCCCGGCGGGGCGCGATGACCGTCTTCAGGTCCGCGATCGTCACGTCGTCTGCGACCTTCTCGATGCGATCGGAGACGGCGTCGATCCGGTCGGCGGCATCCCGGATCGTGATGCGGAGGATGGCCTTGATGAGGGACGGTCGCAAGCGCAGATCGATGCGGTGGTCGGCGATCTCGATGAGGTCCGCGAGGTTGCCCTTGGCATCGCGGCCGACCTCACGGACGGCGATCACGCCAAAGCCTGCATAGCGCAGGGCGCTCGCCGCTTCCGAAGGCTCGCAGAACGACGCGTTTCGCGCGGTGTTCATCACGACGAGACACCGATCGTCGTCCGCGACCTCGTTCCTATCCGGATCGATCCTGGCCGCGATCGAGCACGGCGTGCCGGACATCTCGGCGAGTGCTTCCAGCACGGAGCGGACGTCGTCGAAGACGATGCCCTTGGGCGCATCAAGCATCACGACGCCCGACCCGTCCGCGATGATCCGCAACAGATCGGGATGCCGGGCGGTGGCATCCGCGACGAGGGCGGCGACGACGATCTTGTCGAGCGACAGACGCGTGCGGGGCCCGCCGAACGATGACGTCGTGCCGAATGCATGATCGAGGACGACGTCTGTCGCGTCTCGATCGAGTTCGTCGTCAGCCTCGTCCTCGTCTGCATCATTCATCGCCGGCTCGTCCCTCCCGTCCGGTTCGGACTGCGGAACGCCGGTCAACGCGGCCCGCATATGCGCCAGTGTGCGATCGAACACCGCGATGGCCTCTGCATCACCCGCGCCTTCCAGTTCGGCCGCGGTGCGACCTCGGCTTCCCCCGAAGCCGCCGTGCAGTCCTCGGTCGGCAGTTGCAGATGTGGTCTCGTCGAAGCTTGGGCCATCAGCGGTACTGGCGGGCGGAGCAGGCTCAGGATGCAGCAAGGTCAGGTCAGTCATCGGATCCTCGGGAAAGCGTAGTGTCGTGGATGTTCGGCAGGGTGCGCGTTCAGGCATGGCCGGCGAACGTCGGGTCGTGCGGCGTCCCGAGCTTCCAGAGCCGGTTCAGGCTGCGCGCCCACGTTCCGTCGTGTGCGAGGGCCGCGATCTGTGCGGTGTGGCCGATCCGGTTCGACCCGAGGCGCGGATGGCGCGAGATCGTGCCGGCGATGATTACGCCCCCCGCGGAGGCTACGAGTGACCAGCCCTCCATCCGTGGCGCCTCCTCGAGCTCGGCCGGGCTCGGGCCGCCCTCGTCGAGGTAGCGCCGCAAATCCGCGACGAGGGAGGCTTGGGTTGCGAGCTCCTCGGCGAGCCTGTCCGTCCGGACGCCGGGCACGGTGAAGCAGGGACCGGTGGATGAGGAAGTGTCGTGCATGGAAGTGGCCTGGGCTGTGATGGAAGAAGAAGGCTGGAAGCCCGCGCCGGCGGGGGCGTCCGGCTTGGGCAGTGGATCGAGCACAGCGGCGAGTGCCGGATGTCGGCGGGCGTGGGCGATCAGCATGCGGGCGGTCGGATCGCCGGCTTCGGCGAGGTTCGACACAGGGGCGAACGCCTCGCGGACGGCTGCAACGCTTGCGGCCGGACCCTCCGCGCTGCGAACGACTCCGATCATCGCGCGGATGGCGGCGCCGATTGCTTCGGCAGTAGTTTGATCCTCCACGGGCGGAGGGAACGCATGACGCAGGCGACGGCGGCGGATGCCGGCGCTCGACCCGGGGCGTGACGGTGTGAGGGTGGAACTGGACATGGGGGTACCTCGGCGCGCGTCGGCAAAGCCGAACGGCGCACGGGATCGCGGGGGCGCACGTTGGCGCCCGGCTCGATCGACGATTGCGTGGAAAAGAGTGGTGAAGCGGCGGGGCCACGGACGGCTCCGACCGCTGGGCCGCCGGGGCCTGCCGGTCGTGCTTAGGCCGCCAGCATCACTTCGGATTGCGCGTATAGCGCCGTGTCCGACTCTTCGAGCGCTGCGACCTGCAGCGGTCGGAGGGCGAGCGCGGCCGCGGCAGCGTGCACCGTGCGTATCGCGGATACGGCTTGCGCAACCTGCGTGGCAAACCGTTTATCGAACGCGTCGAGCGACATGCTCAAGCCGTCCGGCACGCGTAGGCCCGCATCCTCCCGGAACGCGATCACGGCCGAGCGGCCGGCCCGCACGTCATAGCCGCGTTTACGAAGGTGGTGCTGCACGAGAAGGCCACCCGCGGCGACGTCGTCGGCCAGACGTACCCCGTGCTGTGCGCCGAGTTGCGCCCCACGCTTCAACTCGAAGGTCCACCCAACGCCTGCTCTCGCATCTACCAGAACGACATCCGGCAAGATTGTACGAATGATATCGCCGTCGGGCTGCAGATCGACCGCGGCGCAGCCCTCATGGCCAAGCCGCGAGACTAAATCAGCGACGTTACGGCTGACGCTCAGTCGCTGAGCCGGGACCGCAACGAGGTGGGGTGCCAAATCGATTGCGGCGAGGAACGTCGCTTGCAACAACGTGCCCTCGCGCCTTTGCAGACTTGTTGCTACGCTCGTCAGGCGCGACTGCGCGGCCCGGAACAGATCGTCCTCGCCGAACGTGCGCCGAACCGCGCTCACAACGCTTCCGATCGCCTTCGACCGCAGTTCGGACGGCAGGGCGGGCGATGCCGGGGTAAGCTTATCGAGCAGTTCCATCGCCGCCGTCTGCGATAAGGTGCGCAGGTCCGGCAGATCGAAGCCAACGCCGGACGATACGTCGTCGGGCATGACGGTCGCTGCGGCGGTAGCGGTTGCAGCCCTGTCGCAGATGGTGGGGAGGTTCGTGTCGCGGCGCGCGGCGCCGTTGACCGGGCGCACGGCGCCGGTAAGGGTAGTCTCAGTCATGATCGCCTCGTTACGAGCTTGGCGTTTGTGATCAGGTCGGCCGGGGGTGTAGGAGCCCTCAGTCGACCGCCCGGCGGACCCGGACGGCTTCTGATCTGACTATAGCAAGACACGACCCCGCCGTTCGCGCAAGGCGGGTTCCGATCGAGTGGTAAACGATGGCGTTCCGCGATCGATAAACCCGCGCGGAACTGCCCGCTTCACGTCCCAACGTACGCCTCGACTTGTGAGCGTGGCATCGCTCGACAGCCCACACACAAAAATTGGAAATATGTTCGTCGGTTTCGCTGGAATAGTTTTGTGCTCACCCGTCTAGGTGGGCCGGACGTTATATTCGACTGGACTACTTTCGCCGCGTCACCCCAACCGTAATCGCCCGCTCTCCGTGGTTGAGGACTCGTAGAGAACGTCGAGCCCCGTTTCGGATCGCGTCGTGGTCCCTGGTTCGTTCTGTGTGAAAAGATATCCCAGGTCATTGATTTGCCTCGAATTTGAATTCATGAAGTCAGTGCGGAGTTCACGGCCGGAAGCGGTATGCCGACGAATGATAGTACGATCCAGCTGTGGGGCTCGGCCGACCTGAAGCTTCGAATACGACGCGCTGCCTTCGACGGTGATCAGGCTCTCTGGTCCTTCATTTTGCATGCTTTGAAAGATCGTGACGTCGAGATCGACGAAAGTGACCTCCAGGACCGTAGAGGCGTGCGCCGATGAGCGATGCCGAACCTATCGAAGCGCGCGTCATCGACGTTTTCTGCGGCCTCGGAGGCCTTTCCTACGGCTTCAAGAAACGTGGCTTCTCGGTGATCGCGGGGATCGACGCCGATCCCGATTGCAAGTTTCCTTACGAGCGGAACATAGCTGCCGAGTTCATCTGTAAGGATGTACGTCGTGTCGATCCAGTGGAGGTAAGACGGCACTTCGGGCACGGCGTTCCGTCGATCCTCGTCGGATGTGCGCCCTGTCAACCGTTCTCGACGTACAACCAGAAGAACGAGGATCCCAACTGGCGGCTCTTGGAAGCCTTCGCCGATCTGATCGAAGCCGTGAGCCCCGACGTCGTGTCGATGGAGAACGTTCCTCGACTCCGAAACTTCAGGGGCGGAAGCACGTTCGAAAGCTTCGTCTCACGGTTGGAAGACCTGCACTATCGGGTGAGTGCCGACGTTCTCTACGGCCCGGACTACGGCCTCGCGCAGACACGATCTCGACTCGTCCTCCTCGCCTCCCGTCACGGCACTGTGACGATGCCGAAGCCCACCCATCGTGGAGCGTACAGAACAGTTCGAGACGAGATCGGCGATATGCCGGCGATCGGGCACGGTGGGTCGCACGGAAGCGATCCCTTGCATCGATCCAGCAAACTCTCTCCGATCAACGAACGTCGGATCGAAGCTTCCGCGCCGGGGGGCACGTGGCGAGACTGGGACGAGGAACTCAGAGCGGACTGCCACAGGGTCGATACCGGCCGGGGCTACTCCTCGGTCTACGGACGCATGAAGTGGTCGGAGCCTTCCCCGACGATCACGACGCAATTCTACGGTTTCGGAAACGGGCGGTTCGGGCACCCCGATCAGAAGAGAGCCTTGAGCCTGCGCGAGGGAGCGATGCTCCAAGGGTTTCCCAAAGACTACGAGATCGTGGAGCCGGATCGACCGATCCAGTTCAAACGGTTGGGCCGTATGATCGGGAACGCGGTCCCGGTGAACCTTGCCGAGGCGATCGCCGGTGCCGTGGCCGATCACGTCTCGTCCTTCGGCACCGTCGCACACCGAACGCTAGATGCCGTCGCCTGACGATCGGAGATCGGTCGATCCGGTTCGGAGCCGCATCATGCGTGCGGTCCCACGTTCGAACACGAAACCGGAAGTGATTGTCCGCCGAGTGCTGCACGGAATGGGCCTACGGTTCAGGCTCCATCGGAAGGACCTGCCGGGATCCCCCGACATCGTGTTGCCGCGCCACCGAACCGTCGTGTTCGTGCACGGTTGCTTCTGGCATCGGCACCTGGGCTGTCGGAAGGCATCGACTCCCAAGACTAGGGTCGAGTTCTGGATGGAAAAGTTCGATGCGAACGTCGCGCGTGACCGCCGTAAGGAAGATGAACTGAAGGAGCTCGGTTGGCGCGTCATCACGGTCTGGGAGTGCGAGACGAAAGACGTAAATGGGCTGCGCGAACGCCTGCGCGGGATTTTGGCGCTCGAACCCGATCAATCGCGGAGCGCGTCGTGAAGCTCGTTTTCGACGTCAAACCCGGATCAGGCTACCACGATGACGAAACAGGACGGTACCATTTCCCTATACGATATCTTGCGACCGCTCGAGAGGGACTAGGCGACTGGGTCGTCTACCGGGAGCCACAACGCAATCGAGGTGCGCGTGCCTATGTCGCCGTCGCACGTCTCGCGGCCATTGAACCGGATCCAGATCGGGACGGCCTCCATTACGCGAACGTCGATATGTTCCTCCGTTTCGACGTTCCCGTTCCTTTCGTCATGGGCGGCGCGTACCGCGAAGAGCGATTACGCCTCGTCGCTGACCCAAAGCACGTCGGATTGGCCTTGCGAGGTTTCGCGATCCGATCGATTGGGGAGGAGGACTTCGCCTCTATCGTCGCCGATGGTCTGAGTAGGACGCTTGATCCCCAGAACGTGGCGCGTCTACACCCGTACTCCAACGGAGCCGAAAGTGAAATGCGTTCGCTGCTCGGTTCGACGTACGTAACCGAACGGCGCGTCGTCGAGATTCTAACGAACCGGACGGTGCGAGACGCCGCGTTCCGTGGCACCGTTTGCGTAGCCTACGACGATCGTTGTGCGGTGACGGGTCTCAAGATGATCAACGGTGGAGGACGGGCGGAGGTGCAAGCCGCCCACATCCTGCCGGTCGCCGACGGAGGACCGGACGTCGTTCAGAACGGCGTTGCGTTGTCGGCCACTGCCCACTGGCTATTCGACCGACACCTCATCACCTTCACGGACGAGCTCGGCCTACTCGTCGCGCACAACCGTATTCCCACGCAGTTCTTGACGCTATTCGAGAAGCAGCGTGAGCGCATCCACCTTCCAGTGGACCGCACCCTATGGCCACACCCCGCTTTCGTCGCGCATCACCGCGATAGATTCGCGTCCAAGTCGTGAACCTAGGAACGCGGGACGCTTCGCTTCGACAACCGGTCGACGGCGCCTTTCAGCCGCGTATCCCTTCGTGCATCGCTCTGCTCCTCCATCCACTTTCTGAACTCTCGTAAACCGTCCATTCCGTACAGCGAGACGAAGGCGCATACCAAGAGTTCGACGGGATTGTCCGCAGAGAGAGGCCAGGTCGGGTTTCTATTCGAGAGGGGCAGCGCGACATCGACCTCCTTGTCCTTGGATCCCATCGAACGACACGGCTGGACGTGGTAGTAGTCGTGGTTGTCTCCGTCTTCGGGCGTCTCGTATCTGTAGCCGAGAAAACGAACTTTTCGACCATCCTCGGCCGTCGCCATCGGCCGCCAGAAACCGATATAGTATCCGACTTTGGGGGCGTCGGTGTCGGTGTAGTCCCAACGGCACCATAGAGCTGCTGCCGTGTCGTTCTCCTTCTTCGGCGGAGGAATCCGGATCACCTTGTCGTCCGGAAAGGCACCGCTCGGGCCGGCATGTCTGAAGCCGGCTTCGACGTCCGCGAGTTCGATGTCGGAGAAGCGCCCCCTCAACGTGCGTCCCGCGACCGCCCCCTGGCGGGTCCCTTCGCGACGGACCCAATCTCGACCTTCGTCCATGAGGTAGCGAAGGAGATGATAGGTCGACTTCTGTTGTTCTGTCGCAGCCAACGGTTCAACCGAACGCGAAACGCCGCTGGGGGGCGTAGGTGAAGCCGTCGATCTTCTCCACGTAGCGCCGATCATGGGTGTTGTGGAACGCAGCTCTGAACTCGACCGCGTCGTCCGATGGAACGAACCGCGACGCGTCCTCCGCGAAGACGAAGTCAGGCGCGTTGGCGAAGTCGAAGTCCGATCGCGCTTCGCGGACGCGTTCGGAAGTCTCGAACCGTCGAAGCCAAACGGCGTCCCGGCTGAGCCAGTCGGACGCACCGAACTTCATCTCCTCGTCGACGAGATCGTCGAGCGCGTCGAAGCCCTCAGTAACGGTGGCGTTCCACCGATCGGGATCGTCGACGCCGCTACCTAGAACGAAGGGGAATCGTTGGACGAGATGCGGCAGGTCTACGAGAACGTCTTGGGGTCCGAGAACTTCCCTATCAATCCACTTACACAACCGTGAAACCACGATCCGGGTCAACGCCTCCGGATTCTTGTTCATGGTAGCTTCTAGTGTCTTCGATCGCAGCGCCGGCACGTTTCGAAGTCCGTAGTCACGGAACGTCACTTTCCGAAGCTCTTCAACGACCTTCGCCCCAGGATCGAGAAACCCGAAGGCAGTGTCGGATAGATGCTGAACGTCCTCACCGCCAAAGCCGAGTTTCGACAGAATCGGTTCGTCCAGACCATCCCGCACGACTTCCGCGAGTTCGCGATGGCGACGCACGAGGTCCGGTAGGACGGGCCAGGAGAACGGCCGGAAACCGGCCCACGGTGGGGTGTGCCAAAGACCTGGAACGCCGATGAGATCGCCGTCGACGTTCAGATCGGCGACGCTCTCCGGGTGACCACGCATGCCGAGATCGAACTGCGCCCCCGGGTACTGGTTCAGAATGACGATCGGACCGCAGTTCGACCAAGTGCGGGCGAGCCGAGCGACACCCTCGCCCGTGTACCGTGTGTTCCCCTCGTCCACGTGGAGCAGGTCGTAATCGAGGATCAGGACGTCCACATCGTCGAAGATGCAGTCGCCCTTCGTCGGGTCCTCGTCGACACGTCTGGCGATGAGAGTTTGGATGGACGACTTGATCTTACCCGGCTCGGGATTCGGAGCGACTTCGATCGGAAGCGATTCGACCGCTTCCGTGACCTGCCGGTTCCACTCCTCACCGTTGGTGAGCTCATCGTCGCAGATAAGTACGCGCAGCGTCATACCTTGGAACTCCAAATCATGCGGAACGTCGTCGCCCAAGGCTCCTGTGGTTCTAGGAACTCCACCTTGCAACGTCGCTGATCGGCGATCATCCGAACGATCGTCAGTCCCAACCCCATACCCCCAAGACCGAGGCCCTTCCGCTCGTCGGAGATGGACGTTTCTCTCCTGAAGGGCTCGAAGTACTCCGTCGATCGATTCCAGTCGATGCCCGTCCCTCTGTCGCTGATGCGAACCCAGGCCTGACGACCGGTGCGTCCGCCCTCACAAGAAATCGTGCGCGTATCCTCGTCGAGCATCGCGTTCGACGCGTTGACGAAGACGTTCTGGAAGAGAGAGTTCCACTCTGCGAAAGTCGCAGGCGGAAGAAGGAGATCACGCGGTACATCTACGTCTATTCGCACGCCGGGCAGTAAAGAGGCGACGTTGTCGATCACCATTCGAACGACCGTCTCCAGTCGCAGAGCCTCAATCTGTTCACGATCTTCCTGATCCAACAACGGTGCGAAGACACGCCTCGTGTTCTCCAATCGTGATAGCCACTGACGCAGACCCTCGATTGCGGACGTAAAATTCGAGTCGTCTGAGGAACGTGCGAGACTCTCTAGCTTGCGCAAGAGATTTCTGGCCGCACGCATCTCCTTGCGACTCTCATGCTCAAGCGCGAGGGCTGCCATGCCTGCCGCAGCCAATGGACCCAAAAGCGTTCGAGCTCCATCGTCGGCTTCGCGCTCTTGATCCATAGTCCGCTCGAGATCGGCGATCTCGCTTCGCAGAGCTTGTGCGTCGTCGTCGTTCGGATAAGAAGCCGCGACTCCATCCGCGAGCGATCGAACACGTTCCAGCTTCCCGGACGATGGCTCACTCGGGCGAACGAAATCGATCCTGTTCTCTTCACGGATACGTTGTCGCGTGGCGTAGAAGTCGACGGAGGCCCGAACCGCGTCTCGTAACGCTCCATAAGCTGCGTTCGCGACCAGTCGGTCACGAGTGACCTGGATCTTCAGGTACTCACCGCTCTCCCGCTTCGAGCCGTCCGCCTTACGTGCCTCCAACCCGGTGTCGATACGAACGACGCCAAATATACGTCCTTGTGTGGGTAGGTCGTTGAGCGCCCGCCGGACCTGGAGGCGTTCGGGCAAGAGCTTCGATCGGTTGAGGCGGTGAGAATGGTCGAGTTCGATACCGAGCCAGTCCTGCTCGACGCCATAGTAGGGCAGTCGGAACCCCGCGTCGTAGACCTGCACGCCGCCGAAGCGACGGAGATATTCACGAGCGTCGCCGACCTTCACACCAGGCCCCTGCCGCCCTTGCAGGTTGAAGACGCGGATCGTCCACGAGGCCGCCTTTACATACGGAGCAATCTCGAACGTCTCCGAATGGCTCTCGCCATCCTTAAACTTCACGGTGATGTGGGAGATCGTTCGGTCGTCGTCCGACCGTTCTATCCTACCTTCGATCACGGCGTTGTAGTTCTCCAGCGCCGCGGACATCTGACGCTCGAACGCGTCGTCCAACTCGTCGTCGAAGGCCGTGAGGCGAACCCGGAATGCGCTAGGGTCCTCACCCTCGGTCCTTAAGCGTCCGAACTCCGGCAGGGGAGACTGTATGAGCCAGAGTTGCTCGCCCAACCGCTTGACCGCTTCCTCGTCCCAACTCTGCTTCAAGCCACGCATGGTGACGCGTGTTCCATGCTTACTCCGGTCGGGGAGAGGGCGCGCCGGGACGCCGACACGGTAGTACGCCTTGGCCTCCGTCAGCCGGCCCGCGTCAATGGCTTCGTCCCAGTCGACCGTCGCTTCGAGCCGTTCCGCATCTCCGTCTTCCGAACGCGTGTAGAGTTGCAGCTTGTGCGCTAGGAACTGCGCAGATAGGCGCCCCACGCCTTTGGAACCGGTGACGTTCCGCTCGAACCGACGACTCTTTGACCGTACCTGTTTATTGCGCGTTCCGATGGTCATCCAATGACGGAGGAACTCGTTCTCCGTCATGCCGTGCCCGTCGTCCGAAACGACGATCGCGTCCTCTTCGATCTCAACGGTGCAGACGGTCGCATCGGCATCGTAGGCATTCTTTATGAGCTCGGCGAGCGCGATGTGCGGCTGACCGACGAGGCGTTCACCCAGCTCGCGCAAGAGAGCAGAGTCCGCCTCGAACGTGACGACCTTTAAGTCGTCGCGCTCGGAGGCGTCGCGCTCGTCGTCGACCTTCGGATCTTCCGCGATATCGCTCATTCTCGGCGTGTCCGACCTCGCTTATCTCTCAAATGGGGCCCGCCGAAACGATCCTACGATCGTTGCTGCGACCAGATTGTACCATGTATGGGGGGGATATGGGGTTTTCCAACGTTTTTGGTTGCCGTGTCGGGGGCGGCGGACTGACCCTTACGCGTGCTCGACGTGCTGGTTGGACGGACGAGGGAGTATCGTGCCTCGAACGCGCACCGTGGCGCTACCCAACGAACGTAGGCCGATACACTTCGGACCGGACACGTGCGGATTGCCGGAGGGAGTGTTTCTGCGTTACGCGCGAGGCCACACGCTTCTTATCGCGGGCGTGGGGATATCAGCACCATCCGTCTGCCTGGTTTTTGGGGCTCGCCGACGCTGTCTTCGCCGATGTCGGTCCAACGCTGGTGCAGTAGATCATTCTAACGCGCTCACCAAAAGAGGGGAGAGTGGATCGACTCTGATGATACCACACCGATCCTTACTTAGCGCACCGAAACGAAACGGCTATTCAACGACGACTTCAAGATCGCGTTTAGCGTGCTTGGAGTGCGCATGAGCAGGACTGTTTCGGTGCCAGTGGTGACAGTCCGATGGACTAGGTCGTTGCACACTGGCTCTTCTCCAAGGGCACGACGCCCACCCCCAACCATTCGGCGCCCCTCCTCCCTCCGATCGCGCAGCTGAGGATAACTCGCTCGCGGCGGTCGACTTCGCGCGAGTTAGTCAGCACGATGTATCGCCGATTGTATCTCTCCGCCGCTTGCCTTTCGAGGGAAAGCTGAGCGTTTTCGATGGCTTGCACCAGATTGACGGAAGAGTCCCACCCTCTCCGCCACTTTATTGACCTAACTCGTTGACGCACAACGCATAAGCGTGAAGGCCGTCGAGGCATACTCCAGTCGAGGCATACCCCAATAGATACCCTAACGGCTCCATTCGGTAGAGACCGTTTCACCGAGTGATGTGCCCCCCGCGTGAGACGCTCTCGCGGAAAATTTTGCGATACCTGTGCGCTCCTGATATACAGAATCCATCTGTTCTTGGTTCGTTCGCAAGCGGCAGATACTTCCGTGAATTGACATGGAGGCTAGATGGCACCTCAATCCTATACTCTGTCCACCTTCTGCAAAGCTTTCAGAATTAGCCGTTCGACACTCTATCGGCTATGGTCTAAGCGCGAAGGACCTCCGTTCTTTCGCGTCGGTAACCGGCGTTACGTTTCGCACCAAAGTGCAGCAGCGTGGATCAAGTCCCTCGAAGATTGCCCCTCGCAGGGCTTTAGTTGTTCTGCGACGTAAGCGTTCCTTCGATTGCAGTTCTGCTTGCTTCTTGTAGAAGTTAGCAAGCCCTCTAGGCCTTGTTAGATTTTGATCCAGTCGTATGTTGCTGCGGGGCTGAGGAAGGCTGCGGCGGTCTTCTCGTAGCGTGTCGCGACGGCGCGCCACTCCTTCAGCCGGCCCCGCAGCCGCTCGACCTGGTTGCGGTTGACGTAGACGAAGTCCGGACACCGCACCGGAGCTTCGTTGCGCTTGTGCGGGATGGCCCGGCGGGCACCCATCCGCCAGATGCGCTACACTCGCGCGGGGCATGCGCGCTGTAGCCCTTGTCGCCCACCACCCAGAGCGGCCTGTCCGGCAAGCGATCGAGAAGGCTGTCTGCCCTGCTTAGCTCGTGCGCCTGTCCGGGGCCGAGCGCGAAGGCAATGACCCTACAGCACCACGAACACACAGGACCTTCGGTTGAGGGTTCGGCTTCCTTGCGCCGGCTGCCTTTTCCTTGCACCGGCCGCCTTGGCGTGCGCGCGGATGACCGTGCCATTCCTATGCACCATGCCAAGCCGGATGCCCTTGTCCTGGGCCATCGCCAGCAAGCGTTCCCACGCGCTGAGCTTCGACCAGCGGATAAAGAGCTGCGCGGCCCGGTGCCAAGGTCCAAGCTCGGCCGGCATGCCTCGATCGTCGGCGCCAGAACTGACCACGCCTCGTCCGACAACACCCGCATATCCGCCTCCGCATCGCAACGAAGGCAGACATGCAGCGCAAATCAAAACATAACAGGGCCTAGCGTGCTCCCGGCTGAAACAACCTGGGCGGTGGATCAATCTACATCACAAAGCCTGCAGGAAACCCGACGCAGTTTGGCGTGATTCTTGCCTCTCGGCGAATTAAGCTCTGGGATTCCAGGTTACTCTGCTTCGATCGACTTAAGATAATTACGGAATAGCTTTCGCTGAAGCAAACTCGTTCACTGTTAGCCACAACACACGATTGTGCGACTGAGAGACGAATACCCCTGGGGCGTACCATTCTAATGTCGCAATTCGTATGCTAGTTTCGCTGCGATCCTTAGAGGTGCCAAGACCCTTGCGCGTTCGACCGTTGATATCTTTGTTGGTTGCGCTGGCCGTCCTCGTGTCCGGTCTCGGAGGGTTCGTATCCAACGCCCAAGCGCACGAGACTGAGCGGCTCGCGGTTCATCAGATCGTCGTCGAAGACGATCGATCTTGGGCATCGGTCGGATGGGTCGTCATCTACCGAAGTCGATACGATGATCGGATCGACGATTTCGTGTGACACAGGCGTCGCCATCTGTGGCGGATGCTTGGCTCATTGTGCGGTCTCTCTCGCGAGTGTCCCTCGTCCTGTCTCGACCCTTGCGCCGACCCAATCGCTCTATGGAGTGGCACCAGCGGCAGCATGCTTGCCGGCGGCGGGTTGTCGCCTGGAGAATCCTCCAAAACTAGCCTGAACCGCCCGTCTTCAGGCGGTGCGATCGTTCGTGTGATCGGGATCCAAAACTCCCGTCCTCTCTCACGCCGGCATCAAGGCTAGTTACTCATGAAATCCCTCGTTCTAACGGGTGCGATCGCCGCATCCGTGAGCGGCTGCGCAAGCGCGCCGCCCCCATTCCCGCTCGCTGACCTCAACGTCGTCAGTCCTGCTGTCATTTCCCAACACACGAGGCCGGCCCCAGTCGTCATCGGCTACACCCATCGCAAGCCGGTCGAACCGACCCCCATCGATAGGGGGAGCGACAGCCCAGGGTTCTCGCGGCCGAGGTTGGGGTCATGAGCATGCGATCCAGCCTTCTAGTTCCGGGCCATGGCTCGGTCAGCCGGACCGCACGACGGGCCGTCACGTTTGTGCTGCCCGTCGTCCTCATGGGATGTGCCAGCCTCGCTGCGGACTATCCTGCTACGCGTGGCTTTGACGGCGTCTCTGGTGCCGTACGGACAGCGACGGGCCAATCCAGCGTCCTCGTGACGACGCAAGCCGAAGCGAGGGCTGCGGCCAATGAGACGCGCAGTCTCGTGAGAGGGCGCACGATCGACGCGAACACGGCCGTTCGCGTGGCCCTCATCAACAACAAGGGGCTTCAGGCTGCCTATGCCGATCTCGGTCTCTCCGTCGCCGATCTCTGGCAGGAGAGTCTGGGTGTGAACCCATCCGTAGCGGTGAGCGCCCAGGGCATCGGTCCCATGCGGACGGTCGAAGGCGTCCTCGTGGCCAACCTCCTCGCATTGACCACACGCAAACGCCGCCTCGCCGTTGCGGAGACGCGCGCGCGCCAAGCCCAGCAGGTCGCGATCGAGGAAACGCTGAGTATCGCCGCCGATGCGAGAAGGGCGTGGGTCGAGGCTGCCGGTGCATGGGGCGTCGTAGCGCAACTCAACCAATCGCGTGTCGCCGCCGACGCCGCTGCCGAACTGGCGACCGAACTCGGCCGCACGGGTGCTTTCAACAAAGCGGAACAGGCCCGCAACCAAGCGTTCTACGCGGAACTCACGGGGGAAATCGCTCAGGCACGCCTCGAAGCCAAGCTGGCCAAGGAACGCTTGACCCGCATTCTGGGACTTTGGGGCGACACGACGGCGTACGAAGTGCCGAACGGCTTGCCGAAGCTTCCCGCCGGTCTTCGCAAAAGGGGAGAGATCGAACGCCTTGCATTGGCCAATCGCGCGGATTTGAAGGTCGCACAGCTCGAGCTTGAGGCACTGGCCAAAACCTACGGCCTCACACAGGCCACGCGCTACGTCTCCGACCTGACGCTCGCCGGGGGCCTCGAATACGAACGCGAGGCCGAAACCGAAGAGGAAGACGGCGTCGAACGCCGGAACGTCACGGAACGGTTCGTTCCGCGCGGCGAACTGGAGTTCGAGATCCCGATCTTCGATAGCGGGCAAGCGCGGATGCGCAAGGCGGAGCTGACCTACATGCGGGCCGCCAACGTGCTCGCCCAACAAGCCGTCAACGTGCGGTCCGAGGCGCGCGGCGCCTATCAGGCCTATCGCGGCACCTACGACATCGCGCGGCACTACCGGGACGCCGTCGTGCCGCTGCGCCGGACGATCGAGGCGGAGGGCGTGCTGACCTATAACGGCATGATCACCAACACCTTCGATCTCCTGGCCGATACCCGCGCGCGTATCGCGTCCATCGTCCAGGCCGAGAGCGCGCGCCAGGCGTTCTTTCTCTCCGAGATCGATCTCACCGCCGCGATCTACGGCGGTGGCATGGAGGGCGGTGGTGGCGAGATGATCGCTGCCGGCGGAGGCGCCGACGATGACGAATGAGTCCTCCAGCATTCCGCTTGTCCTTTCTCAGCCCCTTCAACCTCATTCCGCGATGGAGATGACCGATGTTCTCTAGAAGACAGCTTCTCGGCGCCGGTGCCGGTGCGGCAGGTGCCCTCGTCAGCCGCACCGCCTGGTCGGCGACAACCAACATGGGCCTGCCCGATGCGCCGATCATGGAAAGTGCCGCTATGCAGGCACCCCTCCATCCGACGGCCGGCCCCGACTACAACCCGGTCGCGACGCTCAACGGTTGGACCTTGCCGTTCCGCATGAACAACGGCGTGAAGGAATTTCACCTTGTCGCCGAGCCGGTCGAGCGCGAGATGTCCGACGGCACGATCGCGAACCTTTGGGGCTATAACGGCCAGTCGCCTGGCCCGACAATCGAGTGCGTCGAAGGCGACCGTATTCGTCTCTTCGTCACCAACCGGCTGCCGGAGCACACGAGCGTCCACTGGCATGGCATCCTTCTGCCCTGTGGCATGGACGGCGTATCGGGGCTGACGCAGCCGCCGATCCCGGTGGGCAAGACGTTCGTCTACGAGTTCGACCTCGTGAAGAGCGGCACGCATATGTACCACCCGCATGGGGACGAGATGGTCCAGATGGCGATGGGCATGATGGGCTTCTTCGTCGTCCACCCGAAGGACCCGGCCTTCATGCCGGTGGACCGGGACTTCGTATTCCTCCTGTCGGCCTACGACATCGATCCCGGCTCCTACAAGCCGCGGGTCATGGAGATGACGGACTTCAATCTCTGGGCGATTAACTCGCGCATCTTCCCGGCCGTCGATCCCTTGGTGGTGGCTAAGAACGACCGGGTTCGGGTGCGGGTCGGCAACCTCACCATGACCAACCATCCCATCCACATGCACGGCTACGACTTCGAGGTGACGGGCACCGATGGCGGCTGGGTACGGCCCGAAGCGCGCTGGCCGGAGGTGACGATCGACATTCCCGTCGGTGGCATGCGCTGCTTCGAGTTCGATGCCGTCCACGAGGGCGATTGGGCGCTCCATTGCCACAAGTCGCACCACACCATGAACGCGATGGGCCATGACGTGCCGACCTTCATCGGCGCCGACAAGACCGAGATTTCTCGCAAGATCCGGCTCGTGCAGCCCGACTACATGCCCATGGGTACGACGGGCATGGCGGAGATGACCGAGATGTCGATGCCGCTGCCGGACAACACCGAGCCCATGATGGGCGGCTGGGGCCCGTTCGGCTCGCTCGAGATGGGCGGCATGTTCACGGTGCTCAAGGTTCGCGACGGTCTCGCGGCCGGCGACTACGCCGATCCCGGCTGGTTCGAACATCCGGCCGGCACCATCGCTTACGAATGGACGGGCACACTTCCCGATGCCGCGTCTGCCCCTGCCGCTCCGGCCAAGACGAAACCCGTCCGGCCCGTCGGTGGGGGTGAAGGAGGTCATGCGGGTCACGGCGCCGGCTAGGTTCCGTCCCGCAGACGACGAGAAGCAGACCGGCATCTTCCGGACTGCCTACCATCAATACATCCAACCAAACATCCAACCCAAGGACATTATCATGAAAGCCATCATCACAGCAGCTCTCGCCTCGATGCTTATGGCAACGACACCTTCGTTCGCCGACTCCATGGCGAGCGGCGAGATCGTGAAAGTCGATACGAAGCGAAACAAGTTGACGATCAAGCATGGCGCGATCGAAGCACTGAACATGGATGCTATGACGATGGTCTACGACGTCGCCGAACCTTCCATGATCGAGGGAATGGCGCCCGGCAAGGCCGTGTCGTTCCACGCCGACAGAGTGAAAGGCAAGCTGACCGCCATCGAAATCGAGTGAACGCTCGACTTCTTATTTAGCTCCACAAGAACAAAGGCAAACACACCATGAAGATGATGACCCTTGCAGCTACGATGACGATCGGTCTGACCAGTGCCGCCTTGGCTCACTCCGACAAGAAGACGAGTTCTCCTGCCGACGGCGATGTTCTGAAGGCAGCCCCCGAAGAGATCGTTCTCAATTTCGATGGCCCGATGCGTATCACGGTTCTCAAGCTGATCGGTCCCGATGGTGACGTGCCGCTGACACGGACCGACGACATGAAGCCTATCGAGACGCTCGAGGCGACGCCTGGAGCCGAAATGTCCCCCGGCGTCTATGCCATCGAGTGGAAAGGCCTTGGCGCCGATGGCCACATCATGGAAGGCTTCGTCGACTTCGAGGTCTCCCGCTAATGGCCTCGGGCGTCGCCGCTTCTCTCGACCTGGTGGTCGTCATCGCCATCGTGGCTAAGGTCCTGGGCTATGCCCTTGGTCTCCTGGCGAGCGGCGGCGCCCTTTTCCATCTCGTCTTTTCCGGAAGGACGTTCGCCCGAAGCCAAGCCGAGGACGTGCGGGCCCTCTTTCGCGGCGTTCAGACCTGGGGGGTGGCCGCTGCATTGTTGGCGCTTCCGTTGCCGCTCGTATCTATCGGTGTCGGAGCGAGCCGCCTCTCGGGAATGGGCCTCGACGGTATGGTCGACCCGCTGATGCTTTCCATTGCCTGGGATAGCCCGATCGGCTCGGCTGCCGCTTGGCGTGATCTGGGCTTGGTCTCTTTGGCGCTCGGTTTTCTCATCCTGTTGATTGGACACGACCTACGCTCCAGAGGATCGACGATCCTTCTCCTTGTCGGCGTAGGCCTCGTCATCGCGTCCTATACGCTCGTCGGTCATGCGACGACCTCGCCGCGATGGCTGCTAACGGGGGTGCTCATCCTTCATCTTGCAGCCGTAGCCTTCTGGTTCGGGGCGCTTCTACCGCTCCGTCGCGCCGCTTTGGGTGCGATCGAAACGCAGGATGCGGTTGCACTCCTGCACGGGTTCGGACGGATTGCAGCCGCCGTCGTCGGCCTGCTCGGTCTCGCCGGCCTCGTGTTCGCCTACGTCATGGTCGGGAGCGTTCAGGGGCTCGTCACGACCACCTATGGGCTTCTCCTCCTTCTCAAGGTCGGCATCGTCACTGGCCTTCTTGGATTGGCAGCGCTCAACAAGCTGAGGTTGGTTCCTCGACTTGCGGCAGCCCAGGCAGGCGCCCAGCAGGCCCTCGATCGGTCTATTCGGATCGAAGGTCTCGCGTTCTTCGCCATCTTCGTCGTCACGGCCGTATTCACGACCGTCACCGTCCCTCCCGTCCACCTGTCCTGACCATGCCGCAAAACTTCACGCCCTCGACATGAAGATGGACGCTGCGGTCGGGGCAACGAATGCCATCGCGAAGTCTGCGGCTTAGGGCCCAAACCCTCACCTGCGCTCGAAAAGCGCGCTTTTCCATCGACTGGACCTACGAAATGATCAACCGACGCCTCTTTCTCAGTGCAAGCTTGGCCACGGCGGGCGCGACCTTGGCGGGCTGTTCCACGACGCCGGTCGTGACTGCAGTTGCTCCACCATCTCGACCTCCGCTGCCACTCTTCTACGCTGCGATCCCTGACGAGCCCTTTCCCATTCCGGCTCTCCGTCCCGGCATTGTTCCCCCGGAATACTGGCGGCAGGAGGTTGCGGACCCGACCGGCGAGGTGCCGGGCACGATCGTGGTCGATCCGAACACTTTCTATCTCTACTGGACCCAACCGGGTGGCCTGGCGATGCGCTACGGTATCGGCGTCGGCAAGCAAGGCTTCGGTTGGTCCGGCGACGCGCGCATCGCCTTCAAGCGCAAATGGCCGACCTGGACGCCTCCGGCCGAGATGATCGCGCGCGATCCGAGCCTAGAGAAATACTCGGCGGCCAATGGCGGTCAGCCTCCAGGCCTCGACAACGCGCTTGGCGCCCGCGCCCTCTACCTCTTCCAGGGCGGTAAGGACACGCTCTACCGGCTGCACGGCACGAACGAGCCGCGCTCCATCGGACACGCCGTATCGTCGGGCTGCATCCGGCTCCTGAACCACGATATCATCGACCTCTACGAGCGCGTTCCGAACGACACGCGTGTGGTCGTGCGAGCTTCGCGGCTGCCTGCCACGCTCGCGTAAAGCTGACGCACTGTAATCTCCCCTGAAAATCCCGTTGAGGATCAGACCATGACCAAGATTCGCAAACTCATCGCTCTTCTTCCCGCGTCGGCAATCGCCATGGCCACGACGCTTGCGACCGTGCCGGCAGCGTCGGCCGAGACCGCGCCGGCAGATACGGCGCCTGTCAGCGCTCATACGCTCCACGTCGTCAAGACGCCGACCTGCGGCTGCTGCGCGGCTTGGATCGATCTTGCCCGCGAGCACGGCTTCACCGTCACGGTGACGGATACGAACGACTATGTCGCCATGAAGCGGCAAGCCGATGTGCCCGAGCCATTCTGGGCCTGCCATACGACAACCATCGATGGCTATACGGTGGAGGGACACGTACCCTTCGCGGCGATCGACAAGCTCCTGTCCGAACGTCCCGCAATCGCCGGCATTGCCGTACCGGGCATGCCGGCCGGCTCGCCGGGTATGGGCACGAACCCATCCGCGGTCTACGACGTGATGGCTTATGGTGGCGCGGCTGCCGACGGTGACGTCTTCTTCAAGGCCGGTCGGTAAGATCGTGATCTGGCGACCGGCCTTGCTTCTCGTCGCACTGGTCGCCGCAATGGTCGTCGCGGTCGTGGTCTACGCCCTGATGGACGACACCGACGCCAGATCGTTGTTGCGCGCAGATGATCCTAACGTCGTCGCGAAAGGCGCCGAGGTCTATGCGGCCCATTGCGCGTCTTGCCACGGCGTGAACCTGGAGGGCCAGGCCAACTGGCGTTCCAAGGGTCCGGACGGCTTGATGCCGGCACCGCCTCATGACGAGACGGGGCACACCTGGCACCACACGGACGACGTGCTGTTCGCGCTTACGAAATATGGCCTCGCAGGTCTGTCCGGCGCGGACTATGCCTCTGCCATGCCCATCTACGACGGTATCTTGAGCGACGAGGACATCGTCGCCGCTTTATCGTTCATCAAGTCGCGCTGGCCGGACGACATCCAAGCGCGTCACGACGACATGAATATGCTGGCCCCGCGGTGATGGATCGCGCAGGCAAGTCCCCTATGGCTCTCTAATCGGAGGACACTCTATGCATCGTCTCAACCGTCGCGGCTTTCTTACGTCCGCTGCCGTCTTGTCCGTGACCGCGACGAGCGGCGCCGCATGGTCCCGCGTTGCCGCCGGCACGCACGCGATCCCCTCCGGCTTCGCCGCGTTGGAGGCCAAGCCGACAACCGCGCAGATCTTGCCGCCCGACTTGGCTGGCCCGACGGACGTCTGGGCCTTCAACGGATCGGCGCCCGGCCCGGAGATCCGTGTGAAGGTCGGCGAACGCGTCCGTATGCAGCTTCAAAATGCGCTCCCCCAGGACACGTCCGTGCACTGGCACGGCATTCGCATCGACAACGCGATGGACGGTGTCGTCGGGCTCACGCAGGAGGCCGTCGCGCCGGGCGAGACCTTCGATTACGACTTCGTCGCGCCCGATCCCGGCACCTATTGGTACCACTCGCACAACCGTTCTTGGGAGCAGAGCGCGCGCGGCCTGCACGGACCGCTCATCGTCGAGGAGGCCGAACCGTGGAACGGTGCGGACCGGGAGGTGACGCTCGTCGTCGACGATTGGCGGCTTCAGGAAGACGGCGCCATCCACGACAGTTTTGGCGCCATGATGGACTGGAGCCATGCCGGCCGGCTCGGCAATACGCTGACCGTCAACGGTCGCTATTCGGCCGCCATCCCGGTTCGTGCCGGAGAGCGCATCCGCTTTCGCCTGATCAATACGGCCAACGCGCGGATCATGGGCCTGAGCTTTCCCAACCTGTCCGCGACACTGATCGCGCTCGACGGACATGCGATCGCTCCCCGCGGTCTGACCGGTCCGGTCGTGCTGGCGCCGGCCCAACGTGCCGATGTCGTCGTCGATCTGTCGGGACGTCCCGGCGAGACGGGCATGATCGCGGTCGATCTCGATGGGCGCACGTTCGATCTCGCCACGCTCGACTATTCGGACGAGCCGGCTCTGCGTGAAACGTTCGATACCATCCAGCCCCTGCCGGATACGATGCGCCACGCGCCTCTCGACCTCGACGACCCGGTACGCGCGACGTTGCTCATGGAAGGCGGCGCGATGGGTGCGATGTCGTCGGCCATGATGGGTGGGCGCCGCATGGGCATGCGCGAAATGATGGGCCAACGCCGCGTCTGGGCCTTCAATGGTGTCGCGGGTGACATGGACCAGCCGCTGGTGTCCATTCCGCGCGGCCGCACGGCTGTCTTCACGTTGCGCAACGACACGCGGTGGCCGCACGCGATGCACCTGCACGGGCACCACTTCAAGGTCCTCACCCGCGATGGAGCGCCCGATCCTCACGGTGACTGGCGCGACACCGAACTGATGGGTGCCTGGGGAAACCATCGAGATCGCCTTCGACGCCTCCAACCCTGGCCAATGGCTCCTCCACTGCCACATGCTGGAGCATCAGGCGGGCGGCATGATCACGTGGTTCGACGTGTCATGACTGCTACGCCTACCGCTCCACCCTCCCTTTGGACCGTTCCGGAGGTGCCGGTTGCATTTCTTTCGTTCTGCCTGCATTTCGTGTGGGAGTTCCTGCAGGTGCCGACCTATGCCGGCATGGCCGAACTCCAACATTGGGAAGGCGTGAAGGTGTGCACGTCCGCCACGGTCGGCGATGTCGGCTTCGCGCTGACCGCGTTCTGGGCGACCGCGCTCGCCAGCCGCTCGCGGCGCTGGATCGCGGCACCCCGCCCTTGGCAGATCGGCCTCTTCCTCGCCGTCGGCATCGGCCTCACGGTCGGGTTCGAGCACTATTATACGTCGGTATCGCTACGGTGGACTTATTCGGAGCTGATGCCGCTCGTACCACCGCTCGGCACGGGCCTCTCGCCCCTCGTCCAGTGGATCGTCGTGCCGCTTCTGGTCGTGAGCCTGACGCGGCGTCTCGTCGGCTCGGAGACCGCGCCCGCTCTTCGCGCCTCAATCTTCGCACCCTCAATGAGACGACCGACCGAGAGCGATCCCGAGATGGTGCTCCCGGTGGTGGTCCTGCGAGGCCATGAGGCCGTAAAAGCCGAGCGCCTGGATACGCCGAACCGTCTCGACGCTTTCGCTCCTGACGGTTAAGACGACGTCGTCGGGAGTAACGTCCGTCTCGACCGTCCAGCGCCCGTCCTTGGCCAGCTCGGCGGCGTGTGCGGGAACCATGCGGCGGACGGCTTCCATCGTCGCGCCGTCGCCGGTCACGACAACCCGCAGCCCATCGTCCAGGCGCTCTTCGGAAGGGATGGCGGTCGTGACGAGCCGGTCCATATCCATAAGATGGTCGCGCAATGCACCGAGATCGACACGAGCCCAATCCGTGTTCGGATCGGCTTCGAGGACGGTAACGACTTCGGACAGAGCCGCGAATGCGCCTTGCCCAGGCTCGCTCAACGAGACGGTCGGAGGCGCGGCCCGGCCGTGCGCCGCGCCGTGCTCCGTGTGTGACTGGGCACCGCTTGCATGGTTCTGGGCGACGATGTCTTGGGCAACGGCGATCGTAGGGACGAGAGAAGCGATGAGAAGAAATATCGAAACGCGCATGGCACGGCCTTTCCTGTAAGGACCAGAAGGACCCTCACATGTCGGCGCTGCACATGATATGATCGCTATCATGTCTTCGACCGCCTTGCCGCTTTCTTTCCTGGCCCATCACGGTGCCACGCTACGGTGCCTCGCGTCGGGAAGCAGCCTTTTCAGACGCGACGATCCGGTGGTCTGCGTCTTCGAGGTCGCGACCGGCGGCATCGGCCTGCTGCGCCATACCGTGGACGGACAGGCTTTGATCCTCCAACAAGCCGGCCCAGGCGACCTGATCGCCGAAGCCTCGCTCTTCGCCGAGCGCTACCATTGCGATGCGATCGCCAGCACCGAGACGGAGATCCTGACCCTCGATCGGTCGGCATGGCTCGCGGTGCTGTCCGAGCGACCGGACGTACTGCTCTCCCTCACGGCTCGGTTCGCGCAGGAGGTGCAACGTCTGCGCGCGCGGCTGGAGATCGCGGGTCTGCCTCGCGTCCGCGACCGCCTCGACGCTTGGGTCGCACTGAACGGTGCGCCGCCCCGGCCGGTTTGGAAGCGCGTCGCCGCTGAGATCGGCGTCAGTCCCGAAGCGCTTTATCGCGAGCTGTCCAGGCGCCGCGCGTTTATGAGCGCGCCTTGTCCAGAAGACCGATCAGCTCCATGAACTTGGCGCGCTGATCGTTCACATCGCCGGTGGCCACTGCATCTTCGATACAGGTTTGGGCATGGTCGTCGATGAGGAGCTTCTCCAGCGCTTTGAGCGCCGAGCGGATGGCCGCGGTCTGGGTAAGGATCTCGACGCAGTAGCGGTCCTCCTCGACCATGCGCGCGACGCCGCGAACCTGCCCTTCCAATCGGGCGAGCCGCTTTTGGATTGCGGCCTTGTTCTGCTTGTCATGCATGTCGTCCCGTCGCTCCCTTTTTGTCGGCTCACCTCAAAACACAACAGCTTGCACTTTTACCCCTTGGGGGTATATGGTGACCGTCTCCGATGACAGACCTCGTCGGACCCCCCTTGAGTTAAAGAAGAGCCTATTCATGTCGTCCTATGCCCGTTTTGGCGCAATGATCGCCACCTCCACGATCGTGATGTTCGGTCTGATGTACCTCAATACCTATCAGTTGAGCCATGTTCGGTTCTCCGAGACGCGGCTGTGGATGGCCATCTATATGGGTGCGGCGATGGCGGTGGTCATGCTGGCGTTCATGCTGGGCATGTACGCCAACAAGCGCCGCAACATCGCGATTTTCCTCAGCGCCATCCTCGTCTTCACGGCGTCGCTGTTCATCGTTCGGTCCCAGATCATCATGGACGACGTCGACTGGATGAAGGCGATGATCCCGCATCATTCCATCGCGATCCTGACCTCCGAGCGCGCCGACATCACCGACCCGCGCGTGCAGGCGCTCGCCGACGCGATCATCGAGGCGCAGCGCGGCGAGATCGCCGAGATGGAGCGCTACATCGCCGACATCGACGCGAACGGAGAGGCCCCTCCCGGCACGCCGCGCAACGAATCCTAACACGTTTCCTGGACCTCGAAAGACCGACCCATGACCCTCACCGCCGAAGACAGCCCGTCGCACGCCCATGCAGCCTCGTCCCCCAAATCGGCGACCAAGACGGCGACGCTCTATCGGATGGTCACCTCGGAGCATATCTGCCCGTTCGGGCTGAAGTCGCTCCATCTCCTCAAGTCGAATGGCTATGAGGTCGAGGACCATCCGCTGCGCGACCGCGCCGAGCAGAACGCCTTCAAGGCCGAGCACGACGTCAAGACGACGCCGCAGACCTTCATCGACGGCACGCGGATCGGCGGTCACGACGATCTGCGCCGGCATTTCGGCCTCAAGGTGAAGGACAAGGACGAGACGACCT
The DNA here is from genome assembly GCA_963842125.1 of uncultured Alphaproteobacteria bacterium. GTDB lineage: Bacteria > Pseudomonadota > Alphaproteobacteria > Rhizobiales > CAWCWK01 > CAWCWK01. Next base: position 263,641 of record CAWJFE010000005.1, on the reverse strand, counting down.
ACGCGCCCATCGTCGCCATCTTCGGCACGGCGGCACTCATGGCGGCGGCGCTCGTCTGGAACCTCTATGTGGGCTTCAATCCCGTCCGCTGGGCCGAGTGGTTCATCGCCTTCTCGATGTGTGCGCTGTCGATCCAGAAGCTGCGCGATGTCGACGGCTTTTCCAACGGCTTTCTCGGCTACGACCTCTTGGCGCAGCGATGGGTGCCCTATGCTAAGATCTATCCCTATGCCGAGGCCTTCGCCGGCATCGGGATGATCGCCGTCATCGGCTCGGCACTGGTGCTCGATCCGGCGGTCGGCATGGACGTCGGGCTGGGCGTCGGACCGGGTGCCTGGCTGATGTGGCCGACTGCGCTCACCGCGCTCTTCATCGGCGGCATCGGCGCGGTGTCGGTCGTCAAGGCCGTCTATATCGACAAGCGCGACATCAAATGCGCCTGCGTAGGCGGTGATTCCAACGTGCCGCTCGGCGCGATCAGCCTGACGGAAAACGTCATGATGGTGCTGATGGCGCTCTGGATGATCGGCAAGACGTTCGCATAACGGCGAGTTCGCCGAATCTGCCGAGACTGCCGAGACTGCCGAGACTGCCAAGTCCGGCAGGCTCGCCGGCACACGGGAGAAGGTCCATGGACCGCACGCACGACGACCACGATCGCAGCACCGCCAAAGGCCTGCCCGGCACCGCCAAAGGCCTGCCCGGCACCGCAAAGGGCCAGCACGCGCCCGAGACGGAGGCTCCGAAGTCCGGCTGCTGCGGCCACTGCTCGACCGATGCAGGCCCTACGACAGCCGCTCTCCCGGCCGACGGCACGGCCATCGATCCGGTCTGTGGCATGTCGGTCACCATCGAGACGGCCAAGCACGTCTCCGAGCACGTCTCCGGACATGACGGCGAGACGTTCTATTTCTGCTCGGCTGGCTGCAAGACCAAGTTCGAGACCCGCCCGGCCGTCTTCCTCGATCCGGCGATGAAGGCCGCGCCGGCGGCGGCCGAGGACGACGTCTACACCTGCCCGATGCATCCCGAGATCGAGCGGATCGGCCCCGGCACCTGCCCGATCTGCGGCATGGCGCTGGAGCCGAAGGGCATCAACCTCACTGAGGGGCCGAGCGAGGAATATAGCGACTTCCGCCGCCGCTTCTGGGCCGGTGTCGTGCTCACCGTGCCGCTCGCCATCGTCGCGATGGGCCGACACTTCGCGCCGGGGCCGTTCTCCATCGTCTCCGCGTCGTGGTTGGACTGGATCGAGCTCATCCTCGCGACGCCGGTCGTCCTATGGTGCGGCCTGCCCTTCTTCGAACGCGGCCTGGCGAGCGTGCGGACGATGAACCTCAACATGTTCACCCTCATCGCGCTCGGCACCGGCGTCGCCTACGTCTATTCCGTCGTCGCGACCATTGCGCCCGGTATCTTTCCGCCCCAATTTCGCGGACCGTCGGGCGAGGTCGGCGTCTATTTCGAGGCCGCGGCTGTCATCATCACCTTGGTCCTTCTCGGCCAGCTTCTCGAATTGCGCGCGCGAGAGCAGACCGGCGGCGCCATCCGGGCGCTTCTCGATCTTGCGCCCAAGACTGCGCGCCTCGTCGAGAACGGCCAGGAGCGTGACATACCCCTCGATATGGTGAGGAAGGGCGACGCGCTGCGCGTGCGGCCGGGCGAGGGCGTGCCCGTCGATGGCGTGGTGACGGAAGGGTCGTCCGCCATCGATGAGAGCATGATCACCGGCGAGCCGCTCCCGGTCGGCAAGACGCAAGGCCACACCGTCACCGGCGGCTCGCTCAATCAGACCGGCAGCTTCGTGATGCGGGCCGAGCGGGTCGGCTCGGAGACCATGCTCAACCGCATCGTGCAGATGGTCGCCGAGGCGCAACGCAGCCAGGCGCCGATCCAGAAGCTTGCCGATCGGGTCGCCGGATGGTTCGTGCCGTTGGTGCTCGCCGTCGCGGTCATCGCCTTCGTCGTCTGGTCGATGGTGGGGCCGGAGCCGGCGATGGCCTTTGGCCTCGTTGCCGCCGTGTCCGTGCTCATCATCGCTTGCCCCTGCGCGCTCGGGCTGGCGACGCCGATGTCGATCATGGTCGGCGTCGGTAAGGGCGCATCCAACGGCGTCCTCATCAAGAACGCCGCCGCGCTGGAGCGCTTCTCAGCCGTCGACACGCTCGTCGTCGACAAGACGGGCACGCTGACCGAAGGTAAGCCGGCGCTCGTCGACGTCATCGCGAGCGGGATCGACGAGACTACGCTGCTCCGCGACGTCGCCGCGCTCGAAGCGCAATCCGAGCACCCGCTGGCGCGCGCCATCGTGGAGGGCGCACGAGAGCGCGGCGTCGAGCCCGGCGCAGTAGAAGATTTCGGCAGCACCACCGGCAAGGGCGTCGCGGGCCGCGTCGACGGTCACCGTGTCGCGATCGGCAACCGGGCGATGATGGAGGCGGAGGGCGCCGACCCCGCCGCTTTGATGGAAGCGGCGGACGCCGCGCGCAAGCAAGGCCAGACCGCCATGTTCGTTGCCGTCGACGGCGCGGCCGTCGGCCTCATCGCCGTCGCCGACCGCATCAAGGCGACGACGCCGGACGCGATCCGGGCCTTGCACGACGAAGGCCTGCGCATCGTCATGCTGACCGGCGACAACGCCATCACGGCCAAGGCCGTCGGCGACGCGCTCGGCATCGACGAGGTGATCGCCGAAGTGCTGCCAGAGGACAAGCACGACGTGATCAAGCGCCTCCAGTCGGAGGGGCGCGTCGTCGCGATGGCGGGCGACGGCGTCAATGATGCGCCAGCGCTGGCGGCGGCCGATGTCGGCGTCGCGATGGGCACGGGCGCGGACGTCGCGGTCGAGAGCGCCGGCGTCACGCTGGTGCGCGGCGATCTCTCCGCCCTCGTCACCGCCCGCCGCCTCAGCCGTGCGACGGTGTCGAACATCAAGCAGAACCTCTTCTTCGCCTTCGTCTACAACGGCGTCGGCGTCCCCATCGCGGCGGGCGTTCTCTACCCCGCGATCGGCCTTCTCCTCTCGCCAATGATCGCCGCCCTCGCGATGAGCCTCTCTTCAGTCAGTGTCATAGCCAACGCACTGCGGTTGCGAAGTGTCGATGTCTGACGACGACATGGTGCGTCTTCGGCAGGCCTAACAGTAGCCGCTCCGCAGCGATGTTTCGGTTGGGTATCCGCTGCGAGAACGGTGCTGTTCGCGATGACAGTCTAGAGGAACGGGCCGCGCAGACTGCGCTTGCAGGCTCGCGAACTGCACGGGCTGTTCCGTCAAAGGTGTCGTTACGAGTATTGCCGTTCCGAGCGCAGATACGTCTCGTGTGCTCGTCAAGGGGACGCGTTCCCGACTGTGGGCGTAGGCGGAGCGGCCTCCCCGGGTTGGACCGGGATCGGCGTCGTCCAGGCCCGATATACGATCAGGCATGGGATGACGAAGGCCAGTACAGCGACGATGGTACCGAGCGCGACGCGCAGGCCTACCGCTTCGGCGACCAACCCTAGCAAGGCAGGTCCGGCGAAGAAGCCGGTGTAGGCGATCACGCCCACCATCGCGACGGCTGCTCCTCGCTTACTTGGATCGGCCGTGCGGGCTGCGAGGCTGAGTGCCGATGGCGCTATGAGCGAGACGCCCGCCGCTGCTATGAACAAGGCCGCGAGGGCAACGGTTGGTGACGGTGCCACGGCCATGGCAGCCCCACCTGCCATGGCAGCGGCGGCAGCCCAGGCGATCAGCGCTGCATCGCTGACCCTCGTAGCGAAAGCCTGCCCACCGAACCGTCCGACGGCAAGTGCTACCCCCACGACGGCCGGTCCCATCGCGCCCAACCACGGCTCGGCGCCGAAGGTGCGCTCCAAGAAGAGCGCACTCCACGACTGCCAGCCGTTCTCGGACAGGAAGGCCGCAAAGGCGACGATGCCTAGCAGCAGCACCGGCACGTCGAGGCGAGACGGACCACGCGCCTCCATGGATCCGGACCGTGGACCATCGGCCGCGTCATCGCGAAGACATGCGGCGAGGACAGCGAGGAGGACGATCGTCGCGCCGACCGTGGCTAGCACCATCAGCGGGCCGGCGCCGGCCTCACGGGCCGCCCCGGTGGACAGCGCCACCACAAGGTACACGACGGCGAAGATGCCATGGGCCAGGTGCATGGCACGGATGCCGGTCGCGGCCTCGATGGCTCCTATGCGGGCGTTCATCACGACGTCCATCAGGCCGGACGCCATGCCAAGGATAAACAAGGCCACGCCCAACTCGACCGGCGAGCGTGCGAACGCGGGCAACACTGCAGCAAGGCCAAACAGGGCTGCGCTGACGGGTAGAAGTCGTCGGCCGATCCGGTCCACGAGACGGCCACCCAGCACCATGGCGGGGACGGCTCCCAGCGCAACGAACAGGAGGGCGAAGCCGAGCGCACCGTCGCTGGCCCCGACATGGGCCTTCACGTCGGGCACGAGCGCATGCCAGGCACCCCAGAACGCTCCCATGGCCAGAAAGGCCATGAGCGGCGCTCGGATAGTGCTTGCTACGTGAAGGAACGACATCAACCAACCTTACATAAGTGTATGCGCGAACACTTATAGATTGGCCGACAGTTTGTCCATGGGTTCAAGATCGATAACCAGCGCAGCGTCGGTCGCTAGATCGTCCCGATTGCATCCCGCAGACGCGCCAATGCGTCTTCATCCCGCACGTAGTAGGCGTATTGCCCCTTCTTGGTGACACGCACCAACCCGGCCTGGCGCAATCGCGCAAGGTGTTGCGACACGGCGGGCTGGGTCATGGCTACGAGCCGGGCGAGGTCCGAGACGTGAATGCCGACATAGCCCTCGATCGTCCGGCATGTTTCGTGTCCTTCGCGCAAGGCGGTCAGGATGCGAAGTCGGGTCGGGTCGGCGATGGCGGCCAAGCCCGCGACCAGTAGAATGTCGGGGTCGGGGGGCGGCGGCACGATGCCGGTGACGGTCACTTGGCTGTTCATCAGGCTTTGTCCAGCGATCATATGATCCCGTCAACGAAGATCGGGCGAGCATCTCGGTCGCGAGCTTACGACAAGGGCGGTGCAGTCCTGCTAGCGTCTCATCACGACTAGCGACGTTCCACGCGCGGATTCCCGTCCGAAACGTCGGCGTTCGCGATCACAACCTAGCGGCACGGCTCGCGCACCCTGTCGAGGTGCACCCTAACGGACACCTACCACTTGCTGCATCACTTCGATGAAGACGCGCACTTTGCGGGGTACGTAAGAGCGGGACGGGTACACGAGCCAGGCAACCGTATCGAACGATGCAGCGCTCGCTTCCCATTCCGGGAACAGGTCGACGAGGCGACCTGATGCTATATCGGGATCGATAAGCCAGTTTGCGAGAAGGGTCGGACCCAGACCGTCCAAGGCCGCGCGTCGCAATGCGAGCGCACTGGACGCGACGAGCGATCCACCGATCTCGACCTCGCGAGTTTGGCCCTCGCAACGGAACCGCCAAGCGGATCTGTACCCTGCCAATGGCAGTCGAGGGCAGTCGTGTCTTGCGAGATCGTCTGGGCGTTCAGGTGCCCCATGTTCATTGATCCATGCGACTGAAGCAACCACGAGGTAGCGAGTGTCCATTAACTTCGTCGCGGTCAGCGTCCCATCCAGCCTAGGCGCGAGCCGAAGGGCGACGTCGACGTTCTCCGCCACGAGGTCCACGTTCCGGTCCGTCAGCGAAAGGTCGAGCGCGATCCTCGGGTAGGCCTTTCGAAAGCCGGCGACGCGCGGCATGAGCCAACGTTCCCCAAAGGCGACGGACGCTGATACGCGCAGCGTGCCGGACGGCTCGGACACGATGTCGCCGGCCGACAAACGCGCTTCCTCGAACCCGCTCAGCAAACCGTCGATCCGCCCAGGTAGGTCTGACCGGCCTCCGTCAGCGCAAGCCGGCGGGTCGTGCGTTCGAACAGCTTGAAGCCCAATGCAAGTTCCAGCGTCGCGACCTGCCGCGAGACGGAAGAGGGATCGACGTTCCGTTGGGCCGCGACGGCGGCGAACGATCCGAGGCGCGCGACCTGCTCGAACGTGCGCAGAACGGGAAGACTGACGGCAGTGTCGCTCGGTTCGTTCATTCGTGCATGTTCCGCATGACAGACGGACGAATGATCCTATGTCGCGCGTATCGAGACAAGGGCATGTTCGGCAGACGATCCACAACACTGGAACAGTCCCATGACCCGCATCCTGCGCATCGATTCCTCGTCCCGGCCCTCTCCTTCCCTTGCCGGTCCGGCCGAAGGCTCCTACTCGCGCGAGCTCGCCGACCACCTAGTCGCGCAACTCCGTGCAGCCGAACCGGACGCGCAAGTCACCATCCGCGACCTCGTCGCCAACCCGATCCCGCACATCGCCGACGAGACGATCAAGGGCTACTACACGCCGCCCGAAGCGATGACGGACGCGCTTCGCGGGGCAACGGCTCTGTCCGACCAGTTCATCGAAGAGGTGAAGGCTGCGGACGTCATCGTGTTGTCCGCGCCGATCTACAACTTCTCGATCCCTTCGGCGTTGAAGGCCTGGATCGATCAGGTCGTGCGCATCGGGCACACGTTCTCTTACGCGGACGGCCAGTTCAGTGGGCTGGTCGAGAACACGCGCGCCTATGTCGTCTTCTCCTACGGCGCGGGCGGCTACGGCGAGAACGGTCCGCTGCAGGCCTACGACCACATGAAGCCGTACCTGACGATGATCCTGAACTTCATCGGCATCACGGACGTCGAGACCTTCGCGGTCGAAGCGACGACGGCGGACGAGGCGACGATCGCTGCCAACCGCAGCGCTGCGATGCGAGCGATCGAGACACGCTTCCAGGCGGCTGAGGCGGCCTGAAGGCTTCAACACCTCGACATCCGCCCGTCGCTGTCCTGCTTCGGCAACCTCTACCCATACTGAAGGAGCCTCTCGATGCTCGCTACCATCACACGCGCGATCGCGATCGCGACGCTGTTGTCTACCTCCGCCATCGCGGCACCCAAGGAGTTCCAGCTCGACAAGGGCCACGCCCATATCGGATGGGACGTCTACCATATGGGGTTCTCGCGCACGGCAGGCCGCTTCAACGGCTTCGACGGCACGTTCCTGATCGATGAGGAAGAGCCCGAGAACTCGAAGATCACGTTCGAGATCGATGCGGCCAGCATCGATTCCAACCATGTGGGCCGCGACAACCACTTGCGCACGGCCGACTACCTCCACGTCGAGGCGAACCCGAAGATCACCTTCGTGTCGACCGGGGTGACGATGCTGACGCCGACCACCGGCAAGCTGCAGGGCGATCTGACGCTGCGCGGCGTCGCCGCGCCGATCGAGCTCCACTTCGCAATGGTCCGCGACGCTCCTTATCCGTCGTTCCTGCCGAACTACGACGAGCGGCGCGCGATCGGTTTCGAAGCGAAGGGCGAGCTACTTCGGCTCGATCACGGCATGGACTTCATCGCCTTCCTGGGGTCGCCGACCGGACTGAAGATCGATCTCGATCTGCGCTTCGATCTGGTCGACTGCGAAGGTGCCGAGCCGACCAACGTGCCGTGCAATTGGGGCTACGTCGAAAGCTTCAAGGGGCCGAGCGAGTAGATCGCCACGGTTACAGCCTCTCCACAGATCACAACGACTTCCGACTGGATACGGACCATGCTGAACGAACATATCGACCTCGCCGGACGCACCGCGCTCGTGACCGGTGCAAGCCGCGGCATCGGCGAAGCCACTGCCCGCCGTTTGGCGGCCGCCGGCGCGAACGTTACCCTTGCTGCCCGGACGACATCCGACATCGACCGGATCGCCGGCGAGATCGGCGATCACGCCCTTGCCGTGCCGTGCGACGTCTCCGACTGGACCGCTGTGATGGCAGCGGTCGATGCCACGGTCTCGCAGTTCGGTTCGCTGGACATTCTCGTCAACAATGCAGGGTTGATCGAACCCATCGACCGCATAGCCGATGCCGACCCTGCCGCATGGGGTAGCGTCGTCGACGTGAACCTGAAGGGTGCATTCCATATGGTCCGCGCGTGCTTGCCGATCATGACGAAGGCGGGAGCCGGGACGATCGTGAACGTCTCTTCAGGCGCGGCGACGAGCGCACTGGAAGGCTGGTCGCACTATTGCTCGACCAAGGCGGCGCTACTCATGCTCACGCGCTGCATTGACAAGGAGGAAGAAGCGAACGGCATTCGTGCCGTCGGCCTGTCGCCCGGCACGGTGGCAACCCATGTGCAGACGGCCATTCGAGCGTCAGGCATCAACCCCGTATCGAAGCTCGACCCTTCGGCGCACATCCCCGCCGAATGGGCCGCGGAAGCTGTAGTGTGGCTGCTGACCGACGCGGCGCGCGAGCACGACGGCGGGGACTTCTCGATCAAGAACGATGCCGGACGCGAAGCCGTTGGGCTTCCGGTCCTGGAGGCCGCGTAGGAACCAGAGAGCGACCGACGTTCCGTCGTTCAAGTTCCACACGTCTTCCCGGTCGGAACGGCACCGTTCGCGATGACACCTTAGCAGAACGGGCCGAACGAGTTTCGGTTCTGCACCCTAACGAACCCCTGTTAGTCTACCTAGACGGGCATCGAGTCTGTGAGCCCCTACCGCTCTCCGTTCAGAACCAACCTTGCAGCGAGGCCTCCGAAAACGAGGCCGAGTAGGTAGCGGGACCACCGCGCGAAGCTTGTTCCGCCTTTGGATAGTGATCGGACGCTCCCCGCTAGCCAGATGACGATTGCATGCACGGCAAAGTCGATCACCTGAAGGATGAGGGCCAGAACCATGATCTGTATCGCAACGGACCCCGCGTCTGGGTTGAGGAACTGTGGGAACAGCGCGAGGTAGAAGAGTGCGACCTTCGGGTTCAGCAGGTTCGTAAGAAGGCCCTGCCGAAAGATCGTCGGCATCGAAAGCCGTTTCGTCGTACCGTCCTCCGTACTAAAGCCGTCCCGCCCGGTGACCGCCTGCCACGCGAGATAGACGAGATAGGCTGCGCCGAGATAGCGAACGACGTCGTAGGCATAGGGCACCGCAAGGAAGAGCTGGGAAAGACCAAGCGCCAGCACGATCGCATGGACCAGCGACCCCGACGTCACGCCGATCTGCGTGACCAGCCCGGCGGTTCGGCCCTGCGCAGCGCTCCTCGCCGCAACGAGGATCATGTCCGGCCCAGGGGTAACGCAGAGCGCGAGGCTCGCCGCGCCGAACAGAAGCAGGGTCTGCACGTCCATGATGAACCTCTTCGTATGTGATCGTCATGCGGCCGGTGCTTCTCTTGCGCCGCGTCCGGTACGAAGAGGCGGTCCGCGTGGTAGGAGCCGGCCACACTGAAGCAGCTGTCGGTCGGTCCGACAATCGTGGAGCCAGCTTGATCTTTGCTGCTGCCGCAGCGTCCGATGCAGTATGTACGTTGCGCCCAAACCAAAAAACTCGGCGAGAGGTCACATAGAACGTAAGCGGCTGGTGAAGGCGTTTTGTCGTGTGTGGATGCCCCATGTTTGGCAGTCTGATCTTTTGCGTTTCAGCGGGGTCTTCGATCGGACGTGTGTCAGGCCTGTGGGTGTGGCCTTGATGACGCCACGGGCCGGTATGCTGTTCGTGAGGCTGGGTTCACATCGGTTCAAGGAGCTGCAAGCGCTCGTGCCCTGCGGCTGGGTGTACCTGCCATGAACTCTCGAAGTCCTTTGTCGCTTAACTCGCGTCGATCGCTCACCCCGGCCTTGCGGCCATGCCGTGTCCTCGCCTCGTGAGGGAGGTCTGGATCACGCCATTCGATAATCCTGCTGCTTGGTCGTCACGGCCCAGATCATGCGCGCCATCTTGTTGGCCAGCGCGACGGCCGCGACCATCCTCGGCTTGCGCGCAACGAGGGCGGCCAGCCAGCGGTTGGGACTGCCGCCCTTGCGAACGACCCAGCGGATCACGCTCATCGCGCCGACGATCAGCAATCGTCGGATGTCGGTCTGGCTCATCTTGCTCACGCCCGTGAGCTTGGTCTTGCCGCCGGTCGATCTCTGTCGAGGAACGAGACCCAGCCATGCCGCGAAGTTGCGCCCGCTGTCGAACGTGTCGAGGCCCAAGGCGAAGGCCGCGATGGCGCCGGCGGTGACCGGGCCGACACCTGGTACCGTGCACAGACGGCGCAGTTCCTCGTCGGTCTTCGTGGCCATCTCCAGCTCCATCGCCAGACGCTCGATGACCTCCGCAAGGCGCGCGATCTGATCGAGGTAGATAGCGCCCATGTCGCGGACCACACCGGGCAGGTCGCCCGCCTCATCGGCCAACGCGTCTTCGATCACCTTCAGGTTCGCCGTCCCCTTCGGCGCGACGGCGCAGACCTGGAAACTGCCCTTCGCCAGGTCGATCGCCAGCATGTTGATCGTCGTCTTTATCGGTTCGCCCTCCGCATAGCTCCTATAGAACCGTCCTGGCATACAAGATGCCGCTGGGTGGGGGCATCCACCGCACCAGTTCAGTCGAGCGATTGCAGCGCCTTGCGCTCATTTGACGGGAGTCCCACCCTCTCCGCCATTTCCTGAACGATCCCAGGGCATATAGTCTCACGAGAGCCAGCGATCCAATCACGGGGCGTTGCGACGTCCCACCGTCTGCAGATAGTGCACGCAGGTCTCCGTGCTCTCGACGTCGGCGAACTTGGCGTCGATGTCGAAGAGGTTCCAGGCCACCGCGCCCGGCACCCTGTCGCCGATGGCTTCTCTCACCGCGATGGTGCGGAAGCCTTCGGCTAGTCCGTCGCAGATCGTGGTGCGCACGCAGGCGGTCGCCGTGACGCCCGTCACGAGGATCGTGTCGACATTCGCAGCTCGCAAGTAACCGGCGAGCGGCGTGCCCGAAAAAGCGCTCGCGCGCTTCTTCATCAGCACGTACTCGCCGTCGAGAGGCGCGATCCGGCTATCGATGGCCCAGAGGTGCTCATCCTTGAGGTCGACCGCCTCGACAGGGATCTTGGCATGCCATAGCCCCATGTCGGACGCCGGGTCGTCGCGGTCGGTGTTCTGGTAGGCCGTCGTGATGTGCACCACCGGATGCCCGTTCTCCCGGCAGGCCGTGAGGAGAGCCTGCATAGAGGGGATGATCCGGTCGTCGATGCCTTCGCAGGTGAAGGGGTTGCCGGGCCGGGTCCAGGCATTGGCGAGATCGACGCTGATGAGTGCCGGACGCGTGCCGAAGCCGATTCGTCGCTGAAAGCCACGCTCGGCGTAGATGCGGGTGCTCTCGTCGAACGCGCGCTGAAGCACCGCGTCGAGGTCATCGTCTGCGTTGGCCATTCTACATCCTCCATGGTGTCGGAGCGTCCCGGCACCTTGACCGGCTCTGGCGCGCTAGCGAAGCCGCACTGCGCGGACTCCGCTGACGGTCCCGTAGCCCTATGCCCGCAGCGCCTCGGTTCCGCTCGCGTCGACGGCCCAACCATAGCCGTCGTCCACCTCGACGAGCGCGACGCCATAGTCCTCGCGGGCGTGGTCGGCGGTGATGAAACCGTCTAGAACGTCGTCGAGCACCTTGGCGGGATCGCGTGTCTTCGGGTCGCCATAGCCGCCACCGGACGGCGAGAAGTAGGAGACGACGTCGCCCGTCTCGGTCCTGAGGCCGGAGAACTTGGAATATTCCTGGCGCACATCGTCCGGGCGGTCGATGTTATAGATCTCGACCTTTCCGACGGCGCCTTCCTTACCGCCAAAAATACCCCAGGGGGCGTCCTTGTGGCGCTCGTTCTCATGCGTCATGAAGCCGGGCGTCAGGTAGCGCTGGGATTTGACCACGCCCTGCCCACCCCTGAACTTGCCGGCGCCGGGCGCCACGTCGTCGCGCACCTCGTAGCGATCGCAGATCAGCGGCAGGTGCATGCCGAGGTCCTCGAGCGGGTTGTTGCGCGTGTTGCGCATCAGCTCCTCGACGGTGTCGGGACCATCGGAGGCCGGACGGCCGCCCATCGCCGCCTCGTTGACCTCGAGGAAGACCCAGTACTCGCCGTTCGGCCTGACGCCCGAATAGGCGGCGAAGGACAGGGTCGCCGCATTGCCGGCCGTGCAGCGGTCGGGCAGGACGGGCGCGAGCGCCTTGATGACGAGATCGGCCATGCGCTGGATCTGCGTGAACCGCGCCTCGGCCGCGACGGGTGCGATCGGATTGAAGATCGAGCCGAGCGGCGCCGTCACTTTGATGGGCCGGAAGGAGCCTTCGTTCTGCGGGATGTATTCCTGGTTGGTGTAGGTATCCAAGAGCATCGCGCGGAAGATGAAGAAGCAGGCGACCTTGGTCGAGCCCTCGAATGGCACGTTGAAGGCCGTCGGCACCTGATCGGAAGAGCCGGTCAGATCGACCTCCACGTCGCTGCCGCGAACCTTCACGCAGACCTTGATGGGCAGCGTCTTGTCGCGATTGCGGCCGTCGTCGTCGAGAAAACCTTCCGCGCGGTAGTCGCCGTCCGGGATCTTCTCGATCTCGGCCCGCATCATCCGCTCGGTATAGTCCATGAGCTGGCGCGTGGCCTGGAGGACGGTGTCCTGGCCGTAGGTCTTGAGGAGTTCCTGGAAACGCTTCACGCCCAGTTCGGCGGACGCGATCTGCGCTTCGAGATCGCCCATGACGAGGCCCGGCACGCGCGTGTTGTCGCGGATGTATTTCCACAAGGCGTCGTTGCGCTTGCCCTCGTCGTAGAGTTTCACGCCATCGAGCAGCATGCCTTCGGCATACATGTCCGGTACGTCGATGATGAGGCCGGGCGTCGCCGCGCCGATATCGACATGATGCGCCGTGTTGGCCGAGAACCCGACGAGCGTACCCTCGTGAAAGACCGGCATCACGATCGCGATATCGGGCGAGTGGCTCGCGCCCTTATAGGGGTGATTGTGGATCACGCAGTCGCCGGGCTTCCAGGTGTCGAGCGGCACCGATTGCTCGATGCCGCGCAGATAGCCCGGCAGCGAGCCGATGTGCATCGGCGTCGAATCGCTCTCGCAGAGCGTGTTGAACTCGGTGTCGAAGAGCCCGGCGCCGAGGTCCTGGCTTTCGCGGATGATGGAGGAATAGCTCATCCGGTAGAGCACGTTGCCCATCTGCTCCGCGATGGAGTGAAGCGCGCCGCCGACGACTTGGAGGGTGATCGGATCGAGATCTTTAGTCATGGTCATCTCCTAGCCGCGCGCGAGGCGCAGATCGCCGTGGCCGAGCACGGTGGCGGTGTAGCCGGGCGGCACGAGGGTGGTGGAGTTGTGCTGCGTGATGAGCGCCGGGCCCGCGACCGTGTCCTCGGCCAGGAGTTTTAGGCGGTCGTAGCGCGGCGTATCGACGGCCCCGCCGGTATCGAAGACGGTCTTGCGGGTGTGCATGCGCGCCTCCTCGGGGTCGCTGCGTCCGCCCTTGTCGAGCTTGGCCAGGCGCAGCGGCGGCACGGCGGCGTTGGCGACGACGCGCAGGGTGACGGCCTCCGTCGTCTGGTCCCGGAAGGCATGGCCGTATTGCTGCTTATGAACGTCGTAGAAGGCGTCGATGACCTGCTGCACGTTGTCCTTGGTCAGCGGCGCTTCGGGCATTTCGGCGCGCAGCTCGAAGCCCTGGCCGACATAGCGGCACTCCATGACCTTGCGATAGGTCCGGTCGGCTTTGGCGATACCGTCCGATTCCAGCTGCGCATCGGCCTCCGCCGTCAGCTCTTCGGCGACGCGCGTTGAGGCGGGCGAAGGTGTCGTCGTCGGCCGTGTTCAACATGGCGACGACGGAGCGGGTGTATTCGTATTGAAGGTCCGTCACGAGCAGCCCCATCGCGGCGGTGATGCCGGGCTGGAGCGGCGATATGACGTCGCGCGCGTGGATCATGTCGGCCAGGGCCGCCGCGTGGAGCGGACCGGCGCCGCCGAAACCCATCAGCGTGAAGCCGCGCGGATCGATACCCTTGGCGACCGAGTTGGCGTTGATCGCCAGCGCCATGTTGTTGTTGATGATCTTGAGGATGCCGAGCGCCGCGTCGGTGACGCTTAAGCCCAGCGGCTTGGCGATATGCTCCTCGATCGCCTTGTTGGCGAGATCGGCGTCGATGGAGAGATCGCCGCCGAGAAAGTGCTCGGGGTCGAGGCGGCCGAGGGCGACCTGCGCATCCGTCACCGTCGGCTCCGTGCCGCCGCGCCCGTAGCAGGCCGGCCCAGGCGCCGCACCGGCCGAGCGCGGGCCGACGCGGAAGGCGCCGCCCGGATCGACATAGGCGATCGAGCCGCCGCCCGCGCCGATGGCGTCGATATCGATCATCGGCACCAGCACGGGCAGGCTCGCGACCTCCGTGTCGCGCGGGTTCTTGATCCTCAGCTCGCCGTCCTGGATGACCGAGATGTCGGCCGACGTGCCGCCGATGTCGATCGTGATGACATTGCCGGTGTCGCAATGCCCGCCCGTCCAGCGCCCGCCGATGACGCCGCCGGCGGGTCCCGACAAAAGGAGGCCGATCGGCCGCTCGGACGAGTTCTCGATGGTCGAGATTCCGCCATTCGACTGCATGATCCGCACGATCGCGTCGATGCCGTTGGAGCGCAGCCGCTCTTCGAGACTGCGCAGGTAGCGCGCGGTCTTCGGGCCGATATAGGCGTTCATCGCCGTCGACGAGAAGCGCTCGTATTCGCGCATCACGTTCACGACCTCCGACGAGGCGCAAATGAAAGCGTCCGGCATGACCTCCTTGACGATCGCCTTGGCGCGCTGCTCGTGCGTGTCGTTGAGGAAGGAGAAGAGGAAGGAGATGACGACGGCGTCGAGCTTGCGCTTGGCGAAGAGCTCGGCGGCGGCGCGCACTTCCGTCTCGTCCAGCGCCACGTCGATGCTGCCGTCCGGCGGCATGATCCGCTCCGTCACCGGAATGCGGTTGCGCCGTTTCACGAGCGGCTTCGACTGCCAGGGCACGTCGAATTGCAGGCTGAAATTGTGCGGCCGCTTGTGCCGGGCCATGTGGAGGATGTCGCGAAAACCCTTGGTGGTCAGCATGCCGACTTCGGCGCCGTTGCGCTCGATGACCATGTTGGTGGCGACCGTCGTGCCATGGAAGAGCACGTCGATATCGCCCGGCTCGACGCCCGCGATCCGGCAGACCTGAAGCACGCCGGCGACGACACCTTCGGACTGGTCCTCCGGCGTGCTCGGCACCTTGGTCACGACGACCTGCTGGTCGCCGGCACCATTGTTCTCGGCCCGTGTCCGCTCCAGCACCACGTCCGTGAACGTACCACCGACATCGACCCCAACTCGTATCATCGCTTCCGTCCTTTTGTCGGTTCTCGTTGTCTATGTGTCGCCATGCGGCATGTCGGCCCGAACGAGAGCCTCCACGGCTAGTCCGGCGCTCAGCAGCCGCTCGTCCTCGCCGCTCGGCGCGCTCAAGAGGAAGCTCGTCGGAAGGCCTTCGGCATCGGTCCCGTTCGGAATGGCGAGGCCGGGCGTGTCGAGAAAATTGCCGATGGCGGTGTTGCGCAGCGTCTTGAGGTTGGTCGCGTGGAAGACCGCATCGTCGGCCTCCAGAGGCGCGATCTCGGGCGCGACGATGGGCGTCGTCGGCATGGCGAGAAGCGCACCGTCCAGCACCTCTGCGAGCGCCCGCATGCCCGCCTCTCGGCCCCGCATCAGGCCGATCAGATCGGCGGCCGACATGCGTTTACCGCCGAGAATGCGGGCGACGACGCGGCGGTCCATGCGGGCCTCGTCGGGCCCGTTCACGCGAGCACGATGCTCGACATAGGCCTCGGCCGCCGCGATGCTGCCGAACTCTTCGAGCAGCCGCACGGCGTCGTCGAAGGGCTGCACGGGTCCGCGCGTGATTTGGACGCCGGCACGCTCCAGCCGCGCCATCGAAGCCTCGAAATTGATGGACACCGCCTCGTCCAGATCGGCGAGCGGCACGCCCTCGGCCACATGGATGCGCAGTCCCTCCAACGACCGCCGCCGCACAGGCGTCGTGACGGCGCCCCGCAGCACCATGTCGAGGAGCACGCAATCCTCGACGCTGCGCGCCAAGGGACCGAGCGTGTCGAGGGTTGGCGAAAGGGCGAAGACACCGGCCTTGTCGATCCGCCCGGTGGACGACTTGTAGCCGACGACGCCGTTGAACGCCGCCGGGATGCGCACCGAGCCGCCAGTATCGGTTCCGATGGCGCAGGGCGCGAGGCCGGCGGCCACGGCGACGCCGGACCCGGAGGACGATCCGCCGGGCGCACGCGCCGCGCCGGCGCCATGTGGATTGATGGGCGTACCGAAGGTCGGGTTGAGGCCGAGGCCGGAATAGGCGAATTCGGTCAGGTTGAGCTTGCCGAGCGTCACCATTCCGGCCGCCGCGGCATGAACGACCACCGGAGCGTCGCGCTTGGCCGGAACGGCGTCTCGCAGGAGCGCGGCGCCGGCGGTCGTCGGCGTGCCTTCGATGTCGATCAGGTCTTTCCAACCGATCGGGACGCCGTCGAGCGGAGAGAGCGCCCTGCCCGCTTTCAACCGCGCCTCGGACGCTTTGGCTTCGCTAAGCGCGCGCTCAGCGGTGACGTGGAGAAAGACGGGCGACGTCTGCGCTTCGATCCGCGCCAGGAAAAGCTCGGCCAAGGCGATGGGGCTGACGTCGCCGGCCGCCAATGCGCGCCCGATGGCGCTCGCCGGTCGCGCCGAGACGGCCGCGAGGTCGCTCACGCGTCGTCCAGCACGATGGTCGCGCGGGCCGGTGTCCAGCGCAGGTCGACAGCGTCGCCCTTGGTGATGCTGCGATCGGCGATGTTGTCGCGATGGGTTTCGAGGCGCACCGCCGTTCCGTCGGGCAGGTCCACCGACGCGTGAACGACCTGCCCGATCATATCGAGCGCCGTCACGGTGCCCGACATGCCCTCCCGGCCCTCGACGACGGCGCCGGTCGGGTGCAGTTCGACATACTCGGAGGGCACGACGACGAGCGCGGCCGCGCCCGGTGCCGCTCGACTCTCGGCCCCTGTGACGAAGCTCGGCCGTCCGGACAGCGGCCCGAACGGGGTCGTGACGACGCATCTCTCCGCGCCGCTGTCGCTCAGGGTTCCGGCGACGATCTTGTTACGCCCGATGAACCGGGCGACGAACGGCGACTTCGGACGTGTGTAAAGCTCGAACGGCGCGCTGATCTGCTCCACGCGTCCGGCGTTCATGACGACCACCCGATCGCCCATGCTGAGGGCTTCGGACTGGGCGTGGGTGACGAAGACGAAGGTGATGTCGAGATCGCGTTGGAGGATCTTGAGCTCCTCCTGGATCGATTTCCGCAAGTTCGCGTCGAGCGCGCCGAGCGGTTCGTCGAGAAGGAGGATGTCGGGCTCCGTGACGAGGCCGCGCGCCAGTGCGAGGCGCTGTTTCTGGCCACCCGAAAGCGCGCTTTCCTTGGCTGAGGCGACGTCGCCGAGTTCCAGCTTGTCGATGATCGCATCGACCCGCCGTTTGATCTCTCCCTCCGCGATACCGCGCACTTCAAGGCCAAAGGCGATGTTCTGGCGCACCGTCATATGCGGGAAGATCGCGTAGTTCTGGAAGATCGTCGCCGTGGGGCGCTTCTCGGCCGGCACATGCGTGAAATTCTGGCCTCGGATCACGAGGTCGCCGGACGTGATGTCCTCGAGGCCCGCGATCATGCGCAGCGTCGTGGTCTTTCCGCAGCCCGACGGGCCGACGAAGGAGATGAATTCGCCCTTCTCCACCTGGAGATCGAACGCCTCCACGGCGAGCGTGCCGCCCGGATAGACCTTGCGCAGCTTGATGAGTTCGAGGTCGTGGACCGACATAAGGTCTCTTGCTTCGGGAGGAAGGCACGGGGCTAGGCCGACATCGCCGTCAGCCGTTGCGGAGGCGGCGCGCGAGCGGCTTCAGAACGGCTCGAGGCGACGGCGGCGACGGCGGCGACGGCGACCGCAAGTGGCTGAGAGGGGCCCCGCCTGAGGCCCCTCCCTTGAGGATCACGCGCTCAGGAACTCGTCCCAACGCATGATGAGGTGGTCGTACTCGTCCGGCCACTGGTGCCAGTAGTTAACCTTGGACGCGCGTTCCTCGAGGCTGCCGCCGTCGCGCAGGTCGCCTTCGTTGATGCCCCGCTCGGCGGCCCCCTTCCAGGGCTTGCCCTCGTACCAGAAGGCATACTTGTCCGGGTCCATCACGTCCTTGATGTTCGTCGAGGGCGAGTAGTAGCCCTGCTCCGACACGGTGATGGCCGGGGGCCCGGAGAGCCAATAGTCGGCATAGGCGCGGACGGCCTCGGCGTTGGGCGTGCCGGCGATCTGCGATACGCCGATCGACCAGGCGCGATAGCCTTCCTTCGGCACGGCATAGGAGCAGGGCACGCCCTGTGCCTTCACCGCCATCACGGCCGGCTGCCAGGCATCGGCGAGGATCATCTCGCCGGAGGCGAGGAGGTTCACCAACTCGCCGAAATCGCCCCAGAGCGCACGGAACTGACCGTCCTTCTTCTTCGCGATCAGGAACTTTGCGGCCTCGTCGATCTCTTCGATGTTGGGATTGCCGGGATTGGGCACCTCCAGCAACCCGAGCGAGTTCATGGCGAGGATCGCCTGACCGAAGGCGATCAGCGGATCGACGTTGAGGCCGGTCTTGCCCCTGAACTTCTCATCGAAGAGCGAGGTCCAGGTATTGGCTTCCTCGGCTTCGACGAGGTCGGGGCGGTAGCCGATGGAGTCGAAATTGTAGACGGTCGGGACCATCCAGAGGCTCGTTTTGGCATCGTCGGCCCAGATCTGGCCGGCGATCTGTGCTTCGGGCGCGAGGTCCGGATTGCCCTCCACGAAGATCGGCCGAATATTGCCCCAGTTGGAGAGGGCATCGGTCGGGATCGGCTCGATATTTTCGGTCGCGATGACGGCGGGCAGTCGTTCGCCGATCGTCTCCCAGCAATCATAGGCGCTCGAGCCCGACAGCAGCTCGGTCTGGGTGTTGGGGAAAATGTCGGCCTTGCCCGACACCGATCCGACGCCGGACGCCTGCTTGAAGTCTTCGAGAATGCGCTCCTGGACGGTGACCGAGAGGCCGACCGTGCGCAATTCCTGATCCGCCAGGCTCTGAGCCCGCGCCATGCCAGGCCAGATCAGACCATTGCCGAAAGCGGCCGTTCCGGCGAGCGCGCCGGTGCCGGCCATGAAGCCTCGCCTGGTGGAGCGGAATCTTGGGTGGGAACGAAAACGCGTCATTACGGCTCTCCTCTTGGGTTTCCTTGGCTCTTCTTGTCTGGCCCGCCTTCGACCCTGTTCGAGACCGGCGCGGGTTCTGTGACCGGATCAGTACCGGCCGACCAGCAGTCCTCCATCCACGGCGACGACCTGTCCCGTCATGTAACGGGCGGCGTCCGAGGCGAGGAAATGGATCACGTCGGCGATATCGTCGGGCTCACCGACCCGGCGCATGGGGATGAACGCGGCGGCCTTCTCCAGGCCTTCCGGCCCCAGCGAATGCTCTCGCGACAGTGCCTGCGCGGTGCGGACATAGCCCGGCGCCACGCCGTTCACCCGCACGCCGTGCGGCGCCAGCTCGACGGCCAGTCCGCGCACGAGGCCGACGACGCCGGACTTGGCGGCCGAATAATGCACATGCTCGTCCCAACCATAGGCGAAGCCCATGATGGACGACAGGCAGACGATGCTGCCCCGGCCGGCCGCGCGCATGGCGGGCGCGGCGGCGCGCGCAATGCGGAACATGCCTTTCAGATCGATGTCGAACGTGTGGTCCCATTTCTCGTCCGTCAGTTCGTCGAGCGGGACGCGGTGGGCGATACCGGCATTGCAGACGAGGACGTCGAGCGCACCGTGCGCGTCTTCGAGTTCGGCCACGAGCGCGTCGGTGCGGTCCGTGTCGGTGACGTCGAGCGGCTCGAACGACGCGGTGCCGCCGCCGTCCACGATGGCAGCCGCGACCGCCTGCCCCTCGTCTTCGAGAACGTCCGTGACAACGACGCGATCGCCGGCCCGGGCGAAGGCGTGCGCCGCCGCGCGGCCGATGCCGATGCCGGCACCCGTGATGAGAACCGTCCTCACAGCATCACGTCTCCCGAATTGGGGCCGAGCGTCTGGCCGACATAGATCTGCGCGTCGTCGGACGCGAGGAACGCGACCGTGGCGGCGACATCCTCAGGCGCGCCGAACCGGCCGAGAGGCAGCTCCGCGGCCTTGGCCTTGCGCCAGTCATCGGACAGCGCACGCACGAGCGCCGTGTCGATCGGCCCCGGCGCCACGGCGTTCACCCGCACGCCCTCGGCGCTGACCTCGCGCGCGAGCGCTTTGGTAAGGCCGATAATGCCCGCCTTGGCGGCGCTGTAATGCGTGAGCTCCACGCCGCCGATCTGGCCGAGCTGGGAAGCGATGTTGACGATGACGCCGCCGCCGGCTTTGCGCATCGGATCGATCGCCCGCCGACAGCCGAGAAAGCAGCCCCGTAGGTGAACCGCGATCATGCGATCGAAATCGTGCACCGCCATCTCGGCGAGCCGGACCTGCTGCACGATGCCCGCATTGTTGACGGCGAGCGTGCAGGCGCCCCAGCGTTCCTCGCAAAGCCGGAACATCGCGTCGACATCGGCCTCATTGGACACGTCGCCGCCGCAGGAGACGGCCGTCCCGCCCGCTGCGGCGATGGCACGAACGGTCTCTTCCGCCGAAGCCGCGTCGAGATCGTTCACGACGACCTTGGCGCCCTCCGCCGCCAGGCGCAGAGCGATCGCGCGACCGATGCCGGCGCCCGCGCCGGTCACGACCGCCCGATGGTCGGCGAGCCGGGTCATGCCGACGCTCCCGCCAGGACGCTCATGAAATGTCTTCCTGAATACCGCTCACCCGGGCGTTGGCCCTGCGCACGGACGCTGCCATGAGAAGGCCGTAGACGGTGAGGAGCGCGAAAGAGAAGAGCGTCGTGAGCACACCGAAGGCGAAGAGGTTGGGGTGGATCTCCACCGAGAACGTACCGTAGATCGCGATCGGCATGGTCACGTCGGAGCCGGACGTGAAGAGCGTGCGCGGAAATTCGTCGTAGCTGAGCGTGAAGGCGAAGAGCATGGCCGACAATACGCCCGGGAAGATCATGGGAAAGGTGACCTTCTGGAACGTCCGCCCCGGCGTCACGCCGAGCGCCCAGGACGCCTCTTCCACCGACGCGTCGAAGCGGTTGAAGATGGCGAGCATCACGAGGAACGCGAAGGGGTAGGTATAGACCACGTGGAGGACGAAGGCCGTGCCCCACCATGTGCGGGGGATGCCGAGCTGATCGGCCACCAAGGCCATGCCGAGACCAAGCAGCACGCCCGGCACCATCATGCCCAGCACCACGAGGTAGAAGACGACGTCGGTCCCCTTCGAGCGCCTTCGGAAAGCCTGTGCCGTGAGCGTGCCGAGAACGGTCGAGACGACCATCGTCGCGAACGCTAGGGTGAGCGAGCGGGTGAGCGCCTCGCCGACTGGCAGCGGCGCCACCCGGGACGGCGGCGCAACGCCCAGTACGTGCTTGTACCAGAAGAGCGACCACTCGATAATCGGGAATTGCGGGCCGCCTTCGGGCCCCTGCTGGAAGCTGAGGATCGCCATCACGACGAACGGGCCGTAGAGGAACGTGAGGAAGAGAACCGTGTAGACGGCGAGCGTCCAACGAATGGCGGGGAGCTGATGCATCGGTCAGCGCCTCACAATTCGCGTCGCAGGTCGACGACCCGCAGGAGGGCGCCGATCACCACCGCCATGACCGCGGTCAGCACGACGCCGATCACCGCCGCGAACGCCCATTTGAGCGACCCGACCTGGGTGACGATGATGTTGCCGAGAAGGTTGACCTTCCGGCCGGACAGCGCGGAGGCCGTTGCGAACTCGCCCAGCACCATGACCGACACGAAGATCGCGCCGACGACGACGCCCGGCAGGCTCAAGGGAAAGATGATCTTGCGGAAGATCGTCCAGCCCGACGCGCCGAGATCGCGCGCGGCCTCGATGAGGCTCGGCTCGATGCGCGCCAGCATGAACGCGATCGGTCCGACCATGAACACGACGTAGATCTGCACCATGCCGATCACCACCGAGAGCTCGGTGAAGAGCAGCACCTCGATCGGCGCGTCGGTGAGACCGAACTTCTGGAGGAGGATGTTGATGGCACCCTCGCGGCCGAGCATGGGGCGCCAGGCGAGCACGCGGATGAGGAAGGACGTCCAGAACGGTATGACGCAGGCGACGAGGAGGATCGTCTGCACGGCCTTGTTGCGCACGAACTGGCCGATGAAGAGGGCCGTCGGATAGCCGATCGCGAAGGTGAGGACGAGGACGGTCAGCCAGAGGCGCAGGGTGCGCAGGAGCGCACCGAAATAGGTCTCCGAGGCGAAGAAGGTCCGCCAGGACTTCGTCGTCAGCTCCGGGCTGATGGCGAAGGTGCTCTGCGTCCAGAAGCTGACATAGACCATCATCAGGAGCGGCACGACCAGGAAGACGATCATCCAGATGACGCCCGGCGCGAGCAGAAGATATTGCCTGTTGCGCCGCCAGACGCTCTCGCGCCGGGTGGGCGGCGCGGGCTTCGCGCTTCGCCCTATCGACGTCTCGGTCACAGCGTCGCTCATGCCGCCGCGCCTTGTGCCAGCGGCGCGATCCTGTCGCCATGGCCATCGAAGAGGATGACGTCGTCGGCTTGCCAGGCGAGGCCCTTCTCGTCGCCCTTGCGGTAGACGGCCGGATCGGCGCGGCTGAGATGACGCTCGACCTCGAAGAGCCCGGTTCCGCGCCGGAAGAAATGGACGACCTGCGATCCCATGAACTCGCTCGTCACGAAGGGCAGTCGCAAGGCCGGCACAGCCGAGAACGCTTCACCGTCATCGACCACCGAGACGGCATCGAACCGCACGGCATAAAAGGCCGCCGCGTCCGATCCCGGCACGGCCGAGGGCAGAGGCAAGGCCGCGTCCTCGCTTTGGAAGACGTCGCCGCGCACCTCGCCCGGAAGGACGTTGTACGCATTGAGCGCCCGGGCGACGCGGATCGTCGCGGGTCTGTCGAACACGTCGGCCGGATCGTCGATCTGGATGGCGCGGCCCTGATCGAGAACGATCATACGATCGCCCATCGCCAACGCCTCGGCCTCGTTGCCGGTGACGTGGAGGAAGGTGACGCCCAGCGTCTCGCGGATGCGGCGAAGCTCGATGGTCATACGCTCGCGCAAGTTTGCATCGAGCGCGCCCAGCGGTTCGTCGAGCAGGCAGATCTTCGGTTCGGTAACGAGGGTGCGGGCGAGGGAGACGCGCTGCTTCTGCCCGCCCGAAATCTGGCCGACCATGCGGCCCTCGAGGCCTTCGAGACCGACGAGTTCCAGCATCGCGCCCACCCTGCGGTCGATCTCGGCCGCGTCCGTGACGGGGGCCAGAAGGCGGTTTTTGAGGCCGAAGGCGACGTTTTCGAAGACGGACATGTGGGGGAACAGCGCATATTTCTGCTGGACGAACCCGAGACCCCGCGCATGCGTCGGCGTGCGGGTGATGTCGTGTCCTTCGAGGACGATCGCCCCGGAATCCGGCGCTTCGAGACCGGCGATGAGGCGCAGCAAGGTCGACTTGCCCGAGCCGGATGGGCCGAGCAGCGTGAGATACTCGTCGTCGCGCACCGTCAGCGAAACGTCCTCCACGGCTGAAACACCGCCGAAACTCTTCGTGAGGCCGTTCAATTCCATCATGCGTGGTCGTGGCTCCCAGCCGGTCTCGATCTCGCTATCGACCCGGACGCGCATCGATCCTGCGTCCGACCCGAAGCGTGCGGCTCTTGTCTGCATAAGTCAATTATCCAGTCTGCGAACTTGCCTGAATTTCCGCCCGAGCGATCACATCTTGGTCTTTGGAGCAGAAAATGCTCAGCTTGATGAGACTTCTGTCGACAGAATGCGTTTTTTCGAATCGTTGGAAGAGGCGATGCCATGCCCGATCGGTCGATTTATCCGTGTCATGAACCTCGGGCCTGCGGCCCAGCTACACCTTAGCGATCGCGCCGATGACGCCCCCTACCTGCGCCCATGCCCCCTCGACCGCCTCGACGGCTTGGTCTAGCCCTCCGCTGCCAAGCAGACCGACGGCTTCGAGGACATGACTGCATCGTCGCCCCATCTTCGCCCGAAGGACCGACCGTCTGGGCCTTTCGTGGACCAAGACACGATGGGCGATCCTGCGTTGCCGCGCTACGTGACGATCGAACGCCAGGTCGTCGCGGCGATCGAGACGGGCCGCCTCCTGCCGGGCACCGTCCTGACCGAAGAACCGATAGCGCGGGCCTTCGGCACGAGCCGGACGCCCGTGCGCACCGCGTTGGCGGAACTCCTCCGTGCCGGTCGATTGGAAAGATTTGACGGGCGCGGCTTCGTCGTTGCCGGTGGCGGAGGGCCGACCCGCCGCCCGGTCACGCCGGAGGTCCTCGGCCTCGCCGGCGGCGTGCCGCCGGAGCCTCAACCGATGGCGTCGGTGCGGATCGCGGAGGATTTCGAGGACACGCTCGCGCGCGCCCTGCCGTTCGGCCTGTGGCGAATCAACGAACAGGCGGCGGCCAAGCATTACGACGTTAGCCGAACGGTGATCCGCGAGCTCCTGTCTCGCTTCCAGGACCGCGGCCTGGTGGGAAAGGACGGTCGATCGCACTGGGTCGTCGGGCCACTGACCGCGCGGGGCATCGCGCATTATTTCGCGATCCGGCGGCAACTCGAACCGCTGGCGCTCGCGGAAAGCGGACCGCGCATGCCAGGGCTCCGGATCGAGGCCATGTGGCGACGCATCGAGGCCGCGCTCGACGAACGAGAGACCATTTCGGCGGAAACGACGGAGGGGCTGGAGACGGACATGCATGTCGATCTTCTCTCGCGCTCTCCCAATCCGCATCTGCTGCGCATGATCGGGCAGAGCCAGATCGCGCTGACCGTCAACCGCGTCTTCACCTCGGTCGTCGGAACCCGCCCCTTCGCGATCGCGCTCCGAGAGCATGCCATCGTCTTCGAATTCATCCGGCGCGGGGCCTGGGACGCGGCCGGGCAGGCGCTCGGACACCATCTCGATCTTTCGGCCGAGCGGACGCGGCAGCGCCTGATGGCGATCTCCGTCTTTCCGGCCCCCGTCCTCCCGGCCTACCTGCAATGGCAGCGCCAATAGCGCGCGGTCTAGACCGGGCGGCGACAGTATCGGGCATCAGCCTCCAAGCGCGTGATCCCACCGGCGAACGAGATAGTTGTGCTCGTTCATGACCGTGTCCCAGACGACGACGCGGGAGAGACGCTTTTCATACGCGCCCCCCTCGCGCCGCTCGCCGGGCTGGAAGATGGGTCGCCCCTCGGTATCGCGGATGGTGTCGCTCGCCGCGCGACCGCGATACCAGAACTCCCACTCGTTCTCGGAGAGGTGAGGCCGCACCGTCTCGGGGTTGGACATGTAGGCGCCGTTGCGCGCCATCAGCGCGCCAGCCGGTCCCTCCAGCCACCAGTTGAGATAGTCGTAGGCGGCGTCCAGCGCCCAGTCATCGAGCCGTGCGGACAGGCCCAGCCCACCGAACCAGCCGCGATAGCCTTCGCGCGGCGTGGAGACGTGGACCGGAACGCCAAGCGCCCGCAACCGCGTCACGCCCGACCACCATAGCGAGCCGATCATGGACTCGCCTGCGCGCATCTGCGCCACCGCCTCGGCCTCGTCGGCCCAGAAGGCCCGGAAATGGCCGGCCTGGCGATAGCTGCGCAGCCGGGCAACGAGGTCGTCGATTTCTTCGATCGAGAGGTCGCCGAGGTCGTTCACGTCCATTTCGCCCCGCGCGCGCAGGGCCAGCAGCATATCGAGACTGCCAATCGCGGCATCGGCCTGCAACACGACACGGCCGGCCCATTCGGGCTCCAGCAAGGCGCCCCAACTGGTCACGCCGTCGCCGCCCTCCCCGACGACGGCGAGGCTGTCGGCGTTATGGACGGTGGGCAACATGCTCACGCGGGACGAGGGCTGATCGCCGAGCGATCCGTCGAGTTGGACGAAGAGCCGGCGCGAGGGATCGCCGCCTGCCGCCCGCCGCGCGCCGATGCCGAGCCGGCCGGTCTTTGGGAGATCGTTGATCTCGTCCCAGCGGTCGATCCGCGCGATCTCGATCGGGCGGATCGACCCTGTCGGCCAGATGAGGTCGATGTCGTGGAACCACTGGTCGTAGACGTCGAAACTCTGCGGTGCGAGCGCACCGCGCCGCTGCGCCTCGGTCCCGTCGAGCGTGATGAAATCGAGGTCCAACCCGAGGTCGTCGCGCGCGGTTTGCTTGACGGCTTCGATCTGCGTGACCGACGTGCCGAGCACGCGCAGGGGCGGTCGCACCCGTTTGACGGCCGGATTCGCGACACGTGGCGAAGGAGGACCGGCGGCCTCCCGCCCCTCGCTCGTCACATCGGTCGTGGTGGGGCTCGCAACTTCTTGGCGGCCCTGTCCCTCAACCAAGCGCATCACGGATGCGGTCCATATGGGCCGCGCGGTCGGCGCGTGCGACGAGAGCCGCGGCCATGTCGATCTCCTCGAACCGCACCGGCATGTGCGGTTGAAGCTGGCCGATCGCATCCATGTCGGCGCTGATCACGGTACCGATCATGAAATACCCTCCGCCCGACACGGCGTCGCGATGGAGCACGATGGGCTCCGTCCCGCCCGGCACCTGGATCGAGCCATAGGGGTAACAGCCATCGACGATGTTGGACGGGTCGGACCCCGCGCCGAAGGGCGGCTCGCGCGGCACGAAGTCGAGCGGTTTGCCGCCGCGAAAACGGTAGCCCATGCGGTCGGCCTCGTTCGCGACCTTCCAGTCGTCGTCGAAGAAGCCGGATTGCGAGGCCTGCGTGACGCGGTGCCAATAGAGGCCGGGCAGGACGCGCAGCCGTGCCGGATCGTCCCGAACGGGACGCAGCGCGTGATCGAGCGCGCGCCCGGCCTTGGCCTTACCGGCGCTCCCGATCGGCAGATCGTCCCCCGCCATCACGGCCCGGCCGTCGATGCCGCCGAGCGCGCCGATGGCGTAGGTCGAGCGAGAGCCGAGCATGGGCGGGGTGTCGATGCCGCCGGCGATCGCGACATAGATGCGCGCGCCACCGCGCAAATAGCCGAAGGTCAGCTGCTGCCCGGCCTTTACCGGTATCGCGGTATAGGTGTCCTGCTCTTCGCCGTCGATCATGACGGGGAGATCGGCGCCGGTGACGGCGATCGTCGTGTCGGTGTCGAAGGTGAGCTTAGGCCCCAGGAAGGCGGATTCCAGGCCCGCCGCGCCCTCGTCGTTCCCCACGAGGAGGTTCGCCGTGCGCAGGGCCATGCGATCCATCGCGCCGCCGATCGGGATGCCGAGGTGGAAATAGCCGGGGCGGCCTAGGTCCTGAATGGTGGTCAGAAGGCCCGGATTGGTGACCTTAGGCACGAAGCGCCTCCATCAGCTTGGCGTTGGTGCCGTCCATGTCGGCATTGAAGGCTTCGAGGTCGAAGTCGACCTGCGCGATCTTGGGCGCCCAGTCGCCGGCTTCGGCCTTGGCCGAGATGTCGTCGTATTCGGCCCGGTCGATGGGTCGCCATTTGACGATATCGCCGGGCTGGAAGAGGACCATGAAATCCTTCAGGTAGCTGGGCCGCTGTTCGGGATCGTAGATCGGCATCGGCGTGATGCCGAACATCTGGTAGCCGCCCGCGCCGCGCACCGAGTAGACGCAGGCAAAGCAGCCGCCATGACCGACGGTGAGCTTGGGCGTGTCGGTCCGGGGCCGCAAATATTTGGGCACCTCCAGTTGCCGCTCGCGCTCGACGAGCTGGTAGAGGAAGGGCAGGCCCGACACGAAGCCGACCATAGAGACGAACCAGGGCGCGGAATGGTGCGCCTCGATGAAGCCGGCGGCATCGTCGAAGCCGTTGATGCGGGCCGCGTAGTCGAGATCGGTACCGTTCGGGTCCTGATGCCGCTCGCGAAAGCGCATCAGCGTCTCGTGCGTCCAGGGGTCCTGATAGTAGACCGGGATCTCGATGATCCGCGTCGTCAGCCGCTTGGGCGCATCGTCGGCCGCGTGCTCGAACGATTTCAGCCGCGCCATCAGGTCGTCGGGCGCGATGACGTCGGGGTCGAACTTCACCTGGAACGACGCATTGGCCGGGCAGATCTCGGTCACGCCCTCGATCTTCGCCTCCCGGACCGCGTTGGTAATGAAGAGGCTCTGGAAGAAGGCGTCGAGCGACATCTCGTCGTCGACCTCGACGAAGATATGCTCGTCGCCGCCATAGGAATATCGCGTCTTCATTGTGTCTCCTTAGGCGTCAGGTCGCACTGAGCGGATTGGCGTCGAGCCAGGGCTCCAGGAAGCGGGTGTGCACGTCGCCGGCGACGACTTGGGCGTCGCGCGCCAAGGCGGCGTGGAGCGGCAGGGTGGTCTTGAGACCGTCGAGCCTCAGGCCCGCGATCGCGTCCTTCATCGCCTCGATGGCGGCCGAGCGGTCGGCGGCGTGGACGATGAGCTTGCCGAGCAGCGAATCGTAGAAGGGCGGGATCGCGTAGCCCTCGTAGAGCATGGTGTCGAAGCGCACGCCCTCCGGCACCGTCATCGCACCGACGACCCCGGGGAAGGGCATGAAGCCGTTGGCCGGATCTTCCGCGTTGACGCGCACCTCGATGGCATGGCCGGATCGCGCGATCTCGTCCTGGCGCAAGGCCAAGGGCTCTCCGAAGGCGATCCGGATCATGGCCTGGACGAGGTCGATGCCGGTAATCAGCTCCGTCACGGGATGCTCGACCTGGATGCGGGTGTTCATCTCGATGAAGAACACCTCGCCGCTCGCCTCGTCGTAGAGATATTCGAGCGTGCCCGCGCCGCGATAACCGACGGCCTCGGCAAGCCGCACCGAGGCGTCGCACACGAGCGCGCGGGTCGCCTCGTCGAGGTTGGCGGCAGGCGCCTCCTCCCAGACTTTCTGACGGCGGCGCTGGAGCGAACACTCGCGCTCGAAGAGATGGATGGCGCGCTCACCGTCTCCAAGGATTTGCACCTCGATATGGCGGGCCCGGGTGACCAAGCGCTCCAGATAGAGGCCGCCATCGCCGAAGGCGGCCTTCGCCTCGGTCTGCGCTTGCGGCACGAGACGGTCGAGATCGTCGGCTCCTTCCGCGATCCGAATGCCGCGCCCACCGCCGCCGGCCGCGGCCTTGATCATCACCGGATAGCCGATCGTCTCGGCGGCCTCGCGCGCGGCCTCGGCGGTCTCGATCCGCCCATCGCTGCCGGGCACGATCGGGACTCCAGCCGCTTTGGCGGCGTCCCGCGCGGCGGCCTTGTCGCCCATCCGGCGGATGGTGTCGGCGTTCGGCCCGACGAAGATCATCCCGGCCTCCTCGACGGCGGCCGCGAAACTCGCGTTCTCGGCCAGGAAGCCGTAACCGGGATGCACCGCGTCCGCGCCGCTCGCCTTGGCGGCCGCCACGACGCCGACGACGTCGAGATAGGATTTCGTGGCCGGTGCGGGGCCGATGGCGACCGCCTCGTCGGCCATCCGCACGGCTAACATGTCGGCATCGGCTTCGGAATGGGCCTGGATCGTCACCATGCCGAGCGCCTTGGCGGCCCGAACGATGCGCACGGCGATCTCGCCGCGATTGGCGACGAAGAGCCGGCGGCCAGAGAGATCTGCCGGGGGCGCTGAGGCGCTCGCCACCGTCAGTCCAATTCCGCCAGAACCGCGCCGGCGGTGATCGGCGCTTCGTTCTCGACGGCAAAACGAATGTTCATGCCGGCGCTTTGGGCCTTCACCTCGTGAAAGCTCTTCATGACCTCGACGAGCCCGATGACGTCGCCCACCGCGACATCGGCCCCGTCGGCGATGAATTCCGGCTGATCGGGTGCGGGGCGCCGATAGAACGTGCCCGGAAGGGGGGAGTGAATGGGAGTGGCCATCGTGGTTCCTTCGCTCGTGACGCAGCTATTCCGGCCGTTCGGGCGGTGCGACCCGCACGCCGGCTTCGATGAGGGCGGACCGGATCGCGCGGCCGATCTCGAGGGCGCCGGGCGTGTCGGAATGAAAGCAGATCGATTCGAAGGCGATCGTGATCTCATCGCCGTCCACCGTCGTGACCGTGCCGTCCCGGCAAGCCTTCGCGCATTTCGCTGCGACTTCGCCCGGATCGTAGGCACGGACCTTGCGGGCGAAGACGATGCTGCCGTCGGCGCCGTAGTCCCGGTCGGCGTAGAACTCGCGCACCACGGGCTGACCGGCTTCGAGCGCGATGCGGCAGGTCTCGGAGATGTCCATGCAGTAGAGGAAGAGGTCCGGCCCGGTGCGCTGCATAGCTTCGACGAGGAGACGCGAGAGTTCGGCATCCTTGGCGGCCGTCATGTAGAGCGCGCCGTGCGGCTTGACGTGCTGGAGCGCGGCACCGTGGCGGCGCGCGAACTCGCGCAGCGCACCCGTCTGATAGACGATGTCGTTGACCAACTCCTCGGGCGCGGCGGCGATGGGCCGGCGCCCGAAGCCTTGAAGATCGTTGTAGCCTGGGTGCGCGCCGAGACCGACGCCGCGCTCGGCCGCGAGACGGGCCACCGCGTCCATCGTGTTGGGATCACCGGCGTGGAAGCCCGCCGCGACGTTGGCCGAGGTGATGACCTCCATCAGCGCCTCGTCGGAGGCCTCGCCGTAGGACCAATGGCCGAAGCCTTCGCCCATGTCGCAATTCAAGTCCACGCAGTCGCGATACATGCCGCGTTCTCTCTCATAACCGCTAGGCGACGATGCTGCACC
Source organism: uncultured Alphaproteobacteria bacterium (assembly GCA_963842125.1). GTDB lineage: Bacteria > Pseudomonadota > Alphaproteobacteria > Rhizobiales > CAWCWK01 > CAWCWK01. The sequence continues at coordinate 232,864 of CAWJFE010000005.1, read as the reverse complement.
AAAGGCGGCACCTAGCAGAAGTTCTTTTTTCTGTGCGATCAACATCGGATTTTCCGATAGTGTGCAGCCGATATGTCCCTGAACATCCGCCACCTCAAGTATTTCGTCGCCACGGCCGAGATCGGTCAGGTCAGCCGTGCGGCGGTCGAGCTTTCGGTTTCGCAATCGGCGGTCACGGCGGCGATACGCGAGTTGGAGCGCACGCTCGGCGCGGCGCTCTTCATCCGCTCCTCGCGCGGTATGACGCTGACGCCGCCCGGCCAGCAGTTCCTGGCGTCGAGCTACGAAATCCTCGCCAAGGTCGAGGACGCCCTCAACGTTCAGGAAGGCCCGGCCGTGGATGGCCGCCTCAAGGTCGCGGCGTCCTATACCGTGATCGGCTATTTCCTTCCGGCCCATCTCGAACGGCTGGCCAAGGAGCAGCCCCGACTGTCGCTCGATCTTCACGAGACGACGCGGGAGATCGTCGAGGAGGGTCTGGTGCGCGGGCGGTTCGATATCGGCGTCGCGCTGACCTCCAACATCGCCAACCCCGAGCTCGCCTCCGAAACACTCATCCGCTCGCCGCGACGGCTCTGGGTGGCGGCGCGTCACCCCCTCCTGGAGCGCGGACAAGTGACCCTCGCCGATGTCGCGAACGAGGACTACGTGATGCTGACAATCGACGAGGCGGCGCATACCGCGATGCGCTATTGGTCGCTCACGCCCTTCAGCCCGCGCGTCACGCTGCGCACGTCGTCCGTGGAGGCGGTGCGCAGTCTCGTCGCCAACCGGCTCGGCGTGACGATCCTGTCGGACATGGTCTACCGCCCGTGGTCGCTCGAAGGCCGCCGGCTGGAGACGGTCGAGTTGGCGGAGGACATTCCGGCGATGGATGTCGGTCTCGTCTGGCGAAAGGGCATCGCCTTCACGCCGGCCATGCGGGCGTTTCGCGACTATTTCCGCAGTCGATTCCGTGGGCCGTCAGCCATAGGTGTCGCCACAGGAGGTCCTATGGGCGGCGCCTCGCGCTGACGCCCGGGTCTCGCGCGGCGTCTCGCCGAAGCGGGCGCGATAGGCCCGCGAGAACTGCGAGCCGTCCGAGAACCCGCAGCCATAGGCGATATCCGTGATGGAACGCGTGCCTTTGGTATGCGAAAGGTTGGCTCGCGCCGCGCTCAACCGCGCTTCGCGCAGCCGCTCGCCCACAGTCGCCCCGTCGGCTCGGCAGAGCGCGTGGAGGTAGCGTTTCGAGATGCCGCAGGCCCGCGCGATGTCACCGGGCGCGAGGCCGGGATCGCCATAGCGCTCCGCGATCATCCGGCCCACGCGCGACAAATGCGCAGCCGCGATGGCGGCCCCGCCGCTCTCGATGGCGCGCGGATCGTTCTCGATGGCAAGCACGAGGAGTTCGAGGAGATGCCGGCCGAGCGCGTCGCGTCCGCCCGAAAGGGTGGTCGCCCAATGGGCCTCGGTCGCCCGGACCATATCGACCATCAGCGCCCCCACGCCTGAACTGGCGTCGAAGTCGAGCGCGCAGAAGCGGCCGGGCTTGGACAGATGTGCGGCCAGGGTCGGCTCGAGGACCTTGACGGCGATGAGGTCGCTCGCCCGGTCGTAGCTGAATGTATAAGGCGCGTTGCCGCGCTCGATCACGAAGGCGCCAGGCCGGCATTCCACCTCACGCCCCATCTGCACGAAGCGGACGGGCTGGGTGCGTGGGATGGTGATGAGAAAGGCTTCCTCGCCCGCCTCCCGCAAATGCCGCTTGCCGCGCCGGTAGAAGAGCGCGTCCGAGCGCAGGCGCGATACGGCGACATCGCCCAGCGTCCACCGCGTGAGGCGCCCCGAAAAGCGCTCGGGCTCGCGAAAGGTGAGCTCCAGCGGAAAGTAGGAGGCGGCGATGACGTCCGTCCAGTGCCGTGCCCGCTCGAGCGGAGCGAGGCCAGCGGTGTCGCAGACGAGGGTCGCGGGGCATCCGGGCGAGAGGTTGGCGGCGGTAGCGTCCAGGGGCACGGTCATCGTGGCGCGAAGTCTTGCGGGTTACCTGGGCCGGCGCAAGGGCCCGCTGCACTCGATGCACAAAGCGTATGCGCCCAGCGTCAAGACGGGCCCGGCACGAAGGTCTAGCATGCAGCGCTACCTCGCCCTCGGCGATCGGCGCGACCGCGCTGCCGAGGCGATGTGTTCGAGCGACTATGGAGAGCGCCGATGTCCGATCACGCCGTCGATCCGATCACCCTCAGCGTCGTGCGCGGCGTCCTGGAGACGACGCAGCGCGAGATGACCGTCTCGCTGGAAAAGACGGCGCGGTCGAGCGTCTTCAACCTCGCGCACGACTATTCGACGGCGCTCTTCGACGGCAAGCCCGAAATGATCCTGCAGGGCCAGGACATTCCGATCCATCTCGGCTCCCTCATCCCCGCGATGAAGGCTGTGGCCGGCTATTTCGGCGACGACATCCACCCCGGCGACCTCCTCTTGCACAACGACCCGGCCTACATGGGCTCGCACGCCATCGACGTGTGCATGTACAAGCCCGTCTTCTACAAGGACGAGCTCGTCTTCTGGACCGTCTGCAAGGGCCACCTCACCGATATCGGCGGCCCCGTACCGGCCGGCTACAACCCCGACGCCAAGGAGATCTACGCGGAGGGCCTGCGCATCCCGCCGGTCAAGATCTGGGACCGGGGGGTGCCGCGCAACGACGTGCTCAACCTCATTCTCACCAACATGCGCGCCCGCCGCAGCCAGGAGGGCGACTTCAACGCCCTCATCGGCGCCTGCCAGGTCGGCGAGCGCAACCTCATCGCGCTTCTCGACAAATACGGGCTCGACGAGGTCCGCGCCTGCATCGCGACGCTGATGGACATGGCCGACAAGCACATGCGCTCGCTGATCGGCGACGTGCCGGACGGCACCTATCAAGGGCACCGCGATCGTCGAGGACGCCGGCCACGGCTTCGGCGATTTCGACATCACGGCGACCGTCACGATCACGGGCGACGCCTGCCACATCGCCATCGAGAGCCCGCCGCAGATCCCCTATTTCATCAACTCCTACGAGGGGAACAGCTATTCGGGCGTCTATCTCGGCCTGATGATGTTCGCGCAACTGCCCCCGCCCTATAACGAAGGGCTCTATCGCTGCGTGACGGTCGACATGGGTCCCAAGGGCACGCTGTGCAACGCGTCCCCCCGGCGCCGCACATGAACTGCACGACGACGCCCATGGAGACGCTGACCGACGCCGTGCGCCTCGCCTTCGAGCAGGCGGCGCCCGACAAGGTGGCGGCCTCCTGGGGCCATGCCAACGGCTGCAACATCGCCGGCTGGGATACGCGGCACGACGAGGAATACGTCACCATGGTGCTGGCCTCGATCATCTCGGGCGCCGGCGCGACGCCCTCCCAGGACGGCTGGCATGCCGTCGGTCCCGAATGCTGCTTCGGCGCGCTGACCTCGGGCGATATCGAGCTTCTCGAACACTCCTACCCGATCATCATCCACCGCTATTCGCTGATGACCGATTCGGGCGGCGCCGGTGAATATCGGGGCGGCTCGGGCACCTGCTGGGAGGTCGAGCCCTTGGACAAGGACATGACCTTCATCACCTTCGGCGAAGGCCGGCGCATCCCCGCCATGGGCGCGGCCGGCGCGAAGTCGACCAACATCGAGACCAAGGTCGGCCGGCTCGAAGTCACGCGGGGCGGCGAGACGCAGGTCATCAAGACCAACGTCATCGAGACCATCAAGCCTGGCGAGCGTGCCGCCAACATGAACCCCGGCGGCGGCGGCTACGGCGATCCCTTCGCGCGCCATCCAGTCAAGGTGCTCGACGACGTGAAGAACGGGCTCGTGTCGGTCGAGGGCGCGAAGGCGGATTACGGCGTCGTCATCGCCGACGGCATGGTCGATGCCGACGCCACCAAGACCCAGCGCGCGGGAGCAGCCTGATGGAGACGCGCAACCTGAGCAGCTATCGGCTCGGCGTCGACGCCGGCGGGACCTTCACCGACTTCGTGCTGGCCGAGCCCTCGGGCGAGGTCCGGCTCTTCAAGGCGCTCTCGACGCCGGACGATCCGACGAAAGCCATCCGCGACGGCCTCGGCCAGATCGCCGAAGCGACGGGCATGAGCCCCGAGGAGATCGTCTCCGCCTCCGACCTTTGCATCAACGGCACGACGGTCGCGCTCAATGCCCTCATCCAGCACAAGGGCGCGCCGACCGGCCTCATCTGCACGCGCGGCCACGAGGACAGCCTCGAAATCCGCCTCGGCCACAAGGAGGACGGCCACCGCTACGACGCCGACTATCCGCCGGCCCACATGCTGGTGCCGCGTTACTTACGCCGCGGCGTGACGGAACGCGTCATCTCGACCGGCGCCATCCACACGCCGATGGACGAAGACGACGTCCGCGCCGCCTGCGAGGTCTTTCTCAAGGAGGGGATCGGGTCGATCGCGATCTCCTTCGTCTGGTCGGTCCTCAATCCGGCCCATGAGCGCCGCGCGGCCGAGATCGTTCGAGAGATGATGCCGGACGCCCTCCTCACCGTCGGCTCCGAGCTCTATCCGCAGGTGCGCGAATACACCCGCACGTCCACGGCGGTCGTCAACGCCTATCTCGGCCCGACGCTACGCGGCTATGTCGATGCCGTCGATGGTTATTTCCGCGAGCTCGGTGCCTCCAACCCGGTGCGCTACTTCCAGTCGAATGGCGGCCTCGCCATCGGCGACGTCCTCTCCGACCGCTCGGTCTACGCCATCAATTCCGGCCCGGCCTCCGCGCCCCAGGCGGGGCTGCACGTGGCGGCACCGTTCGGCGAGACGAACATCATCACCGTCGACATGGGCGGCACGTCCTTCGACATCACGCTGACCAAGAACGGCGTGACCAATATCGCCAAGAACATCGACTTCCTGCGCTATCGGCTGGGCGTGCCGATGATCCAGGTCGAGACGCTGGGCGCAGGCGGCGGCTCGATCGGCTCGATCGACGAGATGGGCCTCCTGCAGATGGGCCCGCAAAGCGCCGGGTCCGACCCAGGTCCGGCCTGCTATGGCCGAGGCGGCACGTTGCCGACGGTCTCCGATGCCAATCTGGTGCTCGGCTATCTCAACCCGGCCGGGCTCGTCGGCGGGCGCCTGCCGCTCGACGTGGAGAAGGCGCGCGAAGCGATCCGCATCCATGTCGCGGAGCCGCTCGGCCTCAGCATCGAGCGCGCGGCCTATGGCATGTTCACCATCGTCAACGCCAACATGGTCAACGGCATCCGCCACGTCTCGGTCGAACGCGGCGACGACCCGCGCGACTTCGTCCTCGTCGGCGCCGGAGGGGCCACGGGCGCCCACATCACGGCCCTCGCGCGCGACATGGGTATCGCGACCATCCTGGTGCCCAAGCTCGCCTCGGGCCTCTGCGCCTTCGGCCAGATCATCTCGGACGTGAAGTATAATTTCATGGCGCCCTTCCCGGCGCGCCTCGAAGGCGATGCGATCGCGTCAGACCTCGCCTCGACCTTCGAGACGATCGAGCAACAGGGCCGCGCGGCGCTCGCATCCGATGGCTTCTCGGACGAGCGGATCGACATCCAGCGCTCGCTCGACATGCGCTATGTCGGCCAGGTGCACGAATGCACCGTGGAAATTCCGGCCGGGCCGATCGACAGCGCGGCCCTGCCGGGCATCGCCGAGGCGTTTCACAAGCGGCACAAGGAACTCTACACCTATTCCGAGCCGAACACGGTCGTCGAGGTCGTCAACGTGGAGAGCGTCCTCTACGGGCGCATCGAGAAGCCCGCCAGTGCGGCGCTGCCGGCAGGGTCAGGCGCGGCGGGTGCGCACACGGGCACGCGGACGCTCGTCCTGTCCGCAGACGGGCGAGGGCACCGAGGCTCCGGTGTACGATGGCGCGAAGCTCGGAGCGGGCGACGGCATCGAAGGGCCGGCCATCATCGAAGAGGAGACGATGGCGCTTCTCGTCGAGGCGGGCTGGACCGCAATGCTGCACGAGAGCGGGGTCTACGTGCTCAAGAATGCAGGCTGAGGAACGGATCCCGCGCAATCCCCACCGCGCTGTGCGTGACGAGACAATGCCCGGCCCCATAACCGTCCCGATCGATCCCGCAGACCGCTGAGCTTGGACCGCTGAGCTTGGACCGCGTGGCGGGATCGGCGTCGCCTATGCCTGCAAGGCCTCTATGCGCGCGCGTCGGCTGACGGCGTAGAGAGCGCCGAAGAGGACGACTGCGCTCAGGGTGAAGGCGAGGCCAGGAATGACGGCGAGCGCGAGGGGCGCCGCCCAGAGCACACGGTTCCAACCACCGCTCACGACGGGTCGTCCTCCGAGAAGGAAGGAGAGCGACAGCGTGAAGACGACGCCCGCGATCGCTGCCAATCCGATCGCCGCAAATCCACCCCCGCCCAGAAACCCGTCATGGGACAGGAAGAGCATGGGCAGCGCATAGGCGACGGCGCCGAGGCGCATCGCTTCTCGCGCGACCGAGAACCAAGGCGCACCAGCGATCTGCGCGGCCACGAAGACGCCGACGCAGACCGGCGGCGTCACGACCGAGAGGGTGGCGTAGTAGAGGACGAAGAAGTGGACCTTCAGCGCCTCCAGCCCCAATTGGATGAGGGCCGGCGCGAAGACGGCGGCAACGAGGACGTAGGCGGCGGAGGTCGGCAGACCCATGCCGGCGATGAGGCAGACGATCGCCATCACGAGCGCGATGGCCCAAAGCTCGCCCCCGGCGGCACCGAGGATCATGCCCGTCAGCGTTACGCCGACGCCCGTCAGATTGAGAAGGGAGACGAAGACCTGCGCCACGGTGAGCATGATCCCGACGATCACGACGCCTCGCCCGCCCGTCTCAAGCGCCGGCCCGAGGCGGACGAGCGCGGATTTGACGCTCTCCCCCGCCGTCACGCGCGCCAGAATGAAGGCCGCGATCATGGCCATGATGCCGTAAAAGGCGGTCGTGCCGATGGAGTTGCCGTTGACGACGCCGAAGAGGATGCCGCCGAGCGAGGCTAGGATGGGCGAGAGGGCCCGAATGTCGAGCGCGTCGGACCAGGACGGCACCTCTTCGCCCTCGATGCCGTAGAGCCCGCGCCGGCGCGACACGGTGTCGATGGTGGCGAAGATGCCGATATAGAAGAAGATGGCGGGCAGGAGCGCGGCGGCCGCGATGCGCCAATAGTTCTCGCCCACGAGTTCGGCCATCACGAAGGCGGCCGTGCCCATGATGGGCGGCGCGAGCTGCCCGCCCGTCGATGCGATCGCCTCGACGCCGCCGGCGAAGGCGGGCGGGTAGCGCAGACGCTTCATCAAGGGGATCGTGAAGTTGCCGGTCGTCGCGACATTGGCGACCGTCGAGCCCGAGATCATGCCGAAGAAGCCCGACGCCACGGTCGCGATCTTGGCGGCGCCGCCGACCGAGGCGCCGGCGGCCCGGGCGGAGAGCTTGAAGAACGTCGTGCCAGCCCCCGTATGCAGAAGGAACGCGCCGAAGAGAATGAAGGCGGCCAGCGTCGTCGCCGCCACGCCGACGAGCATCCCCCAGAGGCCGAGATCGGACAGGAAGACCGTTTCGGTGACAAATTGGTGGTCGAACCCCCTATGGCCGAAGGCGCCGGGAATGCGATCGCCGAAGAGGGCATAGGCCAGCATCAGACAGACCAGCACGGGGAAGATCGCGCTCACGGCCCGGCGGGCGAGTTCGAGGAGGGCGATGGTCGCGAGCGCGGCAAGCCAGACATCCCGCGTCTCGGCGAAGGGACGCTCGACCATGATCGCCTCGAAATTCGCGATCGCATAGCCCGCCGCTGTCCAGACGGCGGCAACGATGGCGACATCGACGACGATCCCGAACGGGCGCCACCGCGTACCACCCCATAACGGGTAGAGGCAGACGGCGAGCGCCGTGATCAGCCCGACGAACAGCCCGCGCTGGATGAGCGATTCGAACGCGCCCGTCGCGGCGGTATAGAAGGTGAAGAGACCGATGCCGACGGCCAGCACCAGAGCGGTCCGCTCACGCAAAGAGCGAGGCGGTCGATCGACCGCCTCGCCCTCGTCCATGATGGCCTTGTCGAGCGCCGCCACCTTGGCGGGCCCCGGTGTCTACTCGGCCGACTTCAGGTTGTCCGGCACGGTGTAGCCGGCCTCCTCGAAGGCGCGGATCGCGCCGGGGTGCAGCTCGGTCGAGGCATTGTCGAGCGTCAGCTGGGCGATATCGACGCCCTCCAAGGGCTTGAAGGCGGCAGCCTGGTTGCCCTCGCCGTCCGTGCCGTCGTCCTCGATGACGGCCTTGACGATCTGGTAGGCCGTGTCCTCGTCGAGCTCCGGCGAAGCGGAGACCGCGATCATGAAGGCCCAGGTCTGATAGGGCTCGGGCCGATCCTGCTGCTCGGAGGCCGGCATATCGACGATCGAGAGCTCGGGCACATCGGCCCGGATCTGGTCCAGCCGGTCGGCCGGGATCGGCAGGACGCGCAAGGGCGAGAGCGTCGCGATGTCGGTCGTCAGCGGATCGAAATCGGTGCCGACGGCGGATTTGATGAAGCCCGGCAGTCGGTCGTCCTTGATCATGTTGGCCAGCTCGGCATTCGAGCCGCGAACGAACTCGGGGCTGATGCCGAGCGCGCCCATGACGATCTCGGACGTCGCCTCGGTCGAAGAGCCGCGCTGGCCGGGGCCGAAGCGCTGACCGTCGAGATCGGCCAGACTCTCGATGCCGGCATCGCGGCGCACCACGACGAGCTGCGGCGCGAGCGAATAGGCGAAAAGGAGCTTGGAGTCGATCGGCGCGCCTTCGAAGCCGTACTGGCCCTCATTGGCGTGATAGAGCGTCGTGGTGGTCACGAGGCCGGCGTCGAGCTGGCCGCGCTCCATGCGCTTCAGATTGTCGACCGTCGCGCCGGTCTCGACGACCGAGGCCTGGATGCCGTCCGTCTTTTCGTTGATGAGGCCGGCGAGCGCGGCGAAGTAGGCGTAATGCGAGGACTGCGCGTTTGTGGCGCCGAGCGCGATGCGCTTGTCCTGCGCGGAGGCCGCCCCGAGCGTGCCCAAAGCTACCGTGGCCGCAAGGCCGGTGAGCGCGAACGAGTGCGCGATGGTCTTCAGCAGAGTCATTCCGTTTCCTCTCAGCTGTGGATACGGCTCGGCCTGTAGCCGCCGTCCCCACGATCCCGAATGTCAGGCGATCCTAGAGTTCTGCCACGCGGGGTGATGCCCGGTACGAGGTACCGGGTCCCGCGGCGCTGCAAGGTCTCGCCTTCGAGCCGAAACCTCACTAGACGAGATAGGTGCGAAGTCCAACACCCCAGGTCTGAAAGCGAAGGGCCGAGCGCTCGCGACAAACGATCGTTCGTCGCCGTCAGCTCGCCGATCCCGCCCTGCCGTTTATGGTGCCCTCGAAGACGTTTCGGTGACCGATCTTCGGGTCCGGACGCTAGAGCGTGTCCGGTTCCTATCCATTCACCGAACGCGCTCTAGCGCGTTGTTTTTGCGCGGTTCCCTACGCTGCAGTGCTATCGCACCTCCGCTGGAACGGCTCTAACCGAGCGTTCCGGTGGCGCGGAGGGGAAGAGCGATCCTGAACGTCGCGCCTCGCTCGGCTTCGAGGAGAATGATCGTGCCGCCGAGCGCGTGGAGGACCGAGCGGATGATCGCGAGCCCCATTCCGGTTCCACCAGCATCTCGCCGGGTCGTGTGGAAGAGGTCGAATACGAGGTCGCGGTTGCCGGCACTGATACCCGCGCCATCGTCGGCCACGTCTACGACGAGATCGCCATCGACCTCGGTTGCCGTGACGTGCAGCCGCGTTGCGCTGTGCTGGACGGCGTTCTCGGCGAGGTTCGAGAAGACGATGGAGGCTGCCTCGCGCGACATCGGCAGCGTGATCCACGAAGGCGCCTCGACCTCGAGCGATAGCGAAGCGCTGGCCTCCATGAGGCAATCGCGAAGATCGCACGCGCCGCGCAGATCGAGATGCTCCGTGCGGGCCATTTCCCGCATTCGGTCCAGCAGCAGCGCCATGCGGTCGATGTCCGCCTCGACGTTTCGCCGGAATCGCAGCCGTTCGGCGGGCGACAGGTCATCGTCCGCCAACAGTTCCACCGCGCCGCGGATCCCGGCGAGCGGTGACTTCAGCTCGTGGGAGACATGGGTGGCGAATGTGACCAGCGTGTCGCTCCGGTCGACGATGCGCCGCGCCATCGCGAGGAGCCCCGTAGACAGGGCGTGGAGTTCGCGGCTGCCATACTGCCTCAGCGGGCGGATGGCCGTCCGGTCGCCAGCTTCTATCCGACGGGTCCGGTTCGTCAGTTCGCGCACGGGAACGACGATGGCGCGCAGCAGGACTAGTCCCAGCAAGAGCGCGAGGCCGACCACGGCCAGGCCGGCGATGAGAAGCCGCCATCGCTGACCGTAAAGCTCCTTGAGGATGTTGCTGGGCGTCCGGGAAACGTAGATCGCGCCCGCCACCCGGCCGCGAACCACCACCGGCAGCGCGACGAAGACCCGGACCGTCGTGCCTCGGCTGATGGAGTAGATGGGCTGCGGATTGTCGACGACGCGGCGCCGCAGGGCGCTCGACGCGCGGCCTCCCAAGGCTTGGGACAGCTCGGGCAGATGGGCGAGTGACAGGCCGACCTCGTCGCGCCCGGCGACGACCGTGCCATCCGGATCCGTAACCCGGAAACCCGCCAGCGTGGCGCGTTGGGTCGCAGCGAGGATCGGGTCGAGCCATGCTCCTGCCTCCGAGTATGCCGGCGGCGCTGGCGTCGCGGCGGGCCGTGCGGCGGGCCTTCGATCGAGGATGGGCATGGAGGCGAGGTCGAGCTGGGGGACGGTCGGGTTCCAGCGGACCTCGTCCGGGGAGCTTCCGGGCGGACGGATCGGAAGAGGGATCGGCGGACCGAGCGACAAGGTCGGGCCCTGCTCGTCCAGCCGCGCCGCCATCGCCGCCGCCAACGCGGCGGCCTGCGCGATCAGCTCGGCCTCGGTGGAGCGCACGAGCTGGTTCTCGGCCAACCGCAAGATGCCGATGCCTGCGAAGGGCAGCGCGAGGACCGCGATCATGACCGCAAGCGTGATCGTCGCCAGACTCGGTCGCCACTTGTTCGGTCGTCGCTTGTTCGGTCGTCGCTTGGCCGATTCCCGCTTGGCCGATTGCCTCATGTATTGCCGGCCAAGTCCGGGGCGGCGCTCCCGCACTCTCGCTTTCCACACTCTCCCATGCGGAAACCCATACCGTGAACCGTGACGAGCGCCTCGCCGCAACCCGTGCTCGCGAGCTTGGAGCGAATGTTGCGGATGTGGCTGTCGATGGTCCGGTCCGAGACGTGGATGTTGTCGGGCCAGGCGAGTTCCATGATGCGATCGCGTGTAAAGACCATCGACGGGCGCGCCATGAGCGTGCGCAGGATGGCAAACTCGATGGCCGTCATGGGGACGGTCGCACCCGCGAATGCGACCCGCCGCTCGTCCGCATCGAGGGCGAGAGCCCCGACGCGCAGCACCTCGCCGCCTCCGGGCCCGGTCGAGGCCGGTGCCGTGCGTTTCAAGATCGCCGCGACACGCGCGACGAGCTCTCGTGGGCTGAACGGCTTGGTGACGTAGTCGTCGCCGCCCAGTTCCAGTCCCAACACCCTGTCGATCTCCTCGTTACGGGCCGACAGGAAGAGGATCGGCGTGTCATGATCGCGTCTGATCTCCCGGCAAACCGCAAGTCCGTCCGTCTCCGGCATGCCGATGTCGAGGACGAGAATGTCGGGCACGCGGTCGCGAAAGGCGGCCAGCGCCGCCCTGCCGTCGGCGCAGGCCGTGACGTCGTAGCCCGCGCGTTTCAGCGCGAAACAGACCACTTCGCGTATGTGGCCGTCGTCGTCGGCGACCAGGACATGTCTCATCTCGTAGCCTCGTGCATACGGACCGGCCGGCCGAAGGCCGCGACGGTGCTCGGGCTTCTTACGACCTCGTCTCCTCGTCGCTCAACCACCAGCCGTCCTGGGCGATGCAGTCCGGCACCCCGCCGGCGGGCACCGGTCGCCGACGGCCAACCGCCTTCTCGGCGCGGCGGGCTCCGCCTCTCCTGAACCATCCGGCCATACGCCGCGCATAGCGCGCGCCGATCGCCATCAGGGTCAGGAGGAGGCCGAGATAGACGTGTGGTTCCGGCGTGGACGATCCCGCCAGATTGAGTTGGGGATAGGCCTCGTTGGGGACGTGCAGCGCCTGGGCCAGCGGTACCGGGGCGCTTCGGGTCGCGGACGGATCGTTCACGCGGCTCGGATCGACGATCTCGCGCGCCACCGCGACGAAGGACGTGAAGGCGCTCTGCAGTTGAAACTCGAGGCCGAGCTTCACGATAGCCTCCTTCACCGCCGGACTTTGTCCACCAATGGTGTAGTTGCGCTCCAGGTCGGCGATTTGCTCGCGCGCCCACATTGCGGGCAGCGCGGACTCGGCGGGCAGCGCCGACTCGGCGGGCAGCGCCGAATTGGCTGGCAACGCCGACTTGGCTGGCGGCGCCGACTTGGCATCACTCTACAGACAAAGACAGCCGAACGCGGACGGGCATGCGCGCCGGCCGACCGTTTACGAGGCCGGTGACGTAGACCAGATCCCCACCTTCGGCCGCAGCGCCGGAGGCGTCGTAGCGGGCCAGGACGCGGACCGAACCGCCGGCAAAGAGATCGGGAATGGCGGCCGGGCTCTGGCCTTCGACCACCAGGCCGTTCCAGTCGATGGCGATATCGGTGAGCAGCGGCGTCTTGAGGTCGCGGGCCAAGGTCTCGGCGACCTCCTCGGCGCTGTCGCCGGGCTCGACGACGCGCAAGTACCCTCGGCCCTCGCGGGCCATGCCCTCCAGAAGGTATCGGTTGACGGAGCTGCCGATGCCGAACGCGTAGAGCCGATCCTTGCCGATCACCCGGGCGATCTTGGCGATGACCTCCCGGTCCGCGCCGATATAGCCATCGGTCAGGAAGACCACGATGCGCTGCGCGTTTGCCCGGGCCGTGGTCTCGAACGCAGCCGTGATCGCGCGAGACATCTCGGTCCCGCCTCCCGCCGTCATCTGGGCGATGTGGCGCCGGGCTGCACGGATGTTGGCCGTCGTCGCGGCCATCGCATCGGCTGCGAACTGCTGCGTCGTGTTGGCGAAGCTGAGGATCCGGAAGGTGTCGTCCGGGCGTAGGCCGCGCATGGCGGCGTCCATGAAATGCTGTGCCGCGCGCATGGGCGCGCCTGTCATGGAACCCGAGGTGTCGACGACGAAGACGAGATCGCGGCGAACCACGCTCGCCTCGTCGGGCCTGCTCGGCGGCTCTATCATCACGGAGAGAAAGCCGCCGTGTTCGCTCACGATGCCAACCGCACCACCGAGAATGTCGGTATCGTCGGCGATCGCGTAGCGAAGGACGAAATCCCGGTTGTCGATCTCCGAACCCTCCTCGAAGGTGGCGTATCGAAACCCGTCGGTGCCCTCGACGGCGAGCGTGTGCGTCCGACTGGCGAAGAGTGTCGGTTCGCTCGGCGTCGTCAGCCGCAGCGACAGCGTGAGCCTGCGAGGATCGACGGTTTCGGGAGGACGCGTTTGCCAGAGAGGCGGGTAGGCCGGCAGCTCCTCCACCAGCCATTGCCCCTCCTGCGCAGACGCAACCTCCAAGGCGGGTGGCGGGGACGCCCCTGCGGAGGGCGTGGCATTCACCTCGATCACATCGTCGATGCCGGACATGGGTTCGCTGTCGGGGAAGAGATGGCCGGGAAGATCGCCCTCGTAGCGCGGTCCGACCACCATGGGGACGGCCAGCTCATAGGCGCCATCGATCTTGGGGACATTGCGCACGTAGCGCAGCACGATCCGAACCGGCTGCTGCGGCATGAGGTTCGCGATGGACTGCGTGAACATGTTGGGTCGGTGCTGGGTCAGTAGCGCCGCCGCCTGGCCGGCCTTCTGCGCAGCCTCGAACGTCCGCTCGGCTTCCTCCTTCCGCTGCACCTCGGCGTGGACGACCCTGTCGCCCACATGCATCTCCATCGCGGTGACGGCCGCGGCCGTACCGAGGGGGAAGAGATAGGTCGCATCGAGCGGTCTGTCGGTCGGGTTGAAGAAGGTCTGGCTGAGCGCGACGGTCGCCACATCGCCGTCGATCGCGATCTCGTAGTGCGAGCGCAGCATCGGCAGCGATCGTCGTCCCCTGCGCGTCCTCGACGAGGAGACGTCCGGCTTGACCGTCCACGCTGCCCGCTTTGGCGTGCGCCGGCGGGGACACGGCAAGGATGGTGGCCATAGCCCAGATGCAGGGCAAGAGGGCGCGGCTCGACGGTTCGGTCACGGTGGTCATGAAGGGCTTCCTTTGGTGTTTGACGGGGGAAGGGTGCCGGCGCCTCAACGGGCGGCGTGTCGGGGATCGGCAGCGACGTCGTGTGCGGCGAGCGCAGCGTCCTCCAGCGCCAGGCGCTCCATGTCGGGCAGATGCCACGGCGTGACGCGCTGCAGGCTCGACCAGCTGGAGCCGGGCGCGGACAGCCAGTGCCAGATGGCCTGGGCGACGTTGGACGTGACGTGGCCGTGGTCGGAGACGAAGGTCACGGCGACGTGCCAGGCAACGCCCTGCGGGCCGACGGCTTTGTAGTGGGCCGAAGGCGCGCCGATGAAGCTCGTGCCGAGGAACCGAACGGCATAGCCGAGGCCCCGCAGGCAGTCGTCCGGCGCATGGAGATGGCGTAGCGGCGAGGTCGTCTGGACGACCGTCAGACCGAGAGGTCCGTAGGCGGCCTTGCGCGCCTGTCCGCCGAAGGCGCGGAAATAGGCGACCTCGACAGGCGTGAGCGGCAGTGCCCGGCGCGGGTGCCCGGCAAGCGAGGATGGGAGCGAGATCGCGGCGAGCGGCCGGGAGGTGTCGAGGGCGTGGCGTGGAAGGCTGACGATGACGATCGCCAAAGGAACGAGCGCGAGCGCTGCGAGGGAGACGCCCCGCGACGGCGACGCGGTGGTGGCGGACCGACGCTGTGGGGGCACGGTCGTAGCAGTGGTGTCGCCCCTCGGCCCCTCCCCTCCGAGTGGTCGGCGCAGCATGGTGAGCGGCAGCAGCGAGAGCAACAACGTGAAGAGGCCGATGGCGGCGTGCAACGGCTCGGCCATCACGTCGACGCCCGTGCGGTCCTCCATCGCGAGTCCGGCCGCCAGCAGTGAGATGCGCACGACGTTGGCGCTCAAAGAGAGCGCGAGCGTCGCCGCCACCCAGGCCGAGACGCGGAGCCATCCGTCGCGGGACAAGGCGTTGAGCAGCGTGACTGCGGCGAGCGCGATCATCAGGCCGGTCGTGCCCGAACAGGGCAGATCGACGAGCACGTCGCGCCCGGCGACCTGAAGCCTCACGCCGTCGAGCCGCACCTCGTCGAAGACGAGCGAGAGGAGTTGATAGGTGCCGCGCGCCGACAGGTCTTGCAGCGGATACCCGGCGATGCGCTGGACGATCCGCTCGACCGGCAGCGTGAAGAGGAAGAGCATCGACATCCAGAAGGGCGACACCGCACGGCGGCGCTGCGAGACCCGCAGCAAAGTCGCGATGGCATAGATGTCGAGGGCCAATGCCACGCCGCCGACGACGTTGATGGCGAGCACTTGTCCGGCCAGGCGGATAGTGCAGGCCACGACCAACAGTCCGAGCGCCAGCTTGCGGCGGGGCGTTCGTCCGGGAGCGACGGGGCTGGAGACGCTCCAGATTAGAACTGCGCAGACGAGAGCCGCATAGAGGGCCCCGCCCGACTGGACGGACGGATCGATCCACGTGCGAACGAGCCAAGCGGCCGGCTCGGCGGCCAGGATCGCCGACGTCAGGCCAAAGCCTATGAGACCGCCACGAAACGCCGCCGCATCGACGATGCTCGGCAATGCTGCCGGCATCGACTGTGGCCAGGTTCTCAAGGACCAATCAGACCGCCTTAGCGACCCTCCACCTCCCGGTACCGAGGCGGGCTCAAAGGCGACCGGCGAGGGAAGCATCCGGCGGGCGAACACGCCCATTCGCGACGGGCGATCATCGTAGAGGTTTTCCATGCCTCTCATCTGGCAGCCGCCATTGCAGGTTCCGGCAAGGCGATGTGCAGATTTTCAGGAGCTTGGTGCGACCTCGCCGCGAGATGGCCTCTGGAACGCTGCCTATGGTCGTCTTCCAGAACGACCGACTGGAACGCGATAAAAAAGAATGCCAGGTTGGCGCAAACAGGGTCGGCGTTGCACGAGGGCTGGATTAGACCTTCGGAACGAACCGTCCCGCATCAGGGAGAACCATCATGAAACGGATTGCACGGACCTCCTCTTTCGGGGCCATCGCTCTGGCCGGCGTCATGGGCTTGGCCGGCGCTAGCACCGCGACCGCGCAGGAGAAGATGCGCGTCACGCTGCAGCTGCCGCTGACTTCGCATCTGGGCGAGAACCTGCAACTCTTCGAGCGCGAGGTCGAGGCGCGCACCGGCGGGGCGATCGATGTCGAGATCTATGACAGCGCGACGCTCTACGCCGACAAGGAAGTCCCCCAAGCCGTCGGCTCGGGCGCGATCGAAGCCGGCGTCGCCTCGCTGACGCGCTATGTCGGCGACGTGCCGGCGGTCGATGTCTTCTACATGCCCTTCCTTCTCAACACCGAAGAGAAGGTGCGCGGCGCGGTCGCCGAAGGCAGCCCGGTTCGCGAGGCCTTGGAAGAGGCCGTCGCCGAGACCGGCGGCGAGATTCTCTATTGGCAGGCCTATGGCGGCGCGGTCCTTCTCTCGAATGGTGGGCCGATCCGCACGCCGGCCGATCTGGAAGGCAAGAAGGTCCGCGTCTTCGGCAAGACGCTCGGCGATTTCGTCGAGGCCGCCGGCGGCGCGCCGACGCTCATTTCCGGCTCCGAGCAATATCTTGCCTACCAGCGCGGCACGGTCGATGTCGGCATGACGGGCGTTTCGGGCGTCAAGTCGCGCAAGCTCTGGGAGGTCATGGACACGATCACCGTCACCAACCACGCCGACATCGAGTTCGTCGTCGTCGTCAACTCCGACTGGTGGTCGGGCCTCGACGACGAGACGCGCGGACATATCGAGGCGGCCGCTTCGGTCGCGCAGGAGGACGTGCGCGACCGCATGTCCGCCATCGAGGCCGAAGCCTATGATGCGGCGCGCGAGAACGGCATGACCGTCGTCGAGTTGACCGAGGACGAGCTCGCCGCCTGGCGGGACGTCTCGCAGCCCGTATTCGACGCCTATCGCGAGAATGCCGGCGATCTCGGCGCGCGCGTCCTCGAAGCCGCCGAAGGTCTTTGAGGGGCCGGGCGGAGGGCCTTGCGCCTCCGCCCTTCGCCGGAACCAGGTGAAGCCATGGCACTTCTCGACCGGCTGACGGCGGCTCTCGGCTGGCTGGCGGCGACGCTCTTCGTCGCGGCCGGCGGCATGCTCACCTGGGAGGTCATCGCGCGGTACTTCTTCGTGCGTCCGACGATCTGGGCGGCCGAACTCTCGCAATATTGCCTCATCTGGGGTTGTCTCCTCGCGATGGCAGGCGTGCTCCGCGCGCGTCGTCACATCGCTGTCACGGCCGGCCTCACCTTGCTGCCGCCGGGTGGGCGACGCGTCGCCGACCTCGCGGCGCTGGCCGCCGTCCTCGTCTTCTCGCTCATCGTCGCGGTCTATGGCTGGGACATCTTCCACGATTCCTGGGCGCGCGGGCGGACCGCCGGCACGATGCTCGACCCGCCGGTCTGGACCGTCGAGCTGGCCGTTCCGCTCGGCTTCGCGCTGCTGGCCGTCCAATGCGCCGCCGAAATGCTCCGTACATGGCGTCAAGGCGCGCCCGAGATGGGCGGCCACGAATGACCATCGGCCTCGTCGTCATCGGGCTCTTCGGCCTCTTGCTGCTCGGCGTGCCCGTCGCCTTCGCATTGGGTGGAACGGGTCTCGCACTCCTTTATCTCGGCGGCTTCTCGCCCCTGATGGCGCCGCAGAGCATTCTCTCGACGCTTGACGGCTTCATCCTCCTTGCCGTCCCGCTCTTCCTCCTGATGGGCAACGTCCTCTTGAAGGGCGGCGTCGGGCGCGATCTCTTCGCCGCCGTCCAGGCCTGGGTTGGGCATTGGCCGGGCGGGCTGGCCGTCGCTACGATCCTCTCCTGCGGCCTCTTCGCCGCAATTTCGGGCTCTTCGGTCGCGACCGCCGCCACGATCGGCACGGTCGCCATCCCGGAGATGATCAAGCGCGGCTACGACCGCTCGGCATACCTATGGTCTGCTAGCGGCCGGCGGCACGCTCGGCATCCTCATCCCGCCCTCGATCCCGATGATCGTCTACGGCTTCGTCGCTGAGGAATCGGTGATCGCGCTCTTCATGGCCGGCATCGGGCCAGGGCTCGCCTTGATCGCCGCCTTCATCGTCTTCGCCATACTCCACGCGCGGCTGTCGCCCGGCTATGAGCGGCTCGCGCCCGCTTCCTGGGCCGAGCGGCGCACGGCCTCCATCCGCGCGCTGCCGTCGGTGGCACTGGCGGCCCTCGTCGTGGGTGGCATCTATTCGGGCGCCTTCACGCCGACCGAGGCCGCCGCCATCGGCTTTGCCGCCGCCCTCGTCATCACGGCACTCATCCTTCGCAGCTTGCGCTGGCGCGATCTTCTCGATGCGGCGCGCGATGCGATGATCACGACGGTCGCTATCCTTCTCATCGTCGCGGGCGCCAAGATCTTCGGCAAGGCTCTCGCGCTCTGGCGCGTGCCACAGGACATCAGCGCCTTCATCGGCGCGACGATCGACGGACCGATGACCTTCATCCTCGTAGTCTCGGTCGTGCTGCTGCTGATGGGCCTCGTCTTCGAGGCGCTCTCCATGGTGCTCATCATGACGCCGGTCCTGCTGCCGGCCGCGATCGTGCTCGGCTTCGATCCGATCTGGTTCGGCATCTACATGGTCATCATGGTCGAGTGCGCGCTCATCACGCCGCCCGTCGGCCTCAACCTCTACGTCATCCAATCGGTCGCACGCGCGACGCTGGCCGACGTGGCGCGGGGCACCCTGCCCTTCCTCGCCATCATGCTGGCCTCGGTCGCACTTCTCTACGCCTGGCCCGACCTCGCGCTCTACCTGCCTTTTAAGTGGTGATCTGATGACCCCCGCCGCACGGCTGCGCGAACTCCTCGCGCAAGACACCTGCCACACCATGCCCTGCTGCTTCGACGCGCTCTCGGCGCTTCTTGATCGCGCAGGAAGGCTTTCCCCTGACCTTCATGTCGGGCTTCGCAGCGTCTGCCAGCCGCATCGGGGCGCCCGATCTCGGGCTGATGTCCTATGGCGAGGTCGAGAATCAGGTCGCCAATATCTGCAGCGCCGTGCCCGACCTGCCGCTCATCGCCGACGGCGACACAGGGTACGGCAACGCGATGAACGTGCGCCGCACCGTGCGGGGCCTCGCGCGGGCCGGCGCGGCGGCGGTCATGATCGAGGACCAGGTCGCGCCCAAGCGCTGCGGCCACACGCCCGGCAAGGCCGTCGTGGCGCGCGAGGAGGCGCTCGACCGGGTCCGCGCGGCGGTCGACGAAGCCGAGGCGATCCGCGAGCGGGGCGGCGACGTTCTCATCCTCGCCCGCACAGACGCGCGCCATACGCTCGGTCTCGACGAGGCGCTCTGGCGGGCGGAGGCGTTCGCGATGCTTGGCGCCGACATCCTCTTCGTCGAGGCGCCGCGCAGCGTGGAAGAGATGGCGCGCATCTGCGCCATCGGGGATCGCCCGCACATGGCCAACATCGTCGAGGGCGGCGCGACGCCCGACCTGCCGCGCGCCGAGCTTCAGTCGATCGGCTACAGCATCGCCGCCTATCCGCTGACCCTGATGGCCGCCGCCATGCAGGCCATGACGACGACGCTCAAGGCCATGCGCGACGATGCCCCGCGCGAGGGCCGCATGGACTTTGCCGAACTGCGCTGCCGCGTCGGCTTCGATGCCTACTACGAAGAATCGAGCCGCTATGAGACGGCCCGGCGGGACGACGCCTAGAGCGCGTCCGGTTCCTATCCATTCACCGAGCGCGCTCTAAGCCGCCTCGATTGCGGCCACGACCGCATCGCCCGCGGCTTTCGTATCCGCACGTCCTCCAAGATCGCGGGTCCGAGAGCCATCATCGCCGAGCGCCGCCTCCATGGCGCGCTCGATGAGACCCGACGCTTCGGCATAACCCAAGTGATCGAGCATCATCGCCGCCGTCCAGACGGCCGCGATCGGGTTGGCGATCCCTTGGCCGGCGATATCGGGCGCCGAGCCATGCACGGGCTCGAACATTGATGGGTTGGCACCTGTCGGGTCGAGATTGGCGGCCGGCGCGATGCCGATCGAGCCGGCGACCGCGGGGCCAAGATCGGAGAGGATGTCGCCGAAGAGGTTGGAGCCGACCACGACGTCGAACCAGTCGGGGTCGGTCACGAAGCGAGCCGTCAGGATGTCGATGTGGAACTGGTCGGTCTCGAAGCCGGGATGGCGCTCTTTGGCCGCCTCGAAGCGCTCGTCCCAGAAGGGCATGGTGTGGACGATCCCGTTCGACTTGGTGGCCGAGGTCACCTTGCCGCGCTTGCCGGCCGCCTTGCGCTTGGCCGCGACGCCGAACGCATAGTCCATGATCCGGTCGACGCCGCGCCGGGTGAAGACGGCCTGTTGATAGGCGGCCTCGTGCTGGGTGCCGTCGTAGATGCGCCCGCCGATCGAGGAGTACTCGCCCTCGACGTTTTCGCGCACGACGATGAAGTCGATCTCCTCCGGCGTCCGATTGGCGAGCGGCGACGGCACGCCCGGCATCAGCCGTACCGGGCGCACATTGGCGAAGAGGTCGAGTTCGCGGCGCAATGGGATGAGCAGGCCCCAGAGCGAGACGTGGTCCGGCACACCCGGATAACCGACGGCACCCAGATAGATCGCATCATGGTCGCGCAACCGGGCGACGCCGTCCTCCGGCATCATCCGCCCCGTCTCCTTATAGGTCTCGCAGGACCAGTCGAAATCGATCCAGTCGATGCCGTGCCCCGTCCTGGCCATCGCGGCATCGGCCGCGCGGCGCCCTTCCGGGATGACTTCCTTGCCGATGCCGTCGCCTGGCAGGGATGCGATGCGAAGTGTCGCCATTGGGGATGCTTTCGTGTGGGTCGAGGAAAAGATCAGGCAGCGTCGAAATGTGCGAGGAAGGCCCTGGCTACGTCATCCGGCCGCTCTTCGGCGAGATAGTGCCCTCCGGGCAAGGCGTGGCCGCTCACGTTCGTCGCGCGCCGCCGCCACAGCTCGAGCGCATCGAAACAGCGCTCGATGACGCCCGTCTCGCCCCAGAGCGCGAGGAGCGGGCAATCGATCTTGGTGTCGCCATCGGCATCGTCATGGGCGATGTCGATGGTCGCGGCGGCGCGATAGTCCTCGCAGGAGGCATGGACGGTCTCTTCGGTCCAGCAGGCGAGATAGTCCGCCAGCGCCTCCTCGGAGAAGGGCGTCATGCCGGCCGAGCCCGACCCGCATTTCTTGCGCCAATAGGCCTCGCGGTCGGCGTTGATCATCCGCTCCGGGAAGGGCGCAGGCTGGATCAGCAGGAACCAGTGCCAGTAGGCGCGTGCGAAGGCGTCGTCGGTGGCGGCATACATCTCGCGCGTCGGCGCGATGTCGAGGAGGGCGAGGGAGCGCACGACACCTGGGTGATCGGCGGCAAGGCGATGCGCGACACGCGCGCCCCGGTCGTGCGCGCCGACGTGGAAGCGCGCCAGCCCATGCGCGGCCATGACCTCTATCATGTCGAATGCCATCTCGCGCTTGGAATAGGGGGCGTGATCGGCGTCCGTCGGAGGTTTGGAGGAGCGCCCATAGCCGCGCAGGTCCACGCAGACGACGCGGTAGCGCTCCGCAAGACGCGGCGCGACGCGGTGCCAGAGAACGTGGGTCTGCGGATAACCATGGAGCAGGAGAACGCCCGGCGCCCCCTCCGGGCCGCCGATTCGCCCATGGATGGTCGCGCCCCCATGCGGCGTCTCGGTCGTGATATCGAAAGAGGTGAAGCCGTCGAACATGCTGACACGGGTAGCCGGAGCGTGCGGATCGCGTCCATTCGCAACGATTGATCGTCGGACGCTATGAATGGATCTCCGGCAGGTGTTCGACAAAGGCGGCGACGGCGGCAAAGGATTCGTCGCGGCGCCAATGCGCATGGGTGTCGACGACGGGGGCGCCGATCAGCGGCAGGTAGGTCACGTCGTCCCGCGTGAAGTTCGCGACCCAGGCCGGCGTGATCGAGATGCCGAGCCCGGCCGCGACCATGGCGACGATCATATGCCGCTCGTTGGCGACCTGCCGCACGCGCGGCTCGGCGCCGCCGCTGGCGAACCAGCCTTCGATGACATTGGTCAAGATCGGGCGATGCGCGCGGGCCGGCATGACGAGCGGCTCGTTCGCGATGTCCTCCAGCGTCAGCGCCTCACGCCGCGCCAGCCGGTGGTCGCTCGGCAGAACGGCGACGAGGTCCTCGCGCAGCACATGTCGTGACGCGAAGAGCTCGGCCTTTCGCGCGACGCGCCCGAGGACGATGTCGAACTGCCTGTGCTCCAACCCGTGCAGACCAGGGCCCGACAGCATTTCCTGCACCCTGATCTCGACCTTCGGGTTGGCGCGGCGAAAGGCGCGAATGACGCTTGGCAACAGGCCGGCCGTGGCCGAATCGATGCCCGCGATCTTCAGGAGGTCCGAACTCTCGCCCGCGACCTGCCGCGCGATCCGCGTCGCGGCATCGGCCTGCGCGATGGTCGCGCGCGCCTCGGGCAGAAAGGCCTCGCCGGTGCGGGTGAGCGCGACCCGGCGCGTGGTGCGCGTGAAGAGCGCGACGCCAAGCCGTTCTTCCATCGAGCGGACCTGAGCCGAAAGGGCCGGCTGCGCCATGTGCAAGCGCTCGGCGGCGCGCCCGAAATGCAGCTCTTCCGCGACCGCAAGGAAGATACGCATCTGCTTCAACTCGATCACGCGCGCCTCCCCGAGATTGCGAGACGTGAGATCATAGCGCGCATTGTTCAAAGATTCGCTATTAATCACGGGGGCAACGCCCGTTAGCGTCTAGCCCAAGCGCCATGACGGCGTGCGCGCGGTGGGGCCAAACCCGCCCGCCGCCCCCAATCGTCCAGGGAGGACCTAAGACCGATGAACCGCAGAACACTTCTCGCCGTCACGAGCGCCATCGCACTGGCCGGCGCCCTCACGACCCCGGCAATGGCCGACGGCCATGGCGATTATCCATCGAAGCCGATCACCTACATCATCCCCTACAACCCGGGCGGCGAGTCGGACGTGACGGCACGCTACCAGGAGCAGTATTTCGCCGACGTGGCCGGCCAAGACGTCGTCATCCAGTACAAGCCGGGCGCCGGCGGCGCGACCGCCTGGAGCCAGCTCGGCCAATCCGACCCGGACGGCTACACGATCGCCAACGTCAACTTCCCGCACGCCATCCTGCAGCCGGCGATCAGCGAAGTCGGCTACCAGACAGAGGACGTCAAACCCGTCTACGTCTTCCATTACACGCCCGACGCCGTGCTGGTACGCGCCGACAGCGACTTTCAGACGCTGCAGGACGTCATCGATTTCGCGGCCGAGAATCCCGGTGCATTGACGATGGCGGGCTCGGGCACGAACTCGGCCAACCATCTGGCCGCCGTGCGCTTCGAGGAGATGGCGGGTGCGGACGTGACCTACATTCCCTTCGCCGGCTCCTCGCCCTCGATGGCCGCGCTCCTTGGCGGACAGGTCGGCGCCGCGATGAGCTACACCACGCAAGGCATCAAGGCGGGTGATCAGGTCCGCGTGCTCGCCATTGCCACAGAAGAGCGCGTGCCGGCCTATCCGGACGTGCCGACCTTCAAGGAGCTCGGCTTCGACTACGTCGCCGGTGCCTATCGCGGCGTGACGGTGCCGGCCGGAACGCCGGACGGCGTGCGCCAGCGCCTCTCCGACATCATCGGCGAGATCAACGCCAAGCCGGAGTTCCGCGCGCAACTGGAGGAGAACGGCTACGTCGTCACCGACATCCCCGAGGGTGACGTCGATCAGTTCCTCGCCGACCGGCGTGCCGAATACGCCTCCGGTCTGGAGATCCTGAAGGGCAACTAGCCCGGTGGGTTCGTGTTGACAGCGGCGCGGCGCCTCGCAGGCGTCGCGCCATGGCCGCAGAGATCGGGCGGGGTCACCATCGGCCCGCCGCGCCGGTTCCGAGCGGCATTTTGGGGAAATGGCACACCGTGCTCGACGCCTTGATCGCGGCCCTCGGGCCCTACAACCTCTTGCTCGCCTTTGGCGGCGTGCTGGCCGGTACGCTCATCGGCGCCTTGCCAGGCCTCTCGGCGACGATGGCCGTCGCCGTGCTGGTCCCCTTCACCTTCACGATGGACCCGGCGTCGGGCCTCATAGCGCTCGGCGCGGTCTATACGGGCGCGATCTATGGCGGTGCCTATTCCGCCATTCTCGTCAACACCCCCGGCACGCCGGCCGCCATCGCGACGGCCATGGACGGCTTTCCGCTCGCCAAGAAGGGGGATGGCGATCTCGCGGTCACGATCTCCTGCATCGCCTCCGTCGTCGGCGGCCTGGTCGGGGCCATCGCGCTTCTCTTTCTCGCGCCGCCGCTCTCGACGATCGCGCTGAAGTTCGGGCCGGTGGAATATTTCTGGCTGGCCATCTTCGGCCTCTCGCTGATCGCGACGCTCTCCAAGGGCAATACGCTTCTTGGCCTCATGGGCGGCTGCCTAGGGCTTCTGCTCTCGACCATGGGGTCGGCCGTCGTCGGCGGCGACATTCGCTACACGTTCGGCTCGGTGCACCTCCTCGGCGGCATCGCGATCATTCCGGCTCTCATCGGCCTCTACTGCATTCCGGTCCTGATCGATCTCGTCATTCGCGACGAGGCGCACCTGGAGCGGCGGGCCGAGCAGGTCAAGGGCTTCCGCTTCCTGGAGGCGGCGGGCCTCATGTGGCGCTCGAAGTTCAACGTGATCCGCTCGTCGGTCATCGGCACCGCCATCGGCATCCTGCCGGCCGCCGGCGGATCGATCGCGGGCCTCGTCGCCTATTCAGAAGCGCGGCGCACGTCGCCCCAGCGCGACGAATTCGGCAAGGGCGCGACGGACGGCGTCATCGCGTCGGAGAGCGCCAATTCGGCGACCGTCGGGGGCGGCTTCATCCCCACGCTCGTCCTCGGCATTCCGGGCACGCCGCCCGACGCCATCATCCTCGGCGCGCTCCTCGTCCAGGGCATCCGCACCGGACCGCAGCTCTTTCAGACGCAGGGCGACATCGTCTTCACCTTCGTCTTCGGCCTCATCATCGGCACGCTGATGATGCTGCCCGTCGGTCTCGTCGTCGGGCGCTACGCCTTCCGCCTCATCATCGCGACGCCGAAGACGGCGCTGGTGCCGGCCATCGCGCTTCTCACCGTCATCGGCGCCTATGCGATCGAATCCAACGTCATCCACGTTCTCATAATGGCGATCCTCGGCATTATCGGATGGCTGATCGCGCGGATCGGCTTCGAGGCATCGCCGATCGTCCTCGGCCTCATCTTGGGGCCGATCGCGGAGGCCGGCTTCGTGCAGGGCTACCTGATCGGCAATGCGCAGGGCTCGGTCGTCCGGTACTTCTTCTCCAATCCGATCTCGCTCGCCATCATCGCCTTCACGATCCTGACGTTGGTCTGGCCACCGCTGTCCGGCTGGCTCGCTGCACGGCGACGAAAGCGCGAACCGGTGATGGGGGCGAGGCCGTGACGACCGAACGACCGATCATATCGGCCATCGCGGCCTGCGTGCTCGCCGCCATCGTCGGCCTCTACGCCCTTCTCGGCACGGCCAGCATGTCGGCACTCGGCTCGGTCTTTCCGACGACGGCGGCCGTGACGCTGCTCATCGCCGCCGCGCTCCTCCTCATTCGTGCGCTTATGGCGGCGCGCAAAGGCCAGGCGATCGCCGTTGCCGAACCGGAATTGCCAGTCTCACTGCCCTCGGGAGGCCGTCAAGGCGTGGCGCTCCGCTTTCTCGGCACGAGCGTCATCCTCCTCGCCTGGGCCTGGCTGCTGAAACCCCTCGGCTTCGTCCTCTGCGCCGCCGTTGGCTGCGCGGCGCTGGCCCTTCTGGCCCGGCGCGAACGGATGAGCCCGAAGGCGATTGCGCTGCACGTTCTCGCCGGCGCCGTGCTGATCTTCGGGTTCTACCTGCTGATGGCCGGAGTGCTGCGGCTTTCGGTACCGACGCTGCGTTAGGGCCGTAGATCGCACGGGCTCCGTTCACCCGAACCAGTTCGAATGCGAAGGAATGGTGCGGGCGGACATGAAGGGGCCTATCCGACGCGCCTCGTCGCAGCGGCGGGGCCG
Source organism: uncultured Alphaproteobacteria bacterium (assembly GCA_963842125.1). Taxonomy (GTDB): domain Bacteria; phylum Pseudomonadota; class Alphaproteobacteria; order Rhizobiales; family CAWCWK01; genus CAWCWK01. Next base: position 206,479 of record CAWJFE010000005.1, on the reverse strand, counting down.
GTAGGACGCCGCCGTCTGAGATTTACTCAAAACGACGAAGCGCCACCGTCATCGGTGGAGTCCCACCAGGTCACACCTCACACCGTGGATGGCCTCTGCGATGTTACCTTCGGTGTGTTCTTCCTCATATGTGCGGCCAGCGCGCCGATCAGCGGTGCATCATGGCCAAGCTCGGCGGCAACGAGGCGGGGGCGGAACAGCTTCGGTTCCTCGCTGGACGTCAGTCGCACACGGTCGAGGTAGCCGCGTGCGAGGCCTATGCTTCCGCCCATCGCTACCGTGTCGAGGCCCAGGATTGCCGTCAGGTCGCCGATCAGGATCGCGATGGCATCGGCCGAGATGGCGATGATCCGGCTGGCCCAGTCTTGCCCCTCATCGGCGGCGGCGAAGACGGCGCGAGCGTCCATGCCTTCGTGACCAGACGCGGCAGCGGCAGCCGCGATGGCGCGCCCTCCCGCAATGCTCTCGACCGTCGCCATGCGCCCGCTACCGCACGGGCCGGAAGCGTGGCTGCTGGAGACGAAACCGATGTGTCCGGCCAGGCCGTTGGCGCTCGACACCAGACGATCGGCCATCACCAATCCGCCGCCAACGCCGGTCGACACGGTGAGATAGGCGAAGTTGTCGCTGGAGCGTCCGGCCCCGAAGAGCCCCTCGGCGAAGGCGGCGGCGGCGGCGTCGTTCAGGCAGGTCGCGGCACCGAGGCCGCGCACCAGGGCGCCTTCCAGGGGAAATCCCCGGATGGCGGCCAGCGTGCCTTCGTTGACCGCATGCCAGGCCCCTGCCCCGTCGACCCGTCCCGTGACGGCCACGCCGAGCGGTGCGCCTTGGCTATGTCCGAGCCGGTTCAGAAGCGTGCGGATGACCGCGATCTGCGCCTCGGGGTCGGCCGAGCCGTCGGTCGGCGCCACGAGACGCTCGACGACGACGCCGTGCTCGATGCGTGCGGCAGCCGTCTTGGTGCCACCCAGATCGGCGGCAAAGCCGGTCAGCGCCGTGCGTGGAAGATCGTTCATCGCTCAGCATCGACCGCCTGCGCGACGGCGCTGCGGAACCAGCCGGTGACGTGTTCCAGCCGCGTCAGCGCGGTGCCGACGGTGACGGCATCCGCCCCAGCCCTCATCGCCTCGCCGGCAAGCTCGGGCGTGTTCACCCGCCCCTCGGCCATCACGAACGTGCCCAGATCGCGGAACGCGCGGATCAGGTCGGTATCGATGCCGCCCGATCGGTCCGCGGTCTCGGCCGTGTAGCCCGACAGCGTAGTGCCGAGGATCGCGGCGCCTTCATCCATGGCCCGCCGCCCGTCGGCGAGGGTCGCGCAATCGGCCATGGCCAGCGCGCCCGCCTCGCGGATCGCGGAGATGATCGCGGTCGTCGTCTCCGGGCGCGACCGGTCGGTCGCGTCATAGGCGATGATGTCGGCGCCGGCGGCGACTAGCGCCAGGACATCCGCGACGTGGGGCGTGATGCGCACGGGGCTGTCGCCGAGGTCGCGCTTGACGAGGGCTATGATCGGACCGGACACGCTGGCCCGCACGGCGGCGAGGTTCGCCACGCCTTCGATCCGCAGCCCCCTCGCCCCGCCCGCCACGGCGGCAGCGGCCATGGCGGCGACGATATCGGGGCGATCCATCGGGCCGCCATCGACCGGCTGGCAGGACACGACGAGCCCGCCGCGCAAGGCATCGAGGCTCATCGCGTCAGTCCATCAGGCTCGGCAGGCCCGTCGATAGGATCGGAAAGGTGCAGACCAGGATCAGCACGACGATGGGGGGAACGAGCCAGGGCAGGATCGCGCGTGCCAGCCTCTGGTACGGGATGTTTCCGACCTGCGCGACGACGAAGAGGGCCATGCCCATGGGCGGCGTCAGGATCGAGATCATCAGGTTCAGGACCGTGATGATGCCGAACTGCACGGGGTCGATGCCGAAACCCATGGCGACCGGCACGAGGATCGGCACGACGACCAGCAGGATCACGAGCGCCTCGATGAAGCAGCCCAGCACGAAGATCATCAAATTGACGGCGATCAGGAAGGTGAGCGGGCCGTCGGCTATCGACAGGAAGACGGTCGCGATCTCCTGGGCCGCCTGTTCGCGCGCCATGATGAAGCTCAACAGGCTGACGCCGGCGACGATGGTCGCGATCGAAGCGGCGGTCGCGGTCGTGTCGTAGATTGCATCGCCGAGCCGCCGGAAGGTCAGCTCGCGATAGAATACGAGATCGATCAGGATGGCATAGAGCACCGTGATCGCGGCCGCCTCGGTGGGCGAGAAGAGCCCCGAGAAGATGCCGCCGACGATGACGACCGGCGTCATCAGCGCCGGCAGGGACTTGACGAACAGCGCCCCGATCTCGCCCGCGCTGTGGCGCGGATCGGTAGGGTAGTCGCGCTTGCGGGCGATGAACCAGACCATAACCATCAAGGCCGCCGCGCACAGAAAGCCCGGCACGATCCCCCCGAGGAAGAGCTTGCCGATCGAGACGTTCGCGATCACGCCGTAGAGCACCATGGTGATCGAGGGCGGCACGAGCGGGCCGATCATCGAAGACGCGGCGGTGACGGCGCCGGCGAAATCATCGTCGTAGCCCGCCTCGCGCATGGCCTCGATCTCCATCTTGCCCAAGCCGCCCGCATCGGCCAGCGCCGAGCCGGACATGCCGGAGAAGAAGAGCGAGGCCAGCACGTTGACGTGGCCGAGCCCACCCGTCACATGTCCGACCAGGCTGCGCGCGAAGCCGAAGAGATGATTGGTGATCCCGGCGGAGTTCAGCACCCCGGCAGCGAGGATGAAGAGCGGCACGGCGAGCAGTGGGAAGCTGTTCAGCCCGTCCACCATTCGCTGCATGGCGAAGCTGATGCCCATGCCGGTGTAATAGAAATAGCCCATAGAGACGAAGATCATCGCGACCCCGATGGGCACGCCGACAAGGACGAAGACCAGCCACGCGATGCCGACGATCGCCAGCGTCACAGCGCGGGCTCCCGCGTCACCGAGACGTCGCGCCGCCCGATCAGGCGGCGGATGATCCGATGGATGATGAGGAGGGCGGCGACGAAGCCCGACGCGTAGAGCAGCGCATCGGTCGTCGGCAGGGTGACGGTGATGTTGTTGGAGGTGCGCAGCACGGTCTTGTAGCCGATCCATGCGAGGTGGCACATGATGCCGAGATAGACGAGATCGATGACCGTGTAGAGCGCGCGGCGCACGCCTTCGGGCAGGAGCTCGGCCAGGAACGCCATCTTCAGCTGACCGTCCTGGCGCTCCACCTCGGCGATGGCGATGAACGCCATCCAGACCCAGAGCCAGCGTGCCGCTTCTTCCGTCCAGACGGGCCCGCGAAGCACGGGCGTTCGCCCGAACACCTGCACGAGGACGACCCCGATCAGGACGACGAAGATCGCCGACGCGACGAGGCCTTCGATGCTGTATTTGCGCGGCTGCGCCACGAGCTTCACCCTTTCCAAGCGAGGCAGTTGCGCGGGCGGTCCCCCGTCCGCGCAGATCGATGACAGGCGCGATGCCTGCGCTCGACGATCTAGCCTCGACTACCGGCCGCGCACGTTGGCGATGGCACCCTCGCCGAACTCGGCTTCCAGCGTGTCGTAATAGGGCTGCATCGCCGCGCGGAACGGCGCCAGATCGGGGCGTGTGATGGTCAGCCCCCGGCCCTCGAAGGTCGCGACCAGATCGGCCTCGGCCTGCTCGGTCAGACTGTCGTTCAGCTCGCCTCCGGCCTCGACCGCCTCGGCGATCCAGCCCTTCTCCTCGTCACTGAGGCCGACCCAGAGATCATGCGAGATCTGCACGGCGGAGGATGCGACGAAGTGGTTGGTCATCGCGATATGCGACTGCACCTCGTAGAACTTCATCGCCTCGATGGTGGGCAGCGGATTCTCCTCGGCGTCGACCTGATTGGTCTGGAGCGCGAGATAGACCTCGGCAAACGCGACCGGCGCCGGCGTGGCACCGACATTCTCGGCATAGGCGATCAGGAAGGGCACGTTCGGCGTGCGAAGGCGCAGGCCCTCCATGTCCTCGATCGACTCGATCGCCCGGTTCGACGTCGTCTGGCGAGTGCCGTAATACCAGACGTCCAGTAGGTGGACGCCGTTCTCCATGAACTTCGTCGCCATTTCCTGGCCCCAGGGACCCTCGATGATCTCCTGAAGGTGAGCGAAATCATCGGCGACGTATGGCGCACCGACGAGGTTGAGCTCGGGAATGACATAGCTCATGTCGGGATAGCCGGTGATGACCATGTCGAGTTCGCCCGCCTGGAGCTGTGCGACCATCGCCTTGAAGTCACCGAGCGTCGAGGACGGGAAGAGGTTCACGGTCAGCTCGCCGCCTGAGAGCTCCTCGAGTTTGCTCGCGAACTCCTGCGCGCCCTTGTAGACGTTCGAACTCTCATTGTCCTGCAGGCCGAAGGTCAGTTCGCGCTCGGCGATCGCGGGACTGGCCAGGACCAGGGTCGCGGCGCAGGCGAGTAGCGCGGTTTTGAGGGTGGGTTTGCGTGTCATGGTCTTCTCCTTGGGGGGTGGGGACTGCGCGGCAGATGGGCTGAGCCGGTTCAATGGGTGATGCGCCCGTCGTTCTCAGGCGCCAGACGCGGTGCTTCGAGGCGTGCGCGGTAGGACCGGGCCAGGTGGCGATCCATCACGTCGGCCGCCGCCGCGACGTCGCCCTCCAGGATCGCCTGATAGATCCCGCGGTGCTCGTCATAGGCGACGCGATCATAGCGGGTCGCATCGTCCGTCGGCGGGCGATGGGCGATCATGGTGGTCACGAACATGTCGTGCAGCGTCAGGATGACGGGGTTGCCGACGACCGAAACCAGCGCACGGTGGAAGGCGATGTCGGTGGGCGCGAAATCGGCGGTGCCGATGGCCTTGAAGTTGCGCTCGAGGGCGGCTTGCAGCTTGGCCAATTGGATGGTGTCGGCCCGCTTCGCAGCCTCGCGGGTGGCGCCCACCTCCACGAACTGACGCATCTGTTCCAGATGGGCGCCGCCCTCCGCATCGCCGAGGATCTCTCGGATCAGCGTGCCGGTGCTGCTCAGAACCGTTTCAATCGAGGGCAGCGCGGCACGAGGGCGCTTGCCGGCGCCGGCGGTCGCATAGCCGCGCATCTGCATCTGCGAGAGCGCCTCGCGTACGGTGGGTCGCGAGACGGAGAACCGGTCGCATAGGTCGCGCTCGGTCGGGAGCGGGGCATCGGACTTGAACGCGCCGCTCCTGATCTCCGCGATCAGGGTGTTCGCGATCACATCCGGCGTGCGTCGTTGCGCATGCAAGCTGTCAGTCTGGGCGTTCACCGGATCCTCCTTACCAACTTTTGGTATTACCAGAATTCTAGATTGTCAAATAATAACTATCTTGTATCGTGCGATCGTGCGCAGAGTTACGCACTGTCGTACGTCCACGTAGATCATGCGGTCCTGCCAGAAGGATCTGTAGCGCAGACAGACGGAGTTCGAGACCAGCGATGACTGAACGACTGTCCGGCATGTTCGCCGCCCTGATGACCGGTCTTGACGATGAGGGCGCGTTCGACGAAGGCCGCCAGCGAGACCTGACAGCCTATGTGTCGAGACAGGGCCTGAGCGGGCTCTATGTCGGCGGCAGTAGCGGAGAGGCGGGTCTTCTGGACTTTGCCGAGTTGGCCGCGCAGCAAGAGGTTGTCGCGGACTGCGTGGAGAACGGTGGCGGGACCAAACTCATCGCTCATGTCGGTATGCCGAACCTGCGTGATTCGATCCGGCTCGCGCAGCGTGCGGCGAAGTTGGGCTATGATGGCCTGTCGGCCCTGCCCCCGCATTCCTACCCGTTCAGCGACGCCGAGATCGAAGGCTATTACCGCGATCTGGCCAGTGCGACCGACCTTCCCCTGATCGTCTACGAGGTGCCGATACGCACGGGCCGGCCGATCCCTCTGACCTCGCTCGAACGCATCCTCGATCTTCCGAACGTCGCGGGCATCAAGTTCACGTCGACCGATCTCTTCAAGTTCTCGATGCTGCGCCGCCGGCGCCCGGACAAGAGCTATTTCTTCGGCTTCGACGAGATCTACCTGACCGGCGCCGTGCTGGGCGCCGATGGCGGGATCGGTACGACGTACAACATTCTGGGCAAGCTCTACGTCGCGCTCGACAGGGCGCTGCGGGCCGGCGATCTGCCCCGCGCTCGCGAGTTGCAGGACGCATCGCAGATCTTCGTCGAGGCACTGCTGGAGACCGGCGTTCTGCCCGGCATGAAGGCCGCTCTGCGCATCCTCGGCATCGATTGCGGCCCGACCCGGGCGCCCATGGCGTTGCGCATCTCCGACACCGAGGCAGAGGCGCATATGCGCGCCGTACTCGAGCGACCCGAGGTCAGCGCCTGGTTGGTGTGAACCAGTCCCGCCCTCGCCTTCTCGAACGGCTCACACCTGGCCGCTGGCTTCGCGGTCGGTATGTCATCCAAGATCACCACGTCGCCGGGTTGCAGCGTCGGAGCGACCTTCCTCCAGCGCGTGTGCGGAACCTTCGGACTCGAAGGCGCAAGACACCTTCACGCGGCGCGGCGATCGCCGATGTCCCAGAAGAGGCCGGCCATCACGCGCAGGGCGTCGCGGCAGACCGACTTCAGCACGTGCTCGTCCGGCGCGTGCTGCGAGCAGCCGCGATAGGAGTGCGGCACCCAGACGGTCGGCAGGCCGAGGATTTCGGCGAAGCTGTCGTTCGGGAGTGAGCCGGCGAGGTTCGGTAGGATGTGCGGCGGCCTTCCTGCCGTTCGCTCCACGGACGCGGCGACGAAGCGGACCCAGGGATGATCGGGGTCGAGCCTCGTGGCGCGGAAGAAGCCGCGGTCGTGCGGCGTGATCTCGACCATCGCGAAGCCCTGCGCATCGAGATGCCGCCTGAGGGCCGGGAGGATGTCGTCGACATCGGTGCCGACGACGTAGCGCAGCTGGCAGGCCGCCCGCGCGCTGGCCGATATGGCGTTGACGGGCGCCTCGGGCACGCCGGACGTCTGGGCCAGGATGGTGAAGGCGTTCCAGCCATAGGCGCGCTCGGCGGGGCTAAGACCCTCCTCGCCCCAGTCGGTGTCGACGGCCGGTCCATCGCCCTCCTCGACCGGCAGGCCTTCGAGGGCCGCCCGAACGCTCTCGGTCAGACTGTCGGGGCGCCATTCGGGGATCAGGATCTGGCCGCGCCGGTCGCAGATCGTGGTCAGCGCGTGGGCGAGGATCATCGCCGGGTCGGCCAGGAGCCCGCCCCAGTTGCCTGAATGGTGCGCGCCGTCGCGCAGCGTCACCGTCAGGTCGAAGCTCACGCCGCCGCGCGAACCCATGAAGAGGGTCGGCGTGCCCGGCTGGAGGCGCGGTCCGTCCGATGCGATGAGCACGTCGGCTGCCAGCCGCTCGCGTTCGGCGGCGAAGAATTCGGGCAGCCCAGCCGACCCGGTCTCCTCCGACGTTTCGATGACGATCTTGACGTTGAAGCCGAGCCGCCCCCGCTCGGCGAGGACCGCTTCGAGCGCCGCGACGTTGACGAGGTGCTGTCCCTTGTTGTCGGCCGTGCCGCGCCCGTAGAGCCGCTCGCCCTCCTCGGCGAGGCGAAAGGGGTGCAGCCCCTCGCGCCATTGCCCGGTCTGGGCGCGGATCACATCGCCATGGCCGTAGGTGAGGACGGTCTCCAAGTCGGGATCCTCGATGCGAGTCCCGACGAGGAGCGGGCCGCCGCGCGGATCGGGGTTGTCGTGCGACGTGCAGGCGAACCCCATCGCCTCGAGCCGGGGCCGCATCGCTTCGTCGAGGTAGCGATGGAGCTCCGGGCGCTGCGCGGGCTCCTGGCTCTCGGTCTCGAAGGCGACGAGGCCGGCAAGGTCACCTTGGAAGCGTCCGTCGTCGAAATAGGCGGTCGCGCGGGTGATGGCGCCGTCGCGGGTCCTCTCGTCGTGCGTCATCTCATTGTGGGTCATGGAGCCTCCGGTTCGGCGACGGCGTCGCCCCAGGGCGACATGATCTCGGTGCACCCGCCATCGAGATGGCCGTGGCGCGCAACGCCCTCGGGACAGGCGAAGGCGTAGGGAAAGACCGTGCGGCGCGTGCGGGTCACGGAATGGTCGGGCGCCAGCGTATCGATGATGGCGTCCGGTAAGGTCTCGTTGGCCACTACCACGTCGTCGCCCAAGACGTCGATGCGCGGAGGGTGGAAGGCCTCTTCGAGCGAGGGCCCGTAATCGGCGACGAAGGAGGAAAGCTGGAGAACGGCACCGACGATCTTGCGCCCGCCCGACGCTCCGAAGGCGAAGCGCATGTCGCTGATGACGGGGCAGACCTTCGTCAGGCATCGCCGAGCTACGTGTTGGGTACGCCGAGCTCCGGCTCCGGCGTCAGGATCGATTGCAGCAACGCCTCCGAATAGGGATGGCGCGCGTGGTCGAGGAGCCCGCCGACGCTGGCTTCCTGGACGATCCGTCCGAGATGCATCACGGCCACCCGCGTAGCGAGGTGCGCGACCACGGCGAGGTTATGGCTGATGAAGAGGCAGGCGAGGCCGAACTCGTCGCAAAGCTCGCCCAAAAGCTCGAGGATCTGGTTCTGCACCGAGACGTCGAGCGCCGAGTTCGGCTCGTCGCATATGACGATCTCGCGGCACTCGATGAGCGCGGGCGATGGCGACGCGCCGGCGCTGGCCATGCGGCGACGTCTCGCAGCCCAACGTCCATCAGGTTGATCGTCAGCACCAGTACGAAGAGAGCGGCTCGACGAGACGATCAACCTTGCCGGGATATCCGGCGATCATATCGTCCATGTCACGCGCCTGCCCTGCAAACGAACGCAGTTCGCGGCGACGGTGGTCGGCCGCCGCCTACCGGCGCTCAGCATCTCTGCCGGGCGCGCGATCCTGGCGACCTGGCCCGAGGCGGAGTGCCGTCACGCATAGCCGGTTGATCCTCGACGAAGTCGGCGCCGTCGCGCCGGTCCGGGTGCCGGACGGCCGTGCCTCGACGGCGGTCCTCTGCTCGATCTCCGCTTACACCTGGAACGATGCGCAGGACGGCCGCGAGCTTCTGCCCTCGCTGATCGACACCGCCACCGTCATCTCGCCGGGCGTTCGCTGGAGCGGCTCCTGCAACGCTTGGTCCGGCAGGCAAAGCTCCATCAGGCGTCGATCGCGGATACCGACCCCGGAATCGAGGGCGCAATAGGCAGAACCTGCATCGGATCTCCCGACCGATCGCCCTCTCCGCGGCAGCGCGCCTACGACCGGAGCGCCTCGCCGGTGCGCTGCGCTCCAGCGAGATCTGGATCGACAGCATCGAATACGACATCGACCTGCCGCTGGCGGCATCGGCACGTCGGGGATCGGTCACGATTGCTCGGCGCTCACGATCGACGACGACGACGTCGTCACGCATGTCACCCGCGCGCTCGCACCGGCGGCGGCACGAGGATCACGCGGGTCCTCAGCCACGTCCTCGGCCGGTCGCCGCAAGACTATGCCAGGCGCACGGCCTACCTCGTGGAGGTCCCGGCCGACGAGGCGATCACCGGCTGGGGCGATTGCTTCGCGCCCAGCCCGGTCACGCTAGCCAACAAGGGTATCGTCGAGCGCGTGATCGGGCCGATGATCAAGGGCATGGGCCCGTTCGATCGCGACGTCTGGTGGCACAAGGTCTACGATCTCTTGCGCGATCACCGCCAAGGCTTGCGCGATCACCGCCAAGGCATGCCGACGCAGGTACTCTTTGGCCTCGGCCAAGCGCTCGGTGCAGCGAACGGAGAGATACGGGCTCCCACGTTCCGAGTGATGCACGAGCCACGTCCCCTTCGCGGAACGTCGATCGCGCAACGCCTGCTCCAGGGCGTCGAGCACGAACGCTGCATGCGCCGTTCGGCTGGCCCGCCATCCGACAATTCGGCAAGCGAAGGTGTCGATGACGAAGGCGACGTAGACGAAGCCGCATCAAGTCGCGACGCAGAAGAAGTCACGGCCTTTCACTGAACGACGGCGCCGGCCGGTTGCGTTTCCGATTGCTGCAGGCGATCGAGGGTGGACTGCAGGAGGCCGAATGGTGCCGAGCTCAGCAGACGAGCGGGCTCCGTCGGTCTGATGTCGCGCGCTAGGCGATCGGGAGCAGCAGGTGTGCAACGGCGCGGGCCGCGCTGACGATCGGCTGCACCAGACGTGCGCCTTGCGCGTCCAGATGCGGGGCGATCTCGGCCAACGGTCCGCCGCCGATCACGACGCTTCGCGCGCCCCGCCCGACCGCCGCGGCAACGGCACGATCGAGGCTAGCTTTCAGTAGCTCGCGATCCGCCATCAGAGCAAGCGGATCGCCGCTGCTGACGAACGTGCCGACATACCGCTTCTCGAGTCCAAGCGTCGCCACGAGCGCGTCGATGGACGAAATGAGCCCGGGGGTCGTGGTGGCCACGGCGAAGGGTTCGTCCCCTGCTGCCGCGTCGGCCAGGCTCGTCGAGCCGATCCCGACACTGGGGGCGTCGAGAAGACGCCTCACGGCCGCGAGGCCGGGATCGCCGAACGCCGAGACGACGACGGCTGCGGGTGGCTCGGTTCGACCGAGGTCCTTGGCGAGCGTCTCGACGGCGCGCGCGGCCTCGGCAAGGGCGTCCGCATCGACGATCATGCTCCGGCCGAACGGGGCCGTCGCGCCTTCCACATCGACGCCTGCGTCAATTGCCGCCAGCGCGCGGCGAAGGATCGCGGCCATCGTCGCCGTCGTGTCGGCATTCGTGTTGGGGTTGACCAGAAGGACGCGAGGTCGATAGGCACCGGCACTGCTCACGTCGGCTCTCCCACCTGAGGCGTCGCCGCAGCTTGTCGCAGATTGGAGCGGCGGAGACCATGGCATCGCCGCCGATGCTTCGCAGACCTCAGCGACGCAATGGCCGGAGATCGAGATGAGCCAGGGCATACCATCTCCCGACGCCGAACGTGATCTGGTCGGCTATCACGGCCGCTGGCCGGACCTCATGTGGCCGAACGGAACCCGGCTCGCTGTCAGCGTCGTGCTGAACTTCGAGGAGGGCGCCGAGATGCAGGTGGGGGACGGCGACCCGGCCAGCGAGCGCATGGGCGAGGTGATGAGCGTCGTGCCGAGCGGACGCCGCGATTTCGGGCAGGAGCAGATCTTCGCCTATGGCCTCCGCGCAGGCCTCTGGCGCTTTCTCGACGCGTTCGACCGGCACGATTGCCCGGCGACGATCTTCTTTTGCGGACGCGCCGTCGACCGCGCGCCCGATCTCGCGAAGGCGTGCACCGAACGCGGCCACGAAGCCGCCTGCCATGGTTGGCTCTGGCGCCCTCATGCCGACTACGCGTCCCGCGACGAAGAGGCCGCCGACCTCGACCGCGCACTCTATGCGATCGAGGCGGCGACCGGCGTCCGGGCGCGCGGCTTCTTCTGTCGTGGCGGCGAGAGCGCCTGGACCCGCCTGCTCCTGATCGAACGCGGCTTCGCCTATACGTCGAACGCGTTCGACGACGATCTGCCCTACTGGGCGGAAGGCGGGCGCCTCGTGGTCGTACCTTATGCGCTCGACACGAACGATATGAAGTTCTTCCACCCCAACGGCTTCGTTCGAGCGGACGACATGACGGATTATGTACGCGATGCGCTCGATACCTTGCTCGACGAGGCGGATGCGGGACAGGCGCGGGTGCTCAACATCGGTTTCCACCTTCGCATCGCCGGACGCCCGGCCCGGTTCAAGGCGGTGCGCGACATCCTCGGTCTTCTCGACGAACGCCGCGACCGGATCTGGCTCGCGCGCCGGTTGGACATCGCCGAGGCCTTCGCCGAACGGGTCGATCGGCCTACGCGCTGGCTTCAGTCCCTGGGGTCCGCCGGGAGCGGCGGGAGGTAGTCTGCGTAGAAGGCCCGGACGTGGGGCATGACATCGCGCGCGAGGCCACGCCGCGCGGTTTCCTCCCCGGTCAGCGCTCTGGCGAAGAAGCGCGCGAGTTCGGCCATGGTCTCGTCCTTGTCGACCTTGAGATGCCGTCCGTCCCGATAGATCGCCTCGCCGGCCACACGCACCTCGCGCACCGCACCGGCCTTCGCGCGCTGCACTAGGACGTCGAGTACAGGTACATCCGGCGACTGCCAGGGGGCGGTCATTCGATTCCAGTCGAAGAGTACGCAGTCGGCCTGCGAGCCCGGCGTCAGCGAGCCTATGCGGCTGCCGAAGGGCGTGGTGCGGGCGCCGTGCTCCGTCGCCATCCGAAGGAGCTGGGCCGAGCTAGGCGCTGGCGCGTCGATGCCGGGCGGGCGGTGGAAGCGCTGCACGAGCCGCATCTCCTGCAGCATATCGCGATCGTCGTTGATGCCGGCCTCGTCGATCCCGATGGCGACCGGAATACCTCGCGCCAACATGCGATTGACGGGTGCGATGCCGCTCTTGAGGCGCAGGTTCGAGCTGCAATTGTGGCACACGCATGCGCCCCGCTCGGCGATGAGGTCGAGGTCGCCGTCCGTCAGCCAGACACCATGCCCGACGGTGAGGGCCGGTCCGACGAGACCGAACCGGTCGAAATGCGCGAGCGCCGTGCCGCCCGTCCGTCGCCTTGCGTACTCGGCCTGATAGGGCGTCTCGACGATATGCGCATGCATGCACAGACCCGCATCGGCATCGCCCCCAGGTGCATGCCTTGTCGAAAGGTCGGCGACGCTGCCGAGCGCTTCGTCGGAGAGCCAGTGGAGATTGGACGGGGCCAGTTGCACGGCCACACGGCCGTCCGCGTGTCCCAGGAGGCTTTCGAAGAAGAATACCTGATCGGACAGGGAAACGGTGAAGGCCGCGAAATAGGCTTCCATCGCCGGCCTCAGCGACACTGGTAGCCGGGCGACGAAATCCGCGTCGGGTTCGTAGACCAAGCGGTTCTGGTCGCGCAGCGCCATCGAATAGGACACCCGAAGGCCGATATCCCCATAAGCGGCCAGAACCGCGCTCGAGGCCTTCTCCAGACCGGCCAGCCCGCCCGCGGCGCGGCTATGGAGGTGTTGAACGGTCGTCACGCCCGACTCGATCATCTCGAAGGCGGACTGGAGCGTGTCGAGATAGGGGTCGACATCGCGCAGCGCGAGGCGGCTTGCGAACCAGAGTTCGAGCGGATGGTCGAGCGAGCCGAGCTGCAAAGGCGTCGCGCCGACATGGTGATGCGCATTGACGAAGCCGGGTACCAGTACCTGTCCCGCCCCCCCTGCCCTCGGTGCATCGGGCAACGCGTCTCGCAGGGCCGTGCGACCGCCGATACGCGCGACCCGGCCAGCCGAGACCACAAGTGCCGCGTCCTCGTGAATGACGGGCCGATCGCCATCGAATCGCTCCAGCAGCCAGTCGGATTCGATGACGACCTCAGCATCTGCCTCATTATCAGTCATGCACACTCCTTATGCCGATACCCCTTGCCAAACGCGCGCGGGTCGGTCTAGCCTTCGTCATAGCGAACAGGAGTTCACTCTCGTGACAGTACGCAGGCGCACGACCGGACGACGCGGGGGGTACTTCAAGTGCCGTTCCCGCTCGGGTCGTGCCTTCGTCTGTCTCGTCAGGGCGATCGCAGGTCAGCACGGATAGCGCAGCGCGGGACTTCGTGCCCCGTGCGTTTGCATCGGCATGATCCGTCAAGGATCTCGCCCCTGTCCCTGCTTTGCTGGTTGCTCCCATGTCCATTGCATCGTCGGCCGCTCCGTCGCCGAACTCGGCCGCATCGCCGGTCACCTTCCCCTCGTCCTATGCCGACGCCTGCGCGGGCGCGGCGGCGACGGGCTTCGATGTCGAACTGATCTTCGAACGTGCGGCGATCACCGCTCGGGAGCTTCTCGACCGCGCCGGACCCCAGCTGACACGCCTCCTCTTCGTCGGCTCCGGCGACAGTCTCTTCGCGGCGAGATCGGCCCTCCCGGCCATTCAGCGCTGGACGGGCCTCTACGCCGAGGCGCAGACCTCGCTGACTCTCGCCCGCTACGGCATTCCGCTGCTCGACGAGCGGGATGTCGTCGTCGCCGTCTCGAACTCCGGCAATTCCACGCGAACCCGCGAGGGCGTCACCCTGGCGAAGGCCGCGGGCCGGCTCACCGTCGGCATCACGGGGTCGGACACGGGCCCGCTGGCGCAGGGCGCCGACCTCGTTCTCCACCGTCCCGTGGTGCGCGACGAGGCTCTGCCGGACCACTATCGCCGCGTCTTTCTCAACATGTCGGAATATCTGGCGGCGCTCGCGGCGCACTGGGCGCTCGCACTCGAGATCGGGGTGCTGCGCGACCGGCTGACCGCCGCGGAGAGGGATGGGTGGCTGGCACGCATCCGGGAGGGACTGGCTCAGATCGGGCCCGCGGCCCACGCGATCGAGCCCGCCATCGCAACCTTCGTAGCCGAAACTGAGGCTTTCGACACCGTCTGGACGATCGGCGCAGGTCCCAACGTCGGTACGGCCGAATATTCGGCCGCCAAGTTCCACGAGCAGGCCCCCCTCAACGGCGTGCCGCAGGACCTCGAAGAGTGGGCGCACCTCCAGTATTTCCTCACCGTGGAAGGCCGGGCGAATGGTCCTGTCATCGTGTTGGCGCCATCCGGCAATGCGGTCGATCGCGCCGAAGAGATGCTGACCGGTATCGCCAATGCCGGCGGCACGGCGCTTCTCGCAACGGACGTCGAAGCGCTGACCGGCCCGGCCAGCGTGCGGCTGGCGATGCCCCGCGCCCCGCACGAGCTCTTGAGCCCCCTCACCTTCCATCTGCCCGCGCAGCTTCTGGCTCTGCACGTCGCACGCGGGCGCGATCTCTCCTTCCTGCCGCTCCGGCGCCGGGATGACTACTGGCTGATCCGCCACGGCGCGATCAGGACGGACCCGGCCGGCCTCGACTGAGGCTGGGACAGGGAGGCCGTGCGCGGTGGCCACCGCCATCCGCGCCCGGACCATCAGTCGGCGTTCAAGAACCGGCATCGCAGACGACCGATCAAGAGACGACTCAACACGAGACGACCCGTCATTCAGGAGGCGAAGATGACCCATTCTATCAGCCGCAGAACCTTCCACCGTGGCCTGCTAGGCGCAGGCGCGGCGGCCGCGACGCTGGCCAAGCCCGGCATCCTGCGCGCGCAGGACCGCGAACTCGTCGTCATCAGCTATGGCGGTGCCCTTCAGGAACCGCACCGTTGGCTGGGCGACAAGTTGGAGGCCGAGAACCCGGGCCTGCGCGTCGTGCTGGTCCCGTCCGAGAGCCAGGACATCGTGGCCCAGATCAAGGCCGCGCAGGGCTTCAGTCCCTATGACGCGATGCCGAACGGCGAGCCGCCGCACCTCATCGCGATCGAGGAAGGCTACATCGCGAAGTCCGACCCGTCGCAGATCCCCAACCTCGCCAACGCCTTCCCGGAGTTCGTCGAGAAGAGCCAGGGCTACGGCGTGCCGGCCACGTTCTCGCTGATCGGCCTCGCCTATAACGAAGAGATGGTCGAGACGCCGCCGACGTCCTGGGCCGACATGTGGAACGAGGAGTATGCGGGCCAGGTCGGCATCTGCCGCACCTCGTCCAATCTCGGACTGGGCACGCTCGCCGTCGTCTCCAAGATCTTCGGCGGTTCGGAGGACGACCTCTCGGTCGGCTGGCAGAAGCTGCAGGAACTCGACCCGATCGCCGGGCGCAGCCCGCGCATCCTCGCGCAAATGATGGAGCGTGGCGAGATCGCCATGGCGCCCTTGTGGAACAACGACGCGGCCGTCGCGGCCGAGAAGGGCCTGCCGATCAAGTTCGTGAAACCCGATCCCGGTCCCGTCGCGATCGTCTCGTTCATGTCCCAGATCGCCAATGCGCGTGAGCCCGAGCTCGTGAACGAATGGCTGAACGGCATCCTGAGCGAGGAGTATCAGACGATGGCGGCCGCGGCGCCTTACTATTTCGGCGTCACCGTCAAGGGCGTCGAGATTCCGCAGGCCGCTCGGCCCTACACCCCCTCGACGCCCGAGGAGGTGCTGAACCTGCAGACGGTCGACTGGTCGAAGATCGTGCCCATCCGCGGCGATCTCGTCGAGCAGTTCGACCGCACGTTCGCGGGCTAGCACCATGAACGCGCGCGCGAAGGCAGTGCCGGCCGACGATATGGCCACCCCCATGCTGACCGACATCCGTCGGCAGCCCGAGGTTCTGCGCGGGTTGGTCGCCCGCCGCGCAGAGATCTCAGCCTTTGCGCGCGCCAACCTGTCGCCGGATGATGGTGGCCGGACCTACGTCTTCGGCTCGGGCGACGGCTGGTTCGCCGCCCGGGCCGCGAGCGCTGAATCGAACCGATGGATCGGAACGAGTGGCTTGGATGTGCTCGGCCACCGCGCGGCCCTCGCCGGCCATGCGGACCGAGGCCTCGCCATCTCGATGTCCGGCAACGTCGATCGGACGGTCGAGGCGGCCGAGGCGCTCGTCGCCTCCCATACGCCCGTCGCGGCACTCACGAACTCGGCCGGCGGTCGCCTCGCCGCGCTGGGTGCGCCCAATCACAGCCTCGACCTGCCGGACATCGCGCCCTTCTTGTGCGGCACGGCGAGCTATCTCGCAACGATGGCCACCCTCCGTCTCGCCCGCGCCGCCCTTGATGGCGACGACGATGCTATGGCGGACCGGATCGTGCGAACGGCGGACGCTCTGTCGGGTGAACTCACGACCCTCGACGATCTCGCGCGAGCGGCCACCGAGGACGGCATGCCGAGCGGCGTTCGCATTCTATCCTGCGGTGCCGCTGGAATTGCCACGGCGGACTACGGAGCGGCCAAGCTCGTCGAGGTGGCGCGCGTTCCGGTCTGGACGGACGATATCGAGGAATTCGCGCACCGCCAGTTCTGGACGGCCGGCGCCGACGAACTGATCGTCTATCTTCCCACGTCCCCGGCCGTAGCCGAGGTCGCCGACGAGGCCGGCGCCGCACTCCGGGATGCGGGCTTCCGCACGATGTGGATCGGATCGGACGCACCAGAACATGATGGCGGCGGCGTCTATCGGATGCCATCGGGCGTCGAGCCCACCCTCTTCGCCCCCGTCCTCCTTCAGCTCCTCGCCTATCGCTTGTCCCGCGCCGGCGGGCTCGATCCCGACACGCGCCTTCACCTCAAGAATGATGAAGCCCGCTTCCGCACCAGCCGAAGGCTTACGCGCCGCTCGCTCATCGGGACGGGACAGTGACGGCACGTCCGCCGAGCCCACCGACGATCGCCGTCTTCGGCTATCTCTCGCTCGATACGCTGATGCGCGAAGGCACCCGCATCGACGATGTACCGGGCGGCGGCGCGCTCTATGCGGCACTTGGCGTGCTCGCGGCCGGCGGCGTGCCGGTTCTGCATGCCGCTCGGCCGGCGGACTTCCCCGGCTCGGTCCTCGCGCAACTCGCTAGCCTCGGTGCCGACCTCAGTCAGCTTCGGGCGGTGCCGGACCGAACCCGGCGCGCGATGCTCATCGCCGATGGCGAAGACCGACGGTCCTCGCCGCACCACCAGAACGCGGTCTGGCGTGACCTGACGGATCGCCTCGCGCCCTCCCCGCCGGACGAGACGAGCGACTACGACGCCGCCATTCTCTGTCCGATGCCGATCGCCTCCGCGCTGGCGATCGCCGCTGTCCTCGATCCCGCCGCGAAGATCGTCCTGGACACGAGCGAGGCCTATGCCCGCGACCACCAAGCCGACCTCGATCGCCTCCTCGTCCAAGCCGACGTCTTCGCGCCGAGCCTCGCTGAGACGCGGCTCCTTCATCCCGACCTCGACGACGATGCCTCGGCCGCCGAACTCTCCCGCTCCGTCCGGCTCGTCGTACAGACGCGCGGCCCGGACGGTCTCGCCGCCTACGCGTCCGGGACGCTGATTGCGCGGCGCGCGGCGGACCTCGTGCGCGCCGTCGATACGACGGGAGCCGGCGACGCGACATGCGGAGCACTGGCCGTTGCGGCCGCCCGGGGTCTCGATCTTGCCGACACGCTCGACCTCGCCGCCCATGTCGGCGCGCGCGCCGTGTGCGCTCTGGGGCCGGTCGGGCTCGGTCTCGACCTCCCACCTGAGGAGAACGCCAGATGCGCGTAGACATCCGCTCGCTCGACAAGTGGTTCGGGGACAATCACGTACTGCGCGACTGCGCGCTGGAGGTGGGCGACGGCGAACTCATCACGCTTCTCGGGGCCTCCGGATGCGGTAAGACGACGCTGTTGCGCTGCCTCGCCGGGTTCGAGACGCCCAGCAGCGGGGACATATTCCTCGGCGACGACGAGATGACCCGCGTTCCGCCCAACCGCCGGAACGTCGGCTTCGTCTTTCAGAACTATGCGCTCTTTCCGCATATGACCGTGGCCGACAACGTCGCCTACGGGCCGAAGGTGCGACGGGAGGCGAGCGGCAGTGCCTTGCGGGCCCGCGTGCAAGAGGCGCTCGATCTCGTCTCGCTGCCGGGTATGGGCGGGCGCTATCCGTCCGAGCTCTCGGGCGGTCAGCAACAGCGCGTCGCCCTCGCGCGGGCCCTCGTGATCAAGCCGCGCGTGCTGCTCCTCGACGAGGCGTTCAACGCGCTCGACGCCAAGCTGCGCGTCGCGATGCAGATCGAGATGCGAAAGCTCGTCAAGACCGTGGGCATCACGACGGTCTGCGTCACGCACGACCAGACGGAGGCCATGACGATCTCTGATCGCATCGCCATCATGGAGGGCGGGCGCATCCTCCAAATCGGGGCGCCGGCAGAGATCTACGACCGGCCGGGCACGCCCTATGTCGCCGATTTCATCGGCGCCGCGAACCTCTTGAGACGTAGCGTTGCCGTGGCGCCGCCGAGCTTGGGCCGGGTGTCGGCGTGCCGAGCGAACATGGAGGTCCGGTGACGATCGTCGTCCGCCCGGAGAACCTGCATATCGCGCCGGCGTCCGAAGAGGCACGGCGGGAGGGCGGGGAATGGCGCGGCCGGGTCTCCTTCGCCCGTGTCCTGGGCGCGACGACGGAATACGAGGTGATATCGGAATCGGGCGCCGACGATCCGCCACTTCGGGTGGTCATGTCCCGGCAGGGCGAGGCCGACCCGGCACCCGGCGACGACGTCTCCCTCTCGCTCGTCGAGCCGTCGGCCTGCGTCGTCGTGCCGGAGGCGCGGGCGTGACGCGGACGGAGGCGATCGCTGGCCGGCCCACCGCGACACGAAACGAGGGGATCGGCGCACGCCTGGGGCGGCGGCTCCTCTCCGGCGGCATCTGGCCGGCCGTACCTGCGCTCATGTTCCTCGTTCTCTTCTTCGCCGTCCCGATGGGGCTGCTGCTCGCCTTCGGCTTCGTCGATATCGAGCGCGGCGTGGTGCAGCCGGGCACCTGGACGTTCGCGCATCTGACGGAGGTCCTCGGCGACGACCTCTTCTGGCGCTTCTGGTGGCGGTCCTTCTATGTCGGCGTGCTGGCGACGCTGTCCTGCATCGTCCTCGCCTACCCGCTCGCCTACTTCTACACCATGGTCGGCCGCGTCGGGCGCGGCGCGATCCTACTCATCACCGTAGCGCCGCTGCTGACGAGCGCGCTGGTGCGGACCTATGCCTGGCTCGTCATCCTCGGCGGGCGCCGCGGGGTGGTGAACAACACGCTGATCGAGATGGGCGTCGTCGATCGCCCCTTGCGGCTTCTCAACACCGATTTCGCCGTCATCCTCGGCATGACGCAGATCCACCTGCCCTTCATGGTCCTGCCGCTCATCACGGTCCTTGCCGCACGCGACCGGGCCTACGAGCAGGCCTCGCTCGGTCTGGGCGCCAGCCACGTCTCGACCTTTCTTCGCGTCACGCTGCCCATGTCGCTGCCTGGCATCACGGCCGGCGCCGCGCTCGTCTTCGCGCTCAGCTACACGAACTTCATCATCCCGCAACTGCTAGGCGGCGGGGCCTACATGACGCTAGCCGTGCAGGTCTACGAGTACATCGTCGTCATCCTCGACTGGAACCGAGGCGCGATCCTCGCCCTCCTCCTCCTGTCGAGTTGCTTTGCTTTCATCCTGGCGATGACATGGGCCGGCAACCGCGCCGCGCGCTGGACGGAGGGACCCCGATGAAGCGTTTCGCGTCCCTGAGCTGGGGCGATCGCCTCGGCGCGACCGTACTCGTCTCCCTCGCCGTATTCGCCCTCGTTCTTCTGATCGGGCCGAGCTTCATCGTCGTGGCGATCTCTTTCACCGAGACGGCCTACATCACCTTCCCGCCGCAGGGCTTCACGTTCGACTGGTATCTCGATCTTGCCGGGCGCCGCCAGATCATCGATGCGGCCGGCACCAGCCTGCGGATCGCGCTCCTGACGATGGTGATCTGCCTGTTCATCGGCGTTCCCGCCGCCTTCGCGCTCGTGCGCGGCCGGTTCGCGGGGCGCGGTCCGGCCACCGCCTTCCTCCTCGCGCCGCAAATGCTGCCGGGCATGGTCATCGGCATCGCCATTCTCTTCTTCGGCGCCTATTTCGCCTTTCGCCAGTCCGACACGATGGTGACCATCGGCCTCGTCGTCTTCTGCCTGCCTTTCGCGGTGCGGATGGTGATGGCGAGGCTGGCCGGTCTCGATCCGAGGCTGGACGAAGCGTCGGCGGGCCTCGGCGCTTCCAAGCTCACCACGTTCGTGAGGATCACGGTGCCTCAGATCGCGCCGGCCATCCTGGCGGCGGCGACCTTCGTCTTCATCGAAGCGTTCGACAATCTCACGGTTGCCCTCTTCACCTCGTCGCCGCGCGGGCGACCGCTCGCGGTCGAGCTCTACAATCTCGTGCAGTTCGACTCGAGCCCGGTCGTCGCCGCTTTGTCGAGCCTCGAGATCGTGCTCGCCCTCGTCATAGTCCTCGTCCTGTCGCGCACCGTGGGCCTCAACCGGCTGCGCGGATAGCGTGACCTCACCCCGCCTCGTCATATTCGGCCAGCTGACGATCGACGACGTCGTGCCGCCGGAGGAGGGGCGCTGGCACCGCCGACTCGGCGGCAACGCGCTCTATACGCTCGCCGGCGCGAGACTCGTGATGCCGGAGCGTGAGATCGGCGTGGTCAGCCGACTTGGTACAGGCGCTCCCGCGGCACTTGCCGACCAGCTCCGGCGTACGCACGCTTCGGTTTCGCTGAGCGAGAGCGGGGCGGAGCAGCTCGTCGAATGGCTGGTCTACGAACCCGACGGATCGCGCCGTACGATGCCGCGCAACGCCGAGCTCCGCCGGGGGGCCGATGTCGATACGCTGAAGGAGCACTATCTGTCCCGCCTCGAGGCCCAATCGCCTCGTTTGGCAGACATGCCGGCGGATTGGCACGGCGCTGAGGCCATTCACTGTGCCACCCAGGTCTGGCCACGCCATGAAGAGGTCCTGCGCGACGCTCCGACCGATGCGCGCCTCTCCCTCGATCCGTCGCGCCACTATGCGGCGACCCTCGAAATCGGCGAACTGGCGACCCGGCTCGCACGGGCCGACGCCGTCCTGCCAAGCGAGCAGGAGATCGGGCATCTCGCGCCGCGCGGGCTTGGCGGAGACGGCGCACACCAACTCGCCACAGCCCTCCTCAACGCGGGCTTGCGCGAGGTCGTGGTCAAGCTGGGCGCGCGGGGCTGCGTCGTCGGGTGGGAGGGCGAGACCTACGAGGTCGCGAGCCGACCGGTCGAGCCTCGTGATCCGACAGGCGCTGGCGATGCGTTTTGCGGCGCCTATGCCGCGGCCCGCCTTTGCGGCATGCCGCCCGCAATGGCAGCCGAACGGGCCGTGGCGGCCGGTGCGCGCGTCGTCGGTTGCAGCGGCGTGGACGAGGCACTCGCGCTCGCGCCGACCATGCGGGCTTGAACGCCCGATGCCGAGCGCTCTACCCGTCGGGAAAGTCGGAGACAGACGGTCGTGGCTCCCACCGGGGAAGGCCCTCGGCAGCGCGCCACGCGTGCGCGATCTCCGCCCGCGTCAGGAACCGGACGCCCGGCCGCGCCCTCATATGATCGAGGACCGTCTCCAGCCCTTCGATGCGGGCGGGCCGCCCGATGATGCGCAGATGAAGGCCGATCGAGAGCATGCGCGGCGCCTCCGCGCCTTCGGCATAGAGCCGCTCGAAGGCTGCGATGCAGTAGCGCGCGAAGTCCTCGGCGAAGACGAAACCTCCAGTCCTTTGGAACCGCATGTCGTTGGTGTCGAACGCATAAGGGAGGACGACGTGGGGCCGGTCCCGCTCCTGCACCAGGTAGGGCGCGTCGGCATCATAGGCGTTGGAGTCGTAGAGGAATCCTCCATGCTCGACGAGCAGGCGCCGCGTGTTGACCGAGCTTGCCGAGCGCGTGTGCCAGCCGATGGGCGGGTGACCGGATGTCTCCGCGATCGCCGCGACCGCCCGGCCGATCGTAAGGCGCTCCTCGGCCTCGCTCATTTGCGCGTGCGTTTCCCAACGCCAACCATGCGCCGATACCTCATGACCATCCGCGATCGCCTCGCGGGCGATGCGAGGGTTGGCGAGAAGAGCACGGCCGCAGGCGTTCAGCGTTGCCGGGATACCCCGCGCTCGCAAGGCCGCCTTGACGCGATCCCACCCGGGACCGGCGCCGTAGGCGAAATGCGAATCCATGCAGGGGTCGGGCACCCCCACCACCTCCTCGACGACCTCGTAGACGCCCTCGTTCCGCGTATCGCCCTGTGCGATGGAGAGCTGCGCACCCTCCTCGACGTTGACGACCACGGAGACCGCGAGACGATCGCCGTCGAGCCAATTCGTGCCGCTGGCCATACCGCCCCTCACATCTCGCCCCCCTCCGACATCACATGAAAGCGACCGACATGTCCAAAGGCGCCGAGCCGAAACCCGTACCCCGCGTGATCGCGGCGCTTCATCTGCCATCGGCGAGGAGTGGTACGCGCTCTATGGCCTGGCTGGAAGACTACGTGCTCGCCAATGTCGAGGTCTTCGTCGGCGGTGGCATCGGCGCCGTGAAGATCCAGGATCAGACGGCAGAGCCCAGCGCCGCCGCGCCCCGTTCCATCGCGCGGCTGTCGGCGCTCGCGCGCCTCGTGCGACGGGAACATCCCGACCTCTCGCTCGGCGTCATCATGCAGGCGCATGACGCGATCGGGCCGATCGCGGTAGCCGATGCCGCCAATGCCGATTTCGTCCGGCTCAAGGTCTTCGTCGGCGCGGCGATCACCGCCGACGGTCAGCGCCAGGGTCTCTCCGTCGAGGCGATGGCCTACCGGGCCGCGATCGGCCGCACCGACGTCGCGATCTTCGCCGACGTCCATGACCGCACCTGCCAGCCCCTCGGCGACGTGCCGCACGACGTCGCCGCCACGTGGGCGCAAAAGGCCGGCGCGGATGCGCTCATCATCACCGGGCACAGTCTCGAGGAGAGCCGCGCCCGCATCGAAGCCGCCCGAACGGCCGGCGTCACGCGCCCGATCCTCCTCGGCGGCGGGGTCACGGAGGCGAATGCCCGCGAGGCGATCCGGTTCGCGGACGGGATCGTCGTGAGCACGTCGCTCATGCGAGCGAGCGCGCGCGAGGACGATCTCCGCCGCTGGGACATCGATGCAAGCAGAAGACTGATGGAGGAGATTGGCCGCCAATAGTCGTGGCTATCGGCAGGTCTGACAGGTTCGAGCGGGGCCGGTATCGACGGCGAACGGCACCGCTCGACGATGCTGAGATCGGCGTGGTCGCGATCGATCAGCGCCCGCCTCGCTTCCCGCCCCAGGTCTCGAGCCTTCGCGAGCAACTCCTGACCATCTCAGGAACCATCTCGGGCTGGCGCTTGAGATCGCCCCGCTCGATGACCTCCGACGGTCCGTCGAGCAAAGCTTCTTCCACTGGTGGATCATCGTCGGGTGGACGCCGAACCGGGTCGCCAACTCGGCGACCGTTTCCTCATCCTTCAACGCCTCCAGCGCCACCTTCGCCTTGAACATGGGATAGTGCTCCTTGCGCGTCGCCATCATCGATCTCCTTCTCCAGGAGACCGGACGAACCCTCAAGGTCGCTTACGGTCCCGTCCGCCCGATGGCGAGCACCTCAGCTCACCATCGGGCGGACGTAGCCGCAGAGGGTGGTGGGCGTTATGCCGAGCTTGCGTGCGAGCTCGGAGACCGATGTGTCGCGCTTGGCCGTGACGGCCTTTGCGAGGCGGACCTGTGGTGAGGACGAACTTGCGTCCGCCGTGTCGCCCCCCGCCCCGCCGCAGTGGCGCGCTACCCGACCATCCCCGCATCGTCCGTCACGGTGGACGAGCGCGCGCGGCGGCTCCGGTTCCGATGATCCGCAGGCTGCGTAGGCCCGTCCACTCGTGCGGCCGTCGCCGCTCGTCTGTGCTCGGTCTGCTCTTTCAGGCGCGCCAATTGTCTCTCGTAGCTGGCGCTCGCTGGCAGTCGGCCGCCCTTCACCGTCAGGACCTTCCAGCGCCGTCCTTTCCTGACGACGCCATCGACCGCATCGGCGGCGACCCAGTGCGAGCGATGGATGCGATGGCCGGGATAGGTCCGCACCTCCTCCATCGCATCCTTGAAGCGCATCAGGAGGAGGGTCGAGCCGGCCTGTGTCTCCACCCGGACATAGTGGTCGTTCATCGAGAGCGAAACCAGCCGCACGCCGAGCTCGGCAGGCAGCCGCTTCAGGAACGGGACGGTCTCGGTATCGACCGCGTGCTCCGTCTCCAGCTCCTCGATCCTCATGAAGGGGGGCATGAAGTTCACGAAGCTCATGATGAAGCCGACGACGAGCACGGTCGTGTAGAACCACCCGACGCCCGCCACCTCATCGCCGCGCCAGAGCTTATCTTGCAGCATGACGACGGCCGTCGCGGGTATGGCAGCCAGCACGACGCCCAGTGTAAGGCGCCTGAGGCGTGGCCACGTCGCCAGGCGGGGATGGCGGATCGCGACCGCGACGGCCGTGTGGAAGAACAAGCCACACGCACCGATCATCACGACCCAATAAGACAGCCGGCCCAGAAAGGTCAGCTCTCCATAGGTCCCGAACGGTCCGATAACGACGAACAAGACTATCACGACGGCAAAATGGACGGCCGTCCGGCGCCAGTTCACCGGCCCGATTCGCATTGTGATGCCCCCCTCGCCTAACCCACGCCCGATAGCCGAGAGCGGTCGGTCGCGATCATCCGTCGAACTCGCGAAGAAACTGTCAAATTCGCGAAAAACTCAGAGGTTCCGATGTCTTAGCCGTTGCAGGGCCTCGTCGTCCCCATGACGGTCCAGGCAGCTTGGACGCGCTCTCCAGGCCCGGCGCTGTCCTCAGTGCCGGGGCGGTGCCGCAGCGTCCGACACGCAACAGCATGGGACTGGACGATCAATGGGTACTATCACTGTCACGACGCCGGACGACGACGACAACGGAGAGACGAACGGAACGTCGCTGCGTGAAGCGCTGGCGCAGGCAGCCGGCTCGCCCGGGGCCGACACGATCAAATTCGCGGACAGCCTAGCGGGCGAAACCATCACGCTCGGCAGTCAGCTTACGATCCTTGGTAGCGACGACGTCACCATAGACGGGGACATCGACGGGGACGGGACGCTCGACATCACCATCTCGGGCGCTGATGCCTGGCGTGTCTTTCAGAACTCGGGCACGGGCACCACGACCTTCCAACACCTCGAAATTACTGGAGGCAATTCCAACACCGGTGCGGGCATCGCCAACGGAGGTAGTGCCACGCTCGTTCTCGAGAACGTGGTCGTCACGGGCAATACCGCGGGAGGAGGAGGAGGCGGGATATCCAACAGCGGTACGTTGACGCTGATGGATACCGACGTGATCAACAACATCTCGATGGGAAGCGGCGGTGGGATCAACAACTTCAAGGGCACCCTGATCGTCTCGGGTGGCGAGATCTCCGGGAACGAAGCGGCTCGTGGTGGTGGCGTTGCCGTCAGCGATTCGCCGACCGAGCCAGCCGGTGCCGAGGCATCGTTCACGAACGTCATCTTCGCCAACAATGTCTCGGACGCTGCCAGTTTGGGAGGCGGCGCTATTTATCTCAGGGATGGCGCGGTCGCGGTCACCGTCACGAACTCGACCTTCACGAGCAACAGCACGAACGGCGTCGGCGGTGCCATCGCGGTCCGGGACGGCGCCGGTCTCACGGTCGATGGATCAACGACCTTCATCGGGAACACGGCAGACAGTGCGCCCTCCGCCATCGCGGTGCTCGGGACCGACGACGGCGATAACGCGGTAACGCTTACCGGCAGCACGATCGGTAACCAGAGCGTTCTGGCGTCCTCGCAGAACGACTCGATCACAGGCGACGGTACCGGCAACATCCTGTCCGGAGGATCGGGCGCGGACATGATCGACGGGGGAGATGGGGCAGACACGATTGCAGGCGATAATGGTAACGACACGATTGCAGGCGGTGGAGGAGATGACACCCTATCCGGCGGTGCTGGCGTGGATGAGCTTTCAGGCGGCGGGGGCGCTGATCTCTTCGAGGGTTCGTCGGACGAGCTCGACGGTGATACCATCACCGATATCGCGACCGGCGAAGTCATTGACCTGACCGAAGCCGCAACGAATGCACGTTTTGCGAACGGCCAGATCCTGATCAGCACTGATGGCGACGCCGACACGGCGGAAGTCACGATCGATACCCCAGGTCAGTTTGGAAACAGCTTTGTTGCCGTCGATCCGGATGGAAACGTGGTCTTCACCGCCGGCTCTGCGCCGACCCCGCCTGCGCCACCTTCTACCGGTATTGGAACGTCCGGTGCCGTTGGTGACGTCATGACTGGCACTGAGGGCGCGGACAGCCTAACCGGCGGCGACGGGGCCGACACCATTTCCGGGCTCGGCGGGAACGACGTCATCGTCGGCAACGGCGGCGACGACCGGATCTTCTCCGGGGCCGGCGATGACCAGTCCTTCGGCGGTGAGGGCAACGACCTCATCTTCGGTGGCGAGGGCAACGATTCTACCGCGGGCGGTGCCGGCCACGACCAACTTTATGGCGGTGTGGGCAACGACGAGCAAGCTGGCGGCGCGGGCGACGACGCCATCGGCGGCGCGGCTGGCGGCGATGTCGGCTTCGGTGCAGCTGGTAACGACGTGCTTTACGGCGCCGCCGGGTCCGACACGCTTTATGGTGGCTCCGACAACGACAAGCTCTTCGGTGGCACTGAGGACGATGCGCTCTTTGGCGGGGCTGGCGACGACGAGCTCGGTGGCGGTCGCGGCAACGACATGCTCGGCGGCGGCACCGGCGCCGACACCGTCTATGGTGCCGATGGGGCCGACACGATCTTCGCCGGCGCCGGCGCCGACAGCGTCTTCGGCGGCTCGGGCGACGACGTCGTGTTCCTCGGCGCGAACGATGGTGCGCAGGACGTCTATGGCTCGGCGGCCGACAACGGGAGCGATGCCGTCTTCGGCTTCGAGAACGGCACCGACCTCCTCAACCTGACCGCCAACGGCTTCACGTCCTTCGCGGACATTCAGACCCGGATCGGCCAGGATGCCAGTGGAAACGCCACGATCGACCTCGGGAACGGCGACATCCTGACCCTTGACGGCGTCTCGCAGGCCGATCTCGACGCCACCGACTTCCAGTTCTAGTGGCCGGCGGTGCAGAAGTGCCCCGCGGCATCTCTTTGGGCGACGAGAGCGTCTTGGTGGCAGACGGTTTCCCATAACGTGCGGCGACCGTGCGCTGCGAGATGACCGTCTCGCGGTCGGCGATCGCAAACCGGGTCGGCAGGTCGAGCAATAGGCCGGTGAGCCGGGGTCGACGCGTCCGCTAGAGCGCGTCCGGTTCCTATCCATTCACCGAACGCGCTCGAGCGCATTGTTCTTAGCGCGGTTCCCTACGCTGCGGTGCTATCGCACCTCCGCTGGAACGGCTCTAGCCGGCGAGGCTGAACCGAACGGGTCTGCCCTGACCGTCTACGACCGAGCGGATCTTGATGGTCAGACCGCCTCGGCTTTGACGGATCGTTTCATGAGGTGACATTGGCAAACTGGTTCACGAGATGAGTGGGTCTGGCGGCGATCCTGACTTCGATGAGGAAGGGTTCTCGGATGAAGAGGAAGCGGGTTTCGACCGAGTGGATCGCGATGGTCTTGAAGTAGCATGAGATGGGGCTGCCGATACAGGATCTGATCCGTCAGATTGGCGTTGCCGCGCAGAGTTTGCGGCTTCGCGCGCCTGAAGCGGTTGGTCGCCGAGCTGAGCTTGGACAAGGCGGTTCTGCGATACGTTCTGTCGACGACAGTCTGCTGACGCTGTCCTACGGGGTCCAGGCCGGCGGTCAGGAAGGAGGTGGTAACCTACGAGGTGGTGGCTTACGTGGCGGCGTCCCATGGTGACGTTGAGCGCCGCGCCGGCACCGCTCGACGCAGCGGCGACCGAGCACACGAGATCCGAGGACGGACTTGGCCGCCGGCGTGATCGACTCGTGCCTCGGTCGCGCGGCATTTGCGTCAGATCATCGGCTTGTAGGCAATCGCGTCGATTTCGACTTTGGCATCGATTATGATCTGCGAGTGCACCGTTGAGCGGGCGGGACCGCCGCCGGGGAAGTAGCTCGCGCAGACCTTGTTGAAGGTCCAGAAGTCTCTGGGATCGTCGAGCCACACGCCGACCTTCGCGACATCGGCGAGCGCGCAGTCCGCCCATTCGCAGACCTTGGCCGCGACGAGCGAGCGGTCGTTATAGACATAGGTGCCGATCCGGTATTCGGTCGCGACCGGCACCTCGCCCGCCCGCCATATGCCGGGCGTTCCTCCGGTCGAGACGTGCAGCACCGCGAGCCCATCGGCCTCCAAGAGCGCCTTGGCACGCGACAGCCACGCCTCGACTTCGCCCTCGCGGCCAGCGGGCGGATAGGTCATCAGGCCGGCGAAGGCGAGGCCGGGCGCAGCCGCGATAGCGATGCCGAGCGCATGCGCGGCTTCCGGGGGACTGCACGCCGCAGCGCCCGGCACCTGTGTCGCATTCGACAAGCACCGCCAGCGGATGCTCCGCGTCGGCGAAGGTCGCCGAGAGCGCGGCGATCGTCTCCACGTTGTCTGCCACGACGCTCAAACGGAGGTGGGAGGCGAGCGTGCGCAGCCTGTCGAGCTTGGCTGAACCCAGCACATTGTAGGTCAGCAGCACGTCGTCGATACCGCCCTCCGCCACCACCGCCTCGGCCTCGCTGACCTTCTGGCAAGTGATACCGATGGCGCCGGCCGCGATCTGCCGCTTGGCCAGGCGCGGCAGCTTGTGGGTCTTGATATGCGGCCGCAGCGCCAGGCCGTGGGTGTCGCAACAGGCCTGGAAGCGATCGATATTCGCCTCGGCGATATCGAGGTCGATCAGTACGGCCGGCGTCTCGACGTCGGCGAGCGGATCGGTATCGGCTGCAGTGGGGTAAGCGTCATGCTGCGTCCTTCGCAAACGGATCGTCGACGATCGGGTAGATGGAACGGGTCGGCTGCGTGTAGCGTGTCCACGCCGAAGCTCTGGACCGCATCGCGCTGGGTACGCAAGACCGTCACTTCCGCCTCCAGCGGTGCGCCCGGCTGAGTTGAGGTCTTGCCACCGAAGCGCAGGGCTTCGCGCCGCAGGTGCGCTTAGGAGCGCCCAGGGACGGGCGTTGATGAGACCGCCCGGCTCGGCCCCCGTTGAGGTCCCCTCGGCGAGCGTGATCTCGCCAGCCCGTGCCCGGCCGCGCAAAGCAGGGACGATAGCGCTGCAGGGCGTCAGGGTTTCGAGATGCCCCCCCCCGGCGGCGCGTAGAAGCTCTCGACGAAGTCCGTCAGGTCGGTTCTCAGGGGCGGGAAGGTGTTGGCTTTCGTGCCGATGGAGGCGTAGAAGACGCGCATGGCGACAGGCTCTCGGCTTGTAATGAGCGGCTTTGGCCGTAAAGGCCCGCGCGGGCGCAAGGGGCGGATCAGTCCAGGTAGGGCGCCGAGCTAGACGTCGAGTACGAGCGACAGCATCAGCATGGCCGCGAGTGTTTCGACTGCGGCGTTCATCGCTTTGCCTGCCGCAGCCGCTCCGTTCCGCACCGGCCCTCCCGAGGGATGAACCTACCCGTCTCAAACGTAACGGAATTACGTTGTCTACCGGTGACATGTAGCTCAGTGGCGGGTGTTGTGCGAACGAGGGATGGCCGACATCTGGTGGCGTGGCGGTTGGGTCTCGATGCGTTGCAGGGGCTCGCGTCGGCCCGTCCGACTGCCCCATCGCAGGCGCGTCGCAGGCGCGTCGCAGGATCGGAAGGAGAAGGTACATCCCTTGCCAACACCTTCCTTGCCAACACGTCCGACACCAGCCCGCTTGGGAAAGGCTCGGCGTCCACCCAATAAAGGGCGTCCCGTCACGAAACGTGCGGCACCTCTCGACGTGGTTTCGGCGCTTCAGCGCCAGGACGATCGGCGATCTGGCGGCGCATTGCGCGGTAAGCACGCCGACGGTGGTACGGTTCTGCCGCGCGCTTGGACTTGAGGGCTATCGCGAGTGCAAGCTCGGGCTCGCACAGAACCCGGCCGTCAGCATCCAATAACTCGGCACGGAGCCCAACGGCGCGCCGTCCGGTGGAACGGAAACCATCGATCAGGTCGTCTCCGGTGCTGTCGCGACCGCCGAGATCATGCGCCGGCACATCGGCGCGGAGGCCGTCGGGACCGCGTGCCGCGCGCTCCTGGCCACCCGCCTCGCGCGGGCCTGCGCCATCCGCCTCGGCGGCGACCTCGCGGAGGACCGGGACATCTACAAACCGACGGTCTCGCGCTACGCATACCTCATGATCGTCGAGGCGCTCGCCTTGGCGGTCGCTTGGGAGATATCGACCGAGGCGACCGAAGACCTCCGGCGTATTCGCGTCTCGCTCACGGCCTATCACGGCCGCATCGGCCCGCAGCCTCTCGGCGACTGATGCTTGCGGTCAACGTTGCTCGCGCTCGCTCGGTTACGGCTCGCGGATGACACGCCGGTCACCTGCCTGCCTTGGCAGGCGTCGAGGGACGGTCCGCGCTCCTCCCACAATCCCACAGTCGCGCGTCGACAAGGTCGCAGTCCGTCGGACACTCGACGAGTAAGCGTAGCCGCTACGCACGCGCCGTCGGGCGGCCGGCGCCCAGCCGGCGCAGGAGCGCGACCCAGGCGGCGGTACCGTCCTCGAGGGCGGAGAGCCTCAGGAACTCGTTGGGGGCATGAAAATCCTCGTCGGCGGTCGAGAAGGAGAGCGTGACGGTGTCGATACCGAGAGCGCGCTTGATCATGTCGGACAGCGGCAACGTGCTGCCGACCCGCACCCGCGCCGGAGGTCGGCCGAGCGCCGCCTCGACTGCGCTTTCCACCGCAAGGAGCAGCGGATGGTCGGGCGGCACGGTGTAAGCCGCGTTGCCATCGTCACGCGCGACGAAGGAGAGGCTCGCGTCGTCCGGACAATGGGTTCGTAGATGCGTCTCCAGAACCGCGCGCACCCGTTCAGGCGCCTGCCCCGGCACGAGACGTGTCGTCAGCTTGGCGAAGGCTTCGGCGGGCGTCACGGTCTTGCCGCCCTCGGCCGTATAGCCTGACCACAGCCCATTGACCTCCAGCGTCGGACGCAGCCAGAGACGTTCCAGCGTCGAGAAGCCCACCTCTCCGGCCGGCGCCGAGCCGACGGCCTCGAAGAAGGTCGCCTCATCGAAAGGGAGAGCCGCGATGCCGGCCCTCTCGGCCTCGTCGGTCGCCGGGATGCCCTCGTAGAAGCCCGCTACCGCGACCCGTCCATCGTCGTCGTGGAGGCTGGCCACCAGCCGGGCCAGGACGTGGGCCGCGTTCGGCACAGCGCCGCCATAGCGGCCGGAATGCAGGTCCTTGGACGCGGTCCGCAGACCGATCTCATAAGCGGCGTTTCCGCGCGAGCCGACGTTGACGGAGGGAAGGTCGGCCCGCCATCTGGCGCCGTCGGCGGAAATGACGGCGTCGGCATTGAGCCGGTCGGCATGGGCGTCGAGGAGCGCCGGCAGGCTGGCACTGCCGATCTCCTCCTCGCCCTCGAGGAGGATGCGGATATTGACCGGCAGGCGCCCCTCGATGGTCAGGAACGCAAAGAGGGTTTCCAGCGCGATCGACGCCGGGCCCTTGTCGTCGGAGACGCCGCGTCCGTAAAGGCGACCGTTGCGCACCTGCGGCTCGAAGGGCGGCGAGTGCCACTTGTCGAGCGGGTCCGGCGGCTGCACGTCGTAATGGCCATAGACGAGGTAGGTCGGCGCGCCCGGCGCCTTCATCCACTCCGCCACGATCGCCGGATGGCCGCCTGCCTCGATCTCCTCGGTGCGCTCGAAGCCGGCCTCTTCGAGGCGCGCGGCGAGAAGCGCGCGGGCCTCTGCCATGCCGGCGGCATAGGCTGGGTCCGTACTCACCGATGGAATACGGGCATAAGCGATCAAACGGTCCAGGATCGCGTCGCCCTCCGCCCGCAGATACCTGAGAACCGGATCGTTCGCGAGGTCGCTCAAGACCGTCCTCCGTCGACGGACAGGATCTGCCCGGAAATCCAGCCGGCCTGCTCGCTCGCGAGGAAGTGCGTGGCGGCTGCAATGTCCCCGGCCGTGCCGAGCCGCCGGGTGTGGATCGAATCGACAAGCGCCGCCTGCCCGGCCTCGCCGAGCGCCTCCCATTGCCTCTCCGTCGTCGGGTTGGACCGCACGAAGCCGGGTGCCACCGCGTTGACGGTGATGCCGGCCGGCCCGAGTTCCCAGGACAGTTGCCTGACGAGGCCGACGAGCGCGTGCTTAGCTGCCGTGTAGGCCTGGATGCCAGTCAACGAGGGCCGCAGCCCAGCACCCGATGCGATCGCCACGATGCGCCCCGCACCCCGCGCCTTCATGCCGGCCGCACATGCCTGGGCGAGCCAGAAGAAGCCGTCGACATTGGCCTCGAAGATCGGTCGCCACGCCGCCTCGTCGATCTCCTCCAGCGGCCGACCCGCCTGACCGCGCGTGCCGCCGGCCGCATGGACAAGGACGTCGGGAGCGCGGTTGAGCCTCGCGATCGCGGCATGCACGGCCGCGCGGTCGCCGAGGTCGATGGTGAGCGCCGTCGCACGAAGTTGCTCGGCGGCTGCGGCGACGCCGTCCGCGTCGATGTCCGCGAGTACGAGCGACGCGCCGGCCTCCGCCAAGCCGTCCGCGATGGCGCGTCCGATCCCCTGCGCGGCGCCCGTCACGAGCGCTGTGCGCCCCTCGAAGCTCAGTCGCATCGGTCGAGCAACGCCTGGAACGTCTGGCGCGACTGTCGGCGCCGACCGTCCTCGATATCGTGGATGAGCGCGACGAGCGTGTCGAGCATCGGCGTCGGAATGCCCGCATCCCGGCCGAGCTTCGTCATGACGCCGATCTGCGGATCGACCTCGGTGCGCCGCTTTCTCACGGCCAGGTCGCGCCAGATGCCCGTATGCGTCTTGGCCGTCCGGCTGTTGAAGTCGGCGAGCGCGGCGATGGAGGCTTGCGCCCTATCCTCGTTCGCGCCCGGCATGAAGGCTTCGGGCTCGAATCCATTGAAGCCTTTCGGTACCACGCCGCGCTCCCGGGCGACCGCCATCACCTCGCGCCCAAGGGCGATGAAGGCCGGCACGCGCTCCGGGTCGGCGAAGTTCTCGGTCATCGAATCGTCCGTCAGCGCCGTTGCGAAGAGCATCGCGCCATAGCCGAGCTTGCCCCAAAGATAGGCCCAGATGTCATCGGTCAGCACCGCGTCGGGCTCGAAGACCTGCAGCAGGCGGTGCATGGCTTGCGTGCGCTCGCGGATCGTGCCGTCGATCTCGCCGACCACGACGGCGCCGCGATTGCCGAAGAGGATCTCGCCGGCCCCATGCCAGTCCGCGCCGAAATTGACGAAGGCGCCCATCACGTGCTCCGATCCGAGGATGTCGGCGAGCGCGAGTTCGTTGAGCCCGTTCTGTGCCGAAAGGACGTAGCCGTCATCCACGAGATGGGGTGCCAGAGCGTGGGCAGCGTCCACAGTCGCCTGCGCCTTCACGGCGAGGACGATGCGCGAGAATGTGCCCTCCAAAGCATCCGGCGTCACGCAGGGCACGACCTGGGTGAAGGTCTCGACCGGCCCCGTGATCGCCAGTCCGGCCGTGCGGCAGGCCTCGACATGCTCCGGCACGACATCGACCATCAGAACGTCGTGGCCGGCGCGCGCCCAATAGGCGCCGAGCGTGCCGCCTATTGCGCCGGCGCCCCAGACGAGGATGGGATCAGCCACGGCCGGGCCAGCCATTCTCGAGCGCCTCGCGGACCTCGCCGACGCCGGTCTCCCAGAGCGCCAGCATCGTCGCGTCGTCCATCTGATAGGGGCCGCCGAAACTGCCGTCGCCAAGCATATCTCGAGCCTGCGTCGGGGGCGCGGCCTTGAGGGACGCGAGATCGGGGAGCGCCTTGGCCTCGGCCGGAGCGGCGGCATGCGCAAGCCGCGTCCAGGGAAAGTTCTCCATCCAATTGGCGTGACTGGCACTCGCGTCGATGGCTTTGGCTTGCGCCATGGTGCGAGGCGCGCTCCACCAATTGTGGAACTGAATGCTCATGTCCGGCTGCTCGATCATGATTTCGTTGGCCACCGCTCCGGCCGGCTGATTGCCACCATGCCCGTTGACGATGAGCACCCGGCGAAAGCCGGAGCGGTAGAGCGAGGCGATGACGTCCCGCACGACGGCGAGCAGCGTCTCGACCCGCAGCGTCACGGTGCCGGGATAGGCCGCGAAATAGGGCGCCAGGCCGTAGGGCATGACGGGGAAGACCGGCAGTCCGAGCGGCTCGGCCGCATCGCAGGCGACCTTTTCGGCAAGGATGACATCGACGCAGAGCGAGAGCTGCGCGTGCTGCTCCGTCGAGCCGATGGGCAAGAGGCAGCGGTCGTCCCGCGCCACCTGGGCTTCTATGTCCGACCAATTCATCTCAGCCACGCGCATCGAAGGTTTCCTTGAAGAGACTGGTTACTCAGCCACCGTTTGGGGCCAGGCGTGCGAAGCGAGAACCATCTTGGCCATGAGATCGGAGAGCGTGCGCTGCTCGTCCGCGCTCAAGGCGGCCAGCATCAGGTGCTCGTAATCGACGAAACGCGGCAGCGCGGCCTCGAAGAGATCGCGGCCGGCCGGCATCAGCGTCAAGAGGAAGCGGCGCCCGTCGTCGGGGTCCGGGTCGCGCGCGATGAGTTTCAGTCGCACCAGCTTGTGGATCGCGCGGCTGAGCGTGTTTTGCGGAAAACCGGACGACGCGCCGATATCCCGGGCATAGGCGCCATCTTTCAACCCGAGCGAATAGATGACGACGAATTCCGGCCGCGAGAGCCCGTAGGTCGCCTCGACCCAGGAATAGAGCGGCACGTTATAGCGCAATGCCAGGTAGTTCAGCCGGTAGGTCAGCCAGCACGGATTGCGCCAGAGCTTGGCCTCCGTCATCGCATCGCGGCCCAACGGCGCGGCGTCCGGGCCTGGCGTCTGCCTCTCGAGGGTGCGTGCTGCCTGATTGTGCACGGCGCGGGCGCCCTTCTCGTTTTTCCGGCTTGACGGCATCACCATGCGGCAGCATTCTCGTCAAAACAAGTTCCAAATGGAAGAAAATTGGCGCAGGCCGAACCTGCGCCTTCTCAGAGAACAGGGACCCGGCCATATGACGAAATTCGCCACTTCCTTCCTTCTAGCCGGCACGTTCAGCGTGCTCGCCACGGCCGTCAGCGCCCAGACCTTGACGGTCGGCGTGCGCGGCGGCCCGGAATCGATGGACCCGCATTATTCGGCGCTGGGACCGCAGGCCGACGCGGTGAAGCACATCTTCGATCCGCTCGTCTGGACCGGCGACGACCTGCAGCTGGAGCCTGGCCTCGCGACCTCCTGGGAGGCGATCGACGACGACACCTGGGAATTCAAGCTGCGAGAGGGCGTGACCTTCCACGACGGCTCGGACTTCACGGCCGAGGACGTCAAGTTCTCCATCGAGCGCATCCCGAACGTGACCGGTCCGACGACGACCGAGATCTACGTGCGACGCGTCAAGGATGTCGAGATCGTCGACGACTACACGCTGCACATCCACACCGACGGGCCGGCCGCGACGCTGCCCTTCGACTTCGTGCGCCTCTTCATCGTGTCGTCCGACGCGGCAGCCGACTTCTCGACATCCGAGACCTCGGCCGACGGGTTCAATTCCGGCGAGGCCGCCATCGGCACCGGCCCCTTCCAGTATGTTTCCTGGGAGCCGAAGGGCGACCTCGTGATGGCGCGCTTCGACGACTATTGGCGCGGTGCCGCGCCTTGGGAGCAGGTCATCCGCAAGGAGATCTCCGACGACAGCTCGCGCCTCGCGGCATTGAAGGCCGGCGATGTCGACGTCATCAACTACGTCTCCTCGGCCGACTATCTCTCGCTCGATGCCGAGCCGGAGATCGCGACCTTCCTCGGCGATTCCGTCTACGTCATGAACCTCCAGCTCGACCAGCGCGAGGACACGCCGATGGTCTACGCCAAGGGCGGCGGCGCACTCGACGAGAATCCCTTCCGCGACCCCAAGGTGCGCGAAGCCATCGACATGGCGATCGACCGCGAGACGATGGTCGAGATCGTCCTCGAAGGTCTCGGAACGCCGGCCAACCAGATGATGCCGCTCGGCTTCTTCGGCTCGTCGGAGAAGATCCCGACGCCGGTCTACGATGTCGAGGCGTCCAAAGCCCTGCTCGCGGACGCCGGCTATCCGGACGGCTTCGCGATGGACCTTTACTGCACCAGCGACCGGCTGCCCGGCGATGGTGCGATCTGCGAGGCGCTCGGTCAGATGTTCGCGCAAGTCGGCATCGACACCAACGTCAACGCGATCTCGAAGACCGTCTTCTTCCCGGCCTCGGCCCGCAAGGAATATTCGGCCTTCATGAACGGCTGGGGCACGCTCACGGGCGAAGCGTCCTATACGCTTGGCAGCCTCGCGCATTCGCCCAACGAAGAGGTCAAGATGGGCGCCTTCAACCGCATCGGCTACGTCAACGCGGACGTCGACCGGCTGATGCAGGCCGGCGCGCAGGAGCTCGACGAGACCAAGCGCCGTGCCCTCTTCGAGGAGGCGATGGAGCTGACCATGGCCGACCGCGCCTATATCTCGATCGTCACGCTCCAGTCCGTCTGGGCCGGCAACGCCGACAAGGTCGTCGTCACCCCCCGCGCCGACGAAGAGACGCTCGCCTATTTCATCCAGCCGGCGAGCTGACACGAACGATCGCGCCAAGCCTTCCTTCTCCCCTCGTGGGAGAAGGTGCCGGCAGGCGGATGAGGGGGCGTCGATCCCAGGCGATCACTCGGCAAGACGCGCCGCCCCCTCACCCCAACCCTCTCCCACAAGGGGAGAGGGGGCGCTGAAGGCGAGCGTCGAGGCCGGCGCTTTGGCCACCCTGACCAAAGCCGCTCTAGGCTGACCCGACATCGGCGCACCCAGAGGAGCCGGACGTTTCATGCCAGGCTTCATCCTCCAGCGCCTGCTGCAAGCCGTCCTCATCATGGCGGTGATGTCGGTCATCGTCTTCACCGGCATCTACGCGATCGGCAATCCGCTCGACGTGCTGATCCCGCCGGAAGCCACGCAGGACGTGCGGGCGCGGACCATCGCGCGCTTCGGTCTCGACCGGCCGATGTGGGAGCAATACGGCCTCTATATCCGCAACCTTCTCCAGGGCGATCTCGGCCGCTCCTATATCTATAACGAGCCAGTGCTGGAGCTGATCGCGAGCCGCATGCCGGCGACGATCGAATTGGTGCTCGTCTCGGTGCTCGGCGCGCTCTTCCTCGGCGTGCCCTTGGGCATGTATGCCGGCTATGCGCCCGACGCCTGGCCGGCGCGGGCCATCATGGCGATCTCGATCCTCGGGTTCTCGGTGCCGACCTTCTGGATCGGCCTCGTGATGATCCTCACCTTCGCGGTCAATCTCGGCTGGTTCCCGTCGGGCGGGCGGGGCGACACGGTCGAGGTCTTCGGCGTCGGCTGGAGCGTGCTGACGCCCGATGGCTGGTCGCATATCGTGCTGCCGGCGATCAATCTCGCGCTCTTCAAGCTCGCCATCATGATCCGGCTCGCCCGGGCCGGCACCCGCGAGGTGATGCTGACCGATACCGTCAAGTTCGCGCGCGCCGCTGGTCTCTCCGAATGGACGATCCTGACGCGGCACGTCCTCAAGCTGATCTCGATCCCCATCGTGACGGTCTTCGGCCTTGAGCTCGGCTCGACGCTGGCCTTCGCCGTCGTCACCGAGACGATCTTTTCCTGGCCGGGCGTCGGCAAGCTCATCATCGATTCCATCAAGAATCTCGATCGCCCGGTGATGATGGCCTATCTCATCCTCACCGCCGGCCTCTTCGTGACCATCAACCTCGCCGTCGACGTCGTCTACGCCGTCCTTGATCCGCGCCTCCGCCGAGGCCGCGCAGCGTGACGGACGAAGCCAGCGCCATTCCGCCCAAGCCGATCTCACCGTGGCGAGACCTCTGGGCCCGGTTCCGCGAGGATCGGATCGCCGTCGCCGCGCTCGTCGTCGTCGCCATTCTCATCGTCGCGGCCATCCTCGCGCCTTGGATCGCGCCGCAGGACCCTTACGATCTCTCCGGCCTTTCCTTGCGCGATGCCCGCCGCCCGCCAGGCTTCGTCGGCTCGGGCGGCTACACCCATCTTCTCGGCACGGATGCGCAAGGGCGAGACCTCGTCAGCGCGATCCTCTACGGGCTTCGCGTCTCCTTGCAGATCGGCATCGCGGCGGGCGCCATCGCGCTCGTCATCGGCACCACGATCGGCATCGTCGCGGCCTATGCGCGGGGGCTCGTCGAGGCGGTGCTGATGCGGATCGTCGATCTGCAGCTCTCCTTCCCGGCCATCCTTCTCGCGCTCGTCCTCGTCGCGCTGCTCGGCCAGGGCCGCAGCCAGCTCATTCTCGCGCTCGTCGCGGCGCAATACGCCTACTTTGCCCGCACCGCCTATGGCGCCGCCTCGGCCGAGCGCTCCAAGGACTATATCGAGGCCGCGGCCGCCACGCCGCTCTCGGCCCGTCGCATCGTCTTCCGTCACCTGCTGCCCAACGCCATGCCGGCGCTCATCGTGGTCGCCACCGTGCAGATCGCCTATGCCATCGCGCTCGAGGCGACGCTCTCCTTCCTCGGCCTCGGCCTGCCCGTCACGGAGCCGTGCCTCGGCATGCTTATCTCCAACGGCGTCAAATACATGATGAGCGGGCGCACCTGGATGTCGGTCTATCCAGGCGTCGCGCTCATCATCCTCATCGTCGCGATCAACCTCGTCGGCGATCATCTGCGCGACATCCTCAACCCCAGACTGAACAAGTAATGGCTCAACAAGTGAGCGCCCCCCTCCTCCAGGTCCGGGACCTGCGCACCCATTTCTTCACCCGCGCCGGCGTCGTGAAGGCGGTCGACGGCGTCTCCTTCGATGTGAACGCCGGCGAGATCGTCGGCCTTGTCGGGGAATCGGGTTCGGGCAAGTCGGTCACCGGCTTCTCGCTTCTCGGCCTTGTCGATCAGCCGGGCCGCATCGTTGCGGGCTCGATCAAGCTCGCCGGCGAAGAACTGGTCGGGCGTCCGGAGCGCGCCATGCGCCGGTTGCGCGGTGCCAAGATCGCCATGGTCTTTCAGGACCCGATGATGACGCTCAACCCCGTGCTCAAGATCGGGACGCAGATGCGGCTCGCCATGCGCGCCCACGCCAAGGTCTCCGACAAGGCGGCCGACGCCCGCGCGGCGGACGTACTCACCAAGGTCGGCATCCCCGAAGCCCGCGCGCGGCTCGCCGCCTATCCGCACGAGTTCTCCGGCGGCATGCGCCAGCGCGTCGCCATCGCAATCGCGCTGCTGCATGGCTCCGAGGTCATCGTCGCCGACGAGCCGACGACGGCGCTCGACGTCTCGATCCAGGCCCAGATCCTGACGGAGATGCGCAAGCTCGCCGACGAGAGCGGCACGGCGCTGGTCTGGATCAGCCACGACCTCGCGACCGTCTCCTCGCTCGCCAGCCGGCTCCTCGTGATGTATGCCGGCCGCATCGTCGAGGAAGGTCCCGTCGCCGCGACGCTGCGCGACCCGCGCCATCCCTATACGGCCGGCCTCCTGC
The DNA here is from genome assembly GCA_963842125.1 of uncultured Alphaproteobacteria bacterium. GTDB lineage: Bacteria > Pseudomonadota > Alphaproteobacteria > Rhizobiales > CAWCWK01 > CAWCWK01. The sequence goes on along the minus strand of CAWJFE010000005.1, from coordinate 166,398 downwards.
GCTCGCTTCCGGCCACCGCCGCCCCCGGCGAGGACCTCGCCCAGATACCGGGCACCACGCCCTCGCTCCTCGATCCGCCGCAAGGCTGCCCCTTCCGCCCGCGCTGCGACTTCGCCACCGAGGCGTGCTTCGACGAGCCGGCCACGACGCGCGACGGCGCGCGGGGCTGGCGCTGCTTTCATCCCCTGGGGCTTGCCGAGGCCGCGGCATGAGCGTCGCGCGCGACATCGGAGCAGACGAGGCCTTCGTCTCGGTCGAGGCCGTCACCAAGCACTTCGCGCCGAATGTTTCGCTCGGCGACAAGCTCGCCGCGCGCCTCGGTGCGTCGGTCGAGACACGCGCCGTGCGCGCCGTCGACGGTGTCTCGCTCCGCGTCCCGCGCGGCAAGACGCTGGGGCTGGTCGGCGAATCGGGATGCGGAAAATCGACGCTTGGCCGCATGATGGCCGGCATCCTCGCGCCCAGCTCCGGGACGGTCGCGATCGACGGTGCGCCCGTCCGCGTGGCGGGCGAGAAGACGGGAACCCGTGTCCAGACGATCTTCCAGGACCCCTTCGCATCACTCGATCCCCGCATGCGGGTCGGCGATATCATCGCTGAGGGTCCACGTGTCCACGGCCTCGTCGACAAGGCGGGAACGGACGCCTATGTCACGGGCTACCTCACCCGGGCCGGGCTCGATGCCGGTCTCGCCAACCGCTTCCCGCATCAGTTCTCCGGCGGACAGCGCCAGCGCATCGCCATTGCCCGCGCGCTCGCCATGCAGCCCGACGTTCTCGTCTGCGACGAGCCGGTCGCGTCGCTCGACGTGTCGATCCAGGCGCAGATCATCAACCTCTTCCTGCACCTGAAGCGCGAGTTGGGACTGACCATCGTCTTCATCAGCCACGATCTCTCGGTCGTGCGGCACCTCTCGGACCGCGTCGCGATCATGTATCTGGGCCGGATCGTGGAAGAAGGGCAGACCGAGACCGTCTATGCCGACCCGAAGCACCCCTATACCAAGGGCCTCCTGGAGAGCGTGCCGCGCCTCGTTCTCGACACCGACGCGCTCGTCGAGCTGCACCCGATCCGCGGCGAGATCCCCTCACCGCTCTCGCCGCCGACGGGCTGCAACTACCATCCGCGCTGTCCCATCGCGATCGTGCGGTGCCAGACCGACGATCCCGCGCTGCGCCCCGTCGCCAAGGGCTGCAGTGCGGCCTGTCACCTCGTCTGACGGCTTAGCGCACGTCCGGTTCCTATCCATTCACCGAACGCGCTCCAGCGCTTTGTTTGCGCGGTTCCCTACGCTGCGGTGCTATCGCACCTCCGCTGGAACGGCTCCAGCCTCAGCCCTCACGGGGAACCGCAGATGCATCGTCCCTTCGATCTTCCGCCCCAAACGCCTCGCTACTGATCCCCCCACTGGATGGGTGAGGATTGTCAGCGCACATGCGGCACTGCGAGAACCCGACATCTAAACGGCTCGCATCGGGATCCGTAGGGCGCGGACGGCTGCTTCAAACGACCAATGATGGAGCTGGCGCGCACGGGTGGGTTAGGCAAGGACGTTCGGCCTCCCCTCACGAGGTGATCCAGATCTGGAGGCTCTTATGGACCTTGCCGACGGTTTGTGTTGGACGAGCCAAGATCATCCCGGTCGGAGCGAAGCGCAGGCGGACGTAGCGGATGAGACGGTCGATGCTCTCGCGGGCCGTCTCGGGATCACCCGAAGCCTTTGCGAGGACGAACGCGCCTTGAAGGACCGACTGGGTGTGCCGAGCGAGACCTTCGGCCGTCCAGGAGCCCTGCGACCCGCGCGCCTCCATCGCGGAAGAGGTATCGTGGACCTCCTGCGTCATGGTGCCGACGAGGCAGGTGTACTCGTGTGTCTCGCCGCCGATGATCAATGAGCGACGAGAGCGTGACCACGAGAACCACGAAGCCGATGACCGCCAGAGCCCGCCGCGACCAGCGGGGCGTGAGGCGAAGGAGCGCAAGGCGGCCAACCATGTTCGCCGCCGACAGGAGGTGGAGGGGCTCGTTTGGGTCGCTCCGCGCAGCACCGAGATCCGACGGAGCATTGACCTAAATCAGGCCGCACCACGACCGATCCGCCTAGACCGGCCACGGAACGTCGCACGGAGGTCGAGCAGATGGCGAAGACGATGAGGGCAGCGGTGGTGCGCGAATACGGTGCGCCGCTGCAGGTTGAAGAGCGGCCCATCCCGCAAGTCGGACCGGACCAGGTGCTCGTGCGGATCGAAACGTCGGGCGTCTGCCACACGGATGTCCACGCCATCGACGGCGACTGGCCTATCAAGGCGCCATTGCCGTTAATTCCGGGCCACGAAGGCATCGGTCATGTCGCGGCGGTCGGCGCGAACGTGACCCTGCTCAAGGAGGGGGACCGCGTCGGCGTGCCCTGGCTGCACGCGGCTTGCTCCCATTGCCATCATTGCGAGACGGGGTGGGAGACGCTCTGCGAATCCCAGTCGAACACAGGCTATTCCATCGACGGGACGTTTGCCGACTACACCCTCGCCGATCCCCGCTTTGCCGCACAGATTCCCGGCAATCTCGACTCGTTGAGGGCCGCTCCGATCCTCTGCGCGGGCGTGACCGTCTACAAAGGCTTGAAGGAAACCGAGGCGCGTCCCGGCGAATGGGTCGCGGTCGTCGGCGTCGGCGGTCTCGGGCACATGGCGATCCGCTACGCCAAGGCCATGGGGCTCCATGTCGCCGCCGTCGACGTGACGGAGGACAAGGTACAACTCGCCGAAGCGCTCGGCGCCGACATCGCGATCAACGCATCTCTGCGCGATCCCGTGAAGGCGCTGCATGAGGAGGCTGGCGGCATGCATGGCGTACTCGTCACGGCGGTCTCCCCCGAGGCGTTCGGCCAGGCTGTCGGCATGATGCGGCGCAAGGGTACCATGGTCCTCGTCGGCTTGCCCCCAGGCGAGTTCCCGACGCCTATCTTCGACGTCGTGCTCAAACGGCTGACGATCCGAGGCTCCATCGTCGGCACGCGGGCCGACCTTGCGGAAGCCCTCGACTTCGCTGCGGACGGCTGCGTCCATGCCCATGTCCACCCGGCACGCCTGGAGGACATCAACGATGTCATCGCGCAGCTGAAATCCGGCACGGTCGACGGACGGATCGTCCTCGACATGCGGTCCTGACCGTTGGCCTCGGTGGACAGACCCGCGTCGATCGCGACGCTGACCCTCAACCCGGCGCTCGACAAGACGCTCGACGTCGAGGCGGTGATTGCTGAGCGCAAGCTGCGCGGCACGAACCCGCGTCTCGATCCCGGCGGCGGGGGGGTGAACGTGGCGCGCGCGATCGCCAAGCTGGGCGGGACCGCATCGGCTATCTACTGCGCCGGCGGTCCGACCGGCGAGATGCTGAGCGCTGGGCTCGACGCGGAGGGCATTGCGCAGCACCGCGTGCCGATCACGGGTTGGACGCGGGAGAATCTGACGGTCAACGAGACGTCCACCTGCCTTCAATATCGGATCGGAGCGCCCGGCCCCGCGCTGACGGCGGACGAGTTCGACACCGTCCTAGCGGTTGTCGAAGAGGCATCGACAGACATCCTCGTATTGAGTGGTAGCCTCCCCGAAGGCTTGCCGCCGGATGCCTACGCCAAGGTCGCGAAACGCGCCGCCCCGGCCAAAGTCGTGCTCGACACCTCGGGAGCGGCACTGAAGGCTGCGCTCGGCTCCGGCCTCTTCCTGATAAAGCCCAACCTGCGCGAACTGGCGTCGCTCGTCGGGTGCGACATCGAAACGGAAGACCATCTGGCGCGGGCCGCCTGCGGGCTCGTCTCGCAAGGCGCGTCCGAGATCGTGCTGGTCTCGCTCGGCGCTGCGGGCGCGCTTCTCGCCGCCGAGCAAGGCGCAACCCGCATCCTCGCGCCGACGGTGAAGCCGGCCAGCAAGATCGGCGCCGGCGACAGTATGGTGGCCGGTTTCGCCCTGTCGCTCGCGCGTGGCTGGAGTATCGAGGACGCGGGGCGCTATGCCGTCGCGGCTGGAGCGGCGGCCGTCATGACCCCCGGCACGGAGCTTTGCACCCGCGCCGACGCGGACCGTCTCTATGCCGGCATGTCCCGCGAGGTCCGGAGCGACCCGATCAAAAGCGCGCTCGACGCCGACGCCTGAGCGGTCAGTGCGACAGCAGGATCGGGATGGCGTTGTGGGCCAGCATCTCGTGCGTCGCGCCGCCAAGGACGATCTCGCGAAAGCGCGAATGCCCGTAGCCGCCCATCACGGTCATCTCGGCCTCCAGCCAGGTCGCCTGTTCGCGCAGCGCCTCGCCAACGCTGCGGCCGCGCCGTTCGATGACCTCGAACTTTGCCGTGACGCCGTGCCGGGCGAGCATCGGCTTGAGGTCCATGGTGGGCGACCGGGATGGATCGCCGTCGTTCTCGACGATCACCACGTGGACCTCCGTCGCTGCCCTCAGCAGCGGAAGCGCGTCGGCAAGCGCCCGTGCGGCTTGTGGGTGTTCATCCCAGGCAACCATGACGGTCTCGCCCCAGCCCTTCGAGAGCGGGCCGGGTGGGACCAGAAGGACCGGCCGTCCCGTGCTGAAGAGTGCGCCGTCAAAGGCCTCCGTTGCCTCGCGCCTTCGGGCAACACTTGTCGGCCATGGCATGACGCAGATGTCCGCATGGCGGGCCAGCTTTGCGACCTCGTCTGCGATCATCCCGGCTGGCAGGACGACCGGGCGTTCGTCATGGTCGATCCCGCGCTCGCCAAGCGTCTTTGCGGCCTGCCCGGCGATCATATCGGCTTGGCTTTGCAGGTGGCCGACGCGGTTCCGCCATTCCTGAACGGGGATCTCGTTGGGCGCCAGGACCGGCATAATGGGTTCCGTCAACACCGCGCAGACACGCACGAGCGGGCGTTCGCCGAACGCGGACTCGCCTGCCAGTTGCGCCAGCCGGCCCGCGACTGCGATGACGGGTTCGTCCACATCCATGTCGCGTATGACGGCCAGGATCGTGCGATACGTCATGGTAGAGTTCTCCTTGCGGGTTGCCTCCAGGAGCCGGGTGGCAAGCATGTCCTGGATCGGCCGTTCGCCATCTAGGGGTCAGCGCAGTCAGGCGGCATGCGACTGCAGCATCTGCGCTTCGGCCTTCGCGACATACCGCTTGACGGCGACGAAGCTGTCCGGCGTCACCGAGATCGTGTCGATGCCCCGGGCCACGAGGAACTCGGCGATCTCGGGGTGATCGCTCGGACCCTGGCCGCAGAGGCCGATCTTGGTGCCGCTCTTGCGGGCCGCATCGATGGCGTGGCCGATCATCCATTGGACGGCCGCATCCCGCTCGTCGAAGTCGCCGGCGAGGAGATCGGAGTCGCGGTCGACGCCAAGCGTCAGCTGCGTGAGGTCGTTGGAGCCGATCGAGAAGCCGTCGAAGATCTTCGCGAATTCGGTGGCGAGGATGACGTTGGAGGGGATCTCGCACATCATGTAGACCTCGAGACCGTTTCGGCCCCGTTTCAGCCCATTCGCCGTCATGATCTCCAAGACGCCGTCGGCCTCTTGAAGCGTGCGGCAGAACGGGATCATGACGACGACGTTGTCGAGCCCGATCGTTTCGCGCAGCACTCTGATCGCCCGGCATTCGAGCGCAAAACCCTCGCGGTAGAGGTCGGACGTATAGCGCGCCGCGCCGCGGAAGCCGATCATCGGGTTGGCCTCGTGCGGCTCGAACATCGAACCTCCCAGAAGGCTCGCATACTCGTTCGTCTTGAAGTCGCTCATGCGCACGATGCAGGGGTTCGGCCAGGCGGCCGCCGCGATGCGCGAGAGGCCGCGCGAGAGGCGGTCGACGAAGAAGTCCGCGCCGGTCTCGAACCCCTTTGTCAGGGCCGCGAGCGCCTCGCGCTCCTCGGGCTTCGTGCGCTCGGGGTGGAGGAGCGCCATCGGATGCGCCTTGACGGCGTTGTTGATGACGAACTCCATCCGGGCGAGCCCGACGCCATCGCTCGGCAGGCGCCACCAGCGCAGGGCGGCCGCCGGATTGGCGAGGTTGAGCATGACCTTGGTCCGGGTCTCCGGCACGTCGTCGAGGCGAACCTCCTCGACGGCGATGGCAGCCTCGCCGTCGTAGACGAAGCCGTGATCGCCCTCCGCGCAGGACACGGTGACGACCTGCTCGTCGTGCAGATGATAGGTTGCGTCGCCCGTGCCGACGATGGCCGGCAGCCCGAGCTCTCGGCTGACGATGGCGGCGTGCGATGTCCGCCCGCCATGGTCCGTCACGATAGCCGAGGCCCGCTTCATGATCGGCACCCAATCGGGATCGGTGATCTCGGTGACGAGGATCGCGCCGTCGACGAAGCGCTCGATGTCGGAGGCGTCGCGGATCATGCAAACGGGACCCGTGACGGCGGCCGTGCCGATGGCAAGCCCTTCCGCGACGGTCGCTCCGTGTTTGCCGACCGAGTAGGACTGCAAGGCGTTGGTGCTCGCGCGCGACTGCACAGTCTCCGGGCGGGCCTGCACGACGAAGAGCTCGTCCGTCTCCCCGTCTCGTGCCCATTCCATGTCCATCGGGCAGCCATAGTGCCGCTCGATCTCCACGGCCCAGCGCGCCAGGGTCAGCGATTCCTCGTCGGAGAGGACGAAGGCGTCGCGCTCGGCCAGTGAGGTCGGCACGTTCTTGACCGGGCGATCCGCGCCGGTCGCGTAGACCATCTTGATCGCCTTCGCGCCGCGCGTCTTCTCGATGATCGGAACGGCGCCCGGCTTGTCGAGGAGTGGCTTGAAGACCTGGATCTCGTCCGGATCGACGGCGCCCTGCACGACGTTCTCGCCGAGGCCCCAAGCGGCGTCGATGAGGACCACCTTGTCGCAGCCCGTCTCGGTGTCGATGGAGAACATGACGCCCGAGCCGCCGAGATCGGAGCGCACCATGCGCTGCACGCCGACCGAGAGCGCGACGGACATGTGATCGAACCCCTTCGCCTCACGATAGGAGATGGCCCGGTCGGTGAAGAGCGAGGCGTAGCAGCGCCGGCAGGCGCCGAGCACCATCGCCTCGCCGGACATGTTGAGGAACGTCTCCTGCTGGCCGGCGAAGCTGGCGTCGGGGAGATCCTCTGCCGTCGCGGAAGAGCGCACGGCGACGGCGAGGTCATCGATACCCGCGTCCTTGGAGAGCCGGGCGTAGGCGGCTCGGATGTCGTCGTCGATGTCCTTGGGCCAGTTGCCCTTGAGGATGGCGGCGCGGATCGCGGCGCCCGCCTGCGCGAGGCTGAGCTTGTGCGCGGCGTAGTCCGCCAGGGTCTCGTGGATCACCGGCCGCAGGGCGTTATGGTCGATATAGGCGCGAAACGCATCGGCGGTCGTCGCGAACCCGTTCGGCACCGCGATGCCGCGTTGCCCGAGCTTGCGGACCATCTCGCCGAGCGAGGCGTTCTTGCCGCCGACCCGCGCGACGTCGCCGCGCGACACGTCGCGAAACCAGAGCACGTTGTCCATCGCTCGATATCCTCGCTCAAAAGTCCTCGTGACCGTTCGAGCAAAACGATGGCGCAGTGCGCTATGGGCGGCCTTGACGAAGATCAACCGCAGCCGTTCAGAGCAGAGCCTCGCTCTCGCCGCTCTCCTCGCTTTCCTCGCCCACTTCGCTGGCCTCGATCTCCTGGCGCGGTGCGATCGGCGTGCTGTCCGCGATGCGATCGCTCGGGAAGGCGACGACACGGTCGCCTTCGTCGAGGCCCGAGAGCAGCTCGGCGCGCTCATCGTTCATGCGACCGATGTCCACCAACACGAGGCTGGCGGTGCCCGCATCGTCGCGGAAGACGGCCCAGGCGTTACCGCGCCGGAAGAGCGCGCTCACGGGGACCGACAGTCGGTCGGGGCCTTCCCAACGCAGCAGGCGGACCGTCACGCGATAGCCATGGCCGAGCGAAGCGTAGCTCTCCGGCGGCGCCTCGATCGCCACGACCGTCGTCACGCGCTGCTCCTCGATGCCGAGCGCCGAGACCTTGGTGAAGGCCGTCGGCTCGACCCGCTCCAGCCGCGCCGCGAGGTCTGCGCCGCCCCAGCCGACGATCTCGACCGCAGTCTCGGCCGGCAGGGTCACGGCCTCGGTCGTAAGGAGGTCCACGACCACTTCGAGATCGTGCGGATCGCCGATCTCGACGAGCGGCGCGCCCGCCTGCACGACCATCTCACTTTCCTGGACGATCCGCAGCACGCGGCCGGACGCCGGAGCGGTAATCGTGACGCAGCAGAGCGACGGATCGATGGGAGGGACACCATTCGCCTTGGGCTCGAGAAGATGCGCCTTGGTGCGTTCCAGCTCCCGCTCGCGTACGGCGACCTCGGCTTGCGCCGACGAAGCGGCGGCGTCCGCCAGATTGGCGCGCAGGGCCGCTTCCTCGCGGCGGGTCGCCGGCATGACGCCCCTTTCCACCAGGCTGTCGATGCGTTCGAGCTCGCTTGATGCGAAAGACCGCTCCGCCTCGGCGCGCTGAACCTGGACGGAGGCGAGATCGAGGGACGCCTGCGCCGATGAAACGGCTGCCTGCGCTTCAGCGCGGGTGCGCGCGTCCATGAGTGTCGGTTCCTGCGGCTCGATCTGCGCGACGACGGTGCGGCCCTGCACGACCGTGTCCCCGACATGGACCGGACTGCGCCGCACGCGTCCGCCCATGGGCGCCGATACGGTGTAGACGTCCCGAACGCGCACGATGCCGTCCTCCTCGATCCACTGCGCGATGTCGGCCCGCTCGACGCGCGCGAGATCGACGGGGACGGGTTGCGGGCGCAGCGCCCAGATCGCCGCCCCGACGAGGCCGGCGACGACGAGGAGAAGGATCAAGCGAAAGAACCAGCGGCGCATGGCATCAATCCCGCGTCTTAAGGACGGCGATCAGGTCGAGCCGGGCGATCCGGCGGACCATGAGGAGGCCGGAAGCACCAACAGCGGTCAGCGCCATGATGGAGGCCCAGGCATAGGTCGCCGGGTAGATGACGACCGGGATCGAATAGAGCTCCTGACTGATGCTTCGGGCGATGAGGTCGGCCAGCCCGCGCCCGATCAGCCAGCCGATCGGCAAGGCGAGGAGAACGCAGACGAAGAGTTCGCCTAGGATGATGGTCGAGACCTCGCGCCGGTTGAAGCCGAGGACGCGCAAGGACGCCAGCTCCCGGGACCGCTCCGACAGGCTGATCCGCGCGCTATTATACGCCACGCCGATGGCGATCAGGCTGGCGAAGACGACGTAGATCGCCACGCTGATCCGCAGGTTCTCCGCCATCGTCGCCTCGAAGCGCTGGCGCGAGCGTGTCACGAGGCTCAACGCGGCGACGCCCGGCGCGTTCTTGGCCTCGGCGTAGAATTCCGGCCAGCGAGCGGCGTCGACGAGCACATGGGCGCCGTTGGCCGCAGGTGCCTGGCGCAGAAGACGGTCCAAGGCGTCGGCGCGCATATAGGCACCCGATCCCAGATACTGCTCCACCTCGCCGAAGACCCTTAGGGCGTGGGTCTGCCGAAGGCCGGTCTTGACCTCGACGTCAATTCGGTCGCCCGGCCCGACCTCCAGCTTGCGCGCGAGCGTTTGGCTGAGGACGATGCCGGTCTCGGGCAGCGCTATCGGTCGCAGTTCGGTGTCGACCACACGGCTGAGACCTGCATCGCCGGTCACGCCCGTCAGCGCTCCGGAATGTTCGAGATGCCCGTGCCGCAGCGTCACGGGCACGGCCTGCATGGGCCGGCTGACGAGAACGCCCGGCCAGCGCCCGACCTCTCGCACGGCGCCGGCCGCCTTCGCCTCCGAGAAGAGCACCGTCGCGTGCTGCCGCTCCATGACGCCGAAGGTGACGTCGAGCGTATGGTCGATGGAGTCGAGCGAGAAGGTCGCCGAGATGAGTGCGGCGACCGAGAGGGCGAGACCCAGCGTCGTCGTCGCGGCGCGGCCGGGAAACCGCCGGAGATGGCGAAGCACCATCATGATCTCCAGCGGGAGGAGGCGCGCCAAAGCGGCGCTCACCCAGCCCTGGCGATAGCGCGGCGGGGCCGGCGGGCGCATTGCTTCGGCCGGCGGCAGGGACGCGGCCGACCAGGAGGCCCGCAACGCGCCGAGCGCCGCAGCTCCGAAGGCGGCGAAGCCCGCGATGAGAAACGCGTTCGGCGCGCGCACGCTGACGAGGAGCGGGAAGTGGTAGAACTGCTGATAAAGGCTCGCCATCGATCGTGCGAACCAATCACCCATGGCAAAGCCGTGAAGGACGCCGAGCGCGGCGACTACCAGAACGCTCTTGAGGTAATGCCCCAGCACCGCGCCGCGCCCATAGCCGAGCGCCTTCATCAGCCCGATCTCGGCCCGCTCCAAAGCGATCTGACGCGACAGCGTCATGTTGGTCAGGAAGGCCGCGACGGCGAGGAAGATCGGCGGGATGATCGCGGTGAGCCCTTGAAGCTGCTGGAGGTCGGCGTCGAGGAAGGCGTGAGAGAGCTGGTCCGTCCGGTCATAGGCGCCGAGCCCGCCATAGGGCTCGAGCAGGCGGTCGAGCGCCGCGATCGTCGCCGGCACCGAGCCGTTGCGCATCAGGGTCAGGTTGAGGTCGTTGATCGCGCCGTCGAGATCGAGCGCGGCCTCCAGCGCGCCCTGGCGCATCCAGGCGACCCCGAAGCGACGGTCGTCGGGGACGATGTCGCCGGGGCCCAATGTGTTGATGTATTCCGGCGACAGCACGATCCCGACGATGCGCAAGGTCCGTTTGGCGCCGCCGAAGGTCGCGGACAGCGTGCTGCCGGCTCTGAATTCATGCGCCTTGGCGAAGGATTCGCTGAGGACGACCTCGTCCCATCGGCCGGGCTCGGGAAGACGGCCGGCCCGGAGGTAGAGGCGGTTGAGCCGGGGCTCGCCGCGCGGCGGCAGCGAGACGAGGCGCGCGCTCGCCGGCTCGCGCATGCCGGGAATGTCGAGCAGCGCCATCGTCACGATGCGCCCTTCCGCGATCGCGACATCGGGCAGGCGTGCCGCCTCGGCCACGAGGTCGCGCGGCCCCCGTTTGAGGCTCGTGAAGACGTCCGCGAAGCGCTCACGCTCGTAGTAGGCGTTCCGCGTCTCGCTGAGCGAGCGATAGGATCCCATGAAGGTGATGAGCGTCGCGACGCCGGCCGCGATGATGAGAGCCGTGGCCAGCGCCTGGCCCCATCCGTGCCGCAGATCGCGCAGGAGCTTGCGGTCGAGCGGGGTCGGCGTCATGCCGCCATCCCCTCACCAGGGCGCCGTCATGGCGCCCTGCCTCACCATGTCACCTCGGACGGCGCGACGCGGTGCGTGTTGGTCTCCACCGCGACCACCTGCCCGTCGGCGAAGCGAACGACCCGGTGCGCGATGGCGGCGATCCCCGCATTGTGCGTGATGATGGCGGTCGTCGCGCCCAAGTCACGGTTGGCGGCGTCTAGCGCCTCGAGCACGCGGATGCCGGTCTGGCTGTCGAGGGCGCCCGTCGGCTCGTCGCAAAGGAGGACGTCGGGGCGCTTGACGATCGCGCGTGCGATGGCGACGCGTTGCTGCTCGCCGCCCGACATCTCGGCCGGGAAGTGGTCCATCCGCTCGGCCAGCCCGACGAGGTCGAGCGCCTCTTCCGGCCGCATCGGATGCCGGGCGATCTCGGTGACGAGCGCCACGTTCTCGCGTGCGGTGAGGCTGGGGATGAGATTGTAGAACTGGAAGACGAAGCCGACATGGTCGCGCCGAAAACGGGTCAGCGCGGCATCGGAGGCGTCGGTGAGGTCGTGGTCGCGGAAGACGACGCGGCCGGAACTCGGCTTGTCCAGTCCACCGAGGATGTTGAGCAGCGTCGACTTGCCGGACCCGGAAGGCCCGAGCAGCACCGCCATCTCGCCCGACATCAATTCGAGATCGACACCGCGCAGGGCATGAACGGCGCCCTCTCCCTCGCCATAGACCTTGCCGACATCGACCACGCGAAAGACCGTTTCGGCAGCCGCCGGCACGCCGGGCACTTTCGGTTCCATGAGGGCTGGTTCGTTCATTCGCGGAGGCTGCGGGCCGGGCCCCACGAGAGCATTGATAGAAGTCAAGCGCAGCTGTTGGCGCGGGGCGACGCTTACGCTGTCGGTTCGGCGCTCGCGATCCGGAAAGTGCGGGTCACCCCGTCATGCTCGCGGATGGAGACGTATTCGCCCACCGCGAACCGGTGCGCGCCGAAGCGATAGCCGGGCTCGTCGTCATCCTCGTCTTCCGGGTCGTAGTCGAAGACCCATTCGCCGTCGGTGCGCCTGACAAGGTAACCGAGCTCGGTCAGCTCGCCGTCCCAGAAACGCGTGACGGTCGCGCGGGCCGGGTCGCGCGCCCAGGCGGCGCCGTCGAGCCTGGCGTTCTTGTCGAGCGGCGCGGTGAAGCGATAGCCGCGGGCCGCATTGCCCTCCGGATTGTCGTGATCGCGAGCCAGTTCGAGCCGGATGGTGTGAAATGTCATGGCGTCCTCGGAGCGTTCAGTCGTGCCGGCCCATCTTTGGCGACAAGCGATGAGATCCGACCGCCCAAGTGAACCTTCGCTCCCCTTGAATGCACGCGCCCGCAAAGCGCTTTGACAACGGTAAAGTCCTCTACGCGCGATCGGATCATCTTGGGTCTTTCCGCTAAGAGCCCGTACGAGCTCTAAGACGTCGACAGGATCGGCATCCTCGCCTCGATCTCCGTCGCGAAGGCATGGATCTTCTTCATGTCGTCGCCCTCGCGCCGGTCCCGGTCGTCAACGGCCATGCGTGCGACAGGCGGCGTTCCGACAAGGTCGCTCATACCGTTCAAAGCGCGCTCGGCACCGGAACCGGAGAGCGTGACGTAGAGTGCGACGGCCGGGAGGGCGGCACCATGTGCGCGAAGGTAGCTGCGCGCCACGGGCGTCGCGCGGGCCGCCCAGACGGGCGAGCCGACGACGACGAGGTCGTAGGCGCCGACGTCGTGCTTCGCCGCCTCGAGCGCGATCTCTCGATGGATAAGCGCATAGAGCACGCGGCCGACCATCGATCGCAGCCGTCGCATCGGCTGAATGCGCTCGATGTCGGCGCTGAGCTGGGCCGCGATCTCCTCGGCGACCTGGCGGGTATGGCCGCTTTCGGAATGATAAGCCACGAGCACGCGGCTTGGGTTTTGGTCCATGGTCGGCCCCTGCCAACGTGTTGATGTCGAATGGGAGGCTAGCGCCGATGGCATCGAGGCGTCTTGACGGTTGTCAAACCGGACGGTCGGCGACGGCTCTACGCTCGGCAAAGGGGGAGATCGAATAACGGAGGCTTCTGATGCGACTTCAGGATATTGTCCCGTGGCACGCCCGCAGGCCCGCGCAGACGACCGAGATGACGGACCCGTTTCAGCGCATGCACGACGAGATGGACCGGATGCTCTCGGACGCCTTTGCCGAACCGACCTGGCCACCGGTGTTCGGTATGCGAGCGAGTTCCAAAGACATGGCGCCGCACATGGACATCAGCGAGACCGACGATGCGATAGAGGTCACACTCGACTTGCCAGGCGTCGACCCCAAGGATGTCGATGTCTCGCTGAACAATGGCATTCTGTCGATTACCGCCGCGCGAGAGACGGAGGACCGCGAGGAGGATAAGAACTTCCATCGGGTGGAGCGTTTTCGCGGTCGCTTCGTGCGCCGTCTGGCCCTGCCGCATGGTGTCGAGGATGACAGGATCGAGGCGCATCAGGACAAAGGCGTCTTGAGGATCCGCGTGCCAAAGTCGCCGGAGGCGAAGGCAACGCAGAAACGGATCGAGATCAAAAGCGCTTAAGGGACGGCGTGTCGTCAGGCCGTCCTTGCAGCGAGGTCCGACGGACACCGTTCAGGATGCCGTCGGGCCAGCCGCGTTCACGTGCCGTAGACGACGTCTTCGAGCGCTTCGGGCCGTAGGATGCGAAAGCTGTGACAGCCCTCGAGGACGATGACGCCTTCGGCCTTGAGGTGCCCGATGTTGCGGCAGACCGTCTCCAGTGTCAGGCCGAGATAGTCTGCGATGTCCTGGCGGCAGACGGGGATCGTCACGGCTTCATACGTGGAATCCCCTACCTCCCGGCTGGCGAGGTCGCCGAGGAACTGCCCGACCCGCGCGAGCGCCGGCAGGCAACCGAGCGCGACCGCTTTGCGTTCGAGATCGATCAGGCGTGCGGCCAGGTCCGACGAGAGCGCCGATTGGCTGTCCTCGTCGTGCTGAACAAGCCGGCGAACCGCCTGAAGCGGATAGGACCGCAGCACGACGTCTGTCGCGGCGTCGATCGTGTGGTGGCAGCTATCGTCGGCTTGCTCGCCGATCAGTTCCAGGTTGAGGACGTCGCGGGCCCCCCGAAACCCGAGAATATGGCGTCGTCCGTCCAGGAGCGTGTCGTATTCCTTCACCAAACCCGTTTCCACGACATGGATCGTCTCGGTCGTCTCGCCCTCCACCTGCACCGTGCGTCCGCGCGGATACGCCATGGCGGCCGCGAGATGGTCCAGTCCGGCGAGTTGCGCATGGAGCCATCGCGCGCTCGAGGAATGCGGTGCCGCCCGCACGCTTGCGCGAGCCGCAATCGGACGACGCGCGCCTGGTGGGCGAATGTCGATGAGGTTCGTTGGCGTCGTTTCGTAGAGTTCCAAGGTCATGCCGCATCTCCTCTAGCCCCAGCTAGCGAATGGAAGCATGCCTACCGACCCCGAAACATTCGGAAGACTACGTATGTGCGATCATCGATCGTCCATTCGCGTGCTGAAGACGGCCGTCGATCTCGAGGCCAAGCCGGACGAGGTCCTGCGCGTTGCGCGCGCCGAGCTTGGCGAGGAGGCGGGAGCGGTGAACCTCGACGGTGCGCGCGCTGATATCGAGCGCGCGGGCGATGAGCTTGCTCGGGTTCCCCTCCACGATATGGCCGAGCACCTCGCGCTCCCGCGGCGTCAGCGATGCGAAGGCGGCCTCGAGTTCGGGGTCGATGCCGTTGGTGTCCAACAACTGGGCCGCACGGTCGAGCGCCTCCGACAGCTCGTCCCAGGTGAAGGGCTTCTCGAGAAAGTCCACCGCGTGCTGGCGCAAGGCGGTCTGCGCCATGTCGAGATCGGCATAGGCGCTCATGTAGATGATGGGGCGCTCCATTGCCTTACCCACCATCTCGTCGCGAAGTCGAAAGCCGCGGTCCTTGACGAGATTGACATCGGCCATGACGATCGTTCGGGCGGGGGCCGCCGCTAGGCTCGCTATCGCTTCGGCGATGTCTTTTGCGGTCACGACGGCGTAGCCACCGGCGCCGAGGAGAGCCGTCAGGCCATCGCGCACCGAGGCTTCGTCGTCGAGGACGAGGATGGTCGGTCGGTCGGTCAACCTGCCGCGTCCGCGATAGGCAGTCGGAGCGTGAAGGCCGCGCCGCCTTCGGGCTGGCTCGTGCCTTCGAGCGTGCCGCCGTGTGCCTCGACGATGGTCCGACAGATCGCGAGGCCAAGGCCGAGACCCTGCTCCTTCGTCGTCTGGAACGGCGTGAAGAGAACATCCCGCACACGCACATCGATGCCGTTGCCGGTGTCGGACACGATTGCGACGACGTGGTCACCGTCTACCCTCGTCTCCACTGCGAGGCGTGGTCGCGGGGTCTCTTCCATGGCCTCGACGGCGTTGCGCAGAAGGTTGAACAGGACCTGTTGGATCTGGATCGGATCGACCGAGACCGGCGGCAGACCAAGCGCAAGCCGCAGGTCCAGCTTGATGCGATCGCCGGCGAGCCCGAGGCCGACCACCTTGCTGGCGTCCCGCACGACGTCGTTGAGCGAGACCGTCCGGCGTTCCGGCTCGCGGCGGTTCACGAAATGCCGGACCTGCCGGATGATCGCGGCCGCGCGTTGGATCTCGGCGAGGCCGCTGCGCAGCGTCGTACGCACGCCCGCCTCCGCGTCATGGCCGTCCTTTGCCAGCATCAGGTCGGCGGCTTGGACATAGGTCGAGGCGGATGTCAGGGGCTGGTTCACATCATGTGCCAGCGCCCCCGCCATCATGTTGACGGTGCTGAGCCGCATCAGCTGTTGCAGCTCCCCCTGTGCAGCCTCGAGGCGAACGGCCATCTCCTCCAGGCGCTTCTGGTCACGGGCGAAACAGACGATGAATTCGGCGCCGTGCGACGACGCGCGCCCGAGCGTGAGGCTAACGGGCAGATCCGCATCCGCCTCGGCGCGAGCCTTCGCGTCGATCAGGGCGGTGCCCTTAGCGGTCAGCCGGTCGACCCAGACACGCCAGTCCGGCAAGATGGTGACGACCGGCATTCCGATCATCTCATCGTGGCTATAGCCGAAGATCGTCTCGCCCGCCGGATTGAAGTCGCGGATGATGGCCTGACTGTCGACGACCATGATGGCGTCTGGCGCCGTTTTCCAAAGAACGCCGAGCAACGCGTCATGGGCCGCCTCGTCCGCTGTCGCCGGATCGAACTCTTCGGCCATCCTTCCGCATACCCTCTCTTCGATCCCGCAACAGACGCATTGCCGAGCCGGCCCCCGCTCGTGCCGTCAGTGCGAGAGCAATACCGGCAATCGTGCGTCCTTCATGAGATCGCGCGTCGCGCCTCCGAGGACGACCTGTATCATACGGGCATGTCCGTAGGCACCGGCCACCAAAAGGTCCGCGTCGATGTCCGCGGCATGCTTGAGAAACACGTCGGCGAAGCTCTGGTCCGCATCGGGCAGCGCGTCGACGGTCACCGGAAGGTCATGGCGCGCGAGGACCGCCGCGATGTCCGCGCCCGGCTCCTCGCCGTGGTGTACGGGCGCGATATGCGGATCGACGACGACCACGCGCACGTCCTCGGCGCCCGCCATGAGCGGCAGCGCGTCCCCAACCGCCCGCGCCGCTTCCTTGCCGGCGTCCCAGGCGATCGCTATCCGCCGGCCGATACCGGCTAGCGTAGTCCCATCGGGGCAGACGATGACCGGCTTGCCGGAATCGAAGAGCGTCGTGTCGAGCATGCGCTGCATGGTAGAGGAGGCCCCGACCTTCGGAAAGATCGCGACGTCGGCGTAGCGTGCGTGGCGCGCGAACTCCGCGCCCACGAGACCCGATTGGACCGTGGCGCCCCGCACCTCGAAGGACCCGCCAAGCCGTGCGAGGTGCGCCTCGATACGTTTGACCACGTCGCGGGTGTCGGCCTGGGCTGCGCGAAGTTCCTCGATATAGAAATCGATCGGGCCGGCCGTCATGCCGACATAGGGCGTCGGCGGCTCGATGCCGCAGACCAGCGCGACGAGATGCGCGGCCCGATCGTTCGCGAAACCGCTGGCTGTCTCCAGCAGACGGCGCCCCACCTCGGTGTCCTCTGCGTGGACCAAGATCGTCTTGAATGCCATGCCGCGTCCTCCTGTCGAGCCATCGGTGGCTCAAGGCCTTTCAAGAAGACCGACATGGCCCGAGTGGCATTGACCTTGGTCAAGAGCTGCGCACCGACATCGGTTGACAATGGTCAAGGGCGTCCGATCCGACGCGGATAGTCTTCTCCGGAGGAGTAGGCAGGATGACATACGCCCCCCGCAGCCAGCCCCGAAGCCAGCCTCGAAGCCATCGGGCATTGACCGGATCCCTCGTCGCGCTTGGGCTGGCAGCGTTGGCGCCGGATGCTTTTGCCCAGGACCGCCCCGTTCGAGAGAACCCGCTCGACGTTTCACGCGGCGAGCAGCTGGCCGACATCTGGTGCTCGAACTGCCACGTCATCGGCACGACGCCGCAGACCCGCGCGCTCGCCGATGCGCCGACCTTCTACGGCATGGTCGAGAATGGGCTGGCCGACGAACGCACGCTGGCCTTCGCGCTTCTGAGCCCCCATCCCGTGATGCCGATCTTCCCGGTGACGCAGGCCGACATCGCAGCACTGGCGGCCTATATGCGCTCGCTCCTGGCCGAGGACGATGAGGACGCCCGGCTCGGCGATCCGCCTCCGCTCGTCGAGGAGGCGGCGTCCGGCCGAGGTGACGGTCCGATGACCAATAGCGCTGCCGGCGAGGAGATGGCGGATGAACTCTGTTCTAGCTGCCACGCGGTGCGCGGTCCGGGCCCAAGTCCCATCGCTGATGCGCCGGCCTTCTCGACCCTGTCGGAGCGCTATCCGATCCGTTGGCTCGAAGAGGCCTTCGGGGAAGGCATCGTGGTGCGCCACCCCACCGTGCAGATGCCGGAATTCCGCTTCGAGCCCGCCGAGATCGATGCGCTTTTGAGCTATCTGGAGTTGATCCAGGCCGAAGGTGCGGAGCCTTGAGGGATCGGGCGCCTACGACCTGACATTCGTCAAGCCGCGGCTCCGCCGTCCTCGTATCCTCACGCCATTCCAGGCTGACAAGGACGAAGAGCATGACCGACTATGCTGCCATCGCCGATCGGCTCGGCCAAGACATGTCGCATTTCAAGGCCAGCCATCCGAACGCGATGGCGAGCTTCTCCGACCTGATGGCAGCGACGACCGGCACGGACGAGACGCTGAGCATCAAGACGAAGGAGCTGATCGCCTTCGCCATAGGCATAGCGGTTCGCTGCGACGGCTGCATCGCCCACCATGCCCGCGCCGTCGCTCGCGCCGGCGCATCGCACGACGAGGTCGCCGAGACGATCGGCGTCGCGATCATGATGGGTGGTGGTCCCTCGGTCGTCTACGGCACGCAGGCCCTGCGCGCCTTCGAGCAGTTCTCGGCCGAGCGCGACGAGTACGAGAGCATCGACGACGCATTGGCGAACGAGTTCCGCTGATGACAGGCGCCACGCCCATTGCTCGGTCTACGTGCTGAGGCATCCGACTACCGAGCGCCGGCCGCCCGGCGCGACGATCGCTTCGCCGATGGCGTCGTGATCCGGATCGCGATCCCCGATGCGGCATGCACCAAGGTCTCGGTCCGGCTGATAAAGGTCAAATCGAGACCGGCGCACGATGATACGCTCTCCGTACGTACAGCGTCCACGGCTCCTATCGCCGACCTACTGCAGAGAAGGCCCTATGCTCCGCCGCGCCCTAGGCTTCGACCGCCGCGCTTTCGAGAGCCTGTCCGAACAGGAGGTCCTCGCACTCGCGATCTCGTCGGAGGAGGACGATGCGCGCATCTACCTCGGCTATGCGGATGCGATCCGCGAGACCTATCCGGCCTCGGCCAAGGTCTTCGAAGAGATGGCCGCTGAAGAGAGCGAGCACCGCCGACGGTTGATCGACGTTCACAAGTCGCGGTTCGGCGACCGCATCCCGCTGATCCGACGCGAACACGTGCGCGGCTATTACGAGCGAAGGCCCGACTGGCTCAGGAAGACGCTCACCATCGAGCGGGTCCGCGACGAGGCCGAGGCGATGGAGGCGCAGGCGCACCGCTTCTACCTGGAGGCGGCGAAGGGCGCCTCGGATGCCGACACCCGCAAGCTTCTCGGTGACCTCGCGGCGGCCGAAGCGGGCCACGAATCGCTTGCGCGCCGGCTCGGCCTCGCCCACAGGCCGGAGGCCGTCCAAGACGAGGAGGAGGCCGCCGGACGCCGTCAGTTCATCCTGACCTATGTCCAGCCGGGGCTCGCCGGCCTGATGGACGGGTCGGTCTCGACCCTGGCGCCGATCTTTGCCGCTGCCTTCGCGACGCAGGACACCTGGCAGACCTTCCTCGTCGGCCTCGCAGCATCGATCGGCGCGGGCATCTCGATGGGCTTCACGGAGATCGCGTCCGATGACGGGGTGATCTCAGGGCGCGGCTCGCCGATCAAGCGCGGCGTCACCACGGGCGTGATGACGACGATCGGCGGGCTCGGCCACGCCTTGCCCTATCTCATCCCGCATTTCTGGACGGCGACCACGATCGCCTTCGCCGTCGTCGTCATCGAGCTTCTCTTGATCACCTGGATCCAGCATCGCTGGATGGAGACGCCCTGGCCTCGGGCGATGTTCCAGGTGGCGCTCGGCGGCGCGCTGGTCTTCGCGGCAGGGATGCTGATCGGCAATGCTTGACGAGGCCGACGTCCTGCGAGGCATGATGGCCGTTCCCTATCGGATACCGGGCGCGGCTTGATTGGTCCGGAGGAGAAGGTCGGGAGTTCCTCGCCTCAAATCTGATCGACGCTCGGCGCATCGCCCTCCCGCACGATCGAAGTCAACGCGCTTTCGTCCAGCGTTTCCTGCTCGATCAGCGTCTTAGCGCCGCGCTCCGGCGTCTCGCGGCGCTTGGTCAGGAGGGCGCGGGTCCGCTCCAAGGCCAGCGCGAAGAGATCGCGCATCGTCGCGGCGCCGACGAGCGTCTCGACGAACTCCGAACCGGAGATCGAGAAGAACGACGCCTCCGCCTGGCCTTCGACGGCGCGCGCCGACCAGCGCGACGGACGCCGGCGCGGAGAACCGGTCGAGATGGCGGACGGTCATCGAGAGCCATCCTCCTCAGACGTCAGGTCTCCGCGCCATTCAGCATGGCCGCGATTTCGTCCTTGAGCCGCATGCGGGCTTTGCGATACTCGGTCGCGCGCTCATCGGAGGCTGGCTCGACATCCGTCTCGATCCGGTGAATCTGTCGGTTCACGTCGTGATACTCGTTGCTGAGCTTCGCGAAATGCGCGTTCTCGGTCTTCAGCCGATGGATAGCGTCGGCGTGGCCGGGAAACTCTTCGGACAGATCGTGCGGAACGTGGGTCATGGAAAGGCGGGTCCGTGGCTAGCTTTCGGAAGGTGCCCTTTCTGGAAGGCCTGCTCGCCCGCCGCATTGACCAAGATCAAGCGATGGGAACGCCGAGCGCGCGCATCGCCTGATGGTGCGAGAGGAAGACGTCGCCGGTCAGATGCTCGAAGAAATCCGAGCGCTTGAGGTGGTCCATGACCGGGCCCTTCACCTCGGAGAGGTTAAGCTGGATATCGGCATCGCCTAGGCGGTGGGCGAGAAGCTCCAGGCTTTCGAGCGCGCTGGCGTCGATGAGGTTCACGGCCGTGCATTGGAGGACGACGTGGCGCACTTGCGGAGCCTCCGCGACGCGGGCCTGCACGAAGTCCTCGATGGCGCGGGCATTGGCGAAGTAGAGGCTCTCGTCGACGCGGATAGAGAGCACGTGCGGAGAGGTCGCCACGTCGTGCCGCAAGACGTTGCGATAATGCTCGGTGCCGGGAACTTGTCCGACGACCGCGATATGGGGGCGCGATGTCCTCCAGAGGTAGAGGAGGATCGAGACGCTGACGCCCGTCATCACGCCGGTCTCGACGCCGAAGAGGAGCGTGACGAGGATGGTCGCGAACTGCGCGGCAAAGTCGCTTTTGGAATAGTGCCAGGTGCGCGTGAGCGTCTTGAGGTCGATCAGGTTCAGCACGGCAACGATGACGGTCGCGCCCAGCACGGCGACGGGGAGATGGAAGAGAAGCGGTGTCAGCGTCAGCGCGGCCACCGCGATGCCGATGGCGGTGAAGGCGCCGGCGGCGGGCGTCTCGGCGCCGGCGTCGAAGTTGACGACGGAGCGCGCGAAGCCGCCGGTGACGGGGTAGCCACCCGAAAACCCAGCTGCGATGTTGGAGGCGCCGAGCGCGATGAGCTCCTGGTCGGGCGTGATCGACTGGCGCCGTTTGGCCGCGAGCGTCTGCGCCACCGAGACGGACTCGACGAAGCCGATCAGGCTGATGAGCGCCGCGGGCGCGAGAAGCGCGAGCCAGAGGTCGCCGTCCAGCAACGGCACCGTCAGTGCGGGCAACCCGGTCGGCACGACACCCACGGTCGCGACGCCAAGAGCGCCGAGGTCGAAGACGATGACGGCGAGCGTCCCGAGGACGACCGCGATGACGGGCCCGCCTTTTGAGACGAGCTTCGCAGTCCCGGCCGGCATGCCGATGCGTATTAGCAGCGGCTCGAACCCTTTGCGGACCCAGAAGAGGAAGGCAAGGGCGGGAATGCCGATCGCGAGAGTGTAGGGGCTTGTTTGGCCCACGTTCTCGATGAGCGATCCGACGACGTCGACGATGTTGTCGCCGCCGGCCGAGATGCCGAGGATGTGTTTGAGCTGGCTGGCGGCGATGATGAGGCCGGAGGCCGTGATGAAGCCTGAGATGACGGGGTGCGACAGGAGGTTCGCCAGAAAGCCGAGCCGCAAGAGCCCCATCGCGAGGAGGATGGCGCCCGACATCACGGCGAGGATGAGCGCGGCCGCCACGTATTCGGCGGATCCCGGCACCGCGACGGCTCCGGCCGCCGCCGCCGTCATCAGCGAGACGACGGCGACGGGCCCGACGGCGAGCGTGCGGCTGGTGCCGAAGATCGCATAGGCGATGAGCGGCAGGATCGAGGCGTAAAGGCCGATCTCGGCCGGCAGGCCCGCCAGCAGCGCATAGGCGAGCGATTGCGGGATCAGCATGATCGTCACGACCACGGCGGCGACGAGATCGGCTACGAGAATCCGTCTCGTATAGGCGCGGCCCCATTCGAGGATGGGGAAGAAGCGTGCGAGGCTGCGCATGGGTGCTCTCAAGGCTTCACGAGGGGCGCGACGTCGTAGCCTGCGTCCGCCGCCCTGCCCGCGATCTCGTCGGCGTCCATGCCGCGCGCCTTCTGCACGAGCGCCCAGGCCTGCGTGGAGCGCGTGCCGGTGCGGCAATAGGCGAAGACGGGCGCGTCCGCCGCATCGAGGGCCTCGGCCATCGCCGCCGCATCGTCGGCACCGACCTCGCCGGAGACCATCGGCACGTGCCGCGCACTCATGCCCCATTCGGAGGCTGCGTGCGCGATCTCGGCGAACGTCGGCTGTCCGGCTTCCTCTCCGTCCGGGCGGTTGACGATGACGGCGTTGAAACCGGCTTTGGCCAGCTCGCGCAGGTCCGCGGTATCGATCTGCCCACCGACGGAGAGCGTGTCGTCGAGATGTTTGAAGATCGGCATGGAATGGCCTCGCTCAGAATCGGTCGACGGGGATCTTGAGGTAGCTGCGCCCGTCCGCTTCGGCCTCCGGCAGGCGACCGCCGCGCAGGTTGATCTGCAGGGCGTGCAGCATCCGGTCCGGCAGGGAGAGCGTCGCGTCGCGGGCCTCGCGCCGGTGGATGTAGTCCTCGCGCACCACGCCCTCGTGGACGTGGATGTTGTGCGCCTTGTGCTCGGCGACGGTGGCCTTCCAAGCCGGTTCGTCCCGCGTATCGGTACCATAGTCATGGCCGACGAAGAGGCGGGTGTCGTCGGGCAGCATTAGGATGGCCTGGATGCTGTCCCAAAGCGCCTTGGCCGAGCCGCCGGGGAAGTCGGCGCGCGACGTGCCGGCATCCGGGTTCATCAGCGTGTCGTGCACGAAGGCGGCGTCGCCGACCACGTAGGTGATCGAGCCGAGCGTATGGCCGGGCGAAAGCATGACGCGCACATCGAGATCGCCGATCCTGAACGCATCGCCATCGGCGAAGAGACGGTCGAAATCGGCATCGGGATCGAAGGCGTCCGGCGTGTGGTAGAAGTCGCGCCATAGCTCGGCGATTTGCCGAACCTTCTCGCCGATGGCCGCCGGCGCGCCCGTCTTCTCCTTCAGGTAGGCCGAGGCCATCAGGTGGTCGGCGTGCGGATGGGTGTCGAGCACCCAGACGACCTCCAGGCCCTCCCGCTTGACGTGATCGAGGATCTCGTCGGCGCTCTCAGTCGACGTATGGGCCGATTCCGGCGCGAAGTTCCAAACCACGTCGACCAGAGCGGCCTTCTTGGTTGCTGGGTCCGCGACGACGTATTGGATCGAGCCCGTGTCGGGCTCGTAAAAACCCCAGATTTCGGGGGATCCGGCTCCTCGTGAGGGGCTGTGCTTCACTGTGGACATGACGGGGCGCTCCTTAGCTTTCGAAGATCGCTGCGGGATTGGGCGTGGGGCTCGCGCCGGCGCGGCGGCCGGCCCAAAGCCCGACCAGCAGTGCGGGGACGAAGGCGAGCGCACCGGCGGTGGCGAGCGGCAGAGCCGTCAACGCCGGGCCGGGGCAGAAGCCGCCGAGCCCCCAGCCGATGCCGAAGACGGTCGCACCGGTCAGCAACGGCGCATCGATGTCGGACCGGGTCGGCAGCTCGAACTTGGTCCCGAAGATCGGCGATGCGCGCTGCCAGGCGAGGCGGAAGCCGATGAAGGTGACGATCACCGCGCCGCCCATGACGAAGGCGAGGCTCGGGTCCCAGGTGCCGAAGATATCGAGGAAGTTAAGGACCTTGGCAGGGTTCGACATGCCGGAGATGACGAGGCCGAGTCCGAAGACCAGCCCGGTGCCGAAGCCGATGAGATTGCGGATCATCACGAAGCTCCGAGGATATGACGGACTATGAAGACGGTCACGATGCCCGCCACCATGAAGGTCACGGTCGCGACCATGGAGCGGGCCGAGCGCCGCGCCGTGCCACAGACGCCGTGCCCGCTCGTGCAACCGTTGCCATAGGCCGAGCCGAAGCCGACGAGGAGGCCGGCGCCGACCATGAGGAGGAGATTGTCCGAGACCGTCTGCTCCGGCCGCTCACCCATCGTGAACCACACGACGATCGGCGCGAGTACGAGACCGCCGACGAAGGCGAGCCGCCAGCCCCAATCATCCGCCACCGGCGGCAGCAGCCGGCCGGCAATGCCGCTGATGCCGGCGATGCGGCCGGTGAATAGCATCAGCAGCACGGCCGAAAGGCCGATAAGCGCGCCTCCAATCGTTGAGGCGATAGGCGTGAACTCGGTCATCAGGCTTTGTCCTTGCAAGGATGTGCGTCGAAACGGATTGGCATTCGAACGACCTCATTTACATAAGAACTATTTAATTTAGTATTTTCTAATATGCAACCACCTCCGACCCTGGATGACGCGGTATTCGACGAGCGCGCGGAGGAGGGTTCACGGTCGCTCGCCCTGGTGGCCAGTTCGAAGCGCCTGCTCGTTCTTTGCAGGTTATCGAAACGCGATATGGCGGTCGGCGAGCTGGCCGATGTGGCGGCATTGAGCTCGTCGGCACTGTCTTAGTATCTGGCCAAGCTTCATGAGCCCGATATCGTCTCGACTACGCGCCATGCCCAGTCGATCACCTATTCGCTCGCGTCCGTTGACGTCCGCGCGCTGATGGCGACGTTGTGCGACCTCTTTTGCGTCGATCGAGGCGAGGGAACAGAGCGGACGTGCGAGACGTCGAGGCACGTAAGGTCCTCGGTCCAGTATGAGAGGAAGAGCGCGAACTGTCGTCTCATAAAGCGGTCGCGCCCTTGACATGCGTCAACCTGCCGAAGGGATGCGGGCGCTAAGCCCGCAAGGGCCAGTTCGACAATCTCTACATCTACGTCCTCCTTGCGGCAGGCGCGGCGCAACGCTGCATCGCGGATGGCACGAGGCGGAACGTCGCCGTGCCGCCCGGTGACAGGGTCCGCTGGCGCCCTCGATAGGTGACGACGACGGTACGGCCGGTGCCGCTCTCGGCCGCGATGGTGAGGTGCGTTCGCGAGACCGCGACGTCGAGATCCTGGCCGAGATAGCGCAACCGCGTCCTGATGGCGGTCAGCCCCTCGGGCAGCACGGGGTTGAGATGGAGCGCGCCCGAGCGCAGCTCGAGGCCGAGATAGCCGCTCTGGACGATGTCGATCGTGCCGCACATGGCGCCGAGATGGATGCCCTCGCGGGTCGTCCCACCCTGCACGTCGTCGATATCGGCCCTGAGGGCCTCGCGCAGCAGCGACCAGGATTCCTCGCGGTTGGACCGCGCGATGACCCAAGCCTGGACGACGCCGGACAGCGTCGAGCCGTGCGACGTGCGCGCGTCGTAATACCGGACGAGGCGCGGGATGTCGGCCGGATCGAAACGTAGCCCCAGTTGGTCGAAGATCTGCACCAGTTCCTCCGCCGAGAAGAGGAAGGGGAGCATGAGGACATCAGCCTGCTTGGAAACCTTGTAGGCATTGGGGTCGAGCCCCTCCGCTTCGAGGATGCGGTCCATCCGGTGAATGTCGCCATAGCGTTCGCGATAGGCGGCCCAGTCCAGCTCCTCGAGCGCCTCGTAGCCCTCGAACTGCGCGATCAGGCCGTTGGAGAGGAAGGGCACGTGGAGACGCTCGGCGATGTCCTGCCATCGTGTAAGTTCGTCTTCCGAGAGGCCGAGCGCATCGCATAGCCGATCGCGCCGCTTCGTCGGGAGATGCGCCAATGCGTCGGCCGCGCGTACCAGCACCCAGGCGACAAGGACGTTGGTGTAGGCATTGTCGTCGATGCCTCCGCCAAGCTCCGGGTCTCGGCCCGGGTAGGCGGTATGGAACTCGTCCGGCCCCATCACGCCCCGGATGCGGTAGCGTTCCAAAACCGAATCCCAGGTCGCGAGGCCGGCGAAGAGGCGCGCGATCTCGATCATCATCTCCGCGCCGCCCTCGATCATGAAGTCGAGATCGTCGGTGGCGCGGTAGTAGGTCCAGACGTTGTAGGCGAGACCGAGGCCGACATGGCGCTGGCGGTGGGTGGCGTCCGCCAGCCATCGACCCGATTTCGGGTTGAGGTGAAGCGTCTGCGTTTCCTCTCGCCCATCCGACCCGCTCTGCCAGGGATACATCGCGCCGGGCAGCCCTTCGGCCTGGGCGAGGCGGCGCGCGGCGCCCAGCCGGCGCAGGCGATAGCGCAGAAGCGCGCGCGTCAGGCGCGGCGCGCGCAGGTTGAGGACGCGGAAGATGAAGAGTTCGTCCCAGAAGATGTGCCCCCGATAGGCCTCGCCATGCCAGCCGCGCGCGGGCGCGCCAACATCGAGCTCCGCCGTGTGGGGGGAGAGCGTCTGGAGGAGATGGAAGAGGTTGAGGCGAAGGTGTCTTTGGGCTTCTTCGCCGTCACCCTCTAGCTCGATGTCGAAATCGTCCCAGAGCGTCTTCCAGACCCGGGCATGGGCTTCAAGAAGTGCGTCGAAGTCGCCGGCGCGCTCCACCGCCTCGGTCGCAGCGATCGTTGGCGATGCGATCGCCGCGTCGCGGGACGTCGCGAAGGCGATCGTTTTCCCGATACGCAGCCTCTGTCCGGCCTCGAGCGTCAAGGACGTCTCGGTACCGACCCGGCCCCGTTCGGCCCACGTCGTCGTTTCCACGGCCTCGGCCACAACCCCCTTCACCCGCGTCCTCGCGCAAAAGACGGCCTCGATACCGGACTGGACGGTCCGGCAGCGCAGCCGTGCGAACCCCGGTGCGGGGTGATCGCAGCCCTCAATGCGGAGGTGCTGCCCGTCTAAGTCTCGGTAGCGCGGCACACCGGCATTGGTGACCGTCCCATCGATCAGGGATCGGATCGTCATCCGCCCTGACCAATCGCCCGCGACGATATCGAGCGAGACGGCCGCGAGCGCCGGGTCGGACATGCTCACGAGGCGTCGCTCGACGAGCGTGACGTCGCGCCCCTGCGCGTCCACCACGCGCATCTCGCGGGTGAGGATGCCGCTACGCATATCGAGCATCTGGCGATAGTCGCTCGCGTCCTCTGCAACCCGAAGCCATGCGCCGTCCTCGATCCGCAAAAGGATCGGCAGCGGATTCGGCCAGTTCACCAGGTCCTCGTTCTCGACCGGGCGCCCGGTCACCGTGTTCGTCAGGCGATTATAGCCGCCGGCGAGATAGGTGCCCGGGTAGTGGATGCCGTCCGCGGTCGCACCGAGGGCGACGCCCCTCACCGCGAAGCGTCCGTTGCCGAGCGTGCAGAGCGTCTCGCGCAACCCTTCCTCCGAACGGATCGAAGCCTTCGTAGCGCAGTGTCCAATTCACGCGGCAGGGCTCGTGTCGGAATGATCGACGGGCGCGAGGCGGACATAGGCCAGCGTTTCGACGACCTCGTGCGCGCCGACGACTAAGAGGTCGGCTGCGTCCGCGCCCGAGGCGACGCCGACGACCCGACCGAACCCGCCCGCAAGCCCCGCGCGTATCCCGACCTCGGCGTCCTCGAATAGCGCGCAGCGCCGAGGCTCGACGCCGAGTTCCGTTGCGCAGGCGAGCGGCATGTCGGGTTCGGGCTTGCCGGCAAGGCCCCGCCGCGCCGCGACGACGCCATCGACCTGAGCGTCGAACGCATGGGAGAGGCCAGCCGTCTCCAATACGTGGGTCGCATTGCGGCTCGCGGTGAAGAGTCCGACGCGGAAGCCGGCAGTCCGCAGCGCGGTCAACAGCGCGCGAGCGCCTGGCAGGACCTCGGCGCCGTCGCGATCGAGATAGCGAAGGAAGATCGCGTTCTTGGTCTCCGCGATCCTCGCCACGACGACGTCATCGAAGGCGAAGCCGCGCGACGTCAGGAAGGTCCGAACGCCGTCGGCGCGAGGGCGGCCGTCGACATAGCGGCGATAATCGTGGTGTGTGAACGGGGCGGGATCGAGGTGATCCACAAGGTAGGCGTCGAACGCCTCCTCCCAGGCGCGCTCGTGCAGCCGGGCGGTCGTGGTGATCACGCCATCGAGATCGAACACCGCGCCGTCGATCTCCGCGCGATCGAGGATGATGGCAGTACGGGCATCGGGGCAGACCCTATCCGGCTCGCGTGCTGCAGCTGTCATGAGACCCGTCGCCTATATCGGTATCGTTCGTCGCCGACACGCTAGCTCCCAGTGGAACGCGCGTATTGATCTGCGTCAGTTCGCGGCAATGAACGGTGCTCGAAATTGCCTGGCGTCGCTGGCAACTGACGGATGTCAAAGCCAGCCTCCTACCCTCTGTCATCGTCGCCAGCAGGGTCCACGGCCCATCCTGTATGCGCCAAAGCCATGACGGAGGCGACAATGACCGATGTAGCGGCGTCCAAAGTCCACTCGACGACCGACGATACGGCTCCCGCAGGTTCCCGCTTCCCGTCCGCCTATACGATCCTCTTCGTGCTCATCGTCCTCATGGCCGCGCTCACCTGGATCATTCCGGCCGGACAATACCAGCGCGTCGCGAACGAGGCCCTGGGCAAGGACGTCCCCGTCCCCGGCACCTACGAGACGGTCGCGGCGACGCCGCAGGGACCGCTCGACATTATTCTCGCGCCGATCGCCGGCTTCTACGATCCGGCCGCCAACGCCGTGAACGCGGTCGACGTCTCGCTCTTCGTTCTCATCATCGGCGGCTTTCTCGGCGTCGTCACGGCCACGGGCGCGATCAATGCCGGGATCGAGCGGGCGATGCTGCGCCTCGCGGGCCATGAGAAATGGATGATCCCGATCATGATGCTGCTCTTCACGGCCGGGGGCACGACCTATGGCATGGCCGAGGAGACGCTCGCCTTCTACGTCCTCCTCATCCCGATCATGATCGCGGCCGGCTACGACGCCTTGACGGGCGTCGCAATCATCATGCTGGGCGCCGGGGTCGGCGTCCTCGGCTCGACGATCAATCCGTTCTCGACGGCCATCGCATCGGACGCGGCGGGCATTCCCTTCACGCAAGGCCTGGGTCTAAGGCTCGCCATTCTCGGGCTCGGATGGCTGATCTGCGTCGCCTATGTGATGCGCTATGCCGAGCGCGTGCGCCGCGATCCGTCGCGCTCGCTCGTCTTCGACAGGAAGGAAGCGAACGAGGCGCATTTCCTGCGCCGCCACGATCATGTCGATGGGCAAGCCCTCACGACCGTAAAGACGATTATTCTCGTCGTCTTCGGAGCAACCTTCGTGGTGATGGTCTGGGGCGTCTCTTCTCAAGGCTGGTGGATGGCCGAGATGTCGGCCCTCTTCCTCGCCTCGGCCCTCCTCGTTGGCCTCATCGGCTGGATGGGCGAGAAGCGCTTCGTCGATGCGTTCGTGGCCGGTGCCCGCGATCTCCTCGGGGTTGCGCTGGTGATCGGGCTGGCGCGCGGCATCGTCGTGATCATGGACGACGGCCGGATCACCGACACCATCCTCCATACGTTCGAGGGCTGGATCGATGGCATGTCGACCATTGCCTTCGTCAACGCCCTCTTCGGTGTCGAGGCGCTGATGAGCTTCCTCGTGCCCTCGACCTCAGGCCTTGCAGTGCTGAGCATGCCGATCCTAGCGCCGCTGTCGGATTTCGCGGGCGTCGAGCGCGAACTCGCCGTGACCGCGTTCCAGACGGCGATCGGGCTGACCAACCTCGTCGCGCCCACATACGCCGTCGTCGTCGGCGGACTGGCGATCGGCCGTGTCCCTTACGAGCGCTGGCTCCGGTTCATGGCCCCGCTCCTCGTCATTCTGACGCTTCTCTGCATGGCGCTTCTGAGCGCTGCCGTGCTGCTCTGACCTTAGGGACATATCATGCCCGACAACGCACTTGGCGTGCATTCCGAGACGGGGACATTGCGGCAGGTCATCGTCTGCCGCCCCGGCCTCGCGCATCGCCGCCTGACGCCCGACAACCGCGAGACGCTCCTTTTCGATGACGTCTTCTGGGTCAAACAGGCCCAGAAGGATCACGACACCTTTGCCGACGCGATGCGCGCCGAAAGGGTGGAGGTTCTCGACACCGGTACGCTGCTGGCCGAGACGCTGGATGTGGCGGAGGCGCGGGCGTGGGTCCTCGACCACCGGCTCTCGGCCACCCAGGTCGGCGTCGGCATGCTGCGCGAGTTGCGGGCCTGGATGGACGGGCTTTCGGGCGCGGAACTCTCGGAATATCTCATCGGCGGTTTGACGGTCGGTGATCTTCCCCTTGAGGCCGGCGGCATGTTCGGCAGCTATCTCGGTCCGCTCGGCTTCATCCTGCCGCCGCTGCCGAACGCCCTCTTCACCCGCGACAACAGCGCCTGGATCTATGGCGGCGTTTCGCTGAACGCGATGCGCTGGCGGGCCCGGCGCCCCGAGACGCTGCTGACGGCGGCGATCTACCGGTTTCACCCGAAATTCGCAGGCAAGGTCCAAGTTATTGGGAGCGATGTGATCGGGGGCGATCCGCTCGTCGACCAGGGACTGGCGACCGTGGAGGGCGGCGACATCATGCCCGTTGGCGATGGCCTCGTCCTCATCGGCTTGGGCGAGCGCACGTCGCCGCAAGGCGTCGGCCTCCTCGCCGAGGCGCTCTTCGACGAGGGACGCGCCCGCCGCGTCATCGCGTGCCAGCTGCCGCAGCAGCGCGCCTCCATGCATCTCGACACCGTCTTCACCTTCTGCGGCGGCGACGTCGTGACAAGCTTCAAGGAGGTTGCCGACCAGATGACCTGCTACGACCTGCGTCCCGGCGAGGGTGAGAAACCCTTGTCGATGCGCCGCGATCCACGCCCAGTGTTCGACGTCGTCGCCGAGGCGCTCGGGCTGAAACGCCTCCGGGTCGTACCGACGGGCGGGAGCGACCCCTTCGAGCAAGCCCGTGAGCAGTGGAACGACGGCAACAACGTGCTCGCCCTGCGGCCCGGTCTCGTCATGGGATACGACCGCAATGACGACACCAACGCCGCGCTGCGCGCTGAAGGCATCGAGGTGCTGGAATTGCCCGGTGCTGAGCTCGGCCGTGGCCGCGGCGGCAGCCGCTGCATGAGCTGCCCCACCATCCGCGACGCGGCCTGAGGAGAGCGCCATGGCCTTCAATCTCAAGAACCGGCATTTCCTTACCCTGCGCGATTTCAGCCCGGCTGAGATCGCGTTCCTCCTCAGGCTCTCCGCCGACCTCAAGGCCGCGAAATACGCCGGGACCGAAGTGCCGGGCCTGCGCGGCAAGGAGATCGCCCTCATCTTCGAGAAGGACAGCACGCGCACCCGCGTCGGCTTCGAGGTGGCGGCCCACGACCAGGGCGCGACGGTCACCTATCTGGGGCCGACCGGCAGCCATATGGGCAAGAAGGAGACAGTGAAGGACACCGCGCGCGTTCTCGGCCGTGTCTACGACGCGATCGAATATCGCGGCTTCGGCCAGGCGATCGTCGAGGAACTGGCCGCGAATGCCGGCGTGCCGGTCTATAATGGCCTGACGGACGAGTTCCACCCGACCCAGATCCTCGCCGATCTCCTCACCATGCAGGAACACGCCGAAAAGCCCTTGCGCGAGATCGCCTACGTGTTCCTCGGCGATGCCGGCAACAACATGGGCGACAGCCTCCTGATCGGCGGCGCCAAGATGGGCATGGATGTGCGGCTCTGCGCGCCCGAGAGCCTGTGGCCCGCGCGGGCTATCCGCGACGAAGCCGACGCCATTGCCAAGGAGACCGGCGCGCGCATCATGCTGACGGAGGACGTCGACGAGGCCGTGAAGGGCGTCGATTTCGTCTACACCGACGTCTGGGTGTCGATGGGCGAACCCAAGGAGGCGTGGGCCAAGCGGATCGATCTCCTCAAGCCCTATCAGGTCGATGCCGCAGTGATGGCGAAGACCGGCAATCCCCGTGCCCGGTTCATGCATTGCCTGCCGGCCTTCCACAACACCGACACGGCCGTCGGTAAGGACATGCACAACCAGTTCGGCCTCAAGCCATGGAGGTGACGGACGAGGTTTTCGAGAGCCCTGCCTCGATCGTGTTCGATCAGGCCGAGAACCGGATGCACACGATCAAGGCGATCCTCGTCGCCACATTGGGTGGCTGAAATGCTCGTGGTCGCCGCCCTGGGCGGCAACGCTCTCCTGAAACGCGGCGAGCCGCTGACGGCCGAGAACCAGCGCGGCAATGCCCGCAAGGCTGCAAAAGCGTTGGCCGAGATCGTGCGAGCCGGACATCGCCTCGTCGTCACGCACGGCAACGGGCCGCAAGTCGGTCTGCTGGCGCTTCAAGGCGCCGCCTACGACCCCGACGAGGTCTATCCGCTCGATGTTCTGGGCGCCGAGACCGGCGGCATGATCGGCTACATGATCGAGCAGGAGCTGGAGAACGCGCTCGATCATGCCCAGCCCGTCGCGACATTGCTCACGCAAGTCGTCGTCGACCGCCGCGATCCGGCGTTCCAGAACCCCACCAAGTTCATCGGCCCGGTCTACAGCCAGAGCGAGGCCGAAGCGCGCGCGACGGCGGCGGGATGGAGCATCGCGCAGGACGGCGACGGATGGCGACGCGTCGTGCCCTCGCCGGCGCCGAAGGACATTCCCGATCTGCGTGTTTTGGAGCTTTTGTTGGAGCAAGGCGTCATCGTGATCTGCACCGGCGGCGGCGGTATCCCGGTCGTTCGCCACGCGGATGGAAACCTCGTCGGCATCGAGGCGGTCATCGACAAGGACGCCGCCAGCGCCCTTCTGGCGGAAAAGCTTGGCGCGGACGCCCTGTTGCTGCTGACGGATGTCGAGACCGTGTTCCGAGATTTCGGCAGCGACACGCAAGCGCCCATCGCGCGTCTGACCTCGCAGGAGGCCGCCGCACTCGACCTCGCGGCAGGATCGATGGGACCGAAAGTCGCCTCGGCGGCCGCCTTCGCGCGTGGCAACGGACGCATGGCCGGCATCGGTCGCCTCGAGGACGGGTTGGAGATCTTGTGCGGAACGGCCGGAACCTGGGTTCAGGATGCACCGGAGCGCGCACGCGAAGAGCCGTGCGCGAAGGAAGGTCCGTCGGGCCGTCGATCAGGTGATCGATGATGGCTCGACCGCTTCTCAGCCCCACCGCCGCGCCGCCGGCCTTCGCAGGCATCGGTGCCCTCGAAGAGGCAAGTGGCACCGTCGTTGCGATCCGAGGCGGCATCGTCGATGCGGTCTTCGCCAAAGCCTGCCCGCGCATCGAAGAGCTGATCTATGCAGGTTCTGTCGCGCTACAGGTCCTGTCGATCGTCGATGGCGATGTCGTGCGCTGCATCGCTCTCGGCTCCGTGCGCGGTCTGGGGCTCGGTACGCCGGTGCGGGCGACGGGCGCCCCGATCGAGGTGCCGGTGGGGGAAGCGGTGCTGGGTCGGATGCTCGACGTCTTTGGCGCCCCGCTAGACGGTCGGCCACCCCTCGTGACCGACGAGCGCCGGTCGATCCATCGCGCCCCGCCGCCACTGTCGGACCGGGTGCTGCGGGCGGAGGTTCTCGAGACCGGCATCAAGGCCATCGACCTGCTGTCGCCGATCGAGCGGGGCGGCAAGACAGGCCTTTTCGGCGGCGCGGGCGTCGGCAAGACCGTGCTCTTGAGCGAGCTGATCCATAATACGGTCGAGCATCACCACGGGGTCAGCCTCTTCTGCGGCATCGGCGAGCGCACGCGCGAGGCCGAGGAGCTGTGGCGCGAGATGGGCGATGCGGGCGTGCGCGACAAGATGGTGATGCTCTTCGGGCAGATGAACGAACCACCCGGCGTGCGCTTCCTCGTTGGCCATGCGGCGCTGACCATGGCCGAATGGTTCCGCGACGACCGCGAACAGGACGTGCTCCTCCTCATCGACAACATCTTTCGCTTCGTGCAGGCGGGGTCGGAGGTCTCGGGGCTGATGGGGCGCATGCCGTCGCGCGTGGGCTATCAGCCGACGCTCGCGACCGAGCTGGCCACGCTGCAGGAACGTATCGCCTCGACCGGCAAAGGCGCCATCACCTCTATCCAGGCCGTCTATGTGCCGGCCGACGATTTCACCGATCCGGCGGCCGCGCATATCTTCTCGCACCTCTCCGCCTCGGTCGTGCTGTCGCGCAAGCGGGCGAGCGAGGGGCTCTATCCCGCCGTCGACCCGCTTGCATCGACCTCGGTCATGCTGACGCCCGGTGTCGTGGGCCAGCGGCACTACGACATCGCCCGCGCCGTCCGCCGGACGCTCGCCGAATACGAGGATCTGCGCGACATCATCGCCATGCTGGGGATCGAGGAGCTGTCGACGCACGACCGCGCCGTCGTCGCCCGCGCGCGTCGGCTGGAGCGGTTCCTGACGCAACCATTCGCGACGGTTACGGCATCGACGGGAACGACGGGCGCATTGGTGACGATCGATCAGACGCTCGACGGCTGCGAGACCATCCTCGGCCAAGACAGCTTCGATCGCCCGGAAAGCGACTACTACATGATCGGCGCCCTCTCGGATTTGGGAGGGACCGCATGACGATGGCGACCGAGATGCATGTCCGCTTAAGCCTGCCGGATCGCTCGCTGTTCGACGGAGCGGCAGCGCGATTGAACGCGGTGGCCGAGGACGGCGGCTTCGGCATATTGCCCAACCATATCGACGTCGTCACCGCTCTGGTTCCGTCCGTCCTTTTGATCACATGTCCGGACGGCACCGAACGCATTTTCGGCATCGATGAAGGGCTCCTGGTGAAGAAGGGCTCCGACGTGGAGGTAGCCGTGCGACGCGGCTTGGAGTCCGACGACCTCGACATGCTGCGAGACACCGTCGGTGCGCTCTTCGACGACATGGCGGACGACGAGCGCGTCGCCCGAGCGGCGATGTCGCGCCTTGAGGCCGACATGGTGCGCCGCTTCGCCGGATTGCGGGACCACGGCCATGATTGACCGGCCGACCCGGCGAAGAGATCAGATCGTTCGCGGTGCCGACCGCAAGAAGGCTGCGCGCGACGATCCAGGGCCCAGTCCGCTGCGCGGCGTCGGCACGTTCGGGATGATCGGATGGTCGATCGCCGTGCCGACGGTCGGCGGCGCGTTCCTCGGCCTCTGGCTGGATCGCACGAGACCGCAGGGTTTCTCCTGGACCCTGGCGCTGATCCTGGCTGGTCTCGCGGTCGGGGTGTTCATCGCCTTTGCCTGGTTCGACAAGGAGCGGGGCCGATGACGATCGATTGGGTGCAGTTCGCGACAGCGCTCTTAACTGGAGCGGCAACGAGCGCCTTATTTTTCGCCGGGCTGGGCTTTGGCCTGCGATATGCGGTGCGCACCGATCGCCCGGCGGCGGTTTTGCTGATGAGCTCGGCCTTGCGGATCGCGCTGCTTCTGGCCGTCGGCTGGTGGGTTTCGCGCCAGGGTGCCGCCGCCTTCATCGGCTTCTCGAGCGCCTTCCTGATAACGCGGACCGTCATCCTCGCAGCCATGCGTCCCTCTCTCGGCGCTGGGAGGGGATGATGGAGCTCTCCCCCGACGAAACCACCGTCTTCGAGGTGTTCGGCGTCGCCATCAATGCCACGATCGTCTTCACGTGGATCGTCATGGCGCTATTGACGGGCACGGCCATCCTGATCACCCGCAACCTGCGCCCCGACGTGCCGCCGAACCGCTGGCGCACCACGCTCGAAGTGATCGTGTTGACCATCCAGGCGCAGATCGACGAGATCAGTCCGCATTCCGACCGGCGCCTTCTCTACTTCACCGGCTCGCTCTTCCTCTTCATCGTCGTGTCGAACGTGCTGATGGTGGTGCCGGGTTTCCGCCCGCCGACGGCGTCGCTATCGACCACCGCAGCCCTCGCCCTGTCGGTCCTGATCGCGGTGCCGCTCTTCGGCATCGGCAGCCGCGGCATCTGGGCTTACCTGCGCAGCTATCTCGAACCCTCGCCGATCATGCTGCCCTTCAACATCATCAGCGAGGTGTCTCGAGGCGTCTCGCTGGCCATACGCCTTTATGGAAACATCATGAGCGGCGCGGTGATCGCTGCGATCCTCCTCGGCGTCGCACCCTTCTTCTTCCCCGTCGTGATGGACATGCTCGGCCTCCTGACCGGCGTTATCCAGGCTTACATCTTCGCCATCCTCGCCACCGTCTACATCTCGTCGGCAACCGCGCCGCGCACCACCAGGAAGGCGTCCATATGACCGATCTTGCCATCATCGCCGTCATCTCGATTTTCACAGCCGGGCTGACGGTGTCGTTCGGCGCGCTCGGCCCGGCCCTCGGCGAAGGGCGCGCGGCGGCGACCGCGCTCAGCGCCATCGCCCAGCAGCCCGATGCGTCGGCAGCCCTATCGCGGACGCTGTTCGTCAGTCTCGCGATGATCGAGTCGACGGCGATCTACTGTTTCGTCGTCGCGATGATCCTCCTCTTCGCGAATCCGTTCTGGAACGCGGCGATTCAGGCGGCGGCGCAGGGCGCCGGCGGCTGAGGATGTCGATCGATTGGATCACGGTCGCCGCCCAAATCGCCAACTTCCTCGTTCTGATCTGGTTGCTGAAGCGGTTTCTTTATCGCCCGATCCTCGACGGGATCGATGCCCGCGAACGGCAGATTACTGAGCGCATGGCCGAAGCGTCGCGCATTCGAGACGCGGCCGAGACGGCTGAGGCGAACTTCCAGAAAGAGACCGCGAGCCTGCGCGACAGTCGCGAGGCCGCGATGAAGGAGGTGCGCGCTGCAGCCGAGGGGGAACGCACGGCTCTTCTGGCAGACGCGCGGGCCCGCCTAGAGCGTGAGCAGATCGCCCGCGAGGAGGCGAATGCCGAAGAAGCGCGCCGCTACACGGCGAAACTTCAAAGCACCGGCGCGGCGGCCTTGTTGGCCCTGACGCGCAAGGCGCTGTCCGATCTGGCGGACGAGAGTCTGGAAGAGCGCATCGTCGAGCACGCCATTCCCCGGCTGGTCGCGATGTCGAGCGATCTGGCCGAGGCGGGCCGCAGCAACGAGGCCGTCGTGACGACGCGCGATGCCATGAGCGAGGAGCTTCGCGATCGCTTGAAAGCGCGGTTGTCTCTCGCGATGCCGCACGTCGATGTGCGGTTCCGCGCCGAGCCCGATCAGTCGCCCGGGTCTGATCCTTCGCCTTGGCGGGGCACAGCTTGGTTGGACCGTCGATGACTATGTCGACGGGCTCGAAGCCCTACTGCAGCGACGAGGTGAAACGCCGCGGCAGGGGCCGCACGCATGCCGCATGAACGCGTCCCGGTCCGGCACCGACGACCTTCTCCAGGCGCTGCTCGACGCTCCGGCGCCCCCGCCTCGACTGAGCGAGATCGGCCAAGTCGTCGATGTCGGCGACGGTATCGCCGTCGTCACCGGCCTGGCGCGGGCCTTGGTGGACGAGTTGCTGGAATTCGCATCAGGCGTGCGCGGCATCGTCTTCGATCTCGAGGAGGACCGACTAGGCGTCGTGCTGCTGGGTCCGTCCGAGGCCGTGACGCCGGGCGAGGATGTGCGCCGGACCAACCGCGTGGTCAGCGTGCCGGTGGGATCGGCTCTGCTCGGTCGCGTCGTCGATGCGTTGGGGCGACCGCGCGACGGGCGTGGGCCTGTCGATATCCAGAGGCGCGAACCCATCGAGGCCGAAGCGCGCGGCATCCTGGAACGCGCGGCGGTCTCGCGCCCGCTCGCGACCGGGCTGAAGGCCATCGACGCTGCCGTGCCCGTGGGGCGCGGGCAACGCGAGCTGATCATCGGCGATCGGCAGACGGGCAAGACGTCGATCGCCGTCGACGCGATCCTCAACCAGAAGCAGACGGGGGTCCGCTGCGTCTACTGCGCCATCGGGCAGCGCGGCGACGCGGTCGCCAAGGTCGTCGGTGCCATCCAGGACGGCGGAATGATGGACGCCACCGTCGTCATGGCCGCCGGCGACGACGAGGCCCCCGGGCTGGCCTACATCGCCCCCTATGCGGCCATGTCGATCGCCGAGCATTTGGCCTCGGACGGCAGCGACGTGCTGATCGTGCTCGACGATCTCACCCATCACGCTCAGTCCTATCGCGAGTTGTCGCTGCTCCTGCGCCGTCCGCCGGGGCGCGAGGCGTTTCCGGGCGACATCTTCTACGTCCATGCGCGCCTTCTCGAACGGGCGGGCCAGTTCTCGGAGGCGGCCGGCGGCGGCTCGATCACCGCACTGCCGATCGTCGAGACCCAGGCCGAGAACCTGTCGGCCTATATTCCGACCAACCTCATCTCCATCACCGACGGTCAGATCTACCTGTCGCCCCGGCTGGTGCGGAAGAACCAGTTCCCGGCCGTCGATCTCGGCGTCTCGGTCTCGCGTGTCGGCGGAAAGGCGCAAAGCCCGGTGCTGCGGGATGTCGCCGGCAACCTCCGGGTCACGCTCTCGCAGTTCGAGGAGCTGGAGGAGTTCGCGCGCTTCGGCACGCGGCTCGACGAGGCGACGCGGGCGCGGCTGACGCGGGGCGCTGCCGTGAGGGCGGCCCTGCGCCAGCCCGAACGCGATCCGATGCCGGCGACCGAACAGCTGGCCGTCCTCGTGTGCGCGATGGAAGGCGTGTTCGACGGCATGGAAGAGGCTGCGACGGTCTCCGCCATGCACGCGATCCGCGCCGCTATCGCCGGCGACGACGAAGGCCTCGCGAAGATGATCGACGCTGGCGACAGGCTCAGCGCCGACGACCGCGCGCACATCGTCGAGAATGGCCGCCGCGCGCTTGAAGAGGCTGGGGCCGGCGATGACGCAATCGCTTGAACGCCTGACCCGCCGCACGGCCACGATGCAAAGCATTCGCGGGATCGTCGGCACGATGAAGACCATGTCGGCCATCAACGCGGCGCCCTATGAACACGCCGCGCAGGCCATCGAAGCCTTCCGCGATACGGTCCTCGATGGCTTTCAGGCCTTCCTGCACAAGAATGGCCCCTTGCCTCCGACGCAGCCGAGACAGGCGCGGCAGGTGATCGTCGTTCTGGGATCGGATCACGGTCTCTGTGGGAACTACAACGAAGCAGCTGGCAGCGGAGGTCGCCCGCCACCCGGCTGTCCGCGACGGCACCCGGATCATCTGCGTCGGGGCGCAGATGGAGGATGCGTTGATCGGCGAGGACATCCAGCCCACCGTCACGCTCCTGCCGCCTGCGAACACGGACGGGCTGAGCCGTCTGTCGGGCGATATCGTCACCCGGCTGGAGATGATACGCGGCCGCCGACGAGATCGCGGTGACGCTCGTCTATACCCAACGCGAACCCTCGGGCCGACAGAGCCCTGTCTCGCAACGCCTCCTTCCCTTGGACGAGGCCTTGATGGACGACCTCGCCACCCGGCCCTGGCCATCGCGAAGCCTGCCGCAATTCAGCCTGCCGGCGCCCACGCTCTTCGCTGCCCTGGTTCGAAACCTCCTGTTCGCCACGCTCTACCGTGCCGCCGCCGAAGCCCTGGTGACGGAGAACGCCGCCCGTCTCGCTCGCATGCAGCAGGCCGAGCGATCCGTCGACGACCGGCTCGACGCGCTGCGTGCCGAGACGCGGACAGTGCGCCAGAGCGAGATCACGACCGAACTCCTCGACGTCATCGTCGGCTTCGAAGCGCTGAAGACGCGCAAGCGACGGGCAAGGCGCTAGGCCACGCTTAGGGGCGCGCAAACGTCGATGAAGCCGACCGATGCGTGCCGTAAGCTCGAACCACCCTCGTCCCGCTCCTGCGTGCCGAGACGCGACATGCCGCCTCGCAACACGACAATGGTCGTCGTAACGGAACGCCGTCAGCGCGCAGCGGGGTTGGACGGCTCGTAGCCACACTGGGCATCGTCGGCTATTGCGACGGTCGACCCTCTTGCAAACGGCTGACATGACGAGCCCTTCGATGTCGCATCGCGTCGGACTTCTCTGCCAGGCTCTTCTGATCTGGCTTGTCGCTGTCCTTCCCGCGACGGCGCAGACGTCGCCGGAACCGGCCGACGTGGCTATCGAAGCCATTCTGGCAGAGGCCGACAGCCTCCTCGACGACGCCGATCGACGGGTGCGCGATGGCGAGCTCAGGGACGACGATCTCGTCCGGCTTCGACTGGCATTGGACGAAGCGGTTCTCGGCCTTACGGACGATGGCGACGACATCCGCGCAAGGCTCGACGAGATCGAGCTGCAGTTCGCGGAGATGGGAGACGCCGTCGAGGGCGAGAGCGCCGAGGCCCGGCTGAAACGCGAGCGCCTGGCGGCCGAGCGCGCCGATCTCGTCACGCAGCGCACCGCCATCGAAGCCTTGGAAGAGCGCGCCACCGACACATCCCTGGCACTCGCCGAGCGCAGACGACAGCTTTTTACCGACACCTTATTCATGCGCAGGGATATCGGGGTCGTATTGGACCCAGACGTCTACCGGCAGGGCCTGCGCGAGGTCCGCGCGGCGATCGACCTCGTCGTCGAGTGGGCGCACAGCCAATGGCGCTTGCGACCGGTGGCGCTCATGGGCGCCGTCGCCTTCATCATCGCGTCCGGGCTGGGTGCTGCCATTCTGACGGCGCGCCTCCGGCCGCGTCTGGCACCGCGACTGCCGATAGGCGTGCGGCCGACCTATCTCGGCAAGATCGCACGCGCGTTCGGCCTCATCGTCCTGCGCACCATAGGCGTCCTCGTCCTGACGGCATTGACCTATGTGGCGCTGGAGGTGCTCGGCCTCATAACCGCGCGGATCCGACCGCTTCTCCTGGCATTGCTCGCTCTGCTGGCCGGCGCCCAGTTCGCCATTGCCGTCGTGCAGACGATCCTCGCGCCCCGCCGGCCCGAATGGCGGCTTCTCGACATCTCCGATCACGCGGCCAGGCGCCTGACGATCCTCGCGTCCGCAATCGTCGTCGTCTTCGCGCTCGACATCTTCCTCGACCGCGCAGCGCGTATCGTCGACGCCTCGCTCGACGTCACGGTCGTCCAGAACCTTCTGGCTGCGATGCTGATCGGCCTCCTTCTCATTGCGATGGCGTCCATCCGCCCCGGCAGAAGCGAGCGGGCCTCGGATACGACCCATGCGAGCCGCAACCGTTGGCTTGCCGTCGCCCGCTGGGCTCTCATCGTGACGGGGGCGTTGCTGATCCTGGCCCCGCTTCTCGGCTATGTCGCGCTCGCCCAGTTCCTCACCCTTCAGGTCGTGGTGACGGGCGCGATCCTGGCTACGATGTGGATCGGTTTCCTCACCGCGCGCGCGGTCTCCGCCCAAGGCGCCCTTGCAGACCAGCTTCATCGGGCGACGCATCACCAGCCGGCGCCCGGTCGAGGAGGCGCGCTTCGACCAGATCGGCGTCGCGCTCAGCCTCGTCATCGGCCTGGTCGTCATCCTCGTCGGCCTGCCGCTCATCCTTCTCCAATGGGGTTTCAGGGTCGAGGAGATCGGCACATGGCTGCTGACCAGCGTGCGAGGCTTCCGCATCGGCTCGGTCACGATCTCGCTGACGTCCATCGCGTTCGCCATCCTGATCTTCGCGCTCGGCCTCGTCGGGACGCGGGCCTTGCAGCGCTGGCTCGACAGCGCCGTCCTGGAGCGCGGCCGGGTCGATGCGGGCGTGCGCAATTCGATCCGCACCATCACCGGCTATGTCGGCCTCGTCCTCGTCGCGTTGATGGCGCTCTCGGTCGCGGGGGTGAACTTCGCCTCGCTCGCCTTCGTCGCCGGCGCGCTGTCGGTCGGCATCGGTTTCGGCCTGCAGAACGTGGTCAGCAATTTCGTCTCCGGCCTCATCCTCCTCGCCGAGCGGCCGTTCCGCGTCGGCGACATCGTCGAAACCGGCACGACACTCGGCACGATCCAGAAGATCTCGGTCCGCTCGACCACCATCGAGACCTTCACGCGCCAGTCGGTGATCGTGCCGAACTCCGACCTGATCAACGGCGTCGTCTCCAACTGGACGCTCGGCGATCGCAATGCGCGAGCGGACATCCCCGTCGGCGTCGCCTATTCTGCCGACCCACGCCGCGTCGAGGCCCTCCTCCTCGACATCGCGCAGGGCCATCCGCTCGTGATGGAAGACCCGCCGCCGATGGTAGCCTTCATCGGCTTCGGCGCCTCCTCGCTCGATTTCGAGCTGCGCGCCTACATCGCCAACGTGTCCGACAAGATCCCGACCACGAACGAGCTGGCCTATCGCATCTACGAGCGATTGAAAGCGGAGGACATCGAGATTCCCTTCCCGCAACGCGATATCAACATCAAGTCGTCGCAGACCATCCGCTCTCTCGATGGCGACGGACCCTATAGGTCAGAGAACGAAGCCGGACCGCCCCTTCGCTAATCGCGAAGACGACGTCGGCAGCTCCAAGGATCCGACCAAACGCACGACCCATGGCGCTTACCCGGGACCAGCGGTGGCAGCACACAATAGCCCGGTAACATTCACCACGCTTTTGACCGGCCCTCGCGCGTTGGACCCGCGTCGTTCAGCGCTTCAGAAGGTCCGTATCATAACCCACTATCTGGACGAGCTTTCCCGCGTGGACCGCCCCTGGCCTTTCCCCGCGAACTGGTCGGGATTGCAAGCCGCGGTTTCGGTCCTCAACGCTTGGTAGGCGCGGCAGATGGCTGGGACGAATGATACGCCGAAGTAGATACTGGCGAAGCAGCGCAATCAGCTTTTGGATGACATCTTGGCGGGCGAGATCTTCTACTTTCCTTTGGGAAGCCGAGCCCCTGATCGAACGTTTGCGGCGCCACCACAACACCGCGCGCCCGCACGCGTCACTCGGCTCTCGGCCACCGGCGCCAGAAGCCGTCCCGCCCCGCTTGCCCGGCCCGAACTGGAGATTTGGGTTCTGTCGATCGACGTGGAGGCCCATTCCGGCTGACATCTGATTCAAGGTTGCCGTTTGGAGACGGCAATGGTTCGGGGCTTGATGTCGGATGAGGAGCGGGACTTCTTTGCGCCCTTCGTAGTGGCCAGCGGGAGCAAGAGCGGTCGTCCTCCGGCGGACCACCGACGCACGTTGGACGGCGTGTTCTGGATCGCTCGAACCGCAACGCCCCGGCGCGACCTTCACGACCATTTCGGCAACTGGAGCAGCGTTCACCGCCAGTTCCGACGCTGGACGTTGGCAGGGGTTTGGGACGCTATGCTGGAAGCGCTGACGAGCGGCGGTCAGGTGCCGGACGCTGTCCAGATGATCGACAGCACGATCCCTCGAGCGCACCAGCATGCTGCCGGCGCCCGTAAAGAGGGGATCCCTGCAGCAGCTTCGAGGGCGGGTCTCGGGCGCTCGCGAGGCGGCTTCACGACCTAGGTCCACATCACGACCAACATCGCCGGCCTTCCCACCGCCATCGAACTGACCGGCGGACAGGTTTCGGACCAGGCACAAGCGGATCGACCGGGCGAAACCGTTGAACGAAGCGGCGTAATGGCCACCGTCTGCGCCGAGCGGCACGATTCCTCACCCAGTGCGCCTGTCTTTGCGCACTGTACTACGCGTCGCGCTCTGGCATGGAGATGGTCGGTTCCGTCATGCCTATTCGACGCCGATCATGGCGGGATGGCGCAGTCCCAGCACCACCGCCGCAAATCGATCGAACGTCGCTTGCCTATGGGGCCCGCGCCGCT
This sequence comes from uncultured Alphaproteobacteria bacterium, assembly GCA_963842125.1. GTDB lineage: Bacteria > Pseudomonadota > Alphaproteobacteria > Rhizobiales > CAWCWK01 > CAWCWK01. The sequence goes on along the minus strand of CAWJFE010000005.1, from coordinate 122,513 downwards.
CGACCTCTACGCCTATGCTACGGCGACCGGATCGCCGGGCAGGCGAAAGGTTGCTCCGGAGATCAACGCATCCGCATCACCGACGACTGGCCGGAAGTCGCACCGGTCACAGAGGCCGAGGTTCGAATCATCGAAGCCTATTTCGGCGACATTCTTGACGAGCTGTTCGGGCCGCCCCCCCCCAAAGGCTGTTATGGATCGTGGCGACGGTTCTTGTTGGACGCGAGCATGGACTTGGAGACGATCGACATGAGGGCGATCGAGATCGGTGACGGCGAGGTGCGCGCCGTCGTCGTGCCCGCGCTCGGCGGCGGCCTCGCACGCTTCGACCGACGCTCAAGTAGCGGCTGGCGCCCGATCATGCGGCCCTTCGAGATGCCGGCGGATGGCGCCCCGGCTACGTCCGCATTAGCGATGAACCTCCTCATCCCGTGGTCGAACCGCATCTCCAGCGGCGGCTTCGATTATGGCGGACGGCACCACCCGCTGGCCCCCAATCTCGCAGGCGAGGCCTGCCCGATCCACGGCGATGCCTGGCTGGCCCCGTGGCGGGTCGAGACTGTGGGCGACCGGACGATCACGCTCGGTCATGAGGGTGAGATCGGCCCCTATCGCTATGCCGCGCAGGTCAGCTACGCGATCGAGGACGGGGCGCTCGTCACTCGTATGGGCGCGGAACATCGCGGGCGCGAGCCCCTACCCTACGGACTGGGGCTTCATCCATGGTTCGTGCGAGAGCCCGGTACGCGACTTCACGCGCCGGCCAAGGCGATGTGGCTCGAAGGAAAGGGGCACCTCCCCTTGGAGCGCGTCCCGCTCACCGATGCTCGCGCGCACGACTTTCGCACGCCCGCGAGGCTACCGAGGAATTGGGTCAACAACGGTTTCGACGGCTGGGAGGGCACGGCGCGACTGATCTGGCCGGATGGTACGGGCGTCGCCATCGAACGGCTCGAAACCGAGGGTAACGGACGGTTCGACCGCTTCATACTATTCTCGCCCAACGCCGAAGCGCCTTTCGTCTGCTTCGAACCCGTGACCCATGCGATCGACGCGTTCCACCTTGCTGGCGGCCCGCTCGACCATGGCATGGCAGAACTTCGCACCGGCGAGCGCCTCGATATCGCATGTCGCTTCGTAGCGACCGATAGACAGCCTGGTGAAGAAGGAGCTTGAGGGCCGCACCGCGCCCATGACGGATGCCGCCGGAGGTTGACCTGAGGGTTGCCCCGCAAACCAACGCCCTCCCCCGCCCTAGTGGGCATCCCTCCTCGCGGCATCGGCATCCAGCGTGCGCACGAGGTCGTTCGCGGCGATCTCCAGCAATTGCTCCATGCGCTCGCGCGCTTCGGCGGGGCGGCGCATGCGGATCGCTTCCAGCACGTCGCCATGCGCATCGAGCGTAGCGGCGTAGTTGGCCGATGCGGTCGTCGTCATGCGGAAGACGCAGAGCATGGCGGCACTGACGACCTCGCCGAGGCTGGCGAAGATCGCATTGCCGCTCGCTCTGAGGATGCCGAGATGGAAGTCTAGATCGGCCGCGATGCTGGCGTCGAGATCGGCCGGCGCCGTCGCGCGCATGGCGGCATAGGCGTCCTCGACGGCCGCGAGATCGCGCAGGCTGCCTACGCGGGCCGCAAGGGCCGCCGCTGCTGGCTCGATGACCTTGCGGGCCTCCGTGAGGTCGAGGACGAACTTCGCATCGGGCTCGACCGTGCCGATCCATTTGAGGATGTCGGGATCGAGGAGGTGCCAATCGGCGCGCGGCGGCACGAGCGTTCCCGCACGCTGGCGCGTCTCGAGGAGGCCCTTTGCTGCGAGCGTGCGGACCGACTCGCGCAGCACGGTGCGGCTGACGTTCAATTCCACCATCAGCGCGCCCTCGGTCGGGATCGCGGCACCTTCGGGATAGGCGCCGCTGAGGATGCGGCGGGCGAGATCGGTCGTGATTCGCTCGCGCAGGCCGACACCGGCTTCGCCTTCGGTCGTCGTCGGCATCGTCACGCGTTCCGGTTCTGCTGGTATTCGGCCAGCACGACGGCGAGGATCAACAGCGAGCCCTTGGCGAGTAGCTGATAGAAGGTCGGCACGGAGGTCAGGATCATGCCATTGTTGAGGACGCCGATAATGGCGACGCCAAGAAGCGCACCTGCGATCGTACCCTTACCGCCGGCCAGCGCGCAGCCGCCGAGCACCGCCGCCGTGATCGCCTCCAGCTCCAGCCCCTGCGAGCCCGAGATCGGCTGACCGGACCCCGTGCGCGCCGCCAGCAGAATGCCGGCCAGGCCCGCCGCGACGCCGCTCATGACATAGATGCCGACCCGGTAGCGATGGACGTCGATGCCCGAGAAGCGCGCGACGATTGGGTTGCCGCCGAGCGCGTAGATATTGCGCCCGACGATGGTGCGCCCGAGGAAGACCTGGAAGACGATGGCCGAACCGATCAGCAGCCAGATCGGGAAGGGCAGGCCGAGGATCGTGCCCCGGCCGATGAAGCGGAACGTCTCGTCGAAGATCGAGATCGACTGGCCGTTCGAGATGATGAAGGCGATGCCTCGGAAGATCGCCATCGTACCGAGCGTCACGATCACGGCATTGACCCGCCCATAAGTGATCACCAGCCCGTTGAAAAGGCCGGCCAACCCGCCGACGCAAAGACCGGCGACGAGGCCGAGGCCGGCCGATCCGGTGATCTGAATGGCCATGGCCGTCGAGACCGTGGTCAGCCCGACGATGGCGCCGACCGAGATGTCGAGCCCGCCGGCGACGATCACCACGGTCTGGCTCATCGCCAACACGCCGAGGATCGTCACCGCCAAGCCGATATTGAGGAGGTTGCGGGCGGAAAAGAACACGTCGCCGCGCAGGAACCCGAAGATCGCCAGCAGCACGGCGAGCGCCAGCAGTAGCGAGAGGTTGTGGATTCCGACGCGGTCGACGAACCGCCCGCCGCGCATCCGCCAGTCCGATGCGCTCGGCATCGCGTGGTCCATCTCGGCACTCATGCGGCTTTTCCTTGTGTTTCGGCGCTCTGCTGGTCCGGTCGCATGGCGAGGCGCAGGATACGGCTCTCGGTCATCTCTGCGCCCGTCAGTTCGCCGGCGATGCGCCCGTCCGCCATGACGAGGATGCGATCGGCGAGACCGATCAGCTCCGGCATCTCGGACGAGATGACGATGAGCCCGATACCGCTCGCCGCAAGCTCGTCGATCAGCCGGTAGATCTCGGCCTTGGCGCCGACGTCGATGCCGCGCGTCGGCTCGTCGAGGATGAGGAGAAGGGGCTGGCAGGCGAGCCAGCGGGCCAGCACGACCTTCTGCTGGTTGCCGCCCGAGAGCCGCGCGACCGCTTCGTCGAGATCGGGCGTCTTGATCGAGAGGCGGTCGGCCAATTCGCCGACGATGCCGAGCGCCTTGCCGCGTGAGAAGAAGCCCGCCGTTGACACCTTGCCCGGAATGCACAGCGAAGCGTTGTCGAGGATCGAGCGAAAGAGGAGGAGCGCCTCGTGCTTGCGGTCCTCCGGCGCGAGGCCGATGCCGGCCCGGATCGCATCACCCGGCGAGTTGGGCGGTACGTCCTCGCCCTTCATCCGGACCCGGCCGGACACGCGCTTGTCGAAACCGACGATGGCTTTGGCGAGTTCGGAGCGCCCTGCCCCCATCAGGCCGCCGACGCCCAGCACCTCGCCGGCGCGGACGGTGAGCGAGACATCGGTGACGCGCTCGCTCGTCAGGCCCTCGACCTCCAGGAGGGGCGCCCCGCCAGCCGGGCGGACGTGGGAGAAGAGTGCATCGAGTTCGCGGCCGACCATAGCCCTGGCGATGTCCTCCTCCGTCATGCCGGCCGCAGGCCCATCGGCGACCAGTGCGCCGTCGCGCAGCACGACGACGCGTTCGGCCAATGATACGATCTCGTCGAGCCGGTGAGAGATGTAGACGATAGCCGTGCCGCTCGCCCGCAGCTGTTCGATGACCTTGAAGAGACGCCGCGCCTCGTCGTCGGTGAGCGACGAGGTCGGCTCGTCGAAAGCGATAAGACGGCCGCCAGCGCGGACGGCCCGCATGATCTCGATCATCTGGCGCTGCGCGGGCCCGAGCGTCTCGCAGGATTGGTCGGGCCGCATTTCGCGCGCCACGCCGAAGCGCTCCAGCACTTCCTGGGTGTTCCGCTCCAGCTGGCGCTTGTCGAGGAAGACCCCGGCCAGGCGCGGCATGTCGCCGGCGAAGACGTTCTCCGCCACCGTCATGGCCGGGACGATCTCCGGCTCCTGATGGATGACACGAAGCCCGAGCGCATGGGCCTCGCGCGGCTCGCGAAAACGAACCGGCACGCCGTCGATGCGAATCTCTCCGGCATCGGGCGGCATGACGCCCTCGATGACGCGCATGAGCGTCGACTTGCCGGCACCGTTCTCGCCGACCAGGCCGACGATCTCGCCGGCCCTTATGTCGAGGCCGACATCGCCGAGCGCCTGCACGACGCCGAAGCGCTTGGAGAGACCACTTACGCTGAGAAGAGGTGGGCTCTGGTCCGTCATGTCCATGTCCATCGTGTCCAGGTCCATGGACTTGTCGCAGGATACCGCGAGAGAGCCGGGCACGCGGCCCGGCCCTCGTGCTTGTGCGGCGTTCGGCCTAGCTGCAAAGCCGCGCCTTATAGCTCTCCTCGAAATTGCCGGCGTCGATGAACTCCGGGTCCGAATAGGTCGCCTCGGGCACCGGGATGCCGTCCTTGATCTGGGCGACGAGGGCGCGCACGGCATCGGCGCCGTGGTTCTCCGAATTCAGCCACATGGTGCCGCGATAGGCCGTCGGGCGACCGGCGCCGAAGGCGTCGCAGGCGCGGCTGCCGTCGATGCCGATACCCATGCCCTGGCTCGCCTCGTAGCCCGAATTCTCCATCGCGCGGGCTGCGCCGAGCACGCCGTCATCGTTGCACGAATAGAAGACCCAGTGGGTGACGTTCGGGTTGGCCGTCATCGTCGTCGTCATCGTGTCGATGGCGTTGACCATCGTGTTGTCGTAGGCCACGCGGACGATGTCGTCGGTGCTGAAGTCGGGAACGGCCTCGAGGAAGGCCTCCTCGGCACCCTTGTTGCGCTGCATGCAGGTGTCGGCCTTGCGATCCTCGATGGAGGCGATGCGGACCTCCTCGTCGGCCCAGCCCTCGGCCTCGTAGAGAGCGGCCAGTTCCTCGCCGACGCGGCGGCCGATGGAGAAGGCGTCGAGGCCGACATAGGGCACCGGCGTGCCATCTTGCGCCTGGATGTCGTCGTCGACCGCGACGATGGGAATGCCGGCCGCTGCCGCTTTTTCTGCAATGATCGGCCCAAGGCCCCGGTCCGGCACCACGATGGCGATGCCGTCGACACCGTCGCCGACCATGGTGTCGAAGGTCGTCACGGTCAGGTTCGCGTCGAACTGGACGTCCTGCGAGACGAGTTCGACGCCGAGCTCTTCGGCGGCCTTCTTGGCGCCCTCGACCTCGGCGACGAACCAGGGGTGGTCGCCCATCTTGTTGATGTAGCCGATCTTGATGTCGTCCTGCGCCGACGCGGCCCCGGCTGCGAGCACGATCGATCCGGCGGCGGCGATGAGAAGCGTTCTCTTCATGATCCAATCTCCCTTTTTCATAGTTGTTCTGCGCCGTCTTCGCGGCGTTAGTCGTGGTAGAGAACCGATCGACCGCCATCGATGACGATCGTCGCGGCGTTGATGAACGGGGCTTCGTCGGATGCGAGGAAGACCGCCGTCATCGCGACCTCCTCCGGCCGCCCGATCCGCTTAGGCGGATGAAGGTCGCAGGCTCGGCGTCGTTCGGCTTCGGGATCGGGGAAGGTGTTCCAATAGGCCTCGGCGATGGGCGTCTCGATATAGCCGGGCGCGATCGCGTTCACCCGCACGCCGCGGGACGCGTATTCGATGCCGAGCGCGCGGGTGAGACCGAGCAGCCCGTGCTTGGCCACCGGATAGGGGAAGGTGTGGGGAATGATCTGGAAGGCATGCGCGCTCGCGATGTTGACGATCGCGCCGCCGCCCTTCTCCAGCATGCCCGGCAGCACGGCGCGGGCCATGTGCCAGCAGGCGTCGAGGTCGAGCCGGAAGCATCGCTCCCATTCGTCGTCGGGCATCGCCAGCGGCTCGTGGAAGACGTTGGCGCCGGCGTTGTTCACGAGGATGTCCGGCGCAGCACCGAAGAGACGTTCTGCCTCCGCTACGGCATGCGCGATCTCTGCCTGGTCGAGCACATCGGTCTGGACGAATGCCGCGCGTCCGCCCGCTTGCGTGACGGCCTCTGCGACCGCGGCGCCCGTCTCAGCGTTGCGCTCGGCCGAGACGACGACACAACCCTCGGTAGCGAAAGCCCGCGCGATGGCCTCGCCGATGCCCTGGCCGGCACCGGTCACGATGGCGATCTTGTTGGCGAGTCGGCCTGTCACAATCGATAGCATTCGTCCAAAGAGGCCACGTCGGACAGGAGATCTGCGGCGCCTATCGCCATCCCGAATCCTCCGCCCCTAACCACACAGCAGCATCAAACTACGCATTGATCGTATCTTAGTGAATTTACATGTGCAACTGGGGATGTCACATCGTAAAGGTCGCCGATCCGACTTCGGCGTTTAGCAAGTAGGGGCGCGGAGGGGTTATGCAGGTCACGTCGATCACCACGCGCGTCGTCAATGCGCAGATGCGCAATTGGGTGTTCGTGCGCGTCGAGACCGATCAGCCGGGGCTCTACGGTTGGGGCGAGGCGACGCTGGAGTGGAAGACCAAGGCCGTCGTCGGTGCGGTGGAGGATCTGGCGCCGCTCGTGATCGGGCGCGACCCGAGGGACGTCACGCAGGCCTATCAGGCGATGACGAAGCATTCGTTCTGGCGGCTCGGCGTGGTCGGCATGAGCGCGGTGTCGGGCATCGAGATGGCGCTGTGGGACATTCTCGGCAAGGCGCTCGACCAGCCGGTCTGGCGCCTACTCGGCGGACAGGCGCGCGACCGGGTCAAGGTCTACACCCATCTCGGGCTCGGCGATATGAAAGCCGTCTACGAGACGACGGAGGCAGAGCCGCTGGTGGAGCGGGCGCACGCCGTCGTCGAGGCAGGCTATACGGCGCTCAAGGCCGTCTTCGTGCCCTATACGCATTACCACGCGCCACTGCCGGAGATCGACAAGGTCGCACGGCTCATGGAAGGCCTGCGCAGCGCGGTTGGCGACGACGTCGAGCTCATGGTTGATTTCCATGGCCGGCCAGCCTCGATTCCGGCGGCGCTGGCCTATCTGGAGGCGCTGGCCCCCTTTCGCCCGATGTTCGTCGAAGAGCCGCTGCCGCCGGAAGACCGGCGCGGGCTCGGAGTGCTGGGGTCCCGCTCGCCCGTTCCCTTGGCCGCCGGCGAACGGCTCGTGGAGCTGGCCGACTTCGCCGAGCTCGCCCATGGTCGCGGCGTCGGCATCCTGCAGCCCGACATCTGCCATGTCGGCGGCCTCGGCCAGGCCCGCAAGATCGCCGCCATCGCGGAAGCCGCCGGGCTTGGCCTCGCGCCGCACAACCCGCTCGGTCCCATCGCAGGCGCCGCCGCGCTCCACTTCGCGGTCGCGACGCCGAACCACGTCATCCAGGAAGAGATGGTGGGCGCCGTGCCCTGGTACGACACGGTCGTCAAAGGCCCGATCGAGCGGCGCGACGGCTGCTGGCAAGTGCCGCACGCGCCGGGCCTCGGCGTCGAGGTCGACGAAGCGGTCTGCCGCGCACACCCGTTCGAGCCGGACATTCTCCACACGCGCAACGCCGTGCTGGATGACGGAACGATCGTCGACTGGTGAAGGTTTTGAGTGTCCCGCATGGCCCTCGCCAATCGGACGCCAGCGGACTACGCAGCCGGAGCAGCCGCCTACCTCCGCTCCTGTGCGAAGGGGCAGAGACCGAGCCATTCCTCCATGTGTGCCGCGACCTGACGATTGCCGGTCAGCACCGGGCGACTGTCGCCGACCGCTTCTCGACCTGCGTCCCTACCCATCCAGATCGCTGTCATCGTTCCCAAACGACTGCCGGAGTAAAGTCCACGTCGTGGCCGGGATTGCTGTAGCAGGCTTCGACTTCCGTTTGCGGATCGGCCAAGGGCCAATAGTTCTGTTTGGTCGTCGGAAGGTTGTCGAAGACGAACTGAAGGGACAATCGGCGTTTCGGCAACGGAGCGAGATTGAGGCCACGATGCATACCCATCGGGCCGCGATCCCAGTCTGGCGCCGGCACGGGTTCACACCATGTCGGCGATCGTGATGGGCAGCTTTCGCAAACGTCGTCCTGTCGCGTTGTGGACTGCGTTGGCAATGGCGGCGGCCGTGCCCACGATGCCGATCTCGCCGATGCCCTTGACACCCAACGGGTTCACGTAGTCGTCCTCTTCGTCGAGCATCGCAACCTCGACCTCCTGCACGTCCGCGTTCACCGGTACCAGGTATTCGGCGATGTTCGCGTTCAGGAAACGCGCACGAGCCGGGTCGACTTCCGTATGCTCGTGCAGGGCCGAGGAGATGCCCCAGATCATTCCTCCCATCAGCTGCGAATGGGCGGTCTTGCGGTTGAGGATGTTGCCCGCCGCGAACGCGCCGTGGATGCGCGGGACGCGCACCTCCTTGGTCCAGCGGTGCACGCGCACCTCGACGAACTCGGCGCCGAAGGCGAACATCGCCTTCTTGTCTGTCACCGGCCCGGCTACGCCGAAGCCGCCCTTGTAGGTCGTGCGCAGCTTTTGGGTGGTGAGATCCGGGTGTGCGTACTGGCCCGTGAACTCGGCCTGCCCGCGCGGCGTCGCCTTGAGTGCGTCGAGCAAGCTCATCGACGTGCCGTCCGGCGTCTTTAGCGTGCCGTCCTCAAGTGTGATCGTGGCAGGGTCGATGCCTGAGAGCGGATTGCCCGACTGGCCGGTCACCATGCGCGCGACCTGCTCGCCGATGCCGAGCGCTGCGACATGGACGGCCGATCCGGCGGAGGCCGACGTGACCGATCCGCCCGACAAGGGGGCGACCGGCAGGGACGAGTTGCCCATCACCACCTCGACCTTCTCGACCCGCAGGCCGAGGCGCTGCGCAGCGATCTGGCCCATGATCGTGTAGGCGCCCGTACCCACGTCATGCGCCGCGAGCTCGACAAGGGCCGTTCCATCGTCGCGCATGCGGATACGCGCCTCGGATGGCGCGACCGATGTGGGATACATGGCGGTGGCGCAGCCATAGCCGACCATCCAGTCGCCATCGGTCCGGACGCCAGGCTCCATCGCCCTGTCGCCCCATCCGAAGGACGCCGCGGCCTCGTCATAGCACTCCATCAACGAGCGGGACGAGAACGGCACGCCCTCGACCGGGTGCCTGTCGGTGTCGTTGATGCGGCGCAGCTCGACCGGATCCATGCCCAACTTGCCCGCCAACTCGTCCATCGCCGATTCCAGACCGAAATAGGTCTGGAACTCGTTGGGCGCGCGCATGAAACCGGGCGTATTGGTGTCGGACCGCGCGAGCCGCTGCTCGGTGTGGATGTTGGGGCAGGCATACATCATCCGCGTCATGTGCGTGCCCGGGTTCACGACCGGATCGAACTGAGATGTCTGCGCGATCTCGATGTGCTCGAAGGCCGTGAGCCTGCCGTCGGCGCTCGCGCCGAGACGGAAGCGCTGCACGCTTTCGGGGCGGAAGGTGGCGACGGTGAACATTTGCGGGCGCGTCACCCACAGGCGCACCGGCGCGTCGACGGCCCTCGCCGCTGCGATGGCCAACATGGCATAGGGCGGCAGGCCGGCCTTCGAGCCGAAGGCACCGCCGACGAAGGGCGAGACGATCTCGACCGTGTTCTCGTCCATTCCGTAGGCTGCGGCGATCCCGGCGCGCAACGTGCGGACGGATTGCGTCGGCATCCACACGGTCAGCCGATTCCCGTTCCACTCGGCGGTGGCCGAGAACATCTCCATCGGGTTGTGGTGCTGGAACGGCGTGACATAGGTCTCGTCGACCGTCTGCGCGGCTTGGGCGAGACCGGCCTCGACATCGCCCTTGGTGACCTCCATGCCTTCGCCCTCGGCGAGGAACGAGGTCTTCGGATCCATCTCGACCTTCGCCGCCGCCTCCTCGTAGGTGGCCGCGACCAGTTCCGCGCCGCGGCGGGCGGCGGCCGCGTTCGAGGCGACGACGAGCGCGATCGGCTGGCCCGAATACTTGATCTCGTCGTTCGTCATCGGATTGAACGAGGCCGTGCCGAAGCCGCCCTTGTAGAAGCCCTTGACCGCCTTGTGGTCGGGCAGCGTGTCGGCCGTGTAGACGGCGATGACGCCGGGTTCGGCCTCGGCTTTCGCCGTGTCGATGGCGGTGACCCGGCCCACCGCGATGGTGGAGCAGGCCAGATGGCCGTGCAGCATGCCCGACGGCATGAAATCGGCACCGTAGCGCGCGCCGCCGGTGACCTTGCGGGGCGCCTCGTAGCGGGTGACGGCCGTGTTCAGCGTTTGAGCCATGGTTCAGCCCTCCTTCGTGGCACGTTCGTGCGCGGTGACGAGTGCCCCGGCGACGACGGACGCCCCCAGATCGATCTTGTAGGCCGAACCTTCGAGCGGCTCGGCGTCGGCGAAGGCGACGCGGCCGGCCTCGCGAGCGGCGTCTTCGGAGAACGCCCTGCCCTTCAGGCTGTCCTCCGCAGCCCTTGCGCGCCAAGGAACGGACGCCACGCCGCCCAGCGCGATGCGGGCGTCCTTCACGGTGTCGCCATCCATCTCGATGCCCACGGCGGCCGACGCATCGGCGAAGGCGTAGCTCTCGCGCGCCCGGGCCTTGAGATAGTGCGAGTTCGCAAGTGCCGCCGTCTTGGGCACGCGAATCTCGACCACGATCTCGCCCGGCTTGAGGATCGTTTCCACCTCCGGAGCGGTGCCGGGCAGCACGTGCAGCTTGTCGAAGGCGACGGTGCGCATGCCCTCGCGCGATGCGAGCACGACCTCGGCGTCGAAGGCGATGAGTGCTTGTGCCCAATCACCAGGATACATGGCGACGCATTTGTCCGAGCCGCCCAGAATGGCGTGCAATGTCGTCTTGCCACCGTCGAGCGCCGCGCAGCCGGACCCTGGCTCGCGTTTGTTGCAGCCATAGGCGGTGTCGCGGAAATAGGGGCAGCGCGTGCGCTGCAGGATGTTGCCGCCCAAACGCGCCGCGTGGCGCAGTTGCGGAGAGGCGGCCTTCCAGAGGGACTCGGTCAACGCCGGCGCCATCGCCGTCAACGCCTCGTCGTCGCCCACGTCGGACATGCGCGCGAGCGCACCGAAGCGGATGGCATCACCGTCGAGCGAATGACCTTCGAGCGCCGCGATCCCGGTGATATCGACGAGGCCTTCCGGCTGGCGGACGCCGATCTTCATCAGGTCGATCATGGTCGTACCACCGGCCAGCACGTCGTGGCCGGGGTTGTCAGCGAGGCGGATGAGAGCGTCTTCCAGCGTTTCGGGCTTGGAATAGGAGAAGTTCAGCATCGGATCATGCCTTGCCGTTGGAGGTCACGGTCCCGTCGCGCACGGCCTCGATGGCCGCCACGATGTTCGGGTAGGCACCGCAGCGACAAAGATTGCCGGACATGTATTCGCGGATCTCAGGCCTGGAGCCCGCATGGCCCTCCTCGATGCAGCCGATGGCGGAGACGATCTGACCCGGCGTGCAATAGCCGCACTGGAAGGCGTCGTTCTCCGCGAACGCCGTTTGCATCGGGTGCAGATTGCCCATCGGGTCGGACAGGCCCTCGACGGTGGTTATCTCAGCCCCTTGCGCCATCACGGCGAGCGTCAGACAGGAGTTCATGCGCCGACCATCGACGAGCACCGTACAGGCGCCGCACTGCCCCTGATTGCAGCCGATCTTGGTGCCGGTCATGCCCAGTTCGTCGCGCAGCGCCTCGACCAGGGTGGTGCGCGGTTCGACGGACACGGCGCGTCGCCTGCCGTTGACCTTCAGTTCGACCGTGGTGCGCTCGTCCGCGGCGACGGCCCCGTCCGGTTCGGCGGCGACTGCCTGTGCGCCGGACGCGAGCCCCAGCGATGCAGCGGAAACCGTGGCGACCGCACCGCCACGCAGGAAGGAGCGGCGGGATTCGTCGATACGATCGTCGGACATGGGCATTCTCCCTAAACGAACCGACAGAACCAGACCGGACGGTGATCGTTCCCCCCGGGAGGGGATCTGCGACCCTGAAACCAGGGCACAGGCCATCCGTGCCACGGGGCGCGGGCTCGCCCGAACCGGGGGGATCCGGGGGCGCTCGAGGCGAGATGGGGCGGTCCACCCCCCATCGCCGGTGATACGTGCGCCCAACCGAGACATGTCGTGGCTTACGTGCCGACACACTCCATGATCTGAAGACGGGAGCCCGGCTATACCATCTCTCGTGCAGAAAGCCGGATGCGGGTGTGAAGGGTTTCGGAGCTGGCCGGTGCAAGACGGGGGCGAACGGATGGTGGATGTGACCGAGACCGCTTCGGTTGGGCGAGGTACAGGGCGGACCGCGCTCGCGCGCCTCGTCGCTGCGACCGGATTGACGAACGTGGCCGACGGCATCGCGCTGCTGGTGTGGGCATGGCTCGCGACCATGCTGACGCGCGACCCGTTGCTCGTCGCCCTACCGCCTATCGCCCTGCGCCTGCCCTGGCTCGTGTTCTCGCTACCGGCCGGTATCGTGACGGACCGCGTGAACCGCTTGCGCCTCATCCTGGCGATGGACGTCGTGCGCGCGGTTGGCTTCGCGGCGGCTGCGCTGGCCATCTGGTCGACGCTGCCCTTGCCCAGTGCGCCGGACACCGGAACGGCGGCGCCCGGTCTATTCGCCGCTCTTCTCGTCTGCGCGTTGCTGGTCGGCACGGCCGAAGTGTTCCGCGACACCGCCGCTCAGACCATCGTCCCTGCCATCGTGGCGAAGGCCGATCTCGAGCGCGCGAACGCGCGCGTCTTCTCCGCCGAGCTGGTCGGCAACGCGCTCCTGGGACCGGCGATCGGGGCGTTCTTGATCGCGGCGGCCGTGTGGCTTCCCTTCGCCGTCAACGCCATCCTCTTCCTTCTCGCCTTCGTCGTCCTTTGCAGACTGCGAGGGGCGTTCACACCCCTGCCCCGCGCAGAGCGGAACTGGCGGGCGGAACTGCGCGAAGGGATCGCCTTCCTGCGCGAGCGGCCGTTCCTGCAGGTGCTGGCGGTGGTCACGGCCGTCTGGAACCTCTTTCACCAGATGGTCGTGATCGCGCTCGTGCTGCATGTGCAGGAGAATCTCGGCCTCGGTCCGCGTGCCTACGGAGTGATCCTCGCGGTGGGCGCCGTGGGCGGTGTGCTGGGCGGTCTCGTCGCGGAGCGCGGCGTAGGATGGATGGGAGCCGGCAGGGCGGCGCAGTGGGCGTCGCTCTCCTCGGCGATCGGTTTCGCGCTCATCGGTGCGGCCCCGAGCGGCATTGCTCTCGCGTTCGCGCTCGTCTTCTTCGAGTTCACGTCCATCTTCTGGAACGTCGTGTCGCTCTCCTACCGCCAGCGTGTCGTGCCGGACGCGATCTTGGGGCGGGTGAACGGGGTCTATCGCCTCTTGTCATGGGGCGCGATGGTATTGGGTCTCGCACTCTCGGGCGTCGTGGTGCGTATGGCCGAAGAGATCGTTCCCCGCGAGATCGCGCTCGCCACGCCCTTCGCCATCGCCGCCATCGCGGTGCTCGCGCTCACCATCGCCGTGTGGCGACCACTTCGGCGAGGGTTCAGCGTAAGGATTGCGATGGTCGAAGGTTGATCGGCAAGACGTCCAGGTGTGAGAACCGGCAGCGGGTATACTCGTCGTTACGCGCGAGAACGATGCGCTAGAGGGCGTTCGGTGAATGGATATCAACCGGACGCGCTCTAGGGTCGTCTGGGCTGACCTTTCTCGATGTCGGACGCGATCGCGACGAGCGTCGCCTCGCGTTCGGGAGGGCCCATGAGGTCGAGGCCGACGGGCAAGGCCTTGCCTTCCTCCATCGCCATGCCGACCGGGAGATCGATGGCGGGCCAGCCGAGTGCCGAGGCGAGGATCCCGTTGCGCTCCGGGCGCGAATCCTCGCCGATCGGTCGTGCAGCAGGGCGGTGGCATAGGGGATAGGCGACGGCGTCGAGACGCTCGCGCTCGAACAAGGATCGAAGGAGACGCTCGGTTTCTTGGGCGGCCCGCACGCGATGCTCGATTGCCCGCGTACGGTCCACCAGCGTTCCGCGCAGCGCCGCCTCCGCGAACGGCGGCACGAGCGGTGCATGCGGGCCGCGTTCGAGAACGTCCCGAAGCGTCCTGACGCCATTCAGTCCGACCACATCTGGTCGCTCGGATAGTTCGCTCAGGAAGGTCTCGAAGAGTTCGGCCACCTCGAACACCTGCACTGCGAGCCGCTCGTAGAGCGAGGCGGTCGCCAAGTCGGGCACGTCGATCTCAATCACGGTGCCGCCCTGCTCCGAGAGCCGTTCTAGGGCGCCTTCGATCACGGCGTTCACCCCACCGTACTCGGGGCCGTCGCCCATCATGGACCGCACGAGACCGATACGGGGGGTGCCGGGCGCCGGAGGCATCGTCGGGCTGCCCGCTCGACCGCGAAGGACGTCGAGCAGCAGGATCGCGTCGTCGACCGATCGCGCCATCGGCCCGACGACGTCGCAAAGTGCGGATTGCGGGAAGACACCCGTTCGGTCGACGGTGCCACGGGCGGGCCGTATCGCGACCGTTCCCGTCGCCGATGCGGGGTAGCGCAGCGAGTTCACAGTTTCCGTTCCAAGCGCGAGCGCCGCCATGCCCGTGGCGACGGCGACCGCGGACCCGCCGCTCGAACCGGCGGGATGACGGTCTGGATCGTGGGGGGACAGCGTCTGCCCTCCCAAGCCGCTCTGGCCGCGTCCGGCGATGGCCAACTCGTCGAGGTTGGTCTTGCCGACGATCAGCGCCCCCGCCTCCCGAAGGCGCGCGACGACCGGGGCGTCCCGGCCGGTGTGGAGCCCGGCGAAGGCGACCGCCCCGGCCGTGGTCGGCATGCCGCTGGTCCCGATATTGTCCTTGATCGCGACCGGCACGCCGTGCAGCGGACCGACGGCGCCGCGAGCGAGCCTGCGGTCGAGGCCGCGAGCATGCGCCAGGAGCGACGGGTTGACCGTGATGAACGCGTTCAGGGCTGCGTTCGCCTCGATCCGCTCCAGCGCCTCCTTCGCGACCGCCACGCACGAGTGCTCCCGCGAGCGTATGCCTTCGGCAATCCGACGCGCGCTGACCGCTTCGCTCGGCATTTCGGCGTATGGGGTGGTCACGCTCTCTCCGCTGTAGGCGTTCGGGTACGTCTTTTCGTATGCTGCCGAACGGTCCGAAGCACGTCTTACGCGGCCTTCGCTATGTCGAACTGCACGGATAGCCCGGCCTTACTCGAAAGGTCGATAGGCGTATCTAGGCTGACCTTGTCGATCTTCCCACGGAGCAGATCGTTCAATCGGGGTTGCGCCCCTCCGAGCCGCTCCGAGCCGCTCCGCGGCTGGAGCCTGCGTCGTTTGCCACGAGCGACCCTCCGCCTCGGACGTGCACCGTCCGGTAAGTCCCGAAGTCGGTCGAGCGCATCGCCGAGGAATGTGATCCGCTCGCATTCCTGCAGCCTATACCCAAGGATAGCCTTGAGCCTTCAGATTATGCCGGACTGTCCGATCGAGACGGGGGGGCACTCCACTGGTACCGAGCGGAAGGCCATCTACCCAATATGGGCGGTCTGCCTACACGCCCCGATGACACCCTAGCGGCACGTTTCGCACAGACCGTACGCCCGTGGCCTATCGGAACGCGCTGCGCGTCCCGGAAGGGACAGTGGGTGACCGTCCAGTCGCGACTGGCAGCGACGTCCGATTGGCTCCCGTCCTTCTCCCAACGATCTAGCGCCCCTGCGTGCGTGTGACGCGCTTCGACCTACTGAACGATCAATAGGGCCGGCGCGTCTGAACAGATCAGTTTACCATCCGCCGGAGCCGGCGCATTCTATCCCCATGAGCCGACCCCGTCCTCCCACGTTCCTCGCGCGCGTCACTGACGCCCTCCCGCATCTCCATCCCAGCGAGCGCAAGCTCGGCGAGCTCGTCCTCAACTTCCCGGGTGAGATGGGCGGCTACACGGCGACCGAGATCGCGGAACTCGGAGGCGTGTCCAGCGCCACCGTTTCGCGCTTCGTGCGCCGGATCGGCTACGCCTCCTTCGAGGAGGCGCGACGCGCGGTACGAGACGAGCAGGCGTCTGGAACGGGACTGCTGCGGTTCTCTTCGAAGACGGGCAACGAAGACGGCTCCATCGCCCAGCATCGCGAGATGTCGCTGCGAAATCTGGATGCTACCTACGCCGCTTTGGACGACGCCATCGTGGATAGCCTCGCGCATGCCATGATCGCGGCCCCGCGGGTCTGGTTTATCGGCTTTCGCGCGGGACAGGCATTCGCGCAATATCTCGGGTGGCAATCCTCGCAAGTCCTGGCGAACGTCTCAGTCCTGCCCCGCGCAGGCGAGACCCTGGCCGAGAGCATCGTCTCCCTGACCGGTCACGACGTCGTCGTCCTGCTGGCGTTGCGGCGCACACCCAAGCTGGCCCTCGCAACGGCGCAGGCGACCCGCGAGGCCGATGCCAAGCTGGCCCGGCTCTATGAGGCCATCGCGTCGGGCGTGCTTGATGCGTCCGAGCCGACGCTGAAGGGTCAGATCGACGCGGCGACCCGCGCGCGCGACCGGGCCAAGGCCGAGATCGACTGCATCGCGGCGCGGACCAAGCCGACGGCCGCCCCGACCAAGGACCAGATTGCGGCCTTCACCGATCTGCTGCGGTCCAGGCTGCGGGACGGGGATCCACTGATGCGACGGCGCTATCTGCGCGAGGTCATCGACCGGGTCGAGGTCAAGAAGCACTCCGCACGCATCGTCGGGCGCATCGATCGGCTCGAGGCGACGCTGGCCGGGAACGGCCACACCAACACGCCCGGTGCTGTTCAGAGATTTGTTCGTACGTGGCGCGCCGGGGAGGATGAATCTGGGCACTGGCGTTTGGCGGTGGCGGTGTGATGGTAAACGCCTCCCGCAACAATCTTTTCGTGACCGGCGAGCCGACCCGGACGCTAAAGACGGAGGCAGCCTATCGTCGCCGTGCTGCTTGCCTCGTACGACAGTTTGAGGAGGAAGAGGGCAGGTCCTTCGGCCTGAGACCGTTCGTCTCGTGGCTCGTCCGCCGCGAGGCCGAGCTAGCCGACAACACCGTGCGCCAATACTGGGCGTCGGTCCTCTTTGCGCTGCGCCATGCGCCGGATGTGGTCGGACGGTCCACTGTGCTCACGGCGTCGGAAGAGGCTCTGATCGAGGTCGTTCGCAATGCTCCCCAACCGATCGATGGCGATCCCGGCCCGCTGCCGAAACGGACCTCAGCCTTGAAGCTGAAACGCGTAAGCGCCAAGCGACTCGAACGTCTCGTCATAGATCTACGGTCGTCTACCTACCTGCACGATCATGACGTTCTCCTGCTTCTCATGGCGGGGCTCGTCAGCGGCCTGCGTCCGATCGAGTGGCCTTCGGCAAGGCTGTTCTGGGACGGCGAGCACAAGCTTTGGGTCCTTCTCGTCGAGAATGGCAAGGCGACTAACGGTCGAGCACACGGAGACGACCGCAATCTGAGGTGGCCCGAAAGGGATCCTTCGCTTGAGATAATCCGGGATTGGATGGAGCGCCTCCATTGCGTCCTTGCAGCATCGACCGATCGCTCGGCTGCGTGGGACGCGTACTACAAGAAGCTGCGGGACGCGCTTCTGCGGGCGAACCGGAGGCTCTCGCCTACGGCGACACGCCGGATCACCTTCTACACTGCCCGCCATGTGTTCGGCGCCCACGCGAAAGCAGGGCTCGACCGCGATGAGGTCGCAGCCCTTATGGGCCACGCCAACGATCGGACGGCAGGGCGTCACTATGCGGGTGCCGTCCGGAGCAAGGGCGTGCTTCCGTCCCTGCCTCAGCCTTCCCCGCGCGATGTAGCGCGCATCAGACACACCATGCGGCCACCGCCCCCGGTTCGACATGAACACGCATCAGATGTGGCGTTCACGCCATAGAGGCGTCCACGGGACAGGGCCTCTTTGAACGCCGTCCTAGCGGCCGATATACCCCGCCGCAGCGCTTCATATTGCCGACCCGACGTCGTTGCGCCATTCGACAGGCTGACTCGATTGGACTCGTTGGGCCTCGATTCGACTCGAAATGACTTGCCCGGCTTCGTCGAAAACTCTGTTGAAATCTGCAATGACATCAACTCAAGTAAGTAGCACGCATCGTTTGAGCCGCAGTAACAAGAGGGGTGGCAGATACCTCATTCAAGCGGCCAACGGCTTCACCCCACCCCCCCCACTCATCTTAAGAAACGAAGGCACCGGCATCAGCACTTGAAGTCGGCCCGCCGTCTGCAGCATCGTAAGCAGGATCGATAGAAGAGCCGCTGGGGGCCCAGTGGTTCTCCGCCTTCGATATGGCAATGTTCAAGAGAACCCTTCGTAGTACAGCCAATAATTTAAGTCCCTATGATCACGGCCTTCGCCTCGCAAGAGAGCACATTTCACTCAAGGAAATCCGGCCGGATTCGCATAACGAAGATTATGGAACTAATAGAATTTACGTTAAGTTTGCGGTCTACGAATCAATAATTCTATTCGTATATCGCATATCTCGCTTCGTTGCAGTTTTAGTGTAGCGTACAACCTGATCTCACCTTCATAACACATATGGCGGAGCAATATTGTGCGATTCCCATAGCAAACCGATGGCACATAGCATACCCTATGCACGGCAAGGGTATTTCAGGACGAACTCATGCTGATGGTCGACCAAATGGATCGCCATATTCTACGCGTACTGCAGGATGATGGCGGCCTCAGCACAACTCAGATCGCGGAGCGCGTGGGGCTTTCGCAATCACCCTGTTGGCGGCGTATTGCGCGAATGGAGAAGGAGGGGATCATTTTGAACCGCTCCGTGATGCTTGATCGACGCAAGCTCGGCTTCGGGACGGTCGTGTTCGTTCGCGTCTGTGTCGCCCCACATGGAAGACAGACGGTCGACGAGTTTGCAACGGCCGCAGCGCGGTTGCCAGAGGTTCAGGTCGTGCAACTGTTACTCGGCGAAATCGATATTCGGCTGCGCGTCGTGGTGCGGGACCTCGACCATTACAACACACTGTTGCGGAATCATCTCGTTACGCTTCCAGGCGTTCAGGAAATTCGCTCTAGCGTGCTTCTCGACGAGATTAAGAACACGTTCGCCCTGCCGATCTGACGGACGTCAAAAACGTACATGCGAGCAATTTCTAAGACCGATCCTGTCCTGTTGCCCTTCGATGGCAGTAACGGCGCGCCCGGAACAGTTGGATAAGAAGATCTTCGTGGCGCCGTTACTAGCCTGGCCAACGCCGATGTGAAGAGATATGCCATCGGACAAGACGACTCCAGTGCATTTTCAGCGCATGGATTTACGGTAGCGTTGCGCGGCCGGTGCGGTTTGATTGATCTCGAGCGGCATGAGTCCGTGCTTGTCGAGTTTGCTGGCGTCGGACAGACGTAGTAGTCGCCGGTGAGGTTGATACGATCCCATCCGAGCGGGGAGAGACGAGCGATGAGGTCGTCGTCGATCGGTCCGGCGCATCGTTGCAGTACGTCGAGCGCGCGGCCGAGGTGGCGGCAGTTGAACAGGATGATGGCGACGGTGACAGGGGTCAGCGCCGCGGCGCGGGTATGCTGGTTTTCTGGTCTGCGATCTCGGAAGCGTCCGAGGCGATGGAAGGCGACCGCTCTAGCCATGGAGTTGCGTACCTCGCCTTTGTTGAGCTCGGCGGTGACGAGGCGGCGCGGGTCGGGTTCCTGGTACCAGCGCAGGGTGAGAGTGTGCGCTCGATGCGCCCGACTTCGCGCAGGGCGGCGGAGAGCGAGTTCTGCTAGCGGTAGGCGGAGAGCTTCTTGAGGATGAGGGACGGAGTACCCGTCCTGTCGCGCATAGCGCACACGACCTGACCGATCTTGTCCCAATCGCTGGCGATCAGGTCGCGGCTGGAGCTGTTGACCGAACAGGGGTGCCAACCGCCCGTAGCGGCGCGATCTTTCTAAGGAGTAGAGGTGGCGGTCCGACAGACGCGGGATGCGCGGCTCGGAGCTCAGGCCGAGCAGGTGCATGACCGCGAACACCATGTCGGACACGCCTCCGCCGTCGACGTGCAGGGTGGACAGGTCGGCGCTGCTGGCATGATCGTAGATGCCGTCGAGCGCATGGATCGCTTCGCCGGCCATGACGGTTTGGTGGGCGGACGCGTCGCGACCGGTGACGGTTGTATAGATCTTGATGACTGGGTCGCGCCCGTAATGGGCGTTGACGAGACCGCTGCCTTCGCCCGGTCCGCCCAGCGCGAAGGCTTGGCCATCGGCGGAAGCGCGCCATTCCTTGCCGAACCAGCCGGACAAGGGCTTGGCGAGGATCGCGTCGGTCAGGCTTCCGAGCGCGGCGCGGAACGTCTCCTCGCGCATGTGGCAGGTCTACATCTGCAAGAGCGCACGGCGCGAGGCGATGCCGCACACCTACGCCGCGCAGACGTCTAGGCTGCGGATCGCCCGATAGACCCCTTGCCCGTCGGTGTCACCGGCGAGCTGCGGGGACGCTCGGTTCCCGCCGTTTCGGACTGGGAGAGGGAACACCAACTGCACAGAAACGCTCGAACGGGGTTTTCCATGACGAGAATGTCCGGACGCATACTGACGTGGTTCGGCAATGCGGCGAAGACGCTCTCGGTGGCCGCCACGACGACCGGCCGTTCAGGGTGGATGCCGCGCAGAGCCGACTCCGTCCGCTGGGCCGTGTTGATCGTGTCGCCGACCAGCGTGTAGTCGACCCGTCCCTTGAAGCCGACATTCCCCACGATTGCGGCTCCGGCATGAAGACCGATCCGCGCGCGAGGGACATTGCTGCTGCAGTCGTTCAAAAAGGTCCCGAGGTCTTCTACAATGGATCTTGCTGCCTCGACGGACCGCGTGATGTGGTCGGTTTCGTCGCCATCCGTATCCCAAAAAGCGAGGAGGCCATCGCCGGTGTATTTGTCGATCACGCCGCCGTTGGTTTCGATGATCGGCCCCACGATGGCGAAGACATCGTTGAGATGGGCAGCGACCTCCCCGGCCGTATGGTCGCGCGAGAACCCTGTGAAGCCTTCCATATCGAGGAACATCACCGCGACGTCGCGCCATTCCGGTTTGCCGGCCCGTTCCGGATTCGTCAGCAGTCGTCGCACCAGCGCGCGAGGAACATAGGTCTGCAGACGAGAAAGCGCATGCGCCGTACTTTCTAGGCGACGACCCATGCGCTGCCACTCCCTGACGCGACCCTCACGCAGTTTGGGAAGGAAGATGCGATCGAAATCGAAGTGCTCGATCGATCGGAGGGCGTCGTCAAGATCTACCATCGGACGGTTGAGGATACGTCCCAGCCGCCAGGCTGCAACGGGAGCAAGGACCATCATTACGAGAGAAAAGAGCGCGATCACATGTGTGACCCACCAATACCAGGGCGTATGTCCTGTCGGGACCGCGACCGCAGCGAACAGCGGCAGCGGCCCGTACCCGGCTACGCGCCGATAGAGGTAGATGTAGGAGCGGTCACCGACCTTGCTCCAGTGGCCTTGGAGAGTCGGCAGGTTCGAGAGCTCTCTTAGCGGCTGCGGATCGCTCCAGAGATGGGCAGCGACATCCGCGATGTCGGTTCGAGATGAAGTCAATTGAGAGTTGCCTCGATCTGCACCAGCGTTTGTAGAGGACGGAAGCACGAAAGGCCTGTCTTGACCGAGCAAGATGAACGGGATCATATCGGATCGCTCCGCCGCCCGATTGACGGCGCGTTCGATCCGTTCTGCCGATAGGCTTACGACAAGCGTCCCCTTCGTCCTCGCGCCGCTCTCCAGGTCGACTTCGAATGCGAGACGTCCCTCGTCGAAGGTCAGGTTCGGAAGATCACCGGCCCAGCTTTTCGGGAACGCCTCCGCGATGCGGGCAACGTCCTTCGGCCAACCTTCGACATGGTCATCCGTGGTTTCCTGCGTACCCTGCAGCCACTCCGTTGATCGGCCATCCGATTGAATGACCCGGACCGCCGTCACTTGCGGCGAACTTGTCATGGCACCGTGTACAAGAAGGCGCAGCTCGTCCGGATCCGACATATCGATATCGCCTTCAAGGACGCTTTGCCGAATGTAGGCGAGACGGGCGAATACCGGATCCAGAAGGCTCTCCACGTCACGTTCCAACCCCTCGACGACCGATGCAGCGTGTTCGACCTTCCGCTCGTTCTTGAAGTCGGATGTCACATGAAAGCTCACGACGACAACCGGAGCGATGGACGCCATGACGAGAGCGACGAGGGCGACGGGCAATAACGCGCTCATCGAGAAAGACGGCCTTCGCAGAAGGGCTTTGACGATTTGCAACATGATCTCTTCGCCATTCGTTCAGTTAATTGGACATATGTTCAATAATAACTTCGTATATCCACTACATCCCAGATGAATATTTATCTGTTAGATACGTTTCATGTTGTCGAGCCGACATCTTTATTTGCTCGCTAAAGATGTACCGGAGGCACCGCCACGGAGGTAAACACCGCCGTCACGGCAAAAATGGCGAGGAAGGCGAGCGCTTCGACCCGGATGGAACGGTCGAGGTGGCGCGGCGCACAGGCATGTCCGTCCGCCAACTCAGGCACAAACCGCAACTTGTTGAGTGCGGCCAAGCCCAGAAGACCCGTCACGATCCCGACCTTGACGAGAAGAAGGAGGCCGTAGGCCGTCGAGAAGAGGCCCTGGACGCTGCCGATCATGACGTAGGCGAAGACGAGGCCGGCCAGCCCAAGCAGTCCGACGACGCCTGCCGCGATCTGCCCGAACCGATGGAGCAGTGCGGCCGCGTCGCGCGAGGCCAGCAATCCCATCGCCGCACGGCGCAGCGGCAGAAGAGCTCCGAACCAGAACGCCACCGCCGAAAGGTGTAACACGAGGACGGTCGCCAGCAGCCAGCGAGGGGACGTCGTCGCATGGCCGACGAGCGTGTAGGACGCTACGATCAGGCCGGTTCCCGCGAGGAGAGGGACCGTCGAGAGCCAGGACCATGCCGCGTCGCGCTTGAGCACCAAAAGGAAGCCGACTGCCAGTGCGATGAGGCCGAGGTCCCGCCAAGCTGCGGCGGAACCGATCGGGCTATCCCAGGCGATTGCGAGCATCATCGGATCGACCATGCCGTCGAGTCCCATCCCCGAAAGCCGGCTCGCACCGACGCCAACGGAGACGAAGGGAAGGGGAAGCGCGAGCAGTGCTGCGGCGAGGCTCCACCTGGCGACGCCTCGAAACAAAGCGCGCACGTCCTCTTCCCTGCTTTGGAGGAAGGCCATACGCGAGAAGGCGACATGGAAGAGGGCGCCGCCGCAGGCCAGGAGGCCGAGCGCGTAACCCAGCGCTTTGGTCACGATGTCGATCCCGACCACCAGGTCGAGCGATGCGGCGACGCCCGAGGCCATTAGCGGGCGACTTCGAAGTCGATGAAGCCTTCCATGACGTGCCCGTCGCGGCCAAGGCCTCTCCACTCGATGGCGTAGGCGCCGGGGGCGATCGGCGCCTCAGGCGCGGCCTCGAGCATCTCGACTGGCTTCATGCCGTCAGTTCGCGCCAGCGGCACCTCGCCGTCGGGTCCTGTCAGCTTGAGGACCGTGATACGCATCGGATCGTCGAAGTTGAGTACGATTTCCTCGGGGGAGGTCTTGAGGACCTCGCCGTCAGCGGGAGTGCTGGCTTTTTTATCAGAGTGCGCAAGCGCTGTCGTCGTTAAGCCGGCGATGACGGCGGTCGTCAGAATGAGCGTCTTCATGAGCATGGTCCTTGGCTGCGGGAATGAGAGGGTTCGGATGAGTGGCCGCGACCCGAGCAGGTCGCGGCCTGTGTCGCTGCCTTGCGGCGCTACTCGATTTCGGTAACGGTCAGCTTGCCCTTCACACGCTCCGCATGGAATGAGACCGCCTTGCCGGGCACGAGGCCATCGATCATCGTCGGTTCTGCGACGTCGTAGACCATGGTCATGGCGTCCATGTTCAGGGACTCAATCGGACCATGCTTGATGGTGAGCTTGTTCCGCTTGGCATCGACCTTCACGATCTCGCCGCTCGCCAGCGTGTCCGCGAAGGCTGGGGCTGTTGCCATGAGGGCCGTCGCGAGCGCTAGGGTGATTATCGTCTTCATGTCCTGTTTCCTTAGTTGATACATCGTCGATGCTGACGCGGGTTTGCGCGCGCATCGTCTTGTCCGCAGGGTGGGCCTATCCGGCACCGTGTCCCGCATGACCTCCGGCACCCCCTCCAACCGGACGGGCCGGCTTCGGCGCGGTCGTCGTAGCGGGGGTGGATGGGGCAGACGCGGCGCTCGGCAGCGCACCCGTCCATTCGTAGGCGACGGTGCCGGCCGGGTGCTCGAACCAGCCCGGATCAGCGTAGTCGTCGGCCGCCAGACCGTTCCGAACCTTCAAGACCGTAAACATGCCGCCCATCTCGAGCGACCCGAACGGGCCCCAGCCGCCCATCATCGGCTCGGTGTTGTCGGGCAGCGGCATCGACATCTCCGTCATCTCAGCCATGCCGGTGGAGCCCATCGGCATGTAATCCGGCTGCACGAGCCGAATCTTGCGAGCTATCTCCGTTTTGTCGGTGCCAATGAAGGTTGGGACGTCGTGGCCCATAGCGTTCATGGTGTGGTGTGACTTGTGGCAGTGGAGCGCCCAGTCGCCCTCGTTGACGGCGTCGAACTCGAAGCAGCGCATGCCGCCGACCGGAATGTCGATCGTCACCTCCGGCCAGCGCGCTTCCGGCCGCACCCACCCGCCATCGGTGCCCGTCACCTCGAAGTCGTAGCCGTGCATGTGGATGGGGTGGTTGGTCATCGTCAGGTTGCCGACCCGCACGCGCACGCGGTCGTTCTTCGACACGACGAGAGGATCGACTGCCGGGAAAATCCGGGAGTTGATCGCCCAGAGATTGAAGTCGGTCATCTCCATGACACGCGGCTTGTAGGAGCCAGGATCGATGTCGAAGGCTGACAGCAAGAACACGAAGTCCCGGTCGACAGGCATGAAGGCGGGATCCTTCGGATGGACGACGAAGAACCCCATCATGCCCATCGCCATTTGCACCATCTCGTCGCCGTGGGGGTGGTACATGTGCGTACCGCTCTTCACGAGGTCGAACTCGTAGACGAAGGTCTTACCAACCGGGATCGGCGGCTGTGTCAGTCCCGACACACCATCCATGCCGTTGGGCAGGAGGATGCCGTGCCAATGCACGCTGGTGTGCTCCGGCAAGCGATTGGTAACGAAGAGGCGGATGCGGTCGCCCTCCACGCATTCGATGGTCGGGCCAGGCGACTGGCCGTTATAGCCCCAGAGGTTCGCGACCGTGCCATCGGCCATCTCCCGCTCGACCGGTTCGGCCACGAGGTGGAACTCCTTCACGCCGTTGTTCATGCGGAAGGGCAACGTCCATCCGTTGAGCGTCGCGACAGGATTATAGTCCGGTCCGGCGGTGGGGTGGAGCGGCGCCTGCATGGTGGCGCTCTCCATGATGGGCGCGTCTGGTAGGCCCATGTTGGTCGTGCTCGACCAAGCGGTGCGGCTGACAAGCGCGCCGGCCGCGCCGGCTCCGGCTGTGAGGAGCTGTCGTCTAGAGAACATGTTGAGTCTCCGTAAGGGAACAGGGGGAAAGGACGGGGAGAACGGGACGCAGTTGGACTGTCGAAGCGGGGCGATCACTCATCCTCGCCTCCGCCACCGCCGATGGCCCCTCCCCCGCCGCCTTCCATGCCGCCGCCATAAATAGCCGCTGTCAGGTCGACCTCCGCGAGGAAGAAGGCGCGCCGTGCGTTCTCGGCCTGTACGAGGGATCCGATGCGCGCCCGCGCATCGGCCAGCAGGTCGAAGGTGTTCGTTATCATGCCGTTGTAGGTGAGGACCCCCTCCGCCTCGATGGCCCGTCTCAAGGGCACAACGGCGTCGCGATAGTGGCGGGCGATGTCGTGGGTCCCGCGGTAGGCCTGATAGGCAGCCCGAGCCTCGGAGCGTACTTCCACGGCCTTTTGCGCAAGAACGTTGGCCGCCCGCATGTAGTCGAGCTCGGCCTTGCGCATCCGGGCCTGTCCGCTGTCGAAGATCGGGATCTCGAACTCCAACTCTCCCCTGGGCACGTAGCGCTCGGTGACGTTGCGGGTCTCGACACCGTCCTCCTCCTCGGTCTCGGCCTCTCGCTCGTATTCTAGACCGCCGGCGAGCGTGAGATCCGAGACGTAGCGTGTGGCTTGCGTCAGGCCGTACGACTTGGCCAACGCTTCCAGCTCGAGCTGGGCCACCTTCAGGTCGGCTCGATTGGCGAGTGCGAGGCGCTCGATCTCCTTTTTCTCCTGAAGGCGCGAGGGAAGCTTTGGAAGGCCGTTCGGAACCTCGTAGGCAGTCGCATCGCCCCAGAGGCCGAGGACGCGGGTCAACCGCTCCTTGGCCAGCTTGGCTGCGAGACGGGCCTGCGCGATCTCGCCTGTCAGCTCGGCGTAGAAGACCTGGTTGCGGGCCTGCTCGGCCTTGTTGAATGCACCTGTCCGCCCGAGTTCGCCCGCCAGTTCGGCTGCCGCATCGGCTGCCACCCGAGACTGGTTCAGCTGCGCGACGACGCCCCAAGCGCCCGCCGCCTCGACCCACGCCCGGCGGGCCTCGCCGGCGACGCGAAGTGTTTCGTCAATGGCGACCTGCTGCGCCTGGCGGACCCGTGTCTCGGCGACGTCGAGCCGACGCTTGCGAGTCGTCAGCGCGAGAAGGTTGGCGATGAGAACGCCCTCCACGGTCCGCATCGGCCCGATGCCTTGCGCACTTAAGGCGACGCTCGGATTGACGCCGAGGCTCTCTTGCCAGAGATCGGCGACCGAGAGGCCGAGATCCGCGTAGGCTGCCTGGAGCCCTTTGTTGTTGATGAGGGCGACGCGGACAGCGGTGTCCGCGTTGATCGTCCGACCCTGGACGAGGCCGCGCGTCTCATCGGAGGCCGCTTTCGCCTCGGCCTGTGTGGTGACGAGCACACTCGACTGGCCAGTCGCGGTCTGGACGCTGCTGGCTACGCCGTCGAAGCCACGCGTCGCGGGGTAATCCGCGGCAAGACTAGCGCATCCCACGAGAGCCACTGGAAGGAGGAGCGTGACGCCACGCCGGGCGATGCGCCGTGACGTGAACTGTCTCGTAACAGAAGTAATGGATCGTACGTTCATGAACCGATCCTCGGTCGCGCGAAGTCGGCGTCAGCCGGGCCCTGGCTCGTGGGCGAAGGTTCGATCGGCGTGCGATGCGTGTAGCCAACGACGACCGGACTTGGCCGCGATCGTTCGGGGACGACATTTGGACTAGCGACATTGAGGTCGGCCAGCGGGAAGGGTGGCGGCGTGCTCGCGCAGCCGCTCACGGATGCGGCGATCGCACCCGCTAGAACGAGAGATTTCATGGTTCAGATAGCCTTAATAGTAACGCAGAGGTAACAAGAGCCCAAAGCTCTGGTCACACGAACGTCATTCTGCCGCCGAAGGGGGGCAGCTCAGGCCAGTCGAGGGGGATTCTCGATCCGATCGATCGAGGTGGGCATGAGTGCGAAGGTCGATCGCGAACCGAAGGCAGACCGAAGCCACAAAACGTTGTCATTGGCCGAGGCAACTACCACAAAGACAAAAGTGCAATGCATCGGACAGCCCGGACACACCATAGCATCTGAATTGCAAGGAAGGCCGGCATTGGACGCAGTCTGCTCAAGAGGCATCTGCGTATGGATCCGCACCGAATTCGTTGGGTCTGATGAACTCAATTGGTGGTGTACCTGCTCACCCTCACCAGATAGATGCGAAGGCCACACTTAGCCCATCGACGCTCGCCACGAGCACCGTCAGGACTAGCAGAAGAGAGAGAATTTTCTGTAGCTGCACCACGACCCGGCTTTCTTCCCCCTGCGCTTCCGACCTAACAGGAGAATTGTGGCCGTACGGTGTGTCCGGATAGGGGGCAAGGGTATTCGGTCTGCGACAGTTTGACGGTCTCAGCGCCTATTGCTGTCTATCGCCTTGTAAGAGCTGCAGCATTTATGATCGAGGGAACAGTCCTCCGCTCGATCACAAAAATGAGATAATGGTCTAGCTATATTTCTCCTGCTTGAGTGACCCTTTTTCCACCGCATGGTCCGATGAAATTGGGGCCATGCCTCTTGTGCTAACAGCACGTCTGCGACGACTTCTTCTGTCCTCTTTCCGTCACAGGAACGTACGCCGCGACAGTTGCCTGCCAGGACTGCGGCTGGCCCTACCGAGCGTTGGTGTTAACCAGCGACCTATCACGACAGTCCGTGTCTCCTGCAGAATTGGGAAAGAGGCCTCTTCGTGAGGCGGGCGGACAATGCACGCCTCTTGGGATCGGTCGCGATTTACGTATTTGCTCCGACGCTGCGCAGCACTCCAGCAACAGACCCGGCGCAACCGCCGCAATGCATGCCACGTACTCAAAAACGGCAGATGGGAACAGTCCGTTCTGCTCGCCTTCAACGGATGCGATGGGTGCTGACCGGCCGGATCAGTTCCTCCGCCGGCATCATCATCTCGTATAGCTCGAGTATCTTACGATCTGCTCCGTGCTGACCTGAAGGGCAGCGTCTTAGGCAGCAAACCGCTTCCTTTTCATCAAGCAATCCTCCTCATCAAGGCCAGGATTGCCGCCAAACAAACTCAATGCGTCGACCACTTTCCTGTGTCATCTCAAGACGCTGGCAAAGTGGCCTTCGTACTGCGTTCAGCCGATGACGACCTCCGCATCGCCGATGAAGGTGATAGGTTCGGGAAGCCAAAGGTTCTCGACGGCCGGACCGCGGCGGATCCGTCCGGCCGTGTCGTAATGCGAGCCATGGCACGGACAGAACCAGCCGTCGTATTCGCCTTCGTAGGCAATGGGAATGCATCCGAGATGGGTGCATACGCCGATCTGGATCAGCCACCGCTCGTAGCCTTCGGTGACGCGCTCCTCGAAGCTCTGCGGGTCCTTCAAGGCGGCGAGATCCGTCGCCTGGGCCTTCTCGATCTCAAGCTCGGTCAGGTGACGAATGAAGACCGGCTTTCCGCGCCACATCACGGAAATTTCCTGCCCGACCTCGATCGGGCCAAGGTCGACGGCGATCGATCCGGCGGCTTGGACGGAGGCATCTGGATTCATCTGATGGATGAACGGCCAAGCCATCGCACCGACGGTGACCGCGCCCACCGCTCCTGTCGCCAGGTAAAGAAAGTTGCGTCGTCCTGGATCATGAGGTCGCGCGGGCTCGTCGACGTGGCCGGCCCCTTCGATCGTCGTGTCGCTCATGAAGACGCCTGCCTAGGAATAGAAGGCACCGAACCGCTCGTCGCTGGCGTCGGTGCGACCGTTGGCGCCTCGTCCGAAGGGTCTACAGAAGCCGTTCCATGACAGGATCGGCCCATCAGGCGGTGCATGACGAGATGCAGGCCCAGGCAGGCGACGAGGGGCAGGAACGCGCCGGCATTCGCATAAAGACCGGACAGCGCACCCCCGGCGACGAAGAAGGCCAGGATCGGAAGTGCCATGACCGCACAGCAGGCCCACATGGCCCACCGCCCGAAGCGACCCGTTTCCGCCGGGGTCGTCGTAGCGCCCGATCCGGTCGTGTCCGTCATTCTTTCTCTCCTTGCGATGGGCCTTCGGCCACGATTTGATGGACCACGTCGTCCGTATTCACGGTCGCGCTGACGTCCAAGGACGCCGGGTCGATGGCCCAGACCACGGGCCTCGCCGAGCTGCTGACGAGGAGCCGCTCTCCGACGAGCGTCATGTGATAGGGCTCGGGACCTGGCGAGACCTCCTCGGCCGCGCCGGTCCCGACGTCGATCCGCACGACGCGGTCGCGTTCGCGCGCACTCACGAAGGCGTGGGGGCCGTGGAACGCCACCCCATGCAGCTCGCCGCCCACGTCGTAGCTCGCCGTGGTCCGCCCCGCGGCCGGATCGACGATGGCGATGCGGCCGGCGTCGGCCAGCGCGACGAGGAGCGTGTCGCCGCCTGGCGACAGAACCATATGCTTGGGCCCGGCTTCGAGCTTGATGTTGCTGCGAACGAAGCCCTGGCCTGCGTCGAGCAGGCTGATCGTCGCGTTGCCGGCATTGCTGATTGCGAAGACGCCTGGCTCGGAAAGCGGCACCGCGTATTCGGGTCCAGGTCCCGTCGGAACGAGCGCGGACGTCTCGAAGGTCTCCAGGTCGATGATCGTCACGCCGGCCAGAGAGGGATGCGTGACGACGGCGAAGTCTTCGTTCGCATCGACCGAGACGTGATGGACGATGCCCGGTACCTCGATCGACCGGACAAGGTCGCCGCTCTCTTGATCGACGACACTGACGATACTCGCGGACGCGGCACCCTGACCGGCCATCGCGGAACCATGGTGGGCGCCATGCTCGGCTTCGGACATGGCATCGGGGCGGACTGGCGTGTTCTCCGCCGTCTCGAGGCTTCCCGCGATCAGGAGCCCGCGCCGGGGCGCCACGGCAAGGCCATGAACGGCTCGCAGGCCTGACACCCGTCCGACGACGGCCAGTTCGTCATCGAGCTGCAGGACGGTCCCGGCGTCGCCTTCCGGGAGGAAGACCTCCGATGCCGCGACCGTGACCGTTCCGAAGGTCGCCAGCGCGACCATCGCCATTCTTGCCATCTGCATGCGGTTCTCCTCGAAACGAAAAGATGATATCAGATGATCCTCATACCGGGTAGGGGGATAATTCGGCACGCTGTCGGGATCGCCTGCAGTCCGCAAGTCCGGGAACGTCGAAGCCATCTCCGTCAGCAGCCCATGAAGCGCTTGTTCTTCCTGATCCCTCTGCTCGTCGTCCTTGCCATCGGCGTCTTTCTCGCGTGGGGGCTGGATCCGGATCGCGACCCGAGCGAACTGCCGTCCATGTTGATCGGCCGACAGGTGCCGACATTCGACCTGCCCGCTATCGCGGGCCTGAACGTTCCTGGCGTTTCGGACACGGACTTGGTGCATCCCGATCGCGGCGCGCTGGTCAACGTGTTCGCATCCTGGTGCGTGCCGTGCCGAGCTGAGCACGCCGTTCTGAAGGCGCTTGTCGAGACGGAAGGGGTTCGTCTGCTGGGGCTCAACTACAAGGACAAGCCGGAGGATGCCGCAGCTTGGCTCGACGAACTCGGCAACCCCTATGAGCGGATCGGTTCCGATCTAGCCGGCCGGATCGCGCTCGAATGGGGGGTGAGCGGGGTCCCGGAAACGTTCGTCGTCGACCGGCATGGCATCGTCCGCCTTCGGCATGTCGGGCCGCTCCTGGAGCGAAAGACAATTGACCGCGTCCTGAAGACGTTGGGCAGGCCGACATCGCGCTAGGCGCAGCTCGGTCCGCCAACGTCGCCGGGCGCTTCTGGTCGTCCATTTCCAGGACGAATCAAGGCGTTCCCCCTATGGCCTTCGCTTGTTCAACCCGCCAAGGCATTGGTTTCGGATCGACGAAAGGGCGAGACAGCACGCATCCAGCGCCCAGGCTCCCGGTTGGTTGCCGCGAGCCGAGCCTGGCCGGAGACCCTACAGCGCCGCGGAAACCGCCGGTTCGTCTTCGATCGCATCGCCTATCAGCCGCCCGATCATTCTGGAGAAAGGTGGCGTGACGTGCAGTCTGTCGCTGTAGACGAAGGCGCCATTGACCGTGACTTGGCAATCAAGGGACCCGGCCTTGCAGAATAGCGGCGTGGAATCGACGACCGTCAGTCCTTTGTCCGCCGCATAGGCCTTCAGCGCCGCGTTGACCGGCCGAAAGTCGTCCGCCGTCGATCGTGCATCCGGCTCGACCCGTCCCGCGATGCCGATCTGTCGGATCCAGCCGCCGTTCTGATAAGTCGGCGATTGCGCGTTCAGAACGATGCGGTGACCGCCGTTCCGCAAGCGCGCGACGGTGGCGTCGACAGCCGCGAGGAAGTCGCTCCGGTCCATCGCATCGAAGGCCTCTATCCAGTTCGCCGACAGGATGACCGTGGCCTCGTCCGGCCAAGCCTCCATGGCCTTGAGGAAGCGCTCGAGGGACTCCCCGCATCGGGCCGAAAGGCGCGGATGCCGGAAGGGTGCGCACTCCGTACCCGAATAGTGCGAGAACGCGCTCGACGCCGGCAAGGCCTCGCGGACACCGAGGCTGAGATGCGCCGCGAGGGAATCGCCGTAGAGCACGACGCTGTCCCCGCCTCCCTCGGGCGCGACGAGGCAGTCGTTCGCGAACAGGGTCTCGGCGGTCTGGTCGTAGTCGATGAAGCATGTCCGCAGGCCGTAGACCTTCATCGGCGTTCGGAAATCGTCGAACCCGCGCATCACCTCGGCGACCTCGGGAGAGTAGCGCTGGTATCGGAGGTCGGTGCTGTTGCCGACGAGCCCGATGGCCATGACGAGCGCCGCCACCGCGCCCGACAAGGCGAATACCGGCAAACGGCCCTTGAGAAGCGGCGGACGGTGGCTCTTCGCCCGATAGCGGAAGGGCTGCTCGATATAGCGCCAGCTGAGCCACCCGACCGCGAGCGCCAGCAGGCTGAGCGCGATCATGAAGAGGCCTGAGTCGGTAGGTAGTCCGCGCAGGCGCGCGAAGGCGAAGATGGGGACGTGCCAGAGATAGGCGCTGTAGCTGATGAGCCCAATGCCGACCAGGACGGGCGCGCCGAGAAAGCGCGTCGCATAAGAGTCGGAGCCTCCGAAAAGGATGATGATGGCGGCGCCGCCGACGGGAATCAGGGCGTAGAGCGACGGAATCGGCGTCGCCGCGTCGAACGCAAAGACGGCGATGAGGACGAGACCGATCCCCAGAGCGGCCAGCGGCCCGCTCTCGCAAAACGCGTAGCGCCGCTGCGCAAGGGCGCAGAGCGCGCCCGCCAGGAGCTCCCAGGCCCGCGTGTGCGGGAGGTAGAAGGCCGCGTCCGGAGAGCTGCGCACCGTCAGTTCCGCGAAGAGAAGGCTCGCGGCGGCGATGGCGGCGACCAGATAGAAGACGGGATCGCGGCCAAAGCGCCAGGCCAGCAGCAGGAAGATCGGAAAGGCGAGGTAGTATTGCTCCTCGACGGCGAGGCTCCAGGTGTGCAGGAGCGGCTTCTCGTCCGCCGCGGGAGCGAAGTATCCGGTCTCTCGCCAGAACAGGATGTTCGAGGCGAAGACGGTGACGGCGACGAGGCTTTGCGAGAAGTTCTTCAGCTCCGCAGGAAGCATCCACGCCCAGGCGAACGGAAGGCAGACAAGCATGACGGCGAAGAGCGCGGGCAGAATCCGTCGCGCCCGCCTCTCGTAGAACGTCAGGAGCGAGAAGCGCCCGGCCTCCAACTCCGCGACGATGAGGCGCGTGATCAGATACCCCGAGATGACGAAGAAGACGTCGACGCCGACATAGCCGCCTGCGAAGCCCGGCAGGCCGGCATGGAACAGGATGACCGGAACGACCGCAAGTGCCCGCAGGCCGTCGATATCCGGTCGATATCGAAGCGGCGAGGATCCATGGGGGTTCTGCATGTGACGCTTTCCTGAGTTCGGACCGGTCGACGACGGCGGGCGCCATCGGTCGAGCCGTTCGATGGACCTCAAGGTAGTGGCATGCCGTCTGGAAAGCGTTAAACCCCTAGGGGGCATTTCAAACTTGGTATATGGATGGTGTCCGACATCCGACAGGCGGGCCTCGGGGGGGGGGGAACGAGACGCGCCCGATCTGCACGCCGTCCAAGCCCACGTCTTCTCTCTTTCGAGCCCTTCATGCCTCTGATCGCCCTGCTCACAATGTTCATGACGACGACGGCGTCGGCTTCCATTCCTTTCCCGCTGATCGACCCCGTCGCCGTCTATCTGGGTCCACTACCTGTCCGCTGGTACGGCCTTGCGTATATCGTCGGCATCACGCTCAGCTGGTACTACGCTCGGGCGCTCGTGAAGGACGAGCGTCTCTGGTTTGGGAACGCTGGCGTCTCCCTCACGGACCTCGACGATCTGCTCACCTGGATCGTGGTCGGCGTCGTGGCGGGCGGCAGGCTCGGCTATGCGATCCTCTATCAGCCGGGCCTTCTCTCGAGCCCGGCGGACCTCATCGCCGTATGGGAAGGAGGCATGTCCTTCCATGGCGGGCTGCTGGGCGTCACGGTCGCCATGCTGCTCTTCACGCGCAGACGATCGATCTCGGTTTGGCCGACGTTGGACGTGGTGGCTGCGGCCGCACCGCTCGGTCTTTTCTTCGGCCGCATCGCCAATTTCATCAATGCCGAGCTTTGGGGGGCGCCCACGGCCATGCCCTGGGGTATCGTCTTTCCCGGGGCTGGGCCGGAGCCACGACACCCGTCGCAGCTCTACGAGGCGGGACTGGAGGGGATCGTCTTGTTCCTGGTCTTGCGTTGGCTGACCCATTCGCGAGGGGCTCTGAGCGACCCCGGTCGCGTATCCGGCACCTTCATCGCAGGCTATGGTATCGCCCGCATCCTGGTCGAGTTCGTTCGGGTCCCCGACGCCCATGTCGGCTACCTCGCGGGACACTGGCTCACGCTTGGAATGGTCTACTCCCTGCCCATGGTGCTCGTCGGCGTATGGGCTCTTCTATTATCGGCCCATCGGGTGGGGACAATTGGACGGTAGGACGAGAACGGGGCGAAGGCTCGTTCGGGAAGTCTCGAATGGCGCACAGCAAAAATGCCCCTTGCGGTAATTGCTCAGGGCTGGAGATTGGACGGTACGGGCGGTTCTTCCTTCATCAGAAGGATCGAGATCCGGCGGTTGGAGGCGAGGAAGGGATCGTTGAGGTACAGCGGTTCCGTATCCGCCTTGCCAACGACGGAGAAGATCCGCTCCGGGGCGAGGCCGTGCGTTTCCAGAATATCGCGGGCGGCGTCGGCTCGGTCGCCCGATAGGTCCCAAGGGCTCTGCGCAAGGCCTTCCTGAGCGGAAGCCGCCGTGGTGTGGCCGGTGATCATGACGCGGTTGGGCAGGCGGGCCAGCGCCGGGGCGATGTGCTCCAGGAGCTTGCGGGTGCGCTCATAGGGCATCTTGGAGCCCGGCGCGAACATGGAGCGGCCGTCCTCGTCGACGATCTGCAGGTTTAGCCCGTCCTCGGTTTCCTCCATGACGATGTTGTTGGAGATCTCGGCGATCTCCGGCATCTCCTGGAAGGCCTGGCGCAGACTGACGGTGGCGGTGGCGAACTGGCGCGGGCGCCCGATGTCCGATTTCTCGAACTCGTGCGTATTGGCTTCCGGCCCCTGCTTCTGGTTCTCGTCATGCCGCTCGGTCGCGAACTCCGAGTTGAACTCGATCGGGATCTGCACGACGTCCTTGACGTGCTCGCGCAAGGGAGAGCCGGAGACCTCGATCATGCCCGCCCGGCGCGTGACGGGCTTCACGCCGAAGGCGTCGCGCATGGAGCCGGCCACGACCTGGAGCCGGTACTGGTCCTGTATCGAGAAGGAGATGATGAGGACGAAGAAGGATACCAGGATGCACATCAGATCCGCGAAGGTGACGAGCCAGGCGGGAATCGTAGCCGGGCCGACCGAGAGATTGCGACGCCGCATCCGTGCTGCGATAGCCATGAATCAAGCTTCCTTCAATCGGCTGCCGACCTGCACATTCTCGTCCATATCGGCAGGACCACGGGCGTTCTCCGGCAGGTAGGCCAGCAGCATCTCGCGGATGAGGTTCGGGTTCTTGTTCTGGCGGATCTGGACGACGCCGTCCGTCACCAGCGCCTGGTTGAGCTCGGTGTCCTTGAGCTTAGCGGCCAGCTTGTCGGCGACTGGGATCGCGATCAGGTTCGCGATGAGCGCGCCGTAGAGTGTGGTAAGGAGCGCGATGGCCATGGAGGGGCCGATATTGGCCGGATCGTCCATGGTGGCCAGCATCTGGATGAGGCCGATCAATGTCCCGATCATGCCAAATGCCGGCGCTGCGTCGCCGATCGCGCGGAAGATCTTCTCGCCCTGCTGGAGCCGCTCGATCTTGAGCTCGCCCTCGCGGTTCATCGTCTCGGAGAGGAACTCGGCGTCGTGGCCATCCGCGATGAGCTGAATGCCCTTGGCGAGGAAGTCGTCGTCGACCTTCTCGTTGTCGAGGCCGAGCGGGCCGGATTTGCGGGCGATGCCGCCCAGGCGCGCGATCTCCTCGACCGTGTCGCGGTGGGAGCCGGACGGATTGCGGATGGCGATCTTGAGGCCGAGGCCGAGGGCCTTCAGGACGCCGCCGATCGGAAAGCGGATCAGGACGGCGGCGCAGGTGCCGCCGATCACGATCAGCGTCGAGGGCAGGTCCATGAACTGCATGAAGCTGCCGCCGGTCAGCATCGCCATGGCTATGACGAAAATGCCGGCGATGACGCCGATAAGCGTGGCGATATCCATTTCAGCAAGTCCCCCGCGTACATGCGAAATCAGCATGCATTTACTGATCAGCCATTACGGTACGGGGGATAGGTATACAAAGTATCGTATTTCGTGTCGCCGTTAGCTCTTTTCTCTTACGTAGTTAAAATATTTCTAAGAGAACCTAATCTGGGACGATGACTACTGCTCAGCTGACCCGGCAGTCCGTGGAGCCTCGCCGTCGGTCCGATCGATACCCGCAGCATCGATGGCATCGAGCACGACTGCCGAGGAAAGGAGTTCCGGGAGAACGGCGCCTTCCGGCTCTCCCGGCCCGTAGACGGCGTTGAAGGGAATGCCGTAGCGTCCGTGTTCGCGAAGGTAGCGGCCGATCTCCGGGTCGGGCCTGGTCCAGTCGGCCTGCAGCGGCACCACCGAGCCGTCACGCAGGCGGCTCGCCACGTCGCCGCGGTCCAGGACGAGCGCCTTGTTCGCCTTGCAGGTGACGCACCAGTCGGCGGTCACGTCGACGAAGACGGTCCGGCCTTGCGACACCAGCTTCGCAACCTCGGCGCGCGAGAAGGGTTGCCACGCGATCCCGGTCGCAGGTGCGACGGCGCGGGCGTCCGGCACGATGAAGCGGGGCGCGACGACCGCCACGGTCATCAGGACCGTGAGAAGCGCCAGTTGGGTTCGTCCCCGAAGCGTGAGCGATCCCGAGAGCTGGCCAAAGCCGACGACCGCCAGAGACAGCAGCGCCAGCGCTCCCACGACCAGCACCGCCGCGCGGCCCGATACGCCGAGGAGAACCCAGAGCAGCCAGGCGGCCGTTCCCGCCAGGGCGACGCCGATCGCGATCCGCACCGCGACCATCCAGCGCCCGGGCCGGGGAAGCCGGTCGATCAGTCCGGGACGGATCGCGACGAGGAGATACGGCGTGGCCAGCCCAAGACCCAAGGCCGTGAAGATCGTCCCGATCTCGAGGGGGCCGGTCGCCAGGGCGAAGGCGACCGCCGTGCCGAGGAAGGGCGCCGAACAGGGGGTCGCCAGGAGCGCCGCGAAAGCTCCGCCCGCGAAATCGCCGGCCAGCCCTTGCCCCCCCGATCTCGCGAGGCGGTCCGCAAGCCCGGCAGGCAGGTCGATCCGGAACAGTCCGAGCGCGTTGGCCGCGAACAGGGTGAGGAGGAGGACGGCGATAGCGAGAAAGGTCGGGTCCTGAAACTGCAACCCCCATCCAACGCTCGCTCCCGAAAGACGCGCGGCGATCAGCCCCGCCGCGAGGACCCACATGAAGGTCAGGACGCCGGCGGCCGACGCCAGGAAGCCGAGCCGGACATGCGACGCCTCCCGCCCGACCGATCGGAGGGCGCCGCCGAGCTTCACGCCGAGGATCGGCAGCACGCAGGGCATGGCGTTGAGGACGAGCCCGCCGAGAAAGGCCAGGCCGAGCATGCCGGTCAGCGCGCGCCAGTCCGGCGCGGCGTCGGCCCGACCGCCGGGCGCGGGCACGGGTTCCCCTGCCAAGGGGCTCTCCGCCTCGATGGCCCCGGCACCGTCGACGACCGTGACGCGCACGTTCCCCGCGGCCGGCATCGGACCGCGCGCCTCGAGCGCGGCCCATAGGAGCTCTCCGCCATCGTCGATGCGGATGTCTGGAGGACCGAACGTCACGCCGTCCAGCTCGGGGAAGACGTCCGGCTGGGACCAGCCGTCCCGCGAACGCAGCGCCAGCACGAGGCGCCCGCTTTCAGAGGCGGCGGAGACGAGCCGTACGCCGGAGGTCTCCGCCGACGCGGGCAGGCGCGACGCGCCGCTGGCGACGAGCGCCGCGCCCTCGGCGTCGATCTGCTCGCCCGGCCCCAGGTCGAGCGCGAGGTCGGCGCTGACCGGGACGCAGACCTTCGAGCAGACGAGCATCGAGACGGCGGCGCGAAGAGCGACCGGCTCTCCCGGGTTCTCGAGAGAGATCTGGAGTGGAAGGACGACGTCCCCGCTATACCCGAAGTTCTCGATGCCGAAGGCGCGGAAGCGTTCGGGAGCGGGCCAGAGCAGCTCGACGTCGGCGACGTTGAGGGAGCCGGACCAATCGATCGAGGGAGGAATGCCGACCTC
This sequence comes from uncultured Alphaproteobacteria bacterium, assembly GCA_963842125.1. Taxonomy (GTDB): domain Bacteria; phylum Pseudomonadota; class Alphaproteobacteria; order Rhizobiales; family CAWCWK01; genus CAWCWK01. The sequence continues at coordinate 83,898 of CAWJFE010000005.1, read as the reverse complement.
GCCCGGCGATCGCCAATACGTCTTCCAACCCTCCGACAGCGCGATGTGCAGACCGCCGGAAAGGGTCGCGGCATCCAAGGGAACCCCGGCCTCGGCGGTGACGAGGGACACGGCCATCGCGTCCGTGCTCGAGCGCGCGGAGATCGCCGCCGTGGCAGGCTGGATCGCCATCCAGATTGTCGCGGCGAACGAAAGAACCCTCAGAAGGGCCGGACGCGTCTTCGCAACCATGTGACTCGATGACCTCACAACGATGATGGCGCCGGCACCCGAAATGGTCTATGTCGACCATGCCCACCCCCGGTATGGCAAGAGGTCGGTCGTGAAGATACGAAAGAGTGAACGCACGCGCAGTGAGGGGCCGCTCAAGGCGGGGCGGAGGCTGGTCCTGGCCGGGCTGGCTCTCGCTGCCGCGTTTGGCAGCCCCATCGGTGCGCTCGCGCAGGACGCCGCCACGACGGCCGCCATGACGGAGGAGCGCGTCCGCGCGCTGGTTCTCGACACGATTCGCCAGAACCCCGGCATCATCGCCGAGGCCGCGCAGCTTCTACAAGAGCAATCCGAAAAGGAAAAGCTGACACGAGCTCAGGAGACGCTCGAGCGCGAGCGCACGCGTCTCGAACAAGATCCGAACGCACCGGTCCTCGGAAACCCCGACGGGGACGTTACGGTCGTTGAGTTCTTCGACTACAACTGTCCCTACTGCAAGCGCGTCGTCGGCGACGTCAAGGCGCTTCTGAAGCAGGATCCTGGCGTCCGGCTGGTCTACCGGGAATGGCCGATCCTCGGCGAAGGATCGCTCTTCGCGGCACGGGCGGCGTTGGCCGCGCGAGAGCAGGACGCTTATGAAGAGATGCATTGGGCGCTGATGGACCTGCCGCGCGCAGAGGAAGCCAGCGTGCTGCAGGCCGCCCAGGAACTCGGCCTCGATCTGGACAGGCTTCGCGAGGACATGGGAGCGCCCGAGATCGATGAGCATATACGGACGTCGTTCGAGTTGACCGAAGGGCTAGGCTTTTCCGGGACGCCCGCCTTCGTTGTCGGCGACGAGTTGGTTCCGGGTGCCGTTCCGTTGGAGACGCTCCAATCCAGCGTCGACCGCACCCGAGCGGCATCGGATAAGCCGTAACGGCGATATAACTTTATCGCGCCATCATTCCGTCACGCAACGCGGATACTCCCCCTAGGCATGCGACGTATTCTGTCCCTCGTACTGATATGTTTGATCGCGCTTCCTATTGGAGCGGGGTTCGATCATGCGCGCGCGGACGACGTGTCACATGCCTCGTCGGGTACATACCTCGCCTTGGCGGGGTCCGAGGTCGTAGCGGATGAGGCGTGCTGTGAGGTCGAGACGCCCAACCGAACGACCAGTCATTGCATGACGGCGTTCGATCAAGCCGTGTCGGCACGCACCTGTCCGTTGGAGCGGCAGACTGCCCTGCAGATCGTGTTCATTTCGCATGCGGAAGCCGGTAACGGCCGCCTCCCCTCCGTTCCTCTCGACCCGCCTCGCCTGAGCTGACGCGATCTGACGCGCCCGAATGATCGGGATGCGTCTCGTTAACGTTAGTCCCAGGAGAATTCTTATGTTGACCCGTCGCGCCGTACTTGGCGCAGGGCTGCTTGGCGGCGGCCTGACCCTTGCCGCCTGCACGCCCACCCGGACCGTGACTCCGGTGGCCGACGTGCCACCCCCCGTCCCCGCGATGTATCAGGCGCTGCTGGACGAGCCCTATCCCGTTCCGGCCGTTCCGCCGGGCGAGGTCGATCCGCAATTCTGGCGCACGGAGGTCGCCAATCCGACCGGCGAGCCGGCCGGTACGATCGTCGTCGATCCGGATGCCAAGTATCTCTGGTACACGCAGGAGGGCGGTCGGGCGATGCGTTATGGCATCGGCGTCGGTCGACAGGGCTTCGAGTGGGCCGGCGACGCGGTCATGCAGTGGAAGCGTCCCTGGCCGACCTGGACGCCGCCCGACGAGATGATCGCGCGCCAACCCGAGTTGGAGAAGTACAGCGCCGCCAATGGCGGGCATCCGCCTGGCCTCGACAACCCACTTGGGGCTCGCGCGCTGTATTTGTTCCAGAACGGCATAGACACGCTCTACCGCATCCATGGCACGAACGAGCCTTGGTCGATCGGCAAGGCTGTGTCCTCCGGGTGCATCCGCCTGCTGAACCAGGATGTCATCGACCTTTACGACCGAGTCCCGAACAAGACGCGCGTCGTGGTGCGCAACAGCCGCATGCCCTCGCAGCTTACCCCGGGCGTCGTCGGCTGAACGACGTCGCGCACCGAACCTCACTGCAAGAGAAGGAACGTTCGAACGATGAATCACACTGCCAAGCTCTCCGCCGCTGGCGCCTTCGCGCTCGCGCTCGCCGTCCCCGCCCTGGCGCATGCCGACCACGCACCGAACCACGTTCACATGGTCAAGACGCCGACCTGCGGCTGCTGTCAGGTCTGGGCCGACGGGCTGAAACAGATGGGCCTGCCCGTTACCGTTTCGGAGACGGACGACTACCAGGGCATGAAGGCCGCCGGCGGCGTACCCAAGGAGACCTGGGCCTGCCACACCAGCCGCATGGGCCGATACGTGTTGGAAGGCCATGTCCCGCCGGTCGCGATCCGCAAGCTCCTCGACGAGACGCCGGATATCGATGGGATCGGCGTTCCGGGCATGCCGATGGGTTCCCTCGGCATGAACTACGACCGCGACGCTTCATATGACGTCATGGCCTTTCAGGACGGCAAGGTGCTCGAGACCCCTTATCTTGTGACCGGTTCGGACAAGGCGAAATAGTCAATGGCGATGACCTTGCGGATCCTGGGTCTGTTTATCGTTATTGCTTTGATTGTCCTCGCAATACGCTGGGGCCTCGAGGCAGGCGATGCCGAAGGTGCCCTTTTGCGGCCGGACGATCCGATCGTGGTAGCATTGGGCGGCGAGGTCTACGCCGCCCAATGCGCGTCGTGCCACGGGCCGAACCTGGAAGGCCAGCTGGATTGGCGCAGTCCCGGGCCGGACGGTCTCCTTCCGGCACCACCGCACGACGAGACCGGACACACCTGGCACCACGACGACGAGACCTTGTTCGAACTGACGAAATACGGTCTCGCGAAGTTCGCGGGCGAGGACTATCGCTCGGCCATGCCGGCCTATGACGGGGTCCTGTCCGACGACGAGATCGTCGCCGTCCTGTCCTACATCAAGTCGCGCTGGCCGGACGACGTGCGGGTGCGGCACGACAAGATGAACCTTCGCACGAGGCCGCAGTGATCCCTACCAAAAGAGTCCGCCGCATGGGAAGCGGCCGCATGTGCCATCCGAGCCGGCGCAGCATCCTCGCCGGCCTCGGCGCGACGCTAGCCGTTCCAGCAATCTGGCGCCCAGCCGTCGCGGCGACCCGATCGGGCGCCGCGCTGCGCCTGCCGGAGCTGCGCGACACGACGGCCGGGTCGCTCGATCTGACGGCCCGCCGCGGCGCCACGCGCTTTCTCGGCGGCGCACCGTCGGCGACGATGGGGTTCGATGCGGACTATCTCGGCCCGACCTTGCGCATACGCCGGGGGCAGGCGGTGAACGTGTTGGCGCGGAACGCGGCGGACGTGCCAGTGTCGATCCACTGGCATGGGCTCGACGTCCCGTCGAACGTCGATGGCGGAGCACCGCAGTCGATCATTGCGCCCGGCCAGACGTGGTCTCCGCGCCTTGAACCCGAACAGGCCGCGGCGACCCTCTGGTATCACACGCATGTCCACGGCAGGACGGCCCCCGACGTCGCGGCCGGGCTTGCGGGTGCGATCCTGCTGGAGGACGACGCGCCCATCGGCCAAAGGTTGCCGCGCACCTATGGACGGGACGACCTCGTCCTCGTCATGCAGGACAAGCGCTTCGACGGAGAGGGGCGCGCCGTCTACGAGCCCTCGACGATGGACGTCATGCATGGCTTCGTAGGCGACGCGGTCCTCGCGAACGGGCAGCGCGGCGCGCAGGCGGTCGTACCCGCCGGACCCGTGCGGCTCCGGCTCATCAACGCCGCGACGGCCGCGACCTTCCGGCTGGCCTTCGCCGATCGCCGGCCGGTGACGCTGATCGCCACCGATCGCGGACTGCTACCCACAGGCGTCGAGATGGAGACCGTGCGCATCGCGCCCGGAGAACGGGTCGAGATCGTCGTCGATCTGAGCCGCGGCGGTGCCGCCGGCCTCGTCGCCGAGGCCGAACCGGCGTCCGGGATGGGCATGGGCGGCATGATGGGTGGTGGCGGCATGATGGGCGGTATGATGGGTGGTCGCTCGAACGCCGCCGATCCGCTGCTGACGCTGCTGCCCGACGCCGATCTGCCGCGCGCCGCTCCCCTGCCCGGCGATCTGACCGAAGCGATTTCGACACCCTCCGATCCGGTGACGACGCGGCGGTTCGTACTCGACGAGGGCATGGGACCGGGGCAGATGATGCGCGGTCTCGTCGGCCGAGGCCCTGTCATGACGATCAACGGCGAGGCCTACGATCCCGACCGTATGGCCTTCACCGCCGAGCTCGGAACGGTGGAGCGCTGGCTGGTGTCCGGCGCCGGCATGTCCCACCCCTTCCACGCCCACGGGGTTCGCTTCCTGGTCGAGGACCCGACGACGCCCGAGGAGACCGGCTGGAAGGACGTGGTCGAGGTCGGGAACGAACGCGCGCTGCTCGTTGAGGTCACGGCTGCCAGCGTCGCTTCCGTGCCGTTCATGTTTCACTGCCACATCCTCGAGCACGAGGATGCGGGCATGATGGGCCAGTTCCTGGTCCAAGACTGACGGGTCCGAGCCGTGTGCCAGAAGGCTGCACGGCGTGCCAATCCCTGCGACGGCCACCCGTCGCCCAACGAGGAGAATACCATGAAGACCATGATGCTGTCCCTTGCCGCCACCATCGCACTGACAGGTGCGGCGCTGGCTCACTCCAAGTCGGAGACGACCGTCCCGGCCGACGGCGCGAACGTCGAGGCGGTCGAGGAGGTCGTGCTTCGCTTTAACATGCCGATGCGCGTTACGCGGGTCGTCGTGACGGGCGAGGCGGGAGAAATCGCGACGTCGTCGGAGATGGGCACCGATCCCGTCACTGAGTACGTCGCGACGCCCGAGGACGAGATCGCACCGGGCGCCTACGAGGTCGACTGGCGCGGACTCTCCGCCGACGGCCATCCGATGCAGGGCGGCTTCACCTTTACCGTCTCCCAATAAGTCGACGGGGTCCGTCCGATGCTCGCGCTCCAGGGACTCGCGCCCGTCGATGGATGGGTCGCCATGGCGATCCTCGTTAAGGCGATCGGTTATGCGGCTGCGCTGCTGGCGATGGGCGGCCCCCTTTTCCTGTTGGCCCTGCCGGTCGCGAGCGAGGGGACCCGCCGGTCGGTCCGCCGCGTCACGGCGGGAGCCGCGATCCTCGCTGCGGCGACGATGCTGCTTCGCCTCGACATCCGTGCCGGCCGCATTTCCGGCATGGGGATCGACGGGATGCTCGACCCCGTGATGATCGGCCTCGTCTGGGACAGCCAGCTCGGGAGCAGCATCGCGCTACGCGGCGTCGGCCTGGCGCTGGTGCTTCTCGTCCTCGTCCCGCAGGTCTGGGCGATCTGGATCGCGGCAGGCGGAGCCGCCCTGGTCGCGCTATCCTATGCGCAGGTCGGACATTCGCTGGGCGAGCCGCGCTGGCTGCTCGCCGCGCTGCTGGCCGTTCACCTCCTCGCCGCCGCCTACTGGGTCGGAGCGCTCTGGCCGTTGCACAGGGGCGCGCGGCTGCCAGGCGCCACTGTCCTTCATCGCTTCGGAACGATTGCCTCAATCACCGTGGCGATCCTCATCGTCGTCGGCGGCACCTTCGCCTACCTCATGATCGGCGACCTCGCCGGGCTCTTCGGCACGGCCTACGGGCTGACGCTGCTCGCCAAGGTCGCCGTGGTCGGCCTGCTCCTCGGACTGGCGGCCCTGAACAAGCTGCGGCTCGTGCCCGCCGTCGCGGCCGGAAGACCCGGCGCGGCGGACGCGCTGCGCCGCTCCATCGGCTGGGAGATGGCCGCCGTCGCCGTCATCCTCCTGGCGACCGCGACGCTGACCTCGATCACGACTCCACCCGCCAACCTTTGACTCGACGACCTTTCAGGATCCGAACCCATGACACGCCACACGAAGAACAACAGCCGCCTGTCGCGGCGTTCCCTCCTGGTCGGGGCGGCGGGGCTTCCCGTTCTCGCCGCGGGCCTTTACGGCGCGTCGCGCCTGGGCGGATCCCCGGCGTTCGCGACGGGTCCGACGCCGGCCGTGTCCGCAAACTTCGGACCGCCGCCGGAGGGTTTTCGCCGGCTGCGCGCGGCGCCGGCGACGGCGCCGTTGCTGTCCGGTCCGGTCCCGCCGACACCCGTTTGGGCCTATGAGGGCTCCGTGCCCGGCCCGGAAATCCGCGTGCGCACCGGCGAGCGCGTGCGCGTCCGGCTGGAGAACGGATTGGAGCAGGACACGGCCGTCCACTGGCACGGCATCCGCATCGACAACGCGATGGACGGCGCGTCGGGCCTGACGCAGGCGCCGGTCCGACCCGGCGAAACGTTCGACTACGATTTCGTCGCGCCCGATCCGGGCACCTATTGGTACCACACGCACGACCGGTCCTGGGAGCAGAACGCCCGCGGACTGCACGGCCCTCTGATCGTGGAGGAGCGCGAGCCCTACGCGGTCGACCGGGACATGACCCTCTTGATCGACGACTGGCTGCTGGACGAGGCCGGACGAATCGAAGAGGCGAGCATGGGCGCCGCGATGGACTGGAGCCATTCCGGCCGGATGGGCAACCGGCTGACCGTCAACGGCCGTACCGTGCCGACGATGACCGTCCGCGCCGGCGAGCGGGTCCGGTTCCGTCTCGTCAACACGGCGAATGCCCGCATCATGGGCGTGGGTTTCGGCGATCTGCCCGCGACGCTCGTGGCACTCGACGGCCACCCGGTCGCCCCTCGCCCGGTCGACGAGTTGGAGGTTCTGGCACCGGCCCAGCGCGCCGACATCGTGGTCGATCTGACCGGCGAGCCGAATGGCGAGGGACAGGTCCAGGTCTGGACCGAGGACGGCCCTGTCCCCGGCGCCCGTCTCTCTTACGGGCCCGAGGCGCCGCTGCGCGAGAGCTTCTCCGAGGTCGCACCGCTGCCCGATGGGATGCGCCACGCGACCCTCGACTTGGCCGACCCCGTGCGCGCCACGCTCGACATGGAAGGCGGCGCGATGGGCGCGATGCGGTCCGCCTCGCTGGGCGGACGGCGGATGGGCTTGCGCGAGCTGATGGGCCAGCGGCGCTTTTGGGCCTTCAACGGCGTGGCCGGAGACATGGACCTGCCGCTGCTGACCGTTCCGTGGAACAGGACGGCGGTTCTGACGATCCGCAACGACACCGGCTGGCCGCATGCCATGCACCTGCATGGCCATCACTTCCAGGTGCTCACCCGCAACGGCGCCCCCGACCCCACGAAGGACTGGCGCGACACCGAGCTGATGGACCCCCAGGAGACGATCGAGATCGCCTTCGTTGCCGACAACCCCGGCAAGTGGCTGCTGCACTGCCATATGCTGGAGCATCAGGCGGGTGGCATGATCACCTGGTTCGAGGTCGCATGAGAATGCCGGCGCTGGCGTTCGCATCCGCATTTGCCATGATGCGGCTCGCGAGGAAAGGACCCGTCTCATGACGCCCGCCTCCGAACCCCGGACCGTCACCGCGGATCGCTCCCTATGGGCGATCCCGGAGGTATCGGTCGCCTTCCTCGCCTTCTGCCTGCACTTCGTCTGGGAGTTCCTCCAGGTGCCGACCTATGCCGGCATGGCGGAGCTGAACCATTGGAGCGGCGTGAAGGTCTGCACCTCCGCCACCGTCGGGGACGTCGGCTTTGCCCTGACCGCCTTCTGGATCACGAGTCTCGCGAGCCACTCGCGGCGTTGGATCGCGGAACCGCGGTCCTGGCAGATCGCGCTCTTCGTCGCGGTCGGCCTGGGGCTGACGGTGGGTTTCGAGTATTATTACACCGAGGTCTCGCTTCGCTGGACCTATTCCGATCTCATGCCCGTCGTGCCGCCGCTCGGCACGGGCCTGTCGCCCCTGCTTCAGTGGCTCGTCGTTCCATTGCTAGTGCTGAGCCTGACGCGCCGCCTCGTGCGGACGGAGGCGACGAGATGATCGGGCATGGGGCACATGGCGGAAGCGGGCGGGGGCTCGCCGTCTCGGCCGCGCTGACGGGCATCTATTTCTTCATCGAGCTCGCGGTCGGCCTCTACACCGGCTCCGTGGCGGTGCTGTCCGATGCGTTCCACACCTTCTCCGCCGTCGGCGGCGTCCTCGTCGCGATGGCGGCCGCCCGGGTGGCGCGGCGACCCGCCGACGCAACGATGACCTTCGGATCGTACCGCGCCGAGATCGTCGGCGCGCTTGCGAACGGCGTGTTCCTCCTGGGAATGGCCCTGGTCGTCCTGGTCATGGGCGCCATGCGGCTGAACGACCCCCAACCGCTGGAGACCGGCCCGATGCTCTGGGTGGCGCTGGGCGGGCTGGTCACCGAGGTCATCTCGCTCTGGCTCCTCTACGGCCAGCAGAAGACCGACCTCAACGTTCGCGGAGCGTTCTGGCACGTGCTGCAGACCTTCGTCGGGAGTCTCATCATCATCGTCGCGGTGGTCGTGATCCGCTTCACCGGGTTCCTGGCCATCGATCCCCTTCTCGGCATGGCCTTCGGGCTCGTTCTCCTGTGGGCGGGCTGGGGGATCGTGCGGGAGGCCGTCCTCGTGCTGATGGAAGCGACCCCGGAGGACATCGACCTGCCGGGGCTCGTCGAGACCTTGGAACGCCTTCCGGACGTCGAGGACGTCCATCACGTCCATGCCTGGCAGCTGACCTCGGGCAAGGCCGTCTTCAGCGCGCATGTTCGGATCGGTGACGGGAGGAGCGCCGAAGACGTGCTCCGCGCCGCCCACGACCGCGCGCGGGACGCGGGGTTCGTGATGGCGACCGTGCAGGTCGAGCACGGCGCCTGCCTCGACGAGGCCGCGGCGGGCGACCTCGAGTTCCGCTCGCAGACGCCGCCCGCCGGACATGACGCTGCGCAGCACGGCGAGCAGGGTTAGGCCGTGCTTGCGACCCGCTACCGATCCCGCTCAGTGGACCGGAACGCCGGTGGCGATCGCGTAGTGGTGAGCGCGATGATGGTCCTGGCTGGCCAGCAATCCGTAGAATCCCAACGCTCGGATACGGGCGACCGTCGCAGGATCGCTCGCGGTCACGCGCAGGACGGCGCCGGTGGGCGTGGTCTCCGCGCGAACCTGCCAGCGGGCGTCCCGGGCGAGTTCACCCGCATGGGCCGGTATCATACGCTGGACCGCGTCCACCACACGTCCCTCCCCTGTGACCGTCGCACGCAGGCCGTCCGGGAGCGGCGTCACCTCGACCGAGGCGGACGTGACGAGCAGGTCCATGTCGAGGAGGTGCTCGCGCAGGGCATCGATATCGACACGGTCCCAATCCGTCGCTGGGTCCGTTTCGAGCATAGTCACGACTTCGGACATCGCTGCGAACATGCCCTGCCCCGGCTCCGAGAGCGCGCTAGCCGCAGTACCTTCTCCTTCGTGGCCGTGGTGCCTGTCGGCCGGCTCTCCGGCCACGCTCATAGACCAGCCAGCGATAGCCGCGAATGCAGCGGCTGCCATCAATCTCTTCATCGAACCTCTCCATTTCCTGTCAATCCGAACAGCCTATGACCGCCGGCACCGTCATCGACATGATTGAGATCATGCAAGCGCGCTTCGCCGCTGTGTTCGAAAACGCGCCTCGCCGCGCGCTTACGCCCGGAGCGCACCTGTTCCACTCCGGCGACGAGGTTCGCAAGGCGTTCTGGCTGGAAGAGGGATCGGTAACGCTCACCCGATCCTTGAGCGACGGCGGCGGACTTGTCCTTCACAGGTCCGAACCTCTTCAATCGTCGCGGAGGCATCGCTGTTCGCGGGCCGCTATCACTGCGATGCGATTGCCGAAACCGATGCCGTCGTCGCATTCTTGAAGGTCGATGACGTTCGCCAGCAACTCATCGCGTCGGGCGCCCTCGCGACCTCCTTCGCGGCCAGCATCGCTCGCGAGGTGCAGGCTCTACGCGCCCGTGTCGAGATCTTGCGCCTTCATCGGCTATCCGACCGACTGGACGCTTACCTCTCGCTCTACGGCGCACCGGCGAAGGGTCATTGGGTGCGGGTCGCAGACGCCATCGGCGTGACACCGCCAGCACTCTACCGGGAGCTTGGACGTCGTGGAATCAAAAGCCGAACCGACAAACGTTGCGATGGCTGAGGTGCTCTACGAAGGGCTCCTCTCGATGTCATTCAGTATTAGCCATTCACCGGAGTGACTCCCTCAGCGCGATCAGCTTTTCGCAACTTTGGCAGCGTGCGTTAGGTCCGCAGCGCCCAGCTATTGCGTATCGCGGATGCAAAGCTCTGTTAAACGGTCCCTGCTAAACCTTGTCTGTACAAAACGACGTACCGTCTCCGGGGGGCTGATGCCATTCAACAAGTTGACGATCGGCCACAAGATCGGTGGGGCGTTTGCGCTGCTCGCCGGACTAAGCGCCGTGATCGGTGGAGTGGGATACAGCACTCAAAACAGCATCGGATGGCACGGCGTCGAGATTGGCGAACACGTCCTGCCGCTCACGAAGATCGCGCAGAGCATTCAGCTCGACGTAACGCATGCTCATCTCCTCTTCGAGGAGATCATGGCAGGCGACGACGGCGAGAGCATCGACGAAGTGTGGATGCTTCTGGAACGCGCAAAAGCGTCCGCCAGCAGGCTTATCCCCGATGCTGGGCCGAATGACGAAACAAACATGCCCGGCGGCCATCTCGCCCCACAGACAGATGCTCATAAGTGGCCACGAGGGCCATATGGTGCAAGGTCCGGAAGACCATAGCGCTCATGGAGACGTGGGCGCCGTCGGCGACACTCACATGGGTCACTCGGACGATATGCCGGGTGTCGTCGAACAGATGCGGATAGTTCGTGACGGCATCGCGGAATTCGCCGCGGCAGGACACGCTCGGTATTCCGATCAGGCAGGGGAATCCGGGGCGGGTTCTGACGCGGATGACGCGTTCGATCAAAGCTACGAGGCGATCATCGTCTCCGCTCAGATGGCCGGGATGCGTCTCGATGACTTCGCCGAGTCGAGGATCGAAAGCCTTCAAGCCGAACGCCGCCTGTCCGTCATCCTATCTGCGGCCGTCTTGGCCCTGGTGCTAGCCGTCGCTGGCAGCGCGTTCGTCTTCGTCGATCGGACCGTCTCACGCCGCCTGGCCCGTCTGGCCGACGCGACCCGCCGGCTCAGCGCCGGAGACGCTTCGGTCGAGGTTCCGACATGGCGCAGTGGGGATGAGATCGGTGTCCTGAGCCATGCGACACAGCAGTTCCGCAGCGCGTTGCTAAAGCAAGCAGCTCTTACCCAGGAACAGGAACAACGAGCCGCCGAAGACAGGGATCGCTCCCGCCTGATTCGCGAGATCACAACCGTTTTTCAGGACGACGCCGACGCAGCCGTAAGCGCGCTTGTCGAGGCCGGCAGCGCCATGTCGCGTTCGACCGCGAAGCTGACGGAGGCGTCGACACAGTCCGCAAGCCAGGCGTCGGAAGCAGCCACGACTGCAAAGACGGCCAACGCAAATGTCGACTCGGTGGCCGTCTCCTCGGCCGAGCTCGGTAGCGCCGTCCGCGAGATCGCGACCCGCACGGCCGATGCGACACAGATCGTCGAGGCCGTCAACCAGGCCGTCGAGACGTCCAACGAGCAGATGAATGGGCTGACCGCGATGGCCGAGCGCGTGGGCGAAGTGGTCAGCCTGATCACCGACATCGCCGAGCAGACCAATCTCCTTGCGCTAAATGCAACAATTGAGGCAGCACGCGCGGGCGAAGCCGGCAAGGGCTTCGCGGTCGTCGCGACGGAGGTCAAGTCTCTCGCAGATCAAACGGCCAAGGCGACCGAGGGCATAAGCGGGCAGATCCGCGACATGCAGGCGGCGACGTCCGTCGCCGTGACGGCGGTCAGTGGCATCACGAACACCCTGCGCGAGGTCACCCACGTCACAGGCTTGATCGCCACCGCCGTCGAGGAGCAGTCGCGCACTAGCAAAGAGATCGGCGAGAGCACCGGCGACGCGGCGACCGGCAAGTCCGCCGTCGGAGAGAACGTCGCAGCCGTTCTGAAAGCCGTCGTGACAACCGATCGTACCGTCGCCGACGTCGAGCGGGCATCCAAGGACGTCTTAGATCAGGCAAAGCCGGATGGAAGCCCTCATTCGAAGCTTCATCCAGAAGCTCGCGGCTTCATAAGCGGCGCGCTCTAGCCTCATGTCGCTTCGGCTCTCGCAACGAAGACCTTCGAACTCAAATCGTGACGGCGTAGAAAAAGCGTGGCTTGTTGAAGCCACTACCCCGCTCGGACTCGTAAGCTCTCGAGACGGCATCGCATTTTCTAGATCGAAGACTATGGTGAGGCACCTGTGCCGCCCAGCGCATCCGCGTCGACATAGGCTTGTAGTCGCGTGGCCCGATCGCCTTTGGGCGCATCCAGCCAATCCGTGTTCAGGACGTCGAGGATCCGGTCAATCGCATCGCGAACGGCGACGACGCGTAGGTCCGACTCTCGACCCGCGTGCGTTGCGGCTTTCTCCAGGGTCCGCAATGCGATCGACAGTGCCAGGTGCTCACGCTCGGCGTGCATGCGGTGTCGAACGGGAAGAGTCTCGATGGCCGTCGCCACCGCTATGAGGGGCGGGACGAGGAGATCGAGCGCGCAGTCGAACGCGTCCACCTCGTCCGCCCCTGCCGCAACCGCCGCGTCGAAGGCCCGTACGGTCGCGATCACGGCGTTCCTCGCGGCGATGACGTCGCTCAGCGGCGAGATCGACCCGACCACGAAGGTGATCACCACGAAGCCCGACAGCGACGCCCCGACCGTCGCCAGACGGGCCGGCACGGCGTTCGGAACGACATCCCCGAGACCGAGCGTCGAGATCGTGTAGCCGACGAAGTAGAAGCGCTGCCACACGCTCGCGGGCTCGCCCGTCTTTGCGACGACGACCCACCCTTCGTGGGAGAACAGCACCAGCGACCAACCGGCAAACAGCGCGAGAAGAACCATGAAGGCACGGCTCGCGACGGACGCCGGTCCGATCGCGGCCAACAGGTTCCGCCGGCCGGTCAGCCGGAAGGCGCGGTAGAGATTGCGGCACACGATGCGCTCGCCGAGCGTCGTGAACGGACCGGCGCGCAGGGGCGTGCGCACCAGCGAACAGAAGACGTCGACCAGGGCCGACGCCACAAGCGCGAGACCCAGGAACGCGAGCAGCACGTTCATGATCGCCGCGTTCCGGTGCCTAGGTACGGGTCTTCGTGATCAACTCGATCAGTTCGGAGAACTTCTCTCTCTGCTCTCCAGGAGACCCACCGCCTATGGCTTCCTCGATACAGTTGGCGGCATGGTCCTCGATCACCAGCCCGTCCACGGCCTTCAAGGCCGACCGTACGGCCGACGTCTGAATCAGCACGTCGACGCAGTAACGGTCTTCCTCGACCATCTTGGCGATGCCGCGCACCTGGCCTTCGAGGCGGCGCAGGCGGGCGATCACCTTGTCCTTGTTCTCTTTCATGTTGCGCACTTGACGACATAACCGCGGTCATGTCGAGCCGTTTACCGGAACCCATCATCGGTATCCACGTTCGCCGTTTACCTATGCCCACAGAGGGTATAGGTATAAGTGGTGAGGAAATCGTGATGGACGTTCAAGCCTTACAGATCAACCATAAGGACTGCGCCACCTCCTGCGCGGCCTGCATGCTTGCGTGCTCGTACTGTCTGGAGAAGTGCATTGGCGAGGCGGCGATGGAGCGCTGCGCCAAGCTCTGCCGGGACTGCATGATCCTGTGCGCCGCATGCGCCCAGCTCGATGCGGCGGGTTCCGAGCATGTCGGGGCGATATGCCGTGCGTGCGCCGAAGCGTGCGAAGCCTGCGCGGAGGAATGTGCAAAGCACGATTCGGACCACTGCCGCCAGTGCGCCGAGGCCTGTCGCGACTGCGCGCAGGAATGCCGGAAGATGGCGAACTAGACGTTCTGTGAACCTGGGGTCGGGGCTTTAGCTCCGCCCCCCTGATGTAGCGCAAGAAAGAAACACCCAATGAAGTCTTCCTACGATCACGCCGCGCCTTCGCAGACACATTCCGATGATCGGCCCGGCCCGGCTTCGTGGCCCTATGTCCGTTTCGGCCTGATGATCGTGACCTCGACGGTCGTGATGTTCGGCTTGATGTATCTCAACACCTACGCCTGGGACCACGTACGGTTCTCGGAGACGCGGACCTGGATGGCCGTCTACATGGGCGGTGCGATGGCCATCGTGATGCTGGCCTTCATGCTGGGCATGATGGCCAACAAGGCGTTGAACTTTGCCATCTTCGCCGGTGCGACGGTGGCCCTCTTGATCGGCGTCTACGTCGTGCGCAGTCAGGTTCTGATGGACGACATCGACTGGATGAAGGCGATGATCCCGCACCATTCGATCGCCATCCTGACGTCCGAGCGCGCCTCGATCACCGATCCTCGGGTCCGCGCGCTCGCGGACGAGATCATCAATGTCCAGCGGGACGAAATCGCGGAGATGGAGTTCTACATCCGCGACATCCAAGCCAATGGGGAAGCCCCTCCCGGCACGCCTCGACGGAAGGCCGAGTAAAGCCTCGCAACCACCCGGAGCCCGCCATGACCAGCACCGAAGCCGTCCATCTCGAACGCGACGCAAAGGTCTCGACCTCGACCAGGGTCGACGACGTAAGCGACGCGCGCGCCGCCTCGAGGGAGGCAAAGCACGCCGTCCTCTACCGCATGGTCACGGACGAGCACATCTGCCCGTTCGGGCTGAAATCCCTCCACCTCCTGAAGTCAAACGGCTACGAGGTGGAGGACCATCCCTTGCGCACCCGCGCCGAGCAGGACGCTTTCAAGGCCGAGCACGGTGTGAAGACGACGCCGCAGACCTTCATCGACGGCGCGCGGATCGGCGGTCACGACGACCTGCGTCGCCATTTCGGCCTCAAGGTGAAGGACAAGGACGAGACGACCTACGCGCCGATCATCGCCATCTTCGGCACGACCGCGCTGATGGCGCTGGCGATCGTGTGGAACCTCTATCCGGGCTTCAATCCCGTGCGCTGGGCGGAATGGTTCCTGGCTATCTCCATGGTCGCGCTGAGCCTGCAGAAGACACAGGACGTCGCCGGCTTCTCGAACGGCTTTCTTGGCTACGACCTGCTCGCCCAGCGCTACGTGCCCTACGCCTACGCCTATCCCTATCTTGAGGGCTTCGCGGGCCTCGGCATGATGGCGGTGATCGGTCAGATGGCCGTCATCGACCCTGCCATCGGCGCGGATGTCGGCCCCGGCCTGTGGCTAATGATCCCGGCCGCGCTGACCGGCCTCTTTATCGGCACGATCGGGGCGGTGTCGGTCGTCAAGGCCGTCTACATCGACAAGCGCGACATCAAATGCGCCTGCGTCGGCGGCGGCTCCAACGTGCCGCTCGGCTTCGTCAGCCTGACCGAGAACGTGATGATGGTCGCCATGGGTCTCTGGATGCTCGGCAAGGCGCTCGTCTAGAGGACCGAACGAAACCTCAGGTTCAGGAGATACGCCCGTGATGAACGGTGGAATGATGGACGGTTTCGGCTGGGGCATGGGTCTCGGCATGGGCGTATTCTGGTTGCTGGTGATCGCCTTCCTGGTTGCGGGAATCGTGTTCTTTGTACGCGGGGCGAGGTGACGGCATGACCAACGCTGTCCACGCGGATCCGACGACGGCCGCCCTACCGGCCGACGGCAAGGCCGTCGATCCTGTCTGCGGCATGTCGGTGACCGTCGAGACCGCGAAGCACACCAGCGAGCTGGACGGGACGACCCACCATTTCTGCTCGTCCGGCTGCAAGGCGAAGTTCGAGGCACGGCCCGAGCTCTACCTCGACCCCGAGCGGCGGGCCGAGACCGAGGCCATGAAGGAGGCCGCATCCGAGGACAACATCTTCACCTGTCCCATGCATCCCGAGATCGAGCAGGAGGGCCCCGGCACCTGCCCGATCTGCGGCATGGCGCTGGAGCCGAAGGGCATCCCGCTGACCGAAGGGCCGAGCGAGGAATATCTCGACTTCCGCCGGCGCTTCTGGGTCGGCACGGTCCTCACCGTGCCGCTCGCGCTTGTCGCGATGGGCCGTCACCTGGCCCCCGAGAGGTTCGCGATCATCTCCGCGTCCTGGCTCGACTGGATCGAGCTGATCCTCGCCACCCCGGTCGTCTTGTGGTGCGGCCTGCCCTTCTTCGAGCGCGGCTGGGCGAGCGTGCGCACGATGAACCTCAACATGTTCACCCTCATCGCGATGGGCGTCGGCGTCGCCTATGTCTATTCCGTCGTCGCGACCGTCGCGCCGGGCATCTTCCCCGCGCAGTTTCGCGGGTCCGAGGGCGAGGTGGGCGTCTATTTCGAAGCGGCCGCCGTGATTGTCACGCTGGTCCTTCTAGGCCAGCTTCTGGAGCTGCGCGCCCGCGAGCAGACGGGCGGTGCCATCCGGGCACTTCTCGACCTCGCACCCAAGACGGCCCGTCTCGTCGACGACCGGGGCGAACGCGACGTACCACTCGACATGGTCCGCTCCGGCGACCGGCTTCGCGTGCGGCCGGGCGAAGGCATTCCGGTAGACGGCACCGTCCTCGAGGGATCGTCGTCCGTCGACGAGAGCATGATCTCCGGCGAGCCGATCCCGGTCGGCAAGCGAGAAGGCGACGCGGTCACCGGCGGCGCGATGAACCAGACCGGCACGTTCCTCATGCGAGCCGAGAAGGTCGGCGCCGACACAATGCTGAACCGGATCGTCCAGATGGTCGCCGAGGCGCAGCGCAGCCAGGCACCGATCCAGAAGCTGGCCGATCGGGTCGCCGGCTGGTTCGTACCGCTCGTCCTCGTCGTGGCTGTCGTGGCCTTCGTCGTCTGGTCGATCTTCGGGCCGGAGCCCGCCATGGCCTTCGGCCTCGTCGCGGCCGTCTCCGTCCTCATCATCGCCTGTCCCTGCGCACTCGGCCTCGCGACGCCGATGTCGATCATGGTCGGCGTCGGCAAGGGCGCATCAAAGGGCGTCCTCATCAAGAACGCCGAAGCGCTGGAGCGTTTTTCGGCTGTGGACACGCTGGTGGTCGACAAGACCGGCACGCTGACCGAAGGCAAGCCGGCCCTCGTAGACGTAATGGCGCCGGACATGGGTGAGGACGAGCTGCTGCGCCTCGTCTCGGGGCTTGAGGCGGGCTCGGAGCATCCCCTGGCCCGGGCTATCGTGGAAGGCGCTTTGGAGCGAGGGGTTGATGCGCCGCCCGTCACCGATTTCGCGTCCAGCACCGGCAAGGGCGTGGCCGGCACGGTCGAGGGTCAACGGATCGCGATCGGCAACGCCGCGATGATGACAGCCGAAGGTGCGGACGCCACGGCCTTGCGCGAAAGGGCCGACGCGGCTCGGCGCAAGGGTCAGACGGCGATGTTCGTGGCTGTGGACGGCGAGGCTGCCGGTCTCGTTGCAGTCGCGGATCGCATCAAGGGGACGACGCCGCAAGCGATCCGCGACCTGCATGCGGACGGCCTGCGCATCGTGATGCTGACCGGGGACAACCAGGTGACGGCACGCGCGGTAGCGCGAAAGCTCGGTCTCGACGAGGTCATCGCCGAGGTGCTGCCTGAGGACAAGCACGACGTCGTGCGGCGTCTGCAGTCGGAGGGGCGCATTGTCGCGATGGCCGGCGACGGCGTCAACGACGCGCCAGCGCTCGCCGCGGCTGATATCGGCATCGCGATGGGCACGGGTGCGGATGTTGCGGTCGAGAGCGCCGGCGTAACGCTCGTGCGTGGCGACTTGTCGGCGCTCGTCACGGCGCGCCGGCTCAGCCGCGCGACAGTCGCCAATATCAAGCAGAACCTCTTCTTCGCCTTCATCTACAACGGTCTCGGTGTCCCCGTGGCGGCGGGCGTTCTCTATCCGGTCATCGGCCTCCTGCTCTCCCCAATGATCGCGGCGCTCGCCATGAGCCTGTCCTCCGTCAGCGTCATCGCCAACGCGCTGCGGTTGCGAACCGCGAAGATCTGAAGAACGGGAACGGCGATGCGGTGTCGACATCCGGCTTACGGCCGGGTCGTCAGGTAGCGCTATCGGCCCGATCAAGGGTGCTTTGCCGGCCCGGGCCGGACGGCGTCAGGCGGCGCCCTCCCCCAGCGCGGGATCGTAGCGCTCGACGCGAACATCTTCCAGGCGGTAGCCGACATCCGCCAGGACAGTGGCGGACGGCGCCGCGCGGAGGACGCCCGTCACCCAGATCGGATCGTACATCATCTCCGGCGTCAGTCCGCTCGCTCCATCGACGTAGACGATCTGATTGGCGGCCGGCGGCGGCGTATGGATGCACGCGCCGAGCCAGGGAACCAGCAGGAACTCGGAGATCCGGTCCGGGTCGAAGCCGATCGGGGTGACGTAGCCGGCGATCCGGACCCGAACGCCGTCCAGGTCCTCTCGAACGGCGCCGCCCGCCTCCTGCAGGGACCGCATCTCATCGATCTCCCGGACGAACTCGGCGAGGTCCTCGTCCGTGATGCCGTCGTCGAACTCCGCACGGGTCGGCATTCCTTCACGCGCAGCGGTTCCTCCTTCGAGGCTCACCGGGCGCCCCGTGCCCGGCTCCGGGACGAGATCGGACCAGACCAGGACCGTCTCGGCGCCCTCGTCTTCGGATCGCCCTTCCGGCAAGACGATCCGCCCGAGATGGTTGGCTTCGCTCGATGAGACCGACGAGATCGAAGGGACCGCCGCATTGGCCGACGTCGGTCCTTGCTCGTACCGCAGCGGGATCGATCGCGGCGACGAGGGCCGCCAATGCCGACGGAACGAGGACGAGACCGGCTATCGCGAGCTTACGCATGACCACTCCGCAGTCTGCCCCCATGCCCCACCGGGGTGTCGATAGTATGGCGGCAATCGTTAACGAAATCCGAAGAAGGCTCTGGATGAGCGCACGGATCGACTTGCAGATAGATGCCCACCGGGGGCATCGTCGGTCATGGTCCGTTGTCTCGCGATGATTCTAAGCCTTGTCATGCTCGTCGCTACGCTCCCGCCGAGGGAGGCTGATAGCCGTAGAGGGCCTCACTCGCACGACATCGGCCATCGATCGATCACACTGCTCCGTCTTCGCCACTTCAATGTCAGGACCACGCTCTCCCGAGGCAGGCGCATCCTCCTCGCTTGAAGCATCGCCTCGATGGCTGTCCGAAGTTCGGAACGGACCCGGTGGTTCTCCAGGGGCGTCCTGTTCGTCCACGACCCAAGCCTCCCCGCACGCAACGATCCTAACGCTACCCATAAAGAACTCGAGGCTCGGCGCGGCCTATCCGTGCCGAACGATAACAGGGACGTTTCGACATGAATCGCAGACAGTTTCTCGGTGGCGCCGCCACGATCGGCGCGGCCAGCTTCCTTCCGCCGGCCATACGCGATGCGGCGGCCCACCAAGGCCCGATCGCACATCGGTTCCTACCTCAGACGGTGTCCTTCTCCGGTTATCGCGCGGGAACGATCGTCGTCGACCCGCAGGCGCGCTTTCTCTACCTCGTCCTTGGCGGCGGGAAGGCCCGGCGATACGGCGTGGGCGTCGGTCGGGCCGGTCTGGCCTTTCGCGGCTCGGCCACGATCGCGCGCAAAGCCGAGTGGCCGCGCTGGACGCCGACCAAGAACATGATCCGCCGCGAACCCGGAAAATACGCCCGCTTCGCCGGCGGCGTGCCGGGCGGGCCGAACAACCCGCTCGGCGCGCGCGCGCTCTATCTCTATCGAAACGGGCGGGATACGTACTACCGGATCCACGGCACCAATCAGCCGAGCTCCATCGGGCGAGCGGTGTCCTCGGGGTGCATCCGCATGTTGAACGAGCATGTCGCGGACCTCTATCGGCGCGTGCCGCTCGGCACGCGCGTCGTGGTGGTCTAGAGCTCTTCCAGTCAAAGCAGGGTCAGCGCTTTGACGTCAGGAAGTGCGATCAAGGAAAAGCCAGAGCGCTTTCCATGAAGCGATGTTCAGTGAAAGTGCTCTGGCGATCCACCGGGACCGGCCTCACGTATTGCGCGCCAGGAGGTCGGCGACCTCGTCGGCGAGGCGGGCGCGCTCCGTCTCGTCGATCTCCTGCATGGAGACGGCCGTGACGTTGGCATGAAGATGATCGCGGATCATGTCCGACTGAACCCTTCGCAGAGCGGCCACAACGGCATTGATCTGATGGGCCGTCTCCAAGCAAGGTCTGGACTCCGAGATCATCCGCTGCAGACCGCGGACCTGTCCTTCGATCCTTTTCAACCGCGGTTGTTGCCGAGAATGATCGACTTCGATGCCGCCGTGAGGTTTGTCCTGAGGCATGGTCGACGGTCTACCAAGAAGTGTGTGCGACAGTTACCGGGTATGAGCATAAACGTTTGCGCCGAACCTACGTTCCGACACGAGCGAGGTCACCCGTCGGCTAGAGGCCACCCGCCGCCCAGTCGTTCGCAACCGTCTGCCGCGATGCTCGCAATCCGGCTCGAACGCTAGAGCACGTCCGGTTCACGTCAGTTCACCGGACGTCCTCTAGCTCCTTGTTTTGTCGCGGTTCCTTACGCTTCGGTGCGTTCGCACCTTCGCTGGAACGGCGCTAGGACAGTTCCCCGCGACGTAGGGCCCTTCGTGAGGGCCGATTGGCCACCGGCGTCTTCGGCAGCTTGCGCAGCAATATCAGCGCAAGGATGAGGAGGAGATAGGCGATGGGTTCGAACGCCCAGGTCTTGGTCAGCAGCACGTAGTGGAGCGCGCCCAGGACGCAGGCCGGATAGGCGAGCTTGTGCAGCCGGCGCCAGCCGGGCGCGCCCATCCGGCGCACGAGCGCGTCGTTGGACGTCACCGCGAGCGGGAGCAGCAGGAGGAAGGCGGCCATACCGGCCATGATGTAGGGCCGCTTGAGAACGTCCTCGACGATCTCGGCCATGTTCAGCCAACGATCGAGCACGACATAGGTCGTCAGGTGCAGCAAGACATAGGCGAAGGCGATCAGGCCGAGCGCGCGGCGGTACTTCATCAGGTTGAGCCCGGTCAGCCGACGCAGCGGGGACACGGCGAGCCCGAGAATCAGGAACCAGATGGCCCATTCGCCGAGCTGGTTCTCCAGCGTCTTGACCGGATCGACGCCGAGCCGGTTCGTCAGGCCGGCGACGACCAGCCACGCAGCCGGCGCGAGGCCGAGCGCGTAGACCAGCCATCGCGGCGCCCAGGTCGCCGCCTTCTGGATGCGGGGCGTCGTGCGGATCACGCGGGCTTGGGCGCTCTCAGTAGTTTTCTGCCAGGTCCATGGCGGCGTAGAGGTCGGCGACCTCCTCGGCATAGCCGTTGAACATCTCGGTCTCGCGCCGCCCGCCAAAGAGGCCGGCGCCGACGACACGCTCGCTCGCCTGGCTCCAGCGGGGATGGTCGACCTGCGGGTTCACGTTGGCATAGAAGCCGTACTCCCTCGGCTGCAGCATGTTCCACGTCGTCGAGGGCTCTTCCTCCGTAAAGCGCATCGCGACGATCGACTTGATGCTCTTGAAGCCGTATTTCCACGGAACGACGAGGCGCACAGGCGCGCCGTTCTGGTTGGGCATCGCGCGCCCGTAGAGGCCGACGGCGAGTATGGTGAGCGGATGCATCGCCTCGTCGAGCCGTAGGCCTTCGCGGTAGGGCCACTCGATGCCGGTCGCGCGGCGCTGGCCGATCATCTCCTCGGGCCGCACGAGCGTCTCGAAGCCGACGTATTTCGCGCTGCCCTGCACATCGAAGCGCGCGATGATGTCCTTAAGCGGGTTGCCGACCCAGGGAATGACCATCGACCACGCCTCGACGCAGCGCAGCCGATAGATGCGCTCCTCTAGCGCGAAGCCGGTCAGGAGATCCTCAATGCCGATCGTGCCCGGATCGTTGACGAGACCGTCGACCGCGATCTTCCAGGGCCGGGTCTTAAGGGTGTCAGCATAGCGCGCCGGGTCGGTCTTATCGGTGCCGAACTCGTAGAAATTGTTGTAGCGCGTGATGTTCTCGAAGGCATGCGGCTCGTCCTCGATCGAGAACGGGCCGGGCACGGTGTCGAGCGGCGCGAGGCTCTCGGCGTCGAGCTCGGCGGAGACCGGCGACGCAGTGCCCAGAAGGGCCGCGCCCGCCGCCGCGCCCATGAGCGCGCGCCTGTTCAGCCAAGCGCTCTCGGACGTGATCTCGGACGATCTCGGGGTCGGATAGCGGTATGTCGCCATGGGTCGGAATCCTTCTCGCACGCTGAGCCGCCGGAGCTACGCCTCATGGTTTTCGTGATGACTCCAAAGACTATTCTCTGGCACGCGCCCCAATGCCAGCCCCGATCACGAGTTCGTTCCCGTCCGCATGATCCAGCGCCCCCAATCCTCCCAGCGCCGCGCGAAAGGGAGCCTGGCCGGACCGTCGCGGCGGCTTGCGGTGAAACGAGCGAGATCGGCACGCCGCGCAAGTGACAAGGCCGGACGTTCGACGAAGTGCCAGGAAGCGGATGCGGCGACGAGGGACAGGACGAGCGTGGCGGCCGTCAACTCCAACGGTCGTATGTCCGAGACGAAAGCGAACAGAAGGCTACCGATAGGCCAGTGGTAGATGTAGACGCCGTAGGACAGATCACCCACGCGGTGATAAGCCCGCAGGCAAGGAACCGCATAGCCGACCATCAGCGCCATATAACCGCTGGCGACGATCGACAGGACGGGTGCGGCAGGCGTATCGCGCAGCACGAATGCCGCCATGAGAAGTACGACGGTCCAGAGCCAGGACAGCGGCACTTGAGCACGGTAGAGCCACGCCAGAGCTCCCAACCCGAATGCGGAGCCGAAACGCGTAAGGTGCCATAGCGTAGGCACAGCGTTGTCGAGCCCGCTCAGTAGGACCGCGATATAGGCGCCTGCAAGCGGAATGACGAGGAGTACCGTTCGTCGCGTAAGAAGACCGACAATCGCGGCAATCCAGGCTGCGGCATAGAATGCGATTTCGTAACGCAAGGTCCAGATCGGGATGTTGACGTCGCCTGGGTTGGGGGCCGCTTCGAAGACACCGGGCAATTGAAGGTCTGACAGGGTAAGAAGGCCTGTACCGAGGATGTAGAGTGGCACGGCTGGGTCGGAGATATAGGCCGACAGGTCGATCGTGGTCGCGAGGGGCCCGATAACCAACGCCGAAAACACGCTTGCGACGATCAGGCCCGGCAGAATGCGGGCGGCCCTCGAGGTCCAGAATGCCGCTGCGCTCTGGGTGCGCAATGCGGAGCGCGTGATGAGGAACCCGCTGAGGACGAAGAAGACCTCAAGGCCGATCGCCTGCGCGGCGTAGATCGCCGAGATGACGGGATCGGGATCGTCGGGATCGTTCGTGAAGATCATGAAACCGTGGCCGACCAAGACCATGATGGCGCAGCCAAGGCGTACAAGATCGAGGTTGTTCTCGCGTCCGACAGCAATTCGACCGAGCAGACGTCGGGATTCTTTAGTGAGATAAATGTTGCCCATGCGCCGTATGGGTATCTAGATTGTCTTTCCGTCGGGTTAAATCAACCGCAACATCATGAGTGTCAGGAGGCGCTGTAGTCTACCGTGGGAACGACGTAGCAGAAGTACCCCCTTTCCGACGAAGGGCTGTCTCCCCTTGAGAGTGCGCCCGCTTTGGAACGCAGCGATAGGACAATGGAGTTCTGCTTATCGGTTCAAACCACTGGCCCGACCGACCGGACGAGGATATGTGCGCCCCTCTTCGCTATCTGCAGAATACCGTCGTGCGGCCATTCAGTGGACAGGCTCTACCGGTACCATGCCGACCTTGCTGGCCCGAGAGGCCGCCAGCCCGCCGGCTTCGCCGAACCGTGGAGCCGCAAGACGCCGCGGGACGGGAGCCGATTGATCTAAGGTGCTGGGCGCCGCCGCCAAGTCGTCGATGATCGGACAGTCCGGGCGCTCGTCTCCATGACAATGCTTGGCCAGGTGTTCCAGCGTTCGCGCCATTTCCTGGAGTTCGAGGATCTTCGTCCGGAGCTCGTCGATATGCCTCAGTGCGACCGTCTTGACGACGGCGCTTGTCCGGCTCCGGTCCTGCCAGAGAGCCAAGAGTTCGGCAATCTGCTCGACCGAGAAGCCGAGGTCACGCGACCGGCGGATGAAACGGAGGGTGTGCACGTCGGTCTGGCCATAGTTGCGATAACCGGCATCCGAGCGGAAGGCTTTCGGGATCAGTTCGATCTTCTCGTAGTAGCGGATCATCTTGGCCGAGACGCCGGAGGCTTTTGCCGCTTGTCCGATGTTCATGAGTGTTCTCCTTCGGTTCCTCTCGCAAAAGCGCTTTCTTGACCCAGGCCGCGTCGGCCTCTTCCGGCGTGAAGAAGACATCCGCGTGGAGGTCCTGCTGCCGCAATCCCCGCGATGTCGTCACGGCCATCGCAGCGTCGACCATGGCGGGCGGTCCCGCGACATAGGCCTTCCACCCGTCGAGGTCCTGCCAATCCTGGGCGACGGCGTCGGTCACCAAGCCTGTCCGCCACGTCGGTTGCGGTAATGCTTCGGACAGGACGGGCGTGAAGGTGACGTTGGCATGGCGTGCCTCTAGCCCTTCGAAATGATCGACCAGATAGAGATCGTGCGCGCCTCGTACTCCAAAGTAGATGTGGATCGGCTGCTTCATTCCAAGAGAGACGGCCGTCTCGACGATCGACTTGATCGGCGCCAGTCCCGAACCGCCGGCGACGCAAAGGATCGGTCCGGCATGCGTATCGCGCAGATAGGACGACCCCAACGGCCCCTCGACGGTGACCGGATCGCCGAGCCGCAGAAGGCCGTGGACGCGGGCGGTCGCCGCTCCGCTCGGAATTCGGCGGACGTGGAATTCCAGTTCCGGCTCGTCGGGCCAGTTCGCCATCGAATAGTCGCGCGGCGGCGCACCTGGGAACGTCACGCGGGCGTATTGCCCAGCCGAGAACACCAATGGCGCGTCGTCCCTCACAGCGAGCCGAGTGCGCTTGATGTCATGCGTGGCGTCCTCGATGCCGACGACCCGGCAGCGCAGGCGGCGATGCGGGTGGTCCGCCACGTCCTCCTCGCCGCCGAGCCAGACGACGGCGGCATCGGTCTTAGGGAGGGCCCGGCAGGCGAGGATGAGGCCCTGGGCCTTTTCCTCGTCCGACAGCGCGAAGCGGGTATGATCCAGCAGCTCGACATCGCCCGACGTGAGACGGGATTTGCACGAGCCGCATCGCCCGGACCGGCAGCCATGCGGATAGGGAATATTCTCCGCCAGCGCCGCATCCAGGACTGTGCGGCCGTCGGGCACGACGATCGTGCGTTGCGCCTGTCGGATGTCCACCTTGAACGTCATGAATGTGTCTCCTTCATCGAGTATCCGGGCCTTCGCAACGTTGGAGGTAGGGAGTCAGGACCACACGCTCTCACAGCCATCGGCAAGCTGGGGATGGGTCGCGAGCGGCATCAGGGCGGCGTTTGGTCCTTCGTTCTCGGATATTCCTGCCTCCTCGATTGTTCTGCGGATCGCACGGGCTCTGTCGCGACCCGCGTGGGCGTTCACTCGGCCGGCGCGAGTTCTGCGGTCCCGCTGCGATGATTGGGAGCGGCGGTCTCTGCCGCCATCGGTGGCTGGAAGCCTTTGAGCCGCAGCGCGTTGCCGAGCACGAAGACGCTGGACAGCGCCATGGCGCCGGCGGCGAAGATCGGCGAGAGCAGGATGCCGTTGACGGGATAGAGGGCGCCGGCCGCGACCGGGATCAGCAGCGTGTTGTAGGCGAAGGCCCAGAAGAGGTTCTGCTTGATGTTGCGGATCGTGCCTGGCTGACTGCAATAGCGTTGACCACGCCGCGCAGATCGCCCGACATCAGCACCACATCGGCCGCTTCAATCGCCACGTCCGTGCCCGTACCGATGGCGAATCCGACCTCGGCTTCCGCCAATGCCGGGGCGTCATTGATGCCGTCGCCGACGAAGGCGACGCTGCCGAGCTGCTGTCGTAGCGCCTTCAGCGCCTCGACCTTTCCATCGGGCAGAACCTCGGCCGCGACCTCGTCGATACCGAGCTGTCTCGCGATCGCCTCGGCGGTCCCGGCATTGTCGCCGGTGATCATCGCCACTTTCAAGCCAAGCGCATGCAATGCGCTGATCGCCGCCGGCGTCGTCTCCTTGATCGGATCGGCGACCGCGATAACCGCGGCGATCCTGCCGTCCACCGCCGCGAAGAGCGGGCTCTTGCCTTCGCTCGCGAGGTGCCTCACCGTCGGCTGCAAGTCCGAGACATCGTAGCGAGCTGCCTCATGAAGCGGTCCGCGCCGACCTGGACCTGACGTCCCTCGACGGTCGCGGCGACCCCGAAACCGGGGACGGCGTCAAACGTCTCCCGGCGGCGAATTGAGCCCGACGACCGCGCGCGGCCTCCACGATGGCCTCGGCGATCGGGTGTTCAGAGCGGATCTCGACGGCTGCGACGAGCTCAGCACCTCGTCCTTCGAAAAGCCCGTCGACGGCACGAAGATCGGTCAGCGCCGGACGTCCCTTGGTCAGCGTGCCGGTCTTGTCGACCGCGATCACCTTGGTGTCGCGCAACGTCTGCAGTGCATCGCCCTTGCGAAACAGCACTCCCATCTCGGCCGCGCGGCCGGTGCCGACCATGATCGACGTCGGCGTCGCGAGGCCCATGGCGCACGGGCAGGCGATGATCAGCACAGCGACCGCGTTGACCAGCGCGAACGTCAGTGCCGGCTCCGGCCCGACAGACCAGACCAGATCGCGACGGTGAGCGCCGCCATGCCCATCACAATCGGCACGAAGACGGAGGTGACCCGATCGACCAGCGCCTGGATCGGCAGCTTCGAGCCTTGCGCCGGTCTCGACCATGCGGATGATCTGCGCCAGCACCGTATCCGCACCGACCTTGGTGGCCCGGAAGCTGAAGGCGCCGGTCTTGTTGATCGTGCCGCCGACGACCTCGTCCCCAGTGCCCTTCGCGACCGGCACCGGCTCGCCGGTGATCATGACTTCGTCGACATAGGAACCGCCTTCGGTGACCACGCCATCGACCGGGAGACGTTCACCGGGACGTACCTGGACGACGTCACCGGCCTGCACATCGGCAAGAGGCACCTCAGACCGCCACGCCGTGGCGCAGACCCGCGCGGTCTTCGCCTGCAGGCCGATAAGACGCTTGATTGCCTCCGCCGTGCGGCCCTTGGCGCGCGCCTCCAGGAAGCGGCCGAGCAGGATCAGTGTGACAATGACCGCTGCGGCTTCGAAATAGACGTTTAGCGTGCCGTCGGGCAGCACGTCGGGGACAAAGGTCGCCACGACCGAATAGACGTAGGCGGCACTCGTTCCGAGCGCGACCAGCGAGTTCATGTCGGGCGCAAGGCGCAGGAGCGCCGGCACACCCTTCTGGAAGAAGCGCAGGCCCGGACCGAAGAGGACCAGCGTCGTGAGCGCGAACTGGAGATACCAGCTCTCGCGATGGCCGATCGTCGTCATGACCCAGTCGCTGACGCCGGGAACGAGGTGGGCACCCATCTCGAGGACGAACACCGGCAGGGTGAGAATCGCGGCGACGACGAATGCGCGGCGCAACGAGCGCATCTCATGGTCGCGGCGTTCCGCCTCCTGGTCCGACGGATCGTCGGCGGCGAGCGGGCTGGCGTCGTAGCCGGTCGATCCGACGGCGGCAACGAGATCGCCCTGGGTGACGGCGCCGGCGAGATGCCGAACCTGCGCCTTCTCCGTCGCCAGATTGACCGACGCGCTCACGACGCCCGGAACACGCGACAGCGCCTTCTCGACCCTGCCGACGCAGGACGCGCAGGTCATCCCCGCGATGGCGAGCTCGGTCATCTCCTCACCGACGGCATAGCCAACCTCGTCGATTGTACGGGCCACAGCCGCAGGATCCGGCGCACCAAGAAACACGATCTCGGCACGCTCGGTGGCAAGATTCACCGACGCTTGGCTGACGTCGGGAAGTGCCTTCAAAACCTTCTCGACCCGCCCGACGCAGGATGCGCAGGTCATCCCTTCGATGCGAACGGTGAGCGTCTCGCCTGCGCTCGCATGCCTATCCTCTTCGCGCCGAAGCGCCGCTGCCGAAGCCATCGTGTCCACTCCATTGGGCGGTGTTTGGAGTAGCTGTGCGGCTTCCAACGATGGGAAGGTCAAGGGGGATCTTGCGATGTGATTTGCGTCTTGACCTTACCACGATGGCAAACCCCATCTGGGTTGGAAGCGAACGAACAGGAGGCCCCGATGTATCGCTTTCAAATCCCCAGCATGCACTGCGGTGGATGCGCGAAGTCCGTCACCAAGGCGCTGCAGAGCGTCGATGCGAGCGCCTGGATCCAGACCGATCCCGCAGCCCGCGAGGTGCGTATCGACAGTTCCGCTGACCAGGTGGCGCTTTTGTCCGTCCTTGAAGAAGCAGGCTATCCGGCCAAGCCGCTACCCGAGGCGAACGGGTAGGCGACGCGCAGGAATGCGTTGACGCCTGTCGCGCCTACGCCGAAAGCTGCCGCAAGATGGCGGCCTGAGATACCGAGCCGCGGTTGGCGCGTGCGCGGCCTTGATGCACTCCGCTAGACGGCGCGACGGCCGCCATAGGCGCGCGGTCGCCAGCCTGCGACTGGCCTAAGACTTGCCGATGACACCGGCCCAGTACTGATCGAGGCTGTTGCGCCACGCGTCGCCGGAGCCCTCTCCGAAGTTCTGGCGCTCCACCCGGGGCGCTGCCGTGAAGGATTCGGGCGACGCGTCGAGCACGTAGATCTCGTGATCGTCGGTGGCGCGCAGATCGGTCCAGCGTACGGCGACCAGCTCCCCGCCAACGCCCAGAAACCCGCCGCGGGAGACTAAGACGTAAGCGATCGTCTGCAATTGCGGGTCGAGCACGACGTCCGTGATCTCCCCCAGCGTCGCATCATCGGGGGTCCGCAGATCCGCGCCGATGACCACATCCGCGCGCATCAGCCGATCCATCTCCGTCACCGGCATGGCCTTCGCCAGATGGGCCCGCCGCCACGCCGTCCGCACCTCGGGGTCGTCGGCTTCTATGCCGACCAGTTCGTCATGCTCCTCGTAGATTTGCCGCATGGAGGCGAGTACCATCTGGCAGGCGTCCTCGTTTCCTGCGAACGCAAAGACGTCGGCCGCGTCGCGCAGCGCCTGCATCCGCTGGCGTGATGTACCCACCACGCCGTAGCTGCCGTATCCCGTACCGTAGCCACCTGGCGCCAGCACCCCGAATCCGGCACGCCCTAGCCCGGTTTCGAACGCCCGGAGGTCGTTCTGGCACTGTTGCGCCGCCTGCCCCTCGGAAGCCGTCGTGTTCGGAAGCGACTCCACGTCCGCCGCGCGAACGGCGAAGGGGGTGCTCGCCACTGCAAGGATGAACGCCGAAGCGAGTGAGGTTGATAGCCGCATGAGAATATCCTTTCCTCAAGTGTCGTCCGACGGGCAATCCGGTCGATCTCCCGTCGCCCCGCTGGGACCGGCACATCGAAGGTACCGCAGGATACCCCCATAGACGCAAGGAGGATCGACTTCTTACACGGCGCGCGCCACGCGAGGGTCCTGTCGAAGGCGGAGTCGGCCAGGATACTGATCCACGCCGCTCCTTGGTCGGATCGCGCTGTAATCGTGCTCTGGCTCGTTGCGTCTTTCAAGGAAGGAAGAAGGCCGTTTCCGTGCGGCCGGCCGTCGGCGCGATTGGTCATGAGCTAGAAACCGAAGGAGCCAGAGATGGATCGCATGAAGGACAAGGCGGCGGTCGTCACAGGCGCCGCCCTGGGGCTCGCGGGGCGGCTACACGGCGCAGTAGCGGGGGAGGGCAGCCGTATTCCTCGCGGCGAACGCGCTCCGGATGAAGGAGGACCTATGAACCAGGACACCGTCGAGGCAATGGCGCGGATCGCAGCGTTCAAAGCGCGCATCTTCGACCTTGACGGGGTGGTGACGCAGACGGCGCGGATCTCCTTCGGCGTCGGCGCCCCGAACGACGTGTCTTCGTGCCATGTGATCGGCGAGATCCTCGACTGTGCCGATCTCCCGGGCTCGCTCACCAGTCCGCCGATCAGAGACGTCCAGACCATCGTCGGGGCGTGGTGGCAATCGTCGGGTCGGGTCCACAGCGGCCCGACGGCGTGTGCCGACCGATGACGTTCGGCACGATCTGCCAGATTATCCTGGTCATGCTGCTCTGGGCGGCCTGCTATCCGCTGATCACGTTCGGCCTCGCCTACGCGCCGGAACTCACGTTCGCGGCCCTCCGGGCGGTCGTCGCGGGCATATCGTTGATCGTAGTCGGGCTGCTGCTACGACGCTCGATACCACGAGGGGCGGCGATCTGGGGTTTGCTGGCGCTGTCGGGGGTCGGCGCGACGAGCCTCGGGTTCTTCGGCATGTTCTATGCAGCGGACTTTGTCTCGCCCGGCATTGCGACCGTGATTGCGAATGCCCAACCATTGCTCGCGGCGGGACTTGCTGGGATCTTCCTCGGCGAGCGGCTGAGCGGCCGCGGCAAGGCGGGGCTCGTTCTCGGCTTCCTCGGGATCGTCGCAATCGCATCCCCGCAGCTCTTCGGGAGCGGCGGGAAAAGTTATGCTGCAGGCATCGGCCTGATCCTGCTCGCGGCGATCGGCGTCTCGGTGAGCAACGTGGCGATCAAGCGGATCGCCGGAAGAGTTGATGCGCTGGTCGCCATGGGCCTGCAACTCCTGTTGGGGAGCATCCCGCTCATCGCACTCGCTTGGCGGATGGAGGTGCCGAGCGAGGTCCGCTGGACTCCGGAATTCGTCGCGACCCTGTTGACGCTCAGCCTACTGGGCTCGGCGCTCGTCTACTGGCTTTGGTTCAGGATCCTTGAGCGCGCGCCGCTTACGCAGGCCAATGCGTTCAGCTTCCTGATCCCGGTCTTCGGCCTGGCGATTGGCGCGCTCTTCTTTGGAGAGAGACTGGGCTGGCCCCATGCCGCCGGCACAGTGCTGATCCTCATCGGCATGCGCCTCGTCACGTCACGCTCAGTCAAGCCAGCTCGGTAATGCCACGGGCGCTCGCGTGTCCGTTTGAGACGGAATTGGCGGCGAAAGGCTCCTCCTGGCTTTCGCTTGAGAGATCAAGCATGAGGAAGGCTGAGCCCGCGGGTATCGACGCCGATCCGATCGCACCGCGAACCGATCGTTTTCCGTCCGACTACACCATCCTTTTCGCACTTATCATGCTGATCGCCATCCTCACCCGGATCGTGCCTGCCGGAGAAACTCAGCGTGTCCTCAGTGCGACTCTGGCAAGGACGTGCCGGCTCGCGGCAGCTACCAACAGGTCGACGCCGCCCCGCAGGGGCTTATAGCCATCCTACTGATGCCGATCGCGGGCATCCACACACGACCCCGGTCCGAGGCCGACGCAGGATCAAGGGGTATCGCCGGCGAGCATACCGAGTCGTCCGGAATAGGTAAGCACCTGCGGACGGAACGCGATCTCCATCGAGAAATCGGCGAGACGCCTGCACGGCAGAGCGGCTCGATCGGCGACGTTGGCTTGCTCTGTCGGCTGGAGACCGGTTCCTCACTCGGCCAACGCATAAGCAGGGATGCTGCTCACGTTCAGCTCCACGCCCTTCACGCTGGGCACGTTCTCGGCAGCGACGCGGAGCGCTTCGCCCTGGTCCTGCGAATCGACGAGTCCCCAGATCTGGACGATACCGTCCACGACCACCACGCTCACGCCGTAGGTCGGCGCCCAGTCGCTCGCACTTATCTCGTTGAGCATCTGCTTTCGGATCGTCGCGTCTTCGACGGAGGCGGTGGCGGTGCGAGTGTCGCGTTGCGCGGCAAGGCTGCGCAGGAGGTCGGCCCGGCTGACGATGCCGACGACCGTCCCGTCACGCACCACCGGGACGCGCTTGATCCGGTTGCTCTCTAAGAGATGGGCGACCTCGCCGGCCGGCGTGTCCTGCGTAACGGTGATCACGTCGCGGGTCATGATGTCGGCGGCGTAGCGACCGTGCGTCTTCACGTAGTCCGCCGCGTTCTCGCCGCGTCTTGAGAGAAGCCGCAACCACCAGGACCCGTGCCGTTGGCTCTCGCCCTCGGCGCGGCGCAGGAAGTCGCCCTCGCTCACCATCCCGACCAGCCGACCGTCGGGCTCGATCACCGGCACGGCGCTGATGTGCCGCTCGAGAAGAAGCCGCGCGACGTCTGATACACCGGTCTCCGGCGCGACCGAGACGACGGGCGTCGTCATGATGTCCTTGGTTTGCATCATCGTCATCCTCCCAGCGTTTCGACGTCCGCGCCGATACCCAGCGCGGCGTTGGTCATGGCAATGGATTCATGCGGGTCGCGCACCTGCCCGATCAGGGCCCGGATCGCATCCACCGTCTCGGGGATGACGATCGCCTGGTTGTCGACCATGTAGCCGTAGAAGAGCTCGTCACCCTCGACCTTCAGCATGTCGGCCCACAGCGCCACCTCGTAGAGGTTGTCGTGCGGTCGGCCGAGATCGGCCATCAGCTCCTTGACCGTGTTGATCGCCGTCAGGCCGTCCGCCATGCGGATGAGGGCGATGCGCGGCGACGCGCGGAAGGCGTCGAGTACCTCCTGCTTGTCCGCCGGCCGCGTCAGTTGCACCGTCCAGTAGTGCAGGTGCGCCAAGGTCTCCGGCACCTTCACGGCCATGGTGATCACGTCGAGCTCGAGATCGACGCTCTGGGCGTCAGGCCCCTGATGGCTCGGGATCTCGGGCTCGGGCACCAGCGTGTTCATGATGCCGCCGAGATGGCTCTCCCAAGGGTCGGTGGCGCGGCGCAGCAGCGTTCCACGCGCCCGCCGCAACAGCCCGGCGTGCTTCAGCGCCGTCAAAGTGCGCACGATCGAGGTCGTGTTGCAGGAGACGACGCGCGTGCTGTCTCGGCCCAACGCGCTTTCGTAGCTGGTCTCGGCGACGAACGAGTGCCCGGTCACTTCGTGCTTCTCGCCGCCCTGCACGATAAACTTGATGCCCTTCTGGCGGTAGAGCTCCACGTTCTTCGCGGCCACACGGCTTGGCGTGCAATCGACGACCACATCGGCCGCTGCGAGCAGGTCGTCAAGCGTGCCCGCGACATCAAGCCCGGCATCCCGCATCGCCTGCGCGTGCTCGCTTGCCGCCGCATGGAGACGGAAGCCCTTTTGCGTCACGATGCGGGACCGCCAGTCGGCGTTGATGTCCGACACGCCAGCGAGTTCCATGTCCTTCTGCCGGACAACCGCATCGGCGACGCGCTTGCCGATCACACCGTAGCCGTTGACGGCGACACGGGTTTTGTTGCTTGCGTTCATGTCTTTCTCCTCAGGTGAAAGTGGAAAGTGTTCATTGGCGCGCCTCTTGGGCGGCTCCTGTCCATCGCTACAGTCGTCCCGAGCGGGCGACCGCCCGCACCAATCGGACCGACAGCCACAGCGCGAGCGCGTAGCCGAGCAACGCGAACAGCGGCAGATCGCCGAACACGCGCGGTCCGGCGCTGTGCAGCATGAGAAGCGAAGCCGCCACATAGAGACCGAGTGTGACGATGGCCAAGGCGAGGCGATTGCCGGTTCGGTCGAGATGCGTTTTCAGGCTTTCGAGACCTTCGTGTCGCACGATGAGGAGCGGCCTCGCGCCTTCGCGCTGCGTGCGGTGGAGACACGCCGCAAGCAGACCCGGGAGATCCTGCGCGGTCATCGCGGCTTCGGTCTTGAGCCGGGTGAAGGCCGTCGCGGCCGTGTCGCCGCGCAGAACGCCCTTCATCATTTCGCCGCCCCGTGTCAGCAACGTATCCAAGACCCTGAAATTCGGATCGAATGTGCGCAGCGCGCTCTCGACCAGGAACAGCGCGCGCATGAGCACCACGAGGTTGTGCGGGATGACGAAGTTCTCGCCCGAGCCCAGCCGGGCGACGCGCAGCACGGCCTCGGCGAGCGACCAGTCCTTGAGCGGCAGCGCGGCGTAGTCGGAGAGAATCTCCTCGATGCCACGGATGAAGGTGGGACGGTCGATCGGCCCGCCGAGTAGGCCCAGATCGACAGCCGCGTCGAGCATCCACGCGGCATCATTGTTCACGAACGCCTGGAGATAGAGCGCGAGGGAGCGGCGGGTGCGGGCGTCGAGATAGCCGACCAGCCCGAAATCATGGAAGCAGAGCCGACCGTCCGGCATGACGAAGAGATTGCCCGGATGGGGATCGCCGTGGAAGAAGCCGACCACGAAGAACTGATGGAGATAGGCGTCGACCAGAACTTGCGCGAGCCGCGGGCCGTCGACCGATGGGTCGTCGATGGTCAGTCCACCGCTCATCTCCTGCACCAGCACAGCCTCGGAATAGAGATCATCGATCACCTCAGGGATATTGAGCGCCGGCCATTCCCGGAAGGCTTCGCTGAAGCGGCGGATGCTGCGTGCTTCCTGGCGGAAGTCGGTTTCCTTGCGCAAATTGGCCCAGATCTCATCGACGATCCCGAGCGGCTGGAAGCGCTGAAGGCGAGGCACCAACACCAGGACGAGGCAGCCGACGCCCAAGAGCGCGCGCATGTCGCCGTCTATCTGGGCCCGGATGCCGGGCCGACGGATCTTGACGATGACGGCGCGTCCGTCCGCCAGCCGAGCCCTGTGCACCTGGGCGATCGAAGCCGCCGACATCGGCTCCGTCTCGAACGCTGCGAAGACCTGCTCGACGGGCCGGCCGAACGCAAGCTCGACCGCATGCCGGGCTTCCGCGGCGGGGAACGGCGCGACGTGAGCCTGCAGCCGACGGAGCTCGGCGAGCCACATATCGGGCAGCAGGTCGCGGCGCAGGCTGAGCGTCTGCCCAAACTTCACGAAGGTCGGGCCGAGCCGCTCCAGAGTGATGCGAAACCGGCGCGGCAATTGGGACCTGTCGGCGGTCGTGCCGCGCGAACGCTCGACCGCCGCCGCGCCGAGGAGACCGACGGCCCCGGCGCCGATCCGAAGAAGCCGACCGCCGATCATGAGACAATCGCTCGCTGAGCGGTCTTCATGCCGCGACGTCCGCCGCCCTAACGTCCCGGCGCTTCCGGTCGGCGATGTAGTCGCGCGTCAGCGGCACCGCATCGCGCCGGCGCGTCAGCTGGAGCTGAAACACCATCATCGGGCCGTTGCGGAAGGCGGCTTCGCAGGTCGCCAGGTAAAACTCCCACATGCGGCAGAAGCGCTCGTCGTAGATCGCCTTCGCCCGGTCGCGGTTAGCTTCGAAGCGCTCGAACCAGTGGCGCAGCGTCTCGGCGTAGTGCAGCCGCAGAATCTCGATATCCGCGACCCAGAGTCCCGAGCGTTCGACGGCTGCCAGCACCTCCGACAGCGCCGGGCAGTAGCCGCCCGGAAAGATATATTTGCGCAGCCAGGGATCGGTGGATCCGGGCGGACTGGCCCGGCCGATCGCGTGCACGAGGGCGACGCCCTCC
The DNA here is from genome assembly GCA_963842125.1 of uncultured Alphaproteobacteria bacterium. Lineage (GTDB taxonomy): Bacteria > Pseudomonadota > Alphaproteobacteria > Rhizobiales > CAWCWK01 > CAWCWK01. The sequence goes on along the minus strand of CAWJFE010000005.1, from coordinate 48,232 downwards.
GGGTTCAGGCGCTGGCGTAGCGTATCGAAATAGGAGCGATGGTGCGCCACCCCGACATGCTCGAACATCCCGACGGAGACAATCCGGTCATACGTTCCCTGCTCCTCCCGGTAGTCGCGCTTGGCGAAGCGCACACGAGAGGACAGGCCGGCGGCGACGGCGCGCTCACCCGCGGCGGCGAACTGCTCCTGCGAGAGCGTGAGGCCGGTGACGTCCACCTCTGCCGTACGCGCCATCTCCAGCGCGAGCCCGCCCCAGCCTGAACCGATATCCAGCACACGCATGCCGGGCTCAAGCAGGAGCTTTGCCATGATGTGGCGCTTCTTCTTCTCTTGCGCTTCCTCGAGCGTCTCGGTGCCGGTTTGGTAATAGGCGCAGGAATACTGCCGGTCGCGGTCGAGGAATATATCATAGAGCGCACCGGACAGATCGTAGTGATGCGCGATGTTGGCGCGCGCCTGTCCGAGGCGATTGTCCTGCTGAAGCCTGCGTAACACGCGGTCGAGTTCGCCCCGCAGCGCACCGATGGGATGTCGGTCGATAGCTTGGAGATCCGTCGTGCAGAGATGAAGGAGATCGCGCAGCGTCCCTTCTTCGACGGTGATCGTCCCCTCCATGTAGGCCTCGCCAAGGGCGAGCGACGGACGAAGAAGAATACGCAGCGGCAGCAGCGGATCGTGAAACCTGACCGTGACGTATGGACCGACTTCGCCAGGGCCGAAGGTGTGGGTCCGGCCGGCCGCATCGACGATCGTCAACCGACCGGTTCGAATCAAGTCGGTGAGAAGACGATAGAGGAAGGGCAAGGGAGAGCCGGCGGCTTCCTCGGGATACGCAGCGGGATCATTTGCCTTGGGTTGAGTGAACATCTGTTCGCTTCCGTAGACATGAATGTGTCTTCTGCGGGATCATTGCGTAGGCGGAGACGGCTTCGCGATGAGGCGGGCTCCGCTCATGGCGCGACGGGGCATAGCGATCCGGCGCAGCCAGAAACGCGTTGCGGCAAGCGGCGGAGCAGAAGAAGTATGCCCAGCCGCCGTGCTCGACCGGCTCTGCGGCTTCCAGCTCAATCGTTTTCCCACAAACCGGATCGGTTACCTTCATCCTGGCAACCTCCTTCCTGAAGACTCAGGCCTTTGACGAGACGCGTTCTTTCAGCTGCAGAGCCTGGCGGGAACGAATGCTCGCCGGCAGCATCGACCTACCCAACAAGACGTCTCCGCACTTGCCCGGCATAAGCAGGCGCCGTTCATCCAAGAGACGCGGAAGCACTGGATTCCTTACAGCCGTCGATGCTCGCATCGTCGCGACACATCGCCAGCAGGGCCGCTTCGTTGGCCGAGTTCGCCAGGTCGGCGCCGGTGAGGGGTGAGCACCGCGAAATCCTCGTCCGGCGGATTCGAGGATAGATTCACCTTTTCCAGGCCTCCGCGCCCGGTGGGGCTGATCCCCGCCTTCGGCCGCCGCCGGCCGCGAGTCCGCATCGCGCTCTCCTTCGTTCTCAGGCGGAGCCGATCCGGTCCATGAAGCGGTTCCAGCGCGCGAGGCTGCGCTTCGAACGGCGCATGTAAAGCGCACCGAGCAAGCCGCCGAGCAGGCCACCCAGCCCGTCCACGATCAGATCCCACATAGTATCCTCAAGCGGCGCCATCACCGGCGACCCCTGCGCACCGGCACCGAGGGCCGCGTCGGTCCCGAATTCGACGATCTCCCAGAGCGCCCCCGCGCCGAGGGTCAGCAGAAAGATCGCAGTCATGTTCAGGACGAAGCCGATCCGAATTCGGCAGGTCATTCTCAGAGCGTAGATCGCCAGGAACGAGATAATCGCCAGCAGGCCGGAGTTTCCGAAGTGGATGACCTTGTCATAGAACGGCAACGTTCCGTAGAGATCGAGGAAACGACCGAGCGTCATGTCGGTGACCAGCCACCAGAGGACGAACAGCTCGATCTCGACGGGGATGGTCAGTCTGGTCGAACGCGCGACGAGGGACGGCGAAAGGATGAGCGCCAGCGCGCCCAAGCAGAGCAGCCCCAAGAGAACCGCACCCTCCATAAGATGAATGGCGCCCGTCGCCAGGATGAGCGCGCGCAGAAGCCAGGCGATCCGGATCTCCCAAGGCCCAGCCAGGCCCAGCTCGTCGCGGTCAGTCTCCGCCGAGTCTGAATCGGACCGCGGCGCCGTCTCCGTCCTCGGACGAGGCACCGAAGCGTGTGCGAGGTCGCGCAGGGTCACGACGGCCTGTGCACCGGCCGTCGGCCGAACCTCGGGACAAAGCTGGGGACTTGCGCCATGTAGCGGCGGTACGTGTCGCCGAACTCGGCTAGCGCCGCCCGTTCTTCGCCCTTGGCCAGGCGAACGTACATGAAGACCAGCACCGGGAACATCGCCAGCGTCAGCAGGGTCGGCCATTGCAGCAGGAAGCCGAACATGACGAGGACGAAGCCGGCATATTGCGGGTGCCGGACGTAGGCGTAGGCGCCGGCCGTCGCGAGTGTGCGGCGACGCTGCGCCGCGTAGAGTACCTTCCAGGCGGCTGAGATCAGGATGAAGCCTCCGCCGATGAAGACGAAGCTCAGCAGGTGGAACGGACCGAAATGCGGGTTCGCCTTCCAGCCGAACAACATCTCGGGCAGGTGGCCGGCATCGTGCGACAGCCAGTCGATGGCGGGATACTTGCTCTGCAGCCAACCGGAGAGCAGGTAGATGGTCAGCGGAAAGCCGTACATCTCGGTGAAGAGGGCGACGAGAAAGGCGCTGAACGCGCCAAACGAGCGCCAGTCTCGCGCCGTTCGCGGCTTGAAGAAGCTGAAGGCGAAGAGGATGAAGAGCGCCGAGTTAAGCACGACCAACAGCCACAACCCGTAGGCGGCAACGCTATCCGTCATCTCGGATTTCGCCTCGGTTCGGCGGCGGCGTCCGGTTCGTCGCTGCTATCGATGGCCCGCCGATCTTCACCGTCGCCGTGCTCCCCATGACCATGGCTGCCATGCATAAAGACATGCATGCCGCCGCAGAGCAGCAGCAGAAGGACGAGCGGGCCATATCCCACCAGATGCGCGGTGTGCTCGGAGATCAGGTAGAAGCCGCCGACCGCAAGAAAGACGACGAGCACGACGTTGCCGCGCGACGCGAAAAAGCCGCGGTAGCCATCGTGCTTGCTGTGATCGCTACGACCGCTATGATCATCGTGGTTCACGGTTCCGATCCTCCATATCGTTCGGACATTCAGAAGGCCCTTACGGGCTCTCCCATATCGGTCTCGACCGGCCGGTTCCTGTCAGAGATACCCTCGAGCCGGGTCCGCTTCAGAAGCAGCGCGTTGACCGCGACCAGCGCCGAGCTGCCCGACATTGCCAGTGCCGCGATTTCGGGGCTTACGATGAAGGGGTAGAAGACGCCCGCAGCCATCGGGAACGCGATCACGTTGTAGGCCACGGCCCAGAAGAGGTTCTGGTGCATCTTGCGCAGGGTCGCGCGCGACAGCTCGATGGCGCCCACCACGTCATAGGGGTCGCTCTTCATCAGCACCACGTCGGCGCTCTCCATCGCGACGTCGGTGCCGGCGCCGATGGCGAAGCCGACCTCAGCCTGGGTCAGCGCCGGCGCGTCGTTGACGCCGTCGCCGACCATGCCGACCTTCTTGCCTTGCGCCTGGAGCTCCTTGACCTTCTCGGCCTTCTCGCCCGGTAGCACGTCGGCGAACACGATGGTGATGCCGAGCTCGTCGGCGATGCGCTTGGCGGTGCCGGCATTGTCGCCAGTCAGCATCGCGACCTCGACGCCGCGCTCGCGCAGCTTGGCGACGGTCGCCTTGGCGCTCGGACGGGCCGCGTCGGCGATGGCGACGAGGCCGAGGATATGGCCATCCTTGGCTACATGGACGACGGTACGCCCGTCGCCCTTCAGCCGCTCCGCCTCGGCGCTCAGCGACCCAAGATCGATCCCTTCCGTATCCATCAGCCGTCGGTTGCCGAGGAACACAGGCACGCCGTCGATCTCGGCCTGTGCGCCCATGCCCTCGCGGTTGAGAAAGCCACTCGTCTGCGGCACGTCGAGGCCCTCGGCACGTTCGACGATCGCCAGCGCAAGCGGGTGATCCGAGCCGCGATCGACCGCCGCAGCCGCGACGAGCACCTCGTCCTCGGTGCGGCCTTCGGCGGCGATGACGTCGACCACGCGCGGCGCCCCCATGGTCAGCGTGCCGGTCTTGTCGAAGACGATCACGTCGAGCTTGGTCGCGTCCTCGAGCGCACCGGCGTTCTTGAAGAGAATGCCGTTCATCGCCCCGAGTCCGGTGCCGACCATCACCGCCATCGGCGTGGCGAGCCCGAGCGCGTCCGGGCAGGCGATGACGAAGACGGTGATGGTCAGTGTCAGCGCGAATAGGAGCGGCGAGCCGATCCACCAGAACCACACCGCGAACGTGGCGAGCCCGATGACGATGGCGATCACCACCAGCCATTGCGAGGCCCGGTCGGCCAAGAGCTGTGCCGGCGCCTTGGAGTTCTGCGCCTCCTGGACGAGCTTGACGATCTGGGCGAGCGCGGTGTCGGCGCCGACTTTGGTCGCGCGGTAGCGGAAGCTGCCGCTCTTGTTGATCGAGGCGCCCACGACCTGGTCGCCGACGGCCTTGTTCACCGGCATCGACTCGCCGGTGAGCATGGATTCGTCGACGAGCGACTGGCCTTCGACGACCTCGCCGTCCACCGGAATCTTGTTGCCGGGGCGGATCAGCACGATCTCGCCGCTCTGCACGTCGGCGGTCGGTACCTCGACTTCGCGCCCGTCGCGCAGCACGGTTGCCATCGGCGGCGCAAGATCGAGCAACGTCCGGATCGCCGCCGAGGCGCCGGCGCGCGCCCGCATCTCCAGCCAGTGGCCGAGCAGGATGAAGACGAGCAGCACCGCCACGGCCTCGTAGAACTGCACGCCGGGGAAAAAGAACGTCGAGCCGACGCTGAAGAGATAGCCGGTGCCGACCGACAGCACCACGAGCACTGCCATGTTGAGCACGCCGTTCCGGAGCGCCCGCCAGGCGGCGGTGAAGAACGGCCAGCTCGGATAGACGATGGCGGCCGAGCCGAGGAAGAACAGCCACAGGTCGAGCTCCAGCCCGAAGGGCGGCGCCGGCGGCGTGAACAGGCCACCCATCGGCGAGTAGATGAAGATCGGCACCATGAAGGCGAGCGCGATCCAGAAGCGGTTGCGCATGTCGCGAACCATGGCGGCCATGTCCATGCCGCCGCCATGGCCCATCTCGTGCGCCATCTCGGCCTGCGCCGGCGTAGCCTGCCCTTGTCCGCCGTGTCCGAAATGGGCCGCTGGCTTCGACGTCGGCGGCGCTGGCGCGTCCGGTTTGCAGACGTGCCTCGGCGTGACCTCGCCGGCGCAGCGAAAGCCGCATGATGCGATGGTCCGCCGAAGCCCATCGATGCCGATGGCGGCCGGATCGAAGTCGACCGTGACGCTGCCGGAGGCGGGATTGGCCACGGCCCGGCTCACGCCCCGTTCCCGGCGCAGATGCTTTTCGACGCCAAGATGGTCGAGCTCCTCGAAGAGGCCGCCGATCTCCAGTGTCACCGTGTTCATGGCTAAAACTCCGAAGGCCGGGTCATTGCCTGCCTGTGAGGACCCGTGTCGGTCCGGGCTCAACTGCAACAGCCGCCCTTCGGCTTGGCCGCCTTGGCGCCCTGCGCCGCAGGCTCCGTCCGAGGCGCGTGGGTGTCGGCCGTTTGCGAGGCCTTCGGAGATTGCTCCTCGTCGGCTATGGCGGTCTTGCCGGTGCTGCAGCAACATCCCTTGGCCGAAGGGGCGGCGGCTTTCGTGTCATTGGTTATCGTCGTTCTCCTCGACCAGCGCGCGTTGCGCGTGGTTCGTTTCCATAGACGCGGAAGGACGCCGGGCATTACACGTCTTCGGCGTCACACGTCTTCGGCGTCGCGGGCGTTCGCATACCGCCGCCGGACGAGCTCGGCCTGCTCGCAGCCGCAGTCGAGATAGCCGTGCACCGGGCAGGTCAGGCACATCTCTTCCAGCCGCCGCTTCAGCGCCTGCCGGGCGCGATGCAGCCGTACGCCCAACGCATTGACGGTGATGCCGAGCCGCGCGGCCACCGCCTCCCGCGTCTCCTCCATCAGGTCGATGCGCCAGATTACCTCGGCATGGTCGGGGCTCAGGGTCGGAAGAAGCTTGTAGAGGCAATTGCAGACCGCCTCGTCCAGGTCGGGATCATGTTCGGGGGGCAATGTATCGAACTGCTCAGGGCTCATCACGGTCTCCCGCTGTCGCCGCCGGGCGGCCTGGCGTTGATGATCTGCGATGCTGGTCGCGAGGATGCGGCTCAGCCAGCCGCGGACGGTCCGGACATCACGAAGATCTCCCGATCGCGAGAGCGCGCGAGCCACGAATGTCTGCAGCACGTCTTCGGCTTCGTCGACGCTCCCGAGCTGCCGCCTCAGGTATCCGAGAATCTGCCGGCGGCCTTCGACTAACGCCTGACGCACGGCGGCATCGGCGGACACTACGACGGGCTGCGCATCGAGATCGGGGGCTTCCATCATAACCTCCGTCCCTCAGACGCTTCGGCGTTGGCATTCTTACACTTGCCGGCCTATGCTTGCCGGAACCTGCTTGCGTCTCTGCAGCCGCAGCCTTGGAATCCGCTGTCGCGGCAGCCCGCACAATGCGTCTCCAGCTTGGTCTTCAGCGCCTGTCGGGCGCGGTGCAGCCGGACGCCGACATTGTTGGCCGTTACGCCCAGTTCTGCGGCAATCAGCGCGCGCGGCGCTTCGTCCAGGTCGGCGCGGCGGACGATGTCGGCGTACCTCGCACTCAGCGCCGGCAGGACGTGGTAAACGCAGGCGCAGGGCATTGCCGTTGGATCCGGTTCTTCGACCGTGTCCTCCCGTGACTCCAGCGCATAATCGGCCTCGGCGCGCTGGCGCGTGGCGCGGCGGCGATACTGGTCGGTCAGCGTGTTACGCAGGATGCGACCGAGCCACGCGTCGATCTTCTCGCCATCCTTCAGCGTGTTCGCGGCTCGGATCACCTTGAGCGAGAACTCCTGCACCGCGTCCTCGGCATCTTCGGGACGGTCAAGGCGGCGGCGAAAGTAGCGGAGGAACTCGCTCCGGCATTCAACGAGATGGCGTTCGACCGCTGTGTCGCGAGTGACGGGCGTCCGAGGTTCGGATTGGTGACGAGCAAGTACGGGCATCGAATGAGGCTCCAAGCGCATGGAAATAGTGGCCGGATCGGACGTGACGTGCCGACGGCGCGGGGTTGCACCTAAGGCTGAGCTCAGGCGTGCGCTGGAAAACGAGGCGGGCGGTAGAGGCCGTCGAGCGGTCGAGCGGTGTCGGCAATCGCAGCGTCCAGCGGCCAGGCGCCGGACGTTCCGGTGACTGTGGGCAACACAGCAGCTGCTTCGGGAAGATAGAGGCAGGCGCCGATCGCATGACAGAACGCAGGCCGGCCCGCGAGGCCGTCATGCCGGCCCTCTAGAGGTTGCGCGGCGTCCGCGATCAAGTTGGCCTGCGTCTGCGCGACAGCCGGCGCATCGTGCGGAGGATGAGAGAGGCTGCCGGTGATGACCAGAAAGCACAGAAGAAGGCCCCGGCCCCACATACGCAAAGGTCCGGCCCGGCTCCATCTCTGTCTACGATGCGTGTCCATCGCAATCTCGCTGGTGACGTCCACCAGTACCCTGCCGGCGGCCAGCAGGCATTGATCCTAATCAAATCGCCACCGGCCAGAGAGGCTTGCCGCAAATCTCCGAATTCGGGTGTCTAGGCGGACGAACCGCGGGTTTGCATCTCTGCGTGGTCTTGCATCTCTGCGTAGAGGCGTTCCACATCCTCCCGCCGACAAAGTCCCGTTCCCGGAGTCAGCACCGCCGCGGCTCCCGCCGCCATGCCGTAGGCGAAGGCGTCCTCGACCGTGCGTCCCTCGGCCAGCTTAAAGGTCATCGCGGCAAGAAAACTGTCGCCGGCCCCTGTCGCGCTCTTGACCTCGACCTCGAGCGGCGTCAGGCGCAGCGCGTGCTCGGGCGTGACCAGCAGCGCCTCCTCGCGGCCGAGCGTCAGTGCGACGATCTCCGTCGCGCCCGACACGATCAGGTCGCGGGCCGCCGCCTCCTGATCGGCCGGGAGGGGAAGCTTGTGCCCTATGAGTGCCTCGAACTCGCCGAGGCTCGGCTTGATGAGGTGCACGCCGCCGCGCGTCCCGGCCCGCAGCGCGGCGCCTGACGTGTCGAGCACCAGCTTGATCCCTTTTTGCCGTGCCGCCTCGCCGACTAGGGCGTAGAAGTCCTCCGGCACGCCGCGCGGCAGGCTGCCGCTCGCTACGAGATACTCACAGTCGATCTCGTCCAGCGCCTCTAGACAGGCGCGCCACTCGGCCTCGGCCACCAGCGGCCCCTCGGGCACGAAGCGGTACTCCTGGCCGCTCAATCGCTCGAAGACGGCATGGCTGATCCTCGTGTGGTCGGCGATGGGGATCCGCCGGCGCGTGATCGCCGCCGTTGCCAGCAGGTCGTCGAATACGCCCCCCGTCGTGCCGCCCGCGAGATAGACTGCCAGCGTCGGCCCGCCGAGCTCGCGCACCACCCGCGCCACGTTGATCCCGCCGCCGCCGGGATCGAAGCGCTCGTCAGTGGTGCGCACCTTGTGGATCGGCCGGACGGTCTCGGCCTGCGCGGCACCGTCGATCGACGGGTTCAGCGTCAACGTGGCGATGGGCTTCATGCGACGTTCTCCCTTGGCGCGACTACGTCCTTGGCGCGACTACGCCGCTTCGTTCTCGCCGACCGTCCACCGCCCGAGGTGGAACCGCTCGAGAACGAACACGACGGCGATCGAGACCACGGCCGTGATCACGAAGAGTGGGTCGGAACGCAGCTTCAGCGCGCCGAACACGCCGAGCACCACGGTATCGAGCGCGATCGCGGTGATCAGGATCCAGCTCCGCGCGCCGATCTCCTGCCGCAGCCGCCGAAGGACGCCCCAATGGATGAGGATGTCCATGATCAGGTAGAAGAAGGCGCCGAGGACGGCGATGCGGGTGAGATCGAAGAAGATGGCCAGGACCGCGGCCAGGACGACCGTGTAGACCAGTGCGTGGTCGCGGATCGGACCCGACATGCCGAAATGGCTGTGCGGGATCATCTTCATTTCGGTCAGCATGGTCAGCATGCGCGAGACCGCGAAGACGCTGGCCAGGAGCCCGGACGCCGTCGCAACGACGGCGACGGCGATGGTGAAGTAGAATCCCGCCGACCCGAAGGCCGGTGCCGCCGCCTCGGCCAGGGCATAATCCTTTGCGGCGACGATCTCGTCGAGCGACAGGCTCGCGCCGACGGCGAAGGCGACCAGCAGATAGACGACCACGCAGATCGCGATCGAGATCATGATCGTGCGGCCGACATTGCGGTGCGGATCGACGATCTCCGCGCCGCTGTTGGTGATGGTCGTAAAGCCCTTGAAGGCGAGGATCGAGAGCGCCACCGAAGCCGTGAATCCGGCAAGCGGGATGGCGTCGGCGGCACCGGAGGCCGGTTTGAATGCGAAGCCGGCGGCCCAGAGCGCAGCGACGCCGAAGAGCGCGATGCCGCCGATCTTGATCGCGGCCATCACGAGCGAGAGAAGTCCGACCGACCGGTTGCCCGAGGCGTTGACGAGATAGGCGAAGACGATCAGCGCGACGGCGAGCACGGGGACCAGGTAGTTGTCTCCGCCGATGCCAAACGGCCGGAGCACGTAGGTGCCGAACGTCCGCGCCACCAGGCTTTGGTTGATCACCATCGACAGCGTCATCAGCAACGCGGCCGCCGCGGCGATCCCGCCCGGACCGTAGGCCCTCTGCAGGATCATCGCGATGCCGCCGGCCGAGGGATAGGCGTTCGACATCTTGACATAGGTATAGGCGCTGAACGCCGTAACGATGGCGCCGGCGACGAACGAGAGCGGGAACCACGGCCCCGCCAGTTCCGCGATCTGGCCGGTGAGAGCGAAGATCCCGGCGCCGATCATGACACCCGTCCCCATCGAGATGGCGCCGAGCAGCGTGATGCCGTCCTTTTGGTAGTCGGACGTCATGGACTGGCTCTTGTCGTCGTGCGTCATGCTCATTCTGTCCGGCCTCCTGGAGGTCGAAGCGCGAACCCCGCCTTCATCGGCTCCACCGTCCCGAGAAGGCGTTGAAGAGCGGGGCGAAGATCAGTGCGATGTACCAGCCATAGGCGAAGCTCTCGACCAGGCCGAGCAGGAAACTCGGCCAGCTGAGCCAGGTGAAGCCCGGTAACAGCTCGATCCAGGCACGGAACATGGCCGCACCGGGGAAGATCAGCCCGAATACCACGCAGAGCGTGAAGGTGATCGCCAGAAAGAGGCCAAGGCTCATGCCGAGTGCCAAAACCGGAATGCGGGGCGCGCGCCTTGTGGCGGCGGGATGAAGATCCGCCTGATGGATATTGGTCATGTAGAGGTACTCCTCGCTAGTCTGGATGTCGCCGTACCGAGCGGTCGTAAGACGCGCGACAGACAGGTCCGCGCGCGCTCTCGTTAAATGTATCCCCGAGGACCGCACGGAGTATCGCCGTCCCGTCGGACGCTGCGATATGGCATCGCGAAGGTCGGGAGCGATCTTCATTCCTGCCTTAGACGCTCGTCCCACGGCAATATTACAGGGCCAGCGCCCGAGCCGTGTAACCTTCGGTCACGACGCGCGTCGTAGGGACTGGCCGCGCTCCGGCGGTTCCGCGGAGATCGAAGCATGCGTGGCAAAGGGCCGCTCGCCGTCCGGAGACCGTAAAGCACGATGAAGGCACGATGATCGCCCCGCCTCGACGACGTCCACCTCGACGATGTCCGCCACGATGATCCTCGCTGCGCTGACCCCGCTGCTGGCCGTCCTCGTCCTCCTCGTCGTATTGCGCCTGCCGGCGGCGGCGGCGATGCCGTTGAGCTTCGCCCTCACGGCGGGCGTCGGCGTCGCGGCCTGGGGCGTGCCGGTCCGCCGGGTCCTGGCGGCGTCGATCGAGGGCGTGCTGATCGCAGCCTCCATCCTCTGGATCGTGTTCGGTGCCATCCTGCTCCTCAAGGTTCTGACCGCCGGGGGCGCGATGGCGGCGATCCGGCGCGGGTTCGCCCGCATTTCGCCCGATCCGCGCGTGCAGGTCATCGTGATCGCCTGGCTCTTCGGCGCGTTTCTCGAAGGCGCGGCCGGCTTCGGCACTCCGGCGGCAGTCACGGCCCCGCTCCTGGTCGCACTTGGGTTCCGGCCGATGGCAGCGGTCACGCTCGCCCTCGTCGCCGACAGCAGCCCGGTGTCGTTCGGCGCCATCGGAACGCCGGTGGCGGTCGGCCTGATGCAAGGGTTGCAGACGGGTGAAACTTCCGTAGCACCAGAGTTCATTCAGGCCGTCGCGATCCAGGCCGCGGCCCTTGACGTCTTCGTCGGAACGTTCATCCCGCTGATCCTGCTGGTGCTGCTAGCCGGTGTCTTCGATGACCGGCGAAGTTGGCGTGACGGCTTCGCGGCGTGGCGCTTCGCAGTATTCGCGGGCCTCGCCTACACGCTGCCGGCGCTTGCCGTCGCGGCGACGCTCGGGCCGGAGTTTCCCGCGCTGATCGGCGCCTTGGTCGGTTTGGCCGTCGTCGTGCCTGCCGCCCGCCGCGGATTTCTGCTGCCGGCCGGCGCTGCCACGCCGACGCCCGCTGCGCCAGCCCCCGGTGCGGCCGATGCGGTGCAGATGACGCTCAGGCGGGCCTGGCTGCCCTATCTGCTTCTGGCGGTCGTGCTCGTCGCCACCCGCGTCGAGTTCTTGCCCTTGAAGGTGTGGCTCCAGGCCTTCGTGCTGACGTGGCCGGACATTCTGGGGACCGGGATCGAGGTCACGCTCTCCCCGCTCTACCTGCCGGGAACGGTCTTCGTCGCGGTCGTGCTGCTAGCCATTCCACTGCACCGGATGGACCTGCGCCAGGCGGGCGCCGCGCTGCGGAGCGCCGCCGGGCGCCATCGCCGGCAGTGCCCTCGCGCTCGGCGCGGCGGTGCCGATGGTCCGGGTCTTCATCCATTCCGATGTGTACGGCACCGATCACGCCAGCATGCCGATGGAGCTCGCGGCCGTGGCCGCCGATCTGGCCGGCACGGGTTGGCCGCTGATGGCGCCGCTCGTCGGCGCTCTCGGCAGCTTCCTGTCGGGCAGTGCCACCTTCAGCAACCTGATGTTCGCGCAGTTCCAGCTGGGCGCCGCCGAGCGCGCGGCGGTGCCGGAGGGGGTGGTGCTGGCGGCGCAGATGCTGGGCGCCAATGCCGGGAACATGGTGTCGGTGCTCAACGTCGTCGCCGCGGCCGCCGTGGTCGGCCTGTCGCGCCAGGAGGGCGCGATCATCCGCCTGACGCTGGTGCCGATGCTGTTCTACTGCCTCGCTGCGGGGACGCTAGCGCTTCTCGTTGCGACGTTCAGCTAACATCTGGTGAGTTTCGTGTAATGCAGCGGTGCGCGATGCGTCTCTGGAGAAGACGCTGTGATGGCTCTCTTATGGCTCTCTTGCTGTGATGGCTCTCGCTATGACCCTGCCGCGACAGGCATACGATAAAGGAGGCGGGATGACCGAACTTGCCATCAACGCGACCGACCGGATCGCGGCACTCGATGCGGTAATCTTCGATCTCGACGGGGTGGTGACGCGGACGGCGAGGCTACATGCGGCAGCCTGGAAGAGGACATTCGACAAGTATCTCTCGCTGCGCGAGGGCGAGACGTTCCAGCCGTTCACGGATGTGGATTATCGCCGCTACGTCGATGGCAAGCCGCGCAGTGACGGCGTGCGTAGCTTTCTAGCGACGCGCGGCATCGCGGTGCCCGAGGGCAATTCCTCCGATCCGCCAGACCGTGAAACGGTCGGCGGCCTCGGCAACCGCAAGAATGCGGTCTTCCACGAGTTGCTGACCGACGAAGGCGTCGAGGTGTTCGAAGGGTCAGTCGCGTTCATCCGCGGGCTGCAGGACCGAGGCGTGCGGACCGCGATCGTCTCGGCGAGCCGCAACGCGCAACCGGTGCTCGAGGCTGCCGGACTGACCGGACTCTTCGAAGTCGTCGTGGACGGGGTGGAGGCAGCGCAGCTCGGCCTCGCCGGCAAACCCGCGCCGGACGCCTTTCTGGAGGCGACGCGGCGTCTCGATTTGGTGCCCGACCGCGTCGCGATAGTCGAGGATGCTATCGCCGGCGTGGCGGCCGGACGCGACGGCGGCTTCGCGCTGGTGGTCGGCGTCGCGCGGACGGACGATGGCGCGGCACTGCGTCAGAATGGCGCCGATGTGGTGGTGGGCGATCTATCGGAATTGGCCGGAGGACCGACGGCGGCGGGCGCGCTGCCCAACGCGCTGGACCGCGCGGGCGAGATTGGCGCGCGGCTGGCGACCAAGCGGCTGGCGGGGTTTCTCGACTATGACGGCACGTTGACCCCGATCGTCGCGCGCCCTGACCTGGCAGTGCTGTCGGACGCGATGCGCGGATCGCTCGAGCGGTTGGCCGCACGCTGTCCGATCGCCATCGTCAGCGGCCGCGACCGGGCCGACGTGGCGCGGCTCGTCAGCCTCGACGGGCTAGTCTACGCCGGCAGCCACGGCTTCGACATCGCCGGGCCGAGCGGTCTGCGCCAGGAACACCCGCGCGCCGCCGGGTTCATGCCGGCGCTCGATGCCGCGGAAGCGCGGCTGGCCGATCTGGTCGGCGGCATCAAGGGCGCACTGGTCGAGCGCAAGAGATTCGCCATTGCGGTGCATTATCGGCAGGTCGCCGAAGACAAGGTCGCGGCGGTCAAGGATGCGGTAGCGAAGGTCGTCGCGGAGGCGCCGGACCTGCGGCGGACGACGGGTAAGATGATCCTGGAGCTGCGCCCGCGCGTCGACTGGGACAAGGGCCGCGCCGTCCTGTGGCTGCTCGATGCCCTGGGACTGGACGACGACGACGTGTTGCCGATCTATCTCGGCGATGACGACACCGACGAAGACGCTTTCGCTGCCCTTGCCGGCCGTGGCGTCGGCATCCTCGTCACCGATACCGAGCGGCCGACCGCAGCAGCGTATGTCCTGGCCGACACAAACGAGGTCGGCCGGTTTCTCGATACGCTCGCCGCGATGCTTTAGGACGACGCACAATGACGGCCTGGACACTGCGCTACGACGGCTTCGGCCCCGCCGCGGAGGGACTGCGCGAGGCGCTCTGCACCCTCGGCAACGGCGTCTTCGCAACCCGAGGCGCGGCGGAGGAGGCCGAGGCCAGCGACGTCCACTATCCCGGCACCTATCTCGCTGGTGGCTTCGACCGGCTGACGACCGAGATCGCCGGCTGCGGCGTCGAGAACGAAGACTTGGTCAACCTGCCAAACTGGTTGCCGCTGAGCTTTCGTCCCGAAGGTGGCGAGTGGCTCAACCTGCTGGCGTCGGAATGCCTCGCCTACCGACAGGAGCTCGACCTCCGTCGCGGCGTCCTGTGCCGGACCATCCGCCTGCGCGACCGTGCGGGACGCGAGACCACGCTCGTCTCCCGGCGCATCGTCAGCATGGACACTCCGCATCTGGCGGCGATCGCCTGGACGTTGACGCCCGAGAACTGGTCGGGGCGGATCGAAATCCGATCCGCGCTTGACGGCCGTGTGATCAATGCCGGTGTCGCGCGCTATCGCCAGCTCGACGGCAAGCATCTCGTCCCGCTCGACACCGCAGAGATCGGCGCCGATGCGATCTCGCTGGTGGTCGAAACGAAGCAATCGCATATCCGAGTGGCGCAAGCGGCGCGGACGCAGGTCTTTCGCGGCGAGGCGCCGGTCGCGTGCGATCGGTGGGCCGAGCACGAGAAGGGCTATGTCGCGCACATCCTCGCCTTCGACGTCGAGCAAGGGCAGCCGGTGACCGTCGAGAAGACCATGGCGCTCCATTCCTCGCGCGACCGGGCGATCTCGGAGCCCGCCCTGGCAGCCGACGAGGCGCTGCGCGAGGCCGGCCGGTTCGACGACCTGCTTGACCGTCACGCGCTCGCCTGGGCGCATCTCTGGCAGCGCTGCGATCTGGTGCTGGAGGGCCGGCACCGCACGCAGATGATCCTGCGGCTGCACATCTTCCATCTGTTGCAGACCGTCTCGCCGCACACGGCAGAGCTCGATGTGGGCGTGCCGGCGCGCGGCCTGCACGGCGAGGCCTATCGCGGGCACATCTTCTGGGACGAGCTCTTCATCTTTCCGTTTCTCAACCTGCGCCTGCCGCAGATCACGCGCGCGCTGCTGCGCTATCGCCACCGGCGCTTGCCCGCCGCGCGCCGGCTGGCACGCGAGGCCGGGTTCCGTGGTGCGATGTATCCCTGGCAGAGCGGCAGCGACGGGCGGGAAGAGACGCAGACCCTCCACCTCAACCCCAAGTCCGGCCGCTGGCTGCCAGACAACAGCCATCTCCAGCGCCACGTCAACGCCGCCATCGCTTACAATGTCTGGCGGTACTACGAGGCGACCGGCGACGCGGAGTTCCTGTCGGTGCGCGGCACCGAGATGCTGATCGAAATCGCGCGGTTCTGGGCCAGCGTCGCCACGCGCGACGATGCGGGGCGCTATCACATTCGGGGCGTGATGGGCCCTGACGAGTTCCACGACGGTACGCCGTGGTCCGAGACGCCGGGGCTCGACGACAACGCCTATACCAACGTGATGGCCGCCTGGGTGCTGATGCGCGCCGGCGAGGCGCATGATCTGCTCGATCCCGAGCGACGTGCGGAGCTCGACGAGGCGCTATGCCTCGACGCCGACGAGCGCGCCCTCTGGGACGAGATCGGCCGCAAGCTCACCGTGCCCTTCCACGACGGCGTCATCAGCCAGTTCGCCGGCTACGAGCGGCTCGAGGAGTTCGACTGGGAGGGCTACACCGAGAGGTACGGCGACATCCACCGGCTCGACCGTATTCTCGAAGCCGAGGGCGACAGCGTGAACCACTACAAGGCATCGAAACAGGCCGACACGCTGATGCTGTTCTACCTCTTCTCGGCCGAGGAGCTGGAGGTGCTGTTCACCCGGCTCGGCTACGCCTTCGAGCGGGAGATGATCCCACGCACGATCGACTACTATGCCAAGCGCACCTCGCACGGCTCGACGCTGAGCCGCATCGTCGCCTCCTGGGTACTGGCGCGGTCGGACCGGGGCCGGTCATGGACGCTGCTGACCGAGGCGATGGAGAGCGACATCGCCGACGTGCAGGGCGGCACGACGGCCGAGGGCATCCATCTCGGCGCGATGGCCGGCACGGTCGATCTGGTTCAGCGCGGCCAGACGGGACTGGAGATCCGCGGCAACGTGCTGAGGCTTAACCCCTGCCTGCCCGAGGAACTGGCCGGGCTGCGGATGCGTATCCGATACCGCGGCCACTGGCTCGTCATCGAAGCCGACCAGCACCGGTTGACCGTCTCGGCCCCCGACGGCTGGGCAGGGCCCGACCGGATCACGATCCAGGACAAGGTTCATCCGTTCGGCGCAGGCGCACGGATCGACATCCCCTGCGAGGCACAGGATGGCGGATGGCGGCCCCGTCAGGGTTCGGTGGACGCCGACGGCGATTGAACGGCACACCGGGTGTAAGAAACGGCCGCGCCTTGCGTCTTCAAGAGGGCGGCGTTTGCGACGAGCATGACCCAAGTCCCCGTCGCAGCTCCCTGTCGCGGCACTTTCGCGCTGCTGATCGAAAGGAAGACCCAGATGAAGAGAACACTCGCAATCCTCGCTACGACGGCCTTTATGCTCGCGTCCGCCGGCGCTCAGGCAGCCCAACATCATCAGAACCCGTCCAGTCCGACGCAGCAGGGCGGCGCCCAGTCCGGCAGCATGATGGGTCAGGGCGGCATGATGGACCAGAGCGGCATGGGCCACGGCATGATGCTCAAGATGATGATGGCGATGATGGACACGAACGGCGACGGTGCGCTGTCGCTCGAAGAAGTCCAGGCCGTCCACGCGCGGATGTTTGCCATGATCGATGCGGACGATGACGGGCAGGTCACCGTGGATGAGATCCAGAGCTTCATGCAGGGCGGCGGGATGACTGCTCCCCAAGCTCAGTAGATGTCCTCGCCGCACCCGGCGGCGACCATCGGTCCGGCCGCGGGCACCTGTCCCGGCCGGGCCTCTCTTCCGGCGCGGTTGCAACGCCGGATTCTTCAGACAGGGTCCATTCTGGGAGCGGCGAATGAAGATCGTGATGTTCGAGGCCGAGGACTGGGAGCGGAAGGCCTGCCAGCGGCTGCAACCGGCGCACAGGCTACGCTGCACCGCCGAGCCGCTGAACGTGCGGAGCGCAGAGGGCTACGGTGATGCGGAGATCGTCAGCACCTTCGTGAACTCCAGACTCGATGCCGGCGTCCTGGCAAAGTTTCCGGCGCTGAAGCTCATCGCGACGCGTTCGACCGGTTACGACCATATCGACGCCGCATGGTGCGCCGCGCACGGCGTGACGGTGGCCAACGTGCCCGACTACGGCGACGCGACGGTCGCCGAGCACGCCTTTGCTCTACTGCTCGCCGTGGCGCGCAACCTGGTGGAGGCAGTAGAGCGGACCCGCCGCGGCAACTTCTCCCAGGACGGCCTTCGGGGTTTCGAGCTTCAGGACAAGATCATAGGCGTGATCGGCACTGGCCGGATCGGTCGGAAAGTCATCGAGATCGCCCGCGGCTTTGGAATGTCTGTGCTGGCTCACGATATGTACCCCAATGCCGAAGCCGCGGCACAGCTTGGCTTCCGCTACGAAAAGCTCGACGCGGTCTTGACGGCATCGGACGTTCTGACGTTGCACGTGCCGGCGACGCCGGCCACCGCAAGCCTGATCGGAGATCGCGAGTTCGCTCTGATGAAGCAGGGCACCGTCCTGATCAACACCGCGCGAGGCAATGTCGTCGACGTTCCCGCGCTGGTTCGGACCCTCGCCGACGGTCGGCTGCGGGCCGCCGGACTTGACGTGCTGCCTCAGGAGCCGCTGATCCGCGAGGAGGCGCAGATCTTCCGCGACGCTTGGTCCGAGGGGCACGACCTCAAGGCGCTGGTCGCCAACCATGTCCTCTTGCGTTTCCCAAACGTGATCGTGACACCGCACACGGCCTACAACACGGCAAGCGCCGTCCGGCGCATCATCGACACGACGCTCGACAATATCGAGAGCTTCGCGGCCGGACGACCGACGAACCCCGTCCCTCTTGCTCCCGCCTCGGGTCAACACTGAATTCGAACCAACGAAAGCAGGCGCCTCGCAGACGGATGCTCTTTGCAGGCCGGTTCCGTATCGATCTCATGCCATCATGAACGGTCTTATCTTGCTCGTGGTCGTGGCGACCGGCGGGCTGCTGCTCTATCCGAAGCTGGCCAACGCGCCGTTGTGGCGCGCGACGATCACGCCCCTGGCCTCGATCATCGGCAGCGGCTTTCTCGTACTCGGTCCGATTCTCAATATCGGCTTTGGCGCGGCCGCACCTCTCGTCATGGCCGCGCTGTGCGGGATCGCCTATCTGTTTGGCAGCGCGATCCGGTTCAACATCCATTGTGTCGCGGATGCCGCGCACCGTCCCGCGATCGTCGAGACGATCGAGACGTTCGCGTCCGCCGTGTTGGCTTTCGCCTTCATCATCTCGGTGGCCTACTACCTGAACTTGTTCGGCGCGTTCGGCATCAGCCTGACCGCGCTGGACGACGGGTATCACGCCCGCCTGCTGACGACAGCGGTCTTCGTCGTGATCCTGGTAGTCGGGTGGACGAGGGGCTTCTCGGCGCTGGAACGACTGGAGCAGATTTCCGTCGGCATCAAGCTGGCCATCATCGCGGGCCTGCTGTTCGGACTTGCGGTCCATTTCGGGCAGGCCGCACGCACGGGCGAACTTGCTCTCTATCCTGCGACCCTATCGGGATGGCCGGCGATCACCATGGTGCTCGGTTTGATCGTCACGGTGCAGGGTTTTGAGACGTCCCGATATCTCGGCGAAACCTATGACGAGGAAACCCGCGTTCGTTCGATGCGGCTGGCACAGATCGTCTCGACCATCATCTATATCACCTACATTGTCCTGTTGGCCTTTGCCTTCGCGCCCGGCACGCTGACCGCGATCATCGATCTGATGGAGATCGTCGCTCCGGTCCTGCCGGTCCTTCTGGTCGCCACCGCTTTGAGTGCCCAGTTCAGCGCCGCCGTCGCCGACACAAGCGGATCGGGTGGGCTGATCGCGGACATCAGCCGGAACAGAGTCCCACCGAAGCTGGCTTATCTGGTTCTCGTAGGAACCGGTGTAGTGCTGACGTGGACCGCAGACGTTTTCGAGATCATCAGCTATGCATCTCGTGCCTTCGGTGCCTACTACGCTCTCCAGGCCGGCATCGCGGCATTCTCGGCTTGGCTCGCCGGCGACCTGAAGCGAACGGCTCTGTTCGTCCCATTGGGGCTTCTGGGAATCATCATCACTGTCGTCGGACAGCCAGTTGAATGAAGAGCCAGATTCTCGGCCAGTAGCGACGCCGGCAAGACTTGGCCAGCGTTACCCTCCTACGACAAGAGATCGCTAAACCGTGACCTTCTCGGTCGACGCGCGGTAGATCGCATCGATCGCGTCGGCCAGGGCGCGGTCGAACTCTTTTTCGCTCATCTGCGCGCGCAAGTCCTTTAGCAGCGCGCGGCTGAAGCTCGCGATCATGCCCTCGTTCTTAGCGAGCTCACGGCACGCGTCGTCGCGACTGTAGCCGCCCGACAGCGCGACCAGGCGCAGCACGCGCGGGTGGGCGATGATCGGGCGATAGACATTCGGTTCGCTCGGAATCGAGAGCTTCAGCATGACGTCAGCACCTTCGGCAACCGCATCCAGTTTCTGCAGGATCGCGTCGCGCAGCATCGCCTCGCCCTCGGCCCGGTCACTCGCTATGATGTCGTATTCCGGCTCGAGGATCGGGACGAGTCCGGCGGCGGAGATCTGCCGACCGACCTCGAACTGCTGGGCCACAATCCTGTCAATGCCCGCGCGATCGGCCGACTTGATGACGGAGCGCATCTTGGTGCCGAACACGCCCTTGTCCTTCGCGCGATGCAAAAGCGCTTCCAGCCCGGGCATCGGCTTCATCATCTGCACGCCGTCCTTCTCGTCCTCCAGCCCCTTGTCGACCTTCAGGAACGGCACCACCCCGCGTTCATGCAGAACCTGCAGCACAGGTTTTCCGTCAGCCTCCCCGTCCATCGTCTTCTCGAACAGGATCGCGCCGATGACCTTGTCGCCGGTGAAGCTGGGCGAGGTGATGATGCGCGAGCGCATCTGGTGGATGCGGGCGAACATCTCCTCTTCGCCCTGCCACTCGGTGTCCGGAATGCCATAGCCGCGTAGCGCTTGCGGGGTCGACCCGCCAGACTGGTCGAGCGCCGCGACGAAGCCCTCACTGGAGCGCATCTTCGTTAGCATCTCATCGTCATTCATGGCGCAACCCCATCGGTTCTGAATGCCGAATATCGGCGTTGTGATTGAAGCGCTTGAGGTGTTTGGACCACCATCAGCGTCAGACGGCGACGGCGAAGTCCCCCAATGGGGAACCTCGAAGGCATTGTCCGACAGCGTATTCCGCCCGGCTCAGATTGACGAGGTCCGCGTGAGGCACGCGTTCCGGAAAGTGCCGTCGAACGGTTCTAAGGGCTCGCTATGCCACGGGCTGCCAAGCGCAGAGACGTCGATCCGGACCCTCAGCGCCGGCTGGCCTCTGTCGTCAGCATCCTCTCATCGCTAGAAGACGACGACGTGCGCGTTGACCGGGACACGATCGTAGAGGTCCACAACGTGATTGTTCAGCATGCGTATGGTGCTCTCGCACGCTCCGGCACCCCTGGCCGCGGCAACTTGCCTGCTCATATGCGGCGCTTGCTGGTTCCTCGTTCAATCGACGATGACGATAGCCGTCCAGCGCGCGACCCCGCGCAGCCTGGCCGGGCGCGCGATCGCGATACACGAGACCGTGACCTTCGGCGGCGCGGCCATTGGGGCAGTCATCTGGGGTAATTTGGCATCAACTGTCTCGACTTCGACGACGCTGGTCGTGTCGTCCCTGACAATGATGGTTGGTGCTGCCGCGGTACGCACCTGCCTAATCCTACCGTCCGGCTAGCCGATAAGCACAATTCAACGCGCGTCGGCTAGCGAGATAAGCCGGGCTCCGCGTGCGAGCTCGCTACAAGCTGAGGTAACATTGGCAAAGTGGTCCGGCTTGTAGGTTAGTCTGCCGGCGATCCTGTTCCCTGACGCGTCAGCATCGCTCGACCCAGCGGCGACCAAGCCGGCGCGATCCTCGCACGGAACTGCGGCAGAGGATGCGGGAACCACAGGTCCGCGCGCAGCAGCGAGATCGCGGCCGTCCGCATCCGTTACGGCTACCGGCGGGTCCATGTCCTCTTGCGGCGCGAAGGCTGGCAGGTGGGGCGCAACGTCGTGTATCGCCGCTATCAAGAGGTAGGGCTGGCGCTTCGCACCAAGAAGCCGCGACGGCGCAGCGAGCGCACATGATGGTGGACCTGATGAACGCCCAGGCGCTGCGCGCCAGGGGCGGCGCGACGCGGGAGGAGCTGATGGCGGACCTGTCGCACCGCGTCGCGGCCGTCATGGTCGAGAACGTCGGAGCGGCGTAGCGAGGTCTACCGTCCCGTATGGGTACACGTTAGAAGCACTTGCTATCGAGACGTCGGCGCTGTTTCGCTGAGGTCCTGCAATGCTGGTGGAACACCATCCAGAGGTGGGTCTAGACCTTCACGAAACGCTTTTACGGACCCTGCTGCAACTGTCAGCGAAACTGCTCGACCTTCACATCAAGGTCATCGGCTACATCGGACCAGCGCTTGTCGGCGGTGATCACAGGAACGCCAAGCGCAAGGCCCAGCGCAAGGCACGCGCGGTCGCCATGGCTCAAGCCAAAGCGCTTGGTAAGGGGAAACATATTGCCCGCCGCCAGCGCGAGGCTCAGATCGAGGACGCGAACGTCCAGACCGAGAGCGGCGCAGAGTTCCTCCGCATCATCCTTCGGCAGCCCCGCTTGCCGCAACTTCGAGACGGTCTCCTGGATCGTCAGGGTCGATACGACTGCGCCTTTGTCGATCCACCGCCCGACCTTGGCGGCGCCCTTCTCCTTGAAGGCGTAAGCCAAGATTGCCGAGGCATCGACGACACAAGCGCTCACGCCTCAGCCTTTGAAGCATCACCGCTGTCACCCTCGATCTCTTCGATCTCGCGTGCGGCTTCGGCCCTTTTCTCTGCAAGGAACTCATCGACGATGCTGATCCCCGGTTTGGCATAGCGGGTCGCGATCTCCTGCGCCCGGGCTCGACGCAGACGGGCGGTCGTGAGTGTGACACGGTCCCCATCGGCCTCAAGAAGGACCTTATCGCCTTTCTCCAAACCGAGCGCCCGTCGGAGGGCTGATGGTAGGATGACCCTCCCATTCTCCTGCATAGGGACTTCATAGAGTTTCATAGCGACATCTCGTCCACGTAACATTTTATCTCTAGTAGGCGCATACTAGCTCAAAGGCCTAACTTCAGACAATGGGTTCTTGGTGGTAGAACCGACCTGATAGCGCCTTTCGGATCGTCGGGATACAGATTGCCTAATGGGACCTAACAACCCTGTCGTAAAACAGGTGTTTTGCGACAAGGGATGGTCGGAGCTGCCCGATCCGCCGGTCAGGCCCTCTCATTTGTGCGTAAACCCCTGACCGATTGCTGGACTGTCCCGAAACTCTCGTGCTAGGGTTTTGCGTACCATCTCCGATGACGGAAGGCAGTTCGGCACATGCTCATCGGCTACATGCGGGTCTCGACCACCGACGATCGCCAGTCGACCGACCTGCAACGCGATGCTCTGCTCGCCGCCGGCGTCGACGAGCGTCACCTGCATGTCGACCGCGCATCCGGCGCCAAGGATGACCGCCCCGGTCTGAAGGCTTGCCTCGCCGCGCTGACGGCGGGGGACACGCTGATCGTCTGGAAGCTCGACCGCCTCGGCCGCTCGCTGCCGCACCTTCTGATGATCATCACGGACTTGAAGGGGAGGGGCGTCGCGTTTCGCTCGCTCACCGAACATATGGACACCCAGTCGGCGCAAGGAGAGCTGCTGTTCTCGATCTTCGGCGCGCTGGCGCAGTATGAACGCGCCCTCATAAAGGAGCGGGTGAACGCCGGCCTCGCCGCCGCAGCCTTGCGTGGTCGAAAGGGTGGTCGGCCGCGGGCGATCGATCCCGAGAAGCTGACCGCGATCCGAGCCGCGCTCGATGGCGGTATGTCGAAAGCCGCCGCATGCCGGACCTTCGGCGTCAAACGCACAACGCTCATACAGAGCTTGAAACGCGACGGCGGGTGATGGCGCAGGGTGGCTTTCTCGCTAGCGCACCATGGTCAGGCGGTCCCAGTCGGCCTTGTCGGGGCTGCCTTCTCGGCGGATAGCGCCGCCGGCGGCTTCATAGCCGTACTCGATCATGTGGACCATGACGGCCTCGTCCGTGAGCAGAGCGACGGCATAGCTCTCGGGCAGATCGGAGCCGGCGAGGAAAGAGGCGTTGCCGAAGTCGGCCCAGCCGGCGTGGTTCGTGCCGCGTGGGGCCGAGAAGGGGATGCCGCGAAAGCTACCGGACAGAGGCAGGTGGCAATGACCGTGGAAGATGTGGCGCACGCGGCCCGGATGCGCATCAAGAACCCGCCCCAACCGGTCGGCATCCTGCTGCATGATGCGGTCCATGGGTCCGATGCCGATCGGCACGGGGTTGTGGTGCATGAAGAGAAGGACGGGCGCGGCGGCCTCGCTAAGCCGCGCGTCGAGCCAGGCGGCCCTGGCTTCGCAGAAGCTACCGGCATGGGTGCCGGCTTCCCAGGTGTCGAGCATCAGCGCGATATGGCCCGGCAAATCGGCGCGGTACTGCACGAAGCCGTCCGAGCCGAGATGGGGGAAATGCTCGAGAAAGATCGCCCGGTCGTCATGATTGCCGATGCCGAGATGGACCGGCAAGGCAAGGTTGTCGAGCCGCTCGCGCAGGTGACGGTAGTCGGCCGCGTCGCCCCAGTCCGAAAGATCTCCCGTGACGAAGAGCGCCGCCGCATCGGCATGGCGCGTCAGAGCGTGGTTCAGCGCTCGGTCCAGGTTCGCGATTGGGTCTCGCCCCGCGATCGTTCCGCCAGGGGCGGTGATGTGGAGGTCGGTGAGGTGGATGAGTTTGAGCATGGACACCGCGAGGCGCTCGGATGCGCCGCTGTTACACGTGCCTGTCGCACGCTAAGGGTCGGATGGAGGCGACGACCCCGGAAGCGCGCCAACGCTCCGGGATCGCCGATCGGCGTGTTTGGCGGCGCCTATTCGGCCGGCAGCAGTTCTTGAACCTCTTCGCTCAACTCCTCCTGCAACACGGCCATGTCGTCGTGCTCGCCTGTCACGATGCCCTCCAGCGCGTCATAGATGACCTGCGTCGCGGCTAGGCCGTTGTCGCCCGGATAGGCCTGCCATTCGCGCAGCAAGGGGAGCTGACGCACGGCCGTCGCCTTGGCCGGGTTCTCGTCGTAGAATTCGGCGAGAATGATCTCGTTGGCGGCCTGGTTGGGCGGCATGTAGCCGGTCGTGCGGGCGACGTCGGCCGCGCCCTCGCCGGATGTGATGAACGTCAGCCAGGCCCAGGCGGCCTCCAGCTCTTTGGGGTCATCGGAGGTCGAGACCAGCATGGCCGCGTTGCCGCCGGCCGGCAGGCCCATCGGGCCTTCGGGCTGCATGCCGGGGAACTCGTTGGTGACCAGCGTGAAGTCGCCCATCGAGCGCTCGACGGCGCCGACGGCGGAGGTCGACCAGAACATCATGCCGATTTCGCCGGCAGCGAACGAGGCGAGCGCCGCCTTCCACTCGATGTTCTGCATCTCGCAGCCATCGAAGAGCGCGTTCATCTGCTCCAGCGCGGCCAGGCCTTCGGGCGAATCGAGGTTGAAGTCGTTGCCGCTCACGGTAGCCGCGTCCTGGCTCCACATCAGCGCCTGGAGGAACCAGTTGCCGGTGATGTTCCAGCCCCAGAACATCGGGTTGTCGACGCCAGCCTCGCGAAGCGTGCCGCAGAGCGCGATGACCTCGTCCCAGGTCTTGGGCAGGTCGTCGGCCGAGGTGACGCCGGCCTTTTCCATCACTTCCATGTTGTAGTAGCCGACGGGCAGCGAGATCGAGAAGGGAAGTCCGTAGACCTCGCCCTCGAACGTACCGAGGTTGAGCATGGCCTTGTGATAGCCGTCCTTGGAGAAATCGGCTTCCTCGGCGATGAAGGGCTCCAGCGAGCGGGCAATGCCCTTCTCGACGAGGATCGCCTGGCGGTTGAGGCCCTGCATGGTCACGTCCGGCAATTCGCCGGCGACGGCTTCGCGCAGGATGGTGTTGGTCGCGTCCTCGTAGGATTCGTAGGTCGCGCGCATGACGACGTCGATGTTCGGATACTGCTCCTGGAATTTCGGCAGGATCGTTTCGTAAGTCACATCGAACAGGTGGCTGTAAGGGTAGGCGAACTCGATCGTGATGCGTTCGTCCTGCGCCGTAGCGCCGGTCGTGGTCGCGAGGATGAGGCCGAGGGCCGTCAGGGTCCGTGTCATGTGTTAGTCTCCGAAGTTGCGCGAAGGCCCGTCCCGGTTTGGCGACTGGCGGACCTTCCCGTGTGATCCCTCGATCGGGATGGCGGGGCGGGAGGTGAAAGCCTCCCGCCTTTGTCGTTTGGCGGGCGCTATTTCATGCCGGAGAGCGTGATGCCCTCGACGAAGCGGCGCTGGGCGAGGAGGAAGGCGATCACGAGCGGGGTGACGATGACGACGGCCGTCGCCATCATCGGTCCGAAATTATCGCCGTCCGCATCGCCCTTGAACTCGCGCAGGCCTAAGGGCGGTGTGAAGAGCGAACGGTCGCCGGTCACCACGATGCGCGGCCAGAAATAGTCGTTCCAATGTGCGGTGACCGAGAAGATGGCGAAGGCCGTCAGCGCCGGGATCGCGGTCGGCAGCATGACGCGCCAGACGATGGAATATTCGCTCATGCCGTCCATGCGGGCCGCGTCGATCAGATCGTCCGGCACGGTCATGAAGAACTGGCGCATCAGGAAGATGCCGAAGACCGAGATCGTCCAGGGGATGACGAGCGCGGCGTAGGTGTTGGTCAGCCCGAGCTTGGCGAGCCCGATATAGAGAGGCAGCGCGATGGCATGGACCGGGATGAGAAGGCAGAAGAGCACGAGCCCGAACACCGCGTCCCGCCCCCAAAAGCGCAATTTCGCCAGCGCATAGGCGCAAGGCAGCGCCACCATCACCTGGATGACGAAGATCGAGACCGTCACGATCACGCCGTTGAGGAGATAGCGCACCAACGGCGCCTTCTCGAAGGCGGTCTGGTAGTTGTAGGCGATCGGGTTGCGCAGGCATTCCACCTCCGTGCCGCCCGTGATGAGGCAGGCGTCGTCGAGAAAGGGCTGCTGGCTGCCAAGAAAACCGCCCACGTTCTGCAGGATCTCCGGCGGAGACTTCAGCGACAGGCTGACCATGACGTAGAAGGGCAACAGCACGATCACCGCGCCGAGGATGAGGATGGTGTGTTTGGCGACCTCCGAAAGCGGGAAGCGGTGGCCGGCCGGGCCGACGCGGTGGGTGGCGCCGGCTGTCGCCGGCGCACGAAGCTCGGCGGGTGGCGCAAGCGTGGTATCAGACATAATGCGTCCTCCTCTCCACCAGCCAGCGCTGGATCAGCGTCAACACCATCACGAAGGCGAGGAAGACGACCGTGATGGCGGCCGCGATGCCCATCAGGTTCTGCTGGATGCCCTTCTCGTAGATGGCGAACATCATCACGTAGACGCTCTTCGAGGGCCCGCCGCCTTGCGGATAGAAGGCCTCGACCGTGTCGAAGACCTGGAAGGAGCGGATGATCGAGATGGTCACGACGAAGACCGTCGTCGGCCCGAGCCCCGGCCAGGTGACGAGGCGAAAGCGATCCCACGCACTCTTGGCGCCGTCCATCTCGGCGGCCTGGTAGAGCTCGCGCGGAATGCTCGTCAGCCCGGCCAGGTAGAGCACCATATTGAAGCCGAAACCCTGCCAGATGCCGATGAAGGCGACCGTCCAGATGGCCGTGTCGCGGTCGGTCAACCACAAGGGGAAGGTGCGCTCGCAGCCGGCGCGGAAGAACTCCAAACGCTCCAGCGGCGTGCCGCAGCCCATCTCCAGCCTGCGGTTGACGAGGCCGATCGTCGGGTGAAGCGCGAACTCCCAGACGATCGCCATGGCGATGAGCGCGGCCATGACGGGCAGGAAGTAGATGGTCTTGTAGAGATCGCCGAAGCGCCCGAGCGAATGGATGAGAAGCGCCGCGCCGAGCCCCAGGCCGACTGAGACCGGGACCACGACGCCGACATAGCGAAAGGTCGCGCCGAACATCTTCTCGTAGGTCGATCGGGTGAAGAGGCGCTCATAATTCTCCAGTCCAACGAAGGACGCGCCCTGGTTGCCGAGCGAATAGTCGGTCAGCGACAGCCCGCCGGCGATGACGACAGGCAGCAGCAGGATCGCGACCATGAGGAAGAGCGCCGGGCCGACGAACCACCAATGGGCCGCCCCGCGCGCGGGCGCATCGGCACTCACGCTGCCTCCTCGGTGACGGGCTCGACTCTGCGCAAGGGCAGCCGCGCGCCGTCTGGCCCGAAGGCCTGCGCTGTGCCCGGCATCGGCGCGACATGGACGGTGGCGCCCGCCTCCAGCGTCGCCGCGTCGGGCTCGGCCCGCACGATGAGCCGATGCGCGCCGTCTCCGACGGCGAGATGGAGAAAGACGTCGGACCCGAGATTCTCGACATAGGTGAGCCGGCCCGAAAGGCTATCCGGCGAGGGTGCGGTGCGGCGCTGCAGGTGCTCCGGGCGTATCGCGACCGTGACCGGCCCCGCCGATGCCTCGGCCATGCGGCTCAAGGGCCGACCGAGAAGCGCGATCGCGCCGTTCGCGGCGATCTCGCCGGGCAGCGTGTTGATCTTCGGGCTGCCGACGAACTCGGCCACGGCCAGGCTCGCCGGGTCGTGATAGACCTCGCGAGGCGTGCCGAGTTGCAGGATGCGGCCGTCGCGCATCACCGCCATCCGGTCCGACAGCGTCAGTGCCTCGGCCTGGTCGTGTGTGACGTAGACGAAGGCACGGCCTAGGCGCTTGTGCAGGTCGGCGAGCTCGGCCCGCATGTGAACGCGCAAGGCCGCATCGAGATTGGAGAGCGGCTCGTCCATCAGGAAGGCGACGGGCGCACGCACCATCGCGCGCCCCAGCGCCACGCGCTGGCGCTGGCCGCCGGAGAGCTGGCCGGGCTTGCGCGCGAGAAGCGGGGCGATCTGGAGTGTGTCCGCGACCTCCCTCACGCTTTCGTCGATCGCTTTGCGGGCCGTGCGCGACAGCAAAGGTCCGACCATGGGAAGGCGCTGCCAAGCGTTGAGCGCGCGAAGGCGCAGCGGCGTCGCCATGTTCTCGGCCACCGTCAGGTGCGGATAGAGCGCGTAGGATTGAAAGACCATAGCGAGGTCCCGCGCCGCCGCACGGACCCCCGTCACGTCGCGCTCGCCGATATGGACCGTACCGGCATCCGCCCCTTCGAGCCCGGCCAGCACGCGCAGAAGCGTGGACTTTCCGCAACCGGATGGGCCGACCAAGGTCAGGAACTCGGCCGGCCGAACGTCGAGGTCGATCCCGTTCAGGACGGGCGTCTCGCCGTAGGACTTGGTTATGCCGCGCAGCGAGAGGCCCGCAGCGCCGCGCGAACGCGCTTCGCCCGCCTCGATCTCGGCTCTTGCCTGCGCCATCGGCCGCTCCACAACGATTCACGGAAGACGGACGCGGCGACCTAGCTGCGTCGCCCGTCCTCCTCGCAGACGTAGCGCGCGCGTCTAACGTCCTCGTGACGTCATTTCAGTGTAGCTTAAGTCTGCGAGAGTCCGCCGCATGGCGCTGAACCCCCACCGCATTCGCGCCTTCGCCGCCGCCGCGCGCGAAGGCGGCTTCTCGCTGGCGGCCGGCCGATTGGGCGTCAGCCCGTCGGCCGTATCGCAGCACATCACGGCGCTGGAGCGCGAGCTCGGCGCGCCTCTCTTCCTGCGCCGCCGGGCCGGGCTGGAGCTGACGCGCACGGGTGCGAACCTCTTCGATCTCGCCGATCGCTGGGACAAGCTCGGCACCGCGCTCGAGGAGCGGCTGAGCGACGTCTCGACACTCGCTGCCGGTCACCTGCGGGTCGTCGCGAACTCGCCTCGCCCGGCACTCACCCATATCGCCGCCTTCGGCCAGGCCGCGCCGGGCATCGAGGTCTCCTTCACGCTGCTCGACTGGACGAGCGCGATGCGGACCCTACGCGAGCGGGCCGCCGATGTCGGCATCATCACCGAACCGAGCGAGCTGCCCGGCTGGCATCGCCGTGAGATCGGCCGCGCGCGCTACTGCGCCTACCTACGAAGAGACGACACGCTGGCGAAGCGTCCGTCGCTAACCCTGGCCGACCTCGCGGCGCGGACCGTGCTCCTCGCGGAGGAGGGCTCATTCACTCGCCGCTACGTCGCCCGCGTCCTCAAGGCAGAGCGTATGGCGCTGACGCGCACGCTTTCGACGACGACCTTCCCACTCATGCGCGAAGCGGTTCTGCACGGTGTTGGTATCGGCCTCTTTCTGGAAGGGGCGCTTCACCCCGAGGACACGCTGATCGCCCGGCCGGTAACCGAACTCTCCGACGAACACGCCACCTGTCTGATGATCCCAACCGACGGAATCAAGATGGCCAGCCTGAGCCTGTTCGAAAGCTGCGCGACGTGAACGACCCTTGAAACGGGCCCGACCTGTGCCCGGCCGGTAGAACGCGGATGTTACACCGTTGTCACACGTCGTGCCTACGGGTTCGCCCGCTAGCCCCCTCGGGGCGTTACGGGAGACCAACATGCTGCACCGAACCCTTCTCGCGACCACGGCCCTCGCCACGATGACCCTAGCGCTCGCACCGGGCGTCGGAGCCCATGCCGGCGGTCATGGCGACGGCAAGACCTTCGCTCGCGTCGCCACCTTCGAGGTGGCCAAGCAGGGTCGGAACGGCGAGAGCGTGGCCGAGATCGTCGCGGCGAGCGCGGACGGCGAGACGCTCGTCTACACCGACGGCGCGCGGGGCGGCGTCGGCCTGATCGACATTATCGACCCATCGGAGCCCAAGGCTGCGGGCTTTGTCGAGACCGGCGGCGAGCCGACCTCCGTCGTGGTCGCTGGCAAGACTGCGCTAGTGGGCGTCAATACGTCCGAGAGCTTCACCGAGCCGAGCGGCACGCTTGCCGTGGTCGACGTGACGAGCGCCGCACTGAAGGACACGAGCTGCGACCTCGGTGGCCAGCCCGATGCGCTGGCCCTCTCGCCCGATGGAACGAGGCTCGCCATCGCCATCGAGAACGAGCGCGACGAGGATCTGAACGATGGGTTGATTCCCCAGGCGCCGGCCGGCGAGGTCCTTCTCTTCAGCGTCGCGGACGGCATACCGGACTGCGCTTCCATGATGCGCGTCGACCTGACCGGCCTGGCCGATGTCGCGCCCAGCGACCCCGAGCCCGAGTTCGTCGCTTTCGACGGCACCGGCGCACGCATCGCGGTCAGTTTGCAGGAGAACAACCACATTGCCGTCATCGATGCGGGTTCGGGCATGGTCACCAGCCATTTCTCGGCCGGTTCGGTCTCGCTCGACGGCGTCGATGTCATCGAGGACGGCGCGATCGATCCCACGGGTTCGCTCGCCGATCTGCCGCGCGAGCCGGACGCGCTGGCCTGGGTGGGCGAGCGGATCGTGACCGCCAACGAGGGCGATTACGAGGGCGGCTCGCGCGGCTTCACGGTCTTCACCACGGACGGGCAGGTGGCCTTTGATTCGGGCACCGACCTGGAGAACCTGGCCATCCGCCTCGGCCACTACCCGGACGAGCGGGCCGAGAACAAGGGCGTCGAGCCGGAAGGCATGGCCAGCGCTACCTTCGGCGACGAAACGCTGATCTTCGTCGGGCTGGAGCGCGCCAGCCTCGTGCCCGTCTACCGCGCCGGCGAGCAGGGCCCGGAGCTCGTCGAGACCCTCTCGCCCGGCGGTGTCGGCCCCGAGGGCATCCTGCCGATCCCCGCGCGCAACCTCCTCGTCGTCGCCTCCGAGACCGACTTGCGCGAGGATGGCGGTGTGGGCTCGCTTGTGACGATCTTCGAGCGGCAAGACGGCGAGCCCGCCTACCCTGAGATCGCGTCCGACGCGCCGATCGGCTTCGGCGCGCTGTCCGGTCTGGCCACCCGCGCGGACGGCACGCTCGTCGCGGTGTCCGATTCCTTCTATGGCGCCGCGCCCGCGATCTACGCGATCGATGCGAGCGAGGCGCCGGCCGTCATCAACGGCAAGACGATCATCATGGAGGACGGCGCGGTCGCTCGGAACCTCGATCCGGAAGGCGTGGCGATCAATCCGGACGGCGGCTTCTACATTGTCTCGGAAGGCAACCCCGAGCGCGACGAGAACCCGACCGAGAGCCAGCTCCTAATCGTCTCCGAGGACGGCACGCTGACGCGCCGCATCGAGATACCGGATGCGCTCAGGGCCGTCGACCGCCGCTTCGGCTTCGAGGGCGTGGCCGTCGATAATGGTCGTGTCATCATCGCCGTTCAACGCGAATTCGAGGACGATCCCGAAGGTCTGGTCAAGCTGCTGGCCTGGTCGCCGGCGGACGAGACCTGGTCGGTCGCGCACTACCCGCTCGATACGCGCGAGGCGACGAGCGGCTGGGTCGGCCTGGCCGATCTGGAGATGACCGAGAACGGCCTGCTCGTCCTGGAGCGCGACAATCAGATCGGCTCGGCCGCCGCGATCAAGCGCATCTATCGCGTCAACCTCGCGGACGTGACGTTCGCCGAGATCGGCGCCGAGGATGTGCCGGTGGTCGAGAAGACGCTGGCGCGCGACGTGCTGCCCGATCTCGCGGCCACCAATGGCCCAGTCCAGGACAAGGTCGAAGGGCTGACGGTGGTGAATGGCGAGGCCTTCATCGTCACGGACAATGACGGGGTCGATGACGCCTCTGGCGAGACGCGCTTCGTGCGGCTCGGCGCGCTCTAGACCCCTGACGAGCGCTAGACATCAGGGCAGGGTCTCCCGCAGGGAGCCCCTGCCTTCTCGGCGCCTGGCCCTTGGTGCAACCGCTACCTCACCAACCGGCACGCCATAGCCGGTGGGCTTTCTCACGAAGACGTCCATATCGCCACATGCGGGCAGCTCGGAGGTGCCCGCCTCGCTTGTCGCGGCGACCTCGCGTCCAAGACGAGCGCTGGCGAAGCTAGGCGCGTGTCGGCCGCCGCAAGGGCACGTTGCCTCGATCGTGTCGGAGCGGACGGTGGGACGGGCCTGCGTCGCGGGTTCATGGCAGGTTCCGTCCAGGACCTCGCCTACCCGCCGCCCCCGTCGGCTGGACCGAGCGCCGCGCCGTGAAGAGATGCCGCGCGTCGATGACGGACGTACCCACCTTCCGCGACGATTGGGTAACACGCCGGACAAGCAGGACGGGCATACCTGAGCGCACGCTTTTCGGCCGTCGCCGTCGTCGGCCTGCGAGCCGTCCCGCCGACATGTGGGACGGAGGCCGTAGGTTTGGACCTAGCTGCCGGCCTGGTCGCCGCTCGTGCGGCCAATCAAGCGTCGCCTCAGAGCGTTGGAAATGTTGTCGAAGACGAAGACGACGATCAGGATCAGGATCACCATATAGGCGACGTTCTCCCAGTCGGCATTGGTGCGCATGGCCTCCCAGAGCTTGAGGCCGATGCCGCCGGCGCCGACCGCGCCGATGATGGTGGCGCTGCGCGTGTTCGATTCCCAGAAGTAGAGCGCCTGGCTGACGAAGACGGGCAGGATCTGCGGCACCACGCCGTATCGCTGGACGGCCACGCCATGCGCGCCGAGCGAGCGGATGCCTTCGCGCGGCTTGTCGTCGATATTCTCCAGCGCTTCTGAATAGAGTTTTCCGAGCGTGCCGGTGTCGGTAAGGAAGATCGCGCCGATGCCCGCCAGCGGCCCCGGCCCGAAACCGCGCGTGAAGAAGAGCGCCCAGATCAGCATGTCGACGCAGCGCAGGAAGTCGAAGAGGCGTTTCAGCGCGTGGTTGACGAGCCGGGAGCGCGTGATGTTGCGCGCGGCGAAGAAGGAGAGCGGAAAGGCGAGTGCGGCCGCAAAGAGCGTGCCGACGAAGGCCATCACGATCGTCTGCAGGAGCTTGATGTAGACGTCGCCGTGCTGCCATTCGGCATTCCACCAGAAATCGGACCAGGCATTGGCGAGGTTCGACTGCTCGAAGTCGAGCCGCTCAGGCGAGAGGACGAGGGCGACGACCTCGGAGGCCGGGCGGTTCCAGAACTCCGAGGACGGATCGAAGAGGAAGTTCTCCCACCCCCAGAAGAGGCGGCGCAGCTTGACCTTGTCGTCGCGCACCTCGAGCCGCGTGCCGCCGCCGAAGAGGAGCCAGACCTTGGTGCCGTCCTGCACGACCCAGGAGGACGCGTCGGCGGGAGCCTGCGGATCGTTGCCGGCGGTCGGTAGCGCCACCGCCTCGCCGCCGCGCGTGGCCTCGACGAGGCCGTTAGTGATCGTCGCCGTTCGCCCGCCTCCGAAGTCGAAGACGACCGCTTCGTCGCCGGCCTCGACCCAATCGGGATCGGGATCGGGCCCGAGCGGAGAGAAGCGCGGCCAGCGCAGCTCGATCTCGCCATCGTTGCGCACTTCCGGGCGCACCTCGTAGCTCACCCAGTCCGCGAGATAGGCGCCGGCCCGCTCCCAGCGCGCTTCGCCCAGCACCTCGCCGGCGCGGAAGAAGAAGAAGCAGAAGATGCAATAGGCGATGACACCGAGGACGATGAGCGGGCCCGTCATCCGGTCGCGCCAGGTCCGGCCGAAGACGGTCTCGTGCTCGGTCTTCAGGCGAGCGACGGTGCTGGCATCGAGGGTGGCGGTGTTCATGGGGTCAGCCTCCGCCAAGCGTGAAGCTGTGCGCGCCGACGAGCTTGCGCCGGAAATGCGCGCTGATCTGGTCGACGGCGACGATGGTCAGGAAGAGGAGCGCGATGATCGCGAGCGTCTGCGCCCCCCAGCCGCGGCTGATCGAGAGCCGCAGCACCTCGCCGATGCCGCCGCCGCCGACGGCACCGATGATGGTCGAGGCGCGCACGTTGATCTCCAGTCGCAGGAGCGCATAGCTGAGGAAGTTCGGCAAGACATGCGGCACGACGCCATAGCGCATGCGCTGCACCCAGGAGGCGCCGGTGGCGCGCAGGCCCTCGTCGGCCTTCATGTCGATATTCTCGGCCACCTCGTAGAAGAGCTTGCCGAGCGCGCCGACCGTGTGGATGGCGACCGCGAAGATGGCCGGGATGGGCCCGAGGCTGAGGACGGCGGCGAAGAAACCAGCGATGACGATCTCGGGGAAGGCGCGCAGCACTTCCAGGAAGCGGCGCGTGACCCAGCGCACCGAGGCGGCGCCCATCAGGTTGGACGCGGCGAAGAAGGACAAGACGAAGCCGAGCGCGCCGCCCACGAGCGTGGAGAGGATCGCGATATTGATCGTCTCCAGCATCTTCCAGACGTATTCGGGGATGTAGAGCGTCTCGGTCAGATAGTGCCGGCCGGCCTCGAAGTCGGTCGCCTGGGTGCCGTTGTCGTAAGGGGTCGGCAGGTCGAGCAGCGCGCGCCAGACACGGGACCACTGATCGGGGACCAGCCAGGAGACGAAGTCGAAGAGATGCGGCAGGCGCTCGAAGAAGCCGGCGGCGTTCGTCTCGTTGGCGAAACGCAGGGAAAAGAAGAGCGCGACGAGGAGGATCGTGGCGGACAGGACGCTGTAGGTCCGCCGGCGGCGCACGAGGGCGCGATAGCCGTCTGCGATCGCTCGCGTCTCAGGCGAGGCCTGCGGCGGCTTGGCAACCTCGAGGGTCGGCGCGACGAGGGACATGGGTGGGATGGGTCCGAAAGAGGGCCATGGCGGCGGACCGGAAGGTCCGCCGCGCTTAAGGTCAGCGCCTATGCGCCGACGGGTGGCCTAGCCGCCGATCGTGCCGCGGCGGGCATTGATGATCGGCATGTAGAAGTCCGGGTTCACCTCGGTGTAGCCGGAGAACTCGCCGCCCTGGATCGCCTGGAAGCAGTCCGGGTCGGTCTCGACCATGTTCACCAGGTAGTCCTTGAACTGCTGCTTGCGCTCCGCGGGGACCGTGTTGGAGACGGTGATCGGGCCGTTCGGGATCAGCGGCGACTGCCAGATCTGGCGCATGTCGTCCATGTCGAGCAGGCCCTTGTCGACCATCTTGCGGATGTTGCCCGACGTGTAGCCGTCCTCGAAATCGCCGACGCCCGAGGTCCAGGTGACGCCTGCATCGAACTTGCCGTCGACGACCGCGAGCACGTTGTTCTCATGGCCGCCGCCGAAGCCGGTCTCGGAGAAGAACTGCTCGATCGTCTGACCGCCGAGCGCCTCTTCCTCGGGCAGCGTGACGAGCGGGATGAGGTAGCCCGACGTCGAGTCGGGATCGGCGAAGCCGAGCGAGCGGCCTTCCATGTCGGCCAGGCTTTCGATGCCGCTATCGGCGCGGGTGAGCATGACGGAATAGTAGCCCGTCGCGCCATCGGTCTGGACGGTCGTCAGGATCGGATCGACGGCGTTCTCGTCCTCGATGAAGATCTGGCATAGCCCGATGCGCCGAGCTCGGCATAGTCGAGCGTGCCGCCGAGGAGGCCCTGGATGACGCCGTCATAGTCAGCGGCCGGGAAGAGCTCGACGCTCTCGACGCCGTCGACGGCAGTCGGCAAGGTCTCGGCCAGGCACTGGAAGTTGCGCAGGCGGTCGGCCTCGTTCTCGCCGCCGAGGATGCCGACGCGGAAGACGCCATTGGCATCCTGCGCCAAGGCAGACGTCAGCATGCCGGGCGTGATCAGAAGGGCGCTCGCGGCAGCGGCGCCAAAAAGAGCGGTCTTGAAGGCGGTCATGGGGGTCATCCCTGTTGCTGTGGAAATTCGGTCTTCGAGCCGCGTGCCAAACCCGGCCGGCGGCCCGGCTGTCTCAGCCGACCGCGCGCCTTTGCGGCTCCTCGCGGGGGCTCTCCGGCGCGCGCTGTCCGAGCGCCAAAGCGGGTTGCGCCAGCACGCGCGCCTCGCGCTCGGCGGGCTCGCCGGCGGGCAGCGGTGAAGATCGGAGTATCGGGACCCATCGGCAGCGCGGTCGAGGTGACGGCCTCCGACAGTTCGGCCTCGCCTTCCGCGCCGTAGATGTCGCGCACCCGGGCGTTGGTCAGGTCCGAGGCCGGGCCATCGAAGACGACGCGGCCGGCCATCATGCCGATCACGCGGCTGCAATAGGTGCGGGCGGTGTCGAGCGTGTGCAGGTTGCACATCACCGTCAGGCCCTCGCTCGCGTTGATCGCCTTCAGCGCGTCCATGACGATGGCGGCATTCAAGGGATCGAGCGAGGCGATCGGCTCGTCGGCCAGGATGACGCGCGGCTCCTGCATCAGGGCGCGGGCGATCGCAACGCGCTGCTGTTGCCCCCCGACAGCGTGTCGGCCCGCTGCATGGCGGTCCCTGCGATGCCGAGCCGCTCCAGCGCGAGAAGCGCGCGCAACCGATCCTCTTCGGTGAAGACCTTAGCTAGGCTCGCCCAGAGCGGCTGGCGGTTCAGCCGGCCGAGCATGACGTTGGTCAGCACATCCAGGCGCGGCACGAGATTGAACTGCTGGAAGATCATCGCGCAATCGCGCTGCCAAGTGCGCAGGGCCGAGCCCTTCAGCTCGCTCACCACCCGATCGCCGAACTGGATGTGGCCCTCGCTTGGGCTCTCAAGCCGGTTGATCATGCGCAAGAGCGTCGACTTGCCGGCGCCGGAGCGGCCAGGAGGACACCCCCGACCATCTCGCCGGCCGAGACTTCGATCGTGACGCCATCGACAGCCGTCACCGCTGAAGCGCCGGCGCCGAAGCGCTTGGTGAGCGTGTTGATATGGAGCAAGACCGATCCCGCCTTTCTGAGTCGAGGAGCACGGGACCCGACTTTAGCGTGGGTCTGTTGCAGCCCGCTGACGCAGGGATGTCATTCCCATGTCAGCCGCGTGACGGCACGGTCTCGACGAGGAGCGAGACGGCGCTGGCCGCGAACCGCGTCTCCAGCACCTGCAACGGCGCGCCTCTCGCATCGACGTCGAGCGCACGGACGACGAGCACCGGATCGCCCGGGGCCAGGTCGAGCAGTGCGGCGGTCTCCGGGTCGGCCAGGCTGGCCGAGATCTCGCTGCGGCTTCGGGAATAGTCCGCATGGCCGAGCGCCGCGAAGGCGGCGCTGAGCGAGCCGCTCCGCTCGAAGGCCTCCACAAGCCCCTCGAAGGGCGCGGCCGGGAGCCAATGCGTCGCAAGGCTCGTCCAGCGCCCGCCCATGGCGCGCCGCGTGCGCCAGACAAGAACGTCCGTGCCCGGCGCGAGGCAGAGTCGGCGCGCGATCGCCTCGCCGGCCGGCTCGATATGGTGGCCGAGGCTCTCGGCAGTCACGGACCGCTCGGCCCTCGGCGATCTCGCTGAAGCGGGTGCGTGCGGTGATGGGATAGAGCACCGGCGCGTCGGTGACGAAGGTGCCGCTGCCCCGGCGCGCCCGCACGCGGCCCTCGGCCGACAGGTGCGAGAGCGCACGGCGCACCGGTGCCGATTCGCGCCGAACCGTTCGGCGAGCGCGGCCTCCGTCGGCAGCTTGGCGCCGGGCGCGAAGCGGCCGGCGGCGATGTCCTCGCTCAGCGCATCCGAAATGCGGCGCCAGCGCGCGAGCCCGTCACTCACTCCATTCACCCCTCCCGATCCCCGCGCCGTCGTCATGCACGTGTCATCGGACGGGGGCTATACACGGTCTCGATATTTGTCTAACGAAATAGACAAATCAAACGAAGTCATGAAGAGGTTCCCATGCCTTTGTCGCCCGCAAGTGACGGCTTCGATCGCCGCGCCGTCATCTCTACCCTTGCGCGCGGCCGTCGCGAGGAGCTGAGCGCTGCGCTCGACGCGATCGGCGAGCCGGAGGGCTGGCGCTGGCTGCGCGCGCCGGAAAGCGGGCTCGTCATGCTGCGCGGCCGCGCGGGCGGCGGCGGCGCGCCCTTCAATCTCGGCGAGGCGAGCGTGACGCGGGCAAGCGTCGTGCTCGCCGGCGGCGAGACGGGCCATGCCTATGCGCTGGGCCGCGACAAGGCCGCGTCGAAACTGGCCGCGCTCCTCGACGGGCTCTGGCAGACGCCGGCGCGTAAGGCGGTCGAGACAGAGGCCCTGCGCCCGATCCGTGCCCGTATCGAAGCCGAGGCCCAGACCGCCGAGGCCGAGGCGGCCGCAACGACGGTCGATTTCTTAACCCTCGCGCGCGGAGACGACTGATGACCGACGCTCAGACCTTGCCGCCCACCACACCGATCGGGCCGGCCTTTCCAAAGTCCGTCTTCGATGCCTCGCGCAGTTTTCGCAGCCTTCTGACCGCACTTTCGCGTCCCGGCACGATCGTCGGCATCGCGGCAGAGCTGGACGCGCCGGCGCCGATGGGCCGCGCCATGGCCGCGACGCTTCTGACGCTTTGCGACGTCGATACGCCGATCCTTCTAGATCCCGCCTACGAATCGGATGTCGCGCTGTGGTCGGACTTCCACACCGCCGCGCCGCGTTTGGACGTGAGCGAGGCCGACAAGGCTCGTTTCGTCTTCGCGGCGACGCCCGCCGGCCGCCTTCCCATCGACGATCTCGCCCAGGGCACGCAGGCCTATCCCGATCGGTCGGCGACCTGCATCTGGGAATGCGAGCGCTTAGACGATGAGGGCGGCATATCCTCACCGGCCCCGGCATCGAGAGCCGGGCGATGCTGGCATGCGATCTCATCGACGATGCGTTTCTCGAGGCCTGGGCCCGCAATGGTGTCCGCTTCCCGCGCGGCATCGACCTGATCCTGACCTGCAGCGACCGCCTCGCCGCGTTGCCCCGCACCACGTGTATTAAGGAGACGGTCTAGTGTATGTCGCCGTCAAGGGCGGCGAGGCCGCCATCGCCTGGCCCACGCCCTCCTCGCCGACCGGCGCCGGGGCGACCGCTCGGTGCCCGACCTGACGATCGAGCAGATCGCCGGCGCAGATGAGCTATGCCGTCGACCGGGTGATGGCCGAGGGCTCGCTCTACGACCGCGAGCTGGCCGCGCTGGCGCTCAAGCAGACCGGCGGCGAGATGATCGAGGCGATCTTCCTCGCCAGAGCCTATCGCACGACGCTGCCGCGTTTTGGCTATTCGCAAGCCATCGACACCGCCGCCATGCGCATCGAGCGGCGCATTTCGGCGGCCTTCAAGGACCTGCCAGGCGGCCAGCGGCTCGGGCCCACTTTCGATTACACGCACCGCCTGCTCGACTTCGCGCTCGCCGCCGAGGGGCACGAGGTCGAGGCGCCCAGACGCGCCGCGCCGCATGACGGCCCGACACCGCGCGTCAGCGACATCCTGAAAGGCGAAGGCCTGATCGAGCCCGACGGCGACACGCCGGAGGGTTTCGAGCCCGGCGACATGACGCGCGCGCCGCTCGACTACCCGCTGACCCGCGACCAGCGCCTCCAGGCGCTCGCGCGGGGCGACGAGGGCTATCTCCTCGCGCTCGGCTATTCGACCCAGCGAGGCTTCGGGCGCAACCACCCCTTCGCCGGCGAGATCCGCATCGGTGCGGTGGAGGTCGAGATGACGGTGCCGGAGCTCGGCTTCGCGGTCTCGCTCGGCGAGGTCACGGTCACCGAGTGCCAGATGATCAACCAGTTCACCGGCGGGGGCGAGACCCCGCCCCAGTTCACGCGCGGCTACGGCCTCGTCTTCGGGCGCCACGAGCGGAAAGCCATGGCCATGTCCCTCCTCGACCGCGCGCTCAGGGCCGACGAATTCGACGAGCCCCGCGACGCGCCGGCGCAGGACGAGGAGTTCGTCATCGGCCATTGCGACAACATCCAGGCCTCCGGCTTCGTCGAGCACCTGAAGCTGCCGCATTACGTGGACTTCCAGGCCGAGCTCGACCTCATCCGTCGCCTGCGCCGCGAGTGGGCGGCCGCGCGGGAGACTGAGGCTTTTCCGGAGGCGGCGGAATGACCGGGCGCGACTACAATAACAAGATTGGCAACCTTATTGCCCGCCTGAGAGGCATCAGCACTCCACTTGGCGGCATGCAGTGGGAAGCTCCACCACCACAGAGAGCTCTTGTCGAAAGACTCTTCCACATCTTGGAAGACAAACGCGTGTTATTCGTCGCTCACGAACTGGAAATTCCACACCACTGTGTCCAGTCAATTCTTGACATTCGGCAGCGCCTTTCAGCCCTCATCGATGAAAACCCCGGTGAGCCGCTTTTGAGTCACCTCATTGCAATGCGTGCTGCTTGCCGAAAGTTTCTCTCGGCGGCGGGTAAGTTGGGTGACGACGTCCAATTTGGGGTCGATCGAAGCCATTTCGCCTCTTGGCGCTTCTTGCCTGCGGTCGGCGAACTTCGCGCGAGCGTGGGCATCCAGGTCGCAATTCTGGCCAGCGAATTCAGCGTGGCGGTTCCTACCAATCTCGAACCGATCCTACCAGAGGCTGAGGACGGCGCATGACCGAGACCCCCTACAACTTCGCCTATCTCGACGAGCAGACCAAGCGCATGGTCCGCCGCGCGATCCTGAAGGCGGTCGCGATCCCCGGCTATCAGGTGCCGTTCGCTTCGCGCGAGATGCCGATGCCCTATGGTTGGGGCACGGGCGGCGTGCAGGTGACGGCCGCGATCCTGTCGCCCGAGGATGTCCTCAAGGTCATCGACCAGGGCTCGGACGACACGACCAACGCCGTCTCCATCCGCGCCTTCTTCGCCAAGACGGCGGGTGTCGCGACGACGACGAGGACGGGCGAGGCCTCCGTCATCCAGACGCGCCATCGCATCCCCGAAGAACCGCTCAAAGCCGATCAGATCCTCGTCTACCAGGTGCCGATCCCCGAGCCCTTGCGCTTCCTGGAGCCGCGCGAGACCGAGACGCGCATCATGCATGCGCTTCGAGGAATACGGCCTCATGCACGTCAAGCTCTACGAGGACATCGCGCGCCACGGCGAGATCACGACGACCTATGCCTACCCGGTCCGCATCGACGAGCGCTACGTGATGGACCCGACGCCGACCCCGAAATTCGACAATCCGAAGATGGACATGAGCCCCGCGCTCCAGCTCTTCGGTGCGGGCCGCGAGATGCGCATCTACGCGGTGCCGCCCTTCACCAAGGTGGTGAGCCTCGATTTCGAGGATCATCCCTTCACGGTGCAGGCCTTCGAGGGCCTTTCCTGCGCCCTTTGCGGAGCGGCGGGCGTCTATCTCGATGAGGTCGTCACCGACGATGCGGGCGGGCGGATGTTCACCTGTTCGGACACCGACTATTGCGAGACGCGGCGTGCGGAAGGTCATGCCGGCGATCAGTCTGGCGTGCCCGGCGCCTATGCGGAGGCGGCGGAATGATGCGGTCACATGAGCGCCCTGCATCCCTTCTCTCCGTCACCGAGCTCACCAAGCTCTACGGCACGCGCACCGGCTGCCGCGACGTCTCGTTCGATCTCTGGCCGGGCGAGGTGCTGGCCATCGTCGGCGAATCGGGCTCCGGCAAGTCGACGCTGCTCTCCTGCCTCTGGGGCGATCTGGCGCCGACCTCCGGCGCGGTCACCTACCGCATGCGCGACGGCCGCCCCCGCGCCTTCGCCGATCTCGACGAGGCCGAGCGGCGCGTGCTGCAACGGACCGACTGGGGCTTCGTGCGCCAGAATCCGGCCGACGGTCTTCGCATGCGCGTCTCGGCCGGCGGCAATGTCGGCGAGCGGCTGATGGCGATCGGCGATCGGCACTATGGTCGCATCCGCGAGACGGCCGAGGACTGGCTGGCCCGCGTCGAGATCGAGGCCGGCCGCATCGACGATGCGCCGACCGCGTTTTCCGGCGGCATGCGCCAGCGGCTCCAGATCGCGCGC
Organism: uncultured Alphaproteobacteria bacterium; assembly: GCA_963842125.1. GTDB lineage: Bacteria > Pseudomonadota > Alphaproteobacteria > Rhizobiales > CAWCWK01 > CAWCWK01. Next base: position 6,119 of record CAWJFE010000005.1, on the reverse strand, counting down.
AACCTCGTGACCCGGCCCCGCCTGCTGCTCATGGACGAGCCGACCAGCGGGCTCGACGTCTCGGTCCAAGCGCGGCTGCTCGACCTGTTGCGCGGGTTGGTGCGCGATCTGGAGCTGGCCGTGGTCATCGTCACGCACGATCTGGCCGTCGCACGGCTGTTGTCGGATCGGATCATGGTCATGCAAGGCGGCAGCGTCATCGAGCAGGGTCTGACCGACCAGGTGCTCGACGATCCGCAAGCGCCCTACACCCAGCTTCTCGTCTCCTCCGTCCTACAGGTCGCGTGATGCAAGCAGCCGTCCTCACCTTCGAGACTGTCGCCAAGACCTTCACCATGCACCTGCGCGGCGGCTTGCGGATCGGCGTCCTGCGCGATGTCACCTTCGCGCTGGAGCCCGGCGACTGCGCCGTGCTGGCCGGCCCGTCGGGCACGGGCAAATCGACCATCCTCAAGATGGCCTATGGCAACTATCGCTCCGATGCGGGCCGCATCCTCCTGCGTCATGGCGGTACCGAGATCGACATCGCGAAGGGCAATCCGCGCGACGTGCTCAACGCGCGGCGCGATGCGATCGGCTATGTCAGTCAGTTCCTTTCCGTCATCCCCCGCGTCTCGGCGCTCGATCTCGTGACCGAGGCCGGTCGCGAGGCGGGCCGCGAAGCGCCCGAACGCCTCGCCCGCGACATGCTCGCCCGGCTGAACCTGCCCGAACGGCTCTGGCAACTGCCGCCCGCGACCTTCTCCGGCGGCGAGCAGCAGCGGGTCAACATCGCCATGAGCTTCGTCGGCCGCCATCCCATCCTACTTCTCGACGAGCCGACGGCCTCGCTCGATGCGAAGAACCGCGAGGTCGTCATCGCCCTGACGCGCGAGAAGCTGGCCGAGGGCTGCGCCATCCTCGCCATCTTCCACGACGCCGAGGTGCGCGAGGCCTTGGCGTCGCGGCTCATCGACGTATCGGGCTTCGCCGTGCCCATGGAGGAGGCGGCGTGAAGCTCTCGGAAAGCCCCACGATCGATCCGACCGCACGGCTGACCGAGACCACGCTCGGCCGCTGGACGGAAGTCGGCGCCCATTGCCGGCTGAACCGCTCGTCCTTCGGCGATTACAGCTACATGATGGAGGGCGGCTATGCCGACTATGCCCGGGTCGGCAAGTTCGCCAACATAGCCGCGCAGGTCCGCTTGGGCGCGACCAACCACCCGACCTGGCGCGCCACCCAGCACCACTTCACCTATCGGGCAGGCGATTATTTCGAGGGCGAGGCGAACGAGACCGCGTTCTTCGACTGGCGCGAGGCCCAGGGTCCCGTCATCGGCAATGACGTCTGGATCGGCCACGGCGCGACGGTGCTGCCAGGCGTCACGGTGGGCGATGGCGCGGTGATCGGCGCGGGCGCGGTCGTCTCTCGCGACGTTGCGCCGTACCAGATCGTCGGCGGCGTCCCGGCCCGTTCCATCAAGCCGCGCTTCGCACCCGAGACGGCGCGGCGCCTGCAGGCCCTGGCGTGGTGGGACTGGAGCCACGAGGCCCTGCGCGGCGTCCTGCCGGACTTCCGCGCCCTGACGCCGGAGGCCTTTTGCGACAGATACGAAGCCCGATCGGGCGAGCGCCAGCCGGAGGCAGCATCCGCATGACCGACACCCTTCTCGCCCGCCCGGCGTCCTCGCGGGCGGGCACCGACGATCTCACCGTCCGCAATGCGCGGATCGTTACGGCGGACGCCGCGTTCGACGGATCGATCGGCGTGTCCGGCGGCCGGTTCTCGCGCATCGACGAGGGCGCGGGCACCGTCGGCGAGGACTGGGAGAGCGATCTGCTGCTTCCCGGGCTCGTCGAGCTGCACACCGACCACATCGAGAACCACTACAAACCGCGCCCCGGTGTGACCTGGAACGCAGCGCTCGCGGCCCAGGCCCATGACGCGCAGATCGCCTCGGCCGGCATCACGACCGTCTTCGATGCGCTCTGCGTCGGCATGGAGGGCGTCGGCAAGGATACCGACGACCGGCTGAAGGCGGCCGAGCTTCGCGCGCTCGTCGATGCCGTCCAGGACCAGCAGGCCAAGGGCTTCCTGCGCGCCGAGCATTTCACGCATTTGCGCTGCGAGGTCTCCTCGCCGCAGCTGCTGCCGGCCTATGCCGTCTTCGCGGACGATCCGTCGGTACGTCTCGTCAGCCTGATGGACCATTCGCCCGGCCAGCGCCAGTTCGCCACGCTCGAGGCGCACCGGCTCTACTACATGGGCAAGACCGGCATGTCGGCCGATGTCTACGAGCGCTTCGTCACCGAGCGCCAGGCCGAGGCGGCCGAATATTCCGACGCCCAGCGTCTCGAGATCGCGCGCGACGCCCGCGCACGCGGCCTCGTCATCGCCAGCCATGACGATGCGACCGAGGCGCATGTCGCCGAGGCTGTGCGCGACGGCGTCCGTCTCGCCGAGTTCCCGACGACGCCGGAGGCGGCCAAGGCCAGCCGCGAGGCCGGCATGGCCGTGCTGATGGGCGCACCCAATATCGTGCGAGGCAAGAGCCATTCGGGCAACGTGTCGGCGGCCGAACTGGCCGACAGTGGCCATCTCGACGTGCTCTCCTCGGACTACGTGCCGTATGCCCTCATCCAGGCCGCCTTCAAGCTGGGCGAGATGGAGGGCTGGGACCTGCCGCGCGCAGTGCGCACCGTCTCGCTCGCGCCAGCCGAGGCGCTCGGTCTCGATGATCGGGGAGCGGTGGAGAAGGGGCGCCGGGCCGACTTCATTCGCGTGCGGCTCGATCCCGTGGGCCAGGACGGCGGGCTTCGGCCCATCGTCCGCGAGGTCTACCGCGAGGGTCGCCGTGTCTGCTGACGCTGTCAGACCTGGCCTCTTCATCGCCGTCGTCGGCCCGTCCGGCGCCGGCAAGGACACGCTCATCCGGGCCGCCAAGCAGGCGCTTATCGAGGACGATCGCTTCGTTTTCCCGCGACGTCTCATCACCCGCCCGGCGGACGAGACCGAGGATGCCGGCGAGATCACGACCACCGATTGGGAGGCGATGGCCGCGCGGGGCGGCTTCGCACTCGGCTGGCGCGCCCACGGCATCGCCTATGGCATCCCCTCCGAGACGGTGGACAGGGTGGCCGAAGGGCGGATCGTCGTGGCCAACGTGTCGCGATCCGTGCTGTCGGATGCCTCGCATGCCTACGGGAACGCCGCAGCCATCATCGTCACCGCGACGCCGGAAACGCTCGCCCGCCGCCTCGCGGCGCGTGGCCGCGAAGACGTCGCCGATCGCTCGGCCCGCCTTGCCCGCCGCGCGCCCGATCTACCGGACGATCTGCGTCGCCGCACCGTTTCCAATGACGGGACGCAAGAGGAAGGGATCGCCGATTTTCTCGCCGCGCTGACGGCGTTGGCCGACCGGGAAGAGGTATTCGCGGCCGTCTAGAGCGCGGCTTGGTTGACCCGCCGGCTCGTCTCCGCCGCACTCTCGACACGCTCGGAATAGCGGTCGGTCAGGAGGCGCGATCGTCCGCGCGTCATCAGCGTGAACTTGACCAATTCTTCGCAGACATCGACCAGCCGCGCGTAATAGGGCGAGGGCTTCATGCGGCCGGCCTCGTCGAATTCGAGGAAGGCTTTGGGCACCGAGGACTGGTTGGGGATCGTCACCATCCGCATCCAGCGCCCGAGCACGCGCATCTGGTTGAGCGTGTTGAAGCTCTGCGAGCCGCCCGAGACCTGCGCCAGCGCCAGCGTCTTGCCTTGCGTCGGACGCACGCCGCCGAGGCTCAAGGGGAGCCAATCGATCTGCGCCTTCATGATGCCGGTCATCGCGCCGTGCCGCTCTGGGCTTACCCAGACCATGCCCTCCGACCAGGTCGCGAGATCGCGCAATTCGCGCACCCTCGGATGGTCGGACGGTTCGGCGCCGTCCTCGAAGGGCGCGTCCGGCAGCGGCAGGCCGTGCGGCGAGAAGGTCCGCGTCTCGCAGCCGAGATGGCGCAGCAATTGGCCCGCTTCCTCCGACAGAAGCCGTGAGAAGGAGCGCGTCCGCAGCGATCCGTAGAGGACGAGAATGCGCGGCGCATGGCCTGGATCGCCTGGCGCCGCGAAGTCTTGCGCATCGATCGGCGGCAGAGCTTCGCCTTGAAGGTTCGGCAGATCGTCGAGCGGGCAGCAAACGGTGGCCGTGTCGCCTTCGCTCGGTCCGCAGCACACTCATCGCGTCTCTCCGTCCGTTCCCGCCACCAATATGACGATCTCGCCGTCCTCCTTAGTGTAGTGATCTACCGGATGCGAAAGAAGGTCCGCCACGCGTTCGGATGGACGGGCAAGCGCCGTTCCGAGGTCCGTGACGACGAAGGGCCGATTGATGAGGATCGGGTGGGCCAGCATGGCCTCGATAAGGCATACCGAATCGTCGCTCGCGGCGCCGCTGGGCTCGGACAGGCCCAGCTCTTCAACAAGCGCCTCGTTGCCCTTGACCCTGAGCGCCTCGCGCGGGATCAAGCCGGCATCGGCGATGAGCCGCATCAAGGTCGTGCGGTCCGGCGGCGTCTCCAGATAGAGGACGATGCGGGGCTCCTCGCCCGACGCGCGCAGGATCGCGAGCGCATTGCGCGACGTACCGCAGGCGGGGTTGTGATAGATCGTGGCGGTCATGGGAGGTCTTCAGTCCGGAATGCCGCGAAGAGCCGTCCTTAGCGAGCGGTGGTCGTCAGGGTGGAGCAGCCAGCCGAACAGGGCAGCGGCGGCGAGCGCGCCGACGCATTGCGCCGCGATGAAGGCGGGCGCGTCCACCGGGCGGATGCCGCTGAACGTGTCGGTTAGCGTGCGCGAGATCGTGACGGCCGGGTTGGCGAACGAGGTCGACGCGGTGAACCAGTAGGCGGCCGTGATATAGAGCCCGACGAGCCAGGCGATCGCATCGGCGCGAAAGCGCAAGCCCCCAAGGATGACACCGACGAGTCCGAAGGTCGCGACCACCTCGGCCAGCCATTGTGCCGGGCCGGTCCGCGCGGTGCCCGAGAGGGCGACGGGCGCATGCTCGAACATGAGATGAGCGAGAACCGTGCCCATCGCCCCGCCGACGATCTGCGCGCCGACATAGAGCGTCGCCTCGCGGGTGCCGAGCGATCCGCGAAGCCGCATCACGAGCGTCACGGCCGGGTTGAGATGCGCGCCCGAGATAGGGCCGAGCACGGTGATGAGAACGACGAGGATCGCGCCGGTCGCCAGCGTATTACCTAGAAGCGTGAGCGCCACATCCTGCGTCAGCCGCTCGGCCATGATGCCCGACCCGACGACGACCGTCACCAGCGCGCCCGTACCGAGCGCCTCAGCCGCGAGCCGCCGCGAGAACGCGAAGGCGGTCATGCCCGACTATTCGCCCAGCTGCGTGCCAACACTGGGCCCTTCAAGGCACGACCGTTCCGCCGATGGGAGGACGGTGCTCCAGAGGAGAGAGATATCAATACCGGGGGCACGGCTCGCTTATGCACGGCGCATATGACAGTCGTGTTGCAACGAGCCGGCAAGCTTGGTTGGGTCAAAGGCGAAGGCTGTCACTACCTTACGGAAGGGCATCGAAGCTTCAGCCGGGACACAGACGTAGCCGCGTAAATCTGAGGTCCTGCTCCTCAACCGGACGGTTGCGGACACCGCTGGCAACGCGTGTCCGAAACCCATCGAACCGACTTGCGGACATATCAATCGTTCCGTACACCGCTTGCGGACGATTTGGAGCCCGCACCGCATGTCCCGCGCCTTCGCCTATAGCCGAGTGTGGACACCCGACCAAAAGACCGACAACCAAGTCGAGGAGATCGCGGGTGCAGGGTTCTCCGTCCAGTTTCGGCGCACCGTCTGAGAGGTCATCTCAGGATCGGTTGCGGCTTTCGAACGACCGATTTTCGCGCGCCTCGTTGATCGACTGGAGAAGGGGGATGTGCTGATCGTCACCAAACTCGATCGGCTAGGTCGGAACGCGATGGACGTTACCACTACGATCCAGCGGCTGGCAGATCTCGGCGTGCGCGTGCACTGCCTCCAGCTCGGTGGCGTTGACCTCACCTCATCGACCGGCAAGCTGACGATGACTGTGCTGAACGCAGTCGCCGAGTTCGAGCGCGACCTAC